>NZ_JAANPV010000028.1 GCF_011290505.1 Paenalcaligenes suwonensis
GCGCTTCGATTTGCCGGTGCTTCTGTCTGTTTCGCGCAAATCCTTTCTGCGCGCGCTCACAGGCCGTGGTCCGGGGGATGTCGGGGCCGCGACACTCGCTGCAGAGCTTGCCGCCGCCGCAGGTGGAGCTGACTTCATCCGCACACACGAGCCGCGCCCCTTGCGCGACGGGCTGGCGGTATTGGCGGCGCTGAAAGAAACCGCAAGAATTCGTTAACTGCACATTCGGGATATTTCTCTATATTCGCGGTTCAGCAGGCATGTCCCCTTTGAGGGCGACCCGACGACAGGATAATCGACCTTATGGTGCGCAAATATTTCGGCACAGACGGTATTCGTGGCAAAGCCAACGAAGGCGCGATGACGGCGGAAACCGCCTTGCGCGTCGGCATGGCGGCTGGCCGTGTCTTTCGTCGCGGTGACCACCGCCAAAAAAGACCAAAAAAAACTCGAAAAAACGATTGCCGAAAGTAACGACATAAGAAATTATGGTGTTTTGATCTGCCTTTATGCGGGACTTAGAATAGGTGAGCTTTGCGGATTAAAATGGGATAGCATAAATTTTGACCGCAAGACAATTGAAATAAAGAATTCACTCAACAGGGTCATCACCTATGATGGGGGAGTAAAAAAGACTACTCTTGTCGAAACTGCGCCGAAAACGAAAAAGTCGCGGCGCACAATACCGATACCGCCGTTCCTTTGCCAATTGCTAAAAGCGATGAAACGCAAGAGCAACAGCGAGTACGTCGTTTCGATGAAAAACGGGAAAGCAGTCGAACCGCGCATGATGCAGATAGTCTATACAAAACTGTTAAAGGCGGCGGGGATGGATTATGTCAGTTTTCACACTTTGCGGCATACATTCGCGACGCGGGCGATAGAGGCGGGCGCGGACGTAAAGACGGTTAGCGAGATACTCGGACACGCAAACACGATGATTACGGTCAACCGATACGCACACTCGTTGTTCGAGCAAAAGCGCAAGCTGATGGATAAATTAAATGCGCTATACAAGCGCACGGACACATTTTTATTTTCGAGCGCAATCTCATAGAGTTGCGTACTCTATGAAATTAAGCGGTCGCACAAAATAGAAAGCCGCCTATTCTTTTACGAACAAGCGACTTTTCAGCACTGCAAAATTGAACCTTTGTGGGAAATACCCCTTAAAAGTCATTTTTTTCTTTGACTATTTCTCAAAACCACCCTATAATCATTGTTTTTTCCTAATATATTTGCTAAAATATATTAAGTACTGACTTGTATAGACTTAGAGTACGCAACTCTATGAAAATATAGGTTTACCAATAACAATACACCCGACGGCAACAAAAAATCCAATAGCCATACGGGTAAAGGAGTAGGCTATTGGAACGCAACATAAAAGACTCGCAAAATTTTTTGCACAACGCCCAATTGGTAAATAAATTAGTCGGGCTTAGCAATATAACCCGTGACGATTTGGTTTATGAAATCGGACCCGGCAAAGGAATTATTACCCGAGCCTTACTTGGACATTGCAGACAAGTTGTTGCGATAGAGTACGACGCGGAATTGTATAGGCGACTGCTTGAGCAACTAAAAGGACGCGAGGATTTAGTTCTGCTGAACAGGGATTTCCTAACGGTAGATTTGCCGAGCGAGCCGTACAAAGTTTTTTCTAATATTCCGTTCAATATGACTGCGGATATTTTGAGCAAACTTTTGACGACGGGCAGAATGCCCGAGGATTTATACCTCGTCATGCAACAAGAGGCGGTATATAAATACGCGGGCGAGCCTTTGTGCCAAGACGGTTTTAAGTCGCTACTTTTTAAGCCGATTTACGAAATTGAAGTCATACACAACTTTGATAAAACGGACTTTTCGCCGAGTCCGAATGTAACAATAGTTTTTGTGCACTTTCACAAAAAAGAATACTGCGACATAAAGAAAGTGCCGCTAATCGACTATTGGGATTTCTTGGCTTTTGTGTATTCCGCACCGGGCAGGTTTTTCAAGGAAAAAACCAAAAAGATTTTTTCATACGAACAACAAAAGCGGCTACGAAAACAACTCGACATTCACGAGGAGGCGTTCATTTCGGAGTGGACATACAAACAATGGCTTGCCATGTTTGACGTATACTCCAAAATGGTTTCGCCCGAAAAAAAGAAATTGGTTATAGGCGCATATAGCCGATTGATTGCCGAACAGGCAAAACTCGACAAATTACACCGCGACAGGAGCAAAAAGTATTAGCCGATGGCGAGCGTGACCTTTAAGAAAATCAACAAGGTTTACGACGGCAAAGTACAAGCCCTTAAAGACATCGAACTAAAAGTCAATGCGCAAGATTTTTTAGTGATTGTCGGACCCTCGGGTTGCGGAAAAACATTGCTCGACATACACACCGTCGAGAAACAGCATGTGGAAGTGAACATTCAGATTGAGCGCCGATCCAAAACGCTGGATCAGGGTGACCGCGCCCGTCTTGGCCACTTGGTGGGTATGGCCCGCTTTCTTGACCAGGTGCGTGGCAATGACGCGGTAAACGATGCCCAGCACCCACCCCATGATCTCGGGCCGGCTGGCAAACAGGAAACGCAGCTGAAACGGGAAGCTCAACACCCACTGACGCATGGGTTGTTCAGGCAGTACTTCATCAACCAGCAAGGCGGCACTTTCGGCCATCCGCCGCGCCCCACAGCTCGGGCAGAAACCGCGACGCTTACAGCTGAAAGCGACCAGGTGCTCGGCGTGGCAAGACTCGCAGCGAACCCGTAGAAAGCCATGCTCCAGCCGCCCGCATTGGAGAAATTCTTCAAATTCCCGTTGCACATGCAAACCCAGCAGGGGCGGGGGCTGGCGGGGTGTTGGAAAAATCCATCCATGATTATCTAAGAATAATCCACTAGGCGCGGTTATCAGCGCCCTTGTGGGGCGCTGCTGCCCTTGCCCAATATGCCCGGCCAGAGGCCGGATAGCTGGTCTATTCGCTGCGCTAGGCTACACACCGCCCCACCGCTGCGCGGCAGGGGGAAAGGCGGGCAAAGCCCGCTAAACCCCACACCAAACCCCGCAGAAATACGCTGGAGCGCTTTTAGCCGCTTTAGCGGCCTTTCCCCCTACCCGAAGGGTGGGGGCGCGTGTGCAGCCCCGCAGGGCCTGTCTCGGTCGATCATTCAGCCCGGCTCATCCTTCTGGCGTGGCGGCAGACCGAACAAGGCGCGGTCGTGGTCGCGTTCAAGGTACGCATCCATTGCCGCCATGAGCCGATCCTCCGGCCACTCGCTGCTGTTCACCTTGGCCAAAATCATGGCCCCCACCAGCACCTTGCGCCTTGTTTCGTTCTTGCGCTCTTGCTGCTGTTCCCTTGCCCGCACCCGCTGAATTTCGGCATTGATTCGCGCTCGTTGTTCTTCGAGCTTGGCCAGCCGATCCGCCGCCTTGTTGCTCCCCTTAACCATCTTGACACCCCATTGTTAATGTGCTGTCTCGTAGGCTATCATGGAGGCACAGCGGCGGCAATCCCGACCCTACTTTGTAGGGGAGGGCGCACTTACCGGTTTCTCTTCGAGAAACTGGCCTAACGGCCACCCTTCGGGCGGTGCGCTCTCCGAGGGCCATTGCATGGAGCCGAAAAGCAAAAGCAACAGCGAGGCAGCATGGCGATTTATCACCTTACGGCGAAAACCGGCAGCAGGTCGGGCGGCCAATCGGCCAGGGCCAAGGCCGACTACATCCAGCGCGAAGGCAAGTATGCCCGCGACATGGATGAAGTCTTGCACGCCGAATCCGGGCACATGCCGGAGTTCGTCGAGCGGCCCGCCGACTACTGGGATGCTGCCGACCTGTATGAACGCGCCAATGGGCGGCTGTTCAAGGAGGTCGAATTTGCCCTGCCGGTCGAGCTGACCCTCGACCAGCAGAAGGCGCTGGCGTCCGAGTTCGCCCAGCACCTGACCGGTGCCGAGCGCCTGCCGTATACGCTGGCCATCCATGCCGGTGGCGGCGAGAACCCGCACTGCCACCTGATGATCTCCGAGCGGATCAATGACGGCATCGAGCGGCCCGCCGCTCAGTGGTTCAAGCGGTACAACGGCAAGACCCCGGAGAAGGGCGGGGCACAGAAGACCGAAGCGCTCAAGCCCAAGGCATGGCTTGAGCAGACCCGCGAGGCATGGGCCGACCATGCCAACCGGGCATTAGAGCGGGCTGGCCACGACGCCCGCATTGACCACAGAACACTTGAGGCGCAGGGCATCGAGCGCCTGCCCGGTGTTCACCTGGGGCCGAACGTGGTGGAGATGGAAGGCCGGGGCATCCGCACCGACCGGGCAGACGTGGCCCTGAACATCGACACCGCCAACGCCCAGATCATCGACTTACAGGAATACCGGGAGGCAATAGACCATGAACGCAATCGACAGAGTGAAGAAATCCAGAGGCATCAACGAGTTAGCGGAGCAGATCGAACCGCTGGCCCAGAGCATGGCGACACTGGCCGACGAAGCCCGGCATGCTCGACCTGACGCCACTGACAACCGAGGACGGCTCGATCTGGCTGCGCTTGGTGGCCCGATGAAGAACGACAGGACTTTGCAGGCCATAGGCCGACAGCTCAAGGCCATGGGCTGTGAGCGCTTCGATATCGGCGTCAGGGACGCCACCACCGGCCAGATGATGAACCGGGAATGGTCAGCCGCCGAAGTGCTCCAGAACACGCCATGGCTCAAGCGGATGAATGCCCAGGGCAATGACGTGTATATCAGGCCCGCCGAGCAGGAGCGGCATGGTCTGGTGCTGGTGGACGACCTCAGCGAGTTTGACCTGGATGACATGAAAGCCGAGGGCCGGGAGCCTGCCCTGGTAGTGGAAACCAGCCCGAAGAACTATCAGGCATGGGTCAAGGTGGCCGACGCCGCAGGCGGTGAACTTCGGGGGCAGATTGCCCGGACGCTGGCCAGCGAGTACGACGCCGACCCGGCCAGCGCCGACAGCCGCCACTATGGCCGCTTGGCGGGCTTCACCAACCGCAAGGACAAGCACACCACCCGCGCCGGTTATCAGCCGTGGGTGCTGCTGCGTGAATCCAAGGGCAAGACCGCCACCGCTGGCCCGGCGCTGGTGCAGCAGGCTGGCCAGCAGATCGAGCAGGCCCAGCGGCAGCAGGAGAAGGCCCGCAGGCTGGCCAGCCTCGAACTGCCCGAGCGGCAGCTTAGCCGCCACCGGCGCACGGCGCTGGACGAGTACCGCAGCGAGATGGCCGGGCTGGTCAAGCGCTTCGGTGATGACCTCAGCAAGTGCGACTTTATCGCCGCGCAGAAGCTGGCCAGCCGGGGCCGCAGTGCCGAGGAAATCGGCAAGGCCATGGCCGAGGCCAGCCCAGCGCTGGCAGAGCGCAAGCCCGGCCACGAAGCGGATTACATCGAGCGCACCGTCAGCAAGGTCATGGGTCTGCCCAGCGTCCAGCTTGCGCGGGCCGAGCTGGCACGGGCACCGGCACCCCGCCAGCCCTGACGCTGTACGCCAAGCGCGATATGCCGAGCGCATGAAGGCCAAAGGGATGCGTCAGCGCAAGTTCTGGCTGACCGACGACGAATACGAGGCGCTGCGCGAGTGCCTGGAAGAACTCAGAGCGGCGCAGGGCGGGGGTAGTGACCCCGCCAGCGCCTAACCACCAACTGCCTGCAAAGGAGGCAATCAATGGCTACCCATAAGCCTATCAATATTCTGGAGGCGTTCGCAGCAGCGCCGCCACCGCTGGACTACGTTTTGCCCAACATGGTGGCCGGTACGGTCGGGGCGCTGGTGTCGCCCGGTGGTGCCGGTAAATCCATGCTGGCCCTGCAACTGGCCGCACAGATTGCAGGCGGGCCGGATCTGCTGGAGGTGGGCGAACTGCCCACCGGCCCGGTGATCTACCTGCCCGCCGAAGACCCGCCCACCGCCATTCATCACCGCCTGCACGCCCTTGGGGCGCACCTCAGCGCCGAGGAACGGCAAGCCGTGGCTGACGGCCTGCTGATCCAGCCGCTGATCGGCAGCCTGCCCAACATCATGGCCCCGGAGTGGTTCGACGGCCTCAAGCGCGCCGCCGAGGGCCGCCGCCTGATGGTGCTGGACACGCTGCGCCGGTTCCACATCGAGGAAGAAAACGCCAGCGGCCCCATGGCCCAGGTCATCGGTCGCATGGAGGCCATCGCCGCCGATACCGGGTGCTCTATCGTGTTCCTGCACCATGCCAGCAAGGGCGCGGCCATGATGGGCGCAGGCGACCAGCAGCAGGCCAGCCGGGGCAGCTCGGTACTGGTCGATAACATCCGCTGGCAGTCCTACCTGTCGAGCATGACCAGCGCCGAGGCCGAGGAATGGGGTGTGGACGACGACCAGCGCCGGTTCTTCGTCCGCTTCGGTGTGAGCAAGGCCAACTATGGCGCACCGTTCGCTGATCGGTGGTTCAGGCGGCATGACGGCGGGGTGCTCAAGCCCGCCGTGCTGGAGAGGCAGCGCAAGAGCAAGGGGGTGCCCCGTGGTGAAGCCTAAGAACAAGCACAGCCTCAGCCACGTCCGGCACGACCCGGCGCACTGTCTGGCCCCCGGCCTGTTCCGTGCCCTCAAGCGGGGCGAGCGCAAGCGCAGCAAGCTGGACGTGACGTATGACTACGGCGACGGCAAGCGGATCGAGTTCAGCGGCCCGGAGCCGCTGGGCGCTGATGATCTGCGCATCCTGCAAGGGCTGGTGGCCATGGCTGGGCCTAATGGCCTAGTGCTTGGCCCGGAACCCAAGACCGAAGGCGGACGGCAGCTCCGGCTGTTCCTGGAACCCAAGTGGGAGGCCGTCACCGCTGATGCCATGGTGGTCAAAGGTAGCTATCGGGCGCTGGCAAAGGAAATCGGGGCAGAGGTCGATAGTGGTGGGGCGCTCAAGCACATACAGGACTGCATCGAGCGCCTTTGGAAGGTATCCATCATCGCCCAGAATGGCCGCAAGCGGCAGGGGTTTCGGCTGCTGTCGGAGTACGCCAGCGACGAGGCGGACGGGCGCCTGTACGTGGCCCTGAACCCCTTGATCGCGCAGGCCGTCATGGGTGGCGGCCAGCATGTGCGCATCAGCATGGACGAGGTGCGGGCGCTGGACAGCGAAACCGCCCGCCTGCTGCACCAGCGGCTGTGTGGCTGGATCGACCCCGGCAAAACCGGCAAGGCTTCCATAGATACCTTGTGCGGCTATGTCTGGCCGTCAGAGGCCAGTGGTTCGACCATGCGCAAGCGCCGCCAGCGGGTGCGCGAGGCGTTGCCGGAGCTGGTCGCGCTGGGCTGGACGGTAACCGAGTTCGCGGCGGGCAAGTACGACATCACCCGGCCCAAGGCGGCAGGCTGACCCCCCCCACTCTATTGTAAACAAGACATTTTTATCTTTTATATTCAATGGCTTATTTTCCTGCTAATTGGTAATACCATGAAAAATACCATGCTCAGAAAAGGCTTAACAATATTTTGAAAAATTGCCTACTGAGCGCTGCCGCACAGCTCCATAGGCCGCTTTCCTGGCTTTGCTTCCAGATGTATGCTCTTCTGCTCCTGCAGCTAATGGATCACCGCAAACAGGTTACTCGCCTGGGGATTCCCTTTCGATGGCCGAGGGGGCAGATGTGATCGACCTCGGTCCGGCATCCAGCAATCCCGACGCCGCGCCTGTTTCGTCCGACACAGAAATCGCGCGTATCGCGCCGGTGCTGGACGCGCTCAAGGCAGATGGCATTCCCGTCTCGCTCGACAGTTATCAACCCGTGACGCAAGCCTATGCCTTGTCGCGTGGTGTGGCCTATCTCAATGATATTCGCGGTTTTCCAGACGCTGCGTTCTATCCGCAATTGGCGAAATCATCTGCCAAACTCGTCGTTATGCATTCGGTGCAAGACGGGCAGGCAGATCGGCGCGAGGCACCCGCTGGCGACATCATGGATCACATTGCGGCGTTCTTTGACGCGCGCATCGCGGCGCTGACGGGTGCCGGTATCAAACGCAACCGCCTTGTCCTTGATCCCGGCATGGGGTTTTTTCTGGGGGCTGCTCCCGAAACCTCGCTCTCGGTGCTGGCGCGGTTCGATGAATTGCGGCTGCGCTTCGATTTGCCGGTGCTTCTGTCTGTTTCGCGCAAATCCTTTCTGCGCGCGCTCACAGGCCGTGGTCCGGGGGATGTCGGGGCCGCGACACTCGCTGCAGAGCTTGCCGCCGCCGCAGGTGGAGCTGACTTCATCCGCACACACGAGCCGCGCCCCTTGCGCGACGGGCTGGCGGTATTGGCGGCGCTGAAAGAAACCGCAAGAATTCGTTAACTGCACATTCGGGATATTTCTCTATATTCGCGCTTCATCAGAAAACTGAAGGAACCTCCATTGAATCGAACTAATATTTTTTTTGGTGAATCGCATTCTGACTGGTTGCCTGTCAGAGGCGGAGAATCTGGTGATTTTGTTTTTCGACGTGGTGACGGGCATGCCTTCGCGAAAATCGCACCTGCTTCCCGCCGCGGTGAGCTCGCTGGAGAGCGTGACCGCCTCATTTGGCTCAAAGGTCGAGGTGTGGCTTGCCCCGAGGTCATCAACTGGCAGGAGGAACAGGAGGGTGCATGCTTGGTGATAACGGCAATTCCGGGAGTACCGGCGGCTGATCTGTCTGGAGCGGATTTGCTCAAAGCGTGGCCGTCAATGGGGCAGCAACTTGGCGCTGTTCACAGCCTATCGGTTGATCAATGTCCGTTTGAGCGCAGGCTGTCGCGAATGTTCGGACGCGCCGTTGATGTGGTGTCCCGCAATGCCGTCAATCCCGACTTCTTACCGGACGAGGACAAGAGTACGCCGCAGCTCGATCTTTTGGCTCGTGTCGAACGAGAGCTACCGGTGCGGCTCGACCAAGAGCGCACCGATATGGTTGTTTGCCATGGTGATCCCTGCATGCCGAACTTCATGGTGGACCCTAAAACTCTTCAATGCACGGGTCTGATCGACCTTGGGCGGCTCGGAACAGCAGATCGCTATGCCGATTTGGCACTCATGATTGCTAACGCCGAAGAGAACTGGGCAGCGCCAGATGAAGCAGAGCGCGCCTTCGCTGTCCTATTCAATGTATTGGGGATCGAAGCCCCCGACCGCGAACGCCTTGCCTTCTATCTGCGATTGGACCCTCTGACTTGGGGTTGATGTTCATGCCGCCTGTTTTTCCTGCTCATTGGCACGTTTCGCAACCTGTTCTCATTGCGGACACCTTTTCCAGCCTCGTTTGGAAAGTTTCATTGCCAGACGGGACTCCTGCAATCGTCAAGGGATTGAAACCTATAGAAGACATTGCTGATGAACTGCGCGGGGCCGACTATCTGGTATGGCGCAATGGGAGGGGAGCAGTCCGGTTGCTCGGTCGTGAGAACAATCTGATGTTGCTCGAATATGCCGGGGAGCGAATGCTCTCTCACATCGTTGCCGAGCACGGCGACTACCAGGCGACCGAAATTGCAGCGGAACTAATGGCGAAGCTGTATGCCGCATCTGAGGAACCCCTGCCTTCTGCCCTTCTCCCGATCCGGGATCGCTTTGCAGCTTTGTTTCAGCGGGCGCGCGATGATCAAAACGCAGGTTGTCAAACTGACTACGTCCACGCGGCGATTATAGCCGATCAAATGATGAGCAATGCCTCGGAACTGCGTGGGCTACATGGCGATCTGCATCATGAAAACATCATGTTCTCCAGTCGCGGCTGGCTGGTGATAGATCCCGTCGGTCTGGTCGGTGAAGTGGGCTTTGGCGCCGCCAATATGTTCTACGATCCGGCTGACAGAGACGACCTTTGTCTCGATCCTAGACGCATTGCACAGATGGCGGACGCATTCTCTCGTGCGCTGGACGTCGATCCGCGTCGCCTGCTCGACCAGGCGTACGCTTATGGGTGCCTTTCCGCAGCTTGGAACGCGGATGGAGAAGAGGAGCAACGCGATCTAGCTATCGCGGCCGCGATCAAGCAGGTGCGACAGACGTCATACTAGATATCAAGCGACTTCTCCTATCCCCTGGGAACACATCAATCTCACCGGAGAATATCGCTGGCCAAAGCCTTAGCGTAGGATTCCGCCCCTTCCCGCAAACGACCCCAAACAGGAAACGCAGCTGAAACGGGAAGCTCAACACCCACTGACGCATGGGTTGTTCAGGCAGTACTTCATCAACCAGCAAGGCGGCACTTTCGGCCATCCGCCGCGCCCCACAGCTCGGGCAGAAACCGCGACGCTTACAGCTGAAAGCGACCAGGTGCTCGGCGTGGCAAGACTCGCAGCGAACCCGTAGAAAGCCATGCTCCAGCCGCCCGCATTGGAGAAATTCTTCAAATTCCCGTTGCACAT
>NZ_JAANPV010000001.1 GCF_011290505.1 Paenalcaligenes suwonensis
TTCGTCGCCTTCCAGTGCCAGCTTAGCGGAACCTTTAACGATCGGTGTGTCGTCGCCTGGGAAATCGTAGTTCGACAACAGCTCGCGAACTTCCATTTCTACCAATTCCAACAACTCTTCGTCGTCAACCATGTCGGCTTTGTTCAGGAACACGATGATGTAAGGTACACCAACCTGACGGCTCAACAAGATGTGTTCACGTGTCTGAGGCATTGGGCCGTCAGCAGCGGAAACTACCAGAATCGCGCCGTCCATCTGCGCTGCACCAGTAATCATGTTTTTAACGTAGTCAGCGTGACCTGGGCAGTCTACGTGTGCGTAGTGACGTGAAGGTGTTTCGTATTCTACGTGAGAGGTGCTGATGGTAATACCACGAGCTTTCTCTTCAGGAGCAGCGTCGATTTGCGCGTAGTCACGTGCTTCACCGCCGAATGCTTTTGCCAAAACCGTGCAAATCGCTGCGGTCAGAGTGGTTTTACCGTGGTCAACGTGGCCAATAGTACCTACGTTAACGTGCGGTTTAGTCCGTTCAAACTTGCCTTTAGCCATGGCAGACTCCTGAAGGGAATAATTATGCAGAGAATAATGAGATGATTGTGGTGCCCATGACGCGAATCGAACGCGTGACCTCTCCCTTACCAAGGGAGTGCTCTACCCCTGAGCCACATGGGCACTTCTTTTATCGTAGTATCGATAAACTTGGAGCGGGTGAAGGGGATCGAACCCTCGTCTTAAGCTTGGAAGGCTTCTGCTCTACCATTGAGCTACACCCGCAGGTGATCCGTCTACACCCATACAAAAGCCTGTTGCTTTTGTATATGAATTTGGTGGTGGGAGTAGGATTCGAACCTACGTAGGCGTAAGCCAACAGATTTACAGTCTGCCCCCGTTAGCCACTTGGGTATCCCACCGATAAAGCGAACTTCGTATTATGGACATCTTTAGAATGTAAGTCAAGCCCTAGACGAAATGGGCTGAGCCATTGGCACCACATACGAAGCTTTGTATTTTGCACTGCCTAAAAATCTAAGTCAATAAAAAAGGCGCACATTTCTTAAAAATGTACGCCTTTTACTGGAAAGACTTAGAAATACGTCAATCCAATCGAGATAATGACGCCTGTCACAAACAACTGTATTAAACAAAAGCCCATAATATCTTTGGCTTTTAGACCGGCAATCGCCAATACAGGCAGCGCCCAGAAAGGTTGCAACAAGTTAGTCCACGCATCACCCCATGCCACCGCCATGGCTACACGTGGCATATCGGCACCCAATGCTTGCGCGCTAGCAATCACTACAGGCGCTTGAACGGCCCATTGCCCGCCACCAGACGGAACAAACATGTTAACCAGCCCTGCACTCATGAATGTCCAGAACGGTAAGCTGTCTACTGTTGCAAAGGAAACAAACCAGTCTGACAGTGTTTTTGCTAAGCCTGAATCCACCATAATGGCCATGATCCCTGCATAGAAGGGGAACTGGATAATAATCCCTGCCCCACCCTTTACCGCTTCGTTCAGTGAGTTCAGCAAGTTACGTGCATTGCCATGCAGCACAATGGCCAAGAACAGGAAAGTGAAGTTAATCACGTTCAAGTTCAAACCACCTTGTTTAATCACATAGTAATTAAACAAGTAGGCCAAGCCAGAAAAACCAATCAGCATAGCAAGTACGGTGCTGTTTTCCAGTCTGGCAGCAGGACGGTTATCTGCAGCATTTGCCGCTTCTTCTTGCGCCTTCGCATCAGCTTCTAATAGCTCGGGCGAGATATACACGCTTTCAGCCTCAGACGGCATCATTAACCGGTTTACTAATGGCACCACAATAAACAGTGCCAACAGAATTAACAGGTTAAAGGTGGAGAAAATTGTATCCCCAGTGCCGATGATGCCTATTTTATCGGCCTGAAAGTGGCCTTCTGTTGCAATAGTCAGGGGAACAGAGCCCGCTAAGCCACCATGCCACACGATAAAACCGGAATACGCACTGGCTACCAACAAACGGTAATCAACGCGTACTTTTTTGGCGATTTCTTTGGCAAAGAGCGCACTCACTACCAAACCAAAACCCCAGTTAATCCAGTCGGCAGTCAGCGCCACAAAGGTTACTAGGATAATTGCCGAGCCAGGGCTACGCGGTAAAGACGCTAATGCCGACAATATTTTCTTTACCGCTGGGGTACTGGCCAACATATAGCCCGCCATCAACACCAATAGCATTTGCATGGTGAAGGACAACAAGCCCCAAAAGCCATTCCCCCAGATATTAATCACCTCCATGGGAGTTTTACTTTCACTCCACATGGCGGCGACACCCGCGACTAACGTCAGAATTACAACGAAAATATAAGGGTCAGGTAAATAGCGCTCAACCAGCCTTACAGAAAAACGCGTAATGGATTTAAACATTCGGCTACTCCAAAAAAGTATTGGGCGAATTTCAATCCTTATGCACTTTTCTGAATATCAGTAATAACCCTTAGTCCGCTGCTATGCTTGGTCCAAAATAGTTTGCAAACCCTGTTTTTCCAACAAACTATTTAAATGTTCCCAATCGTGAAACGCAATTTGCAACTGACCTTTGTTTTTTGCCCCAACCTTCAGCACCACTTTGGTGCCCAAATGTTCAGACAACAGACGCTCTACACGTTGGACATCGCCATTTTTCTGTGATGAAGAAGAATCACGTGCATCTTTATCGTTTTCTTCTGCTTCACGTAAGGTTTTAGCTACCAGCTTTTCGGTTTCACGAACAGACAAGCGTTTTGCTATCACCTCGTTGGCCAACATGATTTGCGTAGCAGCATCGGTAGCCAAAATACTTCTGGCATGCCCCATGTCTATATCGCCTGCCAACAGCATAATTTGCACCGGCTCTGCTAGATTCAACAAACGCAATAAGTTGGTCGTCGCCGAACGAGATCTACCAATGGCTTGTGCAGCTTGCTCATGCGTCATGGTGAACTCATCCAGCAAGCGTTTAACCCCATGGGCCTCTTCCAGAGGGTTAAGGTCTTCACGTTGGATGTTTTCGATAAGGGCCATGATGGCGGCATTTTCATCCGCCACTTCACGTATGAGTACCGGTACCTTATCCAAACCAGCCAATTGTGCAGCGCGGAAACGGCGTTCACCCGCAATAATTTCATACTTCCCTTTTTGTTTGCCTTTTAAGGGGCGAACCAAAATGGGTTGCATAATGCCTTGAGTACGAATGGATTCAGCCAGCTCATTTAGCGCGCCTTCGTCCATACGTGTACGCGGCTGATACTTACCTGCAATCAACTCTTTCACATACAACTCAGAACCCGGTGCAGTGCTGGTTTCTTTGCCTAAGCTACCAATCACATTCGCATCTTCGCCTAACAATGCATCCAGGCCTCTGCCTAGCCCTTTAGGCTTACGTGTTGCCATGATGAATCCTTTTATTCTTTATCAATCTATTCATTACGCAGCGCTTTTTGCACTCTTCTTCAGCTGCTTTACCAACTCTTTACCAAATTCCACATAGGCTTTTGCACCACGGGAGTTTTTGTCGTAGACCGTGCCAGGCATACCGTGGCTAGGCGCTTCGGCCAATCGAACGTTACGTGGAATAACGGTTTTAAAAACCTTATCGCCAAAGTGCTCTTCGATTTGTGCTGAAACTTGCTGTTGCAAGGTAACGCGCGCATCAAACATCACACGCAATAGGCCAATTAACTGCAGCTCTGGGTTGATATTGCGATACACCCGTTTAATGGTGTTTACAAGGTCGGAGAGGCCTTCCAGTGCAAAGTACTCACACTGCATAGGGATGATCACGCCATGCGCGCTTACCAGCCCATTTAGCGTTAACAGCGATAAGGTAGGCGGACAGTCAATCAGAATAATATCGTATTCGTCAGACGCCTCTTCTAAGGCCTTTTTCAGTTGCTGCTCACGCTCTTGCATCTGCACTAAGTCAATTTCGGCACCAGAGAGCTCTCTGTTGGCTGGCAAAACATCGTAACCACCTGATTCTGAACGTTTTTTTGCCTCAGAGACCTTATTTTGACCAATCAATACTTGGTAAATATTGATCTCGGCTGCATTTTTATCCACGCCACTGCCCATAGTGGCGTTACCTTGTGGGTCCAAGTCTATCAACAACACTTTTTTCTTAAGGGCAGCCAAAGCTGCCGCCAGATTAATGGCTGTCGTTGTTTTTCCTACACCACCCTTTTGATTCGCAATACAAAAGACTGAGGCTTTATCTTTTTTGGCAGAAGCAACAGACATGCTCAAGACCCTTTACGTTTTAAATATACCAAACATCGCTGGGCGTCCAACTCTGGAACGTCTAACGCTTCTATTGTCTCTACCACCCAATCGGTTTCTTGTTCCAATTGGTTGATTTCCTCTTCCGGCTGTTTTCCCTTCATTGCCATGATACAACCCTGAGCTGACACGTGACGACCTGCCAATGTGACAAAATCAGTCAAGGAAGCAAAAGCACGAGAAATCACCACATCAGCCTCGTAGCAATCCCCTACTTCTACACGCCTATGGGTAGCCGTAAGGTTGGGCAACTCTAACACTGCAGACATTTGGCGTACAAAAGCCATTTTCTTTTCCACAGCATCTACACAGGTGATTTTCCAGTTGTTATTAGCCACCGCCAATACCACACCAGGTAAACCAGCCCCTGCCCCTACATCCACAATACGTAAGGTATTTTTTTGATGCTGCTCTGCATAGGTGGTTAATGCCGGCACTACCGACAAACTATCAAAAATATGCTGAATCAACATCTGCTCTGGATCACGCAAAGCAGTCAAGTTATAGGTTTTATTCCAGCGCTGTAATTGCGCAATATAGCGCAGCAGTTTTTCTTGCTCCCCTTCATTTAGGTCAAGACCTAACGCATTACAAGCTGAAAGTAGCCTTTGAGAGAAATCCATTACGAATGTTTACTTAAGTTTTTTGGCAAGAGTTTGCCGTTTCAGATAGACCAATAACAAAGACACCGCCGCAGGCGTAATACCTGAAATTCTGCTAGCCTGCCCTACCGTAGTGGGTTTAGCTGCGTTGAATTTCGCCAATGCCTCGTTGGACAGGCCTTTGACCAAACTATAGTCCATATCCTCGGGGATAGGCTGAGATTCAAATCCTGCCTGTCTTTCTATTTCGGTTTTCTGTCTAGTCACGTAACCGGCATACTTCACTTCGATCTCTACCTGATGACGTAACGTTTCATCTAGATCGGGATTATCAGCCAAGATACGCTCTTGCTCTACATTCACCAAATTCAATAGCGCGTCATAACTTACTTGAGGACGTTTCAGTAGATCGTAGTAACTGTACTCACGCTCTATTCCTTGTCCTAAAACAGCACTCAATGTTTCACGTGAAACAAGTCGAGGATTCACCCACGTTCCACGCAAGCGCTCAATTTCTTGAGCCAACGCATCTCGCTTACGGTTAAAGGCATCCCAACGCACGTCGTCTACCAAACCTAGTTTTCTACCAATTTCGGTTAAACGCTGATCGGCATTATCTTCACGCAAGCTAAGACGGTATTCTGCCCTAGAGGTGAACATACGGTACGGTTCGGTAACACCGCGAGTAATCAGGTCATCTACCAGCACACCTATATAGGCATCACTACGCTGCGGTGTCCAACTTTCTAAACCACGAATTAATTGGACTGCATTTAGCGCTGCCAACAAGCCTTGCGCTGCCGCCTCTTCGTAACCGGTGGTACCGTTGATTTGCCCAGCAAAAAACAGACCACGGATCGCCTTGGTTTCTAAACTAGGTTTCAAAGCACGAGGGTCAAAGTAGTCATACTCAATGGCATAACCAGGGCGCATAATCCGTGCATTTTCTAAACCAGGAAGACTGTGGACAATTCCCAGCTGGATATCAAAAGGCAAACTTGTAGAAATCCCGTTTGGATAAATTTCTGTACTTGTAAGCCCTTCGGGTTCTAAAAAAACCTGATGACTAGACTTGTCTGCAAACTTGTGGATTTTATCTTCAATGGAAGGACAGTACCTAGGACCTACCCCCTCAATCGTTCCTTCTGGACTATACATAGGGGAACGATCCAGACCCGATCGAATAATATCGTGAGTCTGTGCATTTGTATGTGTAATCCAGCACGGCAATTGTTTAGGATGCATGCTGGCATTTCCCATAAAGGAAAACACCGGAACAGGATTACTGTCACCATGCTGCTCCTCAAGCTGGGAGAAGTTAATGGTGGTTGCATCTATACGTGGAGGCGTGCCTGTTTTCAACCGGCCTTGTGGAAGTTTTAGTTCTTTTAGTCGTTCCGCTAAAGTAATGGCTGGAGGATCCCCTGCCCTACCACCAGAATAGTTTTCCAAGCCTACGTGTATACGGCCGTTCAGGAAAGTGCCTGCCGTTAAGACTACCGCTTTGGATTTAAAGCGCACCCCAATCTGGGTAATAGCTCCTACAACTTTATCCCCTTCAAGGATTAAGTCATCCACAGGCTGTTGGAACACCATCAGATTTTTTTGATGCTGCACCATTTGGCGAATAGCAGCCCTATACAAAGAACGATCGGCTTGCGCACGCGTAGCTCTAACTGCTGGCCCCTTAGACTGATTCAGAGTTCTAAACTGGATACCAGCTTTATCTGTTGCTAACGCCATTGCTCCGCCCAGAGCATCTACCTCTTTCACCAAATGCCCTTTACCAATCCCACCAATAGATGGGTTGCAAGACATCTGACCTAGGGTGTCCATATTGTGTGTGAGTAAGAGTGTAGAAGCTCCCATCCTGGCAGCAGCCAAAGCAGCTTCTGTTCCAGCGTGGCCACCACCAACGACGATCACATCAAATTCGTCTGGATAAATCATTTTTGTATCTACAAAAAAACGTAAAAGGTCATTATACGACTGCGAATTACTTATTTTGTTTCAAAACCAGTTTTACTTGCAGTATCTTTAAATTGTGCCTACTTCTACCACAGTGTTTCACGTGGAACATTTTTGAGTTTTATGTTCCACGTGAAACATCAGAGGCCATAAAGCTGTTGTTTGCACACAAACCCTTTCCTCTCAGCGAGAATGCTAAGGATTAGCGCATATAGTTATAACAATGTGTGGACATCAGATCACGTAAGATTTCGATAATAAATTTTCTAGCATATAACCAATGAATATTGTCTCTAAGCTTCCCGATGTGGGAGTGACCATTTTTACAGTAATGAGTCAGCTCGCTACTGAACATCAAGCTATTAACCTAGGACAGGGCTTTCCAGATTTCAATACAGATAAAGCATTATTGGATGCTGTGTATGAAGCCATGCTTCAAGGCTATAACCAATACTCACCCATGAGTGGGCATCCGTTATTGAAAAAAGCTATCCAAGAAAAAACCCAACTGCTCTATGGCGCTGAGTATGACCTCAATACTGAAATCACCGTTACCAGTGGTGCGAGTGAAGCATTGATGAGCAGTATCTTGGCTTTTGTTCATCCAGGTGATGAAGTTATTGTTATCGAACCATTCTATGACTTGTACTTACCCGTTATTAAATTGGCGGGAGGTGTGGCAGTTCCTGTTTCCATGGAAGCCCCTAGTACACCAGATCAAAGTTTTAGTATTGATTGGGATAAAGTAGAAAAAGCCATTACGCCTAAAACACGTATGTTGCTTATTAATACGCCGCACAACCCTACTGGTGCAATTCTGACATCTGAAGATTTAGACGCGTTAGAAAAAATCGTCGCTACATGGAATATTTTGATTTTGTCAGATGAGGTGTATGAGCACCTAGTATTTGATGGTGCCAAACATTTAAGTATGGCGACAAGACCATCATTGAAGAAAAACTCAATTATTGTTTCTTCGTTTGGTAAGACATTTAGTGCTACAGGTTGGAAAGTTGGTTACTGCTTAGCTGCCCCTGAACTTACGACTGAAATACAAAAAGTGCATCAATTCTCTGTGTTTTCAGTTCCTACGCCTTTGCAGGTAGGGTTAGCTGTTTACATGAAAGACCCGAACACGTATTTGGGGTTACCTGAGTTCTACCAGCAAAAACGTGATCAATTATTTCAAGGGTTACGTGACACACCATTTACCCCCTATAAAAGCGAAGGTACGTTCTTTTTACTGGCTTCGTACAAAGGTTGGTCAGATAAATCCGAGTTAGCGTTCAGCAAGTGGTTAACAACAGAATACGGTGTAGGTGTTATTCCCGTTTCAGCCTTTTATAGAAATCCAGAATCTAAAGAAGCCAACCAACATTTGATTCGGTTTTGTTTTGCAAAACAAGAACAGACCTTAGCTTCAGCGATAGAGCGTTTACCAAAAAAATAATCCTTTCACAGTTTCTTCACATGCCCCTATCCAGTTTTTGGTAGGGGCTTTTTTATGCACAGGCTTCAAGTGTAAGGAAGCAGATAGCAAAAGACAAGGCATGTAGAGCCTGTGTAAAAAGAGCAGATGGTTAGTAGTTATTCACTACTATTTATATATTTTTGGTAGTAAGTATAAGGGGTGTGGATAACTAGGATAACTCTGTACAGCCTTTATTTCATGCGGTTTAGAAGAGTTTTACATCACAGGCAAAACTATAAAAATCTAGGTGTACAGATTGGGCATAAAAATAAGAAATTGAACAAAGTGTTAGGTTATCCAAAAACCATCCACAACAAATCCTCATAGTCTGTCTCTAGGACTTATCCACAGAAAAAAAGTTTACAGTCACGTGTATCTAAAACAACGTTAGGTTTTCAAGAAAATCCGTTTTGCAAAACTGTTGTCAAAAGTATGCTGAACAAAAAAATTCACCCACTCTTTTTTTATTGATGTTGTTAACTATCATATATATCTATAGATAATTAATAATGGGTGTCTGTGGATAAGTGGTACAATTCGTTGAAGGCTAATATTCACAAGGCTTTCACCTATATTTTTGCTTGTTGATGGCTGATTGTTTAGTTGAGGATGGATTCTGGATAATTTTTGTGTATAAGTTTTGTACGCAAGTTAAGCCTTTTCACTCCACAACTTATCCACAAGCGCTCCCCCTGTAGCTGTCCACAGCACTAGTCTTTCTGGGGGCTGGCAAGGACATTGTTGAGATCAACATGTGCAAGATATACTCGCTGCATACCAGCAGTTTTTCTTATTTGATGTTGTCTTAGCATGTCTAATGTTGCGGTCTACCGTCTTGCCTCTGACTGGCAAAAAGCCCTAAAAAAAATTCCAGAACACATACGCAGCTATGTGGAAGAAGCGGCGAACCGTCATAATGAGCTTTTGGCGTCGTACTTTTATGCTCGTTTGTTGAACGACGAGGCAGCTAACGTTTTTCTCAGTCACGATGAAGTGCAGAAAAGGCTGTCTCGTTCTCTACAAAAGTGGTTGTGCGAACTTTTTTCGGTCACACCGGAAGATGATTTTGTGGCATTAGTTGAGCTACAACGCCAAGTGGGCGATGTTCATGCTCGTATCGATTTGCCGCTGTATTTGGTGCTTAGTGGTGCGAGGTTGCTCAAAGAGCGATTTTTTGAAATTGTTCAAGATGAGCCCCGTTTAGAGTTGATAGACAAAATGGCTGCGCAGCACTTTATTGCTGAGTCTATCGATATTGCTATCGAGTTCATGAGCCGTGCCTATGCGGCATCCTACGATAGAAGATCCAGAGCAGAAGAGTCTTATAGGGTTTTTGCGGCTGTGCATAACTCTGCGGCAGAACGTGGACGACAACGTGCGGCTTTACTGGACTGGGAAAACAACCTGATGTTTGAGTTAGCCACAGGTGTGTTTGCAAAACAGTTATCCACCGTCAGTAGTTCAGAGTTTGGGCTATGGTTTCTTCACAAAGGGGCTCATGCCTTTGAGAATTTGAAAGAAACTGAGGTGATTCAGCAGACGATGGAGCACATAGATAGGGATGTGCTTCCTGGTTTTACACAAGCAAATGCAGAAAACCAGCTTGAAGTGTTGCGTGAGTTACGTACACAGACACGGTTGATTTTGTTGAGTATGGATTTGCTGTTTGAACAGCAAAATGAGGTAGAAGCTGGACGCGATACCTTAACCAAACTATTAGGCCGTAAGTATTTGCCAGTAGTTTTAGGCCGAGAAGTGGCCTATTCTCGACGTCGTGGCGTGAAATTTGCCTTGTTATCCATAGACTTGGACCATTTTAAACGGGTAAATGACGAGCATGGGCATGAGTCTGGTGACGCAGTATTGCGTCAATTTGCTGAATTATTAAATGCACAGTGCCGAGCTGGGGACTATATTTTCCGCTTAGGTGGGGAAGAGTTCTTAGTGTTGTTGGTAGACGTTAATGCTGATACCGCATTACGTATTGCAAAAAAAATAAGTGAACGCGTGCAGCGAGAAAAATTTGTATTGCCCTTTGGGCACGAACTGCACCTGACAGCCAGTATGGGTTTAGCGTTATACGATGGTCATCCCGACTATACTCCTACGCTTAGGCGTGTGGATAAAGCCTTGTATCAAGCTAAGCATGCCGGGCGTAATCGTATAGAGCTAGTAAGCTAAGCTATACGTTGTGGACATCTTTTCTGTCCTACTCTTTTGAATGTGTATAAACATGACTGAACGTCTGGCCATTTGGCTACAGTATTTATTGCCTAAGCGTTTGCTCACACAGGCTGTGGGTAAGTTAGCGGCTCATGCGGGTGGAAACTTAACCACACGTGCTATTGAGTGGTTTATTAAACGTTATCACGTAGATATGAACGAGGCGCGCGAGCCGAATGCGGCGGCGTATAGCACCTTTAATGAGTTTTTTACGCGAGAGCTAAAAGACGGTGCACGCCCTATAGCGGATGCTGCCTTAGTGAGCCCTGTTGATGGTGCTATCAGCCAATTGGGCAAAATACAGGTACAACAAATTTTTCAAGCAAAAGGGCATGATTATTCCGCCCAAACCTTGTTGGCTGGCGATGCCGCATTAGCTAAGGTATTTGAAAATGGGCTTTTTGCTACGCTGTATTTAAGCCCCAAAGACTATCACCGTATACATATGCCTTGTGCGGGGCGCTTACGTCAAATGACGTATGTGCCAGGGGACTTATTTTCGGTGAATCCACTCACAGCACGGAATGTTCCGGGTTTGTTTGCACGCAATGAGCGCGTTGTGTGTTTGTTTGATTCTGATCGCGGACCATTTGTTCTGGTGTTAGTAGGTGCCACCATTGTGGGCAGTATGAGCACTGTTTGGCATGGTCAAGTGAACCCGCCACGTTATGGCGAAGTGACGCACTGGCAATATGACGATCAAGAAATCGTGTTGCAGCAAGGCGAAGAGATGGGGCGCTTTTTGTTGGGCTCTACAGTGGTATTGCTGTTTCCTGAAAACACCTACCAGTTTGACGCTGACTGGCTTGCTGCTGGAAAAATCTGCATGGGCCAACGCATGGGCTCAGCACTGCATACCGAGTAATAATGAGTATCGAACAAAATTCATGGGCCGCGTTGTTACGGGGGCGCAATGGCTTGCGCTCGGTAGCCTTAGCTGGCGGCGTAGCACTGCACGCCATTAATGTGTATTTAGTGACAACGATTCTGCCGTCGGTAGTGGCTGATATTGGTGGTTTGTCGTACTACGCGTGGAACATGACATTATTTGTGATGGCCTCCATTATTGGTTCTGCCCTTTCCCCCAAGCTGCTGCAGTCGGTAGGGTTGCGCCATGCGTTTGTGGTGGCGATGGCGGTATTTATGGTGGGGACTATTGCCTGTGCATTGGCATTTTCCATGCCTGCCATGTTAATGGGCCGCACCGTGCAAGGGTTGGGCGGAGGCTTTTTACTGGGGTTGTGTTATTCGGCCGTGCGGCTAGTGTTTCCTGAGGTACTGTGGCCTAGGGCGATGGTGCTGGTATCCAGCATGTGGGGGGTATCTACGCTGATAGGTCCAACCATTGGCGGCATTTTTGCAGAAAGTGGCCATTGGCGTTTGGCATTTTGGTCTGTTATTCCCGTTATTGCTCTTTTGTTGTTCTTGGTTTGTACACAGATAGAAGCGGGTAAGTCACAGGATAGCCAAAAAATAAAAGTCCCTATGGGCAAATTATTGGTGTTAGCCGTATCAGTATTGTGCGTATCGTGGGCGAGTCTGTCGGTGAATTGGGTGGTGAATGCAGGCGGTTTGCTACTTGCTGTGATACTAAGCGTCTTAACAGGCCGTGCAGACCGTCATAGTGATGCCAACCTACTTCCACGTGGAACATACCAGTGGGGAGGCCTACTGGCTGTTCTGTACGGCTGTATTGCGTTGCTAAGCCTAGCCATTACGGTAGAGGTTTTTATCCCCTACTTTTTGCAGACCATACATCATCAAAGCCCACTGATTGCAGGGTACTTTATGGCGTCTTTATCCTTTGGATGGACGGCAGGCTCATTTGTAAGTGCAGGACGTTCGGACACTACTACACAGCGTTATGTGCAATTTGGTCCCTTAGTGTCGGGTTGTGGTTTGTTGGGGCTGGCTGTGATGATGCCGTTAAGTTTTGGCACAGGCAGCAGCATATACTTCCTGTTAATTCCCTTAATGGCTGTGGGAGGCGGTATAGGGGTGTGTTGGCCTCATGTGTTAACACGTGTGTACCAAGCCGCACCAAAGGGGCAAGAAAACATTGCGTCGTCAGCCATTATTACCGTGCAGTTGTATGCCTTGGCCTTAGGGGGCGCATTTGCCGGCATGTTGACGAATTTGGCGGGGTTTGTGGAACCTGGCGGCTTTGAAGGAGCACGCCAGGCATCCGTAGTACTGTTTAGCGTCTTAAGTATTGGCCCTTTGCTAACGGTATGGTTGATTTACAAAGGTTTAGCCAAAAACTCCGTTAGCCGCTAAAACCACCCTCGGCGATGTATGCCAGTTCTTCGGGGGTGGATTCTCTGCCTAAGATCTCATTACGATGGGGAAAACGGCCAAAGCGTTGAACAATCTCACGGTGGTGGTGAGCAAACTTCAACCCTTCGCCTGTTTTTCCTCGTTCATTTAGGCGTACGGCTAGATCCTGGTCTTCTAGGTTTTCTGAGTGCGTAAAAGGCAGATAACAAAACACTCGTAGCTCTTGTGGCAAGGTAAGGTCGCCTTTTCGGTCTACCAGTAATCGAGCATAGTGACGCGCTAAACTATCGGTGGCATACATATGGCCACTTTGTCTAAAGCAGTTGCGTGGAAATTGATCCAGCAAAATGAGTAGAGCTAAACCGCTGTCTTCATATTGAATCCAACTTTCTAACTCGCGACGTGCAGCTTGCCAGTGCAATGCTTGGCAATGATGATGAAACTCTTGGTCAAACTCTGTACTTTTATTAAACCAGAAGTCTTTGTTTTCCGACCAAAATGCCAGAACATCATCATGAGCAATGGCGGACATAGGGTTCTCCTGAATGGGTTGACATAATAAATCCTAGCACACTACCTGATTTTGGGTATTTACAAGCTGAAAAACTATGTTATAGGCCTGATCTTCGCTTATTAGTTGAGTAGTGAACATTACTGTCATAATGTGGTGGCGAAAATTTTGAAGCTTAAACTATATGTAAATAACTTGAATGTCTTTAATAGCTTAGCTCCCCCCTCAACCTTAGAAGCTATCTCATTATGCACTACAGCATGTGTTTGCTAGGTGTAACAGTAGTTGTGGGGTGATACGCTTAGACAAGATGATTTTCACCTAGGAAACAGCTGTGTAGGAATTTCGTTGAAATTCGCCGAAATTTAGACAAAGCGTTACATAGACCGAAGATAAATATAAAAAGATATCTTTTGGTCTGTAATAAGGTGGGCTTGCTGTTGTATTGTTAGGGGCGATGGCGCAGTTATATACCATGCATGCGCCCCCTACTTTCTTGATGAAGCACACCACCAGCATGTCTAAAGTTTCTAATCAATTGCTTGTTATTGGCCTGATTTTAGTTGTGGTCACATTCGGCCTAAATATCTACAACAATGCTACAGCCGCTGCGGGCCAGAGCGAAGCCTGGTTTTCTACCAATTGGTGGGCGCGGTGGTTTCCGCTGTATGGCACCGGGGGCGCATTGATGTTAGCAAGTGCTGTGTTGCGGAGGATGCGTAAAGAACGCGAGTAGTTGCGAATGCGGGTTTTAGCGTTCGCCTAGAGTTAAGCCTTGGTGATTAATGAGCAAGTCAGCAATAGAGTCGGCCGATTTTTCTAGAGCATCTTGGCTCATAACACCCATGCCCACTTCAAAGATTTCACCGCTTTCATTGATCACTATGGCTTGGCCACCGCTGTCATCGCCGATCATAAAATAATCTGGTAGGTACTCAGCGACTTCATAGTCAGCATTGCGTTGAGGCAGAGCATCAATGCCGTGCAAGGCTAAGCAGCCATCCGAGCTTAAGCCATTGCTGATCAAAAGCAGATCTACATAGGCTTGTGGAAAGCGAATGGTGGATTGCGACTGGGCAACCTGTATTTGTTCTAGCAAGGCGGGCGGGTTTACGGAGTAATGCTCGCACAGATACTGTTCACTTAGCATGTAAGGCTCTTAAGTAACTAAAGGGGAAAGGGTTATTTTCCGATGCAGAGCAGAAATGTTAAGCCTATTGTATCTATTGGGCTTTAAAGGTGTTTGGTGTAAGTTGTTGACTTTGCTTGGGTTCATATACTTATGTATCTATTTGTATATTTCGAGGTACTCTGTACCCTGTGATCTTATTTTTTAAGTGGTAGTCAGACTATTTTTGTAGCAAGTTTAAGCATAGTTGGGTATGGTTTTCTTTCTGGCTACACCGATCACTTCGACCATGCGTTCGACAGTGATTCCGCCTGCTTCAGCACCAGTTCAATGGCGGCATCCTCACCTACCGGCGGGTACTTCCACTTCTTCAGGGTACGTCGCACCAGAATCCGCAGTTTGGCGCGTACGCTCTCGCGTACCTGCCAATCCACCGTGGTGCTGTTGCGCAGTTTCTCGGTGATCTCGACGGCAATTTTCTTGAGAATGTCGTCACCCAGTTCCCGCACGGCGCTTTCGTTGTTGGCCAGCGCATCGTAGAAGGCGATCTCGTCCGGATTCAGCCCTAGCGCTGCTTCACGCTCCAGCGCTGCCTGGAAGTCCTTGGCCATCAGGATCAACTCCTCGATGACCTGCGCCGTCTCCACCGCCCGGTTGTGGTACTTGCGCAAGGTTTCCAGCAGGCGGTCGCCGTACTTCTTCTCCTGCACCACGTTGTTGCGCGCCCGCGCCTTGATTTCGTCGCGCAGCAGCTTTTCCAGCAATTCCACCGCCAAGTTGCGGGTCTTCATCTGCCGCACGTCTTCCAGGAACTCTTCCGACAGCAGGCCGATGTTGGGCTTGTCCAAGCCCGCCAGAGCGAAGATATCCGCTACCCCGTCTGCCACGATGGCATTGTCCAGGATCTGCTTGAGCGCGCTGTTCTTGTCCGCGTCGGAGCGCTTGCGATCCACCGTGGTGAACTTGACGATGGCGGCCTTGACGGCGGCAAAGAAGGCAATCTCCGTGCGCAGGGCGGCAGCTTCGTCCAAGGTGCTGCACAGGGAAAACGCTTTGCTCACCGCCAGCATGGCATCGAGGAAGCGCTGCTTGCCGTCCTTCAGCCCTAGGATATGGTTGGCTACCGGCACCAGCAGCTTCATCGCATTGGTCTCGAACCCGCTGTAATCGAAGCCGTGCATCAGCCCGCGCACGATGTCCAACTTCTCCAGCAGTACTGCCAGCGCCTCGGCTGCGTTATGCGCCGGGTCGCCCTTGCCCTTGGATTCGGTGTAGGTCTTGAGCGCCGCTTTCAGTTCGTTGGCAATGCCGATGTAATCCACCACCAATCCACCGGGCTTGTTGCGGAACACCCGGTTGACGCGGGCAATGGCCTGCATCAGGTTGTGGCCCTTCATGGGCTTGTCTACATACATGGTGTGGCAGCAGGGGGCGTCGAAGCCGGTCAGCCACATATCGCGCACGATCACCAGCTTCAGCGGGTCTGCCGGGTCCTTGAAGCGTTTTTCCAGGCGTTTCTTCACCTGCTGGCTGTACAGGTGCGGCTGCAGTAAGGGCTTGTCCGCTGCCGAGCCGGTCATCACCACCTTGATCGCACCCTTTTCCGGGTCGGCGTCATGCCAATCCGGGCGCAAGGCAACGATGGCGTTATACAGCTCGGCGCAGATGTCGCGGCTCATGCACACAATCATCGCCTTGCCTTCCAGCATGGCAGTGCGTGTCTCGAAGTGCTGCACCAGGTCGGCAGCCACCTGTTCCAGACGCGGCTGCGCGCCCACCAGCTTGGTCAGTGCCGCCCAGTCGCTCTTGGTCTTCTCGCGGGCGGTGATGTCTTCCTCGTCCTCGATGACCTCATCTACCTGGGCGTTGAGTGCGTCGATCTCGGCCTGGTTCACATCCAGCTTGGCTAGGCGGCTTTCGTAGAAGATCGGTACCGTGGCACCATCGTCCACCGCGTCCTGAATGTCGTAGATGCTGACGTAATCGCCGAACACCGCCCTCGTGTCTTTGTCTTCCAGGGCAATAGGCGTGCCGGTGAAGCCGATGAAGGTAGCGTTGGCCAGCGCGTCGCGCATGTGCTTGGCGTAGCCGAACACGTACTTGCCGGTCTTGGTATCCAGCCGCCCCTTCATGCCGTACTGGCTGCGGTGCGCCTCGTCGGAGATCACCACGATATTACTGCGGTCCGACAGCAGCGGGTGTTGTTCCTCATTGTCCAGCAGCGCGAACTTCTGCACCGTGGTAAAGATGATGCCGCCTGCCTCGCGCGAGGCCAGCATTTCGCGCAGTTCTTCTCGGCTGCCCGCCTGCACCGGCGTTTGCCGGAGCAGGTCTTCGGCGGCGCAGTAGGTGGCGAACAACTGCCCGTCCAGATCGTTGCGGTCGGTCACCACCACCAGTGTGGGGTTCTTCATCTCCGGCTGCTGCAACAGCTTGCCCGCGTAGCAGGCCATAGTGATGCTCTTGCCCGAGCCTTGCGTATGCCACACCACGCCAGCCTTGCGGCTGCCGGGCTGCACTTCCTTGCCATAGGTGGCACGCGGCTCCTGTACTTCCAGCATTCCCTTGTTCGGACTGCTGGCGGCAATCACCGTGGCCTTCACCGCTTCGCGCACCGCATGAAACTGGTGGTAGCCGGCGATCTTCTTGATGATCTGGTCGGCATCCTGCTCGAAAAGCACGAAGTGGCGCACATAGTCGAGAAACAGCGCAGGCTCGAAAAAGCCGCGCACCAGCGTTTCCAGCTCGAACTCCAGCAGCGGCCGGTCGTCCTCGTTGGCAATCGCCCGCCACGGCTGCATGCGCTCCTGGTTCGCCGTGAGCGAACCTAGCCGTGCCGTGAAGCCGTCGCTGACCACCACCGCCACGTTCGTGTTGAACAGGTCGCCAATCTCTTCCTTGTAGGTCTGGATCTGGTTAAAGGCATCCCAGAGGTCGGTCTGCTCGTTGGCGGGGTTCTTCAGTTCGATCACCGCCAGCGGCAGGCCGTTGACGAAGGCCACCAGGTCGGGGCGGCGCGGCTGTTTGCTGCCGGTCACGGTGAACTGGCTGACCAGCAGGAAATCGTTGTTGCGCGGCTCGGCAAAGTCGATCAGGTTGACCAGATCAGTGCGCTTGTCGTCGCTTACAGAAAACTCGACGGAAATGCCAGACAGCAGCAGCTGATGCGCGCGGCGGTTGCGGGCGATCAGCTGCTGCTCGCTGATCGTAAGAAACTCGTGTGCCGCCTGCTCCAGCGCCGCAGCGGGGATGTGCGGGTTGATGCGGGTGAGCGCGACTAACAAGCGTTCCCGCAGTACGGTCTGGCGATAATCAGTGCGCGCAGGGCTTTCTCCATCGGGTGCAATGCTTGAACCCTGAACGTACTGCCAACCAAGCTCCTGAAACCAAGCGATGCTGTGGTCTTCGAGTTGCTGCTCCGTGATCATGCCCCATCCTCCATCAGCGCCAACAATAGGGCTTCGATAGATTCATCATGCTCTCCCTCCGGATACCAGATGGCAAATATGTTGGCTCTTGCCAAATCTTTTTTCCGCTCTACACGATCGATCCCATCTTTTAACTCAAGGAAAGCGTAGTGCTGTGGAAGCGTGTGGGAACCTTCGGCTGAGACCACTTCTTCCATTGCCCGTAGCGTGCGGTCCGTCAAAAGGCTGCACCCGATAAATAACAATGACTTCCCGAACAAGAAGCGTGAAAAGAATCTCTTAACAACTCCTGAGTCGCTATAGGCGTGCTCGTACTCACCATGAAGTAGCACGCGATTTGCAATCGATTCGCATGAACCATGCAGCTTTAGAAGGTATCTTCCACCAGTACTCAAAATACGCAATGCTTCTTCCAAGTTAGTGCCAAGCACCACTTGGTCAAAGCCTTGTGATTGCCCAGAAAAGACAGACTCAAGCAATTTGTCGAAATTAGTGGTAATGATATTTGAGTCTGGAAACACAAGCGGGAGTAAATTTATTGCGCCAGCAGTCGTGCAATTTCTATCAAAGCACTCCTGTAGCTGCTTGTTGAATAACGCAGAGCCAAGATCATCGTAAATTAGCTGGGCTGCACCTTCATAGTCTCCAGAATTTAACAACAACTCCAGATAATTCTCTTTGACGTGCGACTCAGACTGTAGGTCCCATAGAAATTTCGTCCACCCCGGATAACCACTAGGTATTGATATACCCGCACCAAGAAATGGAACAACATTCCGAGACTCATATGCTCTCTTGAGAGCCTTGAAACGGTTTTCGTTGTCGTGTGTGGTCAGCACTTGACCAGCCAACTCACGTAAGCCAGCCTTTCTTTCCTCAACCCAATCTTCAAAAGATAGTTGATAAGTTTCAGGCTCTAAATCTTTGAGTATTCGACTCCGCTGAAAGGTAGAGCCAATGATGGTCACATCCCCTTCGGAATTGAGATATTCATGGTACTTGGGACGCCAGAATTCCATGGTCATCCCTCAAGTGTTTCAGAAAGCTTAACTTCACCCGACAGCAATTTAGGCAGTAAATTGTCGCGAGTATCTGCGAGAGTTGAACTTTGTTCCGCCAGTGTCTGCATCATCGAAAAAATCGAAGATGCTTTCCGCTCAAAAGCACAACCAACGTTGTGCGGCGGACGAACAATAGGGATCTTCTTAAGGTCAGAAACGTTGAGATACGGCAAAGCAGTGCCTGAAACCAATGTATTGAAATCAATCGTGCTAAGCATCGAGTACAAAAAATATGCTCCCGACTTACCTTCAACAGGACTGGCTGACATTAAATTGTTGTCAATGATTGTTGGGGTGGTCAGTAATCTGCGACGATTCGAAATTAGCGCCACGCCAATCTTGGCAAAAACTGTCGCCCCTAATGGGTGCAGTTTGGCTTTCATTTCAGACTGCTGTGCTTTGCTCACATAGTTGTTAGCTGATTGAATGAATACCTCGTTGCCAGCAAGGTTCATATCACTAACCTTGATGAACGGATAGTCTCCCTCTGTGCTTCCCTGATGTTCTGGCTTAAATGCGCTACCAGCCGTAAAGCTGCAAACATCACCCAGAACACTGTGCGTCCATCCCTTTGGAATCTCACCCAACTCCGACGCTTCCATTGCATCAGGAAACAGCGCGGCGGTGGCGGCGAGTTGGTCGTGGTGCTCGCGGGGCATCAGGTCGAGTTCGGTGTCGGTCTTGCCGCTGATGGCGCGCATGGCGGCGCGTAGTGGGTCTTCGCCTCGTTCGATGGCGGTGATCTTGGCCTTGACCGGGTCGAAATCGACAAACCAGGACTTGAAGATGGCTTGCGCCATGGCTTCGAGGGTTTGGTTGATGCGGCGGCTGAGGTCGATCTTGTTATCAAAAGAACGAAGTGTTTTGGCTATCGCACGTTGCTCTTCGATGGACGGTAATTCAAATTTAAACTGTGCCAGCGCATCTTTATCTCCGCGTGGCATTTTTGCACCCTTGGATGTTCTAATGCTGAACTCGGTGAATTTTTCCCACCGACAAAGATTATTTAGAAACCCTGGGTGCAAAGAAGTTTCGTCTTTAGTGCGAAAGACCAATACATCATTTGAGCAGTATCCATCGAACTCTGCTTGCCAAATTTTCTTGAAATAGGTGCGAATATTAGAAAACAGCGTATCGCCGATACTAAATTTCGTCACGCTTCCACTTTTTGGTACGGTTGCTGCTATTGCCACGCCCCCAAAGTCTGCCTGCATGTTTTCAGTGGAGACATATGTCGCATAGGCTGCATCTTGTGCCTTGGCCTTCTCGGAAACAAAATCCACTAAATCACCGAAAACTGTTGGTCTCCACTTAGAAGCCATAACCCAACCCCGCCAAATTCTTCTTGATCTCCGCTTCCAGCTTCGCACTCTTCGCAAATTGCTCCGCCAGTTGCGCCGTCAGCCGCTGCATCTTCTCAGTAAAGGGTTCGCCGTCGTCTTCCTGCTCTGCCGCACCCACATAGCGCCCTGGTGTCAGCACATGCTCATGCTTTCGCACGTCTTCCAACTTGGCGGAATAGCAGAAGCCAGCCACGTCCTCGTACCCCTCGCCCTGCTGCCAGGCATGGAAGGTATCGGCAATTTTCTGGATATCGTCCAGAGTAAAGTCGCGCAGCACGCGGTCTTTCATATAGCCCAACTGGCGGGCATCGATGAACAGGAATTCACCGTGCCGGTCGCGCTTCTTTTTGTCCAGCGCGAAGCCGTTCTGCTTGTCGCGGGTCAGAAACCAGATGCAGGCCGGAATCTGGGTGTTGGTGAACAACTGGCCGGGCAGCGCGACCATACATTCCACGTAGTCGTCTTCGACTAGCCGCTTGCGGATTTCGCCTTCGTTGTTGGTGTTGGAGCTCATGGAACCATTGGCCAGCAGCAACGCCATGCTGCCGGTGGGTGCCAGGTGCCAGAGCATGTGCTGCAACCAAGCGAAGTTGGCGTTGCCCTGCGGCGGTGTGCCGGCGATCCAGCGCGGATCGGCCGCCAGTTTTTCGTTCCACCATTCCTTCATGTTGAAGGGCGGGTTGGCCATAACGAAATCGGCGCGCAGGTCCGGGTGCAGGTCGTTGAGCAGGGTGTCGGCCGGGCCGTTGCCGAAGTTGAAGTCGATGCCGCGAATGGCCATGTTCATCGCGGCCAGCCGCCAGGTGGTTGGGTTGCTCTCTTGCCCGTAGACGCTGATCTGCCCGGCCGCTTTTTTGCCTTGGCCATTGGCCGGTTTGCCGCCATGCTGTTCGATAAACTCCTCGCTTTGCACGAAGAAGCCGCCAGAGCCCATGGCCGGGTCGTAGACGCGACCCTTGAACGGCTGGAGCATTGCCACGATCAGGGTGACGATACTCTTGGGCGTGTAGTACTGGCCGCCCTTCTTGCCTTCGGCCAGAGCGAACTGGCCGAGGAAGTACTCGTAGACGTGGCCGAGGATGTCCTTGGATTTCAGGTCCAGCCGCTGGCCCTTGTACTCCTTCGCGCTGAAGTCGGTATCCGAGAAGTGGCTGATCAGCCCGGCCAACTTGCTGGAGTCGAGTTGCACGCGGGCGAAGTCTTTGTTGAGTACGTTTTTCAGGCGGGAGTTCTCGCGCTCGACGGCTTCCATGGCGTTGTCGATCAGCCAGCCGACCGAGCGCATTTCCTCGGGCTCGTCCTTGCCGGGCTTGTTCCAGGGCAACGCCGCCTTGGGCGGCAGTTGCGCACAGTCACGCAGGGTTTGCCAGCGCGCTTCTACAGGCACCCAGAACACGTTCTTCTCGGTGTAGTAGTCGCGGACTTCGAGCTCGGCGGCGATGTTGTCTTCGTACTCCTGGGTGCCCCCGCCGCCGTATTCATCCGGGTCCATGTAGTAGTCATGAGCCGGGTTGGTGAATTGTTCGCGCAGTTCGCGTTGCCTCTCTTCGAAGGCATCGGAAACATATTTGAGAAAGATCAGCCCAAGCACGACGTGCTTGTACACGGCAGCGTCGAGGTTGGAGCGCAGCTTGTCGGCGGCGGTCCAGAGTTTTTTTTCTAGGTCGTTGAAGAATTGTTGTTCGATGGGGTTCATTACAAAAAAGCCTTAATCTCTACTAGCATGTTGGTATGCAATTTCTTGTAGCTATTGCTGAACCGTGTATAGAGGGTATCAGTTGGGGGATGTTTATGCAGGCCAAAATAACCGTTTCAGTGGCATGATCCTTTTTGTTTCAGCATCTGTAGCGTCATAATGTTCAGTTAATGTACGTACTACATGATCTAGAGCGCACATTGCTAATAGGTATAGGGGCTCTGTCAGCTTCGTATTGTGCCTATTTGGTAAAACCACCTATGCTGACGTATAGCCCACGATCATCTGTGTGGCGGCCACCAAGGATATCTTGGCTACTCATTTGTTCTTTACGGTGTTTAACCTCTGCTACTATTCGTAGATGTTCAAAGCCAAAACCGTCGAGTGAGGTAGCGATGTCCTTGTCTCGGTCAAGGCCTGATGGTGAAACTTTGGTTTTATAGCCCATAGCACGTACGATGCCAGCCGCTAACATATTACCCCAATTTAATTCATTAACTTGGTCTTTGATGTGTTCTAGTGCTTGCGATTCAATATCAACCAGATGGCCATTAATAATTTCTCCAGAATCTTCCTCAGTTTTTTGAGAGAGTCTTCCCTTTAAAGCTGCCAGTATATCAGTAGTAGCATGGGAGGGGATGTCGAATAGTGTCAGGGTGAAGCCGAGGCTATTTTTTGTATTGTTGTTTAGATTATCTCGTGGCAACTATTTTCTTGCCATTGAACAGTACGTGCCAAAGGCATACCTTTATCAGCCCATTCTGGATGGTGTTCGGCTTGAACTATAAGATACAAACGACTTGCAGGGGAGTAGGTAATCACACAGCCATCTGTTTGGATTTATTCAAAAAACGCCAGACTTGGGATGTTCCTGATATAGCTGCTCCCCGTTTTACATATGAGGCGGCAGACTTATATTGATCAATCAACTATTGCTGTATGATATCAGGTTTTGCATATGGTGCTAACTGGTTCCAAGCGATTGCAGATACATTGTGCTCATAAAATGTTTTGTACAGGCCTCCACCTCACTGCGTACCATCCACATTCTTGTTATTATCTTACCTTATGGCCATTAATTCAGAGTAATACTATTCTAGTGATTTTTTTAAAACTTGCTGATTTTTCTATGGTTTTATTATAAATCACCAATAAAATATAAATTATATTAAATCTCTTTTTTATTTTATATTTACGGTTTTTTGATTATTACTTCCCAATACAGAAGCTAGAAAAAATTTCGCCCAATAAATCGTCGCTAGTGAATTCACCGGTAATAGAACTGAGCGATTCATGAGCCAAGCGCAATTCTTCGGCAAACAGATCCAGTACCTGATCGCTGTGCGAGGCATGTTGAGCCGCGATGCTGAGGTGCTCGTTGCTGTTTTCCAAAGCGCGCAGGTGGCGTTCACGTGCTAACCATGGTGATTCACCGCCCCCTGTCCACCCTGCTATGTCTAGCAATGCGCTACGTAGGTTATCTAAGCCCTGCCCTTTTTTGGCCGAGATATGCAAGGTGCGCGCTTGCGGGTTGTGTTCAGGCAAGGCCGATGCGGCTGCTTCGTCTAACAGGTCGCACTTGTTGTAGACGTTTAAGATAGGTACATCAGTAGGCAGCCGTGCAGTGATAGCATCGTCTAGTTGATCGTTAGGCTGTCTGGCATCGTGTAGATGCAAGATGACGTTGGCCTTGGCAATTTCTGCCCAGCTGCGTTCAATACCAATGCTTTCTACTGTATCTTCGGTTTCACGTAGACCAGCGGTATCCACAATATGTATAGGCACACCGTCTAGGTGAATCAGTTGCGTCACGCGGTCGCGTGTGGTGCCAGCAATATCCGTCACGATCGCTATGTCGTCACCTGCCAGCGCATTCAGCAAGCTGGATTTCCCCACGTTAGGTTGCCCTGCCAACACCACATGCAAGCCATCACGTAAGACCATGCCTTGTTTGGCTTGGCGCATCAGATCGTGCAGCGTTTGCTGAATGGTCTGTAGTTGTGCGGCGGCTTGGTATTTTTCTAGGAAGTCTATTTCTTCCTCGGGGAAATCCAAGGTGGCTTCTACGAGCATACGCAGGTGTACCAGCTTATCGGCCAGTTCATTCACATGCTGTGAGAAAGCACCTGATAACGAGGCCATGGCACTTTTGGCTGCCGCACTAGAGGAGGCGTTGATCAAGTCGGCTACAGCTTCGGCTTGAGCCAAGTCCATGCGGTCATTTAAGAAAGCGCGTTGCGTGAACTCACCGGGTTCTGCCAAGCGTAACCCGTATTCTTTACCTACTTCTAAGCATCGTTCTAGTACACGGCGTAATACCGCTGGGCCACCGTGCCCTTGTAGTTCCAGTACGTCTTCACCGGTATAGGAGTTAGGTGCAGAGAAGAACAGGGCGATCCCTTCGTCTATGCTTTGCCCTTGTGCGTCCGCAAAGGGGATGTAATGGGCATGACGGGGTTTGAGTTCGGTATTAAGTAGTGCTTGGGTAAAGGCGCGCAATTGTGGGCCCGATACACGAATAACACCTATGCCACCTCGGCCTGGAGCTGTGGCGATGGCAACAATGGGGGAATGGGAGCTATAAGACATAAGCGGCACACAAAAAACGGCTGAAAACATCGCTATTGTATGCCACCCGCCCCCATCACTGTAGGCGTGATGGGGGCGAGTGAGGTTTACTGTTGTGTAGCCTGCACGAGCATGTCGGCCGAGATATCGGCAATACTGCGGGTGCTGGTTAAGGTCATGGCAACGCGCATTTCTTTTTCAATCAATTGCAGCAGATTGCGTACCCCTGCCTCACCGGCGGTAGACAGCGCGTACAAGAATGCACGGCCTATCATCACGGCATCGGCACCTAATGCCATCATGCGCACTACGTCTAGCCCTGTACGAATACCAGAATCAGCTAGGATTTTTAGATCGCCTTTTACCGCATCGGCAATCGCGGGTAAGGCACGGGCGGAAGATAGCACGCCATCTAACTGACGACCACCGTGGTTAGAGACCACAATACCGTCAGCACCAAAGCGAACAGCATCACGGGCGTCATCAGGATCCAGAATGCCTTTGATGATCATGGGGCCTTTCCAGAAATCACGAATCCATTCTAGGTCTTTCCATGAAATAGAAGGATCGAAGTTATTACCCAGCCAACCTATGTAATCTTCTAGGCCAATTTTCTTACCCAAGTAAGCTGATACGTTACCCAGATCGTGGGGTTTACCGTTTAGGCCCACATCCCATGACCAGTGCGGGTGTGTGACTGCTTGCCAGTATCGACGCATGGCCGCATTAGGACCGCTCATCCCCGAATGGGCATCACGGTAGCGAGCACCAGGTACCGGCATATCCACCGTAAACACCAAGGTGCTGCAGCCTGCCGCTTGGGCGCGTTCTAAGGCGTTTTTCATGAAACCACGATCACGCAGCACATACAGCTGGAACCACATGGGGCGGTTAATGGCTGGGGTGACTTCTTCTATAGGGCACACCGATACGGTAGACAGCGTAAACGGAATACCGTGGGCATCAGCAGCGCGGGCAGCTTGTACCTCACCACGGCGTGCAAACATGCCTGTTAAGCCTACCGGTGCCAACACTACAGGCATGGATAAGGATTCGCCAAAGAGTTCTGTGCTCAAATCCAGATTAGACATGTCTTTTAGCACGCGCTGACGCAGTGCTACACCAGATAAGTCTTCTACGTTACGGCGTAGCGTGTGTTCCGCATAGGCACCACCGTCAGCGTAGTGAAACAAAAAGGGTGGGAGCCGTTTTTTAGCGGCTTCTCTGTAATCGGTAGCAGCAGAAATAATCATAGTAGCGGGTCCGGAAGAGAGAAACGGGTTGAGCGCTGGCGACGAGCAAGGTTGTCGTCGTTTTGGCGTATGGTGTCCTGAACGTAATGCAAATGGTGGCCTATGGCTTGTTTGGCTTGTTCTGGATCGCCCGCCAAAATGGCATTCATCAGGTTTTCGTGCTGATGTGTTAATTGTTTAAGCACATCAGGCTGCGAACTTTGGAACATGGTATTGCGGCTTTGGCTCACTACGGAGAGCAGCACATCAAAGAGCCCACGCATGAACTGTATGAGCACAACGTTGTGCGACGCTTCGGCAATAGACATGTGAAAACGCGCATCGGCGCGTGACGACTGTTCGGCATCGCCCTGCTGCTGGTAATTCACCATGCTGTCAAAACAGCGCTGTATGTTGGCTTTGTCTTGGTCGGTGGCGCGTAAAGCGGCGTACCACGCTGTACTGCTTTCTAGTGCGTGGCGGGCTTCTAGCATGTCGTAGTTATAGGCGGGGTCGGCTACAGCCAGTTGTGCCAGCGGCAATAAATTCTTTTCTGGCCAATCTTGTATGGGTGACAGCACGAAAGTGCCGCCCCCAGGTCGGGTGGCTAATAAGCCTTGGCTCGCTAAAGTACGGATGGCCTCTCGGATGGGTGGACGTGACACGTTCAACTGTACGGCCAGTACACGTTCGGCGGGCAAACGCTCTCCTGGCTTGAGTTGTTGGTCCCATATCAGTTGTTGTATTTGTTGTGCTATCTGGTCTGATAGGCGCAAGGGAGTGGACATCTTGAGGGCCCAGTTTTATGGAAATGTGGCGTTATTTAGTTATTTTGGTAATACCAGAGTATAGCGTTTGTACGGATTTTTGTATCCCTACAAGGGTAAATACGGGTTTCGTGTAAAGTGGTATTACCAATATGATTCAGGGTGATTATTTTTTAGCCAGGTAAGCGGGTGGTCGTAAAAGTGGGGTGGATGGTGACAACGTAAAACCCACCAGTACGTGCTTGCCGATTCTTTAGAAGAGTATTAACTATGAGTTCTCTCTACATGCTACTGGCGTTGGCTCCAATTGCTGTAGTGTTCTTGTTGATGGTGGTGCTAGAACGCTCTGCAAAATTCTCTATGGGAGTTGCATACGTCGTTACAGCGCTGTTGGCATTGTTTGTCTGGAATGCACAGGGTGCCGTGATTGCGGCTGCTACTGTTCATGGTTTGATTACAGCCATTACCTTGCTCTTCATTGTGTTTGGGGCGATTTTGCTGCTGAACACTTTGAAAGAAAGTGGTGCATTGCAGGCCATACGCCAAGGCTTTACCGATGTGTCGCCTGACCGTCGCATACAAGTCATTATTGTGGCCTGGTTGTTTGGTTCATTAATTGAAGGTTCCTCTGGCTTCGGTACGCCGTCTGCTGTAGGGGCCCCATTGCTGCTGGCTCTGGGTTTCCCAGCGATGGCCGCCGTGATGTCGGTATTGATTATTCAGTCCACACCCGTGTCTTTCGGTGCCGTGGGTACACCTATGTTGGTAGGGGTACGTTCTGGTATTGATAACAAAGCCGACGTGGCTTCGCTGATTGCGCCTAATACCCCAATGGAGTATTTGCAGCAGATCGTTGAAAACGTCGCCTTTATCCATGCCCTAACAGGCTTTGTGATCCCGCTGATTCTGTGCGGTTTGTTGACTCGCTTTTTTGGTCAGAAACAATCTTTCCGTGAAGGTTTGGGTGCGTGGAAGTTTGCGCTGTTTGCTGGTATTGCCTTTACCCTTCCCTACTACATCATTGCTAACTTGTTGGGACCAGAGTTCCCATCCATGTTGGGGGCGCTGATTGGTTTGGCGATTGTGGTGCCTGCAGCGAAAAAAGGTTTCTTGATTCCTAAAACCACCTTTGATTTCCCGCCTCGTGACTCATGGGAAGAGAAATGGTTGGGTACCCTGCGTACGGTAGAAGATGGTCCTAATGCCAAGAAATTCTCAGTATTGCGTGCGTTCTCGCCTTACGTGTTGGTTGTGGCTTTCTTGATCATTACGCGTACTATTCCGGCAGTAAAAAGTGCATTGACTGGCCCTGATGCCACCATCACTTTTGCCAACTTGTTTGGTACGAAAATCTCAAGTTCTGCTCAGTTCTTGTTCTCGCCAGGTTTCATTTTGATCGTGGTGTCCTTGCTGTGTATTGCCATCTTTAAGATGAACATGCAGCAGTTTGGCCGCGGCATTAAGAACTCCGGTATTACCATGTTGGATGCAGCCCCTGCTCTGTTGCTGGCGGTGCCTATGGTGCAAGTGTTTATTAACTCTGCTGCAGCGGATGGTTCGCTAAACAGTATGCCATTGGTGTTGGCACAAGGCGCGGCTGGTTTGGCTGGTCACAGCTGGCCTAACGTTGCGCCATGGGTAGGTAGCTTGGGGGCGTTTATCGCTGGTTCTAACACGGTTAGTAACATGATGTTCTCGTACTTCCAGTTCTCTACAGCACAACACATTGGTCTAGGTATTGATGCTTCCGCCATTGTGGTTGCGTTGCAAGCCGTGGGTGGTGCAGCCGGTAACATGATTTGTGTACACAACGTGGTTGCGGCTGGTGCGGTGGTAGGGATGATGAACCGTGAAGGTGAGATCGTTCGTAAAACATTGATTCCAATGGCCTACTATTGTATTCAGGCAGGTCTGATTGGCCAGGCTCTGATTACAGGCAGCATAGGCTGGTGGATTGCCGCCTTGGTGTGGTTGGTAGTGTTCTTCGGAATTCTGTCCAACAGCAAAGGCAAAGCTTTGAAAGTAGCAAACGCATAACCCGCCTTGCCCCATAATAGTTGTTCATAAAAAAACCCGGAGCAGCGTGTATGCTGCTCCGGGTTTTTTAGTGTGTAGTACTTAGGCTTTTGCTAAGGCCTTACGCACACCCTCTGCATAAGCAGGATCAGCTTGATGGAAGTGCTCCAGCTGTCTGTCTATGATGAATTGAGGCACACCCGCCATAGCGGCAGCAACGTTATCAAACAGTTGTTGCTGTTGAGCAGGGCTCATCAAACGGAACAAGTCACCGGGCTGGGAGTAGTAGTCGCTGTCTACGCGGTGGCTCCAGTGGTCGGCTGCTTTACCGTCCAAGGCCAGTGGTGGTTCTTGGTAAGAGGACTCTTTCCATGTACCGGCACTGTTTGGCTCGTAGTTAGGTTTGTTGCCTTGGTTATCGTCTACACGCATAGCACCATCGCGGTGGTAGCTATTGTGGAACGGGCATTTAGGCGCGTTCACCGGAATCTGGTTGTGGTTGATCCCTAAACGGTAGCGTTGGGTATCGCCGTAGGCAAACAATCTACCTTGCAGCATACGGTCTGGCGAGTAACCAATACCGGGAACCACGTTGCCGGGGGTAAAGGCGGCTTGCTCGATTTGGGCAAAGTAGTTGTCTGGGTTACGGTTCAGTTCCAACACACCTACATCGATCAATGGGAAGTCACCATGTGGCCACACTTTGGTTAGATCGAAGGGGTTGATATGGTAGTTCAGCGCCTGTTCTTCGGTCATCACTTGGATGCGTAGTGCCCAACGTGGGAAGTCGCCCGCATCAATGTGCTCATACAGGTCGCGGATGGCGCTTTCACGGTCTTCACCTACCAGCTTGCTGGCTTCAGCGTTGGTGTAGTTCTCTATGCCTTGCATGGATTTGAAGTGGAACTTCACCCAATGGCGTTTACCTTCGGCGTTGATCAGGCTGTAGGTGTGTGAACCAAAGCCGTGAATCTGGCGGAAGTTTTTAGGCAAACCACGGTCACTCATCAAAATGGTGACTTGGTGCAACGATTCGGGGTTCAGTGACCAGAAATCCCATGCGTTGGTCATGCTGCGCAGGTGGGTTTGTGGATCACGTTTTTGGGTGTGAATAAAGTCGGGGAACTTCAGAGGGTCACGGATAAAAAACACAGGGGTGTTGTTCCCCACCATGTCCCAGTTACCTTCTTCAGTGTAAAACTTCAGCGAGAAACCGCGTACATCACGTTCCGCGTCCGCTGCACCAGCTTCACCAGCAACGGTTGAAAAACGCGCCAGTACTGAGGTTTGTTGCCCTTTTTTAAACACATTAGCACAGGAATATTGGCTAATGTCATGCGTGGCGGTGAACGTACCAAAAGCACCGGCGCCTTTAGCGTGTACTACACGTTCAGGGATACGCTCACGATTAAAGTGGGCCAGCTTTTCTAATAGCCAGGTGTCCTGCATCAAGACCGGTCCACGCGGGCCAGCCGTCATGGAATCATTATTGTGGCTGACGGGGGCGCCAGCTGCAGTGGTCATGAGGTCTTTTTTCATTGAAGCTCTCCTATGCGGGTGTATGTACAGGGGATCTGTAGTGCACGCTATATGATCTATTCTAGGAGAGTTTGTTTCTTAGTTGAAATTGAATATATTGAAGATGTTGATAGCTATACTTAATCGCTACTGTATATTCACTTTTACTGGGGTAGAAACACAATCCTGATTTCGACCGCGAATCTTCGCGGTATAGAGCGCTTTATCAGCAGCTTTGTACAGATCCTCAAAAGAGCATAGCTGAGTGCTGGAGACCAAACCAGAGGAAAAGGTGTAATAAATTATGCTTTGCGCTGCGCTAAAGGGATGTTTTTGTAAATGTATGCGCAGTTTTTCCAGCAGGTCTTGGCCACAGCAGGTAGGGGAATTGGGCAGCACTACGAGGAATTCTTCCCCTCCACTGCGTCCGATCACGCCACCGGCTGCGCGAATAAGGGTATCGGCCTGTGTAGCAAAATGACGCAATACCGCGTCGCCCATCGCATGACCAAAATTGTCGTTGACCGATTTAAAGTGATCCAGATCGATGATGGCTAAGGTCAAGGGTTGGCTTTGTCCCAAGCTGTATTCATACAGTTGGTGAAAGCGTTGAATGATGGCCCCTCTGTTGGGTAGTCCGGTGAGGTCATCCGTTTTGGCAGCCAGTAAGGCGGCATCGTGGGCTTTTTGTAGGGCGAACTCTTTGTTTTTGATGGCAGTGAAGTCGATGATTTGCACCATCGTCCACTGATTTGCAAAGGCGACTTCAGTACCCCACATCCAACGACCATCCAGCATCACTATTTCAAAGGTACGTAAAGGAATGGTGCGACGTCTTGCCTGCACCTGCTCTAACCACTGCGATAAAGGGGGAGCAATACGAGGACCTACTTGCTGATGAAAGCAGTGGCTAATGATGCTGTGGAAAGTTTGCGGGCCCGGTTGTACAGCATACAGCTGCATGAAGGATGGGCTTGCGAAGTGTAGACGATCGTTGGCGTTGAAAATGGCAACAGCTGTTTTGCTCGCCAGTACCCATTGCCCCAGTTCTTGTTGTTCTGCCGGATTTTCTGCATCGGCTGGGTTGGGGGGCGCGAAGAAGGAAGAGGAGTTAACCATGCGTTCCAGTTGCGAAAAGTGTGTGGGGCGCGATGCAACTGACGCCGTATTAATGAAAAAACTAGTTACGTAGTAAGCACTAAAAAGGGGCAGACATGAATGTCGGCCCCTTTGGGATAGATCACACTAGCTTAGCGTTTCGCTGCAGCAGTTTCTTTATCCAGTTTGTGCATGATGTAGCGTTGCTGTGCAATGGACAAGGTGTTGTTCACGCACCAGTACAGTACCAAACCTGCTGGGAAGAAGAACATCATCCCCCCGAATACCAACGGCATGATCATCATGATACGTGCTTGCATTGGATCGGGTGGTGTTGGGTTCAACTTGATCTGCAAGAACATGGTTGCCATCATCACTGCTGGCAAAATGAACCATGGGTCACGTGCGGCCAAGTCTTGTACCCATAGGATCCATGGTGCGCCGCGCATTTCCACGCTGCCCAACAGTACCCAGTACAGAGCAATAAACACCGGAATCTGTACCAGCATTGGCAAACAACCACCCAGTGGGTTGATTTTCTCGGTGCGGTACATTTCCATCATGGCAGCATTCAGCTTGGCTTTGTCGTCACCGTATTTGGCGCGCAGAGCTTGCAAGCGTGGTGTTACCAGTTTCATTTTGGCCATAGAGCGGTAGCTGGCGGCTGACAATGGGTAGAACACCAATTTAATCAGCACAGTCAGTGCCACAATAGACCAACCCCAGTTACCCAAGAAGCTGTGCAACAGCGCCAACAGGTAGTACAGAGGTTTAGCCAGAATGGTCAACCAGCCGTAATCCACAACGAGGTCTAGGCCTTCAGCCAGCGAACCCATAGCGGCTTGATCTTGTGGACCTACCCACAGATCAGCAGTCATGCTTTGGCTTGCACCAGGAGCAATGCTACCCATACCTTCGATGGTACGGATGGCGTACAGGTTGTCGCTTACACGCAGAACTTGGTTGGTACGGGCGCTATCTGCAGGTGGAACCCACGCGGTAGCAAAGTAGTGCTGTACGAAACCGATCCAGCCGTTATTGGCTTGACCTGTGTAGCTAGCTTTATTCTTGTCTACGTCTGAGAAGGAGATCTTCTGGAACTTGTCTTCGCTGGAGTAAACCACAGGGCCAGTAAAGGTGTTGTACAGACGAGAGGAGTCAGGTGGGTTGTTACCATCACGAGTCAACTGTAGGTACACAGAAGGCTGGATAGTGACATCGCTTACGTTGAATACGTCGTGTCGTACTTGAATAGCATAGCTGTCGCTACCCAAGGTAAAGGTTTTCACCACACGTACGCCATCAGCAACCGCTTCAAACACCAGCGTACGCACATTAGCGCTGTCTACGGTGTTGGAGACCAGACCAAAAGGAGTCAGGTGAGTAGGATAGCTTTGACCTGCTGGGGCACCCACGATGCCGCTCTGTGCCATATAAATGGACTCGGCAGAATTATCCAGCAGCACCATTGGCTGATCTGGGGCTTCAGGGGAGTTGTACTTCAGCAGTTCTGCTTTGACCAACTGGGCACCAGTAGGGTCAAAACTCAACTTATACACATTGGTTTCAACCTGTACAAGTTCGGTGCTGGGGGTAACCGCAGGACTGACAGGCAATTCAGCAGGCGTGCTGGCTGTCGCTGGTGCGGCTGATGGGATGCTAGCGTCCGACGTGCCGGTTGCTGTAGGTGCACCATCAGTGGTGGCCTGTGCTGTGGTTTCGCTTGCAGGGGTACTGGAAAACAACGAAGGTTTGCCATTGTACTCTTGCCAGTTATTCCATAGCAGCAGGAGCGAGAAGGAGAAGATCATCCAAAGGAGGGTACGACGAATATCCATAGCGCCTGTTTCACAATATGAAGCTGAGCAAACTTAGCAGTTTAACGCAGCTTGATGCTGGACTGATAATTTATGTAGATGTTACAGGGTTAGTGATTACATCCGGGGTGATTATCATGGGAAGTCTGGCCGGAATCTGGCTTTTCAGGGCTAACTGACAAGCGATTTTTGACCGGAGGAACGGGATCATAGCCACTACTGCCCCAAGGATGGCAACGGGCAATACGGCGAATGCCAAGCCAAAGCCCTTTTAAGGCTCCATGTGTTTGAATGGCTTCAATGGCGTAGGCGGAGCAACTGGGACTGTAACGACAACAGCGGCCTAACCAGGGGCTGATCACATACTGGTAAAAACGTATGGGGGCGATCAGCAAGGCTTTGATCATTGTTGTACCCGTTTGAGGTGTTCTTCTGCTTCGTTACGCACCAGTTCTTTTAATTGGCGTAGCGATATATCGGGTACTTTACTGTGCAACCGGAATACATAATCGCGGGCAGGTAGCTGATGACGCTGGTGCCTAAAGGTTTCGCGCAATATGCGTTTGATCTGGTTACGAGTGACAGCCAAAGGAGCAGAGCGCTTGGGGATAATTAATCCCAGTCGGGCTTGTTCCTGTGGAAAACTCTCGCCGGATGAGCGTGGAGTATTTACAACGAACAAAGCCCCTCTGGCGATACGCCGGCCTTTGAGGGCCTGCACATATTCGGAGGGGCGTTTTAAACGGGCTGTGGCTGGAAAGGTGGTGACCATGATTACTCAGGCACTAGAACTGTGCCAGCCATTTTCCGCTAATTATACTGCTAGGCGTTTACGGCCTTTACCACGGCGTGCGTTCAGAACGGCACGACCAGTGCGAGTTTTCATACGGATACGAAAGCCGTGAGTACGTTTGCGGCGAGTAACGGAAGGTTGATAAGTGCGCTTCATGGGGATTTATCCACAAATAAAGGTGCCGCCAGAAAAACGCCTAATAAGGGCCTACCTCCGGCAACCATGCCGGCCTCTGGCAACAAGAATTCTTGAAAAGCTCACCATTTCAGCAAACTTTTGGCGTTTAGTCAATTGTTTAGGCTATCTATTACAATGGAATTTGTACTGTCTGTGGATAACTTGAGGCTACACAGGGTAGAATCGAGGTTTACACAAGTGAGAAATATGAACGAATTTTGGCAGTCTTGCGTTCAGACGCTTGAACAGGAGCTTCCGCCGCAGCAAATTAGTGCTTGGATACGCCCTTTGGTTCCTTTGGAATACGATGAAGGGCAGGCAGCCTTGCGCCTGTCAGCGCCGAACCGCTTTAAATTGGATTGGGTGCGTAAGAACTTTGCGCACCGTATACAGGACTTGGCCAGCGAATGGTTTGGCCGCCCTGTTGAGCTAGTCTTAGAGTTGGCTGCTAATGCGCCAGCGTCGCAGCCAGCTGTGCCTCGTCGTATGCCTTCAGCGGCCCCTGGCGCCGCTGCACCTATGGCGGCTACGGGTGCTGAACCTGCTGCCGATGTAGCAGCTGTTAACCCCGCTGCCGTTGTGGCAGATGCGGTACACGAGCGTTCGCGTTTGAACCCTGAGCTCACCTTTGATAACTTCGTCACTGGTAAGGCCAACCAGTTGGCTCGTGCTGCCGCGTTGCAAGTTGCCGAGAACCCTGGTGTGTCGTACAACCCGCTGTTTTTGTATGGCGGCGTAGGCTTGGGTAAAACTCACTTAATTCACGCTATTGGTAATGCACTTTTGGCAAATGGCACCGGAATGCGTGTGCGTTACGTGCATGCTGACCAGTATGTGTCTGATGTGGTGAAAGCGTACCAACGTAAAGCCTTTGACGAATTCAAGCGCTATTACCATTCGCTGGATTTACTGCTAATCGACGATATTCAGTTTTTTGCCGGTAAAAACCGTACGCAAGAAGAGTTTTTCTACGCTTTTGAAGCCATGGTGGCGCAGCGTAAGCAAATCATCATCACGTCGGATACCTACCCCAAAGAGCTGTCCAATATTGATAGCCGTCTGATTTCTAGATTTGACTCAGGTTTGACCGTGGCAATTGAGCCCCCTGAGCTAGAAATGCGTGTCGCCATTTTGCTGCGCAAAGCGCAAACCGAGGGCATTGTGATGCCAGAAGAGGTTGCGTTCTTTATTGCTAAGCATTTGCGCAGTAACGTGCGTGAGCTGGAAGGCGCGCTGCGTAAGGTATCGGCCTATGCCCGATTCCATGGCCGCGATGTGCTGAGTGTGGAAGTCTGTAAAGATGCCCTGAAAGATTTACTCTCTGTTTCCAATGGGCAGATTACGGTAGAAAACATTCAGAAAACAGTGGCAGACTTCTATAAAATCAAAGTAGCGGACATGTACTCCAAACGACGTCCTGCTAATATTGCCCTGCCCCGACAAATTGCCATGTATTTGGCAAAAGAACTCACGCAAAAAAGCTTGCCAGAAATTGGTGAGTTGTTTGGCGGGCGAGATCACACAACAGTGCTGCATGCGGTGCGTAAAATTACTGAGGCACGCAGCAAGCAAACAGAACTAAACCACTCATTACACGTACTTGAACAAACCCTGAAAGGATGACCATGCAACTTGTACAAGCCTCTCGTGACGCATTGCTCAAGCCATTATCGACAGTAGTAGGGATTGTCGAGCGTCGCCACACCTTGCCTATTCTTGCCAACATTCTTTTGCGCAAAGAAGGCTCTAGGGTTTCGTTTATTGCTTCCGATATGGAAGTGCAAATCACTACACACGCCGATTTTGGTGTGGGTGATGAGCATGTGGCAACCACCGTTGCTGCACGTAAATTACTGGATATTTTGCGTGCCCTGCCCGACGTAGGCGACGTTGTGTTGTCGCTGGTTGATGGGAAACTGATTGTGCAGTCTGGTCGTAGCCGCTTTGCGCTGCAAACCATGGACGCCAACGAGTTCCCCACATTGGCACAGCCCGAGCAGTGGGATGTGTCGTTGGCCTTGCCTCAGCGCACATTGAAGCACTTGTTCAATACGGCGCACTTCGCCATGGCTCAACAAGACATCCGTTACTACTTGAACGGTATGTTGTTTGTGTTTGAACCCGGTTGGGTACGTACCGTGGCAACAGACAGCCACCGCTTGGTACACAACGGTACCGAGATCGAAGGTTTAGAAAGCCGCCAAGACGTCATTGTTCCACGTAAAACAGTGCTGGAAATGCAGCGCTTGTTGGGTGAGGTAGATGACGCCGTACAAATTCAAGTTGCTGGTGGCCAGATTCGCTTCAGCTTTGACCAAGTAGAGCTGATCTCTAAGTTGGTGGAAGGTAAATTCCCAGATTTCACTCGCGTGATTCCATCTACCTATACCCGCCACTTCACGGTTAACCGTGAAGCCCTGCAAGGCAGCTTGCAACGTGCGGCTATTTTGACCACCGACAAACTTCGTGGCGTACGCGTGAACTTGGCTAATCACCAGTTGCGTATCTCGGCTTCTAACGCTGAACAAGAGGAAGCCAACGAAGAAATTGAAATTGACTACGAATTTGAACCGCTGGACGTAGGGTTTAACGTTAGCTACTTGCTAGACGTATTGGCCAACGTCAAAACCGAGCAAGTACGCTGGTCGGTACAGCCGGACTCCAATGCATCGGTGCTCATCACTCTGCCCGATGAGGATGCATTCAAATACGTTGTCATGCCAATGCGCATTTAAGCGTTGGCTAACTAAAGGTATAAACAATACATGTCAGATCAAAGCACTCCAAACACCGAGTACGGCGCCGATTCAATTCGCATGCTCAAAGGCCTGGAAGCGGTTCGTAAACGCCCAGGCATGTACATTGGCGATACCTCGGACGGTACCGGTTTGCACCACATGGTATTCGAGGTGGTGGATAACGCCATTGACGAAGCCTTGGCGGGGCATTGTGATGAAATTCTGGTCACTATCCACGCCGACAACAGTATTTCTGTTTGCGATAACGGTCGTGGTATTCCTACCGACATTCACAAAGACGACGAAGAGCAACGTAGTGCTGCTGAAATCGTGATGACTGAACTGCACGCTGGCGGTAAGTTTGACCAGAACTCCTATAAGGTGTCTGGCGGCTTGCACGGTGTGGGTGTGTCGTGTGTGAACGCGCTGTCCGAGTGGTTGGATCTGACAATTTGGCGTAATGGCCATGAGCATTACCTGCGCTTTCAGCGCGGTGAGCGTGTAGAACCGTTGAAAGTGGTGGGCGACACTACTAAGACTGGTACACAAGTACGTTATTTGGCTGACCACGAAATTTTCAATAACGTGGAATACACCTACGAGATTTTGGCAAAACGCTTACGCGAGCTGTCTTTCTTGAATAACGGTGTAAAAGTTAAGCTGATAGACGAACGCCAGAACAAAGAAGAAGACTTCGCGTTCTTGGGCGGTGTAAAAGGCTTTGTGGAATACATCAACCGCGGTAAAAGCGTGTTGCACCCTAACGTGTTTTCTGTAGAAACAGAATCCGAGGCCGGTGGTGTGTTGGTGGGCGTGGAAATCGCCATGCAGTGGAACGACAGTTACGCTGAAAACGTGCTGTGTTTCACCAATAACATTCCCCAGCGTGACGGTGGTAGCCACCTGACCGGTTTGCGTGCTGCCATGACGCGTGTACTGAACAAGTACATCAGCGATAACGAACTGGCTAAACGCGCCAAGGTAGAAACATCCGGCGACGACATGCGCGAAGGTTTAGCCTGCGTATTGTCGGTAAAAGTGCCTGAGCCAAAATTCAGTAGCCAGACTAAAGACAAACTGGTGTCTAGTGAAGTGCGTCCTGCCGTTGAAGAAGCGGTAAGCCGTACCTTGGAAACCTGGTTGTTGGAAAACCCAACCGACGCACGTTCAGTCTGCAACAAGATTATCGAAGCTGCTCGCGCCCGTGAAGCCGCACGTAAAGCACGTGAAGTGACACGTCGTAAGAGCGTCTTGGAAGGTGCAGGTTTGCCCGGCAAACTGGCAGACTGCCAAGAAAAAGACCCAGCGAAATCCGAACTGTACATTGTGGAGGGTGACTCCGCGGGTGGTTCGGCCAAGCAAGGCCGCGACCGTAAGTTCCAAGCGATTTTGCCGCTGCGAGGCAAAATTCTGAACGTGGAAAAAGCACGTTTCGACAAGCTGATCAGTAGCGAACAGGTAACCGTGTTGATTACCGCATTGGGCACCAGTATTGGTCCTGATTTTGACGTGAGCAAACTGCGTTACCACCGCATCATCATCATGACTGACGCGGACGTGGATGGCGCGCACATTCGTACCTTGCTGCTGACTTTGATTTACCGTCAAATGCCTGAGCTAATCGAGCGCGGCTACATCTACATTGCCCAACCACCACTGTACAAAGTGAAAGTGGGCCGTGATGAGCGTTATCTGAAAGACGAAGCGGAAGAAGCCCAGTTTATGCTGAGCATCGCTGTCAAAGATGCGCAATTGCTGCCACGCGAAGGTGCAGAGCCTATTACTGGCAATGCGCTGGAAAGCTTGGTGCGTCAGTACGTATTGGCTGACCAAGTGATCGATAAGCTGTCACGACTAATGGATAGCGAAGTGTTGTCGGCGATTGCTGAAGGTAGCGTGATAAAACTGGACGACGAAGCTGCTGCACAGCAGTCGGCTAAAGAGCTGCTAGAGCGTTTACAAGACCCTGCGAACCCACACCTGTTTAGCGTCAGCGTAGAGCAAGACGATGCAGGTCAGTGGCGTTTGCTGGCAAACCGTTTGCACCACGGTAACGTGCGTGTGAGCGTGTTTGATAAAGCCTTCTTACGTGGTTCTGACTACCTGACATTAAGCCGTGCTGGTCAGACCTTCCTTGGCCTGATTGGTGAGGGTGCGATGGTGATGCGTGGTGAAGGTGACCGTCGTAAAGAATCGCCAATTGACGACTTCCGTGATGCAATGCACTGGTTGCGCTCAGAGGCTGAACGTGGCGTATCTAAACAGCGCTATAAAGGTCTGGGTGAGATGAACCCCGAGCAGTTGTGGGAAACCACCATGGACCCATCCGCCCGTCGTCTGCTGCAAGTACGTATCGAAGACGCTATTGCGGCGGATCAGGTATTCACCACCTTGATGGGTGATGAAGTTGAGCCCCGTCGTGCGTTTATCGAAACTCACGCTTTGCAGGCTGGCAACATCGACGTGTAAGGCGTGTTGGTTTTGAGCATAGTTGGCCAAGAGTAGTGAGATAAGTTGGCCACTGCTTCAGAGGTAAGAAAGCGGCCTACTTTTTAGTGGCCGCTTTTTTATATGTGAAGAGTATTGATGGCAGGTTGGGCTGTCCCGAGAAACCTAAGCATTGATCTTCAACACTCATCTTAAAGACGCCACAAATCTTCAGCTACAAAAATGAAAAATGGGATTGGGCCTTGCCAGACAACTTGCTCAGCCCAGACTAACCGGCAAGCCTATTGGCTGCGATCTGTAATCCGTTAAGGATGCTGTCAGCGACATGCTTAGGAAATTGCTCTGGTAACTGTTCGCGGACTCTCTGCACGACCCCTGGTGTCTTTGCCACGATATCGTCAAGTACTGCCTCTGTACCGTGGCCATCTGGAGTCACAACGCCATGCTCTGTTCCCACAGTCACCCAATGCCGACGCAAGATATCCCGCATGATCCAGTGCGAGTTTTTTGAACGTATCGCCATTGCCATTTTGGCTTTGTAAGGAGATAGCTGATTTGCGCCTTTCCCTATGACTGGGTAGGCAGAGAGTACGTCGTATAGCGGGGTGAGCTCATACGCTCCACCAGGGCGTAGAAAAATGCTGAAGTTCTTCGCATGGCCGTCGGTGGCACGAAGCATCCAGAACAGGACTTGGGCCTGAAAGAACGTGCGTCGGTCACGGTCTGGGTATCTGGAAGTGGCTAGTAGTGCCATGATGGAACGTACACCAGGCCCTCCGTCGGATTCGTATTTTAGATTAGGAGGTGTTCCGGTTGCTTGGCACATGTCCTCTTGTGGGATTCTGAGTAGCCATCTCTTGCCGTCTTCGTTCTCCCACCACATACGGTCGAAGCGCTCGACTGCAAGTACTTTGATATCTTCGAATTGAAGAATTTGGGTGGGCGCCACGGGTAGACCGTATGCATGCAGAATCTTGGAGCATAGCCACTCGTTTTCAACTGATTCGCTCATGTCGAATCTGAGGTTGCCCACTAATCCCAGTGGTAGTTTGAAAATATGTGTAGTGGGCGTTGCGTCATGCGGCAAGCACCACTGACCATTGAGTGATAGCAGGGCTGTTTTTTCCTGTGCCCCCGCGATGGAAATCCGAAAGTCCACATCATCACTGTATAGGTTACCTAGGGGGGAAGGTGCGAGGGTATTACGTAATACGTGGGCGACTTCTGCATCATTCAGTGGTGTTGCCCTCACCTCTTGAATGCCCTCGGGTGGAATGTTATCCGGGATTACCTGTAACGCCCCAACACAATCTCGTCCAATTTCTGCCAATAGGGAGAAGGCCTCGGTCGAGCCAGCTTGGAATCGTCGTGCGACACGCTCACGTATATCTTTACTGTCTGGGAGGAGGTTTTCGAAATAGGCGCGAACAGCATCGCCACGATGTGGTTGATTACCGGGGGTAAAAGGTAGTGACAGAGATAGAGGACGGCCTTGTTTGGAGGTGACCCAGCTATTGTCGTATTGGAGAGTCTCGCCAACGTAGGGTCGTATACTCCATGTGCCAACGTAAGCGCCATTCATCCAGAGATAGAGAGTCTGTGTGTGTGAGCGTCGTCCCATGGCTTACCAATCCGGACTGGTTGATGGCGTGGGGGAGTCGTTACTCTGGCGTAGTACTAGCTCTACACCTAAGATACTGAGCAGCTCTAGAAGCCGGTCAGCGCTGACTTTTTTCGCGTTACGTTCTAAGGCCGAGAGTGTCTGTTGTGTGACGCCCAGACGCATTGCCACATCGGATTGAGTGAGCTGAGCCTGTTTACGAAAGGCTTGAAGTAACATTGGAAGTTGATCCGCAGTGCGTATAGTGAAGTCGGTCATACAAATTCCATGCTGTATTTTCAATTTACAAACTATACTTTGTATAACGAAAATACACAATATACTTTGTATAACGAAAATACAAATCCTGATTTGTACTATTGGCTGCTAAGAGGCGTTAACTAGTAGTGTGTAAACAAAAGCGGACTACGTTTTAGTGGTCCGCTTTTTCTTTGTCCTGTGTTGAACCCATTTCGTTGTTAAGATGGACGCAGTTCAAAAAACAGAAAATTATTTAACAACGCTTTGTTTGGAAATGGAATGCGTTTAGACAAGTTTCTTGGTGAAAGCACCGACCTAAGTCGCTCGGATGCACGTAAAGTGCTTAAAAGCGGGGAAATTACGGTTAACGGCGAGGTGGTCACTAAAGGCACCTACGTTGTAGAAGACGGTGACGTCGTTCAATGGGAAGACGATGTGCTTGAGCTGATTGGCTTGCGTTACCTGATGCTGAATAAACCGGCGGGGTACGAATGCAGCCTTAAAAATAGCGCTTACCCTTCGGTGATGACGCTGTTAGACATTGAAAAACGCGATCGCTTGCATACGGTTGGTAGGCTGGATGTGGACACCACCGGGCTGATTCTCATCACCGATGATGGTCAGTGGACGCACCGCATTATTTCGCCGCGCCATCAGTGCGATAAGGTGTATGTAGCGACTCTGGCTGAACCGTTGCCGGATAATGCCGAAGCGTTATTTCAAGCTGGTATTTTGTTAAACGGCGAGGACAAACCTACCCTGCCTGCCGTGTTAGAACGCATTGACGAGCGCACCGCACGGCTAACTATCCAAGAAGGTAAATACCATCAGGTTAAACGCATGTTTGCGTCGTTGGGTAACTTGGTATTGACCTTACACCGTGAGCGTATTGGTTCGTTGGCGTTGGACGATAGCTTAGAGCTAGGCGAGTCCCGCTACTTAACCCCTGCTGAAGTGCAGCAGTTTGTGGAAGAGGGCTAACGTGGTTTTCCCACTCCTACGCCACTATTTGCGCAGAGATTGGGTAAAATGGCTTATAAATCAACGGGGGCTGCGGCCCTTTCAGTTGAAACCACTGTTTTTTATCTTTTGATGGCCCATTACTAGCATGAAAAAAGTTGTCCGCGCCAAGCTGCACGGTATCACCATTACCGGAGCGGATCTGAACTACCATGGTTCCATTACCTTGGATCCGGAAGTCTGCGAACAAGCAGGTATTTTTCCGATGGAGTTCGTGGAAATCTGGAACAAGCAAAGCGGTGCGCGGATTTCTACTTACGTGATTTATGGTGAGCCTGGCTCACGTTGCTGCATTTTGAATGGTGCGGCAGCGCGTACGTGCCAAAAAGGTGATCAGGTCATTATTTGTGCATCCGAGTACGTGCAGACGGCCGAGTTGTACGACTTGCGTCCTACCGTGCTGACTTTCACGCCGGATAATCAGATTGATGAAGTGATGCACTACGAGGTGCGTAAAACGCCTGAGCGCGAGTTTGATTTCCGCATCGTGCGTGATGACCGCCCTACTTCGGATCAACGTACGTTGGTGGATGTAGATGTGGCAGCCCTGACGGCAGACCTTAAAGCGCGTGGGTTAAGCGATCATGCGATTGCTGATGTGCTGTCCTGCCATCTGTCGCAGTTTGAGCGCTAAGGCGCTCTAATCGCGTGTGAATGAACCCCTGTAGTGATGCAGGGGTTTGTTTTTTGTGGTGTGCGTTCTAGCAGAAATTTTTATTCATCGCCCTCGCTGGGGGGACTGCGGAACAACTTTTTGTGATTTGAGACACCAAATCAAAAAAGTTTTCCTCCGCCTCCCCGAATATTTCGCTATAGCTAGGCTTACTGCCCTTTCTGAAGCGGCGGTACGGTTTTATTCGTGATGTGGATTAACGGGTAGTAGTCTTCTACGCTCAGTGTTGGCATGGAGTGAAGGCTGTATCCATCGCCTGCAGCAGAAAGATGGATTTTTAGGATGAATTCTTTTTGCACAAAGCTTACCCATGTGTTCGTCACAGAAATACGCTTCTGCCTCAATAGCAACCAACGCAAAGACCGTGGCATGCAATGAAGGAAAGGCGGATGGAAGTGTTTTTTTATTTGGTGTCTCAAATAAAAAAATACTTTCGCAGCCTTAGGCTACGGCAGCCAATAGTTGGCGCGTAGTAAGTCCTCACAGCGAGAGCAGTCAATCACATCAGGGAACACTCAAACACTCATCTTCACTCTGAGTAGTAGTTCTCACGCAAGATATCGTCGCACCATAAAAAAAGCCCGATGCAAGCATCGGGCCTTTTCTACAGCTTGGTGAAAACCTTACACCAAACGTACTAACCAACCGTGTGGATCTGGAGCGCGACCGTATTGCAGATCGGTCAATGCTTGACGCAGTTCCATGGTGATTTTACCGGCAGGTGCATCGGGGTTACCAATCGCAAAGCCGTGGCCTTTCAGTTGACCAATAGGGGTCACTACAGCGGCTGTACCACATGCAAAAGCTTCAACGATATCGCCGGAAGCTACGCCTTCGCGCCACTCTTCAACGGTGATACGACGCTCTTCAACCTCGTGGCCGCGGTCGCGTGCCAGTTGGATGATGCTGGCGCGGGTGATACCTTCCAAGATGCTGCCTGACAGTGCTGGGGTCAGCAGGCTGCCGTCTTTGCGTACCAAGAACAGGTTCATGCCGCCCAGTTCTTCTAAGTATTTACCTTCAACGGAATCCAAGAACAGCACTTGTGAGCAACCGTTGTCGCTGGCTTCTTGTTGTGGCACCAAGGATGCTGCGTAGTTACCGCCACACTTAGCTGCACCGGTACCGCCACGGCCTGCGCGGTTCAGTTCGGTGGACAACCAGATAGACACAGGTGCTACGCCTTTGGCGAAGTAGGCACCGGCTGGGCTGGCGATCACGTAGTAGGCCGCGCGTTGAGCTGCGCGTACGCCTAGGAAGCTTTCGTTAGCAATGCTGAATGGACGCAGGTACAGGCTGGTTTCAGGTGCAGAAGGTACCCAGTCAGCGTCTGTTTGTACCAGTTGCTTAATGGATTCTACGAACAGGTCTGTTGGCAGCTGTGGCAAGGCCAAACGGCTAGCCGAGCGTTGCAGACGTGCGGCGTTGGCGTCTGGACGGAATGTCCAGATAGAACCATCAGCGTGACGGTAGGCTTTTAGGCCTTCAAAAATTTCCTGACCGTAGTGCAATACCGAGGATGCGGGATCCAGTTGCAGTGGGCCATAGGGTTGAATGCGGGCATCGTGCCAACCTTGCTCTATGCTCCAATCAATGGCAGCCATGTGATCGGTGAAGTACTGACCAAAACCCGGTTTAGCCAGAATGGTGGCGCGCTCTTCCGCGGAACGTGGATGAGTAGAACGATTGATACTAAAGGCCAGCGATGGCTGAGCGGATTCGGTATTCATGTCAAAGCTCTGCTAAGAGGAAATAAACAATCCTTTAGTGTATTCCAAACTGAGCAGAATGGTGACGGCCTCGCTAGTTCACAGCGATTTTTATGCTGCTTTGTGTGGCTGACTGTGAAAACGCAAGGTAAAACACGTGCCATGGCCGTCCTGAACGGGGGAAGTCACTTTTAATTGCCATGATTGCATCTGACATACCCGTTTAGCGATGGCTAAGCCTAAGCCTGCTTGGTTTTCAAGTTCGTCTGATGCGGATGCTGGAGTGGTCGCTGTGCGTTGGTCGGTGCGCCGGTGGCTGAAATAGCGTTCAAACACCGAGGCTTGCTCTTCCGAAGCGATACCTGGTCCATCGTCGGTAAAGTTAAGGCCGTGAGGAATAGATTCTATGGTGAGCGTGGCGGGGGCAGCATGTGAAATGGCGTTACGCAAAATATTGCGCATGACGGTCATTAGTGCATGGTGGTTGAGCTGTTCGTAGTGTGTGTTATCAATCAGGTTTCTAATGTGCAGGCCCGCTTGGGTGGCGTCTTGAGAGAGCACCCCCATGGCATCTTGCAGGCAGTCATGCAGGGAGACTGTTTCGTGTGTATCCGTATTACCGGCATGGCACAGGCTGTAGGTGCTTTCTAGTGATTGTTTGATGTCTTGCACGGCATGCACTGTTCGTTGCAGCCGTGGCCGCTCGGCTTCTGACACTAAGTTATGACGCAGCATCAGTTCAGCATCACTGCGAATAATACTTAAGGGCGTGCGTATTTCATGGTGTAGATTGGCCGTGAATTCACGCTGATTGGCAATGGTGGCATCCACTTGGTCTTGCGCCCTATTGAAGATTTCCATTAAGCGGGCCACTTCGTCGGTGTGCGGGATAGCGCTTTGGTAACCGCTGGGTAGCCAGTGTATTAGCCGTTCAGTCAGTGTGTTGATGGGGGTGACTAGCCAGCGTGCAATGGCGTTACTGAAAAATAGAGCGAGCAAGGTGCAAAACAGCACAATGCCAGCCAAGGCCAACGCAAAATGGCGGGATTGCTCTACCAGTACTACGGAGTCATACAGTACATACAAACGGCCATCCATCACATTGGCCACTTGTACGTGCCAGCCTGTGTTGCCTTTGTCTATGTAATGCAAACCCAGCGGCAGATCGCGTAATTCTTCAGGCATGCTGGGGGCGAGCATGGCATCGGTTTCACCCCAGGCGTACATGGACGGCCCCATGTCGCGCTCAAACGGTTGCTGCCATTCGTCCCCAAATCGCGATACCCGCACAGCGATGCGATTGGACTCGGTTTGCACCAGCGTGTCCAACATGTTTTCTTCTAGTGCGGTGTAGATGGCGTAGGTGACCACCGCCGATAGGCTAACCGCCAGAAAAATTAATAGAGTCAGTACGAGGGTGATGCGTCCAGACAGCGAACGGCGTAATTTCATGGTGTGTCCAGAGTAAGCCGCCAGCCTATGCCGTGTACGGTTTCTATGCCTTCATACTGGTGCTGCTGCAGGGTTTTGCGTAGCAAATGCAGTTGGCTGCGTAAGGCTTCGGATGATGGAGGTTCGCCTTGCCATAAGTATTCTTCTAGTTTTTGACGTGGCACGATGCGACCTGAATAACGCATCAGCATTTCCAGAATCATCAGGCATTTGCGCGGCAGCTTAATGGTTTCGCCATTAATAGAAAGGCTTTGGTCGGCCACCAGATAGCACAGCGGGCCGTACTGCAATGAAAACGCGGTATCACACAGTTGCCGTGATCGACGTATCAGGGCTTGGGCACGTACCAGCACTTCTTCTAACGCAAAGGGCTTGGTTAGGTAATCGTCGGCCCCGCAAGCAAAGCCTTGCAGCTTGTCTTCTAAGGTGGCCCTAGCCGTCAGCAACAGTACGGGGGTAGAGAGACTAAGCTTGCGGCGCATTTTTTGCAGCATGCTTAAGCCGTCCATACCGGGTAGACCTATATCTAACAGCACTAGGTCATAGTTGCCTTGCTCTAGGCGATGCAGCGCCGACGGTGCATCTCTAGAGATGTCGGCAGTAAAGCCTTCGGCCTCTAGGGTTAGAAGAATGTTCTCGGCAATGACTGATTCGTCTTCGACGATCAGTACGGTATAGGGGATAGGGTGTTTTTTGTCAGTCATGAGGAAGAACCTCTGGCGGCATCCTGAAGGCGTTTCAGGCAGGCGCAGACATTTAGGGTAGCAGAGCGTGCGTGAAATTATCATCGAATTATAAATAAGATTGATTGTTATTTTGTTTTATTGCGTATCAGCCGTTTTTTGACGAAAACTTCACGATCTCCTCTTTATTCTGAAATAAGAACAAGTCTCATTTGTTTTGATAGGCGGCTTTTACAGGGCGAAAAACGTCGGCGTAAGGGTTGGCCCTTTTTTATTTCAGGAGAGAGGTACGTGTTAAGCACTTACGCGTCAACGCAGCAGGATAAAGCGTTGGAGGGGACAACCGTTTTGTCCATGGACAGTTTCAAGCCCGCTTTTGGTACGGTGGTATTGGCTGGTGCAATGGCTGCTATGGCACCGGCACAGGCAGAAGAAAACCAAAGCACTACCGCTGCGCCAGCAGTCTTACAAGAAATTCGGGTGATGGGTGAAGTACCAAACGACACCTATCAAACACCCAGCAAGCTTTCTAGCCCTAAATTCACAGCGCCGTTATTGGACACACCTCGCACGGTGAATGTGATTACAGAGCAGCAAATGAAAGACCGTGGCGCAACTTCGTTGCAAGATGTATTGCGCACCACCCCAGGTATTACCTTGGGTTCTGGCGAGGGTGGTACTCCGGTAGGCGACCGCCCTTTTATTCGTGGTTATGAAGCCAGTACCGACATTTTCATTGATGGTTTGCGCGACTACGCTCGTGGCTCGCATGAAACCTTTAACTTAGAAGCTGTGGAAGTGATCAAGGGTGCTAGCTCGGCCTACACGGGTCGTGGCGGCACCGGCGGTAGCATTAACTTGACCACCAAAGCGCCTAAGCTAGAACCTTTTGCTGAACTGAGCGCAGGCTTTGGTAATGCGGATCAATGGCGTACTACAGCAGATGTGAACATGCCTGTAGGTGACACCGTTGCCATCCGTTTAAACGTGATGAAAATGGGCGGTGATGTGCCCGGTCGTGGTGGTCCCGAAATTGATCGTTTTGGTGTGGCACCGTCTATTGCCTTTGGTTTGGGCACCCCTACCCGTTTAACGCTGTCGTATTCGGAGCTAAAAAACAAAGATACGCCGGACTTGGGTATTCCTTTTGCGAATGCTGCCAACGATAGAGACACCCCACCGAATGTAGATCGCGAGAATTTCTATGGGCGTTTGAATGCGGATTTCCGTAACAACACCATGAAAACCTCAACGATGCTGTTCGAGCATGATTTCTCTGAGCAAGCCCAGTTCCGCAACATTACCCGTCATTCTGAGTCGCTAAACGACTACTTAATGACGCGCCCTAGCTTTGATAACTGCAAGGCGAACTCGGGTCCACCATGCTCTACCGAAGGCCCAGACGCGCAGTTTAAGCGCGATAACCGGGCTCGCTGGCGTTACAACACGGCGATTCAAAACCAAACCGACTTGTACGGTACCTTTAGCACAGGTTCGTTAAAGCACTCGTACAGTGCTGGGGTGGAATTTACCTACGAAAAAGTCTTTAGTCGTGCGGTAGGTGGTTTGCCCGCAACCGATACCGACAACTTGTGGAATCCAGACCCCAACAAGCCATACAAGTTCAACCTGACCTATGGTCCTAAGACCCAAGATGGCTATATTAAAACGCGTTCCATCTACTTTATGGACACCATTGAGCTTAGCGAACAGTTTTTGCTGAACTTGGGCTTACGTCGTGAAAGCTTCACGGTAGACAACATGAAGTTGAAACGTAAGGATGACTTCTGGAACTACCAACTGGGTGCGGTGTACAAGCCTGCTGAAAACGGCAGTATCTACGTGTCGTACGCCACGTCGTCTAACCCTGCTGGTGAAAACTTGGGTCAAGGCGGCGGTGCCGATGGTGTAGGCGGTTCGGCCTCTGTGCGTGATATGAAGCCCGAGAAAAGCTACAGCTGGGAAATCGGTACCAAATGGGATGTGTTCGACGAGCGCTTGTCGTTGACTGGTGCTTACTTTGAAACCCACAAAACCGATGCACGTACTACCGACCCCCTAACGGGCGACGTCACGCTTAACGGTAGCAACCGTGTGCGCGGGATAGAGTTGGGTGCTTCCGGTGCGATCACGCCACGTTGGAATGTGTGGACAGGCTACACCTACTTGGCACCTAAAATCAAAAGCTACCGTAATGGCAATAACGTCTACGACGGTAACCAAATGAAGTTCATTGCGCGTCACAGTGCCAGCTTGTGGACCACCTACAAAATCCTGCCTGAGCTAACGCTGGGCGGTGGTGTGACCTACTTGGGCAAACGTTACGTAGACGATGCCAACACCTTAGAGCTGCCAAGCTACTTCCGTTACGACGCGATGTTGCAGTATGACGTAAGTAAGAGTTTGTCGTTGCAGTTCAATGCGAATAACCTGTCTAACAATGCGCTGTATGATGCATCGCACGTAGGGGTGTTTGCAAACGTCGCTCCCGGACGTTCTTATATGTTCAGTGCCACCTATCGCTGGGAATAAGCCATAGGGCAGCAACAGAGTCCGTTTGCGACGGCTCTGTTGCTGGCACATTAGGAGAAACAGATGATTCTGGTGATTCCCGAAGTTTTCAGTGCTGAAGAATGCCACGCTATATGTGAACGGCTAGGGCAAGCATCGTGGCACGATGGCCGTGCGACCGCAGGGTATGTGGCGGTACAACAAAAAAGTAACGAACAGCTAAACGTGCAAGACCCCGTGGCGATAGAGCTTGCCCAAGCGGTGTTGCAGCGTTTGTCTTCCTTACCCAAATTTGTGTCCTTCGCCCTGCCTCTGAAAATTTTGCCGCCCATGTTTAACCGCTACCAAGGCGGAGGCGCATACGGGTTTCACATTGATAACGCCATACGTGTACACCCACAAACGGGTGAGCGTATACGTACCGACATCTCCACCACCGTATTTTTCAGCGACCCAGATAGCTACGAAGGTGGTGAGCTAGAAATTCAAGACAACTACGGCACCCAGCGCATCAAACTACCCGCTGGCCACGCCGTGGTGTACCCCGGCACCAGCTTGCATAGAGTCTGTCCGGTCACACAGGGCGAACGCCTTGCTGCCTTTTTCTGGACACAAAGCATGGTGCGCGAAGACAGTGCCCGTCATTCTTTATACGAACTGGATAACGTAGTGCAGCAATTGGCCGGTAGAGGTGACTCGGTCGATGAGGTCACGCGCTTATCGGGCGTGTATCACAACCTCATCCGCCAATGGGGTGAAACATGAGCCAAGAGGCCTCCTTGCAGGGGTTAAGCTGCTTGGCTGATTACGCACAGCGTGCGGGTGACGTATTACCGGCTGCTACGTGGGCGTATGTGACCGCGGGGGCGGCGGATGGCATCACCCAACGCCGTAATGAGGCAGCCTTTGAGCAGTTGATGCTATGGCCACGCGTATTACGCCGTATTCCCAAGGGCAACACCGAGCTAGAGCTATTCGGCAAACGTTATGCACACCCTATTTTTATAGCCCCCACAGCATTTCATGCCTTAGCGCATGCCGATGCCGAACGCGCAACAGCCATTGCCGCAGCGGCGTTGCAGGCCGTGTACGTAGTCAGCACCCAAGCCAGTGTGAGCCTAGAGGATGTAGCTGCCGCTGCACCCGGGCCACGCTGGTTTCAGTTGTATTGGCAGGCCGATAAAGACGTCAACCTAGACCTACTGCGCCGAGCCGAAGCTGCTGGCTACGAAGCCATCGTGATGACCGTAGATGCGCCTATACAAGGCAGCCGCAATGCCGAACAACGTCACGGTTTTAGCTTGCCAGCGAACATCAAGCCCGTGAACTTGCTGCCCTATGCAGATAAGTTGCACACTCCCGGTGTACTAGAAGCGGGGCAGTCTTTATTTCAACATCCTTTAGTCACCCAAATGGCTAACTGGGATGACGTGGCCTGGTTAGCCAAACACACCCCCCTACCCGTGCTAGTAAAAGGCATCTTGCACCCTGCTGACGCACAGCTAGCGGTGCAAGCGGGGGCGGCGGGAGTGATCGTGTCTAACCACGGTGGACGTGTACTAGACAGTGTGCCTGCCACATTAGATGTATTGCCTCTGGTAGTGGCTGCCGTAGGTGGGCACGTGCCCGTGCTGGTAGATGGCGGCATACAACGTGGCACTGACGTACTAAAAGCCTTGGCCCTAGGGGCTAAAGCCGTATTAATTGGGCGACCCGTATTGCATGGGTTGGCGGTTGCTGGCGCGACCGGAGTAGCACACATATTGCACCTACTACGTACCGAACTAGAAAGCAGCATGGTGTTAAGCGGCGTAGGGTCATTGGAAGACATAGATGCTTCCTTACTTTGGCAAGGGAATAACACATGATGAATGTACTGATGACACACAGCGTAGGAGCTGGCTTGTTGCGCCAAGCAGGCATACGCATGACACTGGCGCGATTGGCCGTACTGAACGTGCTTCACGAACAGCAAGAAGCCATGACCGTAGAAGAAATCTTCAACCAACTACAAAAACACAGAACGCCATTAAGTTTGGGAACGGTATATGGCACGTTGAAGCATCTGAATGATGCCGGGGTTATTCACTCGCATATGGAACAGGGGCGTAAGCTGCTGTATTCCATGCAGCACGAACAGCCTGTGGGCAGTATGGGGTGTGTGGTGTGCGGGAAGAAGCAGGCGCTGGAGGATAAACGTGTGCAGAAAGCTGTAGAGCAAGCTTGCGCGGATATGGGCGTGAAACTGGAGCTGTATAGGCTGAATGTGTCGGTGGTGTGTGAGGAGTGTGTGGAGCAGCCTAAGGTTAGGGTTGTGGGGGGGGGGTGACAGATACAGTCTAAAAATGTTCTTGGGCCACGCTATCGCCCCCAACTGTGGTGTCTAGAGCACGATACAGTTGTTATCGTAGGGGGCTGCTTTTTTTGAGTAAAACATTTTTGCAGTTTCTCGATAAAGCCCAAAAATGTTTCAATGCCGACAGTAACTATGCGCGAGAATCAAGTTAGCTTGAAGGTGCTCTCTTAGAGCGACAGATGAGGAAAAGCTCCAGCATTGTGCCTTGGCAGCAATATTAGGCTAGGTTTGCTGATAGACATCCACAGGAAAGTTACGTTCAAGATGAAGAATAGTAATGGGCTGTAGATTCCATGCAGCCCTATCATGATGTGAACTGTGCGCAAGTCCACAGTCAGGAATTGAGACGCTATGATGAATATGTAAAGGCTTGGGTTGGTACCTATATAGTGCATCCAATACATTTGATTGCATGCTACTGCCGTCACTTGTAAGGTTATAGGCAAGCATAGCTCCAAGAGGTCCCGCAGTGTAAGCGGAGTCTAGATCGAAAAAACAACCCATCCCTCTCACTCCCAAGTATTGACTCGAAATGTCATTTAACGTCGCAACTGGTTTTGCTTCAATGGCTAGTTCTGGAGCATCTGGATATAACGAATAGACTCTGAAATCGACCTTTTTTGAGTGTCGTCCAGCACGTATGGAACTGGGAATTAAAGTCTCATATGAGAAACATACCTCATGCTTGCGCAAGAAGTGATCCGATGGAAGTGCTATACGTATTTGCTCCGCCAAATATCCGATTTCCGAAGTGATAGCATCTTCAAGCGGAACCTGAGTGACAGTGCCTGCTCGACTATTTTTAGGCTTCCCTAATGCTCCAAGTTTCTGTTTAAAACATGTCCAATTAGACGGTTCCAGTAACTGATCTGCGGCTTGCCAATACACCCTGACTACATGATGCACAAACTTGGCCCATATTTCTGCCTTCATTGATGTGAAACCATGCTGTATAAGTAGCTGCTTAAGGTTTGACGGAGTAGACGTCCCGCTCATGTGGTCTCCTGTATAAATGCTCTTATTGCTTGGTGACTATCAGCATAAGCATTATCAACTGTCCATCTGAAATACTCTAACGGCTTAACAATAGCGATGGTCGATGATGACAGGTCAACAGTAATCGCTAAACTGTCGCTGAACGGGCTTCCTCCCTGCTGAGATTTTGCGTCAATGGCTGCCTGACAAGCAAGCTTCAAATCGACGTCGTGACTAGGCGACTCTCCGTCATCTACATAATGAGCGACGATGGCGCCAATGCCTGCTTCAACGCTGTCTTGATGAGCAACTTTAAACGCGCCCTTACGGTCAATCAGTCCATCTAAGTTATGCTGAAAAATTTTTGAATAACTAGAAAGTGTCACCGCTTTAGGTGGTGTCAGTGCTCCGATAGGAACATTGCCATCTTGAAATCCCATCCGAAAATGCAAGAACTCTTGAACAGCACTGCGCAAATCATGATCAAGTTTGAACTCATTAAGAATAAACTCGTCAAGCTCCGGCCCCTCATACGCAAGTAATTGCTGAATACGACCATCATCAAGTGAGGTCAGGGGCACAGGAAGGCAGGCAATATCTGTTGGTTCGACATTCCGGCGATCCATAAGCCAGCGCCTGCCTATTGTTGCCACAAAGTAAAGGGCGACACTACTGCTAAGGTATTTTTCCAGCGCTTTTAAGAGCTGCTTTTCTTTGACACTAATCTGATTTGTATTCTTGTCAAAGAATACTGCGAGGTAACTTGACGTATACGCTACTGGATATTCGATGAACCGAATATTTCTGAAATTCCTTGGGATAAGGAGTATGTTTCCACTGAACTGATTTTTGTAATTTGGCTTAACTCTTGCCAGTTGGGCCAATGATAGCCCCTCTTTCTTGCTGGAGACATCCGTAAGCCCGTCTATCTTAAGACAATTTTGACTCGATCTTTGTGTTGCAGCCCGAACAGAGGACTCAACAAGCGAACCACCGTTCAGGAGTTCACTTGACAAGCCTGTATCGCTCTCGTCGCCACCACGTTTACATTTTGCTCCAATTGTCTTACACAGTTCCCCCAAGAATGTAATCGAGCCATGCGTAGCCGAGTCGCCGATAAACCGATGTATTTGTCTATCAACAGGCCTCAAAACAAATGCTTCGAACCAACCACGAGGATTAGTAGCCAGAGAGTGATGTCTAAACTGCTGGATGGCAGCCTCATCCATGATTAGTGTCCAAGGCCAAGCATCTTTGGAGCTAACAGGCTGGCTAATAGACAGCGGAGTGTATACCCAGACCCAGTCAGTAGGTTTCGGCACACGCTTGCGTAAAAAAAGAGCTGCACAGGCATGCTTGGCCCCGGCAAAGAGCTTATGGCGAAGATGCGAAAAATTTATTACTCCACTAACAAACGTTTCATGTTGCAAACTCACACGAAACTTTGCGGCAGTTGGATTTACGAATGATTTTGATGGAATTAGAATACCCAAAACCCCATTCTCAATTAGGTGCTCACGCAGCGACTTCCAAACGAAGGCCTCAGCGGCTTGGTCATTACCAATCGGACAATTCGGATGGTTTATGACCCACTCCGTTGCCATCGGCGACTCAAGCTTACTCACTGTCTGCCAGGGAGGGTTGCCCACCACACACTGGATAGGAGGAAGGGATTGTCGAACTGCAGGGGAAAAAAAGTCCATTGCCAATAAATTTGTGCCCACTAGACTCGGAAATAGTTTCTGGGGTTCATGGCTTCTGGCGATCGCGCTTAAATCACGTGGACTCACGTAATCAAGCATGGTCAGGTATAAACTGAATGCGGCGACATGGCATGCGTCTAGATTACGCTCGACTCCAAAAATGTTTCGAACGAGTAGGCCCCTGATTTGATCAAGGGACAGTGGGGATGATTTTAGCAACCGAGAGTTTTCAAGGATTCTGCGATAAACACCAACGAGAAATACGCCCGAGCCTGCTGCCGGATCAAGGACGGTGATGCCATCTTTGAGCGGTAATTCATCTTCAACTCTATCAAGGACAAGGTCAACTAAAAACGGTGGCGTGTAGTATGCTCCTACTCTGCGACGTTCACCGCTTTTAACATTCTCCAAAAACTGTTCATACACAGCCGAAAGAGTCTCGACACGCAGCACACTCAAATCAATATCTATAAAACTGAGCTGTACAGCCCCATCAGGCTGTAGGTGTGCTCCATGTTTCAAGACTGCCTTAGCAAGATGGACGTGTGTTGCGTCGATTTCCGCACGGTCAATTGCGGAGAGGGGGAAAATACTACCATTAAATATAGAATCAAGATCGTCGAACAGTTTCCAAAACGAGCTCATTTCCCATTTGACATGAGCAGTAGATAAATCAATATCAGTATGACCGCGACTCATTAACCAAGTGTGATTGATGACACCACGGTCTACCAGAAAATACAGATAGAGAAGCTTGCCGATCAGGCCATTGGCTGCACCGTGCGATAAACTTGAGGCGACACCAGATCCTCGCAATAAGTTATAACTGAGACTACTTAATCCAGACAGAAGCATTTGATCGACGCGCCCACTTACATCAATTGCATGCTCACGCCAAAATACCGACGAGCGCAACCGATCGGCCCGCAAATTTGTTAATGTTTTTATTGTTTCTGTCGTCGTAGGCTCCCCTTTGGTGGCCTCACTAACTTGCTCCCAGCTAATGACGTAGACTGTTTGCTGCCATTGTTCACTTGTATATCGAAACCCTTCACAAATCAGGGTTTCATTTGGCGTAACAACAATCAAAAATGGAACCAGCCCTTGGCTCCAGACTTTTCGATGAATGGCTTGGGCCTGAACACGGTCAGCGGCGATTGCTATGTACACTAAAGGAGCTGAGATTGTCGATGTTCCACTACCAGAAAGCCAGCAAAAAGCACCTTTAACGTCCATGGATTCACGTGCTTGTTCCAGAGCGAATCGATGCGCTTGGGCAGTACCAAAATGTTCAGCGGCAACCCATCCATTTTTGGGTGTATATGAAAGTAAACGGAGAAGTAGCTGCAGTTTTTTGGCAAGTTTAGTCGACGAGTTGTTCATTATTGACCTCTTTGAAACTCATAAGGGGCTATTTCTCCCCCCACCGACACTTGATCAATTGAAGTAGGGCCAAAACTCAAAAAGGATTGGGCCGTTGATGTCTCACCATCTATCTTATGCAACTGGTCATCTACAATAGCAAAAATTGTGTCCAATGGCAGGATCACACCTTGCTCAATATTGCTTCCACAGTCTATATATTGAGCGGTAGGGGGATCCATCGTCAATACAAGCTTAGGAGCTTTAGCGAAAGGGCGTGGTCCAGCAAGCTCTTTAGCAATCGCTGGCAATAAAGAGGCAATGGTGCTGCGCTTAAGCCCCACCTTGGTTTCGAGAGTACACGCAACGAGTATCACCAAGAAGTCCTGTGAAGAGTATGTCCGAGCAACGCGAGGCCGAGTGACAACAGAAGCGTCAAATTGATAGTCAAGCTCAGCCAGTAACCCCCTAAACTGGTTGCGAGTGTAATTTGCGACGCGGTAGACGTCCGATGCTTTTAGTCGCTGATTCATCTGCGTATTTTATGCGCAGATTGGCCGGGAGGCAATGCTACCTACTTACGCAGGTTTTACTCAAAACCTCCCTCTTAATATTATGGCCTACACATCAAACACTCCGTCCTTCACCCACCGCATGACAAGCCACCTGCGTCCCCCCTTCATAACTGACCAACGCCGGTGCCTCACGCTTACAGCGCTCATTCGCCAGCGGGCAGCGCGGGTGGAAGGTACAGCCTGAGGGTGGGTTGAGCGGGTTAGGTACTTCACCTGCTACCGGCGTACGGGCTTTGCCACTGCCACTCATATCCGGAATCGCCCCCAGCAACATGCGTGTGTATGGGTGCTGTGGGTTGTTAAACAGCGCGTCGCGCTCGGCGATTTCGACTATACGTCCTAAGTACATTACCCCTACGCGATCAGCTACGTGGTGCACGACTGCCAAGTTGTGCGAAATGAAGAGGTAGCTTAGCCCCAGCTCGCGCTGTAGGTCTTTCATTAGGTTTAGCACTTGCGCTTGTACGGATACGTCTAAGGCCGATGTGGGTTCGTCACAGACGATGAAGTCTGGTTTTAAGGCCAAGGCACGGGCGATAGAGATGCGCTGGCGCTGTCCACCGGAAAACTGGTGTGGATAACGGTGTTGGTCGTTGGCACTGAGGCCCACTTGTTCCAACAGTTCACCTACGCGCTGCTGCTGTTCGGCTTTGCTGAGCTGGGTATGGGTTTTGAGCGGCTCGGCAATGATGCGGCCTACGCGCCAGCGTGGGTTGAGGCTGGCGTAGGGGTCTTGGAAGATCATTTGCAGGCGTTTGCGCAGCGCGTGTTGTTGCGCGGCGTTCATGCTGCTGAGTTCTGCCCCTTCAAAGCTAATAGACCCACGGGTCAGCGGGTATAAGCCTGCCAATAAGCGGGCGACGGTGGATTTCCCACAGCCGGACTCGCCTACTAATGCCAAGGTTTCTCCACGGTTTAGGGTGAAGGATACGCCGTCCACAGCGCGCAGCATGACTTTGGGTTTGCGGTATAGGGTGCGTTCCAACCAGGATGGGGATACGTCAAACCAACGTGCGGCATCACGCACTTCTACTAGTGGCGCAGTGCTCATGCTACGGGCTCCTCAACTGGGGCGTGATGCAGCCAACAGGCGACTTGGCCTTGTTCGTGCTGCTGTAATTCTGGTCGTTTCTGGGTACAGACGGGCATGGCCGCGCTACAGCGCGGATGGAAGGCACAGCCTGTAGGGATGGCGTTCAAACGCGGCATGCTACCGGGGATTTGTTCTAGTCGCTCTGTCCCGCTTTCTAGTGTGGGGATAGAGCGCATTAACCCACGGGTGTAGGGGTGTGAGGGTTCGCGGATGATGTCGCGCACGGGGCCTATTTCTATGATGCGACCAGCGTACATCACTGCCACGCGGTCAGCGGTTTCAGCGATCACACCCATGTCGTGGGTGATCAGCATGACAGCGGTGCCTTTGGATTTGCACAGGTCTTTAAGCAGGTCGATGATCTGCGCCTGAATGGAGACGTCCAAGGCGGTGGTGGGCTCGTCGGCAACGATCAGTTCGGGGTCGGCCGCTAGGGCCAGTGCTATTACTACCCGTTGGCGCATACCGCCCGAAAACTGGTGGGGGTAGTGGTTGATACGTTCACGTGCAGCCGGAATGCCGGTGGATTCTAATAAGCCAATGGCGCGTTCTTGGGCGTCGTGCTTGGATAGCGGCAGGTGCGTTTGTATGGTTTCTACTAGCTGTCGGCCTACGGTGTACAAAGGGTTTAGTGAGGTTAAAGGGTCTTGGAAAATAGCCCCAATTCGCCGACCACGTATGTCGCGTAGTTTTCGTTCTGGCAGGTTGTCTATGCGTTCGTCGTGCAGGTAGATGGCACCGTGACTCACGCGCCCTGGGGGTTCTAGCAAGCCTATGATGGCAGCACCCGTGAGCGATTTACCGGCACCAGACTCCCCTACTACGCCCAGGATTTCGCCTTTATTGATGTGGAATGAAACGTCATCCAAGGCTTTGAGCACCCCTCTGCGTGTGGGGAACTCTACGGCTAACGTATCCACAGTTAATAATGCGCTCATTAGTTCAGCCTCGGGTTCAGTGCGTCGCGCAGCCAGTCACCCAATAGGTTAACGGACAGCACCAGCAATACCAGCATCGCGCCGGGGAAAATGGTGATCCACCATTCGCCAGAAAACAGGAAGTCGTTACCCACGCGTATCAATGTGCCCAAGGACGGCGATGTGGGCGGTACCCCTACCCCTAAGAAGGACAGGGTGGCTTCGGTAATGATGGCTGTAGCCAAGTGCACCGTGGCTAATACCAGTACGGGGCCCATCACGTTAGGTAGTACGTGGCTAAACATAATGCGGCTGCGTGATACGCCAATGACTTTAGCGGCCTGCACGTATTCGCGGTTCTTTTCTACCATGGTGGAGCCACGCACGGTACGGGCATATTGTGGCCAACCGGCTAAGGCAATGGCCCCTACCAACACGGGGAAGGCAATGCTTTCTAGCATGTCGGCAGGCACAGCAGCGCGTGCCACGCCATCGATCAGCAAGGCAATCAGAATGGCAGGGAAGGAAAGTTGTATGTCGGCAATACGCATGATCAGCGCGTCTACACGGCCACCGGCATAACCTGCGATTAGCCCCAATACAATGCCTACCACCATCGCTAACGCAACTGAGGCAAAACCAATTAAGAGCGAAATGCGGGTACCGTACAGCAGCGCGGAAAATAGGTCACGCCCTTGGCTGTCGGTGCCGAGTAAGTAGGTGCTTTGGCCATCGGCTTCCCAGGCGGGAGGCAGTAGGTAATCCAGTAGGTTGATGCTGGCGAGATCAAAGGGGTCGTGTGGGGCTATCCAGTTGGCGCCCAATGAACCTACTAGCAGCAAAAACAGGATGATGCTGGCCACAATGGCAACGGGGGAATGGCGCCACGACCACGCGACGTCGCTATCCCAAAAACGTTTTAAGCTGTCCATGATTAATGCCCCCCTGCTTTACCAATGCTGGTGCGTAATCTAGGGTCTACGGCAAAGTACAGTAAGTCCACCACCAAGTTGATGATCACAAACACCAAGGCGATTAAACACAGGTAGGCGGCCATGACGGGTACGTCGGCAAACTGCACGGCTTGGATGAATAACAAGCCCATGCCCGGCCATTGGAAAACAGTTTCGGTCACGATGGCAAAGGCGATGATGCCACCCAGTTGCAGGCCGGTAATGGTGATCACCGGCACCATAGTGTTTTTGAGGGCATGCCCAAAGTGAATGGCACGTTGGCTTAGGCCACGAGCGCGGGCAAATTTAATGTAGTCACTGCGCAGTACTTCCAGCATTTCTGAACGCACCAAGCGCAGTATGAGGGTGAGCTGGAACAAACAGAGTGTGATGGCGGGCAGGATCAGGTGTTTAAGGCCATCCACGGTGAACAAACCGCTGCTCCACCAGCCAAAATACACTACCTCGCCACGCCCATAACTGGGCAGCCACCCTAGCTGTACCGAGAATACCAGTATCAGCAAAATACCGATTAAGAAGGTAGGTAACGAGATACCTAATAGCGAGAAGGCCAGAATGCTTTGGGCGATAAAACCGTTGCGCTTAAGCGCAGCATAAATGCCCAGTGGTAGACCGATGACTAAAGCCAGTATGGCAGCTACCACAGACAGTTCTACGGTGGCGGGCAGTCGGTCTTTAAGCAGTTCGGCAACACTTTGCCCTTGGCGTAAGGATAGGCCGAATTCGCCATGTACGGCGTTGGACACAAAATGCCCAAACTGCACTAAGGGTGACTGGTCTAGCCCTAGACTGTGGCGTAACGCAATGCGGTCAGCTTCGGTGGCGTCTTGGCCCAGCATGGTGGTCACTGGGTCGCCAATGTAGCGGAATAAAACAAAGGCCAGCAAGCTGACCACTAACATGACCAACACGGCCTGTATGAGGCGGCGGATGATGAATACCAGCATAGTAAGCGGGTTGCGCCCGACCCTTGGTAAGGATCAGGCGCAGTTCCTGTGATAATGGTCAGAGACCAATTATTGGATGGTGACCCATTGCGGTGTCAGACGGTTGTCGGCACGGTGGATCACGTCCACGTTTTTGCCCATAGCCCAAGGGATCACTTGGTCATGCAGAGGGATGTGACCGAATTCTTGAGCGTGAATCTTCAGCACTTCTTGAATTTGCGCCGTACGTTTGGCGTCGTCGGTTTCAACCTTAATGTTGTCGATGAGCGCATCCACGTCAGCGTTGCTGTAGCCGCCAAAGTTAAAGGAGCCGTCTGCGCCCTCGCCTTTGCTGTGAATCAGACTTTGCAGTGTGTACAGCGCGTCAAAGGTAGGTACGCCCCAGCCAAACATGTAGGCGCTGGTGTCGGCGTTTTGTATTTTTGGCATGTAGGTGGCGCGCGGCATGGTGTTCAACGAGGCTTTCACACCCGCTTTGGCCCACATGGCAACAATGGCTTGGCAGATAGCTTCGTCATTGATGTAACGGTTGTTCGGGCAATCTAGCGTAAAGCTAAGCTCGTTCGGGCCATAACCGGCTTCGGTTAGCAATGTTTTGGCGCGCTCTAGATCGTAGGGCACACGCTCAGCCAATGCCGCATCGTAACCGTGCACTTGTGGTGCAATCATGGTGCCAGTAGGTAGCGATGAGCCACGCATAACGGCACGTTTGATAGCATCCATATCAATGGCGACGTACAGAGCCTCACGCACGCGAGCATCGGCAAATGGGTTCTTGCCTTTGATAGAACTGTATTTGAGTTCTGGGCTACTTTGATCCAAGCCTAGGTAGATGGTGCGGTATTCGTTACCTTCGACGATCTTGGCTTGTTGACGCAAGCGCTGTAAATCTTGTGCGGGTGGGTCTAGCACAAAGTCTACTTCGCCAGACAACAAGGCGGCGGTACGTGTGGCGTTTTGTTTGATGGGTGTGAAGACTACGCGGGTGACGTTACCGGGTTTGGTGTCTTTGCCCCACCAGTTTTCGTTTTCTACGTAGGTAGTACGAATATCCACTTCACGGCTTTCCAGCTTGTAAGGGCCGGTACCATTGGTGTTACGCGCCGAGAAGGTTTCTTGGTTGGCGTTAAAGTCTTGCGGTTGCTGCGCGTTATTGGCTTCGGACCATGCTTTGTTCATGATGAACAAGTTGGTGAGCTGACGCAGCAAAATGGGGTTAGGGCCATCGGTGATGATGTCTATGGTGTAGTCATCTACCTTTTTCACTTCTTTAATGCCGTTGACATAGGCTTTGTAGTTAGAAGTGGGGGCCATCGCACGCTCTAGCGAGAACTTAGCATCGTCGGCGGTAAAGGGGGCGCCATCGTGGAAGGTCACGCCTTCACGCAATTTTAAACGCCACGTTTGGGCGTCTGGCTGCTCCCAGCTTACTGCTAGGCCGGGTACCAAGTTAAAATCTTTGTCGTAGTCCACCAAAGGCTCGTACACATAGCTGCTGGCAGCGATGGTCATGCCTTCGTTTTGAGCGTGTGGATCTAAAGTAAGAATGTCGCCTTGGCTTGCCCAGCGCAAGGTTTTAGCATTCAACGCAACGGGGGCCAACATCAGTGCGGCCAGTGCGGAAATCAGTATTTTTTGACGCATTTTTGGCGTGTCTCCTGACAGTTTGCTGACAGATGGAATGCGGCAATAGTGCCTTAGGCTATATATCAACGTCAACGTTTATTATGGCTTAACCAAATAACCAGTTATTTGATGTACCGTAAAGATGAGTAGCCTAAAACGCATAGCCCACCTCGATATGGATGCATTTTATGCATCCGTTGAATTGTTGCGCTATCCGGATTTGCGTGGAGAGGCAGTGGTGATAGGTGGGCGTAGTGCCGATGCTCCTACCACTCTACCATCTGGTGAGCGGCGTTATGCCCGACTAGGGGATTACACTGGCAGAGGGGTAGTCACCACCTCGACTTATGAGGCGAGAGCGTTTGGGGTGTTTTCAGCGATGGGGCTGATGAAGGCGGCAGAGCTTGCCCCCCACGCCTATTTGTTGCCGTCAGACTTTGATGCGTACCGACATTATTCGGCCTTATTTAAGGCGGCGGTAGCGACGGTGTCTGACCGTATAGAAAACCGTGGCATTGATGAGATCTATATAGACCTTAGCCATCTGCCGGAGGACAGCGCTACCTTGGCGCAGCGCCTAAAAGACAAGGTGTGGGAAGCCACAGGGCTTACCTGTTCTATTGGTATTACGCCCAATAAGCTGCTGTCTAAGATAGCGTCTGAGTTAAACAAACCTAATGGTTACACCATCCTAAGCATAGAGGATGTGCCTACGCGTATCTGGCCGTTGGCGGTGAATAAAATTAACGGTGTAGGCCCTAAAGCGCACCTGAAATTACAAGAATTAGACATACATACGATTGGGGAGCTGGCGGCCACGCCCCCAGCGCTGCTGCAACAGCATTTTGGCTTAAGTTATGCACAGTGGCTAAGTCGTGTGGCGCAAGGTCAAGATGATCGTGATTTAGACCTTAGCCCCGAGCCTAAGTCTATTAGCCGCGAAACCACTTTCGAGCGTAATTTGCATGTACGCCAAGATAAGCAGAAGTTATCAGCGGTGTTTAAGCGCTTGTGCCAACAGTTAGAGGCCGACTTACGGCGCAAAAAAGTGCGCGCCCAAACCATAGGCATCAAAGTGCGTTTTCATGATTTCAGCACCGTTACGCGTGATCGAAGCATGGAAGTTCCGGTGCTAGAGGCGGCGGATATTCATGCGGCAGCGGGCCAGTGTTTACGACGGGTACCGTTTGATAAGCCAGCCTTACGATTGTTTGGTGTTAAAGCCAGTAATTTGGTGCCTGAAGACGAGGCCAGACGCTTGGATGAGGCCCCTCAGCAATTGTCGTTAGTGGGCTGGGAAGACGAGCAAGACTCGTTTTAAGCGCGCGGGTGTGGCGCATGCGTAGCGTCTGTGTGCCACATAGGCGGCAAACACGCAGTTTCTCTTGCATTTCTGCGCTGTAGCGGTAAATTATGCATAATTGCATGGTGCTTTTACCGTGCGCGCTAATGCCTTTGTTTACGTGAAACTAAACAAGGGCTTTTGTCCATTGTGGGGCTACATTTTTACCTGCCCACATTCTTTACCTATAGGGTTTGCCGTTATGCAATTTGATCGGTCCGGTGCCAAGGCGCTTATGGATATTACAGCTCGCCCGGAGCTGGTTTTTGTTCGAGGTCAGGGTTCCTGGCTGGAAGACCATAATGGCAAGCGATACCTGGATATGATTCAGGGTTGGGCGGTGAACGCATTGGGTCACAGCCCTAAAGTGATTGTTGATGCGATGCACGAGCAAGCGCAAAAATTGATGAACCCATCGCCTGCGTTTTACAACGAGCCTTCTATGGAGTTGGCGAAGCGTTTGACGGGTGCATCGTGCTTTGACCGTGTGTTCTTTGCGAACAGCGGTGGCGAAGCCAACGAAGGCGCGATTAAGCTGGCCCGTAAATGGGGCAAAGTGAACCGTAACGGTTCCTACAAAATCATTACCTTTGACCACGGTTTCCACGGCCGTACGATTGCGACCATGTCGGCATCCGGCAAAGAGGGTTGGGACACCATGTTCGCCCCTCAGGTTGAAGGTTTCCCTAAAGCCATTTTGAATGACATCGATTCCGTTAAAGCGCTGATCGACGACAAAACCGTTGCGGTAATGTTGGAGCCAGTACAAGGCGAAGGCGGTGTGATTGCGGCGACCAAAGAATTCATGCAGCAGTTGCGTGCGCTGACCCACGAAAACAATATGCTGTTGATCGTGGACGAAGTGCAAACCGGTATGGGCCGTACCGGTGAAATGTTCGCCTACCAGCACTCTGGCATCGAGCCCGATGTGATGACCTTGGCTAAAGGTATTGGTGGCGGTATTCCATTGGCAGCGCTGTGTGCAACCGAAGCGGCGTCTTGCTTTGCCCATGGTGAGCAAGGCGGTACTTACGGCGGTAACCCGGTGATGGCAGCGGCTGGTTTGGCCGTGTTTGATACCTTGGCAGCTCCTGGCTTTATGGAATCCGTGCAAGCACGTAGCAAACAACTGTCCGATGGCCTGAATGCGCTGAGCGACAAATGGGGCATGAATGGCGAGCGCGGTTTGGGTTTGCTGCGCGCGCTGAAAATGGACCGTCCTGATGGCGCAGCTATTGTGTTGGCGGCTCGCAATCGTGAACCACAAGGTATGTTGTTGAATGCACCACGTCCTGAATTGCTGCGCTTTATGCCCGCACTGAACGTGACGGAAGATGAGCTGGCTCTGGCCTTGTCTGAGCTGGACGCGATCATTACGGAAGTACGTGGCCGCTAAGCATTAGGCCCGTGTAGGGCCTATTCCTTACTTTTTGTAGGGATAAATGAACGTTATATAGCTGACTACATATTGAGCAGTATCAAGCTTTGCTCATTCTCATGTGTAGACCGGCGTAGCACCCTAAAACCCTTAATACGTGATGGCTTATAGGCTTGAGCGAATTAAGGGTTTTCTATATAGGTATTTTCATCTACTGATGTAGGGTGTAGTAGCTATAGTTGGCGTAGGGGCCAACTCGTATTCTGACCATAACGCACAGAACCGCGCTGATTTTTACAATAAATCAAAACGTTGCGGGTAGTGTAAGCAATGATGTCAGGAGAGTTCTATGAGCCCTAGTCCAGAAGCCAACACCGGTGCCACACCGCGCCAGAGCATAATCCGATTTTTCTCGCGCAAGGCACGCGCCGAGTCACTGCAAAGTGATGCGTCCGCTGCCAGTGTTTCTACTTCAGGCTGCCAAGGGGCCGCACGCTCCTGTGCAAGTCAGGCCGCACAACCCGATGCGGGCCGCCGAGCCTTTTTACGGGGGATTCCAGTGGTTACGGCTGCCGCCGTGGCATTGCCTACTCCCGCCATGGCTGATGAGCAAAACAAACATCGCTGGGCCATGTTGGTAGACGTGCGTAAATGCATTGGCTGCCAGGCCTGTACGGTGTCCTGTATTCAGGAAAACGCTGTACCGGAAGGCAGCTTCCGTACCGTGGTGTCTACGTATAGCGTAGCGCTAGAGGGCGAAGACCAGCCTGCAGGTACCTATGTGTTACCTAGGTTGTGTAACCACTGCGATAACCCACCCTGTGTGCCCGTGTGCCCAGTGGGGGCCACATTCAAACAAGAAGATGGCTTGGTGCTGGTAGACAGCGACCGCTGTGTGGGCTGTGCTTACTGTGTACAAGCCTGTCCTTACGATGCCCGTTTTATTAATCACCACACCGGTAAAGCCGATAAATGCACCTTCTGTGCGCACAGGCTAGAGGCCGGTTTGTTACCCGCCTGTGTGGAAACCTGTGTGGGCGGCGCACGTATTTTTGGTGACTTAAATGACCCTGATGGCGAGCTGAATCAGTTGCTGCAGGCCTCTAAAGATGAGTTGAAAGTACTGAAACCTGAGGCGGGTACAGACCCACAGGTGTTTTACATAGGGTTGGACGAGAAATTCCAAGGCAAGGTGGTAGGTGAAGCTGCCTTGTGGAAACCTCGTGCTTCTCTTTAAGTTCTGGAGCCTGCCATGTATACCCAAATTGTAGAAACCATTAACGTTTCCCGCGAAGTCGCTTGGTTGCCCTGGGCGGTACAGTACTTCTTCTTAATTGGCTTGTCGTACTGCGGCTTCTTACTGTCGCTGCCCGGCATTGTGTTTAAACGTCCATCATGGAGCGGTATTTCTAACTTGTCGTTAGCTGTTGCGGTGGTGTGTGGGATTAGCGCGCCAGTCGCGTTGCTAGCCGACTTGCACCAGCCCGGACGGTTTTTGAATTTTTACCTGCACTTCAACCCCAAATCCTGGATGGCATGGGGGGCGGTATTTATCCCTGTGTATGTAGGTGGTTTGTTGCTGTATAGCTGGTTGGCATGGCGTCCTTTACTGGCCAAAACTGGTGCGCAGCCTACACGTTACGCCCCTATTGCTAGATGGTTGTCCTTAGGGGGGCACGAAAGCCCCAAAGCCTTGGGTATTGCCGCCGTGATCACCACCATTGGTGCCATCTTAGTGGCGTTGTACACCGGTGCAGAAGTGATGGTAGTGGCCTCTAGACCGTTGTGGAACACACCGCTCTTGCCGGTGCAGTTTGTGGTGACCGCGATGGCGGGGGCTCTGGGTATGGTGCTGATTTTTAATCGCATGATGTCCAGACCCGATACGCTGATTGTGCAGAAAGCCTCGCGTTGGCTGGCCGTAAGCCAGTTGTGTGCCCTAGCGGTAGGCGCGTTGTGGTTAGTGATCGCACTAAGCGGCTGGTCGCCTGTACACAGTGCGGCGTTGGCGGAAGTGGCTCCGGCAGAAAACTGGCGTTTAGCCGCCGCATGGGCGGTACTGGCGACGGTCATTACTTTCTTGTTGGCATGGAAGCGTCCAGGCTCGGGTTTACTGATTGGTTTGTTGGCCCTGCACTCTACGTGGATGATGCGTTGGAGTATTTTCATCGGCGGGCAAGAAGTGCCTAAAACCGGTGCCGGTTACTACAGCTACCAATTGCCTTTGGGGCCAGAAGGATTGCTAGGCATTGTGGGTACAGCAGGTTTGTGGGTGTTCTTGTTTATCGCCCTTACCTCATTGCTGCCATTGAATCAGTTGGGTAATGCCCGTCAGGCCTGAATAGTAGGAGTACGAACATGAAAATAGAACGACGTGAACTCATTGCGGCGGGTGGTCTGGTTGCTTTTGTAGCGGGTTTTTCCCAAACATTGAGGCGTATGGCCGACAGCGTTTTGGGTAAACCCACTGGTGAAAAACGTTTGCACGGGCATTCTGCCGAGCCTGAATACATTGTTGACCAAAAAACAGGTGAAGTGCGCCTGAACCCTAACCAGCAAGTGAGCTACACCGGCTGTTTGGGCTGCACCACGTTGTGTGGTGTGCGTGTGCGCGTAGACAAGCGTACAGGTGATGTGATTCGTGTTACCGGTAACCCGTATAACCCTCTGTCTACCGAGCCACACCTGCCTATGGATGTGAGCTTTAAAGACAGCTTGGTAGGGTTGTCGCGCTTTAAAGATAAAGGGCTGGCTGGGCGTTCTACCGCCTGTGGCCGTGGTAATGCTGCGCTGGATCAAATTAACTCGCCCTTCCGCGTGTTGACCCCCATGAAACGTGTGGGGCCACGTAACAGTGGTCAGTGGGAAGCGATTTCGTTTGAACAACTGGTGCAAGAAGTTGTAGAGGGCGGAGACTTATTTGGTGAAGGCCACGTAGATGGCTTGCGCGCCTTGCGTGATCTGGAAACGCCTATTGATCCTAATAACCCTGCATTGGGTGCCAAAGTGAACCAAGTGGGTCACATCGTTAGTGTGAACGATGGTCGAGATTTCTTGGCCCGTCGCTTCTGGCAAAATGCCTACGGCACCCTGAACTATGTGGGTCACGGTTCGTACTGTGGTGGTTCATGGCGTTCAGGTTCAGGTGCGTTGTTTGGTGATCACCGTGGTATGCCTCACGCTAAACCAGACTTGGCACATGCGGAGTTCGTGATCTTTATCGGTACTGCACCGGGTAACGCGGGTAACCCCTTTAAACGTACGGGCGGTATGTTGGCACAAGGCCGTGCCGCAGGCCGTTTGGAATACGTGGTGGTAGACCCCGTATTGAACAACTCAGACAACCGTGCAGCTGGTGACCAAGGCCGTTGGGTACCTATTCGTCCCGGTACCGATGGGGCGTTGGTGTTGGGTATGATGCGCTGGTTGATGGAAAACGACCGCGTTAATAAAGCGTACTTGTCTAACCCTAGTATCGAGGTGGCAAAAGCCAATGGCGAACCCTCCTTTACGACATCCAGTTGGTTGGTGATTACTGAGCCTAACCACCCGCGTTACGGTCGCTACTTGCGCGGCTCTAACATTGGTATGGATATAGGCGGTGCGGAAGCCTTTGGTGATGATGATCCGTATTTGGTGATGAATGCCGCTGGCGAAATGGTGCCAGTGAAAAACATGCAAGAGTCTGCACTGTTAGAAGTGCAAACTACGGTAGAGGCGGCTGGAAAACCGCTGCAAATTAGTACGGCGTACGAGCTGTTGAAGTCCGAGGTGTTCTCTACAGACCTAGAGACCTATGCAGAAGACTGCGGCATTGATGCAGATGTGATCGCTGGTTTGGCAGACGAGTTTTCCAGCCATGGCCGTAAGGCCTGTGCCACAGCACACGGTGGCATGATGTCGGGTGCGGGTTTCTACAATGCGTTCTCGGTGGCCACACTGAATGCCTTGATTGGTAACCTGAACTGGAAAGGTGGCTACGTCATGAACGGTGGTGGCTACCGCGATATGTCTCCCGGCCCGCGTTACGACTTGGTGAATTTTGACGGGAAGATTCAGCCTAAAGGTATTCCTCTGGGTCGTAACATTCCTTACGAGCGCACTGCTGAGTTCAAACAGAAAAAAGAACAAGGTCAGGCGTATCCCGCACAAGATGGTTGGTTCCCTAGTGCTCCGGGTTTGGCGACCGAATGGTTTGCCAGTACCTTCCACGGCTATCCCTATAGCTTAAAAGCCATGATTATGTGGATGGCTAACCCCTTGTACGGTGTACCTGGTCTGCGCGAGCGTTTTGGTGAAGATTTGGCTGACCCCAAAAAATTGCCTTTGATTGTGTCCATTGATGGTCTGATCAACGAAAGTAACGCTTTTGCTGACTACATCGTGCCGGACTCCATGATGTACGAAAGCTGGGGTTGGACCTCGGCGTGGAACGGTGTGCCTACGAAGATGATGACCGCACGCTGGCCAGTTATTGAGCCTAAACAAGCCAAAACTGCTGATGGTCAGCCCATCTGTATGGAAAGCTTTGTGATGGCGCTGGCGAAAGCCATGGACTTGCCCGGCTTTGGCCCTGAAGGCTTGCGCGATAAAGACGGCAACGCGGTACCGCTAGAGCGTGCTGAGGACTGGTTCTTACGTGGCGCAGCTAACATTGCGTACCTAGGCGGTAAAGCAGTAGGTGATGCGACTGACGACGACATTGCCATGTCAGGTGTAGATCGCCTCATGCCGGCGATGAAAGCGTCCTTGAAAGACGATGAAATCCGCAAAGTGGCCTTGTTATATAGCCGTGGTGGTCGTTATGAGCCGCCGAGTGCAGCGCAAGATTCTGACAACGACGACTGGCAACGCCACCGCTTTAGCGACCCGTTGTGGGTATGGAGCGAACACGTAGGCGGTGCTCGTAATGCCATGACCGGTAAGCATTTTTCGGGCTGTGCGACATGGAAAGCACCAGCGTTCTTAGACGATACGCCTATGCGCTCAGTCTACAGCCAAGAAGAATGGCCACTGCTGTTGGTGAGCTATAAATCGGCACTGCAAAACTCGTACAGTATTGCGACGCGTATTACGGGCTTACACCCGCATAACCCTGTGGTGGTACACCCGGATGATGCAGCGAAACTGGGCTTACAAACGGGCGATAGCGCACGTTTGGAAACCCCCGGTGGCGTGATGCCGTGTACGGTGTTGGTGCATGCCGGTGTGATGCGTGGCGTGATCGGTGTAGAGCACGGTTATGGTCACCGTGAGTTGGGTGCGCGTAGTCATACCATTGGTGGGGCGGCGCAGCCCGATCGCTCGGACTTGGCGGCTGGGGTGAACATTAACGATTTAGGTATTGTGGATCCTACCCGTGCTAGCCGATCACCATGGGTAGATTCCGTATCGGGTGCCGCGGTGCGTAACGGTTTGCCCGGACGATTACTTAACGCTTAACGTTTTGGGACATAAACGGGGTTGCAATGCAGCCCCGTTTTATGCGACAGTAAGTCACACATGGCATCCCGATACAGGTTTACACACTAGGTTACTTGTAAGGCACACTCAGGCTTGTCATGATGGTTACTCACGGACATTGATGAGGAGGTTCACATGGCACAAACCCTGAAAGCATTCTTGGCAGCGGCTGCGATTGCATTTGGACTATTCAGCCCGTACGCCATGGCACAGGGCTCACCTGCTGCAACTGGTACAGCCATCCCGGTGGTCCAGCCTTCTGACGCCCAATTGCAGCGTTACGCGGATATTTACAAAGTCGTGGTGAAAGAAGCCGAGCCGTATCAGACTCGTTTTTCTGCAGCCAAGACCGATGAGGAGCGCCAAGCTATTGTTGTAGAGGCTGATCAACGTCTGGTCAATGTGGTCAAAGGCAAAGGTATGGAGCTGGATGAATATAACGGCATCAGCTTGGCCATACAGCAAGATCCAGCACTACGCTCTCGCGTAGAGGCCATGGTTAAGTAACCTACGGGTCTTACATTTGCGCCTTAGTCTTCAGCGACCGGGGGCATAATCTGATCTAATAAATCTGGGTCGGTCAGCAGCATTAAGTGGGCAAGTTCCGCTGCACTGCTGACCGATGCCTTATCCATAATACGTTGACGGTGCACATGCACCGTTTTTTCACTGATGCCCAAACTGCGTGCCACTAACTTGTTAGGTTGGCCTAATGCCAGTAAGCGGGCTACTTCATATTCACGTTGCGATAAGTGGGACAGCGCTTCTTGTGCAGCCGCACGGCGTTCCGAAGTACGGCGTAAGTGGCCGCCTTGGCGCACGGCATTTTCTACCGCATCCAGTAAGGCTTGATCCCTGAACGGTTTTTCCATGAAGTCACAGGCACCGCTTTTCATGGCTTGTACGGCGAGTTCTACGTCGCCATGCCCGGTGATGAAAATAATGGGAATAGACCAGCCACGACTGTGCAAGCGCTGCTGCAAATGCAGGCCGCTCATCACCGGCATACGTATATCCAAGACTAAACAGCCTAAATCAGCCGGCACGTCTTCGTGCTCTTCCATGAAGGTGATGGCGCTGTTGAAGTCGCGCACATTCCAGCCTACGGACTCTAAGAGAAATACCAGAGAGCGGCGAAAGGCATCGTCGTCATCGATAAGGTAAATCGTGGATTCTTTGATGGTGGATTCTTTATCAGTCATGTGCGGGTAATAATAACGTAAAGATCATGCCAGAGCCCTGTTCGGGTGTGCTGGCTGTCAGTTGGCCGCCATGTGCTTCGGCTATACCAACGCATATGGCGAGGCCCAGACCTAGCCCATTCTCTTTGGTCGTATAAAACGCGTCAAACACGTGTTGAATCGTGTCATTCTGTAAACCGTGCCCCCAGTCGCGTACAGAGATAGAAACCAGCGAGTCTTGCATGGTGACTTTCACCTGCAATAAGCGCTGCTCTGGGGGTAAATCTTGCATGGCATCCAAACCGTTTTTCAGCAGGTTCAGTAAGACTTGCTGTATTTGTAATGGGTCGGCTTGTATGCAGGTTTCAGGCGGCAGTTGGGCATCCAGCAAAATGGTGGGCGGGGTAGACAGCATATTGCTGAACAAGTCTAAGGAATCTTGTACCAACCGTATGATGGGGCGGTGTTCGCGCACCGGAGGGCGCTTACGGGCAAAGGAGCGCACACGCCCCAAAATGCCAGCGGCCGTTTCGGCTTGGGTGACGATTTCACTGGCAGCTTGGTTTAACGCATTGGGGTCTAAGCGGCCATTGGCTTGGCGGCGTAACAAGCTTTGCCCATAGTTAATGATGCCGGCTAAAGGCTGATTGAGTTCGTGCGCCAGATTGGCTGACAGTTCGCCCAAAATAGACAGGCGGGATAAATGGTCAGCTTGTTCTTGGCTAGCCTGCATACGCTCACGCATGGCTTCGCCTTCTTTAAGCGCGTTTTGCAGCAGCAGCGTGCGTTTTTGGATGAGGTACTCTACGCGCACGGTGTAGATCACCCACCCTACTAAAATCAGCAGTGCAATGGCGAGTACGGGCCAATAGCGCTCGGCCAAATGCTGTAAGGTGGGCTCGCGCAGGTATTGGTAAGGCCCGATTTTTAATTCTTTAAATAGCTCGTGTACGGACTGGTAATCGGCGGGAACGGCCCACGATACGCCTTGTTTGTCTGGCGGCATTTGCAGCAGGGCAACGGCCACTGCGCGCGCTAAGCCGGGGTTGGTGTAACGCAGCGAAGCCAACGGCCAGTTGGGGTATAGCCGCGACGATACCGCACAGCCCAGCGTGGTGGTGGGTTGGGGGGAAATGACCTTGAAGCGTTCTTGCCAGTTGGGCAGCGTTTCCAATAAGCAGCCACGTATGGCACCCGCATCGGCCTTGCCGTTTTCTACCGCTTGCCACACGTTATCCATGGGTAAGCCGGTGTATAACAGCTGTAAGTCGGCGTCGGGTTTTAAACCTAGCGCTTCCAGCTCACGCCATATCACTTGGTAACTGGTGAAACCCTCGGGCGAGGTGGTAGCAAGCTTTTGTTTTTTTAGATCAGATAAGGTGCTGAGGTCGTTACGATCAGCGCGGGCAATCACCGTAGTGCCCAGTGTGTTTTCGGCAGAAGGTCGCCCGTATTGTTCTAAGGTGGCAATACGGCTGGCTCCCAATAGGGTTTCCAGCGATACATAATGACCTGGGTTGGTCAGAATAAAATCCACATCACCATTTTCAATGGCATGTTGTAGCGTTTGATGATCGCCCTGCTTTAGGACGAAATGGTATTCGGGTAGTGCTTTATTGAGGTGCTCAATGGTGGATTGCCACGTGGCATCTGTAGCGTCTTGATCGCGGTACGCTAAAACGCCTATGCGTACATCTTGCAGCGGCACGGCAAGGCTATCTGACACATAGCCTAGTAATAAGCCTAGGGTCAGACACAAGCCCACACATCGGGACAAAAAAACGGTCATAAGACAGGGAAGCCAGAGCGCATAGACTTTCTATGTTAGCGCATCGTGGCACCCTGCAAAACTTACGACTAACCCCAATTACAGCTGTTGGCAGATGGCTTCGCCTACTTCCGTGGTGCTCGCTGAGCCGCCCAGATCTGGCGTGCGCGGACCATTTTCTAAAGTGTGTTCAATCGCCGACAAAATGGCATCGTGTGCGGCGCGGTATTCGCCTTGGCTATCGCCTAAGAAGTCCAGCATCATCGCACCAGACCAAATCATGCCGATGGGGTTGGCAATGTTTTTGCCATAAATATCGGGGGCGGAACCGTGTACAGGCTCAAACAAGGAGGGGAATTTACGCTCGGGGTTTAAGTTGGCAGAAGGTGCCAAACCAATAGTCCCGGTACATGCTGGGCCCAAGTCAGACAAAATGTCGCCAAACAAGTTAGAGGCTACCACCACGTCAAATTGTTCTGGCTTCAACACAAAGCGGGCGGCCATGATGTCGATGTGATGTTTGTCCCAACGTACATCAGGGTAATCGGCGGCACGTGCAGCCACGCGTTCATCCCAGTACGGCATGCTGATAGCTAAGCCGTTGGACTTTGTGGCGGCGCTTAAGTGTTTAGCGGGGCGGCTGCTCGCGACTTTAAACGCGTAGTCCAGCACACGGTCTACACCAGTGCGGGTGAAAACGGACTCTTGAATCACGACTTCGCGATCGGTGCCTTCAAAAATACGGCCACCCAAGTTGGTGTATTCCCCTTCGGTGTTTTCGCGCACGACGAGGAAATCAATGTCGCCTGGCTGCTTGTTTGCCAATGGGCAGGGTACGCCTGGCATCAAGCGCACAGGACGCAAGTTGATGTATTGGTCAAAGCCTCTACGGAATTGCAGCAAGGAACCCCATAGCGAAATGTGGTCAGGGATCACATCGGGCCAGCCTACCGCGCCAAAGTAAATGGCATCAAAGGGGGCTAAGTGTTCAAACCAATTATCGGGCAGCATCGTGCCATGCTCTTGGTAGTATTCGGCGCTAGACCAGTCTAGGTGTTCAAATTCCAGTTGAATGCCATGTTGTTGTGCGGCGGCTTGTACCACTCGCAGCCCTTCGGGCATAACTTCTTTACCTATACCGTCACCGGCGATCACGGCAATTTTATGAATGCGCATAGTTTGTCTCTGTAGAGGCTTTAGTATTGTTAGAAATGAAAGCCAGTATAGCGCTTGAAATCGCTAAAGGTTGCGCGTTGAACAGCCTGTTCACTAGGTGTACAGCAGTCTTGATGAAAGCTTGAGGGTATAATCAAAAATTGGGTCTGGATGTTGCGACCCTGATGGTTTGAGTGATCCTTTAAGAAGAACCCCAACGTGCACTATCCTGTTCCTCCTCTCACGCAACTAGACTCTTGGCAACACTTTGCAGACGCGGCTGTACAAGCCTCTGTGCAGCTGGATTCCGTACGCTGTATACGGGCTGCGGGCTTGCATGCTGATTTTAGTGGTCAGGTGTATTCACCCGAGCTAGAGGCCGCGGCCAAAACGTTGTTGGCGGATAGGCAGTTTGAACAGCAACGGGACGTATTACTGGGCGGAGGTATCAGTAATGTGACAGAGGGGCGTGCTGCATGGCATACCGCTCTGCGCGCACCGGCTGCACCTAAAGACGAAATCACCACTGAACGCGAACGCTTAAATGCTTTTATCCGTACGGCAGATATTGCACGTCGCTGGCGCAATATTGTGCACATTGGTATTGGTGGCAGTGACTGGGGCGTACGGTTAAGTGTGAGCGCGTTTGGGTACTGTAAGCAGTGGCGTACGGTGCGATTTGTGGCCAACATTGATGGTCACGCGATTGCTGGTGCGTTGTCTGACTTAAACCCTATGGACACCTTAATCGTGGTGGCGAGTAAGTCCTTCACCACGGTAGAAACACTGGAAAACGCATCGCGTGCCCTAGAATGGCTAAAAGCGGCAGATGTGCCCGACCCCTATAGCAACGTAGTGGCGATTACGGCACGTCCAGATCGCGCCCAAGAATGGGGCATTCCTGAACACAATATTTTCAGTTTTTGGGATTGGGTAGGCGGCCGTTTTTCGCTGTGGTCTGCGGTGAACCTGACTACCGCGATGGCAGTCAGCAGCGACGTGGTAGCGGGTATGTTGGCGGGTGCGGCAGCGATGGACAAGCACTTTGCCGAGGCTCCCATTGAGCAGAATATTCCCGTGCAAATGGCGTTAGCAGGCGTGGTGAATCGCAGTGTGCTGGGCTACGGGTCGTTAAACGTGGCTCCCTATGATTTCCGCTTAGGACATTTGGTGTCTTATATACAGCAGTTGGAAATGGAGTCGCTGGGGAAATCGGTAGATTTAAATGGTGAGTTCGTCACGGTGCCTACTGGCCCTGCTGTATGGGGTATGCCAGGCACGGATGCGCAACACACGTTCTTCCAGTGGTTACACCAAGGCAGTGATGGTGCACCGGTAGACTTCATCGTGTGCCAACATGCCGATCACAGTTGGCCTACACACCATCAAACGTTATTGGCGCATTGCTTAGCGCAGCGCGAAGCCATGCTGCGTGGCAAAAGTTATGAACAAGCCCTGCAAGAGTGCTTGTCTGGCGGATTGGAAGCCGAAGAAGCCTCGTGGCTGGCTAAACACCGTGTACACAAAGGCGGCCGTCCTAATACCTTGATTGTGTTGCCACATTTAACCCCGTATAGCTTAGGTGCGTTGTTAGCAGCCTACGAACACAAGGTGTTTGTACAAGGCCTGATTTGGGGCATTAACCCCTTTGACCAATGGGGTGTGGAGTACGGTAAAAAATTAGCCGCTGGCATCTTGGGCGAACTGCAACGCCCTAGTGTAGAGGCTACCCACCACGATGCGTCTACTACCTATTGGGTAGAGCAATTTAGGCAAGCAGATAGCCGCGATTAATCAAAAATAGACAGACAGTTTGTACTGAAGGTATGTGCTCTTAGGGTTTATGCCGCTATGCGCCTAGGTATAGATGGGCTACCATTAAATGGTCTTACCACTTTACCAAATGTGCGGTATCTACCCCGTGATGGCAATTGCGCCTACGACCTTAGCGGCCGCACATCTGATCCATTTGTACATGGATTGCTGACAGGGGCCTTATGTCTGACCTTCATGAACACACTCTTTATGCGGAATATCAGTTTGACCCTGTGGACAGGGATGCACTGATTGCCGCATTGCAAAAAGCGACTTCTGCTGACGCCGTTTTGCACACCCAAGAACAACTGAAGCCTTACGAGTGCGACGGTTTTACGCTGATTCGTAATATGCCTTTGTTGGTGGTAATGCCTGCCAACGAAGATGAAGTCGTGCGGGCAATTAAAGTCTGTGCGGATATGGGGGTGCCTATTGTGGCACGCGGTGCAGGTACCGGTTTGTCGGGTGGTGCTATGCCGCATCCGCAAGGTGTGCTGCTGTCCTTGGCGAAGCTGAACAAAATTCTGAAAATCGACCCTTATGCGCGCACAGCCATTGTGCAGCCAGGGGTACGTAACCTAAAAATCTCGCAAGATGCGGCGCAGTACGGCCTGTATTACGCGCCCGATCCATCGTCGCAAATTGCCTGTAGTATCGGCGGTAACGTGGCCGAAAACGCGGGTGGTGTGCACTGTTTGAAATACGGCTTAACTATCCACAACTTGTTGAAGTTGCGCGTAGTAACCATTGATGGCGACATTTTAGAAATTGGTAGCCATGCGCTGGATGTACCAGGCTTTGATCTGCTGTCGTTGATGACAGGCTCTGAAGGGATGTTGGCAGTGGTCACTGAAGTGACCGTGAAGCTCACCCCTACACCGCAATTAGCGCAGTGTATTTTGGCTAGTTTTGATGACGTTTCTAAAGCCTGTGATGCGGTAGCTAACGTGATTGCTGCCGGTATTATTCCTGCCGGTTTGGAAATGATGGATCAGCCCGCAACGGTAGCAGTAGAAGCTTTTGTGAAAGCCGGTTACCCCTTGGATGCTGCCGCAATTTTGCTGTGCGAGTCCGACGGAACACCTGAAGAAGTGGCGGCTGAAGTGGCCCGCATGAAAGCGGTATTAACCGAAAGCGGTGCTACCGAGATTCGTGTGTCGCAGTCTGAAGAAGAGCGCGCCCTATTCTGGGCGGGTCGTAAGGCAGCGTTTCCCGCCGCCGGTCGTATCTCTCCTGACTATATTTGTATGGATGGCACCATCCCACGCAAACGCCTGTCAGAGATGCTGGTCACCATGCAAGAGCTAGAGAAAAAACACAACTTGCGTTGCTTGAACGTGTTTCACGCGGGCGACGGTAACTTGCACCCGCTGATTTTGTTTGATGGCAGTATTGCCGAAGAAAAAGATCGCGCCATGGCATTTGGGGGCGACATTCTGGAGCTTTCCGTGAAACTAGGTGGTTCTATTACGGGTGAGCACGGCGTGGGCGTAGAAAAAATCGACCAAATGTGTGTGCAATTTAGCGATCAAGAGCGCACGCGTTTCTTTGATGTAAAAGCGGCTTTTGATCCCGATGGCTTGTTGAATCCGGGTAAGCATATTCCTACCTTGAACCGCTGTGCTGAAATGGGTTTCATGCACGTGCATCACGGTGAAGTGCCCTTCCCCGATATTCCACGCTTCTAACTTGCCATCCGGAGTGATACGTAATTATGACGACAACGCATCTTATTAAGGACTGGCAGGAACAACTTGCACAGGCCACAGCCAATCACACACCCTTGCAGTTGTGTGGTTCAGGTAGTAAAAATTTTTACGGTCCACAAGCCCAAGGGCAGGTACTAGACCTGCGCGCAAACCAAGGCGTAGTGGACTACGAGCCGTCTGAGTTAGTGATGGTAGTGAAAGGCGGCACACGGTTAAGCGAGGTTGAAGCAATGCTTGCCGAACGTAACCAGTGCTTGGCGTTTGAGCCGCCTCATTTTGGGCCAGAAGCCACGATAGCGGGTTGTATTGCCGCGGGCTTGTCGGGCCCACGTCGCGCTAACGCAGGTGGTCTGAAAGACTTTGTGTTGGGCGTAAAGATTGTGGATGGTTTAGGTCAACACTTAAGTTTTGGCGGCCAAGTGATGAAAAACGTGGCGGGCTACGATGTGTCGCGCGTGATCGCTGGCAGCTTCGGTAGCTTAGGCGTGATTGACGAGCTGTCTATCAAAGTCTTGCCTATACCTGAGCGCACCCTAACCTTGCGCTTGAACCTGACACAAGACAAGGCACTGGACTTGTTCAATACCTTGGGTGGTCAGCCTGTAGCAATTTCTGCGACAGCATGGTTTAACGATCAAGCGTACATCCGTTTAAGTGGTGCGCCAGAAGCGCTACTGGCGGGTAAAAACGCATTGGTGGTGACGAGTTGTCTGAGGCAGAAGCCGCAGAACTGTGGACACACATTCGTGAGCAGCAGCACCAGTGGTTCCAGCGTCAAAACGCGGGCCATTTGTGGCGTTTGTCGGTGCCTAGCACCACGCCTGTCATCGACAGTGGTGCAGATGTATTGGTGGAATGGGGCGGCGCGTTGCGCTGGCAGTTCAGCACCGCTAGCGAAGCAGAAGTACGTGCACAAGTCAGCAAAGTGGGTGGTACGGCGAACGTGTTTCGCGCACAAGGTGCAGTAACGTCGGCCTTCCATCCTTTGCCTGAGCCTATGTTGCGCTTGCAGCAGCGATTGAAAAAAGCGTTTGACCCTGCCGGTGTATTGAACCCAGGTCGTCTTTATACGGGAGTTCTGTAATGCAAACCGTATTGGCAGAAGAGTTTATTGGCACCCCTGAAGGGGAAAAAGCCAAAGAGGTGATTGCGAAGTGTGTGCACTGTGGTTTCTGTAATGCCACCTGCCCTACTTACCAATTGCTGGGTAACGAGCTAGATGGCCCACGTGGGCGTATCTACATGATGAAAGAGATGTTCGAAGGTAAGACCGTAACCGGCATTACCATGGAACACTTGGATCATTGCTTAACTTGCCGCGCCTGTGAAACCACCTGTCCTTCAGGTGTGCGTTACAGCGAATTGGTGGAAGTGGGCCGACGCGTTCTGGAAACCAAAGTAGAACGCCCCATGAAAGACAAAGTGGTGCGTTGGGGCTTGAAGGAATTGGCCTCTAACCCCGCTGTGTTTTCTAAAGTGGCCGCCGTGGGCTACAAAGTGCGCCCATTGCTAACCGAAAGCTTGCAAGAGTTGTTACCCGAGCGTAAGGCGGAGTCGTTGCCGCTGCCTACCCGTGTGCATCAGCGCAAAATGCTGCTGTTGGATGGCTGTGTACAACCTACGCTGACGCCGCAAACGAACATCGCGGCTATACGTGTGTTAGATGCCATGGGTATCACCTTAGTACGTATAGAAAAAGCAGGCTGCTGTGGTGCGATTAAACACCACATGAATGACTTAGAAGGTGCGCAAGAGCAAGCACGACGCAATATTGATGCGTGGTGGCCCATGATTTCTGGGCAGCAAGCCGATGCCATCATCAGTACCGCCAGTGGGTGCGGGGTGCAGCTAGAGCATTACGGCGATTTATTGGCGAACGATGCGCAATACGCCGACAAAGCCCGTACGGTATCGGGTATGGCGCGCGACATTAGCCGTGTGGTGCAAGACGAATTGGCGTTGTTGGATGCCGAATTGTTGCCGCAAACCGCACAACCTTTGAAAATTGCCGTGCAAGAGCCATGTAGCTTCCAGCACGCCCTGCAAAACAAAGGTTCTATTTCGTCCTTGCTGAAAGCCTTTGGCTTTAACCCTGTAGCAGTGCGTGATGGTCACTTGTGTTGTGGTTCTGCCGGTACGTACTCGGTGCTGCAACCAGAACTGTCCGAGCAACTGCGTACTAACAAGTTGGAGTCACTACAGATTAACTCACCCGATATGATCGTGACTGCCAACGTGGGCTGTTATGGTCACTTGGCAGCCAAGTCGCCTATTCCTATTCAGCACTGGATAGAGTTGGTAGACGAGGTAATACGCGTGTCGGGCCGTCAGTCTTTAGTGGCCGATGCGGTCACTGCATGAGGGCCATCTACGCTAGGTATGTAGCCTATACGCAGACCTAAGCGCAGTGTGATATCACGCAGTATGGTGATGATCTGTTCTACATTGGGGCGACGTAAACCGTCGATGCGGGCAATATGCGGCACGTTAATGGCTGCATGGATTTTGCCCGCTACCCCAAACACGGGCATAGCAATGTTGGTTACGCCCTGAATCTGAATGCTGGGCATGGTGGCATAGCCTTGTTGGCGCACAGCGTTCAGTATTTTGGTCAGCGCTTCGGGTTCGTGCGCGATCTCACCATCAATTCTGACATGATGGTTCAACATACGTGCGCGTGCCAAATCGTCGGCAAACGCGAGTAACACGTGCCCCGACGAGGTGTCGGTTAACCCTATTTGTGCACCGGTTTTCAACCCAAATGACCAGCGTTCTGGGCTGTCATTTTGTGCCGTAATCATCACCCTACCATTTTGATACAGCGCCAAGTGGCTGGATTGCATGCTGCGTTCTGACAGCTCGGCCAGCAGGGGTAGTGCCTCTTTAATCAGCGATTTGATGGGCTCTTGCTCGTGCGCCAACGTGAAAAGTTTCAGCGTTAAGGCGTAGCGATCACGGTCGTTGATGTGTATGTAGTTGCGCTGGTGCAAGGTGCTGACCATGCGGAAAATTTCATTTACGCTGCGCCCCAATACCTGACTGAGCTCATTGAGCGTGTACCCCTGTGGGGTCTTACTTAATACTTCCAGAATATCCAAACCTTTTTCCAAGGCTGGGGCGCTGTAGCGGGCGTCTGCGCTGGCTGTTTTTTTGGTGGGAGCGGGCGTGGTCATAGTCATTTTTATTTTATATGTGAGTTTTTCATTTTACATGCAAGTAAAAAAAGCGGCCTTTTGAATTAGGGAGGTAATGGCTTAGGGATTTCACTAATAAGAACAGCTTTCAAATACCGTAACGTATGCCGTGAAGTATTACACAACGTATGCAATAACCCTTTGAGGATTATTGCGATTTTTCGCACAAAGGATGCGCAGCGATGAAAGGTCGTTTAGAAAATAAAGTGGCACTTATTACCGCTGCTGGACAAGGTATAGGCCGTGCGACGGCTGAGGCCTTTTTAGCAGAAGGCGCGAAAGTGATCGCTACTGATATTAACCCAGCCTTATTGGCCGACTTGCAGGGTGCAACCGTTGCTAAACTGGATGTGACGGACGGTAAAGCGGTGGCAGCGTTTATTGCAACGTTAGGCCCGGTGGACGTGCTGTTTAATTGCGCAGGCTATGTACATCATGGCTCCATTTTGGAGTGTGATGAAGCAGCGTGGGAACGCTCCATGGATCTGAATGTGAAATCTATGTATCACACGATCCGTGCTGTACTGCCCGGCATGCTTGAGCGTGGCAACGGTTCGATTATTAACGTGGCGTCGGCGGCATCCAGCATCAAAGGGGTGCCTACACGTTGTGTGTACGGGACGAGCAAAGCAGCGGTGATTGGGTTGACCAAGTCCGTAGCAGCAGATTTCGTTACCCAAGGCGTGCGTTGTAATAGTATTTGCCCCGGCACAATTGAATCCCCTTCCCTGCGTGAGCGCATTGCGACACAGGCATCGAACTTGAACAGCAGCACAGATGCCGTGGAAAAAGCCTTCATTTCCCGTCAGCCAGTCGGTAGACTCGGCCGTCCTGAAGAAATTGCAGCCATGGCCATTTATTTGGCTTCTGATGAATCCCGTTTTACGACCGGCACCAACATGGTGATCGACGGTGGTTGGTCTAACTAGTAGAGGAATAGAACAATGAAATTAGTACGTTTTGGCGCAGTGGGCCACGAGAAGCCCGGTTTGGTTGATGCGCAGGGTCAAGTGCGTGACTTGTCTGGCGTGGTGAGCGATATTACCGCTGACATGCTGAGCGATGCTGGTTTGGCTAAGCTGAAAGGCGTAGATATCAACAGTCTACCTGTTGTACAAAACCCCGGCCGTTACGGTGTACCTTTTGCGGGGTTGGGTAAATTCATTTGTGTGGGTTTGAACTACAGTGACCACGCGGCCGAAACCGGCCAAGAAGTACCGGCTGAACCCGTACTGTTCAACAAATGGTCCAAACCTACTGGTGCAAACGACAACGTTGTGATGCCCAAGAACTCCGTCAAGACAGATTGGGAAGTTGAGCTGGGGGTGGTGATTGGTAAAAAAGCACGTTACGTCAGCTTAGAAGAAGCAATGGAATACGTGGCTGGTTACTGCGTGGTGAACGATGTGTCTGAGCGCGAATACCAAGTAGAGCGTTGTGGTACTTGGGATAAGGGCAAAGGTTGCGATACCTTTGGTCCAGTAGGTCCATGGTTGGTTACACGCGATGAAGTGGCTGATCCACAAAATTTGAAAATGTGGTTAGATGTAAACGGCAAGCGTTACCAAGATGGTAGTACCGCCACCATGGTGTACAACGTGGCGTTCTTGGTGCATTACATCAGTCAGTTCACTACCTTGTACCCCGGCGATTTGATTTCTACCGGTACGCCTCCTGGCGTAGGTATGGGCCAGACACCTCATGTGTATCTGAAAGCCGGTGACGTCATGAATGTAGGTATTGAAGGCTTGGGTGAGCAGCGTCAAGAAGTACACGCCTGGTCGGCTGATTTGCTGGACTAAGCTTTAGCGCTTAATAGCAGCACCAAAAATTCAAGCCTTGCATAGAGATCCATGCAAGGCTTGAATCATTTACGGGCAGGCAAAGCGCTTAGTGCATACGGGCTTTGTGGGGGCACGCAGTGCGCACAATGGCTTGGATAATGAGGTGATGCAGTTCTACTGGTACATCATGCCCCATGCCTGCTATAGGCATGAATGTTGCGTTGCTAATCGTTGCCGCTGTGTCTTCGCCACAGGCTAACGGTATTAATGGATCGTCTGTGCCGTGAATCACCAACGTAGGTGCAACGATACTCGCCAAGGCAGGGCGTAAGTCACCCGTTGCCACAATGGCGGCAAGTTGTCGGCCCAATGCAGTGGGGTCGTAGGCGGTATTGGCTTCTTCTAGTATGAGTGTGCGCTGTGCTACGTCATCGAAAAAATAACCTGGACTAGCGATACGTTTGGCAAATTGCAGGCGATGATTCAAAAACCCTACGGTGTCCTCATGCAAGTTAGGTGCAGGCTGGGTGAGCAAGGCCATGACATCCGGGGCGGCTGACGGTAAGGCGGGGTTACCGGTACTAGACATAATCGAGGTTAAAGTCAGCACGCGTTGTGGATACAAACTCGCCATGAGCTGGGCAATCATGCCACCCATAGACCTACCCACAACGTGGGCGCGTTGAATAGCTAAAGCGTCTAACAAGCCTATGGCATCAGCCGTCATGTCACGCAGTGTGTAGGGAACGGTTGGTTTTTGCTGCGCGGCAACGGCTTGTGCCAGTGCTGCAAAATCGGGCACGGGGTGGTGGGTGAAGTGGGTAGACTGCCCTGCATCCCTGTTATCAAAACGTATGACTCTAAACCCTTGGGCGGCTAAGTCTTCACAAAAAGAGGTGCTCCAGCGGATCATCTGGGTGCCTAAGCCAGAGATCAGCAAAATAGTCTGGTCGCGGGCATCCCCAAAGCTGTCATAGCCCAGAGTGATGCCGTTGGCGGTGATGTGTTGCATGGTAATTCCAATGTGCCAGCCGTGATTAAACGTGGGTGGCACCAAATGCGAGTGTCATGGTGTGTGTTTGAACGTCAGTAGGCCATTGGCTTATCTGTGCTTGTAAGGCAGCGGCATCGTTGGCAAACAAAGCACGCGTGGCTTCTTCAAAGCCGGGCAAGTCGCCCGCAATGGCGACCATAAAGTGGTAGGTGCGCTCATGTGCTTTACGACGGTGGTCTTTATCGCTGTTGGCGCGTTTGGCGGCTTCCACCAGCTTGCGTAGGGTGACGGATGCGCCACCGGGTTGTTGCGCTAACCATTCCCAATGACGCGGTAATAAGGTGACTTCCCGTGCGACTACGCCCAGTTTGGGACGACCGCGACCGCGTGGTGTAGCGTCTTCTTGTGGTGCGGTGACGGGTGCTGTATCCGCTGCAGGGCGAAGTCTTTCCAGTACCTCGGCGTCGGAGCCGCGTGTGTCTACCTCTACGGTGCGGCCAGTGGCATCATCAAACAGCATTACCGCGTGGGTAGTGCCTTGTTCAAGAGCACGCTTGATAGCCAATGCGTTGACCTGCAAAGTGCCAGTCGCTAAACGACGGTGACCGTCAAAGCTGGTGTAGGTGTGCGTATCAGACATAGCCAAATCTATAAAAGTGACAATGTGCTTATTTTTACCCTGATAAAATCAATAGTCAATATTACCCGGGTAAAATATTTCGCGACTGTAGTGCAATGCACCACACGCAAAAACACCCGCATTAAGCGGGTGTAGATGTGTAGCCAGACAGTAGTGTTTAGGGGGTGTCGCGTAGGGCAGTCATGTAGCTAGGTAGATGCTTAGCGGGCTCGCTGGCCACTATGTGCAGGCGTTCTATGGTTTTGTCTATAGACAACCGTAGGTGATCATCTAAGGCTTGAGCTGCTGCGTCGGGTTGGCGTTGCATCAAGGCTTGCATGATGCGCCTATGCTCTTCTAAAAACGGGTCCATAGCGGGCAGCTTTAGGTAGCCGCCCAGCATGTGTTTGTTATTGATCAGCAAGGCTTGGGTATGGCCCAGCAACTTAATCAGTTCTTCGTTTTGGCAGTAGCTTAAACAGCGAAAATGCAGGTCTTTTTCTAGGTCGTCTAGCTCGGCTTCGCTCACATTAGGGTAGCGTTTGCTAATGGCCTCTAAGCGTTCCCACATGTGGTTAAGTACCTCTTGTGGAATGTGCTCTACGCTTTTGCGCAATGCGGGCGGTTCTAGGTAGCGGCGTATTTCGTATAGTTGACGTACACGCTCGGCTGTCATGGGCACGATAGACCAACGTCCCGCTGGGTCTTTTTCCACCAAACCTACCCCTTCTAAGCGCATGAGCACTTCGTGGGCAACAGTACGGCTGACATCAAAGCTTTTAGCCAGCTCGGTTTCTACTATACGTACGGGGCCAAAAATGGCGTGATTACAGACTTCACGTTCTACGTCGTCGTAGACCTGAATCCAAGAGTCAGGTGAGCGAAGTGCATCGCCAAAAGGTTCTAAAGCGGACAGCTCAAAGCTACTGAGACGGGTCACTTTTTGTTTGACATTGCTAGGCCCTACCACTACACCACGGCCACTATGCTTGTAGACCACATTTTGATCTATCAAGGCTTTTAGGGCGGCTTTCACCGGGGTGCGGCTAACGTTGAATGCCTGGGCCACCATGCTTTCATTGATCAGATCACCGGCTTTCAGCACGCGCTGCGCAATCGCTGTGCGTAGTGCCGTGGCGATGGCTTCGTAAAGCGGTACTGCTGCGGTTTTTTGCTCCGTATTCTGTTGCATACGCCTGAAAGTAGCCCCGTGTGGGTGTAAGGGAAAAAGTCTGCTGAACATCATGCCAGATTATGCGGTAGCTGACCATGATCGTACTGACCCCTAGCGTGCATATTCAATTTTCTGGAAAACCCCAATTCATATTAATGAACTTTGTGTGCAATGATCATTGTCATCAGTAAAAGTTATTTTTATAAATGCGTTATTAAAAAGCAGAAAACTCTCACGAAGACGTACTGATATTCCACCAAACAAGGGGAGACCTCTATGAGCAACACAAAGGCAACTTTTTCTGTAGTTCGCAGACAAGTAGTGCAATACGGTGTAGTAGCTTGTGCAATGGGGATAGCGGGGTTGGCTAGTAGCCCTGCAATGGCTCAGGGCTATCCTTCCAAACCTATCACCATGTTGGTGCCATGGGCGGCGGGTGGTGGCACTGATGCTGTCGCTAGAGCGGTGGCAGCAGCCATGGAGAAAGACTTAGGTGTGGTGATTAACGTGGTGAACCGCCAAGGGGGAAGCGGCGTAGTAGGGTTAAATGCCATTGTGTCGGCAAAGCCTGATGGTTACACCATTTCTTTGTTTTCAGGTGAGCTGACCATGATGCACTGGCAGAACCTCACCAATTTGACCTACCAAGATATTACGCCCGTAGGGATGGTGAACTTTGACTATGCCGGCTTACAGGTGTCGTCAGAATCGTCGTATCAGAGCGCTAAGGATTTGTTGGCTGCTGTCGCGGCAGATCCTACTGGAACGTTCAAAGCTTCGGGTACTGGGCAAGGGGGGATTTGGCATTTAGCGCTTACAGGGTTGTTGTTGAATCAGCAAATGCCTGCCGATCAGGTGACGTGGATTCCTAGTCAAGGTGCTGCGCCAGCGATGGTTGAGTTGGCATCGGGTGGCATACAGATAGTGCCATCTGCATTGGCTGAGGGGCGTGCCATGATTGAGGCCGGGCGCTCTCGCCCTCTGGCAGTGATGGCGCCTGAGCGAAATCCTAGTTTCCCTGAGGTTCCCACATTGAAAGAGCAATTGGGCACGGATTACACCATTGGTACATGGCGTGGTGTGATTGGCCCCAAAGGTATGGACCCAGCAATCGTAGCGAGATTAGAGCAAGCGGTGAAAGTGGCTTACGACAGCGAGTTTTATCAGTCTTTCATCAAAAACCAAGGCTTTGGTGCGGAATATCGTGATGCTAAGTCGTTTGGGGAGTTCTTGGTGGAGAACGATGCCTTTATGGGTGAGTTGCTGCGAGAAAGTGGCTTGGCGAAAAAATAATAACACTGCATAGGGCTGCCTAGTGATAGGTAGCCCTGCCAAGAAGGGAGAAGTCCATGCGAGACATCGTAATAGGCGTGATCTTTGCCATATTGGGCGTACTAGTTATTTGGCATGCCAGAGAGTTTCCTACTGTAGGCAGTTTAAGTTATGGCGCATCACTGTTTCCATCAGTGACTGGCGCAGGTATGGCATTGGCGGGATTAGCCTTGGTTTTTGGCAATATCAAATCGGTCTTGGCGTCGCGTCAACAGAGTGTGTCAGTACCTGTTTCTGTGCGGGTGGTACAGGGAGTGCGGGTGGTTTGTCCTTGTTTGCTCGTGGTGCTGTACATCTATACCAGTGACAGAATAGGCGCGATGCCCATGTTGGCAGTAGTGATGTTCGTGCTCCTGTGTTTAGGCAAGGTGTCGTTAAGGCTGTCTATCCCTACCTCGTTACTGGGTGCAGGCCTTATTTACTACGTATTTACCGAGTATTTGCTGGTGCCATTGCCAGAAGGCTTGTTGGGTTAATCACCGGAGCGAACCATGCATGAAATTTTGAGTGGTATGGCACTGGTGTTTAATGCCGAAGTGCTGTTGGTAGTGCTGGCTAGTGCGGTATTTGGCGTATTTGTGGGGGCTGTACCAGGGTTAACGGCGACGTTAGCGGTAGCGCTGTTGGTACCAGTCACCTTTCATATGGATGCGATTCCTGCGATTGCGGCTATTGTGACCTCGTCTGCCATGGCGATTTTTTCGGGTGATATTCCCGGGGTGTATTTGAACATTCCCGGTACGCCCTCTTCTGCTGCTTATGTGTCCGATGCGTATAAGTTAAACAAGCAAGGTAAGTCGCGCCAAACTTTAGGTGTGATGTTGGTGTGTTCGGTAATTGGTGGGGTGGTGGGTGCCACCATGTTGATGCTGGTGGCACCTACGTTGGCCGAGTTTGCACTGAATTTCAGCTCGTTTGAGTATTTCTGGTTAGCGGTTTTGGGCTTGAGCTGCGCCGCCTTTATTGCGTCGGGTTCATTGGCGAAATCGCTGTTGTCTATGATGCTGGGGCTGTTTGTGTCCACCATAGGGTTGGACATTATTACGGGTACGCCACGCTTTACATTTGATGTGCCAGATTTGCTAGCAGGCGTGAACTTCATCCCTGTAATGATTGGTTTTTTTGCTATCAGCGAAGTGATGTTCTTGTACCGGAATTTAGATCGTACCAATACGTTGACAGCAATGCAGCGCGAAACGGGTGCGGTATTTACCGGCGTGTGGGCGACTATTCGCAAATACTGGTATGGGCTGACTCGTGGTAGCACCATTGGCTTGGTAACGGGTGTACTGCCCGGTGCAGGGGCGGACGTTGCTGCATGGATTGCGTACGGTATTAGTAAACGTCGCTCTAAACAGCCAGAAAAATTTGGCACGGGTCATGTAGAAGGAATTGTGGATGCAAGCTCAGCGAATAATACGTCAGTGATTAGTGCGTATGTACCTGCGCTGGTCTTCGGTATTCCTGGGGACTCTATTACAGCTATTGTGATCGGTGTCCTGTATGTGAAAGGGATTAACCCTGGCCCTACTATTTTTAGCGGTGAGAGTGCATTGGTGTATGGACTGTTCACGATTTTCTTTATTGCTAACCTCGTTCTGCTGCCGGTGGGGTATATGGCCATACGCTTGGCTTATGTACTGAACCGTGTCTCGATTCGAGTATTGATGCCTATTATTCTGTGCTTCTGCATAGTGGGGGCATTTGCCATTAATAATACAGCGATGGATTTGTGGATCATGTTGGTAGCTGGCGTGGTTGGGTACATCATGATTTCGGCAGGTATTCCACTGGCTCCTGCTATTTTGGGACTAGTGTTAGGCAATACTTTAGAAAGTAGTTTCATGAGTTCTATGCTTAAAGCCAATGGAAACTTGCTGGACTTTGTGGCGCGGCCACTGAGTGCCACCTTAGCCAGTTTTGTTGTGTTGATTTTCGTTTTTCCGTTGCTGCTGCGTTGGATCAAACGCTATCGAGAGGTAGCCGCTACGAACCATTTAACGGCACAGAAAAACCACCATTGAAAGAGAGGTTGATGTGAGTATCGCCATTGAAGATCTGAATCGTTTTGTTCAGCAACTGTTTGTGGCAGAGCAGGTAGATCCCGTTGTCGCTCGTGTGGTCAGTGATGTGTTGGTCGCGGGGGACCGTCTGGGGCAGCATACCCATGGGGTGAAGCTAGCAAGAGGTTATTTGCGGGACATACGAAATGGGCATGCTGCTATAGATCCACAGCGTCTGACTGTACTGAAGTCTTCGCCTGTTTTGCGCTTGTATGATGCTCAGTACTTGTTAGGGCCCTATGTACTGCATGAGACATTGCAATGGGCCAGTGCTGCGGCTCGTGAGTACGGTATAGGGGTGGCAAACATCCGCCAGAGCCATCATATTGCGTGCTTGGGAGCGTATTTAAAAAGTGTGGTGGATCAAGATCTGGTGTGCGTGATTATGTCGTCTGATCCTGCAGCAGCGTCAGTGGCACCGTTTGGTGGTACACGTGCCATACAAACCCCTAACCCCTTGGCGATGGGTATTCCCGGTGAGCCAGAACCGATTTTGATTGATGTGAGCATGTCTAGCATCACCAATGGCATGGTGGGTAAGCAGCGGCAGCTAGGTAAGAAGTTAAACCACCCTGTGCTACTTACGGCGGACGGCACACTCTCGGACGATCCGGAAACGGCTTTTGCATCGCCGCCTAGCACTATCTTGCCGTTAGGGGGTATGGAATATGGGTACAAAGGCTTTGCCTTAGGGTTAATGGTAGAAGCATTGACCTCAGGCATTGGGGGCTTTGGGCGTAAGGACAAACCCACAGGTTGGGGGGCATCTGTCTATATACAAGTGATTGATCCTGAATACTTAGGTGGGTTGCAAGCGCTAAAAGACGAGGTGGCTTTCTTGTCTGAGCAGGTGTCTACCAACCCACCTATAGATCCAGCACGACCACCTCGCATGCCAGGGTGGAATGGGATGGCGAATTGGCATAAAGCGGACTGCCAAGGGGTACAACTGCCGGAAGATGTGATTGCAGAATTGCGTCAGGCAGCGATAGAAACAAGGCTAGGTTATCCGTTTTAAGGGTGTGGTAAGAACTGGTGCAGTAGCACATATTGCCCAGTTTTTTTACCGCATATGTATGGTTATTGCATGCATTATTCAATATTGGTGTGACGATGAATAAATCAACTCTTTCTAAACAGCTAGTACGCCTGAGCGAACAAGACAATGTGGCCGTGGCCTGTGTGGCACTACCTGCCAGTACCACGGTTAGTGCTTTTGGCGTAGTGACTACTGCTTCTATTCCAGTGGGGCATAAGGTGGCACTAGCGCCTATTGTGCGTGGCGATGCCATACGCAAATATGGGCAAATCATAGGCTTTGCATCATCCGATATTTTGGCTGGCGAACATGTGCATGTGCATAACGTGACGCTGCATGATTTTGATAGGGATTACGCCGTAGGTCAGGACGTAAAACCTACCCAGTATGTAGAGAAACCGGCCACTTTCCAAGGATATAAACGCCCTAATGGCAAGGTGGGTACACGTAACTATTTGGGGATTCTGACCACCGTCAATTGTTCGGCAACGGTGGCGCGCCAAGTGGCCGCACAAGTAGAGCGCAGTGGCATGTTGGCGAACTACCCAAACATTGATGGTGTCGTGGCGCTGACCCACGGTACGGGTTGCGGTATGGCGGACTCAGGGGAAGGGTTTGCGCTGTTACAGCGCACGATTTGGGGTTATGCGCAGCACCCTAATTTTGCTGGCATTTTAATTTTGGGTCTGGGGTGTGAAGCCAACCAAATACGGTATCTAGTGGATGCATACAACCTAGAAGACACCGTGGATTGTCGCGTACTGAATATTCAGGACACCGGCGGTACAGCGAAAACTGTAGAAAAGTGCTGTGAGTATTTGGCTGACATGATGGTGTTTGCGAATGAGCATCAGCGCGAAACTGTGCCTGCCAGTGAACTGATTCTGGCGCTGCAGTGTGGGGGCTCGGACGGCTATTCCGGTATGACTGCTAACCCTTCTCTGGGGGTAGCGGCGGATATCTTAGTACGTCACGGTGGTACAGCCGTGCTGTCTGAAACACCGGAGGTGTATGGGGCCGAACACTTGCTCACGCGTCGTGCAGTCAGTGAGAAAGTGGCCGATAAGCTCATCAAACGCATACGTTGGTGGGAAGACTACACCGCCCGTAACGACGGGAAGATGGATAACAACCCTTCACCAGGTAATAAGGCGGGTGGGCTGACCACTATTCTAGAAAAGTCGCTGGGTGCGGTGGCTAAAGGTGGCAGTACCAATTTGGTGGATGTGTACCAATACGGTGAGCCTATACGTGAGCGTGGTTTTGTATTTATGGACAGTCCTGGTTATGACCCTGCCTCTGTGACGGGTCAGGTGGCCAGCGGAGCCACCATGATTTGTTTCACCACAGGACGCGGCTCGGTTTCAGGGTTTAAGCCTGTGCCATGTATCAAAGTGGCGACGAACAACACTATGTACAACCGTCTGAAAGATGACATGGATGTGAACTGTGGCGAGATCATCGATGGTGATCAAACCGTAGAACAGTGCGGGCAAGAAATTTTTGAATTGATCTTAAGAGTGGCATCTGGCGAACCAACAAAGTCTGAAGCCCAAGGGTTTGGTGACTGTGAATTTGTGCCTTGGCAGATTGGAGCAGTCATGTAAGTCAGGATGTATGGCATCCAACAATAAGGAAGGAGACAACACTATGAGTACTCAACGTTTTGCAGGGCGTGTGGCAGTGGTGACTGGAGGTGCCTCTGGAATAGGCTTAGCCATTGCGCAGCGCTTACGCCGGGAAGGTGCGCAGGTGGCCGTATGGGACCGCGATCAGCAGCGGCTGGCGGAGGTGGCGAAAACAGAAGATGTGCATGTGTATGATGTGGCATTACAAGACTACAGCAGCGTACAACGTACATATGCACAAACGAAGAAAGACTTAGGAAACGTCGATATTTTAGTGTGCAGTGCGGGGATTACCGGGCCGAACACCACGGTTATTGATTACGGCGTAGAAGACTGGAAAGAGGTGTTTGATATTAATGTACATGCTCTCTTCCATTGCAATAAAGTGGTGATGGAAGATATGGCTGCTCAGCAGTATGGTCGAGTGGTGAACATTGCTTCTATTGCGGGTAAAGAGGGGAACCCTAATGCGTCGGCATATAGCGCCTCAAAGGCTGCTGTGATTGCGTTGAGTAAATCGTTGGCTAAAGAGGTAGCGACCAAAGGCGTGACGGTGAACAGTATTACCCCTGCAGCCGTAGAAACGCCCATGTTTGCACAGATGACCCAAACACACATTGACTACATGCTGTCCAAGATTCCTATGCACCGTTTCGGTAAAGTAGAGGAAATGGCGTCTATTGTGTGTTGGCTAGCATCAGAAGAGGCATCGTTCTCCACGGGGGCAGTATTTGATGTGTCGGGTGGGCGTGCTACCTACTAACAGGCAACGTGAAAGGTAGGGCGGCATAAGCCGCCCTACTTCTTACAGATAAAGGTGACCGCGTAAGGTCACCACCGCATTGCCCGAAATCAACACGCGGTCGCCAGCGACTTCACAATGTAAGTAGCCACGGCGTGCGCCACCTTGTTGAGCACGCAACTGGGTTTTACCTAAGCGTTGTGCCCAGTAAGGGGCAAGCGCGGTGTGAGCAGAACCGGTAACGGGGTCTTCGCTTACGCCCACGTTAGGCCCAAACCAACGCGTCACAAAATCTAGCGTTTTGCTGGGGGCAGTCACGGCCACACCGCGATTAGGCAAGCCTCTTAGGCGGGCCAGATCAGGGGCAAGGCGTGGGATGAGGTTTTCATCTTCTATCACCACAATGTAATCGTCCGAAGACAGTACGGTGGCTGCTTCTACGCCCAAAGCATCTAACAAGCCATCAGGGATGGCACACGACTGTGGCGGGCGGCTGGGGAAATCCATCTCTAACCCATGAGGGGAGCGGCGCACCGACAGGCGGCCACTGCGGGTAGAGAAATGTATAACGTCGTTGGGGTAGTTCAGCTCGTGCATCAGCACCCAGGCGCTGGCTAAGGTGGCATGGCCGCACAAATCTACTTCTACCTCGGGAGTGAACCAGCGTAGGTGATAGCCGTGTTCGTCAGGCACAAAGAATGCGGTTTCCGATAAGTTGTTTTCGGCGGCGATGTTTTGCAAAGTTTTGTCGTCTAGCCACGCGTCTAACGGGCATACCGCAGCGGGGTTACCTTCGAAGGGCTTAGAGGCAAATGCATCAACTTGATAGAGTGGGAGTTGCATAGTAGTTCCTGAAAATGCATGGCTAGAGCCCTGACGACGCAACGTCAACGGCCAGAAACTCTAACGCTAGCACTGGAGTCGCGCCACAGCAAGAAAGTCCCTGCGCTTCCCTGTTTATTTCAGGTTACGGCGTGCTCGTTGGCAGATGCGTTGGGTGGCATCGGTAGGCGATTCGGCCAGCCATCGTGTGCATAGCGCTTGTACCCAGTCAGGTTGGTCTTTACCGGCGTCGTTTAACCAGTTGGCAACAGAATCCTGTACATAAACGGATGGGTCGGCACGCAGTGCTTCCAAAATAGGTAATGCCAACTGTGGCTCTTTTTTAAAGGCGGCAATGTGCGCACACCATACCCCGCGTGGGCGTAGCGCTTCGCACGCAAAACGTCGTACCCATTCCGAGGGTGATGCCGTCCAAGCCGTCAATAACGTAATGGCGCTGTCTAGTTCGTTCACCAAGTACGGGCGCACAGCCATCCATGACCATTCTCGCACCCCAAAGTGTTCATCATCGGCTAAGGGGCGTATGGCGGCTAAGCGTTTGTCTAGCGGTAGTGGGGCCTGCGCACCAATCATAAAACATGCCCACCCGCGTACGGTGTCTGAGGGGTGTGCCAGGCAGGTGGTCAATGCGTCGTTGCCCACTTCGGTTTGCAGCAAGGTTCCCATGGCGACCATACGGCGCAATATACCTAGCTCAGTAAAGGCGTGGGCTTTGTGCAGAACATCAGTAGACAGAGAGGGAAATACGGTACATAGCAGCCGGTATTGGTCTACGGCTAAGCCCTCGGTCAGCGTAGCACTGGGAATCTGTCCCACTGACAAGGCTTCCAAAATATCAGGAGGGATATCAGCGACGCGGTTTGCACCTTTACGTGGAGGTGTAGCGCTCATGGTGTGGGGGTACCTTGTGTGGGAAGGTGCTGGGCCACTTTGCTAAGCAGGGTCGATAGCTGCTCTCGTTCGGTGGCGGTGAGCGATGCATAAAGACTGGCAATCCAACGGCTATGTTGTTCAAACACCTGAGCGGCCAGAGCTTTGCCAGTGTCAGTTAAGCGTATGCACAATGCGCGTCTATCGACGGGATCGGCATGGCGGGCGATTAAGGCATCGCGCTCTAAACCATCCAGCAATCCGGTAACCGTGGCACGGGTCACGCCCGCTTGTTCAGCCAAGGCGGCTGGTGCTAACCCATCGGGGGCGTTATCCAATAAAAATAACAAAATAAAGCGCCCTTCTGACAGCCCATGCGGGGCTAGCTGTACCGCGCAGTCTCTATCAATAGCCGCGGTTAACGACAACATTTGAAAACACAAACGAATGTTATCCACATGCGGAAGTTGCTGCTGTTGAGCTACGCTGAGTAGCGCGCGATATTTTTGTTCCATAGCCAAATCACCATATAGTATGGTGGCTAATTATATAGAAATTGAGGGGAATGCGCAGCAACGTTATGCACAGGCTGTGACGGCGAGATAAGGGTGATGCAGAAAGCAAAACGGCGTGTAGAGTTTTCTACACGCCGTTTTTGTACTGACGATATTGCTTACAGACCCAGTTCGTCTGCAATATGACGTGCAATGGGCATGGCGCCTGTTGCAGCAGGGGACGGTGCATTCAAAATAGCGGTAAGGCCGCCAGAATGCTTGATCAAAAAGTCATCCACTAAGGAGCCGTCGGGACGTACGGCTTGGGCGCGGTTAGCGCTGCGGTAAACGCGTAGGTCAGACAAGGTCACAGTGGGGCAATACTTACGCACAGCATCCAGATAGACTTGCTTGAACAATGAACCTTTAAGCTCGTTCCAGGTGGCGCGTGGGTGTTTGGCTAACATTTTCCACAGGCCGCTGTAGCTCAGGGCAGACCACGCGTCGCGCATGTCTACGCTGAAATGGCTGTATTTTTCTCGTGCTAAGGCCAAAACAGCGTTGGGGCCTACGGTGATGGTGCCATCAATCATAGGTGTGAGGTGTACCCCTAAAAATGGCAAGGTGGGGTCGGGTACGGGGTAAATCAGGCTGTGTACAACTTTGTTTAGGTGGGCTGGCAACACAAAGTATTCGCCACGAAACGGCAAAATCCTAATGCCTGGGTCCATACCCAACATGCGGGCAACGCGGTCAGAGGCCAAGCCCGTGCACGCAATAATGTGCCCTGCTTCGATGTGTTGATTACCGGCTTGTACACGGTAGGCCGAACCCACTTGGGTGACGGATGTCACCGGAGCATTAAACAGCACTGTGCTGCCTGCGTTTTCTACATCGGCCAATAAGGCTTTGGTGATGCCCGCGTAGTCAGTAATGGCAGTTTCAGGGATGCGTAGTGCGGCAAGCCCAGTAATTGCGGGTTCTAACCTACCTAAGTCAGCTTGGGTAAGTTGTTCGGTGACTACCTCGTTTTCGATGGCGCGCTGCTCAAGTTTGTACAGGTTTTCTTGTTCTTGAGGCGTCGTCGCCACCAGCAGTTTGCCGCGAGCTTCGTAGCCAATGTGGCGGGCGGCACAGAAGGCTTTGATTTCACTTAGCCCTTCTCGGCAAAAACGCGTTTTTAAGCTACCGGGGGTGTAGTACACCCCAGAGTGCACCACGCCACTGTTGCGGCCAGTTTGGTGAAACGCCGGTTGGGCTTCTTTTTCGGCCACCAGCACACGGGCGTGGGGGCGGCGTTTGACGATTTCGGCAGCCAGCGCAGCTCCAACAATGCCTGCGCCAATAATGAGGTAATCGTATTTCATGAGTGGGGTGATTCCGGTGACGTTCTTTGTGCTTAGCTTTGTCCGCGCATGGATTCCCAACGTCGTCGTGTGGGCTGCATATGTTCTACGACGAGATGGGCCAAGGTGGCGCGGTCTTGCTGCTCTATGGCATTTACCATGGCAGCGTGTTCAGAGATCGCTTGTTCTAACCACTGTCTATCGGTCATACCGTAGGAGCGTATGGGGTTAGAGGCCTCGGTGTAAAACGCAATGGCTTTGCACAGGGTTTCATTGCCACACAGGGCAAAGATCTGGCGATGGAACTCATCATTAAATTGATGAATAAGCCGTGGGTCTGCCCCAACCGATGCGGCCGCGGCATACTGTATGTGCAGCGTTTTCAGTGCATCTAATTCTGCGGCAGACACAGGAAACGGCATGATCATGACGGCTTCTTTTTGCAGCAAAGCGCGCAGGTGGTACAGCTCTTCTACTTCTTGAGTCGTGAAGTCTTTGACGCGGGCAGAACGCGAACGTGGCTTCACCACGATTTGGCGAGCGACTAGCTCTTGAATGGCGGCGCGCACGGCATGACGCTTGGCGTCAAAGCGTGCCATCAGTGTGTCTTCAATCAACTCTTGATGAGGGCGCAGATGGCCGAAAATAATATCGGCTTCCAGTTCTTGGGCGATTAGCTCAGCAGAAGATGGGGCAAGGGTTTCAGTACTCATCGGACAATCAGTTCCAGCGTCGAGGGTTGGTCCCAGATCCAGCCGTGTGGTGTGCGATGCAGTTCAGGAAAATGCCCCGGCACGACGATGTCGGCGTTATCGGCTATCCACTGCAGTGTTTTACTGGATTGGCGGTCCGGGTCATATTCATTGGCAGCCGACAGTGTAGCCAGTTCGCGGTAGGTTTTACAGGCATCGCCCGCCAAGACTACGCGCTTGTTTTCTGGGTTCACAAAGTGCAGTAAGTAGCTGCCTGTGGTGTGACCGGGGGCTTGCCTATAGAACAGGCCGGGGGCCAACTCGCCTTCGGGTTCGTGTATGAGTTGCAGGTTTTGGCGCTGCAGGTATTCGTTCATGCCTTGGCTGCCAAACACATCTTCAGATGCAGGGTGTTGGGAGTAGTCCCATTCGGCCGAGCTGACGTAAATGGTGGCATTGGGGAATAGATCAATGTTGTTGATGTGATCGAAATGCAGGTGCGACAAAAACACGGTTTTGATGTCGGCAGGTTTAAGGTTGCGTTCTGCTAACGCATTCAACAACAGCAGTCGGGTGGAGTGATGGCCGGTATCAAACAAGATAGGGCCGTGGCCGTCTACGTTGACTAACACCACAGCCGAAAAACCAAAGAATCCACCTTTAAAACTGAGGCAGTTCCCTTCAACAAGAATGTCATGTTGCACAGCCATGTGCGCTCCTTATTATACGGACTTATTAATTATCAATAATACTATCAATATAGATATTTTTGTTCTGGATTGTGTCTGTTTTGTGGCTATTTTAGGGTTTATTCTAATATAGACATTGGGTTTAAAGCACTTTACACTACGATCCATCTTATCGATACTATTATTAATAATATCGATTTTCCCTACAACGGAGGAAACATGAACGCCTATAAAAGCATGATTGCAGGTGCTGCATTGGCCCTAGCCAGTGCGACTACTTATGCAGCAACAACGTGGCAAATGGCCACCCCTTATCCTGATGCCAACTTCCACACTCAAAACATCCAGCAGTTTGCTAAAGATGTGGAAGCAGCCACAAACGGCGAGCTAAAAATCAACGTGCACCCTGCGGGTTCATTGATCAAGCACCAGGAAATCAAAAATGCGGTGCGTTCGCAGCAGATAGAAACGGGTGAGTTCATCATTTCTAACTTGGCGAATGAGAACCCAATGTTCGCGTTGGACTCCGTACCGTTTGTAGCGGTGTCGTTTGATGACGCGGCCAAAATGTACGTGGTGTCTAAACCTGAACTGGAACGCCTGTTGGGTCGCCAAAACCTGAAAGTATTGTTCTCGGTAGCATGGCCTCCACAAGGGCTGTACACCGATCGCCCTATAGAAAAGATTGAAGATCTGAAAGGCATCAAAATGCGTGCATACAGCCCGCAAACCGAACGCCTAGCGCAATTGGCGGGTGCGGTGCCGACACAGGTAGAAGTGCCTGATTTGGCACAAGCGTTCACCACAGGCCGTGTGAACGCGATGATTACGTCCACTTCTACTGGTGTGAACACCACGGCGTGGGATTACCTGACGCACTTCTACGATGTGGCGGCATTCTTGCCTAAGAACGTTGTGGTGGTGAACCAGCGTGTGTTTGATGGTTTGGATGAAGCCACTCAGAAAGCGGTGTTAGATGCGGCGGCTGCTGCAGAAAAACGCGGTTGGGAAATGGCCGAAGCCGATCACATTGCACAGCGTAATGTGTTGGAACAGCACGGTATCAAAGTGAGTGCAGGCTCTGAGGAGCTGAATGCTGCCCTGCATAAAGTGGGTGAGCAGATGGCAGCAGAGTGGGCGAAAGAAGCCGGCGACGAAGGTGAGGTCGTGCTTGAGGCTTACCGCGCCAACTAACTTCTGACTGTAATTCGCCAGCGCAGTGATTCCTGCGCTGGCATCTTGATGTGGGCAAACTGCCATGCGCAAAATCTTGGATGGCCTTTATACGATCAGTGCAGGTTTAGCTGCACTGTCGTTGGCGAGCATAGCCGCTATTGTTTTTGGTCAGGTGATCTTCAATACGATCGATTACGTGGCTCTTCGTTTCTTTGATCAGAGTTTTGGCTTGCTGATCCCTTCCTATTCGCTGTTTTCAGGTTATGCGCTGGGTTTTGCCACGTTTTTATCCTTGGGTTTGGGGTTACGCAAAGCCGTACATATACGGGTGACCTTGCTGGAGTCCAAGCTGCCTTCTCCTATACGTAGAGGCACACTGACCATCATCGCGCTGTTAGGGGTAATGATGGGTGTGCTGTTTACCTATAGCTTGGGTGTGTTGGCCTACGAGTCCTTTTTGTGGGGCGACCGTGCCAGTGGTTTAGTCAAAGTGCCTTTGTGGATACCGCAAAGCGTGTTGTGTGTGGGGTCGGCTGTCTTTTTGGTCGCGGCACTGGACACCTTGCAGGAAATTGTACGTACAGGTCGCAGCGATGCGCTGGCGGCGGACTCGGTTGCTGAGGAGGCGCTGTAATGTCTGATGTAACCATGTCATTGATTATGGTGGGCGTGCTGTTGGGCTGCCTAGCCATAGGGTTGTGGGTGTCTATAGCACTGTTTGTGACAGGCATAGTGGGCATACTGTTGTTTTCCAACGCCCCTATTGTGAGTGTGTTGGCGACCAATATTTGGAGTTCGTCAGCAGAATGGTCACTCGCGGCTTTGCCCTTGTTTATCTGGATGGGTGAAATTCTATTTCGCTCACGCATGTCGCAAGACTTGTTTTCAGGGTTGGCACCGTGGATGCGGTCGCTACCGGGTGGTTTAGGGCATGTGGGTATTTTGGCGTCAGGAATTTTTGCGGCGGTAAGTGGTTCGTCGGCGGCAACATGCGCCACAGTGGCTAAGGTCGCTGTGCCTGAGCTCAAACAGCGTGGCTACGATGAAAGCTTGATTTTGGGGACGATTGCAGGCTCTGGCACCTTAGGCTTGTTAATACCACCCTCCATTATTTTGATTGTGTACGGTGTGGCCGCCGAGCTGTCCATCGCCCGCTTGTTTATTGCGGGTGTGGTGCCCGGTGTATTGGTGATCTTGTTGTTTATGGCGTATGTCGCCATTTGGTCTACCAAGAACAAAGACAAAGTACCGGCCAAAGATCCGCCCATGAGCTTTGCTCAAAAAATGAAAGCCACACGTACGTTGTTACCTGTGACGCTGCTCATTTTGGGTGTGATTGGCTCTATTTATTCTGGTTTGGCCAGCCCAACCGATTCGGCTGCTGTGGGTGTAGTGATTGCATTGCTGCTAAGCTGGATTTTTGGTGATTTGAACTGGAAAACCTTCAAAGAAGGTCTGGTCGCTGCCACCTTGTCATCGTCCATGATTGCGTTGATTTTGGCGGGTTCGGCGTTCTTGACCATTGCGATGGGCTATTCCAACCTGCCTATGAATTTGGCTCGCTGGATTGGCGATTTGGGCTTGAATAACTACGCACTGTTGGCGGCGTTAACGGTGTTCTTTATTGTGCTGGGTTGCTTCCTAGATGGTATTTCCATCGTGGTGCTGACCAGCGCGGTGTTGTTGCCAGCGGTACAGGCTGCAGGATTAGACCCAATTTGGTTTGGTGTGTACTTGGTGCTGGTTGTAGAAATGGGGCAATTAACCCCACCAGTAGGTTTGAATTTGTTTGTGCTGCAAGGCATGACAGGCAAAGATATTTTGTTCTTGTCCAAAGCGGCGTTGCCATTCTTCTTGATGTTGCTGCTAACGATCTTGTTGGTGGTGATGGTGCCTGACATTGTGCTGGGCTTGCCCAAAATGATGTACGGCTAAGTAGTACCAAGCCACCTATTGGGTGGTCTATACCTCTGATGAATTTATAGCCCGGTTATTGCGTAAGCGATAGCTGGGTTTTTTTCGTGGCGACGCGGTAGCCACAGGTTTTTCCTAATTGTGGTGGGTGTGTGAACTGTTTATTGTGGAGTCGTGACCAATCGGTCACAGAGCAAGGGGGTAGAAACTAGAAGTAGAAAGTTCACACAAAAAACAGTGAGGTAGACAACGATGAAGCGATTGCAATCCTGCAGGCTTAAGCGAGTCTTGCAAGCCGTAGTATCTGGCTCGGTGCTGGTGGCTGCGGCTCCTGCCATGGCGCAAACCATTACCGCCGTGATGCATTCTGGCTTACGTATGATGGACCCCATACAAAGCACCGCATTTATTACCCGAGAGCACGGATACATGATCTATGACACTTTGGTGGGCATGGATTCCGATTTCACGGTGCAGCCACAAATGGCGAGCTGGGAAGTGTTGGACGATGGCAAGGTGTATAGATTCACCTTACGTGATGGCTTGAAATGGCACGATGGCACGCCGGTAACGTCTGAAGATTGTGTGGCATCCATTCAGCGTTGGTTAGACAATGACAATACCGGCCCTGTGATTAAAGACTTTCTGGCGGGCTATAACATCGTCGATGATCAGGTGTTTGACGTGCAGCTAAACGAGCCTACTAGCTTGTTGCTGGATAGCTTAGCCAAAATCAGTTCGCGTCCTGCTTTTATGATGCCCAAACGCATTGTGGAGGCCTCGGCAGATAAAGCTGTGTCTGAAATGATTGGTTCTGGCCCCTTTAAGTTTGTGGCAGAGGAGTTTCGCCCTGGCGTGAAAGTGGTGTACGAGAAAAACACCGATTATCTGCCCCGCAGTGAGCCTAGCGATTGGACGTCAGGCGGTAAAGTGGTGAATGTGGATAAGGTGGAATGGGTCAGCATGCCAGACGCCATGACGGCTGCGAATGCACTGTTAAATGGTGAGGTGGACTACATAGAACACTACCCTTACGATTTGCTGCCGCTAGTACAGAACAATAGCGACCTAGTCACCAAAGTGATTGATCCGCTGGGTAACTGGAGTTACTACCGTATGAATCACTTGTATCCGCCTTTTGATAACAAGCTGGTGCGGCAAGCGGCAATGTATGCCGTCAGCCAAGAAGACGTGATGAAAGCCTTGGTGGGTAACCCCGATTACTATTCCACCTGCCCATCGCCGTTTGGGTGTGGTACGCCCAATGCCAGCTATAGCGGCGCAGACATGATCGTGCCTGGCAACATAGAAAAAGCCAAAGCATTGCTGGCCGAGGCTAACTACGATGGCACGCCAGTGGTATTGCTGCACCCTACTGATCATGTGATGGCTGCAGCGCAGCCAGTGGTGATTGCGGCAGCGTTGCGTAATGCAGGGTTTACCGTAGACATGCAGTCTATGGATTGGCAGTCGGTGGTATCCAGACGTGCTAACAATAAAGCGCCTAAAGACGGTGGCTGGGGGATTTTTTCCACCTACGGTATTATTGCGGCCGCAGTAGACCCGTTTGCGAACACCACCATTGCCGCCAATGGCGATAAAGCGTGGTTTGGCTGGCCGGATGTGCCTGAAATTGAAGCGCTGCGTGTGCAGTATGCCAAGGCGCTTAGCAAGGAAGAAAAGCAGGCCATTGCCGCGAAGATCCAAGAAATCGTTTTGGATGAAGGGGTGATTGTGCCGCTGGGCCAGTTCCGTACACCAGCGGCGTACAGTACGGCATTAAGCGACCTGCCTGAAGCACCTATTACGGCGTTTTGGGGGGTGAAAAAGCAGTGATGCGATGTACTACCTGCCCTGCGCAAGGTCGTGCGGGCAGGTAGTGCGCCGCAGTTAAGGGGTTACGGCTTCGCGAGACAGCACATGCCCGGGACGGGCATCCGTAGTTTGCCCTGCATTCCATACTATTTTGCCGTTCACCAATACCGTTTCTATACCAATGGCTGGGGCGATGGGCCTAGCGAAACTGGAGGCTTCCGCAACGGTGTCTGCATGTAGTATGACCAAATCGGCGTAGGCGCCATCACGTATAAATCCACGATCTCGTAATCCAAATTTTTGGGCGCTTAAGCCCGTCATTTTATGAATGGCTTTTTCAAAGCTGAATAAGCCACGCTCGCGTGAGTAATGGCCCAGCACACGGGGAAAACTGCCCCATAAGCGTGGATGCGGGACGGCATCATGCGGTAAGCCATCTGAACCAATCATGGTGTCGTCAAACGCCAAAATACGCGATACGTCGGCATCGTCCATGCGGTGGTAAATAGCCCCTGCAGGTTGCAGCCTGCCTACGGCTTCTTCTAGGCTGCACTGCCATTCTTTTTGTATGTCCGCTAAGTCGCGACCGGCCATGTCAGGGCACGATTTAGACCATGTCACCAGCACCTTCAACGCGGATGAGGCATGTTTTACTGACAGCACGGTAGAAGACGCAGCATAGGGGTAGCAGTCTAGGCAAATGTCTTGCACTCCCATTTGTTGGCGTATGCGTTCTAGGGTTTCCGTAGAGCGTCCGAAGTTGTTTTTACCCGCGACTTTATGGTGCGAGATCACGACGGGTAAGTTGGCTTCACGACCAATGCGGAAAGCCTCTTCTAGTGCGTCCATGACGTGGTCCGATTCGTCACGCAAATGGGTGCAATACACCCCACCAAATTCAGCAGCAACTTTAGCCAGTTCAATCACTTCCTCAGTCGAGGCGGCAATGGCAGGGTCGTAAGCCAAGCCTGTGGATAAACCAATGGCACCAGCTTGCATAGCTTCACGCAACAAGGCTTTCATGCGGGTGAGTTCGTCGGCGGTGGCAGGTCGGTCCAAGGCTGACATGGCTACAATGCGCAGCGTGGTGTGGCCCACTAAAGGGGCACAATTGGTGGCGGCGGGTTGTTGCTGCAGGGCGTCTACGTAGCTTTGGAAGGTGGGGTGTGTGAACCAGTCCCCTTCCCCATCCAGCAAATCTAAAGGTGGTGTGATGGGGGCTTGTAGGCGTTGCGGTGTAGGGGCTAGCGAAATACCGCAGTTGCCGGTAATCACCGTGGTGACCCCTTGGCTAACTTTAGGCTCCATGCTGTTACTGGACAGCAGTAAGCGGTCGTCATGCGTGTGGGTGTCTATAAAGCCGGGCGATACTACCAAGCCACGGGCATCAATGCGCTGATCGGCCGTCCAGTGGCTGCAGTCCCCTACAAAGGCGATGCGGTCATCGATGATGGCAATGTCGGCATCAAACCTAGGGGCACCTGTGCCATCGGCCACCTCGGCGTGTTGAATCAGAATGTGGGCATGTTTGGCCATAGTCTTTCTCGTGTACGTTGATCAGTGAATGGCGGCCTCAAGGGGGCGGAAATGTTGGAAATCCCAATGGCGTCCGGGGGCGGCGTCAATCAGCGAACGGGTGTAGTCGTGTTGGGGGTTGACCAGCACTTGTTCGGTAGGCCCGGCCTCGACGACGGTGCCTCGCTGCATCACAATAATTTGGTCGCAAATTTGCGCGGCGACGCGTAGATCATGGGTGATAAACAGCACGGCAATGCCTATGCGCTGGCGCAGCTCGTCTAACAGCTTTAACACTTGCGCTTGTACGGAGACGTCTAGTGCGGATACGGCTTCGTCGGCCACCAGAATATCGGGCTCCAATACCAAGGCACGGGCAATACATAAGCGTTGGCGCTGCCCGCCTGAAAACTGGTGTGGATAACGGCTTAGCACACTGCGATCCATGCCTATCCATTCCAGCAAAGTATCAATACGCTTTTCACATTCACTGGCGCTTAACCCATAGTTCTGCATGCCTTCTAACAGGGCATCGTGTATGCGCAAGCGCGGGTTAAGGGAACGGTAGGGGTCTTGGAAGACGATTTGTATGCGTTGGCGTAATTGGCGTAGCTCTTCGCCAGTGGCGGTGGCTAGGTCGGCGTCGCCTAAGGCGACTTGCCCTGACGAGGGTTTAATCAGTCGCATAATGCAGCGTGCCACCGACGACTTACCTGAGCCGGACTCCCCCACAATGCCGATAATTTCGCCTTTGTTCAGGGTAAAAGACACGTTGTTGGCAGCCACTACCTTGCGGCTGGCCGAAAACAGCACGCGTTCTTCATAGGTTTTATTCAGTTCAGACACCTGCAAAATGGGGGCAGGCGTAATATCGCGCGGTGCGGGTGGCACTAAGCTTGGCACGGATGACACCAACAGGCGCGTGTAGTCTTGAGTGGGGGCACGTAAAATGGTGTCTCGGGTACCTGTTTCTACCATGGCACCACGATTCATCACCACAATGCGGTCGGCAATTTCGGCTACTACCCCAAAATCGTGAGTGATGAACAGTACAGCCGTATTTTGTTGCTCTTGCAGTTCGCGTATGAGGGCCAGAATCTGCTTTTGGGTGGTGACGTCTAAGGCCGTGGTGGGCTCGTCGGCAATGAGCAGACGAGGCTTTAAGATCAGTGCCATGCTGATCACAATGCGTTGGCGCTGTCCGCCTGATAACTGGTGTGGGTAGGCACGATAAATTTTATCGGGGTTAGGTAAATGCACCGCCTCGAACATTGCCAGCACCTGTTTTTTACGCTCGCTGGGGTTACGCACACCGTGCACTTTGAGCACCTCTTCCACCTGCGGGCCTACGCGTTCTACTGGGTTGAGCGCGGTCATGGGCTCTTGGAATATCATGGCCATTTTGGAGGCGCGCAAGGTGCGTATGCGGCTGGGTGAGGCGTCCAGCAGGTTTTCGCCATCCAACAAAATACGGCCTTGAGTGGCCTGCAGCTCGGCTTTAGGAAGCAAGCCCATGGTGGCGAGCGAAGTCACCGATTTACCCGAGCCCGATTCGCCTACTAGGCAGACGGTTTCACCGGGGTGTATATCCAGCGAAATGCTAGAAATGGCGTGCTGCCCTTCTTTGCTATTGGCGATGCGTACCCACAGGTCTTGTACCTGCAGCACGGGCTGGTCACTCTGCGTCGTTGAAAAGGTTTGCGTCATCGTTTGATCATCCTTGGGTCCAGTTCGTCACGCAGCACATCGCCCAATACGTTGACACTCAATAACGTGAGGGCCAGCAAAATACCGGGATACAGCACCAAGCCAGGGTAAAGTTGGAAGAACATGCGGCCATCTGCCATGATGTTGCCCCACGATGGAATTTCGGGCGGCAAACCGGCCCCTAGAAAGCTTAAAGTGGACTCAATCAAAATGGCCGATGCAAAGATGTAGGTGCCCTGCACAATCAGTGGAGCCCAGGTATTAGGAATAATGTGGGTCACGATGATTTTTGGGATACGTGACCCCAAAGTGATAGCAGCTTCTACGTAGGGCTCTGTGCGTATAGACAAAATTACACTGCGCACCAGTCGCACAACGCGGGGAATTTCTGGGATCACAATGGCCACTAATACCGTCAGCAAACTGCTGCCGGTAAGCGATACCAACGCAATGGCCAGCAAGATGCTGGGAATCGCCATAATGCCATCCATAACACGCATGATGATGGCATCAAACAGCGGGAAATAACCGGCCAGCACACCAATAAATAAGCCCAAAGTTAGGCTAAAAAGTGCGGCACCTAGCCCGACGACCATAGACACTTGGGCACCGTACACCACACGAGAATACATGTCGCGGCCAAACGCATCGCTGCCCAACCAGTGTTCTGCGCTAATGGGTGATAAACGTGAGGCAGGGTTGATTTGTATAGGGTCGGTGGTGCTAATGATGGGGGCAAGTACGGCCATCGCAATCACAAGGATCACAATAGTGCAGGCTAAAAATGCCGCCGGTGACAACAGCCTAGAAAGCAGGCCACGCCAGAGAGAATAGGGTTGCATAACAGACTCCCTCAATAGGTGATTCGAGGGTCAAAGACGGTGTAGAGCACGTCTATAACCAAGTTGATGAAGATGTAGGTAAGCGAGAACAGCAGAATCACCCCTTGAATAATGGGGTAGTCGCGTGCTTGTACCGCTTCTACGACCAACCTACCTAAGCCGGGAATGTTAAAGACCGATTCGGTGACTACCACACCGCCAATTAACGCGGCAGCGCCAATGCCCACAATGGTGACGATAGGTACCGCCGCATTGCGCAAGGCATGGCGTAAAAATACAGCGCTTTCTTTTACCCCTTTGGCGCGTGCTGTACGGATGAAGTCTTCGTTCATCACTTCAATCACGCTACTGCGGGTGATACGGGCGATCAGTGCGACATACACGGTGCTGAGTGCGATGGTAGGTAACACTAAACGCTGGGCGAACGCATAAAAGCCTTGGCTTAAGTCTTTGTAACCTTGTACTGGAAACCACCCTAATTGCAGCGAAAACAGGTAGATCAGCAGGTAACCCACCACAAAAGTGGGAATAGAGAAACCCAATACCGACAAAATCATGACAAACCTGTCGGTGGCACGGCCATGTCGCCATGCGGCAATCAAGCCAATGGGGATAGCGATCAACAAGGTGAAACTCATGGTGCTGATGGCTAAGGCAATGGTGGGGCCCATGCGGTCAGCAATCAGGGTGGTAACCGCGGTGCCAGACAAGAGCGACGTACCCAAATCACCGTGCAACAAGTTACCAGCCCAGTCGAAAAACTGGGTGGTGATGGGACGGTCTAGGCCCATTTGTGCGCGAATCGCTGCCAATTGGGCGGGCGAGGCATCGTCACCGGCAATGACTGCAGCCGGGTCGCCAGTAAGCCGTAACAAGGCAAAGATCACGATGGCCACCATGATCACCACCGGTATGGTGGTGATCAGGCGCCTAGCAATGTAGACAAGCATGCGTGGCCTCCTAGTTGGACTTGCTCAACGACCAAAATACCGTGACGGGGGAATGCGGCACGTTGTGCAACGTTTGGCTGTAGGCCGATGGAATGGTGAATTGCCCTAAGGGGATGACTACTCCTTGGTCAATCGCCAGCTCATTGATTTTCAGCGCAATGGCTTTGCGCTCGGCGTCGTCTGTAGTCAGTGCAAATTGCTTACGCAAGGCTTCGATTTCGGGCACATCAGGCCACCCTGCCCACGCTTGTTTGCCGCTGGCATTTAAGGTGGTGTTACCAAAAGGGTCGCCGCTAGACGCTAAGGTGGCGTAGGTAGAAAAAATATTCCAACCACCATTGGCGGCATCCGACTGATTGCCTTGTTGCATGACCACGCTTTGCCAATCCATGGATTTCAACTGTACGGTGAAACCCGCTTTGCGCAGCGCGTCTGCAATGACTACGGGCTGTGGCGATACGGTAGCCATGTCGGTGGGGTGCAGAATGACCACCGGCTCACCGTTGTAGCTGGACGCTTTAAGCAAGGCTTGGGCTTTTTCTATTTGCGGTTTGACTACGTCGTCGTGGCGGTAGTCGCTTTCAAACGGGTTGCCGCAGCCCAGTGTGGTGGCGCAGGTGCGGTAATAGTCGGGGTTGCCAATAAGCGCATTGAGCACCTGTTGCTGGTCTATAGCCAACATGGCGGCTTCACGCACTTTGGGGTCGTTAAAGGGGGCGTGCAAGTGGTTAAAGCGGAAGTACGTCCAGTTACCCAACTCGTCGATGGTGTCGAGTTTGACCTCTTCATTGTTTTGCAGCAAAGGCAGCAGATCCAATGGAATTTGCTGCATGAAATCAATCTCGCCTTGTAGCAATGCGTTCACGCCAGTGATGGCGTCTGGCATGGTGACCCACTCTACTTTATCCACATTCACGACTTTGCCACCGGCTGTCCAGCTGGCAGGTTCTGAGCGTGGTTGGTAGTCGGTGTTTTTGGTGTAGACCACTTTGACGCCAGGGCGGAACTGCTCGGCCATAAACTTGAAGGGGCCAGAGCCTACAAATTCCGTAATGGCCTCTGAGCCAGGGGTGTTAGCAATGCGCTCGGGCATCATAAACGCAGGTCTAGAACTCAGTTTCGCCAAGCCCGATAGCAGTAGCCCGGTGGGTTCTTGCAGGCGTACCGAGAAGCTGTTGGCATCTACCGCCGACATGTCTTCCACCAAGGTTTGCAACACCTGACCGGTGCCGTCCACGCTCATCCATCGCTTAATAGAGGCAATGCAATCGGCTGGGGTGACGGCTGTGCCATCGTGCCATTTCAAGCCATCTCGCAGGGTGAACGTGTAGGTTTTGCCGTCGTCGCTGACGCTCCAGTCGGCCATTTGGGGTTGGATGCGAAATTGATCGTCTGTGCCTAGCAGTGTGTCGTAAATCATGTAGCCATGATCACGTGTCAGAAACGAGGTACTGAATACGGGGTCCATTACCCGCAGGCCTGCATGCATGACCGCGGTAACGGTGGTTTCGGCCTGTGCAGCAAGGGGCGCAACGCAGGTGCTAGCCAGCAGCAAGCCGGCCAACGTGGTGCGCGATAGCGGGGCAAGTAAGTGACGTGCCATGTTTGTCTCCTGAGTCAGGTAGGTATTGTTGTGTTTTATGGTGCAGCGATTGTGGCGGTATTACAGACTGAAAAGTGGCGCTAACAACGGCTGTTTATTACTGGGCGATTGCAGTATGTCGGTTAATAAGCGGGCAGAGCCAAAGGCTAAGGTGAAGCCCAATGCGCCGTGCCCTACATTAAGGAACAAGTTGTTAAAGGGGCTGGCACCGATGATTGGGGTACTGGTGGGGCGTGATGGGCGCTCGCCTGTCCATTCCTCTATGTCTCCGGTGGGGGTGAGTGCAGGGAAAAACTCGCGTACTTGTTGGCGTAGTGTGTGTAGACGGGCAGCAATAGCGGATGGGTTATTCACCCCTATATCAATCATGCCGGCCACCCGTAACTTGTCGCCAATGCGGGCATACACCACTTTATTGCGTATGTCGCTGACACTGGCTTGTGGAGCGCCGCTGTGCTCGTTGACGGGTATGGTGAGCGAATAGCCCCGCAGTGGGTAAATACCCAAATTGAGTCCCAAGGGACGTGCTAGTTTTTGTGCGCCTGTGCCGTTGGCTAGGATGATGGTGTCGGCCTCTAGTGCGGTGTGAGCGCTAAAGGCGGTGATGCTGTCGCCATGGCGCTCTAAGCGCGTAATGGGGGTGTTGAAGTGAAAATTCACCCCCATGTTTTGCAGACGTTCTTGCAGGGCAATGCACAGTTGTTCACAGTCGCCAGCCTCTTCGCTGGGGGTAAACAATCCACCTTGAATGCGGTGTGCAATGGGAGCCAAACTGGGTTCTTGTTCTACGGTTTGGGCGGCGCTAAATACACGTTGTTCTACACCATGGCGGCCTAGGAAACTGCCTTGTGCATCGCGGGCGGCAGCAAAGCTTTCAGCGTTCTCAAACACCTGTAATTTGCCATGGCGATTATGTGCAAACTCTACGGGCTGCTCGCGTTGTAGTTGGTCTAGCGTGCGATGGCTAAGCTTGCCTAATTGCAGTAAGTTTTCAGCACCACGTTGGCTTTGGCTGGCAGAGCAGGCTTTTAAGAAAGACAGTAGCCAGCTCCATTGCGACAGACTAAAGCTGGGATGCAACCGTAGTGCGCCGTTTCTATCTAGCAATAATTTGTGCAGCGATCGCAGTACATCAGGGGTGGCTAAGGGGGTGACAAAGCTATAGCTTAACTGTGCACCATTGGCTTTGCTGGTGCCTTGGCCGGGCTTGGCATCGGCATCGTACACGCTGACTTCTATGCCCTGACGGCGTAGTTCATACGCCGTGGCTAAGCCCACTATACCTGCACCGATTACAGCGATTTTTTTCATGCAGCACCTCCTGATTGCTGCAGCGCAGCAATTGTTGCATTAGGAGAGATGTAGTTCAGGCTGGTACGCACCACAATCACGCACATTTTTTTGCTGTGTAAGGCGGTGGTTAAAGCGGGGGCGAACTCATCACTATGTTGCACCGTGAAAGTTTGTGCACCGCACGCTGCGGCAAGTTGGGCAAAGTCGGGGTTATGCAAGGCGGTGGCACTGGGGCGATGCGGAAAATGCTTTTCCTGATGCATGCGTATGGTGCCAAAGCAGGCATTATCAGAAATGATCACGATGGGTGTGGCACCGTATTGTGCAGCGGTAGCCAGCTCTGTACCCGTCATCATGAAGCCGCCATCCCCCACAAAACACACAACGGGTCGCGAGGGCTCTGCCAGTGAGCAGGCCACGGCCGATGGTACGCCATAGCCCATGGCACCAGAGGATGGGCCTATGAGTTGTCGTGTAGGGCTAAAGCGCAGTTGGCGTTGCACCCAGCCGCCAAAGTTACCCGCGTCTAAACAGATAATGGCGTCTTCGGGTAACAAGGCATCGGCCTGTACCATGATGTTGCCAAACACCACGCCATCGGCTTGGTCGGGCATGGGTTTCCAGTCGCGCAGTGCCACAGTGGTGTGGTGCACAGAACGAATCCAGTCATGTCGTGCAGCGGGCACTGCGGGCACGTTGGCGTTATTCAAGGTGTGTAGGCTGGCAACGGGGTCGGCTGCTACAGCAATGTCTGTTTGCCTATAGCGGCTGACCACGGTGCTGTCAGGCCAAATGTGTACCAAGGTTTGCGCGGCTTGTGGGGCAGCAGGAAAGTGAAAAGACTGGCTGGTGACGTCGCCCAAACGGGTGCCAATCGCTAGAATTAAATCACTGCGGGTCACGGACTCCTTTAGGGCTGCCGGTAAGCCATAAACCAAGTGCCCAGCAAACAGCGGATGGTCGTTAGGAATCAGGTCAGCATGGCGCACCGAGGTCGCCACAGGAATAGAAAAGCGCTCTGCAAATGCCAACAGTGCTTGTTTACCCGCCGCACTTTTCAGCAATCCCCCGCGATAATTAAGGGGCGTTCAGCGTGCGCAATGGCCTGCACAATGGCACTGCTGTCGTGGTTGCTGATGGTGCTGGGTTGGCTATGACGAGGGAAGATGCCGGTGTTTGGGCAGTGGTCTTCTAGCATGTCTTCCGGTAAGGAAATCACCACCGGACCAGGTGTGCCGCTTTGTGCCAAATAAAAAGCAGTGCACAGTACATCGGCTAGTTGGTTGGCATGTTCTACTTCCACCACCCACTTCGCCATGTCACTAAACATGCGTTCATAGTGTATGTGTTGGAAGGCTTCACGCTGCAAGTTCTCGCGTTCTGCTTGGCCAACCAAGACCACCAAAGGGCAGGCGTCTTGTTGGGCGGAGTGAATGGCGATGGCCGCATTCATGCAACCTGGGCCACGACTAACCATGAGTACGCCGGGTGTACCGGTGAGCCTTGCGTGCCCTAGCGCCATGAAGCCTGCACCGCCTTCATGGCGGCAGGTCACCACGTCTACAGATGGCTGGTCATGCAGGCTGTCTAGCACGCTAAGATAGCTTTCGCCGGGCACGCAATACACGCGTTTCACGCGATGCGCGATCAAGCACTCCACCAATAAATCGGCAGCACGAATGGTCATGATGTTTGTCTCGTTTCGTTATAAATTATGTAAGCGTTGCGCAGGCTAAGAGGGGTCAGCAGATTGCTTACGTAAGCTTTCTAAAGACTGTTCTTTTAGCGGTTCAGGTAGGCTGGCGCTCAGTTGAATCAGCGCATTTTGGATACGATCCCAGCCCTCTTCGGTGCGTAGCGGTACACCTAAGAAATGGGTTTCGGTTTTAGAACGTAGCGACAGGTACAGCACGCCCGCCAGCATGATGCCCACCATGGCCGCAATGTCGGCATCATCGTCGTCGTTTACCGAGGTCAGTGCATCGATAAAGGTGCGGGCGGCTTTCTCGCGTCGTGTGGCCAGTTGAGCGCTCACATCGTTGCGTTCTATCAGCTCCCAGCGTCGAATTTCTTTTAGGGCGTCGTTGCTGGCCAAGGCGTTGATCTGTGCATTTAGCATGGTCAGAATTAATTGCTGGGGGCTGCGCGTTTCGGCTTTGTCATCCAACAGCATGGACGACTTACCTGTCCAGAAATCCTGGGTTTGCATCCATTGCAGCATCAGACCGGGTAAGCCGTTGAAGTAGCGGTAGATCAGTTCTTTGCTAACGCCTGCGCGCTTAGCAATAGCATTAACGCCTACGCCCATCATGCCGGTTTCGCAGATTTGGTCTTCCAGCGCCTGCATGATTTTTTGTTCGGTCTGTTGACGACGGGTCAGGGTCATACGTGTGCTCCTATGATCAAAGACAAAGGGGGGTGTTGCGGCAGCAGGCGCTGCAGGTGGTCACCCTGTTTGTGTCCTAACAGGTCGTGTAAACAGGAACCCAATACCTGACCATCTGTCGTGACCGCGGCACAACCACCTTGAATGGCGACACAGCGGCCTTCAGCGTGCTGCACGAAGGGATCTGCAGTGTAAATGCATTGCACGGTGGCGGTAATGGGGTTCACTACTATCTGGTCATGCGCGGCAGGCAAGATGGGGCATTGATCCGGTACCGTCAGCAACATGGCACCGGTCTGGCTGGTGGGCATTGGTTCTGGCCATGCCACATCGCACAGCAAGGTGGCGATGTGTGGTGCAAGGTGCGGTGCGAAATAAATGGAGTTCAGCATCACGGCGACATGACGGTCTGGGTGCTGCTGTTCGCCATGGTGTACGTCAGGGCGGCGTGTAACACGTGCGGTATTGGCATAAGCAATCTGGCCGTCTACGGTTACGGCCATGAGCCCGGCATCGTATTCAGGGTACGCCGTAACGGTGTCCTGCACGGCTTGTTCTGCCGAGCGGCTGCGCTGTAAGGCTTGCAAAGCTAATTGGTTTACAGGCAGGCCTTGTGGTGTAGGGCGATTGGGTAGTCTATGCCCCGTCATGAGGGCAACGCCGGGTAGGCTGGGTAAAAATTGCTGCAGGGGTTCGGGCCTATGAGGACCGCTGGAAATCAGGGCAGCACGTTCACACTGCAACCATGCGGGATCCACGTCCAAAGCATGGCTGCCGCCATCTTGGGTTTGGCTGTAGTGCACCGTGCCGTCTTCAGCCATGACGGCCAAAACAGCAAAGCCGCCAATAGCGCCACTGCCTAAAATTTCGGTACACCGTAGCACACGCAAGGCGTGCACTACGGCGTGTTTTCCTGTGACGGCAATACCAATCGTCATGCGTAGGCTCCAATACTAGTGACCATCTGGTCACATTTAAATGCTAGCACTGCTTGGATAGCCTGAAAAGCGCGACGTGGTAGAGAAAAACCCTTAAACGTTAAGGGTGTGTTCTGGGCGTTCCCAGCCCGTTTGATCAACAATGCGGCGGTAGTGTTCGGGGCGGCGATGAGCGCTGAAGTTGAAGGTTGATGCTCTATTAACGTGACATAAGCGAAGATCGCAATCCGCTACCAACAGCTCGTCTGCCCATGTGGATGCTTGTGCAATGATCTCGCCAAAGGGGTTCACGATAATAGAGTTGCCAAACATCGCGTGGCCGTCTTCTACCCCTGCTTTGGCTACCGACACTGCAAAACAGTTGTTTTGATAGCAGCCTGCTTGTACTACGAGGTTAGAGTGCAGCACTTTCAGGTGTGGCGGTTGCTCATGTTTGACATCTAAGTTGGCTACTGGTGTGTTGTAGCCAATCATCACGAGGTCTACTTCTTGTAAGCCTAATTCGCGCCAGGCTTCGGGCCAACGCCTGTCATTGCAGAGCAACAAGCCAGCGTTAAAGGTGGCGACGTCTTCAAAATGTAAACGGCGTACAGGAAATCCTAAATCGCCTACTTCAAAATACCGTTTTTCTAGGTGTTGTAGGGGGCGTTCAGCCATGTATTCGGCATGACCTGGTAGGTGGATTTTGCGATATTTCAGTACTTCTTGTCCGTATCTAGAGACCAAACTGGCGGTGTTGTAGTGGTGGTTGTCGGGCGTTTTCTCGGCATAAGAAAACTGCAGCATCATGCCTTTTTTCTGCGCTAAATCCAGCACAGCTTGCATGCCAGCAGGTGGCCACTGAGTCTCGAACCATTGCTCAGCCTCTTCCATGGTTTCGTAGTACCACCGAGGAAAAAAGGGCGTTAAGCATAGCTCGGGAAACACCACTACATGAGCGCCACGGTGTGCAGCCCCTTCTACTAACTTCAGCATACGAGCGATGACATCAGCGCGGGTGTCCGTGCGCTGTATAGGCCCCATTTGGGCAGCCGCGACGGTCAGAATGTGCGACATATAAGGTCTCCGTTTGTGATTATTGATGATCGCGTGCTGATGTTCAGCACCGCTTCATAGTGCCACTGCATTCTTGTGGCGTACAAGACGGATTCTGGAAAACCTTAGTGCGAAAAAACGGCAAAAAAGTCAGGATTTACGTGCCTAAGCGTTTATATAGGACGGGCGCAATGCCAAAATCGGTGCGTATGTTGGTGCGAAACAGGTAGCCTTGCTTGGTGTAAAACTGCTGCGCTTTGGGATTCGCAACTAATTGCAGCTCAGTAGCACCCAAACGGTGGGCATGTTCTTCGGCAGCGCGCAGTAACGCGGTACCTATGCCTTGATGCCAGCAGTCAGGTTCTACAAACAAATCATCCAATTGTGCTTGCGATAGGGCTGGTCGTAGCTCTACTGACGCAAAGCCTACTAGGCGTTGCTGTCGTTCTGCAACGATCAATTGGGGCAGCGCCGTGTGGGGAACATGGTCTATATCGGGCAGTTGCCGCAGTCGCTCTGTGTGCTCACCCCATGCCAAAGATGCCCGTAGTTTGAGTTGCCCTAACAGCGCTAAATCACTGGCATGGGCAGCACGTAGGTGTAGCGGTGGTGTAGTCATGGCTTTTTAGCTATCCATAAGTCCACAAAGGGGCGCTCATATTGCGATTATTGCCGGCAAGAACTCTACTCTTGCGCAATGAAAAGGCAATTTCGCACAGCCTGACACAAGCTATGGCGTGTGTACAGCACGTTATAGAAGGCTGATAAGGCAGTGGTGACCTTGCCACAGGGGCGCACGATTACATCGTGTCATAAGAAAACGTATTACTCCACACTACGTACACAATCCCTCGACAGTCATTCCACCTTGATGGCGCACACTGTGTCCAGCATCACGTTAATTTGGAGATATGCGTCCATGTCTATCGACACTGCCAGCCTGTTGGCTGACGAAGCCCGGTATTGTTCATTCGGCGATACCGTTCACTATGTTAATCCGCCAAAGATCTTTACAGGCTGCGAAGGCAGTTACATGTTTGATGACGCGGGTACCCCTTATTTAGATTTGCAGATGTGGTATTCAGCGGTGAACTTCGGTTACCGCAACCGTCGTCTGGAAGACGCAATGACTAAGCAGCTGAACACGCTGCCACAAATTGCTAGCCAATATCTGCACCCCACAAAAATCGAATTGGCCCGTGTGATTGCACAGGACGCCGAGAAAAAATGGGGCAGCCAAGGCCGTGTGCACTTCAACGTAGGTGGCGCACAAGCCATTGAAGACTCCCTGAAAATTGTACGTAACGCCAGCGGCGGTAAAAGCCTGATGTTTGCGTTCGAGGGTGGCTATCACGGCCGTACCTTGGGGGCATCCAGCATTACGTCCAGCTACCGTTACCGTCGTCGTTACGGCCACTTTGGTGACCGTGCGCAGTTTATTCCTTTCCCCTACCCTTTCCGTCGCCCTAAAGGCATGACTGCGGAAGAGTATGCGGACTCCATCGTGCGCGATTTCGAACGTAAGTTTGAAAACGAATACCACGCGATTTGGGATCCTAAAACCAACCAGTGTGAATACGCGGCGTTCTACATTGAACCTATTCAAGGTACCGGTGGTTACGTGATTCCTCCTGCGAACTTCTTCACAGGCTTGAAACGCGTATTGGATGACCACGGCGTATTGCTGGTAGTAGACGAAATTCAAATGGGTTTCTGGCGTACCGGTAAATTGTGGTCTGTGGAAAACTTTGGCATCAAACCAGACGTATTGGTATTTGCTAAAGCACTGACTAACGGTTTGAACCCATTGTCCGGTTTGTGGGCTCGTGAAGAGCTGATCAACCCCACTGTGTTCCCTCCAGGTTCTACACACTCCACCTTTGCGTCTAACCCATTGGGTACCGCCATTGGTCTGGAAGTGATGAAAATGACGCACGAAATGGACTTCGGTAAGCAAGTTTGTGACGCGGGTGCGTACTTCTTGGACGGTTTGCGTGACTTGCAGAAACGTCACCGTGAAATCGGCGATGTAGATGGTCTGGGTCTGGCATTGCGTGCAGAAATTTGTACCGAAGACGGCTTCACCCCCAACAAAGCCTTGTTGGACAAAATGGTGGATATCGGTCTGGAAGGCAATTTGGACTATCAGGGCAGCAAACGTGGTTTGGTGCTAGATGTGGGCGGGTACTACAAAAACGTCATTACTTTTGCTCCTTCACTGATGATTACGCGTGCTGAAATTGACGAAGCAATGGCCTTGCTGGATCAATTGATCACACGTGCAAAACAGGCCTAATGCCACATTTGCCGTTATTGCGTAACGCGTTAGAACCGGCCGCTTTGCATGCATGTTTCCTCCGGCACCCGCCGGAGGGTTTTCATGTATTGGAAGGTGTGCCGGTTCCGGCGTTTGTAGCGCCCTTTGACTTGTTAACCACCGCCGATGACGACTTTAAAGCGCGTATCAAAGGTTTTGTGGGTTACAGCATGTGGTCGCGTTGGCTTACTATCCGTACTGCCTTTGTAGGGACTACGGTCAGTGAGTACGCGGTGTGGCCACCACAGTTGGGTGTGAAGGACGCTGTACACGCTTTATTGAACGGGCCGTGTAAGGCACAAAAGCTCACCATCATCAAAGATCTTCCACAGCAGTCGCCCTTATTGTCGGATGACGATAATGCGTATGCGGATGCATTGGTCGCTGCCTGTAAAGACGCTGGTTTTGTGCCAGTAGAAGGTCAGGCGTTGGCATACGTGCCTATTAATTTTGAGAGCACAGATGCCTATTTAGACCGTCTCCCTAAGGATGGACGGCGTTATTTGCGACGCAAGCTGCGTACACGTGAGCAAATAAAGGTGTCGCGTGTGTATACCGGACCAGCCTTCGAGGACGACGCTAAAGTCGATGCTTACTACGCGTTGTACCAAGGTGTGTACGCACAAAGTGAAGTGCATTTCGATAAATTAACCCGTGCTTTTTTTGCGCAATTGCTGCGTGATCAGAGCAACGGCGGTATCGTATTTGAATACCGACACGCCGACACTCACGAGTTTTTGGGCTGGAACCTGTGCTTTGAGCATCAGGGCAAATTGGTGGATAAATACATAGGCTTGTCGTATCCCCTATCGCGGGAAATGAACCTGTATTTTGTGAGCTGGTTTGTGAATTTGGAGTATGCCTTGGAAAAAGGGCTTAGCCACTATGTAGCGGGCTGGACCGACCCCGGGGTGAAAGCGTTATTGGGTGCTACGTTTACGCCCACACGTCATATGGTGTATGTGCGTAATCCGGTGTTACGTGCATTGGCCAGACGTTTTGCCAATCGTTTTGAAAGTGATAGTCAATGGATCACGTCGTAACTTCTTCTGAACATCGTTTTCCACTGGTACTGAATACCGATGACTCCATCGGCACCCTAGAAAATGAGCAGCGTATTACGCTTTCCAACGCGTGGCGTGAAGCGGTGCGTTTTGGGTGCCGCCGCTCGGTGTGGGCGAAACGCATTGCCGAGATGGAAGCGTTAATGCCAACGTTTCAAGAACATGGCACGGTATTCATGGGCAGCGGTGATTTTCATCACTTAAGTTATGCGCTCATACAGCGTTGTATAGACGCGGGTGGCTACGATATGTTGCGCCCGTTGCAGGTAGTGATTTTGGATAATCACCCCGATAACATGCGTTTTCCTTGGGGCATTCATTGTGGCTCATGGGTGCAGCGCGTCGCGTTGTTGCCGGCGGTAGCCAAGGTGCATGTGGTGGGTATTACCTCGTCTGACTTGGGAGCTGCCCATGCGTGGGAGCACAGGTTGGCGGCCTTATGCGCGGGTAAGCTTCATTACTGGAGCACCAAGGTAGATACGGGTTGGGCAAAACTCTTGGGCTTAGGCAGTTTTTTCCATGCCTTTGATACCGAAGATGCCATGGTGCAGGCCTTGTGCGACACCTTAGCCGAAGGGGATACTGACACTTATTTCAGTGTAGACAAAGACGCGTTTTCACCCGACGTAGTACGCACGAACTGGGACCAAGGTGAATTACGTACCCAGCACATGCAAGACATTGTGCAGGCGCTGCGTGGCCGTATTGTGGGTAGCGATGTGACGGGTGAAGTGTCTGTGTGGAATTACAGCACCCCATGGAAGCGTTGGTTAAGCACGGCCGATGGCCAAGATACGACGCAAGAAGATGCCGAACTGCCTCAATGGCAGGCCCACCAAACCAGCTTCAATCAACAGTTGTTGCAGATGCTGCAGGCGGCCCGCGTGTAATGGATGGCTAGTGTTTAGTCTGGCGTTTTAGCGGCCAATCGGGTTTCGCTAATGGCCAGACACACTATGCCGGCCAGAATAAAAATCGTGCCGGTAATTTGTGGCCAGCCTATGGTCTCACCAAAGAGCAGCGACGACACCACTAATACCGCCACAATTTCTAAGTGCGAAGCGGCAAAGGCAGGCCCAATAGGGGCATGTTTTAGCAGGGTCATCCAGGCAAAAAAGGTGCCTATATAGCCTAAAAATGCCCCGTAAATCCAGGGTTGACCAAACACGCGCCCAAACCAACTGGCGGTAAATTCCAGCGGTAAGGCATTGTTGCCAGCCATCTTAAAACTGACTTGTGCGAAGGTGTCTAAGGCCATTAAGACCAAGAAGCCAATCAAGTAAAAACGTTTCATCTTGAGTTCCTTAGGCCTGCAAGCCCACGACGGCAACGCCAATGGAAATTAACACAATGCCGGTCACCCGCAGGGGGGTGAGTTGTTCGTTAAAGAACATGCGCCCTAAGATCATGATGACCACCGTGTTAATAGAGCCTAGCAATACGCCGTTTGATAAGGGCACGAGCGACAAAAAGGCCAGCCACATCACAAATTCGACGATGTAGCAGCCTATGCCCACCCACAGCCAAGGGCGTTTGCACATCCAGCGCCAGCGTTCTAGGCCATCGCCGGCACGGGGGTCAGCCGCAGCGGCTTTAAGGGCTAATTGCCCGCCGCTATCTAAGATGATGTTGGTGGCCCACAGCAGTAGCACCAACGGTGATATAGACTCCATCAGTGCGTGCCTCCGGCGCGAACTTCTGCGCCGCTTTCAGTGATCGAGGCAATGAAATCAGCCGTTTTCGCAATCACCGTGCGACGTTCTCGGTCTATGGTGATCATGTGGTAGCTGTTATCTAGTAACAGTAGTTCTACCGGTGCATTACGCACCCCTTTAACGATGGCGTAGGCGTTAGACACCGAGGCGATGTCATCGTGGCGCGCATGTATCACCAAGCAGGGGGCTTGTATGGCTTTCAGGTTTTTGAGCACAGAACGCGATAACGCTTGCATTTCAATGACGCACCACCATGGGTTACCGGGTAAGCCTGCTTCCGAGCTATCGCCCGAGTTCATTTGCTCGACTACGCGTGCACGCAAGGCTTCGTCTTTAATACCGTAAGGCGGCTGTTCTAAGAACATGCTGTTGCGCCCTATTCCTAGTGCACGGAATAAGGGCAAAATGAAGGCAAGACGCGTGTGGGGAGGCATGCTCCACCCGTCGTGACGGAAGGTGGTAGACAGTGCCAAGACACCTGAAATTAAATCTGGACGGCGTTGTGCTAACGCCAGTGATAGCACGGCCCCCATAGACAGGCCGCCCACTACCACGCGGTCTACGCGGGCTGCCAAGCGGTCTGCGCCTGCAATGACGCTGTTTAACCAGTCTTGCCAGCAGGTGTTCACCAAGTCGTCTTGGGTACCGCAATGCCCGGCGAGTTGCACCGCATACACGGTGAAACCTTGGCGGTTTAAGCCACGAGCGAGTACGCGCATTTCGTTAGGCGTACCAGTTAAGCCATGTATTAACAGCACACCGGTGCGCGCACGTTCGTCTTTACCTTCTAGCAAGAACTCGTGCGGGGTAATGGTGCACGATGCAGAGGCGGGTGTCACGGCACGCGCGTGCTCTGCTTCATCAGTAGCAATCAAGGTAGCAGGAAAGGTAGGGGCTAGGTTACTCATACTGCAGGTTCCAGTGCCGTCCCAGAAAGTATGCCAGGCAATAATGCCAATGCTTCACGGAAATCCGTAAAGGGTACGTGGGCGATGCCGTGCTCACGGCAATAGTTAATCAGTTTGCCTTTGGCCAGCACCACATCGGCTTTGCCGGATACGCAGAAATCAGAGCTGCCGTCACCGATGTATAGCACTTTACGCCCAGCTTGATGGGTGGCTATGGCGTGTTGGCATTTGCAGTTGGCACTGGCACAGGTGGGTTGATTCCATGGCGTTTGCAGCGACCATCTCGCGTCTTGCTCGTACACCAAATGGTTGGCGATGACGGGCAAGTCGTTGATGCCTGCGCTGCGCAACATAGTGGTGATGGCATAGTCTAGACCGTCACTGACCACGAAAAATGGCAGGCCTTGGTGTTGGGCTGATTGCAGGAAGGCTGCAAAGCCCGGGTCTATGTGTAGTTGCGCTAAGCTGGCATCCAACTGTTCGGGGCTCATCTCTAGCAGCGCGACTTGTTTCTGCATGCATTCTCTGGAGCCTATTTCGCCATTTTCCCACGCGTCTTCTAGGTCTTCCCAACCGGGTAGCCCGTAGCTATTTAGCAGGCTGTCGGTGGTGTCTTTTAGGCTGATGGTGCCATCGAAGTCGCACTGTATCACCCACTCGGATGAGGGTTGAATGGCGTTGAGTGCAACGGTAGAAAGTAAAGGGTGATTATTCATGAAAATTGACTCGTACATTCTGGCCAACGCGCACGTTCGCAGGCTCTTCAAATTCAAGTATGCATTCCACGACGCGGACGGGGCCGCGTTGCGCCTCTTCTTGTAGACGACCTTGGCGGTACACAGGACTGACGCGTATCACACGTGCTTGAGGTAGGGCGTTGCTGTCAGAGTCACTGTCCATATCTGACGTGATGGAGGCTTGCATGCCGGGGGCAATGTTGCCCACGTAGGCCGCGTTGAGCTCAGCACGCACAATCAGTGGGCGTGCAGGCAATAGCAGCATGGCTGGCGTATTGGCGCTGATGGCGGCACCGGGTTGGGCATGAATGCTGATGATTTCACCGGCTTCAGGGGCGGTAATAGAACGTTGTGCTAGCAGCGCTTTGGCCTGATTTAACCGCTGTAAGGCGACGTCCACTTCGGCTTGGGCAATGCGAGCATCGGCCTCCGCATCTTTGAGTTGCTGTTGAGCCGTATCGGATAATTGTGTTTGCACAGCACCCGCGCGAGCGGCTTGTTCTAGTCTAGAAGCGGCACGGCGTAGCTCGGGCAGTTTGGCAAGGCTGGCTTGTCTGCGTTCTTGCGCCAACTTCCATTCCGACTCGGCAACGGCGACAGCGGCAGTTTCGGTGGCTGTGGATAAGGTCAGTAAGCGTTGGTCTTTGGTGACTGATTCGCCTTCGCGTACGTTTAAGGCGCGCACTACCCCATCCGTGCTGGATGATAGGTTAATCAACCCACCTTCTACATCGACGGTGCCTCTGGCAACCGCAATTTTACGGCTGGATTCTTGTTGAGTGCCGGTAGCGGCTTGGGTGGATGCCGAGGTGCTGGTGTTGTCAGAGCATGCTGCCAACAGTAAAGAAGCAGCAGTAAGAATCACGCCACAACGCGTGCGTGTAAAAACAATCATGCAGTCACTCCTTCTGTACGGACATGCAGTCGCCGGTCGCTGCGTATCATGCCGTCTTCCATACCAATCACGCGATCAGCGTGGCGTACCAGACGAGGGTCATGGCTGACACATAGGACTGTAGCTTGGTGGGTAGAGGCAAAACGCTGCAGTATGTCCGCAACGCGTTGGCCATTTTCGGCATCCAACGCGCTAGTGGGTTCATCGGCAAACAAAAATTTTGGTTCTTTAGCAATAGCGCGAGCAATGGCCACGCGCTGCTTTTCCCCGCCTGATAACTGAGCAGGACGCATATGTGAACGGTGGGACAAACCCACACTTTCCAGTGCTTGCAGGGCGCGTTTGGCACTTTCCTTGTCGGACATGCCCAAATAGCCCAATGGCAATTGCACTTGTTCTTGTGCGGTTAATGCGGGAAAGAGATTAAAGCCCTGAAATACGAAACCAGTGTGGTGTAGCCTAAAGGTGTCCAGTTCGCTGCGTTTCATCTTGCTTAAGTCTTGGCCTAAGGCATGTGCTTCACCTGCATCGGGGTGCTGCAAGCCGGATAACAGCGACAGCAGCGTGCTTTTACCGCAGCCCGACGGCCCAGAGATAAGGGTGAGTTCACCGGCATACACCGATAAGGACAGCGACCGCAGCACTTGTACTTGCACCATGCCTGACAAAAAGGCTTTGCTAATGCGCAGGGCTTCTAGGGTAGGCTTGGTAGCCAATAAAGGGGTGGGCGTAGACATCCGTAGTGCTCCCTTATATCAACGCAGCAACAATGAAGGGTCTGTACGCATCAGGCTACGTATAGCCATGACGCTAGAAAACAGAGCCATCAAGCTGACCAAGGCTGCACAACCTATTGCCACCAACGGTGTCATCGCAATAGGGACGTGATACACAGCAGCCAAACTGAGCAATGCCACGCTGACCATAGCTGCCAGCAGCATACCTATACCGCCTATCAAGCACGACTGCTCAATCACGACGCGAGCTAAGGCTCCGCGGCTAGCACCCAGAGCGTTTAGCGTGGCATATTCGCGCGCCGAGCCGGCCACCACAGCCGCAAAGGATTGGTTGGTAATGATGGCACCAACCAAACACACAATAATGGCCATAAACAGCACGGCCATACCGGCGCCGGTGTCTAGTAACCAGTACAACTGCGATTTGTACGCAAATTGTGGCGCTGTCCAGATTTCCACAGGCCCAAAGCTAGCTGCCTCGTTTTGCAAACGGGCTTGCACGGCTTTGGCATCCACCGTAGCGGGGGTTTTGGCTACATAGTAGGTGCTGCCATATTGGGCGCCATTACCGGCAATGTTACGGGCCGTGTCTAAGGAGCTGAGTACGTTCACCCCCCCTAAGCCGCGCAGGCCAGGTAACACACCCACAATGTGGACGGGGTGTGTATTGATCCATGCACGGCCGCCTTCGTGGGTGTCTAAGGTGTCCAGGTCAGCGGGGTCCACAATGACAGCACCCGGTTCGCGTAGTCGCGCGCGCAGGCCTTTGGACAGCAGCGATGAAAACATCATGGCGTCTTCACGCGTCGTAATACCCGATAAATACACCGATACGCTACCCGCTTGGCTGTGCTCAGAGCTCCATTCGCCATCTACCCACACATAGGGTTCTACGTCGCTGATGTCGGGGTCCATGCGCAAGAGCATTTCTACGTCTTGGTCTACACGTTGACCAAAGTTCACGCTTTGGGTGCCGGGGTAGCCCGCCCAAATGGTGGCCGAAGAGCTTTTTACATAAAGCGCCGACGCACCAAAAATACCCAGTACTAAGGCGGCTTGTACGACCAACAACACACCCGAAAAACAGACGGCCAGGATGACGGGTACAAAGCGTCGCCATTCGTAGATGAGGGTTTTACGCGCTAAAGGGATCATGGCGTGGTTTCCTCGGGTTTTTCTGGCAAGGGCGCACCGCCTAAGGCTTTATATAAAGCGATGAACGACAAGGTGCGTGCGGCGTGTGCACGCCATAGGTCAGACTGTGTTTCCAGTACAGCACGTTGTTGTAGCAACTGATCGTAGCGGCTAGACAGCCCTAAGGACTGCAATGTACGTTGCGATTGTTGCTGTTTTTTAAGCGCTTGCTCTGAGCTTTCTAAGGCCTGAATACGCTCTTGTTGGTGTGTCAGGCCACTTAAGGCGTTTTCTACTTCGCTGACGCCATCCAGCACGGCTTTGCGATAGCCCAACAAGGCGGCATCCAGCAGCGATTCGTTGGCTTGCATACGAGTGCGGCGTTGGCCCCAATCCCACAGAGGAATATCCACATAAAGACCAACCGAGGGGGCGTAGTCGGTACTGGTGCGCATGTTTTGAGTGGTGTTGTACGCATACAGAATAGAGCCACCTAGGCTCAGGCGTGGGAACAAGGCCGAACGAGCCAAGCCTACCTGCGCAGCAGCTTGCAGTACGTCGGCCTCTGCTGTGTGTATGTCGGGGCGTGTGCGCAGCAAGTCAGCCGGCAGTTCTGTCAGGGTGAAAGCAGGTGCTTGTAGTGGTGCATTGATCTGTGTCCACGCGCTATCGGGTTGTTCACGACCCAGCAGTACGGCTAAGGCACGTGCCGATCGCGATGACGCTTCGCGTTCAAGCGCCAAATTGGCACGAGTTTGCGCCAAGCGCAGTTGTGCTTGAGTGCTTTCTTCTGGTGTGCCTAAGTGGGCGCGCTGACGCGTTAAGGCCAGCTCTAGCGTTTCTTCGTCTAGGGTTAGTTGATGTTGCAGTAGTTGCTGCTGTTTTTGGCTCAGTCCTAGGGCCAAGTAGTGACGTACTACATTGGCAATCACGATGACACGTGTGCCCTGCTCGGTTGCTTCGGCCTGATACAGGCGGGCGTTGGCAGATAGCTTGGAATTATCCAGCGCGCCAAACAGGCCTAATTCCCACGTCATGTCTAGGCTGGCATGGTAGTACATGTCTGTTGCTGACACGTCTTGTGTGGGGCGAGCACCTGCCGTGATAGTAGGCAGAAAGGGTGACTGCCAACGGCCTGCAATGAGTCTTTCGCTTTCTAGGCGTTGAGTCGCTTGTGCAAGGTCTAAGTTTGCCGTTAGGGCTTCGTCTATCAATGCATTCAGTGTAGGGTCTTGCCATGTTTGCCACCACGAGCGCAAGGCAATAGCGGGCGCATTCTTGGGCGACTGCTCGGACCAAGAGGTGGGAGTGTGAGTAGGCAATTCAGGTGTGTCTAAGGTTACGCACCCTGCAAGTAGCAGGCTGCAGATAACAGAAGCACTGAAGCGGGTAGCAAAATAAGACAAACTAAACACGTACAAAAGTGATGAAAGTAGGCGTGGTCGCCATAGTGACACCATGGCTAGATTTACATAGTAAAAGACCAACGTTGCGTGGTGATGCAGGTTTTATGGAGAAATGATGGAGTGCCCGCCCTATGTGTAACCGTAGGTGTAAAGGGGCAAAATGGCTAATTAAACCAAAGGGTTATCTGCAGTATCATGACGTGGAAAATGTATGCTAAAACGCGCACCACCGCGTTGTGACACACCACCCTGTACATCCCCTCCTTGGCGCTCTACCAAGGCTTGTACTATAGACAACCCTAAACCCGAGCCGTCTTTATGACTGCCTGTGGGGTGTGGAAAGCGTCTAAAAGGGTTGTCGCGCATGGCGTCAGGCAAGCCAGGGCCAGCATCACTAATATGCAAACTCACGTTGTTATCGTCGCTAGAAACGGCAACTTCCACCCACTTTCCAGCGTGGGCATAACGTAGTGAATTTTCCAGTAGGTTGGATAAAATTTGGCGTATGCGGTCAGGGTCCACCATGACCAGTGCGTCGCCTAAGGAGGCAGGGATTCGGCGCTCTAGTTCCATACCTTGCTCAGCCAGTCTAGAGGCGTAGGTATTCAGTTCAGCATCAATGAACTGGGCTAAGTCTAGCGGCTCGTAGTGCAACGATAAGCGGTTGGCAAAGGCCATAGAGATAGTGTGTAGATCATCCACCAAGCGCCCTAAATGCAACGACTGGTCTAGCAAACCGCGTAGCTCATCTTTGGACACCGGAATGACGTCATCACAAATGGCGTGTAAGCGCGTGCTGAGAATCGTCAGCGGGGTGCGCAGCTCATGCGAGAGCGAGGCTACCGTCGCACTGCGTTCGCGTTCTAGGGTTTCCAGTGAGTCAATCATGCGATTGAAGTCGCGCACCATATCGGCCATCTCACCTCTAGCGTGTCCCGGTAGTGCGCGTACGGTGAAGTCGCCCACAGCCACGCGTTTGGCGGTTTCGGCCATAGACCCTAAGGGTTGGGTAACGAGCCTAGATACCCAGAAACTGGCACCTAGCCCTAACGGTAAGCCCGCAATCAGCGTGAGCAGCAACGAAAACTGTTCGCCTTTAATGGGGTCGCCTACCCAGTACTCGGCATAAATTTGCATGGCTCGTGGGCTTTCCGATAAGCCACGGTCGTTAAGGTCGTCAAATTCTACGCGTACGTCTTGGGGCAGGCGTTGGTAGAAGTCGCTGTATTCTACTCGCCAAAATAGCAGCAGGCTGGTGGTGAGTAAGGCCATCATGAAGAAAATGATGGCGGCGGTAGCAATACCGAAGCGTACCCAGATGCGGTCTATCTTTCTTGCCACAGGCGGTATCCTATGCCACGTACGGCTTCAATCAAGTCTTCTTGGCCTGCTTGCTGTAGTTTGCGGCGTAACTTGGAAATATGTGAGTCGATGACACGCTCTAGTGCATCGCTTTCAGGCAAACATTGTTCAATCAGGTAGCTGCGAGAAAAACAGCGTCTGGGTTGAGCGGCTAAGCACGCTAATAATCGGAATTCGGTGAGCGTTAAGGGCAGTGGTATGGCCTTATTTTGCACATGTACCAAAGCAACGTGGTCTTGCTCGTCGATTTCTAAGTCGCCCACGCGTATGGGGGCACTAACGGTATGCATGTTGGCAGAACGGCGCAATACAGCCTTAACACGGGCTACCACTTCGGCGGGGTTAAACGGCTTAATGACGTAATCGTCAGCACCTAAACGTAGCCCCAGCAACTTATCCACATCATCGGCTAAGGCAGTGACCAAAATAACAGGTGTTTGGTCTTCGTCGCGTATATGACGCAATACATCTAGCCCATCTATGCCGGGCAAGTTGATGTCTAACAGCACCATGTCGGGGCGCATGTCTCGGAACAACTGTAAGGCTTCTATGCCATCAGCCGCCATACACGTACGCATGCCATCGCGGCGTAAATAGGCCTCGAGTACGCTAGCGATAGCGGGTTCATCTTCAACAATCAGAACCAAATGACTATGAGTAGAAGGCGATGTGGATGCAATGTTCATACACAAAAAGACGTCAGGCTAGGGGCTGTTTAGGGTAGTGCTGCGGTGGGCAAATCGTGGTGCGGGTCAGTTTAGCATGCTCCTTTTTGCGATCAGTAGCACACAAAAACGATCAGAGCCGCGTGGTAGCGGCTCTGATCGGTGTGTGGCATGGGCTGCCACACGGCTATAGCAAGTACGGCTGTACTTAGCGCACTGGAGCTACATCGCTGGCAGTGACGGCCGATGCGTTGTTGTTCCAACCTTGGCGAATGAAGGTGGCCAATTCAGCTACCTCTTCATCGCTTAAGCGCCATGCGTAACTTTGCATGCGTAAGCGAGCAGGACGCGTTTCGGTAGAAGGCAGCTCTGCACCGTGCAAAATGGTGTAGATCAGACCTTTAGGCGAATCAGCAGTCACCATCAGGTTGCCATCCAGCGCGGGGAAGATTTCTGGTGCACCACGACCATCCACAAAGTGGCAGCCGGAGCAGTTGTCCAGGTACAGTCTTGGGCCCAACGGCATGGAAGGATCTGCCGATGCCAACAGTTTTTCTGTGTCTGTCACAGTACGGTTGGCCGCATCAGGGGCTGCAGGTGTTTTGCCGCCACTAATGTGTTTCAGGTACGCCGCAATAGCAGTGTTGTCTTCAGGAGTCAGGTATTGCAACGAATCACCGACGACTAAGGACATCTCGCCTACAGCAGTAGCGTAATCATTACGGCCAGTAGCCAAGTAATGCGCCATTTGCTCTACGCTCCACTGACCCGCAACGCTGTCTGCACCGTGTAAGCTAGGTGCGCTCCAGCCATCTACTTCACCGCCGGACAAGAATGCTGGATCGCTGGCATTTGCGCCTTTTTGCGACATGAACATCGTACGTGGGCTATGGCAGGCTGCACAGTGTGCTGCACCTTGTACCAAGTACGCACCGCGATTAATCATTTGATCATCGGTAGGTGCATCGAAGCCCACAGGGTTCAACGCTACCCAGTTCCAAGCACGCAGACCCCAACGTTGGTTGAAGGGGAAAGCCAAGTCGGTTTCAGGCACTTTGTTGTTCACAGCGGGTACGGCTTCCATGAAGTACTTGTACAGAGACTGTACGTCCGCTTCACTGATGACGCGGTAGTTTTCATAGGGCATAGCTGGGTACAAGTGAGCACCCTCTTTGTTCACACCGTCGTACAACGCAGCACGGAAGTCGTCCAGCGTGTAGTTACCAATACCTGTCTCTTTGTCCGGAGTGATGTTGGTAGACCAAATCACGCCAAATGGGCTTTGAATGGCACGGCCACCCGCAAAGGTTTTACCTTCGGGCGCAGTGTGACACGCGATACAGTCAGCGGCACGCATCATGTATTCGCCACGTGCCACGCTAACTTCGCTATCGGGAGCCAAGGCTTGCGCAGGCGTGCGCTCAGAAGGAATCCAGATCATGCCGGCAATCACCAAAACGGCGATTACGATCAGTGCTAGGACTATACGTACAAACGTTTTCATGATGAGTCCTCCCCTTAGGCCAGAATGCGTGGGTTACGCAGGTAGTCGTTACGCAATGCATGTGCAGCCCAGTACGCTAAACCGCCTACCAACCCGGTTGGGTTGTATTGCAGGTTTTGTGGGAATGCACCCGCACCCATGACGAACAAGTTGTGTACGTCATGTGCTTGCAAATAACGGTTCACAACAGAGGAGTTAGGATCGTTACCCATCACGGCACCACCCACGTTGTGTGTGGTTTGGTAAGGGCGTACGTCGTACATAGCGCCTTCAGATTTGTAGCCAGACTGCATGATATCGGGGTTCATGTTTTTGGCAATTTCTTCGATCTTGCCACGCATGAACTGTGTCATACGGATATCGTTGTCTTTCCAGTTGAAGGTCATGCGCAGCATGGGGCGACCGAACTGATCTTTGTAGGTAGGGTCCAGATCCAAGTAGTTATCTTGGTAGGACATACAGGAACCGTGCGAACCGATGCTCATGGCGTGGCCGTACCATTCACCAATGGCTTTCTTCCATTCGCTACCCCATGACGGTGTACCGGCTGGTAGAGGCATAGAGCGAATAGGCTGACCATTGTATGTACCGGCAGTGATGTAGCTGCCGCCTACAAAGCCTTCTTTAGCAAAGTCAATTTGGTTCACACCAAAGTCATCAATCACCATGCTGTTGGAGCCGGTACCGATGAAGGGGTTGAACTCTTTGTCTTTGAAGAACATGGTGGTGCCGCCAGTCATCTGGTAGGCATAGCCACGGCCTGTTGCGCCTTCGCCGGTAGAGGCGTTGTAGGGCTTACCAATGCCAGACAACAGCAACAAGTGCACGTTGTGCAACTGGTAGGCACACAGCAAGACTAGGTCGGCAGGCTGGAACACTTCTTCGCCAGCAGCGTGGTCAAAGTAGGTTACGCCAGTAGCGGTTTTACCATCAGCAGCCAGCTCTACACGCAGTACTTCAGAGTGGGTTTTGTAGCTGAAGTTTGGTTTGCGTTTTAACGCATCCAAAATACAGGTTTGTGGTGAACCTTTGGAGTAGTTGTAACAACCAAAGCGCTCACAGAAACCACAGAAGTTACAGGGGCCCATTTGCATTCCGTATTCGTTCACATACGATTGCGACGCAATAGAACCTGGCAGCGGGAATGGGTGGTAACCCATGGCTTTAGTGGCTTGGGTAAACAAGTCCGCATCGTAAGTGTGCGGCATGGCGGGCATAGGGTAATTGCCTGAACGTGGGCCTTCGAAAGGGTTACCGCCGGGGATCAATTTACCGTTGATGTTACCTGCCTGACCAGAAATACCCGCTACGCCTTCAAAGCGAGCCAAGAAAGGTTCCAGTTCTTCGTAACTTAAGGGGTAATCAGCCAGTTGCATACCATCAGGGATGACATTACGGCCAAAATGCTCAATGGTGTATGAACGCAGGCGCATTTCTTCTGGCTGTGGACGCCATGTGTGGCCGTTCCAGTGCATACCCGCACCACCTACACCGTTACCGGGCAAAAAAGAGCCCAGAATGCGGTATGGCAATGCGTTTTCACCGGGTGCATGACGTACCGTCACGGTGGATTGCGAGGGGCGCTGCATAAAGCCGTAACGCACGCCGTATTTCAGCTCGTCAATCACGTTGGGGTATTCAAAACCGGGGACGGTGTCGCGATCTTCACCGCGCTCTAAGGCCAAAACTTCCAGACCTTCTTGCGCCAATTCCATAGACAGAATGGCACCGGTCCAGCCCAGACCAACAACTACTACATCTTTTTTGGGTGCTGTGCGTGCCATGGTTATGCCCTCTCTCCAGAAATTGAAACCGGTCCCAGCGGATAACGGACGTTGTACTGATCAGCCCATTCTTTGAAGCTGGCGCGTGCACCGGGAAAGCCGATGTAGCTCCACGCTTGCATGCCTTGGTTACCGCCGTACATGGGGTCGGCAAAATACCCTTCTTTGGTATTGCCTAACAACAAGGTGAAGAAGTCGCGCAATTCGGGTTCCAAGCCAATTTTGTTGTCTTGCAAGGCCAGCAATGCAGCGTCTTGTTGTTCGGTAGTCAGTTTGGCAAACACAGCACCGTGTTCGGTAACACACCATGCATCAAACGCCTTAATACCTTCACGGTATAGCTGAGCAGGGTTGTAGGGTGTTTGGTACCCCAGTTGAGGAGCTGCCGAAGGATCGTGAGGGCCTTCCATGTACCAATCCACCGCCTTACCGTAATCGCCTGCCAATTGCAGGTCTAAAAACAGGGGTACACGGGTTTCGATTGCGCCGGGCCCGTCACCATCCGAGGGGATCAAGCGTGCAGTAGCGGCAAGGATGAAAGACCACTCTTCAGGGGTGAAGTAGGTGGGTGTGTACTGGTCTAGTGGCGGAAAGTCTGCCGGTTTGGCGTGCAGTGACATGGGCACATTGGCCAGACCTGCTGTAGCCGCAGACACCATCAAGAAACGGCGTCGCGTCAGACTTCCTTTTTGGGATTGGTCGTGCATAGGAAACTCCTTTTCTAAGTACCCAGAAGAAGATCTGGATGACAGGAGAAATAAAAAACAAATGGGTGTTGAAAGTTTTACTTCAGTAAGACGCGTAATAAAAGTTAAATGACGCGGGTTACTGTAAACAGTTACATGAATAACAAGAGAAAATCAATCTGGTTACATCTGTAAAGATTTGAAGCGCGTAATGGTTGGTCTGATGTAACAGCTGAGAAGCCGAGGTACCGACAAAAACCATGATAAGTACAGAGAATTGTATAGCAATCTACAGCCATGCGCGAGCAGGCGACTGTAGGGCGACACGGTACGGGAGGATGAGGGGTTTATAAAAACGGGTGATTTTTTGATTAATTGAGCAGTGTTTTTTCTATAAAAATAAAAAATATAAATAGAAAGAAAATAATAATTATGGTTTATGTTTTTGCGTTTATTTATGAGTTATTTTTTATTAAATACTGTAATAGTTATAATTAATTTTATTGTTTTTAATACTGCATATTAATACTAAAAAATCATCTTTAAGCTATTTTTAAGATTTCAAGATTTTCTTTTATATTTCAACAGTTTTACTGACAGGGTCTACGGCGTATGACGGGCTGTTTGAGTCGTGAGTAGCATGCGTTGTGACATTTCTTCGTGCTAATACAGGGTAGTCGTAAGAAAGCGTTAAAAGTGAATTACGCTGTGTGGTGTGTTAAGAATCTGTAATACGTCCGTATGATCGTATTCATATAGGAAGTTTAGTTCATATAAACTTTAGGCGTATTTACTCTTTTTTGTCTTACTGCTAGTTATCGCCTGTGTGCTGTGGTGTTGCCCTATGGGTACGTAAAGCCCCCACAAAGTTGACGCAGTAGCCAACTTTGCGGGGGCTTGGTATAGGGTTTAGTGCTGTTTACGAGGCCGTTTGACGGTTGCTCACCAAGCTCATGAAAATCGCAGCAAGCAAGGCAGGGATAGCAAAGCTAAAGAAGTTTTGTTTTAGTGTAAGGTTGAGGTCAAACAGTAGGCCTACCGCAAACGGTCCAATGATGGCTCCCAAACGCCCTACACCTAATGCCCAACCCATGCCGGTGGAACTCATGGTCGTGGGGTAGAAACGCACAATAAAGGCGTATAGACCTATTTGTGTACCAATGGTGGTCGCCCCTGTAATCGTCAAGAGGGTATAAAGCACCACGCTGTTGGTGGCAAAACCCAATGCAGCAATCGCTGCAGCAGCCACAAATAGATAAATCACCAGCACATTACGGCCATTGAAGTGGTCCATGAGCCAACTGCAGCTTAGTGCTCCAAGTACCGTACCGAAGTGCACGGTGAATAAGAAACTTAGACTAGATCCCAAAGGATAGCCTGCTTGCAGCATTAGACGTGGTAGCCATGAGGTCATGCCGTACACCACATACAGTGCCATGAAACACATGGCCCACAGCATTAAGGTGCTCAGCATGCGCCCTTCTAAGAACAGGTCGCGAATGACGATGCGTGCTTTGCTGTTGTTGGCGGCTACGCTGGGGTTACTAAATTGTGTGCCTGGCTCGTAGTGGTAATTAGGGTTGACGTTGCGAAGCGTTGCCCCTATTTTTTCCCATTGCTGAGTTTGCACCATGTAGGCGGCAGATTCTGGCAATTGTTTGAGCATCAAGGGCAACAGTAAGACCGGGAAGATGGCAATGTAAAACATGGCTTGCCATCCAAAGGCGGGAATCACCCAAATTCCCAGTATGGCGGCCAACATGCCACCGACGGAATAGCCGCTAAACATCACGCCAACCATGAGGCTACGCCTACGTATGGGCGAGTATTCGCTAGTGAGGCTGGTGACGACGGGCATCACGCCACCTAGCCCTACACCACCAATAAACCTATACAAGCCGAACTGTGTGGGGGTGGTCGCAAAGGCACACAAAAACGTAAAAATACTGAAAAGCAGCACGCAAATGGTGATGACTTTTTTCTTGCCTAGCTTATCTGACAGGGCGCTTAGGGATAGGGCTCCTACCATCATCCCTATCAGCGTATAGCTACCGAGCAACCCTGCTGCGGCACCGCTTAAATTCCATTCAGTCATGATGGAGGGCAAAATCACCCCCAGTACCGCTAGGTCATAGCCATCAAAAATAATGATATAGGCGCACCAGAAAATCGTGAGCCAATGAAATTTTTGAAATTTCGCCTCATTAATAATGGGGCATACGTTTACCACCCCAGGCTCTATAGCCTTGGGATTCATAGCTTGTGTCATCTCCCTACTCCTTTTTCTACGACTATTGTTTGTTGTGATAGATATCGCGGATTGAGTGTGTAACAGTGCTACATGGTCGCTAAACTGCCACCGCAGCGCTCTGTGTCGCTGTCAGTGCAGTGTGGCGGTTACTCTGGGTTGTGCGTCAGACTAGCAATAGTGGTCTGCCGCGTTGTGTGCTGCTGTAGAGTTTTTTAGGCTTTGGTTTTTTCCCGGTGGGCCGCTAAAGGCACCACGTCAGAGGCTGAATGGCGTGTTCGATCGGGCTCTACTTCGGTTAACGGCGTGCAAGGTCGCAGACTTTGCTGGCTTTCTGTCACCAGTTGTTGATAGCGGTTGGTCGCTTTACGTTTCCATGCCATTTCGTCGTCGTTTAGATCACGCACCACTTTGGCGGGGATGCCGGCCACCAACACACGGTCAGGAATGATCATGCCTGTTTTAATAAATGCACTGGCGGCGATGATGCTAGATTCGCCTACCACGGCGTTATCCATCACCACTGCATTCATACCTACCAGTGCATTTTTCTTAATACGGCAACCGTGCAAAATGGCGCCATGTCCCACGTGCCCGTTTACTTCCACCACGGTGTCACTTCCAGGAAAACCGTGCATCACACAGCAATCTTGTATGTTGCTGCCCTCTTCTAAAATCAACCTACCGAAGTCGCCGCGTAAGCTGGCCAAGGGGGCCACATAGCAATTTGGCCCCACGATGACATCGCCTATGAGTACTGCATCGGGGTGTATATAGGCGGTGGGGTGTACCACCGGCCGTATTCCGTTGATTTCATAAAAGGGCATAGTGGACTCACAAGAAAAGGGTTAGGCCGTGCCAGTACGTCGTGGTTGTTCTGGGGCTGTTTGTTGGCTTAGTTCTTGCTCCATATGGTCGCGGATGCGGAATTTCTGCACCTTACCGGTAACGGTTAAGGGGAATTCGTCTACAAAACGTATGTAGCGAGGAATCTTATGGTGCGAGATTTGCCCACGGCAGAAGTTGCGTATGTCGTCTTCAGTGGTGGACACGTTGTCTTGCAAGATGACCCACGCGCACAGCTCTTCGCCGAACTTCTGGTCTGACACGCCCACTACCTGTACGTCTTTGATGTCAGGATGACGGTACAGAAACTCTTCAATTTCGCGTGGGTACAGGTTTTCGCCGCCGCGAATAATCATGTCTTTGATGCGGCCTACGATGTTGCAGTAACCTTCGTCATCAATGGTGGCTAAGTCACCAGTGTGCATCCAGCCTTCGTCATCGACGACTTCTAGGGTTTTTTCTTCATCGCCCCAATAACCCAGCATGACCGAGTAGCCGCGCGTGCACAGTTCGCCTGTATGACCACGAGGCACAGTATGGCCATCGGAGTCCACAATTTTGACTTCGCAGTGCGGGTGAATAGTCCCCACGGTAGAAACACGGCGATCCAACGGTGCATCGGTATGACTTTGGAAAGAAACAGGAGAGGTTTCAGTCATACCATAGCAAATGGTGACTTCGCTCATGTGCATCTTTTCGATGACGCGCTTCATGATTTCTGCCGGACATGGGCTACCAGCCATGATGCCCGTACGCAGAGAGCTAAGATCAAAGTTGCCGAACTCGGGGTGGTCTAGCAAGGCGATGAACATCGTAGGCACGCCGTATAAGGCGGTGCAACGTTCTGCCGTGACGGCTTCTAAGACGCTTTTAGCATCAAAGGCTTCAGACGGATACACCATGGTAGAGCCATGAGTCATGCACCCAATGTTCCCCATCACCATGCCAAAGCAGTGGTACAGCGGCACAGGGATACAGACACGGTCTTGGTGAGTGAGCTTGATGGTTTCACCCACGAAAAAGCCATTGTTCAGAATATTGCTGTGGCACAGCGTAGCCCCTTTAGCGGCACCGGTGGTGCCAGAGGTGAACTGAATGTTCACGGGGTCACGTGGACTAAAGGTGGCGCCCAGCTCGTCTAAGTGCTCAAGCTCGGATGCACTAGGCGGCACCATCAAGCTGCCAAAATTCATCATGCCAGTAGAGGTCTCAGACCCGAGGCGCACGATGAATTCCAAGCTGGGTAATTTGTCGTGTCCACTGGCGTTGTGTTGCAACGCAGGTTTTAGCTCGGACAGAATGTGCAGATAGTTGCTGGATTTAAAACCCGGAGCCAATACCAGAGCCCTACAACCCACCTTGTTAATGGCGTATTCCAACTCGGCTTGTTGATAAGCTTGGTTGATGTTCACCAGAATCAGCCCTGCTTTGGCCGTGGCGAATTGCATTAACAGCCACTCTAGGTTGTTGGGCGACCAAATGCCGACGCGGTCGCCAGGCACCAAGCCCAAGCGCAGCAGCGAACATGCCAAGGTGTTGACCTGTTCTTGCAGTTCTTTATAGGTCAGCCTGATGTTGTCTTGATGAATGACAATGGCGTCATTCTCGGCAAACTGGGCGCAGCTTTGGTCAAAAAACTGCCCTATGGTGGAAGTAATTAGAGGGGTGTCAGTCCTGCCTATTACATGGCTCATGGTTTTGTCTCCTGGGTTGTTTAGGCTTATCAGCTTATGTTTTGTTATGCTGCTGAAGCGTCGAACTCGATTAGATCTGCTCCGTCGTCTACTTGCTCTCCTACTGCGCACAGTAGTTTGCGAACAATGCCGTCACTGGGCGCGCTGATGGTGTATTCCATCTTCATGGCGCTTAAGGTGAGTAGCGGTGTGTTGCGGGTGACATGGCTGCCTGCTTCGGCTAACAGTGCCACCACAATGCCAGGCATAGGGGCTTGCAAACCTTTGTCGTCCTGCTCTTGCCCTACCTGCGGTGGCAAGTCGTGCGTATTGTGTATCAGCCACTGTTGATCACCGTAAAACACATGGCGTTGGTGCTCGTTGCGCACCACGGTCATGTCTTGGCAATGGCCATTGATGCAAATGCGGAAACGCTGGGCATCAAGCGCAGTGCCATTGGCATCAAAGCGTTGTCCGTTGATGTGTAGTGTCCAGCCTTGTGAATGAGCCTGTGCACGCACCGTGACCTTGGCATCATCGTGCTGGAAATCGAACACACGGGTGGCCGCTAGGTTGCTGCGCCAGTTATCGTGAATGTCCCAAGGCGAATTCTCTTGGTGGGGCGCATTGGCTTCACGCACTAATTCACTTACGGCTAACGCTGCAAAGGTGGCGTCAGGCACAGCAGCGGCAGGCACAAATAGGTAATCGTGTTGGCGGGTGATTAACGCGGTGTCTAGGTCGGCCTGCATAAAGGCTGGGCAGCCAACCAAGCGCGACAAAAACTGTATGTTGGTTTGTACGCCAGCAATTTGATAGTGCTGCAAGGCTTGCTGCATACGCGCCAGAGCGTTGTCACGGTCTTCGTCCCACACAATCAGTTTGGCGATCATGGGGTCATAAAACGGTGTGATCGCGTCACCTTGTTCTACGCCACTGTCTACCCGCACATAACGGCTGTTTGCAGGGGGGTGATAGTGCAATAAGGTGCCGGTTGCGGGCATGAAATCCTTATCGGGAGATTCCGCATAAATACGCGCTTCAATCGCATGACCAGTGACGGTTAACTGGTCTTGGCGCAGCGGTAGTGGCTGCCCTGCGGCAACACGTAATTGCCATTCCACCAAGTCTTGGCCGGTAATCATTTCGGTCACAGGGTGTTCTACTTGCAGGCGAGTGTTCATTTCCATGAAGTAGAAATTACCGGTAGGTCCCATGATGAACTCTACCGTTCCTGCGCCGACGTAACCGGTAGCGACAGCAGCTTTAACAGCAGCCTCACCCATGGTGTGGCGCAGTTCAGCCGATAAACCAGGCGCAGGCGCTTCTTCCAGAATTTTCTGGTGGCGACGTTGCACCGAGCAATCACGTTCAAACAGGTGCACGCAATTACCGTGTTCATCAGCAAAAATTTGTATTTCCACGTGACGCGGTTGGGTGATGTACTTTTCAATCAGCACCAAATCGTCACCAAAGCTGGCGCTAGCCTCTTGCTTACATGACACCAGCGATGCGGCGAAGTCTTCAGCGCTCTCTACTAAGCGCATCCCTTTACCACCACCGCCTGCTGCGGCTTTGATCAGTACAGGGTAGCCAATGTGATCGGCCTGCTGTTTAAGAAAGTCGGTGTCTTGGTTATCGCCGTGATAACCGGGGGTGAGCGGCACATTAGCCGTTTCCATCAGTTTTTTCGCCGCTGACTTCGACCCCATGGCCTTAATTGCCGATGCAGGTGGGCCAATAAACACAATGCCAGCGTCGTCGCAGGCTTGTCTAAAGGCGGTGTTTTCCGATAAAAAACCATAGCCTGGGTGGATAGCCTCAGCGTTACAGGCTTTGGCCGCAGCGATGATTTTTTCAGTGCTCAAATAGCTTTGTGCGGATGCTGCTGGGCCAATAAGCACCGCTTGGTCTGCTAAGCGTACATGGCGGCTATTGCGGTCGGCCTCTGAGTACACTGCAACGGTTTCTATGCCCAAGCGTCGTGCTGTCTTGATAATGCGGCAAGCAATCTCGCCACGGTTGGCAATCAGAATTCGATTGAACATATTAGGGCTCCTTGCTGTGCAGCCATTGAGGCGCACGTCGGGCAAGAAAGGCAGCCATGCCTTCCTGTGCTTCGCTGCCAGTACGCAGTTCAGCGATGTTGCGGGCGCAGAGCTCAAGTAAGCTCTGGTCTATGGGTTTGTGGCTTACCTCTTGGATCAGCACTTTTGATGCCGCTTGTGCTTCGGGGCCACCGGCTTGCAGGGCCTCTAGTAGCGTAGCGACTTTGTCATCCAACTGCTCAGCAGGCACCACTTCGTGGGCCAGCCCAATGGCTAAGGCCGTAGCGGCGGGAATCATTTCTGCCGTTAGGAAGTAACGGTGCGCTTGGCGTGGACCAATGGCACGAATCACATAAGGGCTAATTACGCTGGGGATCAACCCCAGTTTGACTTCCGAGGTCGCAAACTTCGCGGTATCAGCGGCGACGCAGATGTCGCATGCACTCACCAAGCCCATACCGCCGCCAATGGCCGCACCTTGTACGCGGGCAATGGTGGGTTTACGTAGCGTGGCGAGCGTATGCAGCATATTCGACAAGGCCAACGCGTCGTTGTGGTTGTCTTGGGTGCTGGCTGTCGCGGCACTTTTCATCCAGTTCAAATCGGCACCGGCAGAAAAGCTTTTACCTCTGGCCGCTAAGACTACAGCGCGAACCGCCGTATCGTTATCCAGTTGCTGGAAGGCCGTGTACAGCTCGTGTATTAATTGGGCATTAAACGCATTGTGCAGCTCCGGCCTATTCATCCAGACAGTCGCGACACCAGCGTGTTGGGTAATCTCAAGAAAGCTAAACATCATTACACCTCTTGATAGTGGCGCGTTTACATTCTGAACAAGCCAAACTTGGTAGGCTCTATGGGGGCGTTTAAGGATGCCGATAACGACAGGCCTAAAATGCGACGGCTTTGTGCGGGATCCACAATGCCGTCATCCCACAAGCGGGCGCTGGAGTAGTACGGATGGCCTTGGTGCTCGTATTGCTGCAACAGCGGGGCTTTAAATTGCGCTTCGTCCTCAGCGCTCCAGTTCTCGCCTTTGGCTTCTAACTGATCGCGACGAATGGTAGACAGCACGCTTGCCGCTTGTTCGCCACCCATTACGGAGATACGGCTGTTAGGCCACATCCACAGAAAGCGTGGGTCGTAAGCACGGCCACACATACCGTAGTTACCGGCACCAAAAGAACCACCGATTAGCATGGTGATTTTGGGCACAGCGACGGTACTCACTGCCGTAACCATCTTGGCACCGTCTTTAGCGATACCACCACTTTCGTATTTGCGACCCACCATAAAGCCACTGATATTCTGTAAGAACACCAGAGGGATATTGCGTTGACCGCACAGTTCAATAAAGTGAGCGCCTTTTTGCGCAGACTCGCTAAACAAGATGCCGTTGTTGGCAATAATGCCTACCGGCTGACCGTATAGATGTGCAAAACCCGTGACTAGCGTGTTGCCATAACGGGCTTTGAATTCATCAAAGCGCGAGCCATCCACAATACGGGCAATCACTTCACGCACGTCATAGGGCTTGCGGTTATCAGTAGGCAAAATGCCGTAGATTTCCTCAGGGTCGTACAGCGGCTCTTCACTAGGCTGTAGCACCAGCGATTGCGGTTTTTTGCGGTTCAGGTTCAGTACGATGCGACGTGCTAGGTACAGTGCGTGGGCATCGTCTTCGGCGTAGTGGTCGGCCACGCCTGAAATGCGTGTGTGCACATCGGCACCGCCCAAGTCTTCGGCGCTCACCACTTCACCTGTTGCCGCTTTAACCAACGGTGGGCCAGCCAAAAAGATGGTGCCTTGGTTCTTCACAATAATGGTTTCGTCCGACATGGCAGGCACATACGCACCGCCCGCTGTACACGAACCCATCACTACGGCAATTTGTGGAATGCCTTTGGCCGACATTTGCGCTTGGTTGTAGAAAATACGGCCAAAGTGATCGCGGTCAGGGAAGACTTCATCTTGCATGGGCAAGAACGCACCGCCAGAATCCACTAAGTAAATGCAAGGCAGGTGGTTTTTCTCGGCAATTTCTTGAGCACGCAAATGCTTCTTCACCGTCATAGGGAAGTAGGTACCACCTTTAACGGTAGCGTCATTGGCAATCACCATGCACTCAGTGCCATGGATGCGACCAATACCGGCAATCAGGCCTGCGGACGGTACTTCGTCGCCATACAACCCATAGGCAGCTAATTGCCCTATTTCTAAAAAGGCAGAACCTTTATCTAGCAGATGATCAATACGATCACGCGGCAGCAATTTGTTGCGTGCTAAGTGTTTTTCACGCGCTTGGGGCGACGAACCATCGGCCACCAATTTGGCTTTGGCACGTAGGTCGTCCACCAAGGTACGCATGTTTTCGGCATTGCTTTTGAACTCGTCAGAGCGCGTGTTCAGCTTGGAGGTAAGTTTGGTCATGCAACCCCCTTCTTAACGGGTTTCTTCAAACAATTCGCGGCCAATAAGCATGCGTCGGATTTCACTGGTGCCAGCACCAATTTCGTATAGCTTGGCGTCGCGCCACAGGCGACCTGTAGGGAATTCGTTGATGTAGCCATTACCGCCTAGCACTTGAATCGCTTCGCCTGCCATCCAAGTGGCTTTTTCGGCGCTGTACAAAATCGCGCCAGCCGCGTCTTTACGCAGCGTACGGCTGTGGTCGCTTAAGTCACAGGCACGACCTAAGGCATACACATAGGCACGGTTGGCTTGCCAGGTGCTGTACATGTCGGCGATCTTGCCTTGCATCAGTTGGAACTGGCCAATAGGCTGGTCGAATTGCTTACGTTCGTGAATGTAGGGGATCACTACATCCATGCAGGCTGCCATAATGCCCAGCGGGCCACCACACAGCACAGCACGTTCGTAATCGAGACCACTCATCAATACGCGTACGCCATTGCCCTCACCGCCCAGCACGTTTTCTTCGGGGATTTCGCAATCATCAAAGAACAGTGGGTAGGTGTTAGAACCGCGCATCCCTAGTTTGTCTAGGTGCGTACCATGGGTGAAACCTTTGGTGCCTTTTTCCACGATGAAGGCTGTAATGCCTTTAGGGCCTGCTTCGGGGTTGGTTTTGGCGTAGACCACCAGCGTATCGGCATCGCCGCCATTGGTAATCCACATTTTGCTGCCATTTAGTACGTATCGATCGCCCTTTTTCTCGGCGCGCAGCTTCATAGACACCACATCCGAACCCGCATTAGGCTCAGACATCGCCAACGCACCTACATGCTCGCCGGAAATGAGGCGTGGTAAGTATTTGGCTTTTTGTTCGGCTGTGCCGTGACGGGTAATTTGGTTCACGCACAGGTTGGAGTGTGCGCCGTAGGACAGGGCTACCGAGGCCGAGGCGCGTGACAGTTCTTCCATCACAATAATATGCGCCAAGTAACCGGCATCCGTACCGCCATATTCCTCTGAACTGGTGATGCCCAATAGGCCTAGATCTCCCATTTTCTGCCAGAGGTCGGCAGGAAATTCGTTGTCTCTATCAATGTCGGCAGCACGGGGGGCGATTTCTTTAGCCGCAAAAGACCGCACGGTGTTTTGCAGCATTTCAATAGTGTCGCCAAGAAAGAAATTAAGGCCTGAAATACTCATGGCTTTTCATGCACACCTTTGCAGGTGTCATGCTCCTGTTGGTGATTGGTTCCAGAGCAAGTGGGTAGGCTTGCGCTGGGTTGTCTCTGTTGCCTCGCAGTATTAAGGTGCGAGTGCAATACGTATAGTTGATCTTAAATGGGTATGGTGATGAATTGATGATAAAGTGGGCGTTGGGTCTGGACATGCCAAAAAGGTTGCAAATACTGCCACTGTACGTGTGGCACGCATCGTGGTGTTAGGGAGGCACCTATGACAGTTATACACAGTTTGCCGTTATTGTTCGGGAAGAAAGCCACTACGCCTATCGCGTTTATCCAAGCGATGGTGTTGGCCTATCAAAAATATGGCATGGATCCTGCCAAGGCCTTACGTAAAGCGCAGATCTCGACTAAGTTATTGCAGGACCCACAAGCAAGGGTGACGGCCACGCAAATGGAGCAAATGTCGGCGCTTGCCATGCAAGAGCTGGATGACGAAGCTTTAGGTTGGTTTTCGCGCAAATTGCCTTGGGGTAGCTACGGCATGTTGTGTAGGGCATCGTTAAGTTCGCCAGATTTAGGCTTGGCAATAACGCGCTGGTGCAGACACCACAAGCTGCTGACTGAAGACGTCAGCTTGCGCTTAGAAGTGTCCAGCAACGTTGCTTCCATTTACCTGCATGAGAACCGTGATTTGGGTGAGATGCGTGAATTCTGTCACGTCACCTTATTTAGATACATGCTGGGCTACGCCTGTTGGCTGATTGATTCGCGTATACAGCTGCAAGATGTGATGTTCGCCTTTGATAAGCCCGATCACGCTGAAATTTACCCTCGGTTGTTTTCAGGGCAAACCAGCTTTAACGCTGGGCAGTCCGCCATACACTTTGATGCGCGCTATTTGCAGTTGCCTCTCTTGCGTGACGAAGCCATGCTGCAAAGCATGCTGCGCCAAGCCATCTTGTTAACAGTGTTGCCCTACCGGCGCGACAAGCTGTTGGTACAAGGCATACGCAAACAACTGCACAACGATTTAGGTTTGACCGCCGAAGAGCTGGCCGAGAAGCTGCACATGTCGGTGCGCACGCTCTATCGCCATCTGCAAGAAGAAGGCTTTTCTATTCAACAACTAAAAAATGACGTACGCCAGAAAAAGGCTATGGAATGCTTGGCTAGAACCAGTAAGCCCATCAAACAAATCGCGTTTGAGACCGGCTTTAAAAACGAGAAAAGCTTTTCTCGTGCCTTTAAAAACTGGGTAGGGACTACGCCGCAGAACTATAGAGTGCAGGCGAGGGAAGATGCAGGTTTGAAAGATTAGAACGCGCACAAAAAAACGCCAATCCCTAAGGATTGGCGTTTTCTTTATTCTTGGTGCCGGCTAAAGGAGTTGAACCCTCGACCTTCGCATTACAAGTATTATTTATTCTGTTTGTTGCTGTTTTTTGGTGTGCGTCAATATATAAATATAAATATAAATCAATGAATTAAGATCTTTGGTGTATTTTAGTGTTTCGGTTTGTCCGTTGCCGATTGTGCCCTATACTGTGCCCTAATAGGGTTGAGGGCATTTATGATGTTACAGCGGAGAATAGATCGGACGTTTTTGCGTAGTCTACAAGCGACCGGTTCATACCAAGAATATGCAGATCCAGACTGCGTGGGGTTAGCCGTCAAAGTTTCGCCTGGCGGGAAAGTGTCTTTCACCCTTCGTTTCCGTAAGTTAGATGGCAAGCAGTCTCGCAAGACTCTAGGCTACTTCCCGTCGATGACGATTACGGATGCGAGGCGTTTAGCGCTGGAGACCTTATTGGTAACTGAGCGATATAACGAAAGTGACGTGGTGCGCTTAGAAAAACGACGCCGTCGGACGGAACAAAGCCAGAAGTTGCAGGAGTCCATCACGTTGCGCGAGTTTATAGATGGGCCTTTTCGCCACTGGAAGGAAACGGAACAGCGTTCGGGTAAGAAGGCTTTGCAACTGATAGAACGGAAGTTTGTAGATTGGCTCGACTTGCCGATGGCAGATCTCACTCAGAAGATGGTGGAGATATGGCGTTCAGGTCGACTGAAGAACGTACAGAAAGCAACGGCTGCACGTGAGTTGAATACGCTGAAAGGTGTGTATTCGAAAGCCCTAGAATGGGGGGAAATTCATGCCAACCCGCTACAAGGTGTGAAGGTTACCGGTAGTAGCGATCCCATTACGCGATACTTGTCGGAAGAGGAGAGCGAGGCATTGCTGAAAGCGCTTGGAGAAAGGGAACTGGAAATCCGACAAGAGCGACGTACTGCGAATGCTTGGCGACGAGAAAGGGGGTATCCTCTACTGATGGATCTTGACACGTTGACGTTTGCGGATTACTTGAGACCAGCTGTTTTGTTGGCAAAGAATACAGGAATGCGAAGAGGGGAGATGTTGGCGTTGATGTGGTCCGATATCGACCTAGAGCGCTGCTTCATCTATGTTCGGAGCGCAACAGCCAAGGGTGAAAAACATCGGAAAATCCCGTTGAATGCAACGGCTACTGAGGTGCTGACGCACTGGAAAAAACAAGCTCACCCCAAGTATGTATTCTCGATAGAAAACGACGAACCTCTAAAAGACCTAAAAAAATCATGGGCTGGTGTTGTTAAAAGAGCCAAAGTTGAAAACTTTCGGTGGCATGATTTGCGACATGATTTCGCCAGCCAGCTTGTAATGTCAGGCGTGGATTTGAATACAGTGCGTGAGTTGCTTGGGCATGGCAGCATCGCGACGACTTTGCGGTATGCGCACCTTGCACCAGAACACAAATCTGCGGCCGTAGCTAAGTTGGATAAAAAGCCATCCGTGGCTCATAGTAAAACTCAGGAACAGTCTGCGGAAATGGCGAGCGTGAATTAAGGGGTGGCTTCCGGTAGGCATAGACAAGCCTCCCAAAAGGCGAAGTGGTATAAATTTCGCATGCGAAATTTTCCTGTCTACGTTTGGGAGCCAGATATATCATTGAGAGCATATATAGAAGTAGCATTAGATGGGAGAAGGGGACGGAACAATCTCTAATGCCTTCTCATCCCGATTTCTACTGAGATGACAATGGATCTACTTTCTTTCCTCGCTGTTACTGGTCTGACGCTTTTTATCGTGCTCCTGTGCTGTCTTGGCATGTATGCGAATAGGCGCCGAGCGGACCGGGAAAGCTCGCAGAAAAGCCCAAAGCTAATCATTGAGCAGAAGTACCGAGTACGACGAAATTCGTAATACATCTGTTTATTTGACGTTTTTTCAACGAAGAGAAACGTAGCAGCGGTAATACTACCTCACATGTTCTTCGACGCTTGTCTGAACTCAGGGCTGGCTGTCAAAGTGCCTCCTGGTGGCACACAGCCATGAAAAACTCTAGGTTACTTCCCAGCAATGACAGTGTGGGAGCGTGGCTAGATTATTTCGCATGCGAAATGTTTACCCAGCGTATCTATTGAATCTTGGTCAAATGATCCAAAATATCGTCTAAATTGCTCGAAAATAAGAATTTATATTAATTAAGAGCCAAAAATGGGCGCAAGTACCGGCCGCTACCTAGTCTCCGGGGGTTGATCATAGACATATACAAACCTCTATGACCTCAACTTAAGGAGATTTAAGTGCATAAGAAACATTTCTTTCCAGACCTTGATATAGAAGGTGCGGTTGGCCTGGCCCCAAAAGTCTACTCAGTCCAACAGTTTTGTGAAACGTACGGCATTGGACGTAATTTGTTCTACAAGATGCTGGCTGAGGGGGCAGGGCCGAAAATCATGAAACTGGGCCGCCGCACATTAATTTCGCGAGAGGCTGCTGAAGAATGGCGGCGGCAAATTGAGGAGAACACCTCTCAGAGTCGTTCTTCCCGAAGCCATCCATTTTCAGGGAGGACATTGTGATGCGTAACTGGGTTGTATCGGATACGCCTGATGGTGTCTACCTAACGCGCGCCGCTGACGAAAAACCCCGTCCGGTTCAGTGGTTGTGGCACAACTGGATTCCCCGTGAGGATTTGTCGCTACTGGCAGGGCCTCCAGCAACTGGTAAGACTACGATTGCAATGACTCTCGCGTCAATTGTTTCAAGAGGAGAGCAGTGGCCCGATGACTTATGTGTCAATGGGGGGGAGCAAAACGTAGTTATTTGGTCGGGAGAGGACAGTATTCACAGCACACTGATTCCTCGACTGATTGCAGCTGATGCGAAACTGTCCCGAGTGCATTTTGTTACGGGTATTCAAGAGGGCGGAAAAAGGCGTGAGTTTGACCCTGCAACAGACATTTTCCAGTTAACTATGAAAATCAGTGAAATTGGCGGTGCAGGTCTCGTCATTATTGATCCACTTATTAGTGCTGTGGCTGGCGATGCGCATAAGGCAAATGACGTGCGTCGCGATTTAGCCGATTTATGTGTGTTAGGAAGGACAGGTCCGGCAGTTCTAGGGATAACTCATTTTTCGAAACGATCGCAAGGTGCACACCCATTGGAGCGAGTATTAGGTAGTCAAGCGTTTGGTGCTCTAGCACGTGCGGTACTCGTGACCGCTAAACGTGCTGACTCAGATGAGCGCGTACTATTGCGTGCAAAAAACAATTTGGGACCAGACGGAGGTGGTTTTACCTATCAGGTACGCCCAGCAGTTGTGGCGGGGGATATCGAAACGTCTTTCATCGAGTGGGGTCTGCCATTGAGGGGGATGTGGAGAATTTGATGGCGGAAGTTGACCGGAGCGATTTGAACCCCACCCGTCTTGAGGAAGCAAAAGAATTTTTGATGAGCATCTTCGAGCAGAGTGAATGTGTAGCAGCGCGGGAGGTGTTCTCAAGAGCAGAGGTAGATGGGCATGCGAAGGCAACCATTAATCGTGCCAAATTTGCTCTAAATATCAAAGTCGAGAAGCAGGGTGGGGGTGGATGGTTTTGGCGACTGTCTAAGCAGCCAACATCCTCAACATGATCAAGAGCTTCAAGGGTTTTTATTTGAATCGTGATGATCTTAAGTTTGCTTGTAATTAGTAGGAAGGGAAAAATGAATTTTATGAATGACGTTGACCCCGTTATGTTGTACGAGCTTCCAAGGGCTGAACGTGCCGATCTTGCTCTGGAAAACATTAAGGAAATCGACAATTTTTTGGACTTTGAGCAATGTTTGATTAAGGAAGAGGCTTACGCAGCTTGCGGTCCATTTTGGGAGGAGCTACCCGTAATTCTAGAGGAGGCTCAGGGGCCAACGGTGCTTCTGGCCGTGGTTACTACACGAAAAAACGAACTATCGCTGACATGGCGATGGGTGGACACAGGAGGAAGGCAAAAAAAGAACTCATCCGGTCAGAGTTGCTTCCCGCCGTTGCAACCATTGGTTTTTCAATATTCGAACGCTTACTTTTCCTTGCTGGAGGAGCCATTTCGAGAACAGGCTCTTAACGTTGAAGCTGTGTTTGCGATTTTGCGAAAGCGGCATTATGAGTTAACAACGTTACGGAGGGCCCTTTCTAATTATACGGTTAGTGTGCAACGAGATTATCGAAAGGTGGCCTATAAAAAATTGCCGACTGTGTCACAAGACCTGTGAACCAAAGTGATTAGGGGGTAAAACGAGCGAGCTGGAGTTGGTTCAGGCTCGCCACTGTTGCTTCTCGTCTCGGTGTGTTGCCTTTGTCAGTTTCTGACCAACGAGTGATATACTATCCACAATCAGTCACCATCGTGTGATGATATGGACGTAGCTGGCGTCCCAAACAAAGCAGCATTTTTATTGCCGATTGGCATTTTTCTGCAGTATCTATGGATTGGTGCGTCTGCACTTTTTGTCCTTTTCCTTTAAGCCCCTGCTCGTATACGGGGTTCTTTCTGACGTAATGCCTACAACACTTGTTTGGTGTTCGCCTTCTGCGTCTCTATCTTTCGCTATTTGATTCTGTTCTTCGTGTGTCCGACAAGCTCGTGCCTCTGGAAGGTCGCAGCAGCGCAGCTGTCACGTGTATTCTGTCCACCGCAGACAAGTCAATTCCTTCATTCCGTTGCATGCCAATATGTGTACGGTTTTTCTTTACAGACACAGAGACGTCTTCTTCTTTTCTTCCGAAAGCCCGATGGGTCGGGCCTTTCAGGGCTTAGGTCGTCGCGTGAAAAATCATGAAACACCTGCCCGAGGCTTTAAATCAACCGCGGATCGAGGGTGACTCACATATCTGTGCGTCCGGGCCTGACCAGCACTCGAAGGTTAGTCAAAGCCATTCAACTACAGGTAATGCAGCCATGCCTGAAAAAAATGCTGCCATCCAGCCCCGCCACGGGGCCGCCGTGTGCATCTAAAACTCACCACTATGGTACTGGTCCTGGATGTTTGATTGCTGCGAAGCTTACTGTTCCGAAGTTGCCTCTAGACTTGGATTTGTTCGCTAAGCAATGGTATGCCGACAATTAGTTTTAAACAAACAATCGTAAAGCAGCGGAGGCTTAGGGCATTATGGGTAGGAATTACGGTCTTGGTACACGCAATATGGCGCAGGCAGGTAGTAAAGCACTTGCTCGAGCGTGCTCTCGTGGAGAGTTGTCGTTTTCGTCTGTAGCAACGGTGGCTGACCGCTGGGCGATATTCTGTCGCTTTGCAAAGGCGAAAAGCATTGGAAGAATGGAGCGAGTCACCCCTGAGTTTCTCCTACAGTATGGGCAGGGGCTTGCACACCAAGTTCGGGGCGGGGAGATGAGCGCATCATATGCGCAGAATCTGGTAAGTGCAGTCAACACTGTGATGCGGTTAGTACGGTGTTGGCAGCAGGTCAGTCCTACCATAGAGTGTGGTATCTGTGAGCGAAGCAATGTGCGGAGCGAGCCTCCGGGTGGCATAGACAGGGCACAGTTAGCGAGAGCGACTAGGGCTTTGCGTGAGGCGGGTCATCACCGTGGTGCGGCAACAGCAGAACTGGCCAGAGAGTTTGGCTTAAGAAGTAAAGAGGCTAGTTTGTTGAATGTGCAGGATGCCTTTCTGATGGCGCAGAGCGATCAACAAATTATCATTTCAGCAGGAACAAAAGGTGGAAAGGTACGCAAAGTGCCAATAGTTTCCACCATTCAGCTAGATACTCTTCACAAAGCATCTGTCCTTCAGGGAGGCGGCCGTGCATTACTTCCTGCTAGTCAGAACTGGAAGCAGTGGCGTGAAGGTGAGCTACGTCTTGTACGAGAAGTGCTTCAAACATTCGGCATTCGTAGGTTGCATGATCTGCGAGCTGCTTATGCGTGCGAGCGCTATAAAGAATTGACCGGACACATGGCCCCAGTTTTCTCTAGCCTAAGCTGCGACCGTGGGGTAGATTTAAGCGCACGAAAAATCATCTCGCAAGAGTTGGGGCACGGCGCTGAACGAACAGATGTTGTTGCGGCTTATATCGGAGGACGATAATGGGGCAGTTCGTTGGGCAGGTACAAATTTTGGTTCGTGGCTATGTGCGAAAAGGTGGCAAAGCTAACAGACGGCAGCAGGCGGCACGGATGATTGCATTTGCACATTTCTGTGAGTCAATCGGTGTACGAGAGAAGGGGCAGGTCGGATCTCGGCATGTCATTCGGTACTGGCGGCAATGCCGCCATCTATCCGTTCCGACTTTGTACAACCATCATCGTGCACTTTGTATTCTTTGGGGTTTAGCTGATTTGTCGGGTGTACCACCCAAGCCAAAATTCGTTCGTAGCGATAGTAATGAAGGAAGTGGAAACCCCTTAGGGATCGTGGAGGGCGAAACCATAAGGGTTACCCAGGATGTCATGGAAATTGTCCACCATTGGTAGGCCTGTTGCTGGATTGATGTGGTGTATAGGGTTCATGATACTAGGTTCGTCGAGCTCCTTTGACTCGTTCTTCACATAGTTGGCCCCACGCTCACTAGTGTTATCTAGCAGTACTAGTAGCAGCCCGTGCATAACCGAAAAGATTCCCACTACAGGATTGATAGACAGTATCGTAAAAAAGAATACGAGCATGGCCCAATTTCTGTGGATTACTTTAGGGAAATAAAGATTTCCTGCTATATAGCCCAATACGATACTTACTGAAACCACGGTGAGTAGGCCGACAATGCTGAACAATGGCCAAGGAAGAAGAGCGCCTATATCCAATGAAAGGCGAGGTGTCGTGGGAATAGCCATAATAATAAGCGTTCCTCCCAAGGTATAAAGCACCTTTCGAGGCAGACTAATGTCGCTGAAATTTAAAATACTTATAAGCCTCGTGCCTATCTTGCTATGGACTGCACGTAACAGGCAAAAGGTTAGGAGTATCGCAGGTACGGTAGTGGCCGCAAGGAACGGATTAATAAGAATTAACGCGGTCAAAGCCAAAATAATCAAGTACCTCTTTGCCAGTACAAATCGAATTACCCTTGGGCCAAGGAACCCCACGACACCAGTTATTATGCTCGCCGCAAAAACTGCTGGGATTCCTTTGTGCGCTACTAGTTCAAGTATTTCAGTGGGGGCCATATTGAGAATGGCCTCAGTGATAGTTATGCACGTCCATCCAAACGAGCCAACTGCAATCAAAGCCATTAAAAGGCGAGCGAGTGGGGTATGGAGTAGTGGGCTGTGACGCATGATTTCCTCCTTAAGGCGTACTCATTTGACGCTGATGCATATGATTCTCCAGTCGAAACCTAATATCCGGAAGAAGGCATTCAGCTCCTCAGTGTTTGAAAACATGGCCATCTTGATTATCTTGGTACCCTTGCTCTTCGCCGTCTATTATGCCAAGACGTATGGTAAAAGTAATCTATAAACACTAATTGTTTCAATGTGTTATTGTGACATTTTAGGTTGACTAACGAATTCGTTGAGTGATGTGCTTAAGCATGCCCCCAGTCAGTAGTGGGCATACGTGAGAGGTTCAATCGCGATACTGTGTCATGTGAGTAGGGAACCATAGTTAGCGCAGCATCAAAATAAAATTCATTCGTAAAGGGGGGGCCATGTTTAACCAGATTGACATCACCTGTTTTGGGAGTTTTAGCGGTCTGAGCTGGAAGGAGAGCATGCGTGACCGTGGCAATAATGTTCAGGACTTCAAGCGCTTAAATATCCTCTACGGACGTAACTACTCTGGGAAGACTACCCTCTCTCGAATCTTTCGTGCGTTGGAAACGGGGCGCATACCGTCAAACTACGTAGGTTCGACCTTCACTGTTCGTGGAGATAAAGGAGAAGTAACTCAAGCAAGCATTGATGAACATGGTTACGATGTTCGGGTCTACAACCGTGATTTCGTCAGTGAAAACCTCAGCTTCCTGATTAATCAGGAGAGTGGCGGGGAAATAAAGACCTTCGCTATTGTTGGAGAGAAGAACAAGGAGATCGATGATGAAATTGCGGTCATCCAAATGAAACTGGGCAGCCTGGAATCCCAGTCAGGCCTTCGGTATGACTTGGATGCTAAGAAAAAAGAAAAAGATCGGGCTGCGAACAACCATAAGACAGCTCTTAATGCTCTGGAAGGAAAGCTTCGCTCTCATGCCAACAATAGGATCAAACAGAACCGTACCTATGGTCACGCGGGCTATAACATCGAAAGCATCAAGAGGGACATCATTGCTGTAAAGAAGGTTGAGTTCACACCGTTGACGACCGAAGAGCAAGCCGCTAAGGTAAACCTCTTAAGGCAAGATGCTCTTCCTGACATTACCGACACCGTATCGATCAGTCTCAAGATCGAATCGATAAGAAAGGAGGCTGAAGAACTACTTTCAAGGTCAATCAAGCCAACTCAGGCGATTCAGGAACTGTTGAATGAAACCGCCCTTCAGGCATGGGTAAAGCAAGGCATACCGTTACACAAAGACAAGCGGGATACGTGCGCCTTCTGCCGTCAGAATCTTCCTCATGACATCTGGCAGATTTTGGGCTCACATTTCAGTCAGGAATCTTCCGATCTGGAGTTATCCATCGATGTATGCCTGACCTCGATCACCAGAGAAGCTCAAGCTACTTCAAGCTTCTTAACTTTAACTGACGACATGTTCTATGCAGAGGAAAAGGCCTCCTTTGTAGCCAGTAAAGAATTACTCAATGAATACTTGCAGGTTTACTGGCAGGATTTGGAAGCACTCGAGGTAGCATTGAATAAGAGAAAGAATTCTCTTTTCCAACTGATTGCCATGCCGGTCTCCAAGCACGATTCGGCGGCAATTCAAAAGTGTGCCGACGACATCAATGATCTGATCATCAAGAGCAATGGTCGTACCATCTCACTAGAGAGTGACAAGGAAGTAGCCCGTGAGGCCTTACGCCTCACTGATGTGGCCTCGTTTATCGGTGACATCACCTACGATACCGAGCTGATCCGTATAGCTGGACTTAAGACGGAGGCCGATACTGCTAACACGGCCTATAAGGATACCCAAGCTGAGATCGTCAAGCTGGAAGCCGATGTCAGCCGCTTGCAAGGTCAACAGAAGGATGAACGCCAAGGCGCAGAGAGGGTCAACTCCTTACTCAACCACTTTTTTGGTCATGACGGCATCAAGCTTGAAGCTAAGGACAATGCGGAGAAAAATGCCGTCAAGTTTGAGATTACGCGAGATGGAAAATCAGCCTACAATTTGAGTGAAGGTGAATGCAGCCTGATTGCCTTCTGCTACTTCATAGCCAAATTAGAAGAGCCTGACAGCAAGGACAAGGATTTGATCATCTATATCGACGATCCGATCTCGAGTCTAGACGGGAACCACATTTTCTTCATGTTTAGCCTGATCGAGAGTTTAATTGCTAAGCCTTTCAAAAAAGGGGATGGATCTAACGGGCATCGCTACAACCAGCTCTTTATTTCCACCCACAACCTTGATTTCCTGAAGTATCTGAAAAGGTTATCAATACCTAAAAAGAAGATACCTGCTGGGGAAGGCAAGACTAAGAGCGTGGATGATAATGAGCATTTCATATTGGAGCGGAATGGCCCCACAAGCAATATCACGCTCATGCCGCCTTACCTGAAGGACTATATTACTGAGTTCAACTACCTCTTTCACCAAATTTATAAATGCAGGAACCAGAACACCGCGCAAGAAACACACGAGCCGTTCTACGGCTTCGGGAACAACCTTCGAAAGTTCCTAGAAGCTTTCTTGTTCTTCAAGTTTCCTTACCACGACGACAAGAACGACGCGTTTGAGCGAATCAAGAAATTTTTTGGTGATGAAGACGCAACGGCAATCGCATTGGTGAACCGGCTAAACAATGAGTTTTCTCACCTTGAGTCAATCCCTGATCGAGGGTTTAAGCCTGTGGAGATTCCAGAGATCGCTAAGGTGGCGAACTTCGTCTTGGATAAGATCTATGCGTCAGATCCTCATCAATACAATGCCCTGTTAAAGAGCATTGGAGAGCCTGCGAGAACACAATAGCAATGGGGCAGAAAGCCCTTTTTCTCTAAAAGATAGATAAATATAAGCATTTTCCTGCTGCGGCATCCTGACGTCGTGTGGCACGATTATTTGATGAGCGACGGCTCTAGGTCGATTGCAGCCCGTAATACGTTCAGCTTGATCATCTATTTTAGGATCGTTTGGAGACAGACATGCGAGTTGTATATACGGGCAACGTCAGTGTTCAACAAACGGTCGTTTTGTAGACGCCTAATTGAGGCTGAAGAAAACAGCCTTATTTTATTGCTTCTATGTCAAAATACTCGTTCGTTAATCTATGTTCATAAAAGATATGAGTAAACGTATTGGTTATGCGCGAGTATCGACTGATGATCAGAATTTGGACCTACAACGTGATGCGTTGCGGAGCGCAGGCTGCAATGTAATTTATGAAGAAGCCAAAAGCGGTCGGAACACAGAGCGTCCAGAGCTCGCACAATGCCTAAAGGCGTTGCGCGATGGGGATACTTTAGTTGTATGGAGGTTGGACCGGTTGGGGCGTTCGTTACCAGATCTGGTTCAGATAATTGCCCAGCTGGAGCAGGATGGAGTTTGCTTCGAGAGCGTGACGGAAAAAATTGAGACAGGCAGCGCTGCTGGTAAGCTCATCTTTCATGTGTTTGCCGCCCTATCGGAATTTGAGCGAAACCTTATCCGAGAGCGAACCTCTGCGGGATTAGCGGCTGCCCGTGCTCGTGGCCGTAATGGGGGAAGGCCTCAAGCTTTGTCTGAACGGCAGGTACGAGAGATCAGGTTGCTTCTTATGGATCCTGAAACCAGAATTGCCGATGTTGCGCAGCGTTATGGGGTATCGCGTACGACAGTTTACAAATACGTCACCGTTCCTGACGAAAAAAATGACTCATCAAGGAAGGCCAGTGAGGCGGTTTCTTAGCCTTGGTGAAAAACGCTTATTGTTTAATATAAGTCACCTCAAACGCCTTACAAGCCCGGTGCTGCTGCAGGCGATTGGCAAATGAGAAGGCGTCGTTCATTTCGTAGTGCTGGAAGATGTCCAGCCCTCGATCAAGCGATATTTTCCAGCCGTGGTCGGTGACGATGTGGCGGGCGTGTAGTGTTCCCGAGGTATCGAAGACCCAGGCGAAGTCGATTCCTGCGGCGGCGGCGCCTGCCTGGATCTTCTCGAAGTTTTCCTTCTGCTGTTCGCCTTTGAACTCGTCTTCGACGGTCACCAGATGCACCGACACCTCTTCGTCGGGGGCTTTGAACTTGACTACGGTTTCCAGCAGTTCCATCAAGTTGCGGATCTGGAAGAACAACCGGATGTACGGGTCGGTGATCGTCAGGGTCGTGGCGCCTTTGATGTAGGGGCCGATCAGCCTGTCGTAGGAGATTCCTTTCTGGTTTTCTTCGAAGCTCAGATGCTGTTCTTTCAGCTCTGGTTCGGCTGCAGCGTTACTCAGGACCGCAGCAAGGTTTCGGTCAGATGCGACTGCCGTTGCAGCGTTGTTGGCCGACTTACCGGTACTCTCCACCGAAACGCTGTCACCCGCTTCAGGCTTTTCGGTGCCTGCACCAGCCTTTTGGTAGAGCGACGGGTACTCCCGTTCTTCCAGGGTAGTGACCGCGTGTTCATTACCTGCTGCGTCGGTATACGTAAATCGTACAGGCGGGTAGGTGGGGTCGATGCGCATCGTGTGGTCTTTGACCCGCTTCCGGCCTTCGATGGCAAAGCGCAGCAGTTCTTCTATTTCCTCTCGCGTGGCTTCACCGTGCGGGTACAGAATCTTCATCAGACCGGAGAAGGTCTTATGGATGCCGTCGCGGTCGCGGGTGGAGATGTCAGACGATAGGGTAAAGTGCTCCTGGTAGCGATGCGATTCATCCTTGTTGCGCTGGTCGCGCAGGATCTCGGCCAGGTAGTCCACCACAAAGCCATAGCCGCTGGAGAACATCTCGCTGCGGATAACATCCACTTCCCAGCCTGGAATGTAGAAATGGATACGATCCAGGAAAGCCGAGTCGCAGAATTTCTCGGGCAGGTCGCAGAACAGGTGAGAGTGGCGCAGCATCCAAGGTACGGTGTGCTGCGTGTTGCCCACGAAGGCCATGGAGGCTTCTGCGCCCAAGGTTTCGACCCCGCGCGAGAAGGACTTGTTGGCCATGTAGTTCTTCAGGATGTCTACCAAGGCCTTGTCTACACGTTTTTGCTTGCCGGCGAATTCGTCAAAGGCAACACAATCCCAGTAGCCCACCAGGCCGAGCTTGCCTGTGGAGTTGTTCACAAACAGCTTTGGAACCGTGACTTCCCCACCTGAAATCAACATGCCGTGCGGCGAAAATTCTGAATAGATATGAGATTTCCCCGTGCCCTTGGGGCCGAGCTCAATCACGTTGTAGTTGCGTTCACAGAAAGGGATCAAGCGCACAAGCTGGGTCAACTTACTGCGGCGGCTAAAGAGTTCGGGGTTGAATCCCACGCTCTGTATCAGCAGGTCTATCCATTCATCGGTGCTGAACTGACGCCGGGCGTGTGCATAACCGTCAAAATCGAAGTGGGACAGTTGAATGGGCTTCAGTGAAGAAAGCAGCCAGGGGCTGGCGTTCTTGTCTTCTGTGGCCATGTATTCAAGATCGGCGATGCACCAGACACCGCCCACCAACAGCTTGGGGTGGGTTTTGATGGTGCTGGGGTTCACCAATACCTTTTTGATTCCCAGGTTGGAAAACTCGGCTTCATACACGTCCTCTTTGTCGTTCAGCGAGACACTGATCTTGTCGATAACCTTGTATCGGCCCTTCTCACGAATGTTTGAACGAACCAGCCCGGCTTCGTTACGGTGTACGTAGTGCTGAGCCAGAATCTGCTTGACGGTTTCAATGCCGGTCTGGATGCTGGCTTCGTCGCTGGTGGCGCAGTATTGCCCTAGCAGGTACTCCAGGACATACGATGGCACGATGGCATTGCCCTTGACCGTTTTGACGAGATCCTTGCGGACCACCAAGCCAGGGAAATGTTCGTTGATTTTTTGGTCCAATGCGTTCATCGTATGCCCTTACTTCAAAAATCAAAATCGCTCGTAAATGCGCGGCGAATCGTATAACGCAGCGATTTGTAGATTGTCGTGTGCGTGGTGCCGGCGTATTGTTCGTTCAGCCGTAAGTTGACTTCCTGGCCATTGGCGTCGTCGGCTTGGCGGGTCAACACAAAACGCACCGCTAATTCACGCTCACGCGGGTTGTCGGAGTCCAGATCAAAATGCAGTTCGTGGCTGTCGGAAATCAGTTCGTCGTCATCGGTGTAGATGCCCGCTTGCAATATCCGTGGCTGTGTCTTGTCGGTTACGGGTGTGGTCTGGAAGAACGTCACGGCCAGTTGCCCCGAGGTGATAACGGAACTCGCGCCGCGCAGAATATCCACTTCCACCAAGGCCGTGTCGCTCTGGCGTTTTTTGTGGATCTTCAGCACCGGAATCACGACTTCTTGCAGGGTGGCCCCGCCATGCACGAAGCGGCTGCCTGAACCCTGCAGACGCAGGCGGTTAATCGACTTCGGAATTTGTACCCCGATCTCGCCCTGCAGGCCAAGCTGTGATGGGACAAAAGTGTGTACGCTGGGGTGAGGCTCTAATTCCTTGCCGAGCAGGAAGCGCCTGTTACGAAACAGGACCTTGTCGCTCGCCACATTGGCAGCGAGAAAGTCACTCTCGGCCAATTCGCGGTTTTGATAAATGAAGCCGTGATCGGCAGTCACCAGGATATTGCTGGCGTTCGCTGCGGTCAGCTTCTTCACCAGCTGCACGATGTCGGTCAAGGTTTCTTCAGCTGCGTCAAAGGCCAGGCCTTCCGACTGGAGCTTGTCGCCAGTGTGATCAATACGGTTGTGATACAGGTACAGGACACGATTGGCTTTCAGGACTTCACGGCTTTCTTCACGGTTCAACTGCATGAAATCCTCCGCTTTCATGGCCTGGCCGTGCCCACCAAGCGCCTGCGACAGTATCTTGTTCCGGTTGATAGTGCCTTGGGAACTGACGCCATCAACCAGTACGCCCGCCTGGTCGTTATCGGTGATTTCCAGTTTCTTGTGCGGTAGCAAGGCGGCCATGCCTAGCTGGGTGTAGCTGGGCAGCATGGCCAGCGCCGGCTGTAGCTCGGCGCCATAGCGGTCTTCGCGTCGAATCAGGCTCAGCAATTCTTCACCGATTTCATAGCGCATGGCGTCGGACACAATTACGCACACGCGCGTGTCTCTATCCAGGAAGGGCTGTACCCAGTGCTTGAAAAATTCGTCCTGGCGACGAACAGGCAGGGCTTCCCAGTGCTTGGCGCCATCTACGCAGGCCTGAAAGCGGTCGCCCAGTTTGAGCAGGAAATTATTGGTGTAGAGGTTCTCAATACGTTCTGCTAATGGCCCCATCAGCGATGTCTGGCCAGAATTACGGACGTGGTAGATGAACTTGCGGTAGTGGCGATCCAGCAAGTACCAGGTGCGGCTATAACGCTGCACACCATCGGCGATGCTGGACATTTCCAAACGGGCATCAGCCAGGGCTTGGGTGAATTGCGCAGCAATATCCAGGGCTTCATACAGGTGCTGAAACTGCCCATACCAATGGCTCTGGCGGCGCTGGCGCACCCATTGTGCTACCTCACCGGCAGCAACGGTTTGCCCGGCGACCTCGCGCACCAGGTCACTGATGATTTTCTGGTCAATCAGGCGGAAGTAATCCAGATCCATCAGTGCGCGGTAGTCGCGCGTGCCTAGATCTTGCTCAATGCCCAGTATCTGGGCACATTCATTGGAGAGTGTTTCAAAGGCTTCGGCAAAGAGGCGGCTGTTTTTCCACCGCTTCAGAAACACCAGGGCATCGCCATTCAGCTTTAAGGTGCCGTCCGTTCCCATGGCATAGCAGGACTTGAACAGTTCAATGGCGAAGTCGCGCAGGCTGGGGTTCTCTGAATGGTAAGCAAAGTGGCGACCCAGTTGCTCCCACAGAAAGGCATCGAGCTTGCAACGGGTAATGAGTTTGAACTTGTCGCTGCCATCGTCGGCCAGTTCCTGCAGCAAGTGCTCCAGTACTGCATCGATTCGTGCATCGCTGTCGGCGCAGACGGCCAGCATCTTGATACGAACCTGACCGGCCGTGTCCTGTTTGTGCAGGATTTTCTTCAGAGAGTCACGGCGCTTGGCGGCCTGGAAGAATTCGTTGTGATCCTGTAGCAGGCTCATGAATTCCGGGGTTGGGCTTAGCTCCAGCTCAGATAGCCAGATGGCGTTTTGATCTGTACGGAATTCAGCATGAGCCAGCATGACATCCAGCAGCCAGTTATCCAGCTCGGCAGGTGCGGGGCCATCATGAAAGAGTAGAAACTTGTCTTCGGGGGCCGTACGCAGTATCCGGTGTTTCACGGCAAACTCGTTGTTGGCAAGCTCAATCGGCGTGACATCGGGCAACGCAAGCGAGTCGAAATCGGCCCGGAACTCCCGGTGGCTGTCGTACCAGAATACGATGCGGTGCTTGGTGAACAAGTTGTTCAGCGCTTGAGTGATTCTTGGGTTGCTCATGCTCAGACCCCTTTCAGTTCAGCGACCAGGGCCTGGCCTTGTTCAGTCAGCCGATATTGCTGCAGACGGCTATTGGGTTTGTCAGGCAGCGTCATTTCAATGATGTGTTGGTCTAGCAAATGGCGAATTTGGCGGTTCAGAGCGCCGGAAACGGCTTTCTGGCCAAGCAACTGCGCAAGCTCTGTCTTGCTTGCGGTTTGGTCGGTCAGGAGCAGAACGACTCTAGCTGCAAGCGCCGACTCTAGCCTCGACTCTAGCCTCGACTCTAGCCTCGACTCTGGCCCGGCCTCTGACTCTAGCCTTTCTTCGGTGCTCGGGGCGGCTGCTACCGGAGTTGTAAGAAACACGGTTAGCCGCAAATGCATGCCAATTTCTTCAATGGCTGGTTCGGGCAACCCTTGTTCCTGTGCTTCCCGGAAAATGCGGCTGACGCCGCTGCCCCATTGCTCGATCAGTTTCAGCTCACGAAACACCCGGGCGATAACCCGGTTGCGCAGGTTGGAGACACCGCGCTTCATGGCTTCGACCGTCATGCCTGGCACGAGGATGCCTGGGTTTTCCACTTCGATTCTGTCATCGAAAAAAGCCACCCGGATAGGGGCTCCCTGATGGGAGTAATCCGCATGCACCAGTGCATTAATGACGGCTTCCCGCAGGATCAGCAGGGGGATGCTCCAGACATCCTTGCGCTGAACCTTGGAAAAGTCAGCGCTGCGCATGGCGTGCTTTTTCAGGAAATCCATAATCTGCTCCACACAGAGGGGGAGGTGAGAATGAATTTCGATATGGTCAAAAATACGCGCTTTGTCGGTTCCGATAAATCGTCCGCACTGCACCCAAGCGTCGGGGAAATGTTGCTCGCGATTTTTACCAAACAGCAGGGTTGCGCCTTTGGTGGGTACCAAGCGCCCTTGTTCGCGCACCAGCAACCGCAAGGTCAGTAGCGCTTCCTCTGAGAGGGGATGTTCTGGCCCGAACAAGTGCTGTGCCGCGTCAATGTCCAGGTCAGCGATGCTTAGCTCAGGCATGGCTTGTTCATCGAAGGTCACACCCGTCGTCGAGCGCCTGAGCTCAGCGACAAGTTCCGGACTGGCTGGGCGATTGCTTGACCCCAGGCGTACATACACCCCTTTCTCATGGCCCTCATTTTTAAGATGGTGGGGCCGTGAGCTGCTGGGGTAGGTTTCCACCATCAAGACGTTTTTGCCCTCATGAGTCACGATTTCCACATTGGGCACCAGATGCGGACTGATCGAATCCGCTATCAGATTGCAGAGGCGTTCCTCATCATCCAGTGGCTGTTCTACGCCGATCACCTGGCCATCATCACCGATACCGATCAGCAACTGGCCGCCTGCGCTGTTGGCAAAAGCCACCAGGGTTTTCAGAATATTGCGAGGGGACGACAGATCGCGTTTGAACTCCAGCGTTTTTCCCTCACCGGCAGTCAGTAGTTGTGTGATCGGTGGGTTCATCTCAATCGTCCTTGGTTTCCAAGCCTGGAATTTTCTTCAAGGCAGCGCCGAACTTCGGATAGTTGGCTTTAACACCATCGTCCAGGTCAATCTCTATCTGCCGGGTGGCCAGCGGATAGAGCGTGTCGCGCTCGTAGGCATCCACTTCGGCAATCATCTTGCTGATTTTCTCAGTTTCCTTGAGAGCCTTGGTTTTATCGCTTTGGCTGGTAGAGGCACTGATGCCCAGGGCTTCCAGGTGGTTCTTGCGCGCCAGCAATTTGGCACGGAACTCGCGCAAGTAGTCGTTCAGCACCACGCTGACTGTATCCGGGCGGTAGCGGTGCATGTAGATCAGCGCGTTGAAGCTGCCCTTGGGACTGCTAAACAGCCAGTAGATGGGGCGCTTCTTGTAGCGCCTCACATGGTCGGTGTAGAACTCGCCGAGGAAGTAGTCGCGGATGCCGTAGTTACGCTTGCCCTTGATGTTCAGGCCCTGCTCAACGAAGCGGAGGTTGTCCTCGTAGTGCTCGTCGCCAAAGGCCACGCGCAGGAACTTGCGGAATCGCTCGGCGATGTCGTCGGTGAACCAGTCGCCGTCGAGCATGGGGATGACGTTGTCGTCATCCGCTGGGAAGCTCGGCTCCGGAACTAGCTTCAGGTAGTCCTCGATGGTCTCGCCCTGATTGGCGAGGATCAGCCCCGGCTTGTCTAGCGCGTAGCGGCCGAACATACAGCCGACGGCATAGGAGACCAGCTCGCGCATGGTGTCGGCCAGCAGTAACGCCTCCAACTCGTCTTCGCTCTTGTCGTTGCCGTAGCGGTAGTGCGGGTTGCAGGTCAGGGTGATCTCGTTAAGTTCAATCTTTTCATCCAGCTCATCCTGCAGTCCGTAGGCGTCGATGAAGATACGGTTGTTCTCTTGCTCCAGTCGTTGCATCTCCAGGGTCACTTCCAGCCACTGGGCGCGGAGCTTCTGGTAGGTGGCCTTCAGAGTTGACTGACGGTTGTCGGGATTCAGCAGCGGCAGGCTGGTGAAGTCCCAGGAGGTTTCGTAGGAGTTCCAATCGTCACCAGAAAGGTTCACCAAAGATTTAACAATGCCATCTACAGCGTTTTTATCAACATCGACTAAAGGGATGCTTTGAATCTCGCCGACGTTCATGTTGATCGTCGGATTCATCAATTTTGTAATGTATTCCGTTACTGGAGTATTCACCAACCCTAGCAACAGGAATAGGTCCTCTTCGTTTTTGGGAAATAACGTGGGGGCAGCGAGGTTAAAAATTTCATCCTTGCTAACAACCCTAAATGACTGTTTTCCAGTGGTTATAAGTGTCCAACAAAAGCCTTTTTTCCACCATAAATATTCTGGCAATATCCTAGCGACACGGTCACTTCGATAATGCTTTCTCGCTGTTTCAGACCAGTCTATTAGATTGTCAACATTTCCATACCAACGGCGAAAACCACCACCCTTTGGATGTTTGACCCATTTGTTTTCTACTCCTATTGATGAAGCATTAACCTCCCAGAGACATCTTAGGTATTTGTCGTTGTCTCCCGTTTTTGTTTGCCCATCAGAAATTGTTAAAGACTCAATCTTTGGTCTATTAAAAGCATTTTTGATTCGCTCACTTGCCCAGTAGGCGAATGGGCTTCCTGGTATTTTTTTGAAGTCGATAGCAGAAGCGAGATGATGGATTTCTGGCATTTCGCCTTTTATAGCTTTGACTAAAAGACGCATTTTTTCTTGTTCATTTCGTCCTTCAACTAGGCGAATATTTGATGCCTTGTAAGCCATGTCAGAGGCATTCTTCAGAACAAAAGCCACTGTAGAAACAACTTCTCCTCCTATGCTGTCGAATGCACGCGGCCCCAGATGAGCTAATGAAATGAGAGTTTTCTGGGTTAACAATTTAGTTCTTAAGCTTTCAAATGAAGTCAAAAACATCCAGCTTTGCATGGTTATCATCGCAACAAAAGATCTTGCATCCCCAAGATCGAGATTGCGTTCAATAAACATCGCAAACAGATCAGATTTGCTGGCCTTGTAATTCTCTTGAGCAAAAACTTTCAAACGGTTATTCATGCCGCCTCCACCCATATACGGCGGATTGGCAATCACCACATGGTATTTCGGGCTCAGGTAATCAGCCTGCCGCAAGGCTTGCAGCACCTTCTGATGAGTCATGCTGATAAACAGCTGCCCGGAGACGTTTTTTGACTCCAGGATCTTGAGCATGCCGTCCACGTCGGTAACATCGGGACGAATCAGGGAGCCGAAGTTGTCGGCCTCTTCGAACTGGCGCAGGGTGGTTTGCAGCGGCGCGGTGAACAGGTCACGCCCGACAAAGTCCATGTAGCTCTTCAGCTCGCCCTCGTCGAAATGGACGTTCTCCAGCACGCAGATGTTTGGCTTGACCCCCTTGTTGAAGAACCGGCGTTGCTTGGCGCGGGCCTTCATGGTCAGGGCGAACGCCGCCAGTTCCCCGGCGCGTTCGTCGATCTCGATGCCGTAGAGGTTATTCGTTAGGATCTTTTCCGGAATCTCGGCGGGCTCGTAGCCTTCCTCCTCGTAGATGGCGTAGAGCAGGTCAAAGGCATAGGTGAGCATGTGGCCGGAGCCGCAGGCCGGGTCGCAAATCTTGATCTCTTCCGGCTTGCTGATGCGCAGGAAATCCGTCTCGGCCTGTTCGGGTTTGATGTAGTAGTCCATCTTCTCGACCAGCTTCGAGCCGGGACGATTGAGCAGCCACAGGCGGCCGAGGGAATTTTCCACCAGGTAGCGCACGATCCAGTGCGGGGTGAAGAGCTGGGTGGCGGCCGGGATATTGTTGGGAGTGATCTTCTGGTTCTTTTTCAGGCCGTCAAAGATCTGGTCTTTCTTTTCAGAGATGTAGAACTGATACAGCCAGCCAATCACTTCCACGCTTTCGCAGGCGTCTGGTGTCATCGCCTCGCGGGTGTAGGCCAGAATGGAATTCTCCGACAGTAGGTCGTCGGGCAGCAACAGTTCGGTGTAGTCGTCGATGTGCTGGAACAAGAAAGGCATATTCCGGTGCCAGTCGCGGCAGGCGGCGACCACCAGCAGGTGGTAGGCTTCGCCTTGTGAGTCGCGGCTGGGGGTGCGGCCCGACAATAAGCTTTGGATTTCCTGACGCACGGTGGCAGGCACCATATCTTCGTCGATATGGCCCATTTTGGCCTCGGCCAGAATCTCGGGCTGAAATTGGCCTTCGGCGGGTGATACTACACCCACCCGCGTGTAGCGGTTCACGTCCATGAAGCGCAGAGCGCAGAAACGGTTGAACCAGATATAGGCCACGCGTTCAATCACGTGTTCCCGGCTATTGTCGGCGATGGCCTTTTCCAGTGTTTTGACCGCTTCAGTGCTTTCACGGCGAGCCAGGCTGTCTGTGGTCAGTACAGAGTCAAGCTTCAAACCCACCTGTTCGATCAAACTGCTACGGGCGAACTGAGCGAACTTCTTTAATTTTGAGGTGTCCATCCTTCCTACCCTTTAAATCTGCACTTTGTGACCTTGCTGCACTTCGCTGAGCAAGGCTTTACGTAAGGCATCCAGGTAATTATCAATATCGGTTTCTGTTGCCAGCCACGCCTTGGGGTAGTCGGGTTTTAAACTGCGGGCCGGTACGATTTTTGGGGCGGCAGGGGGTACGGGCGTTGGCGCAGACGGCTGTGGTACGTCTTGAATGCGGTTGCTGTTGTCTGAGCCCGAGCTGATGGGCTCGGGGGTGAGGGCTTGTTGTCCTAAGGCTGCGGTTCTTTCCAGCAAGGTGGCATACCCCTGCTCTTCGAAGTGGTGCATGCGGTCGTTTATGGCCGCGATCAGCGTTGTCTGTTCAATGTACTGTTGCAAGTCCTGGAAGGGTCGGTTGAGCTCTTCCTGCCTGGGGGCGGGTAAGGCCTGGTACTCTTCCATGCCTTGCAGTCGGGATTGCAAGCCACTCAGTTTTGCGAGCGCCTGATCTGTGGCCTGTTTGATTGCAGCAGTGACTTCAGCCCTTAAAGTGTCTACCAGCCCTTTGAGCTGCTGCATGCGGTTGCTGCGGTAGCACTTGGGGTCAGCCAGAATGGCCTGGATCTGTTTTGGCGTGTCGCTTTCAAGGTAGTGAAAGTTCGATTCCTGTGACTGCAACAGGTTTCGAGCTTCCAGGTAGATCTCTTTCTGTGACCCCCCCATAAAACTGAGGATGGGGTCCAGGATGTCTTCTTTCAGGGCCAGCAGCTTGTCTTCTTGCTGGCGCAGTTCGGTCAGCCACCATGTGTAAGGTTTGCCGGCCAAATCTTGCAGGGTCTGTTGCACCGGTTGCAGGTTCTCCAGAAATGGAAAACGGTCTGCCTGCGCAAGCTGTGGTTTGATTTTTTCGTTTATCAGGCGCTGGGCATTGGCCGAGGCTTCCTTACCCAGGGCTTTGGCTTCGCTGCTGCTGGGCGGGCCAAAGAACTCCTCATGGAACTCTTTCAGCGCGCGAACCTGAGATGCGGTGAACTCGATCTGCGGTTCCAACACTAAATGCCCATGGGCGCTGGTGTTGCGCAGGGCTTGCTCCAACGCATCGGTTTCCAGCAGATTGCTGTCGCTGCGTGCTTCCAGCTTGCCGCGGGCCCACAGGTTGGCCGTCAGGCACAGGATCGCGGCGTAGTACCAGCCGTAAGGCTTGCGCTCGAACCGTTCCAGCACGCTCTTGAGAGTGGTGCGAACACCTTCACGCTGATTGCCGTGAATAAAGGCCAAAATTTCTTGCTCGGATTCCGGCAGAGTGGCAGCATCATTGCCGATCAGACCGTCAGTGGCCAATTCCAGGCAGCGGCGGATATCGTTTTCGGTGTAAACGACACCGCGCAGCATGGAAAGGTTGGGGTACACCCGGCTAACCAACTCATGGAAGCCACGGGTGATGCGTGTGGCAGGTTCATTGGCCGTGACTTCGACATCGGCCCCGGCAATCATCAGCCTGGCGTTGCCGATCAGCTCGTGCACCAGCAGGCGGATGCGCGCTTCGCGCTGCTGATTCTGGTGGCCTTTGTCATACAGAATGCGTTTGGTGGTTTCATTCTGGGTAATGGAAATGTTCTGCCGGATGTAGCGTTCAGTTCTCTTGTACATCAGCAGTTCGCGCATCAACTGTTCGTCAGGCCGCATCACGACAAACAGCGCTTCCATCTGGTAGGCCGAAGCAGTGCGCAGCATCTGCTCGCTTTCCACGTGCTCATGAAACGGGCTGATCACGTGAATGCTCAGTTCGTGATCGCGGCCGTGCAGGCGGTCGTCCAGACGCCGGGCGAAAGAGTAATCCTGACCCTGGTTGGCTGAAGTACCCAGGCTCACTCGGATCTTGCGCTGCCCTAGCACTTGGTCAAACACAATCTTTTGAAGCTCCTCGGCAACGTCGGTGGTATCGACATCGGTGTTTTTGATTTCCTGTTCGATGTCTTTTTCTTCGTCACTCAGAAATTCGAACAGCTCGCCGTTACGCTGGATGTAGGTCTGGTTTTCCAGCAGGTTAAGCGCTTCTTCCACGCGGTGCTTCAGGCCGGGTAGGTCTTGTTCGAAGCCTTCCAGCATCAATACACACAGGTTGCGTATCGAGGGCTTGAACTCCTTTACATACTTGACCAAGAACAGCGCTTTCAGCAGGCGTACTGCGAACTCATCGCCCAGGTGTTGCTCTGCCTGTAAGATGGCGCGTTGAATGTTGGATTTCAGCGCGGTGCGGATGCCTTCGAACATCCTGTCAAATGTGGCCAACTGGCCCACATTGGTGTCGCGGATCTGTATGATGACTTGCTGGAATACGCCCAGCATGGATCGTTCACCGACAGAGCTGTGCTTGCCTTCAAAGGCGTTCTGTTTCGACAGGTTCTGTATGGATGCCTGAAACAGCGCGAACTGATACGGAATGAAGGGGTAGCTATTGACGAAGTGTTCCTGATCGCGGAAGTTCTGATAATGCTGGCTACCATCCGCGAAATCGAACAGGGTTTTAAAATTGTTCGATTGGGCATGGTAGATCTGTGCGAGTTGGGTGGCGCCGTCTTCCGTCTTGGCCAACAGGCGCTTTTGGATCACTTCGGCAACGTCTTGCGACGTTAACTTCATGCGATTGGAAAAACGCGCCTGAATCTTGGTGAAGTCGTTTTCCTGGCGCTTGTTCATTTCACCCAGAACCGTGCTCATGTCCTCTTGCGCGGTGACGATGATCCACGCGCGGCCACGGCATTTCGTGGCCAGGCTTTCTGCAATGGTTTGCAGATTGGTCATTAGCTTGGTGTTCTCGGCAATGTATTGCCCCACTTCATCGACAAAGAAGTTCAGGCGAAATTCCGGCCCTTGTTGGTCTACCCAGCGCCGCACCTGCTCGGCGAAGTCTTCAATGGACACCCGATACTGAGCACGGTATTTGTCTAGAATGCCCAATGCCTGGTCTGCCTCGGTGGCGGTGGCCTGAGCATAGGCTTGCGCAATGTTGCGATTTTCGAGCAGGGCCTGTTCGCGCCCGATGTGCCAGGGTTTGCCGGCGACCGCCTCGAATGCTTGTTTGAAGGCTCCGTATTGGCCTCGACTATCAAGGTCGCGCTCGAACTGGGCAATGTGACCCTGATTGCCGTAGTAGCCGCACATCTCATCGAAGACCTTCACGAACACTGATAGCAGGGCATCAATTTCAGTCTTACTGATGATGGCGGCTTTCTGGTCGATGTTGAACAGAATGCTCTTTGATGGAACGGCTACGGCCTTTTTCAGGTCGGCGCGTAGCATCTCGTTGCTACCGCATTTGGGCAAGAACAGATCCAGCGTGCTGGCGCCGTCTATGGAGCGGTTCTCCAGCACCAGGGCCAGCATTTTCAGCAAGTGCGACTTACCAGAGCCGAAGAAGCCGGATATCCACACCCCGTTCGCATGGGTGTAGTTGTTGTAGGCCTCAAGAAAAGCCTCCAGCCGCTTTTCCACCTCGTTGGTGAGGACATATTCCTCGATTTCGAGGCGCAGGCTGGCTTCGTCGTCGGCCTTGATGACGCCTTCAATGGGGCGATCGACCGGTTTGCTGAAAATGGATTTCAAATGCATGCCGCTTTCCTCGTTCATACTTCGAAGTGATAGATGTTGAAGGCCCGGTAGTACTTGTCATCGTGCAGGCGTCCGAACAGATCCAGCGACGCGCCGGATATCTGCGACTGGGTATACAAGCCAGGAAAGAACATGACAGTGGGCTTTTCTTTGGCTGTGCTTTGCAGGTTGTTCAGCACGTTGTGGGAACGAATGTAGGGGAAGACTTCACCTACACCGGATAAAAACAGGATGTCGAAGGTGTGCGTAGCCAACTTCTGTGCAATGGCGGGCACCAGGTGGCTTTCAGGATCCAGTACCCCCTGCAACAGCTCCTTGAGCTCTTCCTTACTGACGGTAGGCTCTACTTCCAGTATTTGTTCCCAGATACCGCGTGTGTGCAGAAGTTCGATGGTCAGGTCGTAAAGATTGATCTCCAGAACCTGGACACCCTTTTGCTCAAGATGCTGGGTTAGCTGTCTGCGTAGGCGGTCCATCGCCACCGCCTCTTCAGGCGGGTAGGGGCAGATGAAGAAGGGAACCTCATTGCCCAACCCTTGCTTTTGCAGAAAACGCTGCCCCGACATGACCGCACAAAGGTGGTCAAAGCGTTCTTTTATTGGACGGCGAGCGATGTCGTGAGGCATGGGTCAGGTCTTGATCTGTGTGTCGAAAGTGGGGAAGTACAGGGCTTCTTCGGGACGACCCTGACGGAGCAATTGCGCGAGTTGGGGGTTAAGCTGAACACCCTGAATGGTGCGTTGTGTAGACAGCAAACCTGCTTCGCGCAGTAGGCGGAACAACACCTGACGCAGCTTGTTGTGTGTGGATGGGCTGATCGAATCCAGCTCGGTGTGCCATTGCGCCTTACGGTTGAAGAAAGCATCAAACTCTTCAAGCGGTAGCTCGTACTTCAACGACAAATACCGTTCGCGTACGACTTCGGCAGCGAATTCGGCAACAAAGGGGTAGCAACGGCAGACAGCCAGCCATAAGACCTGGGCTTGGTGCGGCTCGGTGGCTTTGGTCAGTAATTCCAGCTCTGCGGGACTGAGGGTTTCCAGGCGAGTAGTCAGTTCGCGCAACAGGCGACGCAAGGAACTTTGTGTCCTGACCTGCAGCAGGTTCTCGGAGAACGCCTCGCTGCTTACTTGTTCCCAGTTTCCCAGATCCAGATAACGCTGTGCCAGTATTGCGGATTCACGAATACATAGGCTGGCTGCCGTGAAGGACATGCGATAACCCGTGGAAGGTGAAGCAATGGGGGTCATTCGTGATGCTCCGCCGCGCCACCGGCCTTCACCCAGGCGTCTACTTCGTCGCGCTTGAACTTCCATAATCTGCCCATCCGGTGGGCAGGCATGGCGTGCTTGTCGATCCATTTGTACACGGTGTCGTTGCTGACCCCAAGGTACTTACAAATGTCGTGGATGGACAGCCAACGGTCGTCGAGTTCGGTCATGGGTGTAGTGAGCAACGTGAACACAATAACGGGACAAAGATGCCCCATACGATAAAGTAACAATATCTTTGCTTCGGCCTGATGTCAAACGCTCGTTGCCGATTTGAACCGAAGGAACAAGGTTACCGTAATTGTTTGTATCAGTTTGGTGCAAGGGGCTGGGCGAGCGATGTGTTTTCTAATCAGGCTGTTGTAATACTTGTATATCCAAGATTTTTGCAGAATGTGCCCTAGCTGTGCCCTACAAACAAAAATGGCCTCCCGTGTGGGAGGCCATTTTCTGCGGTAACCCGCTTTAATACTTGGTGCCGGCTAAAGGAGTTGAACCCTCGACCTTCGCATTACAAGTGCGAAAGAAATAGTATTTTTTGATATTTATTGATGTTGATTGAAAAAGACAAAGATCATGTTTTATGCGGTTTTTGGGGTGATTTAAAAGATGCGAAGGTTGATTAATGTTGAGTGGTATTCCATAATTTTGTTTACATAGTGCTTACATGGGGCGGTGTAAACAATGAGCAAGCGAGTAAAACTGACGGCAGGTAGGGTACGGGAGTTTGGCTGCCCTGAAGGAAAGAGCCAAGCCTTCTTATGGGATAGTGATGCACCTGGGTTTGCATTACGTGCTACCGCTGGAGCAAAGGCTTTTATCTTTCAAGGAAGGTTAGGAGGTAAAAGTATCCGAGTAACTATCGGCGATGTAAATGCATGGACAATTGATAAAGCACGTGAGAAAGCCCGTAACTTGCAAATCATTATTGATGATGGCCGAGACCCTCGAGAAGTAAAGGCTGAAGCAACCGCTGCTGATACAGCCAAGCGCGCTAGGGCTATATTAGACAGAGCGCCTGCGCTAGATGCCTGGAATGATTACCTTAAAGCACGTACCAGCAAATGGAGTGCTCGCACTTTGTTAGATCATCAACGCTTATCCGATGCTGGGGGAAAGCTAAAATCAAGAGGGCGTAAAAAAGGAGAAGGTGATAAAACCTTATCGGGGCCGCTGTACGGTCTGTTGCAGCTCCCTTTGGTGAAAATCGACCGCACTGCTATTACAGATTGGTTGCGAGAGCAACAGCACCGCCCTACTGTGGCACGTAGCGCTTTTGTTCGATTACGCGCTTTTCTTAACTGGTGTTCTGATAGGCCAGAGTACAAGGGGCAGGCGAAGCCTGATGCTTGCAGTACTCGAGTGATGCGTGCTGAGTTACCTAAAGCACAAGCCAAAGACGATTGCCTGCAACGTGAGCAGTTGGCGCTATGGTTTCAATACGTGCGAGCCATTGCTAATCCGGTTATTAGTGCTTACTTACAAACAGCCTTGCTGACTGGCGCACGTCGTGAGGAAGTGGCCGAGTTGCAATGGACTGATATTGATTTTCAGTGGGAGAGCCTAACCATACGCGATAAAGTGGAAGGCACACGCACCATACCCATGACGCCATATGTTAAAAGCTTGCTGCTGAACTTGCAGCGACTTAATAGCATGCCATCAAATGTTCACCACTTAGATCGATTAAAAGAGCAAGGTAAAACTTGGAAGCCTTCGCAGTGGGTGTTCTTTAGTCCGACCGCTGCCAGTGGGCGTATACAAGAACCGCGAGTTGCTCATAACAAGGCCATACAGGCTGCCGGATTACCTCACCTGACCATACATGGTCTGCGCCGTTCTTTTGGTACTTTGGCAGAATGGGTGGAGTGTCCTGCTGGTGTAGTGGCACAACTTCAAGGTCATAAGCCTAGCGCGACTGCTGAAAAACATTACCGCCGTCGCCCCTTGGATTTGCTGCGTATGTGGCATTCCAAAATTGAGGGTTGGATATTAGATCAGGCTGGTATTGAGCAGAATGACAAGCAATCTGAAAAGTTAAAGCTCATTACTTCTGTACTGTGACTGGCTAGCAGATGTGGGGTTGGCAGTGTGAACAGACAAGAAGGGATAGGCAATGAAAAATATTGGATACAGCGACTTCCTACGGATATGTCAAATTGATGAGTGCCTAGACACTTGGTGTGATTGGTTATCTATTCGGCCAGATGGGGTATACATCAAGGTCCCAAGCACGGAGATCTGGTTGATGCCTGAAGAGCGGGCTGAATTAACTGGATATCATCCTACGGGTAATTTAAGCGAGCCGGTGTTAGCGTTTCCATGCAGCATTAGAGAGCTCATGTCGTTCCTGAATATGCAGGCTATAGGGATAGAAATAGATGAAAAGCACATGTCCCCAGAACAGTATGAGGAGGTGATAGCGTGTTTAGGGGCTACACAAACTACGTATAGGGTTAGCAGTCGAATGCATGCGCTTGACCATATTATTAATATGGCGAGGGGAGCGGTTAACGAGCCTAATAACTATCAGTCTGTATGGGCTGAAATGGTGCGGATTGCAGAATTAGAGTTTCCGCCATCACCGATCAAGGAGTACGTTGAAGGTGAGGGAATCAAGTATGTAGTGTATACGCAGGATGAGGACGCTGTTAGGTTCTTCACTAAGAATGCGTTACGGAAGAAAATGGTGCGGCAAGGCCGTTAGTGGTCACTAGTGGCCACAGGTGGACACTAGTATATGAGTTTGTGTATCTACGATAAAGAATCTGAATCACCTGCAATTTATTAAGGTGATTGGGCATGAATACTTCACAAGCTTATAAGGTGCCTGCTATCGGGATGTCCTTAGATTTTCCTTCTCTTGAAACTATTAATCGTCCGGCAGTAGATACCGCTACTGCTGCATACTATTTAAATCGAAAACCACAGACATTACGTGTATGGGCTTGTCTGGAAAATGGACCGATCAAGCCTATTCGTGTGAATGGTCGTCTTGCGTGGCGCGTGGCTGACATAAAAGCAGTGATGGAGGTATGAAATGAAAGACACCTCTAATTACAGCAAAACTGTTATGTATGTTACAGCCCTAGATCATTTGTATGTGGGCCGGTCTACCTCCCGCGAGGTTCAGCGTCAGCATATCTTGAAGGTGTTACGTCAAGGCCCCAAAACAAGTTATGACCGACGAAGCCTTGGTGACTTTCATCGTCGCTGTGCTAGGTATCCTTTTTGCTCAGAATCAGTACAGGGGAATGTCGATGCGTAGCAATCTGTATAAATATCCCTTACGTCCTGAATTTGAAAATATACCCATCGAATTAAAAGAACGTGCGTGTTGGGTGACATGGGATGCAGCAAAAAAACCATTTGATCCAAGGATGACAAACGGGTTAGCGAACGTCAACGATCCAGAGACATGGGGGACGTTTGAGGTGGCACGAACCGCTTATGAAGAAGGGGGAAGAGAGGGTGTTGGTATTGTGTTGGATGGTGATGGTCTTGTGGGTGTTGATCTTGATGATTGTGTTGAGAATGGTAGGCCTAATCCACAAGCTATTGCCCTACTAGATCGCATAGGCTGTAAGTATATTGAGTTTTCGCCATCAGGGAATGGTTTGCGTGGTTTTGGGCTCTCCAAAGAGCCTCCTAAGCGCTGTAAAGGCATTATTGATGGGATTAAGGTGGAACTGTATTCAGAGAAACGTTATCTCACTGTCACTGGCCATGCTTGGCGCGTAGGGGCTATTGTTTTTCTTCCTGGTTTTATATCTATGTCGGCTGAACTTAGACCTACAGAAGAGAACAGAAGAGCACGGAGGATTACAGAGGATCACACAGGTCATCTTCTGTACTCTTCTGTAGGTGTTCCACACCATACAATTCCTACCGAAGAAGGTCAGAGGAATAAGGCTCTATTTGAATTGGCTCGATATTTAAGGGGGAAAATGCCGAACGAATCACTTTACGAGCTTCGGCCAATTGTGCAGGAATGGCATAGATTGGCATTACCTGTTATCGGAACTAAAGACTTTGGTATTACATGGGCTGACTTCTCCCGAGGCTGGGAACAGGTTCGCTTTCCTACGGGTGTAGTCCTAGATAATGCGCTGCAAGGGTTTGAGAGAGACCCTTTACCGGAGGGGGTTCAAGCATTAGGGTATGGAGAGTACGGAAATGCATTGATCAAGATTTGTTTACGTCTTGCTAGATATCACGAGCCAGAACCTTTTTTCATCAGTGCGCGGCAAGCAGGAGAGCTATTGAAGATGCACTTTACAGAGGCTGCCAAATTACTTGCTGCTTTGTTGAAAGATGGTGTTATCGATCTTGTGGAAAAAGGTGCGGGTAAACGTGCTAGTCGCTATCGTTGGGCTTTCTCTTAGCGGCAACTACACTCCCGCTGATGGAATGGGTAAGCAATAGTAAGTATCAACGAGTTATTTCAATCATAGGGTAAGACGTGATGCTCTATGAGATCTAGGTCAGAAGAGGGAGTAATGATGGAGCAATACAGATGGGCTGAGTGTTGGCATTTGTTAGCATTTCTCGCTTTGGTATCAGCTAATTTTTCCTAAGTTAATAATGGTAGTTAGTGGCTCGCTCATTTTCTTCGTCTGTAGCTTTCCGTAGTAGTAAACCTCGCATATACGTGAGTATTGCATCTGTGCTTATGGGAGCATCTTCTGGAGCGGTTTTATTCCCGCTTTCGCTGTCCTCTTGATCATAAAGCCAGTCAAAACCTTCGTCAGTTTGAGCCCAAAGTGTCAATCTAGCAGCATGGTCGAGCAGATGGATGCGCTCTAATACGATCTGATCAATAACTTCTTGATAGGCGAACCAGTAAAATGACTCTCCTGCTTGTTGCTGAAAGCAGATTTCATCCCATAAGTTGAGTAGTGGCGAATCATCACCTGAGAACAATGCATTACCTCCAAGCTGTTTGAGGTGTTTTTTTGAGTGAGCAATAATGCTTGTTTCGATTCGTTCTGCAAATGTTCTGATGATGTATCGTTCGATGCGCATTTTACTTTTCTAGGGTAGATTCAGTGGATGGAAACGTATGGCAAAAAATATTGGGGGACAAGAGGGTAAACCTCCTGTCTGTGCATTGCAGTTTGGTAAAGAGATTAAACACTACCGCCGACCCCTTTAAACTTCTCCACAAATGCAGAAATTCTTTGAAAAACACTTTGCTTTTTAGTCAGATATTGAGGGTTAAGTGGACTCATTTTAGGCAAAATGGTATTTAACTCAGTGCCATTTTCACTGGCGTATTCTCTCTTAAGTGATGCCGTGATGTAACGCTTAGCTGCCTCAGCATTCAAGCTCTCGTCATCAATTAGCTCTTTTGCTTCACGCTGCTGTTCAGCTTGAGCAAAGGTGAAAAAGGCATCAATTACACTAGCCTTGTCGCCAATGTTATCCAGATCGGTTCCATTGATGAAATCAACCACCAAGCTTTCTTTGGCTCGATTGCCTAAGCTAGAGCGGATCACTCGACGTACATCCTCAATCAAGGATACTTTGTCTTTAACCTTTTTGTTCTGCTCGAAGATCAGTTCCAGTATGTAATCCAGATTGATTTCCTGGGATTTGAGCAGATCCACCTCAAACACCACATCATCCCAATCAATCGTAGACAGCTCTTTTTCGTTGCCCGCCCTTTCACGGCGTAACCAATCACGAATATCATTATAGGTAGAACGATAGTCCTGAATTTTTCGCTCAGAGGGGATTGTGATGGCTTGCAATGCCTTCAGATCTTCATCACTCAAATAGTGCTTGGCCTTAAAATCCTCTACCGCTTGCGAATCAGTGAGATCCACATGCTGCAAGGCTTTTAGGCTGGCAAACTCATCATAATTTTGCAGTACGTTCTCGACACGCAAGTACTCACCGAACAACTTAGCAAATGCTTTTTTGTCTGACTCTCTCTCAATCGCAGCAGGGTCTGGGAAACGCTGCTCTAGCTCGTTGACCACATCCACAAAACCACGTCTCGCTTCACCAGTCACTAAATCGGTAAAGCCCTCCATGTATTCCTTGTAACTTTTCTCCAGCACGACATTCTTGGTGTTTTTGTCACCAAAAAGTGTAATAGCTTCAACCGTCGCCAGCTCCAAGTCGCGGAAGGTAACAATGTTGCCAAAAGTTTTTGTGGCATCGTAAATACGGTTGGTACGCGAGTAAGCCTGCATCAAGCCGTGGTAGCGCAGATTCTTGTCAACAAACAAGGTGTTAAGCGTGGGCGCATCAAAACCCGTCAGAAACATACCCACCACAATCAATAGATCGATCTCTTGGACCTTAACCTGCTTAGCCAAATCTCGGTAATAGTTCTGAAAGCCATTACTGTCTACACTAAAGTTGGTTTTGAACAGTGCGTTGTAATCGGCAATGGCCGCGCTTACAAACTCTTTAGAACTGCTGTTCATGGCAGACACATCAAAACTCTCGTCCTGAATATCACCTATTGCATCTTGCTCTTCGTTAGCCGCAAACGAGAAGATAGTAGCCACCCTTAACGGCTTATCACTACCTGCCTGTAATTCCTTGAAGCACTCGTAGTACAGCTTGGCAGCCTCCACGCTACTGACGGCAAACATGGCATTAAAACCTTTATTGCCAGGATGCAGACGGTGTGTTTTTTGTCGAAAACTGTTCAGAATGTACTGTGTGATTTCACGAATACGATCAGGGTGTAGCAAAGCCTGTCTGTTTTCTGCCGCGCTCAGTTTTTTCTCATCCTGTTCTATCTCAATAGCTTTGAACTGTGGACGCACATCATTGTAATCCACCTTGAACTTCAGCACTTTTTCGTCACGAATGGCATCGGTGATCACGTACGAATGCAACTCACGGCCGAAAACACTAGCCGTGGTATCTGCGCCTAATGCGTTCTTTGGAAAGATCGGCGTTCCGGTAAAACCAAACTGATAGAACTTTTTAAACTTCTTTTTCAGATTCTTCTGTGCTTCACCAAACTGGCTGCGATGGCACTCATCGAAAATAAATACCACCTGCTTACCATAGATAGGCAGGTCACTTTCGCTTTTCATCAGATTATTGAGCTTCTGAATGGTCGTAACAACAATTTTGTTGTCGTCTTTTTCCAGATTGCGCTTCAAGCCTGCTGTGCTATCAGAGCCATTTACGCTATCAGGTGAAAAGCGCTGGTACTCCTTCATGGTCTGGTAATCCAGATCCTTACGATCCACAACAAAGAATACTTTATCGATGAAATCCAACTCAGTGGCTAGGCGTGCCGCTTTAAAGCTTGTCAGTGTTTTACCAGAACCTGTGGTGTGCCAAATGAAACCACCGCTTTCCGTGTTACTCCAGTTTTTGGCTTGGTAGGCGCTGTTGATTTTCCACAGAATGCGTTCTGTCGCCGCTATCTGGTAAGGGCGCATGATCAAAAGTGTATTGCTGGTATCAAAAACCGAGTAATGCAGCAGTACATTTAACAAGGTGCGTTTCTGGAAGAACGTCGCCGTAAAGTCCTTCAAGTCTTTGATCAGGCTGTTATCTGCCTTCGCCCAGTTCATGGTGAAGTCGAAACTGTTCTTGTTACGCTGGGTGGTGTTGGCAAAGTAACGGCTATCTGTGCCATTGGAGATCACAAACAACTGCAAGTATTTATACAGTGAGTTTTCACTGTTAAAGCTTTCTTTGCTGTAGCGATGTACCTGATTAAAGGCTTCACGAATCGCCACACCGCGTTTTTTTAGCTCTACCTGAACCAAAGGCAGACCGTTGACTAGTATCGTCACGTCATAGCGATTTGCATGCGTACCCGTTTGCTCGAACTGCTTGATGACCTGCATCTTGTTGCGAGCGATGTTCTTTTTATCTAACAGGTAAATGTTCTGTATACGGCCATCGTCAAACACAAAATCATGAATGTAATCGTCATGAATCTTGCGCGTTTTCTCAACAATGCCATCACTAGGCTTATCAAGGTAGGTTTCTACGAAACGTGACCATTCTCCCTCTAAGAACTGAACATGGTTCAGGGCTTGCAACTGCTCACGCACATTGGCCAACATAGCCTTGGGTGTGTTCAAGCCTGGCAGGTACTCGTAACCCTGGTTGCTCAAGTCCTGAATAAGTTCGTGTTCTAACTGGCTTTCGCTTTGGTAACTTTCTTTAAGCACCCACTCAGGCGTGTATTTCTCCAAAACGATAAAATTATTGGTTTCCGCAATGGTTTTGTAATCACTCATTTTTCTGGGCCTTGTTATGCAGAAGTTTTTTCACTTCACGATCAAAGTCTGATTCAATGCGCTGCCTCTTGTTGAATTTGTCATACTCAGCGAAAGCTTTCTGCTCGGCCTGCTGGCGTGAAACACTGCCAAAGTTCTCAAGAATCTGGTATTCATTAAAGGCTAAAAATTTGTTTACGCTTTCAGAAAAACTCGCCATCGTAAAACTGTTGCGCCGCTCGATCACACCTTCAATATAATCAAAAAAACTGGAAATCGTTCGTTCTAATTGTTTGATCTCTGTCTCATTCAGGTAGTTTTTTGCTATGGCAGCATCAGACTTCAACACTCGGCCATCCGGCGCATTTTTGTAGGTATTCATTCCCATCAGTGGCTGACTAGCATCGGCTTTTAGTGAAATAATTTCTGCTGCCGTATGGCCCGTAATGGCGTAGTGAAACTTATCCTGCACATGCGCAAAAAACAGGCGGGTGGTGTCTGACTTAGGGTCGTAATCAATACTGCATTCGGCAAAAATATCGGTAATTTGTTGGTAAATACGCCGCTCGCTGGCGCGTATAGAACGCACCCGCTCCAGTAACTCACGAAAATAATCCTTACCAAAGTATCGGCCATTTTTTAAGCGTTCATCATCCATGGCAAAGCCTTTGATGATGTACTCCCTAATTAGCTGCGTGGCCCAGATGCGGAACTGTGTGGCTTGGGTTGAGTTCACTCTATAGCCGACAGAGATCACTGCATCTAGGTTGTAATACTCTAGTTTCCGGCTCACCTCCCGGTTGCCTTCTTGTTGAACTGTTTCCAAAATGGAAATAGTTGCTTGGCGTTGTAACTCGTTGGATTCGTAAATATTTTCAAGGTGTTTGGAGATAGCTGGTACGCCAACGCCAAACAACTCGGCCATACGCTTCTGGGTTAACCAGAGCGTTTCATTGCTTAACAACACCTCCACCTTAACCGCCCCATTGGGTGCGGTATAAAGCAGGAACTCCGTTGTCTGGTCTTTCAAGCTTAACTCACCACTCATTAGCCACCTCCTGATGCTCTACTGCTACATCCTCTTTCTGCTTAGGAAAGCTGAACAGCAAGTCACGGTAGTACTCGTATTGTTTTTGGCGTAGCTCAATTTCGCGAGGTAGGCCTTCGGCGATGGAGTTGGTCAGGGTGTCGAATTTATCGAGTATGGCTGCGATACGAGTTTGCTCAAAAAGAGATGGAACGGGAATTTTTAAGCATTCTAATTTACCTACTGCTAACCCAGGTTGGGCCGACTTCGATGCATACTGATTTAGATTCATACGTCTCAGCATGTGAAATGCCCAATCAACGTTTATATCTTTATGAACTGACACAACAACAGCGTGCTCTGTAGCATAAAACTGTCCCTTGAAGCGTTGGACGTTTCCACAAAGAGCACCTTGTCTACCAATAAGCAAATACTCACCATCGTGACTGTTTTCTTTAACGTAACCACGAACACCGTTACCGCCAAAACATGGGTAGAAGTTATCATCACCAGCACAACGCATGATCTTGCTTGCAGAAATATGTTGCCCTGCTCGCATACTTAAAATCTCCCCCAACGTTTTCCACTCCACATCACTCTCTTCAAAACTCAACAACTGGTCACGATAGTAGTTGTATTGTTTTTTTCGCGCGGTAAGCTCAGCGGTAAGCTTAGCGGTAAGCTGGGTAAAGGTATCCAGTATGCGGACGATTTCAGCCTGAATTTCCAGAGACTTTTTGGGATTGTTTGGGCAGGGGATTGGAACAAGTATTTTTGACAAATCTCCACCTGAAACACGCCTAACCTTTGCTCCAGTGATATATTTTTGCTTTTGGCGTTGAAAATTTTCAGTCTGAAAAAAATAAGCAAGGTACTTCACTTTTTGCTTATGCCTAAATAGCATCATATCGCCAGAGATCGCTACCTCATCACCAAGCCAAGCCAACGGCTTTACCACATCTTCGTCATTCTCTGATGTCGTAGCAAGCAAAAGGTCATTTTTTCTGGCTTTCCGTAATTTGTTAGCCAAGGATTCATCAATAAATGTAAAAGCCTCATCTGCATACAATCCATATCGAGTATAGATTTGTCCATAATGTATTGCTGGAAAACCTGCTTTAACAAAATCTTTCTTTTGTAATCCGTTACCACGAATAAATTCGCCGACCTTGCCCAGCGGAGTCCACTCCACCTCAACCCCATCCAACAGCTTATCCAAAAATTCTACGCCGCTCATACTCCAGCCCCCTGCCCCTCAATCTCAGTCACGATGGCATCAATCTCTGCGCGTAGCTGGTCAATCTTAGCGACTGTGGTTTTCAACTCAGCATTAAGTTGGGTTATATCAATCAATTCACGGGTGTCTTCGGTTTCTACATAACTACTGACTGACAGGTTGTAATCGTTGGCTGCTACTTCCTCAAACGGTACCGACTTGGCAAAGTGATCCACATTAGCCTTGTTGTCGAACACCTGCATAATCTGGGCTATGTGCGCATCCAGCAGTACGTTGTTATTGGTTTCCTTCTTGAACAAGCTGCTGGCGTCAATGAACTGGATATCTGTGCTTACCTTATTTTTAGCTAACACCAGAATGTTCACTGCAATGGTCGTACCAAAGAACAGGTTAGGCGCCAATGAGATCACTGTTTCCACATTGTTGTTATCCACCAGATATTGGCGGATTTTTTGTTCCGCACCTCCTCGGTAAAAAATGCCTGGGAAGCACACAATAGCTGCTCGCCCCTTGCTGGATAGATAGCTAAGCGCATGCAACACAAAAGCAAAGTCAGCCTTAGATTTGGGTGCAAGCACACCTGCTGGCGCGAAGCGCTCATCATTGATTAGCGTAGGATCGTCGCTGCCTATCCATTTCACTGAATAAGGTGGGTTAGAAACTATGGCATCAAAGGGTTTGTCATCACCAAAGTGCGGTTCAATCAGAGTGTTACCTAACTGAATGTTGAACTTGTCGTAGTTGATGTTATGCAAGAACATATTCATCCGCGCCAAGTTGTAAGTGGTGTGGTTAATTTCTTGCCCAAAAAAACCATCTTCAATGATGTGCGCATCAAAATGCTTTTTAGCTTGCAGCAACAATGACCCAGAGCCACAAGCGGGATCATAAATTTTGTTGACACTAGTCTGACCGTGCATGGCTAGCTGCGCGATCAAGCGGGAGACATGCTGCGGAGTAAAAAACTCGCCACCAGATTTACCGGCGTTGGCAGCATAGTTGGAAATAAGGAATTCATAAGCATCGCCAAAGAGATCAATCTGACTCGCACCAAAGTCGCCAAAATCCAGCTCAGCTACACCTTTAAGTACCGCCGCTAAACGTGTGTTTTTATCCTTGACGGTATGACCCAAGCGGTTGCTGGTGGTATCAAAGTCAGCGAAAAGCCCTTTGATATCGCTCTCTGAAGGGTAACCGCTGGCAGAAAGCTCTATGGATTTAAAGATGTCCGCCAAGTCTGTATTTAGCCTTTCATTCGTATTGGCATCCTTAACAACGTTTTCAAACAGGTCGCAAGGGTAAATGAAATAGCCCTTCGTCTTGATGGCGTCATCGATAAACTCAGGCGTAAGGCACTCCTCACTCAACCCGGCGTAATTTACACTGTCGTCGCCATTCTCTGCGTAACTAACAAAATTCTCGCTGATAAACCGGTAGAACAAAGCACCAAGAACATATTGCTTGAAATCCCAGCCATCCACCGCTCCACGAACTTCATTGGCGATTTGCCAGATTCGTCGTTGCAGTTCGGCGCGTTGTTGGGTACTGGTCATAATGTGCTACCTGTCATAATTTGTTTGTTTACATGCATAGTAAATATTTTATGTATGCAGTTTATGGTGTAGAGGCGTGCTTTAGTCAAAAGCGTAGCAGGAGAGTTTTTCAGTAAATCACTGTTGCGCTATCCTGTTTTTAGCTCTTGATTGTCGTAGCTGCGGATGAAATAGGCAAGCAAGGGTGCAAAAGAGCTGACTCAATGGCTTGAGTCGGATAATGCGAAACGTAGGGGGTTACTGCAAGTACGTTAGCGGCAGTTGTGCAGGCTGCTATAGATCGAACGTTGAAGGGGGGGTTAGGTATTTTTTGATAGTGTCACTAAGCGCTGTATTTATCAAAATTGTTTACATAGTGCTTACATGAAACCAGAAAAGCAAAACGCCACCCGATTAGGGGTGGCGTAAGTGCTTGATAACTTTGGTGCCGGCTAAAGGAGTTGAACCCTCGACCTTCGCATTACAAGTGCGCTGCTCTACCAACTGAGCTAAGCCGGCGAAATAAGAATTATATGGGGGGTGTTCTTAAAACGCAAGCGTTTTTATAAACTTTCTTACGATTCCCCATTCGATGTGTTTTCAGCCAGGATGGTTGGGTCGTTGTCGTGCACTAAATGCAAGAAGTGGCGGTGACGTTCGTACTGATCCAGTATGTCGCCAATCACTTCGTCTTGGCTCCAACCCATCACGTCGTAATCCTGACCACCTTCGCTTAGGAAGACTTCAGCACGGTAGTACACCTCGTCGTCTCGCTTGGCATCAGCAGGACGCAATGTTGGGCGTATAACGCTCATGGGGCGCACTTTGTAGCGGAAGTCTTGGTAAGCGCCATGGTGCTCTACATCCAGTGCCAAGGCGCGTTCTGGTTGGTCTTCCGAGGGTTCCACAACAGTCATCTTGGCATCAAAACCCGCCTTACGCAGTTCGGCTGCTACGGCTTGCATGGCAGGCTCTACGGTGTTGTCTAAGAAACGGCATACTTGCTCGCGCTTAGGCATCACAATCAGATTACGTAACCGTTTTTGCCAAGGTTGTCCCGGTGCGATGGGCTGGCTTCTGGCCACGGTCTGGTAACGGATGTGGCGCTTGGTAGCATCTAACTGCAAGGCTTTGAATAGCCCCCAGATGGCAATCAGCAAGATGATAGAGAACGGTAGCGCGCTGGCAATGGTGGCCGTTTGTAGCGCTTGTAGGCCATCGGCCAATAGCAAGGCAATTGCCACCACACCTGCCAAGGCCGACCAGAAAATGCGTTGCCATACAGGGGATGGCTCGCCATCTTTAGAGGCCAGCAAATCTACCACTAGCGCGCCCGAGTCAGCCGAGGTCACAAAGAACACCACCACCATACAAATGGCTAAGCCCGAGGTAATAGAAGCAAAAGGCAATTGCTCTAAGAATACGAACAGAGCTTGTGAGGTGTTTTCTTGCACAAACAGGCCAAAGGACTCCATCCCATCGTACAAGATGGCATGGATAGCAGTGTCACCAAACACGGTCATCCACAGCAGGGTGAAACCGGCTGGTACGAGCAGCACACCGCGTACAAACTCGCGGATGGTACGGCCACGCGAAATACGGGCAATAAATAGACCTACAAATGGGGACCATGCTAACCACCAACCCCAGTAGAACAGGGTCCAACCACCAATCCAATCGTTAGGTTCGTAGGCGTAGAGGTTAAAGGTTTTGCTGACGATGTCAGATAAGTAAGCGCCTGTATTCTGCATAAAGGTTTGCATGATAAATACAGTGGGGCCCAAGATCAGCACGAACAACAGCAGTAATACCGCAAAGGCTAAGTTCAGCTCAGACAGAATCTTAATGCCGCGATCCAAGCCACTGGCCACCGACAAGGTGGCCAAGCCGCAGGCAATCACAATCAAGATGATTTGATTGAGCGTAGTGACTTCCATGCCAAACAGGTATTCCAGGCCGCTGTTGATCTGCGCGACGCCAAAACCTAAGGATGTTGCCACGCCAAATACGGTACCGATAATGGCAAAGATATCCACCGCATGGCCGATGGGGCCATAGATTTTGTCGCCGATGAGCGGGTATAAGGCCGAGCGCAGTTTCAGGGGTAAGCCGTGGCGGTAGCTGAAAAACGCTAATACCAGTGCCACGATGGCGTAAATCGCCCAAGCGTGTAAGCCCCAGTGGAAAAAGGTGATGCTCATGGACTCACGTGCGGCCTCAATGGTGCCGCCCTCACCCGTAGGTGGGCTCATGAAGTGCATGACGGGTTCGGCTACGCCGAAGAACATCAACCCAATACCCATACCAGTGGAAAACAACATGGCGAACCACGTGATGTTTTTATAGTCGGGCTGAGAGTGATCGGGGCCTAGCTTGATATCGCCGTACCGGCTAACTGCCAAGAAAATGACAGCAAGCAAAATGATGGCAACAGTAAGAATGTAGAACCAGCTAACGTGGGTAATGATCCAGTTTTGCGTGGTGCTAAAGAGGTTTTGTGCTGTCTCTGGCGCAAGAATTGCAAACGCCACGAGTGCCAAAATTAGAAAAGCTGCAGGAAAAAAGACGGGAGGGTGTAGGCTAGTTGGGGTTTTATTGGACCTCATAGACCTTCATATCGTTTATTTTGGAGGCTATCAGTTTACCAGAAACCATTCTTATGCGAATGATTAGCATATGTAATGATTGTCAGGAAGTTTTAACATGTACTGCGATTTTTTTTGGATTCAAGTGCTTTGTTATTTCTTAAGGTAATAAGCGCATGAGTACATTATCGTTCGTATTTATATGGAGACTCTGCATAATGCACTGCATGGATAAACGGTTTTTGCCGTTGCAGTCACTCAAATATATTGCGGGGTTTATGATGAATGTGAAGAAAATTGTTGGGGCTCTTGCCTTGGTTGCTACCGCTGCCAGCTCTGCTGCTGTAGCCCAAACAAGTTTGTTAAACGCATCGTTTGATGTGGCGCGCGAAACTTTTGCGGCAGTTAACCCAAAGTTTGTTGAATATTGGAAGCAGAAGACCGGCGAAGACATCAAAATTGACCAGTCGTTTGCTGGTACTTCTCGTCAGGCACAAGACATCATCCAAGGTAAAAAAGTTGATGTGGTGACCTTTAACCAAGTGACTGATATCGATATCTTGGCTGATCGCAACATTGTGGCTGCTGATTGGGCCGAGCGCTTGCCAAATAACAGTTCGCCCTACTACAGCACCATTGCTTTCTTGGTGCGTAAGGGCAACCCAAAAAATATTAAAGACTGGGATGACTTGGCGCGTGAAGATGTAGGTCTGGTGTTCCCTAACCCTAAAACATCCGGTAACGCCCGTTATACCTATCTGGGCGCATGGTTGTACGCACACGACCAATTTGATGGCGATGAAGCAAAGATTCGCGAGTTCGTAGGCAAAGTGCTGGGTAACGTAGAGAACTTCCCTACAGGCGGTCGTGGCGCGACAGTGGCTTTTGCACAGAACGATCAAGGCGATGTATTGCTGACCTTTGAGTCTGAAGAACTGAACATCGTGAACGGTGAAGAGTTCAAGGACCAAGAGTTTGAAATTATTGTGCCCCCTACCAGCGTGTTGGCCGAGTTCCCGGTAGCGGTTGTGGATAAAGTGGTAGACGAACGTAACACACGCAATGTAGCGACCGAGTACCTAGAGTTCCAGTACACGCCTGAAATTCAACGCTTGCTGGCTGGTTTTAACTACCGCGTTACCAATGAAGAAGTGGCCAAAGAAAATGCAGGTAAGTTTGCCGACGTAAAACTGGTCAACCCAACCGATGTATTGGGTTCTTGGAAAGATATTCAAGCCAAGCACTTTTCTACTGACGGCGTATTGGATCAGATTCAGGCACAGTAAAAGTAGTTAGCTATGACAACATTGTCTAACACGGCATCGGGGGATAAGTCGGTAACGGCTTCCCCCGTTCGTCAGTGGTTTTTCTTACGCAAACCCATATTGCCGGGTTTTGGGCTGAGCTTTGGACTCAGCCTGTTCTATTTGTCCATCGTGGTGTTGCTACCGCTGTCGGCCTTGCTGATTTACGTCAGTGACATGACATGGGCTCAGTACTGGCGTGCTATCTCGCACCCTAGGGTGGTACAGAGTTATAAGGTCACGATCAGTGCAGCGTTTTACTCCACCATTGCAGCAACACTCATAGGTTTTCTGATTGCGTGGGTGACGACTCGGTATAACTTCTGGGGCCGCCGCATGATGGATGCGTTGGTGGATATCCCCTTTGCATTACCTACCTCGGTAGCGGGGCTAACCTTGGCAACCCTGTTTGTGCCGGGTGGTTGGTTAGGGCAGTATTTTGCGGCCATGGGCATCAAGATTTCCTACGCCTACCCTGGTATTTTGGTGGCGATGACCTTCACCAGCTTGCCGTTTGTAGTGCGTATTGTGCAGCCCGTCATTGAAGAGTTAGGGTCAGAGTACGAAGAGGTGGCGCAAACTTTAGGTGCACGCCGCTGGCAGATTTTCCTTAAAGTGATTTTGCCGCCACTGATCCCCGCGATCGTGACTGGTGCCTCGCAAGCATTCATCCGTAGCTTGGGCGAGTTTGGTGCGGTCATTATGATTGCTGGTAATGCACCCTTTAAAACAGAAGTCACCTCATTGATGATTTTTGTGCGTTTACAAGAGTTCAACTACCCTGCCGCAGCGGCAATTGCCTCGGTAGTGTTGATGGCTTCCTTGTTGTTATTGTTTGTCCTGCAAGTGGTACAGGGACGTTTATTGGGCTGGCAACGGCAACGATCATGAGAAAAAAACCGCAGAGTTTTGGGCAGTGGCTGCAAGTAGGTGCAGGCTTGGCCGTAGTGGTGGTGATGCTCATCATCCCTTTGGCGCTAATTTTCAGTCAGGTTATCGCAGGTGGTTGGACGCTGCTGGCAGAAAACCTAAGCGAAGACTTCATGCAACATGCCATTGGGCTGACTATTTTCGTGGCACTGCTCAGTGTGCCGCTAAACATGGTGTTCGGTATTTTGCTGGCGTGGTGTATGACGCATTACCAGTTCAGGGGCAAACGCCTGCTGAGCTTGTTTGTGGATATTCCCTACGCGGTATCGCCTGTGGTGGCAGGTTTGTGTTATTTGGTGGTGTATGGCGCAGAAACCATGATGGGCCGCTGGCTGGGCGCACATAACGTGCAACTGATGTTTGCGTGGCCCGGTATTGTGATGGTGACTATTTTTGTGACCGTGCCTTATGTGGCTCGTATTCTGATTCCGGTGATGCAAACCTTGGGTAGCGAACAAGAAGAGGCGGCGCTAAGTCTAGGTGCATCAGGTTGGCAGATTTTCTGGCAAGTGACCATGCCCAATATACGTTGGGGCTTGGTATACGGCGTAGTGTTGACCAATGCGCGGGCGATTGGTGAGTTTGGTGCCGTGTCGGTGGTGTCGGGTACGGTGATGAACCAAACCTTAACGTTATCGTTGTTGGTGGAACAGTTAAATAACGACTACAAAACGGCGGCAGCCTTTACGGCAGCAGGCTTGTTAGCATGTATGGCTATTTTGACTGTGGGTTTGAAAAGCCTACTGGAGTGGCGTTTGCAGCAGAACAAAACAGCGCCTCAGAACTAAAGTTATATACAGGCAGTTTGAGCCGCTTGCGACTCGCTGCCTTATCCACAGAACAAAAAAAGCCTACCTGATCATATCAGGTAGGCTTTTTTACAGCATCTCACACAGCAATAAGCTGCGCTTTATTTGACGATTTTCAAGTGCGAGGCTTTGTCGGCCTTGCTCTGTGCGCCAGTGCCAGCAGCAGGAGCTTGCGATGTAGCGGAAGATGCTGAATCCGATGCGCTGGTTGTCCCCGGATACGCTGGGGACTCAGAGACTTCAAACCCCATGCCGGCACCCGTTTCGCGCGCATAAATAGCGCTTACTGCGGCGACAGGCACAAATAGGTCTTCGGCAACACCACCAAAACGTGCTTGAAACTCGATGTAGTCGTTGCCAATCACGAGTTGATTGGTGGCGAGTAAGTCTAGGTTCAGCGTGATTTGGCCATCTTGTACGTAGCCTGCAGGAACAACGGTGTTGTCATCCACAGTGACTACTATGTACGGTGTGTAGCCGTTATCGGTGCACCATTCGTGCAAAGCACGAAGCATGTAGGGTTTGGTAGAAGTCTCTTGCATGGTGTGATTAGCGACGCATGACTTTTTCGGACGGTGTCAAAGCCTCGATAAAGGCTGGACGGGAGAACACGCGCTCGGCGTATTTTTGTACCGGAGCAGCGCTCTTAGGCAATTCAATACCGTAGTGGTCCAAGCGCCATAGCAACGGAGCAATAGCCACGTCCAACATGGAGAACTCTTCGCCCAACATGTATTTGTTTTTGGTCAGGATAGGAGCCAACTGTGCCAAGTGATCGCGGATTTGCGCACGGGCTTTGTCTTGGGCTTTGGGGTCGGCTGCTTGTCTACGGTCTTCCAAAATGGAAACGTAGGTAAACAGTTCACGCTCAAAGTTGTACAAGAACAGGCGTGTGCGGGCGCGCATGGTTGGGTCTGCAGGCATCAACTGTGGATGCGGGAAACGCTCATCAATGTATTCGTTGATGATGTTGGATTCGTACAGAACCAGATCGCGCTCAACCAGAATAGGTACTTGGCCATATGGATTCATGACGGCGATGTCTTCGGGCTTGTTATACAAGTCAATATCGCGAATCTCGAAATCCATGCCTTTCTCAAACAACACAAAACGGCAGCGTTGTGAGAAGGGGCATGTAGTTCCAGAGTAGAGTACCATCATAGTGAGGATTCCAGTCGTAGAAATAAAAACAAGAGCCAGCATAGGCTCTGATAATAATACCGGCGTCTTAGCAACATTACCATGCTGCCACGTTGGCAGCATGGTCACAAGACATTATTTGATGTCGCGCCAGTAGGCTTTGTTCAGACGCCAGGCAACAAAGAAGAAGATCAGCAAAAAGCCTATCACAGCATACCCAATTTTCTTACGGGTATTTTGTACAGGTTCTGCCATCCATTGCATAAAGTTGCTCAGGTCAGCGACATCACTGGCGAATTCGGCGGCTTGCGACGCATTCACAGGTGTGTACTTAACAGATTCACTGGCGCCACCTTTATAGTCAGCGGCTAGTGTTTCTTGTTTGCTGCTAGAGAAACCGTACTGGTCAAAATTAGTCACAGTGCGTACCCAAGATGGCTTGCCATCTGCACCCACCGCTTCAGCGACAGTTGTGCGTTCTACTTGGGTATGGCCCTGACGTTGCCACAACGCATGGGGCATACCTACACTTGGGAACACCAAGTTATCCCAACCGGTAGGACGGTTAACGTCACGGTAGAAAGTGCGTAAGTAGGTGTAGATGTAATCGGTACCGCTTGGACCCAAGTTAGTAGACAGGGCACGTGCAGTAACCGACAGATCTGGAGGGGTAGCACCAAACCATTGTTTGCCGTCAGCAGGTGTCATGGCGATGGTCATCAGATCACCAACCTTCTCGCCTGTGAACAGCAGGTTTTTGCGGATTTCTTCGTCTGTCAGGCCAATTTCCGTGAGCTTGTTGTAGCGCATGGAGTTGGCACTGTGACAGTTTAAACAGTAGTTAACGAACAGCTTGGCACCGTTTTGCAGTGCAGGCATGTCGGTAATACGATTAGGGGCGCTTTCCAAAGGGTAGCCTGCTTCGGCGGCAACCGCCACCGAGCAAGACAGGGACAACGCCAAGATTCCAAATAGTTTCTTAATCATGGTCTATCCGTGTTGAGTCCTAGTGAGCGCGAAAGGTCACGCGATCCGGTACCTGCTTGAATGTGCCCAGTCGGCTCCATATTGGCATCAAGAAGAAGAATGCCAGATAGATGATGGTGCCAATTTGGCTCAGCAGGTTGAACAGGTCGTTTGGTGGTTGTGTACCTAGGTAACCCAGTATGACGAAGTTGATGAAGAAAATCGCATACAGGACTTTGTGCCAAGTAGGACGGTAACGAATGGATTTCACCGGTGATGCATCCAGCCAAGGCAGGAAGAACAGAATCACTACAGCGCCACCCATGGAGACCACGCCCCAGAATTTCGCGTCGAACACTTTCAGTGCTACAGCCACGCCCAACAGAATTACCGGGGCAACCAAGCGCATGACGCCTGGCTGACGGCTCTTGAAGAACAAGACTACAGCAGCCAACACAGCAGAACCGGCCAGAATCCATGTGAAGTCGGCAGTGGTTGCACGCAGCATGGAGTAGAACGGTGTGAAGTACCAAACCGGAGCAATGTGCGGAGGTGTCTTCATGGGGTCAGCTGGAATGAAGTTGTTGTATTCCAAGAAGTACCCGCCCATTTCTGGTGCGAAGAACAAAATAGCCGCAAAGATAATCAGGAACCCAGCTACACCCACGATATCGTGTACGGAGTAGTACGGGTGGAAAGGAATACCATCCAGAGGGATGCCTTTTTCATCTTTAGGACCGTCTTTGATTTCTACGCCGTCTGGGTTGTTAGAACCCACTTCGTGCAACGCAATAATGTGTGCCACTACCAGACCAATAATGGCCAGAGGAATAGCAATCACGTGCAGTGCAAAGAAACGGTTCAGGGTGGCATCAGACACCACGTAGTCACCACGAATCCAGATGGCCAGTTCAGGGCCAATAAATGGAATAGCCGCAAACAAGTTCACGATCACCTGTGCGCCCCAGTAGGACATTTGGCCCCATGGCAACAGGTAACCCAAGAAGGCTTCCGCCATCAAACAGAGGAACAGCGCTACACCGAAGATCCACACCAGTTCGCGAGGTTTACGGTATGAACCGTAGATCAGGCCACGCAACATGTGCAGATACACCACCACGAAGAACATGGAGGCACCGGTTGAGTGCATGTAGCGGATAATCCAGCCGCCCGGCACTTCGCGCATGATGTATTCCACCGAGGCAAAGGCCAACGCAGCATCAGGCTTGTAGTTCATGACCAAGAAAATACCTGTCACGATTTGAATAACCAGCACTAGCAGTGCTAGCGAGCCAAAGAAGTACCAGAAGTTGAAGTTCTTTGGCGCATAGTACTCCGACATATGCTCTTTATAGAGTGATGACAGCGGGAAGCGTCTATCAATCCATCCTAAGAGACCTGTCGTTTCGACGGTTTTGTCACCAGCCATGAAACGGCTCCTTTAATCTTTGAAAATTTGTATGTCTTATGCCTTATTGTTTTCGTCCACACCAATCATGATGCGGGTGCCGTCGGCAGAAAACTCATAAGGAGGAATTTCCAGGTTATCGGGTGCAGGTTTATTCATGTAAACGCGCCCGGCAAGATCAAAGGTAGAACCGTGACAGGGGCACAGAAAACCGCCATCCCAGTCGCTGGGTAAGCCAGGCTGGGCACCGGAATTCAGACGAGGTGTTGGGGAGCATCCAAGATGGGTACAGATACCGATACAGACAAAAATCTCGGGGCGGCGTGAGCGGTACTCGTTTTTAGCGTAAGCAGGAGTGAAACCAGGACGGTTGGAGTCTGGATCAGCCAACTGGTTGTCGTGCTTGCTAAGCTCGGCGAGTTGTTCTGGAGTGCGGTACATAATCCAGATTGGATTACCGCGCCACTCTACAGTACGCATTTCGCCAGGAGCGAGTGTGGAGATATCTACTTCGACAGGAGCACCTGCAGCGCGTGCTTTGGCTGACGGGGCGAATGACCCGACAAATGGAACGGCGGCGCCAACCCCGGCGACACCTCCAACCGCACAGGCAGTAGTGACCCAGAAACGGCGCGAAGGATCGGCAGGCTTCTGCTCGTCGACCCCGTTCTCATCGGGCTGTGTCGTAATCTGACTCATTCTAGTATCCTTATTCCTACCCCCCTCGGGGCTTACCACAAAATTTACGGACTTTGGGTCTGGGTTAAGTTATATCAACCCGGTATTATAGCCATTACCCGTCACAAGTGACTTGATCAGAGAGGTTTATATGAGCAAAACCAGTGGATTTATCAAAGAATTTAGGGAGTTCGCGGTAAAAGGCAACATGATCGACCTCGCCGTCGGTGTAATTATCGGCGGCGCGTTTGGCAAAATTATTGATTCACTGGTGAAAGACCTCTTCATGCCCATCATCAGCTTCGTGCTGGGCGGCGAAGTCGACTTCTCTAATCAATTCATTGTACTACGTTCACCTGAAGGTTATACAGGGCCACAAACGCTGGAAGCCTTGAACGAAGCAGGGGCTGTATTGCTGTCCTGGGGTAGCTTCCTCACGGTTTTCATCAATTTCATCCTGCTGGCATTCGTGGTGTTCTTGATGGTGAAGATGGTCAACCGTATGCGCAATACGCTGATGGCCGAAGAGAAAGTCGAGGAAGCAGCAGCTCCTCCAGCGCCTACACCAGAAGATATCGTGTTGCTGCGTGAGATTCGTGACTCTTTGAAGACACGTGATTCTGCTCAGTAAATCATTTATCTGACTGTAACATCGCGAAAAAAGCCCCGATTTCGGGGCTTTTTCTATGTGCGTCGTTTTGTCCTGTTCTCACAACAGTTAGATGGGATTATCCATGTCTAGGAAGTCCACACGTATGCCAAAACGGCTAGCAATGGCCTCTCCTAGTGCTTTAACCCCATAACGTTCTGTTGCGTGGTGGCCTGCCGCAATGAAAGCACTACCGGTTTCGTGGGCGAGGTGGAAGTTGGGCTCAGAAGCCTCACCCGTGATGTACACATCGGCGCCGGCATCCAGTGCCGCTTGCATATAACCTTGCGCGCCGCCGGTGCACCAAGCCACTTTTTGTACGCGTTGTTGTGGTGATCCTACAATAAGTGGCTGCCGTTGCAACTGCTTGTAAAATAGAGCCCCCAAGCTTTCTAGGGTATGTGGCTCTATGGTTTTGCCTAACCAGATCAAACCGCCGGGGCCGCAAGTCAGGGGTTCGCCCTCTTCGTCCACATCGGCTTGTAGCCCTAAAACCTGAGCCAGTTGAGCGTTATTGCCCAAGGTGGGGTGTGCGTCCAGAGGTAGGTGGTAGGCAAATAAGTTCAGGTCGTGCTGCAAGGTGGTGAGCAGGCGCTGTTTTTTGATGCCGCGTATGCGTGCATCTTCGTTTTTCCAGAACCAGCCGTGGTGTACCAAGACGGTATCGGCACCTCGTTCGATGGCGGCGTCTAACAAGGCTTGAGATGCCGTTACACCCGTCACGATATGGCGGATGGTGTCACGCCCTTCTACTTGTATGCCATTGGGGCAGTAATCCGAAAAACGGTGGGGTTGTAAGGTGGCAGTTAGCCATTGCTCCAGTTCGGTTCGGGTGATGTGTGACATGGTGCTTCCATCAATAAACTAGGGTTAAACGTAGGCAGGTTAGGTTTGGGCAACCAGGGGTGGTTGTGGTCGCTCGGCCAGTTTGCAGCACAGTAACGCCAGCGCAGCGCAAGCAGCAATCGCTACCGGCAATACGGCAGGGCTTTGACCAAAGAAACTGAGTAGGTAGCCCGCCAATGCGGAGATCAAGTATTGCAATGTACCCATCAGGGCCGAGGCAACCCCTGCTTGTTTGCCGCTGTGGTGCATGGTTAATGCAGTGAGGTTCCCAAAGATTAGGCCCAGTGAACCTACGGCGATAGCGATCAGCGTAGCATAGCTCCATAAGCTTGCCAGCCCACTTTGCACGATAAGGTATAACAGCAGCCCGCTGAGCAGGTGCAACGTCAGCCCTATGTAGGTCACGCGGGTTTCAGCAACGCCGCGTTTTAATAATGACGTACTGATTTGCCCGCCAATGACCAAGCTTACGGCATTGCCGGCAAACAAGTAGCTAAAGAGAGTGGGGGTAAGGCTGAAATGCTGCGTGAAGATAAAAGCCGAGTGGCTGATATAGAGAAACAGCGATGACAGTACAAAACTACCCGCTAAGGTGTAAGCCATAAAGATAGGCAGACGTAGCTGTCGTCCGTACGAGCGCAAAATGCTGCCTAAAGCTAAGCTGCTACGGTGTTTGGGGTTTAGGGTTTCGGGGATAGTGACTATGCCCCAGATCAACCCTAGGACACCAATGGCAGACAGCGCCCAGAATATCAGCCGCCAACTGCCCTGCTCTAGCAAAAAGCCACCAAGGATGGGGGCCAGAATGGGAGCGATCATCATGATCTGCATGAGCAGGGAAAAAATAGGGGCAGACTCCGCTAAAGTGCAGCGGTCCGACACAATAGCACGTGGTGTGACCAGCCCTGCTGCAGCGCCTAAGGCTTGCAAGAAGCGGGCGGCGAGTAGCCATTCAATGCTAGGTGCTAAGGCAGCAACCACTGAACCAGCGACAAAAACGACTACTCCTACCAACATAGGCAAGCGACGGCCGTATCTATCGAGTAAGGGGCCATATACGGCTTGCCCTACGGCCAAGCCTATTAAAAAAATAGACAGAGTTTGTTGTACGCGACCTGCCGAGACATCAAAGCCTAGTGCAATGGCGGGCATGCTGGGTAAGTACATGTCTATGGCCATGGCATCCATGGCGGTAAACAGAGCCAGCAGCAAAATCAGGGATAAAGAAAGGCCGCCTGAGGCGGTATGGTGATGGGAGGTCATGAATTACAACGTGTGCAGAGTGTGTTGCAAGGAAGCAGAGAGCAGCATTTCCAGTGCTGTGAGTCTAGCTTGGAAGTCGTTGCCATCGGTGTAGATGAGTTTTACGTGCAGGCTATCTACGATGCCTAGATACGCCACACTAAATTGGGTGATGGCGGCAGGATGAGCCGTTAAGGCAGGCTGTGCGTGTAGTAAGGCGTCACTAAAGCGGTCTTGCAGCAGTTGCAAGTAGTCTTCGTAGCCCTCGTCTAACGTGACTTTCAGTGAGGCGGGTTGTAGGTAGGCCGCCAGTAGCACAAAACGTAGGGTGGGCGCATGGGCGTAGCGTTCTTGCAGGCTGCGGCAGTACTGCAAACCTAATGGCGTGGCATTGGAGTGCTCAAAGCACTGTTGCACATGTTCAAGTTCAACAGCTAAGGCGCGATTAAACGCAGCCAAGTACAGCTCGTCTTTGCTTTTGAAATGCGCATACAAGGATGCCTTGCGTATGCCTGCCGCTGTAGCGATCTCATTTAAGGAGGCACTGCCGTAGTGATGTTCTGCAAAATGCAGAATGGCTGCTTGGCATATACGTTCAGCAGCGGGGGAAAGCACAGCAGACATGGTTGGTATGTTTGAGGCGTAAAGAAAGCGTATTCTAACACCCCTACCTACCGATAGGTAGGTTGAGTGGGATGTGGGTGGTGCATAAAACAAACAAGCCGCATAAAGCGGCTTGTGGTGTGTTTAGCTTTCTAACTCGCGGGAGTCTGAGTCTGACTCGGCTTCACGTTTTTTCATGAAGCTGGCAAAGATAATGCCCAGTTCATACAGTAAGCACAGTGGTGCGGCTAGCAGGAATTGGCTGACCACATCGGGTGGTGTTACGACTGCTGCAATAATGAAAGCACCCACGATCACATAGCCACGTATTTCACGTAGTTTAGCCACGCTGGTCATGCCAGTTTTAACCAGCAAAATCACCGCAATAGGTACCTCGAAGGTAATACCAAACGCCAAGAACATGGTCATGACGAAGTTGAGGTAGGCTTCTATATCCGGGGCTGGGGTAATGGAGTCAGGCGCAAAGGTGGCAATAAAATGGAAAACCGTTTTAAAGACCACAAAATAGCAAAAGGCCATACCCGCAATAAACAGCACGGTGCTAGAGAAAATGAGTGGCAAGGCCAGACGTTTCTCGTGTTTGTATAGCCCTGGCGCTACGAAGGCCCATCCTTGATACAGCACAATGGGTAAGGCCACCATAAAGGACGCCAGAAGTGTGACCTTAACAGGCACCATAAAAGGTGTGATCACACCGGTTGCAATCATGCGGGTGCCTTGCGGCAACGAGGCCAGCATAGGCTGGGCCAACACGTCATAAATGACGGATGGTCCGGGGTACATAAACAGCACAAAAAATACCACCAGTACACTGAGTACGGCGCGCATTAAGCGGCTGCGTAATTCGACTAGGTGCGAAATAAAGGTGTCACCAGATTGCTCTTGGGTCATTCTTTGGCCTTATTAGCGTTGTCTGGTGTATTGGCCGCTACAGGTTCTGCGGCAGCCGTAGTTTCAGGTAGTGCGGCTTTTTTCTCGGGCTCTGCTGCAATGGGGGCCGTAGGAATATCTAGGGGCTTATTGAGGTCAGAGAGAGCTTGCTGTGCATCAGCCAGTGGGTCTTTGATGCTATTTACGCCTTCATTCACCGAGCTGCGTACCGAGTCGGCGGCGTCTTTCATCTGGTTTTTCAGTTTGTTGATTTCTTCCAGATCCATTTCACGTTGTATGTCCGTTTTTACATCGTTCATATAACGTTGGGCACGCCCCATCAAGTGCCCTACCGTGCGCGCTACTTTAGGTAGACGCTCGGGACCGAGCACAATCAGGGCAACAACAGCAATCAGCAGCAGTTCACTGAAACTAATGTCAAACATAAGCGTGGCAAAACCTTAAAAGGTGGAACCCTTAGGTATCCTGTTTTTCCTTGGCTTGCACATCAATGGTGGTGGTATCTTGCACTTTTTGAGTCACAGCTTCAGGCTGTTCGTCGGTTTGTGCATCTTTCATACCTTTTTTGAAGCCTTTGATAGCGCCGCCTAGGTCTTCACCTACGTTGCGTAATTTTTTGGTACCAAAAACCAGAGCAATAATGACTAGTACAACCAGCCAGTGCCAGATACTAAAACTTCCCATGTTGTTCTCCGCAAGTTAGGCAACGGCGGTAGCCGTGGATTTCCAGGGGCGTGGGCCCCCAATAATATGTACGTGCAGGTGGCCAACTTCTTGACCACCATCGTTTCCACTATTGATAACGACTCTAAAGCCGCCCTCTGCTCCTGGACGGCAACCGTTTTCGCTAGCGATTTGCGGTACCAGTGCCATCATTTTGCCTAGCCATGTGGCATCAGCAGAGTCCACGTCTTGCAAGGACACTACATGGTGTCGCGGTACCAGCAAGATATGCACAGGGGCAACCGGGTTGATGTCTTTGAAAGCAACAAATTCGTCGTTCTCGAAAACCTTGGCGGAAGGAATTGAACCTTCAATGATTTTACAGAACAGGCAGTTTTCGCTCATAACGTATAGACAAGTGAAAAATTGGGGGTCAGACCTAAGTTTACAGCACTTGCTGAAACAGGTGCTTAGTCTTTGCTGCGCTGGGCTTTTTCTTCTAAACCAGACAGCCCTTGGCGGCGAGCCAGTTCGGCAAGCACAGTTTCGGGGCGGATCTGGTAGTGGGTCAGCGCAACCAAACAGTGAAACCAGAGGTCTGCAGTTTCTGACACGATACGATCAGGCGTATTGTCTTTAGCAGCCATCACCAGCTCGCAGGCTTCTTCGCCAATTTTTTTGAGAAATGCGTCAGGCGCATTCGCCAGCAAACGAGCACTGTATGAGGTTTGTGGGTCACCGCCGTTGGCAGGTAGACGTGTTTCCAGCAGATCAGCCAGTTGGCTTAAGACGTTACGGTAATCGGTGGTCATTTGTAAATAGAGGAAGGGTCTTTCAATACTGGGTCTACAGATTTCCAGTAAGGTTGGCCTTGTTCATCGGACTCCAGGCGCTGGTAGAAACAGCTTTCCCGGCCTGTGTGACAGGCGATGCCGCCCAGTTGTTCCACGCGCAGCAAAATCACATCACCATCACAGTCTAGCCGAATTTCTTTTAAGTTTTGTGTATGTCCAGATTCTTCACCTTTGCGCCACAGGCGCTGGCGGGAACGGGACCAATACACAGCACGATTCGTTGCTACCGTTTCTGCGAGGGCTTCGCTGTTCATCCACGCCACCATCAAAATGGCACCAGTGTGGGCGTCTTGGGCGATGGCAGGGATTAGCCCCTGCTCATCGAAGTGCACCTGAGCTAGCCAATCTGGGGTCATGTTATGCCCTAACCTGTATGCCGCGTTCTGCCAAATAGGCTTTGGCTTGGGGGATAGTGTAGGTGCCGTAGTGGAAAATACTGGCGGCCAAGACGGCGCTTGCGCCACCTTGTAATACGCCTTCTGCCAAATGTTCTAACGACCCTACGCCACCAGAGGCAATTACCGGAATGGATACAGCGTCAGACACCGCGCGGGTAAGCTCAAGGTCAAAGCCAGATTTGGTGCCGTCTTTGTCCATGCTGGTGAGCAACAACTCCCCTGCTCCTAAATCTGCCATGCGTTTGGCCCATTCTATAACGTCTAGACCAGTGCCTTTTTTGCCGCCGTGGGTGTGTACTTCCCAACGAGCAGGCTCACCGTCAGCAGACACGCGACGCGCATCTATCGCAACGGTGATGCACTGTGAGCCGTAGTGTTCAGCGGCAGCACGCACTAAGTCAGGGTTGGCTACAGCAGCGCTGTTAATAGACACCTTGTCGGCACCTGCATTTAGCAAACGTTGAATGTCGCCTACTTCACGTACACCACCACCCACAGTTAAGGGGATGAAAACTTGGCTGGCTACCGCTTCAATAATAGGTAGGATCAGGTCACGGTTTTCTGTGGTTGCAGTGATGTCCAGTAAAGTGATTTCGTCGGCACCTTGTTCGTTGTAGCGACGGGCAATTTCAACGGGATCGCCTGCATCCACTAAGTCCACAAAATTCACGCCTTTCACTACACGACCAGCGTTTACATCAAGGCAAGGGATAATGCGGCAACTGTGGGTGTTGGTTTGACTCATGCTTCGTACTCGTCCGCGAAATTTTGGGCTTCAGTAAAGTTCAGAGTGCCTTCATACAGGCTACGGCCCAGAATTACACCTTCAATGCCTTCGTGTTCTACTTCGCACAATGCCTCGATGTCTTTGAGGTTGGCGACACCACCAGAGGCGATGATGGGAATGCTCACGTGGCGCGATAGTGCAACAGTGGCTTCAATATTGACACCGCTTAGCATGCCATCACGTCCGATATCGGTGTAAATGATGGAGTCGCAGCCGTAGTCTTCGAATTTTTTCGCAATGTCTAGCACATCGTGGCGGCTAAGTTTGCTCCAACCGTCGGTGGCAATTTTGCCGTCGCGTGCGTCCAAACCTACGATGATTTGGCCAGGGAACGCGCTGCATGCATCACGCAGGAAACCGGGGTTTTTTACAGCAGCTGTGCCGATGATGACGTAGCTTAGACCTTGGTCCAGATACGCTTCAATGGTGTTCAGGTCACGAATGCCACCGCCAATTTGTACGGGGATTTCTTCGTCAATGGCGGCCAAAATGGATTTGATCGCGGCCTGGTTTACCGGTTTGCCGGATACAGCGCCGTTCAAATCCACCAGATGCAGGCGGCGTGCGCCTTGATCTAGCCACTGTGCTGCCATGGCACCGGGATCATCGGAAAATACAGTAGCGTCATCCAGGTCGCCCTGGCGTAGGCGTACACAACGCCCGTCTTGTAGGTCGATGGCGGGGATTAAAAGCATGATCTCTAGCGTTAATGTCTAAGTAGTAAACGAAAAGAAAAAGCCGCGATGCGGGTTAAGTTAAGGTTTCCAGTGTGCGAAATTGTGCAGCAACTGTAAACCGGCTTGTGCACTTTTCTCGGGATGAAACTGCACAGCAAAAATATTATCTTTCGCGACTGCACTGGTGAAAGCATAGCCGTAATGGGTGCTTCCTGCGCATAGTGTAGTGGCAACTGGCTTTACGTAATAGCTATGTACAAAATAAAAGTAGTTATTTTGAGCTATATCCACCCATAACGGATGCGCTTGTTGCTGAAAAACTTGATTCCAGCCTACATGGGGAATTTTCAGCCCTTGGCGTTGGTGTTCTGGGTGATAGAAAGCGGGTCCGTTAAAGCGTACCACATCACCTTCAAACAGGTTCAGGCAGTCAGTGTTGCCTTCATCGCTATGGGTGAACAACATTTGTTCACCAACGCAAATGCCTAATAAAGGTTTGAGGTTGGCTTGGTCACGCAACGTATGCAGCAAACCAGACTCTTGTAAGGAGCGCATGCAGTCAGGCATGGCGCCTTGTCCGGGAAGGACTAGCCTATCGGCTTGCTGTAGTTGTGCGGGTGTGCTGGCCAGTAAAATGGTGGCCTCGGGGGCTGCTGCTTGAAGGGCGCGGGCAACAGAGTGAATGTTGCCCATGCCGTAATCGACAATTGCGATCGTACTCACGATGGATAGTCAGAGAGTGAGGGTTAGAGTACGCCCTTAGTGGAGGGGATGATACCTTCACTGCGTGGGTCTACTTCCAGTGCCATACGCAATGCACGGCCAAAGGCCTTGAAAATGGTTTCACACTGGTGGTGTGCGTTTTCGCCACGTAGATTATCGATGTGTACGGTAGCGTTGGCGTTGTTGACGAAGCCTTGGAAGAACTCGCGGGCTAAATCTACATCAAAATTACCAATACGAGCACGCGTATAGTTTACGTAGTAAAACAGACCAGGACGGCCGGAGAAATCGATGACTACACGGCTTAAGGCCTCGTCCAGTGGCACGTAGGAGTGGCCGTAACGGCGCAAACCTGCTTTGTTGCCAACGGCTTGGGCAAAAGCCTTACCCAGAGCGATGCCAATATCTTCTACAGTGTGGTGGTCATCGATGTGGGTGTCTCCGTCACAGGATACATCCAAGTCAATCAAACCATGGCGAGCGATCTGGTCCAGCATGTGGTCCAGAAAAGGTACGCCGCTGTTTAGATTATGGCGGCCGGTGCCATCAATATTGATGGCAACACGGATACGGGTTTCATTGGTATTACGGGAAACTTCAGCTGTACGCATAACAAAACGGTAACCAGACCGGGGTTAAGGTTTGAGCCGGTATTCTGCGCTAGCAGCGTGGGCAAATAGCCCTTCGCCTTTAGCGAGTGTGGCGGCAATAGGGCCTAGCGTTTGAGCGCCGGCCTGCGAGACATTAATTAAGCTGCTGCGTTTCTGGAAATCATACACACCTAAAGGCGATGAGAAACGCGCGGTACGCGATGTGGGCAATACGTGGTTAGGGCCTGCGCAGTAGTCGCCTAGCGACTCTGAACTGTAAGGACCCATGAAGATTGCACCCGCATGGCGAATTTTTTGTGCCCAACGCTCAGGTTCCTGAGTGGAAATTTCCAGGTGTTCGGCGGCAATATGGTTGGCAACGTTACATGCCTCGTCCAAGTCGCGTACTAAGATCAGTGCGCCACGGTCTTGTAGACTTTGGCGGATGATGGCTTCACGCGGCATGGTGGTGATCAAGTTGGCGATAGCGGCTTCAACAGCGTCTAGGTAGGCAGCGTCTGGGCACAGCAAAATGGATTGCGCTAATTCATCGTGCTCGGCTTGCGAGAACAAGTCCATGGCTACCCATTCAGCGGGTGTGCTGCCATCAGCGATGATTAGAATTTCGCTAGGGCCAGCAATCATGTCTATGCCTACAACGCCAAAGACACGGCGTTTGGCTTCTGCCACGTAGGCGTTACCTGGGCCAACAATTTTGTCCACAGGTTGAATGGTTTGTGTGCCGTACGCCAGTGCTGCCACGGCTTGTGCGCCACCAATGGTGTACACCTTATCCACACCTGCCAATGCCGCCGCTGCCAGTACTAGCTGGTTGCGCTCGCCTTTAGGGGTGGGCGTTACCATGACCAGCTCTTTTACGCCCGCTACTTTGGCAGGCATGGCGTTCATTAAGACAGACGATGGGTACGCAGCTTTACCACCGGGTACGTATAAACCTACGCGATCCAGTGGCGTGATTTTTTGGCCTAAAACAGTGCCATCGGCTTCGGTGTAAGACCAGTCGCTGGCACGTTGTTTCTCGTGGTAGGAACGTACACGTTCGGCCGCTTTTTCCAATGCACTACGTTGCTCAGCAGGCAGCGTGTTCAGTGCTTGCTGTAGCTCGTCGGCAGAAATGACTAAGTCAGCGATGGATTGTGCCGGTACATGATCAAAACGCTGTGTGAACTCTAGCAGGGCCTCGTCACCACGATGCTGCACCGCATGCAGAATGGTTTTACAGGCTTGCTCGATGGAATCATCTTGCGTGGCTTCATAGGCCAGCAAGTCGCGCAGTTCTTGGTCGAACTGGGCAGATGTCGTGTTCAAACGGCGGATCATGGACATGGTACTAATCAAAAGAGAAACAACAGGGTACAGTTTAGTGTATCCGAGATCGTCTAGTTCTGGGGTGGTTCAACCGCTGCGCGCATAAAAGCGTTGATCAGAGGCTGCAATTCAGTCTGACGGGTTTTCATCGCGGCTTGGTTAATGATGAGGCGCGAGGAAATCTGGGCGATTTCTTCCACTTCTTCCAAATGGTTGGCACGCAAGGTGCTACCTGTTGAAACCAAGTCAACAATGGCATCGGCCAGCCCTACCAAGGGAGCCAATTCCATAGAACCGTACAGCTTGATTAAGTCTACGTATACCCCTTTGGACGCAAAGTGCTCGCGTGCAGCGCGGGTGTACTTAGTCGCGATACGTAGGCGTGAGCCTTTGCGTACGGCGTTGTCGTAATCAAAACCCTCGGCCACGGCCACGCTCATGCGGCAACGGGCGATGTTCAGATCGATGGGCTGATAAATACCACCGGGATGATGCTCGCTGTGTTCGTACAGCACGTCTTTACCCGCAATGCCAATATGGGCAGCACCGTATTGCACATACGTAGGTACGTCGGTGGCGCGCACAATAATGATTTGCAGATCAGGTGAGTTGGTAGGCAGAATCAGTTTGCGTGATGTTTCTGGGCTTTCCAACACCTTAATACCGGCTTCTTCCAGCAAAGGCAGGGTTTCATCAAAAATCCTGCCTTTGGAAAGTGCCAAGGTCAGTGGACGATTTGCACTGGCTGGGCTCATTCTTCTTCCTTCGTTAGGCGCTCAATCTGGGCACCTACTGCTTGCAGTTTGGATTCCATGCGATCGTAGCCACGATCTAAGTGGTAGATACGTTCGATAATGGTGTCGCCTTTAGCAGCAAGGCCTGCGATGACCAAGCTGGCAGATGCGCGCAAGTCGGTTGCCATCACACGGGCACCCAACAATTGGCTCACGCCGGTTACTACGGCGGCATTACCATCGATTTCTATCTGTGCACCCAAGCGGATTAGCTCTTGTACGTGCATGAAACGGTTTTCAAAAATGGTTTCCACTACCATGGCAGTACCGTCAGCAATGGTGTTTAACGCCATCAACTGAGCCTGCATATCGGTAGGGAAGCTGGGGTATTCGCTGGTACGAAAGCCAGTCGCTTTAGGGCGACCATACATAGTGCCACGTACCCAGTCAGGGCCGGTTTCAATATGCAGACCTGCTTCACGCAGTTTGTCTAGCGTGGCACCCAAGGTATCGGGGCAGGCACGACGCAACATTAAGTCACCGCCCGTGGCCGCTACAGCGCACAGGAAGGTACCGGCTTCAATGCGGTCTGGCATGATGGTGTGTTCAGCACCGTGCAGGCGTTCTACACCTTGAATGGTGATGCGATCGGTGCCGTGACCACTAATTTTTGCGCCCATGGCGATCAGCAGTTCGGCCAAGTCCACGATTTCAGGTTCGCGGGCCGCATTTTCCAGAATGGTTTCGCCTTCGGCTAAGGTGGCGGCCATCAGCAGGTTTTCGGTACCTGTAACAGTCACCATGTCGGTACGGATTACCGCACCTTTAAGACGTTTGGCTTTGGCTACAACGAAACCATGTTCGATATGGATATCAGCACCCATGGCTTCCAAGCCTTTGATGTGCTGATCCACGGGGCGTTGGCCAATGGCACAACCGCCCGGTAGGCTGACACGCGCTTCGCCAAAGCGGGCCAGCAAGGGGCCCAGCACCAGAATGGAGGCACGCATGGTTTTTACCAATTCGTACGGTGCTTCCAAACTGTTGAGTTCATTGGCGCGTATGGTGACGCTTTCAGCGTTGCGCTCTACATGCACACCTAACTGGCTTAGCAGTTTTAGGGTGGTGTCTATGTCACGCAGCTCTGGCGCGTTATGTAGCGTAACCGTATCGGCAGTCAGTAACGTCGCGCAAAGTATAGGCAGGGCGGCATTTTTGGCACCGGATACGGTGATCTCTCCGTGTAAACGTTGACCACCGGTGATGCGCAGTTTATCCATTCTGTTCAGCCTTGTATTCGTCGGGAGTAAGGGTGCGCATGGATAGTGCATGGATTTCAGCATCCATGCGGTTACCCAATGCTTTGTATACACGTTGGTGACGGGCGATAGCGCGTTTGCCTTCGAATTCACGGCTTACGATGATGGCCTCGAAATGGGCACCATCGCCTGTGACTTCAACATGTTCACAGTCAAGGTTGTCGGCAATGTACTGGCGTACGAGTTCAGGTGTCGGCAACATAATTAATTCCGTAATTTATAGCCCGAAATGAGCATGCGTAGCAGGATCAGGCACAGTACGACAAACACGGACCCAACCACGGCCAGACTGTGCCAAGGGGAGGCATCTGATACGGCAAAAAAGCCATAACGGAAGCCATCGATGGTGTAGAAAATTGGGTTCCAGTGCGATACCGTCTGCCAAAAAGGAGGCAGGCTGTGTATGGAGTAGAACACGCCAGACAAGAACGTAGCCGGCATGATCAAAAAGTTCTGGAACACAGATAGCTGATCAAATTTTTCAGACCATAAGCCTGCAATTATACCCAGAGCACCCATGACGCCACAGGATAAAATCGCAAAGGTCAGTACCCACAGGTAGCTGTAAATTTGCAAAGGGATAAAAAACAGCGACACAACGCCAATCGCAATACCGACGACCAAGCCACGAATAATAGAAGCCAACAGGTAAGCGGCAAAAATATCCCAGTGCGACAGCGGCGGTAGCAGGATGAAAATAAGGTTTCCACCCATGCGACTTTGCACCAGCGACGACGATGGATTCGCAAAGGCATTTTGCAGCATGCTCATCATCATCAAGCCGGGGATCAAGAAAGCGGTATACGGAATTTTGTCGTATACATTCACGCGCCCTTCTAGGATGTGCGCGAACACCAGCAAGTACAGCAAGGCAGACAATACCGGTGCTGCCATGGTTTGGCCGCCAACTTTCCAGAAGCGTTTCAGCTCTTTAAACAGCAGTGTGGGAAAGCCAGAGCCACCAGGTTGAGTTTGCAATGGTGGTAAGGAGTCTTGTGCGAGTTGCGTCAGGTTGTCTTGGTCAGGCACTCCCCAGCGCTTGGTGGGCGTAGGTTGTGTGTTCATGCCAATCCCTCATTCAGTTGTTCACCATGCATGATACGTACAAAGGCTTCTTCTAAATCGTGGCTACCTGCGGTTTTCAGCAGGTTCGCCGTGGTGTCTAGCGCGATGATCTCGCCGGCTTTCAGCATGGCAATGCGGCCACACAGCGCTTCGGCTTCTTCTAAATAGTGGGTGGTGAGCAAAATCGTATGGCCCGCGCGATTAAGGCTGGTGATGAATTCCCATAGGTTGCGGCGCAAGTCTACGTCCACACCTGCCGTGGGTTCATCCAGAATAATAACGGGGGGTTTATGTACCAAGGCTTGTGCCACCAGTACACGACGTTTCATCCCCCCAGATAATGCACGCATATTGGAGTTGGCTTTATCGCTTAGGCCCAAGTGGTGCAGAATTTCGTCAATCCAGTCGTCGTTGTTGCGTAGGCCAAAGTAGCCGGACTGTAAACGCAGTGTTTCACGTACGGTGAAGAAGGGGTCATACACTAACTCTTGAGGCACTACGCCCAACGCGCGACGTGATTGTCTGTATTCGCTTTGTACATCGTAGCCATACACCTTAGCCGTACCTTGGGTGGCTTTGGTGATACCTGCCAAAATGGAAATCATGGTGGTTTTGCCAGCGCCATTAGGGCCTAGCAAACCAAAAAACTCTCCGGGCTCAATGCGCAGAGAGACGTCCTTCAGTGCCTGAAAAGGCGGGGTCTCTGCGGCCTTGGCAGAGCGCAAAAACGGCAGCGTAGGGCGCTTAGGGCTGAAGGTTTTTGAAACGTTTTCAAGCAGAATGGCAGACATGAAAGCACAAAGAGCCGGGCTTATGAGTAAACCCGACTCTGCATAGAGTTAGGATCGGAAAGGCAGAGGTGATCCGATCAAGTGTAGCGCAGGATTAGCGGTTTTGCTGATTCAACGCGTTGATCAGGCCATCTATGCCGTTTTGAGCAATCTGGTCATTGAACTGGTTGCGGTAGTTTTGAATGAGCCAGATGTTTTCTACGTTCAGATCGTACACCTTCCAACCGTTAGGTGTTTTTTCCAAGCGGTAATCTACGGCAACAGCTGGGCCATTGCTTTGGTTGATCATGGAACGCACCACTACATCATTTGCCGAGGCATCACCGCGAAACGGTTGCATGGAAATGCTGGAGTTGTCGTCTACTTTGGCCATGGCACCACTGTAGGTGCGGATCAGTGTGTTTTTAAACGCATCAACCAGGTTTTGACGTTGCTCTGGTGTGGCGGTACGCCAGTGTCGGCCAGCAGCCAAACGTGTGGTTTTCTCGAAGTTAACGTAAGGCAATACGTAGGTTTCTATCAGTACTTTAACGGCCTCACGATCGCCTTGACGAGCGGCAGCATCGTTTTTAACCGCTGACAGTGCTGTGCTCGCTACCGCTTCCACGAAGTCTTGTGGTGCAGCATTGGCATCAATGTTCTGTGCACTTGCCAATGGACTGAACAGTGTCAGGCTAAAGGTCATGAGCAAGAGAGCAGGTAGTCTAAAAATAGTAGTAAGCATCATTGTTTCAACCTTCAGTCTTGTGCGGGGGCAGGAGCTGTAGTGGTAGAGCTATCGTCGTCGTAATCTTCATCGTCGCCGTAATCAGGCAGTGCAGCATCACCAGCTGTGCCACCGTTTAAGCGGCTTTCTACCATGGCATCACGTCGTTGCAGGTATGCATCACGGATGAAGCTGTAGCGATCCAGTGCTACCTCGTTCACCAACTCGTCAGCATCCAACAGATTAGAGCGCATGTTGACGATGTATACGCCCATCAGCGAGTTACGTACAGGTACGTTTTTGATGGCCATGATTGGTAGTACTTCAGTCAGACTGTCTATACCCGCAAGGACAGTGACATAGCCCGTGGTATCACGCAGGGTGCTTGGACCCAGTAATGGCAACTCTAGGTATGGGCCTGTGGGGATGCCCCATACGCCTAGCGTGGTGCCAAAGTCGTTAGGAATACGTCTGGAACCCATTTGTGATGCTACGTCGAAACAGCCGCCTACACCCATGGTGGTGTTGAACAGCACACGACCCAAGGTGTTAAAGAAGTCGTGCGGTCGGCCTTGCAAGAAGCTGTTAGCAGCAGACCAAATATCCCCTAAGTTATTGAACATGTTACGGAAACAGTTCTGTGCTGGTTGAGGGGTTAGGGTTTGGTAGGCCGAGGCAATAGGGCGGAACAAGGCTTGATCAATGTTGTAGTTGATCGCATACATGGTCCGGTTGTAACTTTCAAACGGATCCCTAGGGTTAGGGTTGTTCACGGTTGCACAGCCGCTCACCAACGCCAGTGCCGCCAACGTAGAACCGATGGCAAGAGGACGTTTATAGAGAGGGGGTGAGGTTTGCTGTGTGACGTTCATGATCAAAAATCCGTGGTAAAGAGTGACAAAGATACCAGATGCTGGAGTCCTATATATAGCAAAAAGACCGTAGAGTCGTTTTTTGGACGCACTCTTTATACGGGTGTATGGAGGTTATTCGCCAGCTTTGTTATAGAGGAATTTGCTAATGAGCTCTTCCAATACAACCGCGCTTTGTGTGTAGGGAATCACACCATCGTTACGCAGCGGATCATCGCTGCCGCCGGGGGTGATGCCAATGTACTGCTCGCCTAATAAGCCAGAGGTCAGGATAGACGCCGAGCTGTCATCAGGGAATTGGTAACGGTCTTCAAGCTCCATGGTGACCAAGGCTTTGAAGTCTTCGTTGTCAAAAGCGATGTTGGTGACGCGACCCACGACTACGCCGCTGCTTTTGATGGGCGCGCGTATTTTCAAGCCGCCTAAGTTATTAAAGGAAGCTTGCACTTGGTAGGTAGGCGCAAATGAGAAAGAGCTCAGGTTGCCTGCGCGCAGTGCCAGAAAGGCCAAGGCGACAAGGCCTATCAGCACAAACAGGCCTACAAGAAAATCAGATCTTTCGCGTGACATGATACGTATCCGTAAAAAATTAATTGCTGAACATCAGTGCTGTAAGCAGGAAATCCAAACCGAGCACGGCTAAGGAGCCGGCGACCACAGTACGGGTCGTGGCACGGGAAACACCCTCGGGTGTTGCTTTGGCTGTCCAGCCTGTATACAGGGCGATCAGCGTGACTACCAAACCGAACACAATGCTTTTGATAACGCCGTTTAGCACATCATCAAAAATATCAACGCCAGACTGCATTTGAGACCAGAAAGAGCCTGGGTCAATGCCAATCATGGGTACACCTACAATCCAGCCGCCGATGACACCAACGGCTGAGAATACAGTGGCCAAAATAGGCATAGCGATAAAACCACCCCAGAAGCGAGGTACTAGAACGCGTCGAATAGGGTCTACGGCCATGACTTCCATGGCGGTAAGCTGCTCACCGGCTTTCATTAAGCCAATTTCAGCGGTTAACGAGGTGCCTGCGCGCCCCGCAAACAGCAAGGCGGTGACAACGGGGCCCAGTTCACGACTAAGCGATAGCGCAACCAATAGCCCTAAGGCTTCCTCGGAACCGTAACGGCTAAGTGTGTAATAACCTTGTAGGCCCAGCACAAAACCAACAAACAGGCCAGAAATGGCGATAATCAGCAGGGAGTAGTTGCCGATGAAATGTATTTGTTGAGACACCAAGCCGGGGCGTTTTAACGCAATGCCGGAGCGCGCCAAGATGGCAAACAGCAAGCGCGTGAAAGCACCCAAACCATGAATGCTCAGTCTGACAAAGCGGCCAAGGGCCGTGATAGGGGAGAGCAGTTTTATCATGAGCGGCGTTGTGTATTTAACCAGTCGTTAAACGCAGGCGTCACTGGGTAGTTAAAGGCAATGGGGCCGTCAGGCTCACCATGCAAGAACTGGGCAATATAAGGATCTGTAGATTCTTGCAATTGCTCAGGTGTGCCATGACCAATCAGTTTGCCTTGACCCACGACATATACGTGGTCTGCGATGGCAAAGGATTCGGGTACGTCGTGTGTAATCAGTACCGACGCGCAGTTCAGTTTATCGGTAAGGTCACGTATTAACTGTGCGGTAATGCCTAGGGAAATAGGGTCTAAACCCGCAAAAGGCTCATCGTACAAAATGAGCTCGGGTTCTAGCACAATGGCGCGCGCTAAAGCGACGCGGCGTGCCATACCACCAGAAATCTCAGAGATTTGCAGGTGCGCTGCAGCGCGCAGCCCTACCGCCTCTAATTTGCCTAGTACGCGTTCTAGTATTTGTTCTTCAGACAGGCTAGCGTGCTCACGCAGTGGAAAAGCAACGTTTTCAAAGACGTTTAAGTCAGTGAATAAAGCGCCTTGTTGAAACAGCACGCCCATACGTTGTCTGGCATGGCGTACTTCTTGGTCGTTTAATTTGGCTAAATCTTGACCAAATGCATACACGCTACCGCTTTGCGCCACGATTTGGCGTGTGGCGGCTCGCATCAATGTGGTTTTTCCTGAGCCAGAACCGCCCATCATGGCCACCACTTGGCCACGCTTAACGTCAATATCTATATCGCTTAGCACGGTAAAAGGACCGTAGCCTAGCGACGCAGATTCGAACTTCAGCAACGTATCGGAAGAAGAGCTGTTCATGAAATGCAGTGAAAATCCAGTGATGGTGCATTGTAACGTTTTTACGCTTACCCACAGAGTAGTGCGGCGTGCTTGTAACGTAGCTAATTGAAACTGTACCGAAGCCGTTCTATCTCTGGCAAGTCTGGAACGTGTATAAACGTAAACTCGTTAAAACACGTCATGGAATGATACCAATCGCAAAAAAAGTGTAAGCCTAGCCTACAGGTAGGGTACTGTTTAGCCTGACACGAAGGAGCACGGTGCGGTGTAGTAGTGTAAAGAACAGTTATGTGGTGGAGAGAAGTAACCATGCAGAAAAACAAAGTTTGGCTAATGTTAGTGCGTACCTTGTGCTTGCTCTGTATGCCATTGGGGGTGTGGGCAACGCCTACAGTGCTACAAGTGGTACATGATGGCGAACCCAATGGCTTTACAACGAAGGTGGTAGAAAAATGGGCGACGTTGTTGAAAGAGCGTAGTGCTGGCGAGATTGTGCTGCATTACGATGCTAAGGCCGAAGCAGACATCACCCAAGCTATAGACGATATAGCCGATGGCAAAAACGTGATTGCTTTAGTGGCATTGCCTATACAGGAAAGCGCTATACCGAATGCGGGTGCGCTGAGCACGTTGCCTGAACAAGCAACCGAGCCCTTATTGGCGGCCTATAGCCAAGCACTGCGTCAGCAGGGGTTTAGGGTGGTCATGGACAATTACCAGGGTGGCACGCCTTTGTTTTTAGCGAAAAAACCGCTCTATAAACCCAGTGACTTAGCGGGGCTGCGAATTGCGACTACCGCGAATCCGGCACAACAGCAGTTGCTGGAAGAGCACGGTGCGACACCTGTGGTGTTGGCGCCTAAAGAGGTGGCTACAGCGCTGACCTATGGTGCGGTAGACGGGGCAGAAGGCAGTTTATTTACGCTGTATGAGTATGGCTGGTTGGAGTCTGCGAGATACTTATCGGCGATGGGCGGTGAGCCTACGATGAGCGTGTGGCTAGGCAGTGAGGCATTTTTGGACGGGTTGTCCCCTGCGAAGCAAGAGCTGATTGCCGAGACAGCACAAGAGGCGGGGTTATATAGCCAAGAGTTAGCTGGCGTCTATACCGAAGAAATCCAACAAGAGCTGCAAGCCGAAGGTGTGCAGTTAATAGGCTTTGAAACGTTGCGTACGGTGCAGCCAGACCAGCTAGAAGGTGGGCTGAACCCAGACTTGTATCGTGTGCCTACCGCAACAACGATGACCCCATAAAGCAGTTCGGGTATAGTGGAAAAATCACGATTGAACAATGCGTGCACGTGACGATATTTACAATATTTACTAATGCATAACGGGACAAACATGTACGAAAAGCTGGCTTTATATATCAATGGTCAATTTGTGGAGGCCAATGGGCGGGAGACCATGCCGGTAGTGAATCCGGCCACACAAGAGGTATTGGGGCAGTTGCCAATGGCAACACAGGCCGATTTGGACTTGGCGCTGGAATCGTCTGCGAAGGCGTTTGAGAGCTGGAAAAAATCTTCCCCTATGCAGCGTTCAGAGATTTTGCGTAAGGTAGCCCAACTGTCACGTGACCGTGCACAGGAAATTGGCCGTAACATTACGCAAGACATGGGTAAGCCATTGGCTGAGGCGGTTGGCGAAGTGGTGGCATGTGCCGATCACGCCGACTGGCATGCTGAAGAGTGCCGCCGTATCTATGGCCGCATCGTACCAGCGCGTAACCCCGATGTGCGTCAAATGGTGTTGCGCGAACCTATTGGTGTGTGTGCGGCGTTTTCGCCATGGAACTTCCCGTACAACCAAGCTATTCGTAAGATTTCCGCCGCCATTGGCGCGGGTTGTACCATTATTCTGAAAGGCCCTGAAACGGCCCCTAGCGCTGTGATGGCGATTGCACAAGCCTTTCACGATGCAGGTTTGCCACCCGGCGTACTGAACATCGTGTGGGGGGATCCACCGTTTATTTCTGACTACCTGATCCGTTCACCCATCGTGCGTAAGATTTCGTTCACGGGTTCGGTGGCGGTGGGTAAACAACTGGCTGCATTGGCCGGCGCACATATGAAGCGCTCCACAATGGAGTTGGGTGGTCATTCACCAGTATTGGTGTTTGATGATGCCGATGTAGATCGTGCTGCTAAACAATTGGCAACTTTCAAAGTACGTAATGCCGGTCAGGTGTGTGTATCGCCTACTCGTTTCTACGTGCACAAAAACATTTATGATCGTTTCTTGGCAGAATTCGTAGACGCCCTGAAACAAGTGCGTGTGGGTAACGGTTTAGACCCTGAGACACAAATGGGCCCGCTGGCTAACCAACGCAGCGTGCCACGTATGGCGAAATTCGTGGAAAACGCCATGCAGCATGGCGGCAAAGTGGTGCTGGGTGGCGAGAAGTTGGAAGGTATTGGTAACTTCTTCCCGCCTACCGTGATTACGGACCTGAGCGAAGACTCCATGTTGATGACCGAAGAGCCTTTTGGCCCCGTGATTCCTGTGGTGCCTTTCTCGGATACTGACGAGGTAATTCGTAAAGCTAACCACCTGCCATTTGGTTTGTCGTCTTACGTGTTTACCAACTCGTTGCAAACCGCGCATCAAGCGGCCACAGGCATTGAGTCTGGCATGGTAAACATTAACCACTTCGGTAGCGCTTTGCCTGAGACGCCATTTGGTGGCGTGAAAGACAGTGGTATTGGTAGTGAAGGCGGTACAGAAACCTTTGATGGTTATCTGGTGACTAAGTTTGTGACACAAATCTAAGTCGTTACCCGTAAAAAAGCACAACGCCCACAGGGAAATCACTGTGGGCGTTGTGCTTTGTAAGGTTGCTACAGACGTACGGCGTTATACCGTACGAGTAGGGTTAGGAGGCGTGAGCCTCTGGCGTGGGTGCATCAGGGTCTACGCTTAATTGGGTGTCTTTATTGGCACCGTTGAAGAACAAGTTCAACACTACGGCACAAATAGAGGTCAGTAAAATCCCAGACTCGATGAGCGGTCCCAAGCTTTCTGGCATCCACTGTTTGAAGTGGGGGGCCACCAGGGGGATCATGCCAAAACCAATAGAGATGGCCACAATCATGGCGTTGTTGCGGTTGGAAACGTAATTGACTTGCGACAAGATACGAATACCGGTGGCTGTGACCATACCGAACATCACAATACCTGCACCACCCAGTACAGCGGTAGGCAAGGATTCAACGAGTGCGGCAATTTTTGGCAGTAAGCCCAAGATAATCAGAATCACCCCGGCGGCCACACACACAAAACGGCTACGAATACCTGTTACGGCTACCAACCCCACGTTTTGCGAGAAACTGGAGTACGGGAAGGTATTGAAAATACCGCCCACAATCGTACCCACACCGTCTGTACGCAAACCGGCGGCAAGTTCACGCTGGGTGATCTTTTTGCCAGTCATGTCGCTCAACGCCAAGAACATACCAGTGGATTCAATCAACACCACAATCATGACTAAGGTCATGGTCAGGATATACAGCAGGTTGAATTTAGGCATGCCGAAATGGAAGGGCAGCACAATATCCACCCACGGTGCGGCAGCGACTTTCTCGTAGGTCATCATGCCTATAGCAGTCGCCACGATGGCACCAATCACAATCCCCAGCAATACGGCGACGTTCGCCATGAAACCACGGCAGAACTTAGCAATCAGCAAGATAGACAGCAGCACAATGGCAGAGATACTGAGTGCAGGCATGGCGGCGTAGCGCGGGTTAGGAACCGACGCGGCTAGCACCAAACCATCTGGCGGCGGTGGTAGTGCCGAACCAGGTGCGGCTGCTTGCTGTACGGCTTGTAGCCACGCAAGGTGATTGGGGTCTACCAACTGGGGGGCGGTAGGGCCTACCGGATTACCAAAAATCCAGTTAATACCCACACGCATCAAGGTGATACCAATCATGGTGATGATAGTGCCGGTGACTACAGGCGGGAAGAAGCGTAATAAACGGCTGACTACCGGCGCGATAATTACGGTGATAATCCCCGCGCCGATAATCGTGCCAAAGAGTAGCTGCGCGCCTTCGTGGCCCGGGTTGGCATGCGCCATGGACACCATGGGGCCAACAGCAGCAAAGGTTACGCCCATCATGACGGGTAGGCGTATACCTAGCCACTGCGTGGCGCCTAAGGATTGGATGATGGTAATGACACCGCAGACAAACAAATCCGCAGCAATCAATAAGGATACTTCTGCAGGGCTGAGGTTCAGCGCCCTCCCTACAATCAAGGGCACGGCGACGGCACCCGCGTACATGACCAGTACGTGTTGCAAGCCCAATAAGCCGAGTTTCCCTGCGGGTAGCAGTTCATCTACGGGTGCTACTTTTGCATGTGTCTCCATGTAGCAGTCTCCTTTTTATTTGTGATAACCATAATCATGTATGGCATATGACTGTAATGGGGTAAAGTCAGTAGGGCTATACAGCAAAGCAGATACAGAGCTCTTGCTTTTGGTTATAGTCAGGGGAAAACCCTAAAGAAAATCAGCTATTTAGCGCTGTGCTTGGGAAACTCAAGGGAAAACCCTGTCAGGTTATAGAAGTGGAGCATCGTGTGCTGCCTTCCTGTTCCTACAGCGTATAATTATGAGAAAAAGGAGGACAGGTAAGCGCTTTACCTGAAATTGCGGTTTTATGAATACACCAATCATGAAGCGTCCCCGGTTATCAGATGAGATTGCAGAGAAAATCAAAAATCTGATTTTTGAGGGGGCTTGGGTACGAGGACAACGTTTACCTGCCGAGCGTGAGCTGGCAGAAAGCTTTGGCGTGTCGCGCCCTTCGGTACGTGAGGCCATACATTCTTTAGTGGCAATGGGCTTGCTGCAGACGCAGCATGGCGGCGGTACCTATGTGGCCGACGAGGTGGGGGCTATTTTTCGTGACCCATTACAAAACGTGTTGTTGGCCAATGCCGATGCTCAACGCGACCTGCTGGAGTTCCGGCACATGGTTGAGGGGGCGTGTTCGTATTATGCGGCGCTACGTGCGACAGACGCCGATAAAGAACGCTTAAGTGCCGCGTTTAAGGTGTTGAAGCAGCATTATGAACAACCACATAGTGCGAATGAACAGCAGCACCAAGATGCCGATGCGCACTTTCATTTGGTGATTGCTGAGGCCAGCCACAATGCTGTGCTATTACATACCATACGTAATACCTACGAGGTACTCGGGCCAGAGGTACGTATTAACTTTGGTGGCGTGCAAGAGGGTCAACACATACGTGATGACCTCATTGCGCAACATCAAGCGCTGTATGAGGCCATCATGCAAGGATCAGCTGATAACGCGCTATTGGCCGCGCAAGGGCACATACGCTACATACAAGACGTGCTGGTTGAAAAAGCAGAAATGCAGCAGCGTGAGGCGCGGGCCAAACGTAGACTAGTTAGTTTTTAGTGATTCTTGGGTCGGAGGCAAGCTCGATACGGCAGCCTTTATTACCACCGTCTACGCTCTCGATACGACCTTTAATGGTCACGGAGTCGCCCAGATTAAATGCGTCCAACTGGGTTGGGCGTTTGGTGATCAGCGTCAAAAATTCAGTTTGACCGTTGGTGACGTGTACATCGAACTGTTTAGCGCTACCCCATACGTCGGAGTTAAAGCTGCTCATGCTTTTTGCGATCATGTTTTGTTCGATGGAAGTCAGGCGGCCAGTGGTTTCGATGGTTTTACCCATGTACTTGTTAGTCGCACGTGCTTTGTTAGCACGAATTTCTGAACAAATTTGAGCAGGTGTATCGGTGATAGGTGCACCACCCATTGCATCGTTCACGCTGGCAAAGGTGTCATCAATGCTTTTGGTTACGGAGTTTAAGGTTTCACAACCAGCCAAACCTACTGTTAGTGCAGCAATAAGTAGTACTTTTTTCATTTCCCGTGCTCTCTTTGATAGCAAAAAATTAGCACGTAGTATAGAAAGGTGCTTTTGCGTGTAACGAATTCTTAATTTTAGCGAAGATAATTATTTTAAATCGCACTTGCGGTGAGTTAATTGATTTTTATTGTATGAAGATTAGAAAATTAATTGTTCAAAAATATAGACACAAAATAATCACATCAAAAATAACTTAACGCGTGAATACATAAAATAAATTGGGCTCACTGACCAGATACAAACTACCGTTAGGCCCTAGTGTGATGCCTTCGGCTTGTGGAATGTTTAACTCGTTCGAGAACTGATTTAAAGGGCGGTAGCTACGAGGTTCTCCTACATCGTCTAGCTCCAGCAACGACTGGTTCTGCTCGCTTAGTAAAATTACATGGCCTAGCGGCGGGGCGACGAGTACGCTAGAGAAGTCGTGTACAAAACCCACCGCGTGCAGCCAATGGCTAAGATCTTCTACTTGTACGCCATCAAACGAACACTGAGGTTTCGCAGCACATAGCCCAGCAAGACGATACAGGGCTTTAGGAGAGTGCTCTTTAACTACATAGAGCAGATCATGTTGGCGGTCGTACTCTACGCCTTCTAAGCCACTGTTATCAGCGTCTGATGGGCCTAAGGCAAAGGTGGGAGCACGACGTAAATCAATGGTGCCGGGCTGTTCTGGTAAATGGGCTAAAACAATCTTTCCGTGTTTCTCATTGCTAAGGGCAATTTGGCCATTACCCAGATACGCAACGCCTTCCGTGTCTGAAATACCATCTAAAGGATATTGCGCGGTAATGTGACCGTCTAGATCCAGAGTAAGAACAGTAGGGGGCCTATTTAATACCGCTAATAACTCGCCGCGTTCATCCCAATAACTCAGTCCTGATAAGTTGTCTTCAATTTCACTAATAGAGCGGGAATAGGCTAAACGGTAGTCGGCTAAATTGAAGGAGTCTGCACGGTGTTCGGGACGGTTCCAATCGTCTTGGTCTTGTTGTTGTCCGCTAAACCAATTCATGATGGGAACATGCAAGTGCTGGTAGCGTATAGCGTAAAACATATAGCTGCCCACGCTCGCCAAGATGCCGATCACCAGTAAGGTGCGCAGTAGATAACGTTTATAGCGAGGCATGGGTGGGCGACTCATGAAAATGAAGGTGGCAGTAACAAGCGTTGGCCATTATAACGTGCATGCAAAACGGGCTACCCATTGGGTAGCCCGTTTACGTTAGCTATGCCGTAAAGCGATTAGCCTTCAGCTTTCAGTGCCAAACGCCACTGATGCAGCAGAGGTTCGGTGTAGCCGTTAGGCTGTTCCAGACCTTTGAAGATCAGGTCGCGTGCTGCTTTGTACGCTTTGGAGGTTTCAAAGTTACCAGCCATGTTGCGGTACAGAGCGTCGCCTGCGTTTTGCTTGTCTACTACTGCAGCCATGCGTTGCAGTGTGGCGTCTACTTGCTCTGGGGTCACAATGCCGTGCAGCATCCAGTTAGCAATGTGCTGGCTGGAAATACGCAGTGTGGCGCGGTCTTCCATCAAGCCCACGTTGTGGATGTCAGGTACTTTAGAGCAACCCACGCCTTGGTCAATCCAACGTACAACGTAACCCAGAATACCTTGGGTGTTGTTGTCCAATTCTTGCTGAATGTCTTCAGCCGACCAGTTGGTGTCGGTAGCAACGGGAATAGTCAGGATGTCATCCAGAACTTCTACTTTCTGGCCTTCCATGCCTTTCTGGATCTCGTCTACGCTTACTTGATGGTAGTGCAGAGCGTGCAGTGTGGCAGCTGTTGGGGAAGGTACCCAAGCGGTGTTACCACCGGCTTTCAGGTGACCAACTTTTTGTACCAACATGTCGGCCATCAGGTCAGGCATTGCCCACATCCCTTTACCGATTTGAGCACGACCGCGCAGACCGCATTCCAAGCCAGTTTGTACGTTGTTGCGCTCGTAAGCGGACAACCATTTCTGGGTTTTCATGTCGCCTTTACGTACTACAGGGCCAGCGCGCATGATGGTGTGGATTTCGTCGCCAGTGCGGTCCAAGAAACCAGTGTTGATGAACACTACGCGTTCGTTAGCCGCATCAATACACGCTTTCAGGTTAACTGTCGTACGGCGCTCTTCGTCCATTACACCCATTTTGATGGTGTTACGTGGCAAGCCCAATACGTCTTCAACGCGAGCAAACAGTTCGTTGGCGAAAGCAACTTCGTCAGGACCGTGCATTTTTGGCTTCACAATGTAGATGGAGCCAGTGCGGGAGTTTTTCTTCAACTGCAGATCGCGCATTGCAATCAGGTTAGTGAAGATAGCATCCATGATGCCTTCTGGTACTTCGTTACCTTTTTCGTCCAGGATGGCGGGGTTAGTCATCAGGTGACCAACGTTACGCACAAACATCATAGAACGGCCTGGCAGCGTTTTAGCGTTGCCTTGCAGGTCGGTGTAGTTACGGTCGGCGTTCAGCTTACGAGTGAAAGTACGGCCGTCTTTGCTGATTTCTTCTGTCAGCGAACCGGTTACCAGACCCAACCAGTTGCGGTAGGCCAGTACTTTATCGTCGGCGTCTACAGCGGCTACGGAGTCTTCGCAGTCCATGATGGTGGTCAGAGCAGACTCTAACAGCACATCTTTTACGCCAGCAGCATCGTCTTTACCAATAGCATCGTTGCGGTCGATTTGCAGTTCGAAGCGCAGACCGTTGTGGCCAAATACAATCGCTTCTGGGTTAGCAGCGTCGCCACGGTAGCCCATCAATGTGGCGGCATCAGCCAAGGTGGTTTTGCTGCCGTCTTTTAGGCTAACTTCCAATGCGCCGTTCACAATGGCGTACTGCGTAGCATCCGTGTGGGAGCCTTGCTTCAGAGGAATGGTGTCGTTCAAGAATTTGCGTGCGAAAGCGATTACTTTTGCACCGCGTACTGGGTTGTAGCCTTTACCTGCTTCGGCACCGCCGTCGTCGGAAATGGCGTCGGTACCGTACAAAGCGTTGTACAGGCTGCCCCAACGTGCGTTCACAGCGTTCAGTGCGTAACGCGCATTCATGATAGGCACAACCAACTGAGGACCACCTTGCTCGGTGATTTCAGTGTCTACGTTGGTGGTGTTTACTTTGACGGACGCAGGAGCGTCTTTCAGGTAGCCGATTTGTTTCAAAAGGGCTTTGTATGCGCCCATATCTTTGATGGGGCCAGGGTTGGCGCTATGCCATGTGTCTAGTTCAGCTTGCAGACGGTCACGCTCGGCCAACAGTTCGCGGTTGCGCGGTGCCAAGTCGTGTACCAGTTTGTCTACGCCTTGCCAGAATGTTTTGGAATCTAAGCCAGTGCCGGGCAGGGCTTCGTTTTCGATGAATTGGTGCAGTGCTTCTGCAATCTGCAGTCTTTCACATGTGATTCGTTTGGTCATGATTGCCTTTGCGTAAAGTTAAGAGTTTGCTGAAACCGGGAGGGTAGTCCCGGGCAGGAAGGTCGCTGCAGGGCACGAAAATAGGAATAGGTATTCAGAATAGTGGCTCTGAATGTACTTCTGGTAAGAACACTCATTACTATAAGTATTGACTGGTGGGCCGAGAAAATAGCCCGATGAGCGCGGAGAAATGGAAGTTGCCCTGAAAGAATCCATTTATTCATAAATCGCGAATTCTCATATTTTACCAATAAATACAGTGACTTGCATAGGAAGACATGGCTGTGATGTCTTTGGTCTTATATAAGACCTTCCAGTGTTCTATAAGACTATACCTAGTATTAGAATGTTTTTATAGGGGAAAGCCCGTACATACCTAAAAGACCGGGGTTTTCTCTATTGTCATAAATCCTGTATACACTGGACTTTTGATTAAGGCTGTGGACATCATGCGTGAATCGGTGCAGTACGATGTGAAAGTGGTTACCCCGCCAGTCATCGGGGCCGAAGAATTCTGGGACGCCGAAGCGGCTGTGTGGCGACTGGTAGAAATCTACCGACGCAATACGGCCTTCATACGCGAGCAGTTCAGAATGTGTATGGCACAAGGGTTTACGCAAGGTGTGCGTTACCGTGCTTGCTACCCTCAAATACGTATACGGGTAGACACGTTTCAAGAAGTGGACAGCCGTTTGGCCTATGGTTATGTTGTAGAGCCGGGCGCGTATGCCACTACAGTCACTAGACCTGAGCTGTACTTTGACTACTTACGCGACCAGATCCGCCTGTTACTGAAGAATCATGGTGTGCCGGTAGAGATTGCCGAGTCCGAACAACCCATACCGCTGCATTTTTGCTTAGCGGGCGAAAACTCGGTAGAAGCGGTGTACCCCGAGTCATCTGCACACACGCTGCGTGATCACTTTGATGTGCCTGACCTAGAGGTGATGGACGACGCCATTGTGAATGGCACATGGGTAGGTAAACCAGGCGAAGAACTACCGTTGGCGCCCTTTACCGCGCCACGCATTGATTATTCGTTGCACCGCTTGCAGCATTACACTGCAACGCGCCCCGAGTATTTCCAGAAATTTGTACTGTTCACCAACTACCAGTTCTACGTAGATGAGTTCTGCAAATGGGCGCAGTCTACGCTGGACGATCCTAACAGCGGTTATACCGCGCTAGTCGAACCGGGCAATCGTATTACACGTGCGGGTGGCGTAGTAGAAGGCTCGCATGCGTCGCGCCAGCCACAAATGCCGTCGTACCACTTAATGCGTGATGACCACACTGGCATTACCTTGATCAATATTGGGGTGGGGCCTTCTAATGCGAAGACCATTACGGATCACGTGGCGGTATTGCGTCCGTCCGCATGGTTGATGCTGGGGCATTGTGCCGGATTACGTACGTCGCAGCGTTTGGGCGATTACGTGTTGGCGCATGGCTATGTACGCCAAGATAAAGTGCTGGATGACGATCTGCCTCTGTGGGTACCTATTCCCCCATTAGCTGAAATCCAAGTGCCTTTAGAACAAGCGGTGGCGGAAGTAGCGGGTTTGTCTGGCTGGGAATTAAAACGCATTATGCGCACCGGTACGGTGGCTTCTATTGATAACCGTAACTGGGAATTGCGCGATCATCACGAGCCAGTGTTGAAGTTGTCGCAGTCACGTGCGATTGCGTTGGATATGGAGTCGGCCACTATTTCGGCCAATGGTTTTAGGTTCCGTATTCCTTATGGCACATTGTTGTGCGTATCCGATAAGCCGTTACACGGCGAGCTAAAGCTGCCGGGTATGGCCAACGCGTTTTACAGCAAGCAGGTAGGACAGCATTTGCACATAGGTATACGCGCATTAGAAATGGTACGAGAAATGCCAAGTGAGCGTTTACATTCACGCAAACTACGCAGTTTCTTAGAGACAGCATTCCAGTAACCATCCTGTTAACGAGGTAGTGATGAAGGCGACTACGCAACCCTGGTATTTGGCGGCGCTACTGGTAGTGACGACCACGTTGGCAGGGTGTGCTACACAGCCTTCCACTACGTTAACGGCGGCAGACACGGCCCCAGAAGCGGCCAGTGCACACACCACTCAAAAATTGGTGCAAGGGTCGCGGCAGATGTTTGCAACAGCGAACCCCCTAGCGACACAAGCAGGCTACGCCATGCTGGAGCAAGGGGGCAGTGCCATAGACGCCATTATTGCGGCACAGGCCGTACTGACACTGGTAGAGCCACAATCATCAGGCATAGGTGGTGGTGCATTCTTATTGCATTACGATGCGGCAGCGACGCAACTGCAAAGCTACGATGGCCGAGAAACAGCGCCAGCGCGGGCAACAGCAGACCGCTTTTTAGAAGCAGGTAAGCCGCTTAGTTATACACAGGCGGTTAACAGTGGTTTGTCAGTGGGCACGCCGGGTGTGTTGCGAGCATTGGAGATGGCGCATGCACAGCATGGCCGTTTACCGTGGGAAACATTGTTTGCACCCGCCATACAACTCGCCACGGAAGGCTTTGCGGTGAGCCCTAGGTTGCACACACTGATTAGCGACAATCAACAGGCGCTACGCGAGCAGTCAGCCAGTGCAGCGTACTTTTTAGATGCGGAGGGCCAACCGCTGCCCGTGGGGTACAGGCTGCGTAACCCGGCATTGGCCGATACCTTGTCGCGTATCGCTAAAGAGGGGGTGATTGCCTTTTATGAAGGTGAAATCGCCGACGATATGGTGCGTTCGGTGCAAAACCACTCTAAGGCAGGTGATTTAAGTTTGGCAGATTTGCAGACTTATCAAGCGGTACAACGTGACCCACTATGTGGGCCGTACCGTCAGTACACAGTGTGCGGGATGCCACCACCTAGTTCTGGTGGGTTGACGGTATTGCAGTTGCTGGGTGTGCTGCAAAATTTCCCCATGCAACATTACGCCCCGCAAAGTGTAGAGGCCGTGCATTACTTCTCTGAAGCGGGGCGTTTGGCCTATGCCGACCGCGACTTCTATGTGGCTGATCCTGCTTTTGTGGATATCCCCGTGCAGGGTTTGCTAAGCCCTGCGTACTTGCGTCAACGTAGTGCGCTGATTCAACCCGAGCAAAGCATGGGCAAAGCGGCTCCGGGCGATCCTTTAGCCATGCTCGCCAGTTTAGGTAGGGATCAAGCCTACGAATTGCCGTCTACTAGCCACTTGGTGGCGGCAGATGCTTACGGCAATTTGGTAGCTATGACCACCAGCGTAGAGGCCGCGTTTGGCAGCAAAATTCTGGTTCGTGGCTTTTTGCTAAACAACCAACTGACGGACTTTTCCAGTCAACCTTACGATGCCCAAGGTGTGCCGGTGGCGAACCGTGTAGAGGCGGGTAAACGGCCACGCAGCAGCATGGCACCGGTGATGGTATTTAAGGCGAATAAGCCGTATCTGATCACAGGCTCACCAGGCGGCAGTGCCATCATTAACTATGTGGCGCAAACCTTGGTAGGTGTGTTGGATTGGGGGCTGGACATACAAGAGGCTATTTCATTACCGCATTACGGTAGCCGCAATCAGGCTACCGAATTAGAGGAAGGTACAGCCATTGTGGGCGTGGCCGATGCGCTGCGTGCCAAAGGTCACGACGTTTCTATTTTGCCGTTTACCAGTGGTTTGCAGGGCATTGTGATTACCGACCAAGGGCTTTATGGCGGTGCAGACCCTCGCCGCGAGGGTCTAGTGCTGGCTGATTAAAGGTAAAAGTACTGCAAAGCGGCAATAAACAGTGGTGATGCCAGTAAGAAAATTACTGTAGACACCAGTACCGCACTGGCTGCAATGTGTTTTTGATCTGGCTGAAAGTGCGAGACGTACATGTAGCTTAATACGGCGCAGGGCATGGTCATTTGCAAAATAATAATGGCGGCCAACAAACCTGGAGTGCCCAGCAGCCAGCAGGCAAGGATGGCACCAATGCAACCTGCCGCTAAGCGCAAAATGGCCATGAAACTACCACTTTGCATGCCTTCAGACGAGATGTTTGCCAACGAGTAGCCTAGGCTAAACAGCATCAAGGGAACGGTAATACTACCGATCAACCCCAAACCGTTTAAGGTCCATTCGGGCACGGGTACCGACAAACTTTTAGCAATAATGGCGATGAAGGCCGCGCTGATTACGATGAATTGCGTGCCTTTGCTGCTGCTTTGCTTGTTGGTAAGGGTGCGCACGCCTAGTGTGTTGTGTATGAAGGTGCAGATTGCAAAGAAGACCAACGCGGCCGATAGGCCTATAGAGCCAAAGGCGAGTGTAGACAGCGGCAGACCTAAGTTTCCCGAGTTGGGGAAGGTGACCAGCTGCATATTTTCCCGCACCGATATCTTAAAAGCTTTAAGGGTGGCAGCACAGAGTAGGGTGGTAATTGCCAAGGCTACAACGGTAGATAAACCTATATCTACTAAGGCAGCCGTATCGATTTCAGTGGTATAAAGCGTGTGAAAAATTAGCGCGGGTACACCCACTAGCGTGACCAGCGTTGAGATAAAAGCAATGTCGAACCTAAGTGTGCTTTTACCCCAAATAAACCCTATACCACCGCACATAACCAAAGGGGCAATGGAGCTTAGTGCGGACACATACAACGAAAAAACATCAGGCATAGTACTGCTCAGGGAGTGTAACAATGGGGGCCACTATAGCCCATACGTTGCGACAGGCGCAGGCTAATGTCAGACAAAATGCGGGCAATTTGTGCTGCATCGGGGCGGCGTAGGCCATCTATACGTGATACATGCGGCACATTAATAGCAGCTACTACTTTGTTTTCTAAGCCTAATACCGGCATAGCAATGTTGGTCACACCATCAATTTGGGCGCTGGGCATAGTGGCATAGCCTTGCTGGCGTATGGTGTGTAGTAAATCAAACAATTGGCCGGGGTCCATCTGATTTTCGCCATCAATGCGTATGTGGTGGTTCAGCATGCGTACCCGTGTGACGTCGTCTGCAAAGGCGAGCAATACGTGGCCGGAAGAGGTATCTGTTAGGCCAATGAGGGCACCCATCTTCAACCCGAAAGACCAGCGTTCAGGACTATCTTGCTGCGCCACAATAATCACTCTGCCATTTTGATAAAGCGCTAAATGGCACGATTGCATGCTGCGTTCGGCCAGCTCAGCCAGTAAGGGTAACGCCTCTTTAATCAGTGATTTGGCAGGTTCTTGCTGGTGCGATAGCTCAAACAGCTTAAGGGTCAAAATATAGCGATCACTGTCGTTGATTTGTATGTAACCACGCTGGTGCAGCGTGCTGACCATTCTGAAAATTTCATTCACGCCTCGATTTAAGGCTTGGCTAAGCTCACTCAGGGTATAGCCGTGTGGGGTTTGGCTTAGCACCTCCAGTATGTCCAGCCCCTTATCTAGGGCCGGTGCTTGGTACCGCTGAGCGGTATGCGTGGGAGTGGGTTGGCTCATATTTTTCTTCTATTTTTTATCAATAAAAAGTTTTTTTCGTATGTGGGAGGAAAAACTCGTGATTATTCTCTAAAAGCAAAAAGCTAGGGTTTTACCTAGCCATACACTGTGGATCACGAATTTTTTTTTTGATAGTCTGCAACAAAAAAATTACATACAAAAAGATTTTTCGTTGATGAAATTACTATGCCTATAGCGGTTTCGTCAATGCACGCTACAGCGTATGTGGCGCGCAGAAAAAGAAGTAATACCTCTTACGGACTGTGGAGAAGACAATGTTGAAAAAAATATGTGTAGCACTGGGTATCTCGTTAATGATCGGCCTGACTGGCACGGCCCAAGCGCAGGAAGATCAAAGCCTGCAACGTATTAAAGACCGTGGCACGATCAAAATCGGTTTGATGTTGGATTTCCCGCCCTATGCGAGCTCCGGCGCGGGTAACAAACCTGATGGTTACGATGCAGAAGTGGCACAAATGTTGGCCGATTATTTGGGTGTAACGGTTGAACCTGTGATCACTACAGGGCCAAACCGTATTCCGTATTTGTTGACGGATAAAGCCGACGTTTTGGTGGCTTCGCTGGCTATTACGCCAGAGCGCCAAGAGCAAGTGCAGTTTTCTAACCCCTACTCCGCCGCGAGTATGGTGCTGTTAGGGCCAACTGATGTGGTGGTGGATAGCCCTGCTGACTTCACTAAATACAAAATTGGTGTGCCTCGTGCCAGTACTACAGACATTGGCGTGATGAAAATCGCCCCTGAAGGCACAGATATTCGCCGTTTTGATGACGATGCATCGGCGCTGCAAGCCATGATCGTAGGCCAAGTGGATTTGGCGGGTACGTCTACGGTTATCGCCTCAGAAGTGCAAAAACGTCACCCTGGAAAATTTGAAATTCGTTATGTGATTAACGAGCAAGTGATGGGCGTGACCATGCAAAAAGGCCGTCCTGCGCTGGAAGCGGCAGTGAATGCGTTCTTGAAAGAAAAATTAGCCGATGGCTCGTTGGATAAAGTGTTCGAGAAATGGTTGGGTACTCCCTTGCCTGCCTCTGTACACGCTGCATCAAATTAATGTGTTGCTAAGCACTGGCCGAGGCGGGGTGACCCCTTCGGCAGTGTCTGGAAGTTGCTATGAATTACGTTTTTCAGTTTGATCCGGTTCTGGAAGCGTGGCCGCTGCTACTAAAAGGGACATGGGTCACTATACAGTTGTCGGCACTGTCCATGTTCTTTGGGCTGATCGTGGCGGTGATTTGCGCTAGTGTCAAAATTAACGGCAATGCGTTTTTCCGGTTTTTGGTGAATGCCTATATCGAGGTCATTCGCAATACACCTTTCATCATCCAGTTGTTCGTGTTTTTCTTTGCACTACCATCTGTAGGGGTGAAGTGGAGTGCGCATACGGCTGCGTTAGTGGCGATGACGGTGAACTTAGGTGCTTATGCCAGTGAGATTGTGCGCGCGGGGATTGAGTCTATTCCCAAGGGCCAAGTTGAAGCAGGTAGGGCATTGAGTTTGTCGGGCGTAGAGGTGTTTTTACATATTATTTTGCGCCCTGCGTTAAAGGCTATTTACCCAGCGCTAACCAGCCAGTTCATTTACTTAATGTTGGCCTCTAGTGTGGTGTCGGTGATTTCGGCTGATGACCTGACTTCAGTGGCAACAGGGTTGCAGTCGCTAACCTTCCGTAGCTTTGAAATCTACATCACGGTAACGGTTATTTATTTGCTGCTGACCTTACTGTTCTCAGGCTTGTTTTCTCTCATTTACAAGTACCTGCTTGATTATCCGGACCGTAAATAATGCGTACTTTTGGAATAGAAGATTTCTGGTTTATTGTTCAGGCCGCGCAATGGACGATCTGGCTATCTCTCATCGCATTTATAGGGGGTGGGGTATTAGGACTGGTGGTGGCGTTGGGTAGGGTGTCGGAACGCCGTTGGATGAGTCAGTCCATGCGGGTATTTATTGAGTTCTTCCGTGGCACACCGCTGTTGCTGCAGTTGTTCTTAGTGTTCTTTGGTTTGCCTGTTTTAGGCTTGGAAATAGGGGTGTGGTATGCCGCCGCCATTGCACTGATTTTAAACAGTGCCGCCTTTCTGGCAGAAATATGGCGTGGTTGTATACAGGCTGTTCCCCAAGGGCAAAGCGAAGCTGCTGAGGCGCTGGGATTGAGCTATTCCCAGAAAATGCGTGATGTGGTGTTGCCGCAAGCGCTCAAAATTGCTATTCCCCCTACCGTGGGTTACTTGGTGCAGATCATTAAGGCCACCTCGTTGACGGCGATTATTGGTTTTACCGAGCTTACTCGTGCAGGGCAGATTGTGAATAACGCAACTTTCCAGCCCATGATCGTATTTGGTTTGGTGGCTTTGATTTACTTCATTCTGTGTTGGCCGTTGTCGCTGTACGCCAGCCGTTTGGAGCGCAAGCTGAACGTTAGCTAAGCCTAAGCCACGTCGTTACGCCGTGCGTTGTTCTGATAATGAATATTGAGTAGAAGTGAGTCATGTCTAAACCTATTATTACCATGCGCAATGTCGACAAATGGTATGGCGAGTACCATGCCCTAGTAGACATTAATCTGGAAGTGCAGCCAGGCGAAAAAATCGTGATTTGTGGCCCATCGGGATCGGGTAAATCCACGTTAATACGCTGTATTAATGCGCTAGAACCCATTAAGTCGGGTGAGATTACGGTGGATGGCATGGTGCTAGACCAGAACCCTGCCCATGTGCAGGCTATCCGTCGTGAAGTGGGTATGGTGTTCCAGCAGTTCAACTTGTTTCCTCATAAAACGGTGCTGGAAAACTGTATGCTGGCTCCTATGCGTGCTCGCAAAATGTCTAAAGCCGATGCCGAAGCCATTGCATTGAAGTACCTAGATCGAGTGCGTATTAAGGCTCACGCGCATAAATATCCTAGCCAGCTATCCGGTGGTCAGCAACAGCGTGTGGCGATTGCCAGAGCGCTGTGTATGAGCCCTAAGGTGATGTTGTTTGATGAGCCTACCTCGGCACTAGACCCAGAGATGGTGAAAGAGGTACTGGACACCATGATTGGCTTAGCCGAAGACGGCATGACCATGCTGTGTGTGACGCATGAAATGGGTTTTGCACGCAGTGTGGCCGATAGAGTGATTTTTATGGCCGATGGCCAAATTCTGGAAGAAGCCGAACCACAGCGCTTTTTTGATAACCCGCAGCATCCCAAAACCCAAACCTTCCTCAGCCAAATTCTGTAAGAGGAAGGGTGGGCTAAGAAAATACTAACCGCCTTGCTACTACGACTAGACCGGATCTTCTGTATGTTGGAGGATTCGGTCTAGTTTTTTATTCAGCTGGCGCATTTGCTTGCTGAGTTTTTTCTGTTCGCGGCGGATTTTTTTCAGCTTCTTATGCAGCGCCGACTTGGTAATGGGTTTGTCTTTGGGGTCGGGAAGCGCAAGCATTGTGCCACGGCATGTAGGCGCACCACACAAGCAGCGATACTGCTTTTGCAGCGTAGGCGTGATGTCGTCATCAATGACTAACGCGTAGTCGTAGAGTAGCTCTTCGTCTTTGGCGATATCGCGCAACGCAACGATAAATACACGGTTGCCAGCGCTGTTCTCGTGGCCCTCGCAGTTGGGGGCGCAGGAGTGGTTAATAAAGCGCGATTCGTTACCACCGTCACCCCCATCAATAATCTTGCCGCACGACAGCGAGAAGAAAAAAGTATGGAAGGGATTGTTGGGGTCCGAGGGCTCCATTTCATCCGCTTCTTGGGTGCTGATGTGCTTGCCTTCGTATTCCATGATGCTGGTGCCAGCGGGAATATCTCTAGCAGCAAAAACCCCCGTCCCATGTAAAGACGAGGGTTTAATGTAATGCCAAGGTTCAAGAATTGACATAATCATTCGTTGGCGGCCACTTTCTTAGCGGCTTTTTTGGCGACTTTCTTTGCCGCTTTTTTAGCTGCTTTCTTGGCAGCCTTTTTAGCGGAGGATTTTTTCGCTGCAGTCTTACCGGCACGAGGCTCGAATTCGAAGCTCACTGCACCTTTAGCATCGCGTGTCAGGAAGGCTTTGAACTTACGGTTGGTGCGGTTAGACACAAAACCATCTAGCAAATCTGTTTTGCCGTCGGTCAGCAATTTGTGCATTTGCTCACGGGAAATTTCCTGCTGCAGAATGACTTTGTTGCTGCGGAAGTCGCAGGTCTGTGATGGGCCCACGGCTTTCTCACACACATAACGAATGCCGTGCTCAAACACATTGGCTTGGCATTTAGGGCACGCGCCTACAGGTGTTTGACCGGAGAAATCCACTTCTTCTTCGTCTTCGTCATCGTTTTGGCCGAAGTCGAATTCCAGTTTGAATTCATCAGTAATGCGCAGAATCGCGGCAAATGGGCGTCCCATTTTGCTGATAAAACCAGTCAACGGGCCAATTTCGCGTTTTTGCAGCAGCTCTTCTACTTCAGGCAACTCAAACGTGCGACCACTAGGGTGCTTACCAAATGAGAAGTCACAGCTAGTGCAGGCAAAGCGTCGGTAGTTTTCTTTGACCACGCTACCGCATTTAGGGCAGGGTGTTTGCAGTGTTGCATAATCACCTGGCACAGTATCGCGTTCGTATTCTTTGGCGCGTTTCACGATGATTTGTGTCATCTGCGCGATTTTGGTCAGAAAGGCTTCAGGGCCTTCTTGGCCTTGTTCAATTTGCTTGAGGCGGAACTCCCACTCACCGGTGAGCTCGGGTGAGGTCAGTTCGGTAACGTCTAAGCCAGAGAGCAACGTCATCAATTGGCGAGTTTTGGCGCTAGGCACCAATTCACGGCCTTCACGACGTAAGTAACCTTCGTTTAGCAAGCCCTCAATAATAGAGGCGCGTGTGGCTGGCGTACCCAAACCGCGTTCAGACATAGCATCACGCAGGGATTCGTCGTCAATCAGTTTGCCTGCACCTTCCATCGCCGACAGCAATGTCGCTTCCGTAAAGCGTGCGGGAGGTTTGGTGGCTAAGCCGCGTGCTTCAATATCTTCGGTAAGCACTTCTTCATTGGGCTGTACAGCAACCAAGTTGTCGTCTTCGCCTTGTGCTTCACGACCGTAAATAGCCAACCAACCGGGGTTGACCAGCACTTTACCTTCGGTTTTGAAGTGGTTACCCGATACTTTGGTAATGCGGGTAGTGACACGGAACTCGGCGGCAGGGAAGAAAATAGCCAAAAAGCGGCGTGTAACCAGTTCGTAGATTTTGAACTCAGCGTCGCTTAACTCACGCGGGATTTGCAGCGTAGGAATGATTGCAAAGTGATCGGAAACCTTTTTGTTATCAAACACACGACGGCTAGGTTTTACCCACTGCTGTTCGACGATTTGGCGAGCAAAAGGCTGAACGGATGCCGTAGCAGAGCTTTGGCCATCGGCTAATGCAAGCATGGTGTCTTTGACTGTGCCTACGTAGTCTTCCGGCAGATAGCGAGAATCAGTACGGGGGTAGGTCAGCGCTTTATGGCGTTCGTACAGCGTTTGGGCCAGTGCCAGCGTAGTTTTGGCTGAGAAGCCAAAGCGGGAGTTGGCCTCGCGCTGCAAGGTGGTTAAGTCAAACAACGCAGGGGATTGTTGGGTAGAAGGTTTGGACTCTTCTGTGACCACACCCGGTTTGCCATCGCAGGCCACCACAATTGTTTTAGCAGCCGTTTCGGACCACAAGCGAGAATCGCGCTTTTCAGCGTCTTTTTCGTCTTTCTTGAACTCAGGGTCGAACCAGCGGCCATTGTACAGTCCTGCGCCCGCTACGAAGGTGGCATGCACCTCCCAGTAGTCACGGGACACAAACTTACGGATGGCTTCTTCACGTGCATGCACAATGGCTAGTGTAGGGGTTTGCACACGACCTACAGGTGTTTTGAAAAAACCGCCATCTTTACTGTTAAACGCCGTCATGGCGCGCGTGCCGTTAATCCCTACCAACCAGTCGGCTTCGGCACGAGCACGGGCCGCCGCTTCCAGTGGTTTCATTTCTTCGTCGTCGCGCAGGTTCTCGAAGGCTTCGCGTATGGCGGCCTGAGTCATGGAACGCAACCACAAACGCTGTATAGGTTTGTTTACTTTTGCGTACTGCACAATGTAACGGAAGATCAGTTCACCCTCACGTCCCGCATCACAGGCATTAATGACGCGGTCTACATCTTTGCGTTTGAGTAGCTTAACCAGCAGTTTTAAGCGCTCTGCGGAACGCTTGTCGGCCACATCCAACTCGAATTTCTCGGGGATAACTGGCAGGTGAGTAAAACTCCATTTGCCTCGTTTAGGGTCGTTGGGCGCAACAAGGCCCAGCAAGTGTCCAATACTGGATGACAGTACGTACTGTTCACTTTCGAAGTAGTCCCCTTCACGGGTAAACCCACCTAACGCTCTGGAGATGTCCAAAGCAACAGAGGGTTTTTCAGCAATGATGAGTGTTTTATTCATGTGTTTCCAATGACAGCGGGCCCGCAGCAATAGCGCGGATATTACGGGTCGAACCCCGTATGCGCAAGTTCCAGCCACAAGGCCTTACCATTTTTGTGTGCGCAACATTGTTTGCTACTGTACGATAGCAGAAAAAAATTATCCACACACGGAACTATGTCTAACACTAAATCCCCAGCCTCTGCAACGTTCGGTATGCCTGTTTGGCCTAGGTTTTTATTACGGGCGGCATTGGCATTAGCCATCTTATTATTATGCAGTGCGCTGATTAGTGTGATCGCAGCGAACTGGTCCGAGTTAAGTAAAACCATACGTATCGTGCTGGTGCAGGGCGTGGTAGTCCTCACGGCGGGTGTGGCGTGGGTACTCAATAAGCGCGGGCATGGGTGGTGGCCCGAATACGCGCCTGTACCATTGGTGATGGGTTTATCAGCCGTAGCGGTAGGTGGGCTATGGGCGTTATTGGGGCAAATTTACCAAACCGGCGCAGACCCGTGGCAGCTCTTTGCGGTGTGGGCGCTTACCATTACGCCGTGGCTAGTGGGGCTGCGCTCTATTATCTTAGCCGTGCTGTGGGTGGTGATCGTCAACGTAGCCGCCGTGCTCTTTGGTTTTAACGCCTTAAACATGTGGAGCCGAGTCTACTGGTGGGTAGACGGCCCACTTGCGGTGACCATGATTGTGGTGGTGCTAAACACCTTCCTACTCGTGTTATCCGAGCTATGTCAGCACTATTTACGTGACCCGTTTAGGGTGGTGCCACGTTTGTTGGCCTTGGTGACGTGCGTGGCCTTGTTCTATTTGGTCATGGGCGGCCTGATGGAATGGGAAGATGGTTTCCTGAAATATTGGTTAGGGGCGTCAGCTGTCATGGCGGCAATGGCGTGGTATTACCGCCAGTACTCCCCTGATCAGGTGAGTTTGAGCTTTGTGTATGGTGCTTTTTTAGCCGCACTTGTACCGTTTTTTATCCGTCTTGGTAGTGACGATATTGCGGCGTGGTTCCTCTTCACTATTATAGAAATTGGCTTGGCTGTACTGCTGGCTAAGGACCTGTTGCAGCAGTGGCGTACACATACTGTGCGTGTGGCAACCCCACAAGAAGGCGATGCTGCGCCCACACATACCGATGCGGCCTCACCACCGTGGTTTTTGCGTTTGTTGCGCTTGGGTGCGGTGCTATTGGGCAGCGCCTTGATACTGGTGACGCTGACACTATTAACCGATGCTGAAATCTTCAAACATTCTTTCTGGGTGATGCTGTGCTTTGTAGGGGGCGGCTTGTGGCTGTCACGTCAGGCGGGCGAAGAAGGTTTACAAGATATTCCGGCGTTGTTAGTGATTGTTGGACTAGTGTTCAGCGGTGTGGAATGGGTGATGCAGGTAGAGCAAGAAAATACGCTTTACCCTATGTTGCAGGTGGTCATGGGGGTAGTGCTCTATGCGTTATCACCCGTATGGCTAGTGCGTCTGTTGGCGGCAGGTTGGACGATTATCAGTGCTTTCTTATGGCTGAATTTTCATGGTTTAGTCACTAGCTATTACTATGATTTCCCCTACTTAACGCCGTTTATGCAATGGCAAGTATTTGCGGTGGTGGTGGCGAGTTTGTTAATAGGCGTTAGAGCCCATCAAACACCAGAGCGCTATCGTTACTGGGCACCCGCCATGTGGGCAGGGTTGATCGCCAGTTTGGTGGGTATAGGACTGATGCCCCCAGTGTTGATGTTTGGTGCCACCTTGTCAGAGTGGGCGCTAGGGTCATGGCTGCCAAGCTGGTTACTGTTTCCGTTGCCTGCTGTGGCGTTAGCCGTGGCATTGCAGCGCCAAAAAAGCTGGTCTGTGGTGAGTGCAGCAGGTGTGGTGGTGTGTGTGTTGTTGTCTATTACATGGGCTGGCGCACCAACGATTTCGTTGACCTTGGCATGGCTATTGGTGGCGTACGCATGGCGCAGTCGCTTGTTGTTCGTAGTGATGTTGTTGGCGCTCTTTATTGCGCTAGGCAAACTGTATTACGACTTTGACATTAGCCTGAATCAAAAAGCGTTGTTATTAACGTGCAGTGCTGTGGTGCTGTTGGTGTATATGTTGCTGTTCCGTGGGACAGTGAAGTCGTTAGCCGCCTTCAAAGATACGGATGCTACAGATGCACCTATGCCTAAGGGTATGAAGTATCTACGCCCGGGGCCTGTGATTGTAGCGGGCTTGGTGCTGGTAGTAGGCTTGGCTAACTACAACATTTGGAATAAAGAGCGCATTTTGTCGGATGGCAAAGCGGTAGTGTTAGCTTTGGCACCTGTAGACCCACGTTCATTGATGCAGGGCGATTACATGTCATTGGATTTCCAAGTGGCACGAGACGCTTCTAGGTTAAGTCGCGGTATACAGCAGGACAATATAGACACCTACGAAGGCGATGGCTCGGCGGTGTGGGTGTGGTTGTCACCGCCCGCAGCAGGAGAGCTAGCATGGCAGTTGCAAGCCTTGCAAAGCACGCGTGACGCCGATAAAGCGTATCAACACAACTATGTAGAGTTAGAAGACGGTAGCAATCAAAGCCAGATTATTGAAGTGGCCGTGCAACCTGACTGGGTAGTGCTGCGTTTGGTACGTAAAAATGGCCAGTGGGCACCAGGTACAGATGCGTGGTTCTTCAAAGAAGGCCAAGCAGCGGTGTTTGAGCCCGCCAAATTTGCCGAATTCCGCGTAGAAAACGGTATCCCACTGCTCAAACATATGTTGGATGAGCAGGGGAACGTATTAGCGGCTAAGGATTAGTGATAGAGGCGGTCGCCGTCGTCGGTGACCAATTCTTCAAAGATCAGGTGCTCGACTTCAGCGTCGTTGCTCCAGAGCACAATTAACGTGATGATTTTGATCTTTTCCAAGGCTATAGGCGATTCGTCTATAGCCATGGCGCGTTCGATAATGATCTCGCGCAGGGCAGGTGGCAGCGCACCGGATTGCTCCAAGAAGCTGATGAAGCCCAAGGCTTCCTGACCTAAAAACTCATATTCCAGATCGGTATAGACGCGCAGGCTTTGTTGATGATGCAATGTTTGCAGTGGCTGGTGCTGAGCGGAAGACTCATGCAAACCGTGTAACCAGCTTAATGCATCGTTGATTTCATCGTCCTCAAACCCGATGGCGGCCAACTTGTGTGCTAGAACTTCAGCTTTAGGACAAGCCTGTGGGTTGTAATAGTTTTCAAACAGATAGACAAGAATATCGAACATAAAGCGTAGTGCCGTACAGAAATAGGAAGCGCCAAAACAAAAAAGCGTAAAACCTAGTAGCCACTTTACGCTGAATTTGGGGTGGGGGCAAATAGCACAGCGTGTGAAAAGTGGTGTTTAGCAGGCAGTACAGTTAGCGCGGGCTTCAATATGTTGTTGTCTAGTGTGGTTAATCAGATAATCCAGAAAAACCAAGGAGCGCTGGGGTATATGTTTGCGGCTAGGTAAGGCGGCATACATGTTGATGAAACCTGTGCTCCATGGGTGCAAAACACGTACTAATTCGCCACGGTTTAGGTACGGTGCAGCCAGACCCAACACTACGGATGTAATACCCACCCCATTAAGGGCCGCACGCAGCAATGTATCCGTGTGATTGGCAATAATGACAGGGTCTACGGCAATGCTCAGTTGCTCGTCGGGCTGATTGGGGTGTCTAAACGTCCAATTATCAAGGCGCTCAGAATCACGCAGTCGTAAACAGCGGTGGTTGGACAACTCGGTGGGGTGTTGGGGCAAAGGATTGCGGCTAGCGTAGTCAGGGGAGGCCACCAAAATTACCTCGGATTCCACAATTTTACGTGCGACGATATTGGCATTTTCTTGCACGCTATTGCCCAACATGGTGATGTCAAAATCTTCAATGGGTAGTGCGTACTCAGCACCCACCTGAATTTCGATGCGTATATCGGGGTAGGCCAAACAGAACTCACCCAAAATAGGGGCAACCACGTGATAGGCCAATGCGGGAGGAGCATAAATGCGCAGCTTACCCGCTAATGCATTGGTGTGTGCACTGACTTGGGCATCGGCCTCTTCAATATCCTGCAAAATATGCTGTATACGAGCCAAATAGACTTCACCCGCATCGGTTAAGTGCACCCTACGGGTGGTGCGCTGGAATAAGCGTGTGCCCAGATGGCTTTCTAGGTCGGCGACGTGTCGGGTGACTGCAGAGGGGGACATGTTCAATGAACGGGCTGCGGCGGCAAACCCTCCCTCATTAGCGACACGTTCAAACACGTGCATGGCGAGTAAACGGCTCATAGGTTACCTGTGGCAAAATTTTATTATTTCGTTTTTAGCAATAGTGTATGTCTTTTTGACCTGTTTATCTGATTTAACGGTTGACTTAAAGTGTAGCCATGGATGCAGCGATACAGATTTACAGGGCCTTTGTTTCGCATGAAGTACAAGGCTACACGCAAGAAAGCGTCGAGAAAAGAGCTAACTTGTGTTCAGGGTTGTGTTGCTGCCATCGTCACTATTATTGAAGATGAAAGGAATCATTATTATGAAACGCACATTACCTGTTTTGAGTTTTGCTGTTGCTACCCTATTTGCTGGCCAAGCGATGGCGTTGAATGTGAACACCACTCCTACCCGTGCTGAAGTGCAAGCTGAGTTGGCTCAAGCCATTAATGCGGGTGAGATGTTGTCGGGCGATTCCAGCCAAACTCTGCGCGAAATGTACCCAGCTGTGTACCCATCACAACCTGTTGCTGTCAAAACCCGTGCTGAAGTACGTGCCGAGTTGGAACAAGCGGTACGTGAAGGGAATGTAGTGACTGGTGAGTCCAGTGCTACCCTAAGTGAAATGTACCCAGCGTTGTACTCTGCAGCACAGCAGGACGTAGCCGTGAAATCGCGTGCTCAAGTTCAGTCTGAATTGGCGGATGCCGTACGAGCTGGTGATATGGTGTCAGGTCAGTCTAGCCAAACGCTGAACCAGATTTATCCTCAGTTGTACCCAACGAACTCCTAATCGTGAGTCGGTGGCGCAAACCATAGCGAGCCTTTACGGCTCGCTTTTTTGCGTGGGGGGCCCGGGTCTAGACCATAGCCATAGTAGTACACACAACATGCAGCTGATGGCGAGTAGGCTGATCCACCAATGAGGCGCTAACCATAGCAGTAGCACGGCACACACACTCATGCTGATCAGTGCTGTCCACTTGGCTCGTTTGGTGACGAGTCGGCCATTTTGCCAGTTATGTAAGGAGGGGCCAAAGATACGGTGATCCAGTAGCCATTGATGAAAGCGCGGAGAGCTGCGTGCTGCGGCCCATGCCGAGATCAACACAAAAACCGTGGTAGGCATGCCTGGCAAAATGACCCCAATAATCGCCAAGATAAAACTGCACACCGCCAGAATGAACCAGCACGCCCGCAACCACGCGGATTGAGCACGTTGGTCAGAAGGGGGAGGCGCAGGGGGTTGGGTCATAGTTCGTCAGGTGATACGCGTACCACCGGGCAATGTTCGTAATAGGCCAGCGAATAACCACGACAGCATAAATACCGCGAGAGCCATCAGGGGTGTTTGCCAGACTATACCGGTTTGCGCTTGATATAAACCAGTTTGTTGTGCCAGATCTAAAAAGATGGGGTGAACCAGATAAATCCCAAAGGTGAAAGGTGCCAACATGGGCAATGTGGGCAGTGTAGGGCTTTGTAAAATCAGTTGAAATACGGCTAACGACATCAGTGGCACGGTGATGCTAAAGGTGTCGTAGAAGTAGGTGCTGAAGTGCTGGTGTGACGATAAGAGCGTGGTTCCCACTACGGTTGCAGCAATGCTTAGGCTTAGCACCCAGCCGGGGTACGGAATACGTATACGGCCCTCAAACATCATGCGTCCAGCTAAAAAATAGCTGATGTACGGTAAGAACCAGAGCAGAAAAAAACCATAACTGTTGCCTTGCACTTCACGGTACAGGCTTTGCAGCATGGCCAACACCAGCATAAACAACACAACATAGCGGCTTTGTCGGGCAGAACAGTGTTGGTACAGCAAGCGTAAATAGGGGGCAAACAGGTATAGGCCCACCAACATGTACAGATACCACAGATGGTAGTAGGGCTCGCCGCTGGTGGCTTTACGCAGCCAGGCTTGTGCATCCATGGGCACACCTTGTTGGTGGTACATCCATGCGCCCCAGAATAAATAAAACACAGACCAGAAGCCTATCGCAGGCAAGATGCGTCTACCGCGCTTTTTATAAAACGAGGCAAAGCCTTCGTGTTTAGCAGGGTCTAGCAACAGCACGCCGCTGACCATGACAAAAATAGGTACGCACCAGCGGGTGGCTGCATCGTACAGGTTGGCCCAATACCAATCTTGCGTACCGTAAGCGGCGGTGCTGGTGAGGGGAACCGCAGCACTGTGCAGCAGAACCACCGCTAAGGCTGCCATCCAACGGGCGGTGTCCAATTTGGCGTAATCAGCGTGTGAGTAGGTCATAACGGCTCAGTACAAACTCCATACCCATCACCTTAACAAAAAGGGTTGGACTCTACAAAAATGTTCATACGAACATAATTAACCGTCACAAAAGGTTCATATGGTAGTAATCCGAGCGTAATTTACGCTTTTTACACTGCTTGCTATTCACATGAACAGTTATGCAGGGTTATGAATCTTTCAGTTCGACAGGGTGGGATTGTTGAGTTGCTGCGCATACAGGGCGCTGTCTCTGTAGAGGGGCTAGCAGCGCATTTTCACGTGACCCCCCAGACCATCAGGCGTGATCTGAATGCGCTGTATGAAGCCAATTTGGTGCGTAGGCGTCATGGTGGGGCAGAGCTGGCTGGGCATGAGCGCAATGTGTCGTTTCAAGCACGGCGCATTACGCATTTTCAATCCAAAGTACAAATAGGTAGAGCAGTGGCTGCGCTCATTCCAGATGGCGCCAGTGTGTTGCTGGGCTTTGGTACGACTCCAGAACAGGTGGCGTTGTCGTTGGTAGAGCATCACGAGTTGACCGTGGTGACCAACAACTTGAGTGCAGCGATGCCTTTGAGCCAGAACCACAGCAACAGGGTGGTGATTGCTGGGGGCGTGTTGCGCCAACCTAATCCAGAAATTTTAGGGCCAGAGGCCGAGCGATTATTTAACAGTTTTAAAGCAGATTTTGGGGTGTCAGGGGTGGGCGGCTTTGATGTAGAAGGCGCGTTACTGGACTTTGACATGGCTGAGTCTGACTGCCATAAGGCCCTACGCGGTAATTGCCGCACGCGCATCTTAGTGCTTGACCATTCCAAGTTTGGACGGCTGGCGGCGGTGCGTAGTGGGTCTGTTGATGACATAGATGTGCTGGTAACCGATCTGCCTTTGCCTGATGGCTACAGGCAGCGTATTCCTGCACACGTACAAGTAGTAATAGCGAGTGAGAGTGCAGCATGAGTCAAGCCGCCATCCAATTACAAGGTATAGGCAAATCGTGGGGAGATCATGCTGTGTTAAAGCACATTGATCTGTCCATTCCAGAAGGACAATTTACCGCGTTGCTGGGGCCTTCGGGTTGCGGTAAATCTACGCTGTTGCGCATTATTGCCGGTTTAGAGCAACCCACTACAGGCACGTTGTTAATCGATGGGCACGATGCTACGTATCAAGAGCCAGCACAACGTGGGTTGACGATGGTGTTTCAGTCGTATGCGCTGTTTCCCCATTTAACCGTAGCGCACAACATTTTGTTTGGGTTGCAGGTGCGAGGCGTGAGTAAAGCAGAGCAACACAAACGCTTGCAAGAAGCGTTGGCTCTGACGAATTTGGACGGTTTAGAGCACCGTAGACCGGCACAACTATCGGGTGGACAGCGCCAGCGCGTGGCGTTGGCACGCAGCATTGTGTCGGGGCACCGCATTTGTTTGATGGATGAGCCGCTGTCTAACTTAGATGCCAAATTACGCCACAGCGTGCGTCATGAAATCCGTGCGTTACAGCAGCGTTTGGGGTTAACAGTGGTGTATGTCACGCACGATCAAACCGAAGCCATGGGCATGGCGGATCAAGTGGTGTTGTTGAATGCGGGCAGCATTGCCCAGCAAGGTTCGGCGCAAGAGCTGTACCAAGAGCCTAACAGTATTTTTACGGCCGGGTTTATTGGTAGCCCGCCCATGATGCTGATCCATAGCGACTTTGTGCCGTTGGCCTTGTGGCCCACACGTTATGGCTTTGATTTACCGCACCGCGTGTCCATTGGTGTGCGTCCCGAGCAATTACAACTGCATGAACCTACTGCCGACAGTGTGGCGGTAACGGTTGTGCACCAAGAGTTTCAAGGTGCTGATGCCTATGTGTATGTGCGACTGAAAGATGGCAATACCTTGATTGTGCGCGCGCCGCACCAACTACGTTTTATGGCAGGGGAACGTTGTGGTTTGAGTTGGAACCCTGCGCATGCTTTTTACTTCAGTCAGGATACCGGGGCGCGTTTGCAGCTGGCCTCGCCTGTGTTGGCTGACTAACGTTTAAGAGAGATGGTTATGTTGAAAAAAATTGTGATGACTACGACCAGTGCATTGTTGATGGGGTTAAGCGCCCAAGCGATGAGTGCAGTGGAATTGACCATGTACTACCCCATCTCGGTAGGCGGTCCGCTAACCGATGTGGTGGATGGCATGATTAGCGATTTTCAAGCCGAAAACCCAGAGATTAAAGTGAAGGCTGTGTACTCCGGCAACTACGATGAAACCCGAGTGCGCGCGTTGTCGGCGCTGCGCGCAGGTGAGTCAGTACAACTGTCCGTGTTGGGGGCGTTGGATACGCATGACCTCGTAGACCAAGGTTTGGTAGAAGCCTTTAGCGATGTGGCCACAGACGATCAGAGCAAAGCGTGGTTGAACAGCTTTTACCCCGCGTTGATGGCTAACGGTACTTTAGATGGCAAGGTGTGGGGTATCCCTTTCCAGCGTTCCACCATCGTGATGTTCTACAACAAGGACATGTTCCGCGAGGCAGGTTTAAACCCAGATCAGCCACCTAAAACACGTGCTGAAATGGTGGAAGCTGCGAAAAAACTCACCACAGACAAGCGTTACGGGTTGATGATCCCTTCTACGGGTTATCCGTACTGGATGTTCCAAGCTTTGGCTTTGCAAAATGGTCACCAGTTGATGAATGAAGAAGGCACGCAAGTCTACTTCAACGATCCTAAAGCGGTTGAAGCCCTACAGTTTTTCCAAGACTTAGCGCAAACACATAAAGTCAGCCCTGCTGGCACCATCGAATGGGGCACATTGCGCCAAGCCTTTGTACAAGGCCAAACAGCCATGATGTGGCACACCACGGGTAACTTAACGGCTGTTAAAAACGAAGCACCGTTTGAGTTTGGTGTAGCCATGCTGCCTGCAAACGAAACAGCTGGTTCACCTACAGGGGGCGGTAACTTCTACCTGTTCAAAGGTGCTAGCGACGAGCAAAAAGCAGCAGCGGTGGAGTTTGTACGTTGGATGACAGCACCTGAGCGCGCCGCAAAATGGTCGATGGCAACAGGTTATGTGGGTGTGAGCCCCGCAGCGTATGAAACACAAGCGCTGCAAGATTACGCCAAGACCTTCCCCCAAGCGACGGTAGCGCGTGACCAGTTGGCGGTAGCGTCTCCTGAGTTTGCCACCTACGAAACCGCTCGTGTGCGCGAGTTGTTGTCTAACGCAGTGCAGTCAGCGCTGACTCAGAGCAAGACACCACAAGCCGCGTTAGATGAAGCCCAAGCGGCAGCGGATCGTTTACTGCGTCCTTTTAACTAAGCTGGAACACAGATGAAACCCTTGCGTGTGTTGCGAAAGGAATCGGTGTTTGCGTATTTGCTGCTGACGCCGTTGTTGGTGTTGTTGAGTGTGTTCGCCTTTATTCCTGCGCTGCACACGCTATGGGCTAGTTTGCAAAGCAAAGGGACGGCTCGTCGTCCCTCGCAGTTTGTGGGCATGGATAACTATGACGTCATGCTGGCAGACCCCACCTTCTGGTTGGTACTGAAGAACAACCTTTGGTATGCGGCGGTGACTATCCCTGTGTCTATTGCTCTCGCGCTGTTAATGGCGTTGTGGGCAAATAGAGCGATGAGTATGCGGGCATGGGTGCGCTGTGCGTACTTCACGCCCACCATGCTGCCCATGATTGCCGCAGCGAACTTATGGCTGTTTTTCTATACGCCTGATTTGGGTTTGTTAGACCAGATCACGAAGTTATTTGGAGCAAGCTCCACCAACTGGTTGGGGCAACCTCAAACCGCGTTGGGGGCGGTGATGGTGGTCACCATCTGGAAAGAGGCTGGCTTTTTCATGATCTTCTACTTGGCAGCGTTGCAAACGATTCCGCCGGAATTGCGTGATGCGGCTCGCCTAGAGGGAGCCAGTCGTTGGCAGTATGGCAAACGGGTATTGCTGCCGTTATTGGCACCCACCACGCTGTTTATTTTGATCAATGCGCTGATTAACTCCGTAAAGCTGGTGGATCACCTATTTATTCTGACCAAAGGCGGCCCAAACAACGCATCTAAGTTGCTGTTGTACTGGATATGGGAAACCGCTTTCGCCTACATGGATACGCCGAGTGCCGCTGTGCTGACGGTGATTCTATTAGGTGGTTTGGGGCTGATTGCCATTCTTCAATTCCGTTACGCTGAAAAGCGAGTGCATTACCAGTAACCATGATGACTACTGCGTGTTCTGTTCCTAGTTCCCCCGCCTGGTGGCGCGCCATTCGTACTTTTCCATTGGAAAACGTGGGCGCGTATCTACTGGCTTTGTTGTGGATATCCCCCTTGTTGTATGCCTGCTGGGCGGCGTTTAGAGACCCCTCTGCCGCCTTATCGTTGGATGTGCTGCAGGGATGGACGTTTGAGAATTTCAGCGCGGCGTGGGCACGTGCGCCGTGGCTGCGCTACGTGTTCAATACCACCATGCTGGTGTTAACCATTTTGGTGGGGCAACTGGTGATTTGTACCTTGGCTGCCTACGCATTTGCGCGTTTTAAGTTCTTTGGTAGCCAGTTTTTATTCATGTTGCTGCTGTTGCAGCTGTTTATTCTGCCCGAAGTGCTGATTGTGGAGAATTTCCGCATGGTGTCGTTGTTAGGGTGGACGGATACGGTGTGGGGCATGGGTGTGCCCTATATGGCCAGCGCGTTTGGGGTATTTTTGTTGCGCCAAGCCTTTAAACAAGTGCCCCGTGAGCTAGAAGATGCAGCCCGTTTAGAAGGCTGCTCGCGTTTAGGCGTGTTGTGGCGTGTGTACGTGCCTTTAGTGAAACCGGTGTATCTAGCCTATGCCTTGGTGTCTGTGTCTTCGCATTGGAATAATTTTTTGTGGCCATTGGTGGTCAGCAGTTCCGAGCATACACGCCCGTTAACAGTAGGGTTGTCGCTGTTTGGCGCACCAGAAAGTGGCGTCAGTATTTCGTTGATTAGTGCCGCCACATTGATGACGATTTTGCCGTTGTTAGTGGGTTTTCTATTGTTCCAGAAACAATTTATGCAGGCTTTTCTGCGTGCAGGTATACGTTAAGAGGTAGTTATGAAAATCATCCATCTTTCCGATCTGCATATTACGCCAGCAGGAAAAAGCCTATTTGATGCCGACCCTGCAGCGCAGTTGATGCAATGCATCGCGCACATCAACAAACACCATGCCGATGCGCAGCTTTGCGTGCTGACGGGGGATTTGACCCATGCGGGTCACCCGTTGGCGTACCAACGTTTGGCCCAGTGCTTGCAAGCCTTAAAAATGCCTGTGCGGTTTCTCATGGGTAATCACGATGATAGGCAGGCTTTTGGGCAGGTGTTTACCGCACAAGCTACTGAGTTAGACGGTTTTGTGCAGTATGCCGAGATACTGGGTGACTACGAGGCTTTATATGTGGATAGCTTGCAAGACGGCTACACCGATGGCTATCTGTGCGAGCGTCGCCTACAGTGGTTAGAACAGAAACTGGAGCAGGCGACGCGGCCCATTTTGCTGTTTTCGCACCACCCACTGCCCATGTTGCAGTACCCCGCCATGGATTGGCTGCGTTTAAGTAATGCCGAGCATGTGCTGCCGCTATTGAAGCGTTGTGCACAGCCCGTGCATTTGTTTTCAGGGCATGTGCACCGTTGTTCAGCAGGGGTATGGAACGGTATACCGTTTTTTACGGTAAACGGTACTAATCACCAACATGAGCTGGATTTACATACACACGGTGCGGCGACTTCTACCTTTGAGCCAGCCAGTTATGCTGTGATTTTGCCGCACGCCGAAGGCGTGACCGTGCATTTCCAGCCTTTTGGTTACGACGACTCTGTGCGTTTTCCGTATACGGGCAGTTTAGATGCCTTGAAGTGCCGGCACGCTTAAGCTTGTGATGTGGCCTCGCTTGCCTGCATGTCTTGGTAAGCTTGTGCCGCATTGTGCACGTGCTGCGATGCGAGCAGGTTAGCTAAGTCGCTGTTGCCATTAATCACCGCATTTAAAATCTGGGCGTGGTCTTCCCAGTTTTGGCGCACGCGTTGCAGATTGCTGGGTGCAAACAGTAGGGCCGTGCGGTCACGCAGTGAGCGCATCAGTTCTGTTAAGACGATGTTGCCCGACAAACCAGCTAAAGTTTCATGAAACTCGCGATTGAGTGATTGCAGTAGGTCTAGGTCTTCACGTTCTACAGCGGCTTTACCTTGGTCCAAAATCTGCTGTAACTGCTCTATACCATTTTGATTGCGACGTTGTGCGGCCAGCTTGGCGTTTAAGCCTTCTAGCGCCGCACGTACTTCAGCCATGTTGTAGGCAATATCAGGTGATAGCACCGATACCGAGGCACCACGACGAGGTTCTATGGTCACTAAGCCTTCCGAGGCTAGCTCACGCAATGCTTCACGCACAGGAATGCGCGATACGCCCATTTCTGTAGCAAGTTTGCCCTCTACTAAGCGGTCGCCAGGGTGAAATTCACCACTAAGAATGCGGTCACGCAGTTGATCGCGTATGACGGCGAATAACGAGGCATGATGGTCGCCTACGCGACGGTTATCGGTGCTTTGAGTAGCGCTTAAACTGGTAATGTTCATGGTATGACCTTGCGAATCCTACAGGGACCAAGATTGAATTATACGGTCACCGGACGATTTAACGAATATGGTATACACATGAGCCTTAGGCTACCAATAGGGTACGTACAATAAGTACTACAGCGCTAAAGGTACATACGCTAAGCAATAGCCTACGTATTACCGGTAGGCTTATCTTATGGCGCATTTTCCCAGACAGCGCAAACCCTAACAGCATAAAGGGATACAGCACCACGCTTAGCAGTGCTTGCTGCATGGTAAATAGCCCTGCTGCGATCAGCAAAATCAACGATAAGCTGGCACCCAAAAATAAAATTAGTCCTAAGGATGCGCGCAATTGAGCCGCCGCTAGGTTTTGCATTGCAATGGCTAAGGCCGGTGCCCCCACTGAGGTCAGCGTACCCATAATGCCTGATGCAATGCCAGCTAAACCCATATTTCGTGACGAAGGCAATATACGCAGCCCTCGGGCGCTCAGTGTGACCGCTATCAAGATCATCACGGCAAAACTGAGGTTGATAACCGTCACGGGCAGTTGGGTCATGCCCAATACCGCAATAACAGAGCCAATGGCTCGCCCTGCAACGGCATAACCTACAACGGGTAGCACAATGTGGTGACGCTCACGTAATGCGGCTAATAACGACACGCTACCTCCCAATGCTAATAACGGCCCTGGCACCAGTTCGGGGAAGGTAAGCGCGGCAATAGGCGCGACCAGCATCGCAAAGCCCACCCCACCTACCCCTTGTAAAAAAGCGGCAAGCACGACTAAAGCCGCCATCAGCAACCACGACCACGGGTCTACCAAACTTAGCAATGACATGAACACGTTTGTGTTTCCTTTTTTGTATATGGTATGCAGATTTAATGTTTTAGGTTTGAATTTATCAGAGTTTTCCCCAATTTTTGGGTTTTTTGATGAAGCCTAAAACAAATTGCAGATAGTATACCGACTTACGCAATGCTTATGACGTAAATAAAAACCTAGACAAAGGGGGATGCAGGAATGCCAAACGATGTCGTGCTGAGTGCAGCACATTGGGTGTATCTGATTGGGGTGTTGGTGATCATTATCACCATGCTGTTTAGAGCCAACGTGGTGGTGCCATCCGTTATAGGGACACTAGCGGTAGTCACCGCCATCACAGGAAGCCCCATACAGGGGATTATCAGCATTTTCTCGGCCAGTTTCGTGGCCGCCAAGGAGCTCTTTAACATCTTCTTGGTCATCACCTTTATGACAGCGTTGCTGAACTCGTTGAAGCGATTAGAGGCGGATGTACGCATGGTGGCACCGTTTCGAAAAGTGATGGTGAACAGTACAGCGTCATTTTTGATGATAGGTGCGGCGACCTACTTCATCTCATTGTTTTTCTGGCCTACACCAGCAGTGCCGTTGGTATCGGCCATTTTGCTGCCTGCTGCCATCGCCGCTGGTCTGCCGCCATTGGTAGGCGCAATGGTGATTGCGATTTGTGGTCAAGGTATGGCTTTGTCATCGGACTACATCATTGGTGTGGCACCGGGTATTAGTGCTAAAGCTGCCGGAGTAGCGGCCGATGTGGGGCTTATTGCCGATAGAGCATTGGTGTTGTCATGGATCACAGGCGGTGTGGCGTTGACCTTGGCATTCTTGTTTATGCGTCGTTACTTCAAACCAGCCAACACCAAATTGTTGGATGAATGGATGGGGCAAGCCCCCGACAGTACGTTAGACGAGGTGGAGTCACAAGGTACTTATGACAAAGCTGAAATTGCGCGTGGTACAGCAGGCTCTGAACTGACTGCACATGGCAGTTTGAGCAGCAAAGAACAGCGCTATTCACGCATTTTGGCTGTGATTACGCCGTTGGCATTTTTGGCCGTGATTGGGCTGATGTTGTTGCCTCGTTTTATCCCCAGTCTGCCTGTGCTGCGGGGCGGTGAAGCCGCTGGGTTGGTGGGCGGTGTAGCGTTTATCTTGATGACCATTGCCACCTGTATGGCCGAAGGGCCGCGCCGCACGCTGGATGTGTGCCCCGATCACATGACCGACGGTTTTGTGTTTGCGTTTAGAGCCATGGGTTCGGTATTGCCTATCGCAGGTTTCTTTTTCTTAGGGGCAAGTGAAGCGGCATCGGCCATCTTAGATAGACCTTTAGACCAAACGCCTAGCCTGTTATTTGAGCTGATCTCTGCAGGTCAACAATACATTCCTGAAAACCATTTCTTGGTGGCCTTTGGGGTGCTGTTGGTAGGGATTGTGTCGGGTATTGATGGGTCCGGTTTCTCGGGTTTGCCATTAACCGGCACGTTGGCATCTGCCTTGGCTCCAGTCTCAGGTTTAAGCGTGGAAACGCTGGCGGCGGTAGGACAAATAGGTGCTATTTGGACCGGCGGTGGCACGTTAATTGCGTGGTCGTCGTTAATCGCCGTAGCCGGTTTTGCGCGGGTGCATGTGCTGGATTTGGTGCGTGCCTTAACCGTGCCCGTGCTCGTCGGGATGGCGATATCGACAATCTGTGCTGTGTTGTTCTTTTAGGTAATTCGTATGCAAAGTAGTGAGCACTCATCCGTGCAAAAGTCCGCCATAGGCCAGCAGTGGGCGGTAGCAACCGGCCATCCGCTGGCGGCACAGGCAGCACGCACGATGTTAGAAGAGGGCGGCAGTGCCGTGGACGCAGCCATTGCTGCTGATGTAGTCATGGGGGTAGTAGAGCCCATGGCTACTGGCATAGGTGGCGATTTATTGGCGATGATTGCCAAACAAGGCGAGGCTCCGTTGGCGTACAACGGTAGTGGCGCGGCCCCGCTTTTACTAACACCAGAACACGTGTTGGATCTGCCTAATCAGCGCATTCCGGAACGCCATGTCTTATCTATCACCACGCCGGGTTTAGTGCGTGGGTGGTATGACGTACACCAGCGTTATGGCCGTTTGCCGTGGCGGCGGTTGTTTGATGACGCGATACGCGTGGCGCAAGACGGTTTTGCGGTGGCGAAAGTAGCGGCGCAAGAGTGGAAGATTTTCGACTTTGTGCTGCATAAAGATCCGGTTTGTGCTGCCTTGTATAGGGCTGGGCAACCCTATGCAGCAGGTGAGCATTTTCGTAACCCTGAGCTGGCCGCCGTGCTGCAAGCCATTGCAAACGATGGGCCTGATGCGTTTTACCGTGGTGAGGTTGCCCAGCGTGCAGAGCACGCCATGGAGGCTGTTGGCGGGTTACTGCGCGCTAATGATTTTAGCGCCCACCAGGGTTTTTTCTGCGACCCCGTTCAGGTAGAGCTGGACGATTTTACCCTCTATGAGTGCCCGCCTAATACGCATGGTATGGCAGTGTTAGCAGCGGTGAAACGGGTATGGGAACACCGAAATCAGGCACAGCCCGAAGCAGAATTAGCTTTGGTGCATGCCACTGAGCAGGCCATGGCTCATGCATCACGAGTGGTGTGTGATCCGGCGGGAAACACCGTATGCACGGTGGTGGTAGACAGTGATGGCTTGGCAGTTACGTTGATGTCTAGCATTTTTAAGCGTTTTGGTTCTGCCTATGCGGTGCCAGGCTGTGGTTTTGTGCTGCAAAACCGGGGGTTTGGCTTTTCTGCACCGGGGCATGTGAATGCGCCTGGGCCGCATAAACGCCCCTACCACACCGTCGTTCCAGCAATGGCGTTGCGCCAAGGGCAGTTCTACATGGGGCTAGGGGTAGTGGGTGGTTTGATGCAGCCCCAAGGGCAAATACAGATATGGACTAAGGTGCTGCGCGATCAGCGTAGCTTGGAAGAGGCTATGAGTGCACCGCGTTGGCGCTTGGAAGCGGCGGGGCGCTTGGCCTTAGAGCAAGGTTTTGACGACGTTTGTGCAGGTTTTTTGCGTGAACATGGTTTTTCTGCACCCGACCCGGGTGTGGGCGAATTGGCGGGGCGTAGTGATTTTGGTGGCGCTCAAGCGGTGCAACGCCAAGAAAATGGTGGGTTAAAGGCCGTTTCCGACTCACGTAAGGACGGTTGTGTAGTGGTTGCATAACAAGAATCGGGCAGGGTAATTCCCTACTTTCTTAAATTGTATACCGTATACAATATGTTTAAATCATTTAAGCTTCATGTTTTAGTCAGATGCCGTAGGGCGACGTTTTTAAAAAGGGAAACAGTCATGGACAAACTACTCAACCGCGACGAATTTCGCGCCGCACTGGAAACTGCCATCAAAGGCAAAAGCGCTAACAAGTCTCCATTCAGCATTGCATGGGCTAGCGGCAAACTTAGCCGTGAGCACTTGGCACGCTGGGCAGAAAACCATTACCACTACGTAGGCCCGTTTGCGGACTACTTGGGCTACTTGTACGCCCGTACACCTGCAGAATTTGTAGAAGCCAAAGATTTCTTGTTGGCCAACATGTACGAAGAAGAAATCGGTGGCGATCGCCACACAGATTTGCTGATTCGCTTTGGTGAAGCGTGTGGCACATCCCGCGCTCGTATCGAAGATCCAGACAACATGAACGCCACTACACGTGCGTTGCAAGCGTGGTGCTACGCAATCGCCATGCGCGAGGATCCGGTCGTGGCCGTAGCGGGTTTGGTAGTGGGTTTGGAGTCCCAAGTACCTTCTATTTACCGTAAACAAACACCGACGCTACGCGAGAAGTACGGTTTCACCGATGAGGAAGTGGAGTTCTTCGATCTGCACATCGTGTCGGATGAAATTCACGGTGAACGTGGCTACCAAATCGTGCTGGAGCACGCGAACACTGTAGAGCTGCAACAGCGCTGTTTGCGTATTTGTGAGATCGGCGCCGAGATGCGCTTGCTGTATACCACTGCTCTGTACAACGACTACGTGAAAGACGAAATCAGCTTGCAGGAACTAGAGCTGGAAGCAGCCTAACTCGCAGTAGATAAAACCGGCGGGCAGATGGGCTGCCCGCCAGTACAGCAACAAAGGAAGTAGAGCGGTGGAAAATCTTAACGATGTTGTGTTCGAGAACTATATCAACGGACAGTGGCAACCCAGCAGTAGCGGGCGTACGCAGCCTAATCTAAACCCGGCTGATCAGCGCGACGTGGTGGGCAACTTTCCGGTATCAACCGCTGATGACGCACAGCAAGCGGTAGCAGCCGCGCAAGCCGCCTTTGCCGCATGGCGCGCAACCCCGATTTCTGCTCGTGCTCGTATTCTGGATAAAGCGGCCGCCTATCTGGATGCGAATGTGGAACGCATTGCAGAAGGTTTGACACGCGAAGAAGGCAAAACGTTTGCACAAAGCAAAATGGAAGTCACCCGTTCTGCGCAGACACTACGTTTTTATGCGGTAGAGGGTCAGACCTATACCGGCGAAACTTTTCCACAGGACGATGCACAGCAACTGGTTTATACACAGCGCGAACCACTGGGTGTGGTGTCGGTGATTGCACCGTGGAATTTCCCCATTTCTATTCCGGCTCGCAAGATTGCCCCTGCGCTGATTACGGGTAACACGGTGGTGTTTAAACCGTCATCCGACACACCATTAACAGGCTATTACTTGTGTGAGGCTTTTGCCCAAGCGGGTATTCCAGCAGGGGTGTTGAACGTGGTGCACGGCCGTGCGGGCGAAGTAGGGCCTGTGCTAGTGACCTCCCCCGAAGTGCGCGCAATTTCGTTTACGGGATCTACGCGAGCCGGTGAAGACATTTGCCGACAAGCGCGCATGAGCACCCGTACGCAAATGGAGCTGGGTGGCAAAAACCCGCTCATCGTGATGGAAGACGCCGACTTGGACTTGGCCGTAAAGCTGGTTATACAAGGTGGTTTTTCGTTAAGCGGGCAAGCGTGTACGGGTACCAGTCGCGTGTTAGTACAGCGTGATGTGAAAGCAGAATTTACACGTAAGTTGCTGGAAAAAGTGCAGGCATTAACAGTAGGCAATGGCCTGACCGCTACTCCAGACTTGGGGCCTATCGCCACACGTGGCCAGCTAGAAAGTATTTTGGAATATGTGGAAATAGGTAAGCAGGAAGCCACGCATTTATGTGGTGGCGATCGCTTAACCGAGGGTGATTTTGCACAGGGTTTTTACATGACGCCAGCGGTGTTCACCGACGTCACACAAAACATGCGCATTGCTCGTGAAGAAATTTTTGGGCCAGTGATTGCGCTACTTGAATTTGACAGTTACGAGCAGGCCTTAGCGATGGCAAATGACACCGAGTATGGCTTATCGGCCGCCATTGTGACACGCAGCGCTGAATACGCACACCGTTTCAGTACTGACATCGAGGCGGGCACGGTCAAGATTAATCGCACCACCACCGGCAATTTGATGAATGCGCCATTTGGTGGCTTGAAGCAATCCAGTACCTCAACCTTCCGCGAATCTGGCAGGGGTGGTCTGGAGTTTTATACCCAAATCAAAACCGTGTACCGCGGTATTTGATGTTTTGTAAACCAAAGGTTGAGAAGTGATATGAAAAAAATTCTGCGTCTTGAACAGCGTGAAGCCCGTTTGATGGTGGAAGCCGCTATCGCCAAGTCCAAAGAAATTGGTGTGTTGGAAACCATTTGCGTGGTTGACGAAGGGGGCTACCCCATTGCGCTAGAGCGTATGGATGGTGCACGTATTACGGGCCCACAAATTGCGTGGAACAAAGCTTTCACTGCTGCTGGCCACAAGCGTTCCACGCATTTGTTTACGACAGCGCCTAATGGTCCGGCACTGCCTGGTAATGAAGCCTTTGGTATTCAACTGAGCTTTGAAGGTCGTTTTGCTGCTTTCGTGGGTGGTTTCCCCGTTGTGATTAATGGCGAAGTGGTGGGCGGTATTGGTTTGAGTGGCGGTAATGGCGAGCAAGATACGGCAGCAGGTGTAGCCGCTTTGCAAGCTTTGTCTGATGCACTGAAAGCCGAAGGCTTGGATGTGTTGGTACAGGCTGATATTAAGAAGTAGTACGCATTAGGAGACAAGGATATGGCGCATCGTGTCAATGTACGGGAAAGTGGTGAACACTTTTGGGTAGAGCCCGAAGAAACCGTATTACAAGCCGCTAAGCGGCAAGGCATACGCATACACAGTGATTGCGAGTTTGGTGGCTGTGGCACGTGCCGTATCCATGTCACAGAAGGGCAGGTGCACTACGAGGACGATTGTTTGCCCATGAGTGTGGCCGACGATGAACATGCAGCAGGTATGGCTGCAGCGTGCCAAGCACGGTTGCGTGGTGATATAGAAATTAGCTTAGCGAATCACCAAGATGACTTGCCTGAAGCGCAAGAGGTAGACGCAACTGTGTTAGCGGTAGAACGCGCGTGTACTGGCATTTGGCGTGTGCGCTTGCAACTGCCTACAGGCGTAGAGATGGACTACCGAGCCGGTCAATATTTGAATGTGTTGTGTGACGATGGCCGCACCCGTAGCTTTTCTATGGCGACAGCCAATGCGGCGACTGGTGTGCTAGAGCTACACATACGCGAGATTGAAGGCGGGCGGTTTACGCAGCATTTGTTGCCAACCCTACAGGCCGGCGACTCGTTGCGGTTAATGCTGCCTATGGGCCAATTTTATTGGCGTGAAAAAGACTGGCGCCCCATGGTGATGGTGGCAACGGGTACGGGTATTGCGCCTATTAAGGCGATTCTGGAGTCATTGTTGGATAACGACGATTGCCCACCCATCAGTTTGTACTGGGGAATGCGCACAGCAGCTGATTTGTACTTGGCAGAAGAAATTGCCGCGTGGGCTGAGCGCTTATTTGAGTTTCAGTTCGTACCGGTACTCTCTGCCGCCGACGACACATGGACGGGGGCTCGCGGGTATGTACAGCATCAGGTGTGTGAAGACTTTCCTGATTTGTCTGAGCACGCCGTTTATTTGTGCGGCTCCCCCACCATGATAGACGAGGCCAGAGCGCTGTTTGGACTACAAGGGGCTGATAGCCAGTTTGTGTACGCCGATGCGTTTAATTTTCAAACAGATGCCCACGCAGTAGCGGTTTAAGGCTTTTTAGGGGTACGGCCAAAAAGCTCAGATAAGCGCGGCAGATTAATCAACGGAATACGTTGGCGCAATTGTTGGCGTTTGGCGAAATGCGGGTGCAGTTGTTCGCCGATGGGACGCTCAAGATAGCGAAGTTCGACGGGATTTTTCATGGCTTTTTAAAGTGGTTAAACTGAATTAAGTATACCGCAATTAGGGTTTTCACTCAAATTGGTGGTTTTTACAGGAAGAACGGTAGGAAATCCATGCTAGTAGTCAGGTGGAATATCTACCGGTATACCGTTTTAGGGTTTGGGTGCGATCGGGCTGATAATCCGGCAGCAACGTGAGTAGTAAGCAGGAGGCCTTATGCCAACCATCACATTTCACAAAAATAATCAGGTTCATGTGGGCGAGGTGCAAGAGAACACCAACTTGGTGGTGCGTGCTGGCATCAAACAATTCCCTTTCCCGCACTTGAACTACGGCTGCGGCATGGGCAAATGCGCGAAATGTGCATGCCGGGTACTAGAGGGGGCAGAGCATTTGCCCGCCGCTAACTGGAAAGAGAAAAAACAATTGGGCGACAGGCTGGATCAAGGGTGGCGGTTGACCTGCCAACTGTGGATCAACGAAGACATCACCTTAGAGCAGCCGGTGCTAGAGGAGGGCGAATAATGTATGTGGTGCTAACAAGCAAACCGGGTGAATACCGCAGCGAAGCAGGTGTAGGCGTAGAACCTATAGCCGCGTATGAATACTATTTCCATGGCCGGCTAAAAGCTATTTTTACCATTGCTCGTATTCAAGATGCATCCCGAGTACGCATTGTGGAAGAAACGGAGGGTGGCACGATTAACGATATCACCACCCGCCAGATGGAAAAATTCCAAACGCAGCAAGAGGCGTATGACGAGATTTACGGGCTAACCCAGTTTGGCACCATTGAAGCCGAGCTGCGTGAGCGTGCGTTGAGTGTATAAGAGGTAGATGTAACTATGGTTCAAATAACCTTTGCTTCCAATAATGATTTGGTGGTGTCGGCCGCAGAAAATAGTAATTTGCTGCGTGTGTCCATACGCGAACGAGGGGGTATTCCCTTTAAGTGTGGTGGCGGTATTTGCGGTACCTGCAAATGTCGTATTACCGAAGGTATGGATAACACCGATGAGGTGAAAGCCAAGGAGCATAAACACCTCACTACAGAAGACTTGCAGCAGGGTTATCGCATGGCCTGCCAGACTTTTGTGCGTGGGGATGTCACGGTGACGTGGTGATAGCGCGTGAAAGCACTAAGTGCTGCGCTACGCTTTTCCGTGTATAAAACGGTTTTGATGCAAACATGTAGTAGCGGTAATGGAGTAGGAAATGGGGATAGCAGGCTTTTCTTCAATAGGCGAGTTCAAGCAGGCATTGACCCGGGACTACAACCGCATTAATAGCAGCATCTTTGCCTCAGGAGTGGTAACGCTAAAAATAGATGTGCAGGACGACCGTATCAGTATGCTGGCCATTCATAAGCGTCAGTCGGTGTTAGATACCTTAAGTCGAGAAAACGCACACATAGCCGATCTGGCAGACCTCTACCTGATTAAGGCATTCAAAAAGGAGATGAAACAGGTTTTGATACAGCAGTATGGGTTAGAGATAGTGGCCATATTCAAAGATTACGATGCAGTGGCGCAATTGTCTTCTACCGTGATTTTGCTGAAAAAAGAAGGTCAAACGCAGTCAGACTAACCGTGTTGGTCTGCTGAATTTAGCCTGTAGACATAAACCGACTGGTACGAAGTCTTGTTGTGCTTTAACGGCGTTGCTGCCCATGTCATGCATGGTGGTACCTGCTGTAGAAGTCGCCAACAATAAGTACAACTATACCGCCGGCCTCACGTTCTGGTTACGACCAGGGCATGAGGCCGGCTTTTTATTTTGGAGACAAACAAATGACATGTGTAAGCGATTTGCTAGATGCGCTGAATGTAATCACAGGTGGTCGTATGGTGTCCTGTATGGACGAAGTGAAACACGGCAACCATCCTTTTGTGATTTGGAAGTCATCCGGTATTTACGGCAAGGAGGTGCTGGAAATACCCGGGCTAATACATGGCGATCCGCAGAAAAAAATACGCAAAGTAGCTGTGTGCATGACCATGACTGAACTCAGCATCGAGTTAGCGGGTGCCACCGGCGTGGATGCCATTGTGGCGCATCACCCCATTGCCGATGCGGCCAGTTGTGGTGGCGTGACTTTGCGTGACTATCTGAACTTATATGGCATCGCAGCGTTGGAATGTCACGAGGCGTTTCATGGTTTGCACCCCGGTATTGCGTACTTGCACGGTCATAAAGTGAAGAAAAGCGATATTAGCTATGGCGGTGTACATGGCAACGTGATGTTTGTGGGTGAGCCTTTGGAAGGTGTACATACCATGGGCGATATGTTGGCGCGCTTAGATAGTTTCATGGGTTTGGATATGGAAGAGCAGCTACTGCACAGTGAGCGCCGTATCAAAAACAACGACAACATCCAGGAAACCAGTTTGCTCACACGCGGGGCAATACGTGTGGGTAGCCCTGCCAGCCCTGTTAAGCACATTTTGCACATCTTTCCGCATACCGGGTTTAGTCCTGAACATCTGCGTCAAGCCATTGCGGAGAATCCAGAAGTGGACACAGTGTTGGCATCCATTAGCCGCGTGTATGAAGGTCACGAGCTGATTAGGTGTGCGCAAGAATTAGGTTTGAATTTTATGGTGGGCAATAGCCATGTATTGGAAATCCTAGAAAACGGATTGCCATTGGCCTATGCCTTAAGTGCGTTATTGGAGGGTGTAGAGGTGGTGATGTTCCGAGATAGGGTGACCTCCACACCCGTGCACCAAGTGGGGACAGAGCGTCTGCGCGAATATGCACAACATGTCTCGGCCGCCCATTTAATGGGTAAGAACGTATTAAGTTTCCACTAACTTTCCCTTAGGCTGGAGAGAGACATGAACAATAAAACTATAGAAATAGACAAAGTGGTGCATGCACCAACGGGTGTTAGACGACCGTTGGAGCGTATTGAGGCGATAGGGTTGGCCCTTTTAGGTCTGGCAATGCTGACCTTGTTTTTCTTTCCCGGTACCTTGTCTGGCGCATTTGATACGGTTTTAAATACCGTCAAACCCGTGGTGGTCGATGTGTTTTTGACTGGCCAAGTGGGTATTGCCGTCATCATTAGCGTGATTATTGGTAGGTTGCTGGAGCGCTTGGGTTTTACCGACGCGATGATGCGTGTGTTTATGCCAGGTATGCGCTGGATAGGCATTAACCCAGCGGTGATTATCCCTAGCGTTTACAACATTTTTGGCGATATTAATGCCGCTGGCCGTATTTCTGGTCCATTGCTGCGTCAGGCTGGTGCGACCAAAGATGAGCAAAAAATCGCTGTGGCAACCATGGTGCAGTCTCAGCAATCGTTCTCTACCTTTATGCTGGGGATGATGGCCTTAACCTTTGCTGGGGTGAACGTATTTGCTGTCGTGATGATTGCCATTTTCGGGCCGCTGCTGCTGTCACCATTGATTTTGTCCAAATTGGTGTACCGCGATGTGCGATCGGTAGATTTGTTAACCGCACCTAAATTCACGCCCGATACCGATTTTGCACCTATGTTATTTAAGGCAGCACGCGAAGGCGTTGAGCTGCTGTTTTTGATTTTGATTCCTGCGGTAGCACTGGTGTTCTGTGTGATTGGTTTGCTGGATCACATGGGCATCTGGCAACCGGTGAATGCGTTATTAGAGCGCGCTATGCTGGCGCTTAATATTCATCCAGAAACCGGCGTGTTGGCGGTGTTGGTAAGCCCTACGCTTGCGATGGGCAAACTGCAAGCCATGGCAAGTGGGTTAGATCCGTCGTTGGTGGTGGGCTCGTTTATTTTGGCCTCGTCAGGTTTGCCATTGTCTGCCGTGTTTGGCCAGATCCCTGTAGTGTGGGCAGAAAGCTCTGATTTGACCGAAAAAGAGGCTATGAAAGCAGCCATTTTAGGGATTGTGATGCGCTTGCTGACAGCCACTGTTTTAGCGCTGCTACTGACACCGTTGATTAGCTAATCACTTAGCTGGTTGGTGTGGTGCAGCCGTTCTATGCAAACAGCCTAGCCGTAGTGGCTAGGCTGTGTTGTTGGTGCCGTAGCGTTTTTAGTCAGCATGGCGCTGTATGAGTTGCTGCAATTGGCTTTGTCCCGCAGCACCAATCATTCTGTCCACTACTTGACCGTCTTTAAATAGCAAAACGGTGGGAATGCTTTGTACACGGAATTGGTTTGCCAGTTCAGGTACAGCATCAATATCTACTTCGCCAAACGAGGCTTGTTCCTGCAACGCAGTGGCTGTTTGTTGATAAATGGGTGCCATCATGCGACATGGGCCACACCATTCTGCCCAAAAACGTACGGTGTGTAGGCCTGGAGCGTTAGTCACAAGTTGCTCGAAGTTGGTGGTGTCTAGATGCGTAATCATGATTACTGCCTTACAAAAAAGAAGGGCGAGCACATCGCAAGTGGCTCGGGTTTTATTGAAATAGGCGTTTCCCTATCATTCAATAATTATCTTGAATGATAGGGAAAAGTTCAATCTAGGTCAATTCAAGCGCGGGTTGTGGTGCCCTATACGGCAATCTGTCGCATAATAGGTTCTTACTAGGCGTAGCAGAATTCACCCATTTGCAATGTGCTTGCAGGGCAGGCATGGCATAACAACTAGGAGCAAGACCCATGATGTTCAGACGTGATCCTTTTCACATTCTAGAAGCGTACATTCAGTCTGTTGGTGATATGCAGCAAAACTATGCTCAGCTGAAGACGGCACTGCAAAACATCAATAACATTATTGATTTTGCAGAACACAAAGTTGGTGCAGCACTAGAGGCTGAACAGGCCGAGCAAATTAGTGAAGTAGGTTTGCAGTGGTTAGAAGGTGTGCATCAGGGCGGCAATATGGATACGCTGCGCGATCAAGCCAAACAAGCATTGGATTAAGCCGTACACCTTATACGGTTGTCATGATGAAAACGCCCCATATGGGGCGTTTTTTTGTGAGGTGTGTGGTGCTGCTCACGTATACGCTTAAAAGCGATCCACCCTAAACGGATGTATATCCACAGGCAGATGTTCCCTGCAAATAAGCCGTGCAATCAGTTCACCTGTGATGGGGCCAGTAGAAAAACCAATGTGGCCGTGCCCAAACGCGCACAGCACCTGTTGGTGGCGGGGAGCAAAGCCCAGTACAGGCAAGCTGTCGGGGGTAGAGGGCCTATTGCCAGACCATAACTGCGAGCTGTCCATCGTGGGTGCGAGTCCTAAGGCCTCACGGGCGGCTGGGTAAAGCCGTTCAAGTTGTATGGGGTTGGCACGACTTTGTGGGTGTGCCAGTTCTACGCCGCTTAATAAGCGCAATTGGTCTTGCATGGGGGCGGCCACATAGCCGGCTGCCACGTCATACACGGCACGACGTAATACCGGGCCGTCTTCAGGCATGGGCAAGCTGAGGTGGTAGCCGCGCTCAGCCACCATAGGGATGCGGTAGCCCAGTTGTTGGCATAATGGCGTACTTAATGCGCCAGCGGCCAACACCACTGTTTGGCTTTTATAGTGCTGTTGCTTGCCGTACAGCTGCACATGTCCTTCAGCAATGTGCAGTTGCTGCACGTGGTCGCTGACCCATCTACCGCCTTGCTGTTGGAATAGCTGCTGGTAGGCCGCCAGTAACTCACCAGGGGTGGCAACGGTGGCCGTTTCGGTTAACCACAAGGCACGGTGAAACGGGTGTTGTAACGCAGGCTCTAGCTCATGCAAAGTTTGTGTATCTAAGACCTCAAACTTTACGCCGTGGCGTTCAAATAATTGGCGATCAGCGGCACTGCTGGCGAAACCTTCTGCACTACGGTAAAGGCGTAGCCAGCCTTCTTGTCGTATAAGGTGTTCGCTGTTAGTGCGTTGCGCCCATTTTTGGTGATAGCTGAGCGCTTGAGCAGTAAGCGGGACTAGGGCTTCGACGGCGTTTTCGCGTCGTTGTGTGTTGGCATTAGCCAGAAAGCGCAGTAGCCATGGGGCAAGAAAAGGGAGGTCGCCATACCGTAGTCGTAGGCCGTTATCACGATTCAAGGCATAGCGTAAAAGCTGCTTCCAGATACCGGGGCTTGCCATGGGAAAAATGGAGCCATTGCTGATCACACCGGCATTGCCAAAGCTGGCTTTGTCACGTTCGCTACCCGCATCAATAATGGTCACTGACAGCCCGCGTTCTTGCAGCGCTAAGCCGCAAGCTGTGCCCACCATACCGCCACCAATAATGGTGACGGCGGGGGAGGATGAGTAGGGATCCATAGCGTAGTGCTTAGAACACGACGTCCGATGGGATGTCGCTGGCCTCAATGCCAGACAGTTTTAGGCTATCTAAAATCCAACCACTAATTTGGCCTAAATCACGGTTGTAATCTACCCAAACGTTTAGGAAGTCGCGCCAGTCGGTGTTGCTTTCTTTAGCAAACGCCAAGTTAGAGGTTAGCCCCACAATAGGGTCTGTCAGCATGGAGAATTTACCAATGCTGGGGTTTTTCTTCACAGCAGTTAAGCCTAGCAGTACGGCAAATACCGCGCAGTCTACTTTTTTACTTTGTAGAGCCAGCATCACTTCATCACGTGTAGCAAAGGCAGTAATTTGGGCCAGTGGCGCATAGCGGCGAGCGGCCATTTCTTGTGTGGAACCCAAGTCAACGGCGATGCGAATTTCTGGCTTGTTAAGGTCTGCCCATTTGCTGGCTTGCACGCTTTCCTGCGCCACAATACCGTAAGGGTGTAGGTAGGTGGGGTGCGAGAAACCAATGGACAATGCGCGCTGTGGTGTAGGGGTTAGCGCCATTGCTAAGTCTACTTTGCCCGTTTGTAGCTGTATGACCGAGTTGCCGTAGGTGGAGTCCACATACTCCAGCTCCACGTCCAAAATCTTGGCGATGTCTTTAGCCATTTCTACCGAGGCGCCAGACCACTCTTTGGTAAATGGGTCGCGGGTAAAGTAGGGAGGCTCACCGACTAGGGCAGCAATACGTAGCTTTTTGGTGCGGCGTACTCGTGCGAGTGTGGATTCCGTTTCAGCGGACGCAGATTGGGCGCTAGCACTGGCGATAGGCAGACTTAACCCTAAAGCCGAGGCAGCGGCCAGCTTGGCCAGTTGACGACGGGACATCTGATTAGGTGTATCGTTATTGTAGTGGTCCATGGTGGTCTCCTAAAGGACGGTTGCAGCGTAGTGTTGATCCCGTTGGTGGGCAAAATCAAGAATGCTTTCTATGCGTTGGGCGATGTGCAGTAACGCATGATCCTGCTGGTGTTTACCTAATAGTTGTATACCCATAGGTAAGCCGGTGCTACTGATGGCACTGGGTAGTGCGACAGCAGGTTGTCCGCTTAAGTTGGCAATAGCGTTGAGATTAGGTTGCGTCAAAAAGTAGAAGGTGTCCACGTGGCTTAAGGGGCCAGCAACGGCTGTTGCGCCGGGCAGCAGCAGGGCATCTACAGCCTGTAAGCTGTGTGCCAAGGCCTGGGTAAGACGTAGTTTATCCTGTTGGGCTTGTATATAAGCGCTGGCAGGAATGTTTTCGCCGACCAAGACACGGCCACGGAAAATGCGGCCATAGGCATCAAAATTTTGGCGTACTTTAGGGCCAAATACGTAGGCCACTTCGGCCATCATAATCAGCGCACTGCTAGTGTGTAGAGCCTGTAAGCTGGGCAAAGAAACCGGCACGATTTCTACGCCAGCAAGCTGTAGTTGTTCTTGCACCTGACTCATCATGCTTTGTACTTCAGGCTGCAATAAAGCATCCAACCCCCAGTGGCTGGTAGGTATGCCCAAACGAATGGGGCGGTGTAGTGGGTAAGCGCGTGGTGCTTGTGGGCACAGTGCGCTAAATAGTTGTGTGCAGTCGTCTACGCTGTGCGCCAGCGGCCCAGCATGATCCAGGCTTAGGCTTAACATGCGTACCCCGTCTAAGGGGACGGCACCATAGGTGGGTTTTAAGCCAACCAGACCGCAGTTTGTACTTGGCGACCGTATAGAACCCGCCGTATCGGTACCTAGCGAGGCCATGCACAACTCGGCGGCCACCGTGGTACCTGAACCGCTAGAAGACCCACCGGGAAAATACCCGGCTTTCCATGGGTTAGTGGCGGGGGGCACAGGCAGATCAAACGAGGGGCCACCAAAGGCAAATTCGTGGCAGTTGGCCTTACCCAGCACAATAGCTCCAGCGGCGCGCAGGCGAGCAACGGCGGCAGCATCGTGTGTGGCAACGGGTTGGTGTTGCTGCGAGAACGAGCCGCCACTGGTTTTCATGCCAGCCACATCCATGTTGTCTTTGATGGAGATGCCCACGCCAAAAAGCGGAGGTAAGGCAGAAGGGTTGGCGTCTAATTGTTGCTGCTGCAGGGAGGCTTTTTGCAAGGCTGCATCGGCCTGCCAGCTAATGTAAGCATGTAAGTGCGGTTGTTGAGTGGCAATACGTTCAAGCTGCGTTTGTACTACGTCAGTAATACGCAGTTGGCCGTTGCGGTAGGCGGTTTGTAATGCCGCAATGGTGCGTGGAATCATGATTCAGACTCCGGTATGGGCTGCACCTGCATAGGGGCTGCGGGATTGTGCGACTGTTGGGTGATCAGTTGTGCAATGAGTTGTAAGCCACGTTGAAACTCCTGCTGCTCGTCGGCACAGGCTGCGTCGGGCAATGCGGTGCTTAACACCGCTGTGATGGCAGAGTCAGACATGGGCATCTCGTTGGCTGGCATGGTGGAAATGACTCAGAAAGGCTTGTGTGGCAGGTTGTTGGGGGCTGTCTATCAAGGTTTTCGCAGGCCCCTCTTCAACCACTACACCGTCTTTCATAAAGAGCACTCGGTCAGCCATTTCACGCGCGAACTCGATTTCATGGGTCACGATCACCATGGTCATCCCCTCTTGGGCAAGTGTGCGCATCACGCTTAATACTTCACCTACTAACTCGGGGTCTAGCGCCGAGGTGGCTTCATCAAACAGCATCACATTGGGTTGCATGGCTAAGGCACGGGCAATGGCTACACGCTGCTTCTCACCACCCGATAAGCGGTTGGGGAAGTAGTCTGCCTTATGCAGCAAGCCGACTTTCTTAAGCAACGCTTGTGCTTGTTCAGTGGCTTGTGCGCGAGTTTGTTTGCGTACAGTGATGGGGCCTTCCATCACGTTTTGCAGCACATTCATGTGGGGAAATAAATTGAAGTGCTGAAATACCATACCGGTAGAGGTGCGAAAACTGGCTTGCGCTGCATCGCTAGGTTGACGGTGTTTCTCGCCAAAATCAAAGTGTGTATCGCCCACTTGTACGGTGCCGCCATCGGGTTGTACCAGTAGGTTTAAGCAGCGCAATAAGGTGGATTTTCCGGATCCAGAGGGGCCGATCAGGGCTAAAACAGCCCCTTTAGGCACATCTAGAGAAATATCTTTAAGCACCACATTGTCGCCATAAGCTTTGCGCAAATTTCGTACATGAATCATGGTAGTGCTCCCTAGTTGCTGCGAGCCAGACGGTTTTCAATATGCTGTACCAGCAAAGTGGCTGGGAACAGCACGACGAAGTAGGCCAAGGCCACTACGGTATAGACCTCTAACGGGCGGTAAGTCTCGTGTGCAATCAATTGCCCCTGATACACCAAGTCGGGTACGGCTAGCACCGATACCAACGAGGTGTTTTTCAGCTGCAAAATCGACTGGTTCATCAGCGGTGGAATCATGCGTTTAAAGGCTTGCGGCAAGATGACACGGCGTAAAGCTTGCCACTTGCGCATGCCTAAGGCTTTAGCCGCTTCTACTTGCCCATCATCAATAGACACAATACCTGCGCGGATGATTTCCGAATAAAACGCGGCACCATACAGTGACAAGGCCAGCAAGGCTGCGGTAGGGGCAGACAAGTTAATGTCTATCAGCACTGGCAATGCGTAGTAAAACCAAATCAGTATTACTAAGAATGGTGTGCATCTAAACAGCTCTACGGCACCGCGTAACGGGATGCCCAATGCACGGGGGCTGCTAATGCGCCCCAATGCGACAAACAGGCCCAGCACCAGCCCAAAGGCGATGCTAAGCACGGTGTAAAACAAGGTGTATTCCAAGCCTGCCAGCAGAATTTCTTTATAGCGCCAGACTTGGCTGAAGTCCCATTGATACATAGGCCTATAGCTCCGTGTTATGGCAAACAGAACGGCAAAATCGGGCAATTACCCTAAGCGTAAACCGCCATCTATGGAAAGTTTCTGCCCGGTCACATAGCGGGCGTGAGAACTCAACAGATAGGCTACTGCTCCAGCAACGTCATCGGGTTGGCCGAAACGCCCCAACGGAGGAGTAGGTAAACGGTTTTGCCAATCTACGTGTGGGTAACGTTGGCTGTCTTTTAGGGTGTAGCCAGGCAGTACACAGTTAACGGTAATGCCAGATGAGGCCAGCTCAGCGGCAAGGCTCATGGCCAAGGCTTCAGCGGTGGCTTTAGCAGCAGCAGTCAGGGGGTAGAGTTCACCGGGTTTGAAGCGGTGCGCGACAAACGAGCTGGTGAGCACGATGCTGCCACAGGAAGATTTTTCTAAGTAGGGTCTGGCTGTTTGCACCAGTTCCAAGAAAGCGCCTGCCATGCTTTGTACGGCGTCGGCTAAGTCCTGAGACGAGGCCTCTTGCAAGTTCTTCTTGCTAGCGTGGCCGGCATTGCTGACCAACTGATCTATGGTGCCGAAGGTTTGTACACAGGCTTCCACGATACGGCGTGCTTGTTGGGGCTCGTTTAGATCAGCAAAGTAACACTCTGCCTTGGCGCCCAGCGCTCGTACGCTATCTAGTACCTGTTGCATGGCTTGTCTACTGCTGTCGTCAGCGCCACGGGAATGTAAAAGCAGGGAGGTGTGTTCCGAGGCTAGCGCGCGGGCAATGGCCGCACCAATACCTGAACCAGCACCCGTGATTAGGATGACTCTATGTTGTTGCATGTTGCTCCACCGTTGTTATACCTGTGAACAGGTTTTCTTATTTCATGCACAGTACCCAGGTACTGCGTGACAAGAATTTTCTAATGGGCAGCATAGCATGGAGCTTTTGCTTTCAGAAGCGGTGTGGCGTAAATAAATGCTTCGTTGGTAGGGCAGTAAAAAAGCCGGGAATCTAGTGGATTTCCCGGCTTGTTAGTAGGCGTTATTTCAGTAAACGCCACTGACCATCTTTCACGATGATCATCTCGCGACCACGTTCGTCAAAGCCGCTGTGATCGTCGGGGGTCATGTTATACACACCCTGAGTTGCTACCAGTTCAGTGGTTTGTTCTAACGCATCACGCAAAGCGGCGCGGAACTCAGGCGTACCAGGTTGCGCTGTTTTCGCCGCAACAGGAATGGCTTTTTCTAGCAGCAAACCAGCGTCAAACACGTTAGCGCCAAAGGTGGCCGGGGCTTCACCGTATTTGGCGGTGTAACGGTCAATATAGTCCTGAGCAATCGCTTTAGATGGGTTGCTGTCTTCGATTTCGGGCAACACCAACATCAAACTAGCAGCCAGCACCGTACCTTCAACTTCTGGGCCGCCCAGAGACAAGAAGGCAGGTAGTGCAGCGCCATGAGTTTGATAGAACTGGCCTTCATAGCCCAGTTTAGCCAGTGTTACTTGTGGCAATACGGCAGCAGCGCCCGTACCCGCAATCAGCACCGCATCAGGCTTAGCAGAAAACACTTTCAAGGCTTGGCCTGTCACCGAGTTGTCTGAACGTACATAGCGCTCTGTGGCGACGATCTCAATGCCGTTTTCAGCTGCCAATTGGTTAAACACGTTTAACCAGCTTTCACCGTAAGCATCGTTAAAGCCAATGAAACCAGCCGTTTTAACGCCATTGTCTACCATGTGTTTGACTAACGCAGAACCGATAATGTCGTCGTTCTGGGTAGTTTTGAAAATCCATTTTTTCTCGGGTGTCATCGGCAAAATAACAGCCGCTGCGCCCACAGGTGACAGGATTGGCGTGCCAGACTCAGCAGCAAACGGAATCAGGTTAATCGCATGCGGTGAGCCAGTAGGCCCAATCAACGCATCAATCTTGTGCTCTGAAATCAGCTTGCGGAATGCCGTGACAGTTTGGTTGGTAACGCTAGCGTCATCCAACGCAATGTATTCAATATCCAGATCACCCGCTTTCTGTGGTAGCAGTGGCACGGTATTGTTTTGCGGGATGCCAACCATGGCAGTAGAGCCAGTGGAGGAGGTAATAACCCCTACCTTGACTTGAGCAGAGGCGATGGGTGATTGCAGAGCAAAAGCAGTAGCCAGAGTCACCAGCAAGGTACGCAGTAACATGAGTTCCTCGTAGAGAAAGCAGGGGGAAATAGGGGAGAGTAGGAAAGTGATTTCCCACCTCAATCTAATGATTTTAACGCATAACCCGCGTTGCTTTGGTCTTTAGCGTAGTCACGCTAGGGTTAGCACGGGATATCAGGTGTGGATGTTGTAGGAATGTGTGGGCTTTTTCTTGTGATACCAGAAAGAAGGGGCTTTCCAGTGTTCAAAGTATTGGGAGATTGTATGTGGTGAGTTTACAAGCCCGCTTAGCAACGATTGGACTGCAGACTAAGGTTGCAAACCCGCTTATCAACCACCTGCTGCCATAGCCTAAGGCTGCGAAAGTATTTTTTTATTTGAGACACCAAATAAAAAAACACTTCCATCCGCCTTTTGATCGTCGCTTGCAGAGGTTTTTAGGTAAGTGTTTTCTGTGGGTGTGCGTACTTCTGTACAGAAAGGGCGGTAAGCCTATCAATTGCGATACTTCGGAGGAGGCGGAGGAAAACTTTTTTGATTTGGTGTCTCAAATCAAAAAAAGTTGTTCCGCAGTCCCCCAGCGAGTGCGATGAATACAGCGTTTCACAGATGTGTGACTGCTAAAACAAAAAAACCTCTGGCGAAACACCAGAGGTTCTCAGCTACAAACCAGCAAGTACACTGGCTTCAAGCATTACAGCATTTCTACCGCCATAGCTACAGCTTCACCACCACCGATACACAGCGAGGCAACACCGCGTTTCAAGCCTTTTTGCTTCAGCGCGCCAACCAGAGTGGCGATCAAACGCGCACCAGATGCACCAATAGGGTGACCCAATGCAGTCGCACCACCGTGAACGTTCACTTTATCGTGAGGAATGTTCAGCTCTTTCATGGCTGCCATGGTTACCACGGCAAAGGCTTCGTTGATCTCGAACAGGTCTACGTCTTCAACTGTCCAGCCGGTTTTCTTCAGCAGCTTTTGAATCGCGCCTACAGGTGCAGTTGTGAACCACTCTGGCTCGTGTGCAAACTGTGTGTGGCCTACGATTTTTGCCAAAGGTTTAACACCCAACTCACCAGCGGTGGAAGAGCGCATCAATACCATGGCTGCGGCACCGTCCGAGATAGAGGACGAAGTTGCGGCAGTAATGGAGCCGTCTTTCTTAAAAGCAGGACGCAGGGTAGGGATTTTTTCAGGCATTGCACGCTGAGGTGCTTCGTCTGTGTCTACAACGGTGTCGCCTTTGCGGCCAGCAACAGTCACGGGAGTGATCTCGAAGGCAAAACTGCCATCTGCGGTCGCAGCACTTGCACGACGCAGGGACTCTACCGTGAATGCATCTTGTTCTTCACGAGTGAACTGGTATTTGTCTACGCAGCTTTCAGCGAAAACACCCATTGCTGTACCTTTTTGGTACGCGTCTTCTAGGCCATCCAGCGCCATGTGGTCATACACAGTGGAATGACCGTAGCGGTAACCTTGACGACCGCGCAGCAGCAAGTAGGGAGCATTGCTCATGCTTTCTTGGCCGCCAGCGACGACGACGTCAGCGCTACCGCCCAACAGCATATCGTGACCAAACATGGCTGCACGCATGCCAGAACCACATACTTTGTGTACGGTCGTAGCGCCTACGCTTTGTGGCAAGCCTGCACCTATAGCCGCTTGACGTGCGGGTGCTTGGCCTTGGCCAGCTTGCAGTACGTTACCCATAATCACTTCGTCGATCAGGGCAGAATCAATGCCAGCGCGCTCTACAGCGGCTTTGATGGCAACCGCACCCAGTTCGTGAGCGGCTAGGGAAGAAAGACTACCCATCATGGCACCCATAGGGGTACGGGCAATCGAAGCAATCACAACAGGATCTGACATGGCAAGAGCTCCTCGGGTTGTTGTAGTCAGGTTGATGTCACACCATTATCCATTAAATTGCTGCGCTGCGGCAATTTCCTAATCGTTTAGTAAGGGGATAGGGGTAAATATTCTCCAATCTGCCCTGTGCGACACGTTCACGGCACTGGTTCCACCATTGGGCATCCAACAGTTCAGCATGGTATTTTTTGAAGGCGGTTTTAATGCGTGGGTCGCCCAGCAAGAAATACTCAAACTCTTCAGGGAAAACATCGTTTTTACCCACGGGGTACCACGGTTCTCCCGATAATTCGGCTTCTTCGTTGGGGGCGGGCGGAATAGTGCGAAACTGCATTTCCGTCATGCGCTGGATTTCATCATAGTCATAGAAAACCAGACGCCCTAAACGGGTGAGGCCAAAGTTCTTATACAGCATATCGCCAGGAAAGATATTGTTGGCAGCCAGCTCACGTATGGCATCCCCATACTGTTTAATGGCACCTTCAATGGCCGTGTCATTGGCGCGTTGTAAGAACAAATTCAACGGTAGCATGCGGCGCTCAATGTACACATGACGTAGCACAAGAGAGCCCTCGCTTTCCTCTATTTGGGCAGGTACTTCGCGGCGTAATTCTGCTAGTAATTCAGGGTCGAAACGGTCTAGCGGCAGGGCAACTTGCGAATATTCCCACGTGTCGGCCATGCGCCCTGCACGGTCGTGTTTTTTAACCAGTTGATAGCGTTCTTTGACGGTGGCGTGGTCCATACCACTTTTGCGTATGCGGTCGCGTATTAGCTTGAATACGTAGGGGTATGAGGGCAAGGTAAACACGCACATCACCATCCCCTTAATACCGGCAGATAAGGTGAATTGGTCGTTAGAATGCGCTAAATGGTAGAGAAAATCCCTGTAAAACAGTGTTTTCCCCTGTTTTTGTAAACCTATGGCGTTGTAGAACTCGGCCTTAGATTTACGGGGCAGCAGCGTGACCAAAAAGTTCACGTAGGCCGAAGGGGTTTCCATATCTACTAAAAAGTAGGCACGGGTAAAACTGAATAAGGTACTGATGTCGTCACTGGTGTCTAGCAACGCATCTAAGGTAATGGTGCCCGCCGGGGTATGCGTTAAGGCAATGGCAAAGGGGTGGATATTCCCGTGGTTAATAAACCGGCCCACAATGTAGGCACCCTTATTGCGGAAGAACAGCGAATTCAACACCTGAAATTGGCAGTCTGGGCCTAAACGGTGCCCGGGGTCTGCCGGTAGCCGTTGGCGCAAGGTGCTAACAATACGGCGCGCTAATACGCGTACATCGGCGGGTAAATCGGCAAAGGGTGCGGCTAACCCAAAGCCCTGAATCATGGTTTTTAACGATGCTGTTAAACCTTGTTCTAAGGGGTAGTACGCACGGTAAGAAGGTCGGCTGCCGTCTAGGTATTCGGTGGCAATGGCGGGCCGTACAAACAGGAAGTCATTGTTGAAATAGTTACGGTGCAGCACGCGGCACGATACCGAATTAAAAAAAGTCTCTGCACATTCGGGTTGGTGATGACGCCGTAATAGCCCCACAAATTCCCGTTTTACCTGATGCCAAAACTGGTGTTGTGGTTCGTCTAGGTGGGTCAGTTGGCTATGTTCGTCTGTAGTGGTACGGTTACCTCGTAATGCCGAGCTAAGTACAGCAGCACATTCACGTACGCGTATATCGTAATATTCAATGCGCTCACGTGACAGGTGCTGTATAGCGTGCCAAGCGGCAGACTCAAACAATACCTTGGCACGTTGGGCACTGTAACGAAACAGCGAATAGTGGCGGTTAAAACCATTCAAAATGGTTTGGGCAATATCCAAGGGCGATGGGCCTTTGGGGGAAACCGGGGTGATGCTGGGACTATCGGACTCGAACATGGTGTGGTCTTACCGCGGTGAAAAGTTCCAGAAAGTGTGCTTCAGCAAACAAATATTGGCTGAGGCAAAGGGCTGTCCTATTATGCCTGTTACAAAGCACGAACGTAATGATTGGAGAAGACAGAATGCAAGATACCCATGACGCAGTGAGCTACCCCTTTGGTGATGCACTGCCCGAACCTAGCCAGATAATGGAAGTCGCCCCTGGCGTATTCTGGGCGCGTTTGCCATTACCGTTTGCCTTGGATCACATCAACGTGTGGTTGTTGCGTGACGAGGTAGAGGGTAAGCAGGGCTGGATGATTGTGGACTGCGGTGTGAACCGTGAGGTGGTGAAAGAGCAATGGGAAAAATTGTTTGCCACGCAGTTGCAGGGGCTGCCCGTGCTGCGTGTGTTGGTGACCCACATGCACCCCGATCACGTAGGTTTGGCGGGTTGGTTGTGCGAGCGTTGGAATGCGCCGTTGTACATGAGCATGACGGACTACACCATTGCCTGTCTGTGGTCGCAGCGTCGTAATGATGCCAAAGCGGCCCAAAAAAGTGGTGAGAATGCAGCGGCCCACTTTGGGCGTAACGGGTTAAGTGACCCCGAGTCGCAGCAAAAAATTAAAGAACGTGCTGGGTATTACCCCGGGCTGGTGTCCGATATGCCCAGCAGTTTTCACCGCTTGATGGCGGGGCACAGTATTACGATTGGTGCGAATCGTTGGGAAATTATTGTGGGTTACGGTCATGCGCCTGAGCATGTGTCGTTATACAGTCCCGCGTTGAACGTGCTGATTTCTGGCGACATGATGCTGCCACGTATTTCTACCAACGTGAGCGTGTTTGACCACGAGCCTGAAGCCAATCCTTTGCCCTGCTTTGTGCAGTCATTAGCGGACTACAACGTCTTACCAAAGGATGTGCTGATTTTGCCGTCACATGGCAAAGTGTTCCGAGGTTTGCATGGTCGTATTGCCGATTTGACTCAACACCATAAAGACCGTTTGGTAGACACACTAGAGGCCTGCGGTAGCACTGGGTTGAGTGCCGCTGAGCTGGTACCTGTGTTGTTTAAACGTGAGCTAGATCTGCACCAATTAACCTTTGCTATGGGCGAGGCGTTAGCCCACCTGCATGCGCTGTGGTTTGAGGGTAAATTACGTCGCGAAAAACGTGACGATGGCATCTATTATTTTGTGTGTAGCTAATGCCATTGTGCGTGTACCGCCCCTGCAGACTTTATGCTAGCGTATACCTTTAGCTAATTTCTGCAGGATACCGTCATGAGTCAGTCTTCCTCTCGTCATTTGGACACCAAGCTTGCTCACCTTGGGTTGGCTGAGTTTGACCCACAAACAGGAGCAGCGCCGGTTGCTATGCCAGCCATGCGATCCAGCACCGTGCGGTTTCGCTCCTTGGAAGACTTAGATCGTGCGCAGGCAGCCCAAGCTGCTGGTGAACGTAGGCCTGCGTATGGGCGCGGTGGTTTGGATACACACGCAGCCCTAGAGCAGGTTTTTTGCGAGTTAGAGCAGGGGCAATACTGTGCGCTGGTGCCATCGGGTATGGCTGCCGTGGCCTTAGGTATTACGGCCTTTGTGCAGCATGGCGACCATGTGTTGGTGACTGATTCCGCCTATGCGCCCGTACGTTTATACGATTCAGGTTTAGCGAAGCGCTTGGGCATAGAAATTACCTACGTAGCGCCTGATGTGGCCTCTGTACGAGCGGCCATACGTCCCAACACGAAGGTGCTTTACATGGAGTCACCAGGCTCGTTGTTGATGCAAATGCTGGATGTGCCAGCGTTAGTAGCCGTGGCAAAAGAGCACAACTTAGTAACCGTCGCCGATAACACATGGGGCTCAGGCTATGCGTATAGGCCATTGGACCTAGGGGTAGATGTCTCGGTGATTGCGGCGACTAAATACGTAGCGGGCCACTCTGACTTGATGATGGGCGCGGTGGTGGTTGGGGATCATGCTGCCCTGATTTCAGCCGTGAAGAGAACCAATTATGCACTGGGGTATTCCGTCAGCGCCGATGATGTGTGGCTAGCCTTGCGTGGCGTACGTACCTTGTCCATACGTATGCGTGAAAGTGCGGCGAATGGGTTGAAACTAGCCGAGTTCTTAAGTGCTCAGGCAGAGGTAGAACGCGTGTTTCACCCTGCCTTACCTAGTGATCCTGGTCATGCGTTGTGGAAGCGAGATGCCACAGGTTCTAACGGTATGTTGGCGTTTAGCTTGAACCTGTCAGCCGAGCAAGCACGCCGTTTTGTGAATGCGTTAACGTTGTTTGGTATTGGTTACTCGTGGGGGGGGTTTGAAAGTTTGGTGCAATATGTAGAACCAGAACTGGTGAACACTCACTCCTACTGGAATCACAGCACGAAGCCATTAATCCGTTTGCATGCGGGCTTAGAGCACCCCGACGATTTGATTGCGGATCTAACACACGCGTTAGCGATTGCTAAAACAGCATGACGCACCACGTATCAACCACAGGGCCAGTGTTAATTCTTTATACCGGTGGCACCTTGGGGATGGAACATAGCGCTCAAGGTTGGGTGCCAGCCGCCGGTTTCGAACAGCGCATTCAACAAGCACAGCAGGGCTGGCCGCACGCTCACGCACTACCTGCGTGGCGGTATGCGGCTATAGACCCGCCTATTGATAGTGCCAACATGACGCAGCAGTTATGGCTGCGTATGCGTGATGAGATCGTGCACGCTGTACAGCAAGGTTGTAATGGTGTGGTAGTGCTGCATGGCACGGATACGTTGGCATACAGTGCGGCAGCATTAAGCTTTTTGCTAGGCGGCTTAGGGGTTCCGGTCGTGCTCACAGGTTCTATGCGACCTGCGGTACAGGCAGATACTGATGCATGGGCGAATGTGTTTGGTGCGTTAGCGGCCATACCGCGCAGTACAGCCGGTGTATTTGTGTACTTCCACCAGCGGTTGTTGCATGGTGCGCAGGTGACGAAGTGGCATAGCGATGCCGATGACGCATTCAGGTCATTAGGGCGTGAGGAAGCGCAGCCAGACCTAGGCGCTATACCCACTGAGCTTAATTTTCAGGTGCAACGACAGCCAGTGTCGTTGGCCGTAGTGCCGTTTTATCCCGGTTTTCAGGCCAGCATGTTGCAACGTGTGCTGGAGTCGGGTGTACAAGGGATAGTGCTAGAGTGCTACGGCACGGGTACTGGCCCAACCGAAGACGCACAATTGCTGGCGGTATTGCGCCGTGCTACGGCCGAAGGCGTGGCTGTGGTAGGTAGTAGCCAGTGCCCTATAGGTAACGTATTGCCAGGGCAGTACGCGGCAGGTAGCTTGTTGGTGCAAGCCGGTATGTTGCCCAGTGGACGTATGACGCGTGAAGCGGCGCTGGCAAAGCTTTTTTCCCTGTTAGGGGCGGGCGTTAATACAGACGCATTGCCTACGTACTGGCGTCATAACTTCTGCGGCGAGCTATAACATCCGCATTAATAATCGTCGCGTTTTAGGCGTTCAATGTTGCGTCGGTCGCGCTTAGTAGGGCGGCCTGCGTGAATGCTTAATGCGGGTTCAGGTGCTAAGCGGCGCTGTTCAGAGGCACGTTCACGGGCGGCAATACTGTCAGGAGTTTCCTCATACAGCGTGCGCGCGACCGTTGCGGGGCCACGTACAGCACTAATTGCCTGCACGATGACCACCGTGGCGGGAGGTTGCTTAGTGATGGAAATCTCATCACCTATTTGTACGTCGCGGGCAGGCTTAGCAGTCTGGCCGTTGAGCAGTACGCGTCCTTTAGTAATTTCATCTACGGCTAGGCTGCGGGTTTTATAAAAACGCGCGGCCCATAACCATTTGTCTAAACGGGTCTTGTCCATATCACAAAGTAGGATAAAGATATGATAGAAATCACAGTATAGTAGTAATCACACGGCGCTGTTTCCGCTGTACATTCCGCTCTGCAGTATTCGAGCAATTCATGCATGACCCAGGAGGTTGAAATGAGTTTTTCGGATTTAAAACAGTTTGGCATCGATCTGGAATTCCCCTATAAAAAACGCTACGACAACTACATAGGGGGGCGTTGGGTACCTCCTGTTGCGGGGAATTATTTTGAGAATATCTCGCCCATCACGGGCCAAGTCTTTTGCGAAGTCGCCCGATCAGACGCGGATGACATCAATTTGGCCTTAGATGCCGCGCATGCGGCACGCGAGGCATGGGGTAAAACCTCGGTAGCCGAGCGTTCTAATATCTTGCTGCGTATTGCAGATAGGATAGAGCAAAACCTAGAAAAACTAGCGGTGGCAGAGTCCATCGACAACGGTAAACCGGTGCGCGAAACGCGCGCAGCCGACTTGCCGTTGGCAGTCGATCATTTCCGCTATTTTGCGGGTTGCATTCGCGCCCAAGAAGGCGCTATTTCCGATATAGACAGCACCACAGTGGCTTACCATTTCCACGAACCCGTGGGCGTGGTGGGGCAAATTATTCCGTGGAACTTCCCATTGTTAATGGCTGCATGGAAGCTGGCTCCTGCGTTGGCGGCAGGGTGCCCTATTGTGCTGAAACCTGCTGAGCAAACGCCAGCGTCTATCTTGGTATTGATGGAAGTGATTGGCGATTTGTTGCCACCGGGTGTGCTGAACGTGGTGAACGGTTTTGGTAAAGAAGCCGGTAACGCATTGGCAAGTAGTCCACGCATTGCCAAAATTGCGTTTACAGGGTCTACACCAGTGGGCAAAACCATTTTGCACCATGCTGCTGATTCATTAATTCCAGCAACAGTAGAGCTGGGCGGTAAAAGCCCGAACATCTTCTTTGAAGACGTGATGCAAAACGACGATGCTTTCTTAAACAAAGCATTGGAAGGTGCCAGCATGTTTGCCCTGAATCAGGGTGAAGTGTGCACCGCACCCACACGTATGTTGGTGCAAGAATCCATCTACGAGCGTTTCATCGAAAAAGTGGTGGCGAGGGTAGAGCGCATTAAAAAAGGTAACCCCTTAGATGCCGCCACGATGGTGGGTGCGCAGGTGTCGCAGGCACAGATGGACCGCATTTTGGGTTACATCAACCTAGGCCGTGAAGAAGGCGCTACGTGCTTAACTGGTGGTGATAGAAACCGTATGCAAGGTTTAGATGCGGGTTTCTATGTCAGCCCCACCATGTTGCGTGGCGATAACTCCATGCGTGTGTTCCAAGAGGAAATCTTTGGTCCCGTGGTTGCCGTGACTACCTTTAAGGACGAAGAAGAGGCTATCGCTATTGCCAACGACACCTCCTATGGTTTGGGGGCTGGCGTATGGAGCCGCGATGGTTCACGTGCTTACCGCGTAGGTCGTGGCGTACAAGCAGGGCGCGTGTGGACGAACTGCTACCACTTGTACCCTGCACACGCCGCATTTGGTGGCTACAAACAGTCTGGTATTGGCAGAGAAACCCACAAAATTGCCTTGGGTAACTACCAGCAAACCAAGTGTATGTTGGTGAGCTACAGCCCTGATGCGTTGGGCTTCTTCTAATCAACAGTCGTGTCAGGTAGCGCAATCGCACTTGCGGTTGCGCTGTGCCGTAACAGCGTTATCAGTCGACGCGTCAGCAAGGGGTGAGTCAGTGTGCCCCGTTCTGCAATACCAATTTCCCTAGAAAAAGCATGCTTCCCTAACGGGAGCATGCGTACGCCTGCTGGAAACGGAAAGTGCGCTGCCGTGACCGGCACAATGCCTACTCCTATGCCTTTTTCTACCGCGCGTATCAGCCCGCCTATCTCGTCGAGTTCGACTGCATCTTGCACCACTAAACGGTGCTGACGCAAAAACTGCTCAATACGTCGCCCACCAAAGGAGGTGCGCACATAGCGTACAAAGGGGGCGTTTTGCAGTAGCTCTTGCCACTCTGTGCCGGGGTGATGTTCAGACGCAATGAGTACAAAGGGTTCTTGCAATAACGTGTGCCAGGTGACATCAGGGGGCAGCGTGTAGGGCGGTTTTACCATTACCGCCAGATCCATATCGCCGGTGTCCACTTGCGCGATGATGTTGAGTGAATCACCAGGGATCACGCGCAGCGCAATGCGGGCATATTCCGCGCGGAAGGCAGCTAGGGCATCAATTAACCATGATTGCTGTGCCGAGGTGATGGCCCCTAAGACGACGGTGCCTTGCTCGCCATCGCTGTAGTCCATGTTTCCCAACTGCTGCATGGCATTCACAATGTGTTCGGCTCGCGAGTGCACTTCGCGCCCTTCTAGGGTAAGGGTGGCGCGTCTGGCACTGCGATCAAACAGTAGCAAATCTACATGTTGTTCTAAGCGTTGAATTTGGGCACTGACAGCGCCTTGCGTAAGCCCTATGTGTTCACCAGCTTTGGCAAAGCTGCCGTAGCGCACAACGGCGAGAAAGGTACGTAATTCACTCAGCATGATTAATCAATTAAATTGATGGAAAACATAAAAAATTATAGCTTTTCATTAAAAATAATTGGTGAGAGACTAACTACGTCTATTCATTTTCTAAAAGGCAGGTTATGTCCTTAGATGCTGAGATTGTCAAAACCCTAGAAGGGGTTACTACGGCCACGATTACGACGGTGTTGTTGAAGTTGGGGCTACGTAATACATGGATACGCGGTACCAAACCGTTGGCAGAAGGGCAGCCACGTGTTGTGGGGCCAGCCTTTACCTTACGTTTTATTCCGGCGCGCGAAGATTTGGCGACGACGGCTTCGTGGAGCGCTCCCAACTCTACCCGTGCTGCAATTGAAGCCATGCCTGAAGGGTGTGTGGCTGTGGCCGATGCGTTTGGCGTGACAGATGCTGGGGTATGGGGCGACATTTTGTGTGAGCGTATGGTGAAGCGCAACATTAAAGCGATGATTACCGATGGCGTGATGCGTGATGGCGCGGGTGTGAAGGCGTCTGGCTTACCCGTATGGAGTCAAGGCCAAGCAGCCTCGCCGTCTGTGGCGAGTATGACCTTTATAGGCTGGGAAGAGCCTATTGGTTGCGGTGGCGTGGCAGTCTTTCCTGGTGACATCATCGTGGCTGACCAAGATGGTGCGGTGGCTATTCCCGCATCGTTATTGGATCAAGTGCTAGAACTAGCACCCGAGCAAGAGCGTTTAGAAGGCTGGGTGGTAGAGCAAGTGCGTGCTGGACATCCCTTGCCAGGTTTGTACCCCGCTAATGAAGAAAATATGGCGCGCTATAGAGCTTATCGCGCGGCGTTGGATGCAAAGAGGTAAAACATGAATCCGTTAGACGAAAAATTTAGTCGCTTGGGTACAGACAATGCGCCCGGGCAAGAAGTGCGTCAGCGCCAAGGCGCAGAGTTTCAGGCTTTGCTGCGCGGTGACAACGTGGAAGGGCGTCCTGTGGATTTTTCTCATGGTGATGTGGATGCGTTCCCACCTGTCGATAATGCGTTGGCTGTGTTTACCGAGGGCTACCATCAAGGGGGAGCACAAGCCTATACCGAGTACCGGGGCAAAGCTGAAATTCGTCATGAAGTGGCTAAGCACCTAGGTACGTTTACCGGTAGCCCGGTAGATGCTGAGGAAGAACTCATCATTACTACGGGTACACAAGGCGCATTGTTTTTGGCCATTGCCGCCTGTGTGACGCGTGGTACTAAAGTGGCGATTGTGCAGCCCGATTACTTCGCCAATCGCAAGCTGGTCACGTTTATGGAGGGTGAGCAGGTACCCGTACGTTTGAATTACCATGCGACCCGCACGGCAGCAGGTTTAGATTTGGACGAGCTGGAAACGGTATTTAAGTCTGGAGTAGAGGTATTTCTATTTTCTAACCCCAACAACCCTACCGGTGTGGTGTATTCCCCTGTGGAAATCCAGCAAGTGGCACAATTGGCTGCACAGTACAACGTGACCGTCATTGTGGATCAGTTGTACTCACGCTTGTTATACAGCGGTGAACAGTACACCCACTTGCGCGCGCAGCCGGAAATGAACACCAAGAACGTGCTGACCATTATGGGGCCGTCTAAAACAGAATCACTCAGTGGGTTTAGGTTAGGGGTGGCATTTGGGGCAGCACATTTGGTGCAACGCATGGAGAAACTGCAGGCCATTATTGCGTTGCGTGCGGCGGGTTATAACCAAGCAGTGTTGCGTACGTGGTTCAATGAGCCGGATGGTTGGATGTCGCAACGTATTATTGCGCATCAGCGTATTCGTGATGCTATTCTAGATATCCTGCATGCAGTAGACGGGGTGCAAGTGCGGCCTTCACAGGCTGGCAGCTATTTGTTTCCTCAGCTACCTGATTTGGTGGTTAAGCCAGAAGAGTTTGTGCGTATATTACGCGTGCAAGCAGGGGTGACAGTAACGCCGGGCAGCGAGTTCGGGCCTAACGTCACCAACAGCATACGAGTTAATTTTTCACAAGATTATGGTGCAACGGTGCAGGCAATGCAGCGTGTTGCCACCTTAATCCAGAGGTATAAAAAATGAGTAGTAACCAATCCGCCACGCCAGCTCCACAAGGCAATTATTCGCCTGCTACCCGCGAAGGTAATTTGATTTTTACAGCAGGTATGACGCCGCGTCGTGCTGGCGTGCTGATTCGTACTGGTGGTATTAGCAGCAGTGATCCTGTAGAAGTACTGCGCGAGTCTGCCGAGTTAGCCGTACAAAATGCGTTAACCGCTGCACGCAGTGTGTTGAACGAATCCGAACAACTACGCAAAGTAGTAAGCATGACGGTGTACGTGGCGAGTACGGATCCAGAGTTCGACAAACACCCTAAAGTGGCTGACTTTGCATCTGACTACTTGGCGGCCGAATTGGGCGCTGCGGGTATTAGTGCACGTGCTGCAGTAGGCGTGTTCACCTTGCCTAGCAAGTCTCCACTGGAAATTTCCTTAGTGGTGGCAGTGTAAGCACGTAGTCGCTGTGATGGGGCCGTGCCCCAGTATTAGCACATACTGAACGACGTCTTGCCAAGGGTGATGGGATGCCATCACCCTTGACTTGTTTTTGTCGTAGTCATTTTCTTATAACTATAAGAAATTATGTTATGGCGAAATGTTCAGTTTTGAAATAAGCAATAAGTGCGATAATGAATCGCTCTTTTCGACTGTTTGCTGCGTGCGAAGCAGTCTTGTTCTGAAGTAACCATGCAATCAAAAAACCAAACCAATACGGCTACATTGATACGATTGGACGCCGTAAACAAGACTTTCCCGTTACCGGATGGTTCCACTTTTAATGCCATACGTTCCTTGACACTGGATATAGCCGAAGGACAGATATTTGGTCTGATTGGTAAAAGTGGTGCAGGTAAATCGACGCTGTTGCGGATGATTAACTTGTTGGAACGCCCCGATAGTGGACGTGTATTGTTGGCAGGACAAGATCTCACCACGCTGTCTAAGCGCGACTTACGACTAGCCAGACAAGATTTGGGCATGATTTTTCAGCAATTTAATTTGCTGCAAAATGCCACGGTGTTTGAGAATGTCGCCTTTCCGCTGACCTTGCACCGTAAAGTAAATAAGAAAGAAGTAGAGGCACGAGTGCGTGAGTGCTTGGAGCTAGTGGGCTTGAGTGACAAGATTCATCATTACCCCGCTCAGTTATCGGGTGGTCAGAAGCAGCGTGTGGCGATTGCCCGTGCGTTGGCTCCACGCCCTAAAGTAATGCTGTGCGATGAGCCTACCTCGGCGCTAGATACAGAAACTACGCGTTCGGTGCTGGATACCTTGCGTGATATTAATCACCAACTGGGGGTCACTATTGTGATCGTTACCCATGAGCTGCCAGTCGTGCTGTCGCTGTGTACCCGAGCGGCCATTCTGGAAGCCGGTCAGTTGGTAGAGGTCGTTGATGTGGCTGATCAGAACACCCCGCGTATCAGTGCGTTGGGGCGTGAACTAGCAGAAGAAGCACGACGTGCTGAGTTATTGCAGAAATTTTATGCCCAAGAAGGGCTAAGCGCCGCTTGAGGGTAAGTACATGTTTGACAATATTATTCCTATTCTTCCCGACTTGTGGCTGGCTATAGGCCAAACCTTTTTAATGCTTGGCATAGGCGTGGGTGCCGCGATCGTTTTGGGTGGCCCTTTAGGTGTGTTGCTGTTTTTAATGAGCCCCGGGCAATCTTTAAGCAGTCCTAAAACCTATTTGGTCGTGAGTTGGGTAGTGAACACCATACGTTCATTCCCTTTCATTATTTTGTTGGTGGTGTTGGCACCAGTCACACTGAAAATTGTGGGTGAACCCATTGGGCCATTGGCGGCCTCAGTGCCTTTGTCGGTAGCCGCAATTCCGTATTTGGCACGTTTAGTAGAGCAAAGCCTGCGTGAGGTGCCGCGTGGTGTGATTGAAGCTGCTCAAGCCATGGGAGCATCTGAGCTGCAAATTGTGTGGCGTGTGTTGGCCCGTGAAGCTAGATCGGGGCTGATCTTGGCACTCACTGTGCTGGCAGTAAGTTTTCTGTCCTACTCTGCTGTTGCTGGCGTAGTAGGTGGCGGTGGTATTGGTGACTTGGCTATTCGTTATGGCTATTACCGCTTCCAGACCGATGTGATGTTAATGACGGTGGCGATACTGATTGTGATTGTGCAGATCATTCAGTTTGGTGGTAACGCCCTGGCGCACCGTCTGGATAAACGTTCGTAATTTTTGTTTTTTACTCGTATTACTCAAGGGGTATTCTCATGTTAAAGCTACGCCGCCAGCTTATGCTTGGCACCATCGCCGCCATGCTAACTCTGGGCAGCAGCGCTGCTCACGCAGTGGATCCAAACAAACCAAGCTTGGTGTTTGGTGCGACGGCTGGCTATAACTATGACGTACTGAAGTTGGCTGTTGTGCCTCAGTTAGAAGAGCAAGGCTACAAGGTTAAACTGATAGAGTTCAACGACTACGTACAGCCAAACATCGCATTGGCTCATGGCGCGTTGGATGCGAACTTGTTCCAACACATTGCGTACCTGAACCGTTTTAAAACAGACCAAAATCTGCCGCTAAGCGATTTAGTACAGAGCACCACTGCTCCTATGGGTATTTACGCCACTGGCCGCGATAGCTTGGCAGATGTGCAAGACAAAGACCGCTTCACCGTGCCTAACGACCCCAGTAACTTGGCGCGTGCGTTGCAACTGCTGCAACAGCATCAAGTGATCACTGTGAAGCAAGATGCAGACCCATTACGCGTAACAGAGCGTGATGTGACTGAGAACCCTAAAAACATCCGTTTGCAGCCAGTAGAAGCAGCACAATTGCCACGCACTATTGGTGGTGTAGAGTACGCGGTGGTTCCGGGTAACTTTGCGATTGCTTCAGGTTTGGATCTAACCAGCGCTGTAGCGTTGGAACAGCCACCTGTGGACTACCAACAGGTAGTGGCAGTGCGTACCGAAGACCTAGACAAACCTTGGGCACAAGATCTGAAAGCAGCGTTCAAATCAGACGCCTTTAAAGCGGCACTGGATCAGCATTTCCCAGGTTATGTACGTCCAGCAGGTCTGTAAGCGCCTACATAGGTAGTGTGCATGGGTGAAACCATACAAAAAGCCCCCTGATGCTATGCATCAGGGGGCTTTTTAATGGGGAGTCTACCGTCTGACCGCAGGGGGACGACGTTAGCCGTAAGCCCCTGAGCTTATTGTTTCAACAAGCCGTCAGCCAGTTCCAGCATTTGTGGAATACCACGTGCCATGCTTGGGTTGGTCACATATTTACCAGCAACTGCCAAGCTTGGTGTGGCTTCGATGCGGTATACGCGTGCCAAATCGTTGGCTTTAGCAATCTTGGTGTTCACGCCAAACGAGTTGAAGGTGTTGGTGAACTCGTCTTTATCTACGCCTTGGTCCACAGCCCATTGGGTCAGGGCTTTTGCATCAAACAGCGGTTTTCTTTCTTGATGCAGCGCTTTAAACAGAGCTTCGTGCAGGTCCAAGCGATCCAAGGCTTCCAAGGTGTAGTACATGCGTTGCAGGTCTACCATGCCAGCGTTGAAGGCAATAGGTACACGTTGCAGCACGGTGTTTTCAGGCAGTTTGGTGGCCCATTCTGCAACCAGTGGCTCAGCGGTTGCGCAATGTGGGCAGCTATAAGAGAAAAATTCCAGAACTTCGGTTTTGTTAAGCGTGTCCGAAGGCTGGGCTTGTTCCAGCGCGACGTAAGGTTGTTGTGCCTGCTGTGCCATAGAAGAAGAGGCACTGAAAAGCGCGCTTAGTGTCAGTACACTGCTAGCCGCCAGACGAAGAACTGAAGATTTGTTCATTATAGGATTTCCTTCCTGCTAGGTAATAGGGCTATAGGACAGTACGTACAGCATAAAGTTCAAGGCTGGCGTACCACAGAAGTAGCAATTTGTTCGTTACCTAAGGTGATGCGTGCCTGATTCATAGAATCTATGCCATTAAAAGGGCCTACGCGTACACGATTCAATGTCGTGCCATTGACCTCGGCCACTTGCACTTCAGCAGGCAAACCCATCATCAAAATGCGCGCTTTGGTGGCATCCGCATCACTGGCAGATCGGAATGCCCCAGCTTGCAAGAAATAACGCTGCGAAGCACCCGCTTTAGGCGGTGCTGGTGGCGGTATCATGGCTAGCTGCTTGGGTTCAGCCGTAGCAGCGGTAGCATTGGCTGCCGGTGTGGTGGGTTGTTGCGCAGTAGGCGCTGCCACTACCGGAGGCTTCGCCGCATCCGGTAGGGTGGCAATTAACTCACCTAGTACGTCCTCGTCGCGGCGTGTGCCGCCACCTGGGGCAACAGGACTCAAGCTATCAGGTTGACCATTAGCCCCCGTGGTTGGGCGTGGGTATAACCCTATATTCGGATCGGGTGCATCACGCACTTCAGGAAGCAGCACATTGGGTGCGGCTCTGGAGGCCTTGTCATTGAAAGGCATGGGTGCTTTGGTGATGTAATACGCGACCATTGCCGCGGCGGCTAACCCTAGAATCAGGCCAATAATAATGCCAAATAAGGTGCTGCCACCGCCGCCACTGGAGGTTTTTCTGGAGCTAGTACTCTTGCGTCGTGTTGCCATAGTTCCTACATTTTTTCAGGTGCAGACACACCCAGTACACTCAGGCCGTTAGCAATGACTTGCGCGCAGGCAATAGCCAAAGCAAGGCGGGCACGTTTCAGGGGCAGGTCATCGACGTTGACGCGTTCTGCGTTGTACCAAGCGTGGAAGTCTGCCGCACAATCACGCAACCAGAATGTGATTTGGTGTGGTGCTAAGTCGTTTGCCGCCAGTTGCAGCATGGCAGGATATTCGGCCAAACGTTGCAGCATGGTCAGCTCAGTGGGGGCTGTTAATAGGCTGATGTCAGCCTGTTGGATTTGCTCAGCAGTTTCGCCTGCTTGATTCACCATAGAGTGAATGCGAGCATGTGCGTACTGGATGTAGTACACAGGGTTTTCTTCGCTACGAGAGAGCGCCAAGTCGATGTCAAACACGAACTCTGAGTCAGCACGACGTTGCGCAAGGAAGAAGCGCACGGCGTCTTGGCCTACCCATTCGATTAGTTCGCGCATCGTGACATAGCTACCGGCACGCTTGGAGATTTTTACTTCGGCACCGTTGCGCATCACTTTGACCATGCTGTGCAAAATGTAGGCTGGGTAGTCTTTAGGAATACCAATGTCTAAGCCTTGCAGGCCAGCGCGTACACGGGCAATAGTGCCGTGGTGGTCAGTGCCTTGAATGTTGATGGCGTGGTGGAAGCCGCGCTCCCACTTAGCAACGTGGTAGGCCACATCGGGAACGAAGTAGGTGTAGCCGCCTTCACGCTTACGCATCACGCGATCTTTATCGTCGCCAGTACCGAGTTCGGTAGTGCGTAGCCACAATGCGCCTTCTTCTTCGTAGGTGTGACCAGCGTTAACCAACGCCTCTACGGTTTTCTCTACACGGCCGCTGGTGTACAGCGAGCTTTCTAGGTAGTAGTTATCAAACTTCAGGCCAAACGCTTGCAAGTCTAAGTCTTGCTCGCGGCGCAAGTAAGCCACAGCAAATCGGCGGATGTCATCCAAATTGTCCACATCGCCAGACGCTACAACGGTTTCTACGTCGGCAGCGCCTACGCTTTTGCCAGCGCAGAAGTCTTCAGCGATATCTTGGATGTACGAACCACGGTAGCCGTCTTTAGGAAACTCGTCAGAGTCCGGGTCGATGCCACGCGCACGGGCTTGCACACTGATCGCCAAGTTCTCAATTTGGTTACCGGCGTCGTTGTAGTAGAACTCGCGGGTGACATCAAAACCTTGTGTTGCAAACAGACGGCAAATGGCGTCGCCCAGTGCGGCTTGGCGTGCGTGGCCTACGTGCAGTGGGCCTGTAGGGTTCGCTGAAACGAACTCTACCAATACTTTGTCAGTGCGCTTAGGTTGGTAGCCGTATTGAGCACCTTGCTGAGCGATAGTGTGCAGCACAGCTTGGTGTGCGGCAGTCGTCAGGCGGAAGTTGATGAAACCAGGGCCAGCCACTTCGGCGGCGGCAATGAGGTTTTGAGCATCAGGGTTGGCTTGTACGTGCGCAACGATTTCCTGCGCCAATTCACGCGGATTACGTTTGGCCGGACGAGCCAATTGCATGGCAATATTGGAAGCCACATCACCGTGTGCAGCCACTTTTGGGCGCTCTAGGGTGATAGTTGGTGACGCGTCAGGAACGAGGGCGTGAACGGCGCTTTGAAGCAGCGCGATGAGCTGTTGTTGTTGCTCTGCAAGCATAGAAATCGTGTGTAGTATCAGGTTGCGTGATGGAAAAACGGACGTATGCCGTGGCCCGCACGTAAAGAAAGTCCAAGGGTTACATGATAGCGTGATTTGCCATAGATTTCCTCTTTGATTCAAGGTGTTTGGGCGTTTTGCTGTGCTAGCCAACGGTAGTACGCTGGCATATCGACTTCTGCCACTTGATTGTCGTCGCGTGTACGCCAATCGTCAAAACGTCGTAAGAAGGCTTCTACTTGGTCACGTACGGTTTTTCCCAGTTCTGGATGATCGTGTTGATAGAGGTTATTGGCAGGGTGTGATGGCGATTGCACGCGCCGGTCACTGTTGAGCAAATAGCGCTCTAATGCGGATCGTTCGTCATGCAGGATAGGGTCGGAAACGGTGGTGTCATCGTTAGGTAAATCACGAAAATTGAGCCCTACGCCTCGCGCTTGCCACAGCATCCACATAAGCGCGACACGGCTAAGGTCACCGGGTTGGGGCTCAAGCAGGTCGTGCCCACCCCCTATGTCTGAGTGTGCGCCTATGAAGGCTTGCTCTAATCTGTTTAGGTTAGCGGCTACATCAAGACTGTATAGCGGAAACATCCATCGGTGTTCGTTCAAGGCAACGGCATGGGCTACCCAGCCCCATACGGGTGAAATGGATAGGTCGTATAAGTGGTTGGCAGAACCAGATAAGCCAAATTGGGCAACGGTATCAAACAACCCCATAAAGCGCAGTTGTACGCACATGGCTAGCTGACCGCGCTGTGGGTGTTGGTATTGAAACCAGCCATCTTGAGTGTGCTGCACAAGTAAGTTGGCGAAATGTCTGGCTAAGGCTGCACCTCTGGAAAAGCCCAGTATGTCTATGGGCAGTACAGCACCTGCATCACGTTGGCTACGTTCAATGATGTTAAGCAGATGTGCCCATTGGTTTTGAATAATTTGCTGTGCCTGACTGGCTGTAATGGCATCCCATTCTACGTAGTAGGGGTTACCGGGGCCTGCTTGGTAAAAACTGTCGCCATCGTACAGTTGGCTAAATAGCTGTACGTTGCTGTCTGTATGTTGGTTTTGGCGGGTGCCATCAAAAGCAAATAGGACTAGGCCTGTGGGGTCTGCATAACGGCGAGGTTGTTGGCGTGCATATCCTAAGGCTTGTAAACCGGGGATAGGACCTAAAGGGTCTGGTTCTAGGTACTGCCCTTGCTGTGGCAAATAGGTGCGATAACCATTGTGGTGCCAACCGGTGATTGGGTCGGCATATTGGCCGGGCAGACGCAAGGGTAAATCTACGCTATTCACCAGCAATTGCGCGTGCCCGAAGGGCGATAGCTGAGCTGCCCACACTATTGCACCGTCTTGGTCAGTCATGCTGTGTGGTGCGCCCAACCAATCGCTATGTATGTTGTAGAGTTCAGTGGCTTGGTTAGGGATATAGCGCAGCATGGCAATAGGCACATCGTGCGCGTAAACATAACGCCTAGATTCATGTACGGGTGCGGTAGGGGTAGCGCGCCTATGCTCTTGTTCTAGTCGCGTGCCGCTGATATAAAAATAACGGCTTTCGTGAGGGTAGTGTGCCTCGGTAAGTTGACCAAAGGCATTGTGACTATAGCGAGCAAGCTGTTGCTGTTGTTGCCACACTTGCTGCAACTGGCGTTGTGGGCCGTAGCGTAATGTCAGCGTACGCTCGGGGCTTTGTACGCTGCTAGCTAAGCCCGATGCATCGCGTTGTATGTGCAGCATAGCAGTGCTGTTTGTATGTGCTAACGCTCCTGTTTCTGACCACGCGTAAAACAGGGGGGAGCCTTGATCACCTTGCACCACTACCGTTTGTCGCTGGGCGTTATAACCAAAAGTAAAACGCTGGCTATGCGGTAGCTGGGGGAAGGCGTGCCGCTCTGAACGTAGCGCACCAGAATCGGTATGGTAGGAACGTGTACTTAGGTAATACAGTTTTTGATCAGAGCGAACAGACAAGGTATAGGCCTGTCTGGCCAAGGTGTAATCCAGTTGGGTAACGAGGTTATTAGCGTGAGCATAGCCACCGGGTTGGGGACGCAATAGGGTAATACGTTTTCCCGTGGCGTTTTGCCACACTATGGTGAGTAACTGCGCAGAGCGAGTAGACCAGCCGTAATGCAAGCTTCCACCTTCGGGTAATGTATGTTCTAGCAACCGGCCTTGGTTATCGTAGCGATAGCGGTCTTCGCTGTTAGACGTTGAAGGGCGTGTGATACGGCGGTAAAGCAGATTGCCGTTGCGATCAAAGCGCTGTTCTTGCGTGTCATGTGGGTGCTGTACAAGCAACCGCGTTGGCTCTGGCCAGTGCACGACGGTTTGACTGTGTTGGGCGGCTGAACGGTAGTCTAGTTGCCAGCGATGATCTTTGCTCTGGCGGGTGACGGTGAGCTGGTCGCCATTGGCATGTGTTTGGCGCAACGGCATGCCGTTTAAATCGTAGGCCCAGCGCGTGTGTCCACTTAGCTCACTAAACCACTGCTGCAGTTGACCTGTCGCGTCATAATGTAGCTGCAAGTGGGGCCAGCCGGCGTGTTCTGGGTTAAGGGTCAGACCATTTGGGCGTTGCTGTAGGTGTAGCGTATTAATGTGTAATTGCCCGGTGCGTGGCGACGTAATTTTTAGATTCGTCGGTGGGCAGCCTGGGCATGCCTTGCCAGTTGTGCTGATCAGGCGCTGTGCAGGGTTGAGTGTTTGCTGTTGCTCGCCCATGTCGCTGCGTACACGTATGGGGTGGGTGTTGGTGGTGGGATACTGTATTTCTACAGCTTGTTGTTGATCTTCTTGGGCTGAATAAATGGCGCGGCCTTGGCTATCGTAGGCCCAATAGCGTAAGCGATAGAGCTGTCCGTTTGGTTGGTGTTGAATGCTGATGCCCGTTAGGGCAAAAGGGTGCCCACGTTGTTGCTCAGGTTCGTACAGATAATGCAGGCTACGCCCATCGGGATAGTGCACTTGCTGCAAACGTAGCAGTTCAGATGCTGCAGGTTGATCGTAGTGGTAGCGTATAACCCCTATGGGGCTGTGTAGTTGTTGTAGATAGTAGCGTCCACCATGCTGTTGATACTGCAGCACCAGTTGGGTTCGTTCAGTACGTATGTGTTGCAGTTGATGCGGCCATGGGCTATCAGCAGGGTAGTAGTCAAAGTAGATGTTTTGACCATTTTTTACGAGATGCCGTAGCCTACCCTGCACGAAGGTGTAGCGATCACCACTGTGGTGATACCACGTGTACTCATGCGCCGTAGTGCCTGCACGTATGAAGCCTTGTGATGAGGCTTGTTCGCTAAGTAGCACACTGGCTTCACCGGGTAAGTGCACCACATAACGATCTGCTGACTGTGTCAGGCGTATTTCGTAGTGGTGTTGCCATTGCGCGCCTAAGCTGCCTAGCGTCAGCCCTTGAGCACTGTAAAAGCGGCCAAAACCTATGTGATCTCGGTGTGCGAGCGCAAACAGGTCCCAATCATGATGGGTTTTATTGCCGCTGGCGGTGTGTATGGGGTTTCCCGCTGTGGCATCGGGCAGTGAATAGCTGTCAGGTGGGCGACCGACTCTGGCGTTACAGTGTTGGCCTACGGCTGGGGCTTGGCATTGTTGGGCCCAGATCAAGCTGGGTACAGAAATCAGTAGGCCCGCAAGAGGTAGGCGTAGCATGAGCGTGACTCCATACATAAAAAAGCAGCTTATATGCTGCTATTTTTTGGACTAAGCGCGTTACCATAGGGGCCATGATGATCTATAGGAGAAAGTGCTATGTTGCTGGTGTTTAGTTCTAAAGCTGCCCCCAACGTCATGATGTTTGCGGAGCATGCCCTGTTGGTCTTGAAAGCGGCCGGTCGTCCCTACCTTGATGCTTTGCCAGAACAAGGGGTGATTCCCCATGATCAGTTGGCAGCGGCTATCGCTGGTGTGGAGCGCGCGATTTCACTAGACCCGTCTCATCAAGAAGCTGATCAAGATGACGAGGAAGAAAACACCACGCACCCTATGCAGTTACCGGTTAGCTTCCGACAACGTGCCTTCCCTTTGTTGGATATGATGCGCCGCTCTGCCGAGGCTAATGTGGATGTGATGTGGGAACCTGCTCACACTGAGTGGTAAGCCTAGAATGCAAAAACGCCCCTGGTAGGGGCGTTTAGCGGTAGTGCCAGGGTAACTGGCAGGCGCTTAGTGGGAGCGAGTGCGAATCAGGATCACTGTATTACGCACATTCGGCTTCTGCACGTTTCGCCAGTTCATGGCGATTAACGGCGCTCAAGATAGCTTTAAACGTAGAGGTCAGGATGTCCTGATGAATCCCTACGCCAAAACCACTTTGGTTATCGGCAATACGAGTTTCGATGTAGGTAGCAGCTTTGGTGTCAATGCCACTGCCAATCGCGTGCTCAGTGTAGTCCATGACTTTGATAGGCATATCCAAGGCATTGATGAAAGCAGCCAAAGCACCTTCGCCAGCGCCTTTCAAATGACGTTCTTCGCCATTCACTTTCACGGTCAGTTCAATGCTGACGCGTTGATTGCCGTCTTCGTCTTTAGGCGCGCTGCTGATGGTGTGTGTAATCAGCTTCCATGGGCCTTTGGTGTCTAAGTATTCGCTTTCGAAAATGCTGTACACGGCTTCTGGTGTGACTTCTTTGCCGGTTTCTTCGGTTACACGCTGAATAGCACGGCTGAATTCAATTTGCAGACGACGTGGCAACACCAAGCCATGTTCTTGTTCCAGCAAGTACGACACGCCACCTTTACCAGACTGGCTGTTGACGCGAATCACGGCGTCGTAGCTGCGGCCCAAGTCGGCGGGGTCGATTGGCAAGTAAGGAATCTCCCAAGGCTCATCGGCTTTCTGCAATACAAAGCCTTTTTTGATGGCGTCTTGGTGAGAGCCAGAGAACGCTGTGAACACCAAATCGCCAGCGTAAGGGTGACGTGGGTGTACAGGAATCTGGTTGCATTCTTCGGCGCACAAGCGGATAGCGTCAATGTCCGAGAAGTCTAAGCCTGGGTGCACACCTTGGGTGTACAAGTTCAGGGCCAAGGTGACCAAACACACGTTGCCCGTACGTTCACCGTTACCAAACAAGCAGCCTTCCACTCGGTCTGCACCTGCCATGACGCCAAACTCGGCAGCCGCAACAGCAGTGCCGCGGTCATTGTGTGGGTGCAAGCTGATCAGAATGCTATCGCGACGCGCCAAGTTGTTGTGCATCCATTCAATTTGGTCAGCGTACAGGTTAGGGGTAGTGGCTTCGACCGTAGCGGGCAAGTTCAGCACGATTGGATCTTCTGGGCTAGGGTTCCACGCTTCTACAACGGCATTACATACGTCTAAGGCGACTTCAGGTTCAGTGGTACTGAACACCTCTGGAGAGTACTCGTAGCGCCATTTGGTGCCGGGTTGAGCCTTAATGGCTTCCTTGATCATTTTGGTGCCGTTCACCGCCAACTGACGCACTTCGTCTTTGCTCATTTTGAAGACAATCTTACGGAAGGCCGGGGCGCAGGCGTTGTACAAGTGAATCATGGCAGTTTTGGCACCAGCCATGGCTTCTACAGTGCGCTCAATCAGGTCTTGGCGAGATTGCGTCAAACAGATGATGGTGACGTCGTCAGGGATACGATTTTCATCGATCAGCGTACGTACAAAGTCGAAATCGGTTTGTGAAGCGGAAGGAAAACCTACTTCGATTTCTTTAAAACCAATGTTGACCAGCATGTCGAAGTAACGCAATTTGCGCGCTACGCTCATGGGCTCAATCAGGGATTGGTTACCATCGCGCAGGTCAGTAGACATCCAGATAGGCGGAGTCTCGATGCGTTTGGATGGCCAAGTACGCTCGGAAAAATCGCGGGCGAAAGGTTTAAATGGAATGTATTTTGAAGCGGGATGGGTAATCATTGATGCACCTGTCAGGCGAAAAAAGCATAAAACTTTTTGCCGTCACCAGAACCACTACGTCATGCTAATGACGGCAGATAAACACGTGGCTGAATACTGGCTGCCGAACTACCACTAGGCTCTAGGCCCGGCAACCGGGCGCTAGTAGTAGTGGTAGTAGGGTAATCTGGGACAGGGAGAAGCGTGCACGCACAGCAGCACCGATGCGACCTGAACGGTCTGCGGAAGCAATGCTGAGAGAAGTAGTACGTGCGTTATCCATAACCGTTAGTCAAACATGAAATTCGGGCGATTGCAAGTCATTTGTAGGCACGGTTTCGGCATTGCGGTGTGTATTGAGCAGTGCAGCTTGGCGTTCGGCGAGTCGAATTTTCTCGAAACGGCCGCTGCCTAATTCGCGTGAGGCACGCTGTAAGTCACCGATAGTAATGGGATTACGGCGCTCAGCCCATGTCCAGTGTATGACTTCACATGCATCAGGCGATAACTGCGGAATTAGCGTATTTAATGTGCTTTCGCTAACGGCGCGTTGTTGCCACAATCCGTAGGTAAAAATCACAAAGTTATAAAGCATGTAGATGATCAGCAGGGTGCAAAGCAGCCCAACAAACCACCATACATAGGTACCGTAGTGCTGAATAAACGATAAGCCATCAGAACCCAGCGCATGTAGGCCGGAATAGTCGATACTGTCGCCAAAGCGTACTAGACGCTGCAATAGAGGCCACCAGATCAGCGCCACAACAAGCGTGACGACGATACTGAGTAGTTTCTGGGGCATAGTCAGGCGCATCAGCGTATTGCGTAGCAGAGCGCGGTCTGGGCGTTGGGTAGCAGAAGCTGTTTTCATGGCAACCTAAATTTGAGAATCAGGAAGGAAAGTCTGACAAGGGGGTATTGTTGCAGAAAGCCTTTGATGACCCCAGTTTTTGGCTGCGTATAACGTTGGTTTTAACCAACTATGAAAAAGGCTAAAGTGTGACGAAACTTCAGTAGTTGCTTTTTTTGGAACTGAGGATGATAATAGTTCGCATGTATATTTGTATATGTAACGCTATTACTGAGCGTCAGGTCAAAGAAGCTGTAAACAATGGTGTTTCCACCATGTCAGATTTACAAGCTCAACTTGGAGTGGCAACTTGCTGCGGAGCCTGCGCGGACACAGCCGTTGAGTATTTGCCCGGTGGGCAATATGCCAGCGAAGGTTCGCTGTTTGCTACGCAAATTGCGCGTGAACCTGAAACTGTTGAGTTGGCAGCAAATGACTCACAATTGCGTCCCGCACGCACGGTTTCTTACGCCACCCTGTCCTGATCTAACAAGCTCACAGCTCATTCTCAAGCTAAGTGTTTGAGAATGCTTCTCTTTTTTGCCTTTTTTTGCGCTAATTATTCTGGCTTGAAGCCTCAAATAATGGTGTCCGGACTGGTATAGTTAAGGTCTGTTTGGCTTAACGTAGCTTTCCGGAGGTGAGAACAATGAAAGGCGACACCAAAGTTATTTATTACTTGAACCAGCAGCTTAAAAATGAGCTGACGGCGATTAACCAGTACTTCCTGCATGCTCGTGTGATGAATCATTGGGGCTTTGGAAAGCTGGGCAAGAAAGAATACGAAGAGTCCATCGGCGAGATGAAACATGCCGATTTGCTGATTGAACGTATTTTGCTGCTAGAAGGCCTGCCTAACCTACAAGACCTGCATAAGCTGCGCATTGGTGAAGATGTGCCAGAAATGTTGGCATGTGATTTGGCGCTAGAAAAAGCCGCCCATGTCACCGTGAAGGAAGGTATGCAGTACTGTGAGAGCGTGAGCGATTTTGTGTCTCGCGATCTACTACTGAAAATTCTGGACGACACTGAAGAGCATATCGATTGGCTGGAAACACAGCTGGAATTGATAGAAAAAGTGGGTGTACAGAACTACTTGCAGTCCCAAATGAACGACGATTAACGCCATTTGTTACTGTCAATCAAAAAAACGCTACGTATTGTACGTAGCGTTTTTTTTTGTATCTAGGTTTTACATTAGGGGTTATTTCGCCGGACAACCGTCTACTTGGCCCCAAGCGTTGTTAGGACCACAGTACTTATTACGTACATCCCACGAGCAGCTAGGGCGCTCAAAGAAGCCACGTTGTGCGCAGGCTGCCATCTCGCGTTGGAACTGAGGAATCCAGCTGCTGTTGCTTCCTACGTTAGGCACAGGCGTAGCAGGTGGTGGCGGTGGAATAGTGATATCCACAGGCTGTATGGCTTGCGCTCCTCGGGAACCGGAAGGACCAATGCGCGCTATGCCTTGTAATCCACTGGGGGAGGTAGAGTCTTGTTGGCGTAAGTCCGACAGTGCACTGGCAGACAAGCGTGTATTGGCTAAAGCAATAGGAGGATTGTATTTATCTGCTGTTTTAGCAGTGATCTTCCAGTCGAAGGGCTCTAGTTCGTCTGGTACACCTAGCCTACCGTTGATCAGGGGTTGAGGGGCCGGCGTGACATAGGGTTTGCCATCCGCGTCTAGTGTAGGCATTAACAAAGCAGCTTCTTCAATAGCTACCATGTTGGGAGCACGCAATGGGCCATTTTCTACCAGCCAGTTACCCATCTGGATACCGCCCCACACGGAGGCTCCCAAAGCTAGTAACACGATTGCAAGAATTAAACGCCAAGACATAGTAAGTGTTCGCTGTGATGGTAGCGGCTGGCCCATTCACAGGAATGGGCCAGAGCTTGAAGTTTACATTGTAGCGAAAACCTGTCCGCCATGTTCACGCATGGCATGGAATTCTATGCCGGGGTTTAGCTCTTGTGCCACACGTAGCTGTGCCGGAGAGGAAGCCAAGAACGCAATAGCGTCAACGACGTCGTAGGCAATATTGGCAGCGTTAGTCTCTAAGAACTTCTTCATTGCTTTCTCGTCAGTGGCTGTTACCCAGCGTGCCAAATTGTAGCGTGAGGGGGACAGTCTGGCGTCTACGTTGTACTCAGTACGTAGGCGATGCGCCACCACTTCGAACTGCAACTGACCTACCGCACCCAGCAATAGTACGCCGCTGGTGAGGTGGGGACGGAACACCTGAATGGCGCCTTCTTCCCCTAATTGCGTTAACCCAATACGCAACTGTTTAGTGCGCAGAGGGTCTTTGACCTCTACCGCTTGGAACAATTCAGGGGCAAAGAATGGCAGGCCAGTGAACTGCAAGCTTTCGCCTTCGGTCAACACGTCACCTAACTGCAGTACACCATGGTTAGGAATACCAATAATATCGCCGGCGTAAGCTTCTTCTAGTAGGTCGCGACGCTGCGACAAGAAGGACACCACGTTATTAGGGCGAATTTCTTTGTTGGTACGCGCTACTTTTAGGCGCATACCACGTTGGAAATGGCCAGAGCTAACGCGCACAAAGGCTACGCGGTCGCGGTGGGCGGGGTCCATGTTGGCTTGCACCTTGAAGACCACACCACTGAATTTAGGCTCATCAGGCTCTACCGTACGTTGCAACGCAATACGGGGGCCGGGAGGGGGAGCCATATCAACTAGTGCATCCAGCACTTCTTGCACACCAAAGTTGTTCAGTGCAGAACCGAAAAACACTGGTGTTTGTTTACCCGCTAAGAAGGCGTCATGGTCGAAGTCGCTAACAGCTTCTTTAATCAGGTGAATTTCATCACGCGTTTTAGTGAAGTTTTCTCCGAAGCGGCGCTCAGTTTCGGGGTTATCTAGGCCTGGAAGCTTTTCATCGTTATCGCTGCGGTGTTCTTTGCCAGAGGTAAAGACGTGTAGGTGATCGGCATTCAGGTTAAACACCCCGCCAAATGCACGCCCCATCCCCACAGGCCAGGCAAAAGGAATGGCTTCCATGCCCAAGTGGTCTTCAATCTCGGACAACAGGTTCAAGGGTTCTTGAACTTCGCGGTCAAGTTTGTTGATGAAGGTAATAATAGGGGTGTTGCGCGCTCTACATACTTGCAGCAGGCGAATGGTTTGTGGCTCTACACCGTTGGCGGCATCAATCACCATCAAGGCGGCATCCACTGCTGTTAGCACGCGGTAGGTGTCTTCCGAGAAGTCTTGGTGCCCGGGGGTGTCTAGCAGGTTGATCACACAGTCACGGTATTCCATCTGCATCACCGAGGACGCTACTGAAATACCACGTTGTTTTTCGATCTCCATCCAGTCAGAGGCTGCGTGCCGTTCCGCTTTACGCGATTTCACGCTACCCGCAATTTGGATTGCACCTGCGAACAGCAGCAGTTTTTCCGTAAGGGTGGTCTTCCCCGCGTCAGGGTGAGAAATAATCGCAAAAGTTCGGCGGCGCGAAGCTTCTTGGGCAAGGGTAGACATCAGCAGATACGGTAAAAGAGGCTAAAGCCTGTAGAAAAAATCAGGCAAAACGTCTATTTTCGCTCAAATCTGCCAGACTCACAATTATCTTGCCGCATTAGGCGGTATTCGCACAGACAGAAAAGGGAAAAATCATGAATATCATGATCATAGGGGCTAGTAAAGGGTTGGGACGAGCCTTGGTAGAAGGCGTAGGTAGCGCTGGCGATACCGTCATTGGTGTGTCACGACAACGACCACAGGATGTGCAGTCGCTAAACGGTGCGGCTATAGCGTGGATAGAGGCTGATATGAGCCATCCTGTACAGGCCGTGAACACGCTGGCTGCAGCCGCACCCTCTACTATTGATGTGCTGATTTATAACTTAGGTATTTGGGAGGCGCAGGCGTTTTCAGACGCTTATAACTTCTTAAATGACAGTGATGACAGCCTGCAGCAATTGGTAGAGGTGAACATCACTGCGACTTTGTTAGCACTGAAACGCTTGATGCCTAATGTGTTGCGATCTAACAAAGCACAGGTAATTTTGACGGGCTCTACGTCGGCGTTGCGCCAAAGTGGTCGGCCTGAGGTTGCCTTTGGTGCCAGCAAGTTTGCGTTAAGTGGAATGGCAGACGCCCTGCGTGAAGGTTTTAGAGCGCAAGGGCTGAAAGTGAGTGTGTTGCAGTTGGGCTATTTGAACACGGAGGATGCGTTATCCGTGCCAGTGGCCGAGGCGGCGGCGCGTGACGACGGGCATACGGTGCCGGTGCATGATGTAGTCAGTGTGGTGCGTACGATGTTGGCGTTGTCAGATGCGTCGTTTATACGCGAGCTGGTGTTACCTGCTCGTTATGATGAGCGATTTTAAGTGTATGGATAGCAAAAAGGCCCTTTACCTTCGAAACGGTAAAGGGCCTTTTTTAATAACGAACTTAGGTGCTGCTATCTACGCGTACGGCGCGTTTGGCGTTACGGCCACGCAGCCATTCTAAGGTCAGTAGTAGTGCGGTGGAAAACACAATCAAAATGGCGGCAATGGCCGCAATAATGGGACTGATGTTTTCACGTATGCCGGTAAACATTTGACGTGGCAATGTCACCTGCTGCGGGCCGGCTAAGAACAGCGTCGTGATGACTTCATCAAACGAGGTAATGAAGGCGAACAGCGCCCCAGCAATTACCCCGGGGGCAATGATGGGGAGTGTGACGGTGAAGAAAGCCCGCAAGGGGTGAGCCCCCAAACTGTAGGCGGCGCGTACTAAGTTGCTATCAAAGCCTTGTAAGGTCGCCAGCACCGTAGTGAGCACAAAGGGTGAGCCTAAGGCAGCGTGGGTCAGCACCAACCCCATGTAGCTGTTGGTTAAGCCGTAGGGTGCGAAAAACAGATATACCCCAACCCCTACTACCACCAGAGGCACGATCATAGGCGAAATCAGCATACCCATCAGCAGGCTTTTGCCAATGAAGTTAGCGCGTTGCAACCCCATAGCAGCCATGGTGCCTAAGACGGTGGCGATGACGGTAGACAAGGGGGCCACAATAAAGCTGTTGCGTGTGGCGCGTATCCAGTCTTCTGAGCTAAATAAGGCTTCGTACCAGCGTAGCGACACACCGGGCATGGGGTACAGCAACAGGCTGCCCTCACTAAACGACAAGGGCACAATGACCAGAATGGGCGTAAGCAGGAAAATCAGTATGAGCCAGCACAGTACGCGCTGGGTTATTTTCCACAGGCGCTCAGAAGGCGAAAGATATGGATTAGGTGTCATGACTATTCCTTTAGCCCAGTCCCAGTTCGCGGCCAGAGAGGCGGCGGTACAAGGTGTACAGCACTAAGGTGCCGGCCAATAACAAGAAACCTAAGGCGCTTGCCATACCCCAGTTAATGGTCTGATTCGTAAAGTAGGCCACGTAGTAACTGATCATTTGGTCGTTGGCACCCCCTAGTAAGGCAGGGGTAATGTAATAACCAATAGAGATGATGAAGACCAACAAACACCCAGCGGCAATACCGGGGTAAGTCTGTGGCACGTATACCTTCCAGAAGGCAGCAAAGGGGTGGCTGCCTAACGAAATGGCCGCCCGTTGATAGGTAGGCGGAATAGAACGCATCACGCTATATATAGGTAAAACCATAAATGGCAGCATGATATGCACCATGGCAATGTAGACGCCTATACGGTTAAACAGTAGGTCTAACGGCATATCAGTTAGGCCAAGTTGCATCAGTGTTTTGTTGATTAAACCTTGGCGTTGCAGCAGTACTATCCATGCAGCAATACGCACCAATACAGACGTCCAGAAAGGTATCAGCACACAGATCATGACCAAGTTGGCACTGCGTGCACTCATGCGGCTCATCCAGTACGCCAGCGGGAAGCCCAGTAACAAGGCAATAAGAGTGACGCCAAAGCTAATTTCAAAGGTGCGCGCAAAGATACTTTGAAAGGCTGAGCTGCCTTCTGGTACGGCAACAATCTCGCCTTGAGTGTTGCGAGTTAGGTCCAGCGAGGCCAGTAAGTAATAGTCTGAATAAGCGCGGTCGTTGTTGCTGATAGCGCGCCAATAGTCCACCTCGGCCCAGCGTGGGTCAATGGCGATGATTTCGTCACGTATGCTTTCGGCCGATTTGTTTTGCACATCAGCCAACGGCATTTTGCGTACGGTTTTAAAAATTAGCGTTCTGTAGCCTGCAATTTCGTAATTTAAGCGCCTAGCTAATAAGCCGGAGCCTGTACCGTCTTTGGCATGCTGCAGATCGGTGGCGAGCGCCACATAGCTTTCAGGTGGTGGTGCACTTTGTTGATCCCAGCTTTTCAGTGCCACTAAGGTGCGTGGCATGTGTTCTATTACCTCTGGGTTATCCACAGCCCTAAACAGCAAGGCCGCGACAGGGATAACAAAGATAACCACTAGAAATATCGCCAATGGAGCCAGCAATCCAGCTGCTTGCCAGCGTTGCTTGCGATGTGCTTTGACCACGGCTTTTTTTATGTCCGCTGTAGACAGCGTCATGGAAGAAGTCATTAGATACTACCCGTTAAGCAAGCCGTGCTCTATCCCGAGCACGGCGTCATCACAGAAGGGTTATTGGGTGGACCATGCTGTGAAGCGTTGGTCTAGCTCTTCGCCGTGGTCAGCCCAGTAGTCATAGCTGGACAGCAACGCATGCTCGGCGTTTTGCGGCGAGTTGGGCATTTGTTCCAAGGTGGCCTCGTCTAGATCAGCGATAGCAGCTTTGTTGATGGCACCGTAGTTGATGCTTTGGGCGTGTTTTATTTGCTGCTCGGGCTGCGCCGAGAAACTAATAAATTCTTGGGCTAGCGCCTTGTTGGGCGAACCCATAGGGATGACGTAGTAGTCTAAGTCGTAGATACTGCCGTTCCACACAATGCGTAGGTCTTGGCCTTCCGCGTTGGCCGCAGCGATGCGACCGTTATAGACGGTGGACATCACTACGTCGCCAGCCGCCAGCATTTGCAAAGGTTGAGCACCGGCTTCCCACCATTGAATATGGGGTTTGAGTTCGTTGAGTTTGTTAAAAGCGCGGTCTACGCCTTCAGGGGTGTTCAACACGGTGTACACGTCTTTAGGGGCCACGCCATCGGCCATCAACGCGAACTCTAGGTTATAGCGGGCACCTTTACGCAGAGCACGTTTACCGGGGAATTTTTCCACATCCCAGAAATCAGCCCAGCCGTTAGGGGTTTGATCCAGTGTTTTGCCGTTGTAGGCCATGACGGTGGACCACACAAATACACCCATGCCGCAATCGTGTACGGCTTCGGGGATCAGCGCATCTTTATCAATGATGTTGTCCCAATCTAGTGGCTCGAATAAGCCCTCATCACAGCCACGGCTCAGGTCAGCTGTTTCAATCTCCACCACATCCCACACCACATTATTGGTGTCTACCATGGCCTTGATTTTGGCCAGTTCACCGTTGTAGGGAACGTTAAGGATTTTGATGTTCTTTTGTTGCTGCAGGGGTTCTACAAAGGCGGTTTGTTGTGCAGCGCCGGCAGCACCGCCAAAGTTCACAATGGTCAGGTCGCGCGCCAAGGCCGACTGACTGCCAAATGCCAACATACTACTGATTACACCAAGTACTACCTTGTGGGATGTTTTCATGGTTGTCTCCGTTATATATAGGTATAGGATGTACAGCGTGGTGCCCAAGGGTGATTTAGGCGGTAAAAACGCGGGCGAAGGCAGGGGGAAGTTGTAGTGATAGCCATGCGCCCGGAGCCAGACTAGTGTCTGCGCTAAGTTGGCTGACCTGCTGTTTGATGCTGATCTCTTGTTGATCGTGGGTTTTGCAGATCAGACGTACGTGGTCACCCAAGTACACCGTATTGGTAATTTGTGCGGGGATGCAGTTGTGTGTGGGGGCGGCCATCACCTGTATGCGTTCAGGACGTATGCTCAGCGCTGCAGCGTGCCCTGTTGCCGTGTGATTAACGTTGAGCCCGTGAATGACACTGCCATCTCCCAGCGTGATCTGACACATGTCTCCATCAGTGTGGGATAGGGTGCCAGTGAGCAGGTTGTTGTCGCCTACGAAGTTTGCCACAAAGGGGTTTTGTGGCGCTTCATAGAGGGTGTTAACCGAAGAAATCTGTTGAATGATGCCATCGTTAAACACCGCAACACGGTCCGACATGGTGAGTGCTTCACTTTGGTCGTGGGTCACATACACAAAGGTGATACCTAGCGATTGATGCAAGGCTTTAAGCTCCAACTGCATGTGTTCACGCAATTGTTTGTCCAGTGCCCCTAAGGGTTCATCCATCAATACCAGTTTGGGTTCAAACACCAAGGCACGGGCTAAGGCAATACGCTGTTGCTGACCACCTGACATTTGAGCGGGATACCGCTTAGCAAAGGCTTCCATTTGCACCATTTCCAGTGCTTTTCGTACTTTGGCCTTACGTTCGGAAGCGGGCAAACGGCGCACCTTCAATGGGTATTCCAGATTTTTTTCTACAGTCATGTGTGGAAACAGAGCGTAGTTCTGGAACACCATACCAATGTTGCGTTGGTGTGGTGGCACGCGATTGATGTTCTGCTGGTCTAAATAGATATTGCCGGTGGTGGGGTATTCAAACCCTGCCAGCATCATTAAGCAGGTGGTTTTGCCAGACCCTGAAGGCCCCAGCAATGATAAGAATTCGCCTTGCTGAATATCCAGATTGAGATCTTTAACTACAAATGTCTCGCCGTCATAGGATTTTTGTACTTGCTCAAAGCGAACCAGTGGTCGTGTGGACACTGATTGTCTCCTTGTTTGTCTCGTCGTTATGATCTTTTATTAGGGGCAATATAAGTGAACTTAGTGGACAAGACATAGAACCATTTAGGTGCGAAACTATGGGTCCACTTTTGAGATAAAACTTTAGTCGCAGTGCAGTTTTTAGCGCTAAAGGTAGTGATGATGCGGCGCACAACGAAACTCGCCCCAAAATGGGGCGAGTTAGCGTATTCAATGGGTAAAGGGTAAATCCCTAGGGTTAGGAAGCCGTAGAAGCAGGGCGTCGGGGGCGACGTTGGCCTGCTGGCTTGCCTTGACCTTGAGGCTTTCCTTGGCCTTGGCGTTGACCGGGGCGACGTTGGTTGTTACCACGGGGGCGTTCACGCTCGGGACGAGCTGGGCGGCTACGTTCTTCAGATAGCGCAGCACGTGTAGGTGGCGTGAAGTCAGGGAACTCAATACGTGGAATGTCTTGATTGATCATTTTTTCGATGGTTTGCAGCATACGGCTTTCGCTGCGGTCTACTAGCGATAAGGCCAGACCATCGCTGCCAGCACGACCTGTACGACCAATACGGTGCACGTAATCTTCAGGTACTTGTGGCAGTTCAAAGTTGATCACATAGGGTAGTTGGTCAATATCAATACCGCGAGCAGCAATGTCAGTCGCGACTAGCACGACGACTTTGCCGCTTTTGAAACCATCTAGTGCACGCGTACGAGCCGATTGGCTTTTGTTACCGTGTAAGGCGGCCGCATTCAGACCATCTTTGCTGAGCTTTTCTGCTAAGCGGTTAGCCCCGTGTTTGGTACGACAAAATACCAGCACTTGGTGCCAGCCACTTTCGCGGATGATGTGACTAATCAGTTCGCGTTTATGACTTTGTTCGGTCAGTACGACGTTCTGAGTAATGCGCTCTGCCGTGGTGTTACGTGGGGCGACCGAGACCTCAATAGGGTCTTTAAGAATTTGGTGTGCCAACGCACGAATCTCGGACGAGAAGGTGGCCGAGAACAACAGGTTTTGACGTTGTTTGGGCATCAGTGCCAGCACGCGACGAATGTCACGAATAAAGCCCATGTCCAACATACGGTCGGCTTCATCTAGCACCAGAGTTTCTGTGCGGGACAGGTCTATGGTTTTCTGACCGCAGTGATCCAGTAACCGGCCAGGGGTAGCAACCACCAAATCTACCGGTTTTTGCAGAGCGCGGATTTGGGGGTTGATGTTCACACCACCAAACAGCACCAGTGAGCGTATACGGCTATGAGCACCATATAAACGCACGGATTCTTCTACTTGTGCTGCCAGTTCGCGGGTAGGGGTCAGAATCACAACGCGAGGGGAGCCTGGTTGCAGTTTTGGAGCAGGTTGGGTGAGCAGCCTATGCAAAATAGGTAGGGTGAAACCCGCTGTTTTACCCGTACCGGTTTGTGCTGCGGCGAGTAAATCGCCACCCGTCATCACATGTGGAATAGCTTGGGCTTGAATGGGCGTAGGGTGGGTGTAGCCTGCATCAGTAATAGCCTGCAACAAAGGGGCGGCCAAACCTAATGAGGCGAAAGTAGTGTCAGAATTCAAGAGAGTTTCCAGCAACCAACCTTATCGCCATTGGGGCAATACCAATCCAGGTCAGTGATAAGCAGGTAGAGTAAATCAGGCGTATACAAAGGCCTGACAGTAGCGCGTCGTAATTGGTAAAAACGCGTAGAGAGCTATAAATTATAACGTGTTCAAGTCTATTGTATAGGATTGAAGCAAGACGCCGAGCCTAGCTGCTGTTGAGGGTGTTTAGGTGAGTGGCAGCAAAACTTCCAAGCAAGTGTGGCCTGGCCGAGAGTGCACAGCGAGGGTGGCCCCTATATGCTGCATACGGCTGTTCATACTGCGCATACCTATGCTGAGGCCTGCCGTCTGCACAGCATCTACATCAAAGCCCACGCCGTTATCTTCAATAATCAACTGCAAGGTATGGGCATCGGGTTGCTGTAGCACAATGCTTAGGTGCGTGGCACGGCTGTGTTTCACCACGTTGGTGAGGGCTTCTTCTACTAAGCGTGTCAGGGCCAACACTTGCAATGGTGAGGGTTTGGGTTGCCAATGTGGTGCAATAGCCCAATCGGCGTGTATGTCTAGCGAATCAAATAAATTACCGAAGCGGTAGCGTAGTGGGGCAATCCATGTGCTGGGTAGTTCAGGAACATCTAGCTTGGCACTGGCACCCGTATCAATGAGCTGACGTAAGTCATCACGCAGCAATTTAAGAATAGATAAAAATTGCTGATTGGGCAGTGGGGTTTTTTGCTGCTCAATCATGGCCATAGAGCGTATGAGCGAGCTGCCTAAACCGTCGTGTAAATCTTGAGCAATATGTAAACGCTCTTGCAGCCTAGAGTTATTCAGAGCGAGTTCGTGTTTGCGCAGCAGTGTTTCTTGCAGTTCTTCACGGGCTTCAGCCACACTTTGGCTAAGCTCTTTATTGAATTGTTCAATACGGCGCATCGTGTTCACCAAACGCCAGCTTAGTAAGGCCGACATAAATAACATGGTGAGCAAGCTGGTGTACGCCGAGTACAAGTGCCTAGAGGTAGATAAGCCAAGTATGGAGGCGGTGTCGTGTACGCTGGTAGCAAAATAGGTCAGCAGACACAGTGACAGCCATAGCTGCTCGGCGTGTTTAGTGCGCCAGGCTCGTATAGGAAAGAGTAAGCAGGTGCTCCAAAATACGATTAAGGTGATTAAAAACACTCCTAGTAGTGCCAGCGGCAACGATGCAGCTGGCACAAATAACACGACGGGAGCGATCAGAATAAGCAGTACTAACGCCGCTATCCACAAACGTCGCATGTGCTTGTAATTACCAAAGCTCCATACGAACAGCGAAAAACTTAGAATAAAACCAAAGAACAGCAGCATGTTTGCTCTGGACATCTGCAATGAGTCGCTGAACATAGGTCCGGTTTCTTGTCGCATTTGTAATGAGCAATACAGTAACCAGATCAAAGCCTGTAACGCATACAAACCATAGCTATGTTCGTTGCGACGGCGTAGCCAGATAAAAAATGCCAGCGTACCTAGTACGCCTGTCACGCCTAAGTTCAGCAGTAGCAATGCTTGGTTTTGCCACCACGAGGCTTGCTGTGCAGCCAAAATATCGGGTAGTGGCCCTAATTCCAGATGCTGTAACCCCGTAAATTGAGTGGTGGCTCCGCTTACCCATACCCAAATCGTGTTGATGCCTGGCTTGAGGAGGGCATCCGGCAGTACCCAGTAGCGCGGCACACCTATACTGCGCGATAACGGTTCGCTAAGGTTGGCGTCTGACCAGAGTAATGAATGGTTGAGGAATACGGCGCCCGCTACACCCAGTGAGCTTATATGCAGTGCAATGGGTTGGTTGTCGCATTCTGGCTTTTGCCACTGTAGCTTGTACCAGGCATTGCCCCTGTAGGTAGGCCAGCGCTTTTGCCAACTGATATCGGGTAAGGAGGTGCTGTGCCAGCCGTTTTCAGGGGGAGGGGAAAGTGGTTCAGCAGATGCTTGTGCCACTTCTATGCTGAGTATGCGCGGTTCACAGAGGGGTTGAGCGTGAGCCGAAGCGCTAACCACAAGCAGCCCCAGCCATAGCCCTATCAGACTACAGCAATGACGAAAAAATAAAGTACGCACACGACTGCAGTAAGGTTTAGGCATGAACCCGATAACGGTTTAGGACAGTAGCCCCTGTGATCGTGCAATGACCACAGCACGAGTACGGGATGAAACCGCTAGTTTACGGTAGATGTGTTTAATGTGGCACTCTACCGTGAATCTGGACAGCTCCAGTTTTTCAGCAATTTCCCGGTTTGTCAGCCCATCCGCCACCAGTTGCAGTATTTCTTGTTCACGGACGGTAAGCGTACCGGTTGCTGCTTGTGTGGGTTCGGGTGGTTGTGGTGTGACGGTGGGGGGAGCTGAGGGTGCAGGTTGCAGTTCAGCAATAATACGTCTGGCCATGAAGGGGTCTATGGGCGCACCACCGCGCAATACGCTGCGTATAGACAGTGCTACTTCCACATCCTCGCGCTCTTTTAATACATACCCTGTGGCCCCTGCGCGTAACGCAGCCAAGATAGCGTCTTCGGTGCTCCAGGCAGAAATGACCAAAATACCCAATGCAGGATCAGCAGCAGAGAGCTCAGCAATTAGATCTAACCCATTTCCGTCTGGCAGGCCCAAATCCACCAATGCTAGCGCGACGGGGTGCTCGGCCAACTTGGCGCGCGCTTCAGCGAGGGTGGCGGCAAATACTAACGCATCAGGCGTGTAGCCTAACTGTTTCAAGATGAGATCTAGTCGCTGTTGGACTAGGTTATCGTCTTCCACAATCAGTACGGGAGCAGGTAGCGTAAGTTCTGGTGTGATGGGGGCAGAAGGAGACATGGCGAATCTTTCAATAAAAGAACGGGAATACTTATAGCGGCACTATGGCGTAAAACCCGTGTTTCCGATATCCCTGAAAGCTGTGATTCGCCTTAGAAATAACAAAAATCAACATTGTTGTAGAGTAACGCACGTAATAGCCTGATTTTATAAGGCAATGCCGTGACGACTACGTGGTTTGAATGTCTAGAAAAGAGCTGACTTGCTCATGTGTACTGAACCGGTCAGGTGCTTGACGACTAATTTGCACGGTATGCCAGCCATCTTGTCTGGCGGCGTCCAGTTTTCGGTGTACGGCCGATACATACAGCAACTCGGTGGCGGGTATGCCCAGTGTTTCACGAATACTGCTGTACGAGGCTTTGCTGAGTTTGGGACCTACCGAGGTGTCGAAGTGGCCAGTGATTAACGGTAGTAAGTTACCGTGATCGCTATGACCCAACAGTTGTTCTTGAGCGGCAATGCTGCACGACGAGTATAGGTAAATGGCCAGACCAGCTTGATGCCAGCGCTTAAATTGTTCGTAAGTGTCTTCGTAGACGTGGCCTGTGAATTGTCCGCTTGCATAACCTTCTGCCCAGATCATGGCTTGTAGCTGTTTGAGTGCTGGGGAGGGTTTGTCTATATCTATATAGTGCAACAGCTCAGCAATGAGCCTATCTAACCCCGCTAACGGGAGTTGTGCTTCTTGGCGTAAGGCCAGTAAGGCATGTTTGACCGTAGGGTGGGCGTGCTGTTGACGTAAGAAATTTGCGATATGACGTCTCGCGTACGGAGCCAAAATGTGATGCACAAAGGCAGTGTCTGTCGTGGTGCCTTCTACATCGCAGAGGATGGTAGAAATCATAGGAGGGCGCCAAGTTAGGCGTAGTCGTTTACGGTGAACAAGTACTACAGGTTAAGGCAGAGGGCGTACGTCATAGTATCATCGAGTTTTCTGCCTAGCTACCTACGTCGCTAAGCGATAACCAATGTAAAGAGACTCTTGTTCCGCAGAGCGGCTCACGATACTCTCTTCACTCTACTTCTTTTGCCGTGTGAGCATGATGAAAAACTCTTTACGACTATGGTTGATTACCGCAGTAACTCTGTTACTGAGCGGGTGCGGATATAACGAAATTCAACGCCTAGACGAACAGGTGAAGGCGGCGTGGTCGCAGACCTTAAACCAGTATGAGCGTCGAGCCGAGTTAGTGCCTAAACTGGTAAGTTCGGTGAACGCATATATGGTGAATGAGCGTAGCGTATTGGTAGAAGTGACAGAAGCGCGTGCACGTGTGGGTAGTATCAAAATTACGGCAGATGATTTAGAGAATCCAGCTGTGATGGAACGCTTCCAGCAGGCACAGGGGCAGTTGTCATCGGCACTGTCTAGATTGCTAGCCGTATCAGAAAATTATCCACAGCTGAAAAGTGATGGCTTGTTCCGCGACTTGATGACACAGTTAGAAGGTACCGAAAACCGCATCGCCACCGAGCGAGGCCGTTACGTGGAAGCGGTACAAGCCTATAACGTGTACATACGTCAATTCCCCGCCGTGGTCACAGCCAAACTGTTTGGCTATAAGGTCATGGAAAACTATGGCGTAGATAGGGAATACGACATTCGCCGTGACCCCGAAGTAAAGTTTGATTTACCAGCATCGGCTACTGCCCAATAAGCAACGGGTGATACATATGCCTACTAGTTCTAGCGTGTTGCTGCGTTGGCGTGGCTTTTGGATGGCATGTTGGTTTGCGTTGATGTGCCTGCCTGTGCAGGCCGCAAACGTTCCTTTGCCACCGCTTAATGATTGGGTGACCGACACTACAGGTACGTTAAGCCGTGCGCAACAACAGGCCATGAGCCAAGAACTACAGGCACTACAGCTGGAAAAAGGCGCACAGTTATTTGTGCTAGTTGTGCCAACTACAGGCAACGATAGTGTAGAAAGCTATGCGCGGCGCGTTTTTGATGCGTGGAAAGTAGGGCGTAAAAAAGTAGACGATGGTGTATTGCTGCTAGTGGCCAAAGATGATCGTCGTCTGCGCATTGAAGTGGGCTATGGGCTAGAAGGTGCCATCACTGACTTACAGGCAGGGCGCATTATTCGCGAGCAGATTACACCTTACTTTGCACAGGGCGATTACGCCGCAGGTATTGCTGCAGGGGTGACAAGCTTAAGCGGTTTGATTCGTGGTGAAAGTTTGCCTCCGGTCACACAAAGTGCTGATGACGATGAAAGCCCTGCCATCGTATTAATTCCGTTAGCCTTTTTTGCGCTAGTGATGCCTGTGGTAGCGGCTGCCTTAATGGCGGGTGTCTTTGTATTTATCCTGTTTGAAAGTTTGCCATTAGCACTCATAGGGGCTGTGGTAGGCGTGGTGATTTCACTAATAGGGTATGTCATCGGAGCGGGTGGCAGACGCTCAGGCTCCGGCAGAGCCTCTAAATATGGCGGAGCATTGGATGGCTTGGCTAGCCATGGCCGTAAGCGAGGTCGAGGTAACTTCCCCGGCGGTGGTGGTTTTGGTGGAGGGGGCGGAGGCTTCGGTGGTGGCGGTGGTTTTGGCGGCGGAGGCGGCGGTGGCAGTGGCGGCGGCGGTGCTTCTGGTAGCTGGTAGGAGAAACCCATGGCAAGACTATTAAAGAACATGATGGGCGTGGCGCAAGTGCAAGGGCACTGGTTGCGCCACAAGCATTTCAGCGCTCAGGTGCTAGAGCAAGTTGCACAACGTATCCATGACAGCGAACAAGGTCATAGTGGTGAGTTGGTGTTGGCGGTAGAGGCAGTGATGCCTAGTCATGAGCCAGACAGCTATCTACGGGCCTTGGAAGTCTTTGGCCGACTACGAGTGTGGGATACGCCCTTGAATAGCGGTGTATTACTGTATTTGGCTTTAGATCAGCGCTATATAGAAATTGTGGCTGATCGCGGTATTTCGGCTAGCGCCGAGCAGTGGCAAGAAGTTTGTACTAAATTACAGCAGGCCTTTGGCCGTAAAGCCTATGTTGAGGGCTTGCTTCAAGCGGTAGAAAACATAGAAGCTATCTTGCGCAGTACGGCGCCACCGCTAACAGAATCTACAGAACCTAATTATCTGCCAGATACACCTGTGCTGCTGTAAGCATGGAAAAGCAGTTTGGTTGTGATTGATGTGTTTATTCCCGTTTTCTAGGTTTACATGACACACGAGTTGACATCCCATAGCACAGGTTTTCAAGCGCATTGCTTGGCTGAGGCCGTGCGCCTAAAAGAAAGCGGGTGGGGGCCTTTAGAAGATACGGCAGAAGTACGTCGTGCGATAGCTAACGGTGGCAGCAGTGAAGAACGCTTGCTATTTAGAGCGCAGTTGTTAGCGCAACGTGAAGGGTGGGCCACGGCGTATCAGCATTTACGGCAGGTGTTGCGGTGGTTATTGCCGCTGGTGCTGCTACTAGCGGTTGTTGCCGGTTTAAGTGCTGTCTGGGGTGTATTGGGAGTAGGCTCAACTATCAATATCATCACCGCGTTGGTGGGGTTGGTGGGCTTAAATGTACTGACCTTGCTGTTTTGGTTAGCCAGTTTTTTTATGGCTAAGGATTCGGCTAAGCCAGGTAGCCTGTTGGGCAAGTTAAGCCTGAAACTCTTGGCGCGCGTGGCGCGTGGTGAAGCTAACACGCTGGTGTTGGGGGCTGGTGTGAATGTGGTGGCACGCCACAAACTAGGGCGCTGGGTGTCTGGTTTGGTCAGCCATACCTTTTGGGTGTGGGCAACACTAGTCGCCATTTTGGCGCTGTTGTGGGCTTTATCGGCAAGGCGATATGGGTTTGGGTGGGAAACTACGCTTTTGTCCGATGGTAGTTTTGTGGTGTTGGTAGAAAGTTTGGGCAGTGTGCCACGTTGGCTAGGTTTTGACGTGCCATCGGCAGAGCTTATACGGTTAAGCAATGGTTTAAACCCGTTAACGGTGGCGGATCAACGTGTATGGTCAAGCTGGTTATTGGGGTGTTTGGTGTGCTACGGGCTTTTGCCTCGTGTGCTGGCTTGGGTAGTCAGTGCGCTGGTGATGCGTTATCGCCTACGGCACTTACAGTTGGATAGGCAATTACCCGGTTGGGTAGAGCAACAAGAACGGCTATTCCCCGTGCATGTGAAGGTGGGGGTAGATGCTGAAGCACCCGCTGATTACGTAGCGGCTGTGCAGCCTACAGTTTTTATACCGCCCAGCCCTTCGGATACGGTGTGTGTAGTGGCGGTGGAATACCCTTCTGATCGCCCTTGGCCACCGCATATCTTACCCACAGGGTGGGTGGATGCTGGTGTGGTGGATACGCGTGCTGAACGAGAGCAGTTATTGCAGCGTTTGCTACAACAGTCACCTGACTACCTAGTAGTGGTGTGTGATGCGGGTCAGACACCAGATCGGGGTGTAGTCGCTTGGCTGGGTGAATTGAGTAGTTATGGACGTTATTGTGCTGTGGTGTTGCAGTTAGAGCCTGATGGTATGGTACAACCCGAACGCTTAGAGGCATGGCGTAATAGGTTAGGGGCTGCCGGGTTTAAGGCAGAACAGGTACACATCAACGTGCAGTCTTTATTTCCTTCTTCTTTGACTTATGAATAACCTGTCTTCAGTGTTGCGATTGGCGGTGGTTGGGCATACCAATACCGGTAAAACATCGTTGTTACGCACCTTAACGCGTGACACCGAGTTTGGTGAGGTACGTAATAGCCCCGGCACCACGCGCCACGTAGAAGCTGTGCGTTTGCAAAGCGATGGTCCGGCTGCGGTAGAGCTATTCGACACACCGGGTATTGAAGACAGTATGGCGTTACGTGATTACTTAGAGCGCTTGGTGTTACCAGGCGAACGCTTAGATGGCCCCAGCGTTTTAGAGCGTTTCTTACAAACCCCCGAAGCGGTGGGGCGTTTTGAGCAGGAAGCCCGTGTGGTGAAGCAGCTCTTGGCGTCGGATGCAGGGCTTTACGTGATTGATGTACGCGACCCTGTGTTGGCCAAACATCAAGATGAATTGCGTATTCTGGCATGGGCAGGTAAACCACTGCTGCCCATACTCAACTTCACTCGCAGTGAAGAACAGCGCATTGATGAATGGCGAGCAGCGTTGGCCGCTGTGGGTTTGCATGCGGTGAGCGAATTCGATACGGTGGCCCCGCCACTCAATGGCGAAGAACAGTTATATGAGCGTTTGGCCCTGTTACTCAGCGAGGCGCATGCGCAAACACTGCGCGCTTTGATTACGAACGTGCAGCAGCAGCGTGTACAGCGATTGGAAGACGCTTGGCGACTTCTGGCTGACTTGCTTATAGACGTGGCGGCATGGCGTATGGTGAGTGAGCCCGACGAGCGATCCATGCAGGAAAGTACTCGTACCATGCAAGAGCAGGTGCGTAAGCGTGAAGAGCGTTGTGTGAAGGCTTTGCTCAAACGGTTTAACTTTACGTCTAGAGACTACTTACCCGATACGTTGTCGTTAGACGGTACGCGTTGGGAAATGGATTTGTTTAACCCCGAAGCCTTAAAAGACTTGGGCGTGCATATGGGTAAAGGGGTGGCTGCGGGGGCCTTGGCTGGTGCCACAGTAGATTTGCTAACCCTAGGCTTTAGCTTGGGCAGCGGTACCGTTATTGGCGCAGCGGCGGGTGGGGTCTGGCAGGGTTGGATAAGTGGGGACAGCGCTTGTTAGGTAAGTGGCAGGGAAAAATGGAGCTTACCGTCGATGACAGTGTGATACGCGTTTTGGCATTACGCCAAACGGCATTGATTCACGCCCTAGAGAGACGCGGTCATGCGGCACAAATTCCTATCGCCATTGCACGCTCAGTCGTGGCGTTGGATGCCGACAGTACCAGTGCCACTGTGCCTGTTATGCCAGAAGGGCAAGCATCAGCATTGGATTGGCGTAAAGGGAGTTTGCCAACTGAATTGTCTGAGGCTAGATTGCATGCTGAATGGAGCACCATGCAGCATATGCAAACGGTATCTAGCCGACGAGAGCAGGCTGTAGCTGCTCTGACGGCCAAATTACGGTTATAAGTGCGTCGTTAGCCTCGCTTGCTAATTAGCCCATAAATGAAGAGCACGACGATAGCACCGAAAACGGAGCCTATCAGGCCTACTTGCGAACCTTCCTGATACAAACCCAAGCTTTGGCCTAAGAAACCACCTACTAGTGCACCGATAATGCCCAGTACGGTAGTCAGAATAATGCCCATGCTTTGATTGCCGGGCATGATGGCGCGTGCCAGCAAACCTACAATAAAGCCAACGATTAGCATCCAGATAAAGCCCATAATGTGCTCCCAGTTACCTACAAGAGTTATCTATTTTAGGAATGGAGCATGTTATCTGTCTGGTATTGGCGTAATAAATTCTGTCAATAATTGTTAGATTGTTATTGAGTAGTTGTTTTGGATTTTTATTAATTTTTAATCTAATAAGAATGTAAATAATTATAAATAAACGACTAGATTAAATAATGAAAGATATAAAAGAGTCACTTCACAATAGACGCTTTGTTACGACTGCACAGCACTGATACTGTTGGGTAACAGAAGTCATGGGTGTGACGTGTTTTCCATACCAGAAATACTGCTAAGGCTTGCTACGTATAGAGTGCAGGGCATAGCTTTGGTTAGTTATTTCCTGTAACTGTTGTTTTGCAGCGCCTGCTGGTAAGTGGTTGTATCATCTCCAAGCAGTAGAGGGTAGTTTTGGTGTTTAGCCTACGTCCCCAATGAGTGACCATTAAAAATCTAAATGTTAATTGTTAATAACGGTTAATAACTGGCTGTTAAAAGAATCTAATATCTTCAAATATTGTAAATAAGTTTATTTGTGTGACAATAATTTGCCATACTGTGATTATCATTTTCGAAAATATTTATCTGCTTCATTTTGTATGTAGCCGGAGACAGCAATGGGTGATATGCCGAATGGGGCAAAGCAAAGAGTAGGGCTCTGGTACTGCATGGGCATGTTGTTGCTCATGCTTTTCACAGTCGTTCCTGCTCAGGCTGAGAATAGTGACGATGTAGTGCTGACTTTTGTGGGTCAGAAAGCGGGCGAGAACGAAGCCCAGGTTTACACGATGAGCTATGCCGAGCTGTATGCTTTCCCTGAACAGAGAATACAGACATCCACGCAAGTGACATATGGATCGCATATATTTAGCGGTCCTTTGATCCGTAATGTATTGGATAGGTACAATTTTGAAGGCGATACCGTCCGGCTAGAGGCGCTGAACGGCTATATCGTTGATGTACCGTTAAGCGATTTCAGACGTTTTGATGCAATTTTTGCGCACTCCATGAGTGGGCTACGACTGTCTGTGCGCCATTTCGGCCCTGTATGGGTGGTATACCCACGCGACTCTATGAAAGAGTTGCAGGACATTCGTTATGACATGCGTTGGGTATGGCAGTTACGCACTGTTGTGGTGTATGACAGTCAGCTAAACCGTAATCTCAGCAATTGTGATTATTGCGACGAAGAAATATCGCACGGCTAATGCAGCTGTAATAATGCGGGCAATTCTTGCATATGATTGAAAGTGCGTTGTACACCCAGCTCTAGCAAAGGGGCTGGGCGGTGTTTTGGGTCGTATGCCCATACGGTCGCACCCGACGCAACACCCGCTTGTATACCGGTCACGCTATCTTCAATAATTAAACAGTCTTCCGGTGCGCAGCCAAGGCTAGACATGGCCTTTAGGTAGACGTCGGGGTAGGGTTTATTACGTGCGACATCGCCGCCACTAAAAATGCGGTCATCAAAAAACGCTAAAAGCCCCGTCATTTCTAGTTGTAAGTGCAGTTTGCGGTATTCACTGGCAGAGGCGCAGGCCATGTGCGTTCCCCAATGCGCTTGTACCGCTTGCAGTGTAGGAATAATGCCGGGTACAGGTACGAGTTTTTGACGTAACGACTGCATTAAGCGCAGATGAAATTCGTCAATCCAATCTTGTTCCAGCTTTTTGCCTGTGCGGGCCTGAATCAGTTGCAGCTCGTCCTTGGTGGACTTACCTATAAACAGGGTTTCGCATTCTTCTGCGCTAAGGTGCCAGCCTAAATCGGCCAGCATTTCTTGCAACAGCCTCAAAGCCAAGGGTTCACTGTCGACTAAGACTCCATCACAGTCAAAAAGAATGGCCTTGTATGGCATGGTTACTGCTACTCCAACAAATGTATTGCACCGGTACATTGTTACACAATACCGGAATGTCTGTGGGGCGTTATGGTGCGATCAGGCCCGTGTAGAAATACGGGTCTGATACCGGATGCTCACTACGCTGCACACACCGCACAGGCTGCACCTGCACAGTTATGCAATACCGAATTGCGCGTGCCAGAACGTGTGCCTGGGCCACGTACATCAGTACCCGCCAAGGCCTGCTGAGGGGTCATGGCGCGCCTAGGGCCATCTTTAAATTGCAGGCTGCGAGGGGCTGTAATTTTGAGGCTAAGCGTACCGGCTTCGCAATCGGGGCAGGTGCTTGGGTCGTGGCGACGTGCCATGGGGCGTAACGCGCTCACAATGCTGTCGCAATGGGAGCATTCATAATCGTAAATAGGCATGTGTAGTCACCTAGTAGTCTACGCAGCCTGTACCAAGGTGATTGGCACAGGCTGTTTTTAGCAATTAGCCTCGGGTGGTTTTCACACCGGGGCGGCCATAGTGGGCAGCTTCATTCAATGCGCCTTGCGGCAGAATGTTGGTATCGAAAATTCCAGTAGGAATGGATACGGAAGCTGAAGCGTTGGGCAGGTCAACTACACCGCCGTAACGGCCTTCCACAGGCGCTGCTGTCAGCAGCATGTAGGCTTGTGCAGGGCTTAGGTCGGTAACACGCGAGATGTAATCGATAGCAGCCAAACACGCTTGACGGTAGGCAACGGTAGCATCCAGGTAGGTGTTCACGCGGTTTTCTACGCTAATACCTGTGAAGCTTAGCCACTCGTCGTAACGTACATCGTGTTTGCCAGGTACGTAGATAGGGGCAGTGATACCGTATTTCGCCATCCCGCCTTTGATCAAGTCAAAGCCCAGATGTGCTGCACCGTCCATTTCTACCGCGCCACAGAAGGAGATCTCGCCATCGCCTTGGGAGAAGTGCAAGTCACCCATGGACAGACCAGCGCCTTTTACATATACCGGGAAGTAAATGCGTGAGCCTATAGTCAGGTTTTTGATGTCCAAGTTACCGCCGTGCTCACGTGGAGGCACGGTGCGTGCAGCTTCAGCAGCAATACGGTCAAACTCAGCGCCTTTCAGACCACGCAGTACGGCTGTTTCTGCGTAAGGCATGTTGGCTTGTTTTTTAGCGCCCAAAGGAGCTTCACGACGGTTCCACTCGCGCAGCAGGTCGTGAGATGGCAAGGTACCAATCAAGCCTGGGTGCATCATGGCACCAATACGCACGCCAGGAATATGACGTGAGGTGGCATGCATACCGTGCAAATTCCAGATAGCTTTGTCGGCGTCAGGGAACGTATCTACCAAGAAACCACCACCGTTTTCTTTGGCAAAAATTCCCGAGAAGCCAACGGGAGTGATGTAACGGATGTCCAGCAGGTCTACTACGAGGATGTCACCGGGTTCGGCACCTTCTACGTGAATAGGGCCTGTCAGCGGGTGTGCCCGAGTCAGGTCTACATCACGTACATCGTTCACGCTATCGGTATCTTTAATCTGGGCATCTAAGAAGTCCAGACATTCCAAAATCATCTCTTCGCCGGGTTTGACGCTAGTGAGTTCTGGGATGTCAGGGTGCCAGCGGTTATGGCCGATTTCTGCCTGTTCAGATAATGGAGCACCAGGTTTGATTTTAATGTGCTGCATAAGGTCTCCTTTTTATAGCGAAGGACGCTTGCTTGTGTTTATAAAAATATATGCCGCGTAATGTATTACGCTAGCTTTCGTAATAACAGCATGGTGTGAGGCGCTTTGTCAAAGAGGGAAATCCGCTGTTGAGTTCACGGATATAACCCGTCGGTCACATTGTTTCTTAGGCCGGTTTTTGAGGATGGAAAACGTATTACCTCTGATACCGTTGTGTTTCATACGTTTGGGAGCGACGTAGCCGCAGTTCAGAAGGCCCATTACCCCTCTGAAAATGCATTGTTGGTGATTTTTGTAGTAGCGCCACCACGAGAATCTAAGGGTAAACACGAAGTTCTGGTGCGTTTTTTTATTTGTGTTTATTTTAGTAAATAGGGCGTTTGGCGAGTCCGAGTATTCCTGGAAACAGGCCTCGTGATCGCAAGGTATTTTTTCTCTGGAGCTCTGGCACGCCTAGCGTGCCTGCACATCTTTTTAAAGAGCAACAGAGGAAATAATCATGAAATTGATTACTGCCATTATTAAGCCCTTCAAGCTGGATGATGTTCGAGAAGCATTGTCTGAGCTTGGTGTTCAGGGCATGACCATCAGCGAAGCGCGAGGCTTCGGGCGACAAAAAGGCCATACCGAGCAGTATCGCGGTGCCGATTATGTTGTCGACTTTATCCCCAAATTACGAATAGAAATTGCTGTCAGCGACCACGACGTTGACCGGGCAATAGATGGCCTATGCGCGGCGGCTTATACCGGTGCCATTGGCGATGGCAAGGTGTTTGTTTTGCCATTAGAGCGGGTGATCCGCATTCGTACACAGGAAACAGGGGATGGGGCGATATGACGCCTGATCCCTGCTGATGCTATTTATTATTTAAGGAATACACATGAACTCAACAGATTTTGTTTGGGTCAGCGTCGCGACGTTGCTCGTGCTGATGATGGTCGCGCCCGGTCTTGCTTTGTTTTACGGTGGATTGGTGCGCGGTAAAAATGTGCTGTCGGTGTCTACCCAAGTGTTGACCACCTTCAGTTTGGCCGTGGTTATATGGTTTGCTTATGGTTACTCGTTTGCGTTTACCGAAGGCAATGCCGTGATTGGCGGATGGTCCAAACTATTTTTTGCTGGCATGTTGGATCTATCTAGCGACTCGTTTGAGGTGGCCGGCAGCATTCCTGAAATCAGCTTTGCGGCGTTTCAGGCCACTTTCGCTGGTATTACGTGCGCACTGATTGTGGGTGGTTTTGCCGATAGAGTACGCTTTGGTGCGGTGATTCTATTCACAGCCATTTGGATGACATTTTCCTATTTGCCTGTTGCCCACATGGTGTGGTCGCCGGGTGGATGGTTGTTTGAGCGAGGGGCATTAGACTTTGCTGGTGGTACGGTCGTGCACATCAATGCGGGTATGGCAGCGCTAGTGGCTGCGTGGTATACCGGGCGTCGATTAGAGTATGGGCGTGAAGCGTTACGGCCTCATAACTTGCCTATGACCATGACTGGCGCAGCATTATTGTGGGTAGGTTGGTTTGGCTTTAATGCGGGTTCGGCCTTGGGTGCCAACATGCAGGCAGCCTTAGCCTTTTTGAATACGCTTATTGCGGCAGCAGGCGGTATTTTGGCGTGGTTGTTGGTAGAGCGTCTAGTGAAAGGCAAAGCCTCCTTGCTAGGAGCGGCATCAGGTGCTGTAGCGGGTTTGGTGGGTATTACACCAGCGGCTGGTTTGGTTGGGCCATTTGGGGCATTGGTGATTGGTTTACTGACTGCAGCGGCATGCGTGTGGGGAGTAAATGGTTTGCGCCACATGCTGAAAGTGGACGATGCGCTGGATGTGTTCGGGATTCATGGTGTTGGTGGCATCGTTGGTGCACTTCTAACCGGTATTTTTAATGCCCAATTATTGGGTGGGCCCGGTTTGGCCAGCTTTTCCGAAGTACCTTATCAACTGTGGATACAGGCAGAAGGCGTACTGATTACCATGGTATGGTCCGGCGTTGTGGCATTAGGCGCATGCATAGCCGTACATGAAACGATTGGTTGGAGAGTAAGTAAAGATGAAGAAAGCACAGGTTTGGATATTACCTCGCATGGGGAATCCGCATATTCCCTCTAAACGTACTACACGTACAGAAAGAGCAAGGGCAGGCCATTTGGCCTGCCTTTCTACTGTCAGCATAGTTAAGCCTTAACGCTCTGTTTTTAGGGTTTAGCTATGGTGATAAGGTCTAGGTAACGGGCGCAAAAAAGGCCTGAGTTCGGTGTGATACCAGAATCTCAGACCTTAGCTGCGTAGTGTCTAACTTAGCAGTAATACCGTGTTAGAGCGCTATGCGGTCTTCTATAGTGCCAGTAACGAATTACTTGGCTTTGCGCGGAGCAATCATGTTTTCTGGGCGCATTACGTCAGCCAGAACATCTTCTGCCAGCAACTGTTCTTCTTGAACCAGTTCCAACACACCACGGCCAGAATCCAGCGCATGTTTAGCAATGCGTGTGGAGTTTTCGTAGCCGATGTAAGGGTTCAATGCAGTGATCAGACCAATAGACTGTTTAACCAGTGTTTCGCAACGCTCTTGGTTAGCAGTGATATCGTCAATACACAGTGTGCGCATCATGTCGGCAGCACGTGCCAACATTTCAATAGAACTAAACAGCTTGTAGGCAACCAGTGGTTCCATCGCGTTTAACTGCAACTGACCTGCTTCCGCAGCAAATGTCAGGGCTAGGTCATTACCAATCACTTCAAAAGCGATTTGGCTTACGGCTTCAGGAATTACAGGGTTTACTTTACCTGGCATGATGGAGCTACCGGGCTGGCGTGCTGGCAAGTTGATTTCGCCAATACCAGTGCGTGGGCCGCTAGACAACAAACGCAAGTCATTGCTGATTTTGGACAGCTTCACAGCAGTGCGTTTCAGTTCGCCTGACAAGGAAACGAAGTCGCCCATATCAGAGGTGGCTTCGATCAAGTCTGGAGCGGCTTTAATGTTAAAGCCACTGACATCAGCCAAAGCTTGCACAGCTAGCATTTGGTAGTCAGGGTCAGCATTGATACCTGTACCAATCGCTGTACCACCCAAGTTAACCGCTTCTAGCAATTCTGGTGCTTGTTGACGAATGCGACGTGCATCTTCAGCGATGTTGTTCGCGAAAGCGCGGAACTCTTGACCTACTGTCATAGGCACAGCGTCTTGCATTTGGGTACGGCCCATTTTCAAGATGCCGTCAAAGGCGTCAGCTTTGCTGTTGAACGATGCAACCAGTTGGTCCAAGCTTTGAGTCAAACGCTCAACGCTTAGCAACAAGCCTACGCGAATCGCAGTAGGGTAAGCGTCGTTTGTGGACTGAGCCATGTTCACATCATTGTTGGGGTGCAGGTGTTTGTACTCCCCTTTTTGATGGCCCATGCTTTCCAGCGCCACGTTTGCAATCACTTCATTGGCATTCATGTTGGTGGATGTACCAGCACCACCCTGAATCATGTCTACAACGAATTGATCCAGATATTCGCCATTAATAATGCGGTTACACGCATTGGTAATGGCTTGGCATTTCTCGTCACTCAGGCAGCCTAATTTGTTATTGGCTGTTGCGGCGGCGTGTTTGACCATTGCCAAGGCGGCGACAAACTTAGGATAGTTTGCCAGAGTAATACCGGTCAGATTGAAGTTCTCGGCTGCGCGCAGTGTTTGTACACCGTAGTAGGACTCAGCAGGGATCTCTCGTGTTCCAAGAAGGTCTTTTTCTATACGTGAGAGTGAAGAAGTGCTCATAATTAAATGTTTTTAGACGTAGATGTCCGCGGTGATAAAAAACAAAAAATGAAGTGATCGCCCCTTACCAAAGCCAGTCGATGATGGGCGATGCTTGTGATGAGCATGCAGGTTTTTACGAGTGATGGAGCCGCATTCACAAAATCCTGTGTAGGGAGTGAGCGTAGGACTTCAATGTTCGTCATCTATGTTTTTGGCAAGACGCCGCGATGCCCGCGACCCGTACTTTGTAGGGTAGTAACCATGACATGAACCCTACATACTAACAGGCACAGCTGGGAAGTGACACCGTTCTGTTAATTATAGGGTTCAGATGGAGCAATTGTTTCGGCTGATTTACAAAAAAAACTCCAATCGTTGCGTGAGATTCACTTTTTTGTAACCTAAAGGATTTTAGGGTGTTCACCGCGTGGACATTGGGCTGCTCGTAGTGGTTGAGGACTACAGGCAGCCTACTAGGAGTGACATGCGTGCTAGAAACGCAGTTGGTGGTTAGGGGGCGAAAGGAGCTGGGTTTACCGACAACGGGCTGTTGGTCAGCATATCGCTTAGCAACTGGGCTGAACCGGCAGCGAGGGTGAAACCCAATGCGCCATGGCCAATATTCATCCACACATTTTGCGTGTTAGGGCAGGCACCTATCACGGGTTTCCCTGTCGGTGTAGCGGGACGTAACCCTGCCCACGGCTGAGCTTCTTGTAGATTCAGTTGCGGGAAAGTACCTTGAATTTGGTTTTTCAAGATGCCAATGCGCGCTGGGTCTACATCGTTAGAGAAGTTCTTGATATCCACCATGGCCGCAATACGCAGTTGTGTGCCAATAGGGGCATACACAATGCGGCGTGCGTAATCGGTGACGCTGATTTTTGGGAACAGTGCCGACTGATTTTCCTGATCCAAAGTCAGGCTATAGCCTTTGAGGGGGAAGAGCAGTGGTGAGTAGCCTAAGGGTTTTAGCAAGCTACCGCTTTGTACGCCACCAGACACCACAAAGTGGTCAGCTTCTATATCGCCTGCGCTGGTCTGCACGGCATGAACCACCGATCCTGTTTTTTTGAACCCGTGCGCCGTTACACCATTTAACAGGGTGAAGGTGCTGCTTTGTTGCAGCTTTTGCAGCATGGATTTCGCTAATACATGGCAGTCGCCAACCTCTTCATCGGCGGTATAGACGGCACCAATAGCGCGGCCACGCATACCTTCCATAGCAGGTTCAAGCGCGAACAGCTCTTCGGCATCCAACAGCTTTTGCGATGCACCCAGCTTTGCTTGTTTTTCTACTTGGCGGCGCGCGCTGTCCCAGCTTTTAGCGTTCTCATGCACAATGAGTTTGCCATTGACTTGGTGATGAAACTCCAGCCCGTCATGTTCCAGCCAATGATGAATGTTTTGGCGACTTTGGTAGGACAGTGTCAGCAAAGCCTTAGTTGATGCACTTTGCACCGAGCTGCGGCAAGCCATCAAAAAGTGGGTGAGCCAGCGCCATTGCGCGAAGCTGAACTGTGGGGTGAATTTCAACGGGGAATCTTTGCGGCCCAGCCATTTGGGCAAGTCAACAAAGACAGAGGGGTCAGCCAGTGGGGCCACATAGCTGTAACTTAACTGTCCGCCATTGGCGAAACTCGCTTTCAGAGCAACATCGTGTTCAGCTTCAATCAGGGTGACCTGTATGCCCTGTTTAGTTAGTTGGTAGGCAGCGGCTACGCCAACAATCCCACCGCCAATAATGCAGACATGCATGAATATAACCGTAACGTTAAGTGAGTAACGCTTCGATTCTGACAGTGAAGCACGGACTTTTCCAATAGCGAAGCGGGTGTGGTCTATAACATTAGGTTATAGAGTGAGGGGAAAGTAGGTTATCCGTTTTGCTGGGAAATACATACTGTTTGCAGGCTTTTTGTAGTCTGTCGATTAAGGTGCGCTGTATGGCAGACAACGGGTCGTTGGCATGGGTCATCAAGGTGATGGGGATTGTGGTGTGGGGGGTTAATCGACTAATCATCAGCCCTGGTCGCAGCATGGCGTGGGCGGTGATGAGGTCTATAACGGTTTCGCCTAAACCCGCTGCGACTAATGAACACGCTACATAGTGTGTTTGTACTTGTGCGCAGACTTTGGCTTCTACTTTGTGTTCATCCAGAACGCCTTGTAAGACGCTACCCGATGGGTCTCGGGGGTCTAGTGCAATGTAGTTCTTATGGTTTAGATCGCTAATGTGCTTTGCGCCTAGTGTGCCTTCAGGCCCTAGGTGCACCAGTTCTATTTGACCGAGGTGGGTGAGCTGAATGCCCGGCGTTTGTTCGCTAGAAAAAGAAATAATCATATCGAGATCACGCGACAGTAGGGCTTCACGTAATTCGCCACTGTGGTGTGCGCGTAAATCGAAGGTGATATGTGGCTGTGCTTTTTGGCTTTGACGCATTACCTCGGGTAACAAGCCTAAACCCATGGTGGGGTTGATGCCTATGCGCAAATGGCCATGTTGGCTATGACGTAAATTAAATGCCAAACGACGTACGTGGGCTAGCTCATGCTGTAAGTGGGCAACGCGTGGTTCCAAGATGCCCGCTTCTCGAGTGGGTTGCAGGCGGCCTTTGATGCGTTCAAATAACTTAAAGCCCAATTGCTGCTCTGCGCTAGCAAGCAGTTTGCTGGCGGCAGGCTGTGAAATATGCAGCAGCTTAGCGGCATCCGTTAGCGATCCGGTACGGCAAATCGCATCAAAAATCTCAATATGGCGTAATCGCATGGGCTGAAGAACGCAGTAGAAACAAAGGTGATGCTGCCATTATTACATGCCTTTAAGTTATAGGGTGGCAGGGTGGTTAAGGCGGTGGGGTCGCTGCGTGGGGGGTATTGGCTAAGCCTAGAGAAATAGGGCTGCCTAGCGGATCTTTTTAGGGCATGAAATGAGTAGGATTCATGTGTTTCGCTGATTGGAATTTTATTGATTTAACGCATTTGGTTTCCAAATTTATGGCTTATTTTGGGCTTACAGTTATGTGATGAAAGTATTCTGGTGTATAAGTTGGCTGTGCCAGTCTTCTAGGGCTACGGATAAACAAGTATTTGTTATCCATTGATTTTCAAGTATGATTCGCCGATACAGATGTTTCGTTAACGTGTTTTCAGGAATCATTTGTTGTTTAAAATGCGCTGCGAATCAGGGATTTCACTTGTTTTTTTCAAGCAGGAGATCTGTACCATCTAGTGGTTCATTCTGAGCCAACCCAAGGGGTTGCATCGTCGCAAGACGCGTCAATAGAGGAGTCATATATGAATAAAAAGCTAAATCTAAAAGTAAAAAGTTCTACATTCGCAGTGGGTGCTGCGTTCTGCTCACTCTTGCTGGCTCCTCTGCCAGCTGCTGCACAAACCGAGTTTGTGAGTATTGGTACTGGTGGTGTAACTGGCGTGTACTACGCCGCAGGTGGTGCGATTTGTCGCTTGGTGAATAAAGACAGTAAGGATCACGGCGTACGTTGCTCGGTAGAGTCCACGGGTGGCTCAGTATTTAACGTGAACACCATTAAAGCGGGCGAATTGGACTTGGGCGTTGTGCAGTCCGACGTGGGCTATAACGCGTACCACGGTGAAGGCCAGTTTAAAGATGCTGGCGAATACAAAAAATTGCGCTCAGTGTTTTCCATTCACCCTGAGCCCTTTACGGCTGTGGCCAGTAAAGAAAGTGGCGTGAAAAACTTTGAAGAGCTTAAAGGTAAGCGCTTTAACGTTGGTAACCCCGGTTCCGGGACACGTGCTTCGATGGAGCAGTTGCTAGAGCGTATGGGCACAACCCCGCAAGAATACTTCTCATTGGCGTCTGAGCTGCGTCCTGATGAGCATGGTCAAGCACTGTGTGACGGCAAAGTAGATGGCTTTTTCTACGGTGTAGGTCACCCTTCCGCCAACATTCAAGACCCTACCACCACATGTGGCGCTCAATTGGTGAGCATCACGGGTGAGGCGGTAGATTCCTTAGTAGAAGAATTCCCTTACTACGCCAAAGTGGTGATCCCTGGCGGTATCTACCAGAACAACCCTAATGATGTGCCTACCTATGGTGTGTTGGCGACGTTTGTGACCTCTGAAGACGTGCCTGAGAACCGCGTGTACGAAGTCGTAAAAGCGGTATTTAACAACTTTGAAGATTTCAAACGTTTACACCCAGCGTTTGCTAACTTGCAGAAAGAAGACATGGTGAAAAATGGCTTGTCCGCACCGTTGCACCCTGGTGCAGAGCGCTTCTTTAAAGAGCAAGGTCTGCTGTAATCCTTTGTAGTGCGAAGGGGTGTGCGCATGCACCTCTTCATCGTGGGCTGCCCCAAAAGGGTGGCCCACGTTATCTAGATAATCAGAAGAAGGATGGATGATGAGTAGTAATTCCAATCAGCAAGCCTTACAGCAGATGGTAGAAGAGGTAGATCGAGGTGGTCGCAATGTTACTGGCGCAGTAGCAATGATCATTTCGGTGGTGGCGTTATGTTGGGCATTTTTCCAGTTGTGGTATGCCTCACCGTTGCCGTTTACATTTCACATTGGCATTTTTAATGATACTGAGGCGCGTGCATTGCACTTGGGCTTCGCCATGTTTCTGGGCTATGTCTCGTATCCTGCTAGCAAAAAATCAAACCGCGATCGTGTTCCCTTACTCGATTGGGTACTAGCGATTATTGCGGCGTTTTGTGGTGCGTATTTGTTCCTGTTCTACCGAGAACTGTCATTGCGCCCCGGTATTCCTACCACCATGGACGTTGTAGTTGCCAGCATTGGTTTGGTGTTGCTGTTAGAAGCAACGCGCCGTGCGTTGGGCGCTCCCATGGCAGTGTTAGGTACGTTAGTGATTATTTACGTCTTTCTAGGCCCGCACTTGCCTGATGTGTTGGCACACCGTGGTGCGTCGCTAGAACGTTTGGTTTCGCACATGTGGCTGACTACCGAAGGGGTGTTCGGTGTGGCGCTGGGTGTGTCGGTATCCTATATTTTCATCTTTGTGATGTTGGGCTCATTGCTAGACCGCTGCGGGGCAGGGAACTACATGATGCAGGTTTCCTTCTCGTTGTTGGGGCACTTGCGTGGTGGTCCAGCGAAGGTGTCAGTAGTGTCATCGGCTGTGAACGGCATGGTGTCAGCCTCGTCTACGGCGAACGTCGTGACTACCGGTATTTTTACTATTCCGCTGATGAAGCGTGCTGGTTATGGTGGCGTGCGAGCAGGGGCGATTGAAACTGCGGCATCGGCTGACGGGCAAATCATGCCACCGGTCATGGGTGCGGCGGCATTTTTGATGATTGAGTATGTGGGTATTCCGTACACGGAAATCATCAAGCACGCGCTATTGCCTGCGGTACTGTCCTATGTGTCACTGTTTTACATTGTGCACTTAGAAGCACTGCGTTTGGGCTTGCAACCCATGCAGGCGGCCACGCAAGCGCGTACACCTATTCAGCGCATAGGGCGAATGGGGATGGGGATTTCCGCCACCATTATTGTGGTCGCGTTGATCTATTGGATAGGGGTGGGGACACAGCAGTTATTCCCGCAACAGGCTTTTGGTATTTTAGTGACCTTACTGATCGCACTGTATGTGGGGTTGGTGTGGATGGCCTCTAAGCATGATGACTTGCCTGATTTGGTGAAGCAAGATGGCACTATGACGCGGCCTGAGGTGTGGCCCACGGTGCGTACTGGTCTGTTCTTCCTGATCCCTATTGGTATTTTGGTGTGGTGCTTAACCATTGAGCGTTTCTCGCCAGGTTTATCTGCTTTCTGGGCAGTCACAACCATGCTGACGTTGATGCTAACGCGCCGCCCTTTGCAAGCCTTTTTCCGCCGTCAGCAGGTAGGCAAGGCGTTAGCAGAAGGTATTAAAGACACCCTTGTAGGTTTGCAAGAAGGTGCCCGCAACATGGTGGGTATTGCCTTGGCGTGTGGTACGGCAGGTTTGATCGTGGGTACCATCACCCTAACAGGGCTAGGTCTGCGCATGACATCTTTCGTGGAACTGGTGTCCATGGGGAACGTGCTGTTGATGTTGGGCTTCACTGCTGTAGTGTGTTTGGTGTTGGGTTTGGGTATGCCCACTACCGCCAACTACATTTTGATGGCTACCTTGATGGCGCCTGTAGTGGTTGAATTAGGCGCACAAAGCGGCCTGATCATTCCGCTGATTGCCGTACACATGTTCGTGTTCTATTACGGGCTAATGGCCGATATTACGCCACCCGTGGGGCTGGCAACCTTTGCGGCGGCGGCGATTGCTGGGGAAGACCCACTGAAAATTGGTCTGCAAGGCTTTAAATACGCGATGCGTACCGCCGTGCTGCCCTTTATGTTTGTGTTTAACCCGCTGCTGCTGTTGATAGGTATAGAAAGCTGGTACGAATTTGTGTTTGTGGCGTTCGGTTCTATCATGGGCTCACTGGCTTTTGCGGCAGCAACCATGGGCTGGATGCGTATCAAGTCAAAATGGTGGGAAATCGTACTGTGCTTGGTGGTGATGTTCATCATGTTCCGCCCAGATTGGTTCATGAACCATATCCAAACGCGTTACTTGGATGCAGAACCAGCACAAATCTATGCTGTGGCCGCCGATTTACGCCCAGGCCAACAACTGGTGGTGGAAATTGAAGGGATGACGCTAGAAGGCGATACCATCCGTAAAACGGTAGGTGCTGAATTGCCGATGCTAGAAGAGGGCTCTACGCTGACGGGTGAAGCAGCCGGTCGTAAGCGTATGGCAGATGCGGGCATTGGGGTGATGGCCTTTGGTGATATGGTGCAACTTTCCAATATCGGTTTTGGTAGCCAAGCCAGACGTTCTGGTTGGGAGCAAGGGTGGGATGTGATGGTGGTTAAACAGCCTAACCCTAGTGCATTGATGGATTACTACATGTATTTGCCAGCGTTGCTGATACTGGCATTCTTGTGGTGGAATCAAGGTGTACGTATGCGTAAAACCGAAGAGGCATAATGCCTTATCTACGCAGAAAAAAGGCCACCTAATAACGGTGGCCTTTTTGTTAGGGTTGCGCCTGAACGCGCGTGGTGACGCGCTGGCCTAAAGCGGGTAGTTCAAAGCAGCCTTCTACTTCTACGGCTACACCCAACACAGCAACGCAATCTCTCGCGATCACCTGAGTCAGCATTTCCACATCTCGCACGGTTTTGTGGCCTATAAAGGCCTGTATATATGCGCTAAGCGAGAACACTTCTAAAAAACGTTGGGGGGCGTGATAGCGAATAGACAGCGTAGAGCCTGTACCGGGGTTGCGAGAGGCAGGGCACAGTTCGGGTAAGGTCAGTAGGTGTTCCTGCCAGCTTTGATACTGTGGGTGAGGGTTGGCAATGGTTTTCAGTAATGCACCCGTATCCGGTGAGCGATAGCTGTGTGCATCGGCTGGCACATAAGTGTGGTCAGTAGATGTAGTCATAAGTAGGGCCTACGAGGAAATCAGGGTGATACCGTGCGGCGTTCACGCACAGAAATAAACGGCAAGTACGCCACTGCCGCAGCAATCAGATACTTACCCAACACGTCAGCATAGATAATTTGCAGCATGTCGTAGCTGCTCATCATGCCGGCAAAGGCAAGTAGGGTAAAAGCAAGGCTATCTAGGGGCACACTCACGGCGTGGCTAGCGAGTACACGTTTATGCCAGCGGTAATGACGCAAGCGCTGAAACATCGCTGTGTCAGCCAGTTCGCTAACCAAAATCGCGATAAACGATGCCAATAAAAATCGGGGGCTGATCTGGGCTACAAACTGGCCGTATAAGGTGGTGATGAGTACAGCGGAGCCTATGGCCAGATACACCGTAGGTAAACCGTATTGGTGCAGGCGATCACGTAGGGTGAAAACGGCTGCAAAAAAGATGGAGCCAATACTAAACAGCCCAAACCAGGGCAGTTCAATAAAGCTGTCCAAGTAGACATTGGCTAACAGAACGGCGCAGGCATACGCCGCTAGCCATGTAGCGCGCAACATAGAAAACTCCTGCCGCCACCAGAAAAATAGTCCGGCGCAGCGTCATAGCGAAGATCGCGACAGAGGGCAAGAATCCCAAGCCGCAAGTAACCGCCAAGTTTAGCGTACTTTATTGAAAAATCACTAAAAAAAGGCGTATGTTATACTAGTAGTCTAATTTTTTAGGAGCAAACTATTGGCTAAAGAAGAAATCCTTGAAATGCGTGGCACAGTGAATGAAGTGCTGCCAGATTCACGCTTCCGTGTGACCTTAGAAAACGGTCATGAATTGATTGCCTACACAGGCGGCAAAATGCGTAAACACCACATTCGCATTTTGGCTGGTGATGATGTTTCACTAGAACTGTCACCTTATGACCTAAGCAAAGGTCGTATTACCTTCCGTCACCTCAAAGATCGCGCCCCTCGTCAGCCGCAGAATCGCGCTGCACGTCGTTAATTTGTACGCTGCAGGCTGTTGCACAGCAGTTTTGTAAACCTTTTTTATAGTCGTTGCATACGTGCTTGTAACGTAGGCAGTGCTAGGTCTTTGGTAGATAAAACAGGCTGCTGAATAGGCCAGGGGATGGCCAGATCGGGGTCATCCCAGCGTACGCCATCTTCATCGTCCGGGCAGTACACGTCTGTGCACGAATAGTGCACGTCGGTAAGGTCGCCCAATACGCAGAACCCATGCGCATAACCTGGAGGAATCCAGAGTTGTAGGTGGTTCTCGTCGTTTAACTCTACCCCCACGTACTGTGTATAAGTGGGTGATGCGGGGTTAAGGTCTACGGCTACATCGAAGGCCGCTCCACGGCTGACTCTAACCAGTTTCCCTTGGGGGCGTGTACGTTGCTGATGTAAACCACGCAACACACCACGCTGGGACCTAGAGTGATTTTCCTGCACAAAAGGCTGCGTAATTCCCACTTGCTGATAGCGTTCCAGTTGGAAGGTTTCAGTAAAAAAACCACGCTCATCCTTATAAACCTTGGGTTCTATGATGAGTACGCCGGGTAGTGCAGTGGTGATGACTTTCATCGTTATGGTCAGGTGGTGAAAGGGTGATTTTACGGTATGCGTGATAAACGCGGTGCGAGCCCTATGCCATAATTCGTACTCATCATGCGTTATGGGACGCGTTACGTTATGCGTACAAGCTCGTTTTTTCTTTACCGCTACAGTGTAGCAATACTGATTGGTGTATTGCTGGTGCTGCTAACCATTGCAGGGTTGGCGAGTTGGCGTTATCACACCCATGTACAGGTCTTAGAAAAAGAAAGCGTATTGCTGCAGCGGTTGGCATCGCAACGAGCCGGTCAGCATGATGCGCATTTGACTGCCTTAGCTGCTGTGGTGCAAACCTCGGTAGATCAGAGTGGTCACGAGCTCTTCAAAGATGTAGCGCACAGTATTCTGAATTTTTATCCCAGCATTGATGCCATTGAGTTGGTGACACAACCCACAGCCGATGAAGCACCTACCGGTGTAGGGGCTGTAGACCCTAGTATTCAAACGTGGATACAAGAGCAGGCATGGACGGGCAACGAACACATGAAATTGTTGGTGCATCCCACACATGCAGGGCATTACTTGCTGATCAAGCGTAATCCAGGGTTGGATGCATTGGGGTATGCGCTGTTGTTGGATATAGATGCCGCGAGGTTGCTGGGCAATGGCGAAGCACTGTGGTCGCAGCCAGACGTGACGTTACGATTATCGTTGCCTGACGGCACGCCCTTTTTGGGCGAGCCTATAGATACAGCGAATGCCATGCATTTTTCTAAAGCGCTGAGCAGTGCAACACAGCCCCTGCTGTTGGAAACCGGGCTGAAACTAAAATGGCGCGATCTACTACCGCTGTGGCCAACTTTAGGCATGGTGTTGCTGGTAAGCCTAGCGTATGCAGGTATTTATTTGGGCTGGCGTCAACGTAGACGAGTACAAGCTGCGGTAGAACAAGCACGTATTAGTGGCATGGAATCTAGGTTAGCGCATGCCTCAAGGGTCAATGCCTTGGGTGAAATGGCAAGCGGGCTCACGCATGAGCTGACCCAGCCGTTAACTGCAATCTTGGCGCAAAGTCAGGCCGGTAGACGGTTGCTTACCAAGGGTGACACCGAGCGTTTGGCAAAGTCTTTAGATGAAACCGTGATTCAGGCGCAGCGCGCATCGGCTATTTTGGAGCATTTCCGTCATTGGTCACGCCCACAGCGTTTGCCTACGGTGTCTTTTGATTTGCGTGATGCGTTGCAAAATGTGCTGGCGCTAGTGCGGCAAGAAGCGCAGAACTTGCAGGTACATATCAGTTTGGATGTGCCGGCAACGCCATTACTGGTAAAAGCCGATCCCATAGAAATGGAGCAGGTGCTGTTTAATTTGTTGCGCAATGCCATGGATGCCTTAAAAGAGGCCAGTACAGAGCGGCGCATTCATATTACGGCGATGGAACAAGAGGGTTATGTGCAAGTAGATGTGGCCGACAACGGTCCGGGCGTACCCACACATTTACACAGCGAACTGTTTACGCCCTTTGTGACAAGCAAAGAAGGGGGCACGGGGCTGGGCTTAGCGTTAAGTCAGCGGTTGGTAGAACGTGCAGGTGGTGAATTACTGTTACAAGAAAACTCTAACGCGGGGGCCTTGTTCAGAATACGCTTAGTCAGCCACCCCACTGTCATGGAGCCTCGTGAATGAGTCACCCGGTTTATTTAGTCGATGACGATCAGGCAGTACGCGACGCATTAGAGCTGCTGTTATCTACCGTAGACATCACTGTACAGAGTTTTGCCGATCCACAGCGGTTTTTGGCAACAGTGAGCCAGTTAGAACCTGGTTGCATCATCATGGATATACGTATGCCATGGGTGTCAGGACTTAAAGTACAAGAAAAACTCCTAGAGCTTGGGGTGAACTGGCCAACGATAGTCATCTCTGGGCACGGCGATATAGAAGCCTGTAGGCGTGCATTTAGAAATGGCGCTATAGATTTCTTATCTAAACCGGTAGATGAGCAAGACTTAATTGATGCCATACAAAAAGGCCAAGAAATCGTAGAGAGACGATTGCGTGAGCAGGCAGAAAAAGACGAAACCCTTGCATTGCTGGCGAGTCTGACACCCAGAGAAAAAGAAGTACTAGGAAGAGTAGCCGCTGGCTTTACCTCTAAAGAAATAGCAGAAGGCTTGGGTTTGTCCCCTCGCACAGTAGAAAGCCATAGAGCGGCGTTGGGCGCTAAGCTAGGTACTACATCGCAGGCAGAAATGACGCGATTATGGCTAGAAGGGCGGGAGTATCCGTAGGATTACGTAGTTGGTCTGCAAGCACTACGCATGGTGCAAAAAAGGTGAGCTGTTTATTCTGTAGGTATCTTTTAACTTAGTGGAGATTCAGCATGATTCGTACACTCGCGTTAACGTCTGCATTACTTGTTCCTTTGGCTGCTGGTGCGCAAACCACCTTGCCCACAGCACCTTACCTACCGCTAGAGCTGGCTACTACAGCCGCGCAAGCCGCCGTACAAGCGTGTGCGGCCGAAGGCTATGCGGTAAGCGTGGCCGTTGTGGCACGTGATGGTTCCACCAAAGCCTTGTTGAAAGCCGATAACTCTGGCCCGCACACCGTAGGCAGTGCCACCGGTAAAGCCTTTACATCAGCTGCTATGGGCCGCGACACGGCAGGCTTAGCTGAGTTCATTGCTTCTAAGCCTGCCAACAACGGTATGCGCGATATGGATGAGCGCATGGTGATACAAGGCGGCGGTCTGCCTGTTAAGTTTAATAATGCCCTAGTTGCAGGCATTGGCGTGGGTGGAGCACCTAACGGCGATATTGATGCACAATGTGCTTTAGCAGGGTTAAAAGCCATCGGTGCAGATGTGTAAATAAGCTTGCGATTGTAACGTTTTGAAAAGCCCGCCTGGTTTTCGCTAGGCGGGCTTTCTTGTATTTTGTACCTTAGGATGCAGTATTTGTGCGGATAAGCGGAGCAGCTGGCAGTACAATGTAGTCATCGTAGAGACTCTATTGGAAGAGAAGCAATGAAAAGAACGGTAATAACATATGGAACATTCGATTTGTTTCATATTGGGCATCTTAACCTTTTGAAAAAGTTAAAAGGTTTGGGAGATGAGTTGATTGTTGGAGTATCAACAGATGAATTTAATGAAGAGAAAGGAAAAAGTACAATTATAAAGTTTGAAGATAGATTAAGTATCGTCGAGTCAATAAAGTGTGTAGATATAGTTATTCCTGAGAACTCCTGGGATCAAAAAGAAAAAGATATACAGAATTACAATGTTTCAATATTTGGTATAGGTGATGATTGGCAGGGGAAATTCGATAATTTAAAAACTTTATGCGAAGTTGTATATATTCCTAGAACGACTGGTATATCAACTACAGCAATTAAATCAAAGTTCGGGTTTGTTAATAGAAAGGATTTGGAAGATCTAAAAAAATCCATAGATTTTGTTGGATCAATTTTAGATAAATTAAATTAGAAATAACGAAATGAAAATAATAGTGACGGGTGGAGCTGGTTTTGTGGGGTCAGCATTGGTACGCTATCTCATTAATGAAACGCACCACCAAGTAGTTGTCATTGATAAGCTGACTTATGCATCAAACTTAGAATCACTGAGAGACGTTTCCGATAACGAGCGTTTTAGTTTTATACGTTCTGATATATGTAATAGAAGTGCTATGGAAGATATTTTCGAAAATTATCAGCCAGATAGGGTTATTCACTTAGCAGCAGAATCGCATGTTGATCGTTCTATATCAGGACCAGAAGATTTTATAAAAAATAACATAATTGGTACTTATGTATTATTGGAAGTTTCTAATCTTTTTTGGTCATCATTACCTGAGAACAAAAAAAATAATTTTAAACTATTACATGTTTCAACAGATGAAGTATACGGTGATCTGGGTGAAAATAGCCAGAACCTAACATCGGAAAACAGCGCTTATGCACCTAGCTCTCCTTATGCTGCAAGCAAAGCTAGTTCAGATCATTTAGTGTGGGCTTGGTGGCGAACATATGGTTTACCAGTAGTGATAACTCATTGCTCCAATAATTTTGGACCATATCAGTATCCTGAAAAGTTAATCCCTCTAGTTATTCTAAATGCCATATCAGGAAAAAATATACCAATCTATGGAAATGGAGAGCAAGTAAGAGATTGGTTACATGTGGATGATCATATTCGGGCAATATATAGTATCTTAGAAAAAGGAAAAATAGGAGATAGTTATAATATTAGCTCAAATAATGAAGTGAAAAATATAGACCTGGTAACCACTATTTGTTCAATATTAGACGATATTTTTCCTGAATCAAAAAATAAACCACATAATAATCTTATTGAATTTGTAGAGGATAGATTAGGGCATGACTTTCGTTATGCGCTTGATACTAAAAAACTAAATAAAGAAATAGGATGGAAGTCAGAAGTTGGTTTTGAGGATCGGCTGAAAGAAACTGTATTGTGGTATGTTAGAAATTTTAAATGGCTGGAAACTATTCAAAAATACTAAAATATAAATAGTATGGATATTAATAAAGTATTAAAGGTTTTTATATGCGGTGGTAGCGGAATGCTAGGACGGGAATTGTTGCGAAAAAAACCTGAAAATATAGAAATATGGGCACCAAGTTCTGCTGATTTTGATGTGAGCGATGAGAATATGGTTTTAATAAATTTGGGTGTATATAAACCTGACGTTATTATCAATTCCTCTGCTTATACTGAAGTGGAAAAATCTGAGATTAATAAAAAAAAAGCATATAAAGTAAATAAAGATGGGCCTAGAAATCTAGGGAAGTATGCACAAAGACGAGGAATTCCCGTTTTTCATATTTCTACAGATTATGTATTTGATGGGGAAAATCCAAATCCATATTCAGAGGAAGATAAAACTAATCCAGTAAATGTGTATGGAAAAAGCAAGCTGGAAGGTGAAGAAGATTTGTTGAAAATGTGTTCAAAAAGTTTAATCCTAAGAACTAGTTGGTTATTTAGTAAGTATGGGGATAACTTTTTGAAGAAAATAATAAGAAAAATTATAGAAGAAGAAGAAATAAAAGTAGTAAATGATCAGTATGGAAGCCCTACATCAGCAGAATTTCTGGCTGAAGTAATATGGGAAATCTTTACTATCTATCGTAAAGAAAATAAATTGGAATGGGGGATTTATCATTATACAAATTATCCCTACTGCTCATGGTATGAGTTTGCTGTAGAAATAAATAAAGAATTGAACATAAAAAAAGAAATTGAAATAATTCCTATCAGCCAAAATGAATACAAAAGTGGAACATTAAGGCCAAAATCTACAAAATTATGTATGGATAAGATTTTTTTGATGTATAAAATAAAACCAAAAGGATGGCTGGATGCATTAAGAGGAAAAGGAATCCAGGATTGGATTCAAAGAGATAAAGAAATATGAAAAATAGAGTATTAAGCAATACTATTTCTCTTGCGACTTTGCAGTTGCTAAATTATTTGCCACCATTGATATTACTACCATATTTAACACGTATATTAGAAATTAATGAGTTTTCAGCAGTAATGACAGCGATGGCTATGGTGGTTACATCTAATATCATTACAGATTATGGATTTTCGCTTGCTGCTACATACAGGATATCAAAAAATAGAAATAATATCAGGTATATCAATGGATTAATAGCAGTAATATTTACATCAAAAATTTTCCTATGTTTAATAGTAATTTCTATTCTATTTATAGTATCTATTCTGCCGAGTTATTATGATTATAAATATATATTTTGGTCAGGAATATTGGCCATAATTTTTCAATCATATCAACCCATATGGTTATATCAAGGGTTAGAAAAATTAAAATTTTATTCCTTATATATGGGAGCATCAAAGGTATTGCATTTGTTTTTGGCATATCTCTTGGTTAAGAAGGATGATGATGGCTACCTAGTTTTGCTGAGCTGGTCAGTTTCTAATGGAATAGGCCTATTTATAGCATTGTTTGTAATGAAAAAACTGGGCTTCAAAGTTGGATTTTCTAGTATAGGTAGCGCGTGGAAAGAACTTAAAAAAACATCAGCATTTTTCTGGTCGAGAATAGCATCTGTTTTGTATACGTCCTCTAGTTCAATTATTGTAGGTGCTTTTTCTTTACAACAAGCTGGATTATATGCAGTAGCAGAGCAGGGATACAAAGCAGGACAAGCAGTAACCTCATCTGTATCACAATCCATATTCCCATATATGGTTAAAGAAAAAAAATGGGATGTTTTCTTTAAGTACGTAGTTTTTTTCTCTTTATTATTATTATTAGGTATAGGTTTATTTTGGTTTGTAGGAGAAAATTTAATTATCATTATTTTTGGGATTGAATATAAAGAATCATTTTCAATCCTTAATATTATGGTATTAACCTTAGTTGCAAACTATTGTTCTGTTATGTTTGGCTATACTGCTTTAGGGTCTATAGGAAAAATAAAATGGGCCAATTATTCAGTTTTTTCTGGCGGAATATTATTCATAGCATTAGTGGTAATAATGTTTTTATCTGATAATATTACGGGAATAAGTATGGCTATTTCTGTATTTATAACAGAGATATTTGTATTTGTTTTTAGATTGTTTATTTTTTTAAAATTTTATAAAAATGAAAAAAAGAGAATATAAATCTTATTATGAAAGAAATACCTTAAAAAAATTTTTTTATATTATATTTTCACCTATTGCTTATATTTTAGCCTTGATCCCAAAGAGAAAAGATTTGGTCTTGTATGGGTCAATGAATGGTTACTCTATAGTAGATAATGCAAAATATGAATATCTAAGTAGCAATGATAAGGAAAAGTACTTTATAACTTTTAATCCTGATGTTGTAAATTCTTATCAAAAAACAAAATTTAATGTTGTTTATGGGTGGTCTTTAAAAGGAATTTTCTTACAGATTAGAGCAGAAAAAATATATTTCACACATGGGTTATTTGATTTTTTCTCAATTTTAGTGATGGGGGCTGAAAAACATAACCTTTGGCATGGCGTTCCGTTGAAAGATATTGGCCCTGTTACAGATTGGTCTTCTGATAACAAGTTTATGCTTAAAATAAAAATCTTGTTCTACAGGATTTTTGCTCCAGCCTACTACATGACGTGTGATTATGTTTACTGTCCTTTTCCTAGTTTGAAAAAAAACTATAGTAATTATTTTTGTGTTTCAAGACCAAAGATAATAATAAGAGAACAGCCTAGAAATTCTTATTTCAACGATGTAGTAATCCAGAAAAAAAGAAAAATACTTTTCGCTCCAACTCATAGAAGTTTGCAGTTCAAGAATTTTGATTTTGATTTGTATTTTAAAAAAATAAATCTAGTGAAAATTTCAAATTATTTAAAATCAATAAATTATGATTTAGTGGTTAGGCCTCATCCTATTGATAAAGAGCTCTTTGTTTCTTTCTGTGATGTAAATAATATAGAAATTGATACTAGCTTAGATTTATACGAGAGTTTGAGCTCTTACGAATTTGTTGTAACTGATTATTCTAGTATTTTTTTGGATTGTATGGAAAGGCAGTTATCTTGCTTTTTGGTTGCCCCTGATTATAGAGAGTATAAAGACAGAGTTGGTATCAGTAATATTTTAGATTCATATTACTCAAATGATAATTTTTATAAAGATTTAGATTTTATAAAATCAAAATTAGTAGGGCCATAGGAAATGCGATCTACAGATGCAAGACTAGCAGTGTTTTTTTTACTGCCTATTATTTTTGGGTTTTTTCAGAATTTCTTTTTTCTGCTGATTAATTTCTATTTTGACCCAAGTAAGTATTTTTTAGTTTTAAAAGATTTTTATATTATCTTGGTTTGTTTGTTGGGTTCTTTTTATTGCTACTTTTTAAGAAGAGAGGGTCTTGGTCGGTATTCTATCCTTCTTTTGATTTTTATATTAATTCTTTCTTACTATCTTTTTGTTTCTATTTTTCTTGGGGTATACATTGAGTCATTTAGACAAATTTTGATTTTACCGTTAGCATTGATATATGGAGAAATTTTTTCGTCATCTTCAAGAAGTGATGGTTTGGTTAAAAAAATAGAAAATATTCTAGTTCCTGTGTTGATTTTTTTGATTATTAGCGGTTATGTAGAGTTATTTTTCTTGCATGATGCTACTGAATCCTTTTGGTCCATGATGAATTTTAAAGACCTGCTTAGTGTAAAAGGTATGGATAAGTGGGCTTATGGAGTAGGTGGGGTTTTAGGGAATTTTTATAGCTATGACTTGATCTCTTTTTTTGATAGATCAGTAAGAAGAATGGTTTCTCTTTTTATTATTGAACCAACTATCTTTGGTCATATTGCTTCATTCTTAATGGTCTATGCATTTGTTAGTAAAAGATTTTTATTATTTATTTTGTCATCCCTGGCGGTTTTGCTGACCATAAGTAAAGGCGGAGTTTTAGTATTTTTTCTTTCGGTTATAATCTATAATTTTAAAAATAATAATTTAACTAAATTAAGAAAAATAATTATTAATACATTTACGATAGCTATTTTTTCTGCCTTGGTGTTTTCTTTGTTGTATCTTGCTTTTTCTGGGAAAATAAATTCCGTTTATGTCAGGATTGAATCTTATATAAATATTTTTTTATCGTTGATTGAATATCCATTTGGGCAAGGGATTGGATCTTCGGGAAACTATGGGAATTTATATGGGACTAATAAATTTAACATTTCTGAAAGCTACTTTGGTGCAATGGTAGGTCAGATTGGGATTTTTGCAATTTTTCTCTATGTTTCATTTTTCTATTATTTTATTAAAACAAAAATTAGAAACTTAAATGGATTCTTGATTTCTGTATACTTGGTTTCTTTTTCCACTTTGGTTGTGTCTTTCTTTACGGAATCGTCATTAACTTATTCAGGAACATTTTTTCTCTATGCTTTGCTGCCGTTTATTAATAAGAAAAATAGAGAGAGTATCTATATAAATGACTAAAAATATTTTGTTTATTACAACTGTTTTATTTGATAAACCCTCTACTGGCGGAGAAGTTGCAACTAATTTCTTTACTGAATGGTTAAGCAATAATTTTAAAATTGATGTTTTAGGATATAGTAGAGATTCTGATGGTGGAGCTGTTAAAGGTTCTGTTGTTGATTCTATATCTATAGAAACTAATTTCAGAAATTTTTTCTTTATTAAAAAATTTCTGATGGCTATTTTTTGTAATATGCCATACTCGTCATACAAGTTTTTTTCAAAAAAATATTTGGAATTGATTAAAGAAAAAATAGAAAAAAATAGTTATGATTATATTGTAGTTGAGCATGCACAGATGGCATGGGTGCTAAAGTATCTGGATCTGGGGAATTGTGTATTTATATCTCATAATGATGAGTCAAAGTTATATGAAGAGATAGCTGAAAACTCTGGATCTTTTTTTAAAAAGTTAATCTATAAAAGAGAAAGTAGGCTAATAAAGAAGATTGAGAGATTAGCAATTAACAGATCTTTATGCACAGTGGTTTTAACGGAAAGTGATAGAGATAGTTATGCTATTAATTATGGGAATGAAGGTAAGATAAAACAAGTCAACTTACCTATACCTGAATTAGATAGAGATAAGTACAGAGAATGTAATATATTATATGATGTTGTTATGCTGGGGAGTTGGTCTTGGGATGCAAATAGAAGCGGGTTGCTTTGGTTCTTAGATAAGGTCTATCCTAGATTAGATAAAAATGTAAAGATAGGAATTGCAGGAAGAGGTTTTGAAAAAGACTTTTTTAATCAATATGAGAATATTGAATATGTAGGGTTTGTTGAATCATCTACTGAGTTTTTGCTATCGGGTAAGTGTATAGCAATTCCTTCTATTGAAGGTAGTGGGATACAAATAAAAACCTTAGAGGCTATATCATTAGGTAAACCTGTGGTTTTAACAAATAAGGCAGTCAGAGGAATTGATGAGCTACCATCTAACCTTTTTGTAACTGATGATCCTATTGATTTTTCTAATTCTATTAATGAAAATCATCATAAATCATTGACCATTAAGGATTTGAAATGGATTAATGATAGAAATATAAAATTTGATAAACAAATGGGTGATATTTTTATTTTTGGTGAATAGATATTTATGATCAGTTTTGATAGAATTAGTGTTTTAAATACTTACTTTGATCTACTTTCTGAAGATGAGGTTTTGTCGATAATTTCTGGTTTAAATGATTTAAATGAAATGGGTTTTAGGTATATTGTTACTCCTAATGTAGATCATGTAGTGAGAAATTGTAGATCTAGTGAGTATCAGAATCTTTATAAGGATTCGTGGCTAAGCCTGTGTGATAGTAGAGTGTTATATAGGTTGTTAACTAAAAAATCATACCCTATTAGAAGTGTAGTTACAGGTAGTGATTTGACTTTAAAGATTTTTGAAGAAATTATTGATGGTAGTGTAAATACAATATCTATTATAGGAGTAAGCGAAGAGACAGTAGATAAAGTAAAAGAAAAATTCAAACTACAGTTTGTAAATCACTATAATCCTAAAATGGGATTTATTAATGATGACATTGAGGTTAAGAAATGTTTGGATTTTCTGTTAAATAATCCTTCTGATTTTGTTTTTTTTGCAGTTGGTTCCCCTCAGCAAGAAATCTTGGCGAACAAATTTTCAAAGCTGGAAGGATCTAAAGGGCTAGGGTTTTGCATAGGGGCTTCTCTTCTTTTCTTGTCTGGTGAAGAGAAAAGGGCACCTAAGATAGTTTCTACTATTGGTTTTGAGTGGTTGTTTAGATTGTTTCAAAATCCTCGTAGGCTTTGGAAAAGATATTATGATAATCTTAAGATATTTTCTCTGGTTAGAGGTATTGAGTCTTTCTCTGGGGAGAGAGATAAAAGATCGATAGATTAATGTTTATGTAGGTTCGGACAATGAGAGTTATTCCTGTAATATTAGCCGGTGGTGTTGGTACGAGACTTTGGCCATTATCCAGAAAAAGCAAGCCTAAGCAGTTTCTAAAGTTGACTAATGATAAATTTTCAATGTTTCAAGAAACAGTCTTAAGGGCACAGGGTCTATCTAATAATTTGCCCATAATAGTATGTGCTGATGAGCATAGATTTATTGTGGCAGAGCAATTGCGAGAAGTAGGAATAGATAGTGCTCAGATTATCCTTGAACCTATCGGAAAAAATACAGCCCCAGCAATTACTCTAGCCGCATTGGCTGCTACAGACCAATGCAAGAATTCTATACTGATTGTTTTAGCAGCTGATCATTTTGTTTCTGATCAACATGCATTTATATCTCAAGTAGCTAAAGGATTAGACCTTGCAGAACAAGGGTATATGGTCACGTTTGGGGTGTTGCCTGATTACGCTGAGGTAGGATACGGCTATATCAAAAGTGGGGCACCAATCTCAGGCTCTGCCGGTTTTTTGGTGGATAGTTTTGTAGAAAAACCGACTCTGGCCTTAGCTGAAGAGTATGTGCTATCTAAAAAATATCTATGGAATAGCGGGATGTTCGCTTTCCAAAGTGATCTTTACCTTCGTGAACTTCAGAAATTTGAGCCTGTTATATTAGCAACTTGTCAGGATGCATTTAATGCCTCACAAATTGACATGGATTTTATACGGATCCCAGGTGATATTTTCGAACAGTCTCCGTCGCAGTCTATAGATTATGCTGTTATGGAGCATACACAGAATGCAGCTGTTGTGCCTCTTTCGGTCGGCTGGAGTGACCTTGGCGCTTGGGAAGCCTTATGGAAAATTGCTGAGCAAGATGAAAACAATAATGTTCTGATTGGTGACGTTTGTGTTGAGGATTCACAAGGTGTTTATGTGAAAGCAGACTCACGGCTAGTTGCTGTTGTTGGACTTAGAGATTTGGTTGTTGTAGAAACAAAAGATGCCGTTCTTATCTCTGAGCGGACGCAATCGCAAAAAGTTAAGACGGTTGTTGAAAGACTAAGAGAGCAGGGTAGGGACGAATTTTCTGCACATAAACAAGTCTATCGCCCCTGGGGGACGTATGAGTCTATTGATGAGGGCGAGCGTTACCAAGTCAAGAGAATTACTGTACAGCCCGGCGGTAAATTGTCAGTCCAAATGCATCATCATCGTGCAGAGCATTGGATTGTTGTCAGTGGTGTGGCGCGAGTTACAAATGGCGATGAAACTTATTTAGTAACAGAGAATGAATCAACTTATATTCCGATCGGGCAGATTCACGCGCTTGAGAATCCTGGTGTTATTCCTTTAGAGTTGATTGAAGTGCAATCAGGTGCTTATTTAGGTGAGGATGATATTGTTCGCTTTGAGGATAGGTACGGTAGAATCTAAGAGTAAACACTTTAAGCATAACGGATAGCGGAGAGATTTGATCAGGGTTTGTTATTGACAAACCCTTTAAAAACGGTCAAGAAGATAATCTTCAAATCTAACCAGAGCGACCAGTTATTGATATACCACAGGTCGTACTCAACACGTTTTTGCATCTTCTCAATAGTATCGGTTTCACCCCTATAGCCGTTTACCTGTGCCCAACCAGTAATACCTGGTTTGACTTTGTGGCGCTTCATGTAGGATTCAACCAAATCTTTGTAATGTTCATTGTGGGCCAGCGCGTGAGGGCGTGGTCCTACAATGGACATGCGTCCCTGTAGTACGTTGTAAAACTGGGGGAGCTCATCTAAGCTGGTTTTACGTAGAAAAGCACCTAAGCGAGTCACCCGAGGATCACCAAATTTGGCTTGGGTTATCTGACCAGCCACTTCGGTGTGTACTTCCATGGAGCGGAATTTATAAACTTTGAATTGTCGGCCATTAATCCCTGTTCGGTATTGCTTGAAAATGATGGGCCCTGTTGAAGTCATCTTGATCGCAATAGCGATTAGTAGACAGACTGGTAGTATCAGGATAGAGATAAGGCTACCAATAATAAGATCCTCTATTCGTTTAACTAGTCTCGCTGAACCCTCCATGGGGCTTAAGCTAATATCTAGCGCATAAAGTCCAGCAATCTGACTCACCCGATGATTTAAGAGGGGTAAGTCACCTAAGTCGGGTATGAAACGTACTTCTACAGTGAGGTGACGTAGGCTATGTAGAATTTTTTTAATAGATTCTCCTTCTTGTAAAGGTAAACACAGCCATACCTCATGTACATTTTGTTCACTTACTGTAGCAATGAGCTTGTCGAACCATTGTTGATTGTTTTCTAGTGTGAGACGCTGACGTATTTCATAGCCTACACGTCCTAAATCAGGCAGGCTTTTACTGAGCTCGTCAGAAGGGATATGTCCTTCTACCACTAATACGTGCTTTTGGTTTCTACCTTGGGTTCGAGCAAAACGTAATAGTAGGTAGGTGCTTAGCCTAAAAAGGGTAACTGCGACTAAGGCATACAGAGCGGTAGTACTTAGCCAGAGGCGAGAATACTGGCCAGTAACTTTTGTAGCAACAGCAATACCTAACAGTAGAGCAAAAGCCAGTAACCAGCCTGTATAGACGCGGCCAAGTTGTTTTAGGAAGGGGCGGCCTCGCCATGAGCCATAGGTGTCCATACCCAACTGACAGATAGTGCCCATTAAAGCTAAGGCTAATGTGGCAACTTCATAGCGAGAGCTCATGCTCCAGAAGTCAAAGCGCTGATGATAAGCAACGTATGCTGCGCCAATGACTAATGCAATATCAATAAGCCCGGCCAACAAGGCGAGGGGATAGCGTTCTGCAAGAATTGGAGCTGGAGAGTGTTTCTTGGACATGCGCACAAATTTAGTAGGCTAAAACACATAGCCGAGGTCAGAGGATGACTGATTATAGAAGGGACATCGCGTGGCGGCCACTTAACTCTGCCCATTGATGACGCTTTATGACAATGTAACTACTGTAAATGTCTTGTAGGGAGTAATTTTTTAGACTATTACACTGAGTTACAGGATTTCAAAATCAGCAAAAAGACCAAAACCCACGGCTTTTCTGGTGCTACGATAAGCGTTTTACTGGGTAGTGCAAGTGTGATGCTGCCAACAAAGCGGCAGTGTGTCGTGATGGAGAGTGCTCTATGTGGAAAGCCATAGCGGCTGTTGCTGTTGGGGCGGGTTGCGGCGGTGTGATGCGCTGGATGTTAAGTCTGCGCTTGAATGCTGTGTGGCCGAATATGCCGCTGGGTACGTTGGTGTCTAACTTGGTTGCCGGTTATATCGTGGGTGTTGCTGTGGCAGTTTTTGCGCAGATGCCTAATTTATCCCCTGAATGGCGTTTAGTCATTATTACGGGATTCTGTGGTGGGTTATCCACCTTTTCTACATTCTCTATTGAAGTGGTAACTGCTCTGGAACGGGGCGCTTACAGCTGGGCGTTGGGAATGGTCAGCGTGCATGTACTGGGTTCGCTGTTAATGACTATAGCGGGTTTGGCCACGGTTTGGTGGTTGAAGTCGGTGTGGTAAAGGATTACTAAGCATGGGGCTAGTCCCGCTTGAAATCAGCGCTATGGGCAAGGCGCTACCTTCTACGCCGGTGTTGTCATCTGAATTGGATGCGCGGTTGGGTAAGGCTGAAGGCTATGTTCAAAAACGTTCGGGGATTGTGTCGCGATCCTTGGCCGATAGTCATGTGTCACAAGCAGAATTAGGTGCCGAGGCGCTACATAATGCATTGCGCACTGCAGGGTGGAAAATGGCAGATGTGGATCTGCTCATTAGTGCTTCTGCTATTCCTGTGCAGGCGCTGCCCTGCACGGCGACGCATATTTTGCGGGCGGCTCAGGCGCCAGATGGCACGCCCGGTTTTGATGTGAATGTCAGTTGTGCCAGTTTTGTGGCGGCACTAGAGGTGGCTAGCGGTTTATTGCAAATTGGCCGCTATCAACGCATTGCTATTGTGAGCGCTGAATTGGCATCGCGCGGTTTGAATTGGGATGATGAAGAGTCTTCCTATTTATTTGGCGATGGCGCGGCGTGTGCGTTGGTGCAAAAAGGCGATGGGTCTAAGGGGATTCTGGCAACGCGCTTAGAGAACCATGTGCTAGAAGGTGATTTTTGCGAAATCCGTGCTGGTGGTACGCGAGCCAACCCCCGTGCGGGTATGCAGGAGCACGACTTTTATTTCAAGATGCAGGGGCGTAAGGTGTTTAAGATCGCCTCGCGTTTTATTAATGACTATCAAGACGCGTTATTGGCGCAAGCCGGTGTGACGCTACGTGATGTGGATTTAGTGGTTCCGCATCAGGCCAGCCATTTAGCCATGCAGCATATACACAAGCAGTTGGATATTCCTACGCATAAGTTGATGGATATTTATGCGACGCACGGGAATCAGGTGGCAGCTTCTGTGCCGACGGCATTGTACGAAGCACTGCACCAGCAGCGGTGTAAAGCCGGTGATGTGGTGATGTTGATTGCCACCGCCGCCAGCGTGTCGTTTGCAGGCATGGTACTGAAACTGTGAGCAAGCGATGACACAACATAGTGGCGCAGCAGTGCTTCCTAAGGTGTTGGTCACGGGGGCAACCAGTGGGCTGGGGCGTAATGCCGCATTGTGGTTGCAGCAAGCAGGCTATGCTGTTGTCGGTGTGGGTCGTGATAAAGCAGCGGGTGCTGCCCTAGCGCAGCAGGGCATACAGTTTGTGGCCTGCGATTTAGCCACCGCAGCGCCTAGCCAGCTAGATGCTTTGGTGCAATCGGTAGATTGGGTGTGGCATTGTGCCGCCTTGTCGTCGCCGTGGGGGGCTAGGGCTGATTTTGTAGCCGCTAATGTACTGGCGACCGAAAAACTGGCTCAGGCGGCGGGGCAGGCACAGGTGCAAAGGTTTGTGCATATTTCTACGCCGTCGCTGTATTTTGATTTTCAGGCTAGACGCAATATCCCAGAGACGTTTATTGCGGCGCGTTTTGCTAACGCCTATGCGGAAACCAAGTTTATGGCGGAGGGCTGTATTCAACAGGCGCAACAGCGTTATCCGACTACGCGTTTTACGTTATTGCGTCCACGTGGAATTTTTGGCCCACACGATCGAGTGATTGTGCCGCGTTTGCAAGAGCAGTTAGCGCGTTTTAATGGTGTGCTTAAGTTGCCGCGTGGTGGACAAGCCTGCGTGGATTTAACTTTTGTACTGAATGTGGTGCATGCCATGCACTTGGCCAGTACTCAGCCAGCATTGCCTCCGGCCGCGGTGTACAACATTAGCAATCAAGAGCCTATGATGCTGCGTGAGGTGATTGAGGCGTTATTTGTAAAAGCGTTAGGGCGACATGTACGTATACAAGCGGTGCCGTATCCGCTGCTCTATACGGTTGCCGCAGGGATGGAAGCCACGGCTAGCCTCACACATAAAGAACCTATGTTGACGCGTTATAGCGTGGGGGCACTGAGTTTTGATATGACCTTATGCTCAACCAAGGCGCAGCAAGAACTGGGGTATTACCCGCGCTATAGCATGCAAGAGGCCATCGCCTTAACCGCTGACTGGCTGCGACAGCAGCCACAAAGGTAAGAAGATGGCTGTTTTACATACGTACGAGGTGGGGTACTGCATGCACCCAGCGTGTGTGGCGCTAAAGGGAGGCGGCTTTAAGTTGTGTCGCTTTCCGGCGCGTGCTTATGTGATTGAAGTGGGGCGTGATTTATGGGTGTGGGATACCGGTTATGCCAGCCATTTTCACAGTCATACCGCTAGAGGGGTGTATCGCTTATACCCCGCAGTGACCCCGGTACATTTTAAAAATGATGAAGCGCTGATTCTACAGTTGGCCGAACACGGCATAGGCCGTGAAGACATACGTGGCATTGTAGTGTCGCATTTCCACGGTGATCACATTGCAGGGCTGCGAGATTTCCCCGGCGTTGAAGTGTATGCCAGCCAACCGGGCTGGGATTACTACAAGTTGCTGAAAGGGCTGCGTGCCGTACGTAAAGGCTTTGTACCAGGTTTAATTCCGGAGGACTTCGAGTCGCGCTTAGGCTTTGTAGAAGAGTGGGAGTACGGTGCGTTACCGGCTGAGCTGGCTCCGTTTGAGGAGGGCTGGGCATTGCCGCACAGTAAAGGTGAAGTCTTTGTGGTGTCGTTGCCAGGACATGCGCGTGGGCATTTGGGCGTGTTTATACGTACCGCCGCTGGTTGGATATTGTTGGCTGCCGATGCCGCATGGGCTCCTGAAAACTACACAGAATTACGTCAACCTGCTTGGATATCACGTTTAATCATGGACGATGCCAAGCACATGTTCCAGACCTTACAAAAACTGCACGAGCTGCATAAGCGTGGCAAGGTGAAGATTCAGTTGGCGCACGAGGGGGGGATTCCTTCTACTTCAGTCACGGAGTCTGCGCTATGACGCAAAGTGTGCAGACGTTATGGCAGTACTACAAAGCAAAACGGTTACAGAAACGTTTACGGGCGTGGTCGCGTGAACAGTTAGAACAGTATCAACAGCAACAACTACAGCGCTTTATGCAACGCGTGTTGGTGCGTAGCCCGTACTTTAGTGCGTATGTGGGCCAGCCGTTACCCACATGGCCGTTGATGAATAAAGCGCTCATGATGGCGCAGTTTGATCAGATGAATACGGCAGGCTTGCAGCGTGATGTAGTGCTGGAAAATGCGTTGCGTGCAGAGACTAGCCGTGATTTCTCGCAGTTAGTGTCTGAATACAGTGTGGGGTTGTCGTCGGGTACGTCTGGTACACGTGGCTTGTTTGTGACCAGTAAAGCTGAGCGTGCCCTCTGGTCCGGCACGATTTTGTCTAAGCTGCTGCCTAAAGGCTTGTTTGCTGGTGAACGGGTGGCATTGTTCTTGCGTGCTGACAATGCGCTCTATCAGAACGTGAACAGCCGTTTTTTAAGCTTCCGATTTTTTGATTTGTTGGCAAATTTTGATGAGCAGTGCGAGGCATTGCAACAGTATCAACCTACGATTTTGGTGGCACCGGCCCAAGTGTTGGTAGCGCTGGCAGAAAAAGCGCAGCAAGGTGGCATTACCTTACAGCCCGCACGGGTGATTTCCGCCGCCGAGGTGTTGAGTCCCCACGACAAACAACGTTTACAACACCAGTTTGGTGATGTGGCCGAGGTGTATCAAGCAACTGAGGGCTTTTTGGGGGCTACCTGCGAGTTAGGTGCAATGCACTTAAATGAAGAGTCGCTGTACATAGAAACTGAATGGGTAGACCAAACACGTTTTGTTCCTATCATTACCGATTTCAGGCGTACTACGCAGCCTGTAGTGCGCTATAGGCTAGACGATGTGTTGCACGATGGCGGGTGTGCGTGCCTGTGTGGCAGGCCTACGCGTGTGATTACCCACATAGAAGGACGGGCTGACGACCAATTAAGGTTGCCCGGCAGCCAGCAGCCGTGGGTAACGATATTTGCCGATGCATGTAATAGGGTATTGGCCCACACGTTGCCGTGGGATGCGGATTATGTGCTCGAGCACGTCATGCCAGACGAGGGCGAAAACACCGTGTTACTGCGTTTTTACGCCCCGCTTACTGCACCGCAATTGCAGCAGGTGCACGATGCACTGTGGTCGTGGCTAGCCACTCAGAACGTGGATGTATCGCTGTTGCGGTGGGAAGGTGTGGCCCAACCCCCAGAGCGCGATTTTCTGCGGAAAAAACGCCGTATTGTGCGTGTGACAAAGCAGGTGGTAGCGTGAGTGTGTTACCCACAGAGAAGCAATCGCTGTTCTACCGCTTGTGGTGGATGGCGTGGGGCTGGGGCACGGTAGGGGTGATTTACTCCCTCACTGACTACTGGCAAGGAGCGGGGAACGTGGTGCATGAAACTTGGGTAGATAGGGCGGTGGGGTACGATCAAACGGCTATTTGGGGATATTTGTCTTTTTTCTTGCTTATACCTGCTGCGTACCTATTTTCTGACATCTCCAGAGTTAAAACGTTGGCGCGACAAATGCAGTGGGGGGCCTTGTTTTGCGGGGTAATCTACCTGCTGTATCCCACAACGATAGTGTATCCACCCGTAGAAACAGGAACCTGGGCAGGGCAAGTGGTGGCCTGGTTGTTACATCTGGATTCCAGTCAAAACTGTGTGCCTTCGCTGCATATCTTGTTATCGTTATTAGCGGTATATGCGGTTTCGCACGCTAAGCGTTGGTGGGTACAAGGCTGCTACGTGGGCTGGTTGGTGTGGGTGGGTTATACCGTTTTGCAGTTAAAGCGGCATTTTTTTATCGATGTGTTGGCCGCCATAGCAATAGCCGTCGTATTGATTGCCTTGAGCCATTATGCTGGTGCAGGGAAAGCAGAGGTGCAGAGTGACGCAGATTAATCTAATGGTTTTTCCTCTCGCGTTTATGCTGTTTTTTATTGTGGCCGAAATGTTTGTGCTGCAATGGCAGGGTAGGGGCTCAGAGTACAGCTGGAAAGACACCATCTTGAACCTAAATTCTGGGCATGTGGTGCTATGGCTGTTCCGTGGTTTTGAAGTATTTGCCTTTGGCTGGGTAGCCAGCCATTGGAGCCTAGGCGTTATTTCTAGCTGGCCTACCGTATGGCAGTGGGTGTTTGGCTTTATTGTGTGGGACTTTTGTTTCTACGTACTGCATTACACGCATCACAAAATAGGGTTGCTGTGGGCCATTCATGAGGTGCATCACGAAGGGCGTTATTTCAACGTGTCGTTGGGGGCGCGTAACTCGTGGTATTCGTCGTTAAGCTCGGTTCCATTCTTTATTTGGATGGCATTTTTGGGGCTACCGGTAGAAATATTCCTCGTGGTCTCTACCTTCCATTATGGCGTGCAGTTGTTTAACCATAATGCGGTGACACCGCGTACCCCATGGCTGGAAGCATTCATGGTGACGCCTAACCATCACCGCGTGCACCATGGCGATCATCCGGTGTATCACGACACCAATTTTGGTGGCACGTTTCTCATCTGGGATAAGTTGTTTGGTACCTATAAAACGGCACAGCCTGAATACCCCTTGTGCTATGGCGTAACGGGGCACGATGCCTCTACCAACCCTGTACACACCAATCACGACCCACTGCGTCGCTGGTTACGAAAACCGGTGTTACCACGCTCAGCCATGACGGTTGAATGGCCAGCATGGGTGATTGCGACAGCCGGGGTGGGGCTGTTTGTCGTGGTGCTGTTGTATGTGGCGGGGGATGGCTACTGGGAGACGTGGCAGCAATACTCGATTTTTGCACTATTGGTACTAGGGACTGTCGCCATAGGGGGGCTTTCAGAGGGTAGAAACTGGGCGCGTTGGGGCTGGTTTGCAGTAGTAGCGGGGCTAGCCATTTGGGTCATAGGCGTATTGGCGTGGCACCAATGGTATTGGTGGTTATGTTTGGGTGGTTTAGGCCTACATGCCTTGTGGGTGCTGTGGCATAGACCGTCGCCAGTAGCGTCATCATGATCCAGTAAAGCGACTCGCACAGAGCAGATGAATAAGCTATTTCGTGTTCTCGTGCTGTGTGGTGTGGTGAGTGCAGGTGGGTTGCTCACGGCAGGTAGCGCGGTGTCGCAGCCATTGCCTGATTGGGTAGCACAAGAAGTAGAACAACTTAATCAAGCCGACGTGATGGTGCCGGATGGCGGGGTGATTCCCGGTAGTTATGGCATGCACTTGTACGTGAATAATAAGCTGGTCGATGTGCTGGAGATTCCATTTGCACAAAAGGGCCAGGGCGACCAACGTAAACTGCTGCCGTGTTTATCTGAAGACACCTTGAGCAATGCCGGGATTTGGTTATTCAAACCCGCTACGTTTCAAAGCGGTGAACGTGCGTGCTTAGACTTAGATAAGCTACGCTACATTTCCTACAAAGCCGATTGGGATGATCGTTCGTTGCTGCTAACAGTGCCGCAAACCTACGTAGATAGCCACAAGCTGCGTCAGGTGGAAGAGGGGATGTGGGACGATGGAATAGACAATGTCTTCCTGAACTACGCTTACTCGGCTTCACAAAATGCCAATAAACGAGAGCAATATTTGAACGTACGCCCCGGCATTAATATTGGGGCATGGCGCTACCGGAATTACTCGGTTTGGCATAAAGACGATGTGAAGCAAAGCTGGGAAAACCTAAACAACACCCTGTCACGAAACATACGTTCGTGGCACAGCGAGTTAGTGTTGGGCGATGTGTATTCCTCTGCCACAGTGTTTGACTCTATACAGTTTAGGGGCGTGATGCTGCAAAGTAGCGAGCAGATGCGCCCCGTCTCTGAGCGTAATTATGTGCCGGCAGTAAGCGGGGTTGCCAGCACAGACGCGCGGGTAACCATACGGCAAAACGGCCAAGTGGTGTACCAAAGTTCTGTGCCCGCTGGGCACTTTACGATCACTGATTACTCACCGGCGAGTTATGGTGGGAATCTGCACGTTACTGTGCAAGAGTCTGACGGTAGTACCAATGAGTTTATTGTGCCTTTTGCCTCCGTACCTATCTTGGAGCGTAAAGGGGGCGTGAAATACAGTGTTTCGGCTGGCCGCTACTTGGAAGATAGTTGGGATGGTGCGCACCACAATGTGGGGCAGGCCGAGCTAGTGTATGGCCTAAGCGACTACACCACGCTATATGGTGGGGCGCAGGTAACTGGTGATTACCGTGCTGCATCCATGGGGCTAGGGTTGAACTTAGGGCAGTTTGGCGCATTGTCTAGCGGGGTGAAGTATGCGCGATATGACACCCGTCACGAGGGTACACGTAGTGGGCGCGCGTTGGTCGTAGACTATGCCAAGGGAGTCACGAGCACGAACACGCGTTTCTCGTTTAGCTTGCAACAGCAACTGGATAAAAATTACCTGAACTTTAAAGATGCTATTGCTTTTGATAGACCTGCCGATCAGGAAAAAAACCGTATAGGTGCATCGGTGGTGCAAGGCTTACCCGATAGTTTGGGGGCACTTAACGCCGACATGGTGTATCAACGATTTAGCAGCGGGCGTGATATTCGTTCGTTAAGTGTGGGCTACACGGGCACCTACAAAGGCATCAATTATGGTTTGTATTTCCGGCGCTATCAGGACACTGGCCGCGAGCGCAGTGCCTTGGCATCGGCCGAGCGTGGCCGTAACTCTAGCGAAGTGATGCTGACTCTCAGTATTCCGCTGTCGCGCAAAGGGGAAAATAGTCTGCGGGCAGGCTATACGGTGAGCCACAACAACGAGGGTGGTGTAGATCAAAGTGTGCGCTTAGATGGTGATGCCTATGACAAACGACTGGGTTGGGGTGTGCAACAAGGTTTTGGTACGCAGGGTGTGGGTAATTACGGTGGTGTAAACGCGGTTTATAAAGGTGGTTTTGGTGAGGTCAATGCGGCGTACTCGTATGCACGGCATAATCACAGCACCTTGAGTTACGGGGTAATGGGCGCGGTGACGGCGTCCGAATATGGCGTGGTGTTTTCCCACCCGTTGTCCGAGGCCAATGTGATGGTTATTGCCCCCGACGCCGAAGGCATTCGGGTGTTAAATGGGGTGAATGTACATACTGATGAAGATGGCTTGGCTGTAGTGCCCGGCTTGTCGGCCTACCGCAATAACACCATTAGGTTAGATAGCCGTTCATTGCCTCTGAATGTAGACGTGAGCAGGCTCTCGCAGACCGATTTGTATCCTACTAAAGGGGCGTTGGTGCTGGCCGAGTTTCAGACTACGCGGGGGTATAAAATCATGCTGCTGCTGGAAAATCAGGAAGTACCTTCGGGAGCCAGGGCCTATCTAGAAGGGGAGCTAGGTCAGTATTTCACCGTAGGGGCTTTTAACCAGTTATACATGGTGTCGCCATCCCCTGCGGGAAAGCTCGCGATCTTTTGGATGGAAGGCGAGACCTGGCAGCAGTGCTTTGTGGATTTTGATGTGTCCAATACCGAAACCCATAATGACATACATCTGGTTAAAGCGAATTGTCAGCCTGAGTAGGCAACAGTTCTGCGAGTTGCCATCCACTCTCCGTGGCAGTGAGTTGGTGGCTCAGAGCCAACTGTGCCAAGAAATGCTCATCGTGCGAGACCACCATTACGCCACCATGATAGTGACGTAGCATGTGCTCTAAGGCTTGCAGTGCGGGTAAGTCTAGGTGGTTGCTAGGCTCGTCTAACAACAGTAGTTGAGGCGGCTCATCGGCATACAACAAGCAGGCTAAGGCGGCCTTAATACGTTCGCCGCCGCTTAATTGTGCGACAGGCAAAGCTATACGTTGGCTATCTAAACCCAGATGCACTAGTTGCGTGCGTAGTGTGCCTTCGGCTGTTTTGGGAGCGGCGTCGCGTAGCTGCTCTAGTACGTTGCGTTGTGGGTCTAGGGTGTGCAGTTGTTGATCCAAATAGGCAAAGGGCACGGAGACGTGGCTACTTCCCGAGAGTGGCGTGATTTGCCCAGCAATCACTTTGAGTAGCGTGGATTTTCCACAGCCGTTTGGGCCTACAACGGCGACGCGTTGGCGTCCGTATAAGGTGAAATCAATAGCGCGCAAGGCCGTGTTCCCGTACGGCAGGGCTACGTCGCTGAGGGTGACCAGCCGCTGTTGGGAGGCAGTGCTGCTGTGCACAGCGTGTATGGCGGTGATGCTTTCTTGTGTGAGTTGTTGTTGCGCTGCCTGTAAATGTTGTCCTACTTGTTGCAGTCGTGCGGCTTGTTGTTGGTGTATGCGACCAGCAGAGCTTTCACTGCGTTCTTTTTGCCTATCGAGCAAAATTTTCGCTTGATTGGCCTCTTTGCCTTGTTTGTTGCCTTTGGCCTGACGCTTAGCTTGGCGTTCTTGCAGCATGTGCTGCTGTTTGGTTTCTTGCTTGTGGGTATGTTGTAGGTGCTCTAGCGCTTGTGTGGCGGCAGCGTGGGCGATGGCTTTTTGCTCGCTGTAGAACGCATAGTTACCGCCATATCGGTGTAGGCCAGTGGGGGTAAGTTCCACAATAAGATCCATCGTGTTCAGTAGCGCTCTATCGTGGCTAATCACAAGCAAGCCATGGGGCCAGTGCTGTAATTGCTGCTGCAGGGCTAGTCGGCTTTCACGGTCTAAATGGTTGGTGGGCTCATCCAGAATCAGTAGGTCGGCATTACTTAGCATGGCACCTGCTAAAGCAAGGCGCATGCATTCGCCACCACTAAGGTGTTGTGCCATGCTGTGAGCGTGTAGGTGTGCCAGTTCAGCCTGTTCTAACGCGTTATGCAACTGTTGGCGTATATCCCAGCGATCAGCCAGTGTGTCGAAGTGGTGGCTGTCGCTGCTACCGGCTTCTATGTGTTCTAACGCGGTGAGCACATGCGCTATCCCCAACAGCGAGGCCACGGTGGTGGTGCTTGAAAGAGGAATATGCTGGGGTAAGTAGTGTACCGAGCCCATACGCTGACATTGTCCGTGGCTGGTGGATAGTTCGCCTGCCATGATGCGGGCCAATACACTTTTACCCACGCCGTTTCTGCCTATGAGGCCGGTGCGTAGTGCGTCTAGGCTGAGGTGTAGATCAGAAAAAAGGGTGCGGCCATCGGGCAAGTTATAGCCCAAGCCTGTCAGTACTAGATAAGGAGGTGTCATGCGCGAATCCGTAATAATGCCGTACATTCCCCGCTAAATAGGGGGAGCGAAAACAGGCCGTCAGAAACTGAACAGCGGCATTACTGGCGCATGGGCGTAGTACCTCGATGGGGGATAACAAGTTTTAGTATAGGGTGATGAAAGTGTCACTGTCTAGAACTTGTCGTGTATGCTTGGCAAAATCCCTAGCTAAGGACAAGGGTACGGTAGAGAACCGCTGAATCCATTCCACTGTGGTGTTTGCATGTCATCGAATAACGATCAGAAAAGAAATTGGCAAAGTGATGTAGAAAAGGCCTTAAACGTGGTCACTATCATTTTGACCATCGTATTGATTATCTGTATTTCTTTGGAGACCTTCGAGGGTGAGTTGTCCCAAGGGCGCTCCATTTATCTCACCATACAGTTTTGGATTTGCGGCTATTTCTTACTGGATTTTCTGATTCTATTCTTGTTGGCAAAAAACAGAAGAAGGTTCTTCTGGCGCTACTTTATAGTGATCTTCCTGTCTATTCCGTACCTGTATATTTTCGAGTATTTCTCTATAGATTTCTCGCACGAAGTGACGTATTTACTGCGCTTTGTACCCGTTCTGCGTGGGGGCGCTGCGTTGGTGGTGTTGACGCGTATTGTGGTGCGTAACAGCATTACCAGTTTGTTTATTTCGTATATTGTGATTTTCTTCTCGCTGATTTATTCGCAAACTCTGATTTTTTATATTTTTGAAGTGGGCGTGAATAAGCAGGTGAAAGATTATTACGATGTCTTATGGTGGGCTGCCATGATGGTGACCACCGTAGGTTCAGACATCATTGCGCAAACGCCTATAGGCAAAGTCTCAGCCACGACTTTGGCGGTGATTGGGATGACGACTTTCCCCATTTTCACCGTCTATATCACGTCTGTTATTCAGCGGCTGAATCAGGCGGATGAAAAAGTGCCGGTAGCACAGCGCGACAATTAATAAGGGGGCGCATAAAGCGCCTCTTTTAAAAGCTTTACTTTCTTTTACCGCATACTCAGAACGTGTCCGTTACACTCGGGTGGTTACATTGTTGCCCGAGGTGGAAAAACTGTTATGCGCTGGAGACTCAGAGCCTGCGTAACACGTCATACTACGCGTGCCCTATGGCTAGGTTTAGCCGGATGGATGCTGTCCGGTTGCAGCTCCATGCTAACCGAAGGAAGTGGTGCTGCTGCCGGTATAGCTGGGGTAGCGATTGCTGACCAAATCACCGATAACGCGGCGGTAGCCACGGGTATAGGTCTAGGTGTGCAAGCGGCCACACGTGCCGGGGTGCAATACCTGCAACGCACTACTCGCGCTGAAGAGCAAGATGCCATTGCACTGGCCGCCAGCACTTTGCAAGTAGGTGATGTAGCCGAGTGGCAGGTCAGCCATAACATCCCCATAGAAGAAGATGCTTACGGCCAAGTAACGGTGAGTAGGTTGATGGGCGGTGTAGGGCTGCAATGCAAAGAAGTGGTGTTTTCCGTAGTGTCGGTAGAGGCGGACGACCCTGAGCGTGCGCAAGCTTTTTATGTCAGTACTATCTGCCAAGATGGTGAGGTATGGCGTTGGGCGAATGCTGAACCTGCGACATCGCGATGGGGCTCATTGCAATGATGAGATGGCGCGCCTGGGTCTGTGTAGGGGCCGTAGCAACGAGCTTATTATCCGGCTGCGCATCGTCTAGCATTGGTAGCACCGTAGGTGCGGTAACCGGTGTGGTGGGGAGTGCGATTACTGCCAACCCAGCCATAGGTTTTAGTATGGGGGTGACTGCGCAAGCCGCGACCGATGCGTTTGTGAAATACGTGCTGCGTGAATGGCAAAACGACCAACAAAACTACATGGCAAATTTGGCGGGTAGCTTAGCCATAGGCCAGACTGTAGCGTGGGAAGTATCGAATACCATTCCCTACGGCAACGAGAAAGGGACATTAGAAGTGGTGCGCGACATTGATAATGCACTCGCACGCTGTAGGGAAGTGGTGTTTACGGTGGATGGCGAGGAAGGCCAAATCCTGCCGTATGTCACCTCCATTTGCCACTACCAAGGGCAGTGGCATTGGGCGGTGGCAGAGCCTTCTGTTGAGCGCTGGCAGGGCCTGCACTAGCGTTATTTATACGATTCTAAAAACAGTGAGCACAGGGCTTGCATACCTGCTTCGTCTTTTGCAGTGAAGCGAGCCAGAAGTGGGCTGTCTACATCCCATACTCCTACCAGTTCACCGTGGCGTACCAGCGGTACCACCAGTTCAGAATTAGAGTCTGCATCACAGGCGATGTGGCCATCAAAGGTGTGTACGTCGTCTACGCGTTGAACGCGGCGAGTGGCCGCAGCGGTGCCACATACACCTTTGTTTAGCGCTATACGTATACAGGCAGGTTTGCCTTGGAAAGGCCCTAACACCAGTTCTTTGCCATCAAAAAAATAAAAACCTACCCAGTTCAGACCGGGGATGGCGTTGTAGACCAGTGCAGTGAGATTAGCCGCATTGGCAATTTTGTCGTGCTCGCCTTCGAACAAGCCTTTGGCTTGGGCCAGCAACGAATCGTAATCGGTGTCAGGCATCATGAGGGTTTCCCATGCAGAAGTCAGAAAGCTGTATTGTAACGCGTGAGATTTTGCGTGAGCGTGAGGGTGTGTATCAGTGTTTTAAACAGGGGTAATAAAGACGCCCCTTCTACAACAGAAAGGGCGTAGGGCCTAGCTTATACCGCAGCAGAAACGATGATTTCTACCAGCAGTTCTGGTGCAGCCAGTTTGGCTTCGCAGGTAGCGCGTGTAGGCATGTTGGCTTTGTCGGCCCATTCGCCCCACACCACGTTCATGCCAGCGAAATCGCGATCAATGTCTTTCAACCAGATTTGTACGTTCAACAAACGGGATTTGTCGGTACCGGCTTGTGCTAGGTAGCCATCGATTTTTTGCAGCACTTCACGTGTTTGTGCACCAATGTCGCCGCTACGATCAGAAGCAGTCACACCGGCAACGTGTGCTACACCACCGTGAATCACAATACGGCTAAGGCGTTCGTTACTATCAATGCGTTGAATATCGCTCATGAGATTTCCTATAGATTAAGAGGAGTGATCCCCGCTTTCTTGGAAGCGGGTGATGGAAAATGCACGGAGGTCCAGCGAAGCGCGGCCATCACAGACCAGCTCGGACACTAAGCGTCCAATTGCTGGGCTAAGCTGGAAGCCGTGAGCAGAAAAGCCAAAAGCATGGGTGACACCTTGCACCGTAGAGCTAGGGCTAATCACGGGGATGCTGTCAGGCATAAAAGCCTCTACCCCTGCCCAGACACGGTTAATGGCTACATGCGTTAAGTGTGGGAATAAATCAGTGACGGTTTGAGCACTTTTATACAGCGCGGCGGCATTGGCATCGGCGCAGCGTGCGACCTCGTCGGCCTCGCACATTAAGCTGCCACCAATCACTACCGTGCCGTTATCAAACTGCTTAAACGATAAGGGTCGGCCCAACGCACCTAAGGTAGGGCGTACAAAGGGGGCCACACGTTGGGTCACCATTAGCATCAGGCCGTTGGTTTCTGCCGGTGTTTCTTCGCCTAGTTGGCGAGCAAAACCATTTGCCCAAGCGCCTGCCGTGTTCACAATATGGCCGCAACGGAACTCTTGGGTGGCAGTGTGTACTACCCAATCGGCCCCATGGGATTCCACCTTTAGGACAGGCGACTGTTCTTGTATGTGCGCACCGAGTTGGCTAGCGCTGTGCTTAAACGCCACCACGGTTTGAAATGGCAGGGCATAGCCATCACGTTTGGCCCAAATGCCGCCATGCACGTGAGGGCTAATGCTGGGTACCAGCTTGCGCACATAAGCCGCATCAATCACTTCTTCGTGGTGAAAACCTAAGCTGTTTAGCAAGGCGACGCGCTCAGCCGCCACCTGCATTTCGGCCTCGTTTTCGGCCAACTGTAGCTGCCCACTGCCCACAAAACCGCAGTCATGGCCTACTACATCAGGCATACGGTGCCAGTAGTCGTCTAAGGCCATCAGCGAAATGGGGATTTCTGCCACGTGCCTACCTAGGCTGCGCACACCGCCAGCGTTCACGCCCGAGGCGTGTCTGCCGCAATACTCTGCTTCTAGGAGCGTGACGGATAATCCGCGTTTAGCCAGATGGTAGGCGGAAGACAGGCCTTGCAGGCCACCGCCTATCACCACTACATCGCAGCGTGTGGGGTCGCCAGACTTAGTCATTGCCTGCTAACTCAGCAAGAGTAATAGGTTTGATAGGGGGGCGAATACGGTAATAGCCTACGTCACCCGCCGGGCGCTGAAGCTTGTCGGCAATCAACTCGGTGACGGTAGTGCCGCATTGCCTACCTTGGCAGGGGCCCATACCGCAACGACCAAAGGCTTTGGCTTGGTTGGGGCCTACGCAACCGTGTTCCACATACGAGCTGATGTCGGCAGCCGTGACAGCTTCGCAGCGGCATACCAGCGTGTCGCCAGTAGGAATACGGTTAGCCTTTTTAGGCTCGTACAGCGCATCAATAAAGGGGCGTATAGCAAGGTTACGGCGCAGATCATTGCGTAGCGGTGCCGCTAAGGCATCGCGTTTGGCGCTGTCTAGTTTGCCTAACTGCTGACACACTTCTAGTGCGGTCAGCTTACCCTGCAGGGCAGCCACAACAGCACCGCCAATACCTGCACCGTCACCCGCGGTGTAAATGCCGGGCACGTCTAAGGCACCCCAATCAGAGGTAACCGGTGTCCAGCACAACTGCTCGCTATTCCACTCGTGCTCGGCACGCAGCGACCAACTGATTTGGGTGTTAGGAATCACCCCTTGATGCAGCAGCACTACATCGGTTTTAAGGGTGTGGGTGGTGCCTTGGCTAGTGAAGCGAATGCTGTCTACGGTATCGTCGCCTTGAATGGCGATGTCTGTGCAGCCTTTGTAAACCGGGATATTGGCTTTTTTGATAGCGTTGATCATGTTCAGCCCTTTGCGCAGGTAGTTAAATGCGCGTAAGGCAGGGAACAAGTGTGGCAAGGCAGCTTTAATGTCAGCGCGACGACTGGTGTCTACGATGGCAGTAATAGCGACATTAGCTTGTAGGTATTGGTAGGCCAACAAATACAGCAGTGGACCGCACCCAGCTAGTACAACGGGGCCGTTAGGTACTACCCCTGCACTTTTCAGCAAAATTTGCGCACCACCACCGCTGAGCACACCGGGTGTAGTCCAGCCGGAGACGGGGAAGGGGCGCTCCATGGCGCCCGTGGCCAGAATAATGTGATCGGCTTGTACCGTGACGCTTTTGCCGTCTTTTTTGTAGCTGACTTGGCGGTCGCGGTTTACTTGCCAAACCGTACTGTTGGGCGAGTAGTCAATTAACGGGTGTTGAGCTGCTTTAGCAATGGCAGCACCGGCCGTATAGTCAGGCCCCAAAATAGCGTGGCGTTGGGCATTGGTTTGCGTGATAGAACGGTAAATCTGTCCACCCATACTGTTTTGTTCGTCTAACAACAAGGTGTTAATGCCGTGTTGTGCACACTCGCTAGCCGCAGACAATCCCGCAGGGCCAGAACCAATAATCACCACCGGCACATGCCGGGATGGCGCTTTAGCGTGTTGTGGGTTGGCGGTCAGTTCAGTCATGGCAGGCTTCCGTCGCATTTACAGTGGTGATACGCATTCCTTCAGCCACCCGGACCATACAGGACTGCACATTGGGTACATCATCAATCTCAACTAAGCATTCAAAACAGACGCCCATCATGCAGTAGGGACCGCGTGCGCTGTTATCAGCGGGGTTGCGCCGTATGGCGGCAGGGCCTAGCGTGAGCAAGGCAGCAGCAACGGACAAGTCATTGGCAACGCGATGCGTGCTGCCATTAACCTCTATGCTGACAAGAGGGGTGTTGTTATCTGTGGCAAGGGGTAGTTTTCTAAATAAGGCTTTAGTGAGCATGTTCTTCTCCCAGCGGGCTGGTGCGTGCTGCATGAAAACGATTGGCCGTGAAGGCGTGGATGGCTTCAGGTTTTTGACCACCCGCAATCCATGGCGCAATAGTGAGCGCATGGTTGGCGGCTAGGGTGACGCCGCTGTGGCATGTCACTAAGAAAGCGCCAGGCATGCTGCTGGATTCCTGATAAATAGGGAAACCGTCTGGGCTCATAATGCGTAAGGCAGCCCACGATCGCACTACGCGAGCATGCGCAAGCATGGGGAAGCACCGCACTGCACGTTGTGCAATGTTTTCCAGCACGGGTGTGGTAGTGGTGTCGTTGTAGCCCACGTCTTCTAGCGAATCCCCCAGTTGCACAGTGCCTTCGTCTGTTTGACGCACGTAATTGGTGGGGAAATGTAAGAATGCAGGCAAGCGTTCAGTGATTAGCACTTGGCCACGGTTGGGCTCTACGGGTGCATGAATGTCTACCTGCGGCGCCAGCTTCTTATTGGCTAAACCAGCGGCCAACACAACTTTTTTTGCCGCAAATTTACCTGCTGCGGTATGACAAATAAACACGCCATCTTTGCGCTCTATGCGTTCTACGGCGGCATTGCTGTGCAGCGACACGCCTTGATGATGCATGGCACGGTGTAGTGCCAAGAACAGTTTCAACGGGTTGACGTGTCCGTCCATAGGGGAATAGGTAGCCCCAGGAATGGTTGGCCCGATGCTGGGTACGAGTTCTTTCAGCGCTTTGTTGTCTAGTACTTCAAAATCATAGGGGCTGCCCACTTCGCCACGTAACCATTCAAGGTTCTTAACTTTGCTCTGTAGGTCGTCTTCGCTTAGGGCAAGGCTTAGCCCCCCTTTTTGCTGCAAGGCGACATCAACGCCTGTTTGGGCGGCTAAGGCGTTCGCTAATTCAGGCCATTGCGTCGCTGAACGTAAGCTCCAGCGTGCGTAGTCCGATAAGCCTGCGCCTTTGCCTTGTACCCATACCAGGCCAAAGTTGCCGCGTGAGGCTCTAAGGGTTTGATCGCCTTCGTCTAAGATGGTGACTTTTTGGTCCAGCCGGGAAAGTCCCCAGGCCAGGGCGCTACCTACCAGTCCGGCGCCTACAACTACGATATCTGATGTGTGCACGTTTACTTACCTGCTAGAGTTTTTACCAATGAGTACTTGGTCCAGACCAACAATCCTATCCAGCAGGACCATTAGAATGAGCGTGCCTACAATGAGTACGGTGGACACAGAGGTCACCAATGGATCGATGGTGTGAGTAATCTGGTTGTACATGGCCACTGGCAAGGTAGTGGTACCCGGCGTAGCCACGAAGATGGTCATCGTCAACTCATCGAAACTTTGTATGAAGGCCAACATCCAGCCGCCCACTACACCCGGCAAAATCAGGGGGATGGTGATGCGTCTAAAGGTGGTCCAGCGCGATGCACCTAAGGACATGGCAGCGTTTTCGGCGTCATTGCCCATACCAGTGGCAGCAGACAATACCAAGCGCAGGGCGTAAGGCATCACCACAATCACGTGAGTAAAGGCCAGCCAGATGAAGGAGCCGCTAATACCTACCACGTTGAAGAAACGTAAGAAGGCCACGCCCAATACCACCTGAGGAATCATTAGGGGTGACATAAAGAAGGCCGTTACGGCGCCACGGCCAGTGAAGTTGTAGCGCACCAATGCCAAGGCGGCAGGAATGGCAAGCACAATCGCAATGGTGGCAGACACCAAGCCAATGCCCAGCGATAGCCAGAAAGCCGAGACAATTTCGCGGGCTTCAAAAATGGCGTAGAACCAGCGTAGCGACAAACCGTCGGTGGGCAGGGAAATATAGCCTTTGTCGGTAAAGGACACGGCAATCACAATCAGTAGTGGTGCCAAGATAAACAGCGTGAACAACGCGTGATAGATCAGGGCGAGCCAAGAATTTTTTCTCATGATTCTTCCTTAGGAGCTGAAGACTTGTTTGAAACGGCGTTCAATCAAGCGGTTGGCGCCCAGAATAATGATGATGTTGGCAATCAATAGCACGATGGCAATAGTGGCGCCTAAGGGCCAGTTCAGGGTGCTAAGGAACTCATCGTAAGCGGCTGTGGCTACGACTTTCAGACGTCTACCACCCAATAGGGCAGGTGTCGCAAAAGCAGATGCAGACATAGCAAAAACGATGATGCTGCCCGATAAGATGCCTGGCAAAATTTGCGGCAGAATCACGCGGCGTGTCACAGTAGAAGGTGATGCGCCTAAGGATAAGCCTGCGTTTTCTACTTGTGGGTCTAGTTTTTGCAGTGATGCCCAGATGGAAATCACCATAAACGGCACCATCACATGGGTCATGGCAATGACCACACCGCTCATGGTAAAGACCAAACGCAGAGGCTCATCCACAATGCCCAGCGCCATTAAAATCTGGTTAATCAGGCCATTGTTGCCCAGCAAAATGGACCAACCCAAGGTACGTACCACCACAGAAATCAGCAGTGGGGCCAGGATTAACACCAGAAACAGTCCTCGCCATGGTCTGCGCATGTGAGACAAAATCAGCGTTTCAGGCACCCCAATCAAAATACAGATGAAGGTGACGCCCAAGGACATGAGCCCTGTACGCATGAAAATTTCGTGATAGTAGGGGTCGCCAAATACTTCTAGGTAGTTAGCAAGCGTTAGCGTGTCTTGCACCCCAAACATGCCGTCAAAAACCCGGAACGATAAGACAGCGGTTAGGCCCAGAGGGACCAGCAACATGGTTAGGAAAACCGCTAGACCCGGAGCAGATAACAGCCAAGGCGTGCTACGAGATTGCGATGCCGTGGTCATGCCTCGTCTCCTGCTTCTACCAGACGCAGGTCGCTTTCTTCCCATAGCACGGACACTTGTGTGCCCTCTTCTGGGGCATAGGCGTTTTTATTAGGCACGCTTACGCGCAGAGTGCCCAGCGTGGTTTCCACATCTAACATCCAGTTGGCACCCAAGAATAAGCGCGTGGTAACTGTGCCTTTTAGCCCTTGCGTTACATCGCTATCCAGGCGGATTTTCTCTGGACGAATATTGACTTGTACCTTCTTACAGGTGAAGTCATGGTTACGGGCAATGGCTACCGTGTAGTCAGGGTGAATTTGTACGTGATGATGGGTGTCGTCTTGTTTCACGATCAGGCCATCAAAGGAATTCGTTTTACCCAAGAAGCCCGATGCAAAGCGCGACACAGGGTGCTCATAGGCTTCATAGGGGGTAGCTAACTGTACAATACGGCCACCGTGCATGACCGCAATGCGATCGCTCATGGTCATGGCTTCTACCTGATCGTGAGTGACCAAGATGGTAGTAATGCCTAAGCGACGTTGAATCATGCGCAGCTCTACGTGCATTTCTTCACGCAGCTTGGCATCCAAGTTGGACATGGGTTCGTCCAACAATAGCACTTCAGGTTTGATGGCTAATGCGCGGGCAATGGCCACACGTTGGCGCTGACCACCGGACATTTCAGCGGGGTAACGTTTACCCAGACCATCTAGTCGCACCAGCGACAGGGTTTCTTCAATACGTGCTTGGCGTTCAGACTTTGCCACGCCACGCATTTCTAAACCAAAGCCCACGTTCTCGGCCACCGTCATGTGTGGGAAGAGCGCATAGCTTTGAAACACAATCCCCATACCGCGAGCTTCTGGACGCATTCCAGTAATGTCTTTGCCATTGACGCTGACACTGCCTGAGGTAGGGGAGAGAAAACCAGCGATCATTTGTAGGGTCGTGGTCTTGCCGCAGCCAGAGGGGCCAAGCAAAGAAATGAATTCACCTTTTTCAATGCTCAGGCTTAAATCTTTTACGGCCTGAAAATCGCCAAAGGTCTTTCTAAGGTTTTGGATGGTGATGAAGCTCATGGTGTACCGGAACTGTGCAAAGAAGACAAAAGTGCCGGCGAGGAAATCAAGCCGGCACGTAACTCAAAATTAACGCTCTACTGTACGGTTCCAGCGGTTAGTCCACTGGGCGCGTTCTTTGTTGATGATGGTCCAATCTACGGTTTCCAGAGCAGCGATCTGTTCTTCACCGTAAGGCACTTTAGCGGCCACTTCAGGTGTGAGATCAGTTTTGCTGTTTACAGGGCCCCATGCTTGGCCGTCAGCCAGCAAAGCTTGGATTTCTGGGCTGACCAAGTATTGGATGAAAGCTTGGGCAACAGGATTGTTTTCGGCACGGCCAGCTACTGGGCATACGCCGGTTAACAGCACCATGGTGCCTTCTTGTGGGTACACAAACTCAACAGGGAAACCGGTTTCTTTCAGCGCTTCTACACGGCCACTACCCCATACACCCAGAATGGCATCACCGTTTTGGAACAGCTCAGTCATCTTGCCGGGGGAGGGTTCCCATGCCAGTACGTTAGGGCCAACTTGGTCGATGATGGCTTCAAAACCTGGATCGATATTGCTTTCACCACCACCACGCAGCTTGGCGAATTTGATCAGTGTTTGCAGACCATAGCCGTTAGAAATAGGCGGAATGACGACTTTGTCTTTGAATTCTGCTTTGGTCAGGTCTTCCCATGACGTAGGTGCGGGCAAACCGGCTTTAGCAAACGCGTCGGTGTTGTAGAACAAACCGGTAGCGACTACACCAATAGCCATGCTGGTATCAGAGATTTTTGCCAGTGGGTACAGGTCGTCGTAAACCGGGGAGGGAGTAATAGGGGCACAGAGGCCAAACTGGTTAGCTTGTGCAAGAGGGCCATCATCCAAAAGGGCCACATCAAACTCAGGACGGTTCTTCTGAGCGACCAGCTTAGCCAGAGTGTCGGTGGAGTTACCCGCAACGTACATGACTTTGACGTTATGCGCTTTTTCAAAGTTAGGGATGATTTTTTCTTTGAATAGCGTTTCTGTGGAGCCACCATAGGCGCCGACGTTAAGAACTTCTTGAGCAACCAAATTGGTTGAGAAGGCGGTTAATACAGCAGCCAAGAGAACGGAGGTTCTAAGCATGGTATCTCCTATAGAATAATGTCATAAGTCAGAAAACGGGCTGATGGTGATCTAGAGCTATATATTTCATTGTTTTAATTTATAGTATTAATGAAATTTTAGTGTGACCAATGCTTATTTAGAGACCTAGTATGTCTTTATGCTATGACCGGAAAAATAACCTTACGATTACTTGAGGGTTTTAGGGCTGTAATGCAGGCTAAAACCGTGACTGCTGCGGCTTTGGTGCTAAATGTCTCACAACCGGTAGTAACGCGGTTGATTAGGGATTTAGAAGAAAATATAGGGTTTTCACTGTTTGTTAGGGAACAAGGAAGACTCAAGCCAACCGCCGAAGCGCTGATTTTGTATGAGGAAGTACAACGGTCTTTGATTAGTGTGGACCGTATTTTGCAAAGTGTGGAGATGTTGCGCGACGGCCACCAAGGCTATTTGCAGATCGCGGCTGCTCCTGCTTTGGCATTGTCTTTTTTGCCAAAAATGATGGCAGGCTTTAGTGCTCAGTACCCCGGTGCGCGGTTAACCCTGCACATGCACGGCTCAGAAACATCATTGAATATGGTGTTGAGTGGTATGTGTGATATTGCCGTGGTGATGCTGTCTATGCGGCAATCAGGTACCTACGGCGAGCGCATTTTGTCGGGACGTATGGTGTGCGTGCTGCCAGTTGGACATAGGCTGACGCAGCAGGCAACCGTGGGGCCATGGGATTTGCGTGGGGAAACTTTCCTGTCGCACCCGCACGTGTTAGACACGCGTTTGCAAATTGATGCGCTGTTTGCCGCGCACGGTATTCAACGTGAAATGCGGTTGGAGTCACAAATCTCGTACTCACTGATAGAGCTGGTTGCCGCTGGGGCTGGGGTGGCATTGGTAGACCCATTAACCGCAACGCTCTATAGGGGCGACGGCGTGGTGTTCGTACCCTTTGACCCCATAGTGGTGAATCATTATTCGGTGGTGACCAGTTCAGAGCGCCCGCCTTCTGTGCTGCAAGAGCGTTTTATAGAACAGCTCAAAAAGTCGCTGTATGACACCTTGGCACCTGAGTACAGGGTGGTGGGAGGCTAAGTTACGGCGTAGGCAGTACGCGCTACGCCGTAGAAACGATAAGACTTAGAAGTTCATCGTGGCCGATAACAAGACGGTACGCGGTGAACCTTGGCCTTGGCTAAGTGGGGCTACCCAGTAGGCTTTGTTGGTCAGGTTTTCTATGCTGAGGCGTAAGGTCAGTGGATTACCCGCTAGCGAGGTGCGATAGCGTGCACCCACATCGTAGGTGGTCACGCCAGGCACGTAATAGCTATTGGCTTTATCCAGATATTGTTTGGATTGCGAAGATAAGTGTGCACTAAGGGTTAGGTCATCAAAGAAAGAAGGCTCCCACTCAGCACCTAGCTTTACCGCCCAACGCGACAGGTTAGTGACGTAATTGTTGCGTGACGCGTTATCGCTAGTCTTGTGATAGCGGGGGTCTAAGTAGGCTACACCGCCCGTCAAACGCCATTCAGGTGTTACTTGCCCTACTACCTGAATTTCTGCACCACGGTTACGCTGTTCGCCACCGTAGCTGAGTGATGGCTTTTCGCCAGCGCGCCCAGGCACTTCATAGGTATTAGGTTGGGTGATCTGGAACAATGCCGCTGTAATAGCGTAGTCGCCAGAGTCGTATTTCAAACCAATTTCATGTTGTTTGGTACGTTGCGGTGGGAAGATTTCACCATCGTTAGCGTAGTCGTCGCCTACTTGTGTACCTTTGGTTAAGCCTTCAATGTAGTTGGCATAAACCATCCAATCCTCATTCAAGCGCCATACCCCTGCAATGGCGGGAGTGAGCGCACTTTTGTCGTAGCGCACGCCAGATGAACGGTTATGGGTTTTGACGGTTTGATGGCGCAAGCCCAAGATCAGGCGAAATCTGTCGTCGTCAAAAGATAGGGTATCAGCCAAACCAAAGCTGTATAGCTCGGTAATGGTGGCCGGCCCTAAAGGGGCTTGGGCAAAGTTAGGGCGTTCAGGGTAAACGGGATTGTAGATGTTGATGTCCGCTGTCCAGCCTTTAAGTGCTGTGTTCGACATACGGCTGTTTTGCCTATACCAATCTACGCCCATACTGAGGTTGTGTTTGATCCCAGCGGTATCAAATTCGTAGAACAAGCCAGTGTTCGCGGCGACGTTGCGGCTTTGGTTATGACGGCGAGTGACTTTCAGGCGTAAGTCGCCTTTGTCGTTCAGCAGCACACTGCCTTTGGTGTTGTAGTTGTGCATGCTGGATTCGCTATACCCTACCGAGGCATAGGCACTGACTTGGTCGTTAATGTCGTATTCAGCGCGCGCCATGGCCGTATTTTCGCGTATTTGTGCAGATGCCCATGGCGCACTCAGCAACACATCCCCTTTGGGAGCCGAAGGCAGTGGGTTCTTTTGCAGGTCTTTCGCCAAGCTAATGCCGCGGTTTACACCACTGATGTACTCATCTAAGTGGTAGAAATCGGTTTTTAAACGGAAAGCACCGCCGTTGTAGTCTGCACCCAAAGACACGAATTTATCGCGGTTTTTGCGATGGTCTACCATGCCTTCCCCGTCTTTAAATACGGTGTTTAAGCGTAGGCCAAATTCGTTGTTCTCGCCAAAACGTCTACCTAAATCTAGGTGCCCACCAAATTGCGAAGGGGCCATATAGGTGGCGGTGAAGTTGGTAATGGGGTCTACGGTGGCGCGTTTGGTCACCATGTTGATAGAACCGCCCACGTCACCGCTGGCATTCATGCCGTAAAGCAGGGCAGAAGGCCCTTTCAATACTTCTAAGCGTTCGGCCATGGCCATCACGCGTCTGCCACTGGTTAGCCCCTGCATGCCGTTTAAGTACACATCACCCGCTGAAAACCCCCGTATATAGATGGTGTCTTTACCTGCTGTACCACCCGAACCGGGTGTTTGCACGGACGGGTCGTTCTTGCTGATCAGAATGCGCAGTTCTTGGCCTTGTTGGTCTTCTATGTAGGAGCTGGTGTAGTTCACCGTGCTAAACGGTGTTTCCATGTTGTCCAAGTTACCTAGCAAACCAGTAGAGCCACCCGTAGCGAGATGGTTGCCCCCGTAGGCGGGTGCTAGCTCTAAGAAGTGGTTTGCTTTGACTTCGATGGCCTCTAGGCTGCGAACTGTTTTATCCTCTTCAGCGTGTAGCAGTGGTGCGCAGCCTAAGCCCGCTATACCTAGCCAGATGGCGTAGCATTGACGTGATGCCACTTTCTTCCCCTTTCTCTGAATTGAAATGATAATGATTTTCATTAATTATATTAAATTATGACAATCAATAACCTTGCGTTATTTAGGGCTATATATAGGGAGTGAGGAAAAGCGCAGGCAAATCTGAATGAATGTGAATAGTGCGCAGCGTGCGCATGTGCAGTGCTGTATAGCGGTATAGTGTGGTTTGTGCACCAGCCTGAATCAGCACCTCCTGCTTTTATCTTAAAAAACTAAGGCCTACACATACTGCATATGGCGACGCAATCTACAGCACCCTCTACTCAAAAAGAAACCTTGGCGTACTACTTTGTTGCGGCAATGATTGGTGTCTTAACCGGCTTGTTGGGGTCGGCTTTTCATTTGTTGGTAGGGCATTCACAACAACGAGTGCACTTATTGCCAGAATGGTTAGGGCTAGAAGGACTATGGCAGTACGTAGGTATGGCCATATTCTGTGCTGTGATGTTTTGTGCGGCGGTGGCGTTGGTACGTAAGTTTGCGCCAGAGGCCAGCGGCTCAGGTGTGCAAGAAGTAGAAGGCGCAATGGCTGGGCTACGTACCGTGCGCTGGCAGCGTGTGTTGCCGGTAAAGTTTGTGGGTGGTTTGATGGCGTTGGGTGCAGGCCTAGTAGGTGGTAGGGAAGGGCCTACTATCCATATGGGTGCATCCATTGCGCAATTGCTAGGGCAGCGCTTTAAAGAGGCACGCGCCTTGTTAGGAGCGGGGGCGGCGGCTGGGTTAACTGCAGCCTTTAATGCGCCATTGGCCTCGGCCTTATTTGTAATTGAGGAAGCACGCAATGTGTTTCCTTATAGTGTGCGTGCCTATTGCGCGGTACTGATTGCCTGTGGTTCTAGCGCGGTGATGACCATGTTGGTCTCGGGCTCCACGCCCTTTATGCAAATGGCTAGCATTGATATGCCCATGACTATGCTGCCAGTCTTTGTGGTGTTGGGCATGATTTTGGGTGCTGCGGGGGTGCTATTTAACCGCACTATCTTGGTGGGCTTAGACCTATCACGCCGCCTGAGTTTATCGGTGTCGCCGTACTTGTTGCCTGCTCTGATGGGGTTACTGATTGGGCCATTGCTGTTAAGTTTTCCACAGGCTACAGGCGGCGGTGAAACCTTGGCGGTCTTTGTGGCTAATCACGCGATGAGTATTGGGTTACTCGGTTTATTAGTGTTGGTACGGTTTGTGATGACCACCGCTAGTTATTCTATCGGAGCACCAGCCGGTATCTTTGCGCCTATTTTGGCGCTATCGGCGACACTGAGCGTATTTCTAGGGCAGCTATTGGGCCAAGTCATGACCTTGCCGCCTGATGCCTCAATCGCGTTTGCGGTGGCAGGGATGGCGGGCATGTTTGCAAGTACTATTCGTGCGCCGTTAGTGGGTGTGGTGTTGGTGATAGAACTAACAGGTACCTATAGCCTAGCTTTGCCTAGCTTATTGGCGGCATTAAGTGCATCGGTAGTGGCAGCCAGCATAGGTGGTAGACCCATTTACGAGCAGTTGTTAGAGCGTACTCTGACCTTAGCCGGACAACCCTTACCTAAACGTAAAGAAGATTTGTAAGCTGTGGGGCGTGTATAGGGTAAGAGCTTCACACCGCGTCATAATGAAAACAGCCCAAAGGCCATGTAGCTTTTGGGCTGTTTTTTATGCGTGCTTGTTGCTATTAGTCACCTTGCTTGCGCATGGTTTTTTCTACGGTATCAATAATCTCACTGAGTACGTGCAGGTTGTGGCCATGGCTTTTGCCTTGTTCTTCGCTAGGTACTTTACGTAGCTCAACCAGCTTGCGTTTCAGTACCTCAACAGTGTGCCCGCCGTTGCGTGCAATGCCTTCATCAGAAGACAGCTCCGCGATCACGGAAGTTAAGCCCAGTTCTGTTAGTGTGTTTGTCCAATCTGCGTGGAAATTCATGAAGTGCTCTCCTTGACGACATAAAGTGACTTGATTTGTTACATGGTAGCTGAAACCATCGTAAGAGAAAGCAAGTAAGCGTAAAGATGCTGTGAGGAGGCTAAGAAGAAAAGAGGGGGGCGTATCATCACCCTTAGGTAAGGGCTTACTGCAGGGATTTTGGTGCTTGATAACTAACAGATGACTATTTTATCTATTTAGTAAATCCCTGATTTCAGTTAGTAGATGAGGTTTTGTCATGGTTTTGGTATTTGTGTAATGGTTTTTGTAAATATATAAAAACTGTTTTTTATTGATTTTGCAACGTTATTGTTTTTCTTTTGTTTTTGGTAAGCTGTTGTAAATATAGAGTTATTTTATTTATTTTTATTATATTAATGGGTAATTATAAAAGTATTTTTTGATAATTTTTTAAAAATAAATGAATGGTATTTATAAAATAAATTATAAAATCAATGTAGTTTTAAACCAAATTAAAACTCATAAAAAGTAAATTCATTGACGCTGTGTAGCGTTAGATTTTATGGTTTCCTTGTCTATAGAATTCAACAGGAAGTCATAATAATGAATAAAAAAATCTTGGCCATGCTCTTGGCAACGGTGAGCAGCAGCGTGGCGGCGCAAAGCGTAAATTCCATTTATTTTATTGGGGATAGCTTGACTGACTCAGGTCAGTTCGGTTCGCGCTTTACGACGAATCCAGGCCAAGTATGGTCGCAGTATTTGGCCCAGCAACTCGGTGTAGAGGCGTTACCCAGCAGTCAAGGTGGCACAAACTTTGCCGTGGGTGGGGCGCGTGTCGCGGTAGGTTCGCAACTTGATCCCTTGCAGCCGCCTGGGCCTATGAATCCTCCCGTGCCAGCCATGACAGATCAACTGACTCAGATTTTGGCGGTGTCGGGTGGGCGTTTGGATCAGGATGCGTTGTATGCCGTGTGGGGTGGTGCTAATGACTTGTTTGCTGTCACGCAAGATATCAACGCAGGCCCTGCCATTATTCAACAGTCCATTATGGGGCAGGCCGGTATTATCCAGAGCTTACATGAGCAAGGGGCTCAGTACATCATGCTGGCGGATATTCCTGACTTGGGTCAGACGCCGGAGTTTGCTGGGTCGCCGATGACCTCAGCCATTGCCTCTGATCTGACGAAGACGTACAACCAAGGGCTAGCAGCGGCGCTGGAAAATAGCCCAGCAAATATTATCCCGCTAAATATATCGGGTTTGCTCAACGAGGTCATGCAGGATCCTCAGGCCTATGGTTTTACGAATGTCACAGACATGGCGTGTACGGTAGCGTCATTGCTGTGTGGGCCTGATCAGTTAGTTTCACCTGATGCAGCGCAGACGTACTTGTATGCGGATGGTGTACACCCTACATCTGGAGCGCATGCAGCGATTGCTGATTATGCGATGTCAGTGGTGTCGGCGGGTACAGTGATGGGGCAGTTGGGGCCCATCGCGAGTCAGGCTGGCTTGAGCCAGATGCAGCGTATTGATCGCCGCTTAGGCGTGGCGGCTGCTACGCCAGAGCAAGGCTTGCAAGTGTGGGCAGAGGGGGCCGCGGTTTTTGCGAATGGTAGTAACGGTAATAGCAAACTGGACGGCACCAATGGTGCGGGTAGTCTTGGTATTAGTCAGCAGTTAGGTCAATGGACGCTGGGTGCTTACGTGCAGTATGACAAGCAAAACTCTAGTATGCGTTCTAGCCATGATGTGAAGCAAAAGCGTATGGCGGGTGGTCTGTATGGTCGTTGGGCGCAGGATAATCTCTGGGTCAATGCGCAGGTGTATTACGCTGATCTAGATAGTAAGGTCACGCGCTATGTGACACTGGGTGCGGGGCAACGTGAGCATTACTCCAAAGCCAGTGGTGATCAGTTTGGTGGTCGAGTGAGTGCGGGTTATGTGTGGCAGCAGGGCGCATTTACTCATGGGCCTCTGATGGGCTTGTCTGTGCAAAGAACCAAGGTTAAAGCGTTGAATGAGAACGCTGTTAACTCGTCGGCTATGCATTTTGATGCACAAACACATAATTCAGTGCAAAGTAGTCTAGGCTATCAGGTATCCGTAGCGGTGAGTCCAGCTTGGTCTGTGTATGCCTCAGGTCAGTGGCTACATGAATTTAAAAAGGCCAAGGAGCAGTTAGGTGCTAGTTTGCAAACGGGTAATTATGCAGGCCGCCAATTTAATCTAGCCACACAAGCAAACAACGTTAGAAATACGGGGTTGTTTGAGTTAGGGGCTTCTGGCCAACTGAGCAAGCATTGGCAGTTGAGTGCAGGGGTAACCGTAGAGACGGCTAACACTATCAATGCACAAAATACAGTGTATGTAGGTACGGCGTATCGTTTTTAAGCGCTTTGCCATACTACGCTATGAAGGCAGTGCTATAGATCTATAGCACTGCAAGCAAACTGCTGATGTAGGTGAATGTTTGAACCTGAAGCAGAAATGCAAAAAGCCCAATCCGAAGATTGGGCTTTTTCTTATTCGTGGTGGCCTTGGGCGGAATCGAACCACCGACACAAGGATTTTCAATCCTCTGCTCTACCGACTGAGCTACAAGGCCACGAAGAAAATAATTATAGCACGTAAGTTTGGTTTGTAAACCCCCTGCGACAAAAATTTTAATTGGCGCATGATTTGCCTCAGGGAAGCGGTATTTACAAAGCCCTAGTTTGGGTTCTAGGCTGCGGGCGCTTATAATATGCTCCATACCTAAATTATCCTTATTGGCTCATGTCAGTGGACGTTCTTACTTTCGGTCTGAATTACGTCTCCGCACCTGTTGCTGTGCGTGAGCGAGTGACGTTTCCTATGGACGTGCTTCGGCCCGCCCTGGAAGGCCTGCGCTCGGCCTTTGGAAAGAGCGTTAGCGAAGCAGCTATCCTATCTACCTGTAATAGAACAGAAATCTACTGTGCGGCAGAGCCGCATGTGGCCGAACGTTTGCCAGAGTGGATGGCGGATTTCAACCGTTTGAAATCCAGCGAGTTGGTTCCCCATCTTTATCGTTACCAGCAAAATGGCGCTGTACGTCACGCGTTTCGTGTGGCGAGCGGCTTAGACTCCATGGTGTTGGGCGAGCCTCAAATTTTGGGGCAAATGAAAGATGCGGTGAAAGCGGCTGAAGAAGCTGGCGCGCTGGGCACGTTGTTGCATCAGTTGTTTCAACGCACTTTTTCAGTTGCTAAAGAAGTACGTTCGCAAACGGCTATTGGTGCACAATCCGTATCAATGGCGGCCGCGGCAGTACGTTTGGCTGAGCGCGTATTTGGTAACTTAGGCGACAGCAAAGTGTTGTTTATCGGTGCTGGCGAAATGATTGAGCTTTGTGCCACTCACTTTGCTGCAGCTAGCCCCAAATCCATGTGTGTGGCTAACCGTAGTTTGGACCGAGCTGAAACCTTAGCGAATCGCTTTTCAGCCCAAACCATGAAGCTGTCCGATTTGCCCGACCACATTGATCAATACGACGTCATCGTATCCTGTACGGCAAGCTCCCTGCCCATCCTAGGTTTAGGGATGGTAGAGCGGGCTATTCGTACTCGTAAGCACCGTCCTATGGTGATGGTGGATTTAGCTGTACCTCGCGATATAGAACCCGAAGTGTCACGTTTGTCTGATGTGTACTTGTACTCAGTAGACGATTTGGGCCGCGTTGTGCAGCAAGGTACTGATGCCCGTAAAGCGGCTGTAGTTCAAGCCGAAGCGATTATTGATACCCAAGTGCAGAACTTCATGCATTGGTTGTATAACCGCGAAATCGTGCCAACGCTGGTAGATGTACAGCGTAATGCGGATCAGCTACGCCAGTTAGAACTGGATAGAGCGCGTCGCATGTTGGCTCGCGGAGACTCACCTGAAGAGGTGATGGAGTGGTTAGCACATAGCCTAACCCAGAAGTACCTGCACGGCCCCATGGCCGAATTGAACCGCAGTGAAGGTCCACAACGAGAACAGTTGCTGGATATGCTGCCGCGTTTACTGCCAGACTCGCATCGTCGCCGGTAGCGACGCTCTGTTGCGTTTAGTTAAGGGCTGTGAGCAGTAACTTGCACGGGCCCGCACTCTGGTCTCTACCGTTTTCTCTCTATTTCCCTGCTTATGAAAGATTCTATGCGTACCCGGTTGGAGCAATTGGCTCACCGGTTGATTGAATTGGATGCTCTGTTAGCTGAGCCTGATACCGCATCAAATATGGACAGCTTCCGTAAATTGTCGCGCGAGCGTTCCGAACTGGACCCTGTGGTTGAAGCCTTTAATCGTTATGTAGCGACCGAAGGTGATTTGGAAACTGCACAGGAAATGATGCGCGACCCAGAAATGCGTGAAATGGGCGAAGAGGAATACCGTATTGCTCGCGACAGCATTGCCCTGCTCGAAGACGAACTGCAAATTTTGTTGCTGCCTAAAGATCCAGACGATGGTCGCGGCATTTACCTAGAGATTCGTGCGGGTGCCGGTGGTGATGAGAGCGCGATTTTTGCAGGTGATTTACTGCGTATGTATAGCCGCTTTGCTGAGCAAAAAGGTTGGCGCGTAGAGATGATCTCTGGTCACGACGCCGAAATGGGTGGCTATAAAGAGGTGATCGCCCGTATTGAAGGTGATGGCGTCTATGGCCAGTTGAAGTTTGAGTCCGGTGCTCACCGTGTACAGCGCGTCCCCGAAACTGAAGCTCAAGGTCGCGTGCATACGTCTACAGCAACGGTTGCCATCATGCCTGAGGCCGATGAAGCATCCGATATCGTGATCAACAGTAGCGATCTGCGTATTGATACCTTCCGCGCCAGCGGTGCGGGTGGTCAGCACGTGAACAAAACGGACTCTGCGGTGCGTATTACGCACTTACCCACAGGGGTGGTGGTGGAGTGTCAGGATGACCGTTCTCAGCACCGTAACCGCGATAAAGCCATGCAAGTTTTGGCGGCACGATTGAAAGATCAGCAGTTGCGCGAACAACAACAAAAAGAATCTGATCAGCGTCGTTCCTTGGTGGGGACTGGTGATAGGTCTGAGCGTATTCGTACCTATAACTATCCACAGGGGCGTGTGACCGATCACCGTATTAACCTGACGCTCTACAAATTGGGCTACATCATGGAAGGTGATATGGAAGAGTTAATCAATGCCTTGTTGGCCGAGCATCAAGCCGAACAGTTGGCGGCATTGGCGCACGCATAATGAATACGCTACGTGCTTGGCAGCGTGCTTCTACATTGCCACGCCTTGAACAGCAAATGCTGTGGGAGCACATTTTGGGTGTGAGTCGTGCGTGGTTGATTGCGCACGATACCGATGTGCTGTCAGACGATGCTATACAGCAGTACGCTGCTTTAGAAAAAGAAAGGCATAGTGGTACGCCTATGGCGTACTTAGTAGGGTGGCGCGAGTTTATGGGGCATCGTTTTGGCGTCTCGCCCCATGTGTTAATCCCTAGACCAGATACGGAAACCTTAGTTGAGCAAGCCTTAGCTAGCCTAGAAGGGCGTAGCCAGCCACGTGTGTTAGATTTAGGAACGGGCAGTGGTGCAGTGGCGATTTCCATTGCGCTCGCGCGCCCCGATGCGCAGGTGATTGCAACGGATTTCAGTGCTGATGCGTTGCAGGTGGCTACGCAAAACTCCCACGACTTGTGTGCAAAAGTCGAATTTTTTGCAGGGAGTTGGTACGATGCACTGCAAGGCGTTGAAGGTTTTGATTTAATTGTCTCCAACCCCCCTTACATTGCAGCAAATGATCCCCATCTATCAGAGGGTGATGTGCGCTTTGAGCCAGATATGGCGCTCAGTGATGGGGCAGATGGTTTGACTGATTTGCAGACTATTATCAACGGTGCTTCGCAGTTTTTGTTGCCTTCAGGGCAGCTTTGGCTGGAACATGGTTGGGATCAAGCTGTACAGGTACGTCACATGTTGCAGCAGGCCGGTTTCACGGCGGTGCACAGCAAACAGGATCTAGCCGGAATTGAACGTATATCCGGCGGGTGCATTAACGATTTATAAGGTGGTATAGACCATGAGCGATGTTCAAGATTTTATCCGTGAAACCGTGACCGAGAACCCAGTGGTGCTGTTCATGAAAGGCACAGCGCAAATGCCACAATGCGGTTTTTCTGCACGTACTGTGCAAATTCTGCGTGCCGTAGGTTTGAACCAAGTAGTGACTGTAAACGTGCTGGACGACGAAGAAGTGCGTCAAGGCATTAAAGATTTCTCTAGCTGGCCTACTATTCCTCAGCTGTACATTGGCGGCGAGTTCGTTGGTGGTTCAGACATCGTTTCCGAAATGTTCGAAAACGGTGAACTGGAAACTATGTTGCGTGAGGCTGGGGCTCTGGAATGAGTTCAAGCATAAGGCAACGCATTATTGTTGCCATGACAGGTGCAACAGGCGCGTTATACACCGTGCGCTTGTTGCAAATGTTGCAGCGCTGCGAGGGGGTGGAAAGCCATTTGGTGGTCTCCCCCGCCGCTGTGCTGAACTTGGATCACGAGTTGGGCATGACGCGTCAGCAGTTGTACGACTTAGCCGACGTGGTGCACAACCATAAAGAAGTGGGCGCGAGCATCGCCAGCGGTAGTTTTAGAACGGCAGGCATGGTGATAGTGCCGTGTTCTATGCGTACCTTAGGTTCGGTGGCGCACGGTTTGGCTGATAACTTAATTACACGTGCTGCCGATGTGGTGCTTAAAGAGCGCCGACGTTTGGTGCTAATGGTTAGGGAAACGCCTTTTAACCTGGCACATTTGCGTAATATGACGGCCGTGACGGAAATGGGGGGCATTATCTTTCCACCATTACCAGCGTTTTATTTCAAACCACAGAATATAGAAGAATTGGTAGATCACTCGTTGCAGCGAGTGCTAGCCATGTTAGATATTGATGCCCCCATGCTTGAATGGCAGGGGTTAGGCGATAAGCGGTAAGCGCTAGGCTTACCGTATATTTTTCAGACCTTCCAGAATTAAGGTCGTAGCAAGGTCGGCGTATTCTTCGCGACTAATAGGGCCATCGGGCCTAAACCACATATATACCCAGTTCAACATACCAAACAGTGACATGGTCACGGGTTTGAGCAATGGGCGTTCCGCATTGATATCGGGGTTGATTTCGAGAATGGTATTCGCAATCTGCACCACGATTTTGCGTTCCAGCATATGGATCTCTTGGGCTTCATCTTCGGGAAGCGAGCGCTGGCAATTCAGCTGTACCAAGTGTTTGTCATCGGCGTCACGATAACATTCTAGAATTTGGCGCACCAATTTACGCAGCCGTACTTCAGGAGCATCGTTCTTGCTTTCTTCGGCAACAATTTCTAGCGCGTCATCCAGTTCTTCTAAGTGACTACGGATAATGTCGAAAATTAAGGCACTTTTGCTGGGATAGTAGTGGTACAGCAAAGCCTTGGAAACTTGGCTGCGAGCAGCAACTTGTGACATGGAGGCTTTTTCCATGCCCAGCTCTGCAAAAACGGCAGCAGCATTGGTTAAGATGTGCAACTGCTTTTCTTCAAAGTCAGCTGCGCGTGAGCGAGCCATATTTTTCCTGTAAAAGTAAAACTATCAGTGTAGCGTATTCTTGTACATCAGCCTCTAACAGGCTGATGTACAAGGGGTATTATTGCTTGGGTCGGTTGTCCACAATACGTTGTGCTTTACCCTCGGAACGCAAGGTTCCGGGCTGGGCAACGTTGATGTGTGTACTAATACCGATGATGCTCTTGATGTGGTGAGCCAGTTCTTTGGCTGCACGTTGTCGTGATGCGTCGTCGGTAGACTGTGGCTGGCATTCAACGTGCACAGTCATGTTGTCCATACGGCCCGATTTGTTCAGTTCAATCTTGAAGTGGGCAGCTAAGCCATCACACTTCAAGATTTGCTCTTCAATTTGTGTGGGGAACACGTTCACACCACGCAAAATGATCATGTCGTCACTGCGGCCTGTTACTTTAGCCATACGGCGCATGCTGCGAGCTGTGCCGGGCAGCAAGCGGGTCAAGTCGCGGGTACGGTAACGAATAATAGGCAAACCTTCTTTGGTTAGGGTGGTGAACACCAACTCGCCTTCTTCACCGTCGGGCAGTACTTCGCCCGTTTCAGGGTTAATGATCTCTGGGTAGAAGTGATCTTCCCAAATGTGCAGACCGTCTTTGGTTTCTACGCATTCGTTAGCCACACCTGGGCCCATTACTTCAGACAAACCATAGATATCCACAGCGTGCATATCGAAAGCTTGTTCAATTTCCAAGCGCATGGCGTTGGTCCAAGGTTCAGCACCGAAAATACCCACTTCCAGTGAGCATTCGCGTGGGTCCAAACCTTGGCGGTGGAACTCATCCAAAATAGATAGCATGTAGGATGGGGTCACCATGATGATGCGCGGTTTGAAGTCGTTAATCAGGGATACCTGACGCTCGGTCATACCACCAGAAATAGGTACTACCGTACACCCCAATTTTTCTGCGCCGTAGTGCGCACCCAAACCACCGGTAAATAAGCCGTAACCGTAGGCGTTGTGCATGATATCGCCGGGTCTACCACCAGCAGCTTGGATACAGCGAGCAACCAATGTGGCCCAGGTATCGATGTCATTGCGGGTGTAGCCTACAACGGTAGGTTTACCAGTAGTGCCAGACGAGGCGTGAATACGAGCCAGTTTTTCACGTGGTACCGCAAACATCCCAAAGGGGTACGATTTGCGCAGATCGTCTTTGCAGGTAAAGGGGAATTTGGCCAAGTCAGCCAAGGTTTTCAGATCAGACGGGTGTACACCGGCCTCATCGAAACGCGCTTTGTAAAAAGGCGAGTTTTCGTAGGCGTGTGTCAGCGACCATTTCATACGTTCCAATTGCAGCGCGGAAATTTCGTCGCGCGATGCCAGTACTATGGGGTCCAGATCAGCTTTGTTAGGAATAATAGGTTCCATGATTTTGTGTCCTCTACTTCTCTATTTTCTTTGATTAGCCTAGCCTCTTAGGGCTGGCTGTCAGGCAATAATGAACCTTTGATGGTGCGCGAAAGGCCGCGGAATTCAGCAATATGTTCGCCACGTTGGTTGTGGAGACTAATATCGTAAATACCACTGCGGCCAGCTCGGCTGACTTCACGTGCCGTAGCCGTGAGTTCATCGTCTTCGAATGCAGGGGTCAAATAGCTGATAGAGCATTGCTGGGCCACTGTTCGCTGGTTATAGGTGTTGCACGCAAAAGCAAAGCAAGAATCTGCCAAGGTAAACATGTAGCCACCGTGACAGGTGCCATGACCGTTCAACATGTGTTTGGCAATGCGCATACGAATAGAGGCTTTTCCTGCATCTACACTTAGCAATTCCATGTTCAGGTGTTTGGTAGCGTGATCGTCTGCCCACATGGCGTCTGCGCAAGCTTGTGCTAAAGCCTGAGGGGATAGCGTGGTTGTGCTCATCTTATTTCCCCTTGAATTCGGGTGCGCGCTTTTCCAAGAAAGCGGTTACGCCTTCTGCGTAGTCGTGACTGCGGCCTGCGCGGCGCTGTAGGTCACGCTCCAGATCCAACTGTTGATCTAGGCTGTTTTCAGAGGCGGCTTGGATGGCTTGTTTGATCAAGCCCAAACCAAAGGTGGGGCCTTGAGCCAACTGGCGTGCCAGTTTAGTAGCGGTGTCTTGCAGCTCAACATCTTCTACGGCTTGCCAAATCATGCCCCATTCAGCGGCAGTGGTGGCATCCACAGGAGCGGCGGTCAGTGCCAAAGCCTTGGCGCGTGCTTCACCAATCAGGTTAGGTAAGCTCCATGTGCCGCCTGAGTCTGGTACCAAACCAATTTTAGAAAAGGCTTGGATGAACTTTGCAGAACGAGCTGCCAAAACGATGTCACACACCAGTGCAATATTCGCACCGGCGCCAGCGGCTACACCGTTGACCGCGCAAATTACGGGTTTTTCCAGTGCGCGAATTTGACGGATCAAAGGGTTGTAGAACTGTTCAATGGTTTGCCCCAAGTCTGGAGCTGCTTCGGCTTTGCGAGGATCTCTATCGCCCAGATCTTGCCCGGCACAAAAACCGCGCCCTGCACCCGTAAGCAGCACCGCTCGTACTTCAGGATCTTGGCTGGCGCGCTCAAATTCGGCGCGCAATGCCACGTGCATTTCCGTGTTGAACGAATTAAGTTTGTCTGGCCTGTTCAGGGTCAGGTGTAGTACGCCTTGTTCAAGACGACTCAGCACGCAATCGTGTGCAGGGTTCATTGCATGTCTCCTATTGCTTTTACGAACCAGTAGTGCCGAACCTTGCTTTGGTAGGTTTTGATTCTTTTGGTTATTTTCTCAAAGTTCGGGTATTCGGGTTGTTACTATTGCATAAACCGTCCGGTCGGTCAATAATATTTCCGAAAATGTAGACATAGGAAAAACCAGTATGCAGAGTTTATTTGAACAGCACCGCGCCATCCTAGAGGCGGCGTTAACAGCCCTGCAACAGCGCGGGTTCTGGACCGTTTATCCAGAGGTTCCCAGCGGCAAGTTTTACGGTGAAACGGCTAAAGACGATGGTTTGGCAGCGTATGAAGCTAGCCTGAATAGCCACTTCGATTTGCCGGGTCACCCCGGTGCCCCCACCGTGGGCCAAGAGCAGTCCCCTTATGGCCCTGTGCTGGGTATTACGTATCCAGCCGTAGATGCCAACACCTTGGTAGAGCATTCTAGGAATGCCGCTAAAGCGTGGGCAGAGGCCTCGCATGAAGCGCGTGCAGGGGTGTGCTTGGAAATTTTGGCACGTTTGAATAAACGCAGTTTCGAGATGGCCCATGCCGTGATGCATACCTCGGGTCAGGCATTTCCTATGGCGTTTCAAGCAGGCGGCCCGCACGCCCAAGACCGTGGTCTTGAAGCCTTGGCGTACGCGTGGGCTGAAATGGCACGTATTCCAGCGCAAGCTCAGTGGGTAAAACCACAGGGTAAGGCGGGTGATTTGGTGCTGGAAAAGCATTGGCAGATTATTCCGCGTGGTGTTTCGGTGTTGATTGGCTGCCAAACTTTCCCTACGTGGAACAGTTATTCCGGCTTGTTTGCCAACTTGATGACCGGTAATACCGTTATTGCTAAACCGCACCCTGCTGCTATTTTGCCTATGGCAATTACTGTGCAAGTGGCACGTGCCGTGCTGACTGAGCAAGGTTTCCCAGCCGATGTAGTGTTGTTGGCGGCGGAAGATGCAGGTACTGGCTTGGCGAAAACCTTGGCTGAGCACCCAGACGTGGCGCAAATCGATTACACCGGTTCGCACACCTTTGGAAAATGGTTGCGTGCTAACGCGGCTACACCGCTGGTGTACACCGAAGAAGCTGGCGTGAACAGCATTGTGGTGTCCGCTACCGATGACTTTAAAGGCATGTGCCAGAACATCGCGTTTTCGTTGGCACTGTATAGCGGCCAAATGTGTACAGCTCCGCAGAATATTTTTATCCCTAAAGCGGGGATTCGCGCAGGCAACGAGCACAAAACACTGGAAGAGGTACAGCAAGGTATTGCTGCTGCCATTGACGGTTTGTTAGCAGACCCAACACGTGCGGCGATGGTCGCAGGAGCCTTAGCCAATACCGACACCCTGGAGCGCGTACAAGCCATGCGCAAGGTAGCGCCTATTGTGCGTGACTCTACGGCGATCGAAGGTTTAGACAGTGCACGTACCGCTACACCTTTGTTGTTGTCGGTGCAGGCTGAAGACGAAACCTTGTACGGCACAGAATGCTTTGGCCCCATCGTGTTTTTGGTGGCTGTAGACAGTGCTGAAGAAGGGGTGCGTCGTGCCGCAACCTTAGCCAGAACTAAAGGGGCGATTACCGCCGCCTTGTATGAAACCGATGCTGACGCCACCGAAAACGCCATTCAAGCGTTTGCGGCGGCAGGGGTAAACCTGTCCATCAACTTGATGGGCGGTATTTATGTGAACCAGAGCGCTGCTTTCAGTGATTTCCATGTAACGGGGGCTAACCCAGCAGGAAATGCGTGTGTAGCGGATGCCGCGTTTGTGGCAAACCGCTTCCGCGTGGTGATGTGGCGTAGGCCGGTGACACAGTAAGAACAAAGAAATCAAGGTGTGGCCCATAGGGTCACACCCATAACAAGCAGTTCACTTCAACAAGCTAGGAGACATATATGACTCAATACGCGTCAAAGAAAAACGTATGCAAACTCGCTGTGGCCGCCGTATTGTCCTGCGTGGCAATGGGTAGTCAGGCTGAGATACTGATAGGTTCTTCCGTATCTTCCACAGGTTTTGCATCCTTTCTAGGCGAGCCCGAAGAACAGACACTGAAAATCCTTGTAGAGGATATCAATGCCAGAGGAGGTGTTGGTGTTAAGGGTGAAAAAATCCGTTTGATCTCGTACGACGATGCGAGTGATGCCAATAAAGCACGTACTTTTGCTACACGTTTGGTAGAAGACGATGAAGTAGTGGCCATCATTGGTGGTTCTACGACTGGCGCGACAATGGCGATTATGCCTGTAGTGGAAGAGGCTGGTGTTCCATTTATTTCGTTGGCAGGTGCCATTGAAATTACGCAGCCTGTACGTAAACACACCTTCAAAACGCCTCACACGGATCGTATGGCATGTGCCAAGATTTTCGAGGATATGAAAAAGCGTGACCTGCACAGCGTAGGTATTTTGTCCGGCTCAGATAGCTTCGGCTCCTCTATGCGTAAGCAGTGTTTGGACATCGTGGGCGAGTACGACATCACCGTTGCGGGCGACGAGATTTTTGGCCCTACTGATGCCGACATGACCCCACAGCTGACTAACCTGAAAAACAAAGACGGTATTCAAGCCATCATGGTGCTGGGTCTGGGTTCGGGTCCTGCCATCGTGACACGTAACTACTCACAATTGGCCATTGATTTGCCTTTGTACCAGTCCCACGGTGTAGCATCTGATGCCTTCATCGAGTTGGCTGGTGCTAAAGAAGCCGAAGGTATTCGCCTGCCAGGTACACCGCTGTTGGTAGCCGAGCTGTTGGCGGCTGATGACCCACAACGCCCAGCTGTACAAGCGTACAAAGAGCGCTACGAGAGCAAAACTGGCAAGCCAGTTTCCACATTCGGTGGCTATGCCCATGACGCGCTGTACCTGATTGTTGATGCGATTGAGCGTGCCGGTTCCACTGATCCAGCCGCTATCCGTGATGCATTGGAAGCGACTAAAGGCTTGGTAGGTACCACCGGTGTTTACACCATGTCTCCAGAAGACCACTTAGGTCTGGATTTGACAGCATTCCGCATGCTGGAAATTCGTGATGGCAAATGGACAATCATTGAGTAATACGGCTATCCGTGGGGTGTGGCGCTAGTCACCACCCCACGGTGGGCACGCAGAAGGTCTGGAGACAGCTATGTCCGAATTTATGCAGTTCCTGTTATCGGGGCTGACGGTAGGTGCCGTCTACGCGTTAGTGGCACTGGGTTTTACCATTATTTATAACGCCTCCGATGTGGCGAACTTTGCGCAAGGTGAGTTCGTGATGTTGGGGGGCATGATCACTGCTGCGGCGTACACCGCAGGTGCGCCATTACCCCTGGCGGCGGCATTGGCCATTGTGGTGACAGCGGTGATTGGGGTATTGCTGAACAAGTTGGCGATTGAACCGGCACGCGGTGCGCCGGTAGTAAGCCTGATCATTATTACGATCGGGGCATCCATTTTTGTACGTGGGGTGGTGCAACTGGTGTTTGATAAGCAGTTGCATAGGTTCCCTGCGTTTTCAGGAGATGATCCTATTAGGCTGCTGGGGGCAACAATTTTGCCACAGAGTTTATGGGTGATTGCTGGTGCGTTGGTCGTGTTTGTTGGGTTGTGGCTGTTCTTTACGCGTACCTTGACGGGCCGCGCGGTATTGGCAACCGCCAATAACCGTATTGCAGCGGTATTGGTGGGGATTAATACCAAGTATGTGATGACCTTATCGTTTGCTCTGTCGGCAGCGATTGGTGCGCTGGCTGGTGTGTTGGTCACTCCTATTACGCTGACCAGCTACGACATCGGCATGACCATGGCACTGAAGGGTTTTGCAGCCGCTATGTTGGGCGGTATGGGCAACCCTAAAGGCGCGTTAGTGGGCGGTATTTTGCTTGGGGTTCTGGAAGCCATGACGGCAGGCTACATTAGTTCGCAGTACAAAGATGCGGCGGCTTTTGTGGTGATTCTGGCGGTGCTGTTCTTGATGCCACAAGGTTTGTTTGGGCGCAAATCCATGGAGAGGGTGTAAACCATGAAGAAATTGTCTCCTAAACATGCCACGTTGCTGATTTTGATTGCGTTGATCGCGATTGCGCCGTGGTTCTTCCCTTCTTCTTATTACTTACGCGTGGGCTCGCTGGTGTTTGTGAACAGCTTGGCCGTAGTAGGTATTGTGATTCTTACCGGCTTTGTGGGTCAGATTAGTTTGGGCCACGCGGGTTTTATTGGTATTGGTGCGTATGCGTGCGCGCTGGCTCCTAAACATTTTGGGATTTCGGTGCTGTCAGCCGCTGTGTTGGGTGCACTGATTTCAGGTGTGTTGGCCTGGTTGGTGGGGCGACCAATTTTGCGCCTTAAAGGCTACTACTTGTCGGTGGCTACCTTGGGTTTTGGTGTGCTGATCTCCATGGTTCTGACTAACGAAGCATGGCTAACTGGCGGCCCAGATGGCATCGTGGTGGCTGATCCTGGTTTGCGTGCCTTGCTGAAAGAGTGGGGTCTAAATCTGAGCAATGCCGAGTTCTGGTACGCCTTTAGCGGTATAGCGCTGGTGATTGGTGCTGCCATTGCTTTGAACTTGCAATACAGCGCAACAGGTCGTGCCTTGCGCGCGTTGCACGGTTCCGAAGTGGCTGCACGCACCGTAGGTGTAGATGTGGCGAGATTCAAATTACGTGGTTTTGTGATTTCCGCCATTTACGCCTCATTTGCGGGTTCTATTTTGGCGATGCAAAACCGTTTCGTGACGCCTGACGTCGCGGGCTTTATGCACTCCATTGAAATTGTGACCATGGCCGTGTTGGGTGGTGCTGCATCGGTGTTGGGGGCGGTATTTGGTGCCACATTGTTGACAGCGTTGCCACAAGTGCTGACGTTCTTGCAAGAGTACGAGCAGATTGTGTTGGGCTTGATCATGATGCTGGTCATGATTTTTATGCGCGAAGGCGTATTGCCTAGCTTGTCACAGAAACTACGCGGGAGAGGCTAATGAGTTTATTAGACGTTAAAAACGTAGGCATCTCTTTCGGTGGTTTGCGTGCGGTACACGACGTGAGCTTTGCGGTACGCGAAAGTGAAATCGTCTCGGTGATTGGGCCCAATGGTGCCGGTAAAACCACCTTGTTCAATATGTTGTCGGGGGTGTATCAACCGCAGCAAGGCGAAGTATTGCTAAATAACGAGCCAGTAACTGGTATGGCACCGCACTTGTTGGCTCGCCGAGGTATGTCCCGTACCTTTCAAAACTTGCAAGTGTTTCCAGCAATGACCGCATTGGAAAACGTGGCCACAGGTTTTCACCTGCAAGAAAACGGGTCGTTGTTGGCTGATTTGTTGGGCTTGCCGTCAGCGCGTAGACGTACTAAGCGTTCAGAAGATCAAGCACGAGAGCTATTAGACCGTGTAGGGCTAGGGCGTGCGGCAGAATTTGAAGCGGGTTCGTTGTCGTACGGGTCGTTAAAACGCTTGGAAATCGCCAGAGCCTTGGCGCTAGAGCCTAAGCTGCTGCTGTTGGATGAGCCAGCTGCAGGGTGTAATGCCGTAGAGACAGAAGAAATTGAAAAGCTGGTGGCCGAAGTGGCTAGCAGTGGTATTGCGATTTTGTTGGTGGAGCATGACATGAAAATGGTGATGCGTATTTCCAATCAAATTGTGGTGCTGGATCACGGTGAAAAAATTGCCGAAGGTGTGCCTGCTGAGATCGCTAGCCATCCACGTGTAATCGAAGCCTATCTAGGTGCAGGCGCAAAAGAGGAGGCCGCCAAATATGCTGAGTGTTAATCAATTACGTTCCAGCTATGGCCGCATCGAAGTGCTGCATGGCATTGATCTGGAAATTAGTGCCGGCGAGATTGTCGTGGTGGTGGGTGCAAACGGTGCGGGTAAAACTACCTTGTTACGTTGCTTATCTGGTATTCAACCGGTGCAAGATGGCAATATTGTGTTCAGGGGTGAAAACCTAAACACCATGCCAGCCTACCAACGCGTGAAACGCGGTTTGGCACAGTCACCCGAAGGGCGTCAGATTTTTACTAGCCTAACAGTAGAGGAAAATCTGCGTTTAGGGGCGTACCTGTATACCGACGACAAAGTAGAGCGAGACATGGAAGATGCCTTCAACATGTTTCCTATTTTGCGTGAAAAACGTAACTTGGCAGCGGGTGGTTTATCGGGAGGGCAGCAGCAAATGTTGGCGATAGCGCGTGCGCTGCTGAGCCGCCCATCGTGTTTATTGTTAGATGAGCCTAGCATGGGGTTGGCCCCCATTTTGGTGGCTCAGATTTTTGATGTGGTGAAAAGTCTGAAAGAGTTGGACGTCACCGTGTTGTTGGTAGAGCAAAATGCGTTTGGCGCGTTATCCGTTGCTGATAGGGGCTATGTGATGGAAACAGGGCATATCACCCTGTCCGGTCCGGCTCAGCAATTGATTGAAGACCCGCGTATACGCTCTGCCTATCTGGGGATGTAAACGATGAATATTGCTATTGAACGTAGTGGGGCGATTGCGATTGTGCAGGTGGATAATCCACCGGTAAATGCACTGTCCAGAGAAGTACGCAGCGGCTTGATTGCTGCTGTACAAACCTTGGATGCAGACCCTTCTGTGCAGGCGGTGCTGCTGACGTGCGCGGGGCGTACCTTTATTGCCGGTGCAGACGTAAACGAATTTGGTAAACCGCCGCAGGCTCCACATTTGCCTGAGGTGATTGCCGCCATTGAGCAAGCCGCTAAACCGTGGGCAGCCGCTATTCATGGCAGTGCGTTGGGTGGTGGGTTAGAAGTAGCATTGGCATGCCGATTCCGTGTGGCATTAGCGAACGCACAATTGGGTGTGCCCGAAGTGAATTTGGGCCTGGTGCCTGGTGCGGGTGGTTGCGTACGCTTACCGCGGTTGGTGGGTGCGCGTAAGGCTGCTGAAATGGTAGTTAAAGGCTCGCCGATTAAAGCGCCAGCAGCGTTGGACGTAGGGTTGGTGGATGCAGTATTTGAAAATGACCTGCAGCAAAACGCGTTGACGTGGCTAAGCGCCGTAGTAGAACAGCCATTGCCCGCGCCCGTGTTGCAGCGTTCCGTGGCGGGAGCAGCCTTGTCATCCGAGGAATGGGAGCAGGTAGCTAAAGCGCTATTGCCCCGTGACAAGCGTTTGCAAGCGCCAGCCATGGCGTTGGAGTGTGTGAAACGTGCATGCGAAGCACCGGTGGCTGAAGCACAAGCGTTTGAGCGTGAAACCTTTTTGAGCTTACGTGGTTCAGCGCAAGCTCGTGCGTTGCGTCATGTGTTCTTTGCCGAGCGCGGTGCCACACGTCCCCCAGAAATCAAAGGCGTAGACACTAAAGAAATACAGCTAGCAGGTGTGGTGGGTGGCGGCACAATGGGTGCTGGTATTGCCATGGCCCTGCGTGATGCAGGTATTAACGTGGTGTTGATGGAGCGCGATGCCGAATCACTGCAACGCGGCTTAGATCGTATTAGTACAACGTACCAAAGCAGTGTGAAACGTGGCCGCATTAGTGCGGAAACGGCCGAAGCACGCATTGCTGGCGTGCGTGGCGTGACCGATTACACCGGTTTAGCAGAAGTAGATTTGGTTATCGAAGCCGTATTTGAAGACTTGCAGGTGAAGCGTGATGTGTTTGCGCAGTTGTCTGCTGTGTGCCGTTTGGATGCTATCTTAGCGACCAACACGTCGTATCTAGACCCAGCGGCTATTGCTCACGGTGTAGTAGCACCGGAGCGTTTCATCGGCTTGCACTTCTTTAGTCCCGCACAAATTATGAAGTTGCTGGAAATTGTGCCAACAGCACAAACCTCCATGCAAACCTTAGCTACCAGTTTTGCACTGGCTGCTAAACTGCGCAAAATTCCAGTACGTGCAGGTATTTGTGATGGCTTTATTGGCAACCGTATTTTGCGTGTGCTGCGTGCACAAGCAGAGCGTGTGTTGTTGGCTGGTGCAACACCTAGCCAGGTTGATGCCGCAATGCGTGCCTACGGCATGCCCATGGGGCCATTTGAAGCGCAAGATTTGGGTGGTTTGGATATTGCGGCATTCCAGCGCAAAGCAGCTAAAGAGCGTGGCGAAGAGGTATTCGCACCGGTTGCCGAGCAATTGTGTGAGATGGGTAGGCTGGGTCAGAAAACCAATGGTGGTTGGTACGACTACGAGCCTGGCGAGCGTAAGGCCATAGAGTCTGCTGTAGTGGCTGATGTGATTGCTAAGGTGTCTGCGGATGTAGCCAAACAAGCATGGACTGAGCAAGACATTATTGATTGCTTGGTATTGCCGATGGTGAACGAAGCGGCACTTATTCTGCAAGAAGGTATTGCGCAACGCTCAGCAGATGTGGATTTGGTTGAAATCCATGGCTACGGCTTCCCACGCTGGCGTGGTGGTTTGTTGCAAGATGCTGTAGAGCGTGGTGTGGGCGAGGTAGTAGAGCGCTTGCGTCATTTTGCAGCAGTAGGCATGACCCCCGAACCATGTCAAAAGCTGCTAGCTGTAGCAGAAACTGGTACATTTTGAGGCTGACACCTCTTCCATGTATTGAGTCTTATGCCACAACTGCCTACATCTACGTCGCACACCACGAGTAATGCAGGTCAGCAGCTTGTAGATACCTTGCTGCTGAATTGCCAGCTTAAAGCGGCTGCTTTCATCGTTACCTTATATGGTGACGTGGTAGAGCCGCGCGGTGGTGTGTTGTGGATGGGAAATATCATCGAGAGTTGTGCCGCTGTGGGTATTAGTGAAAACCTAGTACGCACGGCGGTGTCGCGTTTGATGGCAGCGGGGCAGTTGCAGGGCGAACGCTCTGGGCGGCGCAGTTTTTATCGCCTAACCAATGCCGCACGCGCTGAGTTCTCGTATGCGGCGAAGGTGCTCTACGACTACCAAGCCACGCAGCAGTGGCGGTTAGTCTATGTAGAAGGGGACGAGTCTGAGTCCATTATGCGCACCTTGAAGCGCTTGGGTTATGCCGCGGTTAGCCCACGTCTAGCCATGGGGCCAGACGATGTGCCGTTACCCAAGCAGGTGTTGGTGTGGCAGGCAGAAGTACTGCAAGGGCGCGATAACATGCGTACCTTTGTGGCAGAGCATTGGGATCTGCCTGTGTATGCGGAAGCCTACCAAGGCTTTATCTCGCATTTCCAACCTGTGGAAGCCATGCTGTCGCAGCTAGAGCCCGCTACAGCGTTAACGTTACGGTTATTAATGGTGCACGAATTTAGACATGTAGCCTTACGTGCGCCGCATTTGCCAGTAGAAGCGTTACCTGAACAGTGGGAGGGCCATGCAGCGCGTCAGTTATTTGCGCGCTTGTATGTAGCGTTGTCCAAAATGGCTGATGCCAAAGTGGTGGCAGACTTCGTCAGCATCGATGGTGAGTTACCCGCGAATAGTCAACAAATCAGCCAGCGTCTAGAGCGTTTGGCTGCTTTTGTGTAAGTAGTATCAAAAAAATTTATCCTGAAACATTACAAATTAAGAGAAAACCCTCATTGAACTGTAATGTATTAAATGGCTAAATACTCATATGTTTATATATAACCGTCCGGTCGGTCATTGAATTAGCCGGAGCGGATCCAACAGGAGAAACAGACCTATGTCCGAGGCTTTTATCTGTGACGCTGTACGTACACCCATAGGCAGATATGGTGGCGCCTTGTCGTCAGTACGAGCAGATGATTTGGCGGCAATGCCGTTGACCGCACTGATGCAGCGCAATCCTACTGCGGACTGGTCGCTGGTGGACGATCTGATTTTTGGCTGTGCGAACCAAGCGGGTGAAGATAACCGTAACGTGGCACGCATGGCTGTACTGTTGTCGGGTATGCCAGTCAATGTACCGGCTACCACCATTAACAGACTGTGTGGTTCGGGTTTGGATGCTGTAGGTATGGCGGCCCGTTCTATTAAAGCAGGCGATTGCGATTTCATCGTGGCAGGCGGTGTGGAAAGCATGAGCCGTGCGCCTTTTGTGATGCCCAAAGCAACCAGCGCGTTCTCACGTAGCAATGCGGTGTATGACACCACTATTGGCTGGCGCTTTGTGAACCCCAAATTGGCCGCGGCCTTTGGTGTAGATACGATGCCGCAAACAGCGGACAACGTAGCCGCTGATTTCAACATCAGTCGTGAAGACCAAGACTTATTCGCTGCACGCAGCCAAGCACGTTGGGCAGCAGCGCAAGCGGCTGGCGTGTTTAACGACGAACTCATGTCCGTCAGCATTCCTCAGCGCAAAGGCGATCCTATTCTGGTGACCGAAGACGAACACCCACGTCCTGGTACTGGCGTAGAACAGTTGGCCAAATTAAAAGGCGTAAATGGTGCTGACTTGAGCGTGACTGCGGGTAATGCGTCTGGCGTGAACGATGGTGCATGTGCGCTGGTAGTGGCCTCTGAAGCCATAGCCGCACAACAAGGTTTCAAACCGTTGGCGCGCGTTGTAGCCATGGCGGCGGCGGGTGTAGAACCACGCATTATGGGTATTGGTCCAGTAGAAGCCACTCGCCGTGTACTGAAACGCGCCGGCTTGCGCTTAGAAGACATGGACCTAATCGAATTGAATGAGGCGTTTGCTGCCCAAGCTCTGGCGGTCACACGTCAATTAGGGCTGGCGGATGATGCGCCACATGTGAATCCCAACGGGGGCGCTATTGCTATAGGCCACCCACTGGGTATGAGTGGTGCTCGTCTGGCAGCGACTGCAGCGTATCAGCTGCATCGCCAAGGCGGCCGCTATGCGCTGTGCACCATGTGTATTGGCGTAGGGCAAGGTATCGCACTGATTATTGAACGAGTATAGAACGCAAGGTGACATCCTATGTATGCACAGGTAATTAATACGGGCAGTGATCGCGTACGCCGCATTGATGAAATGTCGGCAGAAGAACAGGCCTTCATGGAGCGTATAGAGAACGGCGAAAAAATCGAACCTAAAGAGTGGATGCCAGAAGGCTACCGCAAGACCCTGATTCGTCAGATTGGTCAGCACGCGCACTCTGAGGTAGTAGGTCAGTTGCCTGAAGGTAACTGGATTACGCGCGCTCCTACGCTAGAACGTAAAGCTATTTTGTTGGCGAAGGTGCAAGACGAAGCCGGTCACGGTCTGTACTTGTACTGTGCGGCCGAAACGCTGGGCGTAAGCCGTGACGAACTCATCGAATTGCTGAACTCCGGCAAGATGAAGTATTCATCTATCTTTAACTACCCCACACTGAACTGGGCCGATATTGGTGCAGTGGGTTGGTTAGTGGATGGTGCGGCCATCATGAACCAAGTACCGCTGCAACGTACATCGTACGGCCCATACAGCCGTGCCATGATCCGTATCTGTAAGGAAGAGAGTTTCCACCAGCGCCAAGGCTACGACATCATGATGAAAATGTGTGCCGGTAGCCCTGAGCAAAAAGCCATGGCTCAAGATGCGTTGAACCGTTTCTGGTACCCCGCGCTGATGATGTTTGGTCCGTCAGACAAAGACTCCGTGCACTCGGCTCAGTCCATGGCATGGAAAATCAAAATTAACACCAACGACGAGCTGCGTCAGAAGTTCGTAGACCAGACGGTACCGCAAGCCGAGTACTTGGGTCTGACGGTGCCAGATGAGCACCTGAAATGGAACGAAGAACGCGGTGCGTACGATTTCTCCGAGCCCGATTGGAGCGAGTTCTTTGATGTGATTGCTGGCAATGGTCCCTGCAACAAAGAGCGTTTAGGCGCACGCGTTAAAGCGTGGGATGACGGTGCCTGGTTCCGTGAAGGGCTGGCAGTTAATGCCCAGAAGAAACAAACCAAACAGCGCAAGCAAGCGTAACTACCTTACACGCCGGTGGTGATTCTCCCATCGGCACGTCACTCTACAACTGTAGCAATAACAAGCGAGATAAGGAGGACTACACCATGTCTCAAGAATGGCCTCTGTGGGAAATTTTTATCCGTGGTCAACACGGTCTGAATCATAGACACGTAGGTAGCTTGCATGCGCCTGACGCGGAAATGGCAATCAACAATGCACGTGATGTGTACACCCGTCGTAACGAAGGGGTGAGCATCTGGGCAGTGAAGTCTGAAGATGTAGTGGCTAGCGCACCTTCTAAACGTGGCCCGTTGTTCGAGCCATCAAACTCCAAGGTGTATCGCCACCCAACATTTTTCAAGATTCCTGAAGAAGTGGGGCACATGTAATGACGACTACCCAGTTAGACACAACGACGGCTTTGCAGCAGCTGTTGCTGCGCATGGGTGATGGCACTTTGATTCTGGGGCATAGGATTTCAGAATGGTGTGGCCATTCCCCTATCTTGGAAGAAGATATCGCCATGGCTAACGTGGCGCTAGACCTGATTGGTCAGACACAGTTCTGGTTAGGGTTGGCTGCTGAGCTGCAAGGCGAAGGCAAAACCGACGACGATTTAGCGTACCTGCGAGATGCCGTAGATTTCCGCAACGTGTTGTTGGTAGAACAGCCTAATGGCGACTACGCACACACCTTGATGCGTCAGTTCTTGTTTGATGCGTGGCACTTGTTGCAGTTGCAAGCGCTAGAACAATCGTCAGACAGCCGTGTCGCGGAGATTGCCGCCAAGGCGTTGAAAGAAGTGACCTATCACCTAGAGCGTAGCAGCGATTTGTTGGTGCGTTTGGGCGATGGCACAGACGAAAGTCATCGTCGCATGCAAGAAGCACTGGATAACTTGTGGGCGTACACCGGCGAGCTATTTATGGGCGATGAGTGTGATGCGGTATTGGCCGAGGCCGGTATTGCTCCACACCCCGAAAGTCTGCGTGATGCCTGGTTGGCATGTGTACAAGACGTCATGACACACGCTACGTTGAAATTGCCCGAGAACCCCTACATGCACAAGGGCGGCAAGCAAGGCCGTCACACTGAGCACTTGGGTTATATCCTCGCGCAAATGCAATTCTTGCAGCGCGCCTACCCTGGCTGTACGTGGTAAGCATCATGAACACGCTATCTCGTCCCGAACTGGATCAGGTATGGCAATGGCTGGACGCTGTGCCTGATCCTGAAATTCCAGTGATCTCATTGGTGGACCTCGGCATTATCCGTGAGGTGTATTACGAGGAAGACACGCTGGTTGTGGTGGTCACACCCACGTATTCCGGTTGTCCTGCCACGACTGTGATTAACGAGGATATAGAGGCAGCCCTGCGTGCGCAGGGCATAGAACACATACGTCTGGAGCGTCAGCTTTCGCCACCGTGGAGTACCGACTGGATGAGCGAGCGCGGCAAAGAGCGTCTGCGGGGCTACGGTATAGCACCGCCGGTAGAGCAAAGTACCGACGGTAAACCTGCCCGCATTTGGTTGCGTGCCGAGGGTGTGCCGTCAGTGCCATGCCCGCGTTGCCAGTCCACGCGTACAGAACGGGTTAGTCAATTTGGTTCCACGCCCTGTAAGGCCAATTATCGCTGTCAGGATTGCCTAGAACCCTTTGATTATTTCAAATGTATTTAAGCCTAGCCATTGGAGGAAATCATGGCACGCTTTCACCCCCTGCAAGTTGTTGATGTGCGTCGCGAAACACGCGATGCCGTAGTCGTTACCTTAAAACCGCGTCCTGAAGATGACGCCTTGTTTTCATTTATCCCAGGTCAGTACCTGACCTTCCGCCGCGAATTTGAGGGCGATGAGCTGCGCCGTTCGTACTCCATTTGTTCCGGTCTGGAAGAAGGAGTGCTGCGCGTTGGGATTAAGCGTGTGGATGGTGGTGCGTTTTCTTCGTGGGCAAATGAAGAGTTAGCCGAAGGTGCCGTGCTGGAAGCTATGCCACCTATGGGCAACTTCCATATTCCTATGGAGCCAGAAAGCACACGCCATTACTTAGGTTTTGCGGGTGGTAGTGGTATTACGCCTTTGCTTTCTATTATTAAAAGCACCTTGTCGCGTGAGCCACAAGCCAGTTTCACACTGGTGTATGCCAACCGTCAGATCAGCTCCATGATGTTCCGTGAAGAACTGGAAGACCTGAAAAACCAGTACATGGAGCGCCTATCTATCATTCATATTTTTGATAGAGAAGGCCAAGAAATTGAGTTGTTCACAGGCCGTATTGATCGCGAAAAATGCGATGGCTTGTTTGGTGGTTGGATCAACCTGCCATCGGTACACACAGCCTTCATTTGTGGGCCAGAGCCCATGATGCTGACCATTGCCGATGCGTTGAAAGCGCATGGTTTGGCAAAAGAACGCATTAAGTTCGAGTTGTTCGCTTCCGCACAGCCCGGCCGTGCACGTAAGCAAGTGAGCAGTTCTGATGCGGGTAGTGCTGCCAGAACATGTGCCGCTACAGTCACGTTAGACGGTGTGGCGCGTAGTTTTGATTTCCCCAAAGAAGGTCAAAGCTTGTTGGATGCGGCATTGGAAAACAATTTGGATGCACCGTATGCCTGTAAAGCTGGCGTGTGTTCTACCTGCAAGGCCAAAGTGCTGGAAGGTGAAGTGGAAATGGCCGTCAACCATGCGTTGGAAGATTATGAGGTTGAGCAGGGCTATGTGCTGAGTTGCCAGTGCTACCCCTTGAGTGACAAGGTGGTAGTGAGTTTTGATGAGTAAGGGGAGTCGCTATGTCCGATACCATGAAAATTGAAGAGTACCTAGAACAAGGCGGCGTGCTGAGCTCACCTGAAAATGCACCTGCTCGTTATCGTGGCGAATTAATGCGCATGATGTCGTCGTTTGTAGATAGCGAACTGGCGGCATCGGCAGGTTTTGCTTCGTCCATTAACTACTCGCCTAATATCCAAGCGCGTATTGCCGCTAGCCGTATTACGCTAGAGAAAGCCGATCACGCCCAGCGTGTGCTGGAAATTATGCGTAGCTTTGGTACCGATGTAGAGCGCTACGAACAACAGCATGACTGGGCAGCACGTTTGCCCCGCGATAGTGCTTTGCCTACCGCTAGACAAGGTTCGGACATGCGCTTGTCGGTGTTTTATTTCCCGCTCATTAACTGGGTGGATGCCGTGGTCATGAACGTATTGCAAGGTCTGGCTGCTGAAGTGCAGTTGGAAAGCCTAAGCAAGGTTTCTTATGGTCCATTGGCTGAAGTATTTAGAGACATTGCTCCGCGTGAGCAGCGTCATGCCGAACTGGGGCAAGAAGGCTTGGCTGTGCTGGTAAAAGCGGGCCAAGACACCCAACAAATCAAAGAGAGCTTGGCGTACTGGCGACCACGCGTGGCAGCAGGCTTTGGTCAGCAAGACTCCGCCCGCTACCCCATGTTGTGTCGTTTGGGTTTACGCCATGACAGCAATAGTGATCAGTTACAGCGTTGGGAGACGCGTGTGAACGATCATTTGCAGGCCCTAGGACTGACGGCCTGATCAAACTCTACAAAGTAAGGAAAGTTTCATGACCATTTCATCGTCAACGCCTACGCGCCTAGAAAGTTATGTCTGCGGTCGTTGGACAGCAGGCACAGGGAAAGGGCAGACGTTGTTGGATGCGGTTACAGGCGAGGCGGTAGCTGTAGTAGATTCCACAGGTTTGGATTTTGCAGCCATACGTGAGTATGGCCGCCAAACAGGCGGTAAAGCATTGCGTGCCATGACCTTTCATGAGCGTGCTGGCATGCTCAAAACATTGGGCTTGGCGCTGCTGGAATGCAAAGAAGAGCTGTACGCGTTATCTACCCGCACCGGTGCAACGCGCCGCGATAGCTGGATTGATATTGAAGGCGGTATTGGAACACTGCTGACCTATTCGTCTAAAGGCAGACGCGAACTACCTAATACCTCGGTATTGCTGGATGGCGGCATAGAGCGCTTGTCTAAAGACAATAGCTTTAGTGCTCAGCATATTTTGACCCCGCTGCAAGGCGTGGCAATTCACATTAACGCGTTTAACTTCCCGTGCTGGGGTATGTTGGAAAAACTGGCTCCCACGTGGTTGGCTGGCATGCCTGCTATTGTGAAACCCGCTAGCCAAACCTCGTACCTGACCGAGTTGATGGTGCGCCGTATGCTGGATACGGGTGTGCTGCCTGAAGGTGCGTTGCAGTTGGTGTGTGGTTCAGTAGGCGATTTGTTGAGCCATGTAGATGGTCAAGATGTAGTCACCTTTACGGGCTCTGCCTCTACGGGTCGTATGCTGCGCAGCAGCCGTGCCATTGTAGACAACTCAGTGCGTTTCACCATGGAAGCCGACAGCTTAAACGCTACCGTACTGGGTACAGACGTTACGCCTGATAGCCCCGAGTTCACGCTGTTTGTGCGTGAAGTCGTGAATGAAATGACCGTGAAAGCAGGGCAAAAATGTACGGCCATTCGCCGTGTGTTGGTGCCACGTGCACTAGTACCCTCCGTGCAAGCAGCATTGGCCGAGGCACTGGGTAAAGTGGTGGTGGGTGATCCTGCTGCTGAAGGCACCAAAATGGGGCCGTTGGCGAGCCAAGATCAGCGCACTGAGGTGCAAGAGCGTGTTCAAGAGTTGCTAACGGAAACTCAAGTGTGGTTTGGCGAGCCTGAACAAAACGATGCCGGTGCATCGGGTGCGTTCTATAACCCCGTGTTGCTGTACTGCGATCAGCCTTTGAGCGCTAAGAAAGTACACGATGTAGAGGCGTTTGGCCCGGTGAGCACAGTGATGCCTTACGACTCTATTGATGAAGCCATTACCTTGGTGCGTAAAGGCCAAGGCAGTTTGGTAACGTCTGTGTTCAGTTACGATCCCACTGTAGTGCAGCAAGTGGTCTTGGGCATGGCGGCCTTTAATGGCCGTATCTTGGTCTCTAACCGTGATAGCGCAAAAAGCTCAACTGGGCATGGGTCACCGGTTCCCGGTGTGGTGCACGGTGGGCCAGGCCGGGCAGGCGGTGGTGAAGAGCTAGGCGGGTTGCGCAGTGTGTATCACTACATGCAGCGCACAGGTGTGCAGGGGCCTCCAACCATGTTGTCCGCGATAACAGGCCGTTGGGTAGCCGGTGCGCCAGCACAAACCGAAGGGCCACATCCTTTCCGTAAATCGTTGGCAGAGTTAAAAATCGGCGATCAGCTGATTACTGCCAAACGCACAGTAAGCTTGGATGACATCGAGCACTTTGCACACTTTACTGGTGATACCTTCTACGCTCACATGGACGAAGAAGCCGCCAAAGCCAACCCCTTCTTTGATGGCCGTGTTGCGCATGGTTATCTAGTAGTGTCGTTTGCGGCGGGCTTGTTTGTGGAATCGGCACCCGGTCCAGTATTGGCTAACTACGGTGTGGATAACCTGCGTTTCTTGACACCTGTATACGCCGGCGACACCTTAGGTGTGCAGCTTACATGTAAAGAAATCAACCCACGCAGTAGTGCAGAACACGGTGAAGTACGTTGGGATTGCGAAGTCACTAACCAAAATGGTGATGTGGTAGCGCTATACGACGTATTGACTATGGTTGCCAAAAGCTGGGAGGCCTAACAGCCATGGCTCAAATCTTCTCTTTCGATGGCGTGATTCCCGTTGTTGACCCTTCTGCCTATGTGCACCCGTCAGCAACATTAATTGGGGATGTCATCATCGGGCCTGCCTGCTATGTGGGGCCTGGTGCAGTATTGCGGGGCGACTTTGGCCGCATACAACTGATGACTGGTGCAAACATTCAAGATAACTGTGTAGCACACAGCTTTCCGGATGCCGACGCCATCGTAGAAGAAGATGGGCATATAGGGCATGGTGCTATTTTGCACGGTTGCCGTGTGGGCAAAAATGCCATGGTAGGGATGAACGCCGTCATTATGGATAGAGCCGTCATTGGCGAAGACTCCATTGTGGGGGCGATGGCCTTTGTGAAGGCTTCTATGGACATCCCTGCTGGGCAGTTGGTGATGGGGGCGCCTGCTCGTATCGTGCGCCCACTCAAACCAGAAGAAATTGCATGGAAAAGTGAAGGTACCGCGCTATACCAACGGTTGGCGTTGGAAGCGGGACAAACCATGCGTCAAGAAGCTGCGCCGTTGGCAGCTCCTGAACCAGATAGACGTAGGGTGCAAGGCCCTGAGTATGATCCGCTGTTGATCACACGTTTAAAACGGGCTGCTGGGATAGAACCCAGCTAACCCTAACTGCTACTTATTTGTCTAAACGGGCCACCACAGCAGGACGCTTGGTGGCTTCGTTGTCTTCATCTTGCCCAAATGCGTGGGTAAGTGGCTGATTGAAATCTTCAGCATCAAAAGCCATGTCGCCTTCTGCGTCGGGCTGACCGCTGATGGTTAGGCCTTCAAAGTTGAACAGTTCTTTGTCCATCAAGTGCGATGGCACCACTTTATTCAGTGCACCAAACATGTTCCATGTACGGCCAGGGAATTTTTTATCCCATTCGGCAATCATGCGATTGGCTTCTTGGCGTTTCAAGTTCACCTGTGAACCGCACAAGTTACAGGGGATGATGGGGAATTCGCGTACCTGAGCGTATTCAATGATGTCTTTTTCGGCCACATAGGCCAGAGGGCGAATCACAATGTGCTTGCCGTTATCCGACATCAGCTTTGGTGGCATGGCTTTAAGGCGACCGCCGTAAAACAGATTCAGCATGAAGGTTGCCAGAATATCGTCACGGTGGTGGCCCAGCGCAACTTTCGTGGCACCTAGTTCTTCGGCTACGCGGTACAAAATCCCACGGCGCAGGCGCGAACACAGCGAGCAGGTGGTTTTACCTTCAGGGATCACACGCTTAACGATGGAGTAGGTGTCTTGCGTTTCGATGTGGTAGTCCACACCGATGCTTTCTAGGTACTCAGGCAGCACGTGTTCAGGAAAACCGGGCTGCTTTTGGTCTAGGTTCACCGCCACAATATCAAAATGTATGGGCGCGCGCGCTTTAAGCTTAATCAACAAGTCCAGCAGGGTGTAGGAGTCCTTACCACCCGACAAACAGACCATGATCTTATCGCCGTCTTCAATCATGTTGAAGTCGCCAATCGCACGTCCGGCTTCACGCAGCAGGCGTTTTTCCAGTTGCAGGAAGTTGTGACGTTGTTTTTTTTCTTCGCGAGTCAGGGCAGACGATTCTTCGCTGACGGCGGCTTCAAGGGAAGGTAGGGTCATGGTGTAACAGTACGGCTTTGTTCAAGTTCAATGCCAACGGCATCGCAGTCGCTGAATGCCTGAGGTTTGCTGATGCGCAAGCGTAGGCGCACAAGGTCTGGGAAGTCAGTAAATAGCCGACGGGCTACTTGTTCAACCAGAGTTTCGAGCAAGTTTACGTGTGCTTGTGTGCACTCTTCAATGATGGCGTTACGCAATTGGCGGTAATCCAACACCGTAGCGATGTTGTGGTCGTCTACGACGTGATGCGTGAGCACATCGAATTCGGCATCAATATTGATAGGCTGTGTCGCACGCAGTTCGTGCTCCAGTATGCCGATGCGGGCACCCAGTTCTAGATTGGTAAAAAATACACGGCGTACAGAAGGAGGCGGAGGTATGGCCGAAGCGAGTGTCATAACAAAAAGAAGAGTATTTAAAGCAAACTAAAATCGCGTTGTAGGCCCATGAGGTGTTGACCACCATCTACAACGAGAGACGAGCCGGTAATGCTGGGGTTTTCTGCCAGCATTAAGGCAGCATTGGCGATGTCATCAGGTGTGCTGGCTCTGCCTAAAGGGGCCAGTGCATGCGTGCGGGCGAAATCGTCTTCGCTTTGCATATGACTAGGCATGGTCAGGCCAGGGGCTAATCCTACCACGCGAACAAAGGGCGCTAGCCCTTGTGCAAGCATGGTGGTGGCAGATTGCAACGCTGCTTTGCACAGCGTGTACGAGAAAAAGTCGGGGTTATAGCCCCACAGCTTTTGGTCTAGCAAGTTGATCACCACACCTTGGCGCTCGGGGTGGTGGGGCTGTATGTGTTGGTGCAACTGTTGTGCCAGCTCGATAGGAGCTACCAAGTTAGGCCCTAAGTGTTGGTTGAGCAGTGCCGCCGAAAATTCGCTGGCATTGTCATACTCAAATAGCGAGGCATTGTTGATGACCGCATCAACACGCCCTAAGGTGGCGACGCTACGAGTGAAAATGTCTTTTGGGGCATGGGCGTCTGATAAATCACCTTGTACCAGCGCGCACCGCTGCCCCAGTGCTTCTATTTCTGCTTGGCTGGCTAAGGCCTGCTCATGCGAGCGATGGTAGTGAAGCGCGATATCCCAGCCTTGGCGGGCAAAGCGCAATGCCATGGCTTTGCCCAAGCGCTGGGCTCCGCCCGTAATCAGTACACATTTACCAGCAGATGAAGCGTGTGTCATGTCAGGAAGTAAGACGTTTAAGCGAGCAAGTCTGTTGTGGGGCCGGGCCGAGTTTGGCGCGGAAGCTGCGTAATTCATCGCGACGGAATACGTGCACTTCTACTTTATCTCCGGCTGAGTAGGCGGAAAGTAGTTTGTTCAGTGATGCCTGATCGTTGACGCGTAAACCATCCAGAGCCACGATTATATCGTTTGCAGAAATTCCTGCGTGGTGTGCCGCGCCATCTTCATAGGCGGTCGCTACTTGTAAGCCTTGTGGGCTGTTTTTAAAGCGCGCATCTAATGAGGGTAGGGTGCTGTCTGCTTGCCACGTTAAGGTGATGCCTTGGGCCTCTAGAAGCGTTTGCAAGGGTACATCTTCACGTCCGTTTGCATAACGCTGTATGAAGTCGCTGGCATCCACGCCAGTGGCTTCTTGTATCAGAGCTGGCATAGCATCTTCGGGTATACCGGCACCTTGGCCTTGGTAGAAGTCGCGGCCATAGCGTTGCCACATTAAGCGTATGACGTCGTCTAGGCTGCGTTCATCGTTGGTGCGTTGTCGTAGTAGTAGGTCCAGGCCTAGCGCTACCAGTGCGCCTTTGCTGTAGTAACTGACCAGCGCGTTGGGTGAGTTCTCGTCTTGTTTATAGAAGCGAGTCCACGTATCAAATGAGCTTTCGGCCACCGATTGTTTAAAGCGTCCGCCGGTACGGTGTACGACGTCTATGTTTTTGGCGAGTAAGCTTAGGTATTGCTCTTCGGTGACTACCTTAGAGCGTAGCAACATGAGGTCGTCGTAGTACGAGGTAAAGCCTTCAAATACCCAGAGCAACTCGGTGTAGTTGGGTTGCAGGTACTGATAGGGAGCAAACGCGGCAGGTTTGATGCGTTTGACATTCCATGTATGAAAGTATTCGTGGCTCACCAAACCTAAAAAGGTCTGATAGCCCGCGCTCTTGGGTTGGTCGCGCTGACTGAGTGTGGGCAAGTCGCTGCGTGAGGCCATCAATGCTGTAGAGCTACGGTGCTCCAAACCACCGTAGTCGTCGCCTGTCACCATGGTCATAAATACATAGCGATCCGCGCTATCTAAGAAAGGAACACGGTTATCGTCTGGCTCAAACAGGCTGATTTGTGCTTCGCAAATGGCTTTGGCGTCAGCGGCAATACGCTCTAAATCTAGATTGGGAATCACGCCGGTAAACACCATTTCGTGCAGTGCACCATGGGCATGAAAACTGATATGCTGTGGTGTACCGATTTCTACAGGGTGATCCAGCAAAGCGTCGTAGTCGGGGGCCATGTACAGGCCGAATTCATGGCGTTTAGCGGCATCTTTAGTGCGTTTGGGAGCAAGCGGCAAGCTGGTGTAAACACGCCAGTCTTTGTGTTTTTTTGGGGCTTGAATGTCCACCAAGCAAGGTTGTTGCTCTTGACCGTGCACACCCAAAAAAACACTGGTACCGTTGAAGAAAACATGGCTTTCATCAACGTGTGCGCTACGCACGGATAAATCCCATGCATAAACGGTGTATTCGATGTGTAAGGGGCCCTTGGCTGGGGCGCAGCGCCAGCGGTGGCTATCTAGCTTTTGTACTGCTACCGTTTTTTTGTCGGCCGTGGCGCTTAAGCTTTCAATTTGACGCGAAAAATCGCGAATGAGGTAGCTACCAGGGATCCACGCGGGCAAAAATAGTTCTTGTCCCTCGGGATCAGGTTTGGGAATATGCAGGGATACCTGTATACGGTGTCCGGCAAGATCAGGAAAACAAACGCGATACAGTATATTTTTGGCAGTCATCTTTTACTTTCAAGAATGCTTAACGGAGGCAATGTGAGCGAAACATCTTTAATTCTGATCGAAACCCGCGGGCGCGTGGGTATCGTACAGATCAATAGGCCTAAGGCACTGAATGCTTTAAATAATGAATTGATTGGCGAGTTAGCGCAAGCCATGCGATCGTTAGATGCAAACCCAGACATTGGTGTCATTGTCTTGGCAGGCAGCCCTAAAGCTTTTGCTGCTGGGGTTGATATCGCTGGCATGAAAGACTGGTTCTTTCACGATGTGTACAGTGCAGACTTCTTGGGTGGTGATTGGGAAGACTTGCGCCGCATTCGTAAACCCGTGATTGCTGCGGTATCCGGCTATGCATTGGGCGGTGGTTGCGAACTGGCCTTGCAATGCGACATGATTATTGCGGGCGATAACGCACAGTTTGGCCAACCAGAAATTAAGATTGGCGTGATTCCGGGTTATGGCGGCACACAACGTTTGCCCCGTGCTATTGGTAAAGCCAAAGCCATGGACATGATTTTGACTGCTCGCATGATGAAAGCCGATGAAGCAGAGGCGTCGGGTTTGGTGTCGCGCGTGGTGCCTGCTGAGACGCTCATGGACGAAGTCATGAAAGTAGCGGAAACCATTGCTAGCATGCCATTGCAATGTTTGATCATGGCTAAAGAAAACATTAACCGTGCCTACGAGAGCCCATTGGCTGAAGGGCTGCTATTTGAGCGTAGAAGTTTCCAGACTTTGTTTGGTACACACGACCAAAAAGAGGGCATGAACGCATTTGTGGAAAAACGACCACCAAAATTCCAACACCGCTAATAGTGTCTTTACTGTTCAGCAAGCTATATGGGGCGCGGCTTTGCGCCCCATTATCATATTTCGTTGCCGTATTATGACTAAAAGAAGGTAACGATTTGTGGCGTGAATGCATTTGTAAATTTGCGTGAGGCAAAAAAAAGGCGCTATACTTTACGGGTTTGGCACCAAGCAACTTAGTAGATGAATTGCCATATTTACGCGATTTTTCGCATGTAAAGTGTTGTCTTGCAAGGAATTGCCGCTATGCGAGACGTTCAATCAGAAAGGCTAGGTATGCAGCGGGCCAACAACACCGATAGCACTCAGTTACAGGCTGTCGGACCAGAAACCAACGAAGTACAGGATGACAACAAGCTAGTCCTGACACCAGAGCAACGCAGCCGTTTGGCCAAGCGTTCTGGCATGGGAATAGCTCGAGTGCTGATGGCTCAGGCAGTCATGGCAATAGTTGTTATCGTGATTTCGTGGGTGGTCGCAGGAGGTAATGCCGCAATCTCAGCGTTGCTGGGGGCAGCAGCCTACTTGATACCAAATGCACTTTTTGCCATGCGGCTGTTGCTGAATCTACTCAGCGGTAAAGCGGCTACAGTACAAGCCTTCTTTGTGGGTGAACTGTTTAAGCTAGGTTCTGCATTAGGTATTTTGGCGTTAGTGGTCTGGTCTGATACAGGTTGGCTTGTGTGGCCAGCCTTGTTGTTTGGGCTGCTTGGTGTATTAAAGGGATATGTGCTGCTGCTTGTCGCAGGCAAGTTGCCATAAACGATTAACGGGTCTTGTACCCATAATGTATACGTCACAGGGTAATTCAGATGGCTGCTAGTGGTATTTCGCCTCAGTCTGACTACATTCAGCACCACCTTGTTCATATGAACAGCGTGGGTGAAAAGCAGAGTGTTATAGCCGATTTCAGCATCATCAACTATGACTCGATCTTCTGGTCGTTGTTCATGGGTTTGCTGGTCGTGTTTTTCTTGTACCGCGCAGCGCGTTCAGCAACAGCAGGTGTACCTGGTCGTTTCCAAACCGCCGCAGAAATGCTGGTTGATTGGGTTGCTGATCAGGCTAAATCCATCGTTCATAACGAAGAGTCCCGCCGCTTTGTGGCACCAATGGCACTGACAGTGTTCTTGTGGATCATCTTGATGAACGTGCTGGACTTGATCCCTGTGGACTTCTTGGGCTGGGTGTTCATCCAGTTAGGCTTGGCTAATGAGCTAGGCGATCCTCTGTACTACCACCGTATTTTGCCAACCGCCGACTTGAACATCCCTATGGGTATGTCTCTGGGCGTGTTGCTGATGACACTGTACTACAGCGTCAAAATGCATAAGCCTACAGGCTTTGTGAAATCATTATTTACAGCCCCCTTTACCTTTGGCGGTATTGCTGGTGTGCTGCTGGCTCCGTTTAACGTTTTGCTGAACCTTATTGAGTACGGGGCCAAAACGGTTTCTCTCGGTATGCGACTGTTCGGTAACATGTTCGCGGGTGAGCTGGTTTTCATGTTGATCGCGTTGTTAGGCGGGGCATGGACAGGGTTTAATGGCTCAAGCATTGGCTTGGGTGTAGGTCATGTATTGGCCGGTTCTATATGGGCAATTTTCCATATTCTGATCGTGCTGCTACAGGCGTTTATTTTCATGATGCTGACACTCGTTTACGTGGGTCAGGCTCACGAAGGCCATTAAACATATTCCGGGTTTGGCACGGTGTCTGACCCGGGGCTGATCAGGTTTTCTGCTACGCCGTTCCGTTTTTATTTGTTTTTTTGAACACAAGATTTTTAACCAAGGAGTTGTCATGACCAACGTTGCTTTTGTTGCACTGGCTTGCGGTATTATCGTCGGTCTGGGTGCATTTGGTGCCAGTATCGGTATTGCCCTGATGGGTGGTAAATACTTGGAAGCTTCTGCTCGTCAACCAGAGCTGATGAACGCTTTGCAAACCAAAATGTTCCTGTTGGCTGGTCTGATCGATGCGGCCTTCCTGATTGGCGTTGGTATTGCCATGTTGTTTGCGTTTGCTAACCCATTTGTTGGTTAATAGCGGCGCGTCCGCTGGCCCTACGGCGGACAGGCAGTTGAGGTTGGCGGTGCTGTACATTGCGCCGCTCTCGACTTGAACATAGGGTGTCGGTACATTTTTAGCCCGGCACAAGAGGTATTTAAGGGATACGACCGTGAATTTAAACGCGACTCTCTTTTTCCAGATGATCGTGTTTTTCGTCTTGGCTTGGTTTACGATGAAATTCGTATGGCCACCACTGACGAGAGCAATCGATGATCGTCGCCAAAAGATTGCCGATGGTCTAGCTGCAGCCGATAAAGGCAAAGCTGATCTGGCACAAGCCCAGGCACGTATCAGTCTGATGGAAGCATCCGCGAAGTCCGATAACCATGCACGTTTGGCTGAAGCTGAAAAGCAAGCTGCTGCACTTATCGAACAAGCACGCGCTGAAGCTGAACATGAAAAAGCCCGTATCATCGCCCAGGCTCACCTGGACGCGGTACAGGAAGTGCAGCGTTTGCGTGATCAACTGCGTGGCGATGTGGCCAAACTGGCCGTAATTGGTGCCGAGCAGATTCTGCGACGCGAAGTTGATTCTTCTGTGCATGCTGAGCTGTTGAACCAGCTTGAAGCAGAACTTTAATCTGAAGGTAGGCCATGGCTGAACTATCGACTATTGCCAGACCTTACGCTGAGGCGCTGTTCGAGGCTGTACGCCAAGAACAGGGTGCTCTCGAGCAATGGGCGGCCCTCTTGTCCGAAATGGCTCAGGTGGCTGATCTTCCCGACGTTCGTGAAGCACTGGCTACGCCCACGCTGAACAATACGCAGCGTTTTGAGATTTTTTCAGGTCTGCTGAAAACCCCACTGAATGACAAGGCGCGCAATCTGCTGAACTTGCTGATTGCTAACGGACGCCTGCTGCTGTTGCCGCAGGTTGCTGAACAGTTTGACCTTCTGAAACACAAACAAGAAGGTAGTGCTGTAGCCCGCATCAGTAGTGCGTTCCCCTTGCAAGGTAATGAGCTGAATCAGCTTGTTGCCGCACTTGAGAAAAAATTCGGTTTGAAGCTTGAGCCTGAAGTCACCGTTGATACTGATTTGATCGGCGGCGTTCGCGTAGTGGTAGGCGATCAGGTACTTGATACTTCCGTGCAGGCCCGTCTGGCCCGCATGCGCGACACATTGGCAGCTTGATGGCAGGCCAGAATACAGGATTCCAGGAGTCTGAACATGCAACTTAATCCGTCTGAGATCAGCGAACTGCTCAAGAGCCGAATTGAAGGCCTTGGCGCGTCTGCAGACATTCGCACGCAGGGCACGGTCGTTTCCGTGACTGACGGTATTACACGTATCCACGGCTTGTCCGATGTGATGCAAGGGGAAATGCTAGAGTTCCCTAACAACGTATACGGCTTGGCGCTGAACTTGGAGCGTGACTCCGTTGGTGCCGTTATTCTGGGTGAGTACACAGGCGTGTCGGAAGGCGACCCTGTTAAAGCCACAGGTCGTATTCTTGAGGTTCCTGTGGGTCCTGAACTGCGCGGTCGCGTAGTAGACACACTGGGTAACCCAATTGATGGCAAAGGCCCAATCAATGCTAAAGCTACGGACGTAATCGAAAAGGTTGCTCCTGGCGTGATTGCTCGTCAATCCGTTGATCAGCCTCTGCAAACTGGTATTAAAGCGATTGACTCCATGGTGCCAATTGGCCGTGGTCAGCGTGAATTGATTATTGGTGACCGTCAGACTGGTAAAACAGCTGTGGCAGTTGACACCATCATCAACCAGAAAGGCAAAAACGTTACTTGTGTATACGTAGCTGTTGGTCAGAAAGCTTCTACCATCAACAACGTAGTACGCAAATTGGAAGAGCACGGTGCTCTGGAATACACAATCGTGGTTGCAGCGTCGGCTTCCGAGTCCGCAGCGATGCAATACTTGGCTCCTTACGCCGGTTGCACGATGGGTGAATACTTCCGTGACCGTGGTGAAGATGCTTTGATCGTTTACGATGACTTGACCAAACAAGCGTGGGCATACCGTCAGGTTTCCCTGTTGTTGCGTCGTCCTCCAGGTCGTGAAGCTTACCCAGGTGACGTGTTCTACCTGCACTCCCGTTTACTAGAGCGTGCTGCTCGTGTTAACGCTGAGTACGTAGAGCGTCTGACTAACGGTGAAGTAAAAGGCAAAACAGGTTCTTTGACTGCTCTGCCAATTATTGAAACTCAAGCTGGTGACGTTTCCGCTTTCGTTCCTACCAACGTAATTTCTATTACTGACGGTCAGATCTTCTTGGAAACAGACTTGTTCCACTCCGGTGTGCGTCCTGCGATTAACGCTGGTATTTCCGTATCCCGCGTGGGTGGTGCAGCTCAGACTAAAGTTATCAAGAAAATGTCCGGTGGTATTCGTACTAACCTGGCTCAGTACCGTGAATTGGCTGCGTTTGCGCAGTTCTCTTCTGATCTGGATGAAGCTACACGTCGTCAGTTAGAGCGTGGTCGTCGTGCTGTTGAGTTGTTGAAACAGCCTCAGTACGTAACATTGGAAGTGTGGGAAATGGCTGTTAGCTTGTTCTCCATTAACAATGGCTACTTGGATGACCTCGAAGTTGCGCAGATTCTGCCATTCGAAAAAGCGTTGAAAGACTCGCTGCGTAACAAACATGCAGACCTGGTTAACCGTATCCAAGATACAGCTAACCTGAGCAAAGAAGATGAAGCTGAATTGGCTGCTGCTATTCAGGACTTCAAAAAGCACGGCTCTTTCTAAGTCTGGAGCTAAGGCAGGGGCAGGCTAGTTCTGCCCCATATAGCGGGGCAGGTGCCCTGTCCCGATAACGCCTTTACAGGAAAGTGTGATGGCTGGAATTAAAGAAATTCGTACAAAGATCAAGAGCGTGCAAAACACGAGCAAGATCACCAAAGCCATGGAGATGGTGGCGGCATCCAAAATGCGCAAGGCGCAGGAACGGATGCGTGCAGGCCGTCCTTATGCGACCAAGGTACGCGAAATTGCAGCGCACCTGATGCAGGCACACCCAGACTACGCACACCCATACTTGCTTGAGCGTGAAAAGCTGAACGCAGTTGGTGTGGTTGTAGTTAGTACGGATAAAGGCCTGTGTGGTGGTTTGAATACCAACATTTTGCGTTTGGTATTGGCTCGTCTGCGCGAATTTGAAAATCAAGGCATTAAGGTACAAACCACAGCATTGGGTAGCAAAGCTGCCTCAACGCTGGCTCGTGTTGGTGCCAACTTGGTGTCTCAGGAAGTGCAGTTGGGTGATGAACCTAACCTTGAGCGTCTGATCGGTGCAGTTAAAGTGCAGATGGACGATTTCGTAGCTGGCAAGATTGATGCAGTCTACCTAGCGACAAGTCGTTTCGTTAACACCATGACGCAGGATCCTACGTTTATTCGTTTATTGCCACTGCCTAGCGGTTTGGCAGATCCTTTCCAGGTTGTAGGCGAGAGTGCAGCAGCTTCTACAGCACTCAAATCTGAATACGGTTGGGATTACATCTACGAACCCGATTCGAAAACTGTTATTGATGAACTGTTGTTGCGCTATGTAGAAGGTCTGGTGTATCAGGCTGTAGCGGAAAACATGGCTTCTGAGCAATCCGCCCGTATGGTGGCGATGAAGGCCGCATCTGATAACGCCAAAAAAGTGATTGGTGAGCTGCAACTGGTTTACAACAAAACCCGTCAAGCTGCTATTACTAAAGAAATTTCTGAAATCGTGGGGGGTGCCGCAGCCGTGTAATCGGTGTGTGGCTAACCATTAAGTTATTATGCAAGGACTAAACATGAGCAACGGTACCATCGTTCAGTGCATCGGCGCCGTGGTGGATATTCAGTTCCCCCGCGACAGCATTCCTAAGGTTTACGACGCGTTGAAGCTTGTAGATACAAGCTCCAAGTTCGCTGAAGAAGGTTTGACCTTTGAAGTTCAGCAGCAATTGGGTGACGGCGTAGTACGTACGATTGCTATGGGTTCCAGCGACGGTTTGCGTCGTGGTATGGAAGTTGGCAACACCAATGCACCTATTTCCGTTCCAGTTGGCTCCGCCACTCTGGGCCGTATTATGGACGTGCTGGGTCGCCCAATCGACGAAGCTGGCCCAATCCCTACTGAAGAGCGTCGCGCTATTCACCAGGATGCCCCTAAATTTGACGAGCTGTCCCCATCCGTGGAACTGCTTGAAACCGGTATTAAAGTGATTGACTTGGTTTGCCCCTTTGCTAAAGGCGGTAAAGTAGGTCTGTTCGGTGGTGCTGGTGTGGGTAAAACCGTGAACATGCTTGAGCTGATCAACAACATCGCTAAGCAGCACAGTGGTTTGTCCGTATTTGCAGGTGTGGGTGAGCGTACTCGTGAAGGTAACGACTTCTACCACGAAATGGCAGAAGCTGGCGTTATTCAATTGGACAACATCGGCGAATCCAAAGTAGCCATGGTGTTCGGTCAGATGAACGAACCTCCAGGTAACCGTCTGCGTGTAGCGTTGTCCGGTCTGACAATGGCGGAAAAATTCCGTGACGAAGGTCGTGACATTCTGTTCTTCGTAGATAACATCTACCGTTACACTCTAGCCGGTACTGAAGTATCCGCGCTGTTGGGTCGTATGCCTTCCGCCGTGGGTTACCAGCCTACACTGGCAGAAGAGATGGGTAAACTGCAAGAGCGTATTACATCCACTAAAACTGGTTCTATTACCTCTATTCAAGCTGTTTACGTTCCTGCGGATGACTTGACTGACCCATCCCCAGCAACAACCTTCTTGCACTTGGACTCCACAGTTGTGTTGTCTCGCGACATTGCTGCTCTGGGTATCTACCCTGCGGTTGACCCACTGGGTTCTACAAGCCGTCAGTTGGATCCTCAAGTGGTTGGTGAAGAGCACTACGCAATTGCTCGTGGCGTACAGCAAACTCTGCAACGCTACAACGAATTGCGTGACATTATCGCGATTCTGGGTATGGATGAGCTGTCTCCAGAAGACAAACAGATCGTTGCTCGTGCTCGTAAGATCCAGCGCTTCCTGTCTCAGCCTTTCCACGTGGCAGAGGTGTTTACAGGTGCGCCTGGTAAATTCGTTACATTGAGCGAAACACTGCGCGGTTTCAAAATGATCGTTGATGGTGAGTGTGATGCACTGCCAGAGCAAGCCTTCTACATGGTTGGCGGCATCGACGAAGCATTCGAAAAAGCGAAAACACTGTAAGGATTACTCATGGCTACACTTCAAGTTGATGTGGTCAGTGCGGAAAAATCGCTGTTTGCCGGGGAAGCCAAGTTTGTTGTGCTTCCTGGTGAATCCGGCGAGCTGGGTATTTTGCCCGGCCATACCCCACTGATTTCTCGGATTCGTCCGGGTATGCTGAAGATCGTTATGGCCGACAACAGTGAAGAAGTGATTTTCGTTGCTGGCGGTATTCTCGAGGTTCAGCCTTCTAAAGTAACGGTTCTGTCTGACACAGCGATTCGTGCTGCTGATCTAGACGAAGCCAAAGCTCTGGAAGCCCGCGAGCGCGCCGAAGAAGCTCTGCGCAATACCAAAGATCAAGCGGATATTGCTGTAGTAGAAGCTGAGTTGGCGATGTTGGCCGCTCAAGCAGCTGCAGCACGTCGCTTCAAGCAAAACCCAGGTCACTAATTGGTGATAGGGCAGTAGCCTGAGCGGTGTATGATCTACGGATCATAGAGCGATCTAAAAAAACCCCTGCTGATGCAAATTAGCAGGGGTTTTTGAATTCTGGCTACTAAGTTGTCCACAGTTTCTGACTGGCTTTATGCGAGGCTGTGAATAGCGATTTTTAGCGCTGCAGAGCAGCGTGAATTAAAAGCCTGTGGGTATGGGTTGTGGTGAGGTGTAAAGTGTCGTAGAGACGCTGTAAACACCAAATTCTGGATGTGATACTAGCGCTTTGTAAACCCTCTATACCTAAAGGGATTAAAACTCTGAAATCATAGGTTATATGCGCGTTTCGGGCGGAATGCGCGCAGGGAGTTAGTCGTCCCGCATGACATAAAAAATGCCCATGTACGGTTGTACAGGGCATCTGGCTATTCTACGTGTTTGGCTGCCGCGTTGTGGCGGCTGTAGAGCGGAAATTGAGAGCAAATGAGTGTAGAGGCTAGGCCCTACATTTTTCATTTCCCATCAATAAGCAGCTGTATGTCATCAACAATGTTATCCACAGGCGTGCCGTAGTTGATGTACAGGCGTAATTTACCTTTGGGATCGAACACATAAGCGCCAGCAGCATGATCCATGGTGTAGCTTTCTGGGGTAGGCCCAGCTACACGTTGGTAAAACACTTTGAAGTCACTGGCCATCTTTTCTACTTCTTCTGGGCTACCAATAAGAGCATGTGCGCTAGGGTCAAAGCTATCTAAGTAGGCGCGCATGATTTCTGGTGTGTCCCGCTCGGGGTCTACTGTCACAAATAGCACTTGCAGCTTATCGAAGTCTTTACCCAGTTTCTCTTTTACTTCTGCCATTTCCACCATAGTGGTGGGGCAGACATCAGGGCAATGTGCAAAACCAAAAAACACATACACGACTTTGCCAGCATAATCAGCCACGCTAGTGTAGCGGCCAGTGTCGTCAGGCATGTGCCAATCTTGCGCGTACTCTACTTGGCTGAAGTCCATGGCATGAAAGCTAGGCTTGTCATCAGAACAAGCGCTTAACCAAAGTAGGGGAATACACAGAAGCAGAGTACGAATCCAGGGCATAACAAACAGCTCTTACAGCAGGTAGTGATCTAGCAACAGGGCAAGGAAAATCCCGCTCAGGTGCCATAAAGACCAACGGAAGGTTCTTTTCGCTAAATCGTCGGAGTAGTTTTTCCACAGAGCATAGCCGTAGGCACAAAATACGCCGCTCAGCACAATGGCAGTCAGCAGGTATAGCCACGAGCTCATGCCGTAGAACACAGGCAGCAATGTCGTGATAAACAGGGCAATTGTGTAGAGGAAGATATGACGTGCGGTGTAGTCCATGCCGTGAGTAACGGGCAGCATGGGCAGGCCAGAGCGCTTGTAATCTTCAACCCTGTACATTGCCAGCGCCCAGAAGTGCGGCGGTGTCCAGACGAAGATAATCAAGAACAGAATAATGGCTTCCATATGTACTTCACCACGGATGGCTGCCCAGCCCAGCAGTGGGGGCATCGCACCTGAGGCACCACCAATCACGATATTTTGTGAGGTGAGAGGCTTCAGAATAATGGTGTAGATAATGGAATAACCCACGAATGTAGCCAAGGTCAGCCACATAGTGAGCATATTGGCGTAGGTCGCCAGAATAAAACAGCCTAGCGAGCACAGAATGGCTGTGAACAGCAGTGCTTGGCGATCAGAGAGTTCGCCGCGAGCAGTAGGACGCCATGCCGTACGTTTCATACGGGCATCAATGGACTTTTCTACAAAGCAGTTCACAACGGCGGCAGCAGACGCTACCAGCCAAATACCAAAGCAGGCCAGCAGAATACGTACCCACTCGGCACGATCGGGCCAGTGAGGGAGGGCCAACATCATTCCGATGAAGGCGCAGAAAGCGATGAGTTGTACCACCTTGGGCTTGGTTAGTACCCAGAACTGGGACCAACGGGAAGCGGTGACGGCGGTGAGGGTCGCATGATTCATAGTGCGCTCCAGTAGCAGGAAGCATCCGGCCAGCCGTAGGGCCGGCCGGGTGCGAAGAGCGAACGGATTAACAGTTCAGGGCTGAACTTATCCGTTGATCATCATGTGGTAATGCATGCTCCAGATGATCCAGATCGACAATGCAATAACAATGAACAAAATAACTAAAGTGAAAACGAAACTGGCTAAGTTCCAGCCGTTTTCAGACGAGCGGTTCATGTGCAAGAAGAACACTAACTGAACAATCACCTGAACTACTGCAAACGCTACCACGATCAACATGGTGGCTGGTTTGCTGAGCACTGGGTTCATCACCAGTGCAAAAGGGATGACAGTCAGAATCACGCACAGAACAAACCCAATGCCGTACGACTTGGCGCTGCCGTGGCTTTCTCCTGCGCGGCTAGTGGAGGAATGTGACATGTTAAAGAGCTCCAAACAGGTACACGACGGTGAACACACAAATCCAAACCAGATCCAAGAAGTGCCAGAAAATGCTCAGGCACGACAGGCGTGTGATGTTGGTAGGTGTTAGGCCACGTGTAGTCAGTTGATGGATAACCACAGCCATCCAGATCAAACCGGCAGTAACGTGAATACCGTGTGTGCCCACCAAGGTGAAGAAGGCACTCCAGTACGCGCTACGGGTAGGGCCAGCACCTTCAGCGATCAGGTGCTGGAACTCGTAGAGTTCCATGCCAATAAAGGATGCACCTAATACAAAGGTTACGCATAACCAGCGCAGAGCAGCTGCTTTATCTTGACGGTGTACCGCCAGCATGACAAAGCCGTAGGTGATACTGGAGAACAGCAGAACAAAGGTCTCAACCAGCACGAACGGCAGTGAAACCAGTTCCTTGCTGGTGGGACCACCGGCAAACGCATTGCTTAATACCGCAAAAGAAGCGAACAACGTACCAAACAGTACGAGGTCAGACATGAGGTATATCCACATGCCCAGGACTTTTGTGGAGCCCTGGTCGTGTGAGTGATCGTCTGCGTGGGCGTGATCGCCGTGAGCAGCCGAATGAGCGGATTGTTGAGTCATAGTCGACATGTTGCTATCAACCTTTCTGTGCAAGCGCAGCTTGATGATGCGCATTCTCTATACGTTCAATTTCATCAGGCTGGACGTAGTAGTCCACATCATCGTTGTAAGAGCGAACGATGAAGGTAATGATGGTCGCAGCGAAACTGCCTGCAGCCAACCACCAGATGTGCCAGATAAGCGCGAAACACATTACCAACAGGAAGCCGTTAACAATCAGCGGTACGCCTGTGTTACGTGGCATGTGGATAGGCTCGTAGTGCTTAGGAGGAGGCGGTAAGCCACGCTCTTTAGCGGCATGGAACGCATCCAGATCATCAACCACGGGAGTAACAGCAAAGTTGTAGAACGCTGGAGGAGAAGAGGTTGCCCACTCCAATGTACGGGCATCCCATGGGTCGCCAGTAACATCCAGGTTTTTGTTGCGGTCGCGGAAGCTGACGTACAACTGCAGCAGCATGAAGCCGATACCAGCCAATACAAACAGTGCACCAACAAAGGCTACGTACAGGTACGGTTGCCATGCAGGGTTGTCGTATTGGTTCAGCCTACGTGTCATGCCCATGAAGCCCAGCATGTACAGAGGCATAAAGGCCAAGTAGAAGCCAATTACCCAGCACCAGAAGGAGTAACGACCCAAGCGCTCATTGAGCTTGAAGCCGAACATTTTCGGGAACCAGAAGTAGAAACCAGCAAAGTAACCAAACAGCGCACCACCAATAATAGTGTTGTGGAAGTGAGCAATCAGGAACAAGCTGTTGTGCAGAACAAAGTCAGCACCAGGAATAGCCAACAACACGCCTGTCATACCGCCGATGGTGAAAGTCACCAAGAAAGCGATAGTCCACATCATAGGTACTGAGAACTCTACGCGGCCACGGTACATCGTGAACAGCCATGTAAAGATTTTCACCCCAGTTGGGACGGCAATAATCATGGTCATAATGCCGAAGAAGGCATTGACGCTGGCGCCTGAACCCATCGTAAAGAAGTGGTGCAGCCACACAACGAAGGACAACAGACCAATAGCAATGGTCGCGCCCACCATGGATTTATAGCCAAACAGTTTTTTGCGTGCAAAGGTAGCTGTCACTTCGGAGAAGATACCGAAGGCTGGCAGCACCAAAATATACACTTCAGGGTGACCCCATGCCCACACCAAGTTCACATACATCATGGGGTTGCCGCCCAAGGTGTTGGTGTAGAAGTTGAAGTCTAAGTAACGGTCTAGTGTCAGTGCGCCCAGAGCTACAGTCAGAATGGGGAACGCAGCAATAATAATCGCGCACGTAACAAAGGAAGTCCATGTAAATACGGGCATTTTCATCAGGCTCATGCCTGGTGCACGCATTTTCAGGATAGTCACAAACAGGTTAACCCCAGTCAGCAATGTACCTAGACCGGATGCCTGTAAGGCCCATATGTAGTAATCCACCCCCACTCCAGGGCTGTATTCAATCCCAGATAGTGGCGGGTATGCTACCCAACCAGTTTGAGCAAATTCACCTACACCCAAGGACAACATAACCAGCACAGCGCCGACTACGAAAATCCAGAAGCTGAACGCGTTCAAGAATGGGTATGCCATGTCTCGAGCGCCGATCTGCAGAGGAACAACCACGTTCATCAGACCCACAACAAACGGTGTGGCGACGAAGAAGATCATGATCACGCCGTGGGCGGTAAAAATCTGGTCGTAGTGTTCAGGGGGCAGGAAGCCTTCGCTACCGGGGCCGGCAGCAGCTAACTGTGCGCGCATCATCAGTGCGTCGGCAAAGCCGCGAATCAACATGACGATAGCGACAACGATATACATGATACCGATGCGTTTGTGGTCTACAGAGGTGAACCAGTCACGCCAGAGTACGCCCCATTTTTTGAAATAGGTGATCGCACCAAGTAGGGCAGCTCCGCCCAACACGATACCGATCAGGGTCACCACGACGATAGGGTCGTGCGTCGGTATGGCGTCCCATGTCAGTTTTCCAAACATGACCTTCACTCCTTCGTTGTTTGGGATGGCTCGGCATCAAGTGCCGGTGCCGGTGTAGTGTTAGCACCTACACCAATGAACTGATCTATTACTTTCTTGAACAGCAGGGGCTCAACAGAACCGAAGTAAGTAATAGGGTAGTAATGACGAGTAGGCTGAGCCAATTGCTCAAAGCTAGTCATGTCCAGTGTTTTGTCGGACTCACGTACTTCGTCTACCCATGCGTCAAATTCAGCATCCGTTGTAGCGGTTGCCAAGAAGTGCATTTGAGAGAAACCAAGACCACTGTAGTTGCCAGACATGCCGCGGAATACGCCGGTTTCGTCAGCAATCAGGTGCAACTGTGTACGCATACCCGCCATGGCATAAATCTGACCACCCAACTGAGGGATGAAGAAAGTATTCATGGTGGAGTTGGAAGTGATGCTGAATGCCAAAGGACGATTCGCAGGGAACTTCAACTCGTTAACAGTAGCAATGCCTTGCTCTGGGTAAACAAAAACCCATTTCCAGTCGGTAGCAATGGCTTCCACTTGCAGTGGTTCTACTGTCGACTCTAGAGGCTTGTAAGGATCCAATTCGTGGGTGGATTTCCACACAATGAATGCAAGAATGCAAACAATGATCAGAGGAATCCCCCAAACCACAACTTCAATTTTTGTGGAATGAGTCCAGTTTGGTGTGTATTTAGCTTTTTGATTAGAAGCCCGGTATCGCCATGCAAAGACAAACGACATGACAATGGCGGGAATCACCACAATAAGCATAAGCGCGACGCAAATAATAATTAGGTCGCGTTGGGCAATGCCTACAGCTCCTTTAGAGTTGAACAGCACCCAGTCGCATCCGCTAAGACCCAAAAGCATAAAAGCCATGAGTGCATAACGGGCACGGTTCCAGCAAGTTTTCATCATGCCTAGACCTTGTGTAATGGTTTTTCCAAGAAGATGAGCGTGAATTGACGCAACAACAGGGACGTTGCACTTACTCTTGGTATGATGGCTATGTAAGAAGAAGAGTCAGCACCATACAAGTGTAAAGAATGTTCCATGCAAGTTCGCTATTGTATGGTAATTTTATGGGGTTTTGTATAGAGGAGGTGAGTTTCCGTTATGGAAGTTCCAACCACAATCCGCAAATTAAAAAAACCAAACTCCTCTTGGGTTAGGCCTTTCCAAGACGGAGAAGGATCCCTTTATCAACAGATTTCCAACCAAATCATCAATGCGGTACATGATGGCGTGTTGCGCCCAGGGGACCGTTTGCCGCCTCAGCGAGAGCTGGCGCAAGCGATGGGTGTAGATCTTACAACGGTTACACGTGCGTATGCAGAGGTACGCGCGGCCGGTCTTATGGATGCATACGGAGCAGGGGGCTCCTATATTTCCTGTACGCACGCTGAGGATCACGGCACCGTGGACCTCAGCATGAATACGCCTCCTTTATTAGGCAGTGCGTTGTTTAGTCGCATGATGTTGTCAGCCATGAGCTATGTGCAAAAGCTGATGTCTAATGGCGACTTTATGAGTTATCGCTTAGGCGCAGGTCTAAGCCAAGACCGCCAAGCTGCAGCCACATGGTTAAAACCCATGCTAAGCAATGTGGATGGTGATCGCATTGTGATCTGCTCAGGGGCTCAGGCAGCATTAAGTGCGCTGCTACTAGCGCGTACCCAGCCAGACGATGTGGTGGTGGTAGATAGTTTGACGCACCCCGGCTTTTTGGCCGCCATACGTGTATTACAGCGTAGGGTAGTCACGGTGTCTGCCGATGCGGAAGGGATGTTGCCTGACGAACTTGAAAAAGTATGTAGTGAAAACAAGCCTTCGCTGCTGTATTTAGTACCTACTATTCATAACCCCACCACAGCGACTATGTCGCAAGCGCGTCGTGAGGCTATCTATAAGGTTATTAAACGCCATGACGTGGCGGTGATTGAAGACGATCCCTATTGGCTGCTGGCCGGTGATGCGGCACCGCCTATTGCAGCATTGGGGCTGTCAGATAGAGCCGGCCCACCGGTGTTTTATGTGTCTACCTTGTCTAAGTGCTTGGCGCCCGGGTTACGCACGGCCTATTTGGTCGTACCGCCTTCTGAGCCTATAGAGCCTATTTTGGATGCCTTGCGTTCATTAAGTCTGATGCCTGCACAAAGTATGGTGTCTAGCGTTACGCACTGGATACAAGAGGGTGCGGCGCAAGAGTGGATGCGTCAAATACGCCAAGATGCAGGGCAGCGACAAAAAATTGCTGCCAAAATCTTGCCGGGTAAGCCTATTGCTCACCCTTATGGATTGCACCTGTGGCTAGAGCTATCACCGAAGTTGGATCAGTACCGGTTGATACAAACGGCGCAAGAGCAAGGTTTGGGGGTGACCAGTTCAGATGTGTTTTGCCCATTTGAGTCGTCGCCGGGGGCTATTCGTATAGCACTGGGTGGCGCGTCAGATCATGCACGTCTGCAAGTAGCCCTAGAGAAATTGTCAGATATTTTGCTATCTGCTGATAAACCACAGCGAATTGCTGCTATCGTGTAGTCATTTTTGCCCTACATGTTTTTTGTAAATGCATACAAGAAAGTCTTGTATGCAGTAAAATAAAAGGCATGTAGGGTTAAAAAATGGATGAAGTATGTCGTCTCAGCAAGGCCAAGGGCCAAGACGTTCGCGTTTGCACTTTCACATTATTATGGCGGGAAGTGGTCTTTTTATTATTGCGATGTTGGCCGTCTTGGCTTATGTCATGTCTAGACCACAAACTCCAGCAGTGCAGGCAGCTGAGCAGCAAGCTATTCTTAAATGCCGCGAGCGTAGCGTAGATCCTAGCCGCTCGTTGATTGCGCAGCAGGAATTGGCCAAGTCATGCCAAGAAATGACTAAGCAATATGTGCGTAAATTTGGGCAGCAGCCGTGAGTGATGGGTTAACTGCATAATGAAAACACCATCCTCTGCGGGTGAGCGCCCAGGTTTTTTGCGCCGTAATGCATTACGAATCTTTGTTAGCGTTTGCATGCTGATCTTGTTTGGCATGGGGGATGCGTTGTGGCGTTATTTTGGCATCAGTGGCCTCAGCGCCTATCCCGAGCAAGCCGTGGTATTTGAAGATACGGCACTGCAATTACCCCTAGAAATAGCGGGAGCCACAGGAAGAATTCGGATGGTGCATTTCTGGGACCCAGACTGCACGTACTGTAATAGAGAAACCGGTGCGCACCTGAGCTACTTAATCAGTATGTATAAGCGCGCCAATATTGATTTCTATAGCGTGCAAAAGCCAGGTTCTACGGGTGAACTACCTGTTTTTCTTCAAGGCAAATTAACACCTTTGGATTATGTGCCAGGCATGGAGCACATTCCAGCCAGCCCTTCGGTGGGGATTTGGGACGAGACCGGACGCTTAGTCTATGCTGGTCCCTATAGCTTGGGCATGGTTTGTACATCGGCCAACAGTTTTGTAGAGCCTATATTAGATAGATTGGTGGCGGGTGAAACAGTGAATCAGCGCGCAGGCTTCTTGGCTGTGGGCTGTTATTGCCCGTGGACGGAGCCGGCCGCCAAGCCTTAACGCACCGCAAAATGGCTAAATAAGCCAGATAGGTGTTCTATCGTCTGTGGGGTAGGAAATGACGTTGTGCTAAAGGGGCTAAGGCTGTCATTGGTGCAGCCTTCAGGTCTAAAACGTTGCAAGATTAGGCACGCTACCCCCATTTTTGCTAAGTCATCCGCCATGTTGCATAGCTGGTCATCGCTATGTAAATCGGGGTGCACAGTAGTACGGCATTCGTAACTAACCCCGCTTTGCAGCAGAATTTCTAGACTACGTTTAGCCGCTTCACCGCTGCGCGGCAGTTGCGTAATCGTAGCGTAGTCGTCAAAGTTAGTTTTGATATCCAAGCCCACCCAATCCACATAAGGCAGCACGCCTTTTAGGGCTTCAGGGTACGCGCCACCGGTATGTAGCCCCACCTTAAAGCCTAATTCGCGGGCTTCTGTCATGGCACGTGGTAAGACAGGGTCTAATAATGCCTCGCCACCACTAAACACGACAGCATCAAGTAAGCCTTGGCGTGTGGCCAACCAAGCTAGTATGTCTGGCCACGCAAGGGGGCTGTGGGCTGTACGTTCTAGCAGATGTGGGTTGTGGCAATAATGGCAACGCCATGGGCAGCCTTGTATAAAGACAACGGCGGCTAATTGGCCAGGGTAATCGGTGGCACTAAATGGCGTCAAGCCACCGATTTTAAGTGAGCGGCCAGGGCGTATGGGCCATGGGGTGGGCGAGGCGGATGGCATGGTGGTTAAGCCCGTTTGCGCAGAGGGTTGCTGACGTGCATGGGCTGTTCGGTGAAGTGTAAACGCTCGTGGAACTCTCCTTGTTTGCCTATATTGAACGACGACACGGGGCGGTGATAGCCCATAACACGGGTCCATATTTCGCAGGGTTGTCTGTCTTCGTTACGTAAAACAGGGGGCTGTTTGCTAGTCATAGTCAGTACTCCAATGGGTTAATGCAGAGCAGGGGGTTGATGGGCTAACAACTCGTCATCACATTTTGGGCAGAACTCATGCCTACCCGATAAATAGCCATGTTTGGGGCAAATGGAAAACGTAGGGGTGATGGTGATATAGGGCAGGCGGAAGTTTTCCAGACTACGTTTAACCAAACTGCGGCAGGCGTCTACCGAGGACACGGCTTCAGTCATGTAGAGATGCAGCACCGTCCCGCCTGTATATTTGCACTGCAAGGTATCTTGATGCAGTAAGGCTTCAAAAGGGTCATCACTAAAGCCCACAGGCAACTGCGATGAGTTGGTGTAATACGGTGTTGCCGGCGTGCCGGCCTGCAAAATATCTGGATAGCGTTTGCGGTCTTCTTTGGCAAACCTATAAGTAGTGCCTTCGGCAGGGGTGGCTTCTAGGTTATACAAATGGCCTGTTTCTTCTTGGAAAGCCACCATGCGTTCACGTACGTGGTCTAACAAACGCACAGCAAAATCATGGCCCCAGGCGGTGGTGATATCGTGCTGATCCAGTGTGAAATTACGGATCATTTCGTTAATCCCATTTACACCCAAGGTAGAGAAATGATTGCGCAAGGTGCCTAGATAGCGTTTGGTGTAAGGGAACAAGCCATCGTCCATATGCTGCTGTATGACGCGGCGTTTAATTTCTAAGCTGGTTTTACCCAGCTCCAGTAAAGCATCTAAACGGTTAAACAGGGCGGTTTCGTCACCGGCGTACAGGTAGCCTAAACGCGCGCAATTGAGGGTGACCACGCCTACAGAACCGGTTTGCTCGGCGGATCCAAATAAACCATTACCGCGTTTCAGTAACTCACGCAGGTCTAACTGCAAGCGGCAGCACATGGAACGCACCATGTTGGGCTCAAGTTCTGAATTAATGAAATTTTGGAAGTAGGGCAAGCCGTAGCGTGCGGTCATGGCAAATAAGCGGTCTGCATTCTCGCTATGCCAATCAAAGTCGCGGGTGATGTTGTAGGTGGGAATAGGAAAGGTGAACACCCTGCCTTTGGCATCGCCTTGAGTCATGATTTCCATATAGGCACGGTTAATCATGTCCATTTCAGCTTGTAGATCGCCGTAGTTAAAGGGCATTTCCTCGCCGCCAATGACCGGCGTTTGCTCACGTAGATCTTCGGGGCATACCCAATCAAATGTTAGGTTAGTAAAGGGGGTTTGTGTCCCCCAACGCGACGGCACATTCAGGTTGTAGATCAGTTCTTGCATGCACTGCTTCACCTCGTCATACGGTAAGTTGCCTTTGCGTATGAACGGTGCCATATAGGTGTCAAACGAACTGAATGCTTGGGCGCCTGCCCATTCGTTTTGCAACGTACCCAAGAAGTTAACGATTTGCCCTACGGCACTAGAAAGGTGTTTGGGTGGTGCGGATTCCACTTTACCGGGAACGCCGTTTAAGCCTTCATGCAGCAAGGTGCGTAGCGACCAGCCGGCGCAATACCCGGAAAATACATCTAGATCGTGTATGTGCAGATCGGCGTCTCTATGGGCTTGGCCTACCTCGGCGGGGTAGATATGGCTTAGCCAATAATTGGCTACTACTTTGCCTGCTACGTTTAAGATTAATCCACCCAGTGAGTACCCTTGGTTAGCGTTGGCATTGATGCGCCAATCACGCCTGTGCAGGTATTCCTCCATGGTGTTGCCTACCTCTACAACAGGGTCTGGGAGCGGGTGATTCCCTTCTTCCAGAGTGTGATCAGGCAGCAGTGTCATAACGCTCTCCATCTACATGTTGTGTTTAAAATGTATTTTTAAACTATATATAGTGGTTTAGAGCATAGGTGCTAGCGGGAGAATAAACTTTGATCTGGATTAAAAACTTGTGGGTTTGTGGTTTGGGTGGATGAGGCACACGGGGGATTAGCGGCTGAAGTCTGAGGGAGGGCTACTCGTAATACTGGCTCAGGGTAATGGCTGTATTCATCGCACGCGCTGGGGAGACTGCGGAACAACTTTTTGTGATTTGAGACACCAAATCAAAAAAGTTTTCCTCCGCCTTCCCCGATGTATCCCAATTAGATAGGCTTACAGCCCTTTCTTTAGCGGCAGTGTGTTTCGCTACAAAAGTACACACAGCTAACAACTACCTCCATATAAAAACCGTGGCATGCAACGAAGGAAAGGCGGGGGGAAGTATTTTTCAATTTGGTTTACAAATTTAAAAATGCTTTCGCAGCCTTAGGCTACGGCAGACACAATGTATGCCGTCTACCCATTCACCGAATTACGTAAGGCGTTGCCAGCCTGCCAATCCAGCAAGTTAGTAACGGCTAAATCCACCATACCTAAGCGTGTGCGTTTGGTGGCGCTGCCTATGTGGGGTGTCAACACAGCGTTGGGAGCGGCCAGTAGTTCTTTGGCAATGTTGGGTTCGTTTTCAAACACATCCACGCCAGCCGCACCAAGTTGGCCGCTCTGTAGGGCATGCGCTAACGCCACATCGTCCACCACACCACCCCTAGCAATGTTGACCAACACAGCGGTGGGTTTCATCAAGGCCAACTCGTTAGCACCGATCAGATGGTGGGTGGCGGGGGAGTAAGGCACTACTAAGATGACGTGGTCGGCCTCTTTAAGTAGGGTTTCTTTTTCTACCCACGTCACACCGGGAGTGTCTTCTGCCGGTAAAGCCGTGCGGTTGTGATACAGCACCCGCATACCAAAACCCATGGCGCGACGGGCTACGGCACCGCCGATGCGGCCCATGCCAATAATCCCTAAGGTGCTGCCTTGAATGTCTACGCCTAGCCAGCCATCTAAGGCCATGGATTTCCACTGACCGTCGCGTAACCAGCGCTCAGACTCGCTGATGCGTCTGGCAGCGGCAAACATCAATGCCCACGCTAGGTCGGCGGTGGTTTCAGTGAGTACATCGGGTGTGTTGCTGACGGCAATGCCGCGCGCTGTGGCGGCGGCTACATCGATGTTGTTGTAGCCCACGCCAATGTTGGCGATGACTTTTAACGTAGGTAGTTGGTCCAGCATGGCCGCATCCACGCGGCTGCTGGCGGACACCAATAAAGCGTCTGCGCCGTTGGCCCACGCTACCAGTTGATCTCCTTGTAAAGCGCTGTCGCCGTGGTGGGCGTGTACGGAAAAACCAGCGGCTTCCAATGTTGCTAAGGATTCGGGGAAAACGCGTGCACACACAGCAACGCGGGGAGAAGAAACAGTCATAGGGGCTCCAACAAACAATTAGCCTAGGTAGCGAGGTAAGTACAACGACAGTACGGGGAAAGCAATCAAAATGGCCAGACGGATAATGTCGGCGAATACAAAGGGCATAACCCCACGGTACATGGTTGCTAAAGGAACCTCGGGCAGTAGGCTGCGTAACACAATAACGTTCATGCCAAAGGGGGGCGTGATAAAGCTGATTTCTGTGACCACCACCACAATAATGCCAAACCAAATCAGATCAAAACCTAGATACTGCACCAGCGGGTAAAACACCGGTACGGTAAGCAAGATCATGGACATACTTTCTAATACCGCGCCCAGCACGATATACAGCAGACTGATCAGGATAATGACGGTATAAGGGCTTAGATCAAACTGCATGACCAGCATTTTGAGGTCATCGGGCAGCGAGGTGAAGTTGATGAAGTTGGCAAACAGTAGTGCGCCAATAATCACCATAAACAGCATACCGGTAGTTTGAGTGGACTCTATCAACACTTCCGACAAACTGCGCCAGGTTAAGGTGCCGCGTAACAGCGAGAACAGCATGGCACCAAAGGCACCTATACCCGCCGCTTCGGTAGAGGTAAAAATGCCGCCATAAATACCACCCATCACAATGCCGAACAACACCAATAAGCCCCACACTTTCTTGATGGCTTGCCAGCGTAATGCCCAACCTTGGCGTTCGCCAGCGGCAGGGCCTGCAGCCGGGTTACGCCATGTCACCCACGCTGAAGCCAGTAAGTACAACAAAATAGCGAGTGCGCCAGGTATCAAACCAGCAGCAAACATTTTGCCTATGCTTTGCTCTGTCAGAATGCAGTACACCACCATCACAATAGACGGCGGCAGCAATATACCCAATGTGCCACCAGCCGCAATAGAGCCAGTCGCTAAGGCGGGGTCGTAGCCAAAGCGGCGCATTTCTGGGTACGCTACTTTAGACATGGTGGCAGCAGTGGCCAAACTGGAACCGCATACTGCACTAAACCCACCACAGGCCAAAATAGTCGATAACGACAGCCCGCCACGTCGATGTCCTAAGAAGGCATGAGCAGCGTTATACAGCTCTTTGGAGAGCCTGGCTTGGGTAATAAAGTTGCCCATTAAGATGAACAAGGGCAACACTGATAGGGTGTATTGAAACCCGCTTTCATACACCATGGAACCGGCCATCGCATAGGCAGAATCCCAGTTTCGTATGAGGGCGGTGCCCACTAATCCTACTAGAGCCATGGCAAAGGCCACGGGTACTTGCAGCATGATGAGGGCAAGCATGGCGGCAAAGCCTAATAGCGCTTCAGTCATGGTTAGCCCCTTTGAATATGGTTTGTAGCAGTTGCAGCAAGTGATACAGCGTAGTGACGCTTAGCATCACTGCCATAAAATAGGCTACTGGAGCGATAGGCAGTAGCAAAACGGCAGTTTTATCCCCGTAATCGGCGATTTCAGCGGCTTTGCCCCAGCTCACCACTGCCAGCAATGCAATGATGCTAAAGGAGATTAAGTCGCCTAGTACTTGCTGTAGCCAGCGGGTACGGCCATGCAGCGCCATAGCGACCAGATCCACCGTGATATGGCCCTTAGAGGCCGAGGAGAGTGCGATCCCTGAAAAGATCACACCCACCATCAGCAACTCGGTAAGCTCCACTGAACCTAGCACCGGAAAATTGAAGAAATAGCGTCCCGCCACGTCCAGCATGGTGAGGCACATCATCAGAAAGAGTGTCACTTCGGCGATGCGCCGCATGACGCAAAGCAAGGAGCGAAGCAGAGCATTCATCATGATTTCCTGATTCAAAGGCAGGGATTAAGGACGGCTGTCTATTTCCGCATCCAGCTGTTGCAGTTGCTCGCGGAACTCGGCCAACACCACTGGGCCGTCGATGTTCTTCGCTGCAGCCGCATCTAGCCATGCTTGCTCAAAACGCTGTGTGCGCTCACGAACCGCAGACACCAGAGCCTTATCTGCTTCGATGATTTCTACGCCTTTTTCTTGGCCAGCTTTAAGGGAGCCTGCATCAGCACCACCCCATGCTGCACCCGCCATGCGAGCAGCGTATTCGCCACTTAATCTATCCAGAACTTCACGATCTTGAGGTTCTAGGTTGTCGTAGGCGCGTTGGTTCATGATCAGGCCGTGCGAGTCACCATATAAGCCACCGGGGAAACGTGTGATGTGGCGCACCACCTCATCCAGTTTGAAGGCCGCTAAGGATTCACCGGGAAAGAACAGGCCATCTACCACACCAGTGCTCAGTAACTCGTAGGAGTCAGGGGCGGGTTTGACCACAGGGTTGATATTCAGGGCTTGGGCGACGTCGGCAGCCATCCCGCCGCCTACACGTACTTTTAGGCCATCAAAGTCTTCAATGGTGCGAATGGGTTTGTTGCCAGTCATGACTAAGCCTGGGCCATGGCCGTACATGCTTAAGAGTTTGACGCCACGGTGTTCGCCAGCTTCTGCTAGGTACTTGTCATAAATACGCCATGCGGCCACCGAACGGGCTTCGCCATGGTTGCCTGTCAGTGGCAGCGAGGCCAGTTTGGTTAGCTCAAAACGACCCGGGTAGTAGGCATGCGAAATAAAGGTAATGTCTACCAAACCATTGCGAGCCGCATCGTAATGGCCCGCAGGGTTGGTCACCGGTTTGGGCAAGAGACGAGGTTTAACACGCCCTTCAGTTTGTTCTTCAATTTCTGCAAGCCAAGGCACAATAAAGCCCGCCACAAGAGAGTGGGTGGGTGGTAGCCAGACGGATACTGTCAGTTCGGTGGGCTTGGCATGGGCGACTTGAGTGCTGCCCAGCGACAGAACAAGGCCAGAACAGTACAGTAGTTTTTTACAGAGTTTCAGCATAATAAGTCTCCTCGTTTCTCTATGTTTTATGTATCAAGCTGATGGGGTGGTCAGAAGGGCTCTGTGTAGTAGGGTTTCGACGTTGTGGTCGTGCGTGAAACCCAGCTGGTCGGCCAAGGCCGTGTCTAAGGTGGGCCAACAACCAAATTGCACTTCAATCTGCGCGTTGGGTTGCCAACTCACTAGATGCTTTCTCTCTGTGCCATACAGAGCGACTAAACCGCGTACTAATTCACCGGTAAGTACGCGTAGTGCTGGCAGTGTGACGACGCGGCTAGTAGGCCAGGCTGCAGCGGGCGACAACGCGGCATGCAGCAATTGTTGTAAACAGCAGGGCAGGGAAATCAGCCAGTTGGCAGCGTCTTTAGACACCGGGCAGGTGTAGGGGGTGCCGGCGGCAAGATGCTGCACAAGGTCACTGGAAAAACTGGATAGCGCGGCAATGGCTTGTAGGGGGCGAGCGATGATGCCGGGCAGTCGCACAGCTCGCCCGTCTAGGTGGCCTAAGCGGCTGTAATCGGCAATCAGCAGTTCCACCATACGTTTGTGTGTACCGTAACTTAAGGTGGGTTGTATGGTGGTGTGATCGTCAATGTGATCGGGCAGTGGCGTGCCAAATACGCCAATAGAGCTAGTGAATACTACAGTAGCTTTTGTAGATTGTTGACGCAGGTCTTCAAACAAGGCTACCGAGGCTTGTAGGTTGACCGCTAGGCTTAGTGCGAGGTCTTCTTCTGCACGCTTACTGGTAATGCCAGCTAGATGAAAGACATAATCTGCGGGCTCAGACAACAGTTGTTCGCGTAGCGCGGCTTGGCACAGATCACCTTCTATATCGTGCAGAAAAGCGGGCGTTTGCGCTAAGGGCGGTAGCGTGAGATCGGTGCGACTTAAACGCGTAATGGGGCGACCCGCAAAGTGGCTTTGTGTGCTTAACCAACTGCTGAGTGCATGGCCTATATAGCCGCCTGCTCCGGTAATGACTATATGCATGATGTGTGCTCCGGTGCGGTGCATAGCCCTGCTTGCTGCAAAATCACAAGAAACTTCAATCCTTGTTCAAACTTGGCGGCAGGTTTGTACTCACAGCCTATGCTGCCGCGATACTGCGTGTTGAGTAAATATTGCAGGGCTTGCAGCATTTCAGGGTACTGCTGCAAGTTAGGTTCGTGACGTTTGGTGGGGTCTGCAATTTGCACGTGCGACACCACATCGCGACAGGATTGCAGGGTTTCCAGCAAAGGTAAGCCCTCTACTAAGCTGTGATAGAAATCGAATTGCAACTGCAGTTGTGGTGAGTTCATCTGGCGCACAATGGCCAGCACATCGGCTGGATTCCAGTAGGCATAGCCGGGTAAGTCGCGCCTATTTAACGCTTCCAGTTGCAAGGTGATGCCCGTACCAGCCGCTTGCGCTAAGGCGTAAAGTAGGTTTTCCTGTAATGTCTCTTGCCAGTGCTGTGCGTCCAGATGCTGCGTGATCCCCGCCATTACGTGGATGGCTGGCACACCTAGGCTTTGGGCTGTATGTAACGCACGATCAAAATCCGCTTTGAAGCGGTCTTTTGAATTCGGTAACGCTGCCAAGCCAAAGTGGTCGTCTGCTATGGGAGTGTTGATCAGTAAGGGTTGTAGCCCGTGATCTTGCAGTGGTAATAGATATTCTTGTGGGTGCAAATCGTAGGGGAACAGCATTTCCACATGGTTGAACCCTTGAGCGGCAACGCGTGCACAGCGCTCAGCAAAGCTTACATCGTCAGGGAACAGCAGACTGAGGTTGGCAGCAAAATGCATGGTAGCGGGTTCCTGTGGTTAGGCTTGAGCTTGAAAACTAGGCAGGCTGTCTGGGTGGCTCAGGCAAATTAAGGCTGAGATCTCAGACGCTCCCAGCCCTAAGGCACTGGCTTGGCGCAAATTTTGCTGTACGGTAGCGGCGAGAGCAGTGGGAGTACGCGTTTGTTTGGCAAGATCCAGTGCGCTGTCTATGTCTTTAAGCATGGTGTCTAACGCACCCACAATGTGGTGCTGCGCTTGCAGCATACGTGGCGTAAACAAGGGCAATAACTTGGAATCTGCCCAACCACCTTGTAGTGCTTCCGGTAGTTTGGACGCATCCATACCGGCAGCGCGGGCAAGGCTTAAGGCCTCGGCGATGGCATTGAGTGTTGCTGCCACAATGGTTTGGTTGCACAGTTTGGCGGTTTGGCCTGTACCCGAAGCACCCATGTGGGTAATGCGAGCGGCATAAGCCAGCATGGCGGGCGTGGCGTGCTGTAGTGCTTGGGCATCGCCACCCACCATGATTGTCAGTGTGCCTTGCTCAGTACCAGCCACACCACCGGATACCGGCGCATCTAACCATTGCGCGTGTTTCTGTTGATGCAATTTCTGGGCTACGTGTTGCGTGATGGCCGGGGCAATACTGGAGTGGTCTACCACCCAAGCCACAGATGGTGCATGTACCACGCCGGAGTCGCCAAACACTACCTCTTGCACCGCCTTGGCATCCAGCAAACACAGCAGAACGCCGTCTACATCAGTGGCGGCTTCTTGTGGTGTGCTGCAGGCTCGTGCGCCTAACGCGACCAAGGCTTCTGCTTTGGCGGGGGACCTATTCCACACATTCACCTGATGGCCCGCCGCGAGCAGTCGCTTCACCATGGCAGTGCCCATTAGGCCTAGACCACAAAATGCGAGTTTCATGCGTCGTCCTCCGCTGGGTCGTAAGGCCAATCCAGATTACCTGAGTGGGTGGTAGCGCCCTCGTTAGCAGGGCCTACCAATTTGGCGTATTTTTCTAGCACGCCAGCTAAAGGAGCACGGTCTACTACCGGTTTAGTCGCGCGGCGCAGAGCCAGCTCTTCGTCACTGACTTGCAAACTAAGACTGCGGGCGGCGGCATCAATGTGGATAATGTCGCCATCTTGAATTAAGCCAATAGCACCACCCATGGCGGCTTCAGGGCTAGCGTAGCCAATACACATGCCACGGGTAGCGCCAGAAAAACGGCCATCTGTCAGCAGGGCGACTTTTTCGCCTTTGCCCTGACCATACAGCGCGGCGGTCACGCTTAGCATTTCGCGCATGCCAGGGCCGCCCATGGGGCCTTCGTTACGTATAACCAGTACATCGCCATCGTGATAGGCCTGTGTGGAAACGGCTTTCATACAGGCTTCTTCGTTCTCAAATACTCTGGCTTTGCCCGTGAACTGTAGCGATTTCAGACCGGCAATTTTTAGCAACGCACCATCGGGGCACAGATTGCCTTTCAGTACCACCACGCCACCGCTAGGGTGTAGTGGTTGGGCGCAGGAGAACACGATGTTGTTATCGGGATCAGGGAAGTGTTCCAAGGCTTCAGCTAAGGTGTTGCCTTCCAAGGTAAGGGTATTGCCGTGCAAGAAACCGCCTTTGAGCAGTGCTTTTAAGACAACCGGCGTGCCACCAATGCGATCTAGGTCGCGCGCTAAATAACGGCCACCGGGCTGTAAGTTGGCAATCAGTGGGGTGCGTTCAAAGACACGGCCCACGTCCTCTAGGGTGAAACGTATGCCTGCTTCGTTGGCAATGGCAGGAATATGCAGCGCAGCGTTGGTAGACCCCCCCGTAGCTGCTACGACGGCACAGGCGTTTTCTAAGCTCTCGCGTGTGACCAGATCGCGAGGCAAGGGGACGCCTGTGGATAAAATGGACATGACTTGGCGGCCAGCGCGACGTGCTAAGGCCAAGCGGCTGCTGTATACCGCTGGTGTCATGGATGAGCCTAGCAGCGATAAACCCAGCGTCTCGCCCACCATAGCCATGGTGTTGGCCGTAAACTGGCCGGGGCAAGCGCCTGCTGTAGGCGATGAGCTGCATTCTATGCCTCGTAATTGATCTAGGCTGATGGTGCCGCTTTGGTAACGACCTACTGCTTCAATGGTGGTCAGAATCGTACTGTCTTGGCCGGTTTCGCCATCAAAGCCGGGTAGCATCGAGCCACCGTACACAAATACCGACGGTACGTTAGTGCGTACCATCCCCATCATGATGCCAGGCAGCGTTTTATCGCATCCAGCAAATCCCACCAACCCGTCATAGGCATGGCCACGCACCATCAGTTCTACGCTGTCGGCAATGGTTTCACGCGATACCAAACTCATACGCATACCGGCATGGTTCATAGAGGTGCCGTCTGAGACCGAAATGGTAGAAAAACTAATGGGCACGCCACCACCTTCGGCTACGCCTAAGCGGGCGTTATCGGCCTGCGGCGCTAAGGACATAGAGCAAGGTGTGTTATCACCTGTAGTGCTGACGATACCTACAAAGGATTTTTCCAGCGAGTGATCATCCATCCCTGTAGCGCGCAGAAAAGCACGGTGTGGCGCACGGGTAGGGCCGTTGGTCACGACGCGGGAACGGTGTTTGTGCAACATGGGGTGTCTCCTCCACAAAAGCTTAGTCTGTGGGTTGTTGTAATTGCAGTAGCTGTTCAAATGGCCAGCTAATGTCGGCTTGCAAGGCTTCTTGGGCGGCCTTGGCATCGCCTTTGCGTAAGGCGTTCACGATGGTTTCGTGGTGATCATCAATAGGGGTGCGCTCTGGGCCACAGTGTTCGCGCACCTCTCGTAAATAGGGGCCTGATTGCAACCATAGGCTTTCGATCATGCCCAGCATCACGGGAGACTGGGCATAGCGATAAATGCAGAAATGAAACTGGCGGTTTAACTCAAGGCTAGTGGTCATACCGTCGGGCTGGCTACGGCTGTGGTGTATGTCCTTGGCCAGTTGGGTGAGCAACGCCAAGTCAGCCTCGTTCACATTGCCAGTCGCCCATTGGGTGACAGCGCCTTCAATTAACACACGAGAGCGGCGCAAGTCTTCTAGTCGTTCGGTGGTAATCAGAGGCACACGAGACGAGCGGCTGCGCATGGGCTCTAGTGCTTGCTGGGCAACAAGTCGGCGCAGTGCTTCACGCACGGGCATGGTGCTGGTGTCCAAATCATCGGCCAGTTCTTGTATGCCTAGCACCTGTCCAGCACGGTAAACGCCGTGCATGATGCGGTTGCGCAGCACTTGATACACCGCATCGTGAACAGAAGTGCGAACTATAGGCCCTGTAGTGCCGGGAAGATGTGCGTCCATATGTACCCACAAAAAATAATATGATTTTTGATCTTTGATCAAAGATAAGGGCAGACAAAAAAAACCAACACCCGGGATTTCCCTTGATGTTGGTTTTAGTGCGTAGCGACTAGCTCTAGGCAGCTGGTGCGTTTTGCTTGTTCACGTAAAGCGTTTGTGTGGGGTAGGCGAAGTCGGCACCATGTTGTTGCACGATGTCGATAATTTTCAAATACACGTCTTGCTGTATGCCTAGCCACTCGGCCCAGGCCGTGGTTTTGGTGAAGCAATACACCATGATATTTAACGAAGAATCGGCAAAAGCATCGAAGTACACCAAGATGGTTTGGGTTTGGTCTATGTCTTGGTTGGCCTTCAAGTAGGCGTTGATATCGTCCACAATCACTCGTATTTTGGCAGAATCCTCGTAGCGCAGACCAATTTGCGTATTAATACGGCGGTTAGTCATGCGCCCAGGGTTTTGCACACTAATAGTAGAAAACAGTGAGTTGGGCACATACAGCGGGCGATTATCAAAGGTTCTAATCTTAGTAATACGCCAGCCAATTTCTACTACCGTACCTTCGATATTACGGTCGGGTGAGCTAATCCAGTCCCCTATATTGAACTGTCTATCGTAGTAAAGCATCACCCCTGAGAAGAAGTTACTCAGTATGTCCTTACCGGCCATACCAATCGCAATACCTCCAATACCCCCAAAAGCCATCAAGCCTGATAGGCTGAGCCCGAAATGTTCGCCAAACATTAACAGTAGCACCACAAACACAGTGATCTTCAGCATTCTGGCAACCACGCGTGTAGAGGTGGGGTCGCTGCCTTTGCTGATTTGGTGCTTCTCAAAGAGCGTGATGAGTAGTGACACCTGACGCAAAATGATCAGGGCGATGACTAACACCGTGAGGAAATCAATGGCGCTTGAGCTAGCAGCACGTAGTTTGTAGTCAACAATGGCGTACTCAGCGTATTGCTTCACTGTTAAGGCAAGCGAGCACAGGAAGACACTTTGTATGACATGAAAGGTGATTTTTCGTGTCAGGTTTTGTATGCGACGTAATCGTACATCTGCCCAGACTGCACCTGCTAAGCAAAATATGGCGATACCCAGACCGACAGAGTATTTGATGAGCAAGTCACTAGAGACAGGGATTAAGTCTTCTGGCATGAGTTCAATCTAACCCAAAATAAAAAAGCAGAATACCACGGCTGCATGTCTAGTTAGGTGTCAAAAAGTGTGCAGAAACAGCAGGCATAGACAGCATTGTGGGAGTTTGGCTGCGTTATGGCAGTTGGTGCTTGATTTGGTGAATGCCGTTCTATATTATGAATTTTATGTTCTATATATAGAACATCGTTCGTTTTACTGAATTGTTAGTGCTTGAGGGGCATAACTATCATGGATATCTTATTCCTAGGCTCTGATTTGGAAGCGTTTAGCTTGTCTTCCTGTCATACGCGACATCTAGATGGGTTGCTACGACCCACCAATCTGCATCACGTTAAACAATGTTCGTCTTCAGATTTGCATCTGTTGAAAGAGCACAGTGTAGATGTGATTATTTTGGATGCAACCGTAACAACGATGGATAAGAATCAGAAAAACGAAGATATGTTGGGGGCAGTATTACGTGTGGCGAGACGCGGTTATATTTTTAATACTCCAGTGCGCGCTAGCCAACTAAACGTCAAAGCGGCTTAACGCTTAATGGATTCCACCACCAGCCACGCGGTTGCAGCGGTAGTGCCAATATTGCTGATAACGTGGGGCTGGTCAGCCGGGTAACGGGCGGTTTCGCCAGCGTGTAATTGTTGCTCGCTATTGCCGGACTTCACTTGCCATAACCCCGAGAGCACTGTTAAGTGTTCTTGGGTGCCAGCTTCGTGTGGCTCAGACGCCAACACACCACCAGGTTCTACGGTAAGGGCATACCATTCGGTGATGCCTGCCAAGTCTATAGGCCCCAAGATACGTAACTCACAGGTGCCATCCTTGTTTTTGATCACAGGGGTGGAGTGCGCCGATTGCAGCGTAATGTTAGGCTCGGCAGACGATACTGCCTCCATTCCCAAACCTAAAATATCACCCACACTGATCTCTAGCGCTTGTGCCAACCTCCACAACACGGCAATGGTGGGGTTAGTCAGGTTGCGTTCTATTTGTGACAACATAGATTTAGACACCCCTGATCGTTTAGACAGGGCGTCCAGTGAGAGCTTCTGTTGGGCGCGTATGGCTTGAATAGCCTGGCCTACAGGAGGTGGATCGTGTGGAAGGGAAGTAGTGTCCCGTGCCATGTCTCTACCTTTATGTCAGGGTGAATAGGTGCGCTGATTTTACTACGGGCAACAAATTAAATTCTGTGACAATGCTCCCTATCCCCCATTTTGATTCTTACCGTTAAAATAGCGAGGGCAAAATACAGGATAGAGTGATATATGGGGCTTACCCAGAATGCCGTCATCGTAACCGAAGCCTCTGGCCAAACCACGACAGTGCGTTTGCAAGGCCAGTGGGAGGCCGGCGTATTAAGTGATGAAAAGCACAGTAAACGTTTGCTTCCACAGTTGCGTCAAGCAGCAGGCAGTACGCAGACGGTATGGGACCTTAGCGATGCCCACGGGCTGGATTATGTCACCGCACAAATTCTGTGGGATTGCTGGGGGCGACAGTGGCCCGAGCAATTGCACGTTACTGATATTCAACAGGGCATACTTGAGCGCGTTGCCGAATTAACGGTAGAGCCAGTGCATGAAGAAGAATGCACAGTTACGCAGCGCGCTTTTGTGTCACTGGGCAACATGGCCTTTAACGGGTGGAATCACGCCAAAGGCATGATTGCGCTGTTGGGGCAGTTTTTGCTAGACGTACTGAAACTGATACGTCGTCCTTCACGTGGCCCATGGCACGATTTTTCGGCGCATTTGTTCAGAATGGGTGCGCAAGCTTTGCCCATTACCGCCTTAGTGGGCTTCTTAATTGGCGTGGTAGTGGCGTATTTATTGGCCCTACAGTTACGCCAGTTTGGAGCAGATGCGTTTATCGTCAATATTTTGGGTATTTCACTAATACGTGAATTAGGTCCCTTGTTGGCGGCTATCTTAGTGGCGGGTAGATCGGGTTCTGCCATTACCGCTCAAATTGGGGTGATGCGCGTCAATGAAGAACTAGATGCCATGCAAGTGATGGGTATTTCCCATGGTTACCGGTTAGTGATGCCTAGGGTGTTGGCGCTTGCTGTGGCCATGCCGTTGGTGAGCGTGTGGACAACGCTAGCCGCATTGTTGGGGGGTATGTGGGCCTCTGAGGCTAGCTTGGGCTTGTCTCCTGCTTATTTTGTACAGGCTTTACCGAATGCGGTGCAGGTGGCTAACGTGTGGTTGGCTACCGCTAAGTCGGCGGTGTTTGGTGCGGCGATTGCCTTAATTGGGTGTTATTGGGGCTTGTGGGTGAAACCGAATACCGAGAGCTTGGGTTCGGGTACGACCGCGTCGGTAGTGACGTCCATTACGGCTGTGATTTTGCTGGATGCTGTATTCGCCATTTTGTTTAAAAGCGTGGGGTTCTAAGTCATGAAGCAGACACAGGCCCAATCAGGTGGCAACAATAGCGATATCTTGGTGGATATTAAAAAGCTGTGGACGGTATTTGGCACTGGCGATAAAGCGTTCGCAGTGCACCAAGATTTGGACTTACAAATACGTCGTGGCGAGATCATGACGATTGTAGGGGGCTCTGGTACCGGAAAAACGGTGTTGTTGCGTCATATCTTGGGCTTAACACGTCCTACCAAGGGCACGGTACGCATTGCAGGGCAAGACCCAGCATCGTTACCCCCTGAAGGTGCATCGGCTCGTATAGGTATGCTGTTTCAGCGTGGTGCGTTGTATTCCGCATTTAACGTTTTGGATAACGTGGCTTTCGCACTGCGCGAGCAGCAAAGCCTGCCAGAGTCCGTTATTCGCGATGCGGCCATGGTGAAGTTGCAAATGGTGGGCCTAAAGCCTGAACACGCTTCGCGTATGCCTTCAGACTTATCAGGCGGCATGATTAAACGGGTAGCGTTGGCACGCGCCCTGATTATGGACCCACCCTTATTGTTGTTAGATGAACCTACTGCAGGGTTAGACCCGCGTGGCTCGGATGAGTTTTGTGAGCTGCTGTTAGCCATGCACAAAGAGCTGGGGTTCACGGTGGTAATGGTGACGCATGACTTGGATACGCTGTACGCCCTAAGTGACAGGGTAGCCGTGTTGGCAGAGAAAAAAGTGATAGTGGAAGGCACTACTGATGAAGTGGTGCAGTTCCAGCATCCTTTTATAGAACAATTTTTTCTGGGTGAACGAGGCCGTCGAGCACGCGAACCCATGCAATCTTCAGCGGCGGCACAGACCGCCTCGACGCAGCATCCGGAGTCGAATTAAATGGAAAATAAATCGCATGCCATGGCAGCTGGCGTTTTTGTGCTGGTGGTTGCAGCACTATTAAGCGTACTGGCGTATTGGCTGACCCGTGATCAGGGTACGTATGTAGATTACGAGCTTTCCAGCACTCAAGCCGTAACCGGTTTGCAGCCACAAGCCGCCGTACGCTACAAAGGGGTGACGGTGGGGCGAGTAGCCTCTATAGGTTTTAATGATGAACAGCATGGCATGGTCATTATTCAGATCAAGGTAGAAGAGTCCACGCCTATTTCAGCCAAAACCTATGCCACATTGGGCTACCAAGGGGTAACCGGTTTGGCCTACATAGAGCTAGACGATGATGCCGTAGCGCGGCCTGTACTAGGTGAAACGGCTAGTGGGATCAAGCGCTTAGAAATGCGTCCTTCACGTTTAAGCCGATTGGTAGAGATGGGGCCAGAGTTCTTAGGTGAGATACAAGAAACCGTTGTTAGCCTGAACACCTTGCTCAACAAAGAAAATCAGCAAGTGTTGATGCAGGCTATCTCATCTATGGGCTCAGCCGCACAGAATGCATCTGATGTGATGGAAGGCCTAAAACCAGTAGTGGCAACGATTTCCAAAGACATAGAGTCTGACATGCAGGTCATTAGGCAGGCAGCAGGTAATCTGGCCAAAATGGGGCAGGACGTGAGTGGCATCGTGCAAAATATGCGTGCGCCGGGTGGCGTGATTCCGCAATTGCAGCAGTCAGCACGGTCGTTGTCGTTAGTGGGCGAAGAGCTGGGTAATGCTACGCTGCCTAGCTTGCAACGCATGATGGAAGAGGTGAACAGTGCAGTACAAGAAGTGAAAGTGCTGATTCACCAAGTGTCTAGCAATCCGCAGCGCTTCCTATACGGTCCGGATAGTAGTCAGCCGGGGCCGGGGGAACGCGGTTTTAGCGCACCGGTAGCTCACTAAAAAGGGGATAACAATGATTGCGACACAAGGAAAACAGCACATCATGAAGAAGAACATCGCTATTAAAGCTGGCTTGTTCGTAGCAGCGGTATTGTTATCGGCTTGCTCGGTACTACCAAAACCGCCGGCAACGGCAACCTTGTACGATTTAGGCCCTGCTATTGGCAAGCCAGTGGACTTGCCTGTGGGTAAACGCCCTGTGATGGTGGCGGCTATTAGCGGTCAAGGTTTGATGCCAGGCAGTACAGCCATGCTGTACCGTTTTGTAGACGTAGACCAGCAATTACGTGCTTACCAAGAAGCACGCTGGAGCCGTCCTATTGAGCAGTTGTTTGGATTGCAGTTGCGCCAGAAGTTAGAGCAAGGTAGACCTATTTTGGATACCGAGTTCAGCCTATCGCGCATGCGTGCTGGGGATCAGTATCCGCTGGTGTTACGTGTGGATATAGAGAATTTCGAGCAAATCTTCCAAAATCCTCAAGATAGCAAAGGCGTGGTGCAACTACGTGCTACCTTAATAGAACCCGGGGTGGGGGGAGATAAGCTTTTGGCTCAGCGCACGTTTGTCAGTGCTATTGATGCATCTGAGGCGAATGCTGCGGGTGGCGCAAAAGCCTTAGCTGAAGCCAGCCGTACCTTAGCGGTTGAAATTGATAGCTGGTTACGACACTACGAGTAATCATAAGGGCCCCATATCAAAAAAGTTGTTCCGCAGTCCCCAGCGTGTGCGATGAAGACAGCCGCCACTGCCTACAGCGGCAAGCCTTTATCTTCTTTTACCCATTCCAGTACAAAGCTGGTGCGGCAATCGCGTACGATTTCATGGCGCAGCAGTTTATCGGATAAAAATCGCGAAAAATGCGCCATGTCCCGCACCACCACACGCAGCATGTAGTCCATTTCCCCCGCTAACGACACACAGCTCACCACTTCAGACCATGATTGCACTAACGACCTAAACATGTCGCGCGGGCTATTTTTGGCGTGTGAGCTTTGTTTTTCTAGACGCACACTAATATAGGCAGTCAGGCCAATATCAATGGCTTCGGGCAGAATAGTGGCACGGTAATCTAGGATTATCCCTTCGTTTTCTAGGCGTTTCACACGCCGTAATACGGCAGAAGAAGACAGTCCTACTTGCGAGGCCAGTTCGTCAAACGAAGCGCGTGCCTGCAGTTGCAGCAAGCGTAGAATTTGTATGTCGGTTTTATCTAGCTTGAATTCATTCATTTCTTTAACTAAACGCCTAGTTTATGCAGGAATCTTGCGTATTATAGGGTTTAACTGAGCTGTCTTTGCATTTTTAGTGCGGTGTTTGAGTCTTAAAATAAACATATCTAAAAGTCTGTTTTTCAGGAGATGGTTATGGCGGATTTGTTTGAAAACCCAATGGGTCTGGATGGTTTTGAATTTGTAGAGTTTGCTTCCCCAGAACCGGGTCTGCTGGAGCGTACTTTTGAATTGATGGGCTTTACCGAGGTGGCCAAGCACCGTTCAAAAGATGTATCGCTATACCGTCAAGGTGATATCAACTTCATCGTGAACCGCGAGCCTAACAGCGAAGCCGCTTACTTTGCCGCTGAACATGGCCCAAGTGCCTGTGGTATGGCCTTTCGTGTGCGTGATGCTCACCATGCCTATAACCGTGCCTTAGAGCTAGGTGCGCGTCCAATCGAGATCGAAACAGGCCCTATGGAGCTGCGTTTGCCAGCCATCCGCGGTATTGGTGGTGCGCCGTTGTACCTAATCGACCGTTACGCTGACGGCCAGTCTATTTATGACATCGACTTTGAGTTTATCGAAGGTGTAGACCGCCACCCTGTTGGTTACGGTTTCAAATTCATCGACCACCTTACCCACAACGTGTACCGTGGGCGCATGTCGTTCTGGGCTGATTTCTACGAGAAGCTGTTTAACTTCCGTGAAATTCGCTATTTCGACATTAAAGGTGAATATACCGGTCTGGTATCCAAAGCCATGACAGCCCCAGATGGTAGAATTCGTATTCCTCTCAATGAAGAATCGGCTCAAGGGTCTGGCCAAATTGAAGAGTTTTTGCTGCAGTTCAACGGGGAAGGAATTCAGCATATTGCGCTGCTGTGTGACGACATCTTCCACGGCGTGGACCAGTTGATTAAAGCAGGTGTGCCACTCATGAAAGCACCACCTGCCACGTACTATCAAATGCTAGAGTCACGTATCCCAGGGCATGGTGAAAACGCTGACGAACTCAAAGCACGCGGTATTTTGTTGGATGGTACGGCTGAAGGTGGTCAACGACGTCTGTTGTTGCAAATTTTCTCAGGCACATTGCTAGGCCCTGTGTTTTTTGAATTTATCCAACGTAAAGGCGATGAAGGCTTTGGCGAAGGAAACTTCAAGGCACTATTTGAGTCCATTGAGCGTGACCAAATTGAACGCGGTGTGTTGGGCACAGCAACAGCTGAATAGACCATATCGCGTGTAACCCTCAAGGAATGATGATCATGTTGAAATTAGACGACCAGGAAAGACAAATCGCATTGGAGCAGTTGTCTTCCTGGCAGTATGAAGCACAGCGCGGCGGGTTAATCCGACGCAAGTTTGTGTTTCATGACTTCACGGAAGCCTTTGCATTCATGACGCAAGTGGCGCTGCATGCCGAAAAGCATGATCATCATCCCGAGTGGAACAACGTCTATAACCGTGTGGAAATCGTGCTAACCACGCACGATGCAGATGGGTTAAGCCAACGCGATATCGCGTTGGCTCATATTATCGATGCTGTTTTTGCGCGCTGCGCAGCGTCAGCTGATCAGGCCTAAGTCAGGCGTGACAGCAGGAGGATACCCACATGCTAGAGCAGGAACATACTACGCAGGACAGTAGTAAGCACGGCTTGGCAGCAGGCGAAAATTTCCAGCCTGAACGCGCCGACTGGACCATAGATCAAGGCTGGGATCGCTATACTGCCGAAGAACATGGCGTTTGGAAAACACTGTTCGAGCGACAAACCAAACTGTTGCCACAGCGCGCCTGTAAAGAATTTGTAGAGGGCATGAAAAAGCTGCCTATCTCTGCCGATAAAATCCCGCACTTTGAACAGCTCAGTGAAGTGCTGATGAAGCACACTGGCTGGCAAGTAGTGGCGGTGCCTGGGCTGGTTCCTGATGATGTGTTCTTTGAGCACTTAGCCAATAGACGCTTTCCATCAGGGCAGTTCATCCGTAAAGCGCATGAGCTGGATTACCTAGAAGAACCCGACGTGTTTCACGATGTGTTCGGCCATGTCCCCATGCTGATGAACCCTGCCATTGCTGATTACATCCAAGCCTACGGTAAAGGTGGTTTGCGCGCTAAGGAACTGGGTGTATTGCACCGTTTGGCTCGTGTGTACTGGTACACCGTTGAGTTCGGCTTAGTTATGGAAGATGGCTCACCACGCATTTACGGTGCAGGCATTGCCTCGTCGCGCACAGAAAGCGTGTTTAGCTTAGAAGACGATTCCCCTAATCGCATCGCCTTTGATTTAGACAGGGTAATGTGTACTAATTACCGTATAGACGATTTTCAAGAAAGCTACTTTGTGATCAAAGACTTGGAAGCGTTATTAGAGCTTTCGGCTATTGATTTCCAGCCCGTGTACAACCGTATTGCGTCCCGTCCTGATTTGGACCCTGGCATCCTATTGTCGGAAGACAAGGTGTATCACCGTGGATCAGGCCGTTATCATGCAAACAAAAAGTCTGTGGCGTAAGCGAGCAGGCTGAACTCTTAGTGTAGTCAGGAAGTAAACATGCAAAATACACACTCACCGGTGGTGATGATTAGTGGTGCTGGTGGTAATTTGGGCCAAGCGGTGGCGCAGCACTTTGCGCAAAAAGGCGCACGCTTGGTGTTGGTGGCGCGTAATCGTAAGGCGTTGGAAGCCATTGCGCCAGAAGGCGATAACGTGCACTACGTGCTTGCCGACTTGATGCAGCCTGATGCCTTACAGCAAGGGGTAGCAGCTGCTGTGAAGAAGCTTGGCAGTATTGATGTGTTGTGTAACGTGGCAGGTGGCTTTCACATGGGTGAACCCGTACACGCCACGCCGCTGAATGCATGGCAACAGCAATACGACATGAACGTCATGACCTTGCTGCATACCGTACAAGCCGTTGTACCGCATATGTTGTTGCAAGGCCGTGGCAAGGTGGTGAACGTAGGCGCATTTGCGTCTCGCCAAGGCTTGGCGGATATGGGCGCTTACATTGCAGCAAAAAGTGCCGTAAGCCGCATTACCGAAAGCATGGCAGCCGAGTTACGTGAAAAAGGCATTAACGTGAACTGCGTATTGCCTACCATCATCGACACACCTCAAAACCGTGCAGCAATGCCTGATGCGGATCCAGCTCGTTGGGTCAGTCCCGAGAAATTGGCGGCAGTGATGGCGTTTTTAGCGTCTGAAGATGCTAGCGCTATTCATGGTGCTAGTGTGCCTGTGACAGGGCTTAGCTAATCTAGGCATAACGGGCAGCGGTCGGGGGAAAGCCTGCCGTTCCCCAGCGTGTGCGATGAATATAGTGTGAACGGGTAGGTGTTGGGTTTACAAGCCCACGTACTCAAGACTGTCTGCTGTAGCCTAAGGCTGCGAAAGTATTTTTTAATTTGTAAACCAAATAAAAAAACACTTCCATCCGCCTTTCCTTCGTCGCTTGCCACGGTTTTTGCGATGGTAGCTATTGAAGGCTAGACAGATTTTTGTGACGGGCTCAGGAGAGAGTCCCTTTGCCCAGTTCCCCGTTATACAGGCAGCATTGCCACTACAGTAAGGGCAGTAAATCTAGTAACATTCAGACTCATCAGGGGGACGGAGAGGAAACTTTTTTGATTTGGTGTACAAATCACAAAAAGCTTTCCTGCAGTTCCCCAGCGTGTGCGATGAATACAGAGTGAGCGGGTAGGTGTTGGGTTTACAAGCCCATTTACTCACGACTGTCTGCTGTAGCCTAAGGCTGCGAAAGTATTTTTTAATTTGTACGCCAAATCACAAAAAGTTGTTCCGCAGTCCCTCGGCATATGCGATGAATACAGCCACCACCTTTTATGCCTCAGCGTCAGGTTGCTGAGCTGGCGCAGCTTGTTGAAACGCGGGTAGCGCTTCGCAAGCATCTACGATACGGTTAATCGTAGGATAGTCTTCCATAGGCAAATTAAAACGCTTGGCATTAAACACCTGAGGCACCAAGCAGCAGTCAGCAAGCCCTGGCGTATCACCGTGACAGAATGTGCCTGTCAGCGGATCATTGGCCAACATGGCTTCTACGGCGGCCAAGCCTTGCTTCAGCCAGTGTAAATACCATTCATTTTTTTGATCGGCACTCACACCCAGCGTGTTCTGCAAATACTTCAAGATGCGCAGATTATTAATGGGGTGAATATCGCAAGCAATGGTCAAGGCCAACGCACGTACACGAGCGCGTTCGGCTGCTGTTGTAGGCAGTAGGGCAGTGCTCGCGTGAGTCTCGTCCAGATACTCAATAATGGCCAAGGATTGCGTTAACGTTAGGCCGTCATCGGTTTCTAGGCTGGGTACTATTCCCATAGGGTTTTTTGCCAGATAAGCAGGCTGATATTGCTGCCCGCCATCGCGCAACAGGTGCACGGGAATGATCTCAAATGGCAACTGTTTCAATGCGAGGGCAATACGAACCCTATATGCCGCAGAACTGCGGAAATAACTATATAGTTTCATGGGGATATCTAGGCCGGTGAAGGCTACCCGCCTGCGTGCTGCAAGCGGGCATACCTAGTGGATTAGGAGTTTGGTACTACGCGTTGTTCAATAGCGCCAAAAATGCTTTGGCCTTGCGCATCCAGCATCTCAATTTTCACAGTGTCGCCGTACTTCAAGAAAGGAGTTTGCGGTGCACCGGTTTCAATGGTTTCGTACATACGTACTTCGGCCAAGCAGCAGTAACCCACGCCACCGTTCTCAATAGAAGAACCGTGCAAGTTACCTTGCTTGTTGGACACCGTACCCGAACCAATAATAGAACCTGCTTCTACTTCACGTGATTTGGTAACGTGCGCTACCAATTGCGCAAAGTTAAATGTCATGTCGGTACCCGCATCAGGGTTACCAAACAGTTTGCCGTTCAGGTGTACGGTCAATGGACGGTGTACTTTGGTGTCTTGCCACGCATCACCCAATTCGTCGGGAGTGATGGCTACTGGTGAAAACGCCGAAGCGGGTTTGGATTGGAAGAAACCAAAGCCTTTAGCCAGTTCGCCTGGAATCAAATTACGCAGCGATACGTCATTCACCAACATCAACAAGCGGATAGCACCCGCAGTTTGTTCTGGTGTAGCACCAATAGGCAAGTCGCCAGTGATCACAGCAATTTCAGCTTCTAGGTCGATGCCCCATTCTTCAGAAGGCACAGGGATATCATCACGTGGGCCAATGAAGGAGTCCGAACCGCCTTGGTACATTAGGGGATCAGTCCAGAACGATGCGGGCAACTCAGCGCCACGAGCACGACGTACCAATTCAACGTGGTTCACGTAAGCGGAACCGTCAGCCCATTGGTAAGCGCGTGGCAGTGGAGAGTGCACAGCGTTGCTATCAAAGGGTTTTGCATCAGCAACGTCGTTACGGTTTAGCGCGTCGTAAACGGTTTGCAGTTGAGGCTCAACCTGCTCCCAGTTATCCAGGGCAGCTTGCAGGGTGGCAGCGATCTGGGGCACGGGCGTGTAGCGTGTCAATGTCCGGTCTACAATGATCAGGGTACCATCACGGCCACCTTGTTTTAGGGTAGCAAGTTTCATAATGACTTTTCCTTATTCGGTATTGGTGGGCAAGGGCTGGGCTAGGCCGCAGCCCTTACAAATTAGTTAGCAGGAGCGCGCAGCTTCTCGATTTCGCTAAAGGTTTCAGCGGCGAACTCAGGGCCAATCTCGGCGTTAAAGCTTTCCCATACAGGTTGCATTTTTTCGCGGAAACGGATCATTTCAGCATCGCTTACTTCGTTCACTTCTAAGCCTTGAGCAGCCAGTGCAGCTTGGGCTTCAGCGGCTTGTTGGCGAGCAATTTCACGCTGGTAAATACGGGTTTCTTCAGCGGCTTCCTTGATGATCTGTTGATCAGCTTCAGACAGCTTGTCCCAGAACTTTTTGGATGCCAGCGGCAAGAATGCGCCGTAGGAGTGCTTGGTCAACGACAGGTATTTCTGTACTTCACCCAGTTTTAGGGAAGAAGTTACTGCAGTAGGTGTACCTTGGCCGTCAATCGTGCGGGTTTCCAATGCCGTGTAGATTTCAGGTACCGCTAAGGACACGGGGTTTGCGCCCAGTGCTTTTAGCGTTTCTTGAGAAATCTTGGCTTGTACAGCACGGAACTTCAGGCCTTCAAAGTCTTCGGGCTTGGTAATAGGGTGCTTGCTGTTGGTGGCGTTGAAAAAGCCGTTTTCCCAGTACGCCAAGCCCACCAAGCCTTTTTCTGGCAATTGGTCTAACAAGCGTTGGCCAATAGCGCCGTCCAAAATGGTGTCGGCTTCTTGTTCGTTCGCGAACAAGAATGGGTAGTCCAGAATTTCAAACTCACGCACCATACCGGTTAGGGTAGAGGTTTGTGGCACGGTAAATTCAATGGTGCCGCCTTGCAATGCAGAGGTTACTTGTACGTCGTTACCCAATGCTGCGTTGTAGTAAGGACGGATTTTGATGCGGCCATCACTTTTCTCTTTTACCAAGTCAATAAACTTGGCCACACCCAAACCTTGGTGGGAGTTTTTAGGCAGCGTTACTGCAAACTTTGCATCAATAGTTTGAGCAATAGCTGCGCTGGACAGCAAGCCAGTAACCAGTAATACACCCAGTTTTTTTAGTAGCGTAGTGCGCATAGGGATATCTCCAGAATAATAAGTATTGTGTTTAACGCCACCACGAAGCAGGTGTGATCACCAGCTGTGGGAACAAAATAAGCAGTATCAAAATAATCAGTTCAGCGATCAAGAAAGGCATCACGCCACGTGTTGCGCGTTCAATGCTGATCTTGCCAAGCGAACTTACTACGTTCAGTACTACCCCAATTGGGGGGACGATCATGCCAATCGCGCAGTTCATCACAAACAGCACGCCTAGGTACACAGGGTCTACACCTGCATCCACGGCAATAGGCACGAACACTGGGGCAAAAATCAGCACCAATGGGATCATGTCTAGCACCATACCAGCGGTGAACACTACAGCCATCATGACGGCGACCAACAAGATGGGGTTGTCGGTAAAGACATCCATCCACTCACCAACTTGGTAAGGAATGTCGGCAATGGTGATCATGTAAGAAGCTACCATCGCCAGCGCAGCCAAAATCAGTACTACGGCTGACGAGCGTGCAGACATCAACAAGCAGTGATAAATGCGGCTCCATGTCAGTTCACGGTAAATAACAGTACCTACAAACAGTGCGTAGGCTGCTGCGACTACCGCCGCTTCGGTAGGAGTAAAAATACCAAAGCGCAAACCACCAATAATGATGACTGGCATCAGCAGTGCCCAGAAACTTTGGTACACCACTTTTAAACGCTCACGCATAGGAACGCGAGGGTTAATGGTGGCGGTAGTATCTTTGCGAGACACCAAATACCACGCCACGATCAGCGATACGGCCATCAAGATACCGGGCACAATACCAGCCATAAATAGGCGGGTAATGGACACGTTGGTGACCACACCAAACAGTAGTAAACCAATGGAAGGTGGCAAGACGGGGGCAATAATCCCACCGGCAGCCATCAGGCCACCAGCACGCGCTGGGTCGTAACCCGCTTGGCGCATCATAGGCATCAAGATTGCTGCCAATGCAGCCGTATCCGCCACAGCAGAGCCGGACAAACTGGCTAATAACAAGGCGGCAAAAATCGTGACGTAGCCCAGACCACCACGCAAGTGGCCGAAGAAGGCGCTCGCTAAATTCACAATGCGTTTAGACAAACCGCCAGCGTTCATGAATTCGCCAGCCAGAATGAAAAAAGGCACTGCCATCAAAATAAAGTTATCAGCACCGCCAATAGCGTTCTGCACCACGATTTGGGTATCGAACGAGTCGGTGGCCATCATGATGCCGATGGCAGAAAAAAGCAGGGCAAAAGCGATGGGCATGCCGATGAAAATCAGCCCAACCAGAATGCCGAGAAACAATAATACGGCGGTCATGTTATTCGTCTCCGCCAGGGAAACCTGTGGGGCTAGTGACGCTTTCCCACAAATTCAAAATGGTACTTAAAACCAAACCCACACCAAAAACAATAGCGGTGCCATACAGCCATGCATAGGAAATACCGAGCACGGGGTAGCTATTGTCCATGTTGATTAAGGTTTGCTTCCAACCGCCAATAACAAAAATAACACCGCCAACCAGCATCAAGAGGCTGCTGATCGCAACCAAGAGTTTGCGGCAAGTAGGCGTGCGTTTGGCCAGAAAGGAATTAAAAGCAATGTGGGCGTGCTGACGGGTTGCCAGCACAGCGCCAAGGAAGATTAGCCAGACGAACAACAGTCGTGCTAATTCTTCCGAAACCGCAATACCCGAGTCGAAGCCATAGCGCAAAACCACATTGGCAAATACCAAGATGGCCATAATGGCAAGGCAAACGACTAGAAACAGCTCTAGCCCCTTGTTGATCCAATGTGTCAGGGATTTAAGAAACATGCGTGATCCAGAGGTTTAGTTGGCCTGATAGCTGCCGTCATGCATCCACTGTGCATGTTGTGGGGCTTTTTTGGTGCGGTCCCACTCTTCCAACATGGCCCATTTCACATCGTCCAGTTTCTTGCTCATGTCTGGGGTGGCGGTGTTGGCAGCCAGTTCCAGACGGTGACCGTTAGGGTCAAAGAAATAGATGGATTTGAAAATAGTGTGATCAGTAGGGCCAACTACAGAGATACCATCGGCTTCCAGAATGGCTTTAGTGCGCATCAGGTCGTCTACGGAATCTACTTCCAGCGCCAAGTGCTGCACCCAAGTAGGGGTGTTGGTATCACGGCCCATTTCAGGGCGGGTAGGCAGCTCAAAAAACGCCAATACGTTGCCGTTACCTGCATCCAGGAATACGTGCATGTAAGGATCGGGTTCTTTAGTGGAAGGCACTTCATTTTCAGCGATAGCCAGAATGAAACGCATGTTCAGGTACTTGCCGTACCACTCCACAGTTTCCTTAGCGTTTTTACAGCGGTAAGCAACGTGGTGAATTTTTTTGATTTGCATGGATGTCCCCTTAAAGGTAGAGCTGTGACCATGTGGGCCGTGTAGCCACATTAGGAGCCAAAAGTGGCCCAGATCACACAGTGACGAACCTATTACAAGGCATTATTACTTATAAAACAAATGATATTTATGGATTGTTATATCAATTTACCTTATAAATTAGGGGTAACCATTAGATAAGGAAAAACACGTGTCTGCAGATCAATTACAGCTTTTGCGTAGCAAGCGTAACGTGACCTTACGGCAGTTGCGTGCCTTTGTGGCCGTGGCGCGTACGGGCAGCTTTTCACTGGCGGCGGAAAGCCTGTTTGTGAGTCAGTCTGCAGTCAGTGCGTTAATCAAAGAATTAGAAACGGCATTGGGTCTGGTGCTTATAGATAGAAGCACACGTAGGCTGCAGCTTTCCGAGGTGGGGGAAGATCTGCTACCTATTATTGGCAAGGTGCTGAATGATTTAGATCATGCTTTAGATGAATCAGCCAACCTGAAAGACTTAAAAAGTGGGTTGGTGCGTATTGCCGCTCCGCAGTTGATGTCGTCTACCTTATTGCCCGGCATTATCGCCGCCTATACCCAGCGTTACCCGGGTATACGGGTGAAGTTGGTGGATTGCGCAGTGGAAAGCGTGGTGTCCCGTGTGTTTTCCGGCGAGGTGGATTTAGGTTTAGGGCCTGAGCGTGATAATAACTCCGACATTCATGCCGAGGCGCTATTCAAGGGCCCATTTATGGCGGTATTCCCCCCAGGGCATCCTTTGGAAAAGCTACGCAGGGTGTGCTGGTCTGATTTAACACAATACCCGCTCATTTCCTTGCAAGGGCAGTTTATCGAGCGTTTGTCAGAGGACTTATACGGCGCCATCCGCGGCATGGTATTAGAACCAGCCAATGAAGTGACCTTTATGTCTACCGCGTTAGCAATGGTGAATGCTGGCTTAGGCGTCACCATTTGCGTGGCCTATGCGACGCCATTGGTGAAGCTTTATCAATTAGAGATGCGGGCCTTGTATAGGCCAGTGATTACACGCAGCTTTTATTTGTTCACCCGCCAAGGGCGTGCCTTGTCACCTGCTGCCACCAGTTTTATTCATTTCTTGCACGAGTATATGGCTCAGCATCCTATGCTCAAAGCCAGCGTACGCGAGCGAAAAACCAAAGCGGAGTAGCAAAACTAGACGCTGAGCATTTTCTGTATGAGGTCAGCGGTAGAGCTGGCACCAAATTTTTGCATCAGGCGTGAACGGTAAATTTCCACCGTGCGGTGGCTAATACCCAGTTCTTTGCCTATGACTTTGGCGCTTTTACCTTCTAACACGCGCGCGGCGACCTCACGCTCTCTACCCGTGAGATGGTGTTCGGAAATAGGGCGTTGCTCGCTAATGTCTTCAAAGCTCCAAATGCCTGCGTCATGCGGTTTCTCACGGTCAAAGGCGCGGCCCGTCACATGGCACCAGAAGAACTGCCCAGTAGAGCGTTTCATGATGCGGCTGTCCGAGTACAGGCCGGTGGCATTCATAATGGGGGGGATACGTAACCCTAGGCGTTCGAATTCGTCGGCACTGGGGTATAGCGTAAGAAATGACTGCCCCACCAGTGCATCACGGGTAGTCTGGAAAATCTCACAGACCCGTTGATTGCACTCTACGATGGTGCGATGACGCGAGATAACCAAACCGATTGGTGCCATTTCAAAGGCTAATCGGTAATCTTCCAGCATTGACAAAGCAGCTCCTGTACGAAAAACTACGTATGCGCTTACGTAGTGCATCTTGGTAAATTATCATAGCAAGCACCTTAAGCTGCCAAGTCTACCTACCATTATCTGTAAAGTGTGGCACGATAGACTTGATGAATAATTATTGACGGAGGACTTACCTTGAACAAACTCTATCCTTCGGCGGCGGAAGCTCTGAAAGGCGTAGTAGCTGACGGCCAGACTTTGGCTGTAGGCGGCTTTGGCCTATGTGGCATTCCTGAAGCATTGATTGATGCGCTGCGTGACTCTGGTGTGAAAAACCTGACTGCCATTTCCAATAATGCAGGTGTGGATGGCTTCGGTCTAGGCAAACTGCTAGAGACCCGACAAATCAAGAAGATGATTTCTTCCTATGTAGGGGAAAACAAGGAGTTCGAACGCCAGTTTTTATCCGGCGAATTGGAACTGGAATTTACACCTCAAGGTACGTTGGCTGAAAAGCTGCGTGCAGGGGGCGCAGGTATTCCTGCATTCTTCACTAAAACTGGCGTAGGTACCTTGGTGGCAGAAGGTAAAGAGCTACGTGAGTTCAATGGTGAAACCTACGTGATGGAAGAGTCGTTGGTTGCGGATGTGGCACTGATTAAAGCTCATAAAGCCGACAAGTCTGGCAACCTGCGCTTCCGCTATACCGCACGTAACTTCAACCCTGCGGCAGCTACTGCAGGCAAAATTACCATCGTGGAAGTGGAAGAAATCGTGGAAGTGGGCGAGTTGGCGCCTGATGATGTGCATTTGCCTGGCATTTATGTGCATCGCATCGTGCATAACTCCAATCCCGAGAAGCGCATTGAGCAGCGCACCATTACCACCAAGGCAGGAGCTTGATAGTCATGGCATGGACCAAAGATCAAATGGCTGCGCGTGCAGCTAAAGAGTTGCAAGATGGTTTCTATGTGAACCTGGGTATTGGTATTCCGACTCTGGTGGCTAACCATGTGCCTGCTGGCATTGAAGTCTGGCTACAAAGTGAAAACGGTATGTTGGGGATTGGTCCCTTTCCTACCGAAGACGAAGTAGACGCCGACCTGATCAACGCCGGTAAGCAAACAGTTACTACACTGCCAGGTTCTTCTATTTTTGGTAGTGATCAAAGTTTTGCCATGATTCGTGGCGGTAAAGTGAACTTGTCTATTCTGGGCGCTATGCAGGTAACGGCCACCGGTGACTTAGCCAACTGGATGATTCCGGGCAAAATGGTGAAAGGCATGGGCGGCGCGATGGACTTGGTAGCCGGTGTTAAACGTGTGATTGTGCTGATGGAGCATGTAGCGCGTAAAAAAGACGGCACTACCGACCTGAAAATCCTGCCAGAGTGCACATTGCCACTGACTGGTGTGGGCGTAGTAGACCGCATCATTACTGACCTAGGCGTAATGGATGTTACCCCTGAAGGTCTGAAGCTGGTTGAATTGGCTGAAGGCGTAAGCTTCGAAGAAATCCAGTCTCAAACTGGTGTTCCATTGCTGCGTTAATGTAATGGCACTACTGCACAAAAATGGCTGAACCTGTAAAGGCTCAGCCATTTTTTTATACGTACGCAGTAGAGTGAGTAGCGGCACACAGATCAACGAAATCATGCAAAATTTTTCGCGCTACGGGTGTGGCAGCTAAAGCGGCACACATGGCAGGAATGTCATAACCCTCGGTGCTAAAGAGCGCTTCGCGACGGCTTAAGAAATAGCTCATGACCTCGGTAGAAAACTCTGGGTGAAATTGCAGCGACAATGCTTCAGGGCTATAGCGCAAAATCTGGTGCGCATCGTGTTCTGATGAGGCCAGCACAGTAGCGTGCGTAGGTGGCTGTAATACGCTTTGTTCATGCGTAAGGTTTGCCATAAACGACTGGGGTAAGTCAGCCAGTAGAGGGTCGTGTTTGGCACCCTCATGCAACTGTATGGGCAGTTGGCCTATTTCGCGGCCAGCAGGGTGATAGTCCACTACACCGCCTAAGGCGTGTGACATTAACTGGTGGCCATAACAAATACCTAATAGCGGCATGTGTTGCTCCATGGCTTGCCGTACCCATGCGGCGCTGTATTCGCTCCAGTCCTCGCGGTCCGTCACCATTGATGTGGAACCCGTCAAAATAGCACCTGCTAGCGTAGCGGGCTCAGGTAGTACGTCACCTGAAGCGGGGCGCAGCACCTTCACCGTGAGCGTGGTGTCGGGTAAGGCAGCAATCATCCAATCCGACTGCACGCCTAACTTCTGCTGTATATCCAGCGGTGGGTCACCCATTTGTAGAATAGCCAGAACCTTGTGTTGCATGATGTGGTGTGTGTAAAAAACGCAAAAAGAAAGGAGGTGATCGCCCGTTATCTGACATCGCAGTACGCAGTCAGCAATGAATACTATAAGATAGCAGCTTAAGTTGTGATGTACATTTTTCTTCTATCTATAAGTCCCCACCATGTTTTCGTTGAGTAAGCAGGAATTAGCGCTGGTCGCAGTGACCATGTTGTGGGGAACAACGTTTCTGATCATACACACTGCCATGCAGTACAGCGGCCCGCTGTTTTTTGTGGGTTTGCGTTTTGTGACGGCAGGCATCATCGGTTGGATGGTGTTCAGGCGCGCCATGCGCGGTATTACACGTATAGAGTTCTTGGCAGGCACGGTCATTGGGGCCAGTATCTTTGCCGGCTACGGGTTGCAAACCTATGGGCTACAAACGGTTAGCAGCAGCATGTCAGGCTTTATTACGGCGTTGTATGTACCTATAGTGCCCTTGTTGCAGTGGTTGGTATGGCGTAAGGCGCCGAGTTTCATGACCTTGATAGGGGTGACGCTGGCGTTTCTAGGTTTGGTGTTATTGGCTGGACCTACTACGGCGGGTTTTAGCCTAAGTGCTGGTGAAATTGCCACGCTGATTGGGGCGTTTGCCATTGCAGTAGAAGTGATATTGATTGGTTACTTTGCCGGTAAGGTTAATGTGCAACGCATTACCGTGGTGCAAACAGGGATGGCTGGGGTGCTGTCATTTCTTTGTATGCCTTTTGCTGGTGAATCCATACCTGAGTTCTCGTGGGTGTGGTTGGTAGCTGCTGTAGGGTTGGGCTTAAGTAGCATGGTGATTCAATACACCATGAACTGGGCGCAGCGTACGGTGACGCCCACACGGGCCACTCTCATTTATGCCAGTGAGCCCGTATGGGCCGGCATAGTAGGGCGTATAGCGGGCGATAGGTTGCCGGCTATTGCCATTGTAGGTGGCGCACTGATCGTATTGGGCGTATTGGTCAGTGAATTCAAATTGCCACGACGTAAAAAACACGCTCGAACTGAAGCGACCTAGTCGCTGTTGTGTATCTGGAGAAGTCGTTGTCACAAGTGACACATAATCGCTGGCTGGTATTGGTGGCGGTGATGCTGGTGTTTTTCCCCATCGTGTTGGATTTCACGATTCTGCACATTGCCATCCCCTCTCTTACCTTAGCTTTGCAGGCTAGCGGCACAGAAGTGCTGTGGATTATTGATTTGTACTCCCTCGTGATGGTGAGCCTATTGATCCCTATGGGGACACTGGCTGACCGCATAGGCCATAGGCTGTTGCTGCTGTGGGGGATTGTCGTGTTTACAGCCATGTCTATTTTGGCGGCTTACGCGTGGTCGTCTGCGACCTTAATTTTGGCGCGTGCTTTGATGGCATGTGGTGCTGCCATGGTCATTCCATGTTTGCTTGCCATCATCCGACAAAGCTTTGAAGACGATAAAGAGCGAGCCTTAGCACTGGGCTTATGGAGCGCGGTAGGTTCTGCAGGGGCTGCAATGGGCCCATTAGTGGGCGGAGCATTGCTGGAGCATTTTTGGTGGGGTTCGGTGTTTTTGGTGAATGTACCCATCATGCTGATCGTAGGCCCTATGGCCTATGTGCTGATTCCACGCCGTTTTGTCACAGGTAAAGGGGATTGGACTATTGGCCAAGCGCTGATTCTGATGGTAGGTTTGTTGGCAGCAGTGTATGGCGTGAAATCTGGCTTTAAACCGGATGGCGATTGGATGCATAGCCTGCTGTTTTGCGCGATTGGGGTAGGGCTGCTGGCGTGGTTTGTAAGAAAGCAGCTACATGCCGAATCCCCCATGTTGGACATGGGCCTGTTTGCGTTACCAGCACTCAGTACGGGTGTGTTAATGGCAACCGTGGTGATGGGGGCGTTGGCCGGTGTAGAGCTTACTATTGCGCAAGAACTGCAGTTTGTATTGGGTAAAAGCCCCTTAACTGCTGCACTCTTTATGCTGCCATTGATGGTGTCCTCGGCCGTGGGCGGTCCGTTAGGGAGCATGTTGTTAGCACGGGTAGGGTTGCGTCCTATTGCTACCTTGTCATTGCTGATTTCTGGCTTAAGTTTATTTGGGCTGGGGGCGAGCGATTTAAGCCAAGGCGGCATAGGTATCAACATTATGTTGATAGGTTTAGGCTTGTCGTTAAGTGTGGGTCTGACCGCATCGTCTGTGGCCATTATGGGTAGCACGCCAGAAGAAAAAGCCGGAGCGGCAGGGGCGTTAAGCGCCAGCAGCTACGACTTGGGCTCGGCCTTAGGGATTGCGGGTTTTGGTTTGGTGCTAACTGCTAATTACGCCAACCATATACAGTTGCCTGCAGGCTTGCCACCAGAGGTAGCCAGTAAGGCAGGCTTATCTATTGGTGAAACCATGCTGATGGCACAGCAGTTGGGTGCAGAGCAAGGCCATGCGCTGGTGGCAGCAGCACAGCAAGCCTATTCCAGCGCTCATAGCACAGTACTGTTTTCTGCTGCTGCTTTGGTAGCGCTACTGAGTATCGTGGTGTGGCGCGTACTGCGTCATTATCGGCCACATGAAGAAGTGAACGCTGCTGCTAAGCAGGCCGCTTAAGTACTATGGCAATAGTGCTATACCGGGCGTTTGAGTAGCTCGGCAAAGCGTTTCTCAACCCAACGGGCTGTTGGGTTGAGGGCTTGCCCCTGTAGCCACAACATACGCACTGATAATAGCGGCAGAGTGAGGGACGGGCAGTGTACTTGCTTAAGTGGTTTAGGGTAGCTGTCGTCCGTCGCCACGTTTAGCGGCAAAATCGCCCAACCCACATCGTCGGCCACCATCTCGGCAATACTGTAAAAACTATCTGAATGCCACAGCCTTGTGCTGTAGGCCGTTTCTTCGTCGCCATCGGTATGCATTACCAATTGGCGATATTGCATCAGGTCCTTACGACTTACGGGTTGTTGCTGCAATAACGGGTGACCGCTGGCGACAAAAATCCCCTGTGGCACAGTGCTAATGTGGCGCTGATCAAAGCAGTCATGCAGCATTTCACGGTCGTAGTGAAAGGCAATGTCCGCACGTTGTTGCTCCACATAGCCGGCTACCTCGGCGGCAGTGCCGTTTAACAACGTGAGTTCTAACTGTGGAAACCTATCAGAAATTTCGCGTATTAACGTGCGTATTGCGGTGTAGGGTAAGGCTTCGTCTAAGGCGAGAGACAATGACGCGTCGTCCCCTGCAGCGAGCGATTGCGCGCGTTGTTCTAGTTCTTGTGCTTGGCGCAAGAGTTCACGCGCTTCCATGAGCAGCACGCGCCCTGGCTCAGTGAGCTGGGCGCTGCGTCCGCTACGTGTGAATAGCTCTACGCCTAAGTCAGCTTCCAGCAGGGAAATAGCGGTACTAACGGCCGATTGGGCCTTGCCCAAATGTCGTGCCGCCGCGCTGATTGATCCCTGCTCGGCAGTGACCACAAATTGTCGAAGTTGTTCTAGGCTCCATTGCATACCTTGATGCTATCTTAAAAATAGATGGGAGTCATCTTTGGATTTTCATATAGAGAGAGGAGAATAGCCCCGTGTTCCGCGTTATTTGAGGATTATCGTGTTAGTCAAACCTTGGCTGTTCCTGTTGGCAGCCATAGCAGCAGAGATAAGTGGTGTGACCACCATGAAGCTGGTTTCCGACTCTGGATCTTGGGAAGCTCTGTTGTTCATGTATGCCATGATTGGCTTGTCTTTTTATTTTTTAGCAACGACGATGCAGTATCTACCAATGGCCCTGACGTATGCCACCTGGGAAACTATTGGATTGATCGCCATTGCTTTTATCGGATTCCGATTTTTCGGTGAACAAGTTAGTACGCTAAAGCTGGTTGGTATGGGCGTATTACTAGTAGGTGTGATGCTGGTGAATCTCGGTGTTCCACATCAGGTGGAGGAGTCATAAACCATGCAAAACGCAGAATGGATTCACTATTTTTTCATGTTGGCCGCTATCCTTTTGGAAGTGACCGCTAACATATTCATCAAATATTCAGATGGTTTTAAGAAGCGCTGGGTTGGGTTTCTTGGTATAGCCAGTATTCTTCTTTCATTCACTGCACTTTCGCAAGCTGTACAGGGCATTGATTTGTCTATCGCGTATGCGTTGTGGGGTGGTACCGGTATCTTCTTGACAACCATGGCTGGTCGCGTGTTTTTCCAACAACGTTTGAACCGCTCTGGATACGTAGGTATTGGGTTTATTGTGCTGGGTGCCTCAATCTTGAAACTCGCGTAATTGCTGAGTGTGGCCTTGTCCACAGGCTGTAGATGAGGGTTGTGCGCTAAGTAAAGTGGGTGTTCACTTTATATCTCTTTGATGCCAAATCGCTACCATGAAGCATTAGATTGTGAGCAAGGTTTGGCATCAAAATGAGAAAAGCAGTTGATGGCTCAGCAGTATCCATCATGGTGGTGTTGTGCCTGATTTGGGCAATGCAGCAAATTGCACTTAAAGGTGCCGCCGAATACATGGCACCTGCCTTGCAAGTAGCGTTGCGCTCTGGGGTGGTGGCTGTACTCATCTTTGTTATACACAGGTGTTGGCTGCACGACGCATGGCTGCCAGGTGTGTTTGGACGCTCTGGGTTAGTGGTGGGCTCCTTATTTGGGCTAGAGTTTCTGCTTATTGCTGAAGCACTACGCTATACCAGCACCTCTCACGTTGTGGTGTTTCTGTATACCGCACCCATCTTTGTCGCTATTGGCCTGCATGGCTTTTTGCCTGATGAGCGCTTAAATCGCCTGCAATGGATAGGAATAAGCTTAGCGTTTGCGGGCATAGCGCTCGCTTTTTTGTGGCCTGCTTTCAGTGGTGCGGTTCCAGCGTCAGATGCTCATCCATTAAGTTGGTTAGGTGATGTATTCGCCTTGGCGGCAGGGGCGTTATGGGGTGGCACAACCATTGTGCTACGTACCACCAAACTTAAAACGGCACCGGTGACGCAGGTGTTGTTTTGTCAGATGTGGCTAACCTTTGTGATAGTGCTGGCCTTTGTCCTAGGGACAGGGCAGACCACGATTACGCCCAGTGCTACGTTAGGGCTGAGTATGCTCTTTCAGATTGTGCTGGTGTCGTTGCTGAGCTATTTCATTTGGTTTTGGTTGCTAGAGCGTTATTTAGCTGCGCGATTAGGCGTACTGACTTTTATGACGCCTATATTCGGGCTAGTGTTGGGGGCATGGCTACTGGATGAACGAGTAGAAAAATCGTTTTTGTTAGGAGCTTGCTTAGTGTTGGTTGGCGTATTTTTGGTAAATGGGCAGGCCTGGTTACAAAAAAAAGTGTGGTCAAAAAGCCAGCGTAACTTGTAGCATTACCCCCCTACAGATAAAATTTTTTTAGAGGACGACCTCTCACCATCCAGCGTGTAGTGTTTTCCGGGACGGCCCGGCTTTTTAGGAGAAAGCCAAATGGCATGGTTCTTGTTAATTCTTGCGGGTGCGTTCGAGGTAGTCTGGGCATATTCCATGAAGCTATCCAATGGTTTTACGCGCATAGGGCCATCGGTGGTAACGATTGTTGCCATGATTATTAGCTTCGGGTTGTTGGCGGTGGCCATGCGTACGTTGCCATTGGGCACGGCGTATACCATCTGGACCGGTATAGGTGCTGTAGGAGCATTTATTCTGGGGTTAACCTTACTGGGCGAGCCCGCCAGCGCGATGCGTATTATTGCCGCTGTGCTGATTGTGTCTGGCTTGGTGATGATGAAGCTGGCCTCATAACGCGCCGTATTACCTCTATACCTGTGTCAACGCAGGTACACGATGAAGCAGCAGAAGGTTCTACCATCTGCTGCTTTTTTTCGTCTTTATCCCCTGTATTCCTTTTTTTCTACGGTTCTTGAGTGTGGTGCACACGTAGAACGGTGGTGTCATGCGTATAGGATTACCCTAATGTGGGTTGTTTTGTTGAAATTTTGTTATTAGTATTAATTAACGAAAAATAAACCACATAATTAATAAATATTAGTAAATTATTCTACTAAGTGAAATTTCACAAGAATTGTTTTCTGGAGAAAAAAGTGGGTGAATCAGGAAGTTCTACGCAGACTATGTTGACGCAGGTAGGCCGGGGAGGGGAGTCCTCTTTGCAGTACGTGAACCCACCTATAGTGCGAGGTACGACGGTGCTGGCTCAAACCCTAGCGCAGTGGCGGCAGCGGGCGAAGTTGCCGTTTAACGCCAAACCACAAGCCAACTATGGACGTTTTGGCACGTTAACCACCGCGGCATTCGAATCAGCTATCGCTGAATTAGAAGGGGCATATCGCTCATTTTGTTTTCCTTCCGGCTTGGCAGCCTGCACACATTCGTTGTTAGCAGTATGTAAACCGGGCAGCCATGTGTTGTTGACGGATTTTGTGTACTGGCCACTGCGTGAGTTTGCAGAAAATGTACTGACGCAGTTGGGGGTAGAGGTAGAGTTTTTTTCCAGCCTGAAAACAGAAGATGTATTGAGCCGGTTTAAGGAAAACACCTGTGCTTTGTACTTAGAAGCGCCAGGATCTATTTCGTTTGAAATGTGCGATGTTGATGAGCTCGCACATGCCGCACACCAGCGCGGCGCCATGGTGTTGATGGATAACACGTGGGCTACACCTTTGTTGTTTAAGCCCCTAGAGCACGGTGTGGATATCTCTATTCAGTCCGTGAGTAAATACATAGGTGGTCACTCAGATTGCATTATGGGTGTGGCCTCATGTACAGAGAAAGCCTGGGATGTGTTGTCCAACTCGGTCACCCGTTTTGGGCAGACAGCATCACCTGATGATCTCTATCAGGCATTACGTGGGTTGCGTACCTTAGATGTGCGGTTGCGCCAACATGGGCAGTCAGCCTTAAGTGTGGCGCGTTGGTTAGAGCAACAACCAGAGGTGCAGCGAGTGTGTTGTCCGGGTTTAGAGTCACACCCCGGTCATGCCACTTTCAAGCGCTTATTTCGTGATATTTCAGGGCTTTTTTCATTTGTATTTGAGCCCATGCCTGAAGAAAAGTTGGCGGTGTTTTTTGATTCCCTACGCATTATTGGTATAGGTTTGTCGTGGGGGGGGTTTGAAAGCTTGGTGGTGCCTTTGGTGGCCAGACCTGCATCACATATCCATGATGACTACCCCAAAGAAGGGCAGCTAGTCAGGATTCATGTGGGGTTAGAAAACATCGAAGACCTCATCAACGATCTGCAGCAAGCCTTTGTGCAGATGCGTCGCTACGCGGCGTAAATCGTGCATCGGCATGGTGTAGGTCTAGGCGAAACTGGTAAGTCGCTATAAGCATATACATAATTCCTCGTTCGGGACTTACCTTTAGGCGTGATAAATTTTTGTAATACTTTTTGCAGTTTTCATAACTAAAAAAAGTATTGGTGATGTTTATTAAGCAGTAGGCAGGGGGAAGCAGCATGCTCGACTATTACTCTCAGAGTTATGACGAGGCACGATCCGCATTTTTGGCAGCAGCAAAAAATGTGGCACAAACCAGAGTGTTTAGCCAAGAGTTACCAGGTTATCTAGGTGCAACGGGTGAAACACTAACGCAGGACGCCGTATACATTGGTGATCCACATGCGAAGCAGGTGCTGGTAATGCTGTGCGGAACCCATGGTTTAGAAGGCTATGCGTCGTCGGCATTGCTCACGGCTTTTTTAGATGCAGTGGGTAATAAAACCATAGCCTTGCCTACTGGGGTTGCCGTAGTGTTAGTGCATGCAGTGAATCCCTATGGTTTTTCATACATGCTGCGTACTAACGAACGCAACGTAGACCTAAACCGAAACTTCATCGATTTTTCTACCCCCACGCCCGCCAACCCACTGTATGCCCAAATACATCCGTTGTTGTGCGGTGCCACCTCGCCACAGCAGCAGCAAGCAAACGCTCACGCCTTGCAGCAATGGATTTCTGAACAGGGGAAAAACAATTTTTTCCGTGCGTTGTTCGATGGGCAATACGACATTGCGGAAGGGTTGATTTATGGCGGTAATGCCCGCCAATGGTCAAACCACGCGTTAGAAAATGTAGCCCAGAAATTTCTGCAGCATAAAGACAAGGTGGTGTTTATTGATTGGCACACTGGCCTTGGAGAGTACGGTCAAGCGTTTTATCTGTGCTTTAACGAGCCGGGTAGTAGCGAATGGCGCGAATGCTGCGACATGTGGGGCCAAGACAATATAGAAACCAAAGCCGGTTTTGATGGCAGCGAACGGCCTAAATATTCAGGCTTGGTGTTTAACGGTGTACGCAGCTTTGTGGGTGAAGCGCGTTTTGTAGGGGCCGTGATTGAGTTTGGTACTACACCACCCGAATACACCATTAGCGGTCTGCAAGCCGATAACCGACTGCGTTTTGACACTAGCCTCAGTGATGCCGAACGAGAGCGTTTAAAGGCAGAAGCTTTTGATGCGTTTTGTCCGTTAGCCTCTGCGTGGCGACAAGATGTCCTGCAAGAAGGACTACGTATTAGTGAACGTGCACTGCACAGTATGAACTAGAAAACATCATGCGAAAAATTGATCATTTTATGTTTGGCGCCAAGAAATTGCCGCCTCTAGCGGAAGCTTTCGCCTTAAAAGCGGGTTTAAGTGCTGAAACAGGTGGAAAACACCGTTCGTTTGGTACGTACAACCAGCTAATAGGCGGCGGGTCTAGCCCGTATGTGGAGTTGATTGCCCCCGATGAGCAGTCGGACGCGAGCAGTGTGTTGCGCAGTGAGCTAGAGGCGCTACATCAACCCACATTACACCGGTTTATTGTGCGAGCAACCTTATCTGACTTTGATGCGTTAACGGCAGCCTATGCTGCAGTAGGTATAGAGGCGGATGTGGTGGCGTTATCCCGTGAAAGCCAAACCGGCGAAATGTTGCATTGGCATTTATTGATTCCTAGGCCCAACGCGTTAGGAGTATTAGCCCCTTATTTTATTGATTGGGGTGACGCACAGCACCCTTCAGAGCGCTTAACAGATCAGTTTAGTTTGCTGTCCTGCGAGGCGGCTCATCCTGAACCCAATGTAGTGCAGCAATTGTGGAATGCCTTGGGGGTGTCTATCCCCGTCATCTACGCAGAACAACCAGAACTGAAGATCAAAATTCAGTCGCCACAGGGTGCTATTCAGCTCCCTTGAAATTGTCACAGTAAACAAATTCCTCCAAAGAGGCGGTGTTAGTCATGAAAAAAATCGCAGTAGGTTTAGCTCTGTTAGCCAGCAGCAATGTGTACGCAGCAGACGGTTTAGAAAAAGTACGTATAGGTTTTCCACCCGCATGGTCAGCAGTAGAAGCGGCCATTCCCTTTGGTGATACCTTGGGCTTTTTCAAAGAAGAAGGCCTAGAGCTGGAATACGTATCGGTACAAGGTACTGCCGTATTGCTGCCACAGGTAGCTAACGGTTCGGTAGAGTTCGGCATTATGAGCCCCGATCTATCGGTGATTGCGGCGGCTAAAGATGAAAAATTCCCTATTCAGTTTTTCTATAACTTCTACCCACGCAATATTTTTGAGATCACGGTATTAGCCGACAGCGACATCAAAACCTTGGCCGATCTTAAAGGCAAGAAAATGGGTGTGGGTGCGTTGAGCTGGGGCAACTTGCCTATGAGTCGCCTGATGCTGGGCGATGCGGGCGTGACCTGGATGAAAGACGTGCAAGTGATGCCCGTGGGTGTGGGCCCTGCCGCGTGGCAGCGTATGAAGTCCGGTAGTGTTGATGCGCTGAATCTGCCTGCACCGCAAAACGTGATGATGGAAAAAGACGGCACCGCCATTCGTCGTTTGCCTATTCCTGAAGAGTTCGCCAATTTGTTTGCTAACGGCGTAGCGACGAGCGAGCAACTGATTCAGTCCAACCCCGAGTTGGTAGAACGTATGGGCCGTGCCATTGCGAAGTCCTTTGTAGCGTGCGCTACGGACACCGAGAAGTGCGTGAAAGCCTACTGGCAAGTAGACCCAAGTTCTAGGCCTGATGCGGCAAACGAAGCCAAGTGGGTGGATACCTTCTCGGCAGTGAATGACGGCACCTACAACATCATTGGTTTGTACGACATCAAAGAAAACTTTGGTCAGTACAACAAAGCTGATTGGGAAAAATTCGTACAGAAACTGCACGAAGGTGAGCAGATTTCTACTACCGATTTTGATGTGGAAACGCTCTACACCAACCGCTTCATTGAAGGTATCAACAATTTTGATGCGGAAGCCGTGCGCAAAACAGTGCAGCAGCTACCTAACTAAGACCAACAGTCAGGATTGAGTCATGTCGTTAACGTTGAAAGATATTGTTGTCAGCTATCCCAGTAAACGTGGTGAGGTGTTGGCTCTGGATAAGTTGAACTTATCAGTAGAGTCTTCCTCATTTGTGTCGGTGTTAGGGCCTTCAGGCTGCGGTAAGTCTACGTTGGTGCGTTTGGTGTCAGGGTTGTTAAAACCTACTGCAGGTCAGGTGGAGTTTAACGGCCAAGTCATTAAAGGGGCACGGGACGACGTGGGGGTGGCTTTCCAACAGGCAGCATTGCTGCCATGGAAAACAGCACTGGATAACGTGTTGCTACCCATGAGCTTAACGGGTAAGTCACCGCGTCTGCATCAAGAGCAGGCACGTGACCTACTGGATCTGGTAGGGCTAAAAGGGTTTCACGATCGTTACCCCTTCGAGCTATCTGGTGGCATGCAACAGCGGGTATCGCTTGCTCGCTCGTTAATACGTAACCCGTCGGTGCTGGTGATGGATGAACCGTTTTCAGCGCTAGACGCCATGACTCGCGAAAACATGATGGTAGAGCTGCAGCGTATTTGGCTAGAGAAAAAGCCATCTGTACTGTTCATTACGCACTCCATTCAGGAAGCAGTTTTCTTATCTGACCGTGTTGTGGTGATGAGTGGCAGGCCCGGCAAAATTGTGGCCGACGTGAAGATAGACATTCCTCGTCCTCGTAGCATCGACACCTTATACAGCCCGGAATTTATCGCTATGTCTAACCACCTGCGATCAATTTTCGATGATCACGAGTAAGTGAGGGAGCAGTGCTCATGAACCAAGCGTTGAAAAGAGTGCTATTGCCGCTATTGCCAGTGGTCGCATTTTTTGTGATTTGGTACTGCGTGATTGCCTTGTTTCATATCCCCAATCGCGTCTTTCCAGGTCCAGAAGCCGTGTTGGAGCGTATTTATCACGGGTTGATTAAGGATGCAGACCTGTGGCCGCATTTATCACAAACCTTGCAAAGTACCGTTTTAGGATTTTTGTTAGGTACGGTTCTAGCGATAGGGTTTGGCAGTGTGTTGGCTATGTACAAGCGGGTAGAGCTGTTGATGTACCCCGTGGTGGTGGTGTTGCAAGCTGTGCCTAAAGTAGCCATCGCACCGTTGATTTTGCTGTGGTTAGGGTACGAAACAAAAAGCACGGTGGTATTGGTGGCACTGATTTGTTTCTTCCCTATTTTTGTAGGCACTTTTGTAGGTATACGTGCCACGCCACCTGTCTTGCTAGACCTGTTTAAAAGCCTAAACGCCAATGCACTGAAACTGTACTGGCATTGCTGCTTACCGAATGCGGCAGGTTCCATCATTTCGGGATTGCAAGTGGGTTGGGGTTTCGCACTGGTGGGGTGTGTAGTAATGGAATTCATCGTGGGGATGGGCGGGGCAGGGTTCTTAATAGATAACTCGGCGAACTCCTTAGATACCACAACAGCGGTGACAGCCATGGTGTTGTTAGGTGTGTTGGGCTATGTGGGTGGCGCTTTGCTTACCTATGCCAAAGAAAAGCTGGTGTTCTGGGAAGGGGGGCAACGCTAATGAGTGACAACTATTTTTACGCGCCTCGCTGGCAGCGGACGGTGTTTCCCATTGTTGGCGTGTTGATATTGCTGGCAGGTTGGTATTACCTGGCTACGTACGTAGTGGCGAATCCCACGTTGATGCCAGACCCCATTAGCGTTTTTAAAAACGTGGCGGCATGGGGTGGGCAAGGATGGTTTGAAACCCATTTCGTTGCCACGGTGATCGCCACCTTGGTGGGGTTAGTTATAGGTGCCAGCTTGGGTTTTTTGTTTGGCATTGTAGTGAGCGAAGTGGAAACCCTGTATCGCGTGTTTCACCCCATCGTGCAGGCCTTACAGGCTATGCCGGTAGTGGCTATCGCACCCTTAGTCATCGTGTGGTTTGGCATAGGGTTGGCGTCAAAAATTGCGTTAGTGGCCATTGGTACGTTTTTTGTCATGTTTATTCATACGGTGGCGGGAATGCGCGCTGTGTCGTCTGAACTCGTAGACATGGCAAAAGCATTTGGGGGTGGGCGTTGGCGCATTGTGTTTTTAGTGAAAATTAAGTCGGCTCTGGATTATGTGTTCAGTGGCCTAGAGGTTTGCGCAGCCTTGAGCTTCATCTTGTGTGTGGTGGGGGAGTTTTTGGCCGCCAAAGCAGGGATAGGGTATTACCTGCGGGCTGCTTCCTACGATATTGATGCAACAGCCATGTTTTCAGCTGTGTTTGTGCTGGCACTTTTAGCGACCTTACTGGCGTTTTCAGTCAGGGTCTTGCATCACCGTTTGGTTTTTTGGAAATACAGCAAACAGTAAGAACAGGAGAACACTATGAGTCAAGAATTGCGTCAACTCTTCGATAGCCTAATTGAAGAATCACCCTTCATCCAAAGTTGTGGCATGGAAGTGGTAGATTTGAATGTGGAAGCGGGGTCGGTGGACATGAAAATGCCGCTGTTACCGAATTTAGCTCGCGATAAAGCTGCAACGCAGTTTCACGGTGGTGCCATCGCATCATTGATTGATACCGCGGGTGATTTGGCGGTTGCCTTAAGTGTGGGCGGTGCTGTACCTACCATTAACTTCCGCGTCGATTTTATTCGCCCATCCGGTGGCCCATACCTGATTGCTAAAGCCGTTGCCCGTCGTGTGGGGCGCTCGGTAGGGGTAGCAGATGTGGATGTGTACGACGAGCAAGGCAGATTGACGGCCATTGGTCGCGGCTGCTACAGCGCGCAAAAGGGCTAAGTTATGTCTACGAAACAATTTCCACAAAGTAGCAATCTGGGTGGAGCCATTGCTGAACACGTCGACCCGCAGCAGGCTTGGTTAATTGAGGTAGATGCACAAGGCCAAGAGCGTGTGTTTAGCTACCAAGACTTACGAAACCAGGCCGCTAAGATTGCAGGCTTCTTACAGCAGCAAGGCTTGCCTCACGGTGCGCGTGTAGGGCTGATGGGACTAAACAGTGCCGAATACTTGCTGGCCTATTACGGCATCATGCAAGCGGGCTACTGCGCCGTACCCATTGGTTTTAAGTTGGCGCCAGAAACTATTCACTACATTGTGCGTGATGCGGCTGTGCAGACGGTACTGTGTGATGACGAGTTTGCTCACTTGTTGCCGGAAGGTGTGGCACACAGTAGTTTGCCTCCGCTATTAACCACGGTTAGTCAGACTCATGCCAGCGCAGGGGTAGTGGAGCAGCAGCCTAGCGATGCAGCAACCATTTTGTACACCTCGGGTTCTACCGGGGTACCTAAAGGGGTGCCCCTAACCCATGGTGGCTATGTGTGGGCACTGCAAAAAATGCGTGTGAATGGGGGCGAGTTTTTCCAGACTAGTCAGGCCAAAGTGTTGTGTGCTGCACCGTTGTCGCACATGAATGCGTTGTTCCTGTCCAAGCTGGTGACCTCCTATGGCGGCACCTTGGTGTTGTTGAAGAAATTCACGGCACACAGCTTTTTGCAGGCCTGCCAAGATCACCACTGCCAAGTGGTAACGGCAGTACCTACTATGTTGGCCATGGCATTACGAGCGCTGGAGGAATCCCCCAAGCATTATGACTTCAGTTCGGTAGTGAGTGTGGCAATGGGTTCTTCGCCTATTACAGACGAGTTGCATCGTAGTGTGAGTGCCTTGTTCCCCAATGCCACCGTGAACAACAACTGGGGTACCACTGAAACGGGTCCTGCTGTGTTCGGACCGCATCCTGATGGCCTGACGCGACCAGCCTTGTCGTTGGGGCATCCCATTACTGATGTGGAAGTGCGTTTGGGTGCGGATAACACCGAGGAAGGCGAGTTGTGGGTACGCAGTCGTGCTGTCATGCCGGGCTACTTAAACCGCGACGATGAAACGGCCAAAGCCTTGCAGGACGGCTGGTACAAAACCGGCGATGTGATGCGCCGTGACGACGATGGTTTTTTCTACTTTGTAGGTAGGGTAGACGACATGTTTGTCTGCGGTGGGGAAAACATTTACCCCAGCGATGTAGAAAAACTGTTGATGAAACATCCCGATGTGGTGCAAGTGGCCGTCGTAGCTGTATCAGACCCTATTAAGGGGAAAGTGCCAGCGGCCTTTGTGGTGAAGCGTCATGCATCGCTCATTAACGAAGAAGACATCAAGCAATTTGCGTTAAGCAATGGACCTGTTTACCAATACCCGCGTCATGTGCGCTTTATTGATGACATGCCTTTACTGGCGAATAACAAGCTAGACAAGTTGAGCATTAAAAAAATGGCCGTAGGCTATGCCAAATAACATTTCTCTAGTGGTGAGGGAACGATGAAAGCACAAGTTATACAGTCCCACGGGGGCATTGAACAAATTACATTCGAAGCTAACTGGCCTACTCCTACCGTAGAAGCCGGGCACGTCATTATTAAAGTGGGGGCGTGTTCACTAAACTATCACGACCTGTTTACCTTACGTGGTATGCCAGGTATTACGGTGCCTATGCCCATCATTATGGGTATTGATATGGCTGGCAGCATTTCCGAGGTGGGGGCTGGTGTAGAAGGTTGGAAAGTGGGCGACCGTGTATTAGTAGACCCCTTGGTGTTAAACCCTTACCAACTGTTGGGTGAAACGGTAGACGGCGGGTTGGCAGAGTACTGCAAAGTGCCTGCCACGCAACTGATTGCACTACCTGATAGCGTGAGCTACGAACAAGCTGCGGCGTTGCCAGTGGCTTACGGTACGGCCTATCGCATGATGGTGACGCGTGGTGGTTTGCCACTAGACGGCAGTGCTAAAGGCAAAAAAGTGTTTGTGCTGGGTGCGTCCGGTGGTGTGGGTACGTGCTGCGTGCAGCTAGCCAAGCTGAGTGGTGCCGAAGTCATTGTGGCCGCGTCTAGCGACGACAAACTGGAAAAACTGCGCGAGTTGGGTGCGGATCATGGCATTAATTATAAAGAGCAAGATTTTCTTAAAGGTCTGCATGAACACGTAGGTAAGCCGCGTATTAATGGTAGTGGTGGCGTGGACATGATTGTGAACTTCACGGGTGGTGATACGTGGGTGTCGTCTATTAAATCGCTGAAAAAAGGCGGCAAGCTTTTAACATGTGGTGCGACGGCGGGTTTCGATCCCAAAACCGATTTGCGCTACATCTGGACCTTTGAACTCACTGTATTGGGTTCAAACGGTTGGATGCGTGAAGACTTGCATGCGTTATTAGCACTAGTGGAAAAAGGTGATTTAAACCCACCCGTAGATATGCGATATCGCCTAGAAGATACCGCCCAAGCATTTGCTGCACTTGAAAACCGTTCGGCATTTGGCAAAGTGATTGTGCAACCCTAACGACTAAGGAATACGCTCATGGCGCAGCTACAAGGTAAAGTGGCTCTGGTTACTGGAGCCAGCCAAGGCATTGGCTATCAAATTGCATTACGACTGGCAAAATTGGGGGCTTTTGTATGTGTGCATGCGCACCGTTCAAAAGAGGCTCTGATGCAGTTAGTCGAGGGCATAGAAGCCGAAGGCGGAAAAGCTGCGCCTATTTTTGCCGATTTATCCCATGAAAAAGGACCATACGATATTCAAGAACAATTTGATAAAATTGTGACCGAAGAGTATGGCGAATCAAGATTGGATATCTTGGTTAATAATGCGGGTGTATTGAAACGAGAGCCAATTGAAAGTGTGACGTCAGCGCAGTTTGATCTGACACTAATGGTGAATTTAAAAGCCCCATTTTTTCTGACACAATGCATGTTGCCCCGTTTGCGCGATCAGGGGCGGATCATCAATATTTCTTCTATGGGTACACGCATGGCCTTTCCAGAAATGGCTGTGTATGCACCTGCAAAAGCAGGTTTGGAAGCATTGACGCGCTTATTGGCGGCTCAGCTAGGGCCGCGAGGCATTACCGTTAATACGGTGGCTCCTGGGTTAACCGAAACAGCCATGAGTCCCATTGATGCGCAAACGGCTGCGCGTGCTATCAGCAGTATTGCGTTAGGACGCATAGGTGCACCCGGTGACATTGCCGATGTGGTCGCGTTCTTGGCAACCGATGAGGCTAAGTGGATTACCGCACAGCGCATTGAAGTAAGTGGTGGGCAAAAGATTTGAGTTAAAACGCAACGTTGCCAATCATTAATATTGATTATTTTAAGGATAGAAAATTGGATATTATTGATAGGCAAATTTTGCAAATACTACAAGAGGACGCTGATGTGGCGATTAGCGAAATTGCAGCGCGTGTGGGTTTGTCTAGTACCCCCTGTTGGAAACGTATACAAAAACTAAAAGAAGAAGGGGTTATTCAGAAAAGAGTAGTACTGTGTGATCCTGAAAAACTAGGCTTAAATACTACGGTTTTTGTCAAAGTTTCCACGAATCACCATAATGAAGAGTGGATCAAGAAATTTGCCTTATCGGTTCAGGATATTCCTGAAATTGTGGAGGCATATAGAATGAGTGGTGATGTGGATTATCTATTGCGCGTCATCGTAGACGATATACAGGGCTACGACGCGGTCTATAAAAAGCTGATCCAAGCTTGTGATTTACACGATGTCAGCTCTAGCTTTGCGATGGAAGTCATCAAATACTCCACCGCCTTGCCAGTACACGAGTAAGTAGAGGGTTAAGCCGGCTCAATATCGGTGCTGCTTTCTACCACGGCAGGGTTTTCGGTGTACAGGTAGTGGCAGATACGCCAGACATGGTACACGATGCGTTCTAACCAACGCATGGAATCCAAGATATGCAACGCTTGTGCGGAGTCCCTATAGCCGTTCGCGGTTTCAGCCATGATCTGCGTACGAGCTTGTTGGCGAAATTGGCCCAGCGCTTCATTTTGTTGGGCGAGTACTTGTAGCCAACCAGGCTCGGCTTGCCCCGATAAGCCACGTATGGCGAGTTGCAGCAGGTGGTCCGTACTATTTAACGCTTCTTGCATGATAGCTGGTACGTGTTCTATAGGCGTTAAACGTACATTGACGGTACGGCCATAGAGCCTCAATAAGTGATCCAGCACATGCATTTGAGCCAAATGCGTAGGTACTAAGGCATCGTGTTCGTCGGTTAAGCGTATGCTGGCAAAAAACTCTTGGGAGTCATCCAACGCTTTGTGTAGGCGCTGGCGCTCTATAGGGCTTAACGGTGATTCGGTGGGCATGGTGCACAATTGGCGGCCCACAGCAAATAGCTCGTTCGACAGCAACACTAAGGTTTTGTGCATAGAGCCTAAGGCCAGTTCGGGTACTTGAAGTTGTGAGTCGTCCAACTGGCTAGTTAGGGTGTTTTCTTTTTCAGGCAGCAGGCGTTCCATTAAGCGCGCAAAGCGTGCGGCATTGGGTAAAAAGATAGCTACGCCTACGGCAATAAATAGGGTGTTGAAAGCTGCTAGCGCCACGGCACCCGCTTGCAGATGCATGTAGGTTTGCATAGCGTCGATGAGCCACAGCAGCAAGGGTAGAATCACCAACGCAATTAACCCGCTAGACAGGTTAAACAATACGTGGGTGAGCGCAGTGCGTCGGGCAAGAATAGAGCCACCAATGGCCGCTAGCACCCCAGTCATGGTGGTACCGATGGCAGCACCAATTACCAGAATAGCGGCTTGTTCAAAGCTGATGGCACCTACATCTAATGCGGTTAAGGTGGCCGCTACCATGGCCGCAGACGACTGTAAAATTACCGTCATGACGGTACCGATCAGCATAATCAGAATGCGGTGCCACCAGCTATCCGGTTGCAGTGATTCTAAATTCAGCATACTGCTTAAGCCTGTCATACCGGATTGCAGGGTATCAATCCCCACAAACAGCATACCGAAGCCAGCCATAGCGATGCCCAAGGCGGGCCAGCGGCCTCGCCCCAGTAGCTTGATAAAAGCACCTATGCCAATTAATGGCAGCATATACAGCCCTAGGCTGACTTTTAGGCCAAGGGTCGCAATGATCCACCCCGTACCAGTAGTCCCCAAGCTGGCTCCCATCACCACGCCAATGGCCTGGGTAAAGCTGATTAACCCCGCACTGACAAAACCGATTAAGGTCACCGTTGTAGCCGTAGAGGATTGCAGCAGGATGGTAATTAACGCACCGGATGTAAAGGCGCGAAAGGGCGTTCCAGTAAAACGAGCTAAGGCTTGGCGTAAAGAATTCCCGGCAAATGTCGTCAGACCGTCAGTAAGCATGGACATACCGATCAGGAACAGACCTATACCGCCTAATAACTGGAAAAGGGTGCTAGTCATGAAAAAGGGAAGGGCAAAAATAAGAAACGGTATGTGGTGATCACTATACCGAATATGTGCAATATGGTACGAAGAAAGCCGTGTTGCGGCAAGGTAGCAGCATTATCGGCTGATATAAATAGTAGCGATTAAATTTAGCAACAGACAGAAAAAAACGGTAGTCTAGATTGTGGTTTATTGAGTAATGCACAGGCGTATTTGTTTCTGCTCAGATATATTTTCCATTTTTTCTTTTTCACTTTTGGGATTCCGATATGCATCGTTATAAAGCGGCGCTGATCAGGATGACCATGCTTGGCTTGGGCGCCATAGTTCCTCCTTTGCTCTTTGCCACTTTGTCATGGCAACTCAGTCTATACAACGAAGAACAGCGGTTGCGTAACGTAGATAATCTAGTGGTGATGCGCGTTGATGACACCTTACGTGCCGCCGAGGATGCGCTAAAAGCGCTGGCTTCTTATCAGGTAGAACCCTGTTCACCGGCGCATATGGAGCGTATGCGTCAAGTGGCCGTTAATTCTTCAGCAATACAAGAAGTAGCTTACACGTTGCCAGATGGCCGCAAGTGTGTCTTATGGGGACAAGATAATGTTTTCATGGGGATACAAGATGTTAATTTTGGTACAGATGGCGGGCTGGAGGTCACAGCAGGTATAGAGCTGAGTGAAGAAGGCGGTGAAAAAGTATTGTTGGTGCGTTATGGGCAATACGAGGCCATGGTGCGTGAATGGCGCTTCATGGATATGTTTTTACAGCGTCCCGCTTTTATTGCGCTAGCGACACTCAATGGCTCATTGGTGGCGGCGTCGCCATCGTTCCCGCAGGATGTACTAGCTTATGCATTCAATCCAGGCCCCCCGTGGCAGGATGGCCGGTATATTTCAGCATTAGAGCAGCATGGTAATTGGTTGGCGTTAGCCTTGGTGCCCAGACAGAGTTTCATTAGCTATTTACAAGAACACAAAGACAGCATGATGCCCACCATGCTGATGTTAGCAATGTTGAGTTTGTTGCTCACGTTGTATCTGATGTTAAAACCGCGCTCGTTGACGGCAGCCTTACGTTTGGCGTTGCGTCGACGTGAGTTAGAGGTGCATTACCAACCTATCATGCACCTAGAAAGTGGCACCTGTGTGGGAGCCGAGGCATTAATGCGCTGGAGACGTGACGATGGTGGGTGGATTAGCCCTGAAGAGTTTGTGCCAGCGGCGGAAAAAAGTGGCCAGATCATCGAGTTGACCAACTTATTGGTGGATCGCGTCGTCGTCGAGGTGGGTGATGCTCTGATTGCCGATAGGCGCTTGCACATTAGCTTGAACTTAAGCTCACACGATGTGCGTAGTGGTCGTATTTTGCCAGTGATGCGCGAAAGTTTTTTAGAGCAAGGCGTGAAGGCCGAGCAGTTGTGGCTAGAGATTACCGAGCGGGTGAGCATGGATATAGAAGCAGCCCGAGATACGCTCACTAAGGCTCGCGATGATGGTTTTGTGGTCGCCATTGATGACTTTGGTACGGGCTATTCTAGCCTGCAGTACTTGCAGACGTTACCGGTGGATGTGCTCAAAATCGATAAGGCATTTATTCGCTCTATAGGCACAGGTGCGGTATCCAGCGCAGTGGTCTTGCACATCATTAAGATGGCGAAGAGTTTAAAGCTAGTAATGGTGGCCGAGGGCGTAGAAACTCAAGAGCAAGCGGATTACTTACGTGAAAACGGGGTGGATTTCGTACAAGGGTGGTTGTACTCCAAGGCTTTAAGTTGGTCTGATTTCTTAGCGTTTTACAAAAAGCATCAACCCAAGGGCAATGATACGCCGTGGACTAAAGGCTATGACTACTATCCGCCTAAGCCTGAGCCCGAGAAGTCGGGCGGGCATTTGCTTGAGGTGACGGGGGAGTAAGAGGGTCGTATGAAGCCCTGGTTACGTTATGCGTTATCGTTTTGGCTAAATACCATGTTGTCGCGATGCATAAGCTCGGATGCCGACATGCTACCCAGAATTTCAGCGATTTTATGGCTGGGGGTGCGTAAGATGCGTCGTGTGTCTGAACTGGAATAGTTGATTAAGCCGCGACCATATTCCACGCCATGCTCGTCTACGCAAGCGACTACATCGCCACGTTCAAAGTCGCCTTCGGCATGGATCACACCAATGGGCAGCAGGCTCTTGTGGCCGTTGGTGAGGGCTTTAATCGCACCTTCGTCTAATGTAACGCGACCACGCACTCGTAGGTGGTTGGCTAGCCAGCGCTGGCGTGCTGATTTTACCGGCAGCGTAGCACGTAGTTCTGTGCCTATTAGCTCGCCTTGTGCCAGTCTATTCAAGACGTTTTCTTCGCGGCCCGAGGCAATAACTGTATGCCCGCCACTGTTGGCTGCTCGTTTAGCAGCCAGAATTTTGGTGAGCATACCGCCTGTACCTACTGAACTACCCGCACCACCGGCCATTTTTTCCAAAGCAGGGTCACCCGCTTGGGCAACAGAGATGAACTCGGCGTCGGGGTTGCTGCGTGGATCGGCGCTGTACAAGCCTTTCTGGTCGGTAAGAATGATCAGTGATTCGGCTTCAATTAAGTTGGTGACTAGGGCACCTAGCGTATCGTTATCACCCAGACGGATTTCATCGGTGACCACGGTATCGTTTTCGTTCACGATAGGCACTACACCCAGTGCCAACAGGGTGTAGAGGGTGCTGCGCGCATTTAAATAACGGTGGCGGTCGGCCAAGTCTTCGTGCGTCAGCAAAATCTGGGCAGTACGGATGCCATGCTTGGCAAAAGCAACCTCATAGGCTTGTATCAGACCCATTTGGCCCACAGCGGCAGCGGCTTGTAGCTCGTGCATGACACTAGGTCGACGAGTCCAGCCAAGGCGGGCAACGCCTTCGGCAATCGCACCACTGGAAACCAACACCACTTGTTTGCCTTGGTTGTGTAATTCGGCAATTTGGGCAGACCATTGCGCAACGGCATCGCTATCAATACCGCGACCATTGTTGGTCACCAACGAAGAGCCTACTTTAACAACCAAGCGCTTGGCTTGGGCAATAACGGAAGAGTTATCAGACGATACAGACATGGGGACGCAGCAAATAAAGAAGAAATACTACAGTCAGGACTAAACAGGAATCCTAGCGGATTCCTGTGGATTTTAGCGTTGAATGACGCGAGAGCGTCGTCTTTACTAGTCGTTAGTACCCGCAGGCGGCGGTGTATCGATGTTTTGTCGTTTTTCGTCAAACCTAGGATCAGGTTCCACAAAGGTACCGGCAGCTTTTTCATCGGCCTCTTGCTGCAAGCGACGTTGCTCGTCTAGCCAGTTTTGTATATCACGCACCAAATCTTCGGTGCCCTGACCTGTTAGCGCCGAAATACCGTAGATAGGGGCTTTCCAGTCTAAGCGTTTGATGAGCTCTTGGCGCAGGCTTTCTGGGTCATCTACCATATCCAGCTTGTTCAGTGCCAACCAGCGTGGTTTGTCACCCAGTTCTTCACTGTACAAGTTCAGCTCAGCGGTAATCACTTGGATTTGCTCTAGCGCAGCCTCTACGGGGTCTACGTCTTGGTCTAAGGTGCTGACGTCCACAATATGCAGCAACAAGCGTGTACGCGACAGGTGACGTAAGAACAGGTGGCCTAGACCAGCACCTTCGGATGCGCCTTCAATCAGACCAGGAAGGTCAGCAATCACAAAACTGTGTGCAGCCGATGTACGCACCACGCCCAGATTGGGGTGTAGCGTAGTAAAGGGGTAGTCTGCAATGCGTGGGCGTGCGTTAGATACTTTGCTGATGAAGGTGGATTTACCGGCGTTAGGCAGGCCTAGCAGACCTACGTCGGCCAGCACTTTCAGTTCTAAGCGCAGTTTGCGTTGGTGGCCCATTTCCCCTGCAGTCGCTTGGCGTGGTGCTCGGTTAATACTGCTTTTGAAGTGCAGGTTACCCAAGCCGCCTTGGCCGCCAGCCGCCAAAATAACTTCTTGACCGTGGTGATCCAGATCGAACAGCAACTCGCCTGTTTCGGCATCCATAATGGTGGTGCCTACAGGCATACGCAGGATGATGTCTGTACCTGCGGCGCCGTACTGGTCTGAACCCCTACCGTTTTCGCCGTTACGTGCACGGTGCAAGCGCGCAAAGCGGTAGTCGATCAGTGTGTTTACGTTACGGTCTGCGATAGCGTATACATTACCGCCGCGTCCGCCATCACCGCCATCAGGCCCACCTTTAGGGATGAACTTTTCGCGGCGAAAGCTTGCGACGCCATTGCCGCCGCGACCGCCTATAACCTCAATGGTTGCTTCGTCTACGAATTTCATAAAATGATTTGACCTGATGTGTAAAGTGGTGATGCAAAAAGAGATAGTGTAAAGCAAAAAGCCCTGCCGGTTAGGGGCAGGGCTTTGATACTGTCAGTAATGCAGCTTATTCAGCAGCGATTACGGAAACAGTACGTTTGTTCAGAGCACCAGAGATGCTGAACTTGACATGACCATTCACCAAGGAATACAGAGTGTGGTCTTTGCCCATACCTACGTTCACACCGGGGTGGAATTCTGTACCGCGCTGGCGAACGATGATAGAACCAGCATTGATGGCTTGGCCACCGTAGATTTTAACGCCCAGTCGTTTCGACTGTGAGTCGCGTCCATTTCGCGTAGAGCCGCCGCCTTTCTTCTGTGCCATGTTTTAAACTCCAGTTTAGCCGGAAGTTCCAAAACTGTACGCTAATTAAGCGTTAACAGCTTCGATACGAACTTCGGTGTAATTTTGACGGTGACCTTGTGTTTTGCGATAGCCCTTGCGACGGCGCATTTTGAAGATCTTGATTTTTGGGTGACGGCCTTGTGCAAGAACAGTAGCTTTAACCACGGCACCATCAACAAAAGGAGTACCCACTTTCAGGGACTCACCTTCACCAACGGACAAAACCTGGTCTAGCGAGATTTCTTGCCCAATGTCTGCCGGTATCTGTTCTATTTTCAATTTTTGGCCAGTAGTAACACGATACTGTTTACCACCGGTTTTTATAACCGCGTACATAGGGAAAATCCTAAAAATCTGGCGAAAATCGCCAAAATCATAAAAATAAAGTTATTAGCCTTTTAAGCTAAGCCTTTTATTGTAGGGGAAAAACTTAAAATCCGCAATAAAACAAGCACCTGTAGGGCAGCCAAGTAGGCTGCCCTAGGGATTAAGAGCGGTAATCAGCGTTAATAGAGACGTAGTCGTGCGAGAAATCGCAGGTGTAAACAGTCTCGTTGTGCGTGCCACGGTTTAGCGCGATACGCATCACAATTTCGGCTTCTTGCATGACGCGTTGACCGTCTTCCTCTTGGTAGCTGGCAGCGCGACCGCCTTTTTCGGCTACCAACACATCACCCAACCACAGGTTCAAGTTGCTAACGTCTAGGTCTTTAATGCCGGCGTAGCCAATGGCACACAAGATACGGCCTAAGTTAGGGTCAGAAGCGTAAAACGCCGTTTTAACCAGTGGTGACTGTGCAACAGCGTAGGCCACTTTCAGGGCTTCCGCTTCGTTAGCGGCGCCTTCAACCTGAATGGTCATGAATTTAGTAGCGCCTTCTGCATCACGCACAATTTTTTGTGCCAGTTCAGCCGCAGCGGCTGTTAGGGCTTGGTACAGCACCGCGTAGTGTGGGCTAGCTACCGAATCTACCATCACACCGTTTTGGCCTGTGGCCATGATGATGAAGGAGTCGTTGGTAGAGGTATCGCCATCAATAGTGATGCGGTTGAAAGAGCGGTTCGCAATAGAGCGTGTCATCTCTTTCAGCAACTCAGGGGCAATACCAGCGTCCGTAGCCAAGAAGCCCAGCATGGTCGCCATGTTTGGCTTGATCATGCCCGCACCTTTGCTGATACCTGTAATGGTAGTCAGGGTGTCGCCCAGCGTGATTTGGCTGGAATGAATTTTTGGTTGTGTGTCGGTAGTCATGATGCTGTGTGCAGCATCAAACCAGCGGTTTGCACCAAAACTGTCTACGGCAGCAGGCAATGCGGCTACCAGCTTTTCAACCGGCAGGGGCTCCAAAATCACGCCAGTAGAGAAAGGCAATACTTGGGATGGACGCAGGTCTAGCAATTGCGCTAATTCTTCACACGAGCGGCGAGCATTTTGCAGGCCGCTTTCGCCTGTGGCAGCGTTGGCGTTACCGGTGTTAATTACCAAGGCGCGGGTGTCGGCGTCAGAGTGCAAATGCGCTTCACTAACTTGTACGGGAGCCGCGCGAAAACGGTTGGTCGTGAACACACCTGCTACTGAACTGTTAGGAGCAAGACGAAACACGGTAAGGTCCGGACGACCTGATTTATGAATACCAGCAGCGGTAATCCCGATTTCAACGCCAGCAACAGCGTGGATATCGGATTCAGCAGGGATTTGCAGATTGACAGCCATAACACACCTGTAGGTGAGAGAGATCAAAAATAGGCTTTAATCATACCCGTTTTGGCTATGGTGGTGCAGCTACTGATAAGGGCTTTGTGCGAGTTACGAGTACGTCGTCCGAACAAAGGTAGAGCTTTAGTTTGCCATCTCGGGAATATGGCTAAAAAGACGTGCCATAGTTTTCAGTTCACCCAATTGCTCATAGAGTTTTTGGTGGCTGCTTTTAGACAGCGACGCGAATAGCGTACGCACCCATGACTCATGTGCTTGGGATATTTTTTGGTACAGCTTACGACCTTTAGGGGTGAGCTTAATTAACGAGCTGCGGCGGTCGGTGTCCAGTTTGGTGCGTTCTACCAAACCGTCTTTTTCAAGCTGATCAGCAATGCCGGTGATGTTGCCATTGGTGACCATCATGCGGCGGGAAAGATCGCTCATTTTCATGCCATCACTTTCGTGCTGTAACTGGGCCATCAAGTCAAAGCGCGGCAGTGTGGTCTGAAACTCGTTGCGCAGGCGGCTACGGATTTCGTTTTCGATAAAAGTGGTGCAGCTGAGCAGGCGTAGCCAAAGACGTATGTCCTGGTGATCGCTAGAAACCACACGGCTTTCTAGGTCAGGTGCATCAGCTAAGGTCGCAGTAAAGGGGACATCATGCATATTCATGGCGGGATTCCAGAAAGAAGCGCTATATGAATTCAAACCCAATTAAGGGCTCAGACAATGCCTACAATTCTATTGGTGGGGGGTATCTTTGCCTTGCGAATAATCAAGCTTTTAACATTCCACCGGCCACGAAAAAGCCACTGCCGCATCACACGACAGTGGCTGTAAGCACAAGAAATACGCCTTTTCTAGCGTTTTTACTTGAGCATTAAAGCTGTTTGAATACCTGCTCAGCAGCTTTTAGGGTTTGGGCAACGATGGCGTCATCGTGAGTCAATGACACAAAGCTAGCTTCGTACGCAGACGGTGCCAAGTACACGCCTGCATCCAACATACCGTGGAAGAAGCGGTTGAATTTCTGTGTATCGCTTTTGGATACTTCGGCAAACGAGGTAGGTACGCTGTCGGTAAAGTACAGACCCAACATACCGCCCACGTAATCGCTAGAAAACGCGTGGCCAGCCGCACGGGCGCGCTCTGCCAAACCTTCTGCCAGTACGCGAGTTTGTTTTTCTAACTGATCGTACACGCCAGGTTCTTGCAACAGCTTCAGCGTTACCAAACCAGCCGCGACTGCTACAGGGTTACCGGACAAGGTACCGGCTTGGTACACCGAGCCCAAGGGGGCGATGCAGTCCATGATTTCAGCTTTACCGCCAAAAGCACCTACGGGCATACCACCACCAATCACTTTTGCCAGTGTGGTCATGTCAGGGCGAATACCGGTGATGCCTTGTACACCTTTAGCGCCAGCACGGAAGCCGGTCATTACTTCGTCGAAAATCAGCACGGAGCCGTGTTCGGTACATTGCTCACGCAGCGTTTCCAAAAAGCCAGGTACAGGTTTGATCAGGTTCATGTTGCCAGCCACAGGCTCAACGATGACGCAAGCGATGTCGTCGGCGTGCTGAGCAAACGCGGCTTTTACGCCTTCAATGTCGTTGAAGTTCAAGACCAGCGTGTGCTGAATGAACTCGGCGGGCACGCCAGCGGATGTGGGGTTACCAAAGGTCAACAAGCCAGAACCAGCTTTTACCAGCAAGCTGTCAGCGTGGCCGTGGTAGCAGCCTTCAAATTTAATGATTTTGTTGCGGCCGGTGTAGCCACGAGCCAAACGGATGGCGCTCATGGTGGCTTCGGTGCCAGAGCTAACTAAACGTATTTTTTCAATGGAAGGCAGCAGTTGGCAAATGAGTTCGGCTAACTCTACTTCACCTGCTGTAGGCGCACCAAAAGACAAACCGTGTGTGGCGCTTTCTTGTACGGCTTTAATCACGTCAGGGTGAGCGTGACCCAAAATGGCCGGGCCCCATGAGCCTACGTAGTCAATGTACTGGGTGCCTTCTGCATCCCAAACCCAAGGGCCTTCTGCACGCTGAATGAAGCGTGGTGTACCACCTACCGAGCCAAATGCTCGTACTGGGGAGTTAACACCGCCAGGAATGTGGCGGCAGGCACGTTCGAACAAATCTGCATTGCTAGTCATGTGAAGGTATCCGGTAAAGAGGGCGAGTTAAACGTTTTCGGTAAAGAGATCCGTAAACGCTTGTGCTCGTTGGTAAACGTTTGGCGCCTCAAACAGGCTGCTAATAACGGCTATTGTATCGGCTCCAGCTTGAATTACGCTGGCAGCGTTTTCTACGGTAATGCCGCCAATCGCAACGACGGCGGGCCGGCCTGCGGCGGTCGCATAAGCCTGACAGTGAGCAAGCCCTTGCTGTATGTGTTCAGGCAATGCGCGCGGTGCATTGGGTTTAACCGTGGACGTAAACATGGCACCAAAAGCAATGTAGTCCACGCCCTTTTGCAGCGCTTGCAAGGCGATGTCGGGAGAATTGTAGCAGGAGGCTCCAATGAACTTAGGCGCAGGCAGAGCGGCTCTGGCCATGGTCAAAGAACCGTCGTCTTTTCCTAGATGGGCACCATCAGCGTGGTAGTGGCAGGCCAGCTCCCAATCGTCGTTAATGAGTAATGGTAACTGTAGCTGCTTACAACGTTCTAGTAAGGCCTCTAGCTGCGTAGTCGCCAATTCAGGGGTGGCTAGTTTGCGTCGCCATTGCAGCACGGTCATGCCACCACGGTGCGCATCTGACACGGCATCCAATAGCTTGTTGGTATCGTCCCATTCGGGTGTGATGCCATAAAGGCCACGCGGAAAACGTAATGTCTGGGTCATAGTGTTTGATTCAGTATGAGTTTGCCCATGCCGGCTTGGAAATGTCGCGCTGCACTGCTTTCTGTAAAGTGAATGGCTTCAGCAATAGCACGTTGTAGTGGCTTGCCTTGAGCCAGCCCAGCAGCAATGGCGACGCTAAGAGTAGAGTCAGTATCATGCAGACGGTGAGGGGTGGCTTCTAGCGGCCAGTGCTGGCGTGTGCCATCTTGGCCTAGCAGTTGATAGCGCGCAGGGTCGGAGCCTTGAGCCGGTGTTGCGCTTAAAAGCTGGTTAGCGCCTAAGTCTAAGACGGCTTGATACACATTGTCTTGCTCGGGCAGATGGCCTGAGTTCTGCAATTGTTCCAGTAAGGTACTATCTGCCACGACCAAATCGGTTTGTGGCAGTACCAGTTGAAAAATCGCATCCATGACATCATCTGTATCTATATCGTGGTCGGCCAGCATATGGTCTTGCAGCGATTGCAGTTGCAGCACCAGCGGAATAGCGGTGTAGTCTGCGGCCACTTGGGCGAGTACGCTGGCGGCTTCAGCACTATAAAGCGGACCGGCTTTGATGGCGCTGATTGGCATGTCCTCTAGCAAGCAGCGCATTTGATCGTACAGGTGTTCAGGTGGCACCAGTTGCAGTTGTTCGCAGGATATGGTGTCTTGTACGTGCAAGCTGGTTACTACGCTTACGGCGTGACAGCCCAGTCGAGCACAGCTGATGCTATCCGCCATAAGGTGGGCAGCGCCAGTAGGATCTAGAGGGCCAAACAACAACACCAAAGGTGGTGAGGAAGGCGGTAAATCAGTAGCCATGATGTGAAAAATCAATGAAACTTGAGCAAAGTACGCCAGATCGGCGCAGGGTTTAGTATTATGAAGCCCATTTTAATGGATTGCCTGCTTGCAGGGGGTCCAGAGTTTTTGATAAGAGAATTTGAGTTATGCGTACCTGGATGTGTTTGATTTGTGGCTGGATCTATGATGAAGAAGCAGGCTTGCCTGAAGAAGGTATTGCGCCTGGTACTCTATGGGAGGATGTGCCGCCAAACTGGGTTTGTCCAGAGTGTGGTGCACGCAAAGAAGATTTTGAGCTGATTGAAGTCTAATTTCAGTCGTGACGCTACGACATTTAGTATTGGGGGGTTCAACATGAGTGCCGTGGAGCAACAGGTGGAAACGCCTGAGCGTATTGATCTCTCCAAACAATTGCTGGTGGCGATGCCTGGAATGGTCACTGGAAGCTTAGCCGGGACGGTGATTTATGTCTGTGAGCATAATGAAAACGGTGCGCTAGGGGTAGTGATCAATAGGCCTACTGATATGACTATTGGCGATCTGCTGCAACGTATAGAGCTAGAACTCACGTTAGACCTCGAAGAACAGCAACGTGCTGTGTTTTTTGGTGGTCCTGTACAAACAGACCGTGGTTTTGTGTTGCATGCACCAGCAGGTAGTTATAGCTCTAGCATTGCTTTGGGCGAGATGGCGTTGACAACGTCACGTGATGTATTGCAAGACGTAGCGGGTGGTAAAGGGCCAGAGCAAGTGTTGATTGCGTTGGGCTATGCCGGATGGGGTGCAGGGCAACTTGAGGACGAAATGTCCCAAAATGCATGGCTGAACGTAGAGGCGGATGCCAAAATCCTCTTTGAGCTACCAGCCACCGAGCGTTATCATGCGGCACTGGCTCAGTTGGGCATTGATCCAGCTATGTTGAGTATGGCTGCTGGTCATGCCTGAGTTAACCGTACTGGCTTTTGACTATGGCCTAAAAAAGATTGGCGTGGCGCTGGGCAATACGTTGACCTGGCATGCCCGCCCATTAACGATTTTGCGGCCTGTAACGAAGATTCAACGTTTTGCTGCCATTGAGGCATTGCTTAAAGAATGGCAGCCAGACCAGTTGGTGGTGGGGCTGCCACTTACGATGACGGGCGAAGAGCAATACGCTTCGTTGCGTTGTAGACGTTTTGCTAACCAGTTGCAAGGGCGATACGGGCTACCGGTAGTATTGGTAGACGAACGAGGGTCCAGCATGGAGGCTCAGCAAATACTGGGCAACCATGACGATGATGATGCGGTGGCCGCAGCTGTGATTTTGCAGCGCTGGTTGGATGCTGCCCAAGCGGGGCAGTCTGTTTCTACACAAGCAGGAATTGAATCTTGAGTGTATTGCGATTTGCTTGGCGCTCTGTCGGGCTACTGTTTTGGTTGTTAGGTGGGCTCTTGTCCACACTCTTACTTTTTCCCATTATTGGCTTTTCACGCCGCTTGTGGATGATCCAGAACTGGTCCAAAGGGCTGCTGGCTATCTGCGGGGTTAAAGTAGTGGTACAGGGCAAGCCTGTGCTGGATGGTTCGGTATTGTGGGTATCCAATCACTGTTCTTGGCTAGATATTTTCGTGTTGGATAAGGTGCGCGCCACGTGTTTCGTCGCTAAAAGCGAAATTCGTAAATGGCCTGTCATAGGCTGGCTGGTATCGGGGGCGGGCACGGTATATATAGACCGTACTCATCGGCACGCCATTAAAGGCGTAAGCGAACAAATGAATCAACGCTTTGTTCGTTCTGAGGCCGTGGGTTTGTTTCCAGAAGGCACGACATCCGCAGGTGATGAAGTTAAACCTTTTCATGCCAGCTTGTTTGAGGCAGCAATACGCGTCAACGTAGACATACAGCCCGTTGCCTTACGTTATTACCAACACGGTGAACGTAGCGCTCGCTTTGCTTTTACCGGTGACCAAAGCTTGATGGCCAATATCTGGATCTTACTGGGGTCACGCGGCGCAATGGTGGAGTGCGAGTTTTTGACGGTGCTACCAGCAGCGTACTGCGCCGAAGTAGGTAGGGCAGTAGTAGCCACAGAAACTTGGCAGCAAGTACATGCAGCCGTAGTAGAAAAAGCCTAACTTAAAAGGCCAGTGGGTTTAGCGCCTGAGTTTCTTGGTGCGCTACCTGCACTACTTTTCTATCCGGTAAGCGTATGGCGGTTAACGACTGACCCCATACGCAGCCCGTATCTAAGCACACGGCATCAGGCCGTTGCATTAAGCCCAGCGTAGACCAATGCCCAAAAATAACGGGTACTTTCAGCGCTCTATTGGGTAAATCAAACCACGCGGTATGGCCTTCCTGTAGATCAGGCGGGCCTTTGTGTTTGGTGTTTAATCTACCGTCTGGATAGCAGGTGCGCATACGGGTCAAAATATTAATGATCAACCGTAGGCGGTCTTGTCCTTGCAGGGAATCACTCCATACATCGGGGTGGTTACCAAATAGCCCATCTAGCAGGTGTTTCCAATTTGGTGCTTGCAGACATTGCTCTACTTCATGAGCATGAGCCAAAGTTTGTGCCAAGGTCCAGCTAGGGGCAACACCTGCATGCACGATTAGGTGGTCATGCACCTGTAAAGCTAAGGGGCAATGACGTAACCAGTCTACGAGTTGCTCGGCATCAGGGGCATCCAGAATCTCTTGGGCGGTGTCTGATTTACCTACCTTGCGTATACCTGCTGCAACCCCTAGCAAATGTATATCGTGATTGCCTAATAACGTGATGGCGTTGTCACCCATGGACTGGGCAAGCCGTATGCACTCTACCGATTGCGGGCCACGATTAATCAAATCGCCTGCAAAGCAGAATAGGGCATCGTGGTCAGCCTGTATGGTGGGGTGGGCAAGTAGAGCTTCAAGACTTTGATAGCAGCCTTGCACATCACCAATTACCCATACAGGTTTAGACGTTTCAATAATCATGTCAGTCAGCGGTAGCCAGCAAGGTACGACGACGTGTGAAACGGTTGCGGTTTTCCATGATCAGCAAAGCGATAAGCGCAATCGCCAGTGCAATGATGTTGGGCCCCAAAGCCGTTACCCACGGTGCCCATTTACTCAGGGTACCGATATTTAAGGCCATTTGGTTGGCCATGAAAAAGCCCACACCAATCAAGATGCCTGCAAACACTTTAGTACCTACGCCACCGCGTCGGGTTTGCATGAAACTGACGGGCGCAGCAATAGTCATCATGACCAGTAACGTGAAGGGGTAGGCAATTTTGCGCCACAAGGCCACCATTTGCCTATCGGTTTGCAGCTCGTTGGCCTTCAAATACGCAATGTATTCGATGAGGTCACTGGCTGACATCATTTCTGGTGTCAGAATACGGGCAATTAATCTATCGGCGGTGAGAGCTGTGCGCACCTCTAAGGTGGGCTCGGTGCTCATGGTGCTTAATGGTTTTTCAGGTGCTGTTTCGGCGTGTAAGGCTTGGGATGCTGTGGGGTCTATAGTAATAATGGTCGCGTTATCTAAGCGCAAACCATTGCTATGGAATTGGCCGGAGGGTGCCTGAGTTAAGGTGTCCAAGGCTTGCTCGGGCAGCATTTCCAAAACAGTAATGTCACTGACTTGTCCGCTGGCTTGAATCTGGCGAATATTGATAATGCGCGAGCCGCCGTCTGCGGTGTTTTCTTTAAACCAATAACCGCTACTTAAACGGCCACCACCGGATCTCCCCAATAACTGTAGTTGGGCTTCGCTGGCTTTAATTTGCACAGCAGGGGTAATGTATTCAGACAGTAGAAAAGCACCCACCATCAGCGGTATGGTGACTACCCACAACATACCCAACATACCCAAACCGCTGACGCCGGATACGCGCAAAATGACCAGCTCGTTACGCTGCGCCAAACTGGCCAGTGCCAGCACGGCACCAATGAGCAGCCCGATGGGGAGCAGTTCATATAAACGGGTGGGGAGTTGCAAGCTTTCCAGATAAAACAGGTTCAGCAAGGTGAAGTTTTTGTTGACCTTGTCTAGTTCGTCTATCAGGGCAAAAAAAGTGAAGAGTCCCAGTAGGGCAAGAAGCACTACAGCACAGGATCGGTAGATTTCAGAGGCCAAATAGCGGCGGGCAGTGCGCATTGCGGGGACTTACTAAAGGTCAAAATGCTAAAGGATAAAGCTTAACAAAATTGCTGCTGAGCTGCTTAAGGAATCTGCACCAAACGCATGCGTTGCTGAATGGTGTTGGTGCGGCTATTGAGATAGCGCGTATTACGATGGGTGTCGTAATACGTGGGATTGGGTAGCATGGCTGCTAAATTGGCCGCTTGTCGTGCGGTAAGCTGGTTAGCGCCTACACGGAAATAGTGCCTAGAGGCCGCTTCAGCACCAAAAGTAGCCGTGCCCCATTGTGCGATATTCAGGTAAATTTCTAGAATACGCTCTTTGCTCATAACGGTTTCTATCATGTAGCTCAACACCAATTCTTGGCCTTTACGCCAATAACTACGCGAATTCGATAAAAACAGGTTTTTGGCCACTTGCTGCGTAATGGTAGAGCCGCCTCGGCGTAATCCAGACCCTTTTTCTGCTTGGGCGCGGTTGTATTCCAGCGCACGCCGTATCGCTGCCCATTCTATGCCTTCGTGATTGGTGAAGTTAGAGTCTTCAGAAGCAATGACCGCGCGTTTTAGATTGTTGCTGATGTCCGCATAAGCTACCCATTGGTGCGTGATGCTAGCGGTTGGATCATCGCGGCGTAATTCTTGTATGGTTTGCTGCATCACGGCGCTAGCCGTGGGGTTTTGCACGCTATACCAGCACACCATCAGGAATAAGTACACCTGATAGAGCAACAGCAATGCAATAGGTATCAACACGATAAGGCTGATGACCTTAAGCTTGCTGATGCTGCGCTTGGTGGGCAGAGGAAGGGTGTCGTCTAGCATGACAAAAGAGGGCTTATAGCGCGTGGCGTAGTTGATCCAGTACGTCTTCGGTACGCGGTAGCATACCATGCCAGATTTCAAAGCTAACAGCCGCTTGTCCTACCAGCATACCTAAGCCGTCGGCTTGAACCGAAGCGCCTTGTTGTGCGGCGTCGAGCATAAAGGCAGTAGGTTGTTTGCCATACATCATGTCGTAGGCCAGAGATTGCGGTGTAAAGCCTAAGGTGGGTAGGGCAATGCGTTCCGCGCCTAGGCTTGCGGAGGTAGCGTTGATCACAATATCCCAGTTGCCTGTGGCGCTATCTAATGAACCAGCGCTCAGTTGTGTACGGTATTCTGGGCAGTGTTGAAGAAACTCGGTTACCAAGTCTTCGGCACGGCTAGCAGTACGGTTCACTACATGCAGACTGTGGCAGCCGGCCTGCAGTAGCGGTAGTAAGCAGCCTCGTGCCGCGCCGCCAGCGCCTACCATCAAAATGCGTTTACCTTCTGGTGCAAAACCTAAGCGCATTATATCGTTGACCAGTCCTAGGCCATCGCTATTGCAGCCGTGTAAGCCATCCTCTTCCATCCATAAGGTATTGACGGCACCCGCGATGCGTGCGCGTAGCGATAATCTGGACTCGCACAGGGCAAAGGCTTCTTCTTTGAAGGGGACGGTGATGTTCAAGCCTTTACCGCCAGCCGCAAAAAAATCAGAAATCGTCGCAGCAAAGCCATCTTTTGGCGCTAGCAGGCGCTCATAAACCAGTGCTATGCCACATTGCTCGGCAAAGGCATGGTGAATAAAAGGGGAGCGGCTGTGGGCAATAGGGTTGCCTACCACGGCATAGCGGGTGGTGATGGTCATGGTTGAGTAGTCAGTAAATGCTGCGAAAAATGCCACGTACGGGTAATAGCTAGCCCATCGGTTTCGTCGCTGAGTTCAGGTGGAAACGGTGGGAAAGGAGCAGCTAAGCGCACAATACGTTGAGCAGCCAGAGTAAACAAGGGATTAGGGTCAGGGCGGTTGATGGTGATGCGCTCTACGCTGCCATCTTTGCGCACGAATACGGTAAGTTGTACCGAACCAGATAAACGTCCGCGCGCCTCATCGGGGTAATGTTCAGCCCCTAAGGTTTCGATAGTTTGACGCCAGTTCTCTAGGTAGGCAGCTTGGGCCGATTGGCGCGCAGAAGGCGCGTCGTATTGATAACGCGGCTTACTGTTGTAGCGTTCTACTTCCGCACGTAATACCTGCAACTGAGCGGAGAGGGCTTGTAACTGTTGGTCTTGATCGGCGCTATCAGAACGGGCACCTTCACCAGTAAAGTCTTGTGCTTGTCTTGCTTGTGCGACTTCCCACTCAGCTTCTAGAGCACTAAGCAACTGGTGCTGTTCTTGTTCTAGCTGTTGTTGGCGACGTTTAAAAGCCTGAAGCACCAGCTCATTGGGAGTGGGCATGGCGTGAGATTCTGAGGGGGCCGAAGCGTGTACAGGGTTATCGCTTTGACCACCCCCTTCAGCTTGCCATTGCGCCAACAACTGTGCGTGTAAGGGGGCAGACTCAGTGCTGAAGTTCACCAGTGCTACATCTAGCTCTGAAGGTAGTATAGGGGTAGGGGCGGGGGTGCGTTGCCACCACCAAATGAGCCCTAGGTGTAAGAGCACCGAAGCCAGAACTGCCCACCATAAAAAGTCTCGGTAGGGCTGTGCCGCAGTAGAGAGAGGCAGGCGGCTCATGGCTGTTAGGCAGCAGCAGGGGGATCCAGCACTTCCAGAAGGCGGCAGGATACCTCTAGCTGTAGCTCATCAATTTGGCAGATTTCTAGACGCAGTTGTTGACCACGCTCTAGGCTGCCTAAGCCGCCTACGCGTGTGGTCAGCGGGCAATTGTTGAAGCGTACCAAGTCTTCTTTAATAAAGGTGGCTTCTACCTGATGAATGTCTTGTTGCTGTAACCAACGCAATACCCAGTAGCGTTCGATGGTGTACTGGAAGTCGCTCCACGTGGTGTACTGCGAATCAAATGCCCCAATAATGGCGTATAGGTCGGCATCTTTGGGTTTGAAAGGGGCGACCAAGCGAGCCGATACACCGTGCTGGGCGGCGGCCAGGATTTGCCATTGGTTGACCAAGTCTACATAACGGCGCAGTGGCGATGTAGACCAGATATATTGCGGTACACCAATGCTCTCGTGTGGTGCAGCATGGGTAGACATGCGGGTGCGCATAGCCTGCTGTGAGCGGTAAATGCCAGGCAAGCCCAGTTGCACCAGCAAGCCACCCCATAAGCTGTTCGCCATAATCATGTATTCGGCGGTCAGCAAGCCCAAAGGCGCATTGCGCACACGTGGGATCAGGTTAATCGTGCTATCGGGGTCATCGGGTGGGCCTTGTAGATCAAAGGTGTATTCCACACGGTTGTTGTTCTCGGGTTTGCCGCGCACTTCGTCACGTTTGGCGGATAAACGGCGCGAAAACTGCCACAGGGGGCGTAGCCACTCTGCATAAGGCAAGTCTATGGTGTCGTTTTCTAGCGCTTCCAGTGTGACGTGTGGGTCTAAATCACTTTGTACTAGGTTTTCTTGTACAACGATTTTTTCCAGTTTGGTTTCTGTGCTGAAAATTTCGCCTGTGCTGAGGCTACCCTCTACATAGAGAGAGAGCGTTGGGCGCTCTGCACCCGCTTGTAGCGAGAAGTGCTCTACAAACTCATGTGGCAACATGGGGATTTTTTGCCCCGGCATGTATACCGTAGACATACGTTTGCGAGCAATTTGGTCAAACTCGTTATCACGCAAAATAGCCAAGCCTGGGGTGGCAATGTGCACCCCGATACGCACACGGTCGTCATCCAGCTTAGTCACAGACAGAGCATCGTCAATTTCTATAGTGCCTGCATCGTCTACTGAGTAGGCTTTTGCATCAGTAAGAGGCAAGCCATCTAAGAAGTCGCCCAGTTCCACGGGGGGGAGCTCAATACCGCGCGGGAAGTGCTGCGAGAAGAATCGGTAGCGATGCAGCGCTAAGGCACTGGGCCACGCATCCAGTTTCAGCAAGAGTTTTTCAGCACTTAACCCCGATTGCGTCACGGCCGCATCAAAGGCTTTCCATTCTTGGGTGTTTTTATCTGGGCTGATCAGCAACGAACCGGCTACGGCGGCAATCTCTGGGGGTAGCTCGCCATTTAACATGGCGTCAGTCCATGCTTTTTGCTGAATTTCTTGTAGGCGTTTGCGTTCTATAGCGGCTAATGCTGCTTCTAGAATTTCAGGCGGAGCGGGGCGGTATAAGCCTCGGCCTTTACGGTGAAAATACGCAGGGGCACTATGTAACGCGAAAATCAGTGCGGTTTTTTCAATGGCATTGGGGGTGTGGCCAAAGTAGTCAGCAGCAAACTCAGTGGCCTGAAACTCTTCTTGGGGAGCGCATTCCCACAAAAATTTAATATCCAACGTTTGAGACAGCGTTTCTGCCTGCTCAAGCAGTGTAGTGGGGTCGGGTTGTTCAAATTCGAAAAACACCGTGTTTTTCTTGATTTTGCTGCGTTTCCCACTGGCAGACTCTACTTGCAGGGTACTGTCTGCGTCGGAAAAGATTTTTTCAGCTTTGAACTTACCGCTGTCTTCAAAAAGGACGTACATAAATCGGGTGTAACTTGGAAACTAGGGATGGGTAGTAGTGCGGAGATTTTCTAGAATAAAAGCGAGCACATCGTCTTCGTATTCAGAGAAGTCAGAAATTCCGTGATCACTACCTTGTATGATTTTGCCTTGGCTACCCGCATAGTGTTCGGCCATTTCTTGCCAGTTCAACACTTCATCACCGGTGCACGCTAATAAGTAATAGCGTTGCGGATCATGTGGAGGGGTTTGGGCCAATGCTTCCAACTCAGAAACGTATTGCTCTAAAAAATGGAAAGGCTCGTCACTATGAAATAGGGTGTGCGATCCCACGTGTTTGCGTAGGTCGCGTGCCGCATGCACGACTGGGTTTAGTAACACAGCCGGTGCGTGATAATGTTCAGCCAGGTGAGCAGCATAGTACCCGCCCAATGATGAACCTACTATGACTAGTGGTTGTTCGGGGTGGGTGGACTGATGCTGTTCAACCAGTTGGTGACACAGGGCGATAGTGTCTGCGGGGCTGGCGGGTAATTGTGGGCATACCCACGATTGTTCCAGCCCGAGGTTCCGTAGTCGTTCTGCCAAACGTTGTGCTTTAAACGAGGCAGGGGAAGAACGAAAGCCGTGCAGATAGAGAATCATGATGTGTACTTTAGGCTGTAGCGGACAGAGCATCCAGCAATTTTTGGTGTATGCCACCAAAGCCGCCGTTACTCATGACCACAATATGGTCGCCAGGTTGTGCTTGAGCAGCGATGGCGCTGATCATGCTAGTTAAATCATGCCACACCGAGGCTTTTTCACCCAGTGGGGACAGTACGGACGCAGCATCCCAACCCAGCATGTGTTTGCCTTGGGCTTCACCATAGCAGAAGCTAAGGTCGGCTTCTTGTAGGGCGGTAGGTAATCTAGCCGCCATAGCACCCAGTTTCATGGTGTTGGAGCGCGGTTCTAATACAGCCAGAATACGGGCATTACCTACTTTGGCGCGTACGCCTTCTAAGGTGAGAGCAATGGCTGTAGGGTGGTGAGCGAAATCGTCGTAGACCTTGATGCGGTTTACTTCGCCACGCAGTTCCATACGGCGCTTTACGCCTTTGAAGTTAGAGAGTGCGTCGCAGGCTGCTGCAGCCGACACACCAGCACTTTGTGCTGCGGCAATAGCAGCCAAGGCGTTTTGTATGTTGTACGAGCCTGTGAGTTCCCACTGAATGCGGCCACATAGCTCTTGTTGATGGTACACCAGCAGTTCGTTACCTTCTTGTACGGCATGCCATTCACCGCCATCGCCAAAGCGGGTCACGGGAGTCCAACATCCACGTTGCAACACATGATCTATATTAGAGTCTTGTGCGGGGGCGATAATCAGCCCTTCTGCGGGGATGGTGCGTACTAAGTGGTGGAATTGCGTTTCTATCGCCGCCAGATCAGGGAATATATCGGCGTGATCGTATTCCAAGTTATTCAAAATAGCGGTGCGTGGTCGGTAGTGTACAAACTTAGAGCGCTTATCAAAGAACGCCGTGTCGTACTCATCGGCTTCGATGACGAAATAACGTTGTTCGGGTTGATAGCGTGCAGATAAGCCCAGATCAGGGGCTACGCCGCCAATCAGAAAATTAGGTTGCAGGCCGGCATGCTCAAGAATCCACGCCAACATAGAGCTGGTTGTGGTTTTGCCATGTGTGCCTGCAACAGCCAGCACGTGCTGGTTGCGTAGTATATGTTCGCCTAGCCATTGGGGGCCTGATATATAGGGCAGCCCTTGGTTGAGGATGGCCTCCATCAGCGGGTTGCCGCGTGACACTACGTTACCAACTATATATAGATCAGGGTTAAGTTGTGTCTGGCTAGCATCAAAACCTTCAATTAGGTTGATGCCTTGTTCTTCCAGCTGGGTACTCATGGGGGGGTAAACGCCTGCATCACAACCTGTAACGGTCATGCCAGCAGAACGTGCGATTAGGGCCAAACCGCCCATGAATGTGCCGCAGATGCCTAAAATATGTACGTGCATGGGAAACCTCCGGCGTTCATTGTAGTCAGTTATGTATTAGCTTGGGTAGAGTGTGTACAGTAGTATTTAGGCAGTTCAAATTGAGCAGAAATATGGATAGACGCAATTTTATGAAAGGCTGCGCTGCAGCGGGACTGTTTGGGACAGGTATACCCTCAGTCTGGGCGGCTGATGCCACAGTTGGGGATTTCTACCAACAGTCTTTCTCTACCCTAGAGGGTGAGAGCCGGAGCATGGCAGACTACTTGGGTAAACCGCTGCTGGTGAACTTCTGGGCGACATGGTGCCCGCCTTGCGTAAAAGAAATGCCAGACCTTGATGCGCTCAGCCAAGAATTCCCAGATGTGCGTTTTCTGGGCGTTGCTGTCGATACCGTGGGAAATGTGAACAAGTTCTTGCTGAAAACGCCAGTGAGCTATGACATTCTGGTGGCTGGTCATCGCGGCATACAGATCATGCGTGATTTAGGTAACCGACAAGGTGGTTTACCGTACACAATGCTGTTTGATAGCGAAGGTACGGAGCAACATCGTGTGTTGGGGCAAATTGCGAAGGCCTCGTTAGCGATAGAATTGGCAAGCCTTGCTGGGTAGGCGTAGAATTGTGTGGATGCTATGATGCGGTATTTATAGACATTTAGCGCATTTTGGCGTAAAAAGTCGAACTGTCTCCACGAAAAGATAAAGCATGGCGCAAAACATTCTGGTTCTGCATGGGCCCAATTTGAATCTGCTCGGTATGCGTGAGCCCGATATTTATGGGCGGCAAACACTAGCGGATATCAACTCACATCTGACGGATGTGGCCACTGGTATGGGTGCTCAATGTCATGTTTTCCAAAGCAATCACGAAGGTGTTCTGGTAGACCGCATTCAAGCGGCTGCTGGGGAACATATTGATTACATCATCATTAATGCTGGCGCCTACACACACACCAGTGTGGCGATTCGTGATGCTTTGGCTGCAGTATCTATTCCTTTCGTGGAGGTTCATCTTTCAAACGTATATCAGCGGGAAGCTTTTCGCCATCATTCGTATCTGTCTGCGATGGCTAAAGGTGTTATTGTGGGGCTGGGTGCATATGGCTACGAAGCAGCATTGCGCTTTGCCTTGGCACAGTAAATTTCGCTAATGGATATGTCCGATTTGACCAATTTTTTCCGCACCGTATCAGCTTTGGCCTGAGGCGGTGCAGCAGGATGCACGCATGGATCTTAGAAAACTCAAAACCCTGATTGACCTAGTAGCAGAATCTGATATTTCTGAACTGGAAGTAACTGAAGGTGATGGCAAAGTCCGCATCGTAAAAGCATCTGCCGCTGCTGCACAGCAAGTGGTATATGCCGCTCCCCAAGCCGCTATGCCTGTTGCTGCTCCTGCAGCCGCTGCTGCACCTGCTGCAGCACCCGCCGCTGACGCAGCGCCTGCCGCTCCAGCTGGTCACGTTGTACCTGCTCCAATGGTTGGTACTTTCTACCGTGCTCCTAACCCAGGTGCAGCACCCTTTGTAGAAGTAGGTCAATCCGTGAAAGAAGGTGATGCTCTGTGCATTATCGAAGCGATGAAACTGCTGAACGAAATTGAAGCAGACAAGAGCGGTGTGATTAAAGAAATCCTGATTGAAAACGGTGAACCCGTTGAATTTGGTCAACCTCTGTTCGTGATCGGCTAAGTCCATGTTTGACAAGATCCTCATTGCCAACCGGGGCGAAATCGCCCTACGTATCCAGCGCGCATGTCGTGAAATGGGCATCAAAACGGTGGTGGTGCACTCGGATGTTGACCGTGAAGCCAAGTATGTACGATTGGCTGACGAGTCCGTGTGTATTGGTCCAGCGCAGGCTCGCGACAGCTACTTGAGCATGCCCGCCATTATTTCTGCTGCCGAAGTTACCGATGCCGAAGCCATTCACCCTGGCTACGGTTTCTTGGCTGAAAATGCCGACTTTGCCGAGCGTGTGGAAAAATCCGGGTTTGTCTTCATTGGTCCACGTCCTGAAACCATTCGCCTGATGGGCGATAAGGTGACTGCCAAGAAAACCATGATCGAAGCAGGTGTACCGGTAGTACCGGGCTCTGCTGGTGCCTTGCCGGATGACCCTCAAGAAATCATTCGTATTGCTCGTGATATCGGGTATCCAGTGATTGTTAAAGCCTCTGGTGGTGGCGGTGGCCGCGGTATGCGCGTGGTCTTCACCGAAGGTTCACTGCTGACAGCCGTCGCGACAACGCGTACTGAAGCTGCAGCAGCCTTTAACAATCCCGAGGTATACATGGAAAAATACCTCGAGAACCCACGTCACATCGAAATTCAAGTGATGGCTGACGGTGGCCGTAATGCGGTCTGGCTGGGCGAGCGTGATTGCTCCATGCAGCGTAGACACCAAAAAGTTATAGAAGAAGCACCTGCACCAGGTATTCCTCGCAAGCTGATCGAACGTATTGGCGATCGCTGTGTAGAAGCATGTAAAAAACTGGGCTATCGCGGTGCTGGTACGTTTGAGTTCTTGTATGAAAACGGTGAGTTCTACTTTATCGAGATGAACACCCGTATTCAGGTTGAGCACACTGTGACTGAAATGATCACAGGCTTAGACTTGATTCAAGAGCAAATCAAAATTGCCGCAGGCGAGAAGTTCACATTGCGTCAGCGTGACATCGTGTTTGAAGGCCACTCTATAGAGTGCCGTATCAACGCTGAAGACGCATTCAAGTTCATTCCTAGCCCAGGGAAAATCACCAACTGGCACACACCAGGGGGCCCCGGCGTACGTATGGACTCGCATGTGTACTCTGGTTACACAGTTCCGCCTAATTATGATTCCATGATTGCGAAGCTGATTACCTACGGTGCTACACGTGAACAAGCGATTGCACGTATGTCTATCGCCTTGTCTGAAATGGTGGTGGAAGGTATTAAAACCAACATTCCACTGCATCGTGAACTGATGCAAGATGGGGCATTCCGCGAAGGCGGTGCCAGCATCCACTATTTAGAACAAAAACTTGCCCAACGCCCATAAGGCAAACGGTAAAATAAGAACAGGGGTTTAGTACCCCTGTTTTCTTTTTGGTGGGAATTGATTATGCGAGAACTGATACTGCATTGCAGCGAGCAACAAGCGGAAAGCTTGTCCGATGCCTTGCTGGAACTGGGCGTGCTGTCGGTGTCGGTTGAAGATGCTGATGAACACACCGAGCAAGAAAAACCGTTGTTTGGCGAGCCAGGTATGGAGCCAGAAGTCTTGGCGTGGCAACGTAACCGTGTGGTTGCTCTATTGCCTGAAGACGTAGAGCCTGAAGACATAGTTGCGCAGCTTAACGAGCAGTCTGATGTGGCGATACCGGCTACAGCATGGTCCGTGCGTGACGTACCCGATAGCGACTGGGTGCGTATTACCCAAGCGCAATTTGGCCCCATACGTGTGGGCGACAAAGTATTGATCGTGCCGAGTTGGCACCGAGATGATCCTGACCTTGTCATACCCGAGCAGGGCGACGAAGGTGGGATACGTATAGAATTAGATCCAGGCCTAGCCTTTGGTACAGGTAGTCATCCTACTACCCACTTGTGTTTGCATTGGTTGGCTGAGGCTGCCTTAACCGATCAGACCGTGCTAGATTATGGTTGTGGCTCAGGTATTTTGGCTATTGCAGCCAAAAAACTGGGTGCGAGCAACGTCGATGCCGTGGACATTGATGCGCAAGCCGTCAGCTCCACTACCTATAACGCCGAAGTGAATCAGGTAGCGATCAACGCAAGCTTGCCGGATGCGCTGGGCGATGGGCACTACGATGTAGTGGTTGCCAATATCTTATCTGGCCCACTTAAAGTGATGGCCTCTATGTTATGTGGGCGAGTACGTCCGGGCGGCTACTTGGCGTTGTCCGGTATTTTGGATTGGCAGGCAGAAGAGTTGATTGAAGCCTATGCGCCATGGATTCCTATGCAGGTATGGCAAGAGCGTGAAGGCTGGATATGTTTGGCAGGTCGCCGACCCGCTTAAGTAGGTAGTGATGGCTATGGAACTGGTAACGCTTTGTCCTCATTGTCAGACCCGTTTTACGATAAACGTTGAACAGTTGCAGCGCCGCAAAGGCTATATACGCTGTCCACAATGCTCGGCTATTTTTGATGGTTTTGAGCAGGTGGTTCCTGAAGGGCCTCAGCCACAAACGCCACGTTCGGTGACGCAAGCGGACGGTCTACAGCGTTGGCAGCCTGAGGCGGCGCCAGTTCCAATAACGCCCACTCCTGAGCCAGTCGCGCCCGAACCTCCGGTTGCGCCTGCTGTCGTGTATGTACCAGAGCGGGCTGAAGAGGCCGATGATTATTCGGACTACGACGATATAACGGAAGACGAAGAAGACCACACCTCAATGCCAGACGAGGTGCCAACGGCTGACCCAGTGCAGTGGATATCGGCCCGCTATGAACCGCCAGTTGATGAAGTTCATGAGCCTATTTACGAAGACCCCGACGAGCACGATCACAACCCACATGGCGAGGAGCACGAGGATAGATTCTTTGTTCCCCCGCGCAGCAGTGGGGTATTGGCGCGTGAGCGTGAACCCGCATGGCGCATAGGTGCGGCAGAGGAAGACGATACGTCGCCCGTTTTTATTGCCAGCGGTCGCAGAGGGCATGACAACGATAGATCGTACCATCGTTATGATGAGCCACACGATTTGCCTCGCAGTTTGCGCTTGGTGCGTTTTTTCTGGATGGTAGTGGCCTTAATTCTACTGGTAGTGCTTGCTGTACAGGCCTTATATGTGTTTCGTTTGCAGATCGCTAATGCGGTGCCAATGACACGCCCTGTGCTGGAAGCGTTGTGCGAGAAAGTAGGGTGTACAGTCCCTTATGTACGCAATATAGCGGACATTAAAGTGGTGTCTTCTGCGTTGCAGGTTCAGCAAGCAGGCTCTGGAAGCACCATGAAGCAGTATCAGTTACGAGTGCGACTGCGTAACGCGGATGATCAGGCGCAAGAGTGGCCCACATTGGTGGTAACGTTTACTGATGTGGCTGCTGCGGTAGTATCTCGTGTAGAAGTACAGCCTAAGAAGTACTTAAGTGCCCAACAACTGGCACAACCGTTTGCGGCGCAGTCAGAAATTGAGTTTGTGTTGCCTGTGCAGTCAGCAACACGTATCAATGGTTATAAAATCGATAAATATTTTAGGTAGGCTTATGTCTGAGCGAATTCTGGTATGTGGGTCGTTGGCTTTTGATACCATCACGGTGTTTGAGGGTCATTTTAAAGATCACATCTTACCTGATAGTGTGAAATCACTAAGTGTGTCGTTCTTGGTTCCTAACATGCGCAAAGAGTATGGCGGTTGTGCAGGAAATATTTCCTACAACCTGAATTTGCTAGGTGCGCAAGCCGTACCGGTAGGCACTATTGGTGTGGATGCACAGGATTACCTGCAATACATGCGTAATCTGGGTATAGATACCAGCATGATTCAAATGCGTCCCGATACCTTCTCGGCACAGTGTCATATCACTACCGATTTAGATGGTAATCAAATTGCGGCATTTCATCCCGGTGCGATGCAGTACTCCAGCGAAAATGATTTGTCAGGCCAAGAGGCGGCGTGGGCGATTGTGGCCCCCGACTCCAAAGAAGGCATGTTTGCCAATGCTGAGCGCCTGCATAAACAAGGCACGCCTTTTATTTTCGATTTGGGCCAAGCCATGCCATTATTTGATGGCGACGATTTGCAGCGCATGATTACGCTGGCCAGTATTTTGACGGCGAATGATTACGAGGCCGAAGTGATAGAGCAGCGCACTAAGCGTTCTATCCAGGAAATTGCGGGCGAGTTACAAGCTGTGATCATTACGCGTGGAAGCGAAGGCGCGACCCTGTATACTGACGGACAGGAAACCGCTATTGCCCCTATAGTCATCAAAGACGTAGCAGATCCTACCGGATGTGGTGATGCACACCGTGCTGGTCTGTTGTATGGATTGGCTAAGGGTTGGAGTCTTTACGATTCTTGTTGCTTGGGGAATGTAATGGGCGGGATTAAAATCACTTCCCAAGGTCCTCAGAACCATCAGCCTTCCAGTGCGGAAATCAGTGCACTGCTGAAGCAGAATTACGATTTGGATGTGAAGTTTTAAGGCATCGTGCCTTGAGCGAATATTGTCCGTATTTACATGGAGTACATATGATTAGTCTAGCAACAAAACAAGGCGCAGCACGACGTTTTGCTGCGGTTGCCTTGGCCGTATCTCCTTTGGTGTTCATCGCTGGTTGTGCCAATAAATCGGCGTCCAGCAACGTGTATACCTATGGGCAAGCCCAACGCGAACAAATCGTGCGTATGGGTACTGTAATTTCTAGTCGTCCAATCGTGATTCAAGACGATCAAAGCTCTGGCGTAGGTATGGGTGCTGGTGCAGCAATTGGTGGCGTTGCAGCCAGCACTATTGGCGGTGGTCGTGGTCAGACATTGGCGACTATTGGTGGTGCATTGCTAGGCGGCCTATTGGGTAATGCCATCGAAAACCGTGTAGGTAAAACCGATGGTTTGGAAATTACCGTGCGCTTGGATAACGGTGAAACACGTGTGATTGCTCAAGAAGCAGACATACAGTTTGTGCCTGGTCAGCGTGTACAGTTGTTAAGCGGTACAGGCCCAACACGTGTAGTACCAGCCCCTGCACAGTACTAAACGGCTAGAGGCTACATAAAAACGGGACACTATAAAGTGTCCCGTTTTTTATTCTCTGCTGGAAATAGCGCGTCCAGCCTCAATCAGTAATGCTGCAATACGTAGCTCTTCCTCTGGTCCTTTCCAGCGAGATAGCGACACGGCGATATTGATAGCCCCCACTGGACGGTTGTCAGAGTTCACAATCGCTACAGCCGTAGAAATATCCCCTAGATATAGTTCGTTTTCGGCGTGAGCATAGCCCTTTAGGCGTATTGCTTCCAAGCGTTTCATAATCGCCGCTTTATCGTAGATGGTGTGCTGGGTATAGGGCACCAATTCCGATGCATCCAAAATAGCCTCTGCTTCGGCCGAGGGAAGCGCTGCCAACATTGCTAGTCCAGAAGACGTGCAGTAGGCGGGCAAGCGTGTGCCCACGATGACCTCTGGTGTCAGTACATGGCGGCTCACAATGCGCTGCAAATACACAATCTCGGTGTGATCCAGCGTAGAAAAGTTGACTGTTTCTTCGGTTTCTATGGCCAGCTGCTGCAAAAACGGTGTGGCTCTACTGACTGAATCATTAGCTGAAATGTACTGATGCGACAGGTCTAGCATGCGCGGCGATAACTCATAGAGCTTGGACTCTTCGTCTTTCATCAAAAAGCCCAAATGCTGCAAGGTAAAGGTAAAGCGCTGCGTCGCACTAATGTCTAGTGTGGATAGCTGAGCGATTTGCGACAACGACAGTCTTCTGTGCTTGTGGTTAAAGACAGAAAGAACGCGAAAGGCTTTCTCTACTGAATTTACAAACAGTGAGGATTCGGTGGGTGCCTTCTTGGCAGCACGACGTTTTTTGGGGGACTGAGTAGCAGGTTGGGAAGAGTTCACAGTCATGAGTGTTGGTTTGTAAAAGTTTATCGCATAACAATAACACGCGTTTTTTGGGTTTTCAATGCAAATGGATGTTCGTGTACTTATCTTATTGTTATGCAAGTGATTTTAGTAATGGATAAGGGTTTTTGTGTGTGGTGAAAGAGAAAACTCTAGGGGTTCTTAATGGATATCCCTAGTTTTTTTACTTTTACTAAGAAAATATCATTGTTTTCACTAACAATTAATCGCTATGCAATAAAAGGTTATTTTATGAGCAATAAGTTTATCGAGACAGAAAAACTAGGTAACGTCGCTGTGATTAGGTTGAATCGCCCCGAGAAGCTAAACGCGTGGCACGGTGCTATGCGTGAGGAAATCATGCAGGCGTTGAAAAACTTTGATAGTGATGACAGCGTGCGTTCATTGATCATGACCGGAGCCGGTAATCGTGCTTTTAGTGCAGGGCAAGATTTAGAAGAAGCGCAGAATTTTGATGTGAGCGATTCCGCTGTGTGGATACAGTCGTGGGAGCGCTTTTACGATGTACTGCGCAATCTTCAAAAACCATTGGTGATGGCGTTGAATGGCACGGCAGCAGGGTCGGCGTTTCAGGTCACATTGTTGGGGGATATTCGCGTCGCCCACGCTGGTGTGAAGATGGGGCAGCCAGAAATTAACTCGGGTATTGCTAGCGTGACAGGGCCATGGATTATGAACCTGATGTTGGGCATGTCCAGAACCATTGAGCTCACGTTGACGGGGCGCATGATGGAAGCCGAAGAAAGTCATCGCATAGGTTTGATCCACCATCTGGTAGCTGAAGACCGTGTCTTTGCTAAAGCCTTAGAAATCGCACAAGAGCTGGGTGCGAAGCCACCTGTTGCCATGCGTTTGAACAAACAACGTTTTAAAGAGATGTCGGCAGCCAGTTTTGCAGACACCTTAGAAGCAGCCACTCGTTTACATGCTGAGTCGTATGCCAGTGGCGAACCTGTACGCATGATGGAAGAGTTCTTCAAAGTGCGTAGAGAACGTAAAGTCGCACACTAAGAAAGCGACATCACAGTTTGTTGTAGATGTGTAGAACACACTAAACGAGTGCACTGGAGAGAGACATGGGTACACCTAAAAGTATGATGCGCCGCCGATTATTACAAGCCACAGGCGGATTAGCATTGGCCGGAACTAGCCTAGGAGCATGGGCGAATAAAGATAAAAAAATTATCGTTGCTGACCCAGGTGGTCCGTACTCTGCAGCGTACCGTAAAGCGTTTTACGATCCGTTTGAGAAAGAAACGGGTATACGTGTCGTCAACGTTGCCCGCGAGGCGCAGCCCGTTGCGCAAATTAACGCTATTGTGCAGACCAAGAACTATATCTGGGACGTTACTACGTTAACGTTGTCAGCAGATATTCCCTATTTGGAATCTCAGAACCTGCTGGAACCTCTGGATATAACCTTAGCTGAAGTGCCCGGTTTGATTCCCGAGGCCTTAACTTCTACGTGGTTAGGGGTAGATATTTACTCTACGGTGTTGGCTTACCGTACTGACAAATACAGTGAAGGCCCTCAGAACTGGGCAGACTTCTGGAATGTAGAGAAATTTCCAGGCCGTCGTTCGTTGAGACGTAACCCGCTGGACACTTTAGAACAAGCATTGATGGCAGATGGTGTGCCGTTGGACCAGTTGTACCCCTTAGATGTGGACAGGGCTTTTCGTAGCCTAGACAAAATTAAACCTCATATCGCGATTTGGTGGACATCAGGTGCTCAGGCCATGCAGGCCATACAAAACGGTGACGTGGACATGATCTCTACCTGGAATGGTAGAGCGCAGGCGGCTATTGATAACGGCGCCCCTGTGAAAATTGTGTGGGATGAAGGTTTGTATTCCATCGAAGGGTGGGGGATTCCACGCGGTACACCCCGTGCAGAAATGGCTAAGCAGTTTGTACGTTTTTGTGCAGACAAACAGCGCCAAGCGTTGTTCACCGACGAACTGGCCTACGGCCCCACCAACCAAGAGGCTTTTGAGTTTATTTCCCCAGAGCGGGCAGAAATTCTTCCTAGCGCACCGCAGAACTTTAAGAACATGGCACTTCCAAGCCCCGAGTGGTGGGCGGCGAATCGTCAGGAAGTGACAGAGCGCTTTAACAACTGGATTATTTCTTAAGAGTCATTGGTATGTACAAGTTGGAAACTAAAGGTCTTGCCAAACGATATGGCGAGACGGACGCTCTGTTGCCTACTGATTTGCAAGTGAAAGCAGGTGAGTTCTTAACCTTGCTTGGGCCATCAGGCTCAGGCAAGACCACATTGCTGATGATGATCGCGGGTTTGGTGGATCCCAGCGGTGGTCAGTTGCTGATTGATGGAAAAGATGCCACACACGCTGCCGCCGGGCAGCGTGGCATAGGTATGGTCTTCCAAAGCTACGCTTTATTTCCACACATGAATGTGTGGGATAACGTGGCTTATGGTTTGCGTATGCGGCAAGTGAAGGGAGCCGCGTTGAACTCGGCAGTGGAAGATGCGTTGGCGATGGTCAAAATGACAGATTACGCTAAGCGCTTACCCAAAGAGTTATCGGGTGGGCAGCAGCAACGCGTGGCATTAGCAAGGTGTTTTGCGTATAGGCCATCGGTGGTGCTGTTGGATGAACCCTTAGGGGCATTGGATAAAAAGCTGCGCGAACACATGCAGTTGGAAATCCGTCGTCTACACGATGATTTGGGGGCAACGTTTATTTATGTGACCCACGATCAAGACGAAGCCTTAACCATGAGTGATCGTGTGTGCTTGATGAACCAAGCGCGTATAGAGCAACTGGGTACACCGCAAGAACTGTACGACCGACCTTGCTCGCGTTTTGCAGCCGACTTTATTGGGCAATCCAATTTGCTGGATGGGCGTATGACTGCCACGCAGGCGTTCGAGGCCGGCTCATACACCTTACCGGTAGAGACTGCTTATGTCCCGCCTAATCAGCATAGTGATGCATCTACCTTACTCATACGTCCAGAGATGGCTGAGCTGGTGTCACCTACAGATGGTTTTGTGCAGGGCACGGTGGCTGAAATGGTGTTTTTGGGTTCAGAGATACGCGTACAGGTGAAGCTAGATGGTGTGGCAGAGTCTAGCAACCTCTTTAGCGTGCGCTGCCCTAGACGCCATATGGCGGGTTTGGGTGACAAAGTAGGTATTCGCTGGGATGTGGCCTCTACCAGTGTGCTGATGCAGTAGGAGTAAGTCATGACGAATAGGGCAGCAGTGTTGCAACCCTCTTTGCAGGCTAGCAACACCACTAAGCAGTGGAAGTGGTTACGGGCATGGTTACCCGCTTTGCCAGCTATCGTATTTTTGGGTGTGTTTTTTCTTTTGCCGGTACTGCAAATTTTGCAGGGCGGCTTTATGTCGGCCGATGACGAATTTAGCGTGAAGCAGTTCGCGCGATTGTTCGAGACACCGGTGTACGTCAAAGTGCTGTGGACCACCTTTGGCATTTCCGTGTTAACGGCTGTGTTTTCCGTGGTGTTTGGTTACCCCATCGCGTTATTGCTCAGCAGTTTTAACGAGCGCCGTCGCAACCGCTGGTTGCTGTGGATCATGCTGCCGTTTTGGACCAGTTATTTAGTGAAAACCTATGCGTGGATGCTATTGCTATCGCGCAGTGGTGTGTTGACCAGTGTGGCAGAAGGCTTAGGGTTAATTGATGGTAATGCCTCGTTAATGCCTTCGTTGTCTGGGGTGCTGGTAGGTATGGTGCATGCCATGCTGCCATTAGCGGTGTTGACTATGCTGCCTATTATGCAAGGCATTAGTCGGCAGTTAGGCCAAGCAGCGGAAACGCTGGGTGCGGGTAGAGCCACAGGCTTTCTGACTGTCTTTTTGCCATTGTCCATGCCCGGTGTAGCAGCGGCAGGCCTATTGGTGTTCATTACCAGCTTGGGTTTCTTTATTGTGCCTGCTTTGTTGGGCACGCCGCGCGAAACCATGATTGCACAGTTGGTGATTTCATCTGTGCTAGAGCTGTTTGATCTGAAGTTTGCGGGGGCGTTGTCCACAGTACTGCTGCTGTGTTCCATCGTGGTTTTTTATGTGTATGACCGCATGGTGGGGTTAACGTCGTTAGCGGGTGCCGAAGCGAAGCGACGTGCTAAAGGCTCTGGCATCACACTGAAAATTTTGCTGTATATAGGTCAGCGTTTAGACAGATTCTTACCTCTGCAAACATCTGCTGCTGCGTCGTCGCATAAGGTGTTGAATGGTTATACCTGGTTGGTACTGCTGTTTTTGGTGCTGCCCGTCATTATTGTGGTGCCCATCGCCTTTACGAAGAATGCAGTAGTAGCGTTCCCCCCCGAGCTGTTTAGTCTGCGCTGGTTTAAAGAGTTCTTTAACTCGTCTGTGTGGCAGGCGGCCGTAATCCGATCTTTTGGTATTGGCTTAACCACCGCATTCTTAGCCGTTGTGCTGGGTTTTGGGGCGACGTTCGCATTGACCAAACTACCCTCTAGATGGACCAAGCTGCTATTCGGGATTTTTGTTGCACCGTTAATCGTGCCACGTATCGTCATCGCCATTGGGCTGTTGTATTTGTTTGCGAGTACAGGTTTGGTAGGCACGGACTTAGGCATGGTGATTGGTCATACCGTCTTGGCTTTACCGTATGCCGTGGTGACGCTATCTGCCGGTTTACGCTTGTTTGACTGGCGACTGGATGATGCCGCACGCATTTTAGGGGCGTCTATTACTGCACGTTTACGCACCGTCATTTTGCCTTTGTTGGCAGGTAGCTTAGCGTCCGCGTTCCTGTTTGCGTTCATCGTATCGTTTGACGATCTCACTATCGCGATTTTCGTGAGTGGCGGTATCAACACCACCTTGCCTAAACAAATGTGGGACGACATTCAATTAGCCGTAACGCCTACGTTGGCAGCGGTATCAACGGTATTACTAATAGTTGTGACCGTAGTGATTTCAATTTCTTCCTATTTCAAAAACAGGCGTAGTGGACTATGAACGGCTTTGAGCAGTATTTCGAAAAACGCATAGAAAATGATCAGTGGGATGTAGCACCGCTTTTGTACCGAGGGCTCAGCCAAACCGCAGAGCAGGATGTTATAGAGTTTGAGTCGGTGCCACTGTCTAGAAAAGTGTTAGCGCAACAGGTAGCGGGGTTTCAGCAGTGGTTGGTTGAGCGCGGCATTACTAAGGGCGATAGCGTTGCCGTCATGCTGAGCAACACGGCAGAGCATATAGCATTGCTCTATGCATTGATGCTGTCTGGTGTGGTGTGGATTCCAGTGAACACCAAGGTAAAGGGGCCGGGTGTGCGTTATATCGTCGAGCATGCCACACCGTCATTGGTGATTGCCGAGCCAGAGTTTGCTGACGTATTAGCGGATGCTGGTGTTCTGGCAGGGCAGTGGGTAGAACTGCAGAGTATGGTGTTAGCGCACGATGCGGTGTTACGCCATCCCACGATTACGCCATCAGACACCTTATGCATTATCTATACCTCGGGGACGACGGGGGCTCCTAAAGGCGTGGTGTTCACGCACCGCATGATGCGTGTAGCAAGTGAGGCGGCGATTCAGGTGGCGGGCGTTAAGGCAGGGTCAAGACTGTTTTTGTGGGAGCCTTTATGTCATATAGGAGGGGCACAAATGCTGTTGGTGCCCTTCTTGGAAAACGTATGTTTGCTGATTGTGAAGCGTTTTTCCGCCAGCCGGTTTTGGTCGCAGTGGCAAGCAGCTAGAGCTACGCATCTGCACTATTTAGGAGGGATCTTAGATATTTTGGTGCGCTTGCCGCAAGATGAAGTTCCCGAAGGTGCCAGCATCCAAACGGCGTGGGGGGCTGGAGTCTCGAAAAATGCGTGGGTTGCTACCCAAGAACAGCTAGGCTGCGAGCTGCGCGAGTGCTATGGCATGACAGAGTGCTCTAGTTTCGCCACGTTTAACGCATCAGGAAAACCGGGCTCCATAGGTAAAGCCTTACCGTGGATTCAGGTGGAGCTGTTAGATGAGGAGGGACACGCTGTTGCCACGGGTGAAATAGGGCAAATGGTGTTATCTAGTCCGCTAGATGGGGTATTTTTACCCGAATATTTGCACAATGCTGATGCTACACAGAAAACCGTGCAGCAGGGCAAGCTCTATACCGGTGATGCGGCATGGCAAGACAGTGATGGTGATCTGTTTTTTGTGGGTAGAAAAACAGATAGCATGCGCGTTCGCGGTGAGAACGTTTCGGCGTGGGAAATAGAGCGTATTTTTGCCGAGCATGATGCGGTAGAGGCTTCTGCTGCGGTTGGGGTTGCCAGCGACATCGGCGAGCAAGAAATTATGTTGTTTGTGAAGTTCCGACCTGACAGCGAACTAGAGTGGTCAGAGCTCATTCAGTGGGCATCAAAAAAGTTAGCCTCCTACCAAGTGCCGCGTTTTTATCGTGCAGTAGAGCGTTTTGAGTTAACGCCTAGTGAGCGTATTAAAAAGCATTGTTTAGATAAAAATAGTGCCTTGGCGTGGGACCGTCTGGCTGTCGTAGCCTAACGGAGTCCAAAACAAAAAAAGCCCGCCTAAGCGGGCTTTTTTATAGCAGACGCTACGTTAGAAAGCACCTGCAAAGACGCCTAGCTTCAAACGTCCCAGAATAAAAATGGCAATCTGGGCTAGTACCAACAACGCCAGTGGTGAGAAATCAAAGGCACCTGTACGTGGCAGCAGACGACGTATGGGGTTGAGCAAAGGGGTGGTTAGGGTGTTCAGAATAGGCATTACAGGCGCCATAGGGTTCACCCATGACAAGATTGCCTGAATCAGCGTTACCCACAACACCATGTTGGCAGCCCAGCCTGCAACCGTAAAGACGGCAGACAGCAGTGCACGCAGCCAGAAGTCGCCCGGCACGAACAGGCCTGCATCGGTGAGCAGTAACAACGTTAGTGCCACATGCACATAGGCCACAATATAGGCCGCGGCAATGCTAGGCCAATCTACGTGCTGTTGATTAGGCAACAAGCGATGCAGAGGTTGTACCGCCCAGTCGGTGACTTTAAAAATAGCCTGAGAATAGGGGTTAAAGGGGTGCAGGCGAATGGCATATAGCCATGCACGTAACACAAATGCTATGCCCAGCAGGCTTAGGGCAATATTTGCAATAAAGTACAAAATATCAGTGAACATGGCGCTTAAGGACGGTTACCAGTAGGGAACGGCCAAGAACCTGCAGGATTTACATCGCGTTTTGCGGCGGGTGCTTTCTCGGCAGATTTAGCAGGTTTTTTGGTCGCTGCAGTTTTGCTTGCCGTGGTGCTGCTGGCTTTTTTTGCTGTGGCCATCGTGAGACTCCTTGCGTATAAGATCTGGGCAATCGCTGTGTGACGTAAGCGTCTACCGCACTGCCTGTGTAGTATTCAATCACGCCTATTTTACAGGCATGTGGTGGCTTTATATTGGGCTATTTTAGCCCTCTCTGAATCTTATGTTGGGGGCGACTACAGAGAATTACCAGAGGTCTACTTAGGGTAACAAAATGTAGGTGCCTACAGTGTGTAGAGAAATTCCTATAGAAGGCAGGCAAAGCGTAGCAGCTGAGGTAGAATATTTTTCTAGGATGCAGAGCGGGTGCTCTGTTTTACACAGCTATTCGCAAAGGTGACTTATGCGTGCGGGCGCACAGATGAAGCGAAAAGGGATGAATTACCTAGCAGGCATGGCCGTATTGGCTTTAGCCGGTTGCGTGACTATGCCTACTGAACCACAAACTACTAACCAGCCCAGCGTGGCGGTGGATACGCGCCCTGTGGCGTGTACGCCAGCCAATGCTGAAGACCCCGTGATTGGGAACTGGTTAAGTAAGCGCAATGAAAAAGGTATTCAAGGCGAGTTACGTACGTTGGTAACCCTGCAGGCCAATGGGCAAATGCTGTATACCGAGCAGGTGAAACGTCCGCGCCAACCATCACAAGGGTTATCTGAAGCCGGTTGCTGGACTCGCGATGGCCAAACCATTGTTTTGCAAACGCTGGAGTCTAATGGTTTGCCGGTAGAGGCCGATGATCCATTATTTACCAATCGTTTTGCTATCGAGCGTCAGCAAGGTAAACGATTAGTAGTACGTGCGGAAACTGGTGCACGCTACACACTGGAACAAGTCTCGCCCGGATATCGCTTGCCGTTCTAATCTGGCGAGTCCTATATGACTAAACCCCTGTTAGCGTGAGTTAACAGGGGTTTTTCTTGGTCATTACACAACACTTTAGTTGTAGATATGCGCAGTTATGGGGAGGATGGTCTTATCGCGACGTAAAAGACTTTATCAGGTAGAAAAAATCGTTAATTATTTTAATAGCCTAATCAATATAGGCAGAGCTCACCGCATAAGGACGGATAACGATGAGAATAGGGATACCCAGAGAGACAATACCCGGTGAAACGCGTGTAGCGGCTACACCTAAAAGCGTAGAGCAACTACAGAAGTTGGGTTTTGACGTGGTGATAGAGGCAGGCGCAGGAAAAGCCTCCAGTTTTGACGATGCGCTGTACAGCGCCATCGGCGCCACGGTAAGTGATGCAAGCAGCGTATGGAGCTGTGACGTCATTTATAAGGTGAACGCACCTACCCCCCACGAAGTAGAGCTACTGCAGCCCGGCACCATGTTGGTGTGCTTTATTTGGCCAGCGCAGCACCCCGAGCTACTACAGCGCTTAACAGAGAAGCAAGTCACTGTATTAGCGATGGATATGGTGCCACGTATTTCTCGCGCGCAAGCGATGGATGCCTTGTCATCTATGGCCAATATCAGCGGTTACCGCGCTGTCGTAGAAGCGGCCAGTGCCTTTGGGCGTTTCTTTACCGGACAAATTACGGCTGCCGGGAAGATGCCGCCAGCAGAGGTGTTGGTAATTGGTGCTGGGGTAGCAGGTTTGGCTGCCATTGGCGCCGCACGCCAGTTAGGGGCGATTGTTAAAGCCTTTGATACACGCCTAGAAGTGGCAGAGCAAATTACGTCCATGGGCGGTCAGTTTCTAAAACTGGATATACCCGTAGAAAACACCGGCAGTGGTGATGGCTATGCCAAAACCATGAGCGATGAATTTATCGCGGCCGAGATGAAGCTATTTGCTGAACAGGCTAAGCAGGTAGATATCATCATTACTACTGCCGCTATCCCCGGCAAGCCAGCACCTAAGCTGATTACGCGCGAGATGGTAGACAGCATGAAAGCAGGCTCCGTGATTGTGGATTTGGCGGCGCTCACCGGCGGTAACTGTGAGTACACCGTGCCTGGTGAGGCTATCAGGACAGAAAATGGCGTTACAGTGATTGGTTACACCGACTTGGCAAACCGTTTGGCAGGCCAAGCGTCGCAGCTTTACTCCACTAACCTTGTGAACTTAGCCAAACTGTTGGCACCAGCCAAAGATGGCGTGGCGGTATTGAACCAAGAAGACGTGGTGCTGCGTAATATGCTGGTTTGCCATCAGGGTGAACTGCTGTATCCGCCGCCACCTATACAAGTGTCCGCAGCACCAGCTAAGGCCAGTGCGGCCAAACCTATTGAAGTAGCACCTGCTGCACCAATGGCATTGTGGAAAAAGTTGCTTGCGCTGGGTGTAGGGGGCTTGTGTTTCTTGTGGCTGGGGGCCAATGCACCAGCGGCATTTTTGAACCACCTTATTGTGTTTGTCTTGTCGTGTGTGGTGGGCTATTACGTGGTCTGGAACGTCACGCACTCCTTGCATACGCCACTGATGTCGGTAACCAATGCGATCTCCGGCATTATTGTGGTGGGGGCGCTATTGCAAATAGGTCAGGGTAATGGCTGGGTATCGTTTCTAGCATTCATCGCGATCTTGATTGCCAGCATCAATATATTCGGTGGGTTCTTTGTGACGCACCGCATGTTGAAGATGTTCCGTAAAGACAAATAAAAGGAAAACAAATAATGTCTCAAGGTCTTGTAACGGCAGCTTATATTATTGCCGCCGTGTTTTTTATCCTTAGTTTGGCACGTTTATCTAAGCAAGAAACGGCACGCAGCGGTAACTACTTTGGCATAGCGGGGATGGCACTGGCCCTGATTGCCACCATTTTTAGCGATCAGGCCTCAGGCTTTGGCTGGGTCATTCTTGCCATGTTAATTGGTGCGGGAATTGGTCTGTATAGAGCGCAGCGCGTAGAAATGACACAGATGCCCGAGCTGATTGCGTTGCTGCACAGTTTTGTGGGCTTAGCGGCTGTATTGGTGGGGTATAACAGCTACGCGAATGCAGACAGCGTTGCATTAGATATGCATACCATTCACTTGGTTGAAGTGTTTATTGGTGTGTTTATTGGGGCGGTCACGTTTACGGGGTCGCTAGTGGCGTTTGGGAAGTTAAATGGCCGTATTTCTAGCAAACCGTTGGTGCTACCTAATAAACATAAGCTGAATCTGGCGGCATTGGTCGTTGCCTTCTTGTTGCTGATCATTTTCGTTAAGGCCGATGGCTCTACCATTGCCTTGCTGTTGATGACACTGATTGCATTGGCGTTTGGCTGGCACTTAGTAGCCTCTATTGGCGGTGCCGATATGCCGGTAGTGGTGTCTATGTTGAACTCCTACTCGGGCTGGGCCGCAGCGGCAGCAGGCTTTATGTTGGGTAACGATTTGCTGATTGTGACTGGTGCACTGGTGGGGTCGTCAGGGGCCATTTTGTCGTACATCATGTGTACCGCCATGAACCGTTCATTCTTATCGGTGATTGCAGGTGGTTTTGGTACGGAAGGTGGTGTGTCTGACAGCGCAGAAGAAACGGGTGAGCACCGTGAAATCCAGCCAGCTGACGTCGCTGACATGCTGAAAAATGCCAGTTCGGTGATTATTACTCCCGGCTACGGTATGGCCGTAGCACATGCGCAAAATGCGGTGTCTGAAATTACCGAGTTTTTGCGAAACAAAGGGATAGCGGTGCGCTTTGGTATACACCCAGTAGCGGGGCGCTTACCCGGGCACATGAACGTGCTGTTAGCCGAAGCGCGTGTGCCCTATGACATCGTGCTGGAAATGGATGAAATCAACGATGACTTCTCAAGCACAGATGTGGTGTTGGTAATTGGGGCGAATGACACCGTGAATCCTGCCGCTGCCACCGATCCGCATAGTCCTATTGCTGGAATGCCTGTGCTGCATGTGTGGGAAGCGCAAAATGTGATCGTGTTTAAACGATCCATGAACTCAGGCTACGCTGGGGTGCCTAATCCGCTGTTCTATAACGAGAACTCGTATATGTGTTTTGGTGATGCCAAAGCGACAGTGGAGCAGATTTTGAAAGCCTTGTAGCAGTATCAAAGTTTTTAACTGCAGGCTTTAGGGTCTGACAACGCTCTGGTGTGTAGCCAGAGCGTTGTTGTTTTAGGGGGCGCTTACGAGGATTGTGTGGGCGGTTGAAATCTAGTGGCTGTATTCATCGCACATGCTGGGGAGCTGCAGAAGAATTTTTTGTGATTTGAGAAACCAAATCAAAAAAATTTTCTCTCCGCTCCCCTGAACATGCTGCTACTGCTAGGTTTATAGCCCTTTCTTAAGGTACTTCTGGAGCACGTTAGGAAACTAACGACAGCATTGTCTAAGTGGCACAGTGCAGCACACTGCTTTTTACTGAAGTATGCACAACTCACAGAAATCACCCATCTAAAAACCGTTGCAAGCGATGAAGGAAAGGCGGATGGAAGTGTTTTTTTATTTGGTGTCTCAAATAAAAAAATACTTTCGCAGCCTTAGGCTACGGCAGACAGTCGTGAGTAAGTGGGCTGTAAACTCAACGCCTCCCTGAAGCTATCGCTATTGATAGTTTTACCGCCTTAGGCTACGACTGCCGGTAGCGGAGCAGTGGGCTGGTCAGCAACAGGCCTTTGTACCTTGTGGACTCGCATCGGCGTAATGGATGTACACACAATGGCCGTTGGCATCGTGCTGTATATGTAGGGTCCAACCCAACTTCTCGCACAGCAGAGTCACAATATACAGACCCAAACCGCTACTGCCTTTTTGTGGTGGTGCAGTAGTGAGTTTGTTGACGGGTAGTCCAGAACCCTGATCGCAGATAGCAATGTGGGTGTGTTCTAAGCTAACCGTAATGGGGCCACTGGTATGCTGTAGCGCGTTGTGTATGACATTGCGCAGCAAAATGCGCACAAGTACAGGGTTGCTGACCAAATACACATCAGAGTCCGGTTGTTTCACGGTGACACGCTGGGTGGTGTCATAGAAGTGTGCGGTATCTTGAATGATAGTCTGCACCGTCTCCGGTAGATTGATGGGCTCAATGGGCAGGTCTTGGGTGTCTTGCCGTGACAGCTTTAACAAGGCATCTACGTTATCGGCCATTTCTACCGAAGCACGCCGAATGCGTAATAGGGTTTGGCAGTCATTGGCTTGTTGTTGATTACGCTGCTCAATTACATCCAATGCGCCTGAAATCACGGCAATAGGGGTGCGTAGCTCATGGCTAGCCAAGCTTAGTAGTTGCTGTTCACGCTCAATGAAGGCTTCCATTTCAGCCAAGAACAGGTTCATGGTGACAGCAATGTGGTGTAGCTCACGGTCGTGGTACTGCAGCTCTAGGGGTTGGATTTTTTTCCCTGGTGCTAAGGCGGCAACTTGTTCGCTTAATGATGTCAGTGGCGCGACAAGTTTGCGGCTGCTGTAGTAGGCCAAAAGCAGGCTTAATAGCACCATACCCACCATGATTAAGGCTACCGAGATCAGTAAAGTGGTCTCACGCTCCTCAAAGGCCGTGATGTTACGCGCCCAATACAAGGTTCCTTGCGGTGTTTGTTCAATGTTGACCAAGTAAGTTTGGTCACCCAGCACTATTTCAGATTTGGCATGTGTGCTAGACGGTGAAAAGGGGGCTGGGAGCTCGTCAGGAATAGGGGTACCGGTAGGGACGAAGGCAAGTTTGTTGAGTTGCCCATCCCAGATAAAGAGTTCTTTCTGATGCTGGGAATTGAGCAGTTCGGGCGGAATGTGGTCCGCCTGTGAACCCAACAGCACATCTTCTAGGTTCTCGTTGGTAAGCAGTACGGTGGTGATGGTGACCAGCATACTGACCACCGATAGGGCAAACAGCGCTTTGTAAATTCTAGAGGTTATGCTTTTCATGATGCGCTACTCGGCCATGTGCAGGATGTAACCGCGTCCATGCAAGGTCTTCACCAGTGGTTGTTGCGTATATTCGGTCAATTGCTTACGTAGCGCATAGACATGAGTACGCACGGTGTGATGCTCGGTTGCTCGCCCATCCCAGACTTGTTCTACCAATTGCTCATGACTAACGGGGCGGGGGTAGGCGCGCAGTAAAATGTCAAAAATCTTGGCACTATAACCGGTTAAGGTACCCACGGCTTTCTGCTGCACAAACACTGTGTAGGTGTCTGGGTCGAAGCTAATTTCTTTGAAATGCAGCAAGGGGTCGGTGGACACCGCACTGCGGCGGGCTAAGGCCTGTACGCGTAAACTCAGCTCTTTAAGATCAAAAGGCTTTACCAGATAGTCGTCTACGCCCGCATTAAAGCCTTGGGTTTTATCGTCTATATGATCTTTGGCGGTAATCAAAATAATGGGGGTGTTACAGCGCAGGTCGCGACGCACCCGTTGGCTAATCTCAAAACCATTAATGCCAGGCAACATCACATCCAGCACAATGACATCGTAATGATTCGTGGCCAGCAGGTGCAATGCTGTTAAGCCGTCCGAGGCAAAATCAGGTAAGTATTGCGCTTCATTGAAGAACTCATACAGGTTCTCGGCCAAGGAAACATTGTCTTCAACAATTAACAAACGAATTTTGCCAAAATTTTGAGTCATATTCAGTGTGGCGAACGCATAAACAGTTGATAACGCTTCGAATGGGCAATTGCAGTGTAATGCGCATCCGTGATGGTTTTTACTGTTTGTGTATCGTAGTTTGCAATAGCGATAAACCGAGGGGCGGTAGACTCGTTGTCGGCATTAAACGTTGCCGCATCAAACGGGGCAGTACGCTCCTGACTATAAAACCGTGCGGAAAACGTAGGTTTATCGATGAAGTATAAGGTATCACTAGGGGTGGCACGTGCTAAAAATGCTTCTACTAATGGCTTATCAGTCTTGGTAATGGTGACATCGTGTAAGCTCAAGCCCATGAATACTAACCCAGCTACAGGTAGGATCGCTGCACCTAAGGCTACCGTGCGTTGTAGTCCACGGCTAAAGGGTGGGCAGTAATACGCCGTGAGCATCGCCAGAGGTGCTAGACCTGGCAGTAAGTAAGTCCAGAGTATGTTGCCTGCTGCGGTGAAAAATAAGGCAGGAAACAACGCGGTGATGAACAAATAAATACTGCTGCTAGGTAGCTGTAGGAAAGCACGTAGTCCGTGTTGTCGCCATGCCTTCACGAGTAAGAAGGCGCTCAGCAAACCCCACGGAAACGTGGCAGGTAATAGCGACAGCCAAATACTAGCGGGGGCCGCTTTGTGTGCAGTGCCATACAAGTCACCTTGCCAACCGGGTACCAAAAAGCGGCTGAAGTGTTCACCTATGATGAAGTAATCCAAGAATCCGGGTGTTTTTAGTTCTGCCAGTATGTACCACGGTAGTGATAACAGGCAAAACAGCACAATACCGCTGAACCACGGTAGGCGTTTCAGTAGTTGGGCCACAAAAGCACGTCTGAAAAAAGCAAGAATAACTAATGGGGCGAAGCAGAACACTAGTGCCAATGGCCCCTTGGCGAGCATGCCTAGACTCAGCCCCACAAAAAATGCCCAGCCCCATTGTCTAGAAGGCTGGTAGGCCAGATGTAGTAAGGACACCAAGCTTAGGGTTAGGCCTAGGTTTAAATAGGGATCAGTCAGCACGGCACCGGCGTTGCTAAAGCTTAAACACATGGTGTTATAGAGCAATGCTGCCAGTAACGGTGTGAGTGATTCTTCGTGATTAGGGCGCGGCTGCAGCAGCATCAGGCATCGGGTGCCGTGCATAATCAATGCGGTGATGACAAGGTTTACTAGCCACGACGGTAGCCTGCCGGTGAACTCGTTAATGCCAAATAGCTTGAATGAAAGCGCTTGTGCCCAAAAGGATAGCGGTGGTTTGCCCCAGAAAGGCACGCCGGGTGAAAACCATGGCGTAATCCAATCGTTACTTTGTGCCATGATTTGGGCAATAGCCGCATAACGGGGTTCAGAGCTGTCCGCATAAGGCAGTGCCCACATCACGAGCAATTGGGTGCCTAGTGTGAACAGCAGTAGCACCCATAAGAGTCGCGATGTGCTGTTAGATGTGTGAGGCATGTTTGTAATCGTGTTGGTAAGCAGGCAACAAGGGTGTGTCGGCACCAATGACACTTTTAATCAGAAACACGGGACGCTGTTTGGTCTCTAAATACGCTTTACCTACATAGTCGCCCACTAAGCCCAAGGCGCTTAATTGCAACCCACTAAACAACCCCAACAACAAGATGCCCAGTGTGAGGGTAGACACGGGAGTGCCCATATACAGATGCTCTACCAGCAACCAGACGCCGGTGAGTAAACTGCCCAAACAAATCAGTAGGCCGCAGAGCAAGATCATGCGCAGCGGAGCCGATGAAAACGAGGTAATACCATCTAGTGCTAGGTTGCACAGATGCAGGTAATTCCATTTGCTTTGACCTGCAGGACGTGGGGCGCGGTCGTACTCAATCACATGAGTCGTGAAGCCCACCCAAGCAAATAACCCTTTGTTATAGCGGTTGCGCTCAGGTAATTGCAAAATGGCATCGATCACTTGTCTGGACATTAATCGGAAGTCGCCCGTGTCCGCAGGAATGCTAATACTGCTCACACGGTTTAGCAGGCGGTAATACAGGTGTGCTGTGCTGCGTTTTAGCCATGAGTCCCCTTGGCGGGTACGACGTTTCATGGTGACCACATCGGCGCCAGCGGCCCAGGCTAAGACCATTTCTGGAATCAGCTCTGGTGGGTCTTGTAGGTCGGCGTCCATGACGATCACGGCATCACCACGACAGTGTTCTAAACCAGCGCTTACGGCGGCTTCTTTACCAAAGTTGCGGCTCAGGACCACGATGCGCAATGGTTGTCCTTGGGCTACAGCTTGTCGCAGTAGGGTAAGGCTGTTGTCTTGACTGCCATCGTCCACAAAGACGATTTCGTGGCGTAAGCCCGTAGTTTGCAAAATGGCAAGCAAGCGAGGAATCAGTAAAGGCAATACAGCAGCTTCGTTATAAAGTGGGATCACTACACTCAGCAATTTTGCTGATGAGGTGTGTAGTGTTCTCCACGGTTCAGCAGGAGCGTTCATGAAAGATGATCCTCTGATAAGCAAATAAATTAAGAGTGGCAAGGCTGGCGCTTGTTAACGCTTGTAGTAATAACGGTTGGAGCGTGGGTAGCAGTACCGATAGCCACTGAAAAATAAGTGAGTTCAATGCAATGTTGGTGCTAACCAGCAGCAGGTATCGCACTACGGCTGAGCGGTGTGTGCGGGTGCTGCGGTAGACCAAATGGTATTGGCACATATAGTTCAGTACGGCACCACTTAACGCTCCTATAAATGTGGCGGTTTGGGCGGGGACAGCATGCTGCAATAAGCCATAAAACACGCATATATGCAGCAGCGTCGCCGTCGCACTACTCAGCAGCGACGCTGAAAGAGTGGGAATAAGAGTTCTGAACATCGTGGGTGTGAGGTATGGTGTAGCTGCGTGTGTCATACATGTAGGTGGGCCATAATGCATAAGCCTTGGCGATATCCAATGCTTGTTGGCGCGTGTCTACAGTTTGATAGTCGGCAGGTGCGGCATAGGTGAACTGGCGATGTTTTTTGCCGGGTTCCAATACCGTGAGTAAATCGTTATGCAGATAACCAAAGTTCTCGCCATATTGCATAATGGCGCGCGATACCGTCTGGCGTTTGGTTAAATCTTGACCAATCATGGGGTGCACAATAGAGGCATCCGCCAATGACAGCAGGGTGACCGGTAAATCAATCTGGCTAATAATGCGGTCATCTTGGCGTGCAGCAATAGAGCCACCCAAAATCAGTGCAGGAATATGGAAGTGACGCAGTGGGATGGCATCAGCCCCCCCTACACGGGCGTCGTGGTCAGCGGCAACGAGAAACACGGTGTTCTCCCAGTAGTCCTGTTGCTTAGCGCGTTCAAAAAACTGCCCAATGGCCCAATCGGCATAACGTACGGTATTTTGCACGCTAGCGGGCTCACCTTCAGGGGTGATACGTCCTGTGGGGTACTCCCACGGCGAGTGGTTGCTGACCGAAAAGGCTAAGCATAGTGTGGGCGTATCGTTAGCTTGGCTTAGTACTTCATGTACTTTGCTGAACATGTCTTCGTCGCTCGCACCCCATGTGCCTACAAAGGCAGGGTCTTTGAACTGCGCACGTTCGTGTAGCTCATCAAAGCCATTGCCCATGAAAAAGCCTTTCATGTTGTCGAAGTGCGCTTCACCACCGTAAATAAAATGCGAACGGTAGTTTAAGGATTTCAGCCCTTGCGCCAGCGTAAAGAAGTTTTGTTGCGCACCAGATAGGCGCAATACGGCATCCGAGGCAGAAGGGGGGAAGCCGCATACCAAAGCCTCTAAACCACGTACCGAACGAGTGCCTGTGGCATAGGCACGGCGGAAGTTCCAGCCTTCTTGGGACAATTTGTCTAAGTTGGGGGTAAGGTCCTGACCACCTAAATTACCCACAAACTGTGCACCCAAACTTTCTTCCACAATGATGACGATATTCAGCGGTCTAGTGTGGGAATGGTTGGCGATTTGCTGGTGCAGGCTAGGGAGCTCGGGGCTATGCACCGGAATACCGGCTTGCTCTAACACCAAGCGTTGCATATCGGCTTCGGGCATGTCGCCAAACAGTTCAGCCGCAGAACGTTCGTTTTTCAGGCTGTATAAGGCGTAGGCGACATTATAAATAGAGTTCAGTGCCAAACTGTTCAGCAGGCAATCACCACAATAGGCAACGGTAGAGGGGTTGAGGGGGCGATGACGTAGTGTGCCGCGAATTGCCAGAAAGGTGAGGGCAGCACCGACTAGGCTTAAACCTATGGCAGCCAACCACCCAAAAGACTGGGCGCCTGCAACGGTGCGACCAAAAATTGAAACCCCCACATAGCACAGCACAGCGAGCAGTACTAAGGCGGCAATCACGGGCAGTTTATAGCCCTGCCACAACATGCCAGCAACTTCTTTGGGGTGTTTGAGGTAATCGGTGTACAGCCGGTTAGGGCGGCGCACATCGTATTCCATAATAAATTGCACGCTGGACAGCTCGGGCAAGAGTATAAGCAACCACATGGCACTTAAGTACACAGCATTCACTTGCTGGGCGAACAGCACGTCGTTAAACCATGGCGCCAGCAGCAAAGGTATTGCAACCGCAAAACCCACGGTGGTGGTATCCACGCGCAGACCGCCTAGCATGATGGGAAACACCCCCCCCGCTTTGTGAACGCGCTTGTATTGCCAAGCACTGAGCATCAGTCTAGAAAGGCTTAGGCAGACATAAGTGCTAATGCTGAAAAGTAGAATTTGCCAATACATAGTGTGTGATGTCTCGTCTTGTAGGCTGAGTAAGCAGCGTGATCAGGAGAAAGTAGGCAAATTGTAGAAAGCAGCTTGATCAGGATTTATCAAGCAAACATCAAGATTTCATCAAACTGGTGGGTTTATAGGGCTGGTCTGGTTAGTAGATGTTTCAAATAGCGAAAGCATGGTGCTTTGCAGTGGTTCTGTGCGGCATGAAAATAGAGGGCGGTGTGGCATACCACAACAAAAAAACACAGCGCCCAACCAGAATGTGAATAGTGGCTTAAAATAACGTTTCAGCAGGCGGTAGAACGTCTGCTTTTATTTGGTAATTACGTTGAAATCGCTATGACCACCTCTACTGTTAGAACACGTTTTGCTCCTTCTCCTACTGGCTTCTTGCACTTGGGCGGGGCTAGAACAGCCTTGTTTTCTTGGGCATTCGCACGCCACCACAAAGGTACTTTTGTGCTGCGTATTGAAGATACGGACTTAGAGCGTTCTACACCCGAGGCAGTGCAAGCCATTATTGATGGTATGAGCTGGTTGGGCATGCATGCCGATGAAGGCCCGTTCTACCAAATGCAACGCATAGCGCGTTACCAAGAAATCATTGCGCAGATGCTGGAAAACGGCACGGCTTACCATTGCTACAGCACGCCAGAAGAAGTAGAAGTCATGCGTGAAAAAGCACGGGCGCTGGGTATGAAACCCCGTTACGACGGTACATGGCGTCCCGAAGCAGGTAAAACTCTGCCAGCCATTCCTGCTGACCGTAAACCTGTGGTGCGTTTCAAATGCCCACAAGAGGGCGCAACATCGTGGGACGATATGGTGAAAGGCCGTATCAGCTTCAGCAATTCTGAGCTAGATGACCTGATTATTGCGCGTCCAGACGGCACACCTACCTACAACTTCTGCGTAGTGGTAGATGATTGGGACATGAACATCACCCACGTTATCCGTGGTGATGATCACGTGAATAACACGCCACGCCAGATCACTATTTTGCAAGCGTTGGGCGCTACAGTGCCTGAGTACGGCCATGTGCCTATGATCCTGGGTCCAGACGGTGAAAAACTGTCTAAACGCCATGGTGCGGTCAATATCATGGATTATGACACTCAAGGTTACTTGCCTGATGCCATGGTGAACTACTTGGCACGTTTGGGTTGGAGCCACGGCGATAACGAACTGTTCTCCCGTGAGCAGTTGATTGAGTGGTTTGATACCCGTAGCTTGAGTCGTTCTGCCTCTCAGTGGGACCCTAAAAAACTGAACTGGGTGAATGCGCATTACATCAAGCAAATGGATAACGAGGCCTTGGCCGCCGTTGTGGCACCACGCGTGTTGAAGTTAGACCCCGCTGCGAACGTCAGTCAATTAGCGGACGTCTTAGCGCTGATTAAAGACCGCGCTGAAACCTTGAATGATTTGGCAGAAGGCGCATTGCTGTTTTGCAGTGCTTTTGAAGCAGCCCCTGCTGAACTTCAAGCAGAAGTGTTGACGGAAGAATCCCGCGCCGTTTTGAAGACTTTCGCTGAAAAAGCTGCCGCATTGCCAGAGTGGAATACAGAAGCCTTGGCCCAAGTGATTAAAGACACCTTGGAAGCCTGCGGTATCAAAATGCCAAAACTGGGTATCCCGTTGCGTGTAGCGGTGACAGGCCGCAAACAAACTCCGGCTCTTGATGCTGTCTTGGCATTGTTAGGTCGCGAACAAGTGCTGGCACGTTTGGCTCAAGTCGGCTAACACGTTGTCTTTTTGCTGTAGCCGGCAAACTGCAAAACCCCATCTTTATGAATAAAGATGGGGTTTTTGTTTAGCGATTCAGACTAGATGGAAATAAGGGAATAAACCACCAATTGCAATGCGTGACTTGGTGGTAGCATAGCGCGACCCCAATTACGTACCTGTTATCACCTAGGAGCATTGTGCAATGCAGGTTGATTCTTTCCATAGCTTTACGCTGACTATTTTGTTGCTGTTTATTGGTAAGGGACTGGTAGCCCGCATCAATTTTTTACGTGCTTACAGCATTCCCGAATCCTTAGTGGGTGGATTGTTGTGTGCGGTAGCGACGTGCATTATTTTTTACGGCATGGGGCTCACCATTAATTTTGATTTGCAGCTGCGTGATGTGTTGTTGCTGTATTTCTTTGCGGGTATAGGCCTTAATACCGATATTCGTTCGTTGGCCAGTGGGGGGCGTCCATTGGTGGTGCTAACCGCGTTATCAGTATGTTTTATGGTGCTGCAAAACATGACCGGTATGGGGTTGGCACAAGTGTTTGGCCTGGACCCACGCGCCGGGCTAATGTTGGGCTCTATTTCGCTAACGGGTGGTGTAGGCACGACCTTATCGTGGACGGAGTTCTTCACCGACACCTTGGGTATTGCGAATGCTAAAGAGCTGGGTTTGGCGGCCAATACCATAGGTTTAATTTCAGCTTGTGTGATTGGCGGTCCCATTGCGGCGGCATTGATAGGTAAATACAAACTTACTCCTTCCGACAACGTCGAGCTGGAAGTAGGGAGTATGCATAAGGAAGAAAAAGTAGCGCGTATTGATTACTACGGTGTTTTGATGGCGCTATTTTGGTTGAATATGGCTTTGATTCTCGGCAGTTTTATTAACGAAGGGTTAGCGAAAAGCCCCGTAGTGCTGCCTGAGTTTGTAGGCTGTTTGGTTGCGGGTATTGTGATCCGAGCCCTAGGCACACTAAGCACATTGCAACGTCAGGGTAGGATGTGGCGGTGGCCCATTATGCAACCTGGTTTAGCGTTGATTTCAGACATTTGTCTGGGAGGCTTTATCACCATGGCATTGATGGGCTTACAGTTGTGGACATTGCAGCCAGTGCTGGGTTTTATGCTGGTATGTATGTTGATACAGGTCGCCTTGGTGGTGCTGTATATTTTTGTGGTGGTCTTTAGAGTAATGGGTAAAGACTACGAGTCTGCGGTGATGTGTGCAGGCTTTGGGGGGATCACACTAGGTTCTACCGCGACGGCCATTGCCAACATGACAGCCGTAACACAACAATACGGCGCCGCCCACAGGGCATTTATTGTTGTGCCTTTAGTGTGTGGTTTCTTTATTGACTTGGCGAATGCCTTGGTGATTGGGGTAATGGTGAACTTCACGCCATAGTTGATAATGAGAACTGTTGCGTTTACCCGCCAAATGTGGGGGTTAAGTAGCTAATACGCTCACAGAATCCGTAATAAGAATTACTATCATTAACAATTATGTTGATGTACAGTGATTTTTACCTAGGGATTATCGTGACGTTCAAACCAACTTACCCCTTAAGCGCCGTAGCAGCAGCGTTATCGTGCTTGACACTGGCTGCCCCAGTATGGGCGCAGCCAGTGCAGCAGCTAGAAAGCATTAAGGTGATTAGTACTGCCGAAGAAGAATTAAAAGAATCTTTAGGCGTATCTATCATCACTTCTGACGATATAGAGAAAAATCCATCCGTTACAGATCTTACCGATATCTTGCGTAAAGAGCCGGGGGTAAATCTTACTGGCAGCGCGAATTCGGGTATGCGTGGTAACCGCAGACAAATTGATATTCGAGGCATGGGTCCAGACAACACCATGGTGTTGATTGATGGTAAACCGGCTACCTCGCGTAATGCGTCACGCCAAGGTTGGACTGGTGAGCGTGATACGGATGGGGATACTGGCTGGGTTCCCCCTGAAGCCATTGAGCGGGTAGAGGTATTACGTGGGCCAGCAGCGGCTCGCTATGGCTCGGGCGCGATGGGTGGTGTGGTTAATATCATTACTAAACGCCCAACCGATGCGTTCCATGGCTCGGTGACAGCGTTTAGGCAAATACAAGAAGACGGTAAAGAGGGTGACAACTGGCGTACCAACTTTAACTTGTCAGGCCCCATTAGCGATCGCCTAGGGTTTAGGGTATATGGGGGCTATAGCAAGACACAACCTGACGCCATAGACATTAATAAAGGACGTGCACCCGAGAAAAACGGTTTCGTGGATGCTTCCGGTAAAACGGGTGTACGTGATAAATACATTAATGGTTTATTGGCGTTAGACCTTACACCAGAGCAGCGTGTAGAGCTGAGTTTTGGCAGCAGCAGAAAAAGCGATCTGTACTCGGGTGATACCCAAAACACCATTGGTAGCAGCACCGAAAATGGTGGCAACTTTATCCCTGTTTCTGAGCTATACAACTCTGAAACCACCATTGTCTACCGTAATACCATAGGTCTAAGCCACCACGGCGACTGGTCATGGGGGACATCACGACTAGAAGCCAGCTATAGCCAGACGCGTAATAACCGGGGTACAGAAGGGCTATTTGGCGGCCCAGAGGGGGCATTCTTGTCGGGCCAAGGTACGTCAGGCCAAGACTTGCGTTACAACAGTGTGCTCAAAGAATCGCGGTTAGATGGTGAGGTCAATATTCCATTCATGGCGGGTGGCATGGACCAAATGCTAACAGTGGGTGGCGAGTTGCTGCATGAGTCGCTGAATGACCCTGGTAGTCTGCGTACGCTGATGGTGGGTGGCAATAGCTGGGAGCCGCCAGGTCTGGCTGGACGCAATGGCAAAACCAAAACCTCGTATACCAGTGGTGCGCTGTACGTAGAAAATAATATGCGCATCAGCCCTGACTTCACGCTGACGCCTACTATACGGTTTAATCAGCACGAGGAGTTTGGCTTTAATGTCAGCCCCGGCTTAACTGCTTCGTATGCGTTGGGTGATTTCTGGTCGGTAAAAGGGGGGATCGCCCGTGCGTACAAAACACCTAGCATGTATCAATCTAACCCTAACTATTTGTTGTATAGCCAAGGTATAGGTTGTCGCCCAGGTTACCCTGCTGGCGGGTGTTACTTACAGGGTAACGACGATCTAAAAAGCGAAACCAGCATCAACAAAGAAATTGGTATTGCCTACGACGATGGCGAGCTTAGTACCAGCCTGACCTATTTTCGCAATGATTACAAAAACAAAATCATGGCAGGGGTAGATTCCTATGGCACGGTGACTAATGGCCGTGGCCCTGCCGATATCTTGAAATGGGAAAACACCCCTAAAGCGGTGGTGTCGGGCTTAGAGGGCAATCTGTTTATGCCTTTAAGCGACACGGTAGACTGGAACACCAACTTTACTTATATGTTGGAATCTAAGGATAAAACCTATAACCAACCGCTAAGCATTATTCCTAAGTACACCGTGAACAGCTATGTACGTTGGATGCCTACCGAAAAACTGACTTTGCAAGCTAACGTCACGTGGTACGGCAAACAAGAAGCGGCGGACTTTGATATTCGTAAAGGCACTGATGTGTCGGGCCCATCACTGAATCCTTACGCATTGGTAGGTTTTAGTGCGGGTTACGAGATTAGCAAAAATGTGTACATCAAAGCTGGTGTGAATAATTTCTTTGATAAGAAGCTGTACCGTTATGGCTTAAGTAACGGTAACCAAGCCTCGGTGACAAACAGTGCGGGTGCGCGTACGTATAACGAGCATGGGCGCTCTTTGTTTGTGGATGTACGTGCGTCGTTCTAACTAAACGCCAGCCCAGAAAGCGTAGTTCTGCTTTCTGGGCATTTTTTGCTCACCCATAGCGTGAAGCAATGGGGTAAAGGCGTAGCGCTAAGCATTCACGCGTTGTCCTCAAACTTATGCACAGCCTGCGTGGATAAACCCTCGTCAGACGCTATAGGTTCATTGGGGCTTAGTACCGCAATCAGCACACGGGCTAGGGTTTTAATCATAGGGTCGGTATTGGGGCGATGCAAAATTGCTAATTCAAATGCATCAATACTCGGTAGCCCCTGCGCTATTCCTAGTTCTATATGCTGATCCGTCACGGCACGACGGGGTAACAAGCTAATGCCCATGCCATGCGCCACGGCACCTTGTATGCCGCTTAAACTTGAGCTGGTAAAGCTAATACGCCAACGGCGACCTAGGGATTCAACCGCACTGATAATTTCCTCACGGTATACACCGCGATGGGGAAAAGTGACGAGTGGAATAGGGTCTAGGTGAAATACCGGATGGCTGGCGCTATCTACCCACGCGGTGTGTTCAGGCAGTATGGCTACAGCGGGCCTATTGTGATGACGTTGCTTAATTAGGATGAGGTCTAACTCACCTTGGTCGTAGTCCAGCAAAAGGTCGCGACTTAGCCCGCTGGTGACCTCCAAACGTACCTGTGGGTAACGACGATTAAACGATGCCAAGGCTTGCATGGTACGACCACTAGCAAAGTCTTCCGGCACACCTAACCGCACGGTGATGGTAATGGGGGCTCCCGATAAGGCTTCCGACATTTGGTCGTTTAGCATCAGCATCTGGCGGGCATAACCCAGCAGCGTTTGCCCCATCTCGGTGGTAGCAATGCCTTGGTTATTGCGTTCTAGCAGTCGATGCCCAGCTTGTTCTTCTAAGCGGCGTATTTTTTGGCTGATGGTAGATTGCGTGGAATGCAGGCGTGTAGCGGCACTGGTGAAGCTACCGCATTCTACCACCGCGAGCAGTGCGCGCAACAAGTCTAGGTCATATAACAGTCTATTTGTTTTATCACTGCTGATCATTGTGGTATAGGGATTCTGAATTGATAAAGGTACGGCCTGGCGATGCGTCAAGAACGAAAACCGCTAAACTCCAGTCACGGTTAAAGTTATAAAAAGTAGTTAAATAACAATATGATGTAGGGATAATTGGCTAAGATTCACGCTTGTCTGAATGCAAATAATATCCCACTATCATTCATTCATAAAATGAATGTACTAAATTAAAACATTTAATTTGCTAATGAATTGGTCTGCCGTTAAGGTGTAGTAGTCCCCGCGCATTGAAGCGACGGCGTGAAAAATGCCACTACGGCAAGCTTTACTCGTCCTACACAACGCGACAGGCGTTTCTATTGAATTTCTATCGGAATCGTTATGTCCAAAGTTAATTACTATGCTCCAGCTGGTGGTCATCCACCTCAGACACAGCTGTTGACTGACCGTGCCATGTTCACGGAAGCCTACGCGATCTTGCCTAAAGGTGTGTTGCAAGACATCGTGACCAGCTACTTGCCTTCATGGGAAAAAACCCGTTTGTGGGTACTGGCACGTCCGTTGTCCGGTTTTGCGGAAACTTTCTCGCAATACATTGTGGAAGTGAGCCCCGGTGGCGGCAGTAACGATCCCGAGTCCAACCCCGAGGCAGAAGCCGTGGTGTTTGTGGTGGCGGGTCAGTTGGAACTGGAACTGAACGGCGAGAAACACACCATGGAAGAAGGTGGTTATGCCTTTATTCCTCCAGCAAGCAAATGGAAACTGCACAACCGCACCAATGCGTTGGCTAGCTTCCACTGGATCCGTAAGCGCTACCAAGAAGTAGAAGGCGTGCCGCATCCTAAAGCGTTTGTGACCAACGAAAAAGACGTAGAACCTATTGTGATGCCCGACACGGAAGGCCGTTGGAGCACCACACGTTTTGCTGATATGTCTGACATGAGTCACGACATGCACGTGAACATCGTAAACTTTGAACCCGGTGGCGTAATTCCTTTTGCGGAAACTCACGTGATGGAACACGGTTTGTACGTGTTGGAAGGTAAAGCGGTATACCGCTTGAACCAAGACTGGGTTGAAGTAGAAGCGGGTGACTTTATGTGGCTACGCGCATTCTGCCCACAAGCATGTTATGCCGGTGGTCCTAGTCGTTTCCGCTACTTGCTGTACAAAGATGTAAACCGTCATGCCAACCTGACGATTGGTGGCACGCGCTAAGACGCTGCAGTACTGATTCGCCGTGTCAAAAAAGCCTGGGCTCTGTGTAAGCAGACTCAGGCTTTTTTGCTGGCACTCACCCTTTAATTAGGCGGTGAGTTCTCAGAAAGTTGAGCGTGGTAGGGCTCAGCCTGCATGCCTATGGTTTTTGCCCATTCTGCTAAAGGCAGGGGTGGAGTTGAGCGTAGCACCCTATTCATACCGGCCTTAATGAGTGCGAAATTATGCCAACCACCATATTTGTACGGGGTGACTTCGCGCCAGTTTTGCTGGGCATCTTGTTCGCCAACGACGAAGCGGAACGAATAGATCCCCGCACCTGCACCCATACGTAAGTCGCTTACGATCAACAAGTCGTCCTGCACATCAAAGCGTACCCAGTCGTTACTAAACCAGCGCAAGCGCTGCAGAGAGGTGGCGTCGGGCAGGTTATCGGCAAGGTGATGGTTGTTGGCAGCACAAAGATACTCGGACTCTGTCGTATCTAACAAACCGGTAATGACCTCGCAATCTACACCAGAGTTTGTGCGCACAATTGAGCGCCACAGCAGCGTGGTAAAGAGTTCAGGCGTAGTGAAGCTAGTCGTGGGCGTATAACCCAGTTGTTGCACCTGTGTCCGTGCTTGGGTATCTACATACTGCTGTATGCCGACGGTAAGCGCTAAATAGGCGGTACTTAACCCCAAGGCCCAGTGGCAGGTTTTAATTACCCCATTGCGCCCGCCCCAGCCTAGCAACAAAATGGTCGCTATCAGTAAAGGCAGGGTATAAATTGGATCAATAATAAAAATACTGGCCCACGCCTGCGGTATAGGCTCTAGCGGCCACATTAACTGCGTACCGTAGCTAGTAAAGGCATCCAGTAATGGATGGGTAATTAAGGTTAGCCACACAGCCAGAAATAACCGGCTAGCACCATAACGTGGGTCGGGTCGCCATAATCGCCATAAGAAGGTCAGCAGCAGCGACAGCCCAGTCAGTACAAACAGAGAATGAGAGAACCCACGATGACTGGTCATGGCCAGAATGGGGTCCTGATAGCGCATCACTACATCCAGATCGGGCAGCGTAGCCAGAACAGCGCCGACAACGGCGGCCTTACGGCCATGGTAACGACCAATCAAGCTGCCACAAATGCTGGCACCCAGAACGGCTTGGGTAAGAGAATCCATAAACAACGCGGGGTATAATAAACGACAATGAGTGAGTATCCACCTTGGTCTATTGTACGGACCTTTTCTTGCGTTAACGCAAAGAGCCTGCAGTTTTACTGACATTGGCGGGGTGGATAACGTTATGATTCTACTTTTTCCTTCCTGACTAGCACCATGGCCAAATACCTTGTCGCCGCCCTTTACCACTTTGCTGAACTCGACGATTACGTCAGTTTGCGTCAGCCGCTTTACGATTTCTGCGCTGAGCGTCAGATTATCGGTACGTTGCTGCTTGCACGTGAAGGCATCAACGGCACGATTGCTGGCACCGAGCAAGGCATTAAAGAAGTCTTAGCGTATCTGCGCTCTGATCCTCGCTTAGCTAAATTGGTGCATAAAGAGTCGTGGGCAGACAGCATGCCGTTTTACCGCTTAAAGGTAAAACTGAAAAAAGAAATTGTGACCTTAGGTGTGCCTGACCTGAAAACGGCCGAAATGGTAGGTCAGTATGTGGCACCTGAAGACTGGAATGCGCTGATCGAATCCCCCGACGTGGTGTTGATTGATACCCGTAACGACTACGAAGTGGGCATTGGTACCTTTAAACACGCGATCAACCCCAAAACCGATAGTTTCTCGGAGTTCCCGGAATGGGTAGCCGAGCAACGTAAAGAAGGCGGTGTATTGGCAGGCAACCCTCGTGTGGCGATGTTCTGCACAGGTGGTATTCGCTGCGAGAAATCCACGGCCTTTATGCGCTCTCAAGGGTTTGAGGATGTATACCACTTGCAAGGTGGTATTTTGAAATATCTAGAAGACATCACCGAAGACAAAAGCTTGTGGGACGGTGAATGTTTCGTATTTGATGAGCGTGTGTCAGTAGGCCACGGTTTACGTCAAGGCGATTACACTTTCTGTCGTGCATGCCGTATGCCACTCAACGAAGCTGATCGCCATCACGAACATTATGAAGAAGGCGTTAGCTGCCGTCATTGCCATGACAAGCTGGATGCAGACAAAGTAGAACGTCTGCGCGAGCGTCAGAAGCAAGCGCAATTGGCACAAGAACGCCGCTCGCGTCACATTGGTGCTCCGTTAAGTGAGCTGCGCGAGAGAAAGCATGCGTGGAGACAAGAGCAGGCCGAACGTTCACGTTTGGCACAAGAAAAAGCTGAGGCCGAGCGTAATCAGTAAACCGCGTATACGCCTACAGCTATAGGCGCTTTTTAAGCGCTATGGTAAAACCGGATGAGCATCTTGTATGCCATCCGGTTTTCTTTTGCGGGTAGGTTAGCAAGGCAATGTAGGTCTTTGGTGGCCACGCTATATGCCGCACTAGTTGTTTTTGGAGTAATTGTGAGTTTGCCGATTTTGTATTCTTTCAGACGTTGTCCATATGCCATGCGAGCACGTTTGGCGTGGGCTGCCAGTGGGTTGCAGTGTGAGCTGCGAGAAGTAGTATTACGCGACAAACCGCAGGCACTACGTGATGCGTCTCCCAAAGCGACAGTGCCTGTGCTTGTATTACCCACAGGGCAAATCATCGATGAAAGTATAGATGTGATGTATTGGGCCTTAGGCCAAAGCGATCCAGAAGGTCTGCTGCAGCCAGAGCATGAAGCAACGATACGTGATTTAGTGCGTGCGAATGACGGCCCCTTTAAAAAAGCGCTAGATAGGTATAAATATCCACAGCGTCATGAAGCCGAATTCGGTGAGCGCAGTGCGGAAAGTTATGCACAAGCACAACGTGAACTGGCGATGCAACACATTGCCGATTTAGAGGCACGCTTGCAATCGCATACCTATTTGTTGGGCGAGCGTATCAGCCTAGCAGATTTGGCCTTAGCGCCCTTTGTGCGCCAGTTTGCGCATACTAACGACGAGTGGTTTGCGGCCCAGCATATACCCGCTGTGCAGCGCTGGTTAGCAGCGTTTGTGGCGTCGCCTAGGTTAGAGCGAGTGATGAGTAAGTATGAGCAGTGGCAGGAAGGGCAAGAGCCAGTGATTTTTCCGCCAGTTTAATGCGTGTGGGTAATTGCGGGGCTTAGAAACCGCCCATTTACTCACGACTGTTTGCCGTAGCCTAAGGACAGTTTCTCACTGGGTGTAGTGAGCTTTACAGCCTGCGTACTTACGACTGGACTGCATTAGCCTAAGGCTGCGAAAGTATTTTTTAATTTGTAAACCAAATAAAAAAACACTTCCATCCGCCTTTCCTTCATCGCATGCCACGGTCTTTGCGTCGGTGATTGCTGTTAGTTGTGCATACTTTTGAGCAAAACAGCACGTGATGCAACGCAAGTTCTCCTGAACAGAGATCCTCTAGCTGGTTGTGCTTGAGTCAACCTCCTGCAGCGTAATAACAAGGTATGGACAATATGCTCTGATTTTGACTCGTTGCCACATAAGAAAGGGCGGTAAACCTATCAATTGCGATACCTCAGGGGAGGCGGAGGAAAACTTTTTTGATTTGGTGTCTCAAATCACAAAAAGTTGTTCCGCAGTCCCCCAGCGTGTGCGATGGATACACCCGCCAAAAACAACAAACCCCCAGTAAAAACCAGGGGTTTGCTAGCATTCTTACCTAACGCTAAGAAGCTTACTCAACCATACCTGCAGCAACACACGAGAAACCACCATCAACGTGAGTGATCTCGCCAGTGATACCCGCAGCTAAGTCGGACAACATAAACGCAGCCACGTTACCAACGTCTTCGATAGTCACGTTACGGCGAATAGGCGTTACGCTTTCCACATACTTCAGCAGCATGGAGAAGTCTTTAATACCACTGGCCGCCAGCGTTTTGATAGGACCAGCAGAAATACCGTTAGCGCGAATACCACGTGGGCCCAATGCCGCAGCCAAGTAACGCACGCTAGCTTCCAAGGATGCTTTAGCCAAGCCCATGGTGTTGTAGTTAGGTACAGCACGTTCAGCACCCAAGTAGGTCAGTGTCAGCACCGAGGCTTGACGACCTTCCATCAATGGCAATGCCGCTTTAGCCAATGCAGGGAAACTGTAGGAAGAAATGTCGTGTGCAATTTTGAAGGCTTCACGAGACAAACCTTCCAAGAAGTCACCCGCAATCGCTTCGCGTGGCGCAAAGCCGATAGAGTGCACCAGACCATCCAAACTGTCCCAGTGGGTACGCAGAGTGGCCATTGCATCGTCAATTTGCTGATCTTCAGCTACATCCAGAGGGATAACGATGTTGCTGCCTAATTCGCTGGCGAATTCTTCCACACGCTCTTTAAAACGCTCGCCCACATAAGTAAGAGCAATTTCTGCACCTTGCTGATGACAGGCTTGGGCGATGCCATAAGCAATGGAGCGATTGGAAATTACGCCGGTGATAAGAATGCGTTTGCCGGTGAGGAAACCCATGCTGAATAGTCCTTTCTTCTCTAAAAAATAACGTGCCAATTTACCAGGACGCGACTCAAGACGGTACGCGTAGCTGACTACCTGGCTGTATATTGTTGTTGCGTAGTTTATTCAGTTTTTTCAGCTCTGAAACAGAAGTGTTGTATTTACGAGCAATGGCGAAGAGTGTATCGCCTTTTCGTACGCGGTAGTTACGCGCGACAGCACGACGGGCAGTAGCGCGTGGTTGTTGCGCCTGCGCGGCCAAGGTGGCTTGAGCTGTTACGGGCGTACCTTGCGCTGTCATAGTGATGCGAGCATCTGCCGCATCAATAGGCAGCAATAACTGTGTGCTGGCAACGGTTTGTTTGGCGTTCAAGCCATTTAAGGATCGCAACTCTGCTACCGAAATGCCGTGATCTTTGGCGATAGAAGCAAACGACTCACCACGTTGGGGCTGATATACCTTCCAGTTGCTGAGTTTGCCCGTGAACGAGGCGAGATTGCGTTTGAAGGTTTCTACTTTATTTGTAGGCAGCAATAAGGTGGTGTTGTTGGCGGGAATGACAGGACGGTTATGCGATGGGTTAAGCATACGCAGATCATCTATGCTCATTTCGGCCAATTGTGCGACTACGGTCATGTCTATGTCGCTAGTACGCGGCACGGAAGTGAAGTAGGGCTCATTACTGATGTCTGGCAAGGTGATGCCGTAACGTTTTGGGTCAGTAATGATGTTTTTTAGTGCTTGCAACTTAGGCAGGTAATTGCGAGTTTCTTCTGGCATGGTGAGCGATAGATAATCGCCCGGCAGGTTTTGGCTTTCATTGCGTGCAATTGCACGTTTTACCGAGCCTTCACCCCAGTTATATGAGGCCAGCGCTAAATACCAGTCGCCTTGGAAATCATATAAATAACTTAGGTAATTGAGTGCTGCATCAGTTGAGGCAATAGGATCGCGGCGCTCATCAAGCCACCAGTTTTGTTCCAAGTTGTAGTATTTGCCAGTGCTTGGAATGAACTGCCACAGCCCGGAAGCATGCGCGCGTGAGTAGGCGTCGGGGTTGTAGGCGCTTTCTACAAAGGGCAGTAGTGCGAGTTCGGTAGGAAGGCCTCGCGCTTCAATTTCATCAACGATATGGAACAAGTATTTGCTCGCACGTTGGCTCATTACTAGTAGGGACTGAGGGCGTGACGCGTAGTAGTCCGTCCAGTAGTCCACGAGCTCGGTGTCGAGGTTGGGAATGGAGTAGCCTCTACGTATACGATCCCACATGTCGCGTGGCGGGTGGGTCAAATCGATGGTACGGGAGGTGTCGGCAGCAATCAGCGGGCCGTCACTTTTTTGCGTATGCTGCTGTTGTTGGGTTGCGCAACCGGCAAGTACCATCAGCATGCATAAAGTAAATAAACGAATAATTCTCATGGCGGAGTCAGGCTTGATTTTTCCATTCGCGTAAACAGGCGAAAACGTCTACAGGAGTAGCCAATGGGGTTTTTGCGTAAGCGGTGGCAGCATGTACAACGTCTGGTTCGCGAGTGCGCAGAAACGGATTGGTGGCCAGTTCGGTTTGCAACGAAGTGGGGACGGTAGGCAAGTGGTCTGCGCGCTGCTGCAGAGCTTGATCATACCGAGCCAATAAAGCTGGGTTTTCAGGTTCAACAGTTAAGGCCCAGCGGGCGTTAGATAAGGTGTACTCATGGGCACAGCAAATCAACGTGGCGGGCGGTAAAGACGTAAGTTTACCCAGAGATGACACCATTTGGGCAGGGGTTCCCTCAAACAATCGTCCACAACCCATAGAAAAAAGTGTATCGCCACAAAAAAGTAAGGGGGGACAGCCGTCGGGTATGCTGTAATAACCTACATGGCCAGCCGTATGTCCGGGTATGTCTAATACCTTACAAGTGAGGTTTAATGCGGCTATGCGCAGGGTTTCATCTTGTTTTACCGCTACATTGCGAGACGGGATATTTTCACTGGCTGGGCCGTAAACCACCGCATCGGGTGCATGAAGTAATAATTTGTTAATGCCCCCGGTGTGGTCGCCATGATGGTGGGTAATTAAGATGGCGCTAAGTACCAGATTACGTTGTTGTAGGGCGTGTATGACAGGCTCTGCTTCACCAGGATCTACAACTAGAGCATGTCCGGCATATTCAAGTAACCATATATAGTTATCATTGAAGGCAGGAAGTGGCGTGAGCGAATAGCCGGTAGTAGCAAACGAAGCTAGCACATTCATCATAGTCTAGGACGATCAAAACAATGGAACAGGCCCGAACCGCACAATTGATGCAGTGGCAGCATACGGTACCAGGACGTCATGCTCGCGCCTGGATGCATAGGCAAGTCAATGCACTGGTGGGCAATACATTCGGGTATCATGCCATACAAATTGGTTTGCCTCACTGGGACTTATTGCGCGCGAATCGTATCGCTAATAAATTTTGTACGGTGGATACTGAAAGTGTGGACATTGTACGCAAAGGTTTGGTGATCTGTGTACCTGAACAGTTACCGTTTGAGTCAGAAAGCGTGGATCTCATGGTTTTGCCTCATGCGCTGGAGTGCTCGGCACAACCACACCAAATATTGCGAGAAGTAGAGCGCGTCTTACGTCCCGAGGGAAAAGCGATTTTTGCAGGGCTAAACCCATATAGCTTATGGGGCTTACGTGATCGTATCCCCGGTTTAGAGTCACATTTGCCGGTTGCGCCGGCGCAGTATGTGTCTCAGGCTCGATTAGAGGATTGGTTAGAATTGTTGTCGTTTGATGTGACGCAAGCTAACCAAGGGGTGTATATGCCGTATTGCCAAAGCAGACGGTGGTTACATCGCTGGGCCTTTATGGATACCTTGGCACTGCGAGGGTGGCCATTACAGGGAGCGGTGTATGTGGTGGAAGCCATTAAGCGAGTGAATGCGGCCAAAATGGTGGGGTTAGAGTGGAAACGCGTGCCCCCTAAATTTAAGTCCCGTGCGGTGGCAGCAGCCCGCCGGGATGCCAATATGTGAAGTAGTAAGTCATGGAACAAAAAGTGGTCAATATCTGGACAGATGGCGCATGTAAGGGCAACCCCGGGCTAGGTGGCTGGGGCGCGTTGCTGCGTTATGGTCAACACCGTAAAGAAATTTTCGGTGGCGAGGAAGACACCACAAACAACCGTATGGAACTTCTGGCCGTGATTCGGGCCTTAGAACTGTTGAAACGCCCCTGTAATGTGACCGTACATACTGATTCGCAGTATGTACAAAAAGGCATGCTGGAATGGATGTCAGGATGGAAAGCTCGTGGGTGGCGTACAGCCGACAAGAAACCTGTTAAAAATGCAGACTTGTGGCAGCAATTAGATAGCTTGTCGCAGCAGCATACCTTGCAGTGGCAGTGGGTGCGTGGGCACGCCGGTGACGCGGGTAACGAGCGAGCAGACGTGTTGGCAAACAAGGGGGTAGACAGCGTGCGACAGCATAATGAGGCGTAAATGAAAAAAAAGTGGGTAATTTGGGCAATTCTTGCCATTCTGATCGTAGGGGTTGCATTGGTATATGGCGGTGCCAAACTCTTAGTAAAAGAGAACACAGGCACTAAACAGCCTACTGCTGCAAAACTGACCGAGGCGACCGAAATGGTGGCGACAGAGCGGGTAGGAGTGCAAGTGGCCGATGCCCAATTCCACGAATTGCAGCGCTCACTCAGTGCTGTGGGTTCATTAAAAGCACGTGATTCTGTTGCGTTACGTTCAGAAATTACGGGTACTATCAAAGAAATCGCTTTTGCTGAAGGGCAACCTATAGAGCGCAATCAAGTGTTGGTGCGCTTAGATGACAGCATTGCGCAGGCCCAATTATTAGAAGCCAAAGCCAAGTTAAGTTTGGCCAGTAGCCAATACCAGCGCTCTAGACGCTTGAGTGAGCAGGGCTTTATTAGCTCTCAAGCACGCGACGAGTCGGCAAGCCAGCTGCAAGTGGCTCAAGCAGCGGTAGCTTTAGCACAGGCGCAGCTAGATAAAACGGTGATTTTGGCGCCGTTTTCAGGCTTGGCTGGTTTGAAAAACATTTCCGTGGGCGATTACGTGAGTCCGGGTAGTGAGTTGCTCTTGCTGGAAGCCGTAGATATGCTGGAAGTGGATTTCCGTATTCCGGAACAGTATTTATCACGCGTGTCTCCTGGCACATTGGTAACGGCACGTGTGGATGCCTTCCCCAAAGCCGAGTACGACGGCCAAGTAACGGCAATTAATCCCGTGGTAGATGCGGCGGGGAGATCGTTATGGTTACGTGCCCGCTTACCTAACGAAACGTTAGAGCTGCGTCCAGGTTTGTTTGCGCGGGTTAGTTTGCAACTGGGTACAGACTCGGTTGTGATGGTGCCGGAAAGCGCTATTCAGCCAGCAGGCGAGGCGCAATATGTGTTTTTAGTGGTGGATGGCATCGCGCAGCGTACCGAAGTCAAAGTCGGGGAGCGTGAGGCGGGCTGGGTAGAGGTGCAAGGTGTAGCACCTGGTGAGGTTGTGGTGGTGTCTGGTGTACAGAAGATTGCCAACGGCACATCTGTGCTGATTCAGAAGCCTTAATGTGACACTTTCAGGAACCCTCTACCATGCTGCTTTCTGACGTTTGTATACGCAGACCTGTATTTGCTACGGTTTTATCGCTGCTGATTGTGCTGATAGGGCTGATTTCCTATGATCGCCTAACTGTACGCGAGTACCCCGCTATTGATGAGCCAGTGGTGTCGGTGTCCACCACCTATAAAGGGGCATCGCCCGAAGTTATAGAATCACAAATCACTAAACCCCTTGAAGACCAATTGTCTGGTATTGAGGGTGTGGATGTGATGACATCGCGCAGTCGCTCCGAGCGTAGCCACATCAATATCAAATTTGATTTGAATCGCGATCCTGATGCGGCTGCAGCTGATGTGCGCGATAAGGTGTCACGCGCACGCCGATTCTTGCCCGATGAAGCCGACGAACCCATCATCAATAAGGTAGAAGCTGATTCCACGCCTATTGTGTATGTGGGGGTGGATATGGGGACTTTATCGCCCATTGAAGCGTCTGACTACATTAACCGCTATATTAAAACGCGATTGTCTGTGTTGCCGGGGGCGGCTGAAGTACGCGTGTTTGGTGAGCGCCTACCTTCTATGCGCATTTTTGTAGACCGAGCGCGATTGGCGGGCTATGGCTTAACCGTACAAGATGTGGAAGACGCGTTACGCAGCCAGAACGTGTTGATTCCTGCAGGTCGTATTGAGTCTAACGATCGCGAGTTTACCGTGGTGTCGTCTACCGATTTGCAGACTGTAGACGAGTTTAAGCAGATTATTGTGTCGCGCGCGCAGGGGTTTCCTATACGCCTAGGTGATATGGCCGATGTACGTATTGCCCCAGCGGAAGAACGTGTTTTAGCGCGTTTTAATGGGCAAAATAGTTTGACCATTGGGGTAACAAAGCAATCTACAGCGAACCCCTTGGATTTATCGCGTGCCGTACAGTCTGAGTTGGAAATTATTAATGCCAACTTGCCGGGCAACATGCAATTGCTGGTGTCGTACGACAGTTCTATTTTTATCGAGCGTTCTATTGCCTCGGTGTACAGCACCATTCTGGAAGCTATTGCGCTCGTGGTGCTGGTGATTTTCTTCTTCCTACGTAACGTACGCGCCAGCTTAATTCCTATTGTGACCATTCCGGTGTCCTTGATCGGCGCGCTGGGTCTGATGTACGCCTTTGGTTTCTCTATTAACACCCTAACGTTGCTGGCGATGGTGCTGGCTATTGGTTTGGTGGTGGATGATGCCATTGTGGTGCTGGAAAACGTGTATAGGCACATAGAAGAGGGTAAATCCAGCATTGAGGCGTCGTTTATTGGGATTAAAGAGATTGGCGGTGCTGTGATCGCCATGACCTTAACCTTGGTAGCGGTGTTTGCGCCGTTGGCGTTTGCAACGGGGCGTACCGGCCGGTTGTTTATTGAGTTCGCCTTAACGCTGGCGGGCGCGGTGGGGGTGTCGGGTTTTGTGGCACTAACCTTAACGCCCATGATGTGCTCGCGATTGCTTAAAGCACCTACGGGCAATCCGGGTCGTTTATACCAACTTATTGAAGATGGCTTAAATGGCTTAACACGCCGTTATCGTAAGTTGCTGTTGAAAGCATTGCGCTATCGCGTGGGTGTGATTGTGATGGGCTTGGTGGTGGCGTTGGCCAGCGGCTGGTTGTTTACCATTATTAAAAGCGAGTTGGCCCCTATTGAAGACCGAGGCGTAATTTTTGGTATGGTCACTTCGCCAGATGGCGCGACGCTGGATTACACCCTGCGTAACGTGCTGGAAGTGGAGGGCATGTACCGCGAACTGCCAGAAATGCAGGGTATACAAACCATTATTGGTTTCCCCACTGTCACGGATTCCTTTGCTATTTTGCGTTTGGCGCCGTGGGAAGAACGTGAGCGTAGCCAGCAGCAAATTGCCAATCAGTTGCAGCCTAAGTTCAGAGCGCTGAGCGGCGCACGTGCGTTCCCCAGCAACCCGGCTTCATTAGGGCAGCGTGCAACATCCAAGCCCGTGCAGTTTGTGATCATGGGTCAAGCTCCCTATGTAGAGTTAGATGCGATCGCTAAAGACTTTATGAAGGCACTAGAAGACTATCCAGGCTTGCAGAACTTGGATTTGGATTTGCGTTTGAACACGCCAGAGCTGCGGGTAGAGCTGGATCGCGATAAGTTGTCGGATAGTGGTGTGAAGGTAGATGTAGTAGGTCGTACCTTAGAAAGCTTGATTGGTGGTCGCCAAGTGACGCGTTATGAAACCGATGGCGAACAGTACGACGTGATTGTGCAGGTGGATAAACCAGACCGCACACGGCCTAACGACATTTTGGACATCTATGTGCGCGCAGAAGATGGCAGCATGGCGCCATTGGATAGCTTCTTAAGCATACGTGAAAGTGTGTCGCCGCAGTCGCTGAACCACTTTAACCGTTTGCGTGCAGTGATTATCGAAGCGGGCGTGGCCCCTGGGTACGCACTAGGTGAGGTGCTGGATCACATGCACAAGGTGGCGGCAGATGTCTTACCAGACACGGTACAAACTGATTTAGACGGACAATCACGCGAATTCAGGGATTCGTCTGGCAGCATGTATTTCATTTTTGCCATGGCGTTGGTGTTTATTTATTTGGTGATGGCCGCCCAGTTTGAAAGCTGGCGTAATCCGTTTGTGATTATGCTGTCGGTGCCGCTATCGATGACAGGGGCGTTATTGGCGCTGTGGCTCAGTGGCGGAACCTTGTCTATTTATAGTCAAATTGGCCTGATTACCTTGGTGGGATTGATTACCAAACATGGTATTTTGATAGTAGAGTTTGCTACCCAGTTACGGCTGCAAGGTGTGGGTTTATATTCTGCGGTAGTAAAAGCCTCAGAGCTACGCTTGCGCCCCATTTTGATGACCACTGGCGCGATGGTGCTAGGGGTGCTCCCGCTGGCATTTGCGACTGGGGCCGGGGCAGAAAGTAGGCACCAGATTGGTTGGGTGCTGGTAGGCGGGTTAACATTCGGTACCTTACTGACACTCTTTGTGGTGCCGGTGGCGTATACGTTTGTAGCAAAAAAAGTGTTGAAGAATTAAGGCCTAGATCGAATACTAGGTAGACAGGGCGAAACAAAGGATCATCAGGATAATGCGACAGATAGTTTTTGATACGGAAACCACAGGTTTGGACCCCTCTGATGGGCATAGGCTGGTGGAGCTGGCTGGTGTAGAGGTCATTAACCGTACGTTAACTGGTCGTCATTTGCATCTGTATGTGAACCCAGGTCGGGACAGCGACCCGGAGGCCTTGGCAGTACACGGACTGACCACTGAATTCCTGTCTGATTATCCAGACTTCAAAAACGTGGCATCGCAGGTAGTGGAGTTCATTGAAGGGGCAGAAGTCATTATTCATAATGCTCCCTTTGACTTGAAATTCATGGATGCGGAATTTGCCCGCTGTGGGTTGCAGCCTTTCACAAGTTACTGTGAAAAAGTAACCGACTCGTTGGTGTTTGCCCGTGAGTTACACCCCGGTAAGCGTAATAACCTTGATGCTTTGTGTGAGCGTTACGGCATTTCTAATGCGCATCGCACCTTGCACGGCGCGTTACTGGACTCGGAGTTGTTGGCTGATGTATGGCTAGCCATGACCCGAGGCCAAGAAAGCCTCATGATGGCAAGTTATGAGGATGGGGCGGGTGATAGCAATAGCACTGTACGTTTTAGTTCAGTGGACTTTTCAGTATTGCCTATAGTGCGGGCCACGGAACAGGAGCTGCAAGAACATCAGCAGTACCTGGATGCGTTGGCAAAGGCAAATGGCGAGCCTGCTTTATGGAATAAGCTCGCCAATTAATAATAGTTTCATGTGTTTGCAGTGATGGTGGTTTTGCTGCTATTGGGTAACAGGCTGTTTAAATACGGGGCATTGGCCTCATAAGCTATACCCTGTAGCGGTACATGCGTTTATACACACTGAGACATCGTGGAGAAGCACGCTTTAATGTTTAGTCGTCAAGCTCTAAGCCCAAAGAAAACAGTGTATGGGTATACATTGTTGGTGATAGTGGTATTTTTGGCGTTGTTGTCCTATGCCGTGGTGCAACTGGTCAATCAGCAAAAAGAAATGCGTACCGATATGGCTGGGCATATGCTGTGGGCCAGTACCCAAGCACAGCAAGAAGGTTTGCGTTTAATGACGCAGATTGCGTTGGTGCGATCGGGCGATGACATTACCTATAACAGCTTATTTAACCAGTACGAAATTTTTCTTAGCCGTCTGACGCTGTTGCTGACAGGGCCACAAAAACGCAATTTAACGCACTCTGGCGAACTGAATTCGCTGTTAAGTGTGGTGGGGGCATTTGAAAGTAGTGTGGCGTGGAGCGATGGCCGAAAGTTAAGTACAGAAGAATTATTGGCGTTAGAAAGTAGCTTGAAGCCGTTGTTGTCGCAACTGCAAGTAGCCAGCAACAGAGTGTTGCTCTACGAACGAGAGAACACAAGCCGTTCACGTGAAGTACAAATTAAAGCGATTTGGCAGTTGGTGGTAGGGGTACTGGGACTGTTAATTAGTGGTGGGTATTTGCTGTTTTGCCAGATGATGGAAGTGCAGCGTGCCCAAAATGCCGAACGCATGACAGTACGCGCCAAAGAGTTTTCTGAGTTGCTATTGGGGGCTTCAGATGAGGGTGTACTCGTGCTGGACGAGCGCTTTGTCTGTTTGTCGTGTAACCGTGCGGCGCAAACCATGCTGAACCTGAACCCCGAGCGGGTAGTGGGCAAGAGCGTGTTGTCTATACGCTTGTTCCCCCAGTTGGAGCCTGCGGTGATAGAAGCCTTAAATGGCCACAAAGCAGAATTAAACAATGTAGAGCTTATCGACGCCTCGGGTGAAATTCGCTATATGGATTTTGCCATTTTTCCGCTGCATTTGAAAAATGGGCCGGACGGTGTGGTGGTGTTTGTGCGTGATAACACCGAACGTTATTCCTCTACGTTGGCGATGGAACGTCAATGGGACGAGAAGGCCACGCGCGCATGGCGACGTAGCCAAGAATTAGAAACCGTACAACGACAATTGGTGCGTGTGTTTGATGCGGCTCCGGTAGGGTTATGCGTGTTTGCATCCACAGGCGAGTGCTTGTATTCCAACCTAACCAGCCAAAAACGCTTAATTGAAGAGCAGGGCGGGCAGCATGTTGCAGTAGGGTTAGAAGGCGCTTTGCAGCGTTTGAATTACTTGTTGCAACAGCAAGGCCAACAGAGGCCAGAGCAAGGGTCGTGGTTCGAGGAAGGGAAACGTGCTGATGCGGATGTGCATATGCCAGATGGTACGTGGCAACGCGTGAGCTACGACATTTTAGAAGGCGGTGTGCACCTGTTCTGTCAGACCGATATCAGTGCCTATAAGCAGACACTGTGGCTACAACAGCAGTTGGGTCTACATACTCAGCATCTCAGCACTTTAAGTGCCAAGCTCTCGGAACAGTTGGGCAGTCTGCTTACAGGTAGTGAGTCTATACGCGGTGACGATAAAACGAATGCTATTTTGCAGGCACAACGTCAAAGCGTAATGGACATGCAGCACAATGTGCAGTGGGTGAACTATCAGGTAGACAGCGCGCAGGAAGCACTGCGTTTTATGAGTGATGAAGTACGCGTTATTCCAGCGCCGTATGCCTTGTTCGGTATGTTAGAAAACGTGTTGTCTCAGTCTAAAAAGTTGGCTCCAGACTTATGGATCAATTTAGATGGCGGTGATGTGTATAGTGGTCTGATGATCGAAGGCGATGAGCGTTTGATGCAAAAGGCATTACTGGGGTTATTGCTGCAATATGCAGATAGCTTAGGCAGGCAGCATGCAATATCACTGCAGGTGGAAGAGCACGCCTTCCAGATAGGTATAGTGCTGCGCCCACTAGTCACCAATGAGCAGCGTGATGCCTTGCTGGACTTGGGCATGGGCAGACTACAAGAAAGCAGCCCTGATGCTATGGGTATGGGTATTTACTTGGCAAGACAGGTGGCCCGCTTGCATGGTGGAGATGTGTATTGGGGGCACGACGAGGAAGGCTCGCTTTGTCGCGTTACCCTGGATAAAACGCTGAAAGTAATAACGATTTAAGTTACAGCGGTAAGTGGTAGCGGCGTTTGTGGCGCTCTCCCATGGCATACATGGGGCTGTTAGGGGGCACGTCCACCGTGTCCACGTAGGTTGCGCCTAGGTTTTCACAGGTGCGACGAGACGGCGTGTTGTCAGGGTTGCACGTGATCCAAATTTCTTCCAAGCCGTTTAGTTTTGCCAGAGGCAACAGCAATTGGCAGGCACGACGCGCGTAGGCGCGGCCGCGGTAACGCGGAAACACTTCATAGCCTATGTGACCCAAGTGATGCAGTAGATCAGCGTGGGTACCGATGCGTAGATGAATGACGCCGGCGATTTCTTGCCCCGTTTGCATGCTGAATTGATAAAACGGTGCCCAACCTTTAACAGGGTTATGGTGGCAGATGATATCAAGTCGCAACTGGAGATCGCGGTCTACAAACTTCAGATGTTCAGGATTGGCCAGCAAGGTTAGGAATCAGGCAAAGTTGACGAGAAAGCTGAAGGCATACAAGCCTGTAGCGGAAGGTTCTAATCAAGTATATATCAGCTTGCAGAGAAATTTTGGGTTGCGATCTTGAATATCGCTATATACATGGTAATATAGCGGTGCTTGTAGCAATTTTTTTTGCTGTACTCCAGTCATGCTCAGCTGTCCCTGTGCAAAACATCTGACGGAGTATTTGCCGCAGTCTGTGTATGCAGAGTGCGGCATTTTTTTCTCTTTTCCTGTTGGTATATGGATGTAAAACTATGCACAGAACATATGAAATGTATCTGCGCGTGGTTTTTTTGCCTGCGCGCCATGACCTGACAAAGCTGACGGCGTAAAATACTCTTCCGTATTTTTGTGCACCATTACCTGTTTCAGGCAGGTTTTATTAGGAAGAATTATTTTGGCTACTCGACGGACAGCGCGTTGGAACGGCGAGCTGGAATCGCTTTCCCCAGAGTTTTTGAAAGACGTGATTGAGCGTATGAATTCTTACGGCGATCGCGTACAGATTGAATTTCCCGGGCATGCAAAGCGCCCTAACTACCAAGTTATTAACAGCCGCGGCTTCAAAATGGCATTCGACAGCAAAAACCTGTTGATGCAATTGAATGAAAATGGCGATGTCAGTGACAACCTATCCGATGTATTCAGCCTAGAACAGGTTAAACAAGCATTAGTGGCTCCTGCCGCACCTGTGCGTCGTGCGAGCAGCCCACGCAGCAGCGGCACAACGCGTGCCCGTGTAGCATCACGTGCTGAGCCGGATCCTGTTGAAGTGGAAAAATACAACTATTTCCGCGTACACCGTGAGTTCTTACCTGACGGCATACAACAATACTCTGCAGATATTACTCGCTTGATGCGTACCGGGATGAGTGCAGAAGATGCATTTAACCAAATCGTAGACGAACACTTCTAACGTTACGAGTTGGAAAGACAGGCATGGCCTTGCTGTGATGGCTGCCATGCCTGCTACTGATATGCATCAAATGCTCACAAAAAAAGCATGTCAGTATCGGGAAATCCCCCTTGTCCTGCTAACTTGAAATAGGCATTGTTATACGGTTTGGTTTTAGGTGTATAACACCTAACCGCGTCATATCAACAATATATTCAGGAGGTAGGCGTATGCGTTTTATCAAAACGCTGATGGGTACAGCCTTGGTGGCAACAGCACTAGTAGGCGGCGCAGCAACGGCACAAAAAGCCCAGTTCATTAATATTTTGACGGGTGGTCAAAGTGGGGTGTATTACCCTATTGGTGTGGCACTGTCGCAAATTTATGCGCAAAGCATTCCCAATGTAAAAGCAACGGCTCAGGTCACCAAAGCCTCGGCAGAAAACATGAACCTCTTGCAAGCTGGTCGTGGTGAGTTGGCCATGGCACTGGCGGATTCCGTGTCTGACGCATGGGAAGGTAACGAAGAGGCAGGCTTTACACGCAAACTGGACAAACTGCGTGGGCTTTCCGGTACCTACAATAATTACATCCAGATAGTGGCAAATGCCGGTTCGGGCATTAACAGCCTAGAAGATCTGCGCGGCAAACGTATTTCAGTAGGGGCAGCACGCTCGGGTACCGAGCTAAACGCACGCGCTATTTTCAAAGCGGCGGGCATGAGCTATGACGATTTCAGCAAAGTGGAATACCTGCCGTTTGGCGAGTCTGTAGAGCTGATGAAAAACCGCCAGTTAGATGCCACACTGCAGTCAGCAGGCTTGGGCGTGTCGTCTATTCGTGACTTGGCTACCTCGGTAGATATCGTGGTGGTGCCTGTGCCGGTTGAAGTCGTAGAGGCCGTGGGTAGTGAAGCGTACCAACCAGCAGTGATTCCTGCGGGTACCTATGCAGGCCAAGAGGCCGATGTAGCGACGGCAGCTATTCCTAACTTCTTGGTGACGCATTCAGGCGTGTCGGATGAGCTCGCCTATGAAATGACCAAGCAACTGTACGAAAACATAGACTCCCTTTATGCCGCACACAATGCGGTGAAAAACATGAAGCTGGAAAATGCGGTGAAAGGCATGCCTGTGCCTATACACCCAGGCGCTGAGCGCTACTACCGTGAACAAGGTGTGATTCAGTAACTGCCAATAAGCCCAATAGGCTTATTGGTACGTAGGCAGTGATTCTGACCAACCTCAGGAATCACTGCTTTTTTTTGATGTAAATACTGGGCAATTATGAGCATGGATCACGATCAATCCGTGGCAGCGCTTCCACGGTCTATTTTTTGGGTAGCGGTACTGTTTTCTGTTTTTCAGATTTACACCGCTGCATTTAGTCCTATCTCCAGCCAAGTGGTACGTGCCATACACGTAGGCTTTGTGCTGTTGATGATCTTCACCCTAATGCCCACTTTTTTTGGCAGAAAAATACCGGCATTGGGCTGGATTTTGGGGCTAATAGGTTTTGTTTTTAGTTTTTACCACTGGGTGTTTGAGTCCGATCTCACCGCTAGGGCAGGCGAGATGACGACTGAAGACATGGTGGTGGGTATTGTTATTATCGCGTTGGTGTTTGAAGCCACTCGTCGCATGATGGGGATTGCGTTGCCCATTATTTGCGGCTTGTTCTTGCTGTATGGCTTATACGGCGAGTTCTTACCGGGCAGCTTTGCACACCGAGGCTACGGCTTTGACCAAATCATCAGTACCTTAAGTTTTGGTACGGAAGGGATTTACGGTACGCCTACCTATGTGTCGTCTACCTATATCTTCTTGTTTATCTTGTTCGGTTCGTTCTTAGAGCGTGCTGGCATGATCACGCTGTTTAGCGACTTGGCGATGGGTACAGTAGGGCACACTCGCGGTGGCCCAGCTAAAGTGTCAGTGGTCAGTTCAGGTTTGATGGGGACCATTAACGGCTCAGGTGTGGCAAACGTGGTGACTACCGGGCAGTTCACGATTCCTTTGATGAAGCGCTTTGGTTATTCCTCGGCCTTTGCCGGTGGGGTAGAGGCCACATCTAGCATGGGTGGGCAGATTATGCCGCCAGTGATGGGAGCCGTGGCCTTTATTATGGCCGAGACCATCAACGTGCCCTATGTGGAAATCGTGAAAGCCGCCATTATTCCGGCCATTCTATATTTCTTTACGGCTTTTTGGACAGTACACCTAGTTGCTGGGCGCGAAGGGCTATTTGGCCTGCCTAAAGAGGAGTGTCCTAACCCGTGGGCAGCCATACGCACCCATTGGTATTTGCTCATTCCATTGATTGGTTTGGTGTCGCTACTATTTTCAGGCTATACGCCCCTATTCTCGGGAACCGTAGGCTTGGGGCTAACCGTTATTCTGATCTTTGGTGCAGCAGCTATTAGCGGTTGTAGCCGTAATACCTTACGGTATTTGTTCTGGCTATTACTAGGTTTGGCGTGTACTGGTTTTGTGAAGTTTGGGGTCATTACCTTTTTTGTCATTATTGCGTTGTTAGCGGCCTTTTTGCTCATTCAACGTCATAGCAAAGATGTATTGCGCGACTCTATACAGTCACTGGCAGATGGTGCGCGTCATGCGTTACCGGTTGCGATTGCTTGCGCGCTGGTAGGGGTCATCATCGGGATTATTAACTTAACCGGTGTGGCGGCAGAGTTTGGTGGCCAAGTGATTGCCATTGGTAAAGACAACTTGCTGTTGGCGTTGTTCTTAACCATGATTACGTGCTTGGTGCTGGGGATGGGTATTCCTACTATTCCTAACTACATTATCACCAGCTCTTTGGCAGCCCCTATTTTGCTGCAACTGGGTGTACCGCTGATTGTGTCGCACATGTTCGTGTTTTACTTCGGGATCATGGCCGATTTGACACCGCCAGTGGCATTGGCTGCGTTTGCCGCCGCTCCTATTGCAAAAACCACCGGGTTGAAAATCAGTATTCAAGCCTTGCGGGTGGCCATTGCCGGATTCATTGTGCCGTACATGGCTGTGTATAGCCCCGCGTTGATGCTGCAAGATTACACCAGCCCCATCGAGGTCATTTACGTAGTGGTGAAAGCGGTATTTGCCATTGTGTTGTGGGGGGTAGCGACTACAGGTTTCATGCGTACCAAAGTACAGGTTTGGGAACGTGTGTATGTGTTTGTGGCCGCCGCGATGTTGGTGTGGGCCGATCCTATTTCGGATCAAATTGGGTGGGCCATGACAGCTTTGTTCTTGGTGTGGCATTACCTGCGTAGCCGTGGCGTAGAGCACAAGGCAGCCTAATGCCCATCAGTGCGGTCATTGGTATTTGTTTGCAATTAGCTGGGGCACCCGATGCGGTGCCCCGCTATGTGCCTACCCAACGTTTTACCTTGGCGTGGCAACACTCTATTGAGAAAGTGCGTTGGGAAGAAGACTACCAACTGGTGCCTGCCGCCTCTGACGCTAACGTCGCTGATATTGTGTTGGTAGAAGCGCGAGTAAAAGGCTCGGCAGCGGGTATGGAACCACCAGAAGACGCGTATTTAAAAAATGGCTGGTATCACTACCAGCCACCTAGAACTCCTGTTCAAGAGCTACGCTTAATGCGTTCGGGTTATACCCCCGACTACGAATTGTGTATAGACCAACGCTGTAGCAGTGTACAGCAGTATGTACAAACCGATGGTGGCATCACCACCGTACGTGCGTGCACAGAGACGGTTAGTGTAGACCGCGCTCTTTCGCAATAAGTTGGCGTTCTAATCTATTGGTGTAGGTTTGCACCTGGTTTTCTGCCACCCCTTGTAACCCTACAAATGCCGCCCCTATATGGCGTATAGGAGTGCCGCTAGGCAGCAGCAATTCGCGTTCACGGGTGATTTGTAGCGTAACGGTAATGGTGCCTACATCGGGTAAATGCAACGTGCAGTCGTGCAGCAGCATGCCCAGCCTAAAGTTCACTTGCCTATTTTTATCCAGCAACGCCACGCCACCTACACTGATGTCATACAGGTCAAACACTATAGGGGGCTGACTCAACATCAATGCACAGGTGGCAGGGTTGGACACGGGCACAGGCACACGGAAAAACTCACGTCGTTGAATGCGGCGAATAAACTCGGGCAAATCAATGCTAAGTGCGGGCTTACCTTCAAAATATGTGGCCGTGATGTGATCCGTAGAAAACTGTACTTTGACCTGATCAATGCTGGTTTCAAAGTCAGCGGTGCCGGCTTCTAAAAACTGCTGATTGATAGCGTCGTGCGAGGCGCAGTCGATGATCAGGTGTTCTGCATCCAGATCAATATCCATTAAGGTAGTGACCACTGAAATGTGGGGGTGTGGCCCTTGCATTTGAATGAGCAAACCATCATCCAACATACGTCGTAGCAGACGCAACATCTCATAGCGGGAAGAAATTCGGTGCGGATCGTGCTCAGTAACAGTGGAAGTGGACATACCTGGTTAGTGTTCAGCAGAGAGTAAAGAAGAAAGCTACCGGTGAAGATAGCAGCAGCTTAACACTAACCAGTAGGGGTTAAGGCTTGAATAAGCCTCTACTTATACTGCTTATGCACTCTTCAGATGCAGGCGCGCGCAACGAGCCGCAGCAAGATCCCATGCAGCACAACCTATGCTTTTATAAAACAAGGGGCGGGAGCGGTTAGGGGGCTGGTGCTGAGCTAGCGCAATAGGCTGCACGAGGTCCCAGTTAACATGCGCTTGCAGTAAGTCTCCCGCCTCATGTGGGCCTGAGGTTTTATCGTCAATGTAGTGCAGACTGGCTTGCACGGTATCAGCAGAAAACTCAGCCATATCGTGTCGGTAAGCGCCCATCCCTATGAGCAGCCGGTCGGCGCGAGCAGGGTGGTGATAAATAGGGGTTTCGCTGCTGGTGGTGCCAATGACTACATCGGCATCCTCTGGCACCTCGGTGACGATGGTGAGGGTGATGTGCGGTAAGGCTTCTTGCAGTACACGTGCTTTGGCAGGGTTGCGAGCCACAATACTGATACGGCATTGTGGATACAGGGCATGCAACGCTTGAGCATGACCTTGCGCTTGTACACCTGCCCCTAAAATCGCGGCATGCTGGCAACTGTTTTGCCACAGCAGTCGTATACCCAACATAGACACGGCAGCGGTACGCCTCTCGGTGACGGTGGGGCCGTCTAGCACAAACAGGGGTAAACCGTTTTCGCCATCGTAAGCGCAGACCAAACCTTGAATGGTGGCTAAACCAGCCTGTGGGTTTTGCGGCATGATGTTTACTAACTTATGTATACCTATGTCGTTAGCCGTAGAGGGCATGGATAGCAGTGTTGCCCCAGTAGGGTAGTCTACACTTTGGCGTGTAGGGGCGTGAATGTGGCCATGGTGATAATCCAATGCGGCTTGTGCCAGTGCGTCCGTCAGGGCGGGGTATGGTAACGCGGCAGCGGTTGCATGAGCATCCAAGACTGCAATAGGGTGATGCATAGTCTCCTCCAGAGTTGGGGGTGGTTGCCTCATGGCAAACCTTATAGTTCTGCTTTGGTGCTAATCCACATAACTTCAGCATCGTCTGCTCCGCCGTGATTAATCACGCGGTGTAGCATGCGGCTGTCTATGTAAAAACAGTCGCCCTGATGCAGTATTACGGGTTGGTAAAACTCGGTGTGTAGTTCGATGCTGCCACTCAGTACGTAGACGAACTCTTCGCCTTCGTGACGGCTCCAACCTTCTTGTGGGTCTATATCGTGTGCTTTGATACGCGAAATAAAGGGCATGATGTGCTTATTGGCCAATTGCGAACACAGCACACGGTGCTCATACATAGGCGTATCATGCCTTTCGCCGTTTCCGGCACGTTCTATGGTGCGTCGCCCAGCACCCATGTGTTCTTGGGGCGGTGCAAATAACTCGGCTATATCAACCTGAAAGCCGCGTGCCAACCGTAGCAACACATCATAGGTAGGCGAACTTAAGCCATTTTCTATCTTCGACAAACTGGATGAAGCCACGCCGGTAGCTCGGCTCGCTTGCTCTAGCGTCCAACCGTGCTGTTGGCGCAAGGAGCGTATGCGTTCAGCTAAGGCCGATACCGAAGACTGCACATCTGGATACGTCACGATAGGATTCCTTATAGGGTGCCAACCAGGCAGAAAACATCAGTGTTTTTTACCGCCTCCCAAGTACGCGTCACGCACTTGTGGATTGGCAAGAAGCTCGGTACCAGAGCCTGTGAGCGTAATCTGGCCATTGGTCATGACATAGCCACGGCTAGAAAGCTTTAGGGCGTGGTAAGCGTTTTGCTCTACCAGGAAAATAGTTTTCCCCAACGAGGTGATGTCTTTAAGGATATCGAAAATCTGCGCCACAATCAGTGGGGCTAAACCTAAGCTGGGTTCGTCTAGCAGAATCATGTCAGGCCTGCCCATTAATGAGCGTGCCATCGCCAACATTTGCTGTTCACCACCCGATAAGGTGCCTGCTCGTTGGTTTCTACGTTCTTTTAGTCTAGGAAACAAGGCAAACATCTCTGTTTTATCGGCGTCTGCATGTTCCATACCTATAGGTAGGGTGCCGATAAGTAGGTTTTCCTCTACGGTCATGGCAGGGAAAATTCGTCGTCCTTCGGGTACTTGCGACAAGCCTTGCCGGGCGATGTGATGAGGGGGCAAGTTAGCCAAGTTCGTGCCATTAAAAATAATCTCACCTTTGCGTATTTTCGGTAGTCCAAAAATACTCATCAGTAAGGTGCTTTTACCCGCGCCGTTTGCGCCAATTAAGCACACGATCTCGCCACGGTTTACATGTAGGGATACGTCGTGCAGTACTTGAATGGCACCGTAGCCATTACAGACGTTTTTAATATCCAATAAGGCTGAGCTCATACCTGTTCCTCTGTTGCTGTACCTAGGTAAGCGGCAATGACTTTCGGGTTGTTGCGTATGTCGTCGGGGCAGCCTTGAGCGATGACTTCACCGTGGTCTAACACCACAATGTGATTGGAAATATCCATGACCAAACCCATGTCGTGTTCAATTAACAGCACGGTGACGCCAAACTCATCGCGCAGCAGGTGAATCAGTGAGGCCAAGTGATCGGTTTCAGAGGGGTTTAAGCCCGCAGCAGGCTCATCCAAACAAATCAGCAAGGGCTCAGTACACATGGCCCTGGCAATTTCCAGAATACGTTGTGAACCGTAGGGCAGCTCGCCAGCCAAGCGGTTAGCTTGGTGAGCCATGCCCAAGCGTTCTAGCCATTGCATGGCGGTTTCTACACCTTGGCGTTCGCGGTCTTCAAAACGGGCTGATGCCCACATGCCGCGCCACAAGTTGCCATCCAAATGTCGGTGTTGGGCAACCAGCAGGTTTTCCAGCACGGTCATGTCTTGGAAAAGACGGATGTTCTGAAAAGTACGCGCAATGCCTGCCCTAGTAACTTGGTGCGACCCACCTACTAACGGGCGGGTGAGTAGTTTGGCCACCTGAGAAATACGACCGTCTTCCCGATGCAAACTAATGACGCCTTCGCTGGCGCGGTAGAAGCCGGTGACGCAGTTAAAAACTGTGGTTTTACCTGCACCATTGGGGCCAATTAAGGCCGTAATAGAATGGCGCTGTACGTCGAAGTTAACGTTGTTGTTGGCAATAATGCCGCCAAAACGCTGGGTAAGTTGGCGTACGGTTAGGATGGGATCATGCGTATTAGTCATGTTTGCCTCCGGCAAAAGCAGGGCGTTTAGCACGTATTAGCCCATGTGGACGCCAGATCATCATCAAAATCATCAGTACACCAAACATCAAAATACGGTAGTCGGCTAAATCACGTAATAGCTCGGGTAATAAGGTAAGCGCCAAGGCAGCAATCACCACACCCAGCATAGACCCCATGCCTCCTAGCACCACAATGGACAAGATCAGCACCGACTCGAAGAAGTTAAACGAGGTGGGGTTAATGAAACCTTGGTAGGTGGCGAAGAACACGCCCGCAATACCGCCGGCAATTGCCCCAATGGTAAAGGCCGATAATTTAATGGTGACGTGATTAATACCCAGTGAACGGCAGGCGATCTCGTCTTCGCGTAAGGCTTCCCACGATCTGCCAAGCGGCATGTAGCGCAAGCGGTTGAAAAAACGCAATGTGATGGCGACTACGGTAAACAGCACCAAGTAAATGAATAGAAACTTGTAATCACCGTGGTACGACAAACCAAAGAACTCATGAAAAGGCGGGTTGCCATTGCTACTGCGGCGTGCAAACTCCATACCAAAAAACGTAGGAGAGGGGGCGGCAGCACCGTTAGGCCCACCGGTTACATCAGCCCAGTTGGTTAAGACCAAGCGGATAATTTCCCCGAATCCCAAGGTCACAATAGCCAAGTAATCGCCGTGCATACGCAGCACGGGAAAGCCCAGCAATGCACCGCAAGTGCCAGCCACAATAGGTACTAGCAGCAGTGCTGTCCAGAAACCAAAATCAAAGTATTGCGCGCCTAGTGCCAGTAAGTACGCCCCTACGGCATAAAACCCCACAAAGCCCAAACCAGCAGGCCCGCCATACCCACGACGATGTTTAGCCCTAAGCCTAGCAGCACATAAATCAGCGCTAACGTGAGGTTACTGATCCATACTTTGGGCAGTAAGCCGGTGAGGTTTAGCAAAATAGGTAATGACACACCGGCTAAGAACAACAGCGGTACGTAGATTTTCCAGGCATTTTTCTGGCCGCGAGGTTTAGGTAGGCTTACTCCAAATACAAACAGAATAAACAAGCTAATTAAGACCAGCGCCGAACTGGCGCCTACCGCAATTACCCCTTGCCAGCCCAAAAAGCAGGCAAACAGGGCAAACAGCACACAACTGCCAAACACCCGCAGGTTTTTGATCGTAGAGGGGGCAGAGGTGGACTCTACGGTGATGTCATCCGAAGCGTTTTTTTGCTGCAAACGTTGCAGTAACCGGTTGCCAGCCGGCAGTTGCGCCAAGATAGACACACCAAAGCGTACAACGGCGACCAAAATAGCCAGACTGATACCGTTTAGCAGTATGGGAGTGCGCTCTGGCAGGAATTTAAAATCGTATTGGTTCAATACCAAGTTGGTAATGGGGCCCAGCAAGATCAAGGTGACCACGCCAGCAATCAAGGCATCCTTAATAGAATGTCCCCACGAAATGGGAGTAGGGGTAGTGGTATGCATGGATTACACCTTTTCCACTGCTGGGCGTCCGAGTAGGCCGCTGGGTTTGAATATCAACACCAGCACCAATACGCTGAATGCAAACACATCTTTGTAATCGCTGTTCACGAAGCCAGCGAAAATAGATTCCAATACACCTAGCAACAGCCCGCCTAGCATGGCACCCGGTAAGGAACCAATCCCACCCAGTACTGCTGCACTAAAGGCTTTCAAGCCAATAATGAAACCCACATAAAAATCAAAAGAACCGTAGCTCAACGTCACCAGCACACCCGCAATCGCGGCCATGACGGAACCAATCACAAACACCATGGACACAATACGGGCACTATTAATACCCAAAATGGTGGCCATTTTGCGGTCTTGCTGTACAGCCCTACATTGACGGCCTAGGCTAGTGCCATGAATTAACCAGGTCAGTATTGCCATGGCGGCCACGCTTACGCCAATAATGATCAAGTTCATTAGGCGTATTTGGATGAAGTTTTCATCATCGCCAATACGGAAACTGCCCGAAACCAGAATAGGTACCCCTTGTACGTTGGGGCCTTGCGCAAGTTGCACGTAGTTTTGCAGTACCAACGACACCCCAATAGCAGTAATTAATGGAGCCAAACGGGTAGTGCCGGTGAGCGGTTTATAGACCGTGCGCTCAATGGACCATCCATATAGACCAGTAATGGCCATGGTCACAATCAGCGTGGTGAGTAACGCGAAAGGTACAGATTGAATGCCAAAGAAAGAAATAACAGCAAGGGTAATGGCGGAAATATAAGCACTCACCATATAGATGTCACCATGGGCAAAGTTAATCATGCCGATGATGCCGTACACCATGGTGTAGCCGACTGCGATAAGACCATACACCGAGCCTAAGGTTAGGCCGTTGATGATCTGTTGACCAAAGATATAGAAGTCCATGGACACACACTCCAGGTTGGCGGGCAGCGATCGCTACCCGCCGGGATAAGCGAAAACGGTTTACTTCAGTTCGGCATATCCACCGTTGTCATCCCACTGGTACATGACATAGTTGGCTACTTTTAAGTCGCCTTTGCTATCCCACTCTTTAGGGCCCAGTACGGTTTGCACCTGATTGGCCTTCATCCAGTCAGCCAGTTCTACACCGCTGGTGGAGTTAGTGCCTTCTAGCGCGGCGGCCAAGGCTTGTACACCGGCGTAGGCATATAGCGTGAAGCCGTCAGATTTCTTCCCCTCGGCGGTCAGTTTGGCGACCACGTCTTTACTGCTTTCCATGTTGCGAGGGTCTTGAGGGAAGGTCATGTACACGCCGCTGGAGTACTGTGGGCCACCCGCAGCGGTGACGAAGGCAGGGTCAACAATGCCATCATCAGACACAAAAGGTTGTTTCATGCCTTGTTCGCGCATCTGGCGTACCAGCGTACCGGCTTCACCGTGCAAGCCACCAAAGAAAACAGCATCCACATCGGCACTACGCATGCGAGTTACCAACGCGTTGTAGTCACGCTCGCCACGGTTCACACCGTCAAACACGACGACTTCTACGCCAGCACCTTCAACGGCTTTGCGTGTGGCATCGGCCAATCCACGGCCATAGGTATCTTTGTCGTGGATGACGGCAATACGTTTGGCTTTGAGGTCATTCGCGATGAAGTCGCCAATCACTAAGGCTTGCTGGTCATCCCTACCCACAATACGTGTCACTGTAGGCATATCACGCTCGGTAATGACAGGGTTGGTAGCACCGCAGGCCATCGACAGCACATCGGCCTCATCGTAAATTTCTGTGGCGGGGTATGACTAGAAGAGCAGAAGTGGCCTACTACACCTGCCACTTTTTCTTGGTCAGCCAATCGGTTGGCAACGGCTACAGCTTGCTTGGGTTCGCAAGCATCATCACCTTTGATCAGTTCAATCTGTTTACCGTTCACACCGCCATTGGCGTTGATCTGTTCAGCGGCTGCGACAGCACCAATCCACAACTGGTCGCCAAAGGCTGCATTCGCGCCGGTAAAGGGACCAGCAATAGCAATTTTGACGGTTTCGGCGGCAGATGCTGCGAAGGGAAGCGCCAAGCAAAGTGTGGCGGCCATCACGGAAAAAGCAAACTTCCTTTTCATTTCATTGTCTCCTGATTATTGGAATAGTTGGTGCTGCGTTGTGCCGGTGGGCAAAAGGAGTTGTTACACGACGTTTTTCTCAATCAAGGGCTGATTTTCCAAAACACGTTGCCAGCCTAGGCGAGTGAGATCCAACGAGCGGAAGTGGCCATATACCACTAGCTCACTTAGCGCTCTACCTACAGCAGGGGCCTGCTGCATACCATGCCCGCTCAAGCCGTTAGCAAAGAGCAGGTTTTGCATCTGGGGGTGAGCTCCCAGAATCAGGTTCTGATCCAATAAATTCATGTCGTAGTGACCCGCCCAACTGCGCACTAGGCGTAGGGCTTCAAAGCCCGGCACACGTTCCGCTAAGAGAGGCCACAGCAAGTCATCGAATAGTTCGTGTTGCACATCAAAATCAGTGCACGGAGGGTCTTGGTCGGCAGAGGGGGCTATACCGGCAATAAAGCCTTCGCCTTCAGGACGGAAGTACGCACCAGTAGGGTCAATGACCATGGGGCAGCCGGGCACGTGTGCGGGAGAGGTAAAGTAGAAAACGCTGCGTTTATGCGATTGCACAGGTAGCTCAATGCCCGCTGTTTGTGCCAAACGGGTAGCGTCGGTTCCGGCGGCATTAATCACGAATTTGGCATGAATCTTTTCGCCATTTTCTAGCTCTACTCCGTTAATGCTGCCGTTCTGGTGCAAGAGTTTTTGCACGCGAGCAGCTCGGTAGGTGGCACCCAGCGAGATGGCTTTGCGGCGCATGCCTTGCATCATGCCGTATGCATCTAACCAACCTTCACCGCTTAAACCCAACGAACCCGCAGCAAGGTCGCTGGTGTTCATCCATGGGTATTTGGCAGCCAGCTCAGCGGCGGCAAACATTTGTATGTCAGCGCCTTCCGCTTGTTGTGTTTGCAGGTTAGAGCGCAAGACCTCTTCGCCTTCAGCGGTTGCTAAAAACAGGTAACCCCCTTCCACAAAGGCGGGGTCAGAGGAATCACCGTTTACATCCATGTTGTGTTTGAACTGGCGCAAAAACTCCGTGCCAAACATGGACATACGGATATTTTCAGGCGTGGAGAACTGATGGCGTATTGATGCAGCAGACAGGGTGGTAGCGCAATGTTGGTAACTGGGGTCTTGTTCCAGCACCAGCACCTTGCCTTTGAAATCGGGGTTGGACAGTAGGAAATAGGCGGCAGAGCTACCTGTAGCAGCACCCCCTACGATCACGACATCAAACAGCTGGGTTTCCATGATTAACAATTCTCCGGTATCGGATACGAGTGGTTGTACGTTGTGATGCTATTATTTTCATAATTGTGAAAATATTTTATTAGTGTTTTCCCTTTGAGTATAAATTTTCCTATACGAAAAATGATATTCTGATTAGAAATACGGTGACCTGCTAGTTGCCGGAACTTTGTCCCCTGTTCATTGGATGGAAATTGCTATGCAAACTGCAGAATTATTAGAAAAGCTGGGTGTGGACGCAGCGAGTATCCGTGGTGGATCGCTGTCGGTTGCTTCGCCTGTGGATGGACAAGAAATTGCTCGCGTCGCGCAGCACAGCGTGGCCGACGTAGCGACGGCAGTCAGCCGTGCTAAGCAGGCTTACACCGCATGGCGCTCGGTACCCGCACCACGCCGAGGTGAACTAGTACGTCTGTTTGGTGAAGTGCTGCGCGAAGAAAAAGAAAACTTGGGCAAGCTGGTGTCCATCGAGGCTGGGAAAATTCTGGCTGAAGGGGCAGGCGAAGTTCAGGAAATGATTGATATCTGCGATTTCGCAGTGGGGTTATCGCGCCAGTTGTACGGTTTAACCATTGCATCTGAGCGTCCTGGTCACCGTATGATGGAAACATGGCACCCACTAGGGGTGATAGGGGTGATTTCTGCGTTTAACTTCCCGGTTGCGGTGTGGTCATGGAATACCGCATTGGCGCTGGTATGCGGTAACGCTGTGATTTGGAAACCCTCGGAAAAAACACCGTTGACAGCTCTGGCATGCCAAGCGTTGTTTGAACGTGCATTGAAACGTTTTGGTGACGCACCAGCAGATTTGAGCCAAGTGCTGATTGGTGAGCGCGATGTAGGGGAAGCGCTGGTAGATAACCACGATGTAGCACTGGTGTCGGCAACAGGTTCTACTCGTATGGGTAAAGAAGTAGGCCCACGTGTGGCGGCACGTTTTGGCCGTTCATTGCTAGAGCTGGGTGGTAATAACGCCATTATCGTCAGCGAATCTGCCGATTTGAATTTGGCGATGCGCGGTATTTTGTTTGGGGCTATAGGCACAGCAGGCCAGCGTTGCACTACGACTCGTCGTGTGATTGTGCACGAAAGCGTGGCAGATGAGTTGTTGAAACGTCTGCGTAAAGCCTACGACAGTGCGGTGATTGGTAGCCCATTGGAAACAGGCACCTTGGTAGGCCCGCTGATAGACAAAGACTCTTTTGATGCCATGCAAACAGCATTGAAAAATGCGCGTGAGCAAGGTGGTACGGTTCACGGTGGTGAACGTGTGCTGCAAGACAAATATCCCAATGGCTACTATGTGAAACCTGCCATTGTGGAAATGCCCGAACAAAGTAGTGTGGTGAAACACGAAACCTTCGCACCGATTTTGTATGTCATGCGCTATACCGATTTCCAAACAGCGGTAGATATGCAAAACGATGTGCCACAAGGTTTGTCGTCCGCGATTTTCAGTAACGACCTGCGTGAAGCCGAGTTTTTCTTATCAGCTAACGGCTCAGATTGCGGTATCGCTAACGTGAATATCGGTACCTCCGGTGCAGAGATTGGTGGTGCATTTGGTGGCGAGAAAGAAACCGGTGGTGGCCGTGAATCGGGGTCTGATGCATGGAAAGTGTATATGCGACGTGCGACCAACACCATCAATTACTCGCGTGAGCTGCCGTTGGCGCAGGGCATTCAGTTTGGTGATTAAACTGAGCTTATAAGTAGGATGAAGAGCTAAAAATGCGCTGCTTAGGCAGCGCATTTTTGTCTTTATCACCACGTCATTACGCAGGAGTAAAAACTAAAGTTCCTTGTGTGGCAGTCCCTTAGATAGAGGCATCGTTTAAGAAGAGATTTTTGTTTGCATTTGTTTTTTCTACGGTGTGCGAAAGCACGGCACAATGTATCGTCCTTAGACTTAAAACAAGTAAATAACGAGGTATTTACCGTGAGCTTCCTGAACTCTTTGATGTCCGTTGCATCTGCAGCATTGAACCCAGCACAACAAGAACGTGCCAGTCTGATTCCGGCCTTGGTGTCGTTGGTGAATAAGTTTCCCGGGGGCCTGAATGGCTTGATACAGGCATTTAAGCAGGGTGGCTTAGCGAAGGTAGTGACCTCGTGGATGAGCAGCGGCGAAAAATTGCCCGTGAGTATGGGGCAGCTTGAGCAGGTCTTGGGTAATAAAGCGGTCGCCACCATGGCGGACGACAGCGGCTTAAGCGAGAACAAAGTGTTGTCTCACTTGACCGAGTTACTGCCAGCATTGATTGGCGCTGTATCCAGTTCAGGTAATGGCGAGAACTCAGAAGGTGCTCTAGACGTGCAGTCTGTACTGGGTATGCTGTTGAAAGATCGTTAATGCGATAAGCGGTGGCCTTCAATCCTGTGTAACAGCAGGATTGGAGCGAAGAGGTTTGCTAGGTGGATCATTTGATCATATTGTAACAAAGCATAAGTGTCGCTATTATTTGCCATAACTAGGGCAGTAGGGTAGCGTTTTCAGGTGGCAATTTTTATTGCTCCCACTTATTGGAGGCTTTGTAATGCAGACACCACAACAAGAAACCGCGACATGGCTAAATCAACGTTTAACCGCGCGTGAGCTACAAGTCATGAAATTGGTCATACAGGGGTTGCCGAGCAAGTCCATTGCAGCAAAACTGGGTATTTCACAGCGCACGGTAGATGCGCATCGAGGAAGCATGTACAGCAAATTAAATGTGCGTGGTGCCATGGAGCTCTCGCATTTGGTGTTCACGCGAGGCATGCGCAATCGCTATAGTCTGGCTGAACCGGACACTAAGGGGTGTAGCGGTTCAAGCCAAGACGTGAAAGGGCCTATTACTGCGGACGATTACACTGAGGGGCCGGACGACCATCCAACTCGTTGATGGGGTCTATATCTGCTTGGCGGCTCAGCAGGGTTTCCAGCGTAGGACGTTGTTGATTAAACGCCTGCACTTTCATCTGGTTATTGTTCACGAAGCTGAGTTCAGCCAAGGTGGCATCATTGCTTAACTGCAAAATAATGCGATTAGGCTGACTACCAACCTGATACCAACAACCGCTGGTGGTGTGGGTAGGGGCGGAACGGTCAGCCGCTTCAATACGCATACGCCAAATACCCGATGGGGCGGTGGTTAACGTAGTGCGTAGTGGCACACACAGAGTATCCGTGGGCGAGCAAGAAATCGTACCCAGGAATGTACGAGGCTCAACAAGTTCACGTACCTGACGGCTTTCAATCAACTGTTGGTCAGCTGTACGAGGTTGCTCGGCAACCGCATCTTTACCAAAACCAAACTGCAACTGCGATGCCGCATGCGTATGCTGGGCTCGGGCAGAGTTTTGCGCATCATTTTCGGTATCAGAACGGCTGCTTTGATACGACGGTGGCGTTGATTGGCTAGCGCAACCGGCAAGTAATGCACAAAGTGCTAGGCCTGTGAGCAGGGAACGGCTTGGGAAAGCAGAGGTAGTAAGAGCACGCATGATGCCATCCTGTGCAGGTAAGTGGGCAAATGAAGTAATCATTATAAGCTGTTCGCGAATAAGGATTCCAACAATGCTGTATTTACTGTGCGCACTGCAGGCAGCACTTTTAATGAGCTTTGCCCAAAGTTGGGCTGCGTGCTATGCCTTTATCTTGCAACAGGGTGCTACACCTAACAGCAGCCGTTTATGGCACGCGGCATGGCAAACACTAAAGCAGCCACGTTATTGGGCTCGCTTTGGCTTCTGGCCGCACTCGGCATGGCGGCGCTGTTACGCCGTGCTAGGGATAGGCGTTGGTGTGTCTTTAGCGGCAGCGCTCTTATATAAGGGGTGGTACTTAGTTACGCATGGACACGTTTCTATAGCAGTGGGCCTGTGGTATGTGGCACTAACTGTGGTTCTATTGTTTTTAGCGTGGTGTGATCTGTATACGCGGTTGTTGCCCGATGCCTTAACGATTCCGCTGATGATTTTGCCGTGGTGGTGTGTAGCTGTTGATGGTGTGGCCTTGAGTACACCTGACGTGGCATGGTGGTGGAGTGTGGCCTTGTATATAGGGTATCGCTATGGTGTCGCTGCCGTGTATCAGCAGTGGATGGGAGCCGGAGACCTAAAATTGTTTTTAGGGCTGTGGGCGGTTAGTCCGCAACCCGATGCGGGCATAGGTTTGGTGTTAGTTTCTACCTGTGCCTGTTGGGTGGTACAAGCAGGGTGGCAGCGTCGCTGTTTACCTCGCGGAGCGTGTGCTTTTGGGCCATACTTATGCCTAGCGTATAGTGTAATAAATGTATGGGAATCCAGCCTGAGTATGGGCTTTTCACCATACGGGTTTTAAGGATGCAAAGCCTATGCTAAAAATTGGGTTAACAGGTGGAATAGGGTCAGGTAAAAGCCAAGTGGCCACACTGCTGGAAGAGTGGGGTGCCACGGTGGTAGATACGGATCTAGTCGCCCACCAACTGTGTCAGACTGAAGGATTGGCGATTGCCGCTATTGCTGAGCAGTTTGGCCCAGAATTTATTACGGCAGAGCACGGTATGGATAGACAGCGTATGCGTGAGCATGTGTTTGCGAATCCCGCCGAACGCCAACGCCTAGAGGCGTTATTACACCCCTTAATTGGGGAAGAGGCTCGTAGGCAGGTTATGGCGGCTAGCGGCTTGTATGTGGTAGTGGTTGTTCCACTGCTTATTGAGCGCGGCAGTTGGCGTAATCGTGTAGATCGCATTTGTGTAGTGGACTGCGATGAGGCTACCCAGAAACAGCGGGTACGTGAGCGTAGTGGGCTGACGGATGAGGTCATTGAGCGTATCATGGGGGCGCAAGCAACCAGAGAACAACGTTTGGCGGTTGCAGACGATGTTATCGTCAATGATGGCACCACCTCATTGCATGAGTTAAGCCGTCAAGCGGAACAGCTACATCAGCAGTGGTTGCAACAGCGTTAATCTACATCAGTGCATTTTTTTAGCTATTTAAGGGTTTTTTTCACGTGATTCTTTACGAGTATCCCTGTAACGAACGTGTACGTGCCTTTCTGCGGGTCGAATATTTATTTGACCGTCTGTGTTATTTCATGGCGGGCGATGACCCCCATTTGCACCAGATAGCCGTCACTACATTGTTCGAAATACTGGATGTTTGTGAACGTTCAGACCTACGTGGAATGATTCTGCAGGATATAGAGCGCCAGCGTGCGGCCTTATCGGCATTACGTGAACATCCTGGCGTGTCCGCTCAGTTGTTGGATCACATGCTAAATGAACTGCATGAAGTGAGCAGTCCATTAGCGGCGCAAGGCCGCTTGGGGCAAAACCTTAAAGAAAACGAATGGCTAGGCAGTCTGCGTGGTCGGTTAACGGTGCCAGGTGGCTGTTCACAAGTCGATATTCCTTCTTATTTTGCATGGCAATCTAGGCCTGCGGCACAGCGTCATGCCAATCTTAAAGAGTGGTCGGACGCTTTCAAGCCTTTGCATACGGCACTGTTGCTGGTGTTGCGCTTATTGCGTGATGCCGGTGATGTGTTAGAGCACACAGCCCATGAAGGTAATTACCAAGAAATGCTAGGCGGTAAGTCCTTTCAGTTACTGCGAGTATGGGTAAATGAAGCGGCCGGTGTGTTTCCTGAGATGAGCGCGAACAAATATGTGTTGTGGGTACGTTTTGCATTGCAAGACACCACCAACAAACCCGTGCCATTGACACGAGATATACATTTCAAACTGGCACGCTGCAATATTGGGTAACGTGCAGACACTTTTTGTTATTGAGAATGGAACTTATTCCTTTGCGAAGAGTCCCAACGTGGTTGAGTGAGTCGCTAGAGTAGCTGGGTCAGCGTAGCTACTCACGCTACACATGGCACGGGGCACATAGCCCTATCTAAAAAAAATAGCTTTGCTTGTTGGAGAGCAGTGAATGACGAATTCTGCATCCCGTTCAAGACCCCGTGCGCGGGTGTTCTGGTGGTGCTTGCTAATCGTGATGGTGATCGTAGCCGTATATTGGTGGCAGTCCAGTCGAACAGCAGGGGGGGCAAGTGCTCCAAAAGGACGCCCCGGCATGATGGGGATGATGGGGGCTAAAGTGCCTGTACGAGCAGCGCAAGCGCGGTTTGGTCAGCTTCCGGTGCAGCTTCCCGCCATTGGCACTGTACAAGCCTTTAATGTCGTAACCGTGCGTAGTCGCGTAGAGGGCGAGCTGGTAGATATTGCCTTTGAAGATGGGCAATGGATTGAAGAAGGGGCATTGCTCGCAAAAATTGATCCACGCTCATATCAAATACGCCTAGATCAGGCCAAGGCACAACTGGTGCAAAGTGAAGCACAGTTGCGGTTAGCGCGTCTGGATCTAGATCGCTACAAACGCTTATCCAAGCAAGACTCCATTTCGTTGCAACAACTGCAAAACCAAGAGGCCACCACTCAGCAACTGCAAGGTGCTGTACAGGCAGCCAAGGCTGGCGTAGATGAAGCGCAATTGCAGTTGGATTACACCCGTATTACGGCACCATTGAGTGGTAGGTTGGGGTTGCGTACGGTTGATAAAGGTAATTTGATCTCGGCGGGTAGTACCGAAGGGCTGGTGGTGATTACGCAAACTCAACCTATTGCTACGCACTTTTCATTGCCTCAGCAAGATTTGCAACGTGTGTTAGAGGCCGTGCATGAACATGAAATGCTGGCTAGCATGGTGACGGTAACCGTGAGCAATCGTAATGGTGAATTACTCGCCACGGGTGAGTTGATGGCCATTGATAACCAAATTGATGTGAATACCGGTACGGTACGCATCAAGGCGAAATTTGCGAATGAAGACCACAAGCTATTTCCCAATCAATTTGTGAATGTGAAAGTGTTGTTGGGGCAGCAAGATGGGGTAATTGTGCCCGCCCGTGCGATACAAAGCGGCTCTATTGGTGATTATGTGTATGTAATCAACGAGCAAAGCAAAGTGTCAGTGCGTGCCATACAAACAGGCGTCACCAACGATGTGGATACCGTGGTGTTGAACGGTTTGGAAGCGGGTGAGCAAATCGTGACCGAAGGTATGGATCGCTTGCGCGAAGGGGCGGAAGTGGATGTGATCGCACCAGAGGCCAGTAAACAGTGAACTTCTCACGTCTGTTTATCCTAAGGCCAGTCGCCACCACTTTGGCTATGTTGGCCTTGTTAGGGGCAGGCTTGTTGGGCTACCGGTGGTTGCCGGTAGCAGCGTTGCCGCAAGTGGATTATCCCACTATTCAGGTGGTGACCTTGTATCCCGGGGCAAGTCCTGATGTGATGACGGCCTTAGTCACGTCGCCATTAGAGCGACAGTTCGGGCAGATGTCGGGCTTATCTCAGATGACCTCATCCAGTTCGGGTGGGGCGTCGCGCATTACCTTGCAGTTTGACTTAGGCTTATCGCTGGATGTGGCCGAGCAAGAGGTGCAAGCGGCGATTAACGCAGCAGCCAACACGCTGCCCTCTGATTTGCCATCCCCTCCTATTTATAACAAGGTGAACCCCGCGGATACGCCAGTGTTGAGTTTAGCGATTATGTCGCCTACGCTGCCGTTGACCGAGGTACGGGATTTAATTGATCTGCGGGTGGCACAAAAACTCTCGCAGGTTACAGGTGTGGGCTTGGTGAGCATTGCCGGCGGGCAACGTCCAGCAGTGCGCATACAGGTGAACCCGGAAGCCTTAGCCGCGCATCAGCTAACCTTAAGTAATGTGCGTCAAACGGTGGTGGCGGCTAACGTTAACCAGCCTAAAGGGACCTTAAATGGTCCGGTACGTTCTACCTCTATTAGTGCCAATGAACAATTACAGTCGGTAGAGGACTACGAAAACCTGATTCTGCGCTACGAAAATGGTTCAGCATTGCGTTTGGGCGATGTGGCAACCGTCGTGCATGCGGCGGAAGATGCCCGACAGTCGGCATGGTTTGGCAGTACACCTGCTATTTTGCTGAATGTGCAGCGCCAGCCCGGCGCGAACGTGATCGAGGTTGTGGATAAAATCACCGAGTTACTGCCCAGCTTGCAGCAGGCCATGCCTGCCGGGGTGGATGTAGTGGTGGCGGCTGACCGCACCCGTACTATTCGCGACTCGGTAGCGCATGTGCAGCAAGAAATGCTATTGGCTATTGTGCTGGTGGTGTTGGTGACTTTTGTGTTCTTGCGCACGTGGACAGCAACCTTCATTCCCGGTGTAGTAGTGCCGCTGTCGTTAGCGGGTACCTTTGGCATTATGTTCTTGATGGGTTTCAGTGTGAATAACCTGACCTTGATGGCGCTGACCATTGCTACCGGTTTTGTGGTGGACGATGCCATCGTCATGATAGAGAACATCGCCCGTTACATAGAGCAGGGTGAAAAACCATTAGCGGCCTCGTTAAAAGGGGCAAAGCAAATTGGCTTTACCTTGCTATCGCTGACTTTCTCTCTGATTGCTGTGCTGATTCCATTGCTGTTTATGAGTGATGTCATTGGCCGCTTGTTCCGAGAGTTTGCACTCACGTTAGCGGTCGCTATTTTGTTGTCGTTGGTGATATCGCTCACCCTGACCCCCATGATGTGTGCTCGCTTGCTGCGTGCGCACAGTGATGAGCCTGCTAAACCAGAAGATACTGACAAACCGCAGCGTTTTTATCAGCGTAGTGTGTCGTGGTTAGCGCATAAAACCGATGTGATGATTCAGCGCTATGACGATGGTTTGAAATGGGTGTTGCGCCATCAAGTGCTCACGCTATGGGTGGCTGTGGGTACGCTGGTCTTCACTGCATTGCTGTATATGGTAGTGCCTAAAGGCTTCTTCCCCGCGCAAGATACCGGTATGTTGCAGGCCATTACAGAAGGGCCGCAACGCGCGTCTTTTCAAGCTATGTCCGGTTTGCAAACACAGGCAGCAGAAGAAATCTTGCGTCATCCCGATGTGGAAAGCGTGACCACCTTTATTGGGGTAGATGGCAATAATGCCACCTTAAATACAGGGCGCATGCAGATTAGCTTGTTACCGCAATCAGAACGCAGTCTGGATGCGATCACCATCGGTAAAGAATTAGAGCAAGCAGTGGCTACGGTGCCTGGCTTGAAGGTGTATATACAAACCGTGCAAGAGCTGACGGTAGATGATCAAGTCGCACGTAACCCTTACCAAATGGCCTTGTCTGACCCCGACAAACGGGTGTTAGAAAACTGGTTACCCGTGTGGGAAGATGCCTTGCGTGCTTTGCCATCTATAGCATCGGTGGCAACCGATCAGCAACCGGGTGGTCAGCAGTTAATGCTGGATGTAGACAGGGATACGGCTGCCCGACTGGGGGTGACGAAGGCCACCTTGGATGATGTGTTGTACGACGCGTTTGGCCAGCGACAAATTTCTACCATCTATACGCAGTCGGCACAGTACAGGGTAGTGCTGGAAGTGGCAGATGAGTTCCGCGAATACCCTGAAAACGTCGCTAACCTGCATATTCCTACTAGTAGTGGCACGACGGTACCGCTCAGTACAGTCGCCAGTTGGCGTATTGCGCCCATGATGCTGAGCATAGAAAGGCTAGATCAATTCCCGTCCGCGAACGTGTCCTTTAGTTTGGCATCCGGAGCCTCGTTGTCTGAGGCGGTGGCCGAGATCCAAGCGACGCGATCCGATATAGGGTTACCTGATTCCGTAGAGCTACGGTTCTTGGGCGCTGCACGCGCGTTTGAAGCCTCGTTATCCAGCACCTTGTGGCTGATGTTGGCGGCAGTGGTGACTATGTATATCGTGCTGGGAATTTTGTACGAAAGCTATATACACCCCATCACGATTTTGTCTACCTTACCCTCGGCCACCATTGGCGCGCTAGCGGCGTTGCTGTTGGCGGGACGAGATTTAGACATGATAGGGGTGATAGGCATTATCTTGCTTATCGGTATTGTGAAGAAAAACGCCATCATGATGATCGACTTTGCCTTGGTTGCGCAGCGCGAACAAGGTTTGTCGGCGCAAGAGGCTATACATCAAGCGGCATTGCTGCGGTTTAGGCCCATCTTAATGACAACATTGGCGGCGCTATTTGGTGCGTTGCCACTGATGTTTGCGTCGGGGTCAGGGGCTGAGTTGCGCCAACCGCTAGGTTTAGTCATGGTGGGTGGCTTGCTTTGCAGCCAGGTGCTGACGTTATTTACAACGCCGGTTATCTATTTGTTCTTTGATAGACTCGCCACGCGTTGGAAAGCCTCACGAGCTACAGGGAGAGAGGTTAGCGCATGAGGTGGCTAACCCTCTTTATTGTGCGTCCTGTTGCCACCACCTTAGTGTGTTTGGCGATGGTGGGAGCGGGGGTGCTGTCGCTATTTATGCTGCCTGTTGCGCCGCTGCCCGAGATGGATTTTCCCATGATCATGGTAGAGGCACGGCTGTCTGGTGCTAGCCCTGAAACCATGTCGTCCAGTGTGGCCATGCCGTTAGAACAGTCCTTAGGCTCGATTTCGGGGGTGATGGAAATGACATCACGCAGCTCCGAGGGCTCTACACGCATTACATTGATGTTTGACCTTGATCAGGACATCAACAATGCAGCACGTGAAGTGCAGGCGGCTATTAATCAGGCACGCCCTATGTTGCCGTCGGGTATGCGTGACCCACCCTCCTATTTCAAGGTGAACCCATCCTCCATGCCGGTGATGGTGTTGGCCATGACCTCACCCATTGCTACACCTGCCGAGCTATATGACTTGGCGACCACCATCGTTGCGCAAAAATTAGCGCAGGTTAAAGGCGTGGGCGAGGTGTCGGTGGGCGGTTCGTCATTGCCGGCTGTGCGCATTAGTTTGAACCCGCGTTTGCTGAGCAGCATGGGCGTGTCGCTGGATGAAGTACGCAGTGCCTTAGCACGGGAAAATGCCATAGGCCCTAACGGCTACTTAGAAAATAGCGATCACCAGTGGTATGTGAACTCGGGGGCGCAGATGAGTCGTGCCCAGCAGTTTAGGCCCTTGATCGTGGCATGGCGAAACGGTAACCCTATACGCTTAAGCGATGTGGCGTTAGTAGAAGACAGCACCGAAACCTTATATAACGCGGGATTTTCTAACGAAAAACCAGCAGTGCTGTTGATAGTGCGGCGACAAGCCGATGCCAATATTATTGAAACGGTAGACGCGATTCGCGACAAACTGCCGGACTTCGAAGCCATGATGCCGGCGGATGTGCATTTGTCGGTAGCGCAAGATCGTACACCTAGTATTCGGGCCTCATTAGAAGAAGCACGCAAAACACTGATCATTGCCATGGTGCTGGTAGTGCTCGTGGTATTGGCGTTTTTGCGTGATTGGCGGGCAGCGCTGATTCCGGCCATTGCCGTACCGGCATCGTTATTAAGTGCGTTTTCGCTGGTGTATTTTTTTGGCTTTTCCTTAAACACCATTTCGTTGATGGCCTTAATTATTTCCACTGGTTTTGTGGTGGACGATGCCATTGTGGTGTTGGAAAGTGTCATGCGCCATGTAGAGCGTGGGGTCAAACCATTTAGAGCGGCCATACGAGGGGTGCGCGAGGTAGGCTTTACGGTGCTGGCGATGAGTATTTCGCTGGTGGCGGTATTTATCCCCTTGTGGCTAGTGGGGGGCTTAGTGGGGCAGCTCTTTAAAGAGTTTGCCGTGACCTTATCTGTGGCCATCTTTTTCTCGCTGCTGATTTCGCTCATGCTAACGCCCATGATGGCGGCCAGATTATTGCCTGATACGCCTAAAGCAAAACCTATGTTTCAAGGCGTGAGCCGCGTCTTAGGCTATGTAGGCCATGTGTTTGCGGTGGCCTATCAACGCAGTTTGTCGTGGGCATTGCGACATAAGCGCTTAACGTTGCTATCGCTATTTTTGGCTATTGTGCTGAATGGCTATTTGTTCGCCGTAATCCCTAAGGGCTTATTTCCCCAGCAGGATACGGGGCAGCTAATGGGCTTTTTTAGGGTAGATAAAGGTACCTCGTTTCAAGGCATGCTGCCTAAGCTGGATAAGTTTAGAACAGTGTTGATGAATGACCCCGCCGTGCAAAGTGTGGCGGTGTTTGCGGGTGGTCAGGGAGCCAGCACCAGTTCTACGATTCTGATTGAGTTAAAGCCTTTAGACGAACGTGATGCCAACGCCAATACAGTCGTTGCACGGTTGCGAGAACAGTTGCAGTCTGAACCGGGAGCACGCATGTTCCTGACCCCACAGCAGGATATTTTTGTGGGCGGAGCAGGGCGTGCAGGGGCGTATCAGTACAGTTTGTTAGGCAGCGATTTGGTATTGCTTAAAGAGTGGATGCCAAAAGTCAGGCGTGCGATGGCCGCGTTGCCAGAGCTTACCGATGTGGAAGCTGACTCAGAGGAACCCGGTTGGCGCGTAGAAATGCGTATAGACCGCGAAAAAGCGACCAGCTTAGGGGTAGATATGGCCTTGATTGCCTCTACGCTGAATAACTCGTTTAGCCAACGACAAGTGTCGGTGGTGTATGGGCGCTTGAATCAGTACAACATTGTGTTGGGGGTAGAAGAACGCTTTGCTCAGGATGTAGAAGCGCTTAAGCAAGTAGAGGTAATCAGCAAAGATGGAAATCGTATTCCGTTGTCTACCTTTACCGATTTTGTACCGGGTTCTGCACCGTTGAGTGTGAATCACGAAGGGTTATTTGTATCCGAGAGCATTTCGTTTGCGTTGGCCGAGGGCGTGTCGCTAGAGCAGGGGGTAAATGCCATCGAACGGTCATTGGCAGAAATCAGCTTACCTACCAATCAAATACAAACGGGTTTTGGGGGTACAGCGAAGCTCATGCAAGACTCGCTGGCACAGCAACCGTGGTTAATTCTGGCGGCGCTTGCCACCATGTACATTGTGTTGGGCATGCTGTACGAAAGTTATATACATCCCATCACCATTCTCTCTACGCTGCCGTCAGCCGGTATTGGTGCTTTGTTGGCGTTGATGGTGATGAACGAGGACTTCTCGGTGATTGCGCTGATCGGGGTGTTCTTATTGATTGGTATTGTGAAGAAAAACGCCATCATGATGGTGGACTACGCGTTAATCGCCGAGCGCCGTGATGGTTTGCCCCCAGAAGAGGCCATTTATCAGGCCTGCTTAGTGCGTTTTAGACCCATTATGATGACCACTATTTCCGCTATTCTGGGTGCCGTGCCGCTGATCGTGGCAACCGGCGCTGGGGTGGAAATGCGCCAGCCTTTAGGGCTAACCATTGTGGGTGGTTTGTTATTAAGCCAAGTTTTGACCCTTTATACTACGCCGGTGGTGTATTTGTATTTGGACCGTTTCCGTCAACGTTATCTTGCTAAGCGTCGTGCGCGCTTGTCTAACCATGCTGCCTAATATTTCTCGTTTTTTGATGTGTTCCGTAGGCTCCATGCGATGGGGCCAGCGTGCGTTGGGGGTGGCGTGTAGTGCGTTGATTGCAGGGTGCGCCATTGGGCCTGATTACCAACGCCCCGAGATTGATGTAGGTACTAGGTTTAAAAACGAAGCGGCGCCTGTTGCCCACGCGAGCGATAATCCGGGTTGGCTGATGGCGCAACCGGCTGACGCACAGATTGGGGTAGTGAAATGGTGGGTGGCGTTTAACGACCCGGTGCTGTCCGAACTGATGGAAAAAATGTTGGCACATAACGCCAACTTAGAGCAGTCTGAGGCACGTTATAGGCAAGCACTGGCCGCATTGGGTAGCGCACGCGCTGAGTTTTACCCTACCTTAAACAGTTCGGGTAGTTATACACGCAGTGGTTCAGGCTCCGCCTCGCCCAGTGCCAGTGATAGCTACTCTATGAGCCTGACGGCAGGTTGGGAGCCTGATGTTTGGGGCAAGGTGCGCCGTTCTAACGAAGCGGCTGAAGCTTCGCTGCAAGCCAGTCAGGCCGATATTGCCGCCACCCAATTAAGCTTGGCCTCTACCTTAGCGCAAAGCTATTTTCAGGCTAAAAATGTGTGGGTGTCGCAGCAATTGATGGACCAAACTATTACGGCGTACGAGCGTGTTTTACAGATCACACAGAATCGCTATGACGCTGGTATGTCATCGCGCAGCGATGTGGCATCAGCGCAGGCTCAGTTAGAAAATGCGCGTACACAGCGCTTGGCCTTGAATAGACAGCAAGGGCAACTGCATAACGCCATGGCTGTACTGGTAGGCGTCACGCCTGCTGCAATGCAAACGCTGACCTTAGAGGGTTGGCCAGTATTGCCTACGATGCCAGCCGCTGTGCCGGTGCAGTTGTTAGAACGTCGACCAGACGTGGCCTCGGCGGAGCGGCAGATGATGGCTGCCAACGCCAAAATTGGGGTGGCACAAGCCGCATGGTTGCCTGATTTAACCTTAAGTGCACAAGGTGGTTATAGAGCCAGTGAGTGGTCGGACTGGTTTACAGCACCGGCCAGGTTCTGGAGCTTAGGTCCTGCTTTAGCCTTACAGATATTTGATGGCGGTGCTCGCTCGGCTCGCGTAGACGATGCACGTGCTGCCTACGATGTACAAGCGGCGGCGTACCGACAAAAACTGTTGGATGCTATCAAGGAAGTAGAAGATGCGCTGGTAGAGTGGCAAGGTTTATCGCTAGAGATGCAAACGCAGCAGCGCGCGCTAGAAGCCGCACGTGAATCACTTAGCTTGATGCGTAACCAGTATGCCGCAGGCATGGTGGATTTCTTAAGCTTGGCGCAGGTAGAAACCAGCACCTTAGGTACAGAACGCAGCACCATTGCCTTACAAGCCGACCATTACATTGCTGCGGTACAGTTAATTGCGGCCTTAGGTGGGGGCTGGGAAGCGACCAGCTTGAACCAACCCCCGGTACTGCAGCAATCACCTACGCAGCATTAGTCTGCTTGCATCCATTCCAGCAAATCATCCACCCAGTCGCGAGCAGGTAGCCCCAGTTGGGCTTCTAGCACGCTGGCATCTTGATAGAGTTTTTCAAACTCTATTTGGGGTGGATTCTTGAAAGCAATGGCAATGAGGTTGCCGTCGTGTGATTCAGGTAGCCATGCAACGGCTGCAAAGGTATTTTGCAGTTGTTGTATATGGCGGGCATGTACCGATGAGTTTCCCAGAATATTCACAGTGACAATACCGTCATTCGTGAGGCTGCGGGCGCAGTTCGCATAGAACTCCTCGCCTTCGCAGGCAGGCTCTTGTGCGTCAGCGCTGTATAAGTCTATTTGCAGCACGTCAATGCTGTGATCTGCAGCCTGTTGTACGTACTGTGCAGCATCCGCTTCTATCACGTTTAACGCAGCGCTGTTCTCGGGTAAGTCGAACAGCAATCGGCAGGTAGCGATAACGTGCGGGTTTAATTCCACCGCACTGACGGTGGCCTCAGGGTAATGTTGGTGGCAAAAGCGGGTAAGGCTGGCGGCCCCTAAGCCCAGTTGCACAATGTGCTTGGGCGTAGGCAAAAACAGCGACCAGATCATCATTTGCTGAATGTAAGTCAGCTCTAGCTGATCGGGTTTTTCTAAGCGCATAGCACCCTGCACCCAGGGGCTGCCTAGGTGCAGGTAACGAATACCATCGCGTTCAGAAATACTGACTTGATCCGTCATGCCTGTTGCCCAATCTGGCGAATACCAGCAATACCGTGAGCGCCATGTTCAGACGCTTCAGCCAAGTTTTTTTCTGACTGGCCGCCAATAGCGTATACCGGGCGTCCTGCTTGCCACGCTAATTCTTGGAACGCCGCCCAACCTAGGCCTTCTTCGCCTGGGTGAGACGGCGTAGGCAGCACATGGCCCACAACGACGAAGCTGGCGTTGAGTTTGATCGCCGCAGCTAGGTCGTCTTGGTTATGCACAGATACACCCACTAACGCTTTTTCGGGCAGACCTAAAACAGGGTCAGCATGGGCGGTATCGGCTTTTAAACCGGCGTTGGCATCCGTAGCCCAGTGGTGCGCATCCTTGGCTCGTAACTGTATGCCGTCGCCTTCTGACCACCACGCTTTTGGGTGCACGCTATTGATCAGGCAGCGTGCGCCATATTTCCAGCACAGTTCGCGGGTAGCAAGCCATGCTTGGTGTAGGGAGGTACGTTGTTCTGTGTCGTTTTCTGCTTGTTGTTCCCATTCCGGTTCACGGAATTGCACCAATTGCACACCATTTTCTAGCGCACGCTCTAGTTGTTCCAACCAGTTGTCAGTGTTGGACTCAGCACCTATGTGGCTAAGCAGGTAACGATTAGGCAGACTTAGCCAACGCATAGGTGGTTCGGCTGCGGGTAATACTGGCTCAACGGATAGTGGCCAGGCAGGTGTTAACCAGGTTAGCTCTTGGCCTTCCACACCAGTTTCCACGCCATTCCATGCATCTACTTTATAAAAAGAAAGACGCACGATGTTTTTTGGGTATTCGTGTACGTACTCAATCCACGGTGTGGAGTGCGTGACATCAATATCCAGCTCTTCTTTTAGCTCACGACTCAGTGCTTGTTGCACGGTCTCGCCTGCTTCGACTTTGCCACCGGGCAGTTCCCAGTAACCAGGCCAGGGTTTATCGGCGGGACGTTGACCAAACAGTACTTTACCGTCCTCACGCAGGATGATGCCTACTGCTGCGTGAATACGAGGCTTAGACATAACGCGCTGCCCAATCACGTGCAAATTGACGTGCAACACGGCCAGAACGAGAACCACGGTGTAAGGCCCATTGCAAGGCTTCGGTACGTGCCTCAGCGATTTGCTCAGGTGTGCAGCCAGCTTGTTGCAACCAGTGGTTTACTATGTCTAGGTATTTATCTTGGCTAAATGGGTAGAACGATAACCACAGGCCAAACCGCTCGGATAGCGAGATTTTTTCTTCTACGGCTTCGCCGGGGTGAATCTCACCGTCAGAGTGCGGTTTGGCTTGTAAGTTTTCGCTGTGGTATTCAGGAATGAGGTGGCGACGGTTTGAGGTGGCGTAAATCAATACGTTGTCACCAGGCGAAGCCACTGAACCATCCAGCACAGACTTCAGTACTTTGTAGCCAGGTTCGCCATCTTCAAACGATAGGTCATCGCAGAAAATAATAAAGCGTTCAGGACGGTTGCTGATCAGGTCGATGATATCGCCTAAATCTGCCATGTCGTCGCGGTCTACTTCGATCAGGCGCAGACCTTGATCGGCCAAGCTGCAGAGCATGGCTTTCACTAGCGAGCTTTTACCAGTGCCACGCGCACCAGTCATCAGCACGTTGTTGGCAGGTTTTCCAGCCAGAAAGTGCAGGGTGTTGCGCTCAAGCGCTTCTTTTTGACGTTCGATGTGGTGCAGGTTATCGGGTTGGATTGCCGCAATATTATGTACAGAATCTAACCACCCTCTAGAGCCTTGTTTGCGCCAGCGAAATGCATAGGCATTCCAGTCTGTTTCAGGGGGAGCCGGAGGTAGCCAGGCTTCAAGTTGGGCCAGGACACGTTCGGCACGTTGGATCAGGTTGCTCAAGTCGGGCGTACTCAACAGAGATCTCCAAAAGTGCGTAGTAAAAGATCTATTATCGCTAAAAAAATGACAATGACTAAAAGGTGCTGTTCTTTCCCTACACACCCTGTGCAGAGGTAGTGATAGCGTGCGGTAACGAGACATCTGCCTTGGGGAAAAACAGTGATAAGTCAGAAAGATAGCAACTAGACGCTGCGAAATATGGACAAACCCGTATAATTAGGTGTTTTGCGCAAGCTGTTGCGCGATGTGTATCAACTTTTTACCATTCGGAAATTTGTCTTGAGTCTCCCAGATCTGATGAGCCCTATAGCCGATGATATGCGCGAACTGGACGCAGTCATTCGCGGGCGTCTTAATTCGGAAGTTGTCCTTATTCGTACTATAGGGGAATACATCGTCAGTGCTGGTGGCAAGCGTATGCGCCCGGCAATGGTTTTGCTGGTGGCTAAGGCGCTGGGCTATGAAGGCAAGTTTCACCACTTGTTGGCAGCAGTGGTCGAGTTTATTCACACGGCAACGTTGCTGCACGATGACGTAGTCGATGAATCCGATATGCGTCGCGGTCGTAGTACTGCGAATGCCGTATTCGGTAATGCGGCAAGTGTGCTGGTAGGCGACTACTTGTACTCACGTTCGTTTGAAATGATGGTGGAATGCGGTTCTATGCGCGCCATGTCAGTGCTGTCTGGTGCCACAACCATCATTGCTGAAGGCGAAGTGCTGCAATTGCTAAACGTGCATGATCCCGATGTATCGCGCGAGCGTTACCTGCAAGTGGTGCGCTATAAAACAGCCAAGCTGTTTGAGGCGGCGGCACAAGTAGGTGCGATTTTGGCGGGTGCTAGCGACGAACTAGAGCAAGCGGCAGCGGCTTACGGTCGTCATATTGGTACAGCCTTCCAGTTAATTGATGATGTGCTGGATTACAGTGGCGATGTAGAAGCCCTAGGCAAAAACGTGGGCGACGATTTGCGCGAAGGTAAACCTACATTACCGTTGATCCGTGTCATGGAAGTCGGCACGCCAGACGAGCAGCAACTGATTAAACAAGCGATTGAAAAAGGCGATGGCGACTTTGAAGCCGTGGCACGTGCTATCCATAATACGGATGCGTTGGCATACACGCGTGGTGCCGCCGATGCTGAAGTTCAATTGGCTTTGGATGCTATTGCGGCCTTCCCAGAGTCAGACTTCAAGCAAACCTTAATCACTTTTTGTGCGTTTGCAGTTAAGCGCGATCGCTAAACTATGACAGACTTGAACCGGGTCTTTGGCATTATCGGTAGGTCAGGTAGCGGTAAAACTACCTTGGTCGAAGCCATGCTACCTTGGTTCGTGGAACGAAACATTGAGGTGGCTGTGATCAAACACAGTCATCATCAATTAAGTTTTGAACCCCCTCATAAAGATAGCGCCAGATTTCGTACGGCTGGCGCTCGCGAGGTGATCGTAGCATCACCGTATCAGTACGCGCTGTTTCACTCGTTACATGGGCAAGACGAGCCATCGTTACAGCAGTTGGTAGACCGTTTGGGACCAGTAAATCTGGTGTTGGTAGAGGGCTACAGGCAAGCCGATATCCCCCGTTTAGAAGTGCATCGTCCGTCTAGGGGAATTGCCCCTGTCTATGCAGAAAACCAAGGCGTGGTTGCTGTGGCAACCGATGTAACAGAGTTGACGTCGTGTCCGCTACCCTTGTTAGACTTAAATCAGCCCGAACATATTGCTGCCTTTATTGCCCGTTCAGTAGGCTTGCTGTAACGCCAATTGTGTAGCGCTACAGCCTATCTATACATACAAAACAAGCACGATTTTACGAGTAGGGAATACCTATGGATTTAACCGCTATTCAGTTGAATATCCCCCAAACAGTAGGCTTGGCCGCTGTGTTCTTGGTGGTGGGTGAACTTATTAAAAGCCGTGTGGCTGTGTTGGGTAAATACTTTATCCCCAGCCCCATTATTGGCGGTTTGCTATTTTCTATCTTGATTTTGATTGGGCATCAGACTGGCGCCTTTGAAATCACCTTATCGAAAAGCATTCGCGAGTTCTTTATGGTGGTGTTCTTTACCACTATTGGGTTCTCGGCAAGCTTGGAACTACTGAAAAAAGGTGGTTTGGCGGTATTGATATTCTTGGCCGTCGTCGTTGTGCTGGTGGTATTGCAAAATATCGTAGGCGTAGGTTTGGCGGGCGCTATGGGCGCTAACCCCTTGCTGGGCTTGGCGGCGGGCTCTATCTCCATGACTGGTGGGCACGGTACGTCGGGTGCGTTTGGCCCTATCTTAGAAAACCTAGGGGTAACCGGTGCGTTGCCTGCTGCGATGGCAGCATCCACATGGGGCTTGGTGTTTGGCTGTTTAATTGGTGGACCATTGGGCCGTCGCTTAATGCAGCGCTACAAGGTTAAAGGCCGTGCGCACACTGAAGTGTCTGAATTTGAGACGGATGAAAGCGAAGACAATGCGCCCACAAAAAAGAAAAAAGGCGGCAAACAATACTTGATGGGCACCATCATGTACACCGTGGTATTGATTGCGATTGCGATGGGTATTGGGGTCACGATTACCGATTACTTAGCCACCAAAGAAATAGTCTTGCCAGGTTACTTGGGTGGGATGTTGGTTGCTGCGGTCATGCGTAATATCATCGACCTGCGCAAATTACGTTGCCCCGAGCATGAAGTAGGCGTTATTGGTGAAGTGTCGTTGGCCTTCTTCTTAACCATGGCATTGATGGACATGAAGCTGTGGGAGTTGGTAGACGTTGCGGGGCCATTGTTGGTGATCTTGGTGGCACAAACCATTTTGATGGCGGTGTTTGCGTATTACGTGACCTTCCGTGTGATGGGACGAGACTATGATGCTGTTACGATTTCGGTAGGGCATTGTGGTTTTGGTATGGGCGCAACCCCTAACGCTGTGGCAAACATGCAAGCCTTTACCAGCAAAAATGGGCCATCCCCTAAAGCGTTTTTCGTGATTCCTTTAGTGGGCTCGTTGTTTGTGGACTTCGTGAACGCGTTGGTGATCACAGGTTTTATTAAGTTGTTTTCCTAAGCATCAGCACATGAAAACTCCCACACCAACAACAACCGTACAAACGCGCTGTGGCTGGGCCGAAGGTGACACCCTGATGGCGCAGTACCACGACGAGGAATGGGGTGTACCCATTCACGATTCTCGTCTGTTGTGGGAGTGCTTAATGTTGGAAGGCTTTCAGGCAGGCTTAGCGTGGATTACCGTACTGCGTAAACGCGAAGCCTTTAGGCTGGCCTTCGACAATTTTGATCCCGCCAAAGTGGCAGCTTATACCGAGGCGGACATAGAACGCCTTATGGCTAACCCCGGTATTATTCGCGCCAGAGCCAAAATCATCGCCACCATTAACGGTGCAAAAATTTACGAAGACATGGCCAGCAAAGGCGAAAGTTTTAGTGATTTTTGTTGGTCGTTTACCGATGGCAAAACCATCGTGAATGATGGCCATACGCGCATAGCCAGTAGCCCCTTGTCGGAACACATATCCAAAGCCTTAAAGGCCAAGGGCTTTAAATTCGTAGGCCCTACTATTACCTATGCGTGGATGCAGGCCATAGGTATGGTGAATGATCATGACATTCACTGCTTTAGGCGTAACAGTCGGCTGATCAACCACTGACTGCCGTAGCTTAAGGCTAGCCTTTCTAACTAGTTTTAAAGCCCATTTACTCACGACTGTCTGCCGTAGCCTAAGGCTGCGAAAGTATTTTTTATTTGAGACACCAAATAAAAAAATACTTCCATCCGCCTTTCCTTCGTTGCATGTCACGGTTTTTATGTAGAGGTAGCTGTTAGCTGTGTGTACTTCTGTGGCGAAGCAATCTGCGACTAAAGAAAGGGCAGTAAGCCTATCAGTTGAGATGGCCCAGGGGAGGCGGAGGAAAACTTTTTTGATTTGGTGTCTCAAATCACAAAAAGTTGTTCCGCAGTCCCCCTAGCATGTGCGATGAATACGGTCGTCAGTTAATCAAGAATGACCGCATAGCAACTTGTTATAGCGTCCACTCGTACTGAATCGTCAGCGGCGCATGGTCACTAAAACGCTCTTCTTTATACACCTCAGCATGACGCGCTGTAGCGGCAATACCGGGCGTGGCGATTTGGTAATCAATCCTCCACCCTACGTTATTGGCCCACGCTTGGCCACGGTTGCTCCACCAGGTGTAGCACTCAGCCGTGGTGTCAGGGTGCAGACTGCGGTACACATCTACCCAACCCATCTCGGTCAGTACCTTGGTCATCCACGCACGCTCTTCCGGCAAGAAACCAGAGTTCTTCTGATTGCCCTTCCAGTTCTTCAAATCTATCTCTTGGTGCGCAATGTTCCAGTCGCCGCAAATAATGAACTCACGGCCGGTTTCTACGCGTTCCTGCATCAAGGCATTCATCCATGCCTCAAACGTCGCTAGGAAGCGGTATTTGGCGTCTTGACGGATGTCTCCGCTAGTACCTGAGGGTAGGTAAGCGCTAATGAGACTGAAATTGCTGAAATCAGCGCGAATCACACGGCCCTCAGAGTCGAACTCGTCGCAACCCATGCCTTCGCATACCTTATCGGCAGGCGTGTTTAAGTAAAAACCTACGCCGCTATAGCCTTTGCGCTCAGCTAAGTTGAAGTGACCGGTATAGCCCTCGGGGTGACGCATGGCTTCAGTCAGGTCTTGATCTTGGATGCGTACTTCTTGCATCGCTACCATGTCGGGAGCATAGCTCTTTAACCAAATGGGTAGCTCTTTCCTAAAGGCAGCACGAATGCCGTTCAGATTCAAACTCGTAACTTTTAACAACGCTTAATTCTCCCTTGCGATCTGCATATAGCCGCTATTTTATCCCCCACACTCTGTACTGACCAGAAAGCCCTAAGAGGGTGGGGGCTAGGCTCGTTATTGAGCCGCATCAAAGCGGTAGCTGGATACCGTAATGCCACCAAAAGCATCTTGCTGGTAGTGAAATCTATGCACGCTATCGTGTTCAGCAGCGCCAACGGCCACAAATAACGGTACCAAGTGATCTTCACGAGCATGGGCGATACGCGCCGAGGGCGCTTGCTCCCAGTTCAACATAGCTGGAATGCGTTGTTCAGGTGTGTCATGCAGTAGTGTTTTTTCTAACCACGCATCAAACTGTGCCGAAGGCTCACGACCACTAGGGCCCAAGTGACGCAGGTTGTGGTAGCTCAAGCCGCTACAGATAATCAATACGTTTTCATCGCGTAGGCGTTCTATGGCTTTGCCTAACTGTATGTGTAAGGCGGGGTCATAGTGTTGGTGTATGGACAACTGCACCATGGGTACCGAGGCGTCGGGATAAATACAGTAGGCGGGTACGAAAGCACCGTGATCAAAGCCACGTTCTGCATCAATATGTGCATCTAGCTGATGCTCAGCAAGCAAGGCTTTGACGCGTTCAGCTAAGGCTGGGTTACCAGGGGCTGCGTAGCGCACATCATAGGTGTGAGCCGGAAAGCCGTAGTAGTCGTACAGCATGCTGGGGTTGGAGTGCCCTTGCACGTTAAAGCCGTGGGTACTTTCCCAATGTGCTGACACCATCAAAATGGCACTGGGCTTTTGATTGCCTAGCTGGCGGGGTATATCTGCTAAGGCGGTACGCAGGGGGGCGTAAGAGGCTTCGACCTCTGGTATCCAGGGCCAAGGGCCACCACCATGAGAAATGTAGTAAACGGGCAGACGCATGAAATACTCACCAAAAACAGAACAACAATATGTAGGATTCAAGCTGCTTGGACAACGAGATACAGCAAGTTCAACACATAGTATGAAATAATAGGACTTTTTACGCGCTAAAAGGTTCGTTTTATGGTTGACGCAGTGTCACAACGGCTAGAGTTTGTTCAGTTTGCTCTGGAACAGGGCGTATTGCGCTTTGGCGAATTCAAAGTGAAGTCAGGCCGTTTGAGTCCTTACTTTTTTAACGCTGGGTTATTCAATACCGGTGCTTCTGTAGCGAAATTAGCGCAGTTCTATGCACAAGCTTTAGTAAATTCCGGTGTGTCCTTTGACATGCTATTTGGGCCAGCCTACAAAGGCATTCCTTTGGCAACCGCCACCACCTGCGCATTAGCAGCTCACCCCGGCTTAAATGGTCGTGACATTCCCTTTGCGTTTAACCGCAAAGAAGCAAAAGACCACGGCGAAGGCGGTACCTTGGTTGGTGCTCCGTTGCAAGGCAAAGTAGTGATTATCGACGACGTGATTACCGCTGGTACATCAGTACGTGAATCTGTAGACATTATCCGTGCTGCGGGTGCAGAGCCTGCGGCAGTGTTGATTGCTTTGGATCGTATGGAGCGTGCAGGTGCCGATGATGCGTTGTCGGCTCATTCTGCTGTGCAGGAAGTAGAGCAGCGCTACGGTATTCCTGTGGTTAGCATTGCATCGCTAAGCGACATAATGTCGTTCTTGGATGGTAATGCCGAATTGGCCGCACACCGTGAGTCAGTGGAAGCATACCGTCAACGTTATGGTGTGAGTGCGTAAGTTCTACGACTGACTGTCTGCCGTGGCCTAAGGACAGTTTCTCTCTGAGTGCAGTGAGTTTTACAGCCCACGTACTCATGATGGGACTGCATGAGCCTAAGGCTGCGAAAGTATTTTTAAATTTGTAAACCAAATTGAAAAATACTTCCCTCCGCCTTTTGCTCGTAGCTTGCAGAGGTTTTTAGGTAGGTCGCTGTTCACGGTGTGTGTGTTTCTGTAGCAAGAGACACAGCTACTACAGAAAAGGCTGTAAACCTATTAATATCCAAACCCCCAGGGGGGGGCGGAGAGAAAATTTTTGTGATTTGGTGTCTCAAATCACAAAAAATTCTTCTGCAGCTCCCCATCATGAGCGATGGATACAACCGTCATCCTGAACCAGAGCCGAGCGCAGAAACCCACTACTCGTTAATCCACATCAGAAGTGAACAATACCGCGGCTTAAGAAAGGGTAGTAAACCTACCAATCGCAAAAAGTTCGGGGAGGCGGAGGAAAACTTTTTTGATTTGGTGTCTCAAATCACAAAAAGTTGTTCCGCACTCCCCCAGCGTGTGCGATGAATACAGTCGTTATCCAGAATCGGTAGTGAGAGTAAGAAGCTTACTGCCGTTACAGAAAGGGCAGTCGACCCTGAATGTACGATGAATACGATCCTCAGGCTCCAATAAAAAATGGCCGGAATTTCCGGCCATTTTTGCGTTCAGATAGCGCAGCGCTTAGCCTAATTTGGCTTTAAGGATGCTGGACACCTGACCTGGGTTGGCTTTGCCTTTAGCTACTTTCATGACTTGGCCAATCAACGAGTTGAAGGCTTTGTCTTTACCAGCACGGAATTGCTCCACGATGTCGGGGTTAGCGGCAATGACCTCATCAATCATGGCTTCAATCGCGCCAGAGTCATTGATCTGTTTCAGACCTTTGGCATCAATGATGGCATCAGCATCGCCATTGTGATCACCTTCCCACATGGCTTGGAATACATCGCGCGCAATTTTGTTAGAAATGGTGCTGTCAGCAATGCGCAGCAACAGTTTAGATAACTGTTCAGGACTCACTTTGGCGTTACTGATATCCAGCTCTTCACGATTCAGCGCGGCCGCTAATTCACCACTGATCCAGTTTGCTGCCAACTTCGCATTCGCCGCACCAACTAGTGCAGCTACAGCTTCAAAGTAGTCGGCTGTAGCACGGCTAGCGGTTAACTGAGCAGCATCGTAGGCGCTTAGTTGCAGTTCAGCTTCGTAGCGAGCACGTTTGGTTGCTGGTAGTTCTGGCATCTGTTGACGCACGGCTTCAATTTTTTCAGCCGAGATAAACAGTGGTGGCAGGTCTGGGTCAGGGAAGTAACGGTAGTCGTTAGCGTTCTCTTTAGTACGCATGCTACGTGTTTCATCACGGTCTGCATCGTACAGGCGTGTTTCTTGGATCACGGTGCCGCCGTCTTCGATCAGTTCGATTTGACGTCGTACTTCGTAGTGAATCGCACGCTCCATAAAGCGGAAGGAGTTGATGTTCTTCAACTCGCAACGTGTGCCGAATTCTTCTTGGCCTTTAGGACGTACTGAAACGTTCACGTCCACACGGAAAGAACCTTCTTGCATGTTGCCATCACAAATACCAAGCCAAACGACTAGGTTGTGCATCGCGCGGGCGTAGGCTACGGCTTCTGCTGCCGAGCGCATTTCTGGCTCGGACACGATTTCTAGCAGCGGCGTGCCAGCACGGTTCAGGTCAATACCTGTGGAGGATTCACCGTAAGGGCCGGTGAAGTTCTCGTGCAAGGATTTACCAGCGTCTTCTTCCAAGTGCGCACGGGTCAGGTTGATCGTGTGCTCTTTTTCGCCTACGAAAAAGCTTAGCGTACCGCCTTGTACTACGGGCAGACCAAACTGGCTGATCTGGTAGTTTTTAGGCAAGTCAGGGTAGAAGTAGTTTTTACGGTCAAAAACAGACTTAGGTGCAATGTGCGCGCCTACCGCCAAGCCAAAGCAAATGGCTTTGTCGGCAGCGGCAGCGTTAAACACAGGCAAGGTACCAGGCAGCGCCATGTCCACAGCACTGGCGTGCGTGTTAGGGGCGGCACCAAAGCGTGTGCTGCTGGACGAAAAGATTTTTGACTCAGTCGAAAGCTGGGTATGGATTTCCAGCCCTATAACAATTTCCCATTCCATTATTCTGCTTCCGGTTGTCGTTGATGCCAGTCAGTATCTTGCTGATACAGCGAAGCGAGAGCCAGAATTTGGCCTTCGTTGAAGTAGTTACCTACAATTTGCAGGCCTACTGGCAGTGGGCGGGCATCGTTGCTGAAGCCGCAAGGAATAGACATGGCTGGCAAACCGGCCAAGCTGATACCTAGCGTGTAAATATCGGCCAACCAGCTTGCGGTAGGGTCTGCGCTGTTGCTGTCTAGTGCAGTCGCCAGGGTAGGGGAAACGGGGCCCATGATCACATCGCAACTGCTGAAGGCTTTTTGCAGGTCATCGGCAATCATGCGACGTACACGCTGTGCTTGCAGGTAGTACGCATCGTAGTAGCCTTCAGAAAGTACGTAAGTACCTACCAAAATACGACGGATCACTTCACCACCGAAGGCTTCAGCACGTGAACGGCTGATCATTTCTTCTAGATTGTTGTACGACGCGCTGCGGTGGCCGAAACGTACGCCATCAAAGCGTGACAGGTTGCTAGAGGCTTCTGCTGGACTAATGATGTAGTAGGCAGGAATAGCTTCGCGAGTCAGGGGCAACGAAATATCTACACGGGTAGCGCCCAAGCTTTCAAAGTGCTGGATGGCAGCATCAATATGGCGAGCAATCTCAGGGTTCAGGTCGCTAGTGAAGTATTCACGTGGCAGACCAATACGCAGGCCAGCCAACGGTTTGCTACCTTGTTCAGCAAAACGAGCATTCCATTGTTGGTAGTCGTCGCGCACACGTTCGCCAGTATTGGCTTTACCGTGGCAGTCTTGCAAACTTGTAGGGTCGCGCTCGTCGAAACCGCTCATGGTGCACAGCAGTTCTACCAAGTCGCTAGCATGACGGGCGATAGGGCCTGCTTGATCCAAGCTGGAACCGTAAGCAATCATACCGAAGCGGGACACGGTACCGTAGGTAGGTTTAATACCGCTTACACCGCACCATGCTGAAGGCTGGCGAATAGAACCACCTGTGTCGGAACCGGTTGCAGCCAAGGCCAAACCTGCTGCGACAACGGCGGCAGAAGCACCAGACGAACCGCCTGGGGAGTGCAGTTTATTCCAAGGGTTTTGTATAGCACCGAAGGCCGAGTTGCGACTATCGGAGCCCATGGCAAACTCGTCGCAGTTCAATTTACCCAAATGTACAGCACCTGCTGCTTGGATTTTTTCTACGATGGTTGCATCAAAGGGGCTGACGTAATTCGCCAGCATTTTGCTACCGGCCGTTGTGCGCCAGTGGCGTGTCACAAAGACGTCTTTGTGTGCAATAGGAATACCGGTCAACGCCGTTGCATTGCCACGAGTCAACAAGACGTCAGCGGCATCTGCCTGCTGCAATGTCAGGTCTGCATCAACGTGCAGAAACGCATTCAGCTCGGGTTGTTGTGCAATACGTTGCAAGGTGTCTTGGGCCAGTTCGCGTGCGCTGAATGTTTTGTCACGCAACGCCATACCCAGACTTTGTAGGGAGTTGTATTGGTTGAGTAGGGACATGTTTGGATTACTCGATGACAGTAGGCACAAGGAACAGACCGTGGTCTTGCGCGGGCGCATTAACCATTAGGTTTGCGCGTTCTGTTTCTGTGGCAGTAGGTGCAGCCTGATCTGGACGCAGACGCAGGGCAATTTCCTGAATGGCTTCAAGCGGGTGGGCCATGGGCTCTACACCAGTGGTATCTACAGCTTTTAAGCTGCCGATAAGACCAATAATCTGCTCGAAGTCTTGAGTAGCCTGAGTAGTCTGCTCCGGCGAAAGTTCAATGTGCGCCAATTGTGCGATGCGAGCGACATCCTGCTGAGAGATTGCCATAGTGATTCCGGAGTATGGATGGTATCTGCTTGGCTAGCTACAAAGTCTATGCAGCTAGCTAAGCAGGCAAATGACGGGAATTTCGTATTTTAGCGCGGCTGGTGCCAATTCGCACGGCCACGCTGATGACCCCATTATACGGGGCAGGTTTTTTGCGAGCCAGCGACAGTGGACCGCAGGTATGAAAATAACGTTTTACAGTATTTGCTGCAGGAAGTTGCGTGCGCGGTCTGTCTTGGGGGCAGCAAAGAATTCTGCTGGGCTGCAGTTTTCCAAAATACTGCCTTGGTCCATAAATAGCACGCGTTCAGCCATTTGTTTGGCAAAGCCCATTTCGTGGGTCACGCACAGCATGGTGATGCCACTGCTCGCCAATTTCACCATGACGTCCAAGACTTCTTTAACCATTTCGGGGTCAAGCGCAGCAGTGGGCTCATCAAACAGAATGATTTTTGGGTCCATGCACAAGGTGCGAGCAATGGCTACACGTTGTTGCTGGCCACCAGATAGTTGCGTGGGGTATTTTTCGGCATGGCCGGACATACCCACTTTTTCCAGCAGCTTGCGGGCTTCTGCCTCGGCTTGAGCGCGGCTTAGGCCTTTCACGCTCATGGGCGCCAGTGTGCAGTTATCGAGAACCGACATGTGTGGGAACAGATTAAAGTGCTGAAACACCATGCCCACATTACGCAAGGTTTGTACGCTTTGTGCATTTTGCTGCATGACGTTTACGCCATCAATCACAATGCTGCCTTTTTCGGCGGCTTCTAATTGGTTAATACAGCGTATGAGCGTGGACTTCCCCGAACCGGATGGGCCACACAGCACAATACGTTCGCCTTGGCGTACTTCCAGATTGATATCCCGTAAAGCATGGTATTCGCCATACCATTTGTTCAGCCCTTGAATCTGTATCACCGTAGGACTGTTTTCTGAGAAAGCAGGAGCGCGGTCCGTAGGCTGGGCGTCAAGAAGTTGCGACATGAGTATCAGTTCCGGGGAGAGATAAAACGTTGTGCGGAATACGGGGTGGGGTCTGTGAAGGGGATTTCGCCCGTCATCATCTCGGCCAGCAATCGGCCTGAGGCAGGGCCCAGTGTCAGGCCATGATGGGCATGACCAAAGTTAAACCACAAACCCTCATGTTTGGGCGCTGCGCCAATAATGGGGCGCATATCGGGAGTGCAAGGGCGTCGGCCCATCCAAGGTTCAGCTTCTACCGCTTTGCCCAATGGCCAGTATTGGCGCGCAATACGCTCGGCCTCGTGCAATTGGGCAGGGTTGGGGGCAGCGTCAGGGCTAGCCAGTTCTACACCCGTTGTTAAGCGCACCCCTTGTTCCATAGGCGCCAGCACAAAACCAGCCTGCGAGTCACATAACGAATGCTCGGGGGCAGGGGTCTGGTCGCTGGGTTGGAAGTGCAGGTGGTAGCCACGTTTTTGCACTAACGGAATGTCGTAGCCCAATGATTGGCATAATGGCGTGGCATCTGGGCCCAGCGCAATAACCACTTGTTTGGCATGAATGGGGCCGCAGGTAGTCGCCGCAATCCAGTTAGCTTCTTGTGGAGTAAGCGCGCTGACTTCAGCACGAATAAAACTGCCGCCACGTTGGGTGAATAGCTCGGCATAGCCTTGCACTAAAGCACCGGGTGCAGAAGCTGTCCAAGGGTCTAGCCAATGAATACCGCCTACCAAATTGTGCGTGGTGGCCAAAGCAGGTTCGGTACTGCGCATTGCAGTGGCATTCAATATTTGTACTTCTAAACCGTATTGCTGGCTTAACCGTTTAGCTTGCACTGCCGCACTCGCAAAGGCTTGCTGATCACGGTAAATATCAATCCAGCCATTTTCACGAATACGATGCTGCTGATTAGAGTCGCGGATAAACGGCGCATGCTCTGTAATGCAGCGCTCAATTAATGGCAGCATGTCGTCGGCTGCAGCAGCAAGGCGCTGGGGTGATGACTCTTTCCAGTAACGGTACAACCAGGGGGCTAATGCTGGCAGAGCTTTCCATTGAAAGCGTACATCAGGCTGACGGTTGCCCGCATAACGTAGCAGTGCAGTAGGGCTGTGTGGAAAGGCATAAGGAATGACACTGGCGCGTTCTATTAGGCCAGCATTACCAAAACTTGTGCCTTGGCCAGGTGTTTGCTTGTCAATTAAGCCTACGCGTAAGCCACGTTGTTGCAGGTGTAGCGCTGTGCTGACACCCAGAATACCGGCGCCCAGCACCAGCACATCCAGTGTGGAGGGGGAAAGGTTTTGACTCATGATTCGTGCAGAATGTGACGTGACAAGCGGGACTCAATACGGCGCAATAGCCTGCGGATAATTTCCACAATGATTAGGTACAGTACCGCTGCCCACAGGTAAACCTCGAAGTTAAAGCTTCGAGAGAAGGCGAGTTTGGCTACACCCATCACATCATAAACAGTCACCAATGACGCAATCGCACTGGCTTTAATCATGAGGATAAGCTCGTTGCCCAACGGCCCTATGGCCACTAACGTAGATTGTGGCAAGATCACTTTGCGCATGGCTGTCCAGCGCTTCAGACCTAGTGCGCGGCAGGCCTCGAATTGGCCTTTAGGGATAGCTTGCAAGCTGCCACGGAAAATCTCGGCTTGGTAGGCTGCTGTATTTAGCGTGAAGGCTAACAGTGCGCAATACCACGCATCGCGGAAGAACCACCACAAACCCATGTCTTTCCAGAAGGCTGTCAATGAGCCTAAACCGTAGTACAGCAAAAATAGCTGTGCTAGCAGGGGAGAGCCTCGGAAGAAGTAAATATAGGCGCGGCAGCTGTACTGCAGCAGTGGGTTCTTGTTTAAACGGCCTAGTGCCAGTAACAAGCCCAACACCATACCCAGCGTATACGAGAACGCGACGAGTTTGATGGTGACCCATAGGCCATCTAGCATACGCATGCCGTATCGTTCTAATAGGCTTGCGTCTAAAAAGGTAGACAGTATGTTGAAGACAGTTTCGTTCATGACCGTGCCTCTTGATGGTGGCGGCCGAAATAGCGCTCGGCACGGTTAAATACGACGCCAGATAATGCGGACAGTATCAAATAGAGTACGCAGGCGGCACTGTAGAACAAAATGGGTTCTTTAGTGGCTGTGACAGCCAAGTTGGTTTGTCGCATCAGGTCTACCAACGCAATGCTGGAAACTAAAGAAGAGTCTTTTAGTAAGGTCAGCCAGTTGTTGGATAAACCGGGCAGGGCTACACGCATTAACTGTGGCAGTGTGATGCGCAAAAAGGTTGTGCGTTTAGATAAGCCCAAGGCACGCGCAGCTTCCAGTTGGCCTTTGGGGATGGTTTTAAACGCACCGCGCCAGACTTCACTGGAAAAGGCTGCTAACACTAAGCTAAATGCAAATACGGCAGCAGCAAAGGCGTTAATGTGGAATTCCGTTTCGTATCCCAGCCGTTGCAAGATGTTTTGTATACCCATTTGTGCGCCGTAGTACACCAGCAGCAGCGTCAATAACTCGGGTAGACCACGAAATACCGTAGAGAAAACCGTTGCCGCCGCACGCGGTAAGCGTCGACGAGAGCGGGTGCCAACCGCAACCAGCAGGCCTAAGGGCAGGCCAAAAGGAATACAGCACAGAGTCAGGGAAATGGTAACCAGTGCACCCATTAAGAGTGCACCGCCCCAGCCCCCCTGCCCAAAGGAAAGCAGGCTTAGCAGATCAAGCATGTAAAAAGTCCGTCTAGCTTATTGAACGCGGAAAATGTCCATGCCGAAGTAGCGTTGGGAAATTTCTTGGTAGGTACCGTCAGCACGAATATCGTCGATTGCCTTATTAAAGCGCTCACGCAACTCATCGTCCCCTTTGCGCAGGGCCACGCTGGTTTTGCCTTCTGTGCCGGGCAAGTCACCCAACAGTTTGCAGCAGCCTTCGCTATTTTTTTCCAACCATTCCAACAGTGGGAATTTGTCGTGAACCATAGCGTCTAGGCGGCCATTGATCAGGTCTGCGCCCGCTTCGTCCGGTGTAGGGTACAAACGCACGTCTGAACCAGCCTTACCGTATACGTCTTCAGCGTACATGCCTTGAGTAGACGCGGATTGTGCACCCACAACGCTGTCTTTCATGGCCTCGGCAGAAGTGCTGGTGATGTCAGAGTCTACAGGAACAGCAACGGACAGTACGGTGTAGTAGTAGGGCTCACTGAACGCAACGTGTTGCAAACGCTCTTCGGTTTCCACCATGGAAGACACGACTGCATCAAATTTTTTGGCAAGTAGAGCAGGAATAATGCCATCCCAATCTTGAGCAACCAGCTCACACTTCACTTGCATCTTGTCGCACATGGCGTTGGCGATATCTACGTCAAAACCGTAGAGTTTGCCAGACGCGTCTACCGCGTTAAACGGAGGGTATGCACCTTCAATACCGATACGAATGGTTTCTTGGGCTTGAGCTGAAAACGCGGTTAAGGCGCCAGCAAGGCAAAGAGCTTTTAGCGAGAGTTTCATGATGAAGGACTCCAGTGTGTAAGTGGGTGCGTCTAGCGCACGGGAGTTAATTAGGCGGCAAGTTCAGTCGAAAGAGGTATAGCCGACGAACTCATGATTCAGGCTGGCAATCTGATTCAGACGTTGCTCCGCCTGGCTCTCCAGCAGTACAAAAACCTCATTGACCAATAGATGGGCCAGCACCAGCATGGGTGCTGTGCACTCCCAAAATAGGTCTATCTCGGTAGGAACACGTAGCACTTCGTCAGCATTAGCGTCAGCCCAGTCGCAAAAAGGGTCGGTGACCAGCGTGACAGGAAGTCCTCGTTCTCGTGCCTTTTTACAAAGCAGTAACGCATGAGAAGAGTAACGACGTGCGTCAAAAACAATAAGTGTTGCATTGTCTGGTTTAGTGAGCAAGGCTTCACTGAAGTGACCCGCTGCATTATCCACGATTTGTACGCCTGGGCGTATATATTGCAACAAATGGGCCATGCTAGCCGCTACACCACGCTCGGTTTGGAAACCAGCAATCAGTACTTCGGGGGCGTGGGCTAAGCGCTGTGTAATAGCCCCCCAAGAAGGGGAGCGAGTTAGCTCGTACACACGAACTTGAGCAGCAATACTGAGTTCAAGGCTACGTGCGTAGTCGTGCGGCGTCGTGGTAGAACGTCTGGCAAGAAAGTCTTGCATGCGCTCGCCTTCTAGCCACGGGCTATTGCCTAAATCGTCACGCAAATTCTGTTTAAGATCTTTAAGGTGTTTAAACCCTAGCTGTCTACAGAAACGCCCTACAGTGATTTCGCTTATGCCGAGTTTTTTAGCAAGGCTGGCAGATGTTTCAAAAGGTAGGGTGCCCAAGTTATTCAACATGTGGCCCGCGATGCGTCGCTCAGATGCCGTCCCTTCAGTGTGGGAGTGTTCTAAGCGTTGCAATAAATAGGAGCGAGGACGCGCTGGATTCATGGACGATTTGATAGTTTTCTAACATTTTTCGTATTATGACAGGATTCTATCGTGGAGGATTTGGGGGAATCCCTAATCTGAATACGAAAAAAAACATTTAGTAATGAATATAGCCGTATCCGCCTCTAATTCTGTCAAATGGGCGGGCGATAATACGTTATCATTAATCTTTTAGGGTATTTTGTGTGTTCGTCACGGTGCCTTGGGCTGATAGCGCTGGCATGCTGCGACGAATGGCGCGGGAAATACCTACTAGTTTCCCACTCTCAACTTATAGCGCGCCCATGTTCGGATTCCTACGCAGTTACTTTTCAAGCGATATGGCAATCGATCTCGGTACGGCCAACACCCTTATTTATGTAAGGGGCAAAGGGATCGTGCTGGACGAGCCTTCCGTCGTCGCAATTCGCCATGACGGCGGACCTAACGGTAAAAAAATTATTCAAGCTGTTGGTCACGAGGCTAAACAGATGCTGGGTCGTGTACCTGGCAACATTGAAGCTATACGTCCCATGAAAGACGGCGTGATTGCCGATTTCACGGTTACTGAACAAATGCTTAAGCAGTTCATTCGTATGGTGCATCCACGCAGTATGTTTGCACCTAGCCCGCGAATCATCGTGTGTGTGCCTTGCGGCTCTACACAAGTTGAACGTCGTGCAATTCGCGAATCAGCATTAGGTGCTGGTGCTAGCCAAGTGTATTTGATTGAAGAGCCAATGGCTGCCGCAATTGGGGCGGGTTTGGCTGTGTCAGATGCCAGTGGTTCCATGGTAGTAGACATCGGTGGTGGTACTACTGAAGTTGCCGTAATTTCCTTGGGCGGCATGGTGTACAAGGGTTCTGTACGCGTTGGTGGCGATAAGTTTGATGAGGCTATCATCAATTACATTCGTCGCAACTACGGCATGCTGATTGGTGAGCCTACTGCCGAGCGCATCAAGAAAGAAATCGGTTCTGCTTTCCCCGGTACTGAGGTTCGCGAAATTGAAGTAAAAGGCCGCAATCTGTCTGAAGGCGTGCCACGCAGTTTCACAGTGTCTTCCAACGAAATTCTGGAAGCACTAACAGATCCTTTGAATCAGATTGTTTCGGCTGTAAAAATCGGCTTGGAACAAACCCCTCCAGAATTGGGTGCTGACATTACCGAAAAAGGCATTGCGCTGACCGGTGGTGGTGCATTGGTACATGATCTGGATCGCCTGCTGCAAGAAGAAACAGGCTTGCCTGTAGTGGTAGCAGACGACCCGCTTACCTGCGTAGTACGTGGGTGTGGGGAAGCACTGGAACACCTAGAAAAACTGGGTGCGGTGTTTATTTACGATTAATAATCGTCTCACCCGGCAAGCAACCTGTTTGCCGGGTTTCTGTTCGGTTCATGCATGCAAGAACAAAGCTCTATTCGGCTTTTTAGGCGTGGGCCCTCTGCAGAGGTACGAGTAGCAATTTTTGTGATTCTGGCTTTGGCGCTGATGATTGTTGATGCGCGCAGTACATTGCTGGAGCCTGCTAGGCGGGCGTTATCCGTAATTGTGTACCCCTTCCAGCGAGCCGCCATGGCGCCCGGTGACTTAGCTTCCTATCTGAGTAGTTGGCGAGACTCAGCCGCGTTGGTGCGCACCGAAAAAGAAGCTCTACAACGTCAACGTGTAGAGCTCGCACAGTTGTCCACGCATGCCGCGCAGCTCTCGGTAGAAAATGAGCAGCTACGTCGCTTGTTGCAAGTGGCTAATGCAGTAACGCAGCCCTCTGTCGCGGTGGAAGTGTTATATGAGCCGCCTAATGCGTTTAACCGACGTCTGGTATTTAACAAAGGCTCTTCGCACGGTATCCAAGCAGGCATGCCCGTCATTGATGATGGTGGCGTGGTAGGGCAGATTGTTCGTGTCACACCCTATACGGCCGAAGCTGCACTCATTACCGACGATAAGCTGTCTATACCCGTACAAATTTTGCGCAGTGGTTTACGTCTGATCGCGTTTGGCGGTGGCGTAGGTTCGCGCATAGAAGTGCGGTACTTAAGCTCGGACGTGGATATTGAAGTGGGTGATGTCTTAGTCACCAGCGGTATTGGTGGGTTATTCCCAGCTGGTTTGCCGGTAGCGCGTGTGGATAGTGTGGATCGCGATGTGGCGACTGGTTTTGGTGTGGCGGTAGGTACGCCGCTGTCTTACCCCGAACGTTATCGACACTTCCTTGTGTTGCTGGTTGAAGAGTCTGCACGTAAATCGTTGGAGCAGGAGGACGCCGATGAATAAGCATGTAGGGCGCGAGCCCCGTAAAGGCGGCTCTTCGCTAAGTTCACTGCAGCCCATTGATGCCTCGCCCTTTAAAAATGAGTCCAGTGGCTTGGTGGTGTGGGGTTCGGTATTTTTGGTGTGGGTATTGTCTATGTTGCCATGGCGACATTGGGAGTACGCACCTGATTTCCTGATGCTTGTGTTAGCGTTCTGGACCTTGCACGAGCCGCGCAAAGTCAACATGCTGATGGCCTTTGTGCTGGGGCTGTTCATGGATGCTCATGATTCCAGTTTCCTAGGCGAGCATGGCATGGCATACGTGTTAGCGTGCTATGGCGTGATCGTGTTGTCTAGGCGCTTGCTGCTATTTGGTGCGTTTGCACAGATGGTGTATTTACTGCCGGTGTTCTTCGTGGCGAGTGCCATACCGCAGCTTCTACATGCTTGGTTTGCAGGCGAATGGGCGGGGTGGTCGTGGGGGGCTGCTGCACTTTTGACTGGTGTGCTCTGGCCATTGGCTGATTTTCTATTGTTATTGCCACATCGCAGGTTGGATGAGGCCGATGACGGCTCGGCTTAACCCTAGCGCGCACCATGTTCGAGTTCAAGAAAACCTCCAGACTACATAAACAGCGTACCTTATTACGTGCCTGGGTGGCCGGTGTAATAGGGGTAGGGTTGTTGGCGTTGTTGGGTGCGCGTTTGTGGTATTTGCAAGTAGATAGGTACGAAGGCTTAGCGGCCAGAGCAGACCGTAATCGTATTGCTGTGGTACCTATTGCTCCAAGACGTGGTGAGATTACCGATAGAAATGGTGTGGTATTAGCGCGCAATTATCGCGACTACACCTTAAGCGTCGTACCTGCTCAGGTAGAAGGTAGCATTGATGATCTGCTGGATAATCTGGGCGAGATTGTGTACTTAAGCGAACGCGATAGACGGCGCTTTAAGTTGGCCTTAGGGCAGAACAACCGCTACAGCGACGTGCTGCTACGTAATAGCATTAACGAGGTAGAAGCCTCGTGGTTTGCATCACATGCTTTTCGTTTTCCGGGCGTAAGCCTACAAGCACGGTGGGTACGCGAATACCCACAAGGCGAGTCAGCGGCCCACGTGATTGGGTATGTAGGACGTATTTCTGAAGCCGATGAACAGCGTTTAGACGAAGCCGGTGAATTAGGGAATTATCGTGGCACACTGAACATCGGTAAAAAAGGCATCGAGAAGTCGTGGGAAAAAGCCTTGCATGGGCAAACGGGTGTAGAAGAGGTGGAAGTCACTGCTTCGGGTCGCCCTGTGCGCGTGCTAAATAGGGTAGACCCCGTGCCAGGCCAAAACCTGCAGTTGTCTATTGATATAGGCTTGCAGCGTGAGGCCGAGAAACTTTTCGAGGGTCGACGTGGTGCGTTGGTGGCTATTGAGCCCAAAACCGGCGAGGTTTTGGCGTTTGTGTCGGCTCCCTCTTTTGACCCTAATTTGTTTGTAGACGGGATTGATGTGGAAAACTGGCGCAAACTCAATGAGTCGCCAGATCATCCGCTTATTAATCGTCCTTTATTTGGTACCTACCCTATTGGGTCTACCTATAAGCCTTTTGTGGCCTTGGCCGCCTTGGCACTCAATAAACGTGGCCCTAACGATAGAATTTCGGATCCGGGCTATTACGAGTTCGGTGGGCAACGTTTCCGTAACGCGGGTAACGCGGCCTATGGGCCAACCAACATGCACAGGGCGTTAGTGGTGTCGTCTGACACGTACTTCTATTCACTAGGCCCTGAGATTGGCGTAGATGCACTGCATGACTTCAGTAAGCAGTTTAGTTTTGGACAGCTTACCGGTATTGATCTAGATGGTGAGCGACGTGGGATTTTGCCGTCGCGCGAGTGGAAACGCCAAGCCTATAAAAAACCCGCCGATCAGCGTTGGTATGCGGGTGAAACCATCTCTGTGGCGGTTGGGCAAGGCTATAACTCCTTTACTCTGTTGCAACTGGCGCAGGCTACTTCTACTTTGGCAAATGATGGGCTCTACATTAAGCCGCATTTAGTACGTCAGACCATCAATACTGAAACAGGCGAAAGTAGCATGGCAGTCACAGAGGCGCCGTATCAACTGCCTATAGATCCTGCCCACATCAAGGTGGTGAAAGATGCCTTGGCAGATGTGATTAAGTCAGGCACAGCGCGACGAGCCTTCGCGGGTACGAAGTACAACGCGGCGGGTAAAACCGGTACGGCACAGGTGTTTAGTTTGCGTGGTAGCAAATATAGGGCCTCAGCCATTGATGAGCGCTTGCGTGACCATGCTTTATTTATGAGCTATGCGCCAGCTAATGATCCCGAAATTGCCATTGCGTTAATTGTAGAAAATGCAGGTTGGGGTGCGACTCAAGCAGCACCTATTGCACGACGTCTTTATGACTACTGGCTAGAGGAGCGCAAGAAGCCATGAAGCGTTTAATGCAATGGGGTTTACGCGCCATCACTATTTTTGATTGGCCACTGCTGTGTTTGCTGCTGTTGTTAGCCACCTTAGGTTTGGTGGTGATGCATTCAGCGGTGGGCAGTACCGATTGGCGCTTTGCCGACCAGTCACGCTATTTTGTCGTGGCATTTTTTGTGATGTGGATAGTGGCGGTAATCCCATTGCCGTGGATTATGCGTCTGACGCCTTATGTGTACGCCTTCTCCATTATTTTGTTGCTGGGCGTGGAGTTTCATGGCGAAACCAGTAAAGGTGCCAAACGTTGGTTAGATTTGGGCGTGGCGCGTATTCAGCCTTCTGAAATGTTGAAAATCACGGTGCCATTGATGTTGGCCTGGTATTTCCATCATTACCAAGGTGCCAAGATGAAGCTGATGGATCTGCTCATCGCTGGTGTTTTGCTCGCTATTCCCTTCTTACTTATTGTGCGACAACCCGATTTGGGCACAGCATTGCTCGTGTTTGCCGTGGGCTTTAGCGTGATCTACTTCGCTGGATTGTCGTTCTGGTTACTGGTGCCTGTTGCGATAGCGATTACCGTAGGTTTAGGGCTAGTACTGTATTACGAAGATACGCTATGTGCGCCGGGTTTTGACTGGATTGTCTTGCACGAATACCAGAAAGGGCGGGTGTGCACGTTACTGAATCCGGGCATGGATCCCTTAGGGAAAGGCTTTCACACCATTCAGTCTATGATCGCGGTAGGCTCAGGTGGGGTGTACGGTAAGGGGTATATGATGGGTACCCAAACCCATTTGGATTTTATCCCTGAGCGTACGACCGACTTTGTGTTTGCCGTGTTTGCTGAAGAATTTGGCTTGTACGGCGGCATTATGTTGCTGGTGCTGTATGCCTTGGTCATTATTCGTGGTCTAAGTATTGCCGCTCATGCTAATAACACCTTTGGCCGTTTGGTGGCAGGTGCGCTGGCGATGATGATGTTTGTTTATGTGTTTGTGAACATCGGTATGGTGACGGGTATTTTACCGGTGGTAGGTGTGCCACTGCCCTTTATGAGCTATGGCGGTACGGCACTGCTTACGTTAGGCGTGGCATGTGGCTTATTGATGAACATTCATCGTTATAAGCCACCCTCACTGAACCCCTAAGGGTTAGAACAAGGTTGCCAGTTCCGTTTCAGGGCTAGGGTATAGCCCATCTAAAAGCTTGCGTATGGGGGCGGGTAACGCCGTATCGGGCAAGTCTTCTATCGCTACCCAATGTTGGTTGTCGTGCTGGGTAGGTAACTCAGCACGTTGCACAAACCAGGGGGTGATATGCAGCTTGAAGTGGCTAAACACATGCAGCATTGCAGCCATTCTGGATTGCGCTGGCAACGTAATGGCTAAGCTTTGGCTAAAGTCTTGCAGGCCTTCCAAATGCTCAAACTGCGGCAAGGTCCATAAGCCGCCCCAAATACCACTATCAGGACGTTGCTCTAGCAGTACGTGACCGTCTGCCTCCAGAATCAACACATGGCATTCACGCTCGGGCTGTACAGCTCGAGGTTTACGTGTGGGTAGCTCCGCTGTTTGTTGATGGGCGTGAGCATAGCAATCTGCCACTAAAGGGCATTGTGCACAGTTAGGTTTGCTACGCGTACAGAGCATAGAGCCTAAATCCATTAAGCCCTGTGTGTAGACAGCCATGTCTAGATCAGCAGGGCTACAGGCCACCGCCTCTTCGGCGAGGCCCCATAGCTTGAGTTCGATTTGGCGTTGTTGAGGATGGCCGTGAATACCAAAGTAACGTGTGAAAACACGCTTCACGTTACCATCCATGATGGGGCTACGTTCCCCAAAACAGAAAGAAGCAATAGCGGCGGCGGTAGAGCGGCCTATGCCGGGTAAGGTCGCAAGCTGCTCACTACAGGGTGGGAAGCTACCACCATGTTCGTTCATGACTTGTTGTGCGCACCGGTGTAAGTTGCGGGCGCGAGCGTAGTAACCTAAGCCTGCCCAGTAGGGCATGACGTCATCTTGGGTGGCGCTGGCAAGGTCTGCAACAGTAGGAAAACGCTCTAGGAAACGCTGATAGTAATCAATCACTGTAGTGACTTGCGTTTGCTGCAGCATGATCTCAGATAGCCACACTCGGTAGGGGGTGCGCTCTTGTTGCCAAGGCAGATGGTGACGGCCATGTTTAGCCTGCCACGCGACAACTCGCGCGGCTAAATTCTGTGTACTACTCATTACTTAAAACCGGGTACTGCGGGTAACGGACCATCGGGCAGCCAAGGCTGCGATCAGGGCGATAACCACTGTTGCGCTAAGAAGGTTTAGGCTATCAGGCAAGTGCAATTGCACATGTTGCTGGTAACTGGCTGCTAGGCGATTCAATGCTTCGCTGAGCAACGGTAGTGCTAGCCATGCCAGTAGTATAGCCACTAGGCTAGCGGCCACCCCTGTGATAGCACCTTGGTACAAAAAGGGTCTACGCACAAAGCTTTCTGTAGCGCCCACTAAACGGGCTACGGCAATTTCTTCGCGTTGGTTCAGTGCTTGTAAGCGCACCGTATTAAATACGGTGGCAATCATGATGACCGCTACGCACAAGCTCAGTAAGCTCAGTGCCACACGTACAAAATGCAGCAGGGAGTCCAAGCGTTTTAACCAGTCGCTATCCAGTTGAATACGCTCTATCGCTGGTGTGTTGGCTAACTCGGCTGCTAGTTGCTCGGCTACACCGGCTTGGTTTGGTGAGTCGTTTAGGCTAAGTACCAAGCTATGGGGCAAGGGGTTCTCGCCCAAGGTGCTTAATGCGTCAGCCCACAGTGGGTTTTTTTGTAGGTCTTTATAGGCTTTGTCGCGATCAATAAAGGACACCGACAACACCTCATCAGCATACTGCTGGCGCAATTCGCTAGAGAGCTTTTGCGCTTGTTCAGCCGAGGTATCCAGCTTCAAATACAAGGTAATCTCAGGATTGACCGGTAGGTCTTTCACCAGTGGTTGTGCCGAAACCAGCAACGCCCAACCAATTAAGGGGGCGGCCAAGGTTAAGGCAATCACCAGAATATTGGCGAGCGATGAAAAAGGTTGATGAATCAGGCGGCCAAAGGCTGTGCTTGCCGCATAGCGGTGTTGACGTAACCAACGGTTCATAGTGCTACACCTGCAAAATCAGAAAACCTACCCTCTTCAATAAGTAGGGTGCGGCGTGCATATTGGGCCATTAAAGCGCGGTCGTGCGAGGCGATTAAGGTAGTCACGCCGACGCGATTAAAGTCTAGAAACACATCCATAATGCGTTTTGCGCTAGCGGCGTCTAGGTTGGCGGTGGGTTCGTCGGCAATCACAATAGCAGGGCGGTTCACAATGGCTCTGGCGATGGCCAAGCGCTGTTGTTCACCACCAGACATCTCAATAGGAGTGAAGCCTTCTTTTCCTGCAAGCCCTACTTTTTCCATGGCAGCGCGCGCACGCTTGAGGGCCACAGATCGTTCCACACCTTGTACTTCTAAGGGCAGCAACACGTTGTTAATGGCGCTGCGGTCATACAGCAAGTGTGTATCTTGCAAAATGACGCCTACCGCGCGGCGTAGGTAAGGGCGCGCACGAGCGGCCAACTGGTCTACGCGCTGTTCCTTTAGGTAAATGCTGCCACGACTGGGGGCTTCTAAGCCGCCAATCAGCTTCAGTAATGTGGATTTACCTGCCCCAGATGGACCGGAGACAAAAATAAAGTCACCACCTGCAATTTCAAAATTGATGTCCGCGAGAATGTTTTTTCCGCGACCGTAAGATTTGAAAACGTGTTGAAACCGGATCATGGCATGAGATTGGCAGGAAACGATGAAGGGAATCGGACGTTACATCCGAGCGCTTGTCTATTTTATCGCTAAAGGGAAAGTGCGGATGTTTTAATCTGTGTGTAATAGGTAGGATGGATAAAACTTGACCAAAGTTAGCAGTAGGATCAGCTGTATTTACCACAAGTAAATCTCTATAGGAGACATCCATGAAGATCGTTAAAACGATTTTGTTGAGTTCTGTGGCAGTATTGATGAGTTCTGGTGTGACGTACGCCGCCGAAACCCTAGACAAAGTGAAGCAAAAAGGCTTTGTGCAGTGTGGGGTACACGTAGGCTTACCGGGGTTTTCCATTGCAGACAGTAAAGGGCAGTGGGGCGGCATTGATGTGGATTTATGTAAAGGCATAGCCGCAGCCATTTTTGGTGATGCCACCAAGTTTAAGGTGACGCCACTAACGACACAGCAGCGTTTTACCGCCTTGCAGTCGGGTGAGATCGATGTCTTAACCCGTAATAGCACGGCCACGATGGCGCGCGATACTACCTTGGGGTTAATTAGTGCAGGTGTGAACTATTACGATAGTCAGGGCGTAATGGTGAAAAAAAGCTTAGGCATCAACAGCGCTACCGAGTTGAATGGAGCCGCTATTTGCGTGCAGCCAGGCACTACAACCGAACTTAACTTGGCTGACTGGTTCAGATCCAATAATTTGGATTTCAATCCTGTAGTGATTAATAACCCAGATGAAGCCATGCGCTCTTTCTTGGCTGATCGCTGCGACGGTTTCACCACCGATAAATCAGGTTTGGCAGCGATGCGTGCCGCGCAAGCTAGCCCAGACGATTTCGTTATCTTGCCGGAGGATTTTTCTAAAGAACCGTTGGGCCCTATGGTGCGCCAAGGTGATGAAGAGTGGTTCTTGTTAGTGCGTTGGGTGCTGAATGCCATGAACGAAGCGGAAGAATATGGCATTACCTCTAAAAACGTAGAAGAACAGCTCAAAAGTGATAATCCCAACGTACAACGTATACTGGGTGTGTCGGGCGAAATGGGTAAAGGCCTGAAGCTGGATGACAAATGGGCGTTTAATATCATTCAGCAAGTTGGTAATTACGGAGAGGTATTTGACCGTAACTTGGGAGCACCAACCCCTCTGAAATTGGAGCGCGGTTTGAACGCTACATGGAAAAATGGTGGTTTAATGTATGGCTGGCCAGTGCGTTAAGTAACAGCTGAACTCTGTTGCCAGATCAGACCGGAAGGGGTTCTTCCGGTCTGCCACTACATGGCTGTTTGAAGAGACAGACGGAATATGGCAAAGCATAAGAACAACCATAACTCTACAAAAATTCGTTTTTCCTGGAATGATCCTTTCACAAGGGGGATTATTTATCAGGTCGTGATTATTGGCTTATTGGCCTTTGGCGTGTGGTACTTGGTTAGCAATACCTTGCATAACCTTGCTGTACGCAACATCTCTACCGGTTTCGATTTCATGCATCGTGAAGCGGGTTTTGCCATTGGCGAGATGAGCATTGATTACAAGCCTTCTGACACCTATGGCCGTGCCATCGTGGTGGGCTTAATCAATACGTTAAAAGTCTCTGTCATCGGTATTATCTTAGCGACCGTGCTAGGTACTATCTTGGGCATAGCGCGACTTTCTAGTAACTGGTTAGTGAAGAAAGTAGCTTCGGTGTATGTGGAGGTGATGCGTAACGTACCACTGCTGCTGCAACTGTTTTTCTGGTATGCCTTAATTACCGAGACCCTACCGCGTCCTAAAGATGCTTACGCGCCGTTGCCCGGTGTGTTTATGTCTAACCGTGGGCTGAAGTTGCCTACGTTAGAAGGTGATGCCTGGGGCTGGATCTTAGGTGGTTTAGCCATCGCTATTATCATCAGTGTGTTGTTTGCACATTGGGCGAGAAAGCGGCAAGCTCAAACTGGGCGTATGCCACCCGTATTGCGCATTAGCGTATTGTTGTTGATCGCTTTGCCTGCATTGCTGCTGTGGATAAGTGGTGAGGGCTTGCACCTCAACTACCCCGAGCTACGCGGTTTTAACTTTCAAGGTGGCACCACCTTAACGCCAGAGTTTGCTGCATTATTGTTGGGCTTAGTGGTGTATACCTCAGCCTTTATTGCTGAAGTAGTGCGCTCTGGTATACAAGCCGTCAGCAAAGGTCAGTGGGAGGCCGCCGAGTCCATAGGGTTGGCTCGCAGCTTAACACTACGGTTAGTGATTTTGCCGCAGTCGTTGCGGGTGATTATTCCCCCTATGACTAGCCAGTATTTGAACCTCACCAAAAACAGTTCGTTAGCCGTAGCAATTGGCTACCCCGATATTGTGTCAGTGGTAAACACCACCTTGAACCAAACGGGCCAAGCCATTGAAGGTATTTTGATTATTATGGCGGCCTACCTTACCGTCAGTTTGTCCATTTCGGTGTTTATGAACTGGTACAACCGACGTCTAGCTTTGGTGGAGCGCTAATTATGCAAACTAAATCTGCTTCTTCTGTGCTTGTTCCGCCACGCCAACAAGTGGGTGTATTGGGTTGGCTGCGTCAGAACCTATTTTCTACTCCATTAAATACTTTGCTCACCGTTTTGGTGGCATGGTTGTTATTAATGGCCATTCCTGCTTTGGTAGAGTGGGGGCTACTGAATGCTGACTTCACGGCCACATCCGCCCAAGAATGTAGGGAAGTCACAGGCGCCTGTTGGGCTTTTATTGTAGAAAAACACCGGTTAATTCTATTCGGTGTCTACCCGTTTGATGAGCAGTGGCGCCCGTTGTTAGCATCGTTAGTGCTGATCTTGATGCTGGTGCTGAGCTGCTTTAGGCGCTTTTGGAACGCGTGGCTAGCCGTGATCTGGACTATAGGGCTCACCGGCTTTGGTGTGCTCATGTGGGGCGGTATTTTGGGCTTAAGCTATGTGGATAACAGTAGATGGGGTGGCTTGCCCTTAACACTGATGTTATCCACATTCGGTTTGGCATTTGCGTTTCCCTTAGGCGTGCTACTGGCATTAGGCCGACGTTCACACTTGCCTGCGGTGAAAGCGGTATCGGTGATTTACATTGAGTTGATACGAGGCGTGCCTCTGATCAGCCTGTTATTTATGTCATCGGTGATGTTGCCACTGTTCTTACCCGAAGGCTTCAGCATTGATAAGTTGTTGCGAGCACAGATCGCCATCATCTTATTTGCGGCTGCGTATATTGCGGAAACGGTCAGAGGTGGTTTACAGGCCGTACCTAAAGGGCAATACGAAGGTGCGGAGTCCATTGGGTTGAACTACTGGCAAACCATGCACAAAATCGTGCTGCCACAGGCATTAAAAATCGTTATTCCTCCGCTGGTGAGCATCTTTATCTCTTTGTTTAAAGACACCTCGCTGGTAGTGATTATTGGTATTTTCGACTTAACTCAGGCTGCGAAAGCTGCGTTGGCAGATGCTGCTTGGCGAGGTTACAGCACTGAAGCTTACCTATTTATTGCCGCGATTTATTTCGTGTTCTGCTACAGCATTTCCCGCTATAGTCAGTCATTAGAAAAAAGTCTGAACCATGGACAGCGCTCCTAAGCAAAACGTCCAGTCCCCACGTTGATCTTGGGTTGAGAAGGAGTTCTATATGGCAGAACAAGCCATTATTCGTTTAGAAAACGTACACAAGTGGTACGGTGATTTTCATGTGTTGCGGGACATTAATCTGCACGTCGCCAAAGGCGAGCGTATTGTGATTTGTGGCCCATCAGGTTCGGGTAAATCTACCCTTATTCGCTGTATTAACCGCTTAGAAGAACATCAACGCGGCCACATTTTTGTGGATAACATTGAGCTGACGAATAATCTGAAGCAAATTGATGCAGTACGGCGTGAAGTGGGTATGGTGTTTCAGCATTTCAACCTGTTTCCGCACTTAACCGTATTAGAGAACCTGACCTTAGGCCCTGTATGGGTGCTAAAACAGCCTAAAGCCAAAGCTGAAGCCAAAGCGCTGGAATACTTAGAGCGTGTGCGCATCTTGGAACAAGCCAATAAATATCCCGGCCAGTTGTCTGGTGGGCAGCAGCAGCGTGTGGCGATTGCGCGGTCGTTATGCATGAATCCTAAGATTATGCTTTTTGACGAGCCTACATCGGCGTTGGACCCTGAAATGGTGAAAGAAGTGCTAGACGTGATGACGGGTTTGGCCGAGTCCGGTATGACCATGCTGTGTGTGACACACGAAATGGGCTTTGCGCGCAAAGTGGCTGACCGTGTGATCTTTATGGATCAAGGCGAGATTATCGAGGTCAACACACCAGACCGTTTCTTTGACCACCCAGACAACCCTAGAACCAAAGAGTTTTTAAGCCAAATTTTGCATTAATGCTGGGCAGCAGCTATAGATTTGTCAAAATTGGTGAATCAACTGGCTTGTGGTGTGTAACTTACCAGATAATACAAAACTGTTAGATACCGTTACGGCATGTCCAAACTCTATACCGATAGTTCGGTGGTTTTCTAGGAATAAAAAATGAAAAATTCGTTGAGACTACATAAACTGGCAGCCTGCATTGGTGTTGCCGCCGTATTGGCTGGTTGTGCTTCGATGGAAGGTAAAGGCGGCGATACCGCGATGGGTTCAGGTATTGGTGCCGCCATTGGGGCCGGGTTGGGCGTACTGATTGGTGATAGCACTGAAGGTGCGTTGATTGGTGCTGGTATTGGTGCAGTAGCCGGTGGTATTGTTGGCTACAACTGGTCGGCGATTAAAAACGACGTGGAAAAATCCGGTGCCAGTGATTTAGGCGTAGCCGTGACAGAAATGCCAGATGGCACACTGCGCGTACACATTCCTAGCAATGTGTCGTTTGATTCTGGTCAGTATCAGCTAAAACCAGCACTGCTGCCCGTATTGGACAGCGTGGCTCGTGCCCTGATTCAGCATCCGGAATTACGCGCCAAAGCGATTGGTTACACCGACAACACAGGTTCTTTGCAGTTAAACCAAACATTGTCCTTAGAGCGCGCTCAGGCAGTGACAGGGTATATGGCTAACCAAGGCGTACCGGCTTCACACATGACGGACGAAGGCCGTGGCCCTAACAACCCAATTGCCAGCAACGATACGCAAGAAGGTCGTTCACTAAACCGCCGTGTAGAGCTATTCCTATACGCCGTAAAACAGCCCTGATTTTTGAGTACAGCGAGCAGCAATAAGGCCCCAGGAAACTGGGGCCTTGTTGTTTGTGACATCACATCGTAATCAAGGCCTTAAGATGCTCAGGAAAGCCACCTTCTTTGCCTGCCACATTTACGTGGTCAAAATACTCATACCATCCACTGGCTTTAATACCCGCTAACAACACATCACGTACCTGCGGCTCAGGAAATCGCCAAATTCCCAGAAAATGGTGCTGACTAGTATGGTCTATGCCGTGTTCAACTTCAGCCAGTGTCAGCACTTCTACGCCCATACTAGATAGTCCTTGCATCGCTGAAGCTATAGCACCCAAGAAATTTTGACGTTGCTCTACTGACAATGCTTTCCAGTTTGCATTAGGTGTAAAGAGCTCTACAAGATAGTGGTGTGACATCGGAGTCCCTTTAGATGAAATGTAGTGCGGTGCGTAGTTGAAAGAGGCTAATCGCTAGATAGCTAATGCAGAACGCTATGTATTACGTCACCATATAGTATGGTGGCTAATTATAAATAAAGAGCGTGATAATGCGCAAGGATTCACTACATTAAAAACGCATAGCTGTGTGGGGCTTAAGCAGCTAGCCCGCCAGTGGGGGTACGTTAGAGCCAGACCATTGAGAACCTTACAAATAAAAGTCCATAGTGACAGAAGAAAGGGTAGTAAACCTATCAAAAGCTGAAATACTCAGGGGGCGGAGTGAAAACTTTTTGTGATTTGGTGTCTCAAATCACAAAAAGTGTTTCCGCAGTCCCCTGGCGCAGGCAGAAACTGTTCATATGCTCTGCAGCGAAATTCACAGCATAGGTCGCCGTTGTGGCTCACGTTTGGGGTGTTACTCAAACAAGCACCCTAGAAAAAAAAGGGGTGAACAAAACTACTTGTTCACCCCCTAGCACCAACTTTTTACACCCTAGTGTTATGCCTTCCCAAACCCACCACCACCTGGGGTTTGAATCACAAACACATCACCGGGCTGCATTTCTGCTGAACCGGTAGCGCCAATTTCCTCTTGGCTGCCATCAGTACGAATCACATAGCTGCGACCCACTTCGCCAGACTCACCGCCTTCCAGACCAAATGGCGCTACACGACGACGGTTAGACAAAATAGACGCTGTCATGTTTTCCAAGAAGCGTACGCGACGAGTACCACCGTTACCGCCAGATGCTGCACCTTTACCGCCACTGTTTGGACGAATGGTGAAGCTTTCTAGCAGTACGGGGAAGCGCCACTCCAGAACCTCAGGGTCAGTCAGACGGGAGTTAGTCATGTGGGTTTGCACCACGTCTGTACCATCAAAGAACTGGCGCTCGCCGGTTTCTGGGTGGTAACGGAAGCCTGCACCTGAACCACCAGAAATAGTCTCGTAGTACTGGTGAGTGTCGTTACCAAAGGTGAAGTTGTTCATAGTGCCTTGAGCACCCGACATCACACCCAACGCACCGTACAGCGCGTCGGTAATCACCTGCGAGGTTTCCACGTTACCGGCCACGGTTGCGGCAGGTGGGTTAGGATTCAGCATGCAACCTTGTGGAATTTTCACCGTAATAGGTTTCAAGCAGCCTGCGTTCATGGGGATGTCATCGTCAACCAAGGTACGGAATACGTACAGCACGGCAGCCATACACACAGCCGACGGCGCGTTGAAGTTGTTTTCTAGCTGTTCCGATGTGCCCGTGAAATCAATCACCGCACTACGGGTAGCCGCATCTACTTCCACGTTGACGTTAATCACGGCACCACTGTCCATTTCGTAACGGAACTGACCGTTTTGCAGTACACCAATCACACGGCGTACCGCTTCTTCGGCGTTGTCCTGCACGTGTTGCATATAGGCTTGCACCACATCCAGACCAAAGGTGGCTACCATGCGGCGCAACTCTTGCACGCCTTTTTCGTTGGCGGCGATTTGTGCGCGCAGGTCGGCAATGTTCTGTTCTACGTTACGTGCTGGGTGTGGACCGCTGCCCAACAGTTCACGCAAAGCTGCTTCACGCATCAAGCCGTTTTCTACCAGCTTGAAGTTGTCGATCAGCACGCCTTCATCAATCACCGTACGGCTGTTTGGAGGCATGGAGCCGGGAGTGATACCGCCCACGTCAGCATGGTGACCACGTGAGGCGACGAAGAACAGAATGTCTTTGCCCTCGGTGTCGAACACAGGTGTTACCACGGTAATGTCGGGTAGGTGTGTACCGCCGTTGTAGGGGTCGTTCAGCACGTAGCTGTCGCCAGGACGCATTTTGCCGCTGTTACGACGAATAACCGTTTTGATACTTTCGCCCATGGAACCCAAGTGCACAGGCATGTGAGGTGCGTTAGCAATCAAATTGCCGTCAGCATCGAACAGGGCGCATGAGAAGTCCAAACGCTCTTTAATGTTGACCGAAAACGCTGTGTTCGCAAGGGTTGCACCCATCTGCTCGGCGATGGACATAAACAGGTTGTTGAAGATCTCCAGCATCACTGGATCAACATCTGTACCAATGGCGTTCTCACGACGTTGTGCCACAGCACGCGTCATCAGAATTTCACCGCCACCCAAGATTTCCAACTGCCAATCAGGCTCTACGATTGTGGTGCCGCTGGCATCACAAATGATCGCTGGGCCTAGCAGGTGTGAACCGGGTTGTAAGTCGGCGCGTTGGTAAATTGGGCACTGGTGTTGCTGGTCATGCGAGAACAGGGCTGCTGTGCTGGCAGCGTTTGCCGTTTGTGCGCTGGCAGCGGCTGCGGCAACCACAGGGCTTTGTTCAGAGCTGGCACCAATCGCTTCTACCGATACGGCTTCTACGATGAGTTTTTTGTCTGGCATCAAGAAGCTGTAGCGTTGCAGGTAGCTGGCTTCAAACTCAGCCTGCATAGCGGCTAAATCGCCGTAGTTCACCAGCAAGGCGGAGTCTGTGCCTTCGTAGCGCAGGTGGGCACGTTGCAGAATGTTGATGCGTTGTGCGGGCACACCTTGGGCCAAGACTTCAGCGCTGGCTTGTTCGGCCAATAGGGCCAACTGTTCTTCGTACAGTGGGATGTTCTGTTTGTTCAGTTCGGCTTCTACGCTGATTTCGCGCATAGCCGTAATGTCAGCCAAGCCCATACCGTAGGCAGACAATACACCAGCAAAGGGGTGAATCAGTACGCGGCTAATGCCCAATGAGTCGGCGACCAAGCACGCATGCTGACCACCTGCACCACCGAAGGAAACCAAGGTGTAGCGGCTGACATCGTAACCACGTTCAATAGAGATCTTCTTCACGGCGTTGGCCATGTTGGCCACAGCAATGTTCAAGAAGCCTTCAGCCACTTGTTCTGGCGTATGGTCGCGACCTGTGCTCTCTTTAATTTGTGCAGCAAGTTCAGTGAACTTCTGGCGCACGATATCGCGATCCAGCGGCTGATCGGCTTTAGGGCCGAAGATGCTTGGGAAGAACTCGGGCTGAATTTTGCCCAGCATAACGTTGCAGTCGGTGACCGTCAGTGGGCCACCATTACGGTAAGCCGCTGGGCCAGGGAAGGCACCCGCAGAATCAGGACCTACACGCATACGTGCACCGTCAAAGTGCACAATAGAACCACCACCTGCCGCTACGGTGTGAATGTTCATCATGGGAGCGCGCAAACGTACGCCTGCCACAATGGTTTCAAAGGTGCGCTCAAACTCGCCGTCATAGTGAGAGACGTCCGTAGAGGTACCACCCATGTCAAAGCCGATCAGCTGCGATGCGCCAGTAGCAGCAGCAGTGCGTGCCATACCCACAATACCGCCAGCTGGGCCGGACAATACAGAGTCTTTACCTTGGAAAGAGTGAGCAGAGGTCAAACCACCGTTAGACTGCATGAACATCAGGCGTACGCCATCCAGCTCACTGGCAACGCGGTTAACGTAGCGGCGCAAGATTGGGGACAAGTAGGCATCCACCACGGTAGTGTCGCCACGACCTACCAGTTTCATCAGTGGGCTAACTTCGTGGGAAACCGATACCTGACCAAAGCCCATTTCGCGGGCCATCTCGGCAATGATTTGCTCGTGCTGGGTGTAGCGGTAGCCATGCATCAACACAATCGCCAACGCGCGGTAGCCGGCGTCGTAAACCTCTTGCAGTTGTGCGCGTACAGCGGCTTTGTCTAAGGCTTGTTCCACCGTACCATCAGCACGAATACGCTCGTCCACTTCGACTACGCGTTGGTACAGAAGTTCTGGCAGGTGAATTTGACGGTCAAAAATACGAGGACGTGCTTGGTAACCAATACGCAGAGCATCTTTAAAACCGCGTGTAGTGACCAGTGCAGTGGGTTCGCCTTTACGTTCCAACAACGCATTGGTAGCCACCGTAGTACCCATTTTTACGGCTTCGATTAGCTCGCTAGGAATGGGTGCATCGACTGCCAAGCCTAGCAAATGACGAATACCGGCCAGTGCGGCGTCTGGGTATTGTGCTGGATTGTCAGAAAGCAGTTTGTGGGTAAGCAAATGACCGTCTGGGTGGCGTGCCACGATATCGGTAAAGGTGCCTCCTCGGTCTACCCAGAATTGCCATTTAGAGGATGGAAGAGATGTGTCGTGTGTCATACCAAGTCCTTCGTTTGTAGCGTCGTCGGAATAATTTAGCGTAAGGGGTCCCAGACCCCTGCAAACAGGGGCCTAAGCGTAGTGAGTTCGTTAATGCTGGCTGCTGTGGCAGCCAGCGGGAAGCAGAGCGTTACATGGCGTTAGGCAACCACATGACAATCTCTGGGAATACGGTGACTAGCACGGTGGCTAATACCAGTATCCAGAAGAAAGGCAGTGCCATCTTCACCAATTCAAACAAGTTTTTGCCGGTAATGTTTTGGATCACAAACAGGTTGAAACCAATGGGGGGCGTAATCTGTGCCATTTCCACCGTTAGAATCAAGTAAATACCAAACCAGATTGGGTCTATGCCTGCCGCAATCACCGTTGGCATCAACACAGAAGTGGTCAATACGATGAGTGAAATGCCATCCAAGAACGCACCCAGCAAGATAAAGAACACTGTTAGTGCTGCAATTAAGGCATAGGGGCTCAGGTTCAGTGAGGCGATCCAGGAAGCCAAGTTGCTAGGCATGCCAGTAAAGCTCATGGCGCTAGTCAGGAAGCTGGCACCAATCAGAATGAACGAGATCATGCACGATGTACGCACTGCACCCATCAAACTGGCCGAAAAGGACTTCCAGTTCAGAGAACGACCCACTGCCGCAATGAGCAATGATCCAATCACACCAATCACAGCCGCTTCTGTCGCAGTCGCAATACCGGCATAGATAGAACCAATCACACCAGCGATAAGCAGTACTACGGGCAGTAGCAAGCGTAAACGGTACAGTTTTTCACGCAGGGAGATTTCTTCTATCTCTTTGGGTACACGATCTGGATGGCGCAGTGACCACAGTGCGATATAGCCCGAGAACAGGAAAATCATCATAATGCCGGGCAAAATACCAGCAATAAATAGTTTGATGATAGAAACCTGTGCCGCAACGGCGTACACAATCATCACAATGGATGGTGGAATCAACAGCCCCAGCGTACCTGCGCCAGCCAATGAACCAATACTAATGCCTTCGTCGTAACCACGAGACTTCAGCTCGGGCAGGGAGATACGACCAATGGTGGCAGCGGTAGCTGCAGAGGAACCACTCACGGCAGCAAAAATACCGCAACCTACGGTGTTGACGTGTACCAACCTGCCAGGCAAGCGTTGTAAAAGCGGGCCTAGGCCTTTGAACATGTCTTCTGCTAGGCGAGTACGGTAAAGAATCTCACCCATCCAGATAAACAGCGGTAAGGCGGTTAATGACCAACTGGCGGCAGAATCCCATGCTTTGGTGGCAAAAATAATGCCCGCAGGGTTATCGGCAAACAGCATTAGGCTGATGACGCCACATGCTACCAGTACTAAGGCAACCCAGACCCCCATGCTCAACAAGAGCAGCAAGGAGACCATCAGAATTATGGCTTGAGTTAAATCACCCATGATTAGTTATCCTCCAGTGGCTGGTTGCGCACACAGCAGACAAGCCGGCGGAGCAGCATGAGTGTGAAAATACATAAACCTATAGGCATACCGAATTGTGGAATCCACATCGGCACCGTCACAATACCTTGGGAGACATCATTGAACTGGTAGGATTCGTACACGAATTCCACCACGTAATACGACATCCACACGCTAATAACCAATGCAATCAATGTCGCTACCAGTTCATAGGGCTTGTGCAGGCGTTTAGGTAAAAACTGCAGAATCAGTGATACGCGAATGTGTTCGCCGCGTAGCATGGTGTAGGGCAATGCTAAAAAGATAGAGGAAGCCATAGCCCATGCCGCGAATTCATCTGAGCTGGGAATCATTTCTCCCATCATACGAGCGACGATTTGGGCTGTAACCAAGACAGCAATGAGGCAGAGAAAGCACGCGGCGACCGCGCCGCATGCTTTGGCCAAGTGTTCTAGCCATTTCATAAACAATCAGCCTGTTTAGTTACCACGGTAGGCATCAAGGATTTTCTGACCATCAGCACCGGCTTTGCTCAGCCATTCTTCAGCCATGGTTGCGCCGATTTTTTGCATATCAGCACGTACAGCGTCTGGTGGTGGCAATACGGTCATACCGTGGTCGCTCAGCGTTTTAGTCAACGCCTCAGTGCGCTCACGGCCCATTTGCCAGCCACGAGTTTCTGCGCGCTCGGAAGCAGCCAACAACGCGGTTTGTTCGGCTTCGCTCAAACGAGAGAACGCGCGTTTGTTCACGATCACGAAGTTCAGAGGAATAAAGGCCTGCACATCGTAGTAGTGCGACACGTAATCCCATGCCTGTGTATCCACACCTGTAGAAGGGGAGGTGATCATGGAATCAATCACACCAGTAGAGAAGGCTTGAGGCACTTCTTGTGAATTCACGGTTGTGGGGGTGGCACCCATCAAGGTGGCTAAGCGGCTGGTTGCTGCGCTGTAAGAGCGGAAGCGGGAACCGTTTAAATCATCCAATGAGCTGATTTCTTTTTTGGTGTAGAAGCCTTGTGATGGCCATGGTGCGGCGTACAGCAGCATCAAGCCTTGTTTATCCAAGCGCTCGGCAATAGCAGGGCGGGCCAAGTTCCACAGTTTTTGGGATTCATCAAAGGAGGTAGCCAAAAAAGGCACGCTATCTACTTCGTAGATGGCATCTTCGTTACCGTTGATGGACATCAGCGCTTCACCAATTTGGATCACGCCTTGCTGCACGCCGCGTTTTACTTCGGGGCGTTTTAGCAGAATGCTGTTGGACTGTACGTTGATTTTCAAGGAGCCGTTGGTGGCTTCTTCAACGTCTTTAGCAAACTCTCGTACGTTAATGGTTAGGTAGTTGTTATCAGGCTGTTCGGCGCTCATTGTCCAGGTGGTGGCCGCTTGGGCTGTACCAGCCAAGGCCAACATGCAAGACACGGTTAACAGTTTTTTTATCATTCTAGTAACTCCTCCAACGAGTAAAAAAAAGTGCTACGGGATAGGGGTATACGGACATTAACGCGAAATATCGCTAGAACGTAGGTCCCACAGCAAGGAGAAGGTGGTGGCACAGGTGCCATCCAACTTGAACTCCTCAATAATCCAACGGGAAACGGCAGCAGCTACCGGTTCTGTTGTGGTGTCGATAATCAACACCGGCTCCAGTATACGGTTTGTAGTGTCTTCCGAAGGTAAAGGGGTAGATAGCTCTGTATCAGGGGTTAACAGTCGCAGGGCAAGCACGCCATCCATTTGTTTCTGGATTTGCTCTGCAATGCGGCTAACTTGCTCTGCTGTAGCTTGATTACCCAATGTGATCAGAGCAATGGCCGCACCCGTGCCAAAACCTGCCAAGGGTTGCACACGCATCACGCGGCGCTGGCTGTTTTGCATGCGGCTAAAATTGCTGAGCGACCAAGCGGTTTGGTGCTGGAACGCTTGTTGGTAGGTGGGGCTGTGGAACACAGAAATGTCTTCTGTGCGGTATAGCGCCAGATAACGGCGTTCGTTTTGCGGGTTTTTGTAGCGTCGGGCCCAGCAAAAACCTGGAATGGCAGCGCGTTCTTCCATATGTTCGCGGTCATACCATTGGTTGAAGTCGTCCTCGTACGTAGGATCAACGTTCGTCCAGATAAACAGTTCACCTGGTGTGCGCTGGGCAGAAGTCATACAAAAGTCCCCAATATAGTAGGTATAGGTTCAGGGTATTGTGTGCAGACTTGGCGTCACGCTCAATCAGTTTATTTTGGTGTTGAGTGATAAGAAATATTTATAGGGTGCGCAACGCCTGTGTTTATAGGCGCTTGTGAGGGTTTTATGGCAACCCGATGGGGGCTAAATAGGGGGAAAACCCGATACTCGAAAATAGGGCTTACTAGGGTATGGGGTGAGCGACAGAATTTTTTTGAAATTAATGGTGGTGTAAAAGGGTTGCTTTATGCTAATGTTCAGCTTCTAGTAAGCTAGTTGTCAGACTGTGTCTGGCAACGCCCCATAAGACATCACGACGCCTGTAGCAGTCGTGAGCAAGGAGTCATAGATGATTTCTCAACGATTTTCCCGTGTACTGGCAACTATGCTGATCGCTGTATCCGCTGCTGGTATGCTAGCCGTTTCTTTTGATGCAGAAGCTCGCCGTATGGGCGGTGGCAAAAGTTTTGGACGTCAGTCATCCAACGTGACGCAACAACGTCAAGCTGTAACACCTCCAGCCGCCGCTAACACGGCTCAGCGTAGTGCTGCGGGTGCAGCCGCTGCAGGCACAGCTGCTAAGTCTGGCATGTCCCGTTTCTTAGGCCCTCTGGCAGGTATTGCTGCGGGTTTGGGTATCGCTGCCTTGCTGTCTAGCATGGGCTTAGGCGGTGCAATGTTGGAATTCTTGTCTAGCGCGATTCTGATTGGTATTGCGGTATTTGCTGTGATGTTCTTGGTTCGTCGTCTGCGTGGTGCGGGTTCTCGCACAGCGACACAAGGTGCTGGTAATTCGAATAATCAGTACCGTCAGTCTAACGACCCAGGCATGCAGCCTCAGTACCCACGTGCAGCACAACCTGCACCTGCCGCGCCAGCTTCCGTAGCGCCTGCCGCTGCTGCAGCGTATGCCGCACCAGAGCAAACCGAAGTGGATCCTAGCTGGTTTATTCCAGCTGATTTCGACGTCACTTCTTTCTTGGCAAACTCCAAACAGCGTTTTGTGGAAATCCAAGCGCTGTGGGACAAAGGCGATGTGAACGCATTGCGTGAGTACCTGACTGACGATTTGCTGATCGAAGCCACGCCACAAATTCAACAGCGTGAAAACGATGACAGCTCTACCGAAGTGGTATTGCTGAATGCTGAATTGCTAGGCATCGAGAAAGTTGCAGGCGGCCACTTAGCTAGCATCCGTTACTCCGGTATGCTGCGTGAAGGCCAAGGTACAGAAGCATTCCGCTTTGAAGAAGTGTGGAACCTGTACAAAGAAGACAACGCTGGCTGGCTAGTAGCCGGTATTCAGCAGTTGACTGCCAACGACTGATAGAAGATTGTTGGGTCATCCTAGCGACAAACGCTATACCTATCGTGGTGTAGCGTTTGTTTTTATCCTTGTAGAATGCGTGATAAACAAGGCAACAGGTTACACTAGGCTATTTCCTATGTTCCCTGCAGGGTGATCGTGTCAGAGGCAAATTTCATGTCAGTAGTTCCGGATTTCTTGCATCCTGCTCGTATAGGGGTGCGCCTAGTCAACCGATTATTAGTACGTGACCAATGGGCACAGGCTAAGTTGGCGGCGTTTTCCGGACATAGCGTGCGTGTAGAGGCGGGGTGGCTGCAATTTCAATGCAGTATTACTGCTGGTGGTCAGCTACAGCATTGCGATACCTCAGTCTTGCCTGACGTGACCTTAACCTTACCCGCAGAGCGAATCTCGCAAATCCCTTCTGTATTACAGGGGGGGGACCCTACTGCATTAACACAATTAATGCGTATAGAAGGCGAAGCCGCTTTGGCTAATGTGGTGGCTGATTTAGCTCAGTCATTACGTCCCGATGTAGAGGGTGAGCTTGCCGCTGTAGTGGGTGATATACCAGCCGTACGATTGGTATCGGGGGCTAAAAACCTGTTGGCAGGTAGCCGTCGTTCAGCCCGTAGTGCTGCAGAAAACCTAGGTGAATATCTGGGTGAAGAAAGTGACCTATTGGTGTCACACAGTCGTTATCAGATGTGGAAAGCGCGCTTTCAGCAATTAGAACAAGCCATAGAGCGTACCGAGCAAGCTGTACAACGTCTTGAGCAGAAAAAGAGGTTGTCATGCTGATGAGTTTTTGCCGGTTTTTCTACATTCTTTATATTGCATTTAAATACCGTTTGGATGAACTAGTACTGTCCAGTATTAGGCATCCTTGGGCGGTGCGTTTGCTGCGTATCGTACGTTTTGGGCGTGCCCCTAAGCTGCCACGCGGTGAGCGTTTGCGCTTGGCATTAGAATCCTTGGGCCCAGTGCTCGTGAAGTTTGGACAGGTATTGTCCACACGTCGCGATCTGATCCCTTTAGACGTGGCTGAGGAGCTTGCCCTGCTGCAAGATCGCGTGCCACCGTTTGACTCTAAAGTATCCGCCAAAATTGTAGAGCAGGCATTAGGAGCTCCTACCAGCGAACTCTTTAAGCATTTCGAGGTAGACCCTGTAGCTTCTGCGTCTATTGCGCAAGTGCACTTCGCTGTACTGCATAATGGCCGTGAAGTTGCGGTAAAGGTACTGCGTCCGGGTATGCGCGAGGTCATCGACAAAGATTTGGCGTTGATGCGCACCATGGCACGATTGGTAGAAAAAACGGGGCCTGATGGCCGTCGTTTGCGCCCTCGTGAAGTAGTGGCCGAGTTCGAGAAGTACTTGCACGATGAGCTAGACCTAATTCGTGAGGCCTCTAACTGCAGTCAGTTGCGCCGCAACTTTGTGGAAACTCCCGAGCGTGTAGAGTTGCTGATGGTGCCTGAAGTGCACTGGGACTACTGCGCGCACAATGTGTTTACCATGGACAGAATGCGTGGCATTCCTGTGAATCAGATTCAGCGTCTGCGTGATGCAGGGGTAGATCTCAAACAGGTGGCACGTAAAGGGGTAGAGATTTTCTTTACCCAAGTGTTTGCCGATGGTTTTTTCCATGCTGACATGCACCCAGGCAATATTCGTATCTCTGATGATCCCGATACTTTCGGGCGCTACATAGCACTGGATTTCGGTATTGTGGGGTCGTTGTCTGAATTTGATAAGAACTATTTGGCACAGAATTTCTTGGCTTTTTTCCGTCGTGATTATCGCCGCGTAGCACAGCTACACATTGAGTCGGGCTGGGTACCGGCCGATACACGAGAAGAAGAATTGGAGGGGGCTGTGCGTGCCGTATGCGAGCCGCACTTTGACCGTCCCTTGTCACAAATATCGTTAGGGCAGGTGTTATTACGTCTGTTCCAAACATCGCGGCGCTTTAATGTGGAGATCCAGCCGCAGTTGGTCTTGCTGCAAAAAACCTTGCTAAACGTCGAAGGTATGGGGCGTGATTTGGATCCCGAGTTAGATCTGTGGGATACCGCTAAGCCTTACCTAGAAAAGTGGATGTATCAGCGAATTGGGCCTCAGGGCTTAAAGCAGCAGCTAAAAAAAGAAGCCGGTCAGTGGGCACAGATCATGCCACAGTTGCCACGTTTGGTTTTCGATAATCTGAGCCGGCCAGATACGACGCCGGTGGTCCTGCAGGAATTACGCCAACTACGAGTGGCCCAAGAACAGAACAATAGGCTAATGACCGTATTGTGTGCGTTGTTGGCCGTGATCGTGGGTTTGGTGCTGTGGGCTGTAAAAGTATTGTAGTACCGCGTTAACGACGTTTTGGTACTGACATAATTCTGAGAACTGCACACCTTATTATGGTGTGTCGATTTACCCCCGAGGATGAGAGATGTTATATCCCGAGTTGTTCAAATCCATGGAAGCTGTACGTTGGAACCTGTCGCATGACATTCCCTGGGATGACTATGATGCGTCCAAGCTGACAGATGAACAGGCTTATACCATCAAGATGAATGCCATTACCGAGTGGGCTGCATTGCCTGCTACGGAGATGTTCTTACGTGATTTTCGCAATGACAGTGACTTTTCGTCCTTCATGTCGATTTGGTTCTTTGAAGAGCAGAAACACTCACTGGTGTTGATGGAGTATCTGCGTAGATTCCGCCCTGAGTTGGTGCCTACAGAAGAAGAGCTGCATAACGTACGTTTTGAGTTTGATCCCGCTCCTGCGATGGAAACCATGATGCTGCACTTCTGCGGCGAGGTGCGGTTGAATCACTGGTATAGACGCGCTGCTGACTGGCATACCGAGCCGGTTATCCAAGCTATTTACAAAATTGTGGCCCAAGACGAAGCCCGTCACGCGGGTGCTTACTTGCGTTACATGCGCCGTGCATTGGCTACGCCTAACGACGCGACCAAACTGGAAACCCGCTTGGCGTTTTCTAAGATTGGTGTGTTGATGGCCTCTGCCCACCGTACAGCTCAGGCGTTGCACCCCACTAACTTGCACGTGAACAAAGAGATGTACCCCGATGACACCGTGCAATCCAAACTGCCTTCACCTGGCTGGTTAGAGCATTGGTTGGATGACCAAATCCGCTTTGATAAAGAGTGGGAAGGTAAAGTTTCTACCCGTATTCTGCACAACATGTCGTTGTTGATGGGCGAAGATTTTAAATCGGTACAAGAGTTAAATCGTTACCGTAAAGATCTAAGCAAAATGCAGCAAACTATCGTAACGGCCTAATTATTATGGCAATCACCTTTGAGCAAAAAATCTATACGCCAGACGCTCTTGCTGCAGCAGTAGAGCGTGGTGATCTACCGCGTCCGTTGGTGTTTACCAATGGCGTATTTGATATTTTGCACCGTGGGCACGTAAGCTACCTGGATGCAGCGGCACAGTTAGGTGCAAGCCTAGTCGTTGCCATTAATACAGATGCATCGGTACGTCGCTTAGGTAAAGGAGATGATAGACCGTTAAACGGTGAAGATGATCGCGCTGCGTTATTAGCAGCGCTGTCGTCTACCACGGCGGTGACCTTCTTTGCAGAAGACACGCCAGAGGCCATTATCGCGGCCTTAAAGCCCGATCTCATCGTCAAAGGTGGCGATTACGATATGGAAAAACTGCCTGAAACTGCCTTAGTGCGTAGTTGGGGTGGTGATGCCGTTGCCATCGATTTTGAGTTCGATAGATCGACTACAGCGCTAGTACGTAAAATTCGCAAGTAAAAACATGGAACACGCATTCTTACAGGGCGCATTATTAGGCCTAGGTTTGATTGTGGCTATTGGTGCCCAAAATATCTTTGTATTGAAGCAGGGGTTATTGCGTCAGCATGTATTTTGGGTAGCACTGATTTGCACGGTGTGTGACATTGTTTTGATGGGGGCTGGCGTGTTTGGCGTAGGTACCTTGCTTAGCCAAAACGCAACGCTGACACGAGTGCTGGCCTTTTTAGGGGCGGCCTTTGTAGTGTATTACGGCCTTAGGGCATGGCGCAGTGCATGGGTGGGTAGCAGTGGCATGCACCTAGATGGCTCTGCGGCGGCGGTCAGCCTCAAGCGTGTGGTGCTTATTACCTTAGCCATCACCTTGCTGAACCCTCATGTGTATGTGGATACCTTGCTATTGGTAGGTGGCATTGCAGCAACCTATGAAGAGCAGCATAAGCTGGGCTTTTGGCTAGGTACCAGTGTGGCATCCATCGTGTGGTTCTTCTCGCTTGCTTACGGCGCCGTATTGCTATCGCCTTGGCTGCGTAGCCGTGGTGTATGGCGAGTGATAGACACGCTGATTGGTGTGTTTATGATGTGGATTGGCTGGTATTTGTTTCAGTATGGCATTACTAGCGTATAGTGTTGCTGCTTGAGGCCGTTTTGGCCTGCTTACTCACGACTGGACTGCATTAGCTAGCCTCAAATCACAAAAAGTTGTTCCGCAGTCCCCAAGCGTGTGCGATGAACACAGTATTCATATCAAGCAACTGGCTGGACTAGCAGCCCTACATGCATGTGCGATGAACACGATGGGGCATCAGAATTAGGCTGCAGGTTGCGGTTGATCCAGCAGCGCATCTAGCGCTTTAAGATCCGCATCACTCAGCGTACCAGCCGCCTCTTTCAACCGTAAGCTATTTAACAGCGTGTCGTACCGTGCTTTAGATAATGCACGTTGAGTCTCATACAACTGTTGCTGCGCATTCAACACGTCAATATTGATACGCACGCCGACTTCATACGCTAGCTCATTGGCATCTAGCGACGCTTGGCTAGAACGCTCAGCAGCCTGTAATGCGCGCACCTGTAATAGCCCCATATTCACGTCAGTGAAATACTGGCGGGCGGCAGTAATGGCATTGCGTTTAGCGTCTTCTTTCTCGAAATTCTGTTGCTGTAACCTAGCGGTTTGCTCACGTACTCGAGATGAAATAGCCCCACCGGAATACAGTGGAATCTTAAGCTCTAACCCTATGCTGCTATCTAGCGCACGCGGCGAGCGGCTATCTTGGTACACACCTTGTTGGTTATTACTGCCCGTACGGGCTTCTAACGACAAGGTAGGGGCGTGCTCGCGTTTGGCGGCCTCTAAGGCTGATTGTGTGCTTAGCCAGGTAAGCTCAGCTTTCAGTACGCTTAGATTGCGTTGTGCGGCTTGTGATGCCCAGGTTTCGGGCTGTGCAGGTTCAGGTGTAGGCAGATCATTCGTAGATAAGCCATTTAGCACAGGAGCAGGTTCGGCAATCAATGCCTCTAGTGCTTGCTGCTGTACTTGTAGCTGACTTTCTGCACCGACTATAGAACTGTTCACAAGGTCTAACCTTGCTTTGGCCTCATAGGCGTCGGTAATGGATGTGCCACCTAAATCAAATGACGCTTCGGCTGCGTTTAGCTGGTGTGTTACCGCTTGGCGCTGGGCGTACAGTGATCGTAGGGTGTCTTGTGCCGTTAGTACGTTGAAGTAGGCTTGTGCCACTCGTACGATTAATTGCTGACGGGCTTGTTCTTCATTGAGTACGGCAACGGCTGCCAAGTGTTTGGAGCGTTCGTACAGGCTGTAGGCTTGCAGATCAATAATTACCTGACTGAGCGTTAGGTTCCATTGATTGACGTTGCTGTGGCCGTATTGTTTCAGCGAGCTGGCTCGGCGTCGGTCGGTAGTGCCAGCTTGGGCATTACCTTCCAAATGCGGCAATAACTGCGCTCTGGCCTGATGTATTTGTTCTTGATCTGCTGTGCTGGCATAACGTGTGGCAGCGTAGGCTGGGTCACGCGCTAAAGCCAGCTCCCAAATATCCAGCAACCCAGCCGCAGAGGCTGGTAGCGCTGTATAGAGGGAGCTGAACAATAAGATGCTCAGCGTGCGCCCTAAAGGGCGACGACGGGAGCGATTAGAATTTGAAATGCGAAATAGCCGTACCATGCAAAGCTTTGATGTTGGTATCAAAAAGAAGTTCCACGTCAAAACTTGCCGCACTGGTGCGCGTGATACGAGTCACGGTCATTACAGGTTGTTGGCCAACGACTGCCACCAGACGGCCACCAATGGCTAGCTGGTATTTCAGAGCATCAGGAATAGTAGGTACAGAGCCAGTCAGCAAAATTGCATCGTATTCTGTGGTACCCCAGCCTGCGTGGGCATCGCCAGTTTCAACGGTAACATTCGTGATTTTGTTACGTTGCAGATTGTTTTTTGCAAAGCCAGCAAGCGTACTGTTGATTTCAATAGAGGTCACTTGCTGGCACAAACAGGCCAACAAAGCGGCTTGGAAACCCGAGCCAGTACCAATTTCAAGTACACCATCAGACGGTTTGAGCTGTAGTTCTTGGGTTAGACGGGCTTCCAAGCTGGGGAACAGCATGGTTTCACCTGTGTCTATACCGTCAACAATCAGTGGCAGTTCGGTATCAGAAAAGGCCGCACCTTCCATTGCTGGAGGTACAAAGCGCTCGCGCTTGACCTTAAGTAGGGCAGCAAGCACGTTATCATCAGACAGATGCCAAGGGCGGATTTGTTGCTCGATCATGTAATAGCGTGCACGTTCGAGCTCAGACAGCGCGTGAATGTTCATAACGTCCAATAAGCGTTTGGTTAGTCGTACAGAAATCTGATTATAGGACAGGATGCCAGATACTGCTTTGTTCAAAAACAGGCATTTCTGTCCAGTTGTTTAATTCATGGGCAAGCAGGAAGCATCTGTTGCAGAAGAATACTCGCATTCTGCACGGCGATGCTCATAAATTGCTCAAAATCCATGTTTGCCCCGTCATTCGCATTGTCTGAAATAGAGCGTATGCAAATAACAGGGACGTTATTCAGGTAACACGCTTGCGCAATACTAGCACTTTCCATCTCGCAGGCTAGTGCATTGAATTGCTGATGTATCCACCGACTTTTTTCAGGGCTGGCAATAAATTGGTCGCCACTGGCAATGCACCCAGTACTGACGTTGTGCGCGGTGATGTGACTAGCCGCTTCTTGTGCCAAACGACGCAGGGTAGGGTCGGTAGGGAAGTACAAGGTATCCATACGGAAGATTTGCCCAGGGGGCAGACCTAACGCAGCAATATCCATATCGTGTTGTACCAAGCAATCGGCGATGACCACGTCACCGGGTGAAATGCCGGGACCTATGCCGCCGGCAATACCGATGTTGATGACGCGGCTTACCGCAAACTCTGAAATCAGAATTTGTGTGCAGGTAGCCGCATTGACTTTGCCCACACCACAAATCACCGCGACCACAGGCTTACCGGCAAAGGTACCTTGATGAAATTGCATGCCAGCACGTTCATGCGTGCTGGCGTGTTCCAAATGTTGCAGGATAATTTCTAACTCTTCCTGCATGGCCACAATAATGGCAGTGCTATGCGTCATAACTACAGTGGTGACTCAGACCAAAATCAAGAATTAACAGGTGGCCACCAGTGGTGGAAGTGATGCACAGGGCCATGGCCCGAACCAATTTGCATTTCATGGGAGCGAGCAATGGCTTTAAACAAGTACTGTTTAGCCAGTTTGGCCGCCTCGACGGCATTAGGCGTTTGCGGCAACAAAGCAGCCAATGCGGCAGACAAGGTGCAGCCTGTGCCATGCGTGTTTTTGGTCTGGATACGCAACGCTGGCATTTCTACCATTTGATCACCGTTAAACAGCAGATCAGGGCAGTCGTCACCGGGAAGATGACCGCCTTTTAGAAATACCCAGCGTTCTTTGCCGTCATCAATCATTCGGTGCAGCTTCTCCGCTACCCCATACATTTCTTTCAGGGTTTCAGCAGGACGAGCTTCCAGCAGTACTCCGGCCTCGGGTAGGTTGGGTGTAATCATGGTGGATTGTGGCAATAGCTGTTCGCGCAGTGCGTTAACAGCGGGTTTTTCCAGCAATAAATTACCGCTTTTAGCCACCATTACAGGGTCTAGCACTAAATATTTAGGCTTCCAGTGTGCCAAACGCTCAGCCACTACCTCGGTGACTTTTTGTTGACCCAACATACCCAGTTTCACCGCATCAATACGTACATCGTCAAACAACGTATCAATTTGCAGGGCTACAAACGCAGGGTCAACGGGCAAGATGCCTGTGACACCTTTGGTGTTTTGAGCAGTTAGCGCGGCAATGACACCATTCGCATAAGCACCAAGTGCGCTCATGGCCTTGACGTCGGCCAATACGCCAGCTCCCCCAGAGGGGTCAACGCCGGCGATGGTCAGAGTACTGGGAATCATAGACTTTACTTAGAACGAGAATGAATCATGCCTTCAACAGGCGAACTAGGATCCGCATCGTAATATTTGCGGGGCACACGGCCAGCAAGGTAGGCATTACGGCCAGCTTGTACGGCCTCTTTCATGGCGACGGCCATGCGAATAGGGTCACGAGCACCAGCAATAGCAGTATTCATCAACACGCCATCGCAGCCCAATTCCATACCAATTGCCGCATCAGATGCTGTACCAACGCCAGCATCTACCAATACGGGCACTGACGATTGGTCAATAATCAGTCGCAAGTTCCATGGGTTAATAATGCCCATGCCGGAGCCAATCAGTGAGGCCAATGGCATGATGGCTACACAACCAATGTCTTCCAGCATTTTGCACTGTATAGGGTCGTCAGAGCAGTACACCATCACATCAAAACCTTCGCTTACCAGTGTTTTGGCAGCGATCAGGGTTTCAGGCATGTTGGGGAACAGGTTCTGCGCGCTGCCCAATACTTCCAGTTTGACCAGTGAGTGGCCATCCAGCAGTTCGCGAGCCAAGCGCAATGTACGCACGGCATCGTCAGCAGTAAAGCAGCCGGCGGTGTTAGGCAAAATGGTGTAGCGTGAAGGGGGGACGTAGTCTAATAAGCTAGGGGTGCTAGCATCTTGACCAATATTGGTACGGCGGATGGCGACGGTCACAATTTCTGTACCACTAGCCTCAATCGCTAACTTGGTCTCTTCGAAATCCTTGTATTTCCCTGTGCCTACTAGCAGGCGGGACTGATAGGATTTACCAGCAATAACAAAGGGGTCGGCAGGAGTAGTAATGCTCATGGTGGTGATGCTCTAGTGGTATGACAGAAATGCTAGGGTTAACCGTAGCGTCAAAACCTTAAAGGATAATGCATTTAGCGGGGTTTGGCAGGGCTTTTACCATGCTGCGTCGCAGCATGTTGGGCGGCACGTGCTTGATCCACATACGAGCACAGTTGCTCGGTGGCATCAATTAAGCGTGGCCCCGGTCTATAAAGCAGATCGGGTGAAATGCCAAAAAACCGTCCCTCTACCGCGGCAGGAAGTTGGTGTTGTTGCCAATAGCGTAGCCGTTCTTGCTGCGTCAATACAGAGGGCTGGGACACAATCACCACATGTGGATTACGTCGTAGTAATTCCTCGGGCAACACTTGTGGAGCCGCGACAGTGCTGTGTGCGTAGCTGTTTTGGGCATTGCAGGTGGTCAGTACATCAGCAATTAATGGGTCGTTGCCAATGGTGTAGATGGGGTCGTGTCCCAGCTCTAAATACACGGATACAGCCGGGCCGTCATGCAATGCGGCGCTGGCAAGGGCATCTAAGCGGTCGTCCAGTTGTTGTGCAACGGGGCAAGCTACATCACGAGTATTAAATAACCACCCCAATCGGCGTATTTCTTGGGGAATGTCGCGCAGACTGTTAGGGCGTGAATACAGTAAAGGAATTCCCAAGCGTTCTAGCGTAGGCTGCATAGAAACCAGGGTGCTACCCGGCAACCATGCAAAAATGGCGTCAGGGTGTAGTTCTAGCAGGCGTTCGGGATGCAGGGTGATGCCATCACCAATGCGGGGAAGTTCAGTGGCTGCTTTGGGGTAATCACTGCTACTGACCGTAGCAATAATTGCGTCTCCAGCTCCTGCCGCATACAACAATTCGGTTAGGTGGGGAGCTAGGCTTATTGCGCGCTGAAAGGAAGGTGAGGGCAGAGTGCTTGTGCAGGGATTGCTAGGAATGCTAAATGCTTCCTGTGCAGGCGCTGGGTGCGCCAGTACGGCAACGGGTAGTAAGGCCGTAAGTAGACCTACTACTATGTTGTGCAGGTTGCCCATAAGCACTGCTCCCTAGAAGAGCCTCTGCCTGCCCTAGGCAGGCAGAGGAAATAGGCTTACATGCGCCAGGTTAGGTTTACAAAGACGTTAGAGCCTGGGGTGTTATAGCCGTATACGTATTCATAGCGTTTATTGAATACGTTATCCCATCGTACTGAAGCTGTTACTGTCTTGTTGAATGCATAGTGTGCCGTTAGGTTCACCAAGCTGAAACCACCTAATGTAACGTTTTCGTTTGTATTGAAATTAGTGTCTTGGCGCTTGGCTGTCCACATGTATTCAGCGCCAACTTGCATGGCGTTGTAGTTGTACTGGGCACCCAATCTGTAGACTTGCGCTGCGCGACGTGTCAGGCGTTGACCGGTTTCTTGGTTGCGAGGGTTGGTTAAATCCGCACTACCCCAAATGCTCAGATCATCCAGTACTTGTTGATCAAACATCAACGAGTAACCTTTGATTTTGGCGCGGTTGGTGTTGTAGTACTCACCATTCTGGCTGCTATTAGCGCGCCAATTAATCAGGTTTTTGATGCGGTTTTGATAGGCCACTAACTTTACCGAACCGGTATCGTGGGTGTAGGCAATGCGTGCTTCTACGTTCTTGGACGTTTCTGGCGATACGGTTGCAATGTTGGCGTTTTGGTTGACGTAATCTTCGTACAAGGTAGGCATTTTGAAGCCTGTGTTGTAGGAAGCACCCACCGTCCAGCGGTTAGTGATGTCGAAGTCATAAGCAACGGCACCTGTGGTGCGGCTAGTGTGTCCCGCAATACGGTCATGACGTAGGCTAGCTTGTGCGTGGTGGCGGCCATAGTTCAGGCTGTAAATAAGAGCGCCTGCATTGCTATGGCGTTTAGCGCTTAAGTTGCTAAAACCAGCTTGTTTGCCGCGTTCGTCATTATGTTCCAACAAGGCTGTCACCGTTTGGTATTGGCCTAGGGTGACATCGTTTTGCCAAGCGTAGTTACGCAGCGTGGTTTGGTAAGACGAACTTTCTACATTAAAGCTGTTGTAGCCTTGGCGAGTTTCGCGTGTTTCATTCACGCTTAGCTTGCTGGTCCAGTTACTGAAGAATTTATTGGTAGAGCTAATACCGTAGGCTTGTTGGCGTGTGGCGCTGCTTTCTTGGCCGGTGTACCCCGTGAATTCGCCGTTGATGTACGACGAGAATAGGTGGGCATCTACACGGTGCTGGTCAGAAAATGCGTAACCCACATTGGCTTTCACGCTATTGCTTTCATAGCCATCGGCACGTTGCGAAGCACCTACGTCAGAATGTGCGTTGGTCGATCTAAAGCCATCGCTGTTGGCTAAGGAGCCAATCAGGTTGTACGAGAAGCCATTTGTTTGGCCTGACACACCTACGCTGCTTTTGAAAAGGCTGTGTGTGCCCACACCCATTTCACCCCAGAACGCCATGGGCGTATCGGTTTGCCCTGTTTTGGTGATGATGTTGATCACCCCACCAATGGCTTCTGAGCCATACAGGCTGCTACCTGCCCCGCGCAAGATTTCGATGCGCTCAATTTGGGCGGTGTTCAGTGCGCTGAAGTTAACGCTATTAGAAATACTGCTGTTGATGCGCACGCCATCAATTAATACCAATACGTGGCGGCTTTCTGTGCCACGCATAAAAATCGACGTAGGGGTCTGAGGGCCACCGTTAGTGCTAATTTGAATACCGTGTTCGCGGGACAGCAGTTCGGCCACACTGCTTTGACCTGCTTTTTCCAAGGTTGCGCGGTCAATCACGCTGACGTCACCCACTACCTCGCTTTCCAGCTGCGCTACACGGCTAGCTGTGACGACAATGTTGTCTAGTTCAGATACGGGTTGGGGGGATTGTGCGGCAGCACTTAACGGAAAAATACAGGCCAGCAACGCAGCCAAGTGAGTTGTTTTCATGACGAATCCTGTTTGGTGCGCGACCCCGCACACCACAATAAAAATGGGCTAGATCTTAGAGGAAAAGGCTAGCTATATACGGTCAGGTATATCAGGGCTCGGTATCGGGCTGGCATGCGGGGCATGAGTACCGTTGCGGGGGCAGCGCTGTTTGACCTAAAGCGTAGGGTCAGGCTTCCCGATGAGCAGTGTGGTTTTCTGCTCAGCTACATAAGAAAAGGGAGTCTTAGTATGTACCTTGATATGCAAAGGGAATTTAGCATAGCAGCCATGGGGGGGTACAATACATCTCTTTGGTTGTGGTGTAAGCGAGTCGTTTTTGCTCCACGACGCAGTGCTTGACGATTTTCAGGATTTTGCTCGTGACCGTGTCATATCCCACTATTCCTTATCCCTTGTCTTCCTACACCCGTGGTGGGGAATTTGTGCAGCTTTTGGCTGAGCGCATTGTAATTTTGGACGGTGCCATGGGCACCATGATCCAGCAATATAAGCTCAGCGAAGCCGATTTTCGTGGCGAGCGTTTTAAAGACCATCGCAAGGACGTGCGTGGTGACAACGAACTGCTGTCGTTGGTACGCCCTGACATTATCGAAGCTATACACAGGCAGTATCTGGATGCGGGTGCCGATGTAATCTGTACCAATACCTTTGGGGCGACAGAAGTAGCGCAGGGCGACTACGAACTGCACGGTATTTCCTACGAGCTAAACCTGGCATCGGCCAAAATCGCGCGCAAAGTCTGTGATGAGTTCATTGCCAACGGCCAGCGTCGCTATGTGGCTGGGGTGCTGGGGCCACAACCTAAAACGGCCTCTATTTCGCCAGATGTGAACGATCCGTCTGTGCGTAACATTACCTTTGAAGAGCTGCGCGATGCTTACACCGAGCAGTTAAACGGTTTGATTGATGGCGGCGCAGATATCCTGCTGATTGAAACCATCTTCGATACCTTAAATGCTAAAGCCGCTATTTTTGCGGTGGAGTCGGTGTTTGATGCGCGAAATATTCGTTTGCCAGTCATGGTGTCCGGCACGGTTACCGATGCATCTGGCCGTATTTTGTCGGGTCAAACGGTAGAAGCTTTCTGGAACTCGGTGCGCCATGCTAAGCCCGTTACCATTGGGTTGAACTGTGCGCTGGGTGCGGCATTGATGCGCCCCTATATCGCTGAGCTGTCCAAAATTTGCGATACCTACATCTGTGTGTACCCCAACGCTGGTTTGCCAAACCCCATGGCAGAAACTGGCTTTGATGAAACCCCTAAAGACACGTCTGGCTTATTGCATGAGTTTGCTGAAGCAGGCTTGGTCAATATGGTGGGCGGCTGCTGTGGTACCACGCCAGACCATATTCGTGCCATTGTGCAGCAAGTACAAAACTTGCCACGCCGCCATGTGCCTGAAATCCCTGTACGTACGCGTTTGTCAGGTTTGGAAGCACTGAACTTTGATGAGCAAAGCTTGTTTATCAACGTGGGTGAACGTACTAACGTCACAGGTAGTAAGGCCTTCTTGCGCCTTATTCGTGAAGAGCGTTTTGAAGAGGCTTTATCGGTAGCACGTCAGCAGGTAGAAAATGGCGCGCAGATCATCGATATCAATATGGATGAAGCGATGTTGGACTCCGTTGCCAACATGCGTAAATTCTTGAATTTGATTGCTTCTGAACCCGATATTTCTCGTGTTCCCATCATGGTGGATAGTTCCAAGTGGGAAGTGATAGAAACGGGGTTACGTTGCATTCAGGGTAAAGCGGTGGTGAACTCCATTTCGCTAAAAGAAGGGGAGGAGTCCTTCTTGGCCCATGCCCGTTTGTGCCGTAAATACGGTGCGGCTGCCGTGGTGATGGCTTTTGACGAGCAAGGGCAGGCCGACAGCTTAGAGCGACGCAAAGAGATCTGCGCACGTGCCTATTGGCTGCTGGTGAAGGAAGTAGGCTTCCCACCTGAAGACATTATTTTTGACCCCAACGTTTTTGCCGTTGCTACCGGTATTGATGAGCACAATAACTACGCGCGAGACTTTATTGAAGGCGTGAAGTGGATTCGTCAGAATCTGCCTCATGCTCGCATGTCTGGCGGTATTTCTAACGTGAGCTTTTCGTTCCGTGGCAACGAAGCCATGCGTGAGGCCATTCACACCGTATTCCTGTACTACAGCATCCGCGAGGGGCTGACCATGGGGATTGTGAATGCAGGCCAGTTAGGCGTGTATGCCGATTTGGATGAAAAAGTACGCAATATGGTGGAAGACGTCATATTGAACCGTGCTGATCCCGTAGCAAAAGAAGGTCCTAACGATGAGCGTAGTTCTACGGAGCGGTTGGTAGAACTCGCCGAAAATATTAAAGGCTCTGGCGCTAAGCGTGAAGAAGACCTGACATGGCGCGAGCAGCCGGTACGTGCGCGTTTGGTACATGCGCTGGTCAACGGCATTACGAGCTTTATCGTTGAAGATACAGAAGAAGTACGCCAAGAAATTGCCAGCGCGGGTGGCCGACCGATTGAGGTGATTGAAGGCCCACTCATGGACGGCATGAACGTAGTGGGTGACCTGTTTGGTGAAGGCAAAATGTTCTTGCCGCAGGTGGTGAAATCGGCCCGCGTGATGAAGCAGGCCGTCTCGCATTTGGTGCCGTTTATCGAAGAAGAAAAACGTCAGATTGCGTTGGCGGGTGGCGATGTACGCTCTAAAGGCAAGATCGTGATGGCTACCGTGAAAGGCGATGTGCACGATATTGGTAAAAACATTGTGACTGTGGTGCTGCAATGTAATAACTTCGAAGTGGAAAACATGGGTGTGATGGTGCCGTGTGCCCAGATACTCGCTAAAGCCAAAGAAGTGAACGCCGATATGGTGGGCTTGTCTGGGCTGATTACCCCCAGCCTGGAAGAAATGGCCTATGTGGCGTCCGAGATGCAACGCGACCCGTACTTCCGCGATAGAAAAATCCCTCTGTTAATTGGTGGTGCGACCACTAGCCGTGTGCACACAGCAGTCAAAATTGCGCCGTACTACGATGGCCCGGTCATTTATGTGCCAGATGCCAGTCGTTCTGTGGGTGTGGCGACTAACTTAATGTCTGATAGCCGTGATGCGTATTTACAGGAAGTTGCGGATGAGTACGAGTTAGTGCGTACACGCCATGCCAATCGCAAAGAGACACCGTTAATTAGCTTGGCGGAAGCGCGTGCTGATGCGCCACCTATAGATTGGGCCAACTACACCCCGCCGCGTCCTAAGTTCATTGGCCGTCGTACCTTTATTAATTACGACTTGGCTGAAATCGCTCGCTTTATAGACTGGACGCCTTTCTTCCAGACATGGAGCTTATTCGGGCGTTTCCCCCGTATTTTGGAAGACGATGTGGTGGGTGAGCAAGCTAAACAGTTGTACGCCGAAGGTCAGGCCATGTTGAAAAAAATCATTGATGGCCGTTGGTTGCAAGCCAATGGTGTAGTGGCTTTCTACCCAGCAAATAGTGTGAACGGTGATGACATCGAGGTGTATAGCGACGAAACGCGTTCCGAAGTGCTGTTCACATGGCGTAACTTGCGTCAGCAAACAGTGAAACGTGCTGGTGTGCACAGTAAGTGTTTGGCCGATTACATTGCGCCTAAAGAAAGTGGGGTAATGGACTATATAGGGCTGTTTGCGGTGACGGGTGGCTTGGGCATAGAAAAACATTCAGAGCGCTTCCAAGCCGAAGGTGACGATTACTCCGACATCATGCTTAAAGCCTTGGCTGACCGTTTTGCTGAAGGTTTTGCCGAGTGTTTACATGCGCGAATACGTACGGATCTATGGGGCTATGTGTCTGAAGAAGATTTGGATAACGAAGCCTTAATTGACGAACGTTACCAAGGCATTAGACCCGCGCCGGGTTACCCATCTTGCCCAGAACATGTGGTGAAAGCGGATATGAATAGGGTGATGCAGTGGGAAGACATCAACATGCAACTCACAGAAAGCTTGGCGATGTACCCGGCTTCTAGCGTGTCGGGCTTCTACTTTAGCCATCCAGATTCCCAGTATTTCAACGTAGGTAACATCGGCGAAGACCAGTTGCAAGACTATATAGATCGTTCAGGCAGAGACGAGGACGATGTACGCCGGTCGTTGGCCTCGGTATTGCGTGGGTAAGCACTATGGGACGCACTGAAATCGTAGTGTCCTCTGATCATGCGGCATCCACTCGACGTAAGGCGTTGGGTGAGTTCTTACGTAGTGTGCGCGAGCGCACGCGGCCTGAAGCCTTAGGGCTACCCGCAGGCAGTAGGCGACGTACTCCAGGCTTACGCCGCGAAGAGGTTGCACAACTGTGTGATATCAGCGTGACGTGGTACACCTGGATGGAGCAGGGGCGAGAAATCGCCATTTCTCCTACTGTGTGTGCCCGTTTAGCCGGTGAACTGAGGTTGGGACGTGCCGAGCGCCAGTATTTGTTTGAGCTAGCTGAGTGTGCCGATCCTGAGCATGGTGAACTACTGTCGCAGTTGCCTGATGGCTTAGAGGATTGCGTACGCAGTATTGCCGCACCGGCGTATATTTTGGATAGATGTTGGAACGTGCTGGCGCGTAACGAGGCGTTATTGCGTTTGTTTGATGGGTGGCCCGATCGAAACCCTGTTCCTAATTTATTGCACTATATTTTCCTAGACCCAGCTGCCCGCAGCTTGGTAGTGGACTGGGAACAGCGTGCCACGCGTGTGGTCAGTGAATTTAGGGGGGATGTGGGGGCGCATGTGGACGAACCAGAGTTACATGCGCTACTGCAATCGCTATTGTCTACCAGCCCCGTTTTTGCGCAATGGTGGGGCAGGCAGACCGTAGTAGAGCGCGAGGGCGGTTTGCGCAGTTTCTCCCATCCAGAAGATGGCATCCTGCATTTCAGGCAATACACCTTCAGGCTGGCCATACGGCCAGACTGTAAGTTGGTGATGCTGATCCCTCAAAAAGACGAGTAATTACGCTTTTTTCAAGAATTCCGCTTTAAGTTCGTAGCTGACGCCATCGATCTTACAGCTGACCTCGTGATCACCAGGCACGATACGTATACCGCGCGCTTTAGCGCCTTTTTTCAATGTGGTAGAAGAACCTTTTACTTTAAGGTCTTTAATCAGGTGTACATCGTCACCGTCTTGCAGTGGCGTGCCGTGCGCATCTTTGATTTGGCGCTCGTCGGATTCGGCGGCGTTCTCTTCAGCATGAATGGACCACTCATGCGCGCACTCAGGGCAAACGTAGAACTCACCATCCTGATAGGTGTGTTCGCCAGAGCAAGATGGGCAAGAAGAGGGTTGTGTCATGAAAACTCCAGTCTACGAGAATTAAGCATTAGTTCTATAATTTTGACAGCAGATGTTAGCATAAAGCGGTTTTTGACTGATTTGTGCCAAAAAAGGCAGTGCGTAGAAACACGTAACTGTAGCCGGGTTTACACGGCGTGCTCTGTTTATGGGCGGGTTTGCAGTAAACTCGAGTTTTGGTGAATGCAATTTGTTAAGTGTGCGGTGAATATGGCCAAGAATTACGAATCTGAAATTACACAGTTCCTGAAAGGCTTCAAACAGGAAAATCCAGAAACCGACAACCGTCAACGCGAAGGCCGCGGTAGATTGTGGGATAAACAACTGGATGCCGAGCTGCAAGAAGGCTACCGTGCCGGTCGTGTGGCGCAGCCAGCCTATGTGTACTACTCCAACGACTAATATCGTGTAATGGCTGAGCAAGCCACTTCACAAGTCACATCAAACGATGGGGGGGCGGTTGCCCCTTCGTTACTTGATGCGGAGATTTTTGCGCGTTTGTATGGGGAACCGTTATTTAAGGTTCCCCAGGATCTTTATATCCCGCCCGATGCGTTAAAAGTGTTTCTAGAGGCCTTCGAGGGGCCGCTGGATCTGTTGCTGTACCTGATTCGCAAACAGAACTTCAACGTGCTAGATATCCCCATGGCGCAGGTGACCAATCAGTACCTTGCCTATGTAGAGGAAATTCGCCGCAGTAACTTAGAACTAGCGGGCGAATATCTGCTGATGGCAGCCTTGCTGATAGAGATTAAGTCTCGTATGTTGCTGCCGGTGAAAAAAGCCGACTCTGACGAAGAAGTAGAAGATCCACGGGCGGAGCTCGTACGGCGTCTACTGGAATACGAACGCATGAAAATGGCAGCGCAGAAACTTGATGCGTTGCCACAGTTGGGCCGCGACTTTGAGCAGGCCCACGCACACTTGGATCTGCATGTAGAGCAGGTGCTGCCGGACATTAGTCCCGAGGATCTTAAAGATGCTTGGCGTGACATTATGCGTAGGGCGCAATTAAACCGCAGCCATACCATTACTCGTGAGCAGCTTTCTGTACGCGATCACATGAGTCAAATATTGCGCCGCTTAAATGATGCGCAGTTTTTAGAGTTTACGGCCCTATTCATAGAGCGTATCGAGGACGGCGATGCTGTGCCTGTTCTTGTCGTGCATTTTCTAGCGATGTTAGAGCTGGTGCGCGAGTCGCTGGTGGAAGTAACTCAAACCGAACCTTATGCCCCCATTTATGTGCGCCTAGCCTTTGTGCGTACCGAGGGCTCTTCTATTCAATAATGCCGTTCTGGTATTGGAGTTTTCAGTGAAAGTTGTACACACCATTCAGGAGCTACGCGACCATCTGCAGGGGCAGACTCGGGTTGCATTTGTGCCGACTATGGGCAACCTGCATGAGGGGCATTTGGCGTTGATGCGGTTGGCGCGTCAGCACGGTGATCCTGTGGTGGCCAGTATTTTTGTTAACCCGTTGCAGTTTGGTCCTAACGAAGATTTCAATCAGTACCCACGTACGTTGCAGCAAGATATAGACAAACTTGAAGCGGCGCGGGATGTGTACGTGCTGTTTGCACCGTCGGAAAAAGAAATGTATCCAGAGCCGCAAAGCTTCCGTATTGATACGCCTAAAGGGTTGGGCGATATCTTGGAAGGTGAGTGCCGCCCAGGTTTCTTTGAGGGCGTTAGTACCGTGGTGATGAAGTTGTTCTCCTGCGTACAGCCACGCGTAGCGGTGTTCGGGAAAAAAGATTATCAGCAGTTGATGGTAGTGCGCAGCATGTGCCGCCAATTCCAATTGCCCGTTGAAGTGATGGCGCATGAAACAGTACGTGAAGAAAGCGGTTTGGCGTTGTCGTCGCGTAACCGTTACTTAAGCGAACAAGAAAAAGCGAAAGCCCCTCAGCTGTATGCCTGTTTACAAGCTGTGCGTGCACAAATCCAAGCGGGTTGTACCGATGTGGCCCAAATTGAGCACGATGCCGCACAGCGTTTGGCGTTGGAAGGCTGGGATGTGGATTACCTTACGTTGCGCCGTCAACGTGATTTGCTCACGCCTGAATCCGACGAGATTAAAGCAGGTGAAGCATTGGTAGCGTTAGGCGCCGCCAAACTGGGTAGCACACGACTGATCGATAACTTGGAAATCTAACAGGGCAGGCCTTAGGTATGCCCTCAGCCAAGAACGCTACGCTTATAGGTTTGCTTGCCGTCGTGTTATGGAGCCTGATTGTGGGCTTAATACGCGGGGTAAGCGAAAGCTTTGGTGCAGTAGGCGGCGCTGCATTGATTTACAGCGTGGCGTCGTTGATTTTGTGGGCAACGGTAGGCTTTCCTAAGGTACGCGAATTCCCGCGCCGCTATTTGGTATGGGGCAGCCTGCTGTTTGTGCTGTACGAGCTGTGCTTGGCCTTATCCATTGGTTATGCCAGTCATTCTAGGCAGGCTATAGAAGTAGGGATGGTGAACTACCTATGGCCTACGCTGACTATTGTTTTCGCTATTGTTTTCAATAAACAAAAAACCTCATGGTGGATTGCGCCAGGTTTTGTGTTGTCTATGCTAGGCGTGGTGTGGGTGCTGGGCTCTGATCAAGGTATAGACCTACCCGGTATGGTGCGCAATATCCAAGATAACCCGCTTAGCTATGGGTTAGCGTTGCTAGGCGCATTGATCTGGGCTGCCTATTGCACGGTCACTACACGTATTGCCCAAGGTAAAAATGGGATTACGCTGTTTTTCATGTTGGTGGCAGTGGCACTATGGGGCATGTATTTTTCTGGCGAACAGCCAGCCATGCAGTTTAGCGTAGGCTCATTGGTGTATTTACTACTGGCCGCCATAGCGATGGGCTTTGGTTATGCAGCGTGGAATGTGGGGATTTTGTACGGAAATGTGACACTGCTTGCTGGTGCGTCGTACTTTATTCCGGTGTTTTCGGCAGCGTTTGCTGCATTGCTGTTGCGTACACCGTTGTCATGGTCGTTTTGGCAAGGTGCTGCAATGGTATGTGTGGGGTCGGTATTGTGTTGGCAGGCTACCCGTCAGAGGTAGCCTTCGCCAACAAACGCTCGCTTACTTAGCCGCGTCCAATGCTTGGCTTAGATCAGCCAAGATGTCATCAATGTGCTCGATCCCGATGGACAAGCGCACCATATCTAAACTTACACCAGCCGTTTCCAACTCTTGCTCGTTTAACTGACGGTGCGTAGTGGTAGCAGGGTGGCAAGCCAGTGATTTGGTGTCACCAATGTTCACCAAGCGAGTGATCAGTTGCAGTGCATCAATAAAGCGTGCGCCTGCTTCGCGGCCACCTTCAATACCAAAACTTAGAATGGCTGCAGGTTTGCCGCCCATGTAGCGTACAGCCAAATCGTGCTCTGAGTGCTCGGGCAGGCCGGCGTAGTTTACCCATTTCACTTGTGGATGTTTTTGCAAGAACTGCGCTGCTTTTAGTGCGTTTTCAGTGTGACGCTCCATACGCAGTGGCAGTGTCTCAATGCCTTGCAGAATCTGGAATGCATTAAAAGGTGACAGTGCTGCGCCTGTGTTACGCAAAGGCACTACACGGCAACGACCGATAAACGCCGCCGCGCCAAAGGCTTCGGTGTATACCACGCCATGGTAGGACGGGTCAGGTGTATTCAGAATAGCAAAACGTTCTTTGTGTTCAGCCCATGGGAATTTACCGGAATCCACAACGGCACCGGCAATGGTAGTACCGTGGCCACCCATGTATTTAGTCAGGGAGTGCACCACAATATCAGCACCGTGTTCAAACGGGCGGCACAGAGCAGGGGAGGCAACGGTGTTATCCACAATCAGTGGTACGCCGTGGCGGTGAGCCAAGTCAGCCAACGCTTGAATATCGACGATGTTTGCACCGGGGTTGCCGATGGTTTCGCAGAACACGGCTTTGGTACGAGCATCAATCAGGGCTTCCAGCTTAGCTAATTCGTTATGCGCAGCAAAACGTACTTCAATGCCTTGACGTGGAAACGTGTGGGCGAACAGGTTGTAGGTGCCGCCATAAAGCTTACTCACCGAAACAATATTGTCACCCGCCTCGGCGATGGTTTGTATAGCATAACTAATGGCGGCCATGCCTGATGCGACGGCCAAAGCTGCTACACCACCTTCCAGTGCCGCAACGCGCTCTTCCAACACCGCATTAGTAGGGTTCATAATGCGGGTATAGATATTACCAGGTACCTTTAGATCGAATAGATCGGCGCCATGTTGTGTATTATCAAAGGCGTAAGAGGTGGTTTGGTAAATAGGTACGGCAACAGCTTTAGTGGTTGGATCAGGGCTGTAACCAGCATGAACGGCAAGTGTTTCCAGTTTCATAATGGGAGCGAGCAAAAGAAGGTAAGTGAAATAATCGCAGGTAATATGTGCATCGTACCGGTGGCTGACTGGCGATAGTTAGACAGAAAGCCGATTTCTATATTTCTTTTGGTAATGTGCAACCAGCGGATACTAGAATTGTAGGCTTATTGCTGGAAAAACACACTTTTTTACCGTGTGATGCGCTGTACCAAGGGTTGCGGTAGGATGCAGGCTGGAAGCGTGATGCTCAGCGAAAATAGATGGAATGGTGGTTTGAGGACTAAATGAAAGTGTGGTTCAAGCGTAGCCTCTTAGGCTTGGTAGTGATTTTCATCGTGGCATTAGTGGGTGCCGCTATTTTCTTGCTGACTTTTGACCCCAATGCCTACAAACGTAAGCTAGAGGAAATCGTCTACGAGCGCTACCAGCGTACCCTTGCCATCGAGGGTGAAATTGAACTGTCTTTATTTCCCCGTATAGGTTTGTCGGTAAATGGCGTGTCGCTGTCCGAACGCAATAGCGACCAAACCTTTATGTCTGTAGACAGCGCACGCTTTGCTGTGGCGATCTGGCCTTTGATGTCCAACCAATTTGTGGTGGATCACGTTTCGTTAAACGGTTTTAAGGTTTGGCTAGAACGCGAAAAAGACGGCAGCTTTAATTTCTCTGACTTACTAGACGATACCGCGCTGGATACTACGGCGCCCACTACCGCTAATTCTGGTGGCTGGATCATGGGAGCCGCTCAAGCGGCAGAGGTGGAAAACCCCGCAGAAGGTACTGTGTCTACTGAGCCCGAACCGGTAGCCAAAGAAGACGAACCGGGGTCTGAACTGAGCAAAGTATTGGCCAGCTTAAAAGAGGCTGTCAGCCCGGATACCGGCAAAACGAAATTCCAAATTGATATTGCAGGCCTAGACTTTCGTGAAGGCGAGGTGCACTACTACGACCAAATTTTAGGCGGCGGTGGGCAAATTGTAGGCTTGGATATGAATACGGGGCGTATGACCTTTGGTCAGCCCTTTGACTTGAAGTTTAAAGGCCGTCTGCAAGGCACCAAGCCGCATATGGAGGCAGCGTTAGATGGGCAGGCCTTGCTGCGTTTAGATCCCTATAGCCATATCTATGCCGCCCAACGCATTAATGTACAGGTGCAGGGTGATGTAGGTAGCTACAAAACCGAACAATTGCAGCTCAAGGGGGGCGTAGAATACCAATCCCTCGTGGGTGTGGTGCGTGTACAAGGTATGGAGTTGACTACCCAAGGTGAGCTAGCCAGCAGAACTATGCCCTTGTCTAACGTACAGGCAAGCCTGAATGTGCCTGACTTGATCTACGCAGGGCAACATTCTTTGCTGCGTATCCAGCGTTTGGCGCTACGTACTAAAGGGAATTACGAGCACGACTCCGTAGAGTTGGCCTTGGATATTCCTGATGTATATACCGACAGCAACTCAGCCGAAATGAAGTCACCCATCGTTGGTAGCTTTATACGTTCGGGAGTAGATTCTACCGGCATTAAACTGCGTATAGACGAGCTTAGCGGTACGGGCCATGCGCTGCGTGCCGAGCGCTTTAGTGTAGATACCGTACTGAAACAGCCATTACAGGCATGGGTGCTGAAAGTAGCCAGCCCGTTGGTATGGCAGCGAGAGCAAAAAACACTGACATGGGAAGCGTTGACCGGGGTGTTTAGCCTAGAAGACGAGGGTTTGCCTAATCAACGTGTACAAGCAGATATAGCTGGTTCATTGGTGTGGGCTATGCCGAATAACCAGTGGGACACCAGACTGGAAATAGGTGAAAGTGCGGGGCATATTGCGCTAGATGCGCGTTACCAGCCTAACGCTACCCCGAATCTGGATTTCAACGCTCAGGTACAAGATACCGATTTTGCCAATTGGATTCCTTCTGCTGAAGTACGCAAGCAGCGAGGTCGTGTGGTGTCTGGGGAGCAGCAGGACGCTACCGAGAAGTTTGTGGGCCCTGTGGCGGGCACAGTGATGGATCTAAGCTTCTTGGAAAAGTACACCGTACAAGGTAAAGCGCAGCTGCAAAATGTGAAGGTAGGAAAGTTCACCCTTAATCAACTCAAAGCCGATTTGGGCGTGGCGCAAGGTGAGTTGCTGCTGAAGTTAAACAGCGCCGAGTTCTATCAAGGTAGTTTGTTAAGCGAATTACGTTTGAAGTCTGACAGTAGCTTACGTGCTTCTGTGGATGCGTATGGTATTGAGTCAGGTGCCATTCTCGAAGATGCTTTTGGTCAAACCCGCATGAGCGGTAAAAGTGATGTGAGCGCACGGGTAACAGCAGCAGGGCACACGCCAGCAGCATGGTTACGCAGTCTGAGCGGTACTTTTAATATGGATACCGTGGATGGTCGTGTGTATGGGTTGGATGCGTTTGAAACACTGGCTAGTGTGGTGGATGTAGCCAAAAACGCGTTTAGTCCGCAGTTGCCGGCCTTGGCCTTGGATTTCGACCTAGCGCGTAGCACCAGTTTTTCAGCGTTAAGTTTGCAATCAACGTTGCGTGATGGCGTGCTGAGCTTTAACTCTATGCTGGCGAACTCACCTGATTTACGTATTAGTATGCGTAAACCATCGTCTATTAATTTGGTAGATCAAACCCTAGATTTAACGCTGGAGTTTCGTTTGCAAAGCCAGATGCGTGGCAGTGCGAATGCTGGTTTGTTAAAAGAGCTGTTTAAGGTCAATGTGCCAGTACAGTTAACGGGTTCGCTGTCTCATCCTGATCACCGCATCTTATGGAGCGAAATCAGCAGCAAACTGGTGCAACAAGCTCTGGAAAGTGGTCTGGTGGAAAAGCTGGTGAGCCAGCCCTTGCTAGATACTTTAATGGATACTCGGGAAACCGGGGCGGCACTCACTAAGCGGGTAGAGCAAGCGGCGCCTAACCGTAGTTTGGGAGTGTTGTTCAGAGATTTATTAGGGGTGGCAAAACCGTAATAAAAAAACGGGGCTAGTAGCCCCGTTTTTTATGGCCTGATTAGGCTTCAGTCAGCCCAGCGAGTTTCTGAAATTTTTTCAGTAATGTCTCTTGGCTTTCTTGGTGTTCAGGGTGTACTTCAATGCATTCTACAGGGCAGAACACAATGCACTGAGGCTCGTCAAAGTGCCCCACGCATTCTGTACAGAGTGAAGGATTGATCTCGTAGATCTCTTCACCCATGTAAATAGCGGTGTTGGGACACTGCGGCTCACAGACGTCGCAGTTAATGCATTCTTCGGTAATGGTAAGGGCCATGGCTATTGCAAAAACTAAAGCAAAACAATGAGTTCAGTGTATACCGTCTAGCCCTTCTTTGCCGCTTTAACCCTTTTTAGCGAGTAGTTCTTGTTGTTCGCGAGCGATACGTGCTTTGCTGACCAACCAACGTTCTACTGAAGGGAATACGAACTTGCTGACGTCACCACCCAAAATCGCAATTTCACGCACGATAGTGCCTGAGATGAATTGGTATTGATCAGATGGAGTCATGAACAGGGTTTCAACTTCTGGCAGCAGGTGGCGGTTCATACCAGCCATCTGGAACTCGTATTCGAAGTCGGACACGGCACGCAAACCGCGAACGATGACTCGGCCATCCTGTTCACGTACAAAGTCTTTAAGCAAACCGGCAAAGCTTTTAACTTCTACGTTGGGGTAATGGCCTAGTACTTCACGGGCAATCTCCACGCGCTCCTCCACGCTGAAGAATGGCCGTTTGGCTTGGCTATGAGCAATACCCACCACCACGTGATCAAACAAGTTCGCCGCACGGCGTACTAGGTCTTCGTGGCCACGGGTAAAAGGGTCAAAGGTACCTGGGTAAACAGCTGTAATCATGAGATATTATTATCGATGAAAGTGATAGCAGATGTTGCGCAGAACAATACTGTCACGATGAATATTTAGTTATGGCGTTAGGCATTATTATCTGTTTTTTGCGCCGCAGCAAACATGAACAGCGAATAATGCACATTTCCTGCTCGTTGCTCCCGTAATGGTGTAAGAAAATCGGGTGCGGTGATGGCACTTTCAGATTCTACATACACTAAGGCATCCGGGGCTAAAATACGGGGCAGTAAGGGCCAAACCTTGTCCAGCCATTGCTGGTTAAAGGGAGGGTCTAGAAAAACCAGATCATAAGGCATTTCAGTGCGTTTCAATACATGCAAAGCATCGCCCGCATGGATGCGTACAGACAGGGCGTCTAGCTTGTTGCGTATTGCCCTCAGCGAGGAAATGGTTTCTGGGTTGTTTTCCACCATTTGTACGTGTGCGACGCCGTGCGAGGCGGCTTCAAAACCTAATGCACCCGAGCCTGCAAACAAGTCTAGTACACGTTTTTGTTGGAAATCATCTGCCCAAAAATGGCGTAACCAGTTAAAGAGAGTTTCGCGTACGCGATCGGGAGTAGGGCGTAGCCCTGCAGCTTCCGGTACAGTGATAGGTGTGCGACGGTATTCGCCGCCTACAATACGGATTGTGTGTTTTTTCATGGGCGCGTAGTATCGCCAGTGGCGTGATCCAGAATTTTGCTTAAGTGTAGATTGTATGTTCAGTTTTTTTAAAAGAAAGAAAGCCGCAAAAGAAGAGGCTGTTGTCAACACGACGCATGAGCCACTTCAGCCCACAGCGGTAGAAGAACCTGTGCCAGAGGTGTCCAAGGCTGAGGCCGTTGTGCGCGCACCCGCACAGGTGGAAGTGTTGGCACCCGACGATGGCGTTTTTACAGAGCATGCGCGGGAAGTGCCGGCAGTGTCAATGGTTGATACGCCAGTCGTAAATGCACAGCCTGAAGCGCAAACTATTGCAGAGCCAGAGCCAGAGCCAGAGCCAGAGCCAGAGCCAGAGCCAGTTGTAGAGCCTGTGGTTGAGGCGGTAGTGGTTAGCGATACTATTGTTGCCGAACCCGAACCCGAACCCGAACCCGAACCCGAACCCGAACCTGTTGCTGCGCCTGCGCAGCCAGCAGAACCCGCCAAAGGTTCATGGTTGTCGCGCTTGCGTCAGGGTTTATCGCGCACAGGGCAGGCTATTGGCGGTATCTTCGTTGGGGTTAAGGTAGATGAAGACCTATTTGAAGAGCTAGAAACAGCGCTCATCATGGCGGATGCTGGTTTAGAGGCAACCGAGAAGTTGCTGACCGAGCTGCGCGCCAAAGTGAAGAAAGACCGCATTACCCAAGGCGAAGAGGTCAAAGTCGCGTTGCGCGAAATTCTGACCAATCACTTGAAAGTGTTGGAGAAGCAGTTTGATACCAATGCGGCCAAACCGCTAGTGGTTATGATCGCTGGTGTGAACGGTGCCGGTAAAACCACCTCTATAGGTAAGTTGGCTAATGCCTTCCAAGCACAAGGTGCATCGGTATTGCTGGCAGCGGGGGATACCTTCCGTGCGGCCGCACGTGAACAGCTGATCGAATGGGGTAAACGCAATAATGTGGCCGTGATTGCCCAAGACGGTGGTGACCCTGCGGCAGTCGCATTTGATGCGGTCAATGCGGGTAAAGCGCGTGAAACCGGTGTGGTGATGGTGGATACTGCGGGTCGCTTGCCTACGCAGTTGCACCTAATGGAAGAACTGAAAAAAATTCGCCGCGTAGTCGCCAAAGCCGATGGCAATGCTCCACATGAGGTATTGTTAGTGGTTGATGGCAATACAGGGCAAAACGCACTGTCGCAGATCAAAGCCTTTGATGCCGCTATTAACCTGACAGGTTTGGTGGTCACTAAGCTGGACGGTACAGCGAAGGGCGGTATTTTGGCGGCGGTAGCGGCTGGTGGTCAAGGTGTGCGTCCTGTGCCGGTGTACTGGATTGGTGTAGGTGAAGGCATACATGACTTGCAGCCTTTTGTGGCCAGTGAGTTTGCCTCAGCGCTGTTAGGTGATAAAGCCTAAGTAGGCCTAGCCAAGAAAAATGCCACCTGTATGGCTACAGGTGGCATTTTTTATTCTGGGTACGCGGTGTGTACTAGCTGCTTTAAGACTTTTTTGGCTTGTTTCACATAATGTTGGCGGGTGGCGGTTAACCAGCCCAGTGCCCAGTTACGTTGCTCAGTATCTTCTAGGTTTTGTTGGCACCATTCGTGGGTCACATCACAGTCGGTAATTTTGCCTAAAAAATGCTGGGTGTTGCGTAGGGCATCATATAAGGGCCGGTGTGATGAGGTACCTAAAAACTCTAAGCAGTAGCGCAAGGTTTTAATGCGATTACGTAGTCGGTGCTGTTGGCGTTGGCTTAGTTCAGCAAAATTTTGGCTGCGTAACTGAATAGATTGCAGTTGAGCTCGCAATACAGCGTGCAGAGCTAAATAAGGCTTAGCCTGTACCGCATCGGTTTCTTCGGGAAGTAGGCTTTGACCGCTGAGCAGTTGAGCCAGATTGTTGAGTAAACAGCGCTGGAACTCGGGGCTAGCGGCTAACTGCTGTATTTCAGCATTCGTGCTGGCGGTAGTGGGCAAAATCAGTGCCGGGCCGGGTAAGCCTGCAAGCATCAGTCTGGGCAGTGTTTCAAGACTAAGTAGGTCAGAGTCCCTCGCTGCGCCAAATAAGGCAAAGAAGGGGCGCATTTCGCGTGTAGCAGCTTGTTCGGCGGTGCTCATCCATGGGCTGAACAATCGGCGGCAGGAACGTAATCTACGCATGCCTACTCGCATTAACGCCAAATTAGTGGCTTGTTGCTCTTCATCGGCTTCATGTCCGTCAATGCCAGCCAATAGCGAGGCATTACGAATGATTTGACCCAAATACAGTAAGGCGCTGTCCACATAACCTTGCTGCAGGTCGTGAATAGCCGGAAAGGCGTGTGAGTGTAGTCGGTAAGCGGGGTATAGCGCAGTATGCAGAGCGTCGTCGCTGGTTGCGCCACTGTCTACGACTTGCGCCAAGATATCGCCGCGTTCAGATTTACTGCGCAAGTCTATCACCAGTCCAAAGCGCTCTAGCCATTCAGAACTAAGCTGAAAAATGCTGGAAACCTCACCTTCAATGAGTTCAAACTCAATTTCATGGACTGGGAGTTGATAGTGACCGGCTTGAATAAAGCCGTTGTCTAGCGCGATTTCTACAGTAGAGCCGTTGCAGTCAAGGCGTACATGATGGCGTTCAATACGCGTTTCATAGCGCGGCGCTAAGGCAGGGGCGTGCTGTAGCACGGCTGATGCTGCCTCTATGTTGTCATACAGGGTTAAATCCAGCGTAGGCGTAGGGCGTACGTGGTTGTATTCCAGCTTCGATAATTCATCGGGGCCGGCAGTCTTTAAGGTCTGAACCCACTGGTCGCCCTCTAGGCGCAATCGCAGTGCCGTGCGTGCTTTGGCCAGCGCCCGAGTTGGCGTGTCAAAGTAAATAGCATGTAGGGGTTGGAGGGAAGGGTTTAATGCTGCAACCTGTTCCAGTAGCCCCTTCCGGCTCTGCTCAGGCACATACAGTTTCAGCTCGCGTTCTAGCACAGGGATAACAAAAGTGTTGGGTTGATGAGTGATATTGGCACACGCCATCAGCGTATTGTACGAATTGGCCGTGCAAGCGCTAAAATGGAGCTATCTACTATAAAGCAGGAATGTCATGAGTCATACATTACAGACAGAGCTTTCCGAAGCGGATATGCAACAAGCAATTTCATCCGTGACCGAGATCGTGGCTGAGCTACGGGCTGGTCGGATGGTGATTCTGGTCGACGAAGAAGATCGAGAGAACGAAGGCGACCTAGTGATGGCAGCTGAGTTCATCACGCCAGAGGCCATTAACTTCATGGTTACCCATGCACGCGGCTTGGTGTGTTTGACCCTAACCGAAGAGCGTTGCCAACAACTGGATCTGCCCTTGATGGCTTCGCGTAATGGAACGCGTTTCGGTACTAACTTCACAGTTTCCATCGAGGCTGCCGAAGGTGTTGCTACCGGTATTTCGGCAGCAGATCGTGCGCGCACGATCAAAGCAGCAGTGGCACATGATGCTAAACCTGCTGATTTAGTACAGCCTGGGCATATTTTCCCAGTGAAAGCCGTCAATGGCGGTGTGTTGGTACGAGCTGGTCATACTGAGGCTGGTTGCGACTTAACTCGCATGGCTGGTTTGACCCCTGCCGCGGCTATCTGTGAAATCCTGAAACCCGACGGCAGCATGGCACGTTTGCCAGACCTCGTTGTGTTTGCACGCGAGCATGGTTTGAAGATTGGTACTATTGCCGACCTGATTCAATACCGTAGCGAGCATGAGTCCATGGTTGAGCGTTTGTTTGATAACGAACTGACCACACCATGGGGGAAATTCCAAGCGGTTGGTTACCGTGATTTGGCGTCGGGTGCACTGCATTTAGCGTTGCAGCACGGCACGATTACACCCGAAACGGAAACGTTGGTGCGTGTACACGAACCAACAACTGTATTAGATTTGTTGTGCTCAGAAGGTAAAGAGCACAGCTGGACGGTTGCTGCTGCATTGGATGTGATTAAACAATCCGAGGCAGGGGTAGTGGTACTGATGAACTGCCAAGGTGAAACAGAAGCGTTGTTCGAGCAGTTTGCAGCACGCCAAGCGGCAGCCTCGTCTACCGAGTCTGGCGAACAGCGTCAGCACCGTTATGATTTGCGTACCTATGGCATTGGGGCCCAAATTTTGCGTGATTTGAACGTGGGTAAGGCAAAATTGTTAGCCCGACCACGTAAAATGCCAAGCATGGCAGGCTTTGCCCTGACCATTACGGGTTACTATAGCGAACCAACTCATTCTGCTTGATCGGAGCCGCCACTATGAATCCTTATATCGTAAATCCTGACTTTAATGGCGAAGGCCTGCACATTGGTATTGTGCGTGCTCGTTTCAACGAAGAAATCGGTACAGCACAGCTGGAAGCGTGTGTGGCTGAACTGGTGGCCTTGGGTGTAGATGCGCGTGATATCACCGTACTGTCTATCCCAGGTGCTCTGGAAGCAGGTTTGATTTTGGCCCAAATGGCTGAAACGGGTGAATTCGATGCCTTAGTGGCATTGGGTGCTGTAATCCGTGGTGAAACCTACCACTTCGAGATTGTCAGTAATGAAAGCGCTGCGGCAATTAGCCGTGTGTCGTTGGAAATGGGCATGCCTATTGCCAACGGTATTCTGACTACCGAAAATGATGAACAAGCGCAGGTGCGCGCTGCTGAAAAAGGCCGTGATTGTGCCCGTACAGCAGTAGAAATGGCCAATTTAATGGCATTGCTGGAACCCGACTTCGATGAAGAAGACGAGTTCGAAGAGGAAGAAGATTTTGACAACGACGACGAATAAAGCACCGGGCAGTAACGGTCGCCAAAACCCTACTCGCAGCGCCCGTAGACGGTCGCGCGAGTTTGCGTTGCAGGGGATCTATGCGTGGTTGATCCGTGGTGTAGATGGCACGCGCGAAGCGGGTGCCATCGATGCCCACATACGTGGTGAAGAATACTTTAACGACGCCGATGCGCAGTGGTATCACACGCTGTTTTACGGGGTAATCCAAGAAGCACCTGAACTGCGCGAGCAGTTTATGCCGCATGTGGATCGTCCTTTAGAAGAGCTGTCTCCTATTGAGCACGGAATTTTACTGTTGGGTAGCTACGAGTTAGCCCATCATGTAGAAGTGCCTTATCGTGTTGCTATCAACGAAGCTGTTGAGTTGGCAAAAGAGTTTGGTGGCACCGATGGCTTTAAGTTCGTGAATGGTGTTCTAGACCGTGTAGCAGCGGCAGTACGTCCTGCTGAAGTGAAGAAATACCAGAATCGCAGCTGAGTTGCCCAAAGAATTTGATCTAATCGCACAGTATTTCACCCGTCCTGCCCCTGAAAAAATGGTAGGTGTGGGTGACGACTGTGCGATTTTTTCATTGCGCGCTGGCTACGATATGGCCACCAGTACCGACTTGTTGCTGGAAGGGCGGCACTTTTTCTCGGATGTGGATCCCTATTTATTGGGGCGCAAAGCGTTAGCGGTCAACCTGTCAGATTTGGCAGCAGCTGGTGCATCAGCACGTGCGTGCTTGTTGAGTTTGGCATTGCCTTCAGTAGACGAAGCGTGGCTGGCAGCATTTAGCCGTGGCTTCTTAGAAATGGCCGATGCGTATTGCTGTCCTTTAATTGGTGGCGATACCACGCGATCGTTAGATCACATCACCATAGGTGTGACAGTGATGGGTGAAGTCCCGTCAGGCAAGGCTTTGCTCCGTAGTCATGCCCACATTGATGATGATATTTGGGTCAGTGATTACTTAGGTGCGGCCGATTTGGCGCTACGCTATTTAAGCGGTAGTTTGCCAATGGATGCACAGCGATTACACGATTCCAGAGCGGCGTTGGAAAACCCGGCCCCTCCCGTGGCATTTGCCCAGCACCTACCCGGTGTGGCACATGCTGCTATTGATATATCAGATGGTCTTGCACAAGATTTAGGCCATATTTTAAAAGCTAGCCAATGCGGTGCAGAGGTGCACTGGCCCATGCTTCCTGTGCATGCTGCGCTACACGGGTTGCCATTGCCTTTGCAGCAGGAAGCGGTATTAGCAGGGGGCGATGTGTTTCAGTTGTGCTTTACAGCGGCACCGGCACAGCGAGAAAAGTTGCAGGCCTTAGCTGCCGAGCACCAGATTGCATTGCACCGCATAGGGCGTATTATCAGTGGCGCTGGTCTACGTGTGCTAGACCAAGCAGGCCAACCTATTCTATTAGCTCATCAGGGGTTTGATCATTTTGCCTGATGACGCCTGTGCTACAGGAAATAAGCATGGTTAAAGATTACTCTCAACAATCCCGTCCCTCACTACGTTGGGTGTTTGAGCGTCCCGAACGCATTATCGCTTTTGGTTTTGGTAGTGGTGTGATTTATCCCGGACCAGGCACCTGGGGCACCGTATTGGGCTGGGGGCTTTGGGCAGTATTGGGCCAGTTTCTGCCGTTGTCGGTGGCGCTGATTGTGGGTGTGGTCGCGTTTATCGTGGGCTGCTGGGTAAGTCAGAAAGTTGGCGATGAATTGGGTGAGCCCGACCACAGCGGGATGAATTGGGATGAGGCGGTCGCTATTTGGTTGGTGTTGTGTTTTACGCCAGCGGGCTTCTGGGCGCAGTTGTGCGCATTTATTCTGTTCCGCTTTTTTGATATTGTTAAGCCAGAGCCTATTCGCTTCTTGGATCGCCGTTTTAAAGGTGGTTTCGGGGTGATGTTGGACGATTTACTTGCTGCGCTATATGTAGTGATCATCATGGCGCTATTGGTACGTTTCGAGGTGTTCTAAATGCTGAATACATCCCTTCATGATCTAGCTACAGCGTTGGGCGACAAGCTCATGCGCGAAAAAATGTTCTTGGCGACGGCTGAGTCCTGCACTGGTGGTTTAGTGGCGGGCGCGTGTACTGCTATTGCCGGTTCTAGCAATTGGTTTGAGCGTGGTTATGTGACTTACAGCAACGAAGCCAAGCAGGAAGATCTAGGTGTCAGCACAGATACCTTAGAGCGCTTTGGTGCTGTCAGTGAAGAAACCGCCATGGAAATGGCAGCAGGTGTGCTGGCTGTTGTGCCTAAGGCCGATCTTGCTATCTCTACGACGGGTATAGCAGGACCGGGAGGGGCAACGGCGGGTAAGCCTGTGGGTATGGTGTGTTTTGCGGTAGCCAGACGCACGGATGAAGGCGTGTCGGCTCGCGCTTATACCCAGACTTTTGATGGCGATAGAACACAAGTACGTGAACAGGCTGTGCAATTTATTTTGCACAGCGCTTTCACGTCACTTTAAGTGTTAACGGCCGCGTGCTTGATTGATAGCGTCGCGGGTTTGGCGAGCCGCCTGTGCAGCGGCTTCGCGCCAGTCTTCGCCTTGGCTAGCGTACAAAATGGCGCGTGATGAGTTAATCATCATGCCATTGCCTGTGCTGCTAGCACCCGCTACAACCGTAGCAGGAATATCGCCACCTTGAGCGCCAATGCCAGGAATCAGCAAAGGCATATCCCCTACGTGTTGTCGTACCGCAGCAATTTCTTCGGGGAAAGTCGCCCCAACGACCAAACCACACTGCCCATTTTTGTTCCACTTGTTAGCGACCAGTTCTGCGACATGCAGGTACAACGGTTGGCCGTTTTCCAGTTTTAAAAATTGCAGATCAGAACCACCAGCATTTGAGGTGCGACACAGCACGATCACACCTTTTTCTTCCCATTCTAGGTAGGGCTCTACGGAGTCAAAACCCATGTATGGGTTTACGGTCACCGCATCCGCTTGGTAACGGCCAAAGGCTTCTAGTGCGTAGTGGTTGGCAGTGGAGCCTATGTCGCCACGTTTGGCATCCAGCACTATAGGCAACCAAGGGTAATGCTCGCGCACGTATTGGCACAGCTCTTCTAACTGCGCTTCGGCCGCATCGGAAGCAAAGTACGCAATTTGTGGTTTGATACCGCACGCATATTCAGCTGTCGCATCGACGATTTGGCGACAAAACTCAAAAATGGCATTAGGACGCTCACGCAGTTCAGCAGGAAAGCGGTTGGGGTCAGGGTCTAAGCCCACCATCAACAGTGAATTGGTCTGATTCCAGGCGTGTTCTAGTTTGGCGTTGAAGGTGTTCATGTGTAGGCGTGGCGTAGTCTAAAGAAAGGCACCAACTAAGGTTGGTGCCTGTTGCATGAGCATCCATTATAAGACAAAGCCTTGCGCCTGGCATGGCGGTACGATAGGAGCTAGGCGGATCTGCCCTTTTTGTGGTGTGTAGGGTCACACCGCAATCATGACGCCTAAAACCATGCACAGCAGCAAGATATAAATTTTGGCGTGAATACGATCGGGGATGCGGCCTATCCACCGGGCAGCGACACGAATGCCTATCCATGAGCCTGCTACCAAGATTATGCAAGCCGCCACGTCTACATAACCTATATGCCAAGAGCCTAGTGAGACGTGCTCTCTGGATGCCAAAATCATGTAGGTTAAGGTGCCGGATATCGCCATGGGCAGTGATAAGGGGTTTGCCATCGCTGTGGCGCTAGTCATGCTGGCACCGCGTCTACGCATGAGGGGTACCGTCATGACACTACCTCCTACGCCTAGTAATGCGGCAAAGCCACCAATAATGATTCCTAATGAGGCTGTTTGGGCGGTAGACATAGGACGTATGTTATTTTGGCTTTCGTGCATAAAGCCGGGCCTAAACACGCTATCTAGGATGGTGAGTAGCAAGTAAATAATAAATGCCCATCGTAGCCACGACGCGTTCAGATTCAGTGCTGCGGTTGCTCCCAGTACCGCTCCTATTGCGATGTACAGCATAAAAGGACGTATAAGGTCCCAGCGGAGTGTGCCAGCGATAAAGTGGCGGCGTGTTGCCAAGCCGGTACCAAAGATCATGACGCAGGTAGAGGTGGCAACAGCAATATGCATGGCCGCCTGACCTATTTCGCTTTGGGTACCGTGCAGGGCAATCAGTAGGGTATAGAGTAGTGGTACGACGATAAAGCCACCACCAAAACCAAATAGCACCGTCGTGACACCAGTCAGCAAACCAAAGCCTAAAAGCAGCCAATACATGGGAAACCTCAAGAATCAAAACTGTACTATAGGCAACTACTATCTGGCTTGCTTTCGCTTATTGGTCAATAATGATTGAATTTCGGCCAAATAGAGAAAGTGATGCACAACGTACGATTAAGTGAGGTAGATGCAGTAGATCGCCCTGTACTGGCTATAGGTACGGACTATCTGCCAGGCACGTTGCTGGATACGCATAGTCACCGTAGAGCACAGATGCTGTATGGCATGAGCGGCTTGATGGAGGTGGAAACCGAGGTGGGGGCATGGGTGATACCGCCGTACAGTGGTGTGTGGATTCCAGCGGGGCAACCGCATCGTGTACGCATGCAAGGTGTAAGTACACGTAGTTTGTACATAGAGCCAGATGCCGTGCCTAGGGGAACCTTGCAATGTGAAGCCCTAATAATTTCGCCGTTACTGCACCATTTATTATTGGCCTCGGTAGAGGTGCCCGCGTTGTACGAACTTAACGGGCGTGATGGTGCGTTGATGCAGTTGTTGTTGTACGAAGTGGGTCGTGCGCCAGCTATCCCCGTTTTTGCGCCATTACCCTATGACACGATGCTGGCACAGCATTGCAGGCGGTTTTTACACCAGCCCAGTATTCAATCTACACCCCAAGATTGGGCTGACGCATTGCATCAAAGTTTGCGTACTTTCACCCGTTTTTTCAGACAGCAAACAGGTATGTCCTTTGGTGAGTGGCGAAAACAGGCGTGTTTGATGGCGGCGTTAGCACACTTATCCACAGGGCAAACGGTGACGCAAATCGCATTGGATTTAGGCTATGAAAGCCCTGCGGCCTTTTCTGCTATGTTTAAAAAACAGTTGGGGCGTGCGCCCTCTACGTTTATGCAGTCAGACAGCCCTGTGTAGAAGGTTGCAGACGGACTATTTTTCTTCGTCGCGCAAGGTGAGTACTTTGACGCCAGTGCGTGTGACGGCAACGGTATGTTCAAACTGCGCAGAAAGCTTTCCGTCATCGGTCACGACTGTCCAACCATCGTGTTCGGTGTACACGTCACGTCGGCCTTGATTCACCATAGGCTCAATCGTAAAGACCATACCTTCTTTTAAGGTTTGCCCCGTTTTGGGCTTACCCCAATGCAATACGTCTGGTTGTTCGTGCATTTCTTTGCCAATACCATGGCCACAATACTCTCGGACTATAGAGTAGCCATGCAGGCGAGCATGACGTTCGATGGCGTAGCCTATATCTCCTAGTCTGGCGCCAGGGCGTACAGCATGAATGCCTTTCCACATGGCTTCGTAGGTGATTTGCACTAACTTTTTAGCAGCGGGTGATACGTTACCCACTAGGTAGGTTTTGCTAGAGTCGGCGATATAGCCATTTTTCTCTAGGGTGATATCAAAATTAACGATGTCACCGTCTTTAAGTATTACCGAGGATGATGGCACGCCATGGCACACCACATGGTTGGGGGACGAGTTTAGCGAGTACGCAAAGCCATATTGGCCTTTGCTAGCAGGGCGCGCTTGCAGAGTGTGGATGATGAAGTGATCTACAAGGTCATTTACCTGCATGGTAGACATGCCTAGCAGATTGTAGGTATCTAGGTGAGCAAACACCGAAGCAAGCAACCTGCCTGATTCGGCCATGAGTGCGATTTCTTCTGGGCTTTTAATCATAAGCCAGTTCCACTTACTGCATGTGGGTCTACGCCGGCGGCCTGAAGTTCGCGGGCGACTAGATCATTAAATGGCACCGTGGGGTTCATTTCACAGAGCATGCCCATTTTGATCCAGAAAGCAGCTTGAGCGTTGATAGACCTGCAGGCGACAGCGCTGGCTTTACGCAGTTGATCGTGCAGTTCATCGTCAATATTTACTATACCCATACCTTACCTATATATGAAACGTATATAGATCATATCATGATCGTAATTCGTGTAGATAGGTACAGGAGAAAAGAAAAAACCCTGCAGCACGCTGCAGGGTTTTTAGTGGGGTTTCACGCCTTGCTATACAAGGCGTGAAGGAGGATGGGTGCTTAGAAGCCGCCCATGCCGCCCATACCACCCATACCGCCCATGCCACCCATATCAGGCATGCCACCGTCTGCTTTGTCGTCAGCGATTTCAGCAACGGCAACTTCAGTTGTCAGCAACAAGCTAGCAACGGATGCAGCGTTTTGCAGGGCTGTACGTGTTACTTTAGTTGGATCCAGAACACCAGCAGCTACCAAGTCTGTGTACTCGCCTGTGGAAGCGTTGTAACCGTAGTTACCTTCGCCAGCAGCAACAGCGTTCACGACTACGCTTGGCTCGTCGCCAGCGTTAGCAACGATAGTGCGCAGAGGAGCTTCGATAGCGCGCAGTACCAGTTTGATACCAGCGTCTTGGTCCAGGTTGTCGCCTGTCAGTGCAGCAACAGCAGCACGTGCACGAATCAGAGCAACACCACCGCCAGGAACAATACCTTCTTCTACCGCAGCGCGAGTGGCGTGCAGAGCATCTTCCACGCGAGCTTTTTTCTCTTTCATTTCTACTTCAGTAGCAGCACCAACGCGGATCACAGCAACACCGCCAGCCAATTTGGCTACGCGCTCTTGCAGTTTTTCACGATCGTAATCGGAAGTTGCTTCTTCGATCTGAACGCGGATTTGTTTTACGCGTGCTTCGATGGATGGGCTGTCGCCTGCGCCATCAATGATCGTTGTGTTTTCTTTAGCTACTTCGATGCGTTTGGCTTGACCCAAGTGCTCAAGAGTAGTTGTTTCCAGAGACATACCGGTTTCTTCGGAGATTACGGTACCGCCTGTCAGGATAGCGATGTCTTCCAACATGGCTTTGCGACGATCGCCGAAGCCTGGGGCTTTAACAGCAACAGTTTTCAGGATACCGCGGATGTTGTTCACAACCAGAGTAGCCAGTGCTTCGCCTTCTACGTCTTCAGCGATGATCAGCAGAGGACGGCTGGATTTAGCAACTTGCTCCAGAACTGGCAGCAGGTCACGGATGTTGCTGATTTTCTTGTCGAAGATCAGGATGAAAGGCTCATCCATTGCAGCAACTTGTTTGTCTGGGTTGGTGATGAAGTAAGGAGACAGGTAGCCACGGTCGAACTGCATACCTTCTACTACGTCCAGTTCGTTTTCCAAGGACTTACCGTCTTCAACAGTAATCACACCTTCTTTACCCACTTTGTCCATGGCGTTAGCAATGATTTCGCCGATGGAGGAATCGCTGTTAGCAGAGATAGAACCTACTTGAGCGATTTCTTTGCTGGTGGCGCAAGGACGGGACAATTTGCGCAGTTCTTCAACGGTTACAGCAACCGCTTTGTCGATACCGCGTTTCAGGTCCATTGGGTTGATGCCAGCGGCAACGTATTTCAGACCTTCTTCAACGATGGCTTGAGCCAATACAGTAGCGGTAGTAGTACCGTCACCAGCGTTGTCGGAAGTTTTGGAAGCAACTTCTTTTACCAGCTGAGCGCCGATGTTTTCGAATTTGTCTTTCAGTTCGATTTCTTTAGCAACGGAAACACCGTCTTTAGTCACGGTAGGAGCGCCGAAAGAGCGATCCAGAACCACGTTACGGCCTTTAGGGCCCATGGTTGTTTTTACAGCGTTAGCCAATGTGTTTACGCCGCGAACGATACGGGAGCGGGCGTCATCACCAAAAAATACTTGTTTAGCAGCCATTGTTAGTTCTTCCTAGAATTTAGTACGTGAGACGTAGGATTACTCGATGATCGCGAGAACTTCTTCTTCGCGGATAACGAGCAGCTCTTCGCCGTCTACTTTGACAGCCTGACCAGCGTATTTGCCGAACAAAATTTTATCGCCGACTTTCAGGTCCAGGGGTTGAACCTTACCGTCATCTGTGCGTTTGCCGGGACCTACTGCCAGCACTTCGCCTTGATCAGGCTTCTCAGCAGCGCTCTCAGGGATAACAATACCGGAGGCAGTGGTGCGCTCGTTGTCCAGACGCTTTACGATCACGCGATCGTTCAGAGGACGTAATGCCATGATTGAACTCCTGTTCAAAAAAACCAAATGAATTTGATAAAAATGGTTCGGGTGGTGTGTTAGCACTCTACCCGAGTGAGTGCTAATAATTATAAGGGCGAAAATGTGTATTTCAAGAGCTTATATACCTAGGGTGTGTAAGTGTTTCTCCTAGGGATTTAGCTGGCTTGGAAATTTCACCTAAGCCGCACCAATCATGCGAACTAGGCATTCTCACCCTTCTTAAAGCACCTACTATTTGTATATGGGGATGGAGCAAGCGGTTTCAAGGCTACCGTTACACTTTAGCTGTGAGGAATACCTCGTAGCACTTGCGTTGCCACAAGGCAGGTAAAGCCCAAGTATGATGTACTACGAGTTTGATTTTTATTGATTACTGTTCTGATTTTGGGAGTGTGTGAAGCATGTCCGGGTCCAGTCTTTATGACCAATTTATAACGTTGGCAAAAAATCAGGCAAAGCGCGTGTGCGCTGTAGCGCATCCTTGCGACGAGGTATCGCTTTCTGCTGCATTAGAAGCACGTGAACAAGGTTTTTTTGATGTGGTGTTAGTAGGGCCAGAGTCGCGTATTAAAGCGGTGGCCGCTGAGCATCAGATAGATATAACAGGTGTGCGTATTGTGAATGCCGCACACAGTCATGATTCGGCAGAAGTAGCAGTACGTGAAGTTATGGCAGGGCGTGCCGAGTTGCTCATGAAAGGTAGCTTGCATACTGACGAGCTTATGCATGCCGTGGTAGCGACTGATGGTAAAGGGTTGCGTACCGAGCGTCGATTAAGCCATGTGTTTTTGATGGATGTGCCTAATTATTCCGATTTGCTATTTATTACGGATGCGGCCATCAATATTCATCCAGACCTCACAACCAAAGCTGACATTGTGCAAAATGCTATTGATCTGCACCATGGGCTGGGATTGGGTGAGCCTCGTGTCGCCTTATTGTCTGCTGTAGAACAGGTTACAGCCAAAATACCTAGCACACTGGAAGCGGCGGCCTTATGCAAAATGGCGGATCGTGGGCAAATTACAGGTGGGTGTGTAGATGGCCCCTTAGCGCTAGATAATGCCATTAGTGAAGAGGCCGCCAAGATCAAAGGCATTCACTCGCCGGTTGCGGGCAAAGCGCAAATCCTAGTAGTCCCCGATCTAGAGGCTGGCAATATGCTCGCTAAAAACCTGAGCTTTATGTCTGGTGCTAAGGCAGCAGGTATTGTGCTGGGTGGTCGTGTACCCATTATTTTGACCAGCCGTGCAGACAGTGCGGAAACGCGATTAGCGTCGTGTGCCGTAGCGTCGGTGTATGCCGCCTACCAAAGCGCACAACGTGCTGCTGCACTCTTGGCACAGCAGGGGGCTTAGCATGAGCATTGATACCTTATTGGTGGTGAACGCGGGTAGCTCTAGTTTAAAGTTTCACGTTTACGCACTGGATCAAGAGCAAGTGGAAGGATTGCGCTTTTGGTTTGGTGGTCAGGTGTCGGGTATAGGCACGTCACGCGCCGTGTTGAAAGTAAAAGACTCGGACGGCAAAGAGCTCATTAACCAGAAGCTTAGCGAAGACGAGGCTGGTAACTTACGCCAAGCCCAAGACTTATTGGCGACATGGTTGGCGACACAGCTAGATAAAGCGCCGGTGGCAGTGGGGCACCGCATTGTGCACGGTGGTGTCAAACTAACCGGTAGTCGTGTGATTGATGAAGACGTGCTGTGGTATTTAGATAGTCTGGCACCTTTAGCGCCTTTGCATCAGCACAATAACTTAGCGCCCGTGTCGGTGATTAACGAGCGCTGGCCAGAAATGTTGCAAGTGGCTTGCGTAGATACGGCTTTTCATTGCTGCCAAAGCACCATGGTGAACCATTACGCGTTGCCCGAGAAGTACTATGAGCAAGGGGTGCGTCGCTACGGCTTTCACGGGTTGTCGTACCAGTATATTAGTGAGTACCTAGCTGAAAATATGCCTAGGTTGCATCAAGGACGCGTCTTGGTCGCTCACTTGGGTTCAGGGGCTTCTGCCACGATGGTGGTAAATGGCTTAAGTCGTGAAAGTACGATGGGTTTTACGGCCTTAGATGGTCTACCTATGGCTACTCGTCCAGGGCGTCTAGATGCAGGTGTGGTCTTGTGGTGGATGCAGCAGCAAGACATGACCGCGGCGCAAATTCAAAACCTGCTGTATAACGAGTCTGGCCTTAAAGGTATTTCGGGCATCAGCGGAGACATGCGCGAATTGCTGGCTAGCGATGCGCCCTCTGCCAAGTTAGCGGTGGATTACTATGCTTATAGAGTTGCCGAAAGTTTGGCAGGTCTGTGCGTATCAGCCCAAGGGGTGGATGCGTTGGTGTTTACGGCGGGTGTGGGAGAACACAGCCCAGAAATACGTGCCAGGATCGTGGCCCACTTAGGATGGTTGGGGCTAGAGTTGGATGCTGAAGCAAACGATGCTAATCAACCGTTAATTTCCACCCCGCATAGCAAGGTGGAAATCCGTGTGATTCCTACTAACGAAGAGCTGGTCATCGCTAGGGAAACCCTGCGCCACTATAGATCGCAGGAGGCTTAGCGCAACATACCGGCTGCTGCCGTTTGGTGCGTGGCCGGATCAATCAAGATAAACGCGCCCGTGGCAGGTTGGGTTTGATAGGCCTCGTTTACTAAGGGGTCACGCACAGTCAGACTAACAGATGCCAGATCATTCATTTGCAGACTTTGCGAGCCAGAAATAGGCTCCAAGGTCTCAATATCACGCACATGATGAATGGCCGTTAGTTTGGCTTGTGTCAGCCGTGTACCTTGTTTAAGCAAGTAGTGCCGAGCAGGGTTAAGCGCGGTGGTGTCCAGCCAGCAGAGGTCGGCGTCCAAGCTGCGCGACAGTGGCAGCTCTTCAGTGGCAAGGCTGAGTAAATCGCCACGAGAAATATCCAACTCTTTATCTAGCGTAAGCGTCACGGCATCACCCGCTTGCACGCTGTTGACGGGTTGGCCTGAGCGCAGTAGCGAACTGATGCGCGCCGTAGTTTGGCTGGGCCATACACGTATACTGTCACCTATGCGTAGTGTGCCGCGTTGCAGTTGCCCAGCATAACCACGAAAAGCCTGTGCGCTATGTCCGTCATGGCGTATTACCCATTGTACGAATAGGCGAGCTTCGGGTTGTGGGGCAGGAGTCTCGGTGGGCAACTGTTCTAAGCGTTGCAAGAGTGGCAGGTCCGTAAACCACGGCGTGTGCTCAGAGCGTTGACTGATGTTGTCGCCTTGCAATGCCGATACGGGAATAGCATGGAAGCTCTTGATGCCAACCTGAGCAGCCAGTTTGGCGTAGGAGGTTTTGATGGTGTTGAAGACGTCTTCATCCCAATCCACTAAATCCATTTTGTTGATCGCCACGATAATGTGCGGAATAGTCAACAGATGGGCAATAGTAGAGTGACGGCGAGTCTGCGTGAGTAATTGGCCATCACGCGCTTTGCTGGCATCAATCAAAATGATGGCCGCTTGTGCGGTAGAGGCACCGGTAATCATGTTGCGGGTGTACTGCTCATGCCCAGGTGCATCGGCCACAATAAATTTGCGTTTTGGTGTGGCGAAGTACCTATAGGCAATATCTATGGTGATGCCTTGTTCGCGCTCAGCTTCTAAACCATCCGTCAACAAGGCCAAATCAGGTTCGCTAGCGGTGGTGCGGCGATATTTGGATTTGTTGATGGCGGTAAGTTGATCCGCAAATACGCCTCGGGTGTCTAAAAGTAGACGACCAATTAACGTGGATTTTCCATCGTCTACCGAACCGGCAGTGATGAAACGTAGTACGTCGGTGGTGTTAGCGTTCACCCAAGATTCATTAACGGTATTCATTAGAAGTATCCTTGTCGTTTGCGATGTTCCATAGAGGCTTCAGAGCTTTGGTCATCCATGCGGGTGGCACCGCGCTCTGTGAGTGTGGCAAGTGCTGTCTCACGGATAATGTCTTCGGGCGAGGCGGCGCTGGACTCCACTGGGCAGGTGCAAGAAATGTCCCCTACGGTGCGAAAACGTACTTGTACGCGCTCTATGGTTTCACCCTCTTGCGGGGGAGTAAGTTCGGTATTGGGAATCAACAGCCCATTACGACGCACTACTTCACGTTCATGGGCGTAATAAATGGGCGGCAGGTCAATGTCTTCACGCAAGATGTATTGCCATACGTCTAGTTCCGTCCAGTTAGAAATAGGAAAAGCGCGTAGGTTTTCGCCGGGGTGTATATGCGTGTTGAACAGATGCCAAAGTTCGGGGCGTTGGTTCTTGGGGTCCCATTGGCCGAATTCGTCCCTGAACGAGACAAACCGTTCTTTGGCACGGGCTTTTTCCTCATCGCGTCTCGCGCCGCCTATGCAGGCGTCAAAGCCGAACTCAGCAATAGCTTCTAGCAATGTGACGGCTTGTGCGCCATTGCGAGACGAGTTTGCGTGACGCAACACCACGGTGCCGCGCGCAATAGAGTCTTCAACGGAACGCACAATTAAGGTTTCGCCAAGCTCTGCGGCACGTTGATCCCTAAAGGTGATGACTTCTGGGTAGTTGTGCCCTGTATCTATATGCAGCAAGGGAAAGGGTAATTTGCCGGGCCTAAAGGCTTTTTCGGCTAGCTTGAGCAAGACGGCAGAATCTTTACCGCCAGAAAACAGCAGTGCAGGGCGTTCACATTCGGCAGCGATCTCCCGCAACACGTAAATGGCTTCGGCTTCTAGCCAGTCCAGATGGGTACGAGACGAGGGAAGGGCACTCATGACAGCTCCTGTGTAGTAGACGATTGAGACAAGGGGGATGCGTGTAAGCCGCATTCCACGCTATGGCGTTGTTCCCACCACCAGCGACCTGCACGCAGGTCTTCACCGGGGCGAATGGCGCGGGTGCATGGGTCACAGCCTATAGAGGGATAACCTTGGTCGTGCATGGGGTTGTAGGGAATCGCAAAAGCGCGAACAACTTCCCACACCTGATCGGTGTTCCAGTCACGCAAAGGATTAAATTTTTGTAGACCAAATTGCGCGTCATACTCTTGCGCTTGTAGCTCTGTACGCGTTTGCGATTGTTCGCGACGCTGGCCGGTAATCCATGCTGACTTGCCTTTCAGGTAACGCTGCAAGGGCTGCACTTTGCGTAACTGGCAACAGGCTTGTCGCAAGGCTAGGCTTTCGTAAAAAGCGTAGGCACCGTGTTCAGAGACGTGAGCGGCAACAGCGTCGGCATCGGGATGCAAAACTGTAATAGCGCTTTGATAATGTGTTTGTACCCGCTTGGCTAACTCAAGTGTTTGCGTAGGCAACCTGCCCGTGTCGAGCATGAAGCTGGTAATAGGTAATTGCTGTTGGCGTATGGCGTGTTCTATCACCATATCTTCAGCTGCCAAGGAGTTGGCGAAGACGGCATCTGGATGCTGCTGGGAAATCAGGTGTAGTTGATCCAGTAGTTGTGTCCAGAGTGTCTGGGTAACTGTTGATATTTGTTGTGTGGCAGAAGAGGTCATGGCGCTATAGTCAGTTTTGAACAGAAGATGGCGTCAGGTTTTGTGAGCCTGGCAAGGGTATGTCTACAGACCATTGTCAGTGTGCGAGGCAATGAAAGGAACGAACTAAAAGTAGGTTTCTTATGGCGGTTGTCTATATGGAGCAGAACGAGTGCGTGCCTAGTGGGCTTTGCGTTACCTTCTTAGGCCTGTTACCATGGAGGTAGTGAGATTATTATTACTTCGGTATGGTGATAGTAAAAATCAATCAACAACATTGTATTAATCAATTTCACAAATCAATATGTGTTTTCTATAATGAAATCACTATCTAATTGCTAATCACTGAATGGAGATACCTAGCATGTCTTTAATCAACACACAGATTCTTCCTTTCAAGTCTCAGGCTTATGTGAACGGTGAGTTCAAAGAGTACACAAACGAAAGCATCGCCGGTAAATGGGCTGTATTCGTTTTCTACCCAGCTGACTTCACTTTCGTGTGCCCAACAGAGTTGGAAGATCTGGCTAACCACTACGACGAGTTCAAAAAAATGGGCGTGGAAGTGTTCTCCGTTTCCACAGACACTCATTTCACTCACAAAGCATGGCACGACACTTCCGAAGCTATCGGTAAAGTTCAGTACCCAATGCTGGCAGACCCAACACAGCAGTTGTCTCGCAACTTCCAAGTGCTGATCGAAGAAGAAGGCATGGCACTGCGCGGTACATTCGTTGTGAACCCAGATGGCGTGATCAAAGCCATGGAAGTACACGACAACGGTATCGGCCGTGATGCTAAAGAGTTGCTGCGTAAAGTTAAAGCAGCTCAGTACATCGCCAAAAACCCAGGCGAAGTATGTCCAGCTAAATGGGAAGAAGGTGCTAAAACACTGACTCCTTCCCTGGATCTGGTTGGCAAAATCTAAGGATTAATGCCTAGGTTTACTGGGTAGATTACTACGCAGTAAACCCATTATCCGGCCCTGGTGGGCCGGATATTCGGACACAAGTCCGATCACGTATGTAACAAAATATTTCAGAGGAGCCCTTCATGCTGGATGCTAACTTAGTCACTCAACTTAACGCGTACTTAGAAAAAATCACGCAGCCAATTGAGCTGGTTGCGTCGCTGGACGACGGGGCCAAATCTCTGGAACTGCGTCAGTTGCTGGAACAAATTGCTGGTCTGTCCGACAAAATCACCTACCGTGAAGATGCCGACAGCGCTGAGCGTAAACCATCGTTTAAGATCAACCGCGTAGGCTCTGACATTAGTGTCGCCTTTGCTGGTATCCCTCTGGGTCACGAGTTTGCCTCGTTAGTATTGGCGCTCTTGCAAGTGGGTGGGCATGCGGTACGTTTAGACGATGATGTTGCGGAACGCATCCGTAACCTAGATGGCGACTTCAAGTTCGAGGTGTATTACTCACTTAGCTGCCAGAACTGTCCTGATGTAGTGCAAGCGTTGAATGCTATGGCGGTTATCAACCCCCGCATCCGCCCTGTTGCTATTGATGGCGCGATTAACCAAGCTGAAGTTGAAAAACGTCAGATTATGTCCGTACCTACCGTGTTCTTGAACGGTGAGGTATTCCACCACGGTCGTGCTAATGCTGAAGAGTTGTTGGCCAAAATGGGTGGTAACGATAGCGAAGCGCAAGCAGAGGCTATTAATAAACGTGAAACCTTCGATGTGTTGGTGGTAGGTGGTGGCCCTGCTGGTGCAGCCGCTGCGGTATACGCTGCACGTAAAGGTATTCGTACTGGTGTAGTGGCTGAGCGCTTTGGTGGTCAGGTGATGGATACCATGTCCATTGAGAACTACATCTCTGTATTGGAAACAGAAGGGCCTAAACTGGCCTCAGCAATGGAAGAGCATGTGAAGGTCTACGGTGTAGACATTATGAACATGCAACGTGCTGAACAACTGATTCCTGGCAAAGAGATTCAGGTAAAACTGGAAAACGGTGGCGTGCTTAAAGCCAAGACTGTGATCTTGTCCACAGGCGCTAGGTGGCGTCAACTGGGTGTGCCAGGTGAAGAAGAGTACCGTAACAAAGGCGTGGCGTACTGCCCGCACTGCGATGGCCCATTGTTTAAAGGCAAAGATGTAGCCGTAGTGGGTGGCGGTAACTCGGGTGTTGAAGCGGCTATTGACTTGGCAGGCTTGGTAAAACACGTCACCTTGCTAGAGTTCGGCGAAAGTCTGCGTGCTGATGAGGTACTGCAACGTAAATTGCGTAGCTTGCCTAACGTCACTATCTTGACCCAAGCACAAACTACAGAAGTGCATGGTGATGGTGCCAAAGTAACAGGCTTGCAGTACACCAACCGTGCAACAGGCGAAAGCCACAACGTAACGTTGGATGGTGTGTTTGTTCAAATTGGCTTGGTGCCAAACACCGAGTGGCTGAAAGGCGCGGTAGATTTGTCCAAACATGGCGAGATCGAAGTGGATAGCCGTGGTCAAACCTCGGTACCTGGTGTGTTTGCCGCTGGTGATGCAACGACCGTGCCATACAAACAGATCATTATTGCTGCTGGCCAAGGTGCAACGGCTGCATTGTCTGCCTTTGATCACTTGATCCGTACATCGGTAGAGTAATCTCAGCGACTATCTACGTAGTATATGCCCGTCTGGTGTAAAGCCAGACGGGCATTTTTTATTCGCTTTCCAGTAAGTTGTCGGGCAGCCACTGACCGCCTAGTATTTCTTCGCAGCACTGTAGCCAAGCGCGTGCTGCCAGCGATAAATAGTGTCCGTTCCATACCGATGCTACTTCCCAGCGCAGTTGTTCAGGGGCTAAGGGTAGGGCTTTAAGGTGTGTGTGCGGGAAGCGCGCTAAAAAGGGCTCTGGCAGTATGGCAACGCCTAAACCAGAGTTAGCCAGCGATGCTACCCAGTCCCATTGACTACTTTGCGCCACAATATAGGGGCTTAGTCCTTCCTTAGCAAAGGCTTGTCGCAATAAGCGTGTCAGACCAAACTCGTTACCCATCCATATTTGAGGAATATTCTCTAAGTCTTTTATGTGCAGGGTTTTGCTTTTAGACGAAAAAAATGAGGCATTACCTAAGGCCCATACTTGATGCGATACCACGGCTTGGCTTTGCAAGGCTAAGTCAGAAGCCACTGGCAAAATACTAAAGCCCAACTCTAACTCTTGAAGCGCTACCTGCTGCTCGATGGCAGGACCGGGTAGCTCTTTAATATGCAGTTGAATATCGGGATAGCGCTTGGCAAAGGTTGTTAGCACGTCGGTAAACAGCAGATTAATCATGGGAGGAATGCCCAGCGCTAGCCTGCCTTGCTGTAGTGCCTGCGTTTGTCGCACATCGGTTTCTAGTCGTTGAATAGCGGCCAACACCTCTAGTCCACGCTCCCATACCACCTGCCCACTATCGCTCAGTAAGAACTGCTTGGCTTCTCGGATGATGAGGGTGTCGCCAAAGTCATCCTCTAGCTGCCGCACCATCTTGCTGACCGTGGATTGAGTGACTCCCATATGCTGCGCCGCAACAGTAAAGCTGCGCTGGCGCACGGTTTCAATGAAATATTGCAGGGCTTTTACGTTCATAATTTTGGCATGGATAAAAGGAATGCTATTCAATCATTTTATTCATATTATCAATGATATTCTGCCTCCACAATCACTAGAATCAGGAGATTAGAATGTTCAAGGACCGCATACGATTAGCATCGCTAGAGCAAAAAGTTATGACTGCTGGGCAGGCGGCGCGCTTATTTAGTGATGGTATGACCGTGGGTATGAGTGGTTTTACCCGTGCGGGTGACTGTAAGGCGATGCCAGTAGCACTGGCTGAACGTGCCAAACAGGAAACTTTGCGTATTAATCTGCTGACTGGTGCTTCACTGGGTAATGGCAGCGATGGTTTGATGGCTGAAGCAGGGCTATTGGCCAAACGCTCGCCTTTCCAAGTGGATTCCACGCTACGCAAGAAAATTAATGCAGGTGAGGTGCTGTTTTGCGACTACCACCTCTCACAGCCTGCTGAGCAATTGCGCGCTCAAGGTGGGCGTCCTGTGGATATTGCGGTCATTGAAGCTGTGGCCATTACTGAAGATGGTGGCATTGTGCCCACTACCTCAGTAGGTAACTCTGCCAACTTCGTGGCTCAAGCTAAGCAAGTGATTGTGGAAATCAACCTGAGCATGCCTGTGGCGTTGGAAGGCCTGCACGATATCTATATTCCTGAAGATAGACCTAACCGTCAGCCTATCCCTATTACTGAAATTTCGGAACGCATTGGCCACACTACGATTAAGGTGTATCCAGAGCGTATTGCGGCTATCGTGATTACCGATGCACCAGACAGTCCTTCTACAGCGACACCGCCAGATGCTGAAACTGATGCAATCGCAGCGCACGTGGTGAGTTTCTTGCAAGGCGAGGTAGAGGCCGGTCGATTGACTGAAGAGCTGCTGCCATTGCAGGTAGGTATTGGGTCTATTGCTAATGCTGTCACGTACGGTTTGGCAGAGTCCTCATTTAAAAATCTCAGCATGTACTCCGAGGTGCTGCAAGACAGCGCGGTAGCGTTGCTGGATTCGGGGCATTTGCGTTTTGCATCGGCGTCATCGGTTACGTTGACAGCGCCTGTGATGAACAAGTTTATGGACAACCTAGAGCGTTACCGTCATCAGGTAGTGCTGCGTCCACAAGAAATTAGTAACCACCCTGAACTGGTACGTCGCTTAGGCATTATTGCGATTAATGCGGCATTGGAGTTTGATATTTACGGCAACGTAAACTCCACTCATGTCAGCGGCACTCATATGATGAACGGTATTGGTGGTTCAGGCGATTTTGCCCGTAATGCGCACTTGTCTATTTTTGTGACCAAGTCTTTGGCCAAAGGTGGTGACATTAGTCGTGTGGTGCCTATGGTGTCACACGTGGATCATTGCGAGCACGACGTAGACGTTCTGGTTACAGAATGCGGTTTGGCTGACCTGCGAGGGTTGGCTCCGCGTGAACGTGCTGTCAAGATTATTGAAAATTGTGTACACCCCGATTTTCGCGAAACAATGGCTTCTTACTTTGAGCGCGCCTGTCAGCGTGGCGGCCACACACCCCACCTCTTAGAAGAGGCATTGTCCTGGCACTTGCGCTATGAGCAAACCGGGTCTATGCGTGAAACAGCAGATGCTGCTGTGTAACGTGTTTTGAAAAAACCATATCTTGTGGGTTTTTACCGGCGTAGAGCCGGTTTTTTTTTGCCGTGCGTTAAGACTTGCTGTAGGTTGGAGTAATATGTTTTTTTAACACTACAGTTAGGTGAAGCAGGTGTTCGAGAGTATAGGGGTAATCAATTTAGGAACCTATCTAGCAGGTGCGCTCCTGATTATTCTTTTGCCTGGGCCAAACTCACTGTATGTGCTGGCCACCGCTGCTACACACGGTGTGCGTGACGGTTATAAAGCGGCGCTTGGTATTTTTATCGGTGACAGTATTTTGCTGTTTTTGACCGCAGCAGGCGCGGCATCGTTACTTCAAACTTTACCTGCCTTGTTCTACACCATCAGAATGGTAGGGGCGGTGTATCTAGCCTATTTAGGCGTTCGTATTTTATGGTCGTTGTTGCACCCGCAACCAGCCGTTGAGGTACGCACCATTAGCACCGAGAAAGCGCATGGCGAAAGTCGCCTGTTTAAAGCGCTTACTCTGAGTTTGCTAAATCCTAAAGCCATCTTGTTTCTGGTTTCCTTTTTTGTGCAATTTGTAGACCCCAGCAAAGGCCATCCTTGGTTGGCTTTCTTGGTGTTAGGGGTATTCTTGCAAGTTTTCAGCATGGCATATTTGTCAGCGCTGATTTTTGGTGGATCGCGTCTGGCCAGCGCGTTCAGGCGTCGCCGTCGTTTGGCTAGCGGAGCAAGTGCCGCGGTAGGGCTGTTATTTATTGGTTTTGCTGTGCGTATGGCATTTGCCCGTTAATGAGTTAATTGATAAAGGAAAAATGATGAGTTCTCCTGTTCGAGTAGCGATTGCTGGTTATGGCAATCTGGGGCGTGGTGTAGAGCTAGCCCTGCGACAGAATCCTGACATGCAACTGGTTGCGGTCTTTACCCGTCGTAATCCTGCGGATGTGAAACCGTTAACTGCTGGTGTGCCGGTATACAGCTTGGACGATGCTGAACAGCATAAAGATAGCGTGGATGTGATGATCCTGTGCGGTGGTTCTAAAAATGACCTGCCAGAGCAAGGCCCTCACTTGGCGCAATGGTTCAACACTATAGACAGTTTTGATACCCACGCTAAGATCCCTGAGTACTTTGCTGCCGTGGATGCAGTAGCTAGCCGTACTAAAAACGTAGCTATTATTTCGGTGGGTTGGGATCCAGGTCTGTTCTCGCTGAACCGTTTGGCTGGTGAAGTAGTGCTTCCAGAAGGCAATACGTACACTTTCTGGGGTAAAGGCTTAAGCCAAGGTCACTCTGATGCAATCCGTCGTGTGGATGGCGTTAAAGCTGGCGTGCAGTACACATTGCCAATCGAAGATGCTGTGAACCGTGTACGTAGTGGCGAAAACCCAGAGCTGAGCACACGCGAAAAACATCGCCGTGAATGTTTTGTGGTATTGGAAAATGCAGCAGACGAAGCACGCGTGCGTGACGAAATCGTGACTATGCCTGATTACTTTGCTGATTACGACACTACCGTTAATTTCATCAGTGAAGCAGAGTTGAAAGCCAATCACTCAGCTATGCCGCATGGTGGTTTTGTGATTCGTAGTGGTGTGTCCGGTGCTGGTACATCGCAAATTGTAGAGTACTCCTTGACCTTGGGTAGCAATCCAGAATTCACCTCTAGTGTATTGGTTGCCTATGCCCGTGCAGCACACCGTTTGGCCCAAGCTGGTGATGCAGGTGCGAAAACAGTATTTGATGTGGCTCCAGGCTTGTTGTCACCCAAATCTGCTGCGCAGTTGCGTAAGGAACTTCTATGATACCTGCCGCCTCGCTCGGAAACGGGCTTGTATTAGGCAGCACCCGAACCTGGCAGATTTTCTGCCAGGTTTTCTTTTAGGGCTTAGCGTACGTATTCACGTTCCAGCAGGCGTCGGCTATACCGGTACCAGCGTAGCGTCATAAGAATGGCTACAACAGTTAAGCCGCATACCAAACCAATCCATATCCCCACGCCTTCCATATCTAAGCCGAAGGCCAGCCATGCGCCAATAGGAACGCCTATTAGCCAATAACCAATCAAGGCCAACAGCATGGGGGTGCGGGTATCGTATAAGCCTCGTAACATACCAGCGGCAACGGCTTGAGCGCCATCGGTTAGCTGGAAGAGGGCAGCAAAGAAAATAAAATGCGTGGCCGTGATAATGACGGCACGGTTTTCGGGGGCGTTAATGTTAATGAAGAAGCGAATAAGCTGTTCAGGCATGCCCCACATCAACATAGCGGTGACTCCCATACAGCTGACCCCTAGTAGGTACGATGCCCAGCCAGCACGTACGGCAGCACGTGGGTCGGCCCTACCGTTGGCTAAGCCCACCCGTATGGTGGCTACCTGACCAAATCCTAACGGGAACATATAGGTGATGGTGCAGATTTGCATGGTGATGGCATGTGCTGCTAACGAGGTGGAACCAATCAGTCCCATCATGATGATGGCAGCGTAGAACACCATCGTTTCTAGTGTGAAAGTGATAGCGATAGGAAACCCTAGTTTTAATATTTCCCATTGCAATGCAGGCTGGAAAGTCCAGCGGTGAGCACGCAATTGCAAAAACGAAAACTCGGGGTGTTTATGGGCGACCACCAGCATGCCAATGAACATAAACAAACTGGACAGCACGCTGGATATCCCTGCGCCAGCGATACCTAAGGCTGGTAGACCTAAGTGACCAAATATCAGTAACCACCCTAGCAATGCATTGAGCAAGATCGCTAAGGTAGCGATGAGTAGTGTCCACAGTGGGCGTTCATAGGCCGCGAGTAGCGAGCGTAGGACTAAATAGAATAAATAGGGTAGCAACGCCCATTGCAGGTTATGCATGTAGTGCCCAGCCATTGCCGCGGCCTCGGGCGTTTGTCCTAGCATTAACAGTATGCTTTCGCTGTTCCAGAGTAAAAGCCAAAAGGGCAGGCACACTAATAGAGCGGTATAGAAACCGTGGTGAATAATCGTACGTATAGCCTGCTTGTTATTGCGATCTTTCCCTAGCGTGGTGGCGAGCATAGGGATAATGGCAGACAGCAACCCTAGGCTGAAAATCATGCACGCTTGGTACATACCACCCGCTAAGGTAGCTGAGGCCAATTGTTCTTTACCCAGATGGCCTATATAGATCACATTGGTGGTTAGCAATGCGATTTGTGCCAGATTGGTCAGAATAAGGGGGGAGCCTAGGCTGATAGAGGCTTTAATTTCTTGTAGCCAGCCTACTTGCGTTGCATTCGTTGTCATACCCGTTACAAGAGAAAATAAAACCACCCCCTAGAATTACAGTTGGCAGGGGGCTGCCATAGTACACTTGCGTTATGCGCTACTGGAACAGAGCTTACTCGCGTTTAATGTCACTCTCGCTAACAGCATGTTTGCTGATAGCGGTGTTGGTGCGTGGTGTGATTCCAGTGGGGTTTATGCCGGCGCCTTTGGGCGCAGAGGCCATGTCTGCCCTGACATTCTGTGTCAACGGGCTATCAAGTCAGAATATCGCTTTCTTACACTTGGCGCAATCGTCACCCATAGAGGGTGAGAGTCATCCTGTGCACGAGTGTGCTTTTGGTGCAGGGCACAGCAAAGAATATATTTCTAGCGATGGCATATCGACCATTGTAGGAGTGTGGCTACTTGGCATAGCATTACTACGCCCAAGAAAGTACGGTTTGCTAGGGTTGCGTCAGTCTGTTCTGCCTTTAGGTGCAAGAGCTCCGCCTGTTTGTTGATGTATGGCACAGCCACGCTAGTGTGGCCAGGGCTATAGGCCCATACGTAATACCTATATCTATAGAAAACAAACAGGAAATCTCATGAAAAAAACAGTAACTATTTTGGGCGTGCTGGGTGCATTGGGTGTGGCAATGAGTGTACAAGCGCAGGGGCATGGTGGTCATGCCATGATGGATCACAGTGCTATGTGGCAGCACGCCAGCACAGCGACTACTGTCTCAGTGCAGCATTGTTGGATCCGAAACATTCCTACGCCAGCACCATCCGCCGGCTATTTTGAGGTGCTTAATAACGGCAGCGAAACGGTACAGTTGTTGGCAGCGGAATCCGATCGTTATGGCGATATCATGCTGCACCAAACCGTAACCGAAGATGGTCTGGCGAAAATGCGTATGGCCGATAAAATTGATATCGCCGCCGGCAGCCAGTTGGATTTCGTGCCGGGTGGTTACCACGCCATGCTAGAAAAACCATCTAGTCCTGTGGATGTGGGTGAGCATGTGACGATGCGTTTCTTGTTTAGCAATCAGCAAGTGGCAACGGCACAGTGCGAAGTGCGTGCAGCGGGTGCACGTAACGAGCATTCGCATTAAGAAAAGTTATACACAGCATAAAAAAACAGGGCTTATAGCCCTGTTTTTTTATGGTTCTAGCGCCGAGCCAGTTCTGGCTTGTTGGTTATCTGTTGCGGCCAAAAAGCGCAATAAGCTTTGATTAAAGGCTTTGGGGTTGGCTAGATTCATGCCGTGCGCAGCGTGAGCAATAGTCACCTCATAGGCATGAGGGAAAAATTGTAGTAGCTGTTGTATGCATTCCGCATAGCGCGTCGGACTATGCTGTCCACCCATAAAAAGTACAGGGCAGTGCAGTTGTGTAGATAAAGCAGGTAAATCTACAAGGTAGCGTTGTTCGTGTGATTGTGGTCCTAAGGTAGCGGCATTATCGTGCACCATTTCCCTAAACCAACGCACCATCTGACGCCACGTACCTTCGCCATTTACCGCATCCACGAATAAGGCAAGACCTGCATCCACATCGCCTTGGTCTATTAAGGTACAGGCGTCTTGCAAGTATGGGGCTGCTGGAGCTTGAGTGGATTGCACCAACCCTGGATCCGCCAGCGTGAGCGACTTCAAGCGTGTGGGGGCGAGCTCTGCGAGCAGCAAAGTCACGACAGCACCACGTGAGTGGCCAACAATGTGAAAGCGGCTGTCAGGGCCTAATAAAGCGTCTAGCTGCTGCAGCAGTGTGTGGGCTTGTGTGCGGGCGTCAAAATTCGGTAGATCTAAGCTGGGCCAATAGCCAGCCAAGCTAGGGGCGATGACACGATGCGTGTGCGACAGGTCGCTAAGTTGCCAGCGCCAGTATCGGTAGTCGCACAAGGAACCATGTACGAGCACAACTGGTGAGCCTGAGCCCTGATCTAGGTAAAGAGGGGAAGAGGCGGTGGGTTCCAGCATGATAAAAAGCTATAGAAGAGAAAAAACGCCCCACAAGTAGGTGGAGCGTTTTTGAGACGTAACGATATTAACGCAGTAGTTCTAGGCGATTTTTTGCCGTGTCTGCTGCAGCTGTACCGGGGTAGTCTTTAACGATGCGTTGCAGCGTTTTTTGTGCACCCGCTAGATCGTTTTGCTCTACTTCACTAGAGGCAATAACCATCAAAGCATCAGCGGCGCGTGGACTGCCTGGGCGATCCTTAACCAGCGCTTGTAGCTTCTGAATAGCACCACGGAAGTTACGTGAGGCGTACAGCGCACTGCCTTCGTAAAAACGAACTTCGTCTAGTTGTGGGCTGTTTGGGTAGGCATCAATAAAGGCAGAGAAGCCACTGGCTGCTTGCGGATATTGACCACTACGGTAGAGGTCCATGGCGCCTTCGTAAGCGGCTTGCTCTTGAGGGTCGTCAAACAAGGTCTGGTTTGTATCGCCTTCTTGACCTTGGGAGTTCTGCCAGCTGAGCTGCTCTACTTTACCGCGTAGTGTGGCAACCTCTTGGCGCAGCATTTCTACCTCGTCTGCTAAGCGCAGGCGGGCTTGCTGGTTTTGCTCATTCATTTGGCGTACTTGCTGGCGTAGTTCCAGAATCGCGCGTCTGGCTTCATCATCAGCAAAAGCTTCGGCAGGCATCGCTGTAAAGAGAAACAGCGAAGCAAAGGAGGGCAATAACAGTCGGCGTAAAGGCAAGTTCTTCATGTCAGTGTCTCGAGTCAATAAAAACGCCGTGATGGGCAAACTTGCCACCACGGCGTTTAGTGTAAACCAGCTTTTAAAAATTAACGCTGGTAAACGATGTCTGCACGACGGTTTTCAGCGTAGTCGGCTTCGGTGTTACCGTGAGCACGAGGACGCTCTTTACCGAAGCTGATAGCTTCGATTTGGTTCGCGTTTACACCCAGCAGGCTCATCATGCGAGCAACTGCGTCGGAACGGCGCTGACCCAGAGCCAAGTTGTACTCGGAACCACCGCGCTCATCCGCGTTACCTTCGATACGGATGTGCTGTTGTGGGTGACTGCTCAGGTAGGTAGAGTGCATCTCTACCAAGCCACGGTACTGCTCAGGAACAACGTAGCTGTCAAACTCGAAGTAGACAGAGCGTTGTTGTGCCAGAGGGCTTTGTGGGTTGAACGGATCCATAATTTGGCCAGAGGTTGTACCGGTAGAACCGCCACCAGTGCCACTGCCATTCTCGTCCAAGGCAACAGAACTACATGCTGCCAATACCATGGACATGGAAGCTAATAAAAAACCTTTAAAAATGCGCGAGCTCATTCGAGTTCCTTTTAAAAAGAGTCACACAGAAAACGAGTTAATTAGTAAATGGACCCCAGGTTGGTTCACGTACTCTTCCGTTCAATGATGACAGGGTTTGCCGCACGCGTCCGTCAACAGATGTTACAGCCAGTACGCTACGTCCGCCTTGATTCGAGCTGTAAAGCACTTGCATGCCATTAGGCGCAAAACTTGGAGACTGGTCGTCAGAACCATTTGTCAGTAGTTGTTCAGAGCCTGTTGCCATGTCTTGAATAGCAACGCGGTATGCACCATTCCTGCGTGTAATATAAACAAGGTTATTGCCGTCGGGAGAAACCTCAGGCGATATATTGTAGCTCCCATTATAGGTAATGCGACGTGCTTCACCACCATTTACAGGGACTTCATAAATTTGTGGGTTTCCGCCGCGGTCACTGGTGAACACCAACGAGCTGCCATCAGGTGAAAAAGTAGGTTCTGTATCAATCAATGGCGAGCGCATGATGCGGCGCAATCCGGAACCATCTGCGTTAATGGTATAGATTTGTGAAATACCATCACGAGACAGAACTACCGCCAATTGTTGGCCATCCGGAGCCCAAGCAGGGGCGCTGTTATTGCCTTTGAAGTTAGCAACTGGTTCGCGTTTACCCGTAGCTAGGGTCTGTACATAGACTACAGGCTTTTCGGTTTCAAAGCTAACGTAGGCAATTTTGCTACCATCTGGCGACCAAGCCGGAGAAATGATGGGCTGTTTAGAACGCAGCATGACCTGTGGGTTCTGCCCATCAGCGTCTGCAATCTGCAGTTCGTAGTTGTCGCCATTTTGTAACACATAGGCAATTCGTGTGGAAAATACGCCACGAACACCCGTGATTTTCTCGTAAATACGGTCAGCAATTTGGTGCGAAACGCGGCGTAGCTCTTTCTCTGAGCCCGCAAACGCGATGGCATCCATTTCATTTTTATTAACCGTATCGATCAGGCGGTATTGAACGGTGTATTGGCCACCGTCTTGGGTTACGGAACCATAGGCCAGGTAGTCTGCGCCACGGTTACGCCAATCATTAGGCTCAACAGTGCTGTTCACATCCAGCGAGCTACCGTTAGTGTTGATCAGTTGGAATTGACCAGAACGACTAAGGTCGGCGCGGATGATTTCGGCCACGGACTGGGCTGCCTGGTTGTTGGCAAAGTCAGCCACGGCGATGGGGTACTGGGTGGCCCCTACACCGGAAATATCCACCCGAAGTTGTGCTTGGGCTGGGCTGGTGCTCAACAGTCCTGCCGCCAGAGCGACAAGCCCGGCGAACATGGAGCGCCAACGACGGCGGCCCTGGATGTTAGCGGAGTATGCTGCGGTCATGTTCGGTATTCTCCTGATTACTCGTACATACGATATTCGCCATCAATATACGAAGGATAGCGGCCATTAGGCGGTTTGGGGAAGGGCGAGCATTTAGCTATCCCTTTTTGTACTGCATCATCGAACAGGGCAATACCCGATGATCTCAGTATTCGTACACTACGTACCGTACCATCACTATTTAGATCAGCGCGGTAACTTAGTGTTGGATTGTTACGTCCATTGCGTGCAGGAGTATTGTAAATGACATTAGGGCGTACGCAGGCACGAACCTGTGCGCCGTAGCCGTCATTACCACCACCGCCACCGACTTGGTTGCGGTTAGCTGTACCACCTGCAGCGCCAGCAATTTGCTGTCCGTCGCCCAACATGGCGGCACGGAAGGCATCTTCGCGGGCTTTGCGCTCGGCTTCTTCACGTGCTTTACGCTGTGCTTCGGCTCGTGCGCGTTGTTCGGCTGCTTCACGCGCTTTGCGCTCTGTCTCTTCACGTGCTTTACGTTCAGTTTCAGCACGTGCTCGTTGCTCAGCTTCTTCGCGGGCCTTACGCTCAGCTTCAGCGCGTGCACGTTGATCTGCTTCTTCACGTGCCTTGCGTTCAGCTTCTTCGCGTGCTTTACGTTCAGCTTCGGTTCTGGCGCGTTGATCAGCTTCGGCGCGAGCCTTGCGATCTGCTTCCTCTTTGGCTTTACGTTCAGCCTCTTCGCGTGCTTTGCGAGCGGCTTCAGCTTTCAGGCGATCTTCCTCTTCTTTCTTGCGTTTGGCTTCAGACAACGCAATATCAGGGTCAACCTCAGGAGGTGTACTTTGAACGGGAGTAGGCTCGGGCGCGACCTCAGGCTCCTTAGGTGCTACAGGAGTAGGATCGGGCTCGGGTTCTGGTTCATCGGGGGCTGTGATGGGCTCGTCTTGGTTTTCTGCAATAGCCACATCGCCTTCAGCCCATAGTTCTATCTGTACGGGATTAGGAGAGCGGGGAGTGGCAAAAAGGCTGAGTACCAAAGCAAGCAACAGTAGGCCGTGCAAAACCAGGGCGTACGTAAGCCCGCGACGCTGGTCTTGGGCTTCGGGTGTAAGCGACCGGTATTGACGTAATGCGTGCTTGAATACTTTCATACCTACTCGTCTTTATTGACTAGCAGACCCAAGCGGGTAAAGCCTTGACTGCGCAGTTGATCCATGAGTTCCATAATGGTTTCGTAAGGAACTTTGCCATCGGCTGCAATGACGATGGGATTGTCATTTTGCATCAGTGTTTGGATTTCAGCGATTAGGTTGGCTTTATCTATATCTTTGAATTCAGAGCCACCTTCACGCAAGCGCAACGCGACTTTTCCTTCTTTATCTACTTGAACCTCAATAGGCACGGCACGCACTTCAGAAGCCTGCCCTACGGTAGGTAAATCGATAATTCCGGGCGTGATCATGGGGGCTGTCACCATGAAAATCACCAGCAGTACTAACATGACATCAATGTAAGGCACCACATTGATGTCATTTTTCAGCCGGCGGCGACCGCGTCCTGTACTGTTACGTATGGATGGCATACTTATTGCACCTGGCGTTGCAGAATGTTCAGGAACTCATCGATAAAGCCATCAAAACGAATAGATAGTCTATCGATCTCTGTGGTGTAGCGGTTGTACGCTACCACAGCAGGAATCGCAGCAAACAGACCAATGGCTGTTGCAATCAATGCTTCTGCAATACCGGGGGCAACGGATGCCAGCGTAGCGGATTGCGCACCAGACAAACCGATAAACGCGTGCATAATCCCCCAGACAGTCCCCAGCAAACCAATGTAAGGGCTAACCGAACCAGCAGAAGCTAAGAAGCTTAGGTTGGTTTCTAAGTTATCCAGTTCACGTTGGTAGGCGGCGCGCATGGCACGACGAGGGCCGTCCAGCAATGCTTCACCACGTTGCGATGTGCGACGGGCTTTTAAGAACTCTGCCATACCTGCTTCGAAAATACGGGCTAAAGCACCGTGTTCATCGCGGCGGGAACCAATAGATTGCTGCAGGGCACTTAGATCACCACCTGCCCAAAAATCGTCTTCGAAATCTCGGGTTTGTTCTGTTGCGCGTTTCAGCGTGGCACGCTTACTGAATATATACGCCCAAGAAAGAACAGAGATACCGAGCAAAATTAGCATTACCAGCTGTACTGGGATGCTGGCATCAAGTAGTAGGGTCAGTAGCGACAGATCGCCTGTGGGTTGCATGGTTAGTCTAATGCCTTTTCCAGAGTAGAACGTAATTCGGGGTTGAACTTGGCTGGTCGCAGATTTTCGGCGCCCACACAAACTACTTGGACGCTACTTTCGCATAACAGTTCAGTATCACGCCATGCGCTTTGCTGAAAAGTGATAGAGGCAGAGCCAAGGTGTTGGATGGTGCTTTGAATGGTTAGCAGATCGTCTAAACCAGCCGGTTTTCGATATTGTATTTCAACATTCTTGACAACAAATATTTGCCCAGTAGTTGCTGCCATAGAGGACTGGTTAATGCCCAGTCCTCGTAACCATTCAGTACGCGCACGTTCAAAGAACTTCAAATAGTTGGCATAGAATACAATGCCTCCTGCATCTGTGTCTTCGTAATATACGCGAATCTGTATCATAGTGTTTCCAGTAGGCGCAGAGCCTCTTCTACCACGGTGTCGGGTGCTACTTTTTGTACTATGCCGTCACGTCTTGCTTGCAGTTCTACAATGTTTTCTTGCAGACCACGCTCGCCTACGGTGATGCGTACAGGCACGCCAATGAGCTCCCAATCAGCAAACATCACGCCGGGGCGAATGTCTCTATCATCGAAAATCACATCAACGCCTTTAGCTTTCAGCGCTGTGTAGATTTTCTCGGCTTCAGCGCGAGCGACTTCACTTTTGTTTAGGCCTAGCCCGCAGACCACTACTTCAAAAGGTGCAATAGCGCGTGGCCAGATCATACCTTTTTCATCGTGGTTTTGCTCAATGGCAGCAGCGGCAATACGGCTTACGCCAATACCGTAGCAGCCCATTTGCATGATGCTAGGTTTGCCATCTTTGTCTAGGAACGTAGCATTCAGTTTTTTGGAGTAGGTATCACCCAAGAAAAACACGTGACCCACTTCAATACCGCGCTGAATAGCCAGTGTGCCACCACGAGGGTCTGGGTCGCCATGTACTACGTTACGCAGGTCAGCCACGGTAGGTTCTGGCAAATCACGGTCCCAGTTCACGCCGTCATAGTGGAACTCTTCTTCGTTAGCGCCGCAAATGAAGTCATGCATGTTGGCGACGGTGCTATCTACCACCATGGCAACAGGTTGCTTGGTGTTGATAGGGCCTAGGAAGCCAGGTTTGCAGCCAAAGGTTTCTACGATTTCGGCTTCAGTTGCCAAGCGATGGCCTTGTTCGAAACCAGCCAGCTTGGATACTTTTACTTCGTTGAGCTCGTGATCACCACGAATCAGCAACAACCAGATTTTTGTCGTAATAGCTTTGGTTTTTTCGTCGGTAATGTCAGTAGCCAGAACGACGGATTTCACTGTGTCGGTTAATGGACGGCCTAACAGTTCAGCAACGGCTTCGCACTTGGAGGCGGCTGGGGTAGCAACTTTAGTCAGTTCACGGGTAGGTGCGGCACGTTCTGCGATCAAACATGCGGCTTCGGCCAGTTCCATGTTGGCGGCGTAATCGGTTTCTGGGTTGTAAACCAGGGCGTCTTCACCGGTATCGGCAATCACTTGGAACTCGTGGCTGCGAGAACCACCAATAGAGCCAGTATCCGCAGCAACCGCACGGAACTCTAAGCCTAGGCGCGAGAAAATGCGCATGTAGGCATTAAACATGTTGTCGTAGCTGGCTTGTGCAGATTCTACGTCACGGTCGAAAGAGTAGGCGTCTTTCATGGTGAACTCGCGACCACGCATCAAGCCAAAGCGAGGGCGTCGCTCATCACGGAATTTGGTTTGGATATGGTAGAAGTTCACGGGCAGTTGGCGCCAGCTGTGTACTTCGTTGCGTGCGATATCAGTAACCAGCTCTTCCGAGGTAGGTTGCAAAATAAAGTCACGGTTGTGTCGGTCTTTGATGCGCAGCAGTTCAGCGCCGTATTTATCCCAACGACCGGACTCTTGCCATAGTTCGGCAGGCTGTACTACAGGCATCAACAATTCCAGTGCGCCAGCGCGGTCCATCTCTTCGCGCACAATGTTTTCAATCTTGCGCAATACTTTCAAACCCAAGGGCATGTAGGAGTAGATACCACCGGCGGCGCGGCGAATCATACCGGCTCGGGTCATCAATTGATGGCTGGTAACTTCGGCTTCTGTAGGGGCTTCTTTTAAGGTATTAATGTGATACTGGCTTGCATGCATGGTAGTGAACTCAAGTGATACGTATAATTAAGGTAATTGTATTGAATTTTGCATAGAGGTGGCCCATGTTAGACCGTGAAGGCTACCGTCCCAATGTTGGCATCATTCTGGCAAATCGCAAGAATGAAGTGTTCTGGGGGAAACGTATCCGGGAACATGCCTGGCAGTTTCCTCAAGGGGGCATCAACTACGGTGAAAGTCCGGTGCAAGCTATGTACCGGGAGCTTTACGAGGAAGTTGGTTTGCTTCCCGAACACGTGCGTATTTTGGGGCGGACCCGCGATTGGTTACGGTATAACGTTCCCAATCACTATATACGTCGTGAGTCACGAGGCCACTATAAAGGGCAAAAACAAATTTGGTTTTTGCTGCGTATGGTGGGACGTGACAGCGATGTTAGCTTGCGTACCTCCTCTACACCTGAATTCGATGCATGGCGTTGGAGCCAATACTGGGTTCCTATGGATGCCGTCATCGACTTCAAACGCGAGGTGTATTTGCAGGCACTGAATGAGCTATCAGGCTTATTGTTCAAACACAGGCAAGAGTCCCGATATCTGAGACAACGCTTACATCCCGGCGGTAAGGTAAAGACAGCAACTAAAAGTCTAATTTTACCGTCTGAATGACAAAGCATGGCGACACACCAGCACGGTGTGTCGCTTTTTTTTATTTATGATTGTGGGGCTTGAGATTTACCTAGCAGAGTGATCAGGCTAGAGCTATCCAGTCGGCCGCCGCCTTGTTCTTGAACTTGTGCGTATAACTGATCAATCAATGCAGTAATGGGCAAGCGAGCACCATTGTTGCGGGCTTCGTTTAGTACCAAGCCTAAGTCTTTGCGTACCCAGTCAACGGCGAAACCAAAGTCAAACTCGCGATCCAGCATGGTTTGGCTGCGATTATGCATTTGCCAGCTCGATGCTGCGCCACCACCAATCACTTTAACGACGCGCTGCATGTCTAAGCCTGCGTTCTCACCAAAGGCCAATGCTTCGGCCAAGCCTTGAATAACGCTGACCACACAAATCTGGTTGACCATTTTGCACAGTTGGCCAGAGCCTGTGTCGCCCAAGAGTTCAATGATGGTGCCGTAGTGTTCCAAGTAAGGCAGTGCTTTCTTGAAGTGTTCGTCAGAGCCGCCGCACATAATGCTGAGTTTTCCGGCTTCCGCACCACTTTGCCCACCTGAAATGGGGGCATCCATGAAACCTACGGATTTTTCACCGCACACAATAGCCATTTCACGAGCGACATTGGCCGAGGCGGTGGTGTGATCAATAAATAGGCTGCCTGCTTTAGCATGGCGCAGGGCACCATTTTCACCTTGAATCACTTCACGTAGGTCATCGTCATTGCCTACACAGAACATCACGAAATCGGCATCTTTAGCAGCTTCGGCTGGTGTGGTCGACACGTGGTTACCAAACTCTTTCTGCCAAGCCAGTGCTTTGCTGTGCGTGCGGTTGTAAACGGTGACATGGTGGCCAGCTTGAGCAAGGTGACCAGCCATTGGAAAGCCCATTACCCCCAAACCTATAAAGGCTACTTTTGCTGAGGACAAAGGGGCATACATTTTTTTCTGTATAGAGGGCATGGAGTACTCCTAGTGAAGCCGCTGTGCTAGGGATTTACGAGTGAAAAGGTTAAGGGTTACGATCATGCCTGTGTGAGGGCATTCCTGTCCAGTTTAGACTAAAATTCCAGTGTGGCATCAGGGCGATTTTTGCTAAGAGCAGACTTTTTTAGCATGAGCAGCGCTGTTCAGGGTTATGATGTGCACATGTTTTGAATGGTTCTGACTACTCGTCTACTACATAACTATGCTCCAGGATCTTAACCATCTAGCCGACAGACTTAGCGCGTTGGCCGCGTATGCTAATCAGCTCAAGTCCGAAAGGGCTGTTCTTTTGTCACGCATTAAAACCTTAGAAGGAGAGTGCGCGTCATTACGAGACCAGCTCGATAAGCAGCAAACCGAATATGCCTCGATGGCAGAAATTTCGGTGCGACATCAAGCCGATGTGGATGCTGCTCGCAAACAGGCAGAGCAAGTGCAGGAAGCTCTTTTTGTTGAGCTGGTACAGCACCAAGACGAAGCTCAAAAGCTCAGAGATCAACTGGAGCTTAGTCTGGGGCATAATGAAGAGTTGCGTCAGGTTGCAGAACAAGCGCGTGACCAAGTCACGGCTGTGTTGCAGCGTTTGCCAGGCCATATCCCGCAGGAATAAACATGGAACGTATTAATATTACCTTGTTAGGGCGTGAGTACACCTTGGCATGTGCTCCTTCTGAAAAAGCCGACTTGTTGGCAGCGGTTGCGCATGTGGAAAAACGTATGAAGCGTGTGCAAGATAGCGGGAAGGTCGTGGGCAACGAACGCATCGCTTCTATGGTCGCTATACAGTTGGCTTTAGAATTCCTGACATTGCGCGCACCGGATGGTCCACTAAGTAATATTGCATTGGGCGATTTCCAGCGTAGAATAGAGGACATGCACCAGTTGATCGATCAAGTTGTTGGTCCTGAAACCGCTGCACGTTAAAAATTTTGATCCATGCTGTAAAAGCGATGGATTACCCAGTAAGTCCCTGCCGTGTTCGTGACGTGGCTATATATTCCTTGAACCAATGCTTATGGCATTCAGGTCGCTGGATTTATAAGCAGGAGCGATCGCTACAAGATAGCGAACCCGAAACTTATATGATGGCGGCCAATCTTTGGACCCTCGGTTCCCAGGATGCCAGCCTTGACGGCACAGGTGGGGCAATTTTTTGAAGCTCGTTGCATTTTGCAACGGGCTTTTTTTGTTAAGGAGCTTCTATGCGGACTAAACGAACCTTTTCTTCCAAAAAAGCAGTGGCAGCAGTTTTGGCTGCGTATGGAATGCTGGCATTGCCGTTGAGCGCGATGGCTAACGAGGATGATGCGTCTAAGGCTTTACAGCGCCCGCCAGTCATCAGTTTGCAGTCAGAAGCTTACGCTGAGGTAGAGCAAGATACAGTGACTATTTATCTTGCTGCTGAGTTTGATGATGCTCAGCAAGCTAACGTAGATAAAAAACTGCGTGAAGCCTTAGACGCTGTGTTGGCGGAAGGGCGCAAGCAAGAGCTGGTGAAAGTGAGTAGTGGCAATTACCGTATCTACCCAAATAGCGATAGAAAAGGTGCGATTACGGGCTGGCGTGGCAGGGCAGAAGTGCAGTTGGAGTCCACTAATGTGGCAGCCGCAGGTGAGTTAGCCGCTAAGATGTCCAAGGATATGCCTATTTCAGGCTTAAGTTTCTCAGTGTCTCCAGAGGCGCGTGCTAAGCACGAAGAAACTCTGACTGAAGATGCGATCAAGCGTTTTCAAAGCCGTGCAAAGCAAATCGCAACCACAATGGGCTATGCAGACTACCGCTTGAACGAAGTGAATGTAGGTGGCTCGGGTGGTTATTACCGTCCACCTGTGATGCGTGCAATGGCGGCAGACGCAGGCTCATTTAAAGCAGTGAGCACAGAAAGTATGCCGCTAGAAAGCGGTACAGAACAAGTTAGTGTGTCGGTGAATGGTTCTGTTTACCTGCTCGGAGGAAAATAAACAGCCCGACGAGAATCATGGGTAGTGACAACAGCTGGCCCATGGATAGGCCAGCTGTTAACAAGCCTAAAAAACTATCAGGTTCGCGGGTGAATTCCACAATGAAGCGGAAAAAACCGTAGCCTATTAAAAATAAGCCGCTGACTTTACCGGTGGCGCGAGGTTTGCTGCTGTATAGCCAAAGAATAATAAACAGCAAAATGCCTTCTAAGCTCATTTGATAAAGCTGTGAAGGGTGTCTGGCTATACCATCTTGTGCTTGAGGGAATACCATTGCCCATGGCATAGAACTGGCTCTACCCCATAGCTCGCCGTTAATGAAATTACCTAATCGGCCTGCAGCTAAGCCTAGTGGCACCAAGGGGGCAAGAAAATCGCTCAGTGTGAAAAAGCCGATTTTGCGTTTGTACGCAAAAAGCGCCATGGCTGCTAATACCCCCAACAAGCCTCCATGGAAGGCCATGCCGCCTTGCCAGACATAAAAAATTTCTATGGGGTGCTGTAAGTAATACGCAGGCTTGTAAAACAGCACATAACCCAAGCGCCCGCCTAGTATTACGCCGGCTACACAATAAAAGATTAAGTCTTCCAAGCCCTGGCGGTTTACGGGGGCGAGGCCCTTGCGTATGCGTGCTGTGCCTAACAACCATACTAGTGCGAAGCCAGTGAGGTACATCAAGCCATACCAATGAATGGCGATAGGGCCTAGTTGTAGAGCAATGGGATCAAACTGGGGATGTACAAGCATAGGTAGTCTAGAGGTGGAGTAGGCGGGAGGGGCCATGCATGCGATGGCAGTTCAAAGTGCAATAACCATTATGACAGATGTTGGTAGTACTTCGTTCCCGCTGTGTGGGACTAAAAGAGCAGCAGGGTGGGGAATGAATAGGCTATACGTGATTTTGGCGATGGTTCGTAGGCATGCATTGCGCTGCAATAGGACTCTTTAGCTGAGACACTATGTCGGGTGGTAATGATGTGTTTGTCGTGTGTTCTATCTGCATTTTTTATGAATCGTTTTGCTAGGCGGAACTATTAGCCAATGTTTAAAGCAGTTTGCTAAGAATTAATCTGTTTGTGAATTTGATTGGTTGTTGCTGTGATTTATCTATTGATTTCGCCTGACAGAACTTTATGGGAAATTGTTTTGTTCTGCGGAACAAAAGTCTATTTTAATTGACCTCAAATTTATTTGGATGAAAGAATAAGTTGATAATAATTAAGGGGTCATCCATATGAAGAGAAGTTATAAGAGAAATGATTTCATTGGGCTGACTGACACTCCCAAAGAGCGAAGTTTTGTATATGCGCTGGGCAGAGGGTTCGAGCTTTTGCGATGTTTCGGCACAGATGAGCGCTTTGTGGGGGTTGCGGAGCTGTCTAGGCGTTCGGGTATTCCAAAACCGTCTGTGGCGAGGTTGGCAGGAACGCTGGTGAAACTAGGCTATTTGGATTTTTCGCCTGTGCTGTCCAAGTACTCCTTAGGTGTGGGGGTGATGTCATTTAGTCATGTGTTTTTATCTAGTTTGCATGTGCTAGAGAAGTTAAGGCCGTCATTGGTGCGGTTAGCTGAGTATGCGCAGGCAACGGTCTCAATCAATATGGGTGATAGATTGAGTATGGTCTGCATAGATACCATGCGCGGAGATCTAGCAACGGATATGCGCAACGAGATAGGGGCGCGTTTTCCTATGGCAGCAACAGCGATGGGTAGAGCGTATTTGTCTGGGTTAACAGAGGCTAAACGTAATGCGCTTATAGAAAAGTTGCAGGTAGAGGTTCCCGCTTGGCCTGGCGTTGACGCAGGGGTAAGGCAGGCATTGCATGATTACAAGCTGCAAGGGTTTTGTGTATCGCTGGGGGAGTGGAGGAAGGGAGTAAACAGTGTTGCTGTACCGTTTACGGATGTAGATGGTAACTATATGGTTATCAATTGCAGCGCTACGGAGTTCATCTTAACTAAAGACAGAATTGATAATGATATAGGGCCGCGCATAACAAATATAGTAAAAGGGCTTTATGTGAATAAATATAATAAATTCTATAGATATTAGTTTTTATAAGTATGGAAGTAAAATTTCTTTATTTATGATAGTAGTGTTGTTTGTTAATTTATTTTTTTGGTTTTATAGGAAATAAAATAGACCGTGTGCATAGCGCTCGACGGCAGGTGAGTCTTCATGGCTGAATGAAAGCACAACGTACTGTACAAAAAGTGAGCTTTAATGAATCTGCAGTTTAGGTATCATAAGAAGAGGCCACTAATCCATGTGAGTAAACTCTATGACTTATGCTGGTTCGTGTATAGAGTAGAAGGTTGGTACAGGAGAATAATTATGGACAAGCATGAAGATAGACAGCTAGAGATCGCCCTCTTAGGTGGAGGCTGTTTTTGGTGTTTGGAGCCAGCGTTTAGCCAGCTAGATGGAGTAGAGCAAGTTTTGCCTGGTTATGCTGGAGGAAAGTTAGAGAGTCCTAGTTACGAAGAGGTTTGCGCTGGACATACCGGCCACATCGAGGTGGTTCAAATTCGTTTCGACCCTCAGCGTATAGATTTTGAAGAGTTACTGGCTGTGTTTTTTGCTATTCATGATCCCACCACACTAGATAGGCAGGGTAATGATGTAGGAACACAGTATGCGTCGGTTATCTTTTACCAGTCGCAACAGCAACGCACACAAGCAGAGGCTATGATTCAGAAGGTGGCTCAGCTAGTGGCGATGCCTGTAGTCACCCAATTGCGAGCGGCAAGCCGATTTTGGCCGGCTGAGATGGTGCACCATGAGTATTACGAGCGTAATCCGCAGCAAGGGTATTGCCGTGTGGTGATTGAGCCTAAGTTACGTAAGTTCAGAGAGCAATTCCGTGGGCGGCTAAAAAAAGCGGGTTCATAAGTACGTGTAGTCAGTCTGCTTGGTGCACATGGACTTAGATAGATAAAGAGGCTCTATATATAGAGCCTCTTTTTTTGCTTAGAAGCGGTGTAGAGGGAGCGGTGTTCCTTGTTGCTGCCGGCTAAGCAAAAGGCTAGCGGAGGCGGGTTGGAGATGGGCTCCATATAAGTAGCTAATGGTTCTGGCTTGTATGCGTTCTAGGTGGGTTGGATTGGATGCCTCTCTCTCTATATATATAAGATAGTCCTATCTTTTCTAGTTTCACTATATAGACAGGCGACTCGTCGAAGCGTCGTTCCCCTTCGGCATGACCTATGTGCCGTACTCTATATATATAGCATCTCTATATAGTGAAGACTGTTTGCGCAGTGATGGTCCATGACTAGAGGTGGTGTGTTTGATAGCTGCTTTACCTAGGCAGTGCGATATCAAGGCGTATCGCTAGAGTAGGGGAGGCGTAGATAAGGAGTTTTATGTGGTCGTAGCTGGTTTTCGGTGTGTTTTGAGGCGTGCGGAGTGTTCCTTGGCTACGTTAGCGGCGTTGAAAGGCGGGTACCGTCAGAATCATCAAAATCCTAACCAATTGAATTAATTGGGTATTATAAAAATCTTCATAAATTCTTCATTTGTTTGTCATAAATAGCTTGTGGGTTGTTCATTAACGGTGCTATAGTTCTTTCTCTTTGCAGCAACGCATACGGGTTTTCCCTAAGGGATCTCAAAACGAAGCAGCAAAGCCAAGCAAAACAAATGTTTGACAGG
>NZ_JAANPV010000002.1 GCF_011290505.1 Paenalcaligenes suwonensis
CCCCCCCCCTTGTCAGCCCCCCACCCCCCCCCCTTGTCAGCCCCCCACCAACCAGCGACAATACATGCATACCGTATGTAAGGAGATCGCAATGGCTAGACGCACACGCGCCGAAATGGAAGAAACCCGCCTGCAACTACTGGCTGCTGGCAGGCAAGCGTTTAGCGAGCATGGCTATGCCAGCACGTCTATGGACGAGTTAACCGCCCAAGCCGGTTTCACTCGGGGTGCGCTTTATCATCATTTTGGGGATAAGAAGGGCTTACTACAGGCGGTGGTAGAGCAAATAGATGCCGAGATGGATGCCCGCTTACACGCCATTTCTAGCTCAGCAGAAGACGCCTGGGAAGGTTTTTGTGCCCGTTGCAGGGCTTACCTCGAAATGGCTTTAGAACCTGAGATACAGCGTATTGTGCTGCGTGATGCCAAGTCTGTTTTGGGGGGCGCATCGCCTGAGTCACAGCGCCACTGTATAGGTTCTATGCAGAACCTGATTCAACACCTGATACAACAAGGCACGGTTGCTAAGGTAGACCCACAAGCTTTGGCCGCGTTGATCTATGGCAGTTTGGCCGAAGCGGCTTTTTGGATTGCTGACGGTGAAGACGGCAATAGCCGGCTGGCACAAAGCACGGCTGCATTAGATTTACTACTGCTCGGCTTGCAAAGTAAGTAGACAAAAAAAATCCCCCAACCTAGTTGGGGGAAAATATACAACGCAGATGAGGTTCTGGCAGCCCAATCATGGGCTGCCATGCAGCGTATTAGGCTGGTGTAGAAGCACTACGTGTAGCACGACCTACTGTTTTCTCTACGGCTTCAGCCGCTTTTTCAGTTGCTTTCACAGCAGCATTACGTGCAGCAGTAATGTTGGAGTCTACTACATCACTAACTTGGCGACCTGCTTTGATCATGCTGTCAGCCACGTGAGTGGAGTTCAATACAGCAGTTTTTAATACAGCGAAAAGGCTTTCGCTACCAGCAGGAGCATTCTTTTCAGCTTGCTCGATCAGCTGGCTAACTTGCTGTTGGTTTTGGTTAATTTGTGCTTCGGTCAGGTTGCCCAGATCACGCTGCAAACCGGCAATGATGTCAAACACTTGCTGGCTGTAGTTCAGCGCGCTTTCAGCGGATGGTTGCAACAAGGTTGTAGCGAAAGAAGAAGCCTGCTCTGGATTTTTCAAGTTAGCAACTTGTTGGCTTTTCTCGGCCAAGCCTTCCAAAGAGGATTTGAATACGTTCAGGTTCAAATCAATCAATGCTTCAAAACCAGCAAACATGCGATTTTGTGCTGCAACCAAGTTATCCAAATTGGCTTTACCGGTGGCGATGAATTGCTGTTGTGGGGTGCTCATGTCGTTAACCTCTGGTGGAGTAAAGAGTAAGGAGACAGCTTACGAGGAAGGCTGACCGTTAACGCTACCCTACGGTTACCTTCATGCTGCAATGCAACATAACAATCATTTTACATCTTACGCCAACGTGGTCAAGTACATACGACCAAATAGTTGGTTTGCCAGCACAACAGAGAGCTTTTTATTATCAGTAAGTTATATAGATATAAAAAAACCGGACTACAACGTGGTATGTCCGGTTTTTATTTTAGTGACCGTGCCCTAATGCATGCGAGATCGTTTTAGCCGTACTCATTAGTACGGGAATCCAATCATCCCGCATACGCTCTGCCGGCGCGGATAACGATAAACCTGCCAGCAATTTGCCCGTGTCATCGTAAATACCAGCGGCAATACAACGCACACCCAACTCTAGTTCTTCGTTGTCACGGGCGTAGCCGTGTCTGCGCACCAGTGCCAGTTCGCGATCTAAGTCTTCTATTTGCGTAATGCTATTACGTGTGGTGCCAGACAAGCCCGTACGCATCACATAGGCGCGTACTTGGCGGCTTTCCCACTTAGACAAAAACAGCTTACCAGTAGAGGTTAAGTGCAAAGGCGCATGACCACCAATCGCACGTACCACCTGCATGCCTGAGTTTTCGCTCCACGCGCGCTCTACGTAAACGATCTCGTCAGCTTGTTGCAGCGACAAGTTCACGGTTTGACCCGTAATACGATGCAACTCACGCATAGGCTCTAATGCCACGGCACGTACATCTAAACGCCCTTTCACCAATGAACCTAGCTCTAGCAGACGCATACCTAAACGATACAAACCGCTGTCCACTCGTTCTACATAGCGCCCAACAACCAAATCATTCAGAATTCGGTGAGCTGTAGACGTGTGTAGGCCGGTAGCCTTAGAAAGATCTTTTAATGCAACAGGTTCAGATTGGCGAGCCAATTCATCCAGAAGAATCATGGCGCGTTCCAGTACTTGAATGGTGATTACACCTGAGCCAAACGGAGAACTGGAAGAGGAAGTAGTAGCTGGTCGTGACATAAGATTATTTGATGCAGCGCAACATTCCCATATTATGGAAATGTATCAATGAAAGCAAGTCATTTTAGGAGGCTGATAACTCGCCACCTAAGCGTTCCACTTCCTGCCTTAAGAACTGCAAGGCAGCCGCTGCAGCTTGGGCCTCGCCTTTTACACCCAATTCAATATGGGGGCGACCACCCTCTTCACCTACGCTAGGTAAGCTAAAGACTTTAATGCCTGGCCATTGTTGTTCAACAGATTCCAACGCAGGAGTGATACGCGATTCTGGCAAACTAAAGGCCAAAAACGAATACTCCATTGCAGGCTGCAAGTGCTGCAATGCCTGATAACGCGTGTCTAGCGTCCATTTCATCATGGGCCACGCCATCACGGGGAAGCCGGGCATGAAGGTATGGTTCTGTATATAGAACCCAGGAATTTTATTAAACGAGTTAGGGACAATTTCTGCCCCTTCAGGAAACACACCCATCTGTAAACGCTGCTGGTTTTCAGGGTGGTTGGGATCGGCACTGCCTTTACCTGCCGCTGCCATTTCTTGGCTGCGCTCGTTAATTAACGCAGCCGCTTCAGGGTGTAGGCATAATGGCACACCCAGAGCTCGTGCGGCAGCTTGTCGTGTTTGGTCATCGGGCGTAGCACCAATACCACCACAGCAAAACACAATATCAGAGGTTGCAAAACTGCGGCGTAAAGTGGCTTCGATGTGGTCTGGATCATCCGAGATAATCTCAGCACCGTGAAGCTTCATACCACGTTGCGCCAGCATTTCTACCAAACTAGCGAAATGCTTGTCTTGTCTACGCCCTGACAGTATTTCATCCCCGATAATAATCAGGCGGATTGCTTGTTGTTCTGACATGCTACGCACTATCCAATCAATGACAATACGCCATTATCCCCTAGTTAGTCGCTCTTGAGAACGCAACTGGTGCAATTGCTGTAACGAGAAGTGCGCAAAGGCCAAGGCAGAAAATACAGGCAGCACTAACCATGCTGGTGGCAGGAAATTCAACAGTGCCATCGCCAACCCTAGCAACCAATACTCACGCCTGTTTTTGGACATAATTTCATCGCGCTCTGCGCCGTCAGCATGCTCTACCAACGAGTCCATACGTAGCAAGCGGGTAAACAAAAAGCTACCCCAGAAGATCGGCACTAGGAATCCCAGCACAGGGATCAGCCATAGCGGCATGGTTAACACCCAGCCCACCATAAACATAATGCCCACGCTAATGGCGTTGGACACGCTTAACAACGTCGCATTACTGCTTTCTTGCTTTAAGTCGGGGTAATACTTTTGCTGCACATGCCCTAGTGCCAAAGGCATCACAAAAATAGATGCCACAATCATGCCTAATGCCCCCGAGGCAGGAAGAATGATCAACACCACAATAATAGGGATCAGGCTCGCACTTAAGCTAAACCAACTTAACCACCCCTGTGCGGCAAACCATCCATCGGTCTGATTCAACCATTCAGAATGATCCATCCAATTGCCCACATACAGACTTAAGGGTGTCCATAATGTCCAGATCATCACCAAAGCCCCTATCAATGCCACAGCAATAGGAAGCAATAAAGCGGCCAGCATTTTGGGGTGCATTTGCGAAACCACGGCTTGTTTTAAGGTAAACAGCACGCGTCCCACGCTAGAGGAAAAAGGTTGTTGCGTTGTCATCAAAACATCTACAAAGGTTGAATGGGGCTATGATAATGCATACTTAGACACTTCTAACTTGTAACGTTCAATGGTCATGCATTTTTTACCTGACGATCTACCCGCCTTACAGCAACGCTTGCAGGAACCGCACCCAGACCTACTGGTGGTCTGCTATTGCGCCGCATGGTGCAAGACGTGCACCGCCTACCAACCTCTGTTTGAATCGTTAAGCAAACAGTATCCGCAGTCGGTATTTGTATGGGTAGATGTGGAAGAGAATGAAGAACTGCTAGGTGATGCCGATGTAGACGACTTCCCTACTTTGCTGGTGCAAAGCAGCCGTGGCACACTATTTTTCGGCAGTGTATTGCCGCATATAGAGCACTTACAACGACTGCTGGATCATGCCGCAGAAATGCCCGTGCTCACTGACACGGGCCCTGGGTCTTTTACAGAATTAGTAGCGTCCGCCACCTAACAACACGCCCACAGAGCGTTTACGAGTCTCGCCATTACCAGAGTTGCGGGGCTCTGTTGCTGTACTGGATGCAGCAGACTGTGGTTGGTACGGTTTGGTGAAGAAGTCATCCAACGGCGCTTGACCACGGCTGTGATGACTACGTCTATTCGTGCTGCTAGTACTGTTATTGCTACGATGACTACGCTCTGGCTCGGCCAACTGTGGCGTTTCTTGTTTGATCTTTCTACCGATCAATTTTTCAATCGCATCTAGCAGTTGTTGTTCGGCTGGAGAATACAACGAAAACGCTTCACCGCTTGCGCCCGCCCTACCGGTACGACCAATACGGTGTACGTAGTCTTCGGCATTAAATGGCAAGTCTACGTTAATCACGCAAGGCACACCCGCCACGTCTAGACCGCGAGCCGCCACATCCGTAGCCACCAGCACATCCAGTTCTTCGGCCTTGAACGCATCCAACACTTTCATGCGTTCCAACTGACTTTTATTACCGTGAATGGATTCGGCTTTTAAACCATCGCGCTCAAGCTCGCGCGCCAATCGTGCCGCACCCGCTTTGGTGTTGGTAAAAGCAATCACTTGCTTCAAACCTTTGGACTTCACAATATGGCTAACAGCAGCGCGCTTTTGTTCTGGGCGCAACGCATATACCACTTGGGTCACGGTATCGGCCGTAGCGTTACGTGCCGCGACTTCAATCGTGACTGGGTCACGCAAGAAGTTCGATGCCAACTTGCGAATTTCTGGGCTAAAGGTTGCCGAGAACAACAAGCTTTGGCGCTGCTTAGGCAACATTTGCACAATGCGCAGCAAGTCGGGCATAAAGCCCATATCTAACATTCGGTCGGCTTCATCCAGCACCAAAATGCCCACTTGGGACAAGTTCACCGTTTTTTGATCAATATGATCCAACAAGCGCCCTGGAGTGGCGACCAACACTTCACACCCACGACGTAAGGTATCTTTTTGAGGCGCAATATCTACCCCACCAAATACCACAGCTGAACGCAATGGCGTGCCTTGGGTGTACAGGCGCACACTAGCGGCCACCTGATCAGCTAATTCGCGGGTAGGAGTCAAAATCAGTGCACGTACCGGATGGCGAGCAGGCGAAGCGCTGCTATTTGCCAAGGGCATCAATCGGTGCAAAATGGGCAGCGAAAACGCAGCGGTTTTACCTGTCCCGGTTTGTGCCGCGCCCATCACGTCTCTGCCATCCATGACGGGCGGCAAAGCTTGTGCTTGTATAGGCGTAGGTTGGCTATAGCCAGCACCTAAGACGGCAGACAGAATGGCTGGATGCAGGCCAAAGTCAGAAAAAGATTGTGTAACGTCGAAACTTGTGGCTTCTTTCATGGAAAAAGTATAAGACCTGATTGGCATGTAATCAGGTGAATGCAAGGGCAAGGTAGCATCATCACGACGCCATCCCGTTCATTATAGGGGCCCGAGGCAGGCCGGTAATCAGGCAAAGAAGTACTTCAACAGCCAAAACATCACCATACCCGCAATAATCACGACAAGCGTGTTACGTGTACGCAAATAAGCCAGTACTGCAAAAATTGCTGCAATTGCCTTGATATCAATTTCAGGGGACCCGCCTGCTCGCCAGGGCAGTAGTTCGGGCACAATAATTGCAATCAATGCGGCCACTGGTGCGTAACGCAACGCTCGGCGTACCGAGTCCGGTAAAGGTAGGTGATCACCGATCAACCAATAACCGGAGCGGGTTATTAGGCTGCATACAAATAGCAATCCTATAACCGCTAAAACATACCAATCATACTGCCATTGCGTGCTCATGGGGTCGTCCTCTTGCGTTGCAGTTGTTCAACTACCACGCCCGCGATGACGCCGCAGATCACTGCCGCGAGCAAGCCCAAGCGTAATGGCAACTGCTGTCCGGCCCACGCCACCACGCCTGCCACCACCAAACAGGCGAAGAGCGGACGCGTCGCAACCAAGGGTAACAATACCGCCAACAATGCCAAGACAGCGGCAAATTCCAGTGACCATGCGTCGGGAATAAAGGTGCCAAAAAAGATACCGGCAATAGACGCCACTTGCCACGATATCCACCCTGGCACGACCGCGCCCATTAAGTACCACACATGCTGAGGGATACCGCGTTGGGCACTTTCACCAAAGCGCGCCATAAACAATACAAAACTAATGTCGCCGGTCAGGTAGCCCAAGCCCAGACGCTTCTTCCAGCTTAAATGCCTAAAGAAAGGGTACATGGCTGCCGAGAAAATCACAAAGCGTATATTCACCACACAGGCGGCCACAAACACCAGCCATAGGGGTGAGCGCGATTCGATCAGGGGCAACGACGTGAGCTGTGCTGAACCCGCATACACCAACACTGTCATCCACGACGCCATGGCTTCTGTGAGGCCTGATTTAAGCATAGCTACGCCTGTCACAAACCCCCACACGGAGGTAGCGATCATGGTGGGCAATAGGTCTTGCACTCCTTGCATAAACCACGCCCGCCGCGTTGCATCCGGCCAGTGCCGTTTTATTTTTGTAATCGCTCCCACAACCCTTCTCTACACGCAGTTTTTTTATGCTTACATCTGAACAAATGGTAGCGCAAATCACTTAGACGCCCCATACGTGCGCGGCGAGTTATGGGATCAAAACAACAAACTGCTCATACACCAAACAGAAACCAAACAGAATCTTACTGAACCGCCTAAGGCCGCATGGGCTTGCTACAATAGACGCCATGGAAAAATCACCTTGTTGAGACAGGATAGCACCATGAGCAACACGCAACACCAAAACGACATCATCGAAGTACCTAGCGAAGACCTTCCCGTTCACTGCCCAGGTCCACACACTCCTTTGTGGAATATGCACCCTCGCGTGTTTATTGATACCAGCAAAACTGGTGAAGCCAGCTGTCCTTACTGCGGTACAACGTACAAAGTCATTGGTGATCATTCTCACCACTAATCTTTCACGTTTACTGCTGCCTAACCTGACTGCCCGCTTAGGTTTATCTCCTTTACGCTTCATCCTGTGACAGCCAAACTCGATCTCTCGCCGTGCCCTCTACCCGTCTGGTTACCCGGAGGACACCTGCAAACCATTTACAGCGCCTATTGTGCTCAGCACCACAATATTGCGTTTGTACGAGAGCGCGTGGACACTCCAGATGGCGACTTTATAGACCTAGACTGGGCTGGCCCCGGTTTATTTGCCGATAGGCTTGCCGATGGCACCATGGCTGGCAAAGACGCGCATCTGCAAAAAACAGCAGCACGCCGCTGGTTACAACCTGAAGATTGGAAAAGCCTAGCCCAACACCAGAATCTGCAAGCGCTGATTCTGTTTCATGGTTTAGAAGGCAGCAGTAACAGTCATTACGCCCAAGCCGTAGCGCAATATTTTCGTGCCCGTGGCTGGGTAGTCGTGGTCGCCCACTTTCGTGGCTGCTCCGGCTTTCCTAACCGTATGGCTCGTGCCTACTACTCGGGTGATAGCGACGAAATCGCCTTCATTTTGCAAACCGTGCGCCAACGCCTACCCAATGCTAATTGGCATTCTGTGGGGGTGTCGTTAGGCGGTAATGCCATGTTGAAGCATCTGGGAGAGCACGCCGAGCAAACCGACTGGATCAAAGCCAGTGCAGCCGTGTCTGTACCTACCGATTTAGTAGCCTGTGGCGAGAAACTATCCGATGGTTTTGTAGGGCGCTATCTCTATTGCCCGTATTTTCTGCGCAGCATGAAAAGTAAGATTTTCGATAAGTCACGCCGTTTCCCCGGCATGATCGACATCTTGCGGTTAAATCATGCCCGCACTTTGCGTGATTTTGACGATGTGTACACAGCCCCCATGCATGGCTTCAAACATGCATTGGAGTACTGGACCAAATCATCCAGCAAACAGTTTTTAAAGTACATCAAAATCCCTACGCTGGTGCTCAACGCCAGAAACGACCCCTTTGTGCCGCCTAGCTCACTGCCAACGCTGCAAGATGTATCCGAGCACGTGGTGCTGCACCAGCCCGCTCAAGGCGGGCATGTGGGATTCACAACGGGTGCTTTTCCGGGCAACATCAATTGGTTGCCCGCTAGACTGGCTTTGTTCTTCGAAACTGGTCAATAAAAGCTTAAGAACGGAAGCGTTCTAATAGCAAGCGCTCAGATTCCAAACGGCCACGCAGCTCTCTAATCTGCACATCTAACTGTGACTGTTCATAGAAGTCTTTGCTGCGTGAACGCGCTTGCTGCAATTGCTCTACCGCAGTAGGCAACGCACCAATCATTTGATAGTACTCGGCCATGGCTTTACGCGCCGCAATAGGCTCACCCAAACGTTCGTAGCCCTCGGCCAGTAGCTTTTGGAACTGCGGAATATGCGGCCACTTACGCAGTACCGTTTTTAAATAATCCACAGCTTGCTGATCTTGGCGTTGCTGCTGCAACGACTGCACATACACCAACGCTATCGCTTGACTATCAGGCCACTTACGTCGTGCTTGATCAGCCAATGTGGCCGCCTGCTGAAACTGGGCTTGGCCCTGCGCGAGATCAATGGCTAACACATCCAGCGCGCTGGATTGATAACGGCCGCCATCCCGAGCCGCCGCCAAGTGCTGCTCGGCCACCGCAAAATCTTTACGCTGCCAAGCAGCATAAGCTAAGCCGTACTCCGCAGCGGAACGCTGCACACCACTTCCGCTTTCTGCCTCGCTACGCATCGTTTGCATAGCGTTTTGTAGATTAATGCCACTTTTAGCTTGCAACACCCGTAAGGCTGCACGCACATACCAGAAAGTAGGGTCTTGATAATAGTTCTGGCCTGTTAGCGAGGCGATACGGCTTTCCACATCCGACATACGTTGCAACGACAGCGGGTGAGTGCTGGCGTACACATTGCGCGGACCTTCATTTAAACGCGACACTTCCATCAAGCGCTTAAACATAGCTGCCATACCAGACGGGTCATAGCCTGCTTTTTGCAGCATTTGAAAGCCTACTCGGTCAGCCTCTTGCTCGGCCTGTCTAGAAAAGCCCAGTTGCCTATCAATAGCAGCGGCCTGACCAAAGGTTGCTACCCCCATCGCCAAATCGGCACTACCCGATAAAGCAGCCAACAATGCGCCCACCATCGCCGCGATCATAATGTGGCCAGACTGTGAGTTCTGCGTCATCCCCCTAGCGATGTGACGCTGCGCAACGTGGGCTATCTCGTGCCCGATCACTGACGCCAACTCTGCTTCACTTTGTGAAGCTAGCACCAAACCACTATTAATACCTATGTAGCCGCCGGGCAGTGCAAAAGCGTTAATTTCAGGATCGCGTAGAGCAAAGATTGTGATGTTTTGCTGCAAGGAGTCAGGAGCATGCTGCGCCAACCGTTGCCCTACCTCACTTAAATATTGCTCTACCAATAGGTCAGCAATATAAGTAGGGTCACGACGGCCTTGCTCCATGATGGCATCGCCCAGCAATTTCTCTAAACCCGGTGTTAGTTCGGCACCGGATGCGGCTCCCATAGAAGGAATACCTACAGGTTGTGCTTGCACGCCTACGGTAGGCTGCACCAATAAAGAAAGCGCCAGCGCTGATGACAGCAATGTTCGCTTGAAACTCATAACCATTCCTTCTGAGTTAGGAGGCGCTTTTATTGAGTCTCGCCACAGCGGGACTTTTACGGGTAGGTAAAGACAAGCGGTTGCGACTAGAAAGCCTCATGACCGTCGCCAACGCATAAATCACACCAAAAGTTTCTACCAAACCTGCGAGCACCCACATAATCAACCCACCCATGCCCTGATCCTCTAAGGCATTAATAGATGGCATTGCCCTGCCACATAGGTCAAAAATAGGGTAAAGATCGCTAGTAGAGAATGTAATCCATACACCCACAATAATTTGCGGTGTCATGGTAATAATGGGTGACAACACGCGACCTACAGGCCGCATCGCGGCAGGCGGGCTGGGGCGTCTATCGAGAATCAAATTCCAATACAGCACGCCGCTAATGACCACAGACCAATTCATGAAACGGTACAAGCGCCAATCAATCATGGAATAGAACTGCGGAATGGGCAGCAACCAAATCAGCACAAAGAAGACGAACAAGAAAGGTATCAGCACCGGGTGCGTCAGCACACGTTCTGTTACCTTACCTAGGCCTGTAAGACGGAAATCGCGTAATTTGTAGCGCCACGACATGGGCAAACCTGCCCGCATCACTTGCCCGGGGTATGCCCCCATGATGATCAGTGGCCCTAGGTGGTGCAATACTAAGTGCTGCAACCGGTGGATAAAGAACATGCGCTCGGCATAGTAATCCACCCGTGTATGCAGTGAAAGATACAGCATGATCAGGCCTAGCCAAAACAACCACTGCCTGAACTTGCCTACGTGGTGCACCTTGGCACCACGCCAGAACAACCATGCACTGGCGATAAATACTGCCACCAGTGTAGGAGAGAATTCCCAGGGAGTAAGCCAGTCAATAACGATCATGAGAGCCCGTATTCCACATAACAGGCTCTAGTTTAATGCATTACTGCGCTGACGCGGCTCCCATTGCACATTCAAGATAGAAGGATGATCGCGCAGGCGGCGCGCTTGTGTCATCAGTTCGGGACGCATCTCTGGCGGGCAGCTAATGGTCACACACGCTTTCGCATTTTCATGCGATGCATGTTCAACACTTAGGTTGCTCACACGCAGCCCAGCCGCTTGGAAGTCGGTGTAAATGCGTTTGCGCACCGACGCCATATCTTGGCGCATGCACAATACAGACAACCGCGACTCAGAAGCTGATGCGGCACGAACCACAGGCTGCTGTACACCAGCCCGACGTAAAAACAGATTGAAGATTTTCATCGCCATCTCCCATCACCTGATAGCGCAGCACGCGCCCAGGATCAAAACCATAGAGGGACAGTAATGACGTGAGATTCGATAAGGAATAACACGCCCTTTTGCTCGTTTAAGCACCAGGGCGTGGCTGTGTAGAGAAGGCTCTTGCCTAACGCGCCTGGTTAATAAGTTGCCAGCCAATGCTGGCTGCTACTTTCACCGGGGTCTGGATTCACCACACAGTCCTTTTAAAGTTGAGGTGGCAACATTTTAGCCAATCTGGGCCTAGGACTCAAGCCATAGGCCGGGAACGCTCCCTATGCGCAACATCAACACCACAAGAGATAAAAAGCCATTCGGATTTAGCATTATCAAGGCTAGGCCTACAGGCATCCGGTACAATGCCAGCACCCTTTGTTCTGATTCAATGCCATGCACGCAACTGATTACGATATCGTCATTTGCGGCGCCGGGCCGGTGGGTTGCGCCCTAGCACTACAGCTGGCTCAACTGGCACCAGACCCCAGCCGTATTGCCCTTGTTGGCCGCCCGTTGCCTGAACACAGTTCGGTTTCGCCCGGAGACCCGCGTGCCCTAGCGCTAAATCATGGCAGCGCCATGCTATTAAAAAGCCTGCAAGCGTGGCCAGATTCTGGCTTAGCTACGATGGAAACCGTGCACGTTTCCCAGCAAGGCCGATTAGGTAGAGCGTTAATTGAAGCATCGCAATTACATGTGCCGTTTTTAGGTGCTGTGATCCGCTACGACACTATTGTTCGTAAGTTACATCACGCGGTAGAGCGCAGCCCTATACAGTTCATCCACGCCCAGATTGATGCCGCGCAAAGTTTGCAGCAGCCGGGCGTAATTGTGACTGACCAAAGGACGTTCACCACCCGTATTCGCGTACTGTCTGATGGCATACGTCCGCAAGGCCTGCACCGTAACTATAAGCAGCACGGCGTGATTAGCACCCTACGCAGCCAACTACCGCAAAAGGGTTGGGCCTACGAGCGCTTTACTAAAAACGGGCCTTTTGCTCTGCTACCCCACCCCGATGGCGAAGATCTCTACGCCTTAGTGTGGTGTAACCCACCTGAAATCGCCGCTGATCTTGCCGCGATGCCAGAGCATGAGTTCAACCAACAAGCCCAACAGGCTTTTGGTTCACGACTAGGTTTATTAAGCGTTATAGAGAAGCGCTCGGTCTTTCCATTAAGCCTATACGCCGGACCTACGTTGCCCGACCACCACACTGTAGCCATTGGCAATGCGGCGCAAACCTTGCACCCAGTTGCGGGTCAGGGGTTAAACTTAGGACTACGCGACGCAGCGCAGCTTGCGCAAGTGCTACGCCCTTGGCTGGCCTGTACCACCCATGATGCTGCGCCCGTACTTGCCCACTATGCCACGACGCGACGACAAGACCGTTGGCTGACCCTCGGAGTCACCGACATGCTGCCTCGCGTTTTCAGCACCACCAACCCACTCGTACAACATGCCTGTGGTCTCGGTTTGCTGGGCATGGACCTGTTTGCTGCAACGAAAAACTCTTTAGCCACGCACCTGTTGCAAGGCACCCGAATCTGAACCTTGGCCTGCATGCGTTAAGCAGGCTTCACTCTCTCTGTTTTATGCATATAGGCTCCTGGTCCTTCGCTAACCCCGTCTTTGTTGCCCCTATGGCAGGGGTAACGGATCGCCCTTACCGACGCCTATGCAAAGCGTTGGGGGCAGGTCATGCGGTGTCCGAAATGGCTGCCAGCAACCCCAAGCTGTGGAACAGTGTAAAGACCTCGCGCCGTATTGATCACCAAGGTGAAACGGCTCCTATCGCCGTACAAATTGCTGGCTCTGACCCTGAAATGATGGCTGAAGCCGCCCGCTTCAATGTAGAAAAAGGCGCGCGCATCATTGATATCAATATGGGCTGCCCTGTTAAGAAAGTGTGCAATGTGGCCTCTGGCTCCGCGTTATTGCGTGATGAGCCGCGCATTGCCGCCATTTTGGAAAGTGTGGTGCAAGCCTGCACCCCCTTAGATGTACCGGTTACGCTTAAAACCCGTACAGGCTGGGACCGCGAATCCAAAAATGCCATACGCATTGCGCATTTGGCACGCGAAAGCGGCATCGCTGCTCTCACCCTACATGGCCGCACACGCTGTGACCTGTACCAAGGGGAAGCAGAATACGACACGATTCGCCAAGTTAAGCAAGAGGTAGATATACCCCTTATTGCTAATGGGGATATCGATAGTCCCGAAAAAGCCAAATACGTACTACAGTACACTGAAGCAGACGCCATCATGGTTGGCCGTGCCGCACAAGGCCGCCCTTGGATTTTCAGAGAAATCAATCATTACCTACAACATGGCGAGCACCTCGCCCCACCCACCTTTGGTGAGTTGCGTAACGTGTTGTTGGAACACCTAGAAGACCATTACGCCTTCTACGGAGAGTTCACGGGCGTACGCACTGCCCGTAAACACATAGGGTGGTATTTTGCCCATCTTCCGGATATCCGGACGTGGTTAGATCAGATTAACAAAATCGAAACTACCCACGAACAGTTTCACGCTATATCGCAGTGGTTTGATCAACACGATCCCTCTGCACCTTTTGTAAACGAACCTGCTGTTGCCTGATCGGAACAGCGTTGCCTGTTACACCCAATTTAGAAAATATGTCTACTACCAACCCACTAGAACAATCTGTCAGAGACCGCCTGGAACGTTATTTTGCTGACCTGGGCGAATCTGAGCCGCGCGATATGCTGGCCATGGTCATCAGTTGTGTCGAACGCCCTGTTCTGCAAGTGGCACTGGAGCGTACCCAGGGCAACCAGTCCAAAGCTGCCGAGATGCTGGGCATTACCCGCAGCACTCTGCGTAAAAAGCTGCAATCGCATAATCTACAACCCTGATTTTTAACTACTCTCGTTCTACTCTCATGAAAATCCAGACCGCTTTGCTTTCGGTTTCCGACAAAACCGGCATTGTTGATTTCGCCCAAGCCTTGGCCAGTCGTGGTGTACGCCTACTTTCTACAGGTGGTACCGCTAAACTGCTAAAAGAAGCCGGCTTGTCCGTCACCGAAGTAGCCGAGCACACCGGCTCACCAGAAATTCTTGATGGCCGCGTTAAAACTCTGCATCCAAAAATTCACGGCGGCTTGTTGGCCAGACGTGATGATGCAGCTCACCTGCAAACTCTGGACGAGCACGGTATTAGCCGCATCGACCTGCTGGCTGTGAACCTGTACCCATTTCGCGAAACCATTGCGAAAAAAGACTGTAGCTTTGGCGACGCCATCGAAAACATCGATATTGGTGGCCCAGCCATGTTGCGTGCTGCCGCTAAAAACCACGGCAGCCCAGCGGGTGGCGTAACCGTTGTGATTGATCCATTGGACTACAGCCGCATTTTGGCTGAAATGGATGCAGACGAGGGCAAAACCAGCTACGCATTGCGTCTGGAATTAGCCGGTAAAGTGTATGCACACACCGCCTCTTACGATGGCGCTATCGCTTCCTACCTCAGCAGCCTCACCAACCCTGAGCCTGCAGCAGAGAGCACACCCGAGCGCGAGGAATGGCCACAGGTATTGAGCCTGCAACTGTACCAATCCCAAGCGTTGCGTTACGGCGAGAACCCACACCAAAGCGCTGCCTTCTACAAAGACCAAGAAGTTGGCCGTGGTTTGTTGGGTAACTACCAGCAGCTGCAAGGCAAAGAACTGTCTTACAACAACATTGCTGACGCCGATGCAGCATGGGAATGTGTACGCAGTTTTGACGCGGGTGCATGTGTGATTGTTAAGCACTCCAACCCTTGTGGTGTAGCCTTGGGCGAAACACCTTTGGCTGCTTACCAACAAGCACTGAAAACTGACCCTACCTCGGCATTTGGCGGCATTATTGCGCTGAACCGTACTGTAGACGCAGCCGCTGCAACAGCGATTAGCGCCCAGTTCTTGGAAGTATTGCTGGCTCCTTCTTACTCCCCAGAAGCGCTGGATATTCTGGCTCAGAAGAAAAACGTACGTGTATTGGTAGTACCTGATGGTCAATCCCACAACGACTTCAACGTGAAGCGTGTGGGCGGCGGCTGGTTGGTACAAACACCAGACACCTACCGTGATGCGGTGGAAAACTTCAAAGTCGTATCCGAGAAGCAACCTACAGAGCAACAACTGCAAGACATGCTGTTTGCATGGAACGTAGCTAAATACGTGAAATCCAACGCTATTGTGTTTACCGCTGGCGGGATGACATTGGGCGTAGGCGCTGGTCAAATGAGCCGCGTAGACTCCGCACGTATTGCTTCTATTAAAGCCTCTAATGCAGGGTTGAGCCTGCAAGGTTCCGCCGTAGCATCGGATGCTTTCTTCCCCTTCCGTGATGGTTTGGATGTGGTTGCTGACGCTGGTGCAACCTGCGTGATTCAACCCGGTGGCAGTATCCGTGACGACGAAGTCATCGCCGCCGCTAACGAGCGCGGCATTGTGATGATCTTCACTGGCACACGCCACTTCTATCATTAATGCGCATACTTGGCATTGACCCTGGCTTACGACGCACCGGCTTCGGTGTGATCGAAGCCCAGGGATCCAGCTTAACCTATGTAGCCAGTGGCACCATCGTGGTGCCCACTGAACTGCCCCTCTCGGAGCGGTTAAAGGTGATTCTGGATAACGTACGCGAAGTCGTTGGCCTGTATACGCCTGATCAGGCGGCCATTGAACAAGTGTTCGTCAATGCCAACCCGCAATCTACGCTATTACTGGGTCAGGCCCGTGGCGCTGCACTGTGCGCCCTAGCCGATAAAAACCTACTCGTGATGGAATACACCGCCCTACAAATAAAGAAAACCACCGTAGGACGCGGACACGCCGCCAAAGAACAAGTGCAAATGATGGTGCAACATCTGCTGCGCTTAGATGGGGCTCCCGCCCCCGATGCGGCTGATGCCTTAGCATGCGCTATTTGCCATGCTCACCACTACCCGCTGACCAGCCGTTTAGGCATTCAGCTTGAACAAGCTAGCGCTACACCCCGCTTACGCGGAGGCCGACTGATTTCTTAATGGAGTCCTCATGATTGGACGCATTACAGGCACCTTGATTGAAAAATTGCCCCCTACCATCTGTGTGGATGTAAATGGTGTGGGCTATGACATTGATGTGCCCATGAGCACCTACTACGATCTGGGTGACATACACAGTAAGATCACACTGTTTACTCACCTCACCGTGCGTGAAGACGCCCATGTACTGTACGGCTTTGGCAATGCGGCTGAACGCGCGGCTTTCCGTACCCTCATTAAAGTCAGTGGCATTGGCGCACGTACTGCGTTGTCGATTTTGTCGGGGTTGAGCGTGCAAGACTTAGCCACGGCTATTCAGCAGCAAGATGCTGGCCTGTTAACGACCGTTCCGGGTATTGGTAAAAAGACAGCCGAACGACTGCTCTTGGAATTACGTGGCAAATTTGGGGCCGATAGCGCTATTGCTGCCAGCCTGCCAGAGCAAGCCCATAACGAACGCAGCGACATTTTGAATGCGCTGCTGGCCCTGGGTTACAACAACACCGAAGCCAGCAAAGCCCTGAAAGCACTGCCTGAAGACGTCAACGTATCAGACGGCATCCGGTTGGCACTGCAAAGCCTGTCCAAGCGCTAAGTACTTGCATAGCTGAATGCTATCCAAGTTGCCACCACTCACGATTACCCCCACACGCTTACCACGAATCTGCTCAGCGGCCTGCACGGCTGCTGCTGCAGCCAAGCAGCCTGTGGGTTCAACCACCATCTTCATACGCTCTGCAAAAAAGCGCAGCATATTTAGCAATTGCTGATCAGTCACCGTCACGATATCTGTGACGTTGTGGCGGATGATGTTGTAGGTGGTGGAAGACAAGGCCTGCGTTTGCGCCCCATCCGCAATGGTTTGAGGGGTCGCAATACGCACCAGTTGCCCTAGTCGTAAGGACTGCTGGGCATCATTACCTAACTCAGGTTCTACCCCAAACACTTCACATGCTGGTGACAAGGCCTTGGCCGATAATAACGAACCAGACAATAACCCGCCCCCACCGATGGGCACATACAGACGATCTAGCTCGCCCACGTCATCGAATAATTCTTTAGCCGCCGTACCTTGGCCGGCAATAATGCCCTCATCACCAAACGGCGGGATAAAGTACAACCCCTGTTGTTCGGCCAATTGCCGCGTCAGGCTTTCTCGGTCGTCTCGGTGGCGATCGTATTCCACAATGGTGGCACCATAGCCTTGAGTCGCTGCTTTTTTAGCCTGTGGCGCATCAGCAGGCATCACAATAGTGGCATGAACGTTTAACATGCGCGCCGCCAAGGCGACTGCTTGTGCCATGTTGCCAGAAGAGTACGTAATCACCCCCCGCGCTCGCTGCTCGGGAGTCAAGCGTGCCACAGCGTTGTAGCCACCTCTAAACTTAAACGCGCCCACACGTTGAAAGTTTTCACACTTGAAAAAAACCTCTGCACCCAACCATGCATTCAGGGTAGAGGATTGCAAAACGGGGGTGCGGTGCGCAACACCTCGCAAACGCTGCTCAGCTCGTTCTACCTCTTCAAAATCGAGCTCATTTGACACAGCATACATCGTCGACAGTTCTCCCATGGCTCTGTCAGAGAGCTGACAGAATAAGTAAAACATTATGCCACCAGCCAGCCTTGTGCGACACTCCCACGCAAGGTTGTGATTGGTGTACCATACTGTGTATTCATTCAGTGAAACTGCTATGGCTATTTATTCAGACTCTCTTCGCAGCGAATCATCCCCCGCACCCCGTATGGTTGAGGCTACAGCACAGTCTCCCAACGAAGAATCTATTGAGCGTGCGTTACGCCCAAAAACGCTGCATGACTATGTAGGTCAGCAGCGTGTACGCGATCAACTCGAAATTTTTATTGCGGCGGCTCGCGGACGCCAAGAGGCACTGGATCACGTTCTATTATTTGGCCCACCAGGCTTGGGTAAAACCACCTTGGCACACATCGTGGCCCAAGAAATGGGGGTACGCCTGCACCAAACTTCTGGCCCCGTGCTAGAAAAACCCGGCGACTTAGCCGCGCTACTCACGAATCTGGATAAAAACGACGTATTGTTTATTGATGAAATCCATAGGCTGTCGCCCGTAGTAGAAGAAATTCTCTACCCCGCCATGGAAGACTATCAAATAGACATCATGATTGGTGATGGTCCCGCTGCACGCAGTGTCAAAATCGACTTACAGCCCTTCACCTTGGTAGGTGCTACCACCCGTGCCGGTATGCTGACCAACCCCCTGCGCGACCGTTTCGGTATTGTGTCTAGACTAGAGTTCTACAACACGGCCGACTTACAACACATTGTAGAACGCAGTGCCCGCCTACTTAACGTGGAATGCGTAGAAGACGGCGCTCAAGAAATCGCCCGTCGCTCACGTGGCACGCCACGCATTGCTAACCGCTTGCTGCGGCGTGTACGCGATTATGCCGATGTAAAAGCCAACGGCACCATCTGCTCACAAACCGCCAGCAATGCCTTGGCGCTACTTGAAGTAGACCCCTCTGGGCTAGACCTCATGGACCGCAAATTATTAGAAGCGATTATTCATCGTTTTGATGGTGGCCCCGTAGGGGTAGACAGCTTGGCCGCCGCTATAGGTGAAGAACGCGACACCATTGAAGATGTCATCGAGCCTTACCTGATTCAACACGGTTTTATGCAACGCACCCCGCGCGGACGTACCGCCACACGCATGGCATGGACACACCTAGGCCTTACCCCTAGCGCCAATGCCGTAGGCAGTGGTGCCTTATTCGACTGACGATGCCGCCACGTTAGCCACACAAGCTAGCAAATCATCACCGTAGGCTTTCAGCTTACGCACCCCTATACCCGAGATGCAGCGCAGATCGTCTAGATCCTGCGGCTGCTCAATGGCAATTTGGCGCAAGGTTGCGTCATTAAAAATAATAAATGCGGGCACTTCGTGTTCTTTTGCCACGGCAGAGCGCCATTCGCGCAATGCTTGGAACAACGGCTGTGCCTCTGGTGGTACCTGAGTTACAGCTTTAGAGCTACGTGTAGACTTGCTGGCAATAGTGGTTTCACGCCTGAACATCAGTTGCTGCTCGCCTTTTAGCACCGGCCGTGCTTTTTCCGTTAGGCCCAAGGTGCCATAACCTTGGGTATCTACCGCCAGCACATTCAAGGCCAACAACTGACGCAACACACTGCGCCACCCTTGATCATTAATTGCTACGCCTACGCCAAATACACTTAAACTTTGGTGGCCGTATTCTTTGACCCTATCGGTTTCTTTGCCACGCAAAATATCAATTAAATGGCCAGCACCAAAGCGTTGCCCACGTTCGCGCCATAACCTATACACGGCTGATAGCAGCTTTTGCGCCGCCACCGTACCATCCCACGATTCAGGCGGTGTCATGCAGGTATCGCAGTTTTGGCAGTTGTGAATGCTTTCACCAAAATAGGCCAACAACGACTGACGCCTACAACTTACGGTTTCACACAGCCCTAGCATGGAGTCCAACTGACGCCCTTGCGTACGTCTGTGATTTTCTTCGGCTTGCGAATCACTAATCATGCGGTGCAACTGCACCACGTCTTGCAGCCCATAGGCTAACCACGCGGTAGCCGGTTCGCCATCTCGCCCTGCTCGCCCCGTTTCTTGGTAATAGCCTTCAATAGATTTAGGTAAATCTATGTGCGCTACAAAACGCACATCGGGCTTATTCACCCCCATACCAAAAGCAATGGTGGCTACCATCACCACGCCCTCTTCTCGTAGAAAGCGGGACTGATTCTGCGCGCGCACCTCAGCACTTAACCCGGCGTGATACGGTAAGGCATTCACGCCCTCTCGCACCAAGTAAGCTGCGGTATCTTCTACCCGCGCACGAGACAAACAATACACAATCCCGCTGTCGCCTTCATGTTCGTCACGTATTAGCGCCATCAGTTGGCGTCGCACATCGTTTTTCTCTACGATACGGTAACAGATATTAGGGCGGTCAAAGCTGGAGACAAACTGCTCAGCATGGTGCAGCGATAAGCGTTCGGCAATTTCATGGCGCGTTTCGGCGGTAGCTGTTGCCGTTAACGCAATACGCGGCACATCGGGCCAGCGCTCCACCAAATACGACAGCTTTAAATATTCGGGTCTGAAATCATGGCCCCACTGCGATACACAGTGCGCTTCGTCTATAGCAAACAAAGCAATACGACCACGCGCTAACAAATCCAAGCAGCGGTCGGTCATCAGTCGCTCTGGCGCCACATATAGCAAGTCTAGTTCGCCAGCCAAAAAGGCACGCTCAACCTCGCGGGTTTGTGACCATTCTTGCGTGGAATTCAGATAGGCAGCACGTACCCCTAGCTCGGTTAACGCATCTACCTGATCTTGCATCAAGGCAATTAACGGGGAAATGACGATACCTGTGCCGGGACGAATTAACGCGGGAATTTGGTAGCACAACGACTTACCACCGCCAGTAGGCATCAGCACTAGCGCATCGCCGCCGCTCACGACTTGTTCAATAATCGCGCGCTGGTCTCCCCTGAAGGCATCATAGCCAAACACATTTTGCAGGGTTTCCAGAGCGGGATCAGACATGAAGAACTTTAATCAAAACAAGGAAGAAGCGCGCGCTAGAAGTGGCAGCGCTTTTACTACAGCCAATAGACTGTACCAGAAAACCCTAGGCCACTCACGCTTTGGTGCTGTTAAAAACCGCTGTGACTTCTGCCCCATCCAAGGAGCGTTTGATCGCCGTATATTTTTCCAATAGCGCCGATTTATACACCACACCCAGTAAGCGAGGCTCTGCCTCTTCACTGACCACCGGCAAACGTTCACCACTGAAATTCACGAAATAATCTTGGGCCTCGTCCAAACTTAGGCTAGGCGTTAAGGTTTTCACAAAATCGGGACGCAACACATCGGCCAAACACAAATTATCCGTATCCGAGTGGTGTAAGAGCAAACGGGTTAAATCTTGTTGGGCTACCACCCCTTGGAAAACGTTATTGGCATTCACCACATACACATACTTCACGGGGTAGTCCAAAAACATCTGTAAGGCATCGGCAATTTTGGCGTCATCGTGCAGCACTGTTTCTGCTGGCCGCACTAGCTCGTTTAACTGCGTATGTCTAAGCGTACTGCGCAAACGTTCGTTTTGCTCACGCACCAGCACCACATCGTACATAGCGACTTCCGCCAGCAACCTGGCCACAAAATACGCCACTACTGTCGCGATAATCAGCGGCAACACCAACGCATAGCTCAGCGTCATTTCAAACAGCATCAATATTGCCATCAGCGGCGCACTGGTAGCCGCCCCCAAAAATGCCCCCATCCCCACCAGCGTAAACAAATGCAGGGGAATAGATAAACCGGGTACCACTGACAACAACAATTGTCCGCACAAGGTACCAAAGGCGGCCCCCACAAAGAGCGCCGGCGTAAACACCCCACCTATAGCCCCAGAACCTACTGTTAACGCTGTGGCTAACACTTTGGCAAACAGCATGCCTACTACCATGTACCATGCCCACGGTTCATGCAGTAACGCAGTCACTACACTGTAGCCATTGCCCGCCACATCTGGAATAGCGATGAGCAACAGCCCTAATAACAACCCACCCACCGCTAAGCGCAAATACAGCGGAATACCTGTACGGGCAAACCGGTCTTTAAACAAGGTCATCAGCTTTAGAAAACCCGGTGCCGCAACCCCTACCAACACGCCCAGCAGCACAAACACCCAGATATCAATGCCGACTACACTTTGCACATCAGGCATTTCGTATAAGGGTTGGTAAATACCCAAAATACGCATGGTGAGGTTTGCTACAGCTGCCGCCACCAACAACGGGCCTAAGCTTTGAATATTCAACGTACCTAATACGATTTCGGCCACAAACACGGCGCCTGCCAAGGGGGTACCATAAGCGGCACTAACACCCGCCGCTCCACCACACGCTACCAACAACCGCAAATGCGTCGCCCCCACCTGTAGCAATCGTCCCAACATAGACGCCACTAACGACGCCAAGTGGATCATGGCCCCTTCCCTACCTATAGAGCCACCCGTAGCCACCGTAAACAACGACGATAAGGTGCGCAGCAAACCTTGGCGAATAGACAAACGCCCATCGCCCAAGGTGACCGCTTCCATGTAATCTTCGGCCATGGCGCTTTTTCGTCGTTTCGCCAACCACAGCAAAATACCAGCCACTAACCCACCTATAGTAGGCAGCAGCAAACGCCACCACCACGATAGGTCGTGCATGACATCCGAAATTTCGCCGGATTGCCCTGTGAGTAAATGTTGAACCAAGAACATGGCTTCATGAAAAAGCCAAATAGATAAGGCTCCAGCGATGCCCATTAGCACCGCCCAACCTAGTACCCACAACATAGAAGAAGCTTGCCCCAGCTTTTGTCGGGTAGACATCAGCACAGAAGACGAGCGTGGGTTTTCCTGCACTGTTAGCCTCTGAACTCGGGTGGCTGAGGAGGCTTAGATAAGCCAAACATGCCCTTATATACCCAAATATTAAACAGCAACATAATAGGAATGATCAGCACTGCCACCCCTCCTACTATCTGCAATACAGGTAATGACGCTGCGCCATCCCAAATGGTGATTTCATCTAAGACCAAGAAGGGGAAGAAGCTAAATGCCAAGCCCGACATCACCGCCACAAAGACAATCAAGGTCAGCATAAAAGGGAGTGCGGTGGTTCGGTAGCTACTATTGATCATGCGCTGCAAACACATTTCTAGTGAAATAAAGCACAGCAACAATGCCCCCCATAGCACTAACACGACGACACGCTGTAGGCCTTCGCTCCATTTCAACAACACGCCTGGGTTAGCCAACGCTAACACCACTGATGCCGCAATAGCCCCCGATGCAAACCAACGTACGGTCACACTGCCCCAACGTACCGCCCTTGCGCGCAGCTCGCCTGCTTCACGCATAATCAACCAACTGGCTCCTAGCAACGCATACGCCGCAACAGAGCACAGCCCCATGAAAATACTGAACCAGAAGTAACCTGCTCCGGTGTTAAAGCTCACCACTACTTTAGCCAGCAACACACCGTGTACAAACGCGGTAATCACCGAGCCCACACCGAACGCTACCTGCCACTTGGCTTGTAACTCGGCTGGGGCACGCAAACGCATCTCAAAGCTGACTGAGCGCAACAACACCCCTAAGGCCAAGCCACACAACGGCAAGTACAAACTGCCCATCACGGCTTCCCACGCGTGGGGAAAGGCACAAAAGAACAGCACCATGCCTAAGAACAACCAATACTCATTGGCATCCCGCCATGGGCTAAGCAACGACAACATACGTGGGCGCAGCGCAGCCGGCGCAATAAGTGACAGGCTGCCTACCCCAATATCAAAGCCGTCCAAAATGGTGCCGGCAAGCACCACAATAAAGAACAGCCCCAAAAAGACTAAAGGCATCCAGAACACGGGATCGGTGATAGCAAGCCCCATCGCATTGGCTAAGACTTCGATCATGCACGTCCCCTTCTACGAGCCACTGGTACCACACCGTACCTAACGATGTAGCGCACCAACATGAAAAACCCTACCAGACAAAACCCGTACACAACGGCGTAGCTCACCAACGATGCTAAGGCTGACTCAAAAGGCACATCAGAAAACACGTCTGTGTATTTCACGGTGCCATTGACCATATACGGCAAAGCCCCCGCAAAGTGATACAGCAAGCCCACGATTAACAGCAGCCACCCAGCCGCCCCCATCGCGATCAACACGCGACGCCAGCCTGTGGATAAAGATGAAGGGTCATAATGCAGTGGACGCACACGCCAGCATGTCACGATGGTCACCAGCAAAATTACCAGCCCCAACAGCAACGCTATTCTAAAACTGAAAAACACCAGCGCTACGGGGGGTAACAGGTCTTGCCCTGCCAAGCCCAAATACTCACCGGTTTCTGATTGTGGAATCCACATAGCCCCTAGACCATGCCATCCATAGCTATACAGGTTACCTAGCTCTGCGCCTGCCGGGTACGCAATAAACGGCCAGAACACAGCAGCATCAGGTTGCCAACGAGCCATCGTGGCTAAGGCTTTTAAGGGTTCGTACTGCACCACCATTTGCCCATAGCCCCAGACAGTTGCCCCGAGCAGCACTGTGCTTAGCAACAACACCCACAGCACTAATCTGAAGGCGCGACGTTCGCTTTCATCGGCTGGCCTACGCAGGCTTTTTGCAGCCGTAACAGCCATAACAAAGCAACATGCCACCACCATGCTTAACAGCAAAAACAACGCTAACTGCCATACAAAAGCGGAACCCGTTAGCAGTTCATACCAATCAGTGACCACATACCCTTTGTCTTGCCATGTCACCCCTACTGGCGCTTGCATCCATGAAGACAAAGCGATCAGCACACTGACTGTTAGCGTGCTGCCTACCGCCACAGCACCCACAATGATGGTATGCAACCAATGCGGCAACGACCTGTAAGCAAACAGCATCAAGCCTAAGAAGCCACTTTTAAACAGCAGCGTTACTGCCAATGCTAAGGCAATTAATGGTCCTGAGACCTCGCTAGTACGGCTACTAAAACCCGGCCATAAGCTACCTAGCTGTATCAGCATGGGTAAGCTTGAGGCAAAGCCAAGCACCACGGTTAACGCAAACACCCGTACCCAAAAGCGGTAACTGGCCAGCCAGACCGAATGCAGGCCTGATAACGTACGTAACCTAAATATCAGCAACAGCCACGCTAGCCCTAGCTCCATAGCAAAGAAAATTGCCATAAAACTCAGACTGCTAAAAAACTGCAACTGTGATAACCAAAGGGCAGAATGCGTCATAATGTCAGCTAGTTTAGAACGTGTTTATGAATTGTGCTGATGAAAAGCGCATGATGTGGACAGAACATGGCAAAATGGGTGATTACCCGATTATTTTCTTTGTATTTTACGTATGACCACTGAATCTACAACGGCTCCTGTTTCGAATTTCCTACGCTCCATTATCGACCAAGATCTGAAGGCTCAGCGTCATGCGTCCAAACGCTGGGGCGGAAAACCAGGCCCTGCGCAGGTGCACGCTACTGCAGACGTAGACCCTGCCCGCATCCGCACTCGTTTCCCCCCCGAACCCAACGGCTACTTGCACATTGGTCACGCCAAAAGCATTTGCCTGAACTTCGGTTTGGCTCGCGACTATTTAGGCGCCTGCCATTTGCGTTTTGACGACACCAACCCTGAAAAAGAAGAACAGGAATACGTAGACGCCATTATTGATATGGTGCACTGGTTAGGCTTCGATTGGAAATTCCAAAATGAAACTAACTTGTACTTTGCCAGCGATTACTTTGAAGACATGTACGCCTTTGCCGAAGCCTTGATCCAAGGTGGCTTTGCATACGTAGATGAACAAAGCCCTGAGCAAATGCGTGAAACACGCGGCACATTAACCTCGCCAGGCACTAATTCGCCATGGCGTGATCGCCCAGCCGACGAATCGCTGACCCTGCTGCGCGAAATGCGTGATGGTAAACATCCCGATGGCAGCATGGCATTGCGTGCAAAAATTGATATGGCATCGCCCAACATCAACTTGCGCGACCCTGTGATGTACCGTATTCGCCATGCTGAACACCACCGCACTGGCGACAAATGGTGCATTTACCCTATGTACAGCTGGGCTCACCCCGTAGAAGACGCGCTGGAACAAATCACGCACAGTATCTGTACGCTTGAGTTTGAAGATCAACGCCCTTTCTATAACTGGACACTAGAGCGTCTGCGTGACTTAGGCTTTTTGGCCGACCCACTGCCTCAACAGTACGAATTTGCACGCTTATACCTAAGCTATGTGGTCACCAGCAAACGCAAATTGCGTCAGTTGGTCGTAGAAAACCATGTAAACGGTTGGGACGACCCACGCATGCCCACCTTGGCAGGTTTGCGTCGCCGTGGTTACACCCCTGAATCCATTCGCCTTTTCTGCGAACGCATTGGTGTGTCCAAAGCTGACTCCCGCATTGACTACAGCATTCTGGAACAAGCTCTGCGTGACGATCTAGACCCTAAAGCACCACGTAGCGTGGCTGTACTGGATCCTATCAAACTGATCATCACCAATTACCCAGAAGGTCAAAGCGAAGAGTGCACGGCACCCGCGCACCCTAAAGACCCAGATGCTGGCCAACGTACCTTCCCACTGACGCGTGAGTTGTGGATTGAACGCGATGACTTCCGCATCGAACCTGAGAAAAAATACTTCCGTCTGTACCCCGGCAACACCGTGCGCCTGAAATACGGCTACGTTGTTACCTGCACAGGTTACAAACAAGACGACCAAGGTAACGTCACTGAAGTGTATGTGGAATACCTGCCAGACACGAAAAGCGGTACCCCTGGTGCTGACTCGGTAAAAGTAAAAGGCAACATCACTTGGATTAGCGTAGAACACGCTATTCCTGCCACCGTACGCTTGTACGACCGTTTGTTCAGCGATCCACACCCAGATACTGGCGACAAAGACTTCCTGGCACTGTTGAACCCTAACTCACTGACTACCGTAGAAGCATGGGTAGAACCCGGCTTGGTGGCAGAACCCGGTGCAAACTGGCAGTTTGAGCGCTTGGGCTACTTTATCGCCGACCGTGAAGAATCCACGCCAGAAAAACCTGTACTGAACCGTACAGCAACCTTGCGTGATACATGGGTATAAGCATGTCAGGAACTCGTAAAGGTCCACAGGCGCTAGACTTCAAAAGCGCCACCCTGTACACCGTACGCTTGGTGTTGCACAGCAGTGAGTTAGACGAGCTGCTGTCTGCCTTGGCACAACGCATGCACGACGCTGGCTCTTTTTTCGAAAATGAGCCAGTAGTGGTAGACGCCAGCCAGTTGGATGACGACACCACCTTAGACTGGGCGGCGTTACTCGCAGCCCTGAACACCCACAAGCTAAACGCAGTAGGCGTGGTGGCTAATGGCGCATTGCTACAAGCAGCCACTGCTGCGGGCTTACATGAGGTAGATCTCTCTAACGCCCCTACGCGCCCTACCGCCAGCCCCAACGTGCCAGAAGCAGAGGTTCCTACCCTGTCTACAGCACAAGAACAAAACACCGCAACACCTGCCGAAGTTGCCCCCGAGGTTATTACCCAAATCGCGCCAGCCGCCATGGTCATCAATAGACAATTGCGTTCTGGTCAGCGTGTCTATGCACGCGATACCGATTTAGTAGTGATCGGTGTGGTAGGTCAAGGTGCTGAGGTGATCGCTGATGGTAACATTCACGTGTATGGGCCCTTGCGCGGCAAGGCGATGGCTGGTGCTCGTGGCGATACCAATGCGCGTATTTTTACGACCGAACTGGATCCAGAACTCATCGCCATTGCGGGTGTGTACCGTATAGTAGATGAGCCTCTGGAAAAACCGCTGCACAAGCAACCCGCTGTGATCCAGTTAGAAGGTGAGAATCTCAGTATTCATTTACTTTCTTAACAGATGATTACAAACGAAGTCTGCCAAGCAGTTACACTTGCCAGATGCGTCCCGTACGGCCTAGCCGTATAACCGATCAAAAACCTGAGGAATAGCTCTATCATGACGCGAATTGTTGTGGTGACATCCGGTAAAGGTGGTGTAGGTAAAACCACCACTAGCGCCAGTTTTGCTTCCGGCCTTGCCATGCGCGGCCACAAAACCGTAGTAATCGACTTTGACGTAGGCTTGCGTAACCTGGATCTCATCATGGGTTGCGAACGTCGTGTAGTCTACGATTTTGTTAATGTCATCCAGGGTGAAGCCACGCTGCACCAAGCCCTGATTCGCGATAAACAGCTTGAAAACCTGTATATCCTGCCTGCGTCACAAACGCGTGACAAAGATGCGCTAAGCAAGGATACCGTTCGCAAGGTACTGGATGATCTGAAAGCCATGGACTTTGAGTTCATTGTCTGCGACTCGCCTGCTGGGATTGAAACAGGTGCGTTGATGGCCTCCTACTTTGCAGACGATGCATTGGTGGTCACCAACCCTGAAGTATCCTCTGTTCGCGACTCTGACCGTATGCTGGGTATTTTGTCTGCCAAGTCTCTGCGTGCAGAAACCGCCCAATCACCCATTAAAGAGCACTTGCTCATCACACGTTACAACCCTAAACGTGTGCTAGATGGTGAAATGCTTTCCCTTAAAGATGTGGAAGACATTTTGCGCATCAAACTCATTGGTGTGATTCCAGAATCCGAAGAAGTCTTGCAAGCCTCCAACCAAGGTGTGCCCGTGATCCACGATCGCGGCTGCGATGCAGCAGCAGCGTATCAAGATGTGGTTGATCGTTTTTTAGGTGACGAAAAACCCCTGCGTTTTGTTGATTACGAGAAACCGGGCCTGTTTAAACGCCTTTTCGGAGGAAAGTAATATGTCCTTCCTGTCTGTGCTACTGGGCAAGAAAAAAACTTCAGCCAATGTCGCCAAGGATAGACTACAGCTCATTTTGATTAACGAACGAGGCAAAGGTGGCGTTACACCTGATTACCTGCCTCGCTTGCAAAAAGAGTTGATTGAGGTGATTTCCCGTTACGTCAGCATCAACCCTGACGACATCAAAGTGAATCTTGAACGCCAAGATGATCTTGAAGTGCTGGAAGTGAAAATTGAAATGCCACAAGCGGAAAATGAGAAAGCTAGCTAACCCCTAGCCTTCTTCTCCCTTGGTGTATGGTCCTTGGACCTACATTAAAAAGGCCTGAGTCTCCCTGTGGGACTCAGGCCTTTTTGCTGGTACTGGCGTAAAAAAAGCTTGCCTATTGGGCAAGCTTTTTAATGTATCTAGCCTAGAAAAATAAGGCCAAACACGACTAACTAGTCATTTTACTGTTTACCGATTTGGTCACCAATCAGGCCACCCAATGCAGCGCCACCAATAGTGCCCAGTACACCGCCATCTGTGATCACAGCACCTGCTAAACCACCTACGCCTGCACCGGATACCGCACCTTTTTGACGGCTAGTCATGCCATCCCACGCGGTACAACCTGCCACAGATGCTAACAAAGTTACCAATACACCTACTTTAGCAATACGGCTGCGAACTCTCATGACGTTACTCCTTCAAAATCCTAGTCAGATAAATATAGCTTAACGGACTTCAGCCTTAGGAACGTGTACGATTTACGACAAGTTGTATGCAAACACTACAACCTGATCCAACGTATTTCACTTTACTAATTTTAGTACAGATTTAAAAGCGGGGTGTGCAGGGGTTTCCAGCCACTCAAACAGCGCCATTTCCATGGTGACGCTTTCTAGGCCGTGATACTGCCAACGCTTGCATGCAGCTTCGTAGCTGGACGACAAACGCGACCCTATGCCATCTAGCACCAATATTGGGTGATAGCCCGCCTGATGCAAGCTTAACCCTGTTTGCAGTACACAAATATGTGCTTCAGCCCCCAGCAACAGCACTTTAGGCCTATGCGTAGGTAAGTTAGCACGTACAGCAGGTTCTCGCAGCGCATCAAAATGCGTTTTAGCAATCACCGACTCCACATGAGGCAACAACGCAGGATGCGTAGGGCCTATTTTTTCAGGCCAATGCTCGGTAGCCACTACGGGTACCGAGCATAGCTTTGCCCCCTCTATGAAGCGCTGTACTCGCTCCAACAATGCCTCGTGATCCGCAATAGCAGGCAGTAATTTCTCCTGCATATCTATCAATAACACACTGCACTGATGTGCTGTCAGTAGCGCCATAGAGGACTCCTTAAAGGATTATTTCAGGGCTTTGTAACGAATACGTGTAGGTTTGGCAGCTTCCTCACCCAAACGACGACGTTTGTCTTCTTCGTACTCTTGGTAGTTACCAGCAAAGAACTCCACATGCGAATCGCCTTCGAACGCCAAGATGTGGGTAGCAATACGGTCCAAGAACCAACGATCGTGGCTGATCACCATGACGCAACCGGCGAATTCCAATAACGCGTCTTCCAACGCACGCAGAGTTTCCACGTCCAAGTCGTTAGAGGGTTCATCCAGCAGCAACAGGTTGCCGCCCGAGATCAGAGTTTTAGCCAAGTGCAAACGACCACGCTCACCACCCGACAACTCACCCACAATCTTGTTCTGATCGGAGCCACGGAAGTTGAAACGACCCACGTACGCACGTGCAGGCATTTCAAAGCGGCCTACGGTCAAGATATCAGAGCCTTCAGAAATGGCATCAAAGACAGACTTGTCGTTAGGCAAGGAGTCGCGTGACTGATCAACGTACGACAAGTTCACCGTTTGACCAATGTCTACGCTACCGGAATCAGGCTGCTCTTCGCCAGCAATCATACGGAACAAGGTAGATTTACCAGCACCGTTAGGACCAATAATCCCCACAATCGCACCGGGTGGTACTTTAAAGCTCAGGTCATCAATCAGCAGACGGTCACCAAAGGACTTGCTGACGTTTTTGAACTCAACCACTTCATTACCCAAACGCTCGGATACAGGAATGAAGATCTCTTGAGTTTCATTACGTTTTTGGTATTCGTGCGATGCCAATTCCTCAAAGCGGTTCAAACGTGCTTTGGACTTAGCCTGACGGCCTTTAGGATTCTGGCGCACCCACTCCAACTCTTTCTGAATAGTGCGTTGGCGTGCGCTTTCAGTGGCTTCTTCTTGCTTCAAGCGGTCTTCTTTTTGTTCTAACCAGGAGCTGTAGTTACCCTTCCATGGAATACCATGTCCACGGTCAAGTTCAAGAATCCACTCAGCAGCGTTATCCAAGAAGTATCGATCGTGCGTTACCGCCACAACCGTACCAGGGAATTTGCTCAGGAACTGCTCCAACCAATGTACGCTTTCCGCATCCAAGTGGTTAGTAGGCTCGTCCAGCAACAGCATGTCAGGTTTAGACAGCAACAATTGGCACAGCGCTACACGACGTTTTTCACCACCAGACAAATTGGCGATTTTTGCATCCCATGGTGGCAAACGCAGTGCATCTGCCGCAATTTCCATCTGCGTAGCAATGTCATCACTACCGCTAGTTGCAGCCGCTTCAATAATTGCTTCCAGTTCACCCTGCTCAGCGGCCAATGCGTCGAAATCGGCATCGGGCTCGGCATAGGCAGCGTACACTTCTTCCAAACGCTGTTTAGCGGAAAACACAGCACCCAAACCCGCTTCAACGGCTTCGCGCACGGTGTGCTCTGGGTTTAACTTAGGTTCCTGCGGCAGGTAGCCAATGTTCAACCCCGGCATGGGGATGGCTTCACCTTCAATTTCTTTATCCACACCTGCCATGATTTTCAGCAAGGTAGATTTACCTGACCCGTTCAAACCCAGCACACCAATCTTGGCACCAGGAAAGAAAGACAGGGAGATATCACGTAGAATCTGACGTTTAGGAGGGACAATCTTGCCCACCCGGTTCATGGTGTATACAAACTGAGCCATAAATACTCGATGCTAAGAAAAAGGGGAAATAGCAAAGCCCCAATTGTAGGCCAGGCATGGCTCATTTCGCTAATACCAGACGCAACAATGCGGGAAAGCTGCAACCACCTACGAGCCAAACCTTTGCATCTGCTTTAAAATGATTTTTTATTCTTTTACGACATGACCATGACAGACTCCGCTTCCCTGTTGTTCACTGAAGCCGATATAGACCTTTTGGCACGTACTGCTGACGCCTTAAGTTCCTACTTGGGCAAGCCAGTGCTCGCCGAAGTCATGGATGCTGGTGAAACTGGTTTTGAATGGGTGGTGTTCGCGATACCTTTGAACGTGGAAGAAGACTCCACCGATATGACCGTCGTACAAATAGGCGGTGCCAACGCACGCCTATTGGGCAGTCAAGGTGGCGTACAGCTTGCTGAAAACGAAACCTACAGTTGCCGCTTTTTATGGGCTGTACAGCGCATAGACATGGAAGGCATACGTTACGTCAAACTTGACGAGCAAGGCGATGATGTAGGCTGGAGCGAAACTCTTAACGAGCTGCTACCTTTTGACCTTAGCGTAGACGATGAGCCCGACGAGGAAGAAAGCGACGCAGGCGATGCTCAGATTTTCATTCCTGATGCACCAAACCGCACCCTGCATTAATTAGCGCCTACTATCGCGCCAATACAGCGCCCATCCTACTGGCCACATCACCGCCACCAGCAGATGGGCTGCTACCCCCTTCAAGCTGTAGCACGGCGGCCTTACTATATGTTTGGCATTACAGTGCAATCTAAATCGTGTGTAGCGCGCCGCTGCTTTGACAAACTCGACGGGTGCGTACCTAAACCACGGCATACAGTTGCTTAACGTATCGTTTGCCAATAGCCACAATCCCAATGCATGTTGCTGACTGCGTTGACGTCCTTGCTGCGACAAGGAGTCTGCACTGTCGTAATACACCCTAAATACCTGATTCACAAAACGTGTCAGAAAACCAGCTCTGGCAATGGCCCGCCATACTAGGCTTTCAGGAACAAAGCCATCCACCTGCTCCGGAAATGGAAATTGGCGCAGTACTACAGTACTTAAACAGCCGAATTTCTCGCCTTTCACGCGGTATTTAAAATTGAGGTCTAACGACGTAACGTCTAAGGGATCCTCAGGAAAGCTGTCACCCACAATGCGCCCATCTGGCGTTTGGCACAACCCTACCACGGCAACATAGTACGAGCGCTCATCAGAAGGAATACTGAGCCATTCTTGCTCTAACTGTATCAGTGCATCCGCTACCAAGCTGTCGTCGCTATCTATAGCCACAATCAACTCGCCTTGCGCCAAGCGCACACCGGTATTAAAGGCCGTTTTCTTATGCTGGTTAGGCTGCCAGTGATACACAATGGGAAAGTTAGCCTCTGCTTGCCACGCTTGTATCAACGCGCGCGTGTCGTCCGTAGAGCCGTCGTCTACGACGATCCATTCAAAATTTCGTATTGTTTGCGCGCATAGCGAACGGTACACACGCTCTAGCGTATGAGCACGATTGTAAGAAGGGGTCAGTACCGTAAACCGGTATGCCCAAGCAGGTGCGGGAGCCATACACCCTCTCTTAAAGGGAAGCGTTAATTACACACCGACTAGTTTGCTACAAACAGGCATAAAAAAACCACAGCAAGATTAGGCTGTGGTTTTTTTATGCTAAAGCATACTGAGCGGCAGAACCGCCAACACTACACTTAGGCGCGTTTTACTTTCTCAAGCATTTTGAATACGCCCTTAGGGGAGCGAATAAACAAACGTTTGAAAGCTTTACCCAGGCAACGACGCTCAAGCGTGTTGCGGCGAGTGCGTTTAATTTCTGCCATGATGATCTCCGAATTCGATAACCTGGCGACAAATAAAAAGCCGCCATTAGGGACAATCCGAAATTCTACCGTAAACCGCGCTAAGATACAAAGAACCGCAGGCTAATCCTTCGTTACTTTCCTTCCTAACTGTCGTTTTCTCTGCACCATGAGCTCTCAAATACGCCTTTATGGCGCCCGCCAAAACAACCTCAAAAACCTGGATGTCAGCTTTAATACGGGCGAACTGACAGTACTGACCGGCGTATCGGGCTCAGGGAAAAGCTCATTGGCGTTTGATACGTTGTATGCCGAAGGCCAGCGACGCTACGTAGAAACCTTTTCTCCTTACGCTAGGCAATTCCTAGATCGTATGGATAAACCGCAAGTAGACCGCATAGAAGGTGTATTGCCTGCGATTGCTATTGATCAGGTTAACCCTGTGCGTAACTCGCGTAGCTCGGTAGGTACCATGACCGAGCTAAACGACTACTTGAAATTGTTGTATGCCCGCTTAGGCACGCTGTACTGCCGCAGTTGTGCACATGAAGTAAAACCGGATAGCGCCCAGTCTATAGCAGAAGACTTACAACAGCGCTGCGCCGAACACGATCCTCGTCTAGTCATTAGCTTTGCTGTGACCGTGCCAGCCAACTTCACCCAAGACGAAGTAGAAAACTTTCTCGCGCAACAGGGCTACACACGCCTGCATAAAGAGACACCAGAAAGCGCTGCCTCATTACGTACCTTATATGTAGTGCAAGACCGCTTCCGTCTGAGCAAAGCCGAACCGGCACGGTTAATGGAAGCGTTAGACGCAGCCCTTACTCACGGTAATGGGCAAATTAGTGTGTTTGCATCCAACACCGCCGACGGCCCCGAGCAAGAATGGCGCTACAACAATAGACTGCATTGCACCCGCTGCGACATTGATTACCAAACCCCGCTGCCCAGCACATTTTCGTTTAACTCCCCGCTGGGTGCCTGCGAACACTGCCGCGGCTTTGGCCGAGTAATGGGCATTGATTACGGCTTGGTCATCCCCGACGAAAACAAAAGTTTGTTAGAAGGCGCTATACGCCCATGGCAAAGCGCCTCTAATAAACAGTGCCAAGACGACATGCAACGATACGCCCCAGCGGCTGGCGTGCGCTTATCTGCCCCATGGAACACCTTAAGTTCACAAGAAAAACACTGGGTGATTTATGGTGCTGATGACTGGAAAGAAGGCCGCAAAGCATGGGAAACCCAATGGTATGGTGTGGCCCGTTTCTTTGACTGGTTAGAAAGCCGTAGCTACCGTATGCACGTACGTGTAATGCTATCTAAATACCGCAGCTACACGCCCTGCCCCCACTGCCAAGGCTCACGCCTAAAACCGGATGCTTTGTTATGGCGCGTGGGCACTGAACCTCATTCAGAAGAAGGCAGCTACCAACGCTTTAAGCCCGTGCATGCACTATGGAGCCCTGCACAACTTAACGCCTTACCCGGTTTGCATATACATGACCTCATGCGTATGCCCATTGATCAGGTTTACGCCTACTTCCAACAGTTTCAAACGGGTAGCGTTTTTGATGCCGCTACCGCGTTACTACGCGATGAAGTGTGCTCACGCCTAAAATTCTTATGCGACGTAGGCTTGGGATACTTATCGCTAGACCGACAAAGCCGCACCTTATCGGGCGGTGAGGTACAGCGTATTAACCTGACTACGGCGTTGGGTACATCGTTAGTCAATACGCTATTTGTGCTGGATGAGCCGTCTATTGGCCTGCACCCCCGCGATATGCACCGCATTGTCGAGGTCATGCACCGCCTGCGTAATAATGGCAACACCTTAGTGGTGGTAGAACACGACCCACAAGTGATGGTGGCCGCCGACCGCATTATGGATATAGGCCCCGGCCCCGGTGAGCGTGGTGGCCAAATCTTGTTTGATGGTGCCCCCAAAGACTTACGCAATGCCACCACACTAACCGGCGACTACCTAAGCGGCCGCAAACGCATTCACGCCCCCAACCCTATGCCGGTGCAAGACAACACACCGCGCCTGCTGTTGGAAAACGTCAGCGCTCACAACCTCAAGAACATTAATGTTTCTATTCCGTTGGGGCGCTTGGTGTGTGTGACTGGCGTATCGGGTTCGGGGAAATCCACCCTAATCCAAGACGTGCTGTACCCCGCCATACTCAAACATAAAGGGCTGGCCACAGAAGCCCCCGGTAGCTTTGGTGCGCTGCTGGGTGCCGAACAAATTGCCGAAGTCTTTATGGTGGACCAAAGCCCCATCGGTAAAACGGCTCGCTCCAACCCGGCGAGTTACGTAGGTGCGTTTGACCCTATTCGTAAGCTGTTCGCTCGCGCCCCTGTGGCTCTAGAGCGTGGTTACACAGCGGGCATGTTCAGCTTTAACAGTGGTGACGGTCGCTGCCCTACCTGCGGCGGTACAGGCTTTGAACACATAGAAATGCAGTTCTTGTCGGACGTGTACTTACGCTGCCCCGACTGCGACGGTAAACGCTTCCGTCCTGAAGTACTAGAAGTGGAAGTAGAACACCTAGGCAAACGTGCCAATGTGGCTGATGTACTAGACATGACCATCCATGAGGCCTTGGAATTCTTCACTGGCCTACGGGATGTACAAACTGCACTGACCCCCTTGTGTGATGTAGGCTTGGATTACCTGAAACTAGGCCAACCCGTCCCCACACTATCCGGCGGTGAAGCTCAACGTTTGAAGCTAGCTGGTCACTTGGCCGAAGCGGCGAAAAGCCGTCTTTCAAAAGCCAGAGTCGCCAAAAAAGGCAACCTGTTCCTCTTTGATGAACCTACGACTGGTCTGCACTTTGACGATATCGCCAAACTGATGCTGGCTTTTCGAAAACTGCTGGCAGCAGGCCATTCCTTAGTGGTGATTGAGCATAACCTAGACATGGTATTGGCGGCCGACTGGGTACTAGACTTAGGCCCCGAAGGTGGGCTATACGGTGGTGAGTTGGTTGCCACGGGTACCCCTGCCGACTTGATGCAAAACGCTAGGTCTTACACCGGTAAAGCATTAAAAGAATACCAAGCCAGCATTGTGGGTGAAGGTGCTATCCCCTTGCCGGTGATTAAAGAACCCACCTTAGCCTACGAGCGTAACAATGCCATCAGCATTTTGAACGCCAAAGAACACAACCTGCAAAACATTAATGTTTCTATCCCCCGTGATACCTTTACCGTGATTACGGGGGTGTCGGGCTCAGGGAAATCCACCTTGGCCTTTGATATCTTATTTAACGAAGGCCAACGCCGTTATCTGGAATCGCTAAACGCTTATGCGCGTTCTATTGTGCAACCCGCTGGTAAACCTGATGTGGATGCCATTTATGGCATTCCCCCTACCGTAGCGATTGAACAGCGTACTAGCCGTGGGGGGCGTAAATCTACTGTCGCCACCATGACAGAGATTCACCATTTCCTGCGCTTGCTGTATGTGAAACTGGCTACGCAATATTGCCCCACCTGCCATGTGCCCGTAGAGCCGCAAACGGCCGAGCAAATTGTGGCGCAAATTATGACGCAGCACCGTGGTGAGCACATTGGTATTCTGGCCCCCTTGGTGAGTGCTCGTAAAGGTTACTACACCGACTTAGCCACGTGGGCAGGCAGCAAGGGCTATACACACCTGCGCGTGGACGGTGAGTTTATTCCCGTTTCGCCATGGCCACGTCTAGACCGCTATAAAGAGCACAACATCGATTTGCCTATTGCCGATCTGATTGTGGACCCTAAAGACGAATTGGCTCTGCGCCACGCCTTGCATACGGCACTGGATCACGGCAAAGGCAGTGTGATCGTGTTATCGCCTATCAGCCAAGCACTGAGCGGCACTGTAGAAAGTCGACGTGAAAGCGGCCTGCAACTGCAGGCCCATAGCCAACGCTTCTCTACTAAACGCTCTTGCCCATGTTGTGCCACCAGCTTCCCTGAGCCTGATCCACGCATGTTCTCGTACAACTCCAAGCATGGCTGGTGCCCAGACTGCTTTGGTACAGGTGTACAACTTAAAGGTTTCACCAGCGAGCAAAACGGTGAAGAAGCCAGCTGGACCACCCAGTACGAAGGCGAGGCTCACACCTGCCCTAGCTGTGAAGGCAAACGCCTAAACCCCGTATCCTTGGCATTCTCGTGGCGTGATCGCTCTATTGCTGAACTGGCTGCCTTACCGGTAGACGAAGCATGTTCTTTCTTTACAGGCCTCAACACCAAAGGCCGCGAAGAAGAAATTGCTCGCGACTTACTGGCTGAAATACGTAGCCGCCTGCACTTTATGGAAGAAGTGGGCTTAGGCTATTTGGCCTTAGACCGTGCCGCGCCCACCCTATCTGGAGGCGAAGCACAGCGTATTCGTTTGGCCTCGCAACTAGGTTCAAACCTACAAGGTGTGTGTTACGTACTGGACGAACCCACCATCGGGCTGCACCCACGCGACAATAAAATCCTGCTAAATGCGATGCAGCGCTTAGAGTCCAACGGCAACACCTTGGTGGTGGTTGAACACGACGAAGACACCATTAGGCAAGCTAAGCATATTATTGATATGGGGCCAGGCGCAGGCTCACGTGGTGGCCGTGTGGTGGCAGAAGGGTCTGTGGATGAAATCATGCAGAACCCCGACTCACTCACTGGCCGCTACCTGCGCCAGCCTATAGTGCACCCCATGCAGCCACGTCGCCCTATAGAAAAAGACCATGCCATGCTAACAGTGATGGGTGCGCATCTGCATAACCTGCGTAACGTGGAAGCCCAAGTACCACTAGAACGCTTAACCTTGGTAACCGGTGTATCAGGTTCAGGTAAATCCACCTTTGCCCGTGAAGTACTGCTGGATAACCTGCTACGTACGCTGCCTAAACGTGAAGATGGCCCATGGCAAGGTTGCACCAGCATCAAAGGCTGGGAGCCTTTAGATCGCGTGCTAGAGGTAGATCAAACCCCTATTGGTAAAACACCGCGTTCTTGCCCTGCCACTTACATTGGTTTCTGGGATAACATTCGCCGCTTATTAGCCGATACCCGTGACGCCAGAATGCGCGGCTGGAATGCCTCGCGCTTTTCCTTCAACACCGGTGATGGCCGCTGCTCCGCATGTGGTGGTCAAGGTATGCTGACGCTGGAAATGAGCTTCCTACCCGACATTAAAGTGCCCTGCGAAAGCTGTCACGGCCAACGTTTTAATGACGACACCTTAAGTATTCGTTGGCAAGGTAAAAATGCAGGCGAAATTCTGCAAATGGAAGTGGATGAGGCGGTAGAGTTCTTCGCCACCAGCCCCAAAATCGCCCGCCCCTTAAAGCTGATGCAAGACGTAGGATTAGGCTACTTAACGCTGGGCCAAGCGTCGCCCACCTTATCTGGCGGAGAAGCACAACGCGTTAAACTGGTGACTGAACTGAGCAAAGCACGCTTGGATGAGGGTTTAACCCGTACGGGTAGAGCCAGCCGTCTGCCGCACACCTTGTACGTGTTGGACGAACCTACTGTGGGTCTGTCTATTCCCGACACCGAAAAATTGATTCATGTACTGCACCGCCTAACCGATGCGGGCAACACCGTGGTCGTTATTGAGCATAACTTAGACGTGATCGCCGAAGCTGACTGGATTGTAGACTTAGGCCCAGAGGGTGGCTCGGGCGGCGGCCGCTTAGTGGTACAAGCCGACCCTGATGTAGTGCGCAACACCGCGAAATCGCATACTGGTATTGCGCTTAACGAATTCTTAACCCCCTGATTCATGTATTGTCGTTTTGAAAACCGCCTGACCCATCAGGCGTTAGTACTAGAAAACCCCGTTCATCGGGTAGCGGTATGGCACGCTCACGAGCTGCCTGCCGCCTTTGAGGCCATTAACCGTGCACGCCACGAAGGCCTGTGGACAAGTTTACTGTTGGACTATGAGCTAGGTGCTGCCCTGCTATGCAACGGCGAGGCAAAAAGCGCTGCGCCTAGAGCTACCCCCTTGCTCACTGCCCAGTTTTATTCGTCTGCAGAGCAGACTTTACCTTGGGATGCTCCCACGCAAACGCCTACTTTACGCTGCACACTAGCCCAAGAAAAAGCGCATTACGTTAAGGCTATAGAACACATACGCAGCGACATTCACAACGGTGAGTACTACCAAGCCAACTACACCGTGCCCATCACAGTACAAAGCGATCTAGCTGCTGAGCAGGTGTATCGGGCGCTCGCCCACAGTCACCCCACGGCCTACTCGGCCTTTGTGGTAGATGGCGAACGCCAAATCGCGTCATTTTCACCCGAGTTATTCGTAGAGCGCTCTGGCGATACGCTACGGGTACGCCCCATGAAAGGCACACGCCCCCGTTTTGCCGACGCAGCAGAAGACCAAGCCTCGGCGCACGCGCTACGTCACAGCGAAAAAGACTGTGCAGAAAACGTGATGATTGTGGATTTGCTGCGTAATGACTTAGGCCGCTTGGCGCGCCCTGGTAGCGTAAAAGTGGAATCCTTACTAAACGTGGAGCAGTACCCCTCCGTCTGGACCATGACCTCTACCGTACAAGCGCAGTGCGACGACTACGATATTGAAACGCTACTTGTGGCCCTTTTTCCGTGTGGCTCTATTACAGGTGCGCCTAAACTAGCCGCCATGCACGCCTTGCAACACCTAGAGCAGCGTCAACGCGGCATTTACTGCGGCAGCCTAGGCTGGATAGCACCTAATGGCGATTTTCGCTTCAACGTCGCTATACGCACCTTAGAATTCCACACACCTCATGATGCGGTGTTTGGTGTGGGTGGTGGCATTGTGTACGATTCTGATCCAGAATTAGAATGGCAAGAACTGCTGTGGAAAGCACGTATTCTGGGCAGCCCTATTCTTACTGCATAAGGACGAAACCATGAGCATACATCCCACGCTAATTGAAACTATGCGCGTAGAACATGCCCAGATCGCCCTGCTGGATGCCCATCTAGAGCGTCTTGCTCGTTCCGCCCAGCAACTGAATTACACCTTCTGCCACAACACCGTTTGTGAACACATTACCGAATACCTGTCACTGCTAACGTCTGGCGTATGGCGTTTGCGCCTGACATTAGATAACGAAGGGCAGCCAGTACTAGAGCATTCCGCACTGGAACCCGATGTGCAGCCTGTGAGTATCTTGTTAGCCGATACCCCACTGCCCGAAAGCCCATGGCTGAGCATTAAAAGCAGCCACCGCCCGTGGTATCAAGCGGCCAACCAAACCCTACGTATGCAACCGCAGTTATTTGATGTGATTTTTTGCAATCAAGCGGGTGAGGTGTGCGAAGGTAGCCGCAGCAATATTTACCTCCAACGCGATGGCCAGTGGTTCACACCGCCTGTATCCTGCGGTTTGTTGCCTGGTGTGATGCGTTCGCAGTTACTGAAAAGCGGGCAAGCACACGAAGCGGTGCTCTACCCTTCTGATCTCAAAAATGCAGACGCCATACGCGTATCCAACGCACTACGTGGCTGGTTAGACGCCAACATTCAGGCTTAAGCTTTCTGAGCGCTGCTCAAAATACGGTTAATTGCCAACTGAGCAGCAGCTAGCCCCATGCTGGCTGTTAGCGTCACCGCCGAACCATACCCCGCACACGACAACCCCTGTGGTGCCTCTGTGGCCTCTCCTTGACGCCACAACTCGGGCATCACGGCACTTTCCTCTACCCATAAACAGGTCACCCCCATTTTGGGCACTCGCGAGCCTTTTTCGGGTTTAGGCTTAGGAAAGCCATATTGCTTACGCAACTGATTACGCAGTCTCGCTAACAGCGCATCGTGCGATGTTTGGGATAAGTCAGTACTGCGTAACGCCAATACATCACGCTTACCGCCTGCTGCCCCACACACAATCAATGGCACCTTATGACGTTTAGCCTCTACCACCATAGCCAGTTTGGCGCTGATCTGATCCGTACAATCGATGAACACATCCGGCTGCATTTGCAGCAGGCTGACGATGTTCTCGGCACTGACAAAATCATCCACAATCTCTACCTGAGCCTGAGGATTAATGTCAGCAATACGCTCAGCCATCGCCACGGCCTTCGCCTTACCAATAGTGCTACCCAAGGCAGGCAACTGCCTATTAATGTTGGATTCGGCGATGTGGTCCAAATCAATCAACGTGATCTTGCCTACACCATGACGTGCAACGGCTTCCGCGCACCAACTGCCTACACCGCCTATACCCGCGATCATGACATGCGCAGCAGAAAACCCTGCCGTACTGCCAGCACCATATAAACGGTCTAGCGCACCAAAACGCCGTTCAAAGCTCTCGCTCATTAGCTACTATCCTTTGCATTCAAAACTACAGGCTTGCGTGAATTACCCCACATTTTAACGCGTGGTTTCGCCAGTAGTGGCCGGTTGTTCTACAATATAAGACTATCTTCTGTCAATGGAATCTTCTACTAAGCCATTACCGTGAACACCTACCCTGTTTCTGACGTACCCACTCCCGCTTCTTTTAAGCAGCTTAGTGACGCTGAACGTAATGAATCCATGCAGCATAGCTTGCAGCACTGGACACCCGGCACGGATGTCTGGGTCTATGGCTATGGCTCGCTAATCTGGCGCCCAGAATTCGATTTTCTGGAGCAACGTCATGCCAGATTGCATGGTTACCACCGCTCGTTGTGTTTGTGGTCGCATATTAATCGCGGCACACCCGAGCGCCCAGGGGTAGTATTTGGTCTGGACAATGGCGGCTCTTGCCGTGGCATGGCATTTAGAATTGCTGGTCACGAAGTACCTGAAGCCTTTGACGCGCTATGGCGCAGAGAAATGCCCAGCGGCGCGTACATTCCCCGTTGGCTGCCTTGCCATACCGAACACGGTATGGTGAATGCCTTGGTATTTGTGATGAACCGCAGTTACCAAGGCTATGTGCCCCGTATGCCGCTTGAACAGCTGATTCATGTCATCTATGGTGCCCATGGCATTAATGGGCCCTGCATTGAGTACGTAATGGAAACAGCTGAAGCCCTAAAAAGGTCTAAAATTGAAGACAAACGTCTGCAAAGCCTAGTACAAGCCTTGCAAAGTAGTTCGTCTTTATTTCCCTCTTCTGCACTACACACAGCCTGACATCATGAGCCTTTCTGACTACCGCAATGAGTACACCCGTTTCACGTTAGACGAAAGCGGGCTGGATCCCAACCCTCGCGTACAGTTTCATCACTGGTTAAAAGAAGCCATGGATGACAACGCCGTAGAACCTACTGCCATGACACTGTCTACAGTGAACGCAGCGGGACAACCTACATCGCGTATTGTCTTGCTTAAAGGCTATGAAGACGATGGCCTGCGTTTCTTTACCAACTTTGATTCGCGTAAAGGGCAAGAGCTGGCACAAAACAATCGCGCTTGCCTGATGTTCTTCTGGCCTACCTTGCACCGCCAAGTACGCTTTGAAGGCAGTGTGCAAAAGCTAAGTGCAGACATTGCCGACGAGTACTTTCACAGCCGTCCGGTAGAGTCACGTATCAGTGCGATTGCCTCGCCGCAAAGCCATCCCGTACGCAACCGTGCAGAGTTAGAACAACGCGTACAAGAATTGGAAAAAGAATTTGGCGACCAACCACCACGCCCAGAAAATTGGGGTGGTTACGTCTTGGTGCCTGATTACATTGAATTTTGGCAAGGCCGTGCTTGCCGCTTACACGATAGGTTTGCATTTAATCTCACAGATTCCGCATGGACTGTATCGCGTTTAGCGCCTTGATATGGTAGTGTATGCCGCCATGTCTGAACAGCTTTCTCCCCCCGCATTTGATACGCCTTTTTTCAAGTCTGCGCTTAGCCGCTTTGCAACAGGTGTCACGATCATTACCACTGAAGGGCTGGCCCCTGAGCGCGAGCCCTGGGGGCTCACGGCCAGTTCATTCAATACGCTATCGCTAGATCCACCGCTCATTGTCTGGTCACTAGACAAGCAAGCGCGATCATTGCCGCACTTTTTGCACGCCCCCAGCTATGTGATCCATGTGCTGGGCGCTGCCCAAGAAAAAATGGCTAAACGTTTCGCCATGGGCCCTCAAGCTGAACGTTTTCACGGCCATACTCTAGGTCGTGCACCGGGTGGCACCTTGATGCTAGAAGACCAAGGCTTCTGCGCTTGGTTTGAATGCCGCAATGTCAGCCAGCATGAGGCTGGTGATCATTACCTGTTCATCGGACAGGTGGAGCACTGTACCCACAGTGATAACTCCCCACTGATTTACCATGCCAGCAAATTTGCGCTGACACCGCGTTAAGCATTACCCAACAATTTTAATTACCCTCTACACCTCACAATGTCCGACTTCATCCTGACCCTTTCCTGTCCTGATCGCACAGGTATCGTCCACGCTGTTACTGGCTGGCTGCTACAACAACACGGCAACGTGGTAGAAGCCCAGCAATTTGGTGATGCCGAAACCCAGCGATTCTTCCTGCGCATTCACTTCTCGGTGTCAGGCAAGGAAACCAACGTAACCGAACTGAACGAAGCGTTTGCACCCGTGGCTACTGAGTTCAACATGGAAGCACATATCCATGATGCCAGCCGCAAAGCTCGTATTTTGATTCTGGTTAGCCGTCAGGGCCACTGTTTAAACGACCTGCTGTTCCGTACACACAGCGGTCAGTTGCCAGTAGAGATTGCAGCGGTATTGTCCAACCACCAAGACCACGCCACGCTGGCATCGTCGTACAACATTCCGTTCCACCACCTACCAGTTACGCCTGAAACCAAAGCCGAACAAGAACAACAAATTCTGCGCTTTGTGGATACCTTGGGTGTAGATTTGGTGGTGTTGGCGCGCTACATGCAGATCTTGTCTCCAGAGCTGTGCCGTGCATTGTCTGGTCGTGCCATCAACATTCACCACAGTTTCTTGCCTAGCTTTAAAGGTGCACGTCCTTACCACCAAGCGCATGCTCGCGGCGTGAAGATTATTGGTGCTACGGCTCACTACGTGACTGAAGATCTGGATGAAGGCCCAATCATTGAGCAAGATATTGAGCGTGTGAATCACTCTATGAGTGCGCATCAACTGACTCAGGTCGGTAGTGATGTGGAGTCACTGGTGCTGTCCCGTGCTGTGGCTGCCCACGTGCAACATCGTATTTTGCTGAACGGCCAACGTACTATTGTGTTCCGTTAATTTGGGATGCTTTTTTAGCTGTGCTGAAGAACCTCTGGTGTAATGCCAGAGGTTTTTTTGTTTGTGACGTGTGTATTGCTTATTGCTGATGAGGTGGCAGATGAGATGCCGTATTCATCGCACACGCTGGGGGACTGCTGAACAACTTTTTATGATTTGAGACACCAAATCAAAAAAGTTTTCCTCCGCCTCCCCTGAGCTATTTCAATGAATAGGCTTACAGCCTTTTCTTAAGCAGCAGTATGATTTGCCACAGAAGTACATACAGCTAACAACTACCTCTGCATATAAACCGTGGCAAGCGACGAAGGAAAGGCGAATGGAAGTGTTTTTTTATTTGGTTTACAAATTAAAAAATACTTTCGCAGCCTTAGGCTATGGCAGCAGGTGGTTACTAAGCGGGCTTTGCAGCCTTAATCATGCAGTCCAATCGTGAGCAATCAGGCTGTTAGCTTTTAGCCGGTAACCCCAGTTTCCGCTTGATCCAATCCCGAAACGCCACCAACGCTTCCATATTTTCGTTATCCACAGGGTAACTAAAGAAGTACGCTTCACGCCCTGCCAAAGTACCATCATGCGCCGTCACTAAACTGCCGTTTTGCAGTTCGCTTTCCACCAAAAAACGGGGAATTAAACCTACGCCCATGCCTGCTCGCACCGCTAGCAAGGTTAAGGAAAACAGCTCATAGCGTGGCCCAGCTTCGGCTGTGGGTGTGTGCTCTAAGCCTTGCTCTCGGTACCACATGCGCCACGCATCGGGTCTAGAGATCATGTGCAAGTGCACCATGTTCGCTATTTGCCCCTGTGCGGTTGCCAGGGTTGCAGGTGTGCAAACGGGTACTAAGTCGTTTTCATCAAAGAGTTTGATACCCTGCGTGCGTGGCCACAGTTGTGCCGCGTGGTAAATGGCTGCATCAAAGGGGTTGTCGGCAAACTGGAAGGGCAATGTGCGTATAGACAGGTTAATCGTAATATCTGGCCTAACTTTGCCGAACTCTGCCAAGATAGGCATTAGCCACACGGTAGCTAAGGTGGGCAGCACGGCTAAGTGTAAGCTACGCCCCATGGCTGAACGCGTCATGAGGCTAAGCGTATCTTTTTCTAATTGCTCTAGGTGCAAACGTACCCGCGCGGCGTATTCTGCCCCCGCATCCGTCAAGGCAATACGGCGTCTGACACGGGTAAGCAATTGCACACCCAAACTTTCTTCCAGCCCAGCTACCTGTCGGTACACCGCACTGTGCGTGAGCGACAGCTCTTCCGCCGCCCGTGAAAATGTTCCCAGTCGTGCCGTGGCCTCGAAGGCTTGTAGCGCGCCTAAACTTGGTACTCCGTGTCTCATGGTTTACCCGTATCTGATTACAAATGTTGCGCTGCAACTATCTGCTGCACCAAACATTCTCTACTATATTTTTTGGTCGTGCATTTAACACACGATGATGTGCAATTTTATCAATTGATTTGTGCCACAAACGCACATAACCTGCAACTATGACTACTACTACAAAAACACATATGCAACACTCCCGTTTAGGTGGCCATCTGCTGGTAGACCAGTTGGTCAAACAAGGTGTTCAGCACGTTTTTTGCGTGCCAGGTGAAAGTTACCTGGCCGTATTAGACGGGCTGCATGACGCCAAGGTTGATATTACCGTATGCCGTCAAGAAGGAGGCGCAGCCATGATGGCTGATGCTTACGGCAAACTTACGGGCCAACCAGGGATTTGCATGGTCACACGTGGCCCCGGTGCATCCAATGCACTGGCTGGCGTACACATTGCTCAACAAGATTCCACACCACTGATTTTATTTGTAGGCCAAATTGAACGTGGCATGCGTGAGCGTGAAGCATTCCAAGAAATGGACTACCGCGCTGTGTTTGGTACGCAGTGCAAGTGGGCGACAGAAATTGATCAAGTTGATCGTATTCCTGAAATTGTAGCTCGTGCGTTTCATATTGCTACCAGCGGCCGTCCTGGCCCTGTGGTCATTGCCTTGCCTGAAGACATGCTAATTGAAACCAGCACGGCCACAGATGCACGTATTCCAGAACCCGTCAGTGGCGGTTTAAGTAGTAGTCAATTGCAATCCTTAGATGAACTACTGTCTAACGCCAAAAAACCGTTGGCTATTTTAGGCGGTAGCGGTTGGACAGCTGAAAGCCGCAAGGCTTTCCAGGATTTTGCAGAAAAAAACAATCTACCTGTTGCCGTGCAATTCAGGCGGCAAGCCCTGTTCTCTGCCGACCACCCTAATTACATTGGTGATGTAGGCTTGGGCGTGAACCCCAAACTGATTGCCGCTATCAAAGAGGCCGATACCATTTTGCTGTTGGGCGGACGCATGTCCGAGGTACCTAGCCAAAGCTATACGTTGTTTGATATACCAACCCCCCAGCAAACACTGATACACGTGCACCCTGACGTCAGCGAGCTCAACCGCACGTACCAGAACACGCTAGGTATTGCCTTGACTCCTAGCGATTTTGTAGCAGCATTACCTGCCAAGCTGAGCCGCACTTCCGCCGACGCCGAACGTGTCAACACCTTGCACCAAAACTATTTAGCATGGAGCACACCGGATGCTATTCGTAGCCCGGGTAAGTTCCACATGGCAGATGTCATGAGCTACTTGCGTACAGCCTTGCCTGCTGACGCCATCATGTGCAATGGTGCCGGCAACTACGCCACATGGCTGCATCGCTTCCACCGCTTTAACGAATTTGGCACACAGCTAGCACCTACCTCTGGCTCTATGGGCTATGGTTTGCCTGCGGCGGTTGCCGCCAAACGCATCAACCCCGAATCTACCGTTGTCTGCTTTGCAGGCGATGGCTGCTTCATGATGCACGGCCAAGAATTTGCCACAGCGGTGCAATACGACCTGCCTATTATCGTTTTACTGATTGATAACGGTATGTACGGCACCATCCGTATGCACCAAGAACGTGAATACCCGGGCCGCGTATCAGCCACGGTATTGAAAAACCCCGACTTCGCCCGTTATGCTGAAGCCTTTGGCGGCTACGGCGAGCGGGTAGAAAATAGCGCTGACTTCCCTGCTGCTTTCGAGCGTGCACGGGCAAGCGGCAAACCCGCAATTTTGCACTGCTTGCAGGACCCCCAAGCCATTACACCAAGTATGAGCTTAGACCAGATCCGCGAGCATGCACTAAACACTCAACATCGTTAGAACACTAGGAGAATCACATGTCCAGCAAGCCTTCTTTTCACTGGGAAGACCCTCTCTTGCTATCCACGCAGTTGACGGAAGAAGAGCGTATGGTGCGCGATGCAGCACACGCGTATGCTCAGGAAAAACTAGCACCTCGTGTGCTGGAGGCTTTCCGCAATGAGCAAACAGATGTATCCATTTTCCGTGAAATGGGTGAGCTGGGCTTGCTGGGACCAACCATCCCTGAAGAATACGGTGGCTCTGGCCTGAACTACGTGTGTTACGGTTTGATCGCTAGAGAAGTGGAATACGTAGACTCCGGCTACCGTTCCATGATGAGTGTACAGTCCTCGTTGGTGATGGTACCTATTAACGAATTCGGTAGCGAAGAGCAGAAAAAGAAATACTTGCCTAAACTGGCTTCCGGCGAGTGGATTGGTTGTTTCGGCTTGACCGAGCCTAACCACGGCTCCGACCCAGGCGGCATGGAAACCCGCGCTGTTAAAACCAGCGACGGTTACCTGCTGACAGGCGCCAAAATGTGGATCACTAACTCCCCTATCGCTGACGTGTTTGTGGTGTGGGCTAAAGTAGTTGGTGGCGAAGACGACGGCAAAATCCGTGGCTTCATTTTGGAAAAAGGCATGAAAGGTTTGTCCGCTCCTGCCATCCACGGCAAAGTAGGTTTGCGCGCATCCATTACTGGTGAAATCGTCATGGACGAAGTACCTGTATCAGATGCTCAAATGCTGCCTAAAGTAACAGGTCTGCGTGGTCCATTCACCTGCTTGAACTCTGCTCGTTACGGTATTGCTTGGGGTGCTCTGGGTGCTGCAGAAAGTTGCTGGCACACTGCACGTCAGTACACACTGGATCGCAAACAATTTGGTCGCCCATTGGCAGCCAACCAGTTGATCCAGAAAAAACTGGCCGACATGCAAACAGAAATCACATTGGGTCTGCAAGGTTGCTTGCGCTTGGGCCGCATGAAAGACGAAGGTATTGCTGCCGTAGAAATCACCTCTATTATGAAACGTAACTCTTGCGGTAAATCCTTGGATATCGCTCGTTTGGCTCGTGACATGTTGGGTGGTAACGGTATTTCCGACGAATTCGGCGTAGCCCGTCACTTAGTGAACTTGGAAGTTGTGAACACCTATGAAGGTACACACGACGTTCACGCCCTGATCTTGGGTCGTGCACAAACAGGTTTGCAAGCCTTCTATTGATCAAAAGCAGTGCTGATCTTTTTTACGTGAAGATCCGCTTTTTTGAAGCACCCTTACCCAAGGGTGCTTTTTTTTGCTTATAACCAAACGTGAGTTGAAGCCAGTTCAGCAACGCTATAAACTTCAAGAGTTGGTACTTTTATCAACATAAGCGTCTTCAGGGCGGGGTGTAACTCCCCACCGGCGGTAGGCAAAGTAACAGCAACGCGCTGATTGGTCTTTGCAAGCCCGCGAGCGCCCATGCAGCAATGCGTGGGGTCAGCAGATCTGGCACACACTCCAGAGCCGACGGTCATAGTCCGGATGAAAGAAGATGTGCGGTAAACACAAACTCATGCTGCAGGTATGCGCCTGTGAAATGGGTATGGTGTGCCGCTGCATGCCCCGAAAACGTCTTCTCAATTTTGTTATGACCGAGGAGCGTTTCTATGTCTCATACCACCTTAGCTGAGCGCGCTGCGCCTACGCTTGACCATTTTCCTTCCACTCCAGAAGCAGTACACCAACGTGTGCAAGCTGCTTTGACTGCTATTCGCGCCGGTATCCCTGTCGTTGTGATGGACGATTACGACCGCGAAAATGAAGCTGACCTTATCTTTGCTGCCGAACGCTTAACGGAAAGCGGCATGGCACAAATGATCCGAGACGGCAGCGGCATTGTGTGCCTATGCTTAACCGAAGATACATTGGCTCAGTTAGGGCTGCCACAGATGGTGCCTAACAATGAAAGCCCTTATGGCACAGCCTTTACCGTTACCATTGAAGCCCGCGTAGGGGTAAGCACAGGCGTAAGCGCCCGCGATAGACTAACGACTATTCAAGCTGCCATAGCCCCTGATGCCAAACCCCATGACCTGATTCGTCCCGGCCACGTGTTTCCACTGCGTGCCCATCCCGGCGGCGTACTGGCTCGCCAAGGGCACACCGAAGGCTCCGTGTGCTTAGCTGCTTTGGCAGGCTTACGCCCTATGGGGGTGTTGTGCGAGCTGATGAACCCAGATGGCACCATGATGCGTGGTGACGATGTGTTTGATTACGCTGAGCGCAACCAATTGCCTGTACTGGCCATTGCTGACTTAGTCAGCTACTGCCAAGACACCGGCTCAGCGTATTAACAGGGGCGCGGCTGCCTGCCCAACAGGTAGCCAGCCAAGGTATCCACAATCGCCTGCTCTACGTCTTCCATAGAGTGCTGCGGTAATGGCGTAATCACCGCCGCATGAATTAACGCCTCCATCGTCTGCAAGACCACCCATGTGGCTAAATCCAGATTGCTGGGGGCAACTTCATCGCGGTGATCTTCCAATAATTGGCGTATACGCAAAAAAATGCTTTGGTCTGCTGGACTTTGATCGCGTGGCGCATCAAAAAATGGAAATTCTTTCTCTAGCACCCTGTGCAGCTCCGGCGATACCTGATGCGCCGCTAATAGCGCATGCACAATAGCCCTAAGGTGTTCGTACAAACTTAACGGCTTCGCGGCAACCAGTACCGTTTCTATGGCTGCCTGCATTTCCGCAGCGTGCCGTTCATGCAACGCCGTGATCAGTGAATCCTTATTTGGGAAGTACTGATACACCGACCCCACACTCACTCCAGCCCGTTCCGCCACCAGATTTGTATTGGTGCCGGCATAGCCACGCTCGGTTAAAACGCGAGCCGTTGCTTCCAAAATTGCTTCTACGATGGCCCTAGAACGGGCTTGACGCGGTACGCGCCGTGGTTGAGGTAGGGCTTCCATATACGTCATCCAAACATGAGTTTTCAACGTGAGCAATCCCTCATATTATATCAAATATCGAGTAAATACTCACGTTTGGAGACATTCATGTCTGATCGTTCAAGGGCTACGGCAGCCGCTACGGCGGCCTCTCCTGTAGCCAATGTTTTTGTTACCTTGCTGCCTATTACCTTGGCAGTATTTATTGGTTTTCTAATCATCGGTTTACCGTTACCCATTCTGCCTTTGCATGTGCATGACAACTTGGGTATGAGCACTCTGGTGGTAGGTATTGTGATTGGTACGCAATTTGCTGCCGCCCTACTTTCCCGCGCATGGGCGGGTAACCTAGCCGATACCCGCGGTGCCAAACGCGCGGTAGTCATGGGCTTTCTTTTAGCCTCCAGCTCAGGTATTGCCTATCTGGTGTCACTCGCCTTTATACACTCCCCCACTACCTCGGTATGGGTGCTGTTACTCGGTCGTGTGTTACTAGGCTGCGGTGAAAGTTTGGTCGTCACCGGAGCCCTTAGCTGGGGGGGTAGGCTTAGTAGGCCCACAACACGCAGGCAAAGTGATGGCCTGGGTAGGGATTGCCATGTATGGCGCCTATGCCGTCGGTGCTCCTCTGGGGGTGGCGATTAATGACCAACAAGGTTTTGCTGGCATTTCCGTCGTGGCTGCTGTCTTACCTATTATTTCCTTAGCCGTGATTGCAAACCTACGTGCGCTCCCACCTACTGCCAACCGCCGCACACCGTTCTACAAAGTACTGGGATTAGTGTGGGGTGCAGGATTGGGACTTGCCTTATCCAGCGTTGGTTTTGGTGTGATTACTGCGTTTATCGCACTGATGTTTGCCTCCCATGATTGGGGCAATGCGTCACTGGCCTTTACCGCCTTCGGTTTAGCCTTTATTGGTGCACGACTGTTCTTTGGCCACCTGCCCGACAAACTGGGCGGTGCCCGTGTCGCCCTAGTCTGCGTACTGATCGAAGCCTTGGGTCAACTGTTGATCTGGGGTGCCCCTACCCCTGTCATCGCCTATGTAGGCGCTGCCTTAACGGGTTTTGGCTACTCCTTAGCCTTCCCTGGCTTTGGTGTGGAAGCCGTACGCCGCACACCACCACAAAGCCGTGGTATTGCCATGGGTGCTTACGTGGCTTTCTTAGATATCTCATTGGGAATCACCGGCCCTGTATTGGGTGCTGTAGCCGGTGCCTGGGGCGTTGATGCTGTCTACCTTGTAGGTGCTATTGCGGTAGCGTCCTCTGTACTGGTGGCTGTACGCCTGTTGATCTCCGCACCCAAAGGAACACAACATGTCTGAAGTGATACAAAAACCTCGCACCGCCCGCGCCGTGGGCGTCGTGCAAGCCGTACGTAACGTTACCCCCATGATGCAACGCATTACTGTGAGCGGTGACGAAATTACCGATTTTTTAACTGTTGAAGGTGTGGCAGAACCTGCCGCTTGGGTCAAAGTGTTTTTACCTTCGGGTGAAGGTAGGGCCTATACCATTCGCCACATAGACCATGAAGCAGGGTCTATTGATTTAGATTTTGTGCTGCATGGCAACGATGCCGACTCTGGCCCTGCTTCAGCGTGGGCCGCACAAGCTTCGGTTGGCGAGCACTTAGGTATTGCAGGCCCTCGTAGTGGCGGTTTCTCGCTACCTCATGATGCCGAGTGGGTACTGATAGCCGGTGACACCACCGCCCTGCCCGGCATGCAAAGCATTGCCGCGCAATTACCCCCGGACATTGATACCAAGATTTTTGTAGAAGTTGCCAACAAGGCCGAACAACAAGCCATACCTAGCCCAGCCATTGTGCGTACCCACTGGGTCACCGCATTGTCTGAGCCATGCCAAGCCTTATGCAAAACCTTGTTATCACAGTCGTTGCCTTCGGGGCCGGGCTATATCTGGATCGCGGGTGAGTCTACAGCGATACGCACACTGCGTTTGCACTACCTGCAAGATTTAGCCTTACCCAAACATCGTGTAAGCGCCAAAGGCTACTGGAAAGCAGGCGAAGGCGACCACAAAGATAGCTAACCATTTTGCGCATTACCATGCTAATTGAACGCGTCTAAGAAGCCCGCACAGCCTAACGGGGCTAACTGCGAGTCACACGTTTTTTCACGTATACTCAAAAGGTTTTCCCTCGTTAGGCTAGGCTTTTTCTATGCGTCAACCTGCTACACATCAAACGCTGCAAATCACTGAAAATGGCGACTTGCTGGACATTGAATATCAATGGGTAGGTAGCCAAGACCCTCAGGCTCCCCTACTGGTATTTCTGCACGAAGGCTTAGGCAGCATTAATCACTGGTCGTTTTGGCCTGAAGAATTAGCCTCGTTTCTAGGCTGCCGAGGCCTACTGTACTCCCGCCCCGGCTATGGCCAAAGCACCCCACGCGACCCCAACGAAGACTTGCCCGTCAACTACTTGCACCGCGAAGCGCAGCAACGCTTACCTGCCGTGCTTGCCGCCTTGGGGCTAGCCGACGAACGTCCTATTTTGTTTGGACACAGCGATGGCGGCTCTATAGCCCTTTTGCATGCTGCGATGGAAAACAGTGCTGCCAGCGCCATTATTTGCGTGGCTCCGCACATTAACGTGGAACCCTTCATGCACCACGGGCTAGAGCACTGCATCAATTGGTATGACAGCGGCGACTTGCGTCAACGCTTGGCGCGCTACCATCAAGATGTGGATGGCACCTTCAAACCGTGGAGCCGCGCATGGAGCAGCCCTTATTTTCAAAAGAACTGGAATATTGAGCGCGATGTTAAACACATCCAATGCCCTACGCTACTGGTACAAGGCGACGAGGATGAGTACTCATCCCTGCACCAAATATACGGCGTGCAATGTTTAGTACCCCATGCCCAAGCGTTGGTCATGACAGGCGTCCGGCATAGCCCTCATTTCGAGCAACCGGATCGCCTTAAAAAACGCTGCTTGCGCTTCTTACAAGATATGGGGCTATTGGACTAACGTTGGCTTAGGCTTCAAAGGCGGCTGCGGCACGATTTAACCTATCCGCCACAGCTAGCCATTCTGGTGTAGTCGGTAGCTGCTCAATATAAAACGCGTCAAAATCTTGTGCGTCTAACTCGCGCAGCAACGCATACAACGAATGGGCGAAATGTGTAGGTTGAGCCGGCAACTCTACCCATTGCACACCTGCCGCTAACGCCTGAGGCGCAGATCCAAAGCCCAACACCCCTACTTTCTGGGGTGCAGCCGCTACAGCAGCCTTAGCCACTAGGGCTGCTCGCGGCAAGCTATACAGCGGAGTGGTTGGTGCGTAATGGGCTTTTAAGCTGCCCGATACACGGGGCGCATGGTGCTTAGCCCCTATTTGTACTGAACGACCTAAGGCCGCTTCTATTTGCGCCACACTAATACCACCGGGTCGCAACACTGCTACTTCACCAGTTTGTGCGACACGGGATACATCCACAATGGTGGATTCAATCCCTACCTCGGCTGGACCACCTTCCAAGATCATCTTAGGTTGCAGCACACAGCCTTTGAACTCTTGTTGTACGTGGTAAGCCTGTGTAGGAGAAATACGCCCAAACCTATTTGCTGACGGTGCTGCCACACCACCCTGACCACCTTTGCATTGTGCAAAAGCTGTCAATAACGCTTGCGCCACGGGGTGCGACGGACACCGTACACCGACGCTGTCTTGCCCACCGGTAATTTGCAACGGTACGTGGTCTGCCTTAGGCAAAATTAAGGTTAACGGCCCCGGCCAAAAGCATTCCACCAAGCGCCAACCCTCGTCCGGGATTTGCTTAGCCCAGTAGTACAGATCGGCACCGGGGGCGACGTGCACAATCACCGGGTGATTGCTAGGACGCCCCTTGGCCTCATAAATGCTTGCTAAAGCAGCGAGATTTTCTGCGTCGGCACCTAAGCCATACACCGTTTCCGTAGGAAAGGCGACCAGCTCACCGGCATACAGCAACTCAGCAGCCTGCTGCACAGACTGCGCATCAGACGGGCTGATTACAGTCTCATGCATGGTACACAAAACCTATAGGAGCAGCCGCTTGAGCAGCGCGCTGTTGTGCCTCGATTAGCGTACTACCCACAACGTTGATATGCCCCATCTTACGGCCTTTACGGGCTTCAGCTTTACCATACAGGTGCAAACATGCTCCCGGTACTGCTAATACACCAGCCCAATCGGGTTCGCGGTACGTGCCTTGTTCGTCAAACCACAAATCGCCCAACAGATTCAGCATCACGGAATGGCTGTGCGACGTAGGTGCGCCCAATGGCAAACCGGCCATCACACGTGCTTGCTGAGCAAACTGACTAGTGACACAGGCATCCATAGTGAAGTGCCCACTATTATGCGGACGTGGCGCCACTTCGTTAGCAATTAACGAACCATCTTGCAGAATGAAGAATTCCACACAAAACACGCCGTAGTAACCCAAAGCTTGGGCAATTTTCTCGGCAGCTGCAATGGCTTGCTGGTACACCGGCAACGATGCAGATGCCGCAGTAGAAACAGCCAAAATACCATCACGGTGTTCATTATGTGATGGCACGAATGCGGCTACATCACCCTGTAGCGACCTTGCCATTACCACCGAAATTTCATCTTTCAATGGCTGCAATGCCTCCAGCACACAGGCCACTTCACCAAACTGTTCGAATGCCACCAACGCCTCTTCACGACTGCTCACACGCGCTTGGCCTTTGCCGTCGTAACCCAAGCGGGCTGCCTTCAAGATACCGGGGAATAAAGCAGCATCCGCATTTTGCAGATCAGCTTTATTTTGAATAGGTGCATAAGGAGCTACCGGCACACCAGCAGACACAATAAAGGCTTTCTCAGCAATACGATCTTGCACTACCGCCACCGCAGACGACGACGGTGTAACGCGACTGCCTTGCTCTAAAAACTGCAAGCTAGCAGCTGGTACGTTTTCAAATTCAGTTGTAATGGCTTTGCACTGTGCCGATAACGCACGCAGACCCTCTTCATCGTCGTAGGCTGCACGAATATGTTTGTCTGCTACTGCACCGGCAGGGCTGTTGGCATCGGGGTCCAACACCGCCACTTTATAGCCCATGCTTTGAGCCGCATGACAAAACATGCGCCCCAATTGACCGCCACCGATCATGCCCAACCAATCGCCAGGCTGGATCACAGCCTCGTTTGTAACCTTGTTCATATACTGCTCTTTAGCTGAAAATTTAAGCCTGCTCAGGTGGTGGTACTTGCATGTTACGTGCTGCCTCAGTTTGGCGCGCACGGAATGCGTTTAATTTGGTGCGTAACGCATCGTCATACATGGCTAGGTTAGCCACTACATGCAAAGCCGCATTGGCAGCACCCGCTTCACCAATAGCAAAGGTGGCTACAGGCACGCCTTTGGGCATTTGCACGATAGACAACAACGAATCTTCACCACGTAAATAACGTGAAGGTACAGGCACACCATACACAGGCACTTCTGTTAGCGCAGCCAACATACCTGGTAAATGAGCAGCACCACCCGCACCAGCAATAATGGCTTTCATGCCAGTTTCACTGGCTTTGCGACCATATTCCACCATATCCAACGGCATACGGTGAGCCGATACCACTAGGGTTTCAAAGGCAATACCAAACTCTTCCAGAATGGCGGCGGCATTTTGCATCACCGGCCAATCGCTGGAAGACCCCATGACTACCCCTACTGTTACGGGTGCTACTGTGTTCATGTCCTTACCTTACTCCACGTATTACTTAGTCAATTTATCCAGAGCTTCCTGGTATTTAGCTGCCGTGCGCGCCAGAACATCGGCAGGCAGGCGGGGTGCTGGCGCTGTTTTATCCCAATCTTGGGTTTCCAGCCAATCACGTACAAACTGTTTATCAAACGACGCTGGGCTAGTACCCGGCTGATAGCTGCTCGCATCCCAGAAGCGGGAAGAGTCTGGCGTAATCACTTCATCCATCAAGTGCAAAACACCGTCCTCGTCCAGACCGAACTCAAACTTGGTGTCAGCAATGATGATGCCGCGCGTGGCTGCGTACGCCGCGGCTTCTTTGTACAGACGCAACGTAATATCGCGGATTTGCTCAGCCAGCGACTGCCCTACTTCAGCCACCACATGTGAAAAGTCTACGTTTTCATCGTGGGTGCCCGCTTCTGCTTTCGCGGCAGGCGTGAAAATAGGCTCAGGCAACTGACTAGCTTGTTGCAAACCTGCTGGCAAAGCAATGCCACAGATTGCGCCTGTTTGTTGATATTCTTTCCAACCCGAACCAATGATATAACCGCGTGCAACGGCCTCTACCATAATAGGTTTTAAACGCTTTACCACTACAGCACGGTCTTTCACTTGTGTCTGCTCATCGGCAGCCACCACATCGACTGCACGCACAGTAGTAGAGTGATTAGGTACGATATGCGCCAGCTTCTTTAGCCAGAACTCCGTCATGCTCGTCAACACTGCCCCTTTACCAGGGATAGGATCATCCAAGATCACATCAAAAGCTGACAATCGGTCGGAAGCTACCACTAAAAGTTTGTCATCACCTACCGCGTACATGTCGCGCACTTTACCGCGTGCCAACAAAGGTAAGGATTTCAGAGTGGATTCGTAAAGCGCCTGTTGCACCATGTTTTCCTTAAAAAGCGCCTTGCTGCGGGCGGACGTGCAGCAAGTAAAAGAGGGGTGGCTAGTCCCACAAAACAAATCAGGCCATCCAAGGGATGGCCTGATTTCAGCCTTACTGTACCTGTTGGGACAGTGCACCCGAAGCATAGCGTCGGGCGATTTCATCCAAGGCTATAGGTTTGATTTTGGATGCATTACCTGCGGTACCAAACTGCTCGTAACGCGCTACACAAATTGCTTTGGCAGCAGCACGAGCTGGCTTCAGGTATTCACGTGGATCAAACTTGTCTGGGTTCGTAAACAAGAAACGACGGATCGCAGCAGTCATCGCCAAACGGATGTCAGTATCGATGTTCACTTTGCGTACACCGTATTTGATGGCTTCTTGAATTTCTGCCACGGGCACGCCGTAGGTTTCTTTCATGTCACCACCGAATTCACGGATTTCAGCCAGCAGCTCTTGTGGCACGCTGGAACTACCGTGCATCACCAAGTGAGTGTTAGGCAGGCGTGCGTGAATTTCTTTTACGCGCTGAATAGACAAGATATCGCCTGTGGGTTCACGAGTGAACTTGTATGCACCGTGACTAGTACCAATAGCAATCGCTAACGCATCCAGTTGTGTGCGACGTACGAAGTCTGCCGCTTGCTCTGGGCTAGTCAGCAATTCGTCTAGTGTTAGAACGCCATCAAAACCGTGGCCGTCTTCTTTGTCGCCTTGCATGGTTTCCAATGAACCCAAGCAACCCAACTCACCTTCAACGGTAACACCCAGTTTGTGGGCCATTTCTACGACGCGACGAGTAACGTCTACGTTGTACTCGTAATCGGCAACGGTTTTACCGTCTTCTTCCAGTGAGCCATCCATCATCACGCTGCTGAAGCCCATCTCGATGGCGCCTTTACATACAGCGGGGGATTGGCCGTGATCCTGGTGCATTACCACAGGAATATGCGGGTAGCTTTCAACGGCGGAACGAATCAAACCTTGCAGGAATTTTTCGCCTGCGTATTTGCGGGCGCCTGCCGAAGCTTGCATGATAACGGGGCTATCAGTCTCAGCTGCCGCTTCCATGATTGCCTGGACCTGCTCCAGATTGTTCACGTTAAATGCGGGAATGCCGTAGCCATTTTCAGCCGCATGATCCAACAGCTGACGCATGGAAACCAAGGCCATGAAGATCTCCTGAGTACTTGAATAAAATAACTAAATCACCCGTAATTTTACGGGTGAAAACGAATTCTTGCTTGTTTTGCGTATTATTGTTTGGGCCTACGAGCCGATTTTGGGCGAAATGCCGACACTATGTGCTCATGCGTTTCCACATATGGCCCACCAATCAGATCAATACAGTAAGGCACGGCCGCAAAAATACCGGGCACCACTATTTTACCTTGATCATCGCGCAACCCCTCTAAGGTTTCACGTATAGCTTTAGGCTGACCCGGCAAATTTAAAATCAGCGCGGCATGATCCGCAGTTTCGCGTAACACCCCCACTTGCCTAGACAAAATAGCCGTAGGTACAAAACGCAGACTAATCTGGCGCATTTGCTCGCCGAAACCTGGCATTTCGCGGGTTGCTACGGCCAAGGTTGCCTCGGGAGTAACATCGCGTCGCGCAGGGCCTGTGCCCCCTGTGGTCAATACCAAATCACAGCCTAACTCGTCTACCAGCTCTGTTAACGTCGCCGAGATCGTGTCGGCATCATCAGGCACCAAACGTGATACGCACTGTGCAGGTTGTACCAACGCGCTATCTAGCCAAGCTAGCAATGCAGGAATGCCCTCATCTTGATATTGCCCACCCGAGGCTCTATCAGAAACCGATACTACTCCTACGAGTAACTCATCTGGATGTGTACGCTGTAATTTTTTCACAAGTCCCTCACAGTACAATGGAACAAACCATTCACTATGCCTAAAAACCAGCCTCAGTGCAAACGCATAGCCCACACTATTGCTAGGAGCTTTTGTTATGCCTACCCCATCACTCTCAGGGATTTTATACGCGGGTGCCGGAGACATCGCCAAACGCTGCTATCAGCACTTACACCCACTCGCTATCCCGCAATGGGCATTACGCCGCTCCCCTACTCCTAACGACAACGGCATTCCAGCGATACACGCCGACCTCACCCAAGCCAGCAGCCTACAAAACCTGCCTACAGTGAGTCATGTGCTATACACCGCCACACCTAGCGAGCGCTCTACCGCAGGCTATGCGGCCATCTACGAAACAGGCCTAAACAATCTACTCAATGCGTTAGATCTAGACGCCCTGCAACGCTTTGTATTTGTATCATCCACCGCCGTCTATAGTGCCAGCGAGGCATGGCTAGACGAAAGCAGCCCCACTCATCCAGCCCAGTTTAATGGCCAAGCCCTGCTAGATGCTGAAACGCGTTTACGCGAACGCCTAGGCGACAAACTCGTCATCGTGCGCTTCAGCGGTATTTATGGGCCTGAACGCCTGCAGTGGCTACAACGCTTGCGTAAACCAGGTTGGGTGGTACCTGCATCGGCCGGTAATTGGGCCAACCGCATACATATTGACGATGTAGTACAAGCCTGCTGCGCGCTACTGCAACATCCAGAGGCACACGGCATCTATGTAGGCACCGACGACACGCCATTAGAACAAATTGAGCTATACACCCAGCTAGCAGAGTTTCTAGGCATCGCCCCACCGCTACGTGATGACAAAGCCCCGGCTCAAGGGAAACGGCTGCAGAATCAGCGCCTCAAACAACTAGGCTGGACACCAAAATGGCCTAACACCCTAGCAGGATATCAGGCCATTTTGCGTGCTTTATAACGCCCTATATAGGGAATTACTCTGCGGCGCGTTCCTGCAGTACGGCGACTGCTGGCAGGCTTTTACCTTCCAAGAACTCCAGGAATGCCCCACCACCCGTAGAGATATAGCCAATTTTATCGGCCACATCAAACGCGGCAATCGCGGCCAAGGTGTCACCACCGCCAGCGATAGAGAAAGCATCTGAGTCAGCAATAGCTTGTGCCAACACGCGTGTACCGCCTGCAAAATTGGGGAACTCAAACACGCCCACTGGGCCGTTCCACACAATCGTACCGGCTTTACGCAAAATACCTGCCAACTGCTGGGCGGTTTCTGGACCAATATCCAAAATCAGATCGTCTTCTTCTACGTCTGTAGCCGCTTTTACGGTAGGTTCTGCATCGGTAGCAAAGCTTTTAGCACATACCACATCCACTGGAATAGGCACTTCTGCACCACGCTCTTTCATCAGCGCAATCACTTGGCGTGCTTCTTCTAGCTGGCCTTCTTCTACCAATGACTTACCTACTTTCAAGCCTTTTGCCAGCATGAAAGTGTTAGCAATACCACCGCCCACAATCAGTTGATCCACTTTACCGGCCAATGCCAACAAAATAGACAACTTGGTAGACACTTTGGCACCACCCACAATCGCCACTAAAGGACGAGCAGGATCAGTCAAGGTACGGCTCAATGCATTGAGTTCCGCTTCTAGCAATGGACCTGCACAAGCAATAGGTGCGTAACGAGCTACACCTTCAGTAGAGGCTTGTGCGCGATGCGCTGCGCCAAAGGCGTCATTCACGTAGATGTCACACAAGGCCGCCATTTTACGTGCCAAGGTTTCATCGTTCGCTTTTTCGCCCACATTGCAACGGCAGTTTTCCAACAGCACGATTTGACCAGGAGCAATATCTACCCCTTCAATCCAATCGCGTTGCAGAGGTACCGAAATACCCAGCAATTCGCTTACGCGTTCAGCAATAGGAGTCAGCGTATCGCGAGGCATGATTTCGCCCTCTTTGGGTCTGCCCAAATGGCTCATTACCATCACGGCAGCGCCCGCATCCAGAGCCATACGAATGGCTTCCAAGGACGCACGAATACGTGTGTCTTCTGTAATAGCGCCGCCCGCCATAGGCACGTTCATATCGGAACGAATCAGCACGCGCTTGCCAGCAACTTGACCGTCGGCGATCAGCTGGCTCAAAGTTTTAATCGTAGTAATCATGATTGCTTTATCCTAGGCACGACAAAGGCGGGGAACCCCCGCCTTTTTGAGCCGCTGTATTTATTTTGCGGTCATCATCGCATGAGCCGTATCCAGCATACGCACGGAGAAAGCCCATTCGTTGTCGTACCATGCAGCCACTTTAACCAAGTTGCCACCGGATACTTTGGTCAACATGGAATCCACAGTGCTAGACGCTGTACTGTGGTTGTAATCCATGGACACCAGAGGTTCGTCGCTGTAATCCAGCACACCTTTCAATGCGCCTTGAGAGGCTTTTTTCAGAATGCTGTTTACTTCTTCTACGCTAGTAGGACGAGCTGCTACAAATGTCAGGTCTACCATAGACACGTTGATGGTAGGTACGCGTACAGCGTAGCCATCCAACTTGCCGTTCAACTCAGGCAACACCAAACCTACTGCTGCCGCTGCACCAGTTTTGGTTGGGATCATGCTCATGGTTGCTGCACGTGCACGACGCAAGTCTTTGTGAGCAACGTCGATCAGCACTTGGTCGTTAGTGAAGGCGTGAATAGTGGTCATCAAACCATTCACAATCCCCAACTCTTGGTTCAAAGGCTGTGCCAATGGTGCCAAGCAGTTAGTTGTACAAGAAGCGTTAGACACCACCGTGTCAGTTGCTTTCAGTACGTTGTGGTTCACACCGTACACAATCGTTGCGTCTACATCTTTGCCGCCTGGTGCAGAAATCAACACTTTCTTAGCACCAGCTTGCAAGTGTGCGCTAGCAGCTTCTTTGGTGGTAAAGCGGCCTGTGCAGTCCATGACCACGTCTACATTCAATTCGCCCCAAGGCAATTTAGTAGGATCACGCTCAGACAACAAACGAATACGATCACCATTGATGATCAAGTACTCTTTACCTTCCAACTCTACATCGGCGTTGAAACGGCCATGTACTGTATCGAAGCGAGTCAGGTGTCTAGCCACTTCGTCTTGGCCAGGAGCATTGATCGCCACGATCTCAATACCGTGTTTTTTACCGTACTCGTAATGAGCGCGCAGTGTCATGCGTCCAATACGACCATAACCATTGATAGCGACGCGAATCGTCATCTTGGATCTCCTAATTTACAAAATCTTTTCTACAGCAGCGACCAGCTTCGCAGCGGTCAGCCCAAAGTGCTCGAACAGTACATCAGCCGGCGCAGACGCACCGTAGCTGTCTATACCTAGAACGGCACCATCTAGGCCTACATATTTGTGCCACAAGCCTGTGGAGCCAGCCTCGATTGCCACACGTGGCAAACCAGCAGGCAACACCTCGTCGCGCCATGCTTTGTCTTGGGCATCAAAAATATTGGTGCAAGGCATGGATACCACGCGCACAGCAATACCTTTGTTCGCCAATTCCGCTTGAGCAGCTAATGCCAGCTCTACTTCGGAGCCTGTTGCCATAATGATGGCACGTGCATTATCAGCGTCACGCAATACATAACCACCACGCGCAATCGCCGCAACAGTTTTGCTATCACGTTCAATGAATGGCAGGTTTTGACGCGACAACAGCAATGCACTTGGGCCACCGTCTTTTACATTCAGACCAACGCTAGCGGGGCGACGTACGGACTCAATCCATGCCACTGCTGTTTCAGTGGTGTCGCAAGGACGCCATACATGCAGGTTAGGAATCAAACGCAGGCTGGAAGCGTGCTCAATAGATTGGTGTGTAGGGCCGTCTTCACCCAAACCAATAGAGTCGTGGGTAAACACGTGTACTACGCGCTGCTTCATCAGTGCAGCCATGCGAATGGCGTTACGAGAATAGTCAGAGAACGTCAGGAAGGTACCGCCAAATGGCAAGTAACCACCGTGCAAGGCCATACCGTTCATCACGGCAGCCATACCGAACTCACGCACACCGTAGTTGATGTGACGACCAAACTGCACACCATCGTCTGTTGCACGTACAGCAACAACGCCAGGCCAGTTAGTCAGGTTAGAGCCAGTCAAGTCAGCTGAACCGCCCAACATTTCAGGCAAACCATCTACCAAGCCTTCAATAGCCAACTGGGACGCTTTGCGTGTTGCTACTGTTTGTGCAGCAGCTTGGGTTTTATTCAGCAACTCTTGTGCCAACTCGTCGAAGTTAGCGGGCAATTCGCTACGCAAACGACGGGCCAACTCTGTAGCCAATTCAGGATATTCAGCTTGGTAAGCTGCAAAGCGCTGTTCCCACTCGGCTTGCGCTGCAGCACCTTTGCTACGGCCATCCCAGTATTCGTATACATCGGCGGGAATTTCAAAGGCTGCATGAGGCCAACCAATGGCTGCACGTGTAGCAGCAATTTCTTCGGCACCAAAAGGCGCACCGTGAGATTTCTCAGAGCCAGCTAACTTAGGGGAACCTTTACCAATCACTGTCTTACAGCAAATGATGGTTGGGCCGTTACCCTCTTTCACAAAGGCTTTAGCTTGTTGTACTGCTTTTTCCAGTGCCTCTACGCTGTGGCCGTCTACGTTTTCTACCACGTTCCAACCGTAACTGCGGAAGCGCTCTGGTGTGTTATCGCCAAACCAAGACTCTACTTTCCCGTCAATGGAAATGCCATTGTCGTCGTAGAACACAATCAGTTTGGACAGTTTCAGTGTGCCCGCCAACGAACATGCTTCGTGGGAAATACCTTCCATCAAGCAGCCGTCGCCCACAAACGCATAGGTATTGTGATCCACAACATTGTGGCCTGGGCGGTTAAATTCTTTAGCCAACAAGGCTTCTGCCAGCGCCATACCCACAGCGTTAGAAATACCTTGTCCCAACGGACCTGTGGTGGTTTCCACACCGGCTGTTTCGCCAACTTCCGGGTGACCCGCTGTACGCGAGTGCAACTGACGGAAATTACGCAATTCTTCCATAGGCAGATCGTAGCCAGTCAAGTGCAGCAATGCATAAATCAGCATCGAGCCATGGCCGTTAGACAACACGAAACGGTCACGATCAAACCATGCAGGATCAGCTGGATTATGTTTGAGGTGGCGTGTCCACAGCACTTCGGCAATTTCTGCCATCCCCATAGGCGCACCAGGGTGACCCGATTTAGCTTGTTGCACGGCATCCATCGCCAGTGCACGAATGGCATTCGCCATGGGCGATACGGAAGAAGAGGATAAGTCCATTGGAAACTCTTGCAGGGCAAATGACACGATGTCCCGCCCTATCATCTACAGGTAGTTAGTAAAGCCATTCATTTTACCACCGCAAAGCCCGCAGCACCGCCACCCAAGCACTCCAGAGCTCGGTTATGCTGTAACAAGCACGACACTTCAAACTTAGCCAAGCATATGAATCTGCCACGTTTTTTTTGTGAAATAGACCTGCAAACAGGCACTACCGTTGAACTTAGCACCGAGCTGGCCCACTATATGCTCCGTGTTTTGCGCCTCAAAGATCAATCTACGGTCTGGCTTTTTAATGGCCAAGGCGGACAATTTTTGGCATCTTTACAACATCAAGGTAAAGGTGTGCTCGCACACATACTGGAATTTCAGGCACTGGAACGAGAGCTTCCACAACGTATCACCATTGCCCAAGGCTTGGCCTCTGGCGACAAAATGGATTGGATTGCCGAGAAGTGTACCGAGGTAGGTGTTAGCGCCTTAGCGCCTATTGCTGCACGCTACAGCGTTCTACAACTGCAAGGTGACAGGCTGCAAAAGCGCATACAACACTGGCAAAAAGTGGCACGCTCTGCCAGCGAACAATGTGGTCGTAATAAGGTAATGCACGTATCGCCCCCACAGCAGTTGGCCGCCTTCCTGCAAAGCCTGCCTGCTACGCCCCACACGCGTGTCATTTTCTGCGACCCCGATGCCGAACACGATTTAGACAGCGCTCTGAGCAATGTCGCCACGTGGCCAGACGCCCATCTGGTGTTTTTAATCGGTCCTGAAGGCGGGTGGTCAGAAGAAGAAAAGGCCCAAGCATTAGCTGCTGGGGCCTTGTCAATGCGTTTCGGCGCTCGTATTTTACGTACCGAAACTGCTGCTATAGCATTGGTTTCAGCAGCCAGCGCCAGATTGGGCTGGCTGTAGACATCAATCCTGATATTCGGGTTCTACATCACCACCTGAGTAAGGGGTGGGCGCTACACCTGGCTCTGGCTCAGGGTGCTTGCCTGCATGAATAACCGTGTAGGCAAACATTTTGTCTTTGGTACTGACAAAGTCGGCCACATCATTACACACACTCAAGATGGCCTGTGCGTGGCTTTCCAACGCTGGGTCACCTGTGTGTAACTTATCAAACCATAAATACAGCCCTGTTTTTTGATCCAAGACGGTATCGCACAAACAATCATACAGTGCATCCAGATCACTACCGAAAAAATCGGGGTAATCCACTGCTTTCACAATAGCGCGCAGCACAGCTGAACAACTACGAGCACGATCACAATCTACTTCACCTACTGTGATTTCGGCCGCTTGTGCCATGGCTAAAATTTTACTTTTTTGTGCATCGGTTGCATTAATCAGGCCACCCTGCTGCAACAGCTCTTGCAAATTGAGGCTTTGACTCATTGCGATGCCCTTCTAAAAACGTTGACTTCCTGGCTATACATAATACCTGCTCAATCTGAACCGATTAGCCCTTTACTTACGGCTAATCCGAACAATAAATTAGAAACTTGCCTATCGCCAGTACATTCGTCATGACTGAGAACTTACCGTTTACGGTCAGAATCGTGCAGCCTGCACAGACACAACCCGTAACGTTTTTATCTTAGGCGATATGTAGACGTAGCGATGGGTTTTTAATCCATTTAGCAGTCTCTGCGCAAGCGGTCGAAGAAACCGTTTCTTTCACTCAACACTTCAATTCTAATATTGCAAAATACCTACAATAGCATACGCATTAAAAAATGGCCTGCGCTCTGTTAAGAGGCAGGCCAGTCGCGAAACTTAGTCGCGTGTGGTGTTTGCATCCACCACCGTCAGTGCGGTCATATTAATAATTCTACGCACTGATGAACTGGAGGTCATGATGCTGATAGGTGCATTAGCGCCTAGCAAGAATGGCCCCACCGCCACGTTACCACCTGCTTCTGTCTTCAACAGGTTGTAAGCAATATTACCGGCATCTACGTTAGGGCAAATCAGCAAATTCGCTGCGCCGTCTAATGTAGTTTGCGGCAAGATGCGTTTGCGCAAGCTTTCATCCAACGCGCAATCACCATGCATTTCACCATCCACTTGCAATGCAGGAGCTTGCTCACGGATCAAGCTCAATGCTTCGCGCATTTTGCCACCCGAAGACGAGCTGCCTGTACCGAAGTTAGAACGTGACAACAAAGCTGCTTTAGGCTCGATGTTCAGTTCACGCATGCGATTAGCCGCTGCGATAGTGATTTCAGCAATCTGGGCTGCATCAGGGTTGTCGTTTACATGGGTATCCGCCAATGCAACCGTACGCTCACGCAGCAACAAGATGTTCATGGCGCTGTATGTTTTTGCACCAGGGCGTTTACCAATGACTTCATCAATAAAGCGCAGGTGATTCGCGTAGCTCCCTACCGTACCGCAGATCATGCCATCCGCTTCGCCCAGGTGCAGCATCATGGCACCAATCAAAGTGAAACGCCTACGCATTTCTACACGAGCCATTTCTTTGGTCACGCCATCGCGGCAACGCATTTCCCAGTACGCTGTCCAGTAACGGTTAAAGCGATCATCTTGCTCTGGGTTGGTAACATCTACGTCCACACCCAAGCGCATACGCAAACCATAACGCTCTATACGCTGCTCAAGCACAGCAGGCCTACCAATCAGTATAGGCGTTGCTAATTTCTCGTCTACGATCACCTGTACAGCACGCAGAACACGCTCATCTTCACCTTCGGCAAACACAATGCGTGATTTACCACCGTTTTTCACGATGTTCTTCGCAGAGCCGTACACCGGTTTCATGAACGCGCCAGAACGGTACACAAACTGCTGCAACTGGTACACGTAGGCGTCGAAGTCTTCGATAGGACGTGTAGCCACACCTTCTTCCATACCGGCTTTAGCAACGGCAGGCGCAATACGTGCGATCAAACGGGAATCAAAAGGCTTAGGAATGAGGTACTCAGGACCAAATTCCAAACTTTCGATGTTGTAGGCAGCTGCCACAATTTCGTCTTGCTCTTCACGGGCCAATTGGCAAATCGCGTGCACAGCTGCAATTTCCATGCCTCGTGTAATGGTAGTGGCACCAATATCCAATGCGCCACGGAAGATGTACGGGAAGCACAGTACGTTGTTGACTTGGTTAGGGTAGTCAGAACGACCTGTTGCAATCACTACGTCATCGCGTACTGCGTGTGCATCTTCAGGCAGAATTTCAGGGTTAGGGTTAGCCAATGCCAAGATCAGTGGACGAGCAGCCATACGCTTCAGCATGTCTTGCTTCAGTACACCACCGGCGGACAAGCCCAAGAACACGTCAGCGTTGTCTACTACATCGGCCAATTTACGTGCATCAGTATCTTGTACAAAACGCTCTTTGGTTTCGTCCATCAATACGGTACGGCCTTTGTAAACCACACCTTCGATGTCCGTTAACCAGATGTTTTTCTTTGGCAAACCCAAGTCTACCAGCAGTTCCAAACATGCCAACGCCGCAGCGCCCGCACCGGAAACCACTACTTTTACGTTGTCGAGTTTTTTGTCTACCACAGCCAAACCGTTCAGGAATGCGGCAGCTACACAGATAGCAGTACCGTGCTGATCATCGTGGAAAACAGGAATCTTCATGCGCTCACGCAGCTTTTTCTCTACGATAAAGCACTCAGGCGCTTTAATATCTTCTAGGTTGATCCCACCAAAAGTAGGCTCCAACCCAGCAATAATATCTACCAGTTTTTCTGGGTCTGTTTCGTTGATCTCGATATCGAACACATCAATACCGGCAAAGTTCTTAAACAGAACCGCTTTACCTTCCATCACAGGCTTGGATGCCAACGCACCAATATTGCCCAGCCCCAGCACAGCAGTACCGTTGGTGATAACACCCACCAAATTACCGCGCCCGGTATAACGGAAGGCATTTTGGGGATCAGCCACAATTTCCTCACAAGCGGCTGCAACGCCTGGAGAGTACGCCAACGCCAGATCACGCTGGTTGGATAACTGCTTGGTAGGTGTCACTGACAGTTTGCCAGGGCGACCTTGCTCGTGATACTCGAGCGCTGCCTTGCGAAGATTTTCATCCATAACGTTCAACCACTTACTCTAGAAATTCAACAACTAAATACAGGGCTAACCCTAAAGAAGACCATTCTATCCTCTAGCCCATACGGAACACATGCTGCAGGGCAACAAAACGTGTGGCCCTACGCTTTTATACTATCCCACTCTTGTGCTGGGTGTGTGAAACATCCTTTAGGATCAAAGCATTGCTTCATTTCCATGTCACTATCCATGGCGGCAACCTGTAGGCTTTTTTCACGCCCCGCAGCTAGCTGCGCCTGCTCATATAGCGTAGCATCCGCTAAAACACGCGCATCCAACACCACCCATTCCAACCACCCCAAGTCGCCGCCACTTCCCAACAGCAGATGTGCCAAATTCAAATCACGATCAGCCTGCGCTGGTTGTAAGGCATCTAAGCGGTAACGCGCCTCCCATGTGGGCTGCGCTAAACACGCTTGCCCCACAGGGCTAGTCTGCAATTGAAACAGCTGTGGCACCAACTGACGTAAGCGGGCGGTATTTAAGGGTTTAGTATTGTTCTGTCCAAACGCCCCCAAGCTAGACACCGACCCATCATCCATCAACAACGAGGCATGGACCACACCCGATAAATGCGTATAGCCAGTACGCCAGCTTTGTGAGTGCCTATCTAACAACCAAGCAGCAATGCTCCATTCCGCAGGCCATGCCGCTAAAGCATGTAAACCCGCTTGGCTTAACTCGCCCAATAAACACCCTGGTTGCACAAACCATTGCCCCGTTTCAGGCTGCAAAATCTGAAACTGCTTCAGCTTTTTAGGATTTATCCATAAGGTAGGCAAGACATCTTCTTGCTGGCGATGCGGTATTTCCGCCAACCCCATCACCACCTGATGCTGCCCACACAGATGACGAGCATGATGCACATCAGCAGGGGTTTCCGGTACAAACAGCATCTGCTCTTCGCCCGTGATGCTCTTCTCACCCTCGGCTTTTTGGCTAAGTTGCAAACAAAACTGATCCCAAGCACTTACCTGCTCAACCTGCCTACGACCAGACAGAAAAGCCCTACGCGATTCAGAATGCATTGTATTTTCCTGCCATATGCTTATGATTAAAGGGTTAATCCTGACTCAGCCACCGCCATAACGCGGCCCTTTATACCGAGATCCCTGCTTTATGTTTCGCCCAGCGCATCGAACCGCACACATCACTCCATTTCATGCGGTAGAACTGCTCAAAGAAGCCAACGCCTTGATTGCCCAAGGCAAAGATATTATCAGCCTGGGCATAGGTGAACCAGACTTCACCGCGCCAGCCGCTGTAGTACACGCACTACAAGCAGCCAGTGAAGCGGGACGCAGCCAATACACACCCCCACTGGGCGAGCCAGCCTTACGCGCCGCCATTAGCCATTACTACCAACACTTTTTTGGCGCGACCAACGTCACCCCTGATCGTATTGTAGTCACCGCGGGTGCTTCGGGCGCACTGACCTTGGCCGCGCTGGCACTGATTAACCCAGGCGATGAAGTACTCATGCCTGATCCGTCGTACCCAGCAAATCAAAACTTTGTCACGGCGGCTGGCGGTAAAACCATTCTGGTGCCCACCACGGCAGAGCAACGCTTTCAATTAAATGCCGAACACGTACGCCAGCACTGGAACGAACGCACGCGTGGGGTGCTAATTGCCTCCCCCAGCAATCCTACTGGTGCCACAATTAGCCGCGAAGCGCTGCAAGCACTGATTACCGAAGTACGTGCACGTGATGGCTTTATCATCATGGATGAAATTTATCTGGGTATTTACTACGAAGACAAGCCTCTTAGTGCTCTCACGTTGGATGATGACATTATCATCATCAACAGCTTCTCTAAGTACTTTCACATGACAGGCTGGCGCTTAGGCTGGATGATTGTTCCCCCAGCACTGATCCCTACCATTGATCGTCTGGCAGCGAGCTTAGCCATTTGCGCTCCCTCTTTAGCACAGCACGCTGCACTAGCGTGTTTTACCAATGAAAGCATGGCGATTTATGAAGAACGTAGGTTGGCCTTTAAAGCCCGCCGCGACTTCCTACTGTCTGCCTTTGCACAGATTGGCTTGGACGTCCCTGTCAAACCTGATGGCGCCTTCTATATCTATGCCGACATCAAAGCGCACAGTAATAACAGCGAAGACTTCTCTAAACGCCTGCTGCACGAAGCGGGCGTAGCAGCTGTACCTGGGCGCGACTTTGGTCCTACTATGGCCCATCACTCATTACGCTTTTCGTACTCCACATCCTTAGAACGCTTGCATGAAGCCGTAGAGCGCATGCGCCGTTTCTTGGCGTAAGTCAGCAAACATAAAAAAATGCCCCACTATGATCTACGGTAGTGGGGCATTTTTTATATGCACTTAATCACGTATGGGAATACCTGACGCCAACGCCATACGACGGCGCTCGGCCAACACCCTGGCACCATAGCCGCCGTCGCTAGGGCCAGTTGCCCCCACATAGCACGCTAGCGCTCCGGTCAGCGAACCTCTACGCTTTCTACAGTCATAGAGAATCTGCGTACCAGCACGTATATTAGCCTCAGGGCTAAATACCGCCAGCTCTCGCTCTACGTAGTTTTCTAGTTTGTCACGGTGTACACGTGTCATGACTTGCATCAAGCCCTGCGCCCCCGCATGACTTTCAGCAAAGGGATTATAGCTGGACTCAATCGCAATCACTGCCAGAATCAATTGCGGGTCTATACGCTTCTCGGCTCCCACCGTGAATGCAGTTTGTACCAAGGCTCCTGACACGCTGTGGGCAATTTTATATTTGCGCGCAATATAACTGCGCAATGCCTGAAACTGTGTTTTAGAAATACCGCCTACGTTAGTGCCAGCTACCGTACGCTGCAACGTATCCACAAAACCTTGATACGCTGAATACTCAATTTCTTCTTCCTCTATAGGAGGCGGGGGTTCTTCCCCCTCTTCTACAGCCACTGCACCACTCGTGGCATCCGGAATCATCCAGGCAAACTGAGCGAAATTATCGTTATTCAACACTTCTGGCCGCAATGCATCTACCATCACAGAGTACAGCTGCCTAGCTTGTTCCCGTATAGAGGGCACAACCAGCCCCGCCGCAACGGTAACCAACACGGCAATACCTAAGTAAATCGCACACATGTGTACGAACTCGCTAATGCGATAACGTACTAACCTGAGGCCTTGATGTGCCCAGTCTGGATTCATACCCGGACTCCTTCATAATCCTATAGGTATAATCTTAACAACCTTTACCCCAGAAAACCGGAGTATCTCTTTACAGTGAAATACCGCGACCTACGAGATTTTATCGCCCAGCTTGAACAACATGGCGAGCTAAAACGCATACAAACGCCGGTGTCTACACACCTAGAAATGACAGAAATCGGCGACCGCGTTCTGAACGCAGAAGGCCCCGCCCTGCTTTTTGAGAACGCCATGCATCAGGGCAAAAAAGCCACAATGCCGGTACTCACAAACCTATTTGGTACACCCAAGCGCGTCGCGTGGGGTATGGGAGCCCAAGAGGTATCCGCATTACGCGAAGTAGGCGAACTACTTGCCACCCTACGTGAGCCAGAAGCCCCTCGTGGGCTACGCGATGCTTTCTCTAAAGTGTCGATGCTGAAGTCCGCGTTATGGGACATGGCCCCAAAAATGATTCGTAACCCAGCCTGCCAAGAGATTGTGCTGGAAGGTGACGACGTAGACTTAAACGATATTCCGCTACAGCACTGCTGGCCTGAAGACGCTGCGCCGCTGTTGACATGGGGCTTGGTAATCACCAAAGGCCCACACGCAAAACGCCAAAACCTAGGTATTTACCGCCAACAGCAAATAGGCCGCAACAAGCTAATTATGCGGTGGCTATCACACCGCGGTGGCGCACTGGATTTCCGTGACCATGCGCTGGCGAACCCCGGTAAGCCTTTTCCTATTGCTGTAGCACTGGGCTGCGATCCAGCCACTATTCTGGGCGCGGTTACTCCGGTTCCCGATAGCTTGTCTGAATACCAGTTTGCTGGGCTGCTACGTGGCTCACGTACCGAACTCGCTAAAGCCATAGGCAGCGACCTGTCTGTACCCGCTTACGCCGAGATCGTATTGGAAGGCCATATTCTGCCGGCCGACCACCCCGACGCACTACCACCTGTAGTGCCCGAAGGCGCACCTGCACCGCATAACAGTGCGTACGAACAAGCACTGGAAGGCCCTTACGGTGACCATACCGGTTACTACAACGAGCAAGACTGGTTCCCCGTCTTTACCGTAGAACGCATCACCATGCGCCGTAACCCCATCTATCACAGCACCTACACTGGCAAACCACCTGATGAACCTGCGGTACTAGGCGTGGCGTTGAATGAAGTGTTTGTACCGCTGCTGAAACGCCAGTTGCCAGAGATCGTAGACTTCAACCTACCGCCCGAAGGCTGCAGCTACCGCTTAGCCGTAGTTTCCATACGGAAACAATACGCAGGCCATGCTAAACGCGTCATGTTTGGGGTGTGGAGTATTTTGCGTCAATTTATGTACACCAAATTCATCGTTGTAGTAGATGAGGATATCAACACCCGCGACTGGAAAGAAGTGATTTGGGCCATGACCACACGTATGGACCCTGTGCGCGATACGGTGTTGGTGGAAAACACGCCCATCGACTACCTAGACTTTGCGTCACCGGTGTCTGGCTTAGGCGGCAAAATGGGGATGGATGCCACCAACAAATGGCCTGGCGAAACCAACCGTGAATGGGGTAGGTCTATCACCATGAGTGACGACGTGAAAAAACGTGTGGATGATTTGTGGGCTGATTTGAAGCTGTAATCAGCCCTACAAAAAAGCCCTGAGCAATACTGCTCAGGGCCCCATGACGCGATCATTAGCGTCATCTGCATGTTGGCGTTTTTTAGCCGAATGCGAAGTAAACAAACGAAATAACTTCCAGCCTAGCAGCGCTACAGCGCCAGTTTTCAGTTTTTTGCCGCCCACACTACCTAGCATCGAAGAAGCCAACGATAGCAGTAGTGGATAACGTGTAGAGGCTGAAAACAGCAGATTTCCCCAACCACCTAAAAAGCTACTGCGACCTGCTCCAACTAGCGAGCTCACAATACTAGAGGGTTGGATTTTCTCGTTGAACTGCTGCACATGTTTGCGTAAATCGTCGCGCTCTATCGCTGCACGTGCACGCAATAGCTCAACACGAATTTCCGCATCTAACTCTTTATTACGTCTACTCACGATCGCCCCCCTTCGCCTCGTCACGACTGGACTGGCGTAAGTTTTCAATCACTTGTATATCTTTTTTGATTTCTTCTACCGTCGCTTCAAACGGATACGAGCCTGAATTCAAACGTCGCATCACAATCAAGCCAAAGCTTACGCCCAATACGGCATACACCACGAATAAACTGGCAATTGCCCAGTAGCGATATTCCGTAGGCCAAAACAGCAGCGCAATAAACAGCGTAAACACCAGCAATGCCAAGGTGCTAAATAACAGCGCACCAAACAGCAACACCATTATTTTTGCCAGTCTGGCTTTCTGCTGACCAGCTTCTACTGCCGCGAGTTCTAGACGGGTACGGAAAATAGCCAGAACGGTGCAACCTATGTCACCCACAGATTGTCGTAATGTCATGTGACCCCTTTGCAATAAAACGGCCGCCTGTACACAGGCAGCCGTAGTGAACAACCGGAGGAGATTAGCGACGGCTTACCAGCATGCCAAACAACAAACCTACTACTGCAGCCACGCCAATGGCTTGCCAAGGATTGTCATGTACATAGTGATCGGTAGCCTTAACAGCCTGACGACCGCGCTCCACAACGGCTTCCTGCGTATCATGCAAGACTTCACGTGTGTTGCGCAGTGCACGTAATGCGCTCTCACGCAATTCCGTTGCTTTGTCACCGGAGGCCGAAGCGGCTTCACGCAGCAGTTTCTCTGCTTCGTCCAAGCTGCTCTTCACATCGTCGATGAAGTTCTCTTCCACTGCTTGTACACGTTTTCTAGTCACCATAGTTCGCTCCTTGAAAAGCAAAAATTGAACATGTAGTAGGCCCTATTTTCATAGCGCCTACCTCACTACGTCTACGTTCTAGCTTACCTGATTTTCACACCCAGCCTTAGCGCTGCTTTAACAAGATTTGTAAAAAACAGATACAGATCAAACTTTATTCGATTTTCTGTTGGGTACCGAAAATACGGTCACCCGCATCACCCAAACCAGGCACGATATAACCGTGCTCGTCTAAGCGCTCATCAATAGAGGCTGTGTATACGTGCACATCGGGGTGCGCCTCTTCTACGGCTTTAATACCTTCTGGTGCAGCAACCAACACCAAAGCACGAATATTCTTACTGCCTGCTTTTTTCAGCATATCTATAGTCGCAACCATAGAACCGCCTGTAGCCAACATAGGGTCGATAATCAATGCCAAACGCTGATCCAACTCACCCACTAAACGCTCTAGGTAAGTTTGAGCCTTTAGGGTTTCCTCGTTACGCGCAATACCCACTACAGATACTTTAGCGCCGGGCACTAGACTTAACACACCATCTAGCATCCCTATGCCTGCACGCAAAATAGGTACCACAGTCACTTTTTTGCCTGCCAGTTTTTCTACATTAACCTGGCCACACCAACCTTCGATTACGGTATCTTCCAGCGGTAAATCTTTACACGCTTCGTACGTCAGCAACGCCGCAATCTCCTGTGACATTTCACGGAAATTTTTGGTGCTGAGATCCGCTCGGCGCATTAAGCCCAGTTTATGGCGAATCAAAGGGTGGCGTATTTCATGTATGGGCATGGAAACTATATTCCTTATCGTTAGAATCCTGACACGGTGCCAGTCTGACACCGCACCAGCTCTCTATTTTAAACCAAACTGCAAGAGACTAACGTCCTGCCAACCATTTCACTAACGCATCATCAAAAGGACGCACCACATCTGAGCGTGGATCATTCACCATGCTGACCATCACATAACGCTTACCTTGACTATCTAACACATAGCCAGCCAATGCTCGGGCATCACGCAAGGTACCCGTTTTCAGGTGAGCACGACCTGCGGCATCGCTGTCACGAAAGCGCCTACCTACTGTTCCGTCTACGCCCGCAATAGCCAGCGACGAAATAAACTCTGGCATGTAATTAGAGCGCCATGCTTGCTGCAACATCTGCGCCAACCCTTGGGCGGTCAATCGTGCGTCACGAGACAAGCCTGAGCCGTTATCAATGCGCCAGCCTTGTGTATTAATGCCTTGTCGGTTTAATACCTGCTCTACGGCACGCTCTGCCGAAGCCGTCGTTGCACCACGACCTTGCATACTTTCACCCGCGGACAGCAGCACCATCGTCGCCATCAGGTTATTACTTTGCTTGTTGATCATACGAATTTGCTCAAGCAAAGGACGAGAATCATGCCACACCACGGCCTTCGCACTACCAGGGATACTGCCTGCTTTAACATCGCGCGCTAACGTACCACCCAACTCTTTCCACAGCATGCGGAATATCGCTTCAAAGAACTCGGGCTGCGAATGCGACAGTCTATACACACTGAACTCGCCACACGAACCCGCTGCTCTGCCGCTTAATGAAATCACCACATTACCGGCAGTTTGCGCGACGCGTGTGTTAATTGCAGGTGAACCAGGGCAGCTACCATTGGCCCACTCTACGTTGCCCTCGACACGCACGCCCGGCAAAGGTGGGTCCACAAAAGCTAGCCACTGTTTAGCATTGGCATCCGGTTGCAACACAATACGAGAAGCACCCAAGCCTACTACCAAGGCGTCTGGACTAGCGTTATAAGGTCGGTCGCCTGCGCCATCAAAAGCATAGGGGTCTGTAGAGATAGAGCCAAACACCGAGCGATCTATCACTACATCGCCAATATTTTTAATACCGCGCATGCGCAATTCGCGCAGCATATTCCACAGGTCAGGAATGGTTAGAAACGGGTCGCCGCCCGCTTTGATATACAAAGGCCCTTGCAACGACCCTTGTTCATCTACCACACCACCTTGTTGAGCCATCAAGCTAGTGCGCCATGTGTGCTCGGGCCCCAAAGTAGACAATGCAGCCCAGGTACTTACCATCTTCATCACCGAAGCTGGGTTTCGCGGCACCGCTGGGTTATGGTTAATCAGCACATTACCGTCTACATCTTGCACCACTAGCGACAACGCACTTTCAGGCAAACCTGTACTTTTCCAGATCTTTTCCAGATCGTCAGGTAATCCCTCTATACGCGCTTGAACAGCAGAGAACGGCATCAACAATGCCACACAACACAATAGGCTTTGACACAGACGATACATGGCTTTCATAACATGCCCTGGCAGCAAAAAACAAAGCATCAGCATAACGAAAATTCCCCTGAAAAAGTGCAAAACCAAACGTTTTTTCTGCAACAGCGTTAAAATGGCGGGTTTTCTACCATGCACGGCCAAAGTTTCTGTTATGCCCGTTGATCCCTCTTTGGAACTCTCCCAGTTTGACTACGATCTGCCTGAGGAGCTCATTGCCCAAACTCCTGCAGCCACTCGTACCGGCAGCCGTCTTTTGCACTTAAATGCAGAAGGCCAACTGACGGACATGCAGTTCAGCCAAATCAGCCAGCTCTTACGTCCAGGCGATCTATTGGTGTTTAACAATACCAAAGTCATCAAAGCCAGACTGTTGGGCGAAAAACAAAGCGGCGGCAAAGTAGAAGTACTGGTAGAACGTATCACCTCAGCCCATCAGGCATTGGCTCATATACGCGCCAGTAAATCCCCAAAGCCTGGCACGCGTTTACTGTTGGCAGATGGGCAACTTGAGGTGATCGTTACTGGCCGACAAGATGCATTGTTTGAACTAGAGTTTGTACAACCCGCGCTCGACGCCTTAGAACAGTACGGTGCTACACCCTTGCCTCCGTACATTCAGCAGGTTCCCACCGCCGAAGATGATCAGCGCTATCAGACTGTCTATGCAGAAGCCCCTGGTGCTGTAGCGGCGCCTACTGCTGGTCTGCACTTTGATGAAACCTTGTTAAACAGCCTTAGCGAATTGGGCGTTGATCAAGCCTTTGTCACCTTGCACGTTGGCGCTGGTACCTTCCAACCGGTACGCAGTGAGCAACTGAGCGAGCACCAAATGCATGCTGAACGCTTTTTTGTGCCGGTTGAAACACTGGAAAAACTGCAGCGTACTCGCGCCCAAGGCGGACGCATTATTGCTGTAGGTACTACGAGTGTGCGTGCGTTGGAATCTGCCGTGCGTTATCACGAATGCAATGGCCACCAAAACCCTGACGGCAGCATAGAAGGCGATACCCGCCTATTTATTACCCCCGGCTACACTTTTACGTGGGTAGATGCCTTGGTGACTAACTTTCACCTGCCGCAATCCACACTGTTGATGCTGGTCTCAGCACTCTCCAGGCTCCCCTTTATTCAGCAGGCGTATAGCCATGCTATAAAGCAACATTATCGTTTTTTCAGTTATGGCGACGCCATGTTTATTGAGGCCGCCCCGCAATCATGAGTGGATTAGATTTCAAGTTACTTAAACGTGATGGCAAAGCCCGTCGCGGCCAGATCACCCTAAACCACGGCGTGGTTCAAACCCCCATATTCATGCCGGTAGGTACCTACGGCAGCGTCAAAGGCATGTTGCCACACGAACTGACCGAGATCGGTTCACAGATCATTCTGGGCAACACCTTCCATTTATGGCTACGCCCCGGCACCGAGGTCATCAAAGAGCACGGCGGTCTGCACGGCTTTATGCAGTGGAATGGCCCCATCCTGACAGACTCCGGCGGCTTTCAAGTGTTTAGCCTTAAAGGCATGCGAAAAATCACCGAGGAAGGTGTGAAGTTCGCGTCGCCCATCAATGGCGACCAAATGTTCTTAACACCTGAAGAGTCCATGCGCATTCAACATGCCCTGAACTCCGATATCGTGATGGTGTTTGACGAATGCACACCTTATCTTATTGATGAGCGCCCTGCCACACACGAAGAAGCCGCCCAATCCATGCGCATGTCACTGCGCTGGGCCAAACGCTCGCGTAATGAGTTCAATGCATTAGAAAACCCCAATGCCCTTTTTGGCATTGTGCAAGGCGGTATGTACGAAGACTTGCGTGAAGAGTCTTTGGCAGGCCTAACGGATATTGGCTTTGAAGGCTACGCCATCGGTGGCTTGTCTGTGGGTGAGCCCAAAGAAGACATGTTCCGCATTTTGCAGCACACCACCCCACGCCTGCCCGAGAATGCCCCCCGCTACTTAATGGGCGTAGGCACACCGGAAGACTTAGTTGAAGGCGTGAGTCAGGGTGTGGATATGTTTGACTGCGTCATGCCTACCCGCAATGCGCGTAACGGCTGGCTATTTACCCGCTTTGGCGATGTAAAAATCCGCAATGCGCGTTATCGCGATGACACGCGCCCCCTGGATCCGTCTTGCCAGTGCCATACTTGCCAGAATTTCTCTCGCGCTTACTTACATCATTTACAACGTTCTAACGAGATTGCGGGTGCACGTTTAAATACGTATCACAATCTGCATTTTTATTTGCAAATCATGCAGGAAATGCGCGATGCTATCGAAGCTGAGCGTTTTGAAGAGTGGAAAGCAGCTTTCGCACGCGACCGTTCTCGCGGTATAGAATAAGTCTTACAGACGAAGAAGATGTCGCTACAATAACGCTTTGCTTACATAAACCTTAATTTTTTTAAGAACAATTCCGATCACACAGGAGCCCCTATGTCTATTACTGACATTCTGACAGTTATCCCCGCTCAAGCCGCTGGTGGCGAAAACGCTTTGGTAGGTATGCTGCCTATCATTCTGATGTTCGTCATCCTGTACTTCCTGATGATCCGTCCTCAAATGAAACGTCAGAAAGAGCACCGCAATCTGGTTGCTAATCTGGGTAAAGGTGATGAAGTGATCACTACTGGTGGTCTGCTGGGCAAAATCAGCAAAGTACAAGACAACTACATTACGTTGGAAGTATCTTCCTTGGCAGAAAAGCCTGTGGAAATCCTGTTGCAACGTCAAGCCGTTGGTTCTGTTCTGCCTAAAGGCACAATCAAAAGCTTGTAATTCTCTCTCCAGCCCGAACATCCGTTCGGGCTTTGTGTACCGTTTCTGCCGAAGTACCCATGAACCGTTATCCTATCTGGAAATATCTCACTGTACTGGTCGCACTGGTCATAGGCGTGATCTACACACTGCCTAATTTCTATGGCGAATCGCCAGCCGTGCAGATAGCCTCCGCCAAGTCCACGGTTAAAGTGGATCTGAGCACTTTGTCGCGCGTTGAAAGCATACTGCAACGTCACAACCTTACGTCCACAGGGTCCTATTTCGAGCAGCACGGTACCTCTGGCACCATTCGTGTACGGTTTGACTCTACCGACACACAGTTCAAAGCTAAAGACGTTATCGAGCGTGAACTGGTTCCTAATGCCGAAGACCCTGAATTCACCGTCGCCCTGAACCTAATGCCCGCTTCGCCGAGTTGGCTAACTGCCATCGGTGCACAACCTATGCACTTGGGTCTGGACTTGCGCGGTGGCGTGCACTTCCTGCTGGAAGTAGACATGCAAGGCGCCCTAACCGGCCGCTATGAGTCACTGGCATCTGAAGTTCGCACTGTTTTACGTGAAGCGGATATTGCGCAAAAAGGCGTAGAACGTCAGAACCTGTCATTGGTTGTGAATCTAGGTTCCGCTGAAGCACGCTCTGATGCCCTCACTGCATTGCGTCGCCAAATACCTGACTTGCAGTTCGTGAACGCATCAGGCCAAGAAGGTAGTTTTGAGTTAGTGGGTACGCTATCTGAAACCGCACTGATCCAAGCACAAACCAACGCCTTACGCCAAAACATCACAACGCTGCGCAACCGTATTAACGAGCTGGGCGTTTCTGAGCCGGTAATCCAACAACAAGGTGCTGACCGTATTGTTGTACAGTTGCCTGGCGTACAAGACGTAGCGAAAGCCAAAGAAATTCTAGGCCGTACCGCTACATTGGAAATCCGTTTGGTAGACGACTCCCCTACGGCTACAGCCGCCTTGATGGCAGGTACTGTACCGTTTGGCTTAGAGCGCTACACCGATCGTGATGGCCGCCCCTTGCTGCTGCGTCGTCAAGTGGTACTGACAGGTGAAAACCTGCAAGATGCCCAACCTGGCCGCGATCAGCAAACACAACAGCCCACCGTTAACCTGACGCTGGACAACAAAGGCTCACGTATTTTCCGTGACGTGACCCGCAACAACGTCAACAAGCGCATGGCCATTGTGCTGTTTGAAAAAGGTAAAGGCGAAGTGGTAACGGCTCCCGTTATTCGCGGCGAAATCCCTAATGGCCAAGTACAAATTTCTGGCAGCATGAATGCTCAAGAAGCCACCGATATTTCTCTGTTGCTTCGTGCAGGTTCGTTGGCTGCCCCGATGAAAATCATCGAAGAACGCACTATTGGCCCAAGCTTGGGTGCAGAAAATATCAAACAGGGTTTTGACTCTACCTTGTACGGCTTTATTGCCATTGCTATTTTCATCATTATTTACTACCAGCTGTTTGGCGTGTTCTCCACGCTAGGCCTGACCTTTAACGTGCTCTTGTTGCTAGCGATGCTGTCTATGCTACAAGCCACGTTGACCCTGCCTGGTATTGCCGCGATTGCACTGACACTGGGTATGGCGATTGACGCCAACGTACTGATTAACGAACGTATTCGTGAAGAGCTACGTAACGGTGCTAGTCCCCAACAAGCGATTAACCTTGGTTTCGACCGAGCATGGGCAACCATTTTCGACTCCAACTTAACCAGTTTGATTGTGGGTATCGCGTTGCTGGCATTTGGTTCAGGTCCTGTACGAGGTTTTGCTGTAGTGCACATTCTGGGGGTTTTGAGCTCCATGTTCTCCTCCGTGGTTGGTGTGCGCGCCCTCGTGAACCTGTGGTACGGCCGACGCCGTCGTCTGCAGAGTCTGGCTATTGGCCAGGTCTGGAAACCTGATAACAAACAGTAAGCCTGGAATAACATGGAATTTTTTAGAATTTCCCGCACTATCCCTTTCATGCGCCACGCGTTGGTGCTGAACCTGATTAGTGTCATCTTCTTTGTTGCAGCCGTATTTTTTATTGTTGCCCGAGGCTTCAACCTGTCTATTGAGTTCACTGGCGGTACTGTCATTGAGGTCAATTACGAAGAAGCCGTGTCGCTGGACGATGTTCGTCAGACCATTGGTGGTTTGGGTTACCGTGATTTCCAAGTGCAAAACTTCGGTACACCACGTGACGTCATGATCCGCCTTCCGACTCATGGCGATGGCGACACTAACGCCAGTACAGAACAAAGCCGTGCTGTACTGAGTGCACTGCAAGCAGCAGATGCTTCGAGCAGCAACAAAGTTGAACTGCGCCGCGTTGAATTTGTGGGTCCACAAGTAGGGCAAGAGCTGGTACACAATGGCTTGATGGCCCTGTTGTTCGTGGTTGTGGGCATCATGGTGTACTTGGCTTTCCGTTTTGAGTGGAAGCTGGCTGTATCGTGTGCGCTGGCTAACTTGCACGACGTGGTGATCATTCTGGGCTTCTTTGCCTTCTTCCAGTGGGAGTTCTCGCTGGCAGTATTGGCAGGGGTGCTGGCGGTATTGGGTTACTCCGTGAACGAGTCCGTGGTGGTAATGGACCGTATTCGTGAGAACTTCCGCAAACAACGCCGTATGTCCACCTCAGATGTGATCGACACCTCTATTACTCAAATCATTTCGCGTACCGTGATCACTCACGGCTCCACGCAAATGATGGTGTTGTCCATGCTGTTCTTTGGTGGCCCAACACTGCATTACTTCTCGTTAGCGCTGACCATCGGTATTTGGTTTGGTATTTACTCTTCTGTATTCGTAGCGGCTGCCATTTCTATGTGGCTAGGCATCAAACGCGAAGACTTGATCAAGCCCGTCAAAAAAGACGACGACACCGAAGCCGAAGTGCTAGGGTAAACAAAAAAGCCAGAGTTTCTACTCTGGCTTTTTTCTTGGCGTTTTCCACACATACACCACACCCGCTATTGCGGTACCTCGCTCAGCACGTGGGACGCGTTATACTACTCTCTTTCAATTTTTGCCCCCGGGGTCTACACCCGTCACGGCACCCATCATGCAAGATACCAACCCTACTTCTATTGCTGCCCAAGACGAGCAGCTTCCTACCCGCAAACTGTTTATTCGCACCTTTGGTTGCCAGATGAATGAGTACGACTCGGAGAAAATGGCCGACGTACTGAATCAACAAGGCCCGGTAGAATTAACGTCCAACCCGGACGAAGCAGACATCATCTTATTTAACACCTGTTCTGTGCGCGAAAAAGCGCAAGAAAAAGTGTTTTCTGATTTGGGTAGGGTTCGTCACCTTAAACAACAAAACCCGAACTTGGTGATTGGCGTTGGCGGCTGTGTAGCCAGCCAAGAAGGCAAAGCCATTGTAGAGCGTGCACCTTTTGTGGACGTAGTGTTTGGCCCGCAAACCCTGCACCGCTTGCCTGAGCTGATTAAACAGCGCCGTAACAGTGGTCGCTCACAGGTAGACACTAGCTTCCCTGAAATCGAGAAGTTTGATCACCTGCCACCTGCCCGTATCGACGGCTCAACAGCGTTTGTGTCCATTATGGAAGGCTGTAGCAAATACTGCAGTTTCTGTGTGGTACCGTACACCCGTGGTGCTGAAGTTTCTCGTCCCTTCGAAGACGTGCTGATTGAAGTTGCCGATTTGGCAGACCAAGGTGTCAAGGAAGTCACGCTACTAGGCCAAAACGTGAATGCGTATCGCGGCCCTATGCAAGACAGCGCAGACATTGCTGACTTCGCCATGCTGCTGGAATACGTGCACGACATCCCTGGTATTGAGCGTATCCGTTACACCACGTCTCACCCTAAAGAGATGACTACCCGCTTGATCGAAGCGCATGGCAAACTGCCTAAGTTGGTACCGTTTTTGCACCTGCCAGTACAAGCTGGTAGTGACCGCGTTCTGGCCGCCATGAAGCGTGGCTATACCTCGCTGGAGTTCAAATCTATCGTGCGCCGTTTGCGTGCCGCACGCCCTGGCATCACGCTGTCCTCTGACTTTATTGTGGGCTTCCCAGGTGAAACCGAGGAAGATTTCCAGAAAACCCTACAACTGATTCAAGATGTGGGCTTTGATACCTCGTTCTCGTTTGTGTATTCTCGTAGACCTGGCACACCCGCTGCCGACCTAGAAGACACCACCAGCAAGGAAGAGAAATTCGAGCGTTTGCACCGTTTGCAAGCTCTGATTAACGAGCAAGCAACCGCCATTGGCGAAGCCATGGTGGGAACAGAACAACGCGTTCTGGTAGAGCGTTTGTCGCGTCGTGACGAAAGCGAAGTGATGGGCCGTACCGAAAACAACCGTATTGTGAACTTCCCGGCAAACTCCCGCCTCATTGGCCAAATGGTAACTGTACGCATCACACAAGCGATGACCAACACGCTACGTGGTGAAATGGTGACCTCTGAAAGCACTACTACTGCATGAGTCAACACGACACGCCATCAGACCCAATCCATACCATTCATCTAGAGGGTGATAACACCCATCTGGCCAACTTTTGCGGGCCAATAGATGAAAACCTGAAACAGATTGCTCACGCCTTTGAAGTAACGCTCAAACGCCGCGGCAATCACATCACACTACAAGGGCAAGATGTGCGCCCCGCCACCGAAGCCATTGAATGGTTTCATGACCGCGCCGTGCACAAAGCCCTTAGCATTGATGATATTCAGCTAGGGTTAGTTGAGCTTAAAAGTCGTGTACAACATACTCAAAACAGCGGCAAAGGCAAGCAACGTAGCAAGCCTTTGCTGGCAGACCCCAGTACGCCCGCCCCCACATTGGACGATGACGAGCTCAGCCTACGTACTCGCCGACGAGATCTACGCCCACGCACACCACGCCAGCGCGACTACCTAAGCCAAATACTCAGCCACGACATCAGTTTTGGGATTGGCCCAGCCGGTACGGGTAAAACCTTTCTAGCAGTAGCCTGCGCTATTGATGCATTGGAACGCGAAGCCGTACAACGCATTGTACTCACCAGGCCTGCGGTAGAAGCTGGCGAACGCTTAGGTTTTTTACCGGGCGATCTGAACCAGAAAATCGACCCCTACCTGCGGCCACTGTACGACTCGCTATACGACTTAATGGGCTACGACAAAGTACAACGTTTGTTTGAAAAACAAATGATCGAAGTCGCCCCATTGGCCTATATGCGTGGCCGCACACTGAACCACAGCTTTGTGATCTTAGACGAAGCCCAAAACACCACGTCAGAACAAATGAAAATGTTCCTGACCCGTATAGGCTTTGGCAGCAAAGCAGTGATTACTGGCGACCCTACACAAGTAGACTTACCTCGCGGACAACGCAGCGGCTTAGAGCATTCCGTGCGCGTATTGCAGTCTGTACCCGGCATAGCCATTACCCAACTTACCAGCAAAGATGTGGTGCGCCACCCCTTGGTCGCCCGCATTATTGATGCCTACGAAAGCCATCAGAACGATGAAAACTGAACTACACCTCAGCATTCAATACGCTAGCGATTGCCAAGACACCTTGCCTCGCTGGCGTCTACGTAACTGGGTACAAAAAGCCCTAGACAGCGCCGTTGCCGTTTATCACGAAGCCGGTGAAGCAGCTCCTTTTACCTGCGCCCAACTGGCTCTACGCTTGGTAGGCCCAGAAGAAATGACCGAGCTAAACGGCCAATATCGCGATAAAGCCTACGCCACCAATGTGCTGACCTTCGAGTACGGCGTCGATGAAGATCAACGCCTTAGCGCAGACATCATCATTTGTGATGAAGTTTTGCAACGCGAAGCCGTAGAGCAAAACAAAACACTTTTACAACACGCAGCACACCTCACTATCCATGGCGTATTGCATGCGCTGGGCTACGACCATATAGACGCGGAAGACGCCGAAGATATGGAAGGTTTGGAAATTGAGATTCTTCAATCATTGAAAATCCCTAATCCTTATCTGGCAAAATAACTATTACTTGCGCGCTGTTTCGGTTATGCTCAGTGTTTTCATCAAGCGTCCACTGGACAATGTCAGACTCACATTCATCAGACCCTGAGCCCCGAAAGAAGAAACGTCTTTCTCGTTTAAGCGGCATATTTAAACGCCGCCCAGAACCCGAAGATCGCGAAGATATTAAAGCGATACTTCAAAGTGCCCAAGAACGTGGCATCATCGACAGCGAAGCCGCTGCCATGATTTCCGGCGCACTGGATGTTGCCAGCAAAACCGTGGCAGACATCATGGTTCCCCGCGCAAGAATCGATTTACTCGATATCTCTACCCCCTTGGCAGAACTGCTGCCAATCATCATCGAAACAGGTCGTTCCCGTTTTCCGGTGTATGAAAACGATAGAGACAACATTATTGGCATTTTGCTTGCCAAAGACCTCTTACTCTCTATCGCCAACCCAGGTATTGATCTACGCCCCTTGGTGCGCCCTGCGGTATTTATTCCCGAGACCAAACGTCTAAACGTCTTGCTGCACGAATTCCGTAGCAGCCGTAATCACATTGCCATCGTGATTGATGAGCACGGCAGTACTGCAGGGCTAATCACCATGGAAGACGTCCTAGAACAGATCGTTGGTGACATCGAAGACGAATACGATGACGAAGCCGAACAAACCATTTTCCAAACCGGACACAATGGTTGGCGCGTCATGGCTATCACCGAGATTGAAGATTTCAACGATGCCTTTGGCACACACCTCACAGACGATGAGTTCGATACTGTGGGTGGATGGCTAGGTGCCGAGCTGGGACACATCCCACGTCGCGGCGAAACCATTGAACGTCAAGGCTTACGCTTTACCGTTTTACGAGCCGACCCAAAACGGGCGCTCTGGCTACACGTACAGCGTGAGCTTCCCAACCTGGAAGATTCCTCTACCGCAACGCTATGAGCGCTAGTCCAATAAAGTCACGGCAATCCAATTACTTTCTGGTGCTGCTGGCTGGCGTAGTACACGCCACCAGCTATGCTCCGGATCCCCTCCCCTTACAAGCCTTACCTTTTGTTCAACTCATTACGCTAGCCGTTCTGTTTGCATGCAGTGTGCATGCTTCCAGCACACGACAAGCCTTAGGACAAGCCTGGTTATTTGGTGTGGGTAACTTTGCGACGGGACTTTATTGGCTCTACATCAGCATGCACGACTTCGGCAATTTGCATCCTGCTCTTGCCGCACTCGCCGTTGCTTTACTTGCTGCTGCACTAGCAGGTTTTGTTGTGGCCGCTATCTGGTTGATACGCGTGCTACAACCCCGCCGTGGCAGCCCGTGGTTGCAAGCACTACTGCTCGCTACACTTACCGCCTCGGTATGGACACTATTTGAGTGGCTGCGTGGCAGTCTGCTCACCGGCTTCCCCTGGTTAAACATTGCCTACGCCCACGTGGATGGTTTCTTTGCTGGCTGGGCCACCATACTAGGTAGCTATGCGATTAGTTGGAGCGCTGCATTTTGTGCAGCCGCACTTAGCCTGCTTACCCCAGCACACATGCACAGCAAACCACCCGCCGTAGCGCTGTTAGTCAGTGCAGTGCTGGGAGCTCTAAGCTTGTACTGGCAACAGCTAGAATGGGCCAAACCGGAAGGTTCACCCATACTGGCCAGACTGGTACAAGGCAATATTCCACAGTCTCAAAAGTTTGACCCACAGTATTTGCTAGAAGGTATTCGCACCTACCAATACATGAGTGCGTTACCTGAGAAAGAAGCGGGAGCACAGCCAGAATTAATTGTGCTGCCTGAAACCGTTGTCCCGTTAATGCAGTATTTGCTCTCTGAACAAGAGTGGCAAATTTGGATTGATATCGCAAAGCGCCAGCAAGCCACTGTCATACTGGGCGTTCCCATGTCCGACCCAGACAATCCGTCGTACTACACGAATAGCCTGATTACGATTAGCCCCACCACTACGCCCCAAGACATACTGCAACGCCAAACCATGCAGTACAACAAGTTTCACTTGGTGCCCTTTGGTGAGTTTGTACCCCAAGGTTTTCGCTGGTTCATCGACATGATGCAAATCCCACTGGGTGAATTTGCACGCGGCGATACACGTCAACAAAACTTTGCCTTAAACAACCTGCTGATTGCCCCCAATATTTGCTACGAAGACGTATTCGGTGAAGAAATCATTCGTGCGGTACGTCCTGCCCAACAAGATAGCGGCGCTAATATTCTGATTAACAGCAGTAATTTGGCATGGTTTGGGGACTCGTGGGCATTGCGCCAACACCTGCAAATTTCTAGGGTGCGCGCGATGGAAAGCGCACGCCCTATGCTACGCGCTACCAACACAGGTGCGACGGCTGCCATTGATCATACCGGTGCTATTTTGGCGATGGTGACACCCAACCAACGCGCCATTCTAGATGTAGAAGTGCAAGGCATGAGCGGCCTGACACCCTATGTACGTTGGGGGAACACCCCTATTATTGCCTTCTCGTTGCTGGTTTGCTTTATCGCAGGCGCCAGCCGTTTACGCCGCCGCACTGCTAATACCTAGCTATTTATTGCTTAACGCTGGCGTTTCTGGATAACGCCAGTTTTGCATCCATGTTTGAAATTGCTCTGCGGGCACGGGCGGGCAGAATAAAAAGCCCTGCAAATAATCGCATCCTGCATCTTGCAACAAGCTCAGTTGCACCTCAGCACTCACGCCTTCGGCAATCACTTCCATCCCTAACTTATGGGCCATCACAATCATGGCATCACATAATGCCTGATCTTCGGAACCAGGCTCGATGTTGCGCACAAAGGATTGGTCGATTTTGATGAAGTTAATGGGGTAACGCTTTAAATACGTCAGTGACGAAAAACCGGTACCAAAGTCATCCAGTGCAATGGCAATGCCCGCATCTCTAAATACACGCAAAATTTTAGTGACGTTGGCATTGGTATCTAGCAGCAAACGTTCAGTAATTTCTATCACGATGCTAGACATATCTAGGCCAGCATCTTCTATACGCTGCAACCAGTCTTTAGGGTTCACACCGTTGGCATAAAACTGCGCAGGCGATACGTTCACACTAATTTGGAAATCCTTGCCAAACGAACGCCACTTCACTGCCTGATCTACCGCTGCATTAAATACCCAATTCCCTATCTCCACAATAAGACCCGAGTCTTCCGCAAAGGGAATAAACTCCGACGGCGGCACTAAGCCCAATTCGGGATGCAACCAGCGGATCAGAGCTTCTGCCTTGCAAACCTTGCCTGTTTGCACGTCGATAATAGGTTGGTAATACAACCTAAATTGGTTCTCTGCGAGCGCAATATGTAAGTCGCGTGAAAACTGCACTCGTGCCTGCACTGCCTCACGCATCGCCGGCAAGAAGAAACAGTATTGATTACGGCCACACTCTTTAGCGGCATACATGGCCATATCGGCATTTTTCAACAATTCGCCCGCATCATTTGCATCAGCAGGGTACATCGTCACCCCTAAACTGGCGGAAATCATGGCCACCTCTTCGCCCAACTTGTAAGGCTTAGCCAATGTGCCAAGTATTTGCTGGCAAATGCGCTCTACTACCGATAGATCCTCCACTCCCGATACGATCACGGTGAACTCGTCACCGCCCAAGCGTGCCACGGCATCGCTATCTCGCACACATGTTTGTAGCCGTCTACCTACCTCTTTAAGCAGCTCATCGCCCACGTTATGCCCTAAGGTGTCATTCACATCCTTGAACATATCCAGATCCAGAAAAATCAATGCAAAAGGGCTGCCCTTTTGTATAGACTGCTGCATGGCCTCGTGCAGACGCCCATGAAAACGCTGCCTATTTGGCAAGTTGGTTAAATGATCATAGTTAGCCTGACGCCACACCAACGCTTCACGTTTTTTATGACTAGTGATGTCTGAAAACACCCCAATACGCCTATACACGCTGCCATCAGGATTCCAGCTAGTACTAATGTGTAAGCGCTCCGCGTATTCTTCACCGTTTTTTCGTCGGTTCCATATATCGCCTTGCCATTGGCCCGACTCTGCCAACTCTGCCCACATTTTTTGATAAAACTGCGGACTTTGCTTGCCTGAAGCCAGCATGTTTAAGCGTTGGCCCAGAACCTCTTCTAAGGTATAGCCCGTAATCGCACTAAATGCCGGATTGGCATCTACCACCACACCGTCTTCATCTGTAACGACTATGGCTTCCGAGGTAGTTTCATACACCAAACCCGCCAAACGGGCTGATGCCTCGTACTGTTTACGTACACTAATATCGTTGACTAGCACGATAGTCGCTTTGCTTTCCCCCCACGGCACAACCACAGCATAGATATCCACATCCAATAATTTGCCTTTGGGCGTTTGCCAACGGCACTCGTAATGCACATCTATCTGCGAGGTTGCTACTTTCTCGGTATTACCGGCACACGACGGTAAGGCATACGGCAATAACCGTAGCGAAGAAAAAGGGACGGATTGCCGCAATACTCCCTCTGCGCTGTCTAGCATTTGTTGTAGCATTGGGTTCGCAAACAAGAACTGATCGTTCTGAACCACTGCTACGCCCAGTAATGCCGTACTCAAGAGCTTTGACATCATATGTTCTAAGCCACTCTGAGCCGACGCCTGGTGCCGCAACAGCCCCACCAGTTCTTCTAGTGTTGTGGTGGAGTAATCATCAGAGCAAGAATCTAGGTTTTTCATTCGTGATGCACAAAATCGCGGAGAAGAAAGATACGCATATATCAGGGCTGTGGCTATGCACTCCAGCACTTGCTGAACGTAGCTTTTAAACGGAGCACAAAAGATACAGCAGCCTATACGAGTCAAAAGAGCGAACTCCACCTAATAACGGCCTCAATAGTGGTTTCTTAACTTTTTTTGTCAGAATTCGTGTCTTAACTCTAAAAAACGTGTCAAAAAGCTACAGAGCGATTTTTTTATAGGTGTTTTGACTCTTTTTCCTAAAAGACTTGCACCAAACCTAAAAGTCGTGCATAATTTCATTTCTTCGTTGATGCAGCAGTTAAATGCGACATCCAAGGGGGGTATAGCTCAGCTGGGAGAGCGCTTGCATGGCATGCAAGAGGTCAGCGGTTCGATCCCGCTTACCTCCACCAAGAAAAACGAAGAAGTAGTTTACGTCCTGAGTCCCCATCGTCTAGAGGCCTAGGACACTACCCTTTCACGGTAGGTACCGGGGTTCGAATCCCCGTGGGGACGCCAAAACTTTTTGGCAACGATTTAAACACACTACTGCTGGAGCGGTAGTTCAGTTGGTTAGAATACCGGCCTGTCACGCCGGGGGTCGCGGGTTCGAGTCCCGTCCGCTCCGCCAAGAATACAAAAAAAGCCTTTGATTTCTCAAAGGCTTTTTTGCTTTCTACTCACTACATAGCTATTGCATCACAGCTCACACAGTAAGCTAAGCGCACCTCGCTTTTCTACCGCCAGAAAAATAGCTGCATTCACCATGAATACAGCACATTTTCTAGCAGACTAGCTCAGCGCCACTTCACGCCATTCCCCTGGCTGCAACCCATCTAACTGCCATTGCCCCACGCGCACTCGCACCAACCGCAATGTAGGCAACCCCACCGCAGCCGTCATACGACGCACTTGTCTATTTTTGCCCTCGCTAATCGTTAGGCTAATCCAACTAGTAGGAATACTCGCCCTATAACGTATAGGCGGATCACGCAACCACAACTCAGGTTCGCCCAATAACTCAGCTTCCGCAGGTAGCGTCATCCCATCTTTGAGCAACACCCCCTGACGCAACTGCTGCAATTGCTGCTCTGTTGCCGCCCCTTCCACTTGTGCCCAGTATGTTTTAGAGGTTTTATAGCGAGGCTCAGCAATCTGCGCTTGCAAGCGGCCATCATTGGTCAGCAGCAACAGCCCTTCGCTGTCTCTATCCAGACGCCCTGCAGGGTACACATCTTTAATCGGCACGTAATCAGCCAGCGTTGTCCTACCTTGATCATCACTGAACTGCGTTAAGACACCATAGGGCTTATTCAGTACAACCAAGCGACTAGATTTGGCCGGCGTGCGTGTAGTCGCTGCTCGCTGGTTGCCGTACTTTTTCCTCATTCGCCCATATCCTTCGTTATGCCTTATTAAAATCACCACCACAGATGGGAGCAATACATAACATTATCCCACTTATACTGGCTGCTTAGCTGTTTACACCGCACTCATTCTGGCAATAGCCACGTCCTCACAAACCTGCCCCACACCAGCTAACGAGCTAGATTTTCCTATTTCTCATAAAATTCACAGCAACATGATCAAATACTGTTGACAACTAGAATAAAGTGTTGCTATACTCTTTTTCTTAGCTGGTTTAAGTCCTGAGTCCCCATCGTCTAGAGGCCTAGGACACTACCCTTTCACGGTAGGTACCGGGGTTCGAATCCCCGTGGGGACGCCAAAACTTTTTGGCAACGATTTAAACACACTACTGCTGGAGCGGTAGTTCAGTTGGTTAGAATACCGGCCTGTCACGCCGGGGGTCGCGGGTTCGAGTCCCGTCCGCTCCGCCAAGAATACAAAAAAAGCCTTTGAGAAATCAAAGGCTTTTTTGCTTTCTACTCACTATACAAGCCTAAGCCTCTACTGCTTGCTTAGCGCTAACTGCACCGACAACCCCAAAAAAGCCGCACCAAATAAACGGCGCATCCATAATTGCACACGCACATTGGAAATAATGTATCGCCTGACACTGACAGCACAGGCACCATACAACACAAAAACCACCAACGACATCAGCATAAAGACACCGCTTAGCCACAGCATTTGCGAGACAGGCAATACATCATCGCTACGTATAAACTGCGGTAAGAAAGCAAAAAAGAACACGGATAATTTTGGGTTCAACAGATTGATCAACACCGCCGACACAATGATCTCTTTATGGTTTGCCTTGGTTTGATCCGCCTCGAAACGCAACGGCCCACTTTCGCGCAACATGGACAAAGCCATGTAAATCAAATACACCACACCCAAGTATTTGAGTAGTTGGAAGGCCATGGCACTAGCATGCAGCACCATCGTCAATCCGCTGATCGCCACCACCGCATGTGGAACTATTCCTAAGGTGCAACCTATTGCGGCTACCACACTGGCACGCAGCCCACCCGACAAGCCTGCTGCAATGGTGTAGATCACACCAATACCCGGCGACACAACAATCAACAGTGAGGTCAACACAAATTCCATACTCATTCATAGTCTCCAGCCACATAAAAGCTATCACTATGTCAGTACAGATTCAGCGTATCTTGAACAAAATTGCAGCGCAACTACGAGCAGTGCCGTGCATATAAGCCAGGAGAAAAACCAAAGCTACGCACAAAATGCCGCGTCATATGGCTTTGATCAGCAAAGCCACTAGCGTATGAGGCATCCGCCAATGCCCTTCCCTCGCCAATCAGTCGCTTGGCTATTTGCACCCGCTTTTGCACGGCATACGCATGAGGCGTAAGCCCGGTCAGGCGCGAAAAAGCACGCACTAACTGAAAGCGACTTAACCCAGATTCTTTTGCTAATGCCGCCAGCGAGATATCGCCTAGCGGATTATCATCAATCATCGTTTTAGCAGTACCTGCCGCTGTTCCTAGCACTGGCGATGATGGTACATTGCGGTCCACTAGTAACGGCAATAACAGCAGCAAGTTTTCCTCAAAGGCCACACAGTCTGCGGCGCCCCCGCCGCTAACACACTGCTGTATAGCTGGCTAAATACGCCTGCCGCCAAGCGACTACGCAGCACAGGATAGGCAAACTCCTGTAATGAAAATGGCGCATCGGTAGTGATATCCGTAAACTGACGCGCAATGACAGCAGGATCAAAATACAGCATATGCCAACGGCGCACATCATCAATAGGCACGCCGTCGTGCACTTCGGCAGGATTCACCGAGATTACATCCCCCGCACTAGCTTCTACCTGACCCCTACCACTTGCCGAGCGCTGCGCACCTCGCACTACTAACCCTATGCCATATTGCTCGTGCACATGCTTAGCAAAGGTACGGCCGCTTTCTGCCTCGATGATTTCCACACCAAGGTCTGCGATACGTTTCACAGCAAAAGCATGCCTAGCCATGTGCGCCCTCTGGTTACTCTGCCCGCACCCACGGTGCCTTGGCCAAACTACTTGCCAAATAATCCATAAATGCCTGCACCCGTGCAGGACGTTTTCGGCCTGGTGGCGTGACTAATGACAGCGACACAGACCCGGCTGACCAATCTTGCATCACATGACGCAATGCGCCGCTTTGCAAGTGATCCCACACTAAGAAATCGGGCAGCAACGCCAAGCCCATCCCCGCTAACAATGCAGGCTGCAAACCATCCGAATTATTCGCCCGCAACGACACCGGCGGCAAATGCTGCACAAACTCGCCTTTAACGGGGTGCTGGAACCGCCAGCTCATGCCAGCTTTAGAGTAGGTGTAAAGCAGTGCTTTGTGGTGTGCCAGTTCCATAGGATGCTTAGGCTCACCATACGCTTCCAAATACGCTGGCGCCCCCACCAGCAAAATACGTATTTTGCAGATGTTCCTCGCCAACAAGCTGGAGTCCACCAAGTTTGAAATACGTACCGCCAGATCAAAGCCCTCAGACACCAGATCTACATGTTCGTCGTTGAACTGTATGTCTAGCTCTACCTCGGGGTTAGCTTTTAAAAAGGTAGGCAACAAGGGCGCTAAGCTGCTCAGACCAAACGACATAGGCGCCGACACCCGTATCATGCCTCGCAAACTCTGGGATTGCTCAGTGATCTCGGCCTCTACCGCTTCACCCTCTTCTAAGATGCGATTTGCCCGTTCTAGTGCCACATGACCACTTTCCGTCAGTGACATACTGCGCGACGTACGATGAAACAGCATAGTTTTCATGCGCTGCTCTAACCGTGTAATCGCTTTGGAAACGGTTGCTGGGGAAAGCGATAACTCCTCTGCCGCGCGCGCAAATGACCCTGTGGAAGCCACCGTAGCAAAAATAGCCCACGCTTCTAGGTCTGGTAGTTTTCTCATTTATCTCACAGCAAAAATTTCACGAATATAGGCTGGTTCAGCCAGTGATCACATCAAAAATGGAAAGGATGCTATTCCCAATTTTGGATTCTCAGCCCCATTCTCAGCCCGTACACTAGACACATGATAAAGATTGTTCTGACTAGGAGCCGCCCATGATTGAGCATCGTCCTTTTACAAGTTTAGGTGGCGCCAACCACGGTTGGCTAGACGCCAAACATCATTTTTCCTTTGCGGAATACTACGACCCTAAACGTATGCACTGGGGTGCCTTGCGTGTTTGGAACGATGATACCATCGAATCCGGCACTGGCTTTCCACCCCACCCTCACGCAGACATGGAGATTATTACCTATGTACGTGAAGGCGCTATCACGCACCAGGACAACTTGGGCAACCAAGGTCGTACCGAAGCAGGGGATGTGCAAGTAATGAGTGCCGGTACAGGTATCGTGCACTCCGAGTACAACCTAGAACCCACCACCACCCGCATCTTTCAGATTTGGATTATGCCTAACCAACGAGGTATTGCACCGTCGTGGGGCTCTAGACCTTTTCCTAAAGATGACCGTGCCAACCGCTTTGTTGTGCTCGCCAGCGGCTTTACAGAAGACACTGACGCCCTGCCTATCAGGTCGGATGCCCGAGTCGTAGGCGCTACCCTTAAAGCTGGTGAGAGCATTAGTTATGACTTTGCCTCACCAGAGCGTTATGGCTATCTGGTACTGGCCAGCGGCCAAGCAAAAGTGAATGACAAGCTGGTATTGAACGCTCGCGATGGCGCCGCCATTCACCAAGAAAAAACAGTACGTATTACGGCTATAGAAGACGCAGAGCTCGTAGTGGTAGATGCTCCAGCCGTAAATTAAAACGTTATTATTACCCGCTATTTTGACCCAACATAAAAACAGGAATTTTCAAATGAGTAACAGCTACCTTGCCGCACTAAAAAATCGTCGTACACAATACGCTTTGGGCAAAACACTGCCTCTGTCACAAGCAGAGGTCACCACGCTGATTCAAGACGCCATCCGCTTGTCTCCCTCTTCTTTCAACTCACAAAGCTCACGCGCTGTGATCTTGTTTGGTAAGGAAAGCGAGAAATTCTGGGAAATCGTCAAAGCCGAATTGCGTCGCATTGTTCCCGCCGAGGCATTTGCTCCCACCGAAGCTAAAATCAATAGCTTCGCCGCTGGCGCAGGTACTGTACTGTTCTACGAAGACCAAGACACCGTACGTGGCTTACAAGAAAAGTTTGCTGCTTACGCCGAAAACTTCCCTATCTGGTCCGAGCAAGCCAGCGGTATGGCTCAATTGGCAGTATGGACTGCCTTAGCAGACGCCGATATCGGTGCCAGCCTGCAGCATTACAACCCGCTGCCTGACGACGCCGCCGCTAAAGAATGGAACTTGCCTGCGTCGTGGAAACTACGTGCGCAAATGCCATTTGGTTCGCACGAGCAAGAAATTGGCGATAAATCCTTTATTGATGACGCAGAACGCTTCCAAGTGTTTGCATAATCACTTATTGAGTGTTTGCTGCTCAGCCTCTACAGCCCTTCATGTGAAGGGCTGTAGTCGTTTTAGCCTTGAGGCTTTGCACTCACTGTACGTAAAAATTGCAATACCGCTTTCCACGACTCACGCCCAGCTTGAGCATCCGCATAGGGCTGCCCACCCGTGGTACACAGCAATCTAGAGACAGGATGCAAATACGTCGCTTGCGAGGTAGGCACATAAGGGAAGCGTATCGCGTGCCCTGCATGCGGCGTATTCACCCACTGCACTAATGACGGGGTAGACCTTGACGCCAAACGATCTACCACCATCTTACAAAAACGACTAGCAGGCCACACACCATCGTCCGTCCCTGACAGTAGCAATACCGGCCCTTTAATGCGTTCCACTGGAATACGTGCCGCATCCATCGCTGCAATATCTTGCAGCGCTGTTTGTATAGCGAGCTCGTGCCTATGCGGCACGCTGCTATCAAAAGCCTCCCACGATGCATGTCTATTGTTCTGCCATAAGTGACACAGCGGCTCGCCATCCACCAACCAAGTAGGGGCCTCCCTACCCATTTCCGGGTCAGCCGCATTTTGTGAGCTGTGCACAAAAGCGCTGGGCGCAAACGCAATGACAGCTGACACGGCATTGGGGTACGTGGCAGCTAATAGCAGCGCCAGCTCCGCTCCCCTAGAAAAGCCACTGATTGCCACAAAATCGTGCGCAGGCTGCACTCGCTGGCGCAACCATGCCATCGCCTGCGTAAAGTATTCGAGATCGGTGTACGAGATGTAATCTGAGCGCCCAGGCACCCTAAAATACCCTAATGCCAACGCCGCATACCCATGCGAAGCATAGAGCGCAGCCTGATGCTCTTGCAGCCCGCCCTCTGAACCACCCAGCACAATCACAGCAGGCTTAGGTGTAGGGTCATCAGGCAAAAACAGCACGCCATACACCCCATCTTCTTCTACCTCTATACGCTTCACCTCTACCGCTATACGCTGCACCAACGTAGCGCTGACACTATTCACACCACTACGCACACCAATAGTGGTGACTAGCGGGTCAAATACAGACTGATTAAATACCTCACGCGCGGACTCTACCTGCGGCAATTGCGACCAAATCAGCCCCATAGCATCGGCCATATCATACGTACTGGCCTCGGCATCTGGCACTTGTTTGGCAAGCTCCACCATCCCTCTGTCATCTGCCATGAACTCGGCATAACTGGTCCAGCGCACACCACTTCTCACAGTGGACGCGCTAATCGCCACTTTTTCACCGGGAACCGCACCACGCAACGAAATCTGCCGTGGCACATCAATACCCGCATCCTCAGGTGTCACTACTAGATTGAGCATGCCATTCCCCCGTAATGATGAAGCACCTATAACCCCTGATGTTTATCCTATCAAAACCACCTTAGCTCGTAGCCATTTTGCCCTTTACTTACCTCTCTACGTGCGTATGTAGTATTTATTTACACCGATACGTGTAACAAAAGATAACAGTATTAGCGCGAAGTAAGGTCAAAAAAATGGGTATTTATGGCTATTTCCATGGTTTACACATTGTTTTTGCTCGTAATTTAAGAATGGGCGCTGCTTTTATTTGCTACACACTTACCTATAGTGAGGTCTACTTTTTCAAGGAGATTGAGCATGACCTCCCTTCACACTGCCCCGTGGTCAGTAAAAGCTGTTTTAGCCCTATACGAACAACCTTTCATGGACTTGCTATGGCAGGCCCAAACCGTGCACCGCGAACATCACGATGCCAATCGTATCCAGCTCTCTAGCTTGCTTTCCATTAAAACGGGAGGTTGCCCTGAAGACTGCTCGTATTGCTCCCAATCATCGCGCTATGACACGGGCATCAAAGCTGAAAAGCTGTTGGATAAAGAAGCCGTCATCGAAGCCGCGCTAAATGCCAAAGCCAATGGCGCAACCCGTTTTTGTATGGGTGCAGCATGGCGTTCGCCCAGTGAGGCACAACTGGATAAAGTCATTGAGCTCATTCAAGCTGTGAAATCGCTAGGCATGGAAAGCTGCGTAACCTTGGGTATGCTCAAACCCGGCCAAGCCGAACGGCTAAAAGAAGGTGGTTTGGACTACTACAACCACAACTTAGATACGTCGGAAGACTACTACAGCAAAATCATTACAACGCGTAGCTACCAAGACAGGCTAGACACTTTGGATCGTGTGCATGCAGCAGGTTTAAACACCTGTAGTGGCGGCATTGTGGGCCTAGGCGAGGATCGCGAACAACGCGCTGCCTTCATCGCTCAACTCGCCAATCGGCGCCCTTACCCTGAATCCGTGCCCATCAACCAGCTAGCCCCCATCCCCGGCACACCGATGGCAGACAATGCCGCCTTAGATGACCTAGAGTTTGTGCGCACCATTGCCATTGCCCGCATCACCATGCCCACCGCTGCCGTACGGTTATCGGCCGGTCGCTCTAGCATGAGCGACACCATGCAAACCCTGTGCTTTATGGCCGGCGCTAACTCTATTTTCTATGGTGACCAATTACTTACCACTGAAAACCCACAATTCATGGCAGACAAGCAGTTGCTGCAATCCTTAGGTCTAAACAGCCACTGCTACACTCAACCCCATGAACCGCACGCTGTAGCGCCTGCAGCAGGCCCACAAGCCGTGTTAGAGGCCCTGTAACCGGTATCATCATGCACCTACTTCTTTTCAGTATTGCCTGCAGTGTAGGCGTTTCAATTTTTCTGAAACTGGCACGTCGATATCAATTGGATGTGGGTCAGGCCGTTGCCATCAACTACCTGACCGCTATTACCCTCTGTGTGCTGCTGTTACGCCCAGATCCTATGAGCGTGCTATCTGGTAATACCCCCTTCTGGGTACTGGGAAGTTTGGGGCTACTGCTGCCTAGTGTGTTTGTCATCATGAGCAAAGCCGTGGAGCAAGCAGGTATTGTTCGTAGCGATGCTGCGCAGCGCCTGTCCCTGCTGATCCCACTGCTGGCTGCTGTATTTATTTTTGACGAGTCCATTACTGGCTATAAAGGCTACGGTATAGCCTTAGCCTTAGTAGCCTTGCTGTGCTTGTTATCACGCCCTAAAGTGCTAAACACACCCGCCGCCTTTACTCAGCCCACGACTCAGCACGCCACAACGTGGTTGCTGGTGGTGTGGTTAGGTTTCGGGATCATCGATATCCTGTTTAAACAGTTATCTAAAGCAGGGGCTCAATTTGCAGGCAGCTTGGTGGTCAGCTTTGCGATTGCAGGCGTAGTAATGCTAGCTTGGCTGCTGTTACAACGCACTCGTTGGTCACGACGTAGTTTGCTTTCAGGCATATTGCTGGGCGCCTTGAACTTCAGCAACATCTACTTCTATATACGTGCCCACCAGCATTACTCCGAGAACCCCACCTTAGTGTTTTCTGCCATGAACATTGGCGTCATCAGCTTAGGCACACTTATAGGGGCGGGGTTCTTTAAAGAAAAGCTCTCTTGGCTAAATATGGTCGGGATTATCTTAGCGATTGGGGCGATTCTGCTGCTGTTTCCTCGCTAGGTGATTCCATGGGCTCCGGTGGCGTAAACTCGTCTAACTCGGGGCCCTCTTCTTCGATCACAGGGTCGTGAGAGATATCACTGCTGATATCCACCCGTGGATCTAGCACCCCAGCCACACTGGAACCCTGTAGTTCCGGCATAGGCACAAACTCGGTAGGTGCGTCGGGGCTTAAATGCTCGCCAGTCACTTTCTGCTGACGTACCACCAGCACCAACGTTGCACTACACGCTGCTACAAATACGTAGAAGAGCGCACTGCTAACCTTGTTCATTAACACCCCTACCATTAAGGGGCCAATACAGGCGCCTAAGCCATACATAATATACAAAATGGCGCTTAAGCCCACCCGACGCTCGGGGTCTACGTTATCGTTCGCGAGCGCTGTGCCCAAGGGGTATAGCGTGAACTGCAAAACACCTATAGCGGCTCCTAAGCCTAGCAAGACCTGAAAGGGGATATCCAACCAGCCCCACAGCGGAATCGCCAGCGCCGTCAAACTAATCGCGTTAATACGTATGAGCGCGACGCGATTAAAACGGTCAGCCAACCACCCCACGGGCCACTGTGCTACCACACCAGCCGCCACGGATACCGCCACAAATAAAGCGGCCTCGTCGTTACCTAAACCTACCCGTACCCCATATACCGGTGCCAAACCATAAAACGAACCGGTAATCATGCCCGAGACAAAGAGCACCACCATAGACATGGGAACGCGCTCAAGATAGTAGCGTGCATTAATGGGAGCTGGCACTTGCAGCGCTGGGCTCATGCGTCGAGTTAGCGCTATAGGCACCAAACTGAACACCGAACATATAGCCACAAATACCAGCGGCTTGTAATCCAGTTCAGGGAACAGGGTCAGCACCACCTGCCCTAACACCGTACCTAAACTGGACATCAGCATATAAAACGCAAATACCACGCCGCGTTTTTCGTTATCTGTTTGTTCGTTTAACCAACTTTCTATACCCATGTATTGGGTAACCATGGCCGCCCCCGCTAGGAATCGCAATCCTAGCCATAGCCACATGTTATCTACCAGTATCTGCGCCAGAATACAGACGGTAAGCATCGCCGCACTGGCTGCATAAGCACGTATGTGCCCGACGCCAATAATCAACCGGTGACCAGCCCTCGCGCCCACCACCAAACCGAAGTAATACGCCGCAATCAATCCACCAATCCACACTTCGGATACGGACTGCTCTGACAATCGCAAACCAATAAAGGTATTGAACAAGCCAGAACCTGTTAACAACACCAACGTTGCCAGATACAAGGAGAAAAATGCGCCTACAGAGCCTGCCATGCCACGGTCCATTTTCTAAAAAATTGCCGACCCTGAGGTCGGCAGATTCACTTCATCTCTCACCCTTGATTTACGCAAAACCAAGGGGAAAGCAGTCTGCCCTACAGCTGTTTCAACAGCGTGTCGGCATCGCTACGCTCGTAGCCACCGCCGTCTTCCAGATTCAGGATTTTCACTACGCCATCTTCCAGCAATGCGGAATAACGACGTGAACGTACACCCAAACCTTTGGCTGTCAAATCTAGCTCTAGACCCAATTTTGCTGTCCAGTCGCCGCTACCATCCGCTAGCAAGCGTACTTTGCCTTCCGCGTTTTGGTCTTTAGCCCATGCACCCATTACAAATGCATCGTTTACCGCTACGCACCAGATTTCGTCTACGCCTTTAGCTTTGAATTCAGCCGCTTTAGCAATAAAGCCTGGCAGGTGTTGTTCAGAGCACGTAGGAGTGAAAGCACCCGGTACCGCAAACAGTACAATTTTTTTACCTGCTACGGCATCAGCTACCTGAAAACTATTAGGGCCCAGCGCGCATGTATCTGTCGCTGTTAGCACATATTCTGCCAATGTTGCGTTAGGGACTTTGTCGCCAACTTTAATTGTCATGGTTTCTCCACCTCATAAACCTGCATAAATTACGGCCATGCCGTTCACCAATGAGTATGATGCCGCATTCTGCGTGACAAACCGGTAGACGGCGTCAAAACATCCACTCACTCGTCTACATGATACAACAAGACCTGGTGGTGTCAGGCACCTACCAGGTCTTGTTTGTATCCAGTCATAACCTCTATATAGAGATTGCTATAGCCAGCCAGTCAGTCGTGGGAACCACAAGGTTACTTCAGGAATGAAGGTAATAATCATCAAGAAGGTTAGCCCTGTTAACAGCCATGGAATGGTGGACTTGGTGACTTCCGTTAACCCTAGCTTCGATATACTCGACGCCACATAGAGGTTTAACCCCACCGGCGGTGTAGCCAAGCCAATCTCCATATTGACCACCAGCATGATCCCGAAGTGAACAGGGTCCATGCCCAGCTTCATGGCTACCGGGAACAAAATAGGCGCCATGATCAGAATCAGACCAGACGGCTCCATCACCATACCAATAATCAGCAGCAACACGTTCACGAACAGCAAGAATGCAATCAAGCCCATGCCTTGATCCACAATCCATGCCGCAATGTTTTGCGGAATTTGCTCAGAGGTTAAGATGAAGGCAAACATCACGGCGTTGGTAATGATGTACAGCAGCATCGCACTCATCGCTGCCGATTCCAACACAATCTTACGCACGTCTTTAAGCTTAACGTCTTTGTATACCCAGACAGCGATCACAAACGCGTATACCGCACTGATGGCCGCAGCTTCAGTAGGTGTAAACACACCACTGTAAATACCGCCCATCACCACTACCACCAGCATCAGACCCCAAACGGAATCTTTAAAGGCAGCCCAACGCTCGCGCATGCTGGCTTTAGGCATACGTGGGTAATCCAACTTCCATGCACGATACATGGTGGTCATACCCAGCATACATGCCAAGATCAAACCGGGCACCACACCCGCGATAAACAACTGACCAATTGACGCTGTACCTACTCGCACACCATCTGGGCCTTCAACCATCATGCCACTGGTCGCTACCGCGTACATCACCATCACAATAGAGGGTGGCAGCAAGATACCCAGACCGCCTGAGGTAGACACAATACCGGTACCAAACTGCAGTGGATAACCTTGTTTGGCCATCGCGGGAATCATGATGGAACCAATCGCAGCAACCGTCGCAGGAGACGAACCACTAATGGATGCAAACAGAGCACATGCCAATACGGCAGCCAACCCCATACCACCGGGCAAGTGACCCACCATTGAGGACGCAAATCGGATCATCCGCTGCGCCACCCCGCCATGCGTTAAAAAGCCCCCCGCCAAGATAAAGAACGGGATCGCCATGATCTCAAACTTCTCAATACCGGTGAACAGCTTGAGAGCAATACTGTCCATGGGCACGCTGGTCATGGTGAACAAGAACGTCATCACCGTCAGACCTAGCGCAATGGATACCGGCATCCCAGTGAGCAGCAGTACGCCTAGCAACGCGAAAATAATAAAACTGGTCATGCGGATTCTCCGTCTTTCCTCATATCATCCAACCACTCTTCGCCAGGCTCTTCATGCTCGTACTCACCCTTGGTCAAGAATGCGTACAACGCCTGCAAGAAACGGAAACACATCAACGCGGAACCCGCTGGTACAGCAAGGTAGACAATCCACACTGGTACTTCTAAGTCAGCCGATACCTGGGCTGTTTGGCTGATGTCATACACAAAGCTGCCACCAATCCATGCCACCAACGCGGTAAACAGCACACCGCCCAGCAACGAGATCACGATCAATACTTTGCGTTTGCTGGGTGACACCGCGTTCACCAGCACGTCCACACCCACGTGAATACCTGTACGTACACCGTACGCTGCACCAAACTTTGCCATCCAGACAAACAGGTAAATACACAACTCTTGCGCCCACAGCATATTCACGCTCACTACCGAACGGTAGGCAGAGCGCAGCATGGATGCCAACTGTGGATAATCATGTGATCTGGACCACGCGACCATATCCGCCAGCAAAGACACTGAGTAACGCTGCGTCACGGCGACGAAAATAATCAGCACGGCCGCAATCATTAATAAAGAGATAAAAATCTCTTCAAACTTATCTAAAAAACGTAGAAACATGGCTTCTCCGAGACCTGTATACCCCGCGTAGCACTGCCATCGCGGGGTGTGGTCAAGCCTATAAGATGTGGTCTATACCACCGACCTGAAAACCAGAAAAACTGGCGCTGTCTCGCGCCAGCTCATCATTTGGTTTTTATTCAACAGCTTTGTAAACCGCGTCAATGGTTTCCTGACCAATACGGGAAGCCATTTGCTCATGCACAGGACGCAACTGTGTGATCCACTCTTGACGCTCTTCGTCGGTCAAATCGTAGAACGTGGTTTTGCCAGAGGCTTTCATCGCTGCCAACGACTCATCGTTTTCTTGCTGAGCGATCTCGTTTGCGTACTCGGTGGCTTCTTCCATCGCACGCTCTAACTGAGTACGTGTTTCTTCATCCAAGCCTTCCCAGAACTTCTTGTTCACGATAACGGCATAACCCAAGTAACCGTGATTAGAGTTGGTAGCGTGCTTTTGCACCTCGTGCATTTTCTGGGTGTACATGTTGGATGGTGGGTTCTCGGTACCATCTACCACACCGGTTTGCAGGCCTTGGTACACCTCGGAGAACGCCATTACTTGTGGCACGGCATCCAATGCTTGCATCTGGGCTTCCAATACTTTGGAAGACTGAATACGCATTTTCAGGCCTAGGAAATCATCCGGTGTGTGCAAAGGAGAGTTTGCACTCATGACTTTGAAACCGTTATCCCAATAGGCCAAACCTTTAATACCTTTTGGCTCTAGCTTAGCCAATAAGTCTTTACCTACTTGACCATTAGTGACTTTACGCAGATCGTCTTTGCTTTCAAAGATAAAAGGCAAATCGAATACTTCAAATTCGCGCACGCCCAACGGACCAAACTTAGCCAAGGAAGGAGCCAACATTTGTACAGCACCTAATTGCAAGGCTTCCAGTTCCTCTTTATCCTTGTAAAGCTGCGAGTTTGGATAGACCTCAACCACTACGTTACCGCCGGTATACTCTTCGGCCAGTTGTTTGAAACGATCAGCACCCTTACCTTTAGGTGTGTCAGGAGCTACAACGTGACTGAATTTGATCACCAGCGGATCAGCCGCCCATGCGCTGGTAGCCATTAGTGCTGAAGCAACCAGTGTCAGCGTAAAGATCTTTTTCATTCTTTCTCCTCCATGACCCTGCAGGTCTATTTGCAAGTGTTATAAAAAACAGATAACCCGCAGAGTAAAAATATTTTTCCCCTTCCTCTATTGTGGAAATCCGAAGTAAGCACCTATATGCGTATTTTTAGCAGCACTTTTCAGGGTAAACACCTAAGCGGTTCATCCAGGTTTAATGCCTTTATGAGCTACGCGCCTATTTTGGCTATAGTCATTATCGTGATTTTAATTACGCTGTTTATTCTGTTATTACGCAAAGATAGGGTGGATGAATTACGTACCAAACTGATTGAAGATGCATTATGGGTAGAACAAAACTTGTTTTTCCAGCTACGTACGCATGAAGAAAACGTAGAACGACTTGCCCAAGAAATCAGCAAAGGCCAAGACCCCGACGTCCTGCTTACCCGCTTGCAGCACGTCAAAGACATACACCCTGAGTTGCAAATCATCAGTTGGTTTGACGTGCAGCGTGACGAACCGCTGACCTTGCCGCGTGGCTATAACGCTCAATCACCTACCAACCCTCTACCGCGCTTTAAAAGCTGGTTTCCTGCTCGTAAAGACGACCAATTAAACGAAGTCCTAGTCGATTTCCAAGCACCTATTTTTGGGGCCAACAACCAGCCTACGGGCTTGCTGCGTACCTCGCTGTCGCTCAACCAACTACTCACTAGCCAAATACCCTGGTGGGTGGCCGGTCAGTACGAGATTGTCTTGGTGGACAACAACAGCGACCGAGTTATTGCACGGCGCGTGAACACGGCACTTAAAACCAGCGAACTCAGCTACAGCATGTCGGTAGATCCGCCCTTACATGGCGTTCGCCTACAGTTAAAACCCTACACCTCTGGCTCTACCTCTACCCAAACCCTACTCATCATTGTGATTGTGGGGCTGGCCATTTTTGCCATCATCAGTTTATTGGTGCAGTACTACTATGCCCGTAAGCGCCAGCAAGCCGAACAAGCGTTACTGGATGAGCAAAACTTCCGGCGAGCCATGGAAAACTCCATGACCACGGGCATGCGTGCTCGCGATCTCAATGGCCGCATTTTGTATGTGAATCCGGCTTTTTGTCAGTTAGTGGGTTGGAAAGCTGACGAAATTATTGGTCTGTCGCCCCCCATGCCCTGGTGGCCGCCCGATATGGTGAACGAGACCCTAGATAGGCACTATCAACAAAACCGCATGCCTACCGCTCAAAGCTTTGAGACACGCTTCCAGCACCGTGATGGTTCTATCTTAGACATACAAGTGCATGAAGCCCCCTTGATTAACAATCAAGGCAGACACATGGGTTGGATGGGTTCCATTATTGATATTTCTTCGCGTAAAGCGCAGGAAGAGCGCACCAGCCAACAAGCCGAGCAATTACAAAAGACAGCACACTTAATGAGTATGGGAGAGGTCGCCTCTACCCTTGCTCACGAGCTCAACCAGCCCTTATCTGCTGTGGCCAGTTATGCGGCGGGTTGCCTAAACCTATTAGAAGACGGCGAGACAATCAGTCACGATGACTTACGTAGCGGATTAGAAAGCCTAGCAGCCCAAAACCGACGCGCTGGCGAAATCGTGCGCCGCACGAACGACTTTGTGCGCAAGCGTGACCCGTTGCTGAAACTCGAGGAACTGCGCCCCATTATTTTGGATAGCCTAAGCTTTATTCATAACGAGCTGCTGAAACATAAAGTACGCACCACCCTAGACCTCCCCGAGGCTAACCTCTATGTCATGGCGGATCGCATCATGATTGAACAGGTACTGTTCAACTTATTACGAAATGCGCTAGAGGCACTCAAGAACCAACCAATGGATCAGCGTAAAATAGATATCAACGTACAAACACGAGGCCAACACGCATTAATTGCCGTCAGCGATCAAGGCCCTGGTGTTGCTGCTGACATGGTGCCTTTGCTGTTCCAGCCTTTCTCTACCAATAAAACCAACGGAATGGGTATAGGCTTAAATATTTGCCGATCCATTATCGAACTTCACCGTGGCACGCTGTGGTATGAAACGCCTGCCACTCACGGTGCCACCTTTGTCTTTACCTTACCGCTTGCCAAACATGACTGACGCACGTTCACCAGCCATCGTACACATTATTGATGATGATCAGGCTATACGAGATGCCCTAGCATGGTTGTTTAAAACCCGTAAAGTTCCTACCGAACAGTGGGACTCAGGCGAGAGCTTTTTACAAGCTTGGCACCCAGAGCTCAACGGCTGTTTACTGTTAGACATCCGTATGGAAGGCTTATCGGGTTTAGAAGTGTTTGATCAACTTTGCGAAAAAGGGGCCACCCAACCGGTGATTTTCCTGACAGGGCACGGCGATTTACCCATGGCAGTAGCATCGTTAAAGCGTGGTGCGGTGGATTTTATTGAAAAGCCGTTCAACGACAATGAACTGGTGGATAGAGTGCTAGAGGTGCTGCACACCTACCAGCTTAACCGTGACGAACAACAACGTCAGCAACAATGGAACGATAAGCTAGCCTCATTATCATCACGCGAAAAACAAGTACTACAGCTAGCACTGCAAGGCATGCTGAACAAGCAAATAGCCGAAATGCTAGACGTGAGCATGCGCACCATCGAAGTGCACCGCGCCCGTATTTTAGAAAAAACCGGCACCAAAAATCTCTTAGAACTTGCACGCATCTGTGGGAACGAAAGCTTCTTGATTGAAGATAACCTCGAATCATGAGCGACTTCAATGCTCTACTGAAATGACATGCCTATAATAGGGCAACCCTGTAGATTAACTTCTAGTATCTGTTTCACATCATGGCGAATTCTTCTTCCCCCACCGGTTTCGGTATTCCCGGCTCTGACGCCCGTTTGAGTCACCTTGACGAAAGTGGCAGTGTTCGCATGGTGGATATCAGCCATAAAAACCTCAGCGCACGTTCGGCAACCGCTTATGGCCGTGTGCGTTTGGGTGAGCACGCTTTCGCTCTACTTTCAGCCCAAGACAACGCCAAAGGCGAAGTACTCACCACCGCGCACATTGCTGGTATTCAAGCCGCCAAGCGTTGTGCTGACCTGATCCCGTTATGCCATAGTTTGCCCTTGGCTGTGGTGACGATTGAGTTCACAGTAGACGCCCCCAGCCGCAGTGTCATTATTCATGCCACCTGCAAAACCACACACGGTACTGGGGTGGAAATGGAAGCCATGACCGCGTGTAGCGTCGCTGCCCTCACCATTTACGACATGTGTAAAGCGGCCGATAAAGGCATCGTGATCGAAACCCTGCGCCTGCTGCACAAGTCTGGCGGCAAAAGCGGTGAATGGCACGCTTCGGAGTCCTCTCATGACTAATACTTCCTCGATTTCCGTGCTGTACTTTGCCCAAGTGGCAGAACTGGTAGGCACGCGCCAAGAAACTTGGCCGCTATCAGAAAGCCTGACCGTAGAACATTGGCTAGAGCAATTAATTGCTCGCTACCCACAGCTCTCGCCCTTACACCGCCGTCTAAAAATTGCGGTTAACCAAGAGTACGCACACAAACAAACCGTCATACACGCCGGCAATGAAGTTGCCGTGTTTGAGCCTGTTACCGGAGGCTAAGCATGGTCACCGTACAAGAAGCCGACTTCAACGCACAAGCGCTTATACAACAACTGTATGAACGACATGCTGGCCACACAGGAGCCTTGCTAAGCTTCATTGGCTACGTGCGTGACTACCAGCCAGAACATCCTACCGATGCCTTGATACTGGAACACTACCCGGGTATGTGTGAGCGCGAGATAGAAGCCATTTGTAGCCAAGCCAAAGAACGCTGGGACATTCTGGCTACTCGCGTGGTACACCGCGTTGGTACACTTCATCGCGACGAACAAATTGTGTTTGTAGCCGTCAGCAGCATCCATCGTGGCGAGGCCTTTAAAGCCTGTGAATACATTATTGATGCGCTCAAAACTCGCGCCCCTTTTTGGAAGCGCGAACATCTGCAAGACGGTCAAAAAATCTGGGTACAGCAACACGAGTCTGATGCCCAAAAAACTGCTTTATGGGATAACGACTAATCATGAGCCTGCTCGACTTTGATATTGCCCAACAACGTTTAGTGGATGCTGGACAAGCACTGGAACGCACAGAATCGGTGTCGCTCCCACTGGCTCGTGGACGAGTACTGGCTGAAACACTAAACGCGGCGTTGAACATTCCCCCTGCGGACAACAGCGCAATGGATGGCTACGCTATCCGCTTTGCCGACTATCAAGCAGGCAAAGCATTGCCTATACAGCAACGCGTTTATGCCGGTGACGTACCGGAAGCCCTGCAAGCTGGCTACGCTGCCCGTCTGTTTACAGGCAGCCTGATTCCCGCCAACGCCGATACGGTTGTGATCCAAGAACTGTGCTCGGAAGAGAATAACCAACTGAGCATTTTGGAAGCCCCCATCAAAGGGCAGCACGTGCGCTATGCCGGTGAAGACATGGCCCAGCAACAACCTATTTTGCAACGTGGCACCTTGCTAGACAGTAGCCACATTGCGATGCTGGCGGCACAAGGCATCACTGACATACCTGTATATGGTCGCTTGCGTGTGGGTATTCTGACTACCGGAAACGAACTAACCGAACCCGGCCAAGCACTAAAAACCGGTCAAATCTACAACTCCAATGCGTCCATGTTGCGTGCCTTAGCAGAGGAAATGCACACAGAAGTCACACATGTTATCCATGCGCCTGACACCTTAGAGGCTATTCAAGCCGCTTTGGAAAAGCTAAGCCATGAATGCGATTTGGTGCTGACCGTAGGAGGTGTGTCGGTAGGTGATAAAGATTTGGTGAAACCCGCCATTGAAGCCGCAGGTGGGGAATTGCAACTGTGGAAAGTGCGTATGAAACCCGGTAAGCCGGTTGCACTCGCCAAACTGAACAACACACCTATTATTGGTTTACCCGGTAATCCTGTATCAGCGTATGCGGTATTTGCGTTAATGGTGACGCCGTTGGTGCGTGTGCTGCAAGGCCGCTCCCACGCACTGCCTCGTACCAGCTATGGCAAACTGGATTGCGAAACCACCTTGCATGGTACCCGTGAAGAGTTTTTGCGTGTACAAGCCATCACTCAAGACGATGGCTCACTGCATTTGTTGCCATACCCTCAGCAAGGTTCAGGCATTATCAGTTCCTTAGCATGGGCAACGGGATTGGCCCGCGTACCGGCCGATACCAATGTCACGCCAGGCACACAAGTGCGTTACTACGACTTTGCCCACTGGTGCGCCTAAGCCGCACACTATTGGCAGCTAGCGGCAATACGATTGCGCTTGCTGCCAATCTTCTGGCGTATTCACATTTAAGAACTCTGCTTCTACCGCTTTGCCAAAATGTACGGCTTTAGCCTGTACGTCCGCATACCAGCTTTGTACCCTGCGCTGGCCTGCCGCCAAATAGCTTTCTAACGATGACGCCAAGTCGGTGCGAACGATAGCGCATAAGGGATGTGTTTGTGCGGCACATGCATAATGCACAGACGTAGTCGGTGATTGCTTAGCCTGCTCGATCAGAGTGTGAATAACCTGAGCCGAGACAAAGGGGCTGTCTACAGGCAAGGTTAACAAGTAATCGGCCTGACTACGACGCATCACCGCCAACATACCCGCTAACGGTCCTTGGCCTGCGTAGGCAGTATCGTCGCCCACCACATCACCCCACGCGGCATAGTCCGCCTGATGGCTATTGGCACTAATAAATAATTGTTGGCAGTGCGGCCGTAAACGCTGGGCTGCCAGCTCTGCGAAAGACAGACCTTCTAGGTTAAGCAAACCTTTATCTATCGCGCCCAATGCCTGCATGCGACGGGATTGCCCGCCTGCCAGAATGAGCCCATCTATACGCATATCACCCACCTATGTAGCTCATTTCTACTTTATCGGCGCTACGCTCTACCGCACCGCGTATTTCAGAATAGCGATCTTGCCTAGCACGCCATGTACCGGCCAATAACCCCGCTAACACATCGTCGGTAGCGCCGGCGCGCAAAGGCGCACGAATATCCACCCCCTTAGACGCAAACAAGCACAAGAAGAACCGCCCTTCTGGGGACAGGCGTATGCGAGAACAGTCACCACAGAAAGGTTGGGACACACTGGTAATCATCCCTACCTCGCCTGCTCCATCCAGATACCTATAGCGCCCCGCGACTTCGCCTTTGTAATTCGCTTGCACAGGCTCTAGTGGGTAATGCTGATGTATGCGAGAAACGATCTCTGCCCCAGTGAGCACCTCTTTTAGATTCCAGCCATTGCTGTTACCCACATCCATATATTCGATGAAACGCAAGATGTGCGGGGTATGCCTGAAGTATTCTGCCATGGGCACAATTTGGTCATCGTTTAAACCTTTGCGCACCACCATATTTACTTTGACGGGAAACAAGCCTTCAACGCTGGCCGTTTCTATGCCATCCAACACTTGTTTAACTGACACCTTACTGTCGCTAAGGTGCGCGAAACGAGCATCTTCCAAGGCATCTAAACTGACCGTCACACGTTGTAAGCCCGCTTGTTTTAAGGCACGAGCTTTAGCGGCCAACAAAGTGCCATTGGTGGTCATAGCCAGCTCTACCGGCTGTCCATCAACGGTGCGTAGTTGCGCCAACATGTGCACCAGATCTTCTATATGCCGACGCAATAATGGCTCGCCACCGGTTAAGCGTATTTTGCGCACACCCATGTTCACAGCCAAACTGGCCACACGGGTGATTTCCTCGAAACTCAACAACTGCTTTTGAGCCAAAAATTCGTGTTCAGGCCCAAAGATTTCCCGTGGCATACAGTAGGTGCAACGAAAATTACACTTATCTGTTACCGAAATACGCAGATCATGCAGCGGCCTTTGTAATTGATCCTGCACCCCGCTTTGCGCAAGGGGGATCACTCGTGGTGCCGCCTTGTTGAGTGGTTTGCTTGTCATGCTTGTTGTGTGCTGTGTAGTTTCTAGTAGGCTTTTATGCATTGCCCCTCCGCAGTACCGTAACGGAGAAATTACTTTATGGTTTCATTATCAGCCATCACACTGATAGTGAACCGCTTTTGCAGGGAAGTGTTGCGCATACCGTTCGCAAGGCTACGATATAGCGGGCAACTTCTCCGTACCAAAGGCTTCGTCTAAGGACATCACCGTACCTATGCCTTCAGCCTGATAACCAATAAGCTGACTCATGTAACCACGGTAATCATCACCACGGATCAACGCCAAAAAGCGCTTAATCAGTTCGGACTCTAGAACATCTTTATGTACGGCAAAGAAGTAACGTTCACGGGCAATAGGGATAAAGTCCAGCCCACACCTACAGGCGGCTGTTTCCACTCCGAAGCCCACATCAGCCATATCACTTGCCACGTGCGCCGCTACTGCCATGTGTGTAAGCTCGGTGCTGTCATAGCCCTGAATATTGTTGGGGTCCAAATTCAGGTCTTGAATAATCAGCCCTAACAGATGACGGGTGCTAGACCCTATCTGCCGGTTCACAAATCGCACATCAGGACGCAACAAGTCTTCTACACCGCGCACCCCTTTAGGGTTGCCGTGCTGAACAAATAAGCCGGTATTACGATCACTTAAAAAGATCAATTGATGCTGATCAGGCCGCAGCCAAGCACTGTAATGGTGTAAGGCTTGAGACTGGTACTTACCTAAAGGTACTTGGAAACCCGCAATATCGCACTCACGGCGTAGCAACGAGTTCAGCGCTTCTATCGCTGTACGGTAGCGTAGCTCTAAAGGCAGGTAAGACAAATCATTGGCTAAGCGCATCAGCCCTTCTACTGCAAAACCATGGCTAGCATGTAAGCGCAAGCGCGGGGGTTCTGTCGCATATAAGCGGGCAAGCTCTTCTTGTAACTCGGATGCCATACTTTCTAGCATAGGCATTAATCGAGCATGCACACGGCGGTTTGCCCACAACAAACGCTTGGCAAATTGTGTCAGGGTTGTCCCTTGCCTACGCGATGTTTCAATAAGGGTAGCTTGGAACTGTTGCTCGGCCTGACGCAACACCCCCCACGCATGTCTATACGAGAGTGAACAGGCCTTGGCCGCCCCCGTAATATTTCCGGTGCTTTCGATGGCGCCCAATAAATTCAACACATCGCCTAATTTATAGGCGACGCCATCATGGTTTTCCAATACCCATTCGGCCTCAATTTGGGCCTTAAATTGGTTGCTCATCTACTGTCCTTTTGATGAGTAGTAACCCTTAATTATGTAATTTATTGCATATTACGCTTGTTTAATATGCAAGTGTTTTCCTATTGATATATTTGTGTTTGCTTTGTAGATTAAGGAAAAACATTATTTATATTATGCAAATAAATTCATATAAGCAACCTCAGAATACCCAAATTCTGACGTTTTAGGATGTACGCCATGCATATCCCCTCCCATGTCAGTCAGTTTGATCCTGCTGACGGCCAGTATCAGGCAATTGTGGATGCAGCCATCGCTGCCCACGCCCATAAAAAGGGTAATCTGCTGCCCATCCTTCACCATGTACAGGATGAGATCGGTTACCTACCAGATAACGTTGTGGTGCTTGTTGCCCGCGCGCTGAACCTGTCGCGCGCCGAAGTACACGGTGTGATCACGTTCTACAGCCATTTCCGCCAGAAACCTGCCGGTAAACACGTGCTGGAAGTCTGTATGGCCGAGGCCTGTCAGGCCATGCGTAGCGAAGCCTTGGCTGAGCACGCTCGTCAAACACTTTCCTGTGATTTCCACCAGACGTCGCCTAATGGCGAAGTCACGCTTGAGCCCGTGTATTGCTTGGGCCTCTGTGCGCAGTCTCCAGCAGTAATGCTGGATGGAAAACCGCACGCGCGTATGAGCCCAGATCGTCTGGATGCGCTGCTTGCTAAGGAAGGAGTACAAAAATGAGTACAGCACCATTACGAATTTATGTACCCGCCGACACAGCCGCCATCGCCATGGGTGCCGATGAGGTAGTTGCAGCCATTCAGCAACAGGCTGCTGAAAAAAATATAGACATTGATCTGGTACGCAACGGCTCGCGTGGCATGTTGTGGCTAGAGCCTTTAGTGGAAGTAAGCACGCCCGAAGGTCGCGTTGCGTTTGGTCCTGTTACGCCTGACGATGTCGCCAGCTTATTTGCTGCCGAATGGAAAACACACCCACTGTGCCACGGCCTAACCGAAGAAATTCCTTACCTGAAAAATCAGGAACGCCTGACCTTTGCTCGCGTTGGGGTAATTGATCCACTGAACTTGGATGAATACCAAGCACATGGCGGCTTTGAGGGGTTGAAACGCGCCCTGCAAATGGCCCCTGCCGAGATTGTCAAAATGGTGACAGACTCTGGCCTGCGTGGTCGTGGTGGTGCGGCCTTCCCTACCGGTATCAAGTGGAATACGGTACTTAACGCCAAAGCTGACCAAAAATACATAGTCTGTAACGCCGACGAAGGTGACTCGGGTACGTTTTCTGACCGTCTGTTAATGGAAGGTGACCCCTGTACCCTGATTGAAGGTATGGCCATTGCTGGTTTGGCGGTAGAAGCCACCTCCGGTTATATCTACGTGCGTTCAGAATACCCATTGGCGATTCAAGCCCTAGACCACGCCATCAAACGCGCCTATGAGGCGGGCTGGTTAGGCAACAATATTGCTGGCAGCGGCAAAACCTTTGACCTAGAAGTACGTAAAGGCGCTGGCGCGTATATTTGCGGTGAAGAAACCTCCTTACTAGAAAGCTTAGAAGGTAAACGTGGGGTGATTCGTTTCAAACCCCCTCTGCCTGCGCTGCAAGGTTTCTTGGGTAAACCTACCGTGGTGAACAACGTTATTTCGTTGGCCTCTGTACCTACTATTTTGGCTAAAGGCGGCGAATACTACCGTGACTACGGTATGGGCAGATCACGTGGTACCTTGGCCTTCCAGTTAACCGGCAACCTAAAACAAGGCGGTCTGGTTGAAAAAGCCTTTGGTATTACGTTGCGTGAACTGCTGTATGACTACGGCGGTGGTTCTGCTAGCGGCCTACCGTTGCGTGCTGCTCAAGTAGGCGGCCCATTGGGTGCGTACCTGCCTGAAAAACACTGGGATGTACCCATGGATTACGAGGCTTATGCAGCCGTATCCGCCATGGTAGGTCACGGTGGTATTGTGGCCTTCGATGAATCCGTCGATATGGGTCACATGGCCGAATACGCCATGAAATTCTGTGCTATCGAATCCTGTGGTAAATGCACCCCCTGTAGGGTGGGTTCTACGCGTGGCGTAGAAGTGATTCAAAAAATCCGCCGCAACGAGAAACGCGAAGACAACGTAGAACTGCTGCGCGACCTGTGCGACACCATGCTTGCTGGTTCGTTGTGTGCACTAGGCGGCATGGCCCCTGTGCCTGTGCTATCAGCGCTTGAGCACTTCCCCACCGACTTTGGTCTGGAAACCAAGGCCTCTGCCGACGCCAGTCAGCAACCCGCCTAAGGAGCCCACTATGCTAGAAACTGTTGCCGTACGCGAACGCGATCTAGGGACTCCGGCATCCCTAAGCACCACCATGATCGAACTGACCATTGATGGTCAAACCGTGGTGGTTCCTGAAGGCACATCAGTCATGCGCGCTGCTGCCTTAGGTGGCATCAACATTCCTAAACTGTGTGCGTCGGACATGCTAGAGCCTTTTGGCTCCTGCCGCGTATGTTTGGTTGAGATTGAAGGCCGCCGCGGTACCCCAGCATCGTGTACTACACCTGCCGAAGCCGGCATGGTGGTCACGACTGAAAACGAACGCCTGAACAAACTGCGCAAAAACGTGGTGGAGCTGTACGTATCGGATCACCCACTAGATTGCTTGATGTGCCCAGCTAACGGTAATTGCGAACTGCAAGACACCGTTGGTGTGGTAGGCCTGCGTAACGTACGTTACGGCTTTGAAGGTGCTACACACGTACACGAAAGCAAAGACACCTCTAACCCCTACTTCACCTACGACTCCTCGCACTGTATTGTGTGTAGCCGCTGCGTGCGTGCTTGTGAGCAGGTTCAAGGTACGTTTGCGCTTACCGTTGAAGGCCGCGGGTTTGACTCCCGTATTGCAGCGGGCCAAAGCGACAACTTCATCGACAGTGACTGTGTGTCCTGTGGTGCTTGTGTGCAAGCTTGCCCTACCTCTGCCTTGATGGAAAACTCGGTTATCGATTTGGGCCAACCTGAACACGCTGTAATCACTACCTGTGCTTACTGTGGTGTGGGCTGTGGTTTCAAAGCCGAAATGAAAGGCGAAGAAGTCATCCGCATGGTGCCGTGGAAAGACGGTAAAGCCAACCGTGGTCACTCTTGTGTGAAAGGCCGTTTTGCCTTTGGCTATGCCACACACGCCGACCGTATTTTGAAACCCATGATCCGTAAAAGCATTCAAGATGCATGGACCGAAGTGTCATGGGAAGAGGCGCTCAACTACGCCGCATCAGAAATTCGCCGTATCCAAGACAAATACGGCCGTGACTCTGTAGGGGGCATTACCTCCTCACGTTGTACCAACGAAGAAACCTACTTGGTTCAGAAACTGGTACGTGCCGCATTCGGTACCAACAACGTGGATACCTGCGCTCGTGTGTGTCACTCACCTACCGGCTATGGGCTGAAACAAACCCTAGGCGAGTCGGCAGGTACACAAACCTTTGACTCCGTCATGCACACAGACGTGGTCATTGTGATTGGTGCTAACCCAAGCGATGCTCACCCTGTGTTTGCATCACGCTTGAAGCGTCGTATACGTGAAGGCGCACGCCTGATCGTGATCGACCCTCGCGCAACTGAGCTGGTAAGCTCGCCACACATCAAGGCAGACTACCACTTGCCTCTACGTCCCGGTACCAACACCGCCATGCTGACAGCCTTGGCACACGTGATTGCCACCGAAGGCCTAATCGCTGAAGAGTTTGTACGCGAGCGCTGTGAAGACCAATCCTTTAACGACTGGCGTGAGTTTGTTAGCCGTCCCGAGAACTCCCCAGAAGCCACCGAAGAAATCACCGGTGTGGCGGCGCATCTGGTACGTGGTGCTGCACGCTTGTACGCCACAGGCGGCAATGGCTCCATTTACTACGGTCTGGGTGTAACCGAGCACAGCCAAGGTTCTACAACCGTGATGGCTATTGCCAACTTGGCAATGGCAACTGCCAACATTGGCCGCGAAGGTGTGGGCGTGAACCCGCTGCGTGGTCAGAACAACGTGCAAGGTTCGTGTGACATGGGCTCCTTCCCACACGAGTTGCCTGGCTACCGTCACATTTCCAACAATGAAGCTCGTAGCGAGTTTGAACAAGAATGGGGCGTCACCCTACAGCCTGAGCCAGGCCTACGCATTCCTAACATGTTTGATGCGGCACTTAGCGGCTCATTCAAAGGTTTGTACTGCCAAGGTGAAGACATTGTTCAGTCTGACCCCGATACCCAGCACGTTGCTGCGGCATTGGCCTCGATGGAGTGCATCATCGTTCAAGACTTGTTCCTGAACGAAACCGCTAAATACGCCCACGTGTTCTTGCCCGGCTCTTCCTTTATGGAAAAAGACGGCACCTTCACTAACGCCGAGCGTCGTATTTCGCGTGTACGTAAAGTAATGGAACCCAAAAACGGTATGGCCGATTGGGAAGTTACCTGCGCATTGTCCAATGCTTTGGGTTACCCCATGCTGTACAACCACCCACGCGAAATCATGGATGAAATCGCACGCCTGACACCTACCTTCACCGGTGTGTCGTACCAACGCATTGACGAACTGGGCGGCAGCGTACAGTGGCCATGTAACGAAGAAGCGCCAGAAGGCACCCCAACCATGCACATAGACGAATTTGTGCGCGGTAAAGGTAAGTTCATCATTACGCAGTACGTGCCCACAGACGAACGTAGTACGCGCAAATTCCCCTTGCTGCTAACTACCGGCCGTATCTTGTCGCAGTACAACGTGGGTGCTCAAACCCGCCGTACCGCAAACGTGGCATGGCACAAAGAAGATATCCTAGAGCTGCACCCACACGACGCCGAGGACCGTGGCGTTCGCACGGGCGACTACGTAGCAGTGAAAAGCCGTGCGGGCGAAACCGTACTGCGTGCCACCGTTACCTCGCGTATGCAACCGGGCGTGGTCTACACCACCTTCCACTTCCCAGAATCGGGTGCCAACGTGGTGACCACTGACAGCTCTGACTGGGCCACTAACTGCCCAGAGTACAAAGTCACAGCGGTACAAATCAGTAAGGTAACGTCTGGCCAAGTCTCAGACTGGCAATCTCGCTGGTCACGCTTTAACGAAATTCAGCAACAATTGCTGGACGAAGCTAGAGCACCAGAGGCAGAAGAAAGTGTTGCTGCGGCAGCACCTGTCAGCCAAGACAAAAAACCTGCACTGAGTACCCAGAGCTAATCGCGGGAGGCGTCATGCTTACGGATGAATGCATCTCGCTACCTCAGACCGAAGAGGGTCTGGCAACATTTCACATCGTGCGGTGCGAGACACCCAGTCTTGCGCTGCACGAGATGCCAGACCTCATCGCCCAAGAGGTGCCTATTGCACTGCAGTTCAATGGCATTAGCCACGCTGTACTGCTGGGCACCCCCTTGGACCTAGAGGACTTAGCCGTAGGCTTTTCCTATACCGAAGGCATCGTACGCACACACAGTGATATTTACGATGTACAAGTGCAGCACAGCCCTGACGGTATCGTGATTGATCTCGATATCGCTAGCGCCTGTTTGCAACAGCTAAAACTGCGCAGACGGCAGTTGGCTGGCCGTACTGGCTGCGGCTTGTGTGGATTGGAAAGCTTACAAGACGTGAAACGCGCGTTACCTGCACTGCCTGAACCTTTCTACAATGTGGCACCAGCCGCTGTAGCGAAGGCATTGCATCAACTACGTCAACAGCAAGTGCTGCACCAAAAAACCGGTGCAACACATGCTGCAGCGCTGGCTAATCAAGCAGGAGAGATTCAAGTTATTCGTGAGGATGTAGGCAGGCACAATGCGCTAGACAAGCTTATTGGCCACCTGCTGCGTCATGATGCGTTGGCAACAGCGGCACAAAGTCTGGCTCTGGTATCCAGCCGAGCCAGCTTTGAGATGGTGCAAAAAACAGCCGCAGCCGGTATTCCTACCTTGGTTGCAGTGTCCGCACCCACTACCCTTGCCACACAACTCGCCAAAGAGCTCAACCTATTGCTCATAGGTTTTGGACGTGAACAGCATTTCAATGTTTACAGTCACCCACACCGTTTAACTTCTTTTTAATTTTGGGCGATAGAGTATGAAAAGTAAAAGCCTGATACCGATGATCAATCGCATAGGAACTTTTTTTGAGTCTCAACCTAACCGTGAAGAGTCTCTAGAAGGTATTGCCAATCACATCCGCTTGTTTTGGGATCCCCGCATGCGGCAGTCGCTGTATAGCTACGTAGATCAACACCCTGATGGCAAAAGTGACGAGGGCGAACTTTCTGCCATTGTTATGGAGTCAATTACCCGCTACAGGACCAAACTGGATCCTGCCGCACTGACCGCCTGAGCTGTTTGTATTACCTAGCCGGGGCACTCATCCCCCGGCAACCCTCCTCTTAAAAACAATAGTACGAAACGCCTATTACAAGCATAAGGCGCATAAGGAGACAAACATGAGCACATCCAACGCTCAAGCTTCCAATGGCTTTTTCAGTAAAGCCCGCATTACAGCAGGTCCTGGTTTTAATCGCTGGATGATCCCCCCCGCCGCGCTCGCCGTACACCTGTGTATTGGTCAGGCATACGCGTTTTCTGTCTTTAATGAACCCATGACCCGACTGTTGGGGATTACCTCCTCGGCACCGGATGACTGGAGCCTGCCTACCCTAGGTTGGATCTTTAGTTTAGCCATCGTATTTCTCGGTTTATCGGCTGCGTTTGCCGGTAAATGGCTGGAAGAAGTAGGCCCCCGCAAAGCCATGTTCACAGCAGCCTGCTGTTTTGGTGGTGGTTTCATGGTGGCCGCACTAGGCATACATTTGCACCAAATTTGGCTAGTCTATTTAGGCTATGGGGTGCTTGGGGGCATAGGGTTGGGGGTAGGTTATGTATCGCCTGTGTCCACCTTAATTAAATGGTTCCCCGATAAGCGCGGCATGGCAACCGGTATGGCCATCATGGGCTTTGGTGGTGGGGCATTTATTGCTTCGCCATTGTCGGTAGGCCTGATGGACTACTTCGCCTCTCCTACATCCATGGGTGTCACCCAGACCTTTGTCGTCATGGGATGTTTGTACTTTATCTCCATGAGCATTGGTTCACTGGCTGTGCGTATTCCTGCGCCAGACTGGAAGCCAGAAGGTTGGACACCACCCGTGGTACAAAGCGCGCTGATTTCCCGCGACCACGTGCACATTGACCAAGCCCTGAAAACACCTCAGTTCTGGCTGCTATGGTGGATTCTGTGCTTAAACGTGACGGCAGGTATTGGTGTGCTGGGCCAAGCATCAGTAATGATTCAAGATAGCTTTGCCAGCATTACACCAGCCGCTGCAGCAGGCTTTGTAGGGTTGCTTTCCTTAGCGAACATGTTGGGGCGTTTCTTCTGGTCATCAGTATCCGACTACATTGGTCGCAAAACCACCTACATGATCTTCTTTGTGTTGGGCTCTGTGCTGTACTTCACGGTCCCAGGCTTTGGCTCTGCCGGCAATGTAGCGCTATTTGTAATTGCCTACTTCGTAATTATGTCTATGTACGGCGGTGGCTTTGCTACGATTCCTGCTTACTTAGCTGACTTGTTTGGCACGCGTTTTGTTGGTGGCATACATGGCCGTTTATTAACCGCGTGGTCGGTAGCGGGCGTGTTAGGCCCTGTACTGGTTAACTACATTCGCCAGTACCAAGTGGACAACGGTGTGCCGGCCTCTCAGGCCTACACCACCACCATGTACATTATGGCGGGCTTATTAGTGGTAGGCTTCCTGTGCAACCTAATGGTGCGCCCTGTGAATGCTAAACACCACATGCCCTCAGAAAAGCCAGCCGATGCATCGCTGCGCTCTATGCAACCTGCGGAATAACCGGAGACCACGATGACACAACCTACCTCTACTACGGTCAAAAAAACCTCACCCGTATTGCTGGCGTTGTTCTGGCTCTATGTCAGTATTCCGTTGGTTATTGGTGTATGGGAAACGCTGCTAAAAGCGAGCGCCCTGTTTAAATAAACATGAAAAATGCTACTGTGCACAGCACAGTAGCATGGCTAACTACCTGTCTTGTCTGCGTAGACACACTAAAAAAGCCACTTAACGTGGCTTTTTTAGTGTCGTAGCAACAAACACGATATTAGTCGTTATCGTGATTCACGCGGTATACCAATACGGCGCAGCGTGCCATGTTCAATACTTTGGCTGTTACGCTACCCAGCAACAAGCGGGACAAACCGCTACGGCCGTGGGAACCGATAAAGATCAAGTCGCAGCCCTCTTCTTCGGCGGCTTTCACCAAACCGTCAGCCACGTTGAAATTAGAAACCGAACGCGATGTCACCGGTACACCCGCTGTTTCAGCGCGGTCCAGAACGGCTTTCAAGTATTTATTCGCTTGCTCAGACGCTGTTTTTTCGTAGTCTTCGTCGGTAATGGCATACGCTGCTGCCATACCATCAAAACCTACTGTTGCAGCAAAAGGTTGGGTTACGTGCAACGCCACCACTTCTGCACCGATTTGCTTAGCAAAACACACACCTTTGTTGGCTGCTTGAGCAGACAACGCGGAACCATCTGTAGGGATCAGAATTTTTTTGAACATGAGAGTACTCCCCATTGAATAAATACGATTAGCAATAGCCTAAGCCTATTACTCTGATGCGGCAATACTGAATTACCGCAATACTTGAGCTATATCAGGCTTCAGTGGCCGCGTAGTATAAATTGGCACAACGAGTGCCAGTACGACAATATGCCAAGATAGGTTGAGGCATACTTTGCAGCAACCCAGCGAAGGTTTCCACATTATCTACTGTCATCTGGCCACTAATCACAGGCTGATACACCACTTGCAAACCTGCAGTTTTAGCCGCAATCATCACATCGTCAGAAGCAGGCTGATCCACACCACCTTCGCCATCTGGACGATTAATGATCACACTTTTAAATCCGGCTTCGGCCACTGCCTGCATGTCAGCTGCTGACAGTTGAGGTGCCACGGCAAAGTCGTCGTTGATACGGTGAAAGTCAAATGCCATCCTACACTCCGAAAATACTGAAAATCATTAAGTCCCTATAGTAAACAGTAGTCATCACTTTGTGATAGCCCTTTTAGCTTGAAAAACTTGTCACAGCGTTTAACTTGACCCTACTTCAGTAGGCATCATAAGATGACTTTTATATTCATCTTATAAACCGTATGCCTTAGCCATGACTTTAGACACCTACGAAGAAAGTGAAATCCATCAGTTGGTACACGACTTTTACGACGACATACGCGTACATGCTGTGTTAGGGCCTATTTTCAACAAACACATTAGCGATTGGGATCATCACTTAGCCATCATGGTGGACTTCTGGTCATCGCTGCTGTGTCGCAGTGCACGCTACTCTGGTTCCCCCATGATGAAGCACGCTCGCCTCCCTGAGCTTAGCGCCGAGCTATTCTGTGCATGGCTGGCTCAGTTTGAGGTCAGCACCGCACGCCACCCCAACCAACAACTCGCGCGTCATGCTCGTGAGTTCTCCAAGCGCATTGCCCGTAGTTTGTGGATGGGCTATCAAATAGACAAAAACCCAGATCAGCCCCCTAAGGAGCTGAATTGTGGTGAATCATGCGCTTAAACCGCAGCAGCGACCATGCGCTGCGTTTACTGATGTATTTGGCTGCTAACCCTGAGCAACGCCACACCATCGCTGATATCGCCGCGCACTATGCTATCTCTCGCATGCACCTAATGAAGATTGCTCACCAGCTAAGCCTATTAGGCTGGGTGGACAGCAGCAGAGGTAAAGGTGGCGGGCTGCAACTAGCATCCACTGCCCACGCCCTGCCCTTAGGCCAACTACTGCGCCAAACAGAGTCTGATTGTCAGCTTGTTGAATGCATGGGGGCTGAGTCTGCTTGTGTACTGCAAGGTTGCTGTAAATTGACCGGCATTCTTTATGGAGCGTTGCAAGCGTTCTTTGCGTATTTGGATCGCTATACGTTGGCTGATTTGGTCCGTGACGAAGGTCTACGGCAAATACTGCAGCCTCAGGTGGTGCAACTACATAGTAAGAAGGCAGAGTCTTCTAGGGTGGCAAATCAACTGGATTGCTAACTCACCGCAGAGGTTTGGAAAAGCCCGTTTACTCACTGCTGGGCTGCATGAACTTCAAAGCCCACGCACTCACGACTGGTCTGCCGTAGCCTAAGGCTGCGAAAGTATTTTTTTATTTGAGACACCAAATAAAAAAACACTTCCATCCGCCTTTTGCTCGTCGCCTGCAGAGGTTTTTAGGCCGATGATTTCTGTAGGCGTACTTACTTCTGTACAAACGCATAGTGTCGCGCTGTATTTCTTATTCAATGCTGTCGTTAGTTGCCTGATGTGCCTTAGAAATACCTTACAAAAAGGCACCCAATTCAGCACAGAGCAGTAGCCAACCACTACGCTAATACGAAACAGCCTCTTATATGTGCTAACCAACGCTACGCATAGAGGTCTACATCTATCCTTAGCAGAGTATTTCGAGGCTAGCGTACTGACTGCCTCACAAGAAAGGGCTGTAAACCTACCCGTAGCAGCATGTTCAGGGGGGCGGAGAGAAAATTTTTTTGATTTGGTTTCTCAAATCATAAAAAATTCTTCTGCAGCTCCCCAACGCGTGCGATGGATACAGCCTTCACCCTGATCAAGACCGAGCGTAGAAACCCACGAGTACGCAAAAACAAAAAAACCTCCAGCAACTACGCCAGAGGTTTTTCAGTCTCTACTACCGGTGCATGAATACACGCACTCAGAAGGGATTTACGCCCCTTTCAGCCTATCACACCGCACTGTACCCGGTTGCACACGCAGCTTGTCTAACACCTCATCCGACACCTCAGCATCCACATCCGTCACGGCATACCCCAACTGACCACGTGTTTGCAATTGCTGCCCCACGATGTTCAAGCCACTTTCAGCCAGCACATTGCTAAGCGCCCCCATCGCACCGGGCACGTTCTGGTGCATATGCAAAATACGCGCCGCACCTGCACACTCCACGTAAGGCACTTCAGGGAAGTTCACCGCCCCTTTAGTCGCACCACTACGTGAGAACAGCACTAGCTTCTCGGCCACTTCACGGCCAATGTTTTCTTGAGACTCTTGCGTGCTACCACCAATGTGTGGAGTCAGGATCACGTTATCTAAACCACGCAATGGACTATCTAAAGGCTCGTTCACGCCTTTAGGTTCAACCGGAAACACGTCCAGCGCTGCACCCGCCAAATGGCCGCTAGTCAATGCCGCATGCAAGGCATCAATGTCTACCACGGTACCGCGCGATGCGTTAATCAAAATGGAACCTGGCTTCATCTGTGCCAGCGTTTGCTCGTTAATAATGTTCTTGGTACGTTCGCCGCCTGGTACGTGCAAGGTCACGATATCGGATTGCTCCAACAAGCGCTTCAACGACACAAAGGGTTTGGTGTTACCCAATGGTAATTTTGTTTCTACGTCGTGGAACAGCACACGCATACCCAGAGCTTCTGCCAGCGTACCGATTTGCGAACCAATGTTTCCGTAACCGATAATCCCCAGTGTTTTACCGCGGATCTCATAGGCGCCGTCGGCCGACTTATCCCAGAAGCCTTGGTGTACACGGGCATTTTTTTCAGGGATACGGCGCAACAGCAAAATGGCTTCGCCCAGCACCAACTCGGCTACCGAACGGGTATTGGAAAACGGCGCGTTAAACACAGGAATACCGGCTTGGGCCGCTACGTTCAGGTCTACTTGGTTGGTGCCAATACAAAAACACCCTATGGCTTGCACCCAAGGCGCTGCCAGCAACACATTCTGATCCAACTGAGTACGAGAGCGTATACCCACAATCTCCGCGCCAGACAACGCGTCCAATAGCTCTTCGCCGTTGAGCGCAGACTTATACGTCACAATATCGGTATAGCCGGCTGCTTCAAAGACTTCGCGAGCACTGGGGTGAATATTTTCGAACAGAACAATACGCTTCATGAGAGTTCCCAGAACAAATAGGATAAAAATAGTACTGTTTATATCGTAAACCCTGCCTGAACCTGCTGGCAAGTGCATCGCACTGCTGTGCAGCTACGCCACACCCACAAAAAAGCCCAGCTAATGCCGGGCTTTCTACACATGACCGCTGATTAGGAATCAAACGGTGTAGGGCGTGGTGTGTCATCTGCCGATGGCGGCAAAATAGGCAACACGATTTGTGGCTGCTTACCAGTCAGCGACTTCAAGAACGCCACGATCTGAGCATTTTCCTCAGGCGTGAATTTCTTGCCCAACTGTAATCTACCCATGATGTCCACCGCTTCGGGCAGCGTATTCACAGCACCGTCGTGGAAGTACGGGTAGGTCATTTCTACGTTACGCAGGGTAGGCACTTTGAAGTTAAAGCGGTCCGCATCAATACCCGTTACCGCTGCACGACCTTCGGCCGCGTTAGCCGTTTGGTAAGGCTCTACTAAGCCCATTTTTTGGTAGGAACTACCACCCAAGTTAGGCCCGTTGTGGCAGGCAATACAACCACTATTTTTAAATAGCTGATAGCCGGCCAACTGCTGCTCAGTGATGGCGTCTTTATCACCTTTCAACCATAGGTCGAAGGGTGAATCAGGTGTCACCAACGTTTCTTCAAATGCAGCAATTGCATCAGTCACCTCATCAATACCGATCACAGGCTTGTTGTACACCGCCTGAAACTCAGCAACGTATTGAGGAATAGAGTTCAGCATGCCTACCGCCAATTCGTGGGTAAAACCCATTTCCATTGGGTTGGCAATAGGGCCACCGGCCTGTTCGCGCAAATCACCAGCACGACCATCCCAGAATTGAGCCAGGTTCAAGCTGGAGTTCAATACGGTAGGCGAGTTAATTGGGCCTTGCTGCCATTTATCCCCGATAGAGGTAGGCAAGTTATCTGAACCACCACGGCTCATGTTGTGACACGAGTTACAGGAGATAAACCCAGACTTGGACAAACGTGGTTCAAAGAACAGCTTTTTACCCAACTCGATTTTGGCTGGATCGCCTGCTTTTGCTTCGGGAATTGGTTGCACAGGTTCATTACTTTGCGCCATGGCAAAGCTAGACATTCCCAGTGCAATCGACAAAGCAAGTACAGAGGCTCTTAATGGCTTCATAATGACTTCCTTCAAATAAGTAGTGCCAGAATGACGGCAGCTAAAGTTTTGGTAAAACCCTACTGCTGTCACAACTACTCTAGCCCTCTTACACAGGTCGTCCTTTGAGCCAACTCAAGTTGCGCTAAAACTTTGTCACATTTGGCGTAACAATCCCCTAAATGCGACAGACAAAAAAAAGGCCCATGAAATGGACCTTAAAAATAGACTTGCGCCATACAGCACCATGTACCTGATTGGTAATTAGGGTGCTACTACAGCGGCTACAGCGTCCACGAAGTAATCGATATTGCTGTTGTTCAAACCAGGCACACATACGCGACCCGATTCCAGCATGTATACGCCAAACTCGTCGCGCAAGCGCAGAATTTGTTCTTTAGTCAGACCCGTGTAGCAGAACATACCGAACTGATCCACAAAATAGCTGGAATCGTAATTCGGTGCTTTTTGCTTCAATTTTTCGTGTGCCAGTTTGCGCATGCTCGCAATACGGTCGCGCATTTCAGCAACTTCCGCATCCCACTGTTTGTACAGTTCTGGATCTTGCAATACACCCGCAATAGCTTGTGCACCTTGTGTAGGTGGGTTGGAGTACACACGGCGAATAGTCGCTTTCAATTGACCTTGTACGCGGCTGGCTTCTTCTTTGCTTTGGCAAACGATAGACAACGCACCACAACGCTCACCGTAGTAAGAGAAGTTTTTAGAGAAGGAGCTTGCTACCAAGAAAGTCAGGCCAGCGTCTACCATGCTGCGGATAACCGAGGTATCTTCTTCCAGACCACGACCAAAACCTTGGTAAGCGATGTCCACGAATGGAACCAGATTGCGCTCTTTCAACACAGGAATCAATTGTGCCCATTGCTCGGCGCTAGGATCAACGCCAGTTGGATTGTGGCAACAAGGATTCAACACAACAATCGTGTGTGCAGGCAACGCCGCGATGTCTTCCATCATGGCTGCGAAGTTCAGACCCTGTGTTGTAGCATCGTAGTAACGGTACGACGATGTAGGTACGCCAGCACCTTGGAACACAGCGTAGTAGTTATCCCAAGCTGGATCGCTTACGCGTGCTTCAGCAGCAGGAAATGCTTTGTGCAGGAAGTCAGCACCAATTTTCAGTGCGCCTGTACCACCCAGCGTTTGCACGGTCACAACACGCTCTTCTTTTACGGCTGCGCTATCGGCACCGAACAACAAATGCTGAACAGCTTGACGGTAGCTGGGCAAGCCTTCCATGGGTAGGTACGCTCGTGGCTTTTTCAGCGCCGCGCCGCGTTTCTCCGCTTCCTGGACGGACGCCAGTAAGGGAATTTTACCTTCTTCATCATAGTAAAGGCCGATGGTCAGGTTCACCTTATCTTTACGTGGATCGGCTTGGAAAAGCTCGACCAACTTAAAGATAGGATCGCCCGCATATGCGTCAATATGTTCAAACATTATTGAAAATCCTCAGGATTCATGCGTTCAACTCGACAATACAGGAACGCTTGCTATAAAACCGATGCAATTATCATAGAACCACATCTTAGTGAATTGTACTCATGCAAGGGGCCATTTGTCCGCACACTTCCCAGCTATACTGTATCCATCGCATACAGACAACATATTCAAGCCTAAAATAGCCCCTTCTTCATGCGCATCGCCTCTCAGTCCTCCACAAATTTGTCCTACCGCACCCGTTGGTCCTGTGTTTTCCGCACAGTATGGATGCTCATTCTTCTTGCAGCTCTAGGTTTGGCCTTGGCCCGTTTTGCCCTGCTGTATTTTCAAGCTCCAGCCACGGTGTCCTTACTGCAAGCCGATGTAGGAAAAGCATTCTGGATAGGATTACGCTTCGATCTGAAGTTTCTGGCGATACTAGTAGGCCCCTTTATTTTACTAAGCCTCTTGTTTTATAAGGCTTCCGCCACGCTTTGGAAAGGTTTTTATGCCTTTTTCTTACTGTATGCGTTTGTGCTGCTGGTCGCACTGAACTTACTGAGCGTGGTGAACTTCTACTACCTCACCTTTTACCAAGGCCCCATCAATGCGTTGATCTTTGGCTTTGGTGAAGATGACACCTCTGCCATTGTGCAAACCATGTGGCAAGACTTCCCTGTGGTCTCGTTGTTAGCACTCATCTTTATTGGTAGCAGTGTGCAATGGTGGTTAGCAAAACGCTGGGGACAATGGCGACTGAACCATCCCCTAGAACACAGTAGTGCCATGGGCCTTACCGTAATCGTGATAATCAGCGTGGCTCTGTTGGCGCTACTTGGGCGTGGCAGCGTGGGTAAATTTCCCTTACGCAGTATGCACATGACCGTCTCCCAAGACGCGTTTGTGAACAGCATGGTACCCAGTGGGCTACACGCTTTAGATTTAGCCCGCAAAGAGCGCAGTAGTAATAATCTGGGTAAAGACCCCAACAAAGCCCTAGACCTAGCAGGCTACGCCACATGGCAAGAAGCAGCACAACACTGCTATGCCGGCGTCACCCCTACTACCGATGACCAAAGCTTGCTCTTCCAGTCCTCACCAGCTCGCTTAGCGGCTGATACCCCTGCCCCGCATGTGGTCATGGCGTTGATGGAGTCCTGGGGCCGTCAGTTGATGAATTACGACGATCCGCAACGTAATGATGTATTAGGCCAGCTTCGCCCTTGGATAGACGGCAAGGCGGATTACTTCGACAACGCTATCTCATCTGAAAACGGTACTCACCCCAGCCTAGAGGCAGTACTGCTAGACACCCCTATTTCACCGCTTACACAGAGCTTATACGGCTATCACAGCTACGATACCTCTCGCATACAGCCCTATAAAGATGCAGGCTATCGCACAGTATTCTTAACAGCCGGGCCGGGTAGTTGGAGACAGTTAAATACGGTGTTATTGCGTCAAGGCTTTGATGAAGTGCTCGACGAAACGGATATCCTTACCCGTTTTCCAGATGCGTCCTCCCATACGTGGGGGCTGGATGACGAATGGATGTTTAAGTACGCTGCAGAGCTGCTGAAGCAAGCCGATGAACAGGGTGAGAAAGTCATGTTGTTTATGCTGTCGGTGACCAACCACCCGCCTTACCGCATTCCAGCTCATTACACACCAGCCCCACTGGATACCACCGCCTTGGGTACCGATATGGCTACTGACCCCGCGATGGGGTTGTCCATTTTGCAAACTTACCAATACGCCAACAATTCGTTAGGTGAGTTTTTAAATACACTGGAGCAACAGCAGTTGCTGGATCACACCCTGTTTGCAGCATCAGGCGATCACAATGGACGCACCCTGTTTGCGTACCCAGATAGCACTAAGCTTGCCTACAAGTTTGGTGTGCCTATCTTGTTTTACATTCCCACTGCCTACAAACAGAATGAGTCACCTGTAGACCTACACGCGTGGAGCAGCCATCAAGATATTTTCCCCACGCTGTGGGCACATTCCTTGCCTGAGCAACAACTACCACGCTCATCGGGACGCAACCTTTATAGCCCGCCAGTTCAAGATGCAATGGCTGTCTCGTTATCCGCCTCTGACGGCGGTAATGGTGTCGCCATAAGTGAAGTAGGTGCCATTAGCAATCTTTGGCACCCCCACTACTTACACTGGACAGAAGAAGGCAATTTAGTACCTACCAATACACCTTCTGCCCAATTGGTCGCACAAGGTAAACGCCAACTCGCCTGCTTAGCCCTCAGTGATTGGCGCATTCGCCATCAAGCAATTGCGTCCACGCAGCATACGCATTAAACCAGCAACAATCAGAATACGAGACTACCCATGACTATCCATAATCACTCCTTGCAGGCCCTACATCAGCAACTACGCGATGGCTCACTCAGCGCCTACGCTTTGATGCAAGAGTGTGCACAACGCTATGCACAGTACGAGCCCGCACTGCACGCCTACAAGCACTGGAATGGCGACGCTGCACAAAAGCAGGCAGGTGCTATTGATAGCCTACTTCAGCAAGGCATAGACCTGGGCCCATTAATGGGTATTCCTACCTCGGTAAAAGATTTATACGGCGTGCCAGACATGCCCGTATTTGCCGGCACATCGCATGCATTACCTAGCAACTGGCAACAAGCTGGCCCGGTAGTACGCAGCTTACTGGCACAACTGGCTCCCATTACAGGTAAAACCCATACGGTAGAGTTCGCCTTTGGTGGCATCGGTACCAATGCGCACTGGGGTACGCCCGTCAACCCATGGTCTGTACAGGGCGAGCACCGTATTCCGGGCGGCTCTAGCTCAGGCGCTGGAGTAAGCCTAGTTCAAGGCAGCGCCTTACTTGCCTTGGGCACAGACACCGCAGGCTCGGTACGTATTCCGGCCTCCTTTACTGGCACCGCAGGGTTGAAACTCAGCGCACAATTGTGGCCAAACCAACATATAGTGCCGCTATCCCCCACGCTGGACACCCCCGGTTTGCTAGCACGCAGTGTAGAAGACTTGGCGTTTGCCTTCTGCGCCATGGACAAACACATCAACAATGACACCACACCTTTGCCTGTAGTGCACGATCTACAAGGCTTGCGCATTGGTGTACCTGAACACTTTTTCTGGGACGAGGTATCGCCTGATATTGAGCAACTGATACGCCAAACCTTAAGCACGTTTGAGCAAAGCGGTGCCACCTTGGTGCCTGTGCACATTCCACACTGCAATGACGTTTACGATGTGTTCAAAGTAGGTGGTTTGGGTGCGCCTGAATTATCGGCCTTGCTACATAACCACTTGCCAGAGTGGATTGAACGCTTAGACCCCATGGTGCAAATGCGTGTAGAAGCAGCCAGCACCATGACATCTAACGAATACTTGCGTAGACGCAGCGTACTGCAAACGGGTGCCGAACTGGTTAAACCCTTGTTCCAACAGGTTGATGTGGTGATGACCCCCACTATCGCCATTGCGCCCCCTACGATTGAAGCGATGCGCCACACCGATGCCTACCGTCACGCTAACCTGCTGACATTGCGCAATACCTCTATCGCCAACTTGTTGGATCTGTGTGCACTCAGCATGCCTGTGGGTGCAGACAATTTAGGCTTGCCAGTAGGCTTACAGTTAATGTGCGCGAACCGCCAAGAACGCCGTCTGCTAGCCATTGGTCGTGCAATTGAAAAACAGCTGGGTACAGGTAGACAAATTTTGGGGGTACCTACTCTCTAAAGCGGTACGTACTGCACAAAAAAGGCCACAGTAGTGTGGCTTTTTTTACTCACCCATCACAAACGCCAGATTAGCTGCAGCGATCAGAGCCGCACTTTGCGCATCCACTTGTGCTTGCTTAGCCAGCAACACCGCACTGGCCGCTTCGGTAGCCATCGTAATCGTACCCACGCCTACTTGATAAGCATCTAATGCGGCATCGTACGCAGTTTCAGCTGCATTCACTAAGTCGGTAGCCGTTTGATAGCTTTGCAACGCAGAGTCCAGCATGGTTTCAGCGGCAATAATCTCGCGCAATGCATCTCGCTGCAACGCTTGTAAGGTGTTCTCGGCTTCTTGCCTGTGTATTTCTGCCTTACTTAATAAAGAGCTACGCAGCCCGCCATCAAAAATGGGAATACTCACCCCCACCAACACCCCTGTAGAGGTTGAGCGGTTGGTGAGATCAGGCAAGGGAATGGGCACGTCTTGTACATCAAACTGGCTACGGTTTTTTGCCAGCACTGCTCCCATAAACACGCTAGGCATAAAATCGGCTTTTGCTACTTTTACCCCCGCCTCTGCTGCCTTTAACGCCGCGTAAGCCGCGGCGACATCATCGCGTTCCAATATTGCCTTTTGCAGCACCTGTTCGGTCATGGGATCCGAAGGTGCCGGCAATTGGTGATCAACTGAGGTTGCAATCTTGACCTGCTCTGCAGGGTTCACCCCCACCACTTTCAATAAGGTCAGGTACGAGTTTTTGGCTAAACCTTGGCTAGTTACCACATACAGTTTGGCTTGTGCTACAGCCTGCTGTGCCATCACTTGGTCCAAACGCGTTGCCACGCCTGCTGCCAAACGTGCATTAACAGCCGCCTCTACCGCTTGGTAATTTTTTAAGGCTTCCTCTGCCAAGACTGTGCGATGCCGTGCCGTGTTGTACTGATAGAACTGATCCGTCACATCACGTATGACTTTTTTATGCACAGCGTTAAAGAGCACATTACTGGCAAACGAGATATGCTCTGCCCCCTCCAATAACGCCTCACGTTTACCAAAATCGAACAGCAACCACCCCAGCGTTAACGCCGGCACCACTCCCTCAACCGAGGTACGAATACGGTCCCCACCACCCAAGTTAGACAAGGGTGAAGGACGTGTTGAACGCTGGTGCCCAGCAATCACATTTGCACTTAACACAGGCAAAAAGGTGGCTTCTACCAACCCCACCGACAGGGCTGCCTCGCGCGCCCTATTCCACGCTTGTCGTGTTTCTATATTATTGCGTTGACCTAAGTCTATGAGCTCAGCCAACGTGTATTCATGCCCCTCTTGTAGGCTGACCCCTGCAGGCTGATACGCCATAGTCGCGGTCAGGGTAGAGGTGTTTTTCCACGGTTGATCGTGGCGGGGCGGGGCAAGATCTATGCTGGTATACGCACACCCACTCAGCAAAACACCCAACAAGGCTACAGCCAGCGGTTTCATCGCTTGCGTTCTTAACGGCTTACTCATTCTTGTCCCTTTGCCATACCCCATGTCCCTTCTTGCTCCGTCGCGCTGTCTTGCAACTGTTGCTCCAACGCATCCAAAGCCTGCTCTATAGTGCTGCCCTGTTCAGACGCTACATCAGTAGGTGGAAAAGCCATTTGCAAATACAAGGCCTCCAAGGCATCTGGCATGGCCAATAACACCTGTTGCTGCTGTGTCGCTAACCGCAGAGCAGTAGGCTCAAAATGTCGCATTACCAATTGCTCACGAACTGTAGCGATCTCACCCACAATGTATTCGCCCACATCCTGCCACTGCGCAGCTTGCCACGTGGGTTGCCGTGCGGCTTGTTCCTTCCACCAACCTAACAATTGCTGTAGACGCTGCGTCACTGCTTTAGAGGTGCTCCATGGCCACACTCGTGTAAACATCACATACATCACGGCATTACCCAGCAGCACACCTAATATCCGGTCCATGGCAACGGATAGCTCTACATCGGGGCCAAAGCCCTGCAATACCGTCAGCAAAAATGCCAATCCTATTTGCACACCGGCATAGGAAATACGTTCAGAGCCTACCGAGACCCACGCTGCACAAAGGGTGCCAGCAAACACCAACAACATCAGTTGGCCTATGGAAGTCATATAGGGCATTAGCAATAAAATCGACCCCACACCCAGCGCCGCACCGATTAAACAGCCCACTATACGTAGGGTCAGTTTGTGTACTGTTTCGCCTGTAGTCCCTAAAGCCACCACATAACATGTGATCATTGCGGTGTGTATGTCTTGCCACTGCAAGGCGGTATACACCAAATAACAAATAATGGCGGCGGCCGTGGTTTTTAGTGCGTAATACTGATAGGTGGGATTGGTACGCGCATCGGGCAAAAAGAAGCCTGATGTAGGGCTTTTTTCTTGTGGTGGCATAGCTTCAGCCATGCGCTCAACCACATACCCCACACGCTTCCAAGCAGTAGTAGGTAGCACCAGTGCAGGCACCTCTATATCTGATGCAGCTTGCCCTTCTACTACAGCGGTTGCCCACGCCTCGCAACGCTGTGCCAACCACTCAGCACTGGCGTCATCACGCTGCGGTGATCTGGCCAAGGCTTTACATGCCAAGAGCAACTGATAACTATTGTGTTGCAACGCTTGCATGCGCTGCAATTCAGCACGTGCGCTTAGGCTGAACAGTTTGACGAAGATAATGGTTTTGGTGAGGAAATCATTTCCCTCACGCAGTGCCGTTTCTAATGCAGTGGGATCAGCCTTTTGTCGCAATGCTGCCGCAATTAATCGCAAGCGCTCTGCCAAGCGTTGCCGCGTTAACTTACGTGGCGACGGCCCTACCACAGCCAAGAACGCCAATAGCACCCCCATGGGTACTAAGGTCATTAACCACGCATACAAAATGGCACGAGTAGCCACTTCACCAAACGGCACATACCCCACCAAGGTCATGATAAAGGCCACGACCAACGCCACAATACTGCCTGCTGGCCCAAGCTTACTGGCTACACCTAGGTATAAAAATAGAAATGACCCCACCGCAATGATCGTCATGATCCACAAAGGGCTTTCTACCGCCAAGCGCGTGAGCATAAACAGCATCACCACTGCTACGGAGACCAACACACAAATACCCAGAGCCATCAACATACTTTCTGCGGTATTAGGGCGTATCAAAAACAGCACCAAATAGCAGCCTATGGCAACCAAAGGAATTTGGTAGATCATGAACATCATGGCGGTGAGCGAGCAAATCGCTGCCACACGCCACGCCATGCCTAGCCTGCCCTCAAAGGGGACTAACTCTACTTTGATGGCTTGCCACAGTGCTGCCGCCGACATCAGGGCTCCTGACACGCATCGCCAGCGCGTATGGATACCGATGCCGATGCCCCCATGCGCATGAGTTCAGGCGGTGGATTATCCAGTTGTATACGTACGGGGAAGCGCTGTGCCACACGTACCCAATTCAGCGATTTCTGCACAAAAGGCAGTGAGCGTGGCAACGAGAGCATGTCTTCGGTGCTCACGCCCCACCCTATGTCTACGACCTTGCCTTCAATGGTGCGCTTAGGTGCCATCATGGTGTAGACCGTGGCACACGACCCCAACTGTATCGCTGGTAAATCGGTTTCACGGTAATAGGCCGTAGCAAACCAATGCTCGGCATTGATTAAGGTAAACAGCGATTGGTCGGGCAATAAACGCTCGCCTTCTGATACATGCAAGCCTACTACCAAGCCATCGTTAGGCGCACGGATCACTGTGTCATCTAAGGCTTTTTGGGCCAATGCCAAGGCTACCTGTGCTACTTCTAACGTTGCCTCTGCCGCAGCGGTTTCACCTATTAAGGCCTCAGCCGCTTCGGCTTGTGACTGTGCTTGGGTAAGACTAACGCGCGCATCACGTTCCACCGTCACCGCAGTATCTAGCTCTTGTTTAGTCACATAGCCTTTTTGCGCTAACGGACGTAAACGTTGCACGGTTCGGCTCGCCAATTCTAAATTCGTTTGTGCACGACGTATCTGTTCGTCGGCAATAGAGGCATTAGAGGTTTCTGCACGAATATGGCGTTTAATCGTCGCCAATGTCGCGGTGGCAACGGCCACTTCAGCTTTGGCTTGTTGCACACGCAGCTCATAGACTTCCGGGTCTAACTTAAAGAGTACAGAGTCTCTTGCTACGCGATCGCCCTCTTTTACATTTAACTCTATGATCTTTCCTGGCACAGCAGAGCTAATGTGCACAATTTCTGCTTGAATGGTGGCATCTTCTGAGACGGGATGATTTTTAAGAAACCCCCAGAAAATATAACCAATGACTATTGCCAGGACGACCACCAGCACAGCGATTACCCGTGCCAGATTCTTTTTTGCAGGATGCTGTCTGGTATCAGCCATAACGTTCAACGCGGAGAGTAAATAAAAGCGAAGGCCATGGTGCACAACACCACCATGGACACATAAACCAATAATCGCGCAGGTAAATAGTCTTCTATACCTGTGCGTATCAGCACCATTCTAATCAGCAACACAATAGGAATCGCCACCCCCACGCCTATTAACCACGACGGGAAGTATGAGCCGAATAAAAGAAAGGATGGTGCTCTAGCCTGGCTGCACCCAGCTAAGGTCGCGATACAAAAAAGAAACAACAGCTTAAGGGGATTCATTCACAATACCTTTGAGCCAGGACACGACAAACTCGTAAAATGCAAATCAGATAGTAACACTGCCCCTGCTTAGGAAACGATGAAGCATTGGGCTTTCAGTAGAATAAAGACAACAAAGGAAATACGGTGGAACTGATCAGTCTTATTCTGACCATTTTTATTGCTGTGTTAATAAGTGGTGCCATTCTACGGGTTTTACCAATCCCGTTTCCATTGCCACTTATTCAAATAATGTTAGGAATGTTCATTTCTGGCGTATTCAACGAAGGGATTACGCTGAATCCAGATATATTCTTTTTCCTTTTTCTACCGCCACTGCTATTTATGGATGGCTGGCGTATCCCCAAAGACAACTTACGCCGAGATAGGCTAGGTATCTTTCACCTCGCTTTTGGCTTGGTCATGATTACCGTGGTGGGGCTGGGCTACTTAATCAACTGGATGATTCCTGCCATGCCCTTACCGGTGGCGTTTGCATTGGCAGCGATTGTGTCCCCCACTGACGCCGTAGCGGTATCTGGCATTACCCGTAAACTGCCAGTACCCAAACGCATTATGTCGCTATTAGAAGGCGAGGCGCTATTTAACGACGCCAGTGGTTTGGTGGCTTTTAGGTTAGCCGTTGCCGCAACCGCTACAGGCACCTTTGTGCTGTCATCCGCCACACTATCTTTTTTATGGGTAGCCATTGTTGGCCTGCTAGCGGGTGTAGTGGTGGCTCGCGTACTGATTTTTCTGCGCAACCAATTCATACGACGCTATGGCGAAGAGGCCGGTTCAGAAATTCTGTTTAGCTTGCTCATGCCGTTTTGTGCGTACATGCTGGCTGAGCACCTTGAGGCCTCGGGGATTTTGGCCGCTGTCGCTGCTGGGATTACGTTGGCGCACTCTGACCTATCAGGCTTAGAAGGCGCTATGACCCGTGTGCGCCGCTACGTAGTATGGGACATGCTGCAATTCACCTTAAACGGCACCATGTTTGTCTTACTAGGGGAGCAGTTGCCCGGTATTTTCCGTGGAGCCATGGATGTAGTACGTGAAACAGGGCACCAGAATCCCAGCTGGATGCTGGTCTATGCGTTAGTGATTTGTATCGTACTGTCGCTATTTCGCTTTGTTTGGGTAGCCATGATTTTGTGGGTGCTGAATAAACTGCCTAAACGCTACAGACCCCAAAATTTACCTGAACAACTAAGTTCACGTGTGCTGTGGCTAATTTCGTTTGGTGGGGTGCGGGGAGCCGTCACCTTAGCGGGGGTGATGTCGCTGCCACTCATGCTTAGCCCTGGAGTACCGTTTCCAGCGCGTGATTTAGCCATCTTCCTTGCCGCCAGTGTAATTATTGTGTCATTGATCACCGCCAGCATTGCCCTGCCCTACTTTCTTAGAAACCAAGCTAAAGCCAACTATACCGAACGCGAAGAGCAACGCCTGCTTGCCTGGCATAGCGCCCACGATGAAGCCAACCGTACATTAGCCAGCCTAGTAGAGAAAGAAAAAGAGTTGCATCAGGAATTCTTTGCCCAATACGGCGAAGATACCTTACAACGCGTGCTCGATAACTTACATGGCGCACTAGGCAATCCCGACAACGCCGACACACAAAGCGTCACGCGTCAGCAGTATGAAATGGAAATACGCCTAACGAAAGCCGCTTTACATGCGGCACGCAGCACTATTTTCAAACTGGCTAGACAGCAAAAAATCTCCGACGAGCTGGCACGTGAAATGGCACACCGTCTTGATATGAACGAGATGCGTTTGGGATAAATGAGGTTATCCCCCGCCCCTGTGTATAACACTGAGGACAAGGCGGGGGTAATAGCGCCAACACTATGAAACTCGCGAGGTAGCTAGTAGGTGGTCACTGATTGACCACCTTATAGGAAGCGGCGCTTCATCCAGATCGCCTCGCCGCCGTAGCTTTCGCATACCGAACTAGAGGCTGCTTGTGCTTCAAACCCGTAACGAGACCAAAATGGGGTAGACCCCTGTACGGCAATTAAACTGACTGACGAGATCTGTAAGCGTTGCACCTGATCCATCACATGTTGCACCAACAGGTTAGCCACCCCTTGGCCACGCGCCAACGGCGAAATCGCCAAATCGTGCAAATGCCAGCTTTTAATAGGTAGACCAGCTTCTAGGTTTTCATGCAAGCCTGGTGGTTCTTCGGTATGCCAAGGGTGATTCAATAAATACCCTAGAACGGTATTATGGTCATCCACACACACGACGTTGTGTTCTGGTGCAGAGGCCCACTTGCTACGCAACACCGCTTCATCCTCAAGAATATCTGCTGCGTACGATTGGGCTTGGATGCGCAAAATATCAGCCCAATTAGCAGATTCTATGATTTGAATCCTCATAACTACTCTTCATCATCAACAAAAACACGCTGTAAAACACAGCCTTCTAGCGATGATGACGTCTTTTGTGTTTGTTGTGGTTGTGTTTATGCCAACTGTTGTCATGCCGGTAACCATGACGATTGCCACGACGGTCGCGGTGAGACTCCTCGGTAAGCACATTCCCCAGCAGCCCACCAGCAGCGGCAGCCCCTAAGGTCACACCCGTATCACCATCCGACAGCACAGCGCCTACTGCCGCCCCCAACCCTGCACCGATAACCGTATTGACCGTTTTATCGGATACAGCCCATACCGGTGAAGCCAACGCCAAGGAGAAACCTCCTAACACTACAAATCGTGTCAAAACTTTCATACTGCTACTGCTCCTTAACGCGCATAGAGCGCCATTCATACTATGGCAGCACAGTAGCACGAAGCCTGCTCGCCATTAATTCAAATTGCTACAGTCATTATCTAAACATATCATTCACTACATTGATTATGTTGTCGTCAACGTAGTAGGCGCGCCCTTTTACTATCGCTATCTTTTTCTGACATCTACACCCTAGTATTTCCCTTGAGCCGCAGGTATAAAATGCGAAGCATTCATCCTAAGAGAGATTTTTGTGCTGCCACAACCTATACGCTCTTCAGCCAAGGCCTTACCCCAAGCTTTAGTGTTGATTGTTGAAGATGAACATGAAATCGCCACTATTCTCGAGGCCTACCTGACTCGTAGCGGCTTGCGTACAGCACATGCGCCTGATGGACTACGCGCGCTAGCCTTACATCAAAGCCTAAAACCTGACTTAGTCTTACTAGACATACAGCTACCAGAACTAGACGGTTGGCAGGTGTTAAACGAAATACGCCATAAGAGCCATACCCCTACCATTATGCTCACCGCCTTAGATCAGGATGTGGATAAGTTAATGGGTTTGCGCCTAGGCGCTGATGACTACATCGTAAAACCCTTTAACCCCGCAGAAGTGGTAGCCCGAGTGCAAGCCGTGTTGCGCCGTACTCGTACCCAAGCTTCCGACACCCGCCAAATCTTCCGTGTAGGCGATTTCCAGCTAGACATAGAAAGCCACGAAGCCTGTGTCTTCATCGCTAATCAACCCACCACCTTGGATCTCACCCTTACCGAGTTCAAATTACTAGAGTGCCTCATGCGTACGCCTAACCGTGCCTTTTCCCGTGTAGAGCTACTGGAAGCCTGCTTGCCTGAAGGCGACTCATTGGAGCGCACCGTAGATAGCCACATCAGTAAGCTGCGCAAGAAAATCGAACAACTGGGCATCGTAGGCGTACCGGCCAGCGTACGAGGCATAGGTTACCGATTTGGGAATCGTTCATGAACCCACACCGCTTTGGGCTACGCCGCCTAGCCATCTTATCGCTCAGTCTGCTGGTATTTTGCGTGCTCCTACTGTGCTTTGTAGGTTCCTACGTGTTCTACAGCATACTGGCTATCTACTCTCCCGACAGCATTGATGAAGACAGCATGTTCACCAGTGTAGATCTAGCGTGGCTAGGCGTGATTTTCATCATTACGTTCGCAAGCGCTACTCTACTGGCCATCAAACTATCACGTCGTATCTTGTTGCCCTTAGAGTCTGTAATTCAAAGCCTACGCCAAGTCGCAGAAGGTAACTTACACGTACGTGCTATTGCTAGCAAAAGCGCCCCAAACGAAACCTCCCAATTAGTGGATGACTTTAACTCCATGGCTGAGCGTTTACACACCATGGAAACACAGCGTTCATTTTGGAATGCTGCGATTGCCCATGAGCTACGTACCCCCATCACCATTTTGCGTGGCCGCCTACAAGGGCTTACAGATGGCGTCTTTGCACCAGATGCAGAGCTATTTGAAGGCTTACTACATCAAGTAGAAGGCCTTAATAGACTGATCGATGATTTGCGTATCCTCAGCCTTAAAGAGAGTGGGCATTTAGAGCTAGACATACAGATGGCCGACCTAGATCATGAAGTGAAATCCGTCGTACAGCTTTTCGCTCCCAGCTTAGAAGCTCGTGGATTTAGTGTACGTGTGCACTGCCATCGTGTTGAACACGTACGCTGCGACCCTGTACGAATACGTCAAGCGCTGATTGCCTTGCTAGAGAATGTACAAAAACATGCCTTACCCGGCGAGGTACTGGTCACCGTGGCAGCCACCGATGAGCACTGTAGTATTAGTGTGGCAGACAGCGGGCCTGGCATAGAGTCCACACAAACCGAACATATTTTTGATGCTTTTCATCGTATAGACCCTTCACGCACGCGCCACAGTGGTGGCGGTGGCACCGGTTTAGGCCTGGCCGTGGTCAAAGCCATCTCAGAAGCGCATGGTGGTACGGCGTGTTGTGTAGCCTCTGCCAACAATGGTGCCCAGCTACGTTTGCAGTGGCCGGTTTAGCAACATTTCACATGCCAAAAACCAGTGGATTACCCTAGGTTACTGGCGTATCATCGTGCTCTTCGCACTGCGGTGACAGGAGCTACGTTGGACGGGAACCGTAAATGAAAACACAGGACTGAGCTTCCCACAACCCTATAAACCAGCCCCCAAGGACCCATAATCGTGTGTGATTGTAAAAAGTAAGAGCTAAAATCTGCCGTACAAAGGGCTTATTTTCTAGCCACTATCAAGGGCGAGAGTTAGTCATATTTACTTACATATAAAGTATTCAACTGCTACTAAAAATGTCTTATTTGTAATCGTCAAGGTGTTCAATAAGGCCTGTGCAGAATCCAACTCATCTTCGCAGAATGCCATTACATAGCACTATATCTGGTGGTATACTTCTTCCTAAAACACCATATATAGACTTATATATGGATCTGCAATTTTCACAAAAATGGCTCTAACGCGCAGGTTTCACCAAACCCTCGCGTTTTTTTGAGCGTAATTGTTTCCTCTATTTTGAGGTACAACCACTGTAACGAACTGGGGTCGCCAAATGAATCAAACCGCACAAATGATGGTAACGAAGCGTGATGGAAGAAAGGAACCCATCAATCTGGATAAAATCCATCGTGTGATTGATTGGGCTGCCAAAGATCTGAACAATGTGTCCGTATCTCAAGTAGAGCTACAATCGCATATTCAATTTTACGATGGCATCCGTACAGACGACATCCACGAAACTATCATTAAGTCAGCAGCCGACTTGATCTCTGAAGAGACGCCTGACTACCAATACTTGGCTGCTCGTCTCGCTATTTTCCACCTACGTAAAATTGCCTACGGCCAGTTTGAGCCGCCTCACCTGTACGATCATGTGAAGCGCCTGACTGAAATTGGTAAATACGACCCGCATCTGCTGGCTGACTACAGCCGCGAAGAGTTTGACCAGATCAATGACTTCATTGATCACTGGCGCGATATGGATTTTTCCTACGCAGCCGTCAAACAGCTGGAAGGTAAATACTTGGTACAAAACCGCGTTACCAAGCAAATCTACGAAAGTCCCCAAATGCTGTACGTGCTGGTCGCCATGTGCTTGTTTGCCAAGTACCCTGCAGACCGCCGTCTGGACTACATCCGTCGTTTCTACGAAGCCATCTCGCTGTTCAAAATCTCGCTGCCTACACCGATTATGTCTGGTGTACGTACCCCAATGCGCCAGTTCAGCTCTTGCGTACTGATCGAGTGTGACGACAGCCTAGACAGCATCAACGCCACAACCAGTGCAATCGTAAAATACGTATCACAACGTGCCGGTATTGGTATTAACGGTGGACGTATCCGTGCGTTGGGTAGCGAAATCCGTGGTGGTGAAGCACAGCACACCGGTTGCTTGCCCTTCTTCAAAATGTTCCAAGCTGCTGTGAAGTCTTGCTCACAAGGCGGTGTACGTGGTGGCGCAGCTACCTTGTTCTACCCACTGTGGCACTTGGAAGTAGAGTCGCTGCTGGTACTGAAAAACAACCGTGGTATTGAAGAAAACCGTATCCGCCACTTGGACTACGGCGTGCAAATTAACCGCACCTTGTACCAACGCCTGATCAAAAACCAGCACATTACTCTGTTCTCACCGCACGATGTACCTGATCTGTACGAAGCCTTCTTCGCTGATCAAAATGAATTCGAGCGCCTGTACGAACAGTACGAACAAGACAGTTCTATTCGCAAACGCAGCATGCCTGCTGTAGAACTGTTCTCGTTAATGATGCAAGAACGTGCCAGCACTGGCCGTATCTACATTCAGAACGTAGACCACTGCAATACACACAGCCCATTCGACGCCAAACAAGCGCCGGTACGTCAGTCCAACCTGTGCATGGAAATTTTGTTGCCTACCAAACCATTGGAAGACATCAATGATCCAAATGGTGAGATCGCACTGTGCACATTGTCGGCCTTCAACTTGGGTGCCTTGGAGTCCTTAGACGAACTGGAAGGCTTGGCCGACCTGATCGTACGTGCTTTAGATGCTCTACTGGACTACCAAGACTACCCCGTTAAAGCTGCGCAAATTTCCACAGACAAACGCCGTTCATTGGGCGTGGGTGTGATCAACTACGCCTACTACCTCGCAAAGAACAACACGCGTTACTCTGACAACAGCGCGCTGGGCCTAACACACCGCACCTTTGAAGCTATTCAGTACTACCTGCTCAAAGCCTCTATGCAGTTGGCTCAAGAGTTTGGTCCGTGCGAAGCCTTTAACGAGACCAACTACGCTGCTGGCTTGTTGCCCATCGACACGTACAAAAAAGACTTGGATTCCGTCAGCAACGAAGCCCTGCAATACGACTGGGATGCCTTGCGTGCCGAGATTCTGAAGCACGGTCTGCGTAACTCCACACTGACCGCACTGATGCCGTCCGAGACCTCCAGCCAGATCGCTAACGCGACCAACGGTATTGAGCCACCTCGTGGCGTGGTATCGGTGAAGCAATCCAAAGACGGTATCTTGCGTCAGGTAGTACCCGATCTGGACAAGCTGAAAGGCCAGTACGAATTGCTATGGCAAATGCCAAACAACGATGGCTACCTGCGCTTGGTAGGCATCATGCAGAAATTTGTGGATCAGTCCATTTCTGCAAACACTAACTACGACCCACAACGCTTTGCCGATGGTAGGGTTCCAATGCAACAGCTGCTCAAAGACTTGCTGCACGCTTACAAGCTGGGCGTGAAAACACTGTATTACCACAACACCCGTGATGGAGCAGACGATGCTCAGGGCGTGGCAGCCGAAGACGACTGCGCGAGTGGCGCTTGCAAGATTTGATACAGAGGATGTACCAAACATGAATGACAGTACTCACAGTACGTACAGTACGTTTTCTCGCAACGATAACGATCAGCTCAAAGAACCTATGTTCTTTGGGCAGCCCGTTAACGTTGCGCGTTACGACCAGCAAAAATACCCCATTTTTGAGAAACTGATCGAGAAGCAACTCTCGTTTTTCTGGCGTCCTGAAGAAGTTGATATCACTCAAGATCGTATCGACTACCAAAAGCTGCCCGAGCACGAGAAACACATTTTCATCAGCAACTTGAAGTACCAAACACTGCTGGACTCCATTCAAGGCCGCAGTCCTAATATGGCTTTCCTGCCATTGGTATCGTTGCCTGAGCTAGAAACATGGATTGAAACGTGGGCGTTTTCCGAAACCATTCACTCACGTTCCTACACTCACATCATTCGCAACATTGTGAATGATCCATCAGTTGTGTTCGATGACATCGTACGTAACGAGAACATCAAGCTGCGTGCAGCCGATATCTCGTCCTACTACGATGACTTGATCCGTGATGCCATGTTCTACTCGCAGTTGGGTACAGGCAAACACATGATCAACGGTGTAGAGCATGACATCAATCTCTACGCGCTGAAAAAACGCATGTACCTGTGCATCATGAATGTGAACATTCTTGAGGCCATCCGTTTCTACGTGAGCTTTGCGTGTTCCTTTGCTTTTGCCGAGCGCAAACTGATGGAAGGTAACGCCAAAATCATTCGCTTAATTGCGCGTGACGAAGCCTTGCACCTCACTGGTACACAGCATATTTTGAACATCATGCGCTCCGGCCAAGATGACCCAGAATTTGCTCAAGTCGCTCAAGATTGCGAACAAGAATGTTTTGACATGTTCAAAGACGCCGCTAACCAAGAGAAACAATGGGCAGAGTACCTGTTCCGTGACGGCTCCATGATCGGCTTAAACAAAGACATCCTAAGCCAATACGTTGAGTACATCACCAACATCCGTATGGAAGCAGTAGGTTTGAAACCCGCCTTCGAGCGCATCAAAAACAACCCTATTCCTTGGATCAACACGTGGTTGTCGTCAGACACAGTACAAGTAGCCCCACAAGAAGTAGAGCTGAGCTCGTACTTGGTGGGCCAGATCAACGCCGAAGTATCGGTTGACGACCTGAGCAATATCGAACTGTGACCAGCGTCACCACCAGCAGTACAGTTCTACATGTACTGGACGGAGAAAGCTTGCTGGAAGCACTGGAACGCACCGGCCACGAGGTCGAATTCCAGTGCCGCAGCGGCTACTGCGGCATGTGCAGGGTGCCATTAATAGATGGCGAGGTGGAATACCCAGATCCACCTTTGGCCTTTATAGGGCCATCTGAAATCCTACCCTGCTGCTGTCGCGTTACCAAAGCGATCACCATAGAATGCCGGATCACCAAAGCCCCTGTGCAATTGCAGTTTGATATGCCAGGCCAGCAGTTGGAACTACCGGAAGAATAAGAAAAAAGCCCTCACAGTTTGTGTAGGGCTTTTTTCTTGGGTGCGGGCATCAGTGTTTGGGTTTAGCGTAAAAACTCGCTCTCCAGCTTACGCATCGCTGCATCACCTTGCAGATCCAAAATATCTTTCACTGTGGGCAACTGCGCATTCACGTTTTGTATGCCGCCATCCGCACGTATTTGCGCAAACACCGAACGCATGGCGTGTACCGCAGCACGAATGGCGTGATTACCGTAAATCACAACAGCCACTTTTTTTAGATCGCGAATGGCCTGTTCGGTAAGTTGTGGATAGGCGGTTGGAACTAACACCAGCGGTACCTTGCCTGACCAACCCTCAGTAAATGCGATGATTTCGTCTGGCGTTTTTTGCTTAGAATGAATCAAGATGGCATCAGCGCCTGCTTCCGCATAGGCCTCTGCTCGGCGCAAGGCTTCGGCCTGCCCCAAGCCGGCTATCAGTGCTTCTACGCGCCCCACCACCACAAAGTCAGGATCATGCCTGGCAGCACACGCTGCGGCAATTTTCCCTTGAAACTCTTCAATGCGCACCAACTCTTGACGGCCATCGCTGCGCAAGCTGGTATCTTTTGGAAAGCTTTTATCTTCCATCACAATGGCTGAAGCACCCGCCGCTTCGTACTGTGGCACGACGTAGCTAACGTTAATGGCATTACCAAAACCCGTATCAATATCAGCAATCAACGGGATGGAGGTGCGCTGGGCTATCGCACGCATCATGTCTAGGTGCTGACCCATAGACAGAATATTGGCATCAGGCACTGCAAAACTTGCCGACAGTTCAAAGCCACTACCCCAGATGGCATCAAAACCAGCCTCTTCAGCTAACAGTGCCGCTAAAGGGTTGTGTGCCGCCATAGCGGTTTGCAAAGTACCGTTTTCTAATGCTGAACGTAAACGCTGATGTTTAGTCATGATTTTTTGTCTCCTAGAACGATTCGCAAGCCGTTTTAATGCGGCTTAATGCCACCTCTAAATCGCTATCTGAGGCGGCATACGATAAGCGTAGATAACCTGGCAAACCAAAGGCAGACCCCGGCACACCAGCCACACCCGCCTCGCGCAACAGGTACAACGCAAAATCTTGATCCGTCGCGATCAACTGACCAATGGCATTACGTTGCCCCAGTAATGCTTGGCAATCAATCAGCGCATAGAACGCACCATCTGGTTTAAGGCAGGACAACCCTGGGGTTTGCTCTACAGAGGCCAACAAATTATCGCGTCGACGTTGGTAATGGCTGACAAATTTCTCTAAGAAATCCATAGGACCGTCTAAGGCTGCAATGGCTGCATACTGACTGATGGTGCAGGTATGCGAGGTAGCCTGCGACTGCACCAAGTTCATGGCTTTAATCAGTTCAAGCGGGCCTGCGGCATAGCCCACACGCCACCCTGTCATCGCAAAGGCTTTAGACACGCCATTAATGGTTAAGGTACGTTCGGCCAAATCGGGAGCAACCGCTGCTGGTGTGGCAAAGGCCACGTTTTCATAGCGGATTTTCTCGTAAATATCATCGGCCATCACCCACACATGCGGATGACGACGTAGTACTTCAGCCAACGCCTTCAATTCGTCTACGCTGTACACCGCACCACTAGGGTTTGATGGTGAGTTCAACATCAACCATTTGGTTCTAGGGGTAATGGCCTCTTCTAGCTGTTCGGGAGTGAGCTTAAATCCGGTATCTGCACCACAACGTACTAGCACGGGTTTGCCACCCGCCAACACCACCATTTCCGAGTAAGACACCCACGCAGGTACGGGAATCACCACCTCATCGCCCGCTTGTACGGTAGCTTGCAACGCGTTGTACAGCGTTTGCTTGGCCCCGCAACCGACTTGGATTTGATCGGGGCTATAACGCAAGCCGTAATCACGTTCAAACTGTCTACTGACGGCTTCACGTAACGCCAACAACCCAGCCACTTCCGTGTAGTAGGACTTATTTTCATCAATAGCCTGTTTAGCGGCATCCAGCACATGCTGCGGAGGAGCAAAGTCAGGCTCCCCCTGACTCAAGGTAATCACATCGCGCCCTTCTCTACGCAACTGATTCGCCAATCGGGTCATTTCTTTGGTTGCGGACGGCTTGGCAGATAACACCCGCTGAGCAAAAAAGCCGTGGTCCTGATAAATGGAGCTATGGTCCATGGGAGTCCTATATTTTTAATCTACAAACAAAACGAGCGAACAATAAGGGGATAAATATGCTTAGCAGCAAGATCACACTGTATGCACTAGCTTGGGCCAGTCGCCCACTATCCACCAACTGAAAAATCTCAATAGGCATGGTGTTCATGCCACCAAAATACAAAACCACGGTTGCAGACAACTCTGACAACGTTGTGATCCACATCAGCACAGCTGCTGCCCATACCGCAGGCATTACCAAGGGCAACACCACCCGCACAAAGCTACGAAATGGCGATACACCCAAGCTAATAGAGGCTTCTTCTATAGACGACTTCAGGTTGAACATGGGGCCCATCGCCGCACGTACGCTGGTGGGCACACGGCGCAAGAAATACGCCAAGCCCATAATCATCCATGTACCAGTTAGCACTAACCAACCGCTGTTAAACGCATTAATTAACGCTATACCCAACACCGTGCCAGCAATGGTCAACGGCAACATCACCACAGCATCTAAACAGTGGGTTAACCACGAAGGTCGCTTGGTGATTAAGTACGCCGTTAACACCGAGAACACCACCCCCACTACGGTGGCAATGGTGGCTAAAAATAACGAGTTATACAAAGGCTCTGGTGCACGCATCAATGCGTACTCCACGTGCTTCAATGTCCATGACCCATATCGCAAAACAGGCCCTACCGACTGGGTGAAAGCCGTAATGCACACCACAATGACAGGCACTAATGACACCAGCACCACGCTACTGACAAAAGTCACCGCCAACGCTGCCGATATACCTGTAATTCGAATAGCCACCGGTGCACGGCCTGATTCCATTTGATATTGCCGGCGCTCTACCACCGTTTTTTGCACGATGACTACCAACAACCCCAACATAATCAACACGGTTGCCAACGTACTTTGCATTTGAGGACTGCCCCCCATTTCGCTGACAAATTCGTTGTACGTCTTCACCGCTAAAACAGGAGTATGCGCACCCAGCAACGCCGGTACACCAAAGTCACCAATCACATGCATGAATACAATCAGTGCGCCTGCACCAATAGCCGGCAACATCAAGGGTTGCGTAACGGTCAGCAGCACATGAAGCGGTGGTCTACCCAGGCTAGTGGCCGCCTCTTCTAACGACCTGTCCATACTTTTCAAACCAGCCAAAATGGGCACAAACGCATACACATAGTTGGTCAGCGTCATCACAAAGATCAGCCCCCACCATGAGAACAAGGAAGGCAGTTGTACATCCCAGGTGCTTAACCAACTGTTCACTACACCTTGCTTGCCCAACACCACTATCCACGACGCGGCTACCACCACATCAGGCACCACCAAGGTGAGTAATGGCAACGCACCAATTAGCGCCGCCACGGGGAAAGACAACCTAGCCAACACTACCGCCAGCGCACCACCCAATAGCACGCTCGTTACGGTAACAGCCACGCCTAAAATCAGTGTATTGACCAACGCGTCACGGTAGGAGGCTTCTGACCAAAAGCGCTGAAACCCCGTCAACGAAAATTGGCCCGATTCATCTTGCCAAGCATCTACCATCACGCCCAGAATGGGCCACAATAAAAAATAGCCCAATACCAGCAAACTCAACAGCGCCCACGCCAACCAAACCGGATCACGACGCAAAGAGCCTAATAGAGCTGACGCCATCATTCACCCCTTACCAGTACCGCATCAGCAGGCACGGCCACCCATACCTGATCATGGGCTTTTTTACTGGAACCATAAGTGTGACTCCATGCGTTCAACCACAGCTCACCACATTCAGTGCGAACTTTGTAACGCGTGAGTGCGCCCAAGAACTCCACCGTGAGAATCTGCCCTGCAATGACAGCCTCTTGCGACTCTGAACGCTCTACAAAACGCAGCTTTTCTGGACGCACAGCCAAGCACAAACCCGGCTCCCACGCTCTGGAATGGTTAGAGTGCAGCACCCCCGCACTGCTGCTAAAGCGCCTAATTTCCGCCACGTTTTTAATCAGCTCTTGCTGCAGAGGAATAATGTTCGCGCCGCCTACAAAATCTGCCGTAAAGCGTGTTTCTGGCTGTGCATAAATTGCACTAGGTGTACCTACTTGCACCACTTCACCACTGCGCATCACCGCAATATGATCCGAAATAGATAGCGCCTCTTCCTGATCGTGGGTGACAAAAACGGTAGTTAAACCAGCCTCTTTTTGCAACTCACGCACCATGTCGCGCAGCTCTACGCGCAGCTTCACATCCAGTGCGGATAGGGGCTCATCTAACAACAAAATACTGGGCTTAATCACCAAGGCTCGTGCCATAGCGACTCGTTGGCGCTGCCCACCCGATAACTCGGACGGCATACGGTCTGACAAGGTTGCTAAGCCCACTCTACCCAACATTTGCACAGACGCGGCTTTCGCATCGGCCTTACTGTAGCCCCGCGCCACTAAGCCATAACTCACGTTATCCAACACCGACCTGTCGGGGAACAAAGCGTAATCTTGAAACACCATTCCCACATTACGTTTGTGGGCAGGAATACGCGTGACGTTTTGATCACCAAAATAGATCTGCCCCGCATCAGGGCGCACAAAACCAGCCAACATGCGTAGCAAGGTGGTTTTGCCGCACCCAGACGGCCCCAACAAGGTGAAAAAGGAGCCGCTGGGAATGGTCAACTGCAACTGATTAAACAGTTGCTGACGACCGTAAGACTGCGAAATCGAGGAAAAAACAAGTTCCATACTTTCCTCAAATTAGCGAGCAGCAACCAAAGCACGCCACTCAGCCAAAAAGGCCTCACGCTCTGCGCCCATTTGTTGGTCGCTAAGCTCAAACTGTTTGATGCTGCCCAGATCAGGTAAATCCACTACGCTGTTCACCGAGATATCGTCACGTAATGGACGACGGAAGGCGGTACTCAACACCAAAGTTTGTGCATCTTTAGAGGCCAAGTAGTCATACAGTTTCTTAGCGTCATCCGTATTCTTACCGTCTTTAATCAGCGCCATGCCTTCAGGTGATAAGAAAGTGCCTTCGGCTGGATACACCAACTGGATTTCGTCCATGCCACCATCTACATATTGGTACGCGGCATATTCCATCGTGACACCAACCGGAAACTCACCCAAGGCCACACCCTCGTACGCACCCGCTGTAGTGCCGACAAATACGGCGTTCTGCACTATTTTTTTGTAGAGCTCTTCACCCATCAAGACTTTCAAACCATACAACGCCACATACGACGAACTGCTGCGCTCGGGGTCAGGAATAACAATTTTGTTTTTCCACTCTGGCTGCGCTAAGTCTGCCCAACTCGTGGGTGCTTTCAAACCATTGAGCTGTTTATCATTCACCATCAATACGCTGACATGCGTATTGGTGCCTAGCCATAACTGCTCAGGGCCATGAAATGCGGCAGGAATTTTCCCAGCTTCGGCTGTTTGGTAAGACTCAAAATACGGTGCATATTGCGACAAGGTAGAAAACCCGCCCGACCAGAAAATATCGCCCAACGGATTTTGTGCCTCTGCCTTAATGCGCTGCATCAACGCGCCGCTACCTGCTCGTACGACTGAGACTGAAATATCGGGATGTTTTTTGGTGAACTCATCAATAACGCGATTCACTACCTCTACGTTATTTGACGAATACAGCACCACCTCACCAGCCTGAGCAGAGCCAAATGCACCTGCCATTACCATGAGTAAAACTGATAGTTTATGTGTGAGTTTTTGCATGAAAAGCTACCTTTTTCGCAATTGAAACGAGATTTTCATACATGCTATATAGGCTATATGACTAGGAAGTTACATCCCACCCCAACTATGCGCACAGCGCTATCAAGGATGAGTTTTAGTCATGATGAAGGATCTACCGCTCACAGCATTGCGCGTTTTTGTGGTTGTTAACCAATACGGCAGCTTCACCAAAGCAGCCCATGCATTGGGTATTACACAAAGTGCTGTGAGCAGGCACATTGCCCACTTAGAACAAGTGTTCAAAGCCCCTTTATTTTTACGGCAAGGCCCTCGTATACGCCCTTCCATCATCGGGCAACAATTACATGACAACATCAAAGATGCCATGATGACCATTGAGCTTACGGCTCAACAACTGGCGCAAAAAAATCAGCATCACAATCGTCTGCAAGTACGCACCTCTACCCCCAGCTTGGCAATGACCGTCATCGTGCCTATGCTAGGTTCGTACACCCAGCAAACCGGTGTGCAAATAGATTTAATCACCTCGCTCTCTGCACCCTGCATGCAAGACAACTATGACGTGCTGATTAGCCGAGACCTGCACTTAGAGGGTTGCGAGCATTGGGAGTTACTGCAGGAAGATTTGATTTGTGTTGGGCAGCAAGAGTTGATTCATCGCGTGCAGCACCTACCACCTGCACAATGGCCTTTAGTGACATCCAGATCTCGCCCCGATGTACTCACTCATTGGTCACTCACCTACGGTGTCAGCCCTGATCAGCTACAGGTATGCGCCACCTATGATCATTTGTTTTTTGCGATATCAGCAGCCATCGCTGGCTTAGGCCTTCTGGTGGTGCCTAAGGTCTTGGTACTGGAGGCATTAGAAAATAACAGTTTGCGTGTTGCCCCTGTGGATATCCATTCCACCGGCGCTTGTTACTCTGCCTACATTAATCATCAAACCCAGCACTTAGACACCGCACGCCACTTTTGTCGCTGGCTAAAAGCCAGCTTAAAAGAGCGTAGTGCCCCCCATCACATCAGTCAGTAAGGTCGTAGGTAAACACAGCAGACCTTACTGATTGCATTGATAAAGTTATGCTGCTGTGGATACAACGGCTACTGGCGCATGGGTGTCCACTGTGACGTGCGCTTGTTGGCGACGCTGACGTACTCGTTCCCACAACTTATCGTGCAACGGCATCAGGGTCACATTACAAATAGGTTCTACCACGGCAGCGATGCCCCCCACCGCCAGTGAGCCTGTGAACGCATACGTCACGGCAAAGGCCACACTCATGTGAAGGCATATTTGGCTGGCTTTAAAGGCGATTAATTGCATCATTCTGCTCCTAAGACTAGAACTCCATTTTAATGAGAATAAATCTTATTTGCAGTAAATTATTTTTACTGACACTATAGCCACAGGCTATGGCTGTTAAGTAGGTACAGCCCTGCATTCTTAGGCACCCTGTATAGCGCGACGACGAGCACCGCCCAGCCACACCAAGCCTAGACCACCCGCAGCCAACACCGCACCAGCCAGTGGCACCGCCACATACCCCAACCCTTGCCCTATCACCACACTACCCAATGCAGCACCTACTGCATTACCTAGATTGAAGGCACCCACATTCACTGACGACGCAAGGCCCGGTGCTTGTGCTGCTGCCTGCATCACCCGCATCTGCACGGGCGGTACGATACCAAAAGCAGCAGCGCCCCACACCACTAAGCTAATAGCCGCACCAATTTTCGTCGTCATCATAAAAGGCATCACCATCATGATGGCAGTCAAAGCACCAAGAATAAGTTTGGTTGCCCCGTCCAGAGACCAGTCCGCCAACTTACCGCCAATACTATTGCCCAAAGTGAAACCCACACCAATCAACACCAACGCAAAGGCCACAAAACTTGGACCAGCATGGGTAATATCAGCCAGAACAGGCGCTATATAGGTATACAGCGTGAACATCGCCCCAGCCCCCAGCACCGTTGTTCCCATGGCTAATAACACCTCGGGACGGCTCAGTACCTTCAGTTCACGACGCACATCCGGGCGCTGACCTGGCTCTCCTTTAGGCAAAGCCACCCATAACGCAGCAATAGTAATCAAACCCAACATTGCCGTACCACCAAAAGCCACACGCCAACCTACCTGCTGACCAATCCACGTTGCAGCCGGTACGCCACCCACATTCGCGATCGTTAGGCCCATAAACATCATGGCAATAGCACTCGCCTGTTTATCTTTAGGCACCACACTAGCCGCCACTACAGCACCAATGCCGAAGAAAGCACCGTGATTCAAACTGGTGATTAAACGTGAAAGCAATAGGGTTGTGTAGGTAGGGGCAAAAGCGGATAACAGGTTCCCTATGGTGAACAGCACCATCAATGCCATTAACGCCCCACGTTTACCAAAGCGACTAAATAGCAAGGTCATCACAGGAGCCCCCACCATCACCCCAATAGCGTAGGCCGAAACCAGCATGCCAGCAGTCGGTATACCGACCTGCACACCATCAGCAATCACAGGCAGTAAACCCATAGGGGTAAATTCAGTGGTGCCGATGGCAAACGCACCAATGGCGAGGGCAAACAAAGCAAGAGGCATGATTTCAATCCAGTGTGTATTTCAATGGATGACATTGTCTCAAGTTAATATTTGCCGATTAAGCCTAGTATCTAATAAACACTATTGAAATTTATTCAACAATAAAAATGGCTCTCCATCAGCAACCCGAAGCCCAAACGCAAAAAAGCCCTTGATTTCTCAAGGGCTTTTTAAAATTCTGGCGGACAGGGGGGGATTCGAACCCCCGATACGCTATAAACGTATACACGCTTTCCAGGCGTGCGCCTTCAACCACTCGGCCACCTGTCCTATCTGTTACTGCCAAGCCTGCTATTATAGCTAAGATTACTAAAAAAGCAAACCTTCCTGTAAAGACACCCAACGTTGGGCGTCGCGTAGCAATAAACGCACATCTTTGCCCACGCGCAATGCATCGTGAAACTCAAAGCGACGTGCGGCATCCAACTGCTGTAGCTCGGGCAATACCACTAAAGGCTGCCCCGGTCCCAACAATGTAGGGGCAACATAGCTGATGATTTGATCTACCCTACCCGTTTGCAGCATCGCCCCACTAAAGAGCCCACCCGCTTCTACATGCACTTCATTAATGTCCTGCTGATCTATGTAGGCAAGCACGTCTGTCAAATCGGCATGACCGTTTACATCCCGCCCAACCTGGATCACGGTGACATTTTTTTCGCTAAGCAATTGTGCTTTAACGGGGTTATGCGTACTTGTGAACACCCATACTGGATCGCCGTTTAGCAACGCAGCATCTACTGGCAATCGTAAGTGTGTATCCACCACAGCTCGTATAGGTTGGCGTGGTGTATCTATCCCACGCACATTCAACAGCGGGTTGTCGGCCAACACTGTACCTATGCCGGTTAGGACTACGCACGATCTAGCACGCCAGATGTGGCCATCTTGTCTAGCTTCAGGTCCCGTAATCCATTGAGAGTGACCATTCAATAGCGCGCTACGGCCATCCAGCGACCCCGCTAGCTTCAACCATATCCACGCCTGCTCGCGCAGCATACGGGAGACAAACCCTGGGTTTTGCTCTAAGGCGCCATCGGCGCACACCCCTGTTTGCACTGGAATGCCGGCCTCTTGCAAGGCACGTATGCCTCGCCCGGCCACCAATGGATTGGGGTCTAGCAATGCCACAACCACCCGCGCCGGCCTAGCTTGAATCAGCGCTTGTACGCACGGTGGCGTACGGCCGTAATGGCTGCAAGGCTCTAGCGTGACATAGACCGTGCAGGTGGAGATATCTACATTATTCGCACGTGCTGCAGCCAACGCCATCACTTCGGCATGTGGCCCACCAGCTTGCTGGGTGGCCCCCATTGCAACAGCCTGATCGCCTTGTACGATCACGCAACCCACGCGTGGATTAGGCGAGGTTAGGTGCATGACAGACTGCGCTTGCGCTAGGGCTAGCTGCATCCATTTCACATCACTCACGCTACTCACCGCGGTCTCGTTAGTCAGGGGTATGGTTCACCGGGCCATCCTGCATTTCTTGGATGGTACGCATGAACTCATGAATATCATTAAAACTTTTGTAGACGGAAGCAAAGCGCACATAGCCCACTTGGTCTAGTTGCTTAAGCTCGTCCATGGCCAGATCACCAATGTGCTCAGTGGATATCTCTCGTTCACCACTGACCATTAAGCGCTCGATAATTCGACGCACTGCGGCATCTACATCAGCACTGGCGACAGAACGCTTGCGCAACGCCAGATCTAAGCTGGCACGCAAGCGTTTGTCATCAAATTCCATACGGCTGCCATCTCGCTTGACCACCGCAGGCATCAACAACTCCATGCGCTCGTATGTGGTAAATCGGCGATCGCAGGCCGCACAACGGCGACGGCGTCGAATAGAATCGCCTTCTTCTGATACCCGGGAGTCTACGACTTGGGTATCACCATTTCCACAAAACGGACATTTCATCGTCTAAAAAGGCCCCGAAGGGCCGCTAGTAATATTACTTAGCACTATACACTGGGAAACGCGCCGTGAGTTCATTGACTCGTTGGCGAACAGCCTCAATGTTGGCGGCATCATGCGGATTATCCAACACATCTGCAATCAGGTTAGCCGTCAACTCAGCTTCAGCTTCTTTGAAACCACGTGTTGTCATGGCTGGTGCACCCAGACGAATACCGCTGGTCACGAATGGAGACTCTGGGTCGTTAGGGATAGCGTTTTTGTTCACAGTGATGTGAGCTTCACCCAATACGCGTTCAGCATCTTTACCATTAATGCCTTTAGCACGCAGGTCTACCAACATAACGTGGCTTTCTGTTCTGGAAGACACGATACGCAAACCACGTTTAACCAATGTTTTGGCCATCACGTCAGCGTTTTTAACGACTTGTGCTGCGTATTCTTTAAAGCTAGGCTCTAATGCTTCTTTGAATGCTACGGCTTTAGCAGCAATCACGTGCATCAATGGGCCGCCTTGAATGCCTGGGAAAATAGCGGAGTTAATCGCTTTTTCGTGCTCGGCTTTCATCATGATCACGCCACCACGAGGACCACGCAACGATTTGTGCGTCGTAGTAGTAACGAAGTCAGCGTGAGGAACTGGGTTGGGGTATGCACCACCAGCCACCAAACCGGCGTAGTGAGCGATATCCACCATGAACAATGCACCGTTTTCGTGTGCAATACGTGCCATGCGTTCAAAGTCGATACGCAGGGAGTAAGCCGATGCACCACCCACGATCAATTTTGGTTTGTGTTCTTTAGCCAGCGCTTCCAACTGGTCGTAATCCAACTCTTCGTTGGCATCCAAACCGTAAGGAATGAAGTTGTACAGTTTGCCCGAAGCATTAACAGGGGAACCGTGTGTCAGGTGACCGCCTTCAGCCAAGCTCATACCCAAAACGGTGTCGCCGGGTTTCAGCACAGCCATGTACACGCCTTGGTTAGCTTGAGAACCGGAGTTAGGCTGCACGTTAGCTGCTTCAGCACCAAACAGTTCTTTCAAACGATCAATCGCCAAGCGCTCGACTACGTCCACGTACTCACAACCGCCATAATAACGACGACCTGGGTAGCCTTCTGCATACTTGTTAGTCAGTTGGGTACCCTGAGCCTGCATGACTGCTGGGCTAGCGTAGTTTTCCGAAGCAATCAGCTCAATATGCTGTTCTTGGCGGGTGTCTTCTTTCTGGATTGCGTCCCAAAGAGCGGGGTCTACAATATCCAGCGTACGTGAACGATCAAACATGAGAGATCCTAAAAAATAAGGAAACTGAAATGAATCCGTCATTTTAGCGCCTAAGCGTTGCCTAGGGCTGAAATAAGAGAAAGGTGGCACTCAAACCGCAACGCTTCTTCCAAAAAAAGACAGTTGCTTGAACGAGTCCCACCTTTTAGGTGAATTTTTCTCAACCTACTGAAGCCAAAATGCTTATAGCAGCTTTGCATTCAGCGTGTAGGTACCTGTCAAGCTGGCCTGCGCCAAAATATGGCCCTGCATCGCCACTTTAGCCTCAGCCCCACCAAACTTACCTTCTAGCGGCAGTTCTTCTATATCTAGGGCGTACACCGTAAAAATATAACGGTGTGGCAACGCGTCATTCCAGGGCGGGCATGGGCCATCATAACCAAAGTAATCCCCGCTCATGTCACGATCATGAGCAAAGAATTTACTGTAGTCATTCAACCCTTGGCGTGTACCGCCCGGCGCCAAAGGACCTGCCTTACCCCTTGGGGTCACACGATCCGAATAAGCACCTTCTGCCACATCGCGACTATCAGCAGGAATATCCACCAATACCCAATGATAGAAATCCGTACGCGGCGTATCGGCGGCTACCTCTTTGCCCGGCTGATTCACATCATCCAACACAGCAGGCACATCAGGGTCTACACACAGAATAAGGAAAGAGCGGGTTCCCTCGGGAACATCCTCCCAGGCCAGATGCGGGTTGGCATTACCTGCCAATGCCACTTTGGTCGTGGCATCAGCGCGGCCAAAAGCCAAACGCTCTGGAATCACAGCCTGATCAGTAAAAGAGTCACTACGTAACTTCATAATCCGCCCTCACACACAGTCAAGAGACACTTACTCGGGCAAAACGTCGTTTACCCACTTGCAGCACGTATGTACCGGCAACAAGCTCTAAGGCCTTATCTTCAACCTTAACGCCATCAATGCGTACGCCACCTTGTTCGATACTACGATTGGCTTCGCTATTTGATGGAACCAGTCCTGCTTCGCGCAATAGTTTTACTATACCAATTGGTGCACCATTTACGCTAACTTCTGGCATGTTCTCGGGGATTTCACCATGTCGGAAACGTGCCTCGAAATCACGCAGCGCATCCTCAGCAGCCTGAGCTGAATGGAAACGCGTAATAATTTCTTGTGCCAACGCCACTTTAATGTCTCGTGGGTTCGCACCTTGTTCAACGCTGGCTTTCAACGCATTGATATCAGCCATGCTCTTGAAGGACAGCAGCTCGTAGTACATCCACATTAAGGTATCCGACACGGACATGATCTTGCCGAACATGGAATCCGCGTTTTCGGTAATACCAATGTAATTACCTTTGGATTTGGACATTTTTTCAACGCCATCCAAGCCCACCAGCAACGGCATAGTCAAAATACATTGCTGCTCTTGTCCATATTCTTTTTGCAGCTCACGACCTACTAGCAAGTTAAATTTCTGATCCGTCCCCCCCAGCTCTAGATCAGCTTTCAACATCACGGAGTCATAGCCTTGTAGCAATGGATACAAGAACTCATGCACCGAAATAGGTGTGTGTGACTGGAAGCGTTTAGTGAAATCATCACGCTCCATCATGCGAGCCACGGTATAACGCGAGGCCAATTGAATCATGCCACGCGAACCCAACTGGTCGCACCACTCCGAGTTATATCGCACTTCCATGCGGCTCTCGTCCAAGATCAGTTTGGCCTGATCATAATAAGTCTGCGCATTTGACTTGACCTGCTCTGGGGTCAGTGGCGGACGAGTAGTGTTGCGACCGCTAGGGTCACCAATAGTGGAAGTGAAATCGCCAATTAAGAAAATGACAGTATGACCTAAGTCTTGCAGCTGACGCATTTTGTTCAGCACTACCGTGTGGCCCAAATGGATATCAGGCGCGGTAGGATCAAGACCCAGCTTGATACGTAGAGGCTGACCAGAAGCCTGGCTGCGAGCCAATTTCTTGGCAAATTCAGTTTCTACGATAAGTTCGTCACAGCCACGTTTGGCAATATCAAGTGCGGCTTGCACTTCTGGAGTAATGGTAAAGTCGGGGGAGGACATAATCTGCCTAATTTTTTCTCGAAAATACTCGATAAATTGAGTCAAATGCGCTAGGATACTAGTGTTTATCAGATCATCACGAGTGATCAGTATAAACCCCCATATCTTAACAGAACGCTAATCAGCTTCGCTACGAAGAATAATTTAACGTTCTGGCTCCCTGCTACGTTACTTGCATTGCTAGGCCATATGCCCTGCGACAGGACATATTTTCTGCAATGCCAACCGCTAGGTTTTGCTTCAATGCTAGAAAAAGAGATCAACGGAACCACCACCGCCACTGTCCGCAGCACACGCATAACCAGACCCGCTCGCCTGATACAAAAAGGCCTGTTAGTACTTGCCCTTGGCATGTTCGCAGGCGCCGCCGCTATTGCTGTGAACCCGTCATCCAACGACGACAGCAAACCGCTGGTGTATCAAGCACGTACTACACTGGATTTGCCCTTTTCGGTTGAGTCACTAGACAGCAGTTTTTCTGACCCCTTTATTCAAGAAACCCGCATACGTCGTGGTGACACGCTAGCATCTATATTGCAGCGTCTGAGTATTCGTGAAGAAGGCCTGCAACAGTTTCTAACGCACAACAAAGATGCGCGCTCAATCTACAAGCTGTACCCCGGCCGCACCGTACGCGCCGCCTTGGACGAAAACAATCAACTGCAATCGCTAAGCTATTTCCACACCCCTTCCAGCACCGAAAACGGTAAACCTGCATCACGCTGGCTAGAAGTGCGCCCCGATGAGGCCGGTGGCTTTACCGCTAGCGAAGAAGTCTCCATTGCTACCCCCAACATCCAAATCGCCGAAGCCGAAGTTCGCACCTCGCTATTTGGCGCCACCGATACTGCTGGCATTCCTGACAGTATCGCGTTGCAGATCCCTGAAATTTTGGGCAGTAAAGTAGACTTCATTAAAGATTTACGCAGCGGCGACAAACTACGCGTCATTTACGAAACCTACAACCAAAACGGTCAGCAAGTTGGCGCTGGTCGCATTTTGGCGTTGGAATTTGAAAACCAAGGCAAAACACACGAAGCCCTATGGTTTAGCGAATCTGGCTCCAGCGATGGCGGCAGCTACTACGACGCTGACGGCCAAAGCCTACAAGGCGCTTTCTTGCGTACCGCACTGAAGTTCACCCGTATTAGCTCTACCTTTGGTGGCCGTCGCCACCCTATCAGTGGTAAATGGCGTGGACACAAAGGCGTAGACTACGCCGCACCTACCGGCACGCCCATTCACGCGACTGCTGATGGCGTTGTAGAGTTTGTAGGCGTGCAAAATGGCTACGGTAACGTAATTATACTGAAACACCATAGCAACTACAGTACGCTTTATGCCCACCAAAGCCGCTTTGCCTCTGGACTGCGCAAAGGTGATCGCGTAGAACAAGGCCAGTTAATTGGCTACGTAGGCTCCACAGGTTGGTCTACTGGCCCGCACCTGCACTACGAGTTCCGTGTAAATGGTAGCCCCGTAGATCCTCTGGCGATGGATTTGCCTGTAGCGCGTAAACTGGAACCAGCACGACTGCAAGCCTTCCAGACACAAGTAGACCAATACAAAACACAATTGGCACTACTGCAAAGCCGCCAAGAACTACTAGCCGCTAACAGCAACTAACATTCTTACTTCAACGGCACCGCGAGACGGTGCCGTTTTTTTATGACCATGTCACAAAACGAACTGTATATAGGCTTAATGTCTGGCACCAGCACTGATGGCGTGGATGCTGTACTTGCCCGCTTTGATGGTCAACACTTACCCCAGATTGTGGATGCCGCGTCGTGCGAGCTTCCTGCTGCACTGCGCCAGCAACTACTGGACCTTAACCATCCCGGTGAGAACGAGCTAGAACGCGCCAATCTCGCGGCTATTGCTCTTACCCACTGCTACGCCGACGTCTGCCATCAATTGCTACAACAACAGCAATTATCAGCGAACGCCATACGCGCAATTGGCGCACACGGCCAAACGGTACGTCATCGTCCCGAATTAGGTTTCACCATACAGCTGAATGCCCCAGCCCTACTGGCTGAGCTAACCAATATTGCAGTGATTGCTGATTTTCGTAGCCGTGACATTGCGGCTGGCGGCCAAGGCGCACCGTTGGTGCCCAGCGTGCACCAAGGACTATTCGCCTGCAATCACCCCCGCGTGATCTTAAACTTAGGCGGCATCGCGAACATTAGCATCTTGCACCCATCCGAAGCACTACGCGGCTTTGACACAGGCCCCGCCAGCATGCTAATGGACTACTGGATAGGCAAGCACCAAGGCCTGCCTTACGATGCTGCTGGCGCATGGGCTAACAGCGGCACTGTCATCCCCGCATTACTAGACGCCATGCTGGCAGAACCGTGGTTGCAACTTGCACCACCCAAATCCACCGGCCGGGACTTATTCAACGCACAGTGGTTAGAACACCAAGTGCAGCACCACGCACAACACGCTTCTCCTGCCGATGTACAAGCCACGTTATTAGAATTGACCGCGCGCAGCGTCAGTGAAGCCATACAGCGTTACGCTGCTGGCACAACAGAAATCTTGGTATGTGGTGGTGGCGCATTCAATAGCGCCCTATTGCAACGCATCGCTCACTTAAGCAGCATCACAGTACGTAGCACAGATGCGCTGGGCCTGCACCCACAGCATGTAGAAGCCTTGGCTTTTGCATGGCTTGCCCATGCTCATGTACACGGCATTAAAGCAAATGCCCCGGCGGTAACCGGGGCACGTCATTCAGTAATGCTTGGCGCCTACTACCCTGCCTAGATGGCGAGGTAGTGGGTTTTGCGCCTATTGCTTATACCGAGAAAGAAGACCCGCAACCACAGGTGGTGGAGGCATTTGGGTTACGAATGACGAATTGCGCACCGTCAATATCGTCTTTGTAATCAATTTCGGCCCCAACCAGATATTGGAAGCTCATGGGATCGATCAGCAATTGCACGCCGCTTTTATCGATAGTAGTGTCATCGTCGTTCACTACATCGTCAAACGTAAAGCCGTACTGAAAACCAGAACAACCACCGCCTTGCACGAATACGCGCAGTTTCAAATCGGGGTTACCTTCTTCCAACAACAGTTCACGTACTTTCTCTACTGCTGAATCACTAAACAGCAATGGAGCAGGAGGCGCCTGCAAATCAATAGTTTCGGTAAGGGTACTCATACAATACTCCAGCAATGACCTTTGTCATTTATTTTAAGCTTTTACGATCCGCTTGTCGCCTCTGTGGTATTCAGCTCCACTTTACGGGATGCCCGCACTGTTTTGCCTTCCAACACACTCATGGTTAATGACCGAATTTCAAAGCCATCGGGTACCACTAACCAACCTTGATCTCGGTTGAACTGTTCAAAGCTCAAGGGGAATTGAGTTTTACCAGCCGTTGGTACGCCATGCGTGGACTCAGGCTCTTGGCCTTCTGGTAATTCTGCGGTCGCTTCTTCAAGTGTGATGGTGGCGGGCTTGCCGTCTTGCTGCCCTTCTGCTGTGAAATAGATAGCCCCATCAAAAGGCTTCCCATTCACCATGCTACGTTGCAACAATACCTTATAACGCAGCAAAGGCCCCACCATTTCCACATCAAATGCCCGGATACTAATCGTACCCTGCGGCCCTGGTGGCAATAAGGTTTCATAAAAAGCCAACTGCTCACCTAATCGACTTTTTTCTTGCTGCATCTTTTGCAGCTCATCTTCTAACCCTTTGATCGCGCCTTGCTCTACTTGCAATTGGCCGCGTAGGGTATCGGCCACCTGCTGCTCTTGTAGCAACTGCTGCTGCAATTGTTGCATAGCAACCTGTGGCGCATAATCTTGTTGTGTAGAAGGCTCTGGCAGTATCCAGTCGTCGATTGCCATCCCAGCGGCCACACCCAACAAGAGCGCAAAACACCAAGAAAGAATACGACCGAAGCTACCGTGATGGCCCGTGTGTGCGGAGGGAGGAACTGATTCTTGCATACTTTACAGACCGCTTTTCATTGAACTAGTTCCCTACCTCTTTGCAACATCAAGGCAGAATCGCAACCAGCTCCAAACCTGTAGACTCTGGCAAATCAAACATGACGTTCATGTTTTGCACCGCTTGACCTGCCGCACCTTTCACAAGGTTGTCCTGCACCACCAAAATGATCAACTGGTCACCGTTACCAGGACGCTGCACAGCGATACGTACGTTATTCGAGGCTTTTACTGTACGCGTTTCAGGCAAACGACCTGCTGGCAACACATCAATAAAACGCTCGTTGGCATAACGCCCTTCGTACAATTTTTGGAAATCAGTATCCAGCGCTTCTGGCAAAATACGCGCATAAATTGTCGAGAACATACCGCGAATCATCGGCACCAAATGCGGTACAAAGGTTAAACCCACCTCGGAACCATGAATGGTTTTCAGATGCTCGGAAATTTCTGGGTGATGTCTGTGGCCCGCCACACCGTAAGCCTTGAAGTTATCACTAGCCTCAGAGAACAGATTTGCCTGGGACGCTGTACGGCCCGCACCCGACACACCCGATTTACAGTCGGCAATAATGCGCGAGGTATCCACCAGTTTTTTGCCGCCTTCCAACACTGGCAACAAACCCGTCAACACTGTCACGGGGTAGCAACCGGGGTTACCCACAATGTTTGCCGAACGAATTTTCTCGCGGTTCAACTCTACCAAGCCGTACACCGACTGATCTTTCAACAGATCTGGGCACTCGTGCGGCATTTTGTACCACTGCTGAAATACGTCTGTATCTTGAATACGGAAGTCTGCTGCCAAGTCGATGACTTTCACACCGTGCTCTAGCAACTTACGCGCTTCTTTCATCGCCACGCCATGCGGAGTCGCAAAGAACACCACATCGCATTTTTCTAGTTGAGCAGCGTCTGGGGTTTGAAACACTGCATCAATATGACCACGCAAGTTAGGGAACATGTCAGCTACAGGCATGCCATCTTCTTGGCGCGACGTTACCGCAACAACTTCTGCGTTAGGGTGCAGCGCGAGCAATCGCAGCAGTTCAACCCCTGTGTAACCTGTTGCCCCAACAATCCCTACTTTAATACGTGTCGCCGTATCGGATGCAGCCATATCACTAACCCTGAAAAATGCGTAAAAGACAATAAACTATTATGCAGTAAATTGAAGCCTAATGAGGCAAAGCGCGCCCAAAGAGCCCTACGCTGTTGCCATACAACAAAACCCCGGCATAACCGGGGTTTTGTTGAGGAGGGCATAGCAAGCCATGCCCAAGCCATAAACAGGATTAGCGTTTGCTGAACTGTTTACGACGACGTGCTTTGTGGAAACCAACTTTCTTACGCTCAACTTCACGTGCATCACGTGTTACCAAGCCAGCTTGTTTCAGAGTTGTTTTCAACGTTTCGTCGAAATTGATCAATGCACGTGTCAGACCGTGGCGCACTGCACCAGCTTGGCCGCTGTTACCGCCACCGTGTACGTTCACTTTGATGTCAAAGCTTTCCAGGTGGTTTGTCAGTACCAAAGGTTGACGAACGATCATGCGACCTGTTTCACGAGCAAAGTACTCGTCTACAGGTTTGCCATTGACCACAATAGCGCCGGAGCCTTTTTTGATGAATACGCGAGCTACCGAAGATTTGCGGCGGCCTGTACCGTAGTTCCAATTACCGATCATGATCTGTCCTTAGATTTCCAGCGGTTTAGGTTGCTGAGCAGTATGTGGGTGCTCTGCACCAGCATATACCTTCAGTTTTTTGGCCATGGCGTAACCCAGAGGACCTTTTGGCAGCATGCCTTTAACCGCTTTCTCCATAGCACGACCGGGGAAACGCTCTTGCATGGTTTCGAAATTAGTTTCGCTAATACCGCCCACGTAACCGGAGTGACGGTAGTATTTTTTGTCCTGAGCTTTGTTACCCGTTACACGGATATCAGCTGCGTTGATGATGATGATGTAATCACCGGTATCAACGTGAGGAGTGTATTCAGGTTTGTGTTTGCCACGTAGGCGACGTGCGACTTCGCTGGCCACACGACCCAGGACTTTGTCCTTGGCATCGATCACAAACCACTCACGGCGAACTTCCAGCGGCTTAGCCACGAAGGTTTTCATGATGGTTCCTAAGTATAAAAAGGTCGCAAAATTACTTTTGCAACAGTGCTGCTTTCCACCCTAGCCAAGACGTTATTATTCGCCCGTGCCAAAAGCAGATAAGCCAAAGCAGAAGATATTAGCACAAAAAAGCCCCAAAAGCATAGACTTAAGGGGCTTTTTGCCGTATCAGCGCAACGCTAATTAGGAGCGGCGGCGATTTGCCAGAGCCATACCCAAGTAGTTATCGTAGGCGCCTTCAGCTACGCGGAACCAAGGCACCAGCTCGTCGCGGAATGCCATGTAGTTGTCGTAGATTTTCTTGAAGCCCGCGTTTTGGTCGCAGAATTCTTTGTACACCACTTGGGATGCTTCAAACGACGCATCCATTACATCGCGTGGGAATGCTTTCAGTACGGCACCGGAAGCAATTAATCTACGCAATGCGCCTGGGCCTTGTGTGTCGTAGGTAGTCAGCATTTTACCGCTGGCTGCACGGGCGCAGATCGCAATGATTTCTTGGTAATGCTTAGGCAATGTAGCCAGCGCATCTTGGTTGATGTACAGGGAAACCTGTGCAGAACCTTCCCACCAACCGGGGTAGTAGTAGTATTTCGCTACTTTGTGGAAGCCCAGTTTCTCGTCGTCTACTGGACCAACGAATTCTACGGCGTCCAACGTACCTTTTTCCAAGGATGGGTAAATATCACCTGGAGGTACTTGCTGAGGCACCACACCCAAACGTGCCAACACTTCACCAGCAAAACCTGCTGTACGCATTTTCAGACCTTTAAGGTCTTCTACTGAGTTGATTTCCTTACGGTACCAACCACCCATTTGCGTACCGGTGTTACCCAGCGGGAAGTTAACGATGTTACGTGTAGCAAACAGCTCACGCATCAATTTCATCCCGTCGCCTTCGTACATCCAGGCTTCCATTTGACGTGCGTTCAGGCCAAATGGCACAGCGGTGTCAAAACTGAAGGCTGGGTCTTTACCGTAAAAGTAGTAGGAGGCAGTTTGACCTGCTTCAACTGTACCGTTACCCACAGCATCCATCACTTCAAAGCCGGGAACAATTTCACCAGCGGGGTACAGACGGATCTGGAAGTTGCCTTCTGTCGCCTCTTCCACCATTTTGGTGAACAGTTGGGCTGTGCCAAACAGTGCTGGCAGTGAAGGCCCGTAAGTGGAAGTCATCTTCCAGTTAATTTTTGGATTGCTTTGCGCAATGGCTGGTGCAGCAAAGGCAGCAGTAGTCCCTGCTACGGCCCCTACACCCGCTTTCTTCAGAAATGAGCGACGCTCCATGTTTGCTTTCTCCTTGGCGTTCTTAGCATAGGCAGATGACTTGCCGTCCTTATCTGCCGATTCGATGATAATACACTGTCTTAAAACTCTCTGTACGTCTAGGCTGCACTTTATTGCACAGACATGACGAGCATCACGCGTTAACTGCCCGCAATAGACATTTTGCTGATTAATACCGAGCCTGTAGCCTTGGAGCCTTTATCAAATACGTCAGCGCCCACAGCCACAATATCTTTAAACATTTGCTGCAAGTTTCCTGCGATGGTGATTTCCTCAACAGCATGTTTGATTTCACCATTTTCCACCCAATAACCAAAAGCACCACGTGAGTAGTCACCTGTCACGTAGTTAATCCCCTGGCCAATAAGCTCTGTCACCAACAGCCCTGTGCCCAACTTGCGCAACATCGCTTTGAAGTCATCTTCAGGCCGGGTCAGGCTAGATAACAAGGACAAATTATGTGAGCCGCCGGCATTACCCGTAGTCGTCATACCCAACTTACGTGCGGTGTAGGTAGACAAGAAATAGCCTTTAAGCTCGCCTTTGCTGATGATCTTGCGACGCTGCGGCGTAACGCCTTCGCTATCAAACGGCGAGCTACCAAACGCTCCCACGCGGAAGGGGTCTTCGATCACACTTAAATGCTTGGCAAAAATATCTTTGCCTAGAGCATCCACCAAAAACGAGGTTTTTCTATACAGTGCACCACCGCTTGCCGCTTGCACCAACGAACCCAACAAACCCACAGCCACAGGCGCTTCAAACAGCACAGGGTAATGACCGGTTTTAATAGGACGAGCCGACAAACGCGCCATCGTACGGTCCGCAGCATACTGCCCTACGGACTCTGGGCTAGCCAAACGGCTGGCACAACGTGCCGATGTGTACCAGTAATCACGCTGCATGTTATCGCCACTGCCCGCAATAGGGGACACCGACAACCCATGGCGGCTGTACGGGTAGCCACCCATAAAACCTTTACTGTTTGCCAATACAAAGTGGCCTTCAGAACTGCTGACCGAGGCACCTTCACTATTCGTAATCAACGGACTACGCTCTAAGGCTGCAATTTCCGCACGCAATGCCAAGCGTCTAGCCTCTTCGGCATCCACCATCCATGGCACATACAACTGCAAATCGGGGTATTCATGCGCCAACAGTTTTTTCTCGGGCAAACCCGCCGATTCGTCTGTGGCTGTATGACGTGCAATATGCCACGCTGCCTCTACGGTCTCTTCAATGGCCTTAGCGGCAAAGTCAGAAGTAGAGGCGGAGCCACGTCGCTGACCATCAAAGACTGTGATGGTCAAGCCACGATCCCTAGTCTGCTCTACGGTTTCCAGATCTCTGTTGCGTACAGACACCGAAAGCCCTTTGCTTTCGGAAACTTCGACTGCAGCGTCAGAAGCACCGCGTTTCTTCGCGTATTTCAACGCCTCTTCTGCCAATTGGGCGAAGTGCGACTGATTTTCCACAATGGGCAAACTGGAAATTGTTGATGTGGTCATTGATACTCTTTCCGCTCAGGCGGTTATGATAGCCAATTAATGAATAACTCTTTGCTCTATTATGTCTGATCCTACTCTGGAACCCGATGAAAACGGCTACTATGGCCCCAGCAAATCCCAAGTCAAACGCGAAATGCATGAACTGGTGGATCTTGGCAAGGAGCTTATCACGCTGCCGGATAGCAAGCTACGCCAGCTAGACTTAGGCGAAAAACTGCACGCTGCCATTAAAGAAGCACAGCGTATCAGTACCGCCCGTGAAGGCAAGCGACGCCAGATTCTTTACGTGGGCAAACTCTTACGCCAAGCGGACGCTGATGCTATACGTCATCAGTTGGACATCTGGACCAACGGTTCCAAGGAACAGGCTAGGTCTATGCATAAGCTAGAAGCATTACGCGACCTGCTTATGCGTGATGATAATGCCTTAACCGAGTTCTTGAACACTTACGGGCAAGAACAGGCTCAAGAATTGCGCACGCTCATACGTCAGGCTCGTAAAGAAGCCGAACAAAATGCTGTGCTACCCGAAGGCAAAGAGCCTTCTCGCAAACATTTCCGTAGCCTGTTTCAAGCCATCAAATCCATTGTTGCGTAACTGGAGCTGTCATGACCCCATTACTTGAGTGCATCGAAATCGAAACCGCGCCCAACCCAGAGTTTTCTGTTATCTGGTTGCATGGCTTAGGCGCAGACGGTAACGATTTTGCACCCATCATTCCTGAACTGCATCTGCCCAAGCATTTGGCGATACGCTTTATTTTCCCTCATGCCCCTGTACAGCCAGTCACCATCAATGGTGGGATGAACATGCGCTCGTGGTATGACATTTACACCTCGGACTTGGTGCGTCATGAAGATGAAGGCGGTCTACGCGCTTCACAAAGCTCAGTACAAGACTTAATTGCTCGCGAAAACGCCCGCGATATTCCTACCGAGCGCATTGTATTGGCCGGTTTTTCTCAAGGCTGTGCCATGACCTTGCAAACAGGCCTGCGTTTAGAGGAGTCGCTAGCCGGCATGATCTGTTTATCAGGCTACCTGCCCTTGATAGACAAAATCGACAAAGAGCGCCACAAAGCTAACCAAGATACGCCTATTTTCATGGGGCATGGCACGCAAGACCCAGTGGTGCTCATCGACCGCGCACTGCAATCACGCCAACGCCTGCAAGACTTGGGCTACCACGTGGAGTGGCATAGCTACCCCATGATGCCGCACTCAGTATGCGCCGAAGAACTGGCTGATATCAGCAACTTCCTGCAGCGCATTCTGGTGAAATAACACCCTGCCTTAGGGGGCTTTACGCCACTGGCCAACCGCCCCCTAATGCCCTATACAACTCCATCACTGCCCATAAACGGGCTGCCTTGTGTTGAATCACCACATCCCGTGCGTTAAACCACTGGCGCTGTGTCTCCAACACGCTTTGTACTGTTTCTGCCCCCGCCTCATAACGTTGCTGCGCCAACTGCAAGGCATCAGACGCCAAACGTACGATTTCTTGCTGCATAGCTTCTTGCTTTGCCAAGCCTGCTACTTCCTCAAGCGCTACCTCTACTTCCACAAACGCCTGCACAATAGCCTGCTGATACTGCATGAGTAGCTCTTGTTGCTTAGCCTCGGCTAACGCATACCCAGCCTGTAAGCGTCCCGCATTAAAGATGGGGGCCAATAAATTCGCGGCCGCATCATAGAGAGGGTTACGCAATACGCGGCTTAAGCTACCCGCTGAACCACCTGCATACAATGACAAATTCAATTGCGGCAACATCGCTGCCCGTGCTACCGTCACATCCGCTTTAGCGGCCTGTAGCTCAGCCTCAGCAGCTAGCAAGTCAGGCCTACGCACTAATAGCTGTGATGGCACGCCACTGTCCAAAGTGGGCACAGGAAGGTGCTCTATGCTCATCGCCACTGGCACGCCCGTGTGCTGTAACGCCCCCGTCCAAATTTGTAGCCTTGACTGCGCTTGCTGACGTTGCTGTGTCAGCAACTCTACCCGCTGACGCTGCTCTGCCCACAACTGCTGTTGACGAACCACTGCCAATTGGTCTTCCGCCCCTGCTTCGGCGCGTACGGTCATCCACTGCAATAGGTCGTAAGCCACGGCCTGATTTTGTTCGGCAATACGTAGTCGCTCACTTAGGCTCAGCACATCTACCCATGCTTTAGCTGCGTCCGTACTGACCCGTAATTGTGTGGCTTGCCATAGTGCGCGTTGCTGTACCAACCTGCTGGTGGCCGCATCGCTACCCGCACGTACCCCGCCCCATAAATCCACCTCATAGGACGCTCGTACACCGGTGCGATAACGCTCACCAGCATAGTTAGCATCACCACCCAACCGCCCTTCCCTAGAGGCCGAGACTTCCAACTTCACATCAGGCCATAATGCCGCACCAGCCTGCTGCGCTTGGGCTTCAGCTTGGCGTATACGAGCCGACGCTGCTTCCATATCCCAATTTTGGGTTTGTACCTGCTGCAGTAGGGCAAGTAGCTCTGGGCTGCCAAAGCTCTGCCACCATAATTCACTAGGCAACTCACCTGGCTGCTGAGAGGATGCAGCCACCTGCCATTGTTCGGGCAGGCTTACGGTTTTTTCGGTTTGATCAGTAGGTAATACGCTGCACCCAGCCAACCAGATCACGCTCAATAGCCCATACACTGTTTTCATGCTTACTCACCCGCCAACGCCACAACAGGATCCATTCTGGCAGCGGTACGTGCCGGCATAAACCCAAATACCAGCCCCGTTATCACGGCGCACCCAAAAGCTCCCACGATGGCGCTAACCGAAAACACCATATCCATCCCCACCATGGCTAGCACCACGCCCAACAAGGCCGCTAACGCAATGCCAATCATGCCACCGCTAACGGTTAACACCATGGACTCGGTGAGAAACTGCCGCAAAATATCGCGCTGTCTGGCACCCGTTGCCATGCGAATACCGATTTCTCGCGTGCGCTCTTTTACCGACATCAGCATCACGTTCATCACCCCTATGCCGCCCACCAACAACGACACGGCTGCAATTAACCCCAACATAATGGTCATGCTACGTCGGGTAGAGGCTTCTGCCTGCAAACGAGCGGCGGCGTTACCAATGCTGAAATCTTCTCTATCACCATGTCTGGCATACAGCAGATCATGCACAGCACTTTCGGCCTCGAACACCACGTCTGAGGACACGGCTTCCATCACCACATAATCGGGCTGCGTTTGCGCCTGATACACCCGTGCGCGCCCTGCCCTATACGGAATAAACACCATGTCATCGTAGCTTTGTGCGCCGGAGTCCGCCCCACGCTCTTCCATCACCCCAATCACCTCGAAGGGTGAATTACCAATAAGCAACAGCTCGCCCACCGGGCTTTTATCACCAAAGAAGCGTTTACGCATCGCCGCCCCCAGCACCACAACGGGAGCCAGACTTTTATCTTCTTGTGCGGTGTAGTAACGCCCCTCAGCGACACGCCAATGGTGCATGCTGGGCATCTCTTCGTTCGCCGCAAACACATACACCTGCAAACTTACATTGAAAAAGCGCACTGTAATGGGGTCGCCAATCACGGGCATCACTCTACTGATTTCGGGTAATTTGCGCATAGCATCAAAATCCTCATCAGTGAGCACCCCTCTGGGCCCACCCGTGATAGGCGTGGCACTACTCATGTACATAATGGTGGTACCCATGGTGCCCATTTGTGCCATCACGCGTTGTCGTGCGCCCTCACCCACTGCCATCATCACAATCACCGACGCCACACCAATAATGATGCCCAGTAACGTCAACAACGTGCGAGCACGGTTCACACGCATGGTGCGCCATGCCGCTCGCAATGCTTCGCGCAGTTCCTCTCCTTGAACCGCCGCTTTGGAAACCTGTTCAGTTTGCGTCCAAAAATTCTCTAGGGTAGAAGGCATAGCCGTCGCGCTCTGCTGACTACTGCCAGAGTCGTCTACGATTTGCCCGTCACGTATTTCTATGACCCGCCTCGCTTGCGCCGCAACTGACCGATCATGTGTAATCAAGATAATGGTGTGGCCCGCATCAGCTAGCTCATGAAACAGCGCCATCACCTCTTTGCCACTTTGGGAATCCAGCGCGCCGGTAGGCTCGTCGGCCAAAATAATGTGGCCGCCATTCATCAATGCCCTAGCAATAGAGACCCGCTGCTGCTGACCGCCAGACAACTGATGTGGCCTATTAGCTTGACGCTCGGACAACCCCAAACGTTCCAGCAGCGCACTGGCTCTTGCGTGGCGCTGCTCCATAGGCATGCCTGCATACACCGCAGGCACCTCTACGTTTTCGCGCGCGCTTTCCGTAGGAATCAGGTGATAACCTTGAAACACAAAGCCAAAGGCTTCGCGTCGAAGTCTAGCCAAAGCATCTGCATCTAAGCGCGCAACATCTTTACCTTGGAAGAAATAATCACCACTACTAGGGCTATCTAAGCATCCCAGTATGTGCATCAGTGTCGACTTCCCCGACCCCGACTGCCCCACAATCGCGACAAACTCGCCTGCTTGTATGCGTAAATCAATTCCATGCAGCACCTCTACCACCGGTGCGCCATCTTGCCCACCATACTGCTTACGAATTGCTTTTAACTCTATCAGCGCAGTTGCTGCCTCTACCATTGCAGCCAACTCCAACGTTGCTCTGGCTCGTTTTCACGCAATACGATTTGTGTGCCTTCAGATAACCCATCTACCACCTGTACCAAGTGGCGGTTGCGCACGCCTAAGGTCACATCTTGCCTAACCGGCTTATCACTTCCAGTGATACGCCATACCCATGCTTGCCCTGCATCGCGCTGCAACGCCGCCACCGGTATGCTTAGCACGCCATCCGCCTGCAGCACAGTAAAGGTGACCTGCGCCGTCATTTGAGACATCAGCGCAGAATCGCTGTTGTCCACATCAAACAAGACGGTATAGGTCACGGCTTTATCGGACTTGCCCTCGGCATTCTCTGTGGCTGGCTGTGGTGGCGCTGGTAATACTTGTCGTACTGTGCCGTGCCAGCGTCGTGGTTCCTCTTCTACCCCTAGGGTCGTAAACGATACGGCTTGCCCTGGCTGCACCTGCCTCACATCGGCCTCGGACACATCCGTCCATACCGTCATCACCGACAAATCTGCAATACGCAAAATATCAGGGGTTTGATAGGTGGCGTTTAAGGTTTGCCCTTCGCGTGCTTTTACACTGACCACCGTGCCCGACATAGGCGCATAAATACGGGTATAACCCAGTCGTGTTTCTTCGGCGCGCTGGCTGGCTTCGCTTTGCGCGATTTGCGCCCGCAAATGCTCCACCTTCGCCGCTGTTACCGACAGCTCTGCCTGTGCTTGTTGCAACGACTCCTCGCGAGTTGCCCCTACTTTGTTCAGTCGCTGCTCACGCGCTAAAACTTGTCGCGCCAACAGGTGTTTAGCTTGTTGCTCTTGCAACTGCGATTGCAACCCACGCAATGCCGCTCTTCCAGCATCCACAATGGCCTGCTGCACACTAGGGTCTATTTCTACCAAGAGCTGGCCTTGTTCTACCTTGGCCCCTGGCTGCACAGGCAGGCGCATAATCTGCCCCGACACCTGTGCACCTACATCCACATACTGGCTGGGTTGTAAGGTACCAATAGCATTTACCGTGATGGCTATAGTGGCGCGTTCAGCAACGGTAGTTTCCACCTGCTGCGCCGTTGAAGATTGCCACCCTATATAGCTCCCACCTGCCACCAGCAACACTGGTGCAGCAAACAACATGCGCTTGCACCAGCGCCCACATTTCCCAGCGTTCTGCATTTAACCGCCTTGCAAATCAATACGTACGATGCTGTCTTGTGCGTTTTTACGCCATGCAGGGTGATCATCCCCATGCGGCGCTTTAACCGTGACATACGCAGTTTGGCCGTTCGCCGATACCACTACGCTGTTAGGGTGCACAGGCAAATCAACACGACGGTTAACGCTGTAATTGTTACCGTCAATAATGGTCAGGCTACCGGTGCCTGCTGGGTTACCACCACGCGACACACCACGGTTAGTGGCGAGTATTTCATTACGCTGCGCGCTGAAGGCCACGTCCAACAAGCCATCGCCCACGGGAATAGTCTGCACAACCTTGCCATTACCTAAATCAAGCACATACACCGAACCCGTGTTGGCATCTGCGGCAAATAAGCGCTGGCCCGCCTCGTCTATCGTCATGTTCACAAAGAAATGCTTAGACTCTTTAGGGGTAGAGCTGGTGGTATCACCTGTGGAGAACTTGTTGATGATCTCGCCACTTTCTGGGTTAATCACCACAACTTCATTCAACCCACCTTGACCGACGTACAAGCGGTTATTTGCACGGTCAAATGCCGCGCCCGCTGGCCAAGGACCATCTGTTGCGATGGTATGACGCAAGGTGTACGTATTGCCATCAACAATCCATACTTTGCCTTCGGTTTCTGGGCTGGTCACAAAAACTTGATTGCGCTGAGAATCCACTACAACTTTACGCGTGTGGGACGCCGACACCTGACCTTTCTCGTCTTCGGTACGCTCCGCCAACTGAATCATGCCTTTGACTGCACCATTGGTGGCATCAATCACCGTCAATGAGCCATCCAACGTATTCCCTACATACAACGTATTCATTGTGGGGTTAACGCCCAATGCAAAAGCACGGCGTGGCAATTGAATGCTCTGCACAATTTGCAGGCTACGTGGGTCTAGCCTATGCACCACACCGCCCGATTTTGGCTCGAACGCCGGTACCGCCGCTACAAACACGCTGTCCACACTAGGAGCGATCGCTACTTCATACGCCCCCGCAATCGTGTCTTGACGCAGCATAGGCGTGCTAGACAACTGTTCAATAACGGACTGCTGACGTAGCTCAGGCACACTTTGGCAACCCGCCAAGACGGTCATAGCAGCTACTACCACGGTACCTACCATGGTTTTTTTAAATGTCATCATCTGTACTTCCTTAAAGAAAATGCGATAAATAGTTAGAAGCGCTGGCTAAACGACAGCATGAATGCACGCGGTTGGCCGTAATAGCTGTTGCCAGTTCTAGTGCGATAGCGCTTATCCAAAACGTTATTGATATTGAGTGAAACGGTGCTGGATTTAGTGAGCTCATAGCGCGCCATCAAATCTACGACGGCATACGATTTCTGCTCTGACTCTACTTTCTTACCGTTTACGGTCAGGTCACTGTAGATACGGCTTTGCCAACGCAAGCCCCCGCCTAACGTCAGCCCATCGCCTACGTTATCTAACCGGTAGGTGCTAAATAGCTTGAAGGTATTGCGAGGTAAGTTGGTGTTGAGGCGCTCGCCTTCCCGGTCTTTGGTACTGTTTTGCGCAAAGCTGGCAGCCAACTCCCAACTTGAGGTCAACATACCAGCCACTTCCACCTCAAAACCGCGAGTACGTGTACCTGACTTCCCCTCATAGGCTTGTGAACCATCGGGTGCTTTCTGATCGATTAAGGCTACGGCTTTGTTATCTTCCTTAACTTGATACACCGCCCCCGACACGTTTAAGCGCTCGTCAAAGAAGCTACCTTTTAAACCCACCTCATAGCTCTCACCAGACAGGGGATCAATGTAGGAACCATCTACTTTTTTGTAGTCCTGCGGGGTGAAAATAGTGGTGTAACTGGTGTAGGCTGTCCAGTTATCCGTCAAGTCGTAGGTCAGCCCAAAGTACGGCACCAACTCATATTCTGTACGGCGCAGGGATGTGCCCGATTGCTTAGCGTAGTTAAAGCTGCCCGTAGTACGTCGCCAGTCTACATAGCGAGTACCCGCAATAATCGAAAAGTCCTCTGTAGGACGTAAACGTATAGAGGCGTACGCGCCCAGGTTTTTCTCACTCATAGAGTGAGTTCCAATTGCAGGGTTATAAGGCGCACCGGGGTTACTACCGTCCCAAGTAAAGATATTATCAATGCTGCCATCCCAGCCCGGTGGATACCAGTTTGTGTAAGACGGTGCTTCGTTTGTAGAGTATGACCAAGCCACACCCATAGCTACTTCGTTCTCACGCCCAAACATATCGAAGCTGCCCTTAACCGCCACATCTAAGGAGTCTTGTTTAGGTTTGTACGCCCAACGGGTAGTCCAGATACCACTACCAGCACCCGTTACCGAATCTGGGTTTCCTCGCCCCGCATAGCCTAAGAACTCATCCGAATCCGTCCACACTCTGGACGCATTCACTCGCAATGACCATTTATCCGATAGCTGATGCTCTACTTCGCCAAACAAAGTAGTACTACGTCGCTCAGAGTACGCCCACTCAGCAGCGGCTGACTGCGAACGCCCCCAGCTTAGCGGGTTACCATTACTATCAAACGCAGGCAAACCACTGTCTGACTGACCGCGTAAATCATGACGTTGGTGACTGATACCACCTCGGATGACCGTGTTATCACCCACATCGGCTTCTAGCACGCCATAGAACACCTTACGCTTGGCATTAAAGCGCTCAACATAGGCATTGGTATCTTGTACGACGGCAATCATACGGCCACGTACTGAACCTGACTCATTTAACGGCGATGACACATCAAACATGCCTCGACGGTTTGCCCATGAACCCCAATCCAGTTGCACTTCGGTACGGAACTCGTCCAGCGGACGCTTACGCACCATGTTGATCGCGCCACCAGGGTTACCCATACCGTTCATCAAACCTGTAGCACCACGTACCACCTCTACCCGGTCGTATATGCTCATGTCTTGGGTCAAGAACAAGTTGTTGTAATTGGAGACCATGCGTACGCCATCCACCATGATGGTGTTTACTGCAAACCCCCGCGCATAGATGGTTCTGTCTGAGCCGCCCATGCCAGACTCCGCCAAGGTCAAACCTGCCGTGTTTTTAGCCACATCTTCCAGCTGCATCAGATTTTGATCTTTCATGCGCTGGTTAGTCATGACACTAATGGATTGCGGTGTTTCACGCAGCGACAAATCCAATGCCGACGACAATGCACTGTCGCCTGTTGCCGTATAGGCACCACTTTCCTCGGTCGTGGCATCGGTTTTGCCTTTCACCACTACCGCACTTAATTGTGTTGGGCTTTGTGACGTACGCGATAGCGATACTTGGCTGCCATCACGACTAAACACAATACCGGTTCCCGCCAGCAAACGCTGCAATGCTTGGTCGGGCGTAAAAGTACCCGACACAGCAGGCGCCTGCAGCCCTCGTACCGTTTCCGGTAAATAGAAAATTTGTAATGAAGCCTGTTCACCCAGCGCGATTAAGGCCTCGCTTAATGACTGGGCTGGCAAGTTAATGTGTACGGCGGCTGTCTGTGCGTGCACCGTGCCCACTCCAGCCGATACCCCTAACAAAACAGCGGTTAAGCACACCCCTCTACTTACCTGCCCCAGCTTACTTGACGATTTAAACCAATGTTGAATTATTGTGTGTTGCGTGTTCATTGCACCCATTCCAGACATCATGTAGTAGTGACTGCACTCATCGCTTCCCTCTTGATGGGGAATGCGGTGTCATAACTAAGACGCTGTAACGAGAATTATTCCGCAATGATTCTCATTATTATATTGTAATAATTTGTATCAATACCGTAATGCTTGGGCTAACACCTCGAACAATCGCTCATCTTCTGTTTGCGCAATATTAAAGCGTATGAAGTTTTCCGCCTGCTGTGATTGGCTAAAAGCATTGCCGGGTGCCAGCACCACATCGTGTTGTAAACAGTAGCGTGCCATACGCGCAGCATCCACGCCTTTAGGCAAGGTACACCACACAAAAATACCAGCCTGAGGCACTAACCACGGCTCAATACCCAACTTACGTAATCGTGGTAGTAAGCGCTCTAAACCCTGTGCTAATCGTGTGCGCAAGCTTTCCATATGGCGTCTATAACCACTGCCTGTTAACACGTGCAGCATAATTTCCGCGGCTAAGCGCCCGCCCCCAAAACTGGTGGCAATGCGCAAATCCGTTAAGCCATTAATCCATTCTGGTTTAGCGGCGATATACCCACACCGTAATGCAGCAGAAATGGTCTTAGAAAAACTGCCTATGTGTATCACACGCTCTAACCCGTCAAAGGCTGCCAACCTAGGGGCAGGCTGCCACTCAAAGTCCGCAAATAAATCGTCTTCTACAATCGTGAGGTTGGCATGTTCGGCTAACTGCAACACCTTATGCGCGGTTACGGAAGACAGCACACTGCCTGTGGGGTTGTGAATACCCGAATTGGTAATGTACAGACGGGGTTTGTGCTCGTCCAAAATAGCTTTAAACGCGGCAACATCTGGCCCCTGCGGGGTATAAGGCACCCCCACCACCTTTACTCTGTGGGCGCGCAATAAAGTGTGAAAATTAAAGTAGCACGGGTCATCCACCACCACGGTGTCACCAGCCTCAAGCAAGAAACGACAAATCAGGTCTATGGCTTGGGTACTGGACTCCACCAGAATAACTTGTTCTGGTGTGGCCTCTATACTTAGCCCCGTCATACGCCTTGCTAACAATTGGCGTAACGCTGGCAACCCCTGCGGAGTGCCGTAATCCACCAAACTACTGGTGTCTGCACGTGCCATGTGGCGCAACGCGCGTCGCATACCTTCTTCGTACATCCACGAAGGTGGCAACCACCCACAACCAGGCTTTAGCGCCTTAACGCCCGTTTCCAGCGACTGGCTCGACAACCATAGCGGATCCACCTCGCGGTCTAGCCTAGGCCCTAACTCCGACAGCTCTAACGGAGCGGCTATACCCGCCACATAAAACCCTGACCCCGCTCTGGCACGTACCACACCTTCAGCCACTAACCTCTCGTACGCCTCTACTACCGTAGATACAGAACAGTTCAGCGCTTTGGCTTGAGCACGTACAGAGGGCAACCTAGTGCCAGGCACATATTGGCGTGCCGCAATACGGCTGCGCACGGTTTGCATCACGGTCTCTATACGGCTGGGGAGTTTTTTGGCAGTAGTCATAGCCCTACTGTACTGCTTAATTTACCAATACAGTTATTAAAAACTGTACTGTTCCGTATATGGAGTAGCCCCCCACCACATGGTTTACTGTACTCCTATCCTTGAGGAGTACCTATGAACACATCCACCCGTGGCTGGGTCAATGGCTTAATTGGCGTCGTCATTTTTGCTGGCTCCATGCCCGCCACTCGCGTTGCCGTTATTGATATACCGCCGTTATTTCTGACTGGCATTCGAGGCTGTATTGCAGCAGCGCTGGGCCTGCTGTTGCTAGCTGCCTTTAAGCAACCCCGCCCGCACCGCAGCGACATCGCGTCATTGATCATTACGGCATTAGGTGTAGTACTGGGCTTTCCGTTGCTAACAGCACTTGCCTTACAACACCTTAGCGCTGCGCACTCTATAGTGTTCATCGGCTTGCTGCCCTTGTGTACGGCAATCTTTGGAGTACTACGTGGTGGTGAGCGCCCTCACCCTGCCTTCTGGCTATTCTCGATCCTGGGTAGTGCATCAGTGATCAGTTATGCTGCATTAGGTGGTATTGCCATGTCACTGGAAGGTGACCTACTGATGTTGGCCGCTGTAGTAGTGTGTGGTTTAGGTTATGCAGAAGGCGCAAAACTGTCACGCCGTTTAGGTGGTTGGCAAGTCATTAGCTGGGCGCTGGTGATCTCACTACCTCTGATGCTGCCGCTGACGGTGTTTTACTGGCCAGACAATTTGAGCAATGTATCCACGACAGCCTGGATAGGCCTAGCCTATGTGTCCATTTTCAGCATGTTGATAGGTTTTATTTTCTGGTACAAAGGCTTGGTGTTAGGCGGCATTGCAGCCGTAGGCCAATTGCAGTTGCTGCAACCTTTTATGGGCCTAGGTTTGGCTGCAGTACTGCTGCATGAGCAAGTCAGCACTGCCATGATTGTGGCTACGTGTGGTGCGGTATTTTGTGTGGCACTCGCTAAACGCTACGCCTAAGCGCTAGCTAGCCACCAAGAGGCAAGAGAAATACCCCTCGCTCCGGTACGCGCACAACGCTGACCGGAGCAATTTTGGGCAAAATATCCAAAATCGCATCTGGGTTTTCTACACTCACTGTACCCGACACCCGCATACGTCCTAATGCTTTGTCTTGTACCTGTATGGGCTGCGCCATATACCTATTCAACTCGCGCACCACTTCTGACAACGCATTGTCTTGGAACACCAACCTACCACGCTGCCACGCCAATACGCTTTCTACCGCCACTGGCTGTGGATTACCTATAGTCGTCGCGGAGGCCGATACGGCATACCCTGCCGATAAACGCACTCCTGTCTGCGCTACAGCTTTATTGGGAAATAGCTCTACCACCCCTTCCCGCACTACCACTGCCGTTTGATTACGGTCTTGGCGCACACTAAATTGCGTACCCACCACCCTGACATTCAGTTCGCGACTACTCACCGTGAAGGGCCGGTTCACATCATGCAGCACACTAAATAACGCCTCACCACGTACAAACTGCAGTTCCCGCTTATCGGCATAGTAGGCAATAGCCACTTCTGAATCGGTATTGAGCACAATCTTGGAACCGTCAGGTAGCATGACTTCTCGACGCTGCCCTTTGGCCGATGCCACCACATCCGTAAATAAAGGCTGTGCCGGCCACACTAACGGTAGTATCGCCCCTACACTTAACATCGCTAATGCGCCTCCGCCCCACCCCAACACTTTACGTCTAGCGCGCAATGCTGCTTGGCGTTCGTTATGGCGCAACCAGTGATGCATCGCCGTTTTAGGCAACGCATCAGCCAGTTTCCACGTTGAGGCTAAGGCTTGATACGCTTGCTCGTGCTCAGGATGCTGAGCACGCCACTGATCACGCTCTTGCTCCTGCTCACTACTTAGCTCACCCAAACAACTGCGGGTGAACCAGTCTAATGCTTGCTCTTGAATTGCCTCGTACGAGAGCCCATTGCCCTTAGCGATGCGGTCCATAGTCCTGTAGTCGGTGCTGGATGTGGCGCAATGCCCGTTTCATGTGTTTTTCCACTGCGCTAGGCGTTAAGCCCAAGCGTCTAGCGACCTCTTCCTGTGTATAACCCTCTATCTTATTCCATAGAAAGACTTGCTGGCACTTCAATGGTAAATCTTGCAGTGCCTCGCATAATGCCCCCAGCAACTCAGTGGTATGTAATGACGCATCCACTTCACCGTGACTTTGTGGGTGTTCATGCTCTAGCAAGGTATCTAGCGAGGTTTGCTCGTGACGAGCCTGCCTACGGATTTCACTGACCAACTGATTCTGGGCCGCCCTGAATAAATAGGCTTTGGGATCTTGAATGCTGTCACGCTGATCTGCCAAAACGCGCATGATGGCATCTTGAGCCGCATCTTCGGCATCCTGCTTTAACGCATTATTTTTCACCCAAGATCCAATCAGATCGGTGTAGTACGATAACCAGCCTTTGACTGACAAAGAGCGGCTATGCATGGCAGGGAACAGGCAACATGAGGAAATTAAAAACGGACAATCACATCAACAATAATAACAATAATTCTCATTATTAAATCGCGATTAGAGAATCGTTTAAAAAATGACACACTTGTGATGCCCGTTTAACCACTAGCATTTATCCCCACAGGCTGTGCATAAGGTTGAGGACAAGCATGGGGCATCATGCTGTACACCAGTACCAATGAGCCTTTGCCACCCACTGATCAACCATTAACCAGTTGAGTTTGCCCCTACGACGCCGAGGCTGCCCCATATTTTTGAGCCAGTTCAATAAAGGCACGCATGGCTGCCGATTGATAGGCCCCTTTACGCTGCATCAAAATGGCCCGTCTGCGTGGTGGTGTTGGGTCTAAACCTATAGCCACCAGATGCTCGTCATTGATCGCAATAGCTGCGGGTAACAAGGTCGCCATGCTAGTACGCCGCACGATTTCCATCACTGCATTCAACGAGTTGGACTCCATTTGTACATGCAACTCTAATTCATGTTGCTGGCAATAGCGCTCAATCTGCCTACGTGTTGCAAACTCAGGCGTTAACAGCACCAGTGACTGCTGCACCAAGGTACTTCTGTCTATCATGCGCTGTTCAGCCAAGGGATGCGTCACGCTCACCGCCAACGCCAAGGTCTCTACCAACAACGGATGCGACTCGACAGCGGATGATGTGGGTTTATCAAACGCAATACCGATGTCCAACTCGTCTTTCACCAATTGAGTTTCTACGTGTTCCTGCAACATTTCCCTAATCATTAAGGTCACGTTGGGGTAGCGCCTATGAAAGGATTCCACTAGCGGTCCAATCAAGTACGACGCAAACGTAGGTGCCATCGCAATACGCAGCGACCCCCTACTTAAGTCACTCACATCGTGAATCGCTCGCCGCCCTTCTTCTAAATCCTGCATAGCTTGGCGTGCATAACGCGCATACACCTCGCCCGCATCCGTCAACTTGACCTGCCTATTACTACGATCCAATAGCTGCGCCCCCAAACTTTCTTCTAGCTGTCGTATTTGTTGGGATAGCGCAGGCTGTGATACATGCAGAGCATTCGCAGCGCGTGTAAAGCTGCCGTACTGTACCACCGCCAGAAAATAGGTCACATGCCGTAAAATCATTAGCCTTCCATAAGCAGTAATTATAGAACTTATCAGAAATCAGTATTTTACCTTATAAATAAGACAGGTTAAGCTTCACCTACATTGTCGAATAACCATAATAGTTGCCATGAAAGAAATCATTGAGGGCTTTCTCAAGTTTCAAAAAGACGCCTACCCCAAGCGTGCAGGTTTGTTTAAAGATCTGGCCCATCAGCAAAACCCCCGTGCTTTATTTATCTCCTGTTCTGACAGTCGCTTAGTACCAGAACTGGTTACCCAGCGTGAGCCTGGTGATCTGTTTGTCATCCGTAATGCCGGAAACATTGTTCCCTCCTACGGCCCAGAACCCGGTGGTGTTACCGCATCCGTCGAGTACGCCGTTGCCGCCCTAAAAGTTTCTGATGTCGTGATTTGCGGCCACTCTGACTGCGGCGCGATGACCGCCATTGCTAACTGCCAATGCTTGGAACATATGCCCGCCGTTGAACACTGGTTGCGCTATGCTGATTCCGCGCGTTTGGTAAACGAAGCCAAAGAACACAAAAGCGACCGTGAGCGTGTTGCCTCAATGGTGCGTGAGAACGTAATTGCCCAGTTGGCAAACATTCAAACTCACCCCTCTGTACGTCTTGCCATTTCTGAAGGTAGACTAACCCTACACGGCTGGATCTACGATATTGAAACCGGCTCTATAGACGCCTATGACGGGTTGTCCATGAAATTTGTGCCGCTGGCCGATAATTTAGATACACGCGTTGCCCCCTTGCACCGTCCAGCAGCCTAACCTAGCAGTCCCCGAGGCCAGGAGCGAAGCAGAGTCCGCTCTTGGCTTCTTTTATTGTGTGTACGTAGGAAAACGCAGCGTAAATTCAGTTTCTGTCTGCGTACTACTGGCCAATACCTCACCACCATGCATTTGCATGATGGACTTCACAATAGCCAACCCTAAGCCACCAGAATCATCTGGACGTGAGCGTGACGCATCACAACGATAGAACCTATCGAACAGTTTAGGTAAATGATGACTGTCTATGGGTGGCCCCTGATTACTCACCACCACATCCGTACCCAAAGCTCCTGTACTGGTACGCAGTAACACCACAGTATGTGGTTCCCCATACCGTATAGCATTGGCTAACAAATTTGCCACACAGCGTCGTAGCAGTAGAGTGTCGGCCTGAAGCACACCCGTCGCCTGTATCGCTATACGCATGCCGCGCTCTTGTGCCATACCTTCAAAATACTCAGCAAGCTGCTGCGAAAGCGTGTACAGATCCACCTGCTCATAGTGCAGCACGGTGTCCTGCTTTTCAGCCCGTGCCAAAAACAGCATGTTATCAATCATGCGCGACAAACGCTCATACTCTTCCTGCTGTGATTCCAGTAGCTGCTCGTACCCCGTTAACGTGGGTGATTGCGACAACGCCAACTGATTCTGAATCATTAAATTATTCAGTGGGGTACGCATTTCGTGAGCCAAGTCCTCAGAGAATTGCGAGAGCTTGTTATAGCCTTCTTCTAGACGCGCCAACATCGAGTTCAATGCGGCCGAAACAGCCTGCAGCTCCTGCGGCTGACTACCCTCGTCTACGCGTAACTTCAGCTCATGAGGCCCTATGGCCGCAGCCTGTTTGCTTAAATAGAGCAAGGGCTTTAGGCCTCGACGGGCCGCTTCCCACCCCACTACAAAAGTTAGTAATACCCCTAGCAACCAAGCCATCATGAGATTACGGCTATATGCTGCCATCATGCTATTACGCTCGGTTAATACCTTGCCCGCGATCACCATCAATGCGGTATCACCCTCGCCTACCGTCGCCCATGTCATGCGGGCTGGTGGCTCCGTCCCCACACTAAATAGCCTAGGTGGTACCAACGTATTGACGTCAGGCATCGCCACACCCACTGGGTTCACTGCAATCAACACTGTAGCGTCAGCGTTCACAATCCACAGTAAATTTTCTTTATTGCCCATCATGTTGTCGTACAGTTCAGGCTGACGCTTCAGAGCCTCTATATTTTGATTGTCCTGAATAATGGCTTGTATTCTATCCACCCGCCCCAGCAACGACTGATCATCGCGCAACGACACTTCACTTTTCAGCGAGCCATACACATACGCTCCCATCAATGCGAATAACACTGCACTGATGAGTGAGAAAATAATTGCCAGCCGTAATCGCAGGCTAATATTTCGTTTGGTGTTCAACGTTAGTCCTCTATCCTATAGCCCATACCGCGTACGGTTTGGATTAGTTTGAGGTCAAAACCATCATCCATCTTGGCCCGCAAGCGCCTAATGGCCACATCCACCACATTAGTATCACTGTCGAAATTCATGTCCCACACCTGCGATGCAATCTGGCTGCGCGACATCACCTCACCCTTGTGCTGCAATAACAAGTGCAATAACGCGAATTCCTTATTGGTTAGATCAATGCGTTGCCCGCCCCGTACTACACGGCGCTTTAATATATCCACCTCTAAGTCGGCCAATGCAAAAATCTCTTGTTGCCGCACAGGCTGTCTACGCAGCAAGGTACGTACACGCGCAAGCAACTCAGCATACGAAAAAGGCTTAATTAAGTAATCGTCGGCACCTAGCTCTAAGCCCTTAACCCTGTCTTCTACCGCGTCTCGCGCCGTTAAAAACAGCACTGGCACTTGGCTAGTTTCACGCAGCCGGCTAAGCACTCCCCATCCGTCTAAACCCGGTAGCATCACATCTAGAATAAGCAAATCAAAATCAGCAGCACGCGCCATAAACAACCCATCAATACCATCATGGGCAATGTCCACGTGATAGCCTGACTCTGATAGACCTTTCTTCAGGTACTGCGCAGACTTGATTTCATCTTCAACAATTAAGATTTTCATAGGCTCATTATGTAAGGCTCTTGGCTGATTCTACTGAAATTAAGATAAGAAATTACATACATTACAAAACTGTAATGCCCACGCAATCATCAGGTTATGCACAATAAGGAAAATAGCCCTTATTCTATAAACACAGAACACAGTTGTTTTATTCTGGGACACGGTAATGAAAAAACGAAACGTCACCCCACTGTTTACACAACCCGCCGCCAGCGAGATCACGCCACCCGAGGTGTTTGCTAACCGCCGTAAACTACTACGATTATTGGCAGTCGGTGCCAGCACCCCTGCTCTGGCTCATTGGGCCATGCGTGATGCCCAAGCCAGCATGGTGCCCCCGCCCAACAGACGCCAAATGCTCAGCTCCACACCCAGCAGCATTGCTGGCGCCAATCTGGATGAGGCCATTACCCCCTACGACGACGCCACCACCTACAACAACTTCTATGAGTTTGGTCTAGATAAAGGTGATCCCGCTAAAAATGCGGACGCTATGCCTATAGCCCCTTGGAGCGTCAATATAGAAGGCTTGGTTCACAAGCCTGGCGTCTGGTCCTTAGAGGACTTGCTGGGCCTCTCAGCCATGGAGGAACGCATCTACCGACTGCGCTGCGTTGAAGCATGGAGCATGGTGATCCCTTGGGTGGGCTATTCGCTCGCCGAGCTTATTAAGAAAGTAGAACCCATGGGCAGCGCTAAGTATGTGGAATTCGTCACCATGGCTGACCCACAAAGCATGCCGGGACTACGCAGTGGCGTATTAGATTGGCCTTACACCGAAGGGTTACGCATGGATGAGGCCATGCACCCACTTACCATGCTGACCTTTGGTATGTACGGTGAAGTCTTACCGAATCAAAACGGTGCACCGGTACGTTTAGTCGTGCCTTGGAAATATGGTTTCAAAAGTGCTAAAAGCATCGTCAGTATTCGCTTTGTGGAAGAGATGCCAGCCACCGCATGGAATAAAGCCGCGCGCCATGAATACGGGTTTTACTCAAACGTGAACCCTGACGTGCCCCACCGCCGTTGGAGCCAAAGCTCTGAACGTGTTATTGGGCAAAGTGGCCTCTTTGGACCAAAACGCAAAACCGAAATGTTCAATGGCTATGCCGAACAAGTAGGGCAACTCTATGCCGGCATGGATTTAGCACGTAATTTCTAATGAGCCTCACCAGCAACCTCAACCTTGCGCTACTGCATCGCCTCACAAAACCGGTGCTGTGGTTGCTGTGCCTAGCCCCTGCCGCATGGTTGATCTATGGCGTATTCACCAATGCTCTAGGCCCTAACCCGGCAGAAACGTTAATTCGTAGCACGGGCGACTGGTCGCTACGCATGCTGTGCCTTGCACTAGCCATTACGCCATTACGGCAACTCTTCAACCTGTATGCGCTGGCAAAAATTCGCAGACTGATAGGCCTATTTGCCTTCTTTTATGTGGTGTTACATGCGGTGTGCTATGCCTGGTTCGACATGTACTGGCAATGGCGTGATATCTGGCACGACGTACTGCAACGCCCCTTTATATTGGTAGGTATGCTGACCTTTGCTCTGTTGCTACTGATGGCTATCACCTCGCCAAAACGCGTACTTAAAGCCATGGGTGCTAAAAATTGGCAACGACTACATCGCTGCATACACCTAGCAGCATGGTTAGCGCTTTTGCACTTCTACTGGATGCGATTGGGTAAAAACAACCTGAACGAAGTGTTTATTTACGTGACTATAGTCGTGGCTTTACAGAGTTGGAGAGTGTATAAATCAAAGATTAAAACGCATTAACGTGCGTTGGCGTGCAACAGCATGATCCACGATAGGATGAGGATAATCTCTTCCCAGTTGCACTCCGCAATCTTGTAGCTCAAAAGATGTCATCCCTGCGGGAAAATGAATGTGCTTATTGCAAACCTTTGTTAGTTCTGGCACATAACGCCGTATAAATTTCCCATCTGGGTCAAAACGCTGTGACTGAGTAATAGGATTAAAAATACGAAACCAAGGCTGAGCATCGCATCCTGTTGACGCTGACCATTGCCAACCACCGTTATTTGCTGCCAAATCATAGTCATTCAAATGCGCAGCAAAGTACTGCTCACCTTTACGCCAATCGATACCGAGATCTTTGGTTAAAAAACTGGCAACAATCATACGTAACCGATTATGCATATATCCAGTCTGATGCAACTGCCGCATGGCAGCATCCACTAATGGATACCCTGTACGCCCCTCACACCAAGCTTGCCATAAATCAGGTGCATCATCCCACTGTATATCATCGTATGCTGGCCTAAACGAATGTGTCACCACATGCGGATAATGCCACAAAATCATGAAATAGAAGTCTCTCCATGCTAATTCAGACAACCATGTCTGCGCCCCCTCATCACCCTCAAGCGCCTGCTTCTGGGCCAACCTAGCCAATTGACGTATAGATACTGTACCAAACCTCAAATGAACAGAAAGGTATGAAACCCCTTTACGAGCAGGATAGTCACGTGCGTCTTTATAAGCATGTAAACGAGGTAAGAAATTCTTTAGTAAATCCTGAGCCCCTAACATCCCCACAGGCAAGTCTATACTTTGCAAATTAGTACGAACAAAGCCAAGATCCTCTAGTGTAGGTAAAACCTCTGATTTCGGTAATATTGCTAAATGATGTGCATATTTTTCTACTGGGTACGCTTTAAGCTGAAAAGCATCCATTTTTTGCAACCATGCACGTTTATACGGTGTAAAAACATTATATGGCTGCCCTTTTTGGGTCAGAACCTCATTTCGATCTAATAAGACCTGATCTTTGTAATCACTAAAGGCTATACCTTGCTGCTGTAATGCATTTTTGACACGCTGATCACGAGCAATAGCCTGAGGTTCATAGTCTCGATTCGTCAGTACCTCGACCACACCAAGACTCTGCGCCAATTGCACTATACATTCAACAGCAGAGCCATGACGTACGATCAGACCGCCGCCTAACACCCCCGCTCTTTCTGCTAACTTCTGCAGGTTTTCATGTAGCTGTAATACACTGCCATGAATAAACTCTACTCGTCTATCCTGCTTACTAGGTAGTACATCTAAAATATCAGTATCAAAGACAAAAGCACAATGCACATGCTCAAAACGGCGCAATGCTTCGTAAAGCGCTGCATGGTCATCACAGCGTAAATCACGTCGTATCCACACCAACGCAGAATAAGAAGACATAGTTTTTTGAATCGCTAATGTATAAGAAATTACTATAGCGCTTTTTGATTATATTTTGCCTTAGCTACCGCTATTTAGGTGATATACGACTCAGCCAACACCACTTGATTTCGGCCATTCTGCTTAGCCTGATAAAAAGCCTTCCCTATGGCAGTAAACCACAGGGCAGGCTGTATCGAAACATCACGGTTGTTACTCCGCTAGAGAGCCACCCACTATCAACATTACACGTTAAACAAGAAGTTCAACACGTCGCCATCTTTAACGATGTACTCTTTACCTTCAGCGCGCATTTTGCCGGCTTCTTTAGCGCCTTGCTCGCCTTTGAACTGAATGAAGTCATCGTAAGCAATAGTTTGCGCACGAATGAAACCACGCTCAAAGTCAGTGTGAATCACACCCGCTGCTTGAGGAGCAGTAGCACCTACAGGTACTGTCCAGGCGCGTACTTCTTTCACTCCAGCAGTGAAGTAAGTTTGTAGACCCAGCAGATTGTAACCAGCGCGAATCACACGATTCAAACCAGCCTCTTCCATGCCCATGTCTTCTAAGAAGGCGGCTTTATCTTCGTCGTCCAACTGAGCGATTTCCGCTTCTACTGCGGCACATACTGCTACCACAGGCGATTTTTCTTTATTGGCGTACTCGCGTACTTTGTCCAAGAAAGGGTTGTTCTCGAAACCATCTTCTTTTACGTTGGCAACGTACATGGCTGGCTTAGCCGTAATGAAACAGAATTGCTTCAAATCTACCAATTCAGCTTCGTCGAAATCCAACGCGCGTACGGGTGTGCCTTGACCTAGCGCTTCGATAATACGCTCTAACGATTTACACAAACGGATAGCATCTTTATCACCGGAACGTGCGGTACGGCTATTACGTTGTAAAGCGCGTTCAGCACTGGCCAAGTCTGCCAAGGCCAACTCGGTGTGAATCACTTCCAAGTCGTTTAGTGGATCGATTTTGCCGGCTACGTGAACCACGTTGTCGTCTTCAAAACAACGCACCACGTGCACGATAGCGTCGGTTTCACGAATGTTAGCCAGAAACTGGTTACCCAAGCCCTCGCCTTCGGAAGCACCTGCTACCAAGCCTGCAATGTCCACGAACTCTACTACCGCAGGCAGAATACGCTCGGGCTTAACAATTTTAGCCAGCTCACCCAAACGAGCATCCGGCACTTCCACAATCCCAACGTTAGGCTCGATAGTGCAGAAAGGATAGTTTTCTGCAGCAATACCGGCTTTGGTAAGGGCGTTGAACAGAGTAGATTTACCTACGTTGGGCAAGCCAACAATGCCGCATTGAAGTGACATGACGTTTCCGAAAACAAGAAAATTAAAAGGTGTATTGTAGCGGCTTAGTTGCCGCTTCCGGGCATTTACAACATCTGCTCGGGCAAAGTGCTAACAATCACCCAAACCAGTAGTAACGGACCACTATTAAAAATGGCATGCAATGCCATTGCAGCAGCGATTCCACGTCGTACTCGCATCCACGAAAGCACTAACCCTGTGACTAACTGAGGCAGCACCAAAAGTGGTAGCAATAACCACGGACCATTACCGAAATTAAAATTATAAAGATGCAAGCATGCAAAAGCGATGGTAGATAGGTACATCACCCAGCCAAAGTAGCGTACATACCAACGCGCCACCTTCATAGGCATTGCCTGTTTACCGCTTAAACGTTGCCACCATAACCGCCAGCCCGTGGCTGTAGTCGAGCCATGTAGTGGCATACTGCTTAATGCTGGCTGCATCAATAAAAACACCAGCAGTGCTACCAAGGCAATGCTGTACCACACTGGACCACTAAACAAACACACTACAACAATAGGGCCCAACCACAGAAACTGTAGCGGTCTACGCAAGCCGTAGCGAAAAACCAGTTCTTCTACTATGGGCGCCCAAATCAAGGCTTGCAACCACGGTAGATTCGATAAATCTAGCTTATGTTGTGCTCCGGTGGCTCCCGCTACCGATGCCGCCAATGGCCCAAACAAGGCCATGTTAATCGCCCATAAGCACAACGCCCAACATAACAAGCGTTTTAACGGTAATGCCGCAAACCATTCAGCTTGTACTGCATTACCTGCCCTGCGGCTTGCACGCAAACGACTAAGGTTAGGTCTACGTAAAAAAACGAAGAAATCCTTTAGCTCATCGCGGAAACGCACAGGTTTAGCAATCATGAGGGGCGATTCTCTGTATGCAGTGTGCTGGTGGCGATTTCCATTTTTCCAGACAAAATATCCGGCAAGATAGCATCGCAACGATACAGCACATCGTCTATCTGGGCTAATTCGTCTTTACGCGGTGCATTCAGCACAAAACCGGCTACTTGTTGCGCAAGCCCCAACGTGCGTGGGTGGCCAATGCCTATGCGCAAACGCCAATAATCGGGGGTACCAAAGGCTTGATGTATATCGCGTAAGCCATTATGACCTGCATGCCCACCCGCAAACTTAATCTTTGCTTGGCCTGGCATCAAATCTAACTCGTCATGCAAGACCAGCACTTGATCAGGCGTCAGCTTATAAAAGCGCATTAAAGCACCAGCAGCCTGGCCTGAACGATTCATATACGTGATAGGTTTAGCAATAATAACGGCTTCGCCATCAAATCGCCCTTTAGCAACCCACGCATTGAAGTTTTTCTCTAGCGTAAACGAAGCATGTAATTGTTGCGCCCACCGATCTGCTAGCCAAAAGCCCGCGTTGTGACGGGTAGCTTCATATTCAGGGCCGGGATTTCCCAAACCGATAATCAAACGTATGGCTTTAGACATAGGTGTATAGGCCTACAACAAACAGTACTAGGTCAACAAAAACAAACCCCCGACAGACGCTCTGGCAGGGGTTTGATACTGCTATAGATCGTTGTGATCTAAGGACAGACTTAAGCTTCTTCGGAGGACTCGCCTTCTTCGCCTTCGTCTTCAGCCTTAGCACCGCCAACAACCAGAGCAGCTGCCAACACTGGGTTTTCTTCAGTACCGGCGTACTCAACACCAGCTGGCAATGTGATTTGGTTCAACAGCATGTTTGCACCAGCTTCCATGCCGCCCAAATCTACAGTGATTTCAACTGGCAGGTTTTTTGGCAAGCAAGTGATTTCCAAGTCTACAGCAACGTGGCTGATAACTTGGCTGTGCAGTTTAACTGCTGGGGACTGATCACCGTTCAGGTAGTTCAGTGGTACACGTGTAGTGATTTTCTCACCAGCCATAACGCGCTGGAAATCAACGTGCATAACTTGCTGTTTGTATGGGTGCCATTGCACAGCACGAACCAGAACGTCTTGAGCTTTACCGTCCAGTTCCATTGTCAAAATGGAAGCGTGGAAAGCAGGTTTGTTCAAGTCGTGGTAAATCTGGTTGTGGTCCAGAGCAATTACTTGTGGCTCAGCGTTACCACCGTACACAACGGCAGGCACCTGACCAGCGCGACGCAGGCGGCGGCTCGCACCCGAACCCTGTACGCTACGCGAGGAAGCAGCAAATTTCATGAGAGACTCCAATATGGCCTGAAAGGCCGATTCAATGACGTCGTTAGAACGTCGACAATTAGGGCTACCGCGACCAGTAACCCTAGAAAAATCAATCTACAAACAGTGAGCTGACCGACTCTGCGTTATAAATACGCATCATGGTCTCACCCAGCAAAGGCGCACAGGACAACTGGCGGATTTTGCTGCATTCGCGTGCTGCGGCGGACAAAGGAATCGTGTCAGTTACTACCAATTCATTTAACTGGGAGTTACTAATACGCTCAATGGCTTCGCCAGACAACACCGGATGTGTACAGTAAGCGTAAACAGCACCTGCACCACGCTCTTTCAGAGCCTCGGCGGCTTTACACAAGGTGCCTGCTGTATCAACCATGTCATCCATGATCAAACATGTACGGCCGTTAACATCACCGATAATGTTCATTACCTCGGAAACGTTTGCACGAGGACGACGTTTATCGATAATTGCCAGATCAGCTTCTAGCTGTTTAGCCAAAGCTCGAGCGCGTACCACACCACCGATATCGGGGGATACTACGACCAAGTCTTGGTAATTACAGCGCCAGATATCGCCCAACAAAATGGGGGACGCGTAGATGTTATCTACGGGGATATCAAAGAAGCCTTGAATTTGGTCTGCGTGCAAATCCATGGTCATCACACGATCCACACCCACCACTTGCAGCATGTTCGCTACAACTTTGGCAGTAATAGATACACGTGCCGAACGAGGACGTCGGTCCTGACGGGCGTAACCAAAATAAGGGATTGCTGCAGTAATGCGGCCTGCGGAAGCACGGCGTAGTGCATCCACCATCACCATGATTTCCATCAGATTGTCGTTAGTAGGCGCGCAGGTGGGTTGAAGCACGAAAACGTCACGACCACGCACATTTTCATTGATTTCAACCATCACTTCCCCGTCGGAGAAGCGACCCACTGTCATTTTGCCCAGAGACATATCCAAATGATTGACAACGTCTACAGCTAAACGAGGGTTAGCTGTCCCAGTGAAAATCATGAAGCGGTCGTTTGCCATGAGATGTGCTGTGTAGGTGATGCAAACAAAAAAGCAAAGCTGTTGGCCGCAGCCCTTCGGGTACGACACAACAGCTTTACGATTTCAGGTGTAAACCTGAGTAATGTGGCTGGGGAAGAAGGATTCGAACCTTCGCATGCTGGAATCAAAATCCAGTGCCTTAACCAGCTTGGCGACTCCCCAAATTCTATTTTAGCCAGGAGTATAACGGGTGATAATCAAGACCTTGGCATAGCCATTGACCTTTTATCAGCAACTTCCTGTCATGTGTCAGGTTTAGTAGTTTACCGCTAATACTTCTGTTTTGACTAGTGGCTGTGGTGAAATTGCCATACTCTACAAAAACACACGAACCAGAGCCTGTCATTCTAGCATGTAAATTATTGTTTCGCAAGATCCTAATTACTGCATCTAACGCTACATGATTTTTACATGCGATGGGCTCCATGTCGTTCCTCCCAAAAAGCAAAGAAGATGTTTCTTTTTCGCTTTTCTTATGGGAAGCAACTTGCCATCCATCAAAGAAAGTAATTATTACACTCTTAGAGTTGCGTGTCAACCCTTTATCTGCAAAAACTTCTGCCGTACTGACAAAAGCGTTAGGTTGCACGACGGTGTACCACGCAGGCGGCAGACTGACTGCACGTAGCTGTTCGCCAATACCGGTAGCAAACGCATTTTGCCCAAATACAAACACAGGCACATCCGCCCCAAGTTGCAGACCTAAACGCATTAGCTCCGCCCTAGTTAATCTGGTATCCCATAATCTATTTAAGGCAATCAATGTACTGGCAGCATCACTAGAACCGCCCCCCAAACCACCACCGGCTGGAATGCGCTTAATACACGCCATGTCTACACCGTAACTGGTGCCTGTTGCCTGCTGCAATAAACGTGCTGCCCTAACCATCAGGTCATTATTCGCCTCTAGGCCGGCTAGCGTTTCTTGTGAGCGCAGAATCTTCCCGTCGCTACGGCGATCAAAATGCAGCGTATCTTGCAGATCAATAAATCTAAACACCGTTTCTAAGCGGTGATAACCATCTAACCTACGCCCCACCAAATGCAAGAAAAGGTTGAGCTTAGCCGGCGCAGGCACATCGTATAAATACTTACTCATGCTGCTTATTGATCTATCACCAAGCGCACACTGATATCACGCTGTGCATCATTGCGATTCAATTGCAATAAACGTGGGCCTTTTCCGTCGTAGCGCTGCAAGCGCACCCGCCAGCCATCTTGCACAAACGCCTCTGGCCTACCTTGTTCGTCACGCTCTGCTGCCACACGAGTTTGTCCCTGCAACCAAGTACGCAAATAAGCTACTGGAATGGGACTACCCAACAACTGCTCTACCAACTCATCGGGGCCGGCTGCATATTCCATACTGCCATCAGTACGTTGCAAACTCGCCCCCTGAGGCATCACCAGCACACGCGCCAGTACCGTCCCCATCGGATTAGTCAGGTCAATCTGCAATATGCCTTGGCGTTCCATCCACGTAAAACCGCCCTGTACCGCCTGACGCTCGCCAGCAAACTCCTGCATCGTAACGGCAAAACGTCCACCGCGCTCAAAGCTTTGCGACAACACGACTTCGCCTTCGTCTGTCGAAGACGGTGTAGTCGTGGCACACGCGCTCAGTAATGCCGCTACGGCAATCCACACAAAGTGACGCCAAGAACGCAAAAAGGAAAGTACAGCTTTCATGATGAATTACGGCAAGGTAACGCCTAAGCGTTTCAAGGTAGAAAGTAACGCTTCGTTAGTGGGATCTTGCGCCAACGCTTCTGCCCACACTTGTTTAGCTTGTTCGGGACGGCCATCTACCCAATACACTTCGCCCAAATGCGCTGCCACATCGGCCACAGGCATGATGGCGTACGAACGCTCTAAGTATTCTGCAGCCGCTTGGTAGTCACCCACTCGGAACAAGTACCAGCCCACACTGTCTAAGATATACGGATTAGCGGGATCAAGCTCCATTGCCTGCTCCAACAAATCTTGCGCTTCGTCTAAGTTGCGGTTTTGCTCTGCCAAGGTGTAACCCAACGCGTTGTAGGCATTGGCTTCGCCTGGCTCCAACTCGATCACCTCACGCATGAGCTTTTCAAACTCGGGATAACGACCTTGGCGCTCGTACAGCATACCCAAGTCGTACTTTACCTCGGCCGTGTCAGGCAATTCTTTGTTAGCGCGTTCTAATACCGTAATAGCGTTATCGGTGCGACCTGCCTCTCGATAAATAGCAGCACGCGTTAATGCAACAACAGCCTGCTCTTGACGGTCTTGGGTACCTAAAGCATCCAAGGTACGCTGAGCCTTTTTCAGATCACCCGACCTAGCCTCTAGCACGGCACGGTGCACTCTAGACTGAAAACGCAGCATAGGTTCTTCAATCAGGTCTAACTGACGAATAGCTTCAGCGTAGTCTTTACGTTCTTCGGCAATACGCACCAATAATAGACGCGCATCGGAGATACCAGCCAAGGCATTGCTGACGCCATCATTCACACTACGTCTACGCTGGCTTTGTACGCTAATAAACTCGTCTAGGCCTTGAATCGCTTCGTCGTAGCGCTGAGCACGCATGAGCACTTCTGCTTTGGTGTACAGCAAATCAAAATCTTCAGGGTTACGCACCTGCATGGCATCAATCAGAGCCAACGCTTCGTTAAATTTGCGGTGATCCACAAACCGGCTAATCAATAACAGTTGCAGTTTGCGCATGTCTGGATTCTGCTGCACCACTGCTGAGGTTTCTTTCAGCGCGGTTTCTACATCCACATGCAAGCCGTACTCCAGCACACGTTGTGCTGCGGCTTCGGAATCGGGTGAGCGCTCTAGCGCTTGTCTTGCCTCATATAAGGCTCTAGCAGGACGTTGAGCTGCCCACGCCACATCAGATAACGCCAAATGCGCAACCTGCAACTGACGCAACTCTGGCGGAATAGCCTCTTCCAATACCTCTAACGCCAGACGGGGGTCCACCATACGCCCCGACAACGACATAGCCTGAATAATGGCCTGCTCTTTATTCGTCGCGCTATTAATACGTTGACGCAATGCTTGCGCCATACCTTTTGTATTACCCGCTGATGCCTCTAAGGCCAGCACAGTAGCTTTGGCTTCTGGGTTTTCCGGCGCTAAGCTATTCCATTCGCGTGCCGCACGTAATGCGCGAGACTGGTTGTAATCAACCATAGAAAGCTGGAAAGACTTTTCAGCAAAACGGGGATCTAAGGTGTCTCGTGCCAAATCCAAGAAGGTCTGACTTGCCGTGTCAAAATCCCCCCCCTGCGCAGCCACTTCTGCCACCAATACTCTATACATAATGTCAGCACTTAAGCTGACCTCGGGCAACTCACCACTACGCAAATAAATATGTTCAACCTGCTGGTCAGAAGCTAGCGGGTTGGGGGCAGCATTTAGCAGCCCCGAATAAAGAGGAGCAAGCAAAAAGGAGCCAAATACTAAGGAATACAGATTCATCCAGAAAAACCGTCGCAAAAGCGCGTAAGATTAAGCAGTCAGATGGCTTATTGAGGCCGCCCCGTTCACCAAATGTTAGCACCCCACTATGCCTGAATTGCCAGAAGTTGAAACAACTCGTCGCGGAATTGCGACGGTTATGACTGGCCATACGCTACGTACTTTGATCGTACACGAACCCAGAATGCGTTGGCCAATTCCAGCAGAATTACCCGAACTCGTGCATGAACAACCTGTGCTCGCCTGTGGTAGGCGTGGCAAGTACTTACTGCTGCAGTTTCCCAGCGGAACACAACTTATACACTTAGGTATGTCGGGCTCATTGCGCCGTGTACCGCTGGATGCCCCTCGCCTTAAGCACGACCATGTGGAATGGTTATTTGACGAGTCCAGATTTCTACTGCATGACCCCCGTCGTTTTGGTTCTGTGCTATGGCACCCTGCCCAAAATGGCGATATATTGACACACCCTTTGTTACAAAAACTGGGCGTAGAACCCTTAGGAGCCGACTTCACTCCTGCTATGCTATTTGCCCATTTGCAGCAGCGCAAACTGGCGATCAAACCCACTTTATTAAGCGGTCAAATCGTTGTAGGCGTTGGCAATATCTATGCATCGGAATCTCTTTACAAAGCTGGCATACACCCAGAAGCTCCCGCCAACACGCTCTCTAGGACACGCGTTGCTAAGCTACATGCCGCCATCGTGCAAACACTAAACGATGCCTTAGAGTCTGGCGGTAGCACACTGAAAGACTACGTAAACGCCAATGGCACACCCGGTGCGTATTTCGATTTGCATGCACAAGTTTACGACAAGGCCGGTAAGCCCTGCCCACAGTGCCAAAAGCCCATACAACGACTAGTACAAAACCAACGCGCCACCTACTTTTGTAGCCGCTGCCAACGCCGTTAGGACTCTTGCAATACCTTACCCGGATTCATCACACCATCCGGGTCTAGCGCTTGTTTAATTTTGTGCATTAAGGCAAGTTCCACGGGGTCTTTATAACGTGTTAGAAGATCCCGTTTTAACTGCCCTACTCCGTGCTCTGCGCTAATAGAACCATGAAAAGCATGCACGCTATCGTGCACGATTTGGTAGATTTCACGCTGTTTAGCTAGCAGCTCATCTTCACTATAAGCCGTACCGCGCGCCACGTTGTAGTGCAAGTTGCCATCGCCCAAATGCCCGAAAATTACGTGTTCTACACCAGCAAAATTTGCTTGCAGCAAGGCATTCGTTTTTTCCACAAACGCAGGAATAGACGAGACGGGTATGGACACATCGTGCTTCACGCTTTTGCCAAAGATTTTCTCAGACAGTGGAATACTTTCGCGTAAATGCCAGAGGGCTTTGCTTTGCGCCACACTTTCGGCGATGACGGCATCTTGCACCACGCCCACTTCAATTGCATTACCCAGCACCACTTCAAAACGCTCGCGCGCATGGGCTTCACTTTCATTATCTGACAGCTCTAACAGAGCAAACCAGGGCGACTGCAAACCGGCCTCATCAAAGGGTAGGCGTTGTTCTGGAAAGCAACGCACCACTCCCTCTAAACAATTGCGTCGCATGACCTCGAAGCCCGTTAAGCTGGCACCAAAACCCGCTCTGGCTAAGGACAGTGTTTTCACAGCATCGTCTAGCGAATTCAGCGTTAGCATGGCCGTACACTGCGCCACCGGTAAGGGGTAAAGTTTTAGCGTTGCCGCCGTAATAATCCCTAAAGTGCCTTCACTGCCTATGAATAAATCACGCAAATCATAGCCCGTATTATCCTTACGCAATGCCCGTAAACCGTGCCAGATTTGCCCATCAGCACACACCACCTCCAGCCCCAAACACAGCTCGCGGGTATTGCCATAACGCAGCACCTGCGTGCCCCCAGCGTTAGTCGCTAAGTTACCGCCGATGGTGCAACTGCCTTCGGCTGCCAGACTTAAGGGAAACAATCGCCCTACTTGCTCAGCGGCTTCTTGCACGCTTTGCAAAATGCAGCCTGCTTCGACTTCTATGGTGTCGTTATCACTGTCTATATGACGTATGCGATTTAGCCTAGCCAGTGATACTACAATTTGTCGTCCCCGCTGATCCGGCGTAGCACCACCGCATAACCCGGTATTGCCCCCCTGGGGCACAATACTAAAACCATGCTCACGGCACCACAGCACAATTTTGGATACCTCCTCTGTCGTGCCAGGACGTACTACAGCCTCGGCCTCGCCTGAGTAACGCTCACGCCAGTCGGTCAAATAGGGGGCCATATCAGCACCCACCACTACATTATCTGTACCCAACAAAGACCGTAAGCTCGCCAACTCTTGCATGCAATGCCTCTAAAAAAAACCAAAGCTGTGTTTATCTGTTTCATAGCATACTCCCCTGAGCGATAATAAGGGGTTAATCATTGCCTTTCATGAGGATTTTCATGACCTCCACACTCTTGCCTGATGCTGTTTTCAAGGCCTATGACATCAGGGGTACCGTCCCTGCGCAACTCAATACGACCTTTGCTCACCTGCTAGGTCAAGCATTGGGTACAGAAGCATTGAAAAACGGTGTTGAAAGCGTTGTTGTTGGCTATGATGGCCGTCACAGCAGCCCCGATCTCGCCAAAGCACTACACGCTGGTATTAATAGCGTAGGCGCTAACAGTATAGATTTAGGTTTGGTGCCCACGCCGGTGGTGTACTACGCCGCTCATGTACTAAAAACGGGTACAGGCGTTGCCATTACTGGCAGCCACAACCCACCCGAATACAACGGCTTTAAGATGATGATGGCTGGTCGTACCCTGCACGGTGACGATATCCAGCAGTTAAAGCACGCCATGCAAGCGGGCTTTACGGCCGCAGCGACGCTAGGTGAGTGCACCCAACAAAGCCTGCTGGATCAATATATAGAAGAAATCCACAACAGCGTGCGCTTGGTACGTCCTATGAAAGTCGCTATTGATTGCGGTAATGGAGCGGCTGCCGTCTTGGCCGAAGCACTTTTCCAATCCATAGGCTGTAAAGTAGACATGCTCTATGGTGAGGTAGATGGCGATTTCCCCAATCACCATCCCGATCCAGCCGATCCGGCCAACCTTGCCGACCTGATCCACCACGTGGAAAACAGCGATTGCGAACTGGGCTTGGCCTTTGATGGTGATGGCGACCGTTTAGGTGTGGTCACCAAATCAGGGGAGATTATTTGGCCAGATCGTCAATTAGTGCTTTTTGCGCGCGATATTTTGCAGCGTGAACCCGGTGCATCCATTATTTATGATGTGAAATGCAGTCGTCACGTAGGTCTGGAAGTAAGCAAAGCAGGTGGTACGCCATTGATGTGGCAAACCGGGCACTCACTGATCAAGGCCAAACTGGCCGAAACCGGTGCGCCATTAGCGGGCGAAATGAGCGGCCACATCTTCTTTAAAGAGCGCTGGTACGGGTTTGATGACGGCCTATACACAGGCACACGTTTGCTGGAAATTTTGGCACGCAGCCACGAAGCCTCTGAAACACTGGAAGCCCTGCCCCAAGACCTGTCTACTCCTGAACTGAAACTGCCTATGCAAGAAGGTGAGCCCCACCTATTCGTTGCACAGTTACAGCAATCAGACGCCTTCGAAACAGCCCAAGAGCGCATCACTATTGATGGCATTCGCGCTGAATACGAAGACGGCTTTGGCTTGGCTCGCGCATCGAACACTACACCGGTAGTGGTATTGCGCTTTGAGGCTCAAAACGAAGAGGCTCTAGTACGCATTCAAAACGAATTCCGTACCGCTATCCAACGCTTGCGCCCTGATCTAGCACTACCCTTCTAAACGTTGTGTAATAGGGGTCGAACGCGTAGTCGGATCGGCCCCTAGTGCTTTATAGACATCTAGGTGCTGCAGCACAATCTTGTGCACATCAAACACCTCTTCGGCTAGTTTTCTACCCGCTTGCCCCATTTGCTGACGCAAGGCTTTATCGTTAGCCAAGGTTTGCACGGCTTGCCACAATGCTTGAGCATTTTTTTCTGGCACTAACAGTCCGCTAACGCCCGGCTCTATAGCATCTCTACACCCCGGCACATCCGTAGTGACCACGGCAATACCTGCCGCTGCCGCCTCTACCAACGACTTAGGCAAACCTTCACGATATGAGGGCAACACAGCTATATGACTTTGCGCATACAGTGCCGGAATATCAGATCGCTCACCTAGCCACTGGACAATGCCTTGATCATGCCACGCCTGCATCTGCTCTTTGCTGACGCTAGCAGGGTTTCCTGCATCGGGCCCACCGGCAATACGCCAAACAATCGCATCACCCGCCTCGGCACTTAAACGTGCGGCTTCTACATATTCGCGCACCCCTTTATCGTTGAGCAGCCTAGCTACCAACAATGCCTGCACTGGCGGCTCAGGTGCTGCGGGTTGTGGGGGGAATTTCTGCAACTCCACCCCTGAACCTCTAATCATCACTACCTGGCTTTGACGCACCACTTTGGCTTGCAGCAGCACATCTCTATCACTGGTGTTTTGAAAAATCACACGACTATTTTTATGCCCTAGCGCAATGCGATACAGCCAAATCGCTAACTTGCGCTCTATACCCGCTTGCGTGTTGATAAACACATACCCCAACCCGGAAACCGCTGCGACAAACGCAGGTACGCGCGCTAACCGTGCTGCTATACCGCCGTAAATCACTGGTTTAATGGTGACAGCATGCACCACATCGGGTTTTATTTTTCTGAACAAACCATACAACGTGCGCAGCGTTTGTAGCTCTTGCAGCGGATTTTTGCCACTGCGACTCATGGGCAATACGTGGTGCGTCATGCCCAAGGCACGTATCTGCTGTACGGCCTCTCCGGCCATCGTCGCAACGTGTACGGCATAGCCCTGCTTTTTGGCTTCGATGGCGATTTGCACACGGTGAGACAAAAAGAAGGCTGGGTTATTGACCACCATCAATAAGCGACATTGCTCCGCCACTTTGGGTGCACCCTGCTGCCACAACGTAACGTAACGCTGCACCATTTTATCTAGCCCAAATTGCTGCACGCGCACCAGCGCTTGCTCACGCTGTTGTTGGCGCTCTGGAGAGTGCACATCCCCTAATACCTGAACAATACCCTGCGCTAAAGCTTGCGCATTACGAGGTGGGACCACCACACCTGTACCGGCCAAAATACTTGCAGCATCCCCCACATCGGTCACCACACAGCTCACACCCGCTGCCATGGCCTCGCACACCACATTAGGGAAGCCTTCTGCCTGACTCGACAGCACGTGTATATCTAACGCTGCCATGATGGCTGGAATATCATCCCGCCGCCCTAACAGCACGACTTTATCGCCAAGACCATGACGCTCTACCAACGCCATCAGGTTGGCGTTATCAGGACTTAACCCTTCCCCCACCAACACACAGCGGGCATCAGGAACGCTTTTCACTACTTGAGCAAAGGCCGCCAGCAAATTGGCATGATCTTTAAGCGGATTCCAGCGCGCAATAGCGCCTATAACAGGCTGATCCTCGCCTAAGCCCAGCGTTTCACGCATATGTACACGCGTGCCTTCGGGGACTTTCCAGCGCCGTAAGTCATAGCCATTGGGTATCACCACCATGCGATCTGCATCGTAGCCCCACGCTTGATGGCGCTGCGCTGCATTTTCCGCACACGCCACAATCTCGGTAGGAATACGCGTAGAGAGTTTGGCGCACACCCATGCCACTACGCGTGATTTGGGACTACCTTTATGCAGGTTTTCACCTGAGTTTCGTATTCCCCAAACGATGCGCTTCACCCCCGCGCTTCGAGCCGCCATGCCGCCAATCAAATCGGCATGATACATCCACGTTTGTACGACGTCGGGGCGTAACTTTTTCAGCAGATCACGTAGCTTAAAAAAACCAGGCATCAGACCAAGCACACCACCCATACGCAGGCAATATAAGGTCACCCCCGCTTGGCGTAAGCGCTCGCCGTACACGTCCTCGCCCCCCATAGAGATCACTACGTGCTCTACATTAGGGTTAGATGCCGTGACCAGTCGGAACAGTACAGCCTCAGCTCCGCCCTGACCTAGACCTGAAATAATGTGTACGACTAACGAGGAAGGTGTAGCGTCTTGGCTCATAGCACTACTCTTTTTGCATAACCTGTTTAAAAACCGCATCCCACTGCTGCAGCACTACCTCTAACGCATAACGGTCGCGCACTGATTGGGCTGCGCGTTGCCCTAAGGCTCCACGCAAACGACTGTCATCCATTAACTCGGCCAGCGCTTGAGACATCGCCTGCTTATTGCCTGCGGGTACCAATCGTGCATCTTTACCGTGCTGCGAAATATCCGCCGGGCCGCTAGGGCAGTCGGTGGCAACGCAGGGCAAACCCAACGCCATCGCTTCTAATAGCGCATTAGGAAAACCCTCATACTGCGAACTCAACACAAACAGTTGCGAACGTGCCAACTCGTGCCACGGGTATTCGGTACGTCCCGGTAAATGAATACGATCTTTTAACCCCACCAACTCAGCTTGTCGTTCAAGTTCAGCACGCTGAGGCCCTTCTCCATGTATGTACAAATGCCATGCGGGCCGCGCTTCTGCAACATCAGCAAACGCATTAATCAACAAAGCAAAACCTTTAGCAGGCACTAATCTGCCTAAGGCATCAATACGTGCAGGGGATTCTTTTTCTACGGATTCTTGCCGTTGGATATGAAAAATATCGCTAGGCACCGGGTTGGGTATAGCGACCACTGTAGGCAACTGTGGCACCATTTTCCGCAAGGCCTGTTCCGCATCTGACGTTTGCACGCATACCGCCGATGCTTTGCCGTAGTACCGTCTACGCAGCCACCCCAGCACCTTGCCCACATTCGTCGCGTAACCTGGGTTTGTGCGCTCGCACACTATCACAGGCACATTTACACCTTGCAGGCTGACTAAGGTAGCAACGTTCACATTCGTCAGAAAACTCAACACCACATCGGGTTTTTCTTGGCGTACTACACGGCGCATCGCCCACCATTTACGCAACATACTAGGCACAGGCCATGCCGGTAAATAGGGCTTTAGCCATTTCACCTGCACGTTGTCGTTAATGGGATAAAAACTGCGTGTAGACCCTAGGTGAGTAGGTACCAATACCACGTCATCACCACGGGCAGCCCACGCATTCACCAGCGTTGCAGCGACACGCTCTGCACCACCGGCATTCATTGCGCCCACAAAAAAAAGTATTTTCACTCTGGTACCCGTAGAGTTTTTAACGTTTGCTTCGCTTTGGTGCCTTCAGCAATTGCTCCCATTGTGCCACGATCCTAGCCGCTGAAAAACGGTCGCGTACATCCACAGCACGCCTAGCAAAAGCCACTCGTTTCAAGGGGTGTGCCATCATATCGGACAGATGTGCCGCCAATGCTTCAGGGTCTTCAACAGGCTGCACCAACACACCATCCAGATCCGCCCGGATGATTTCTCTAGGGCCTGTATCACAATCAAAAGCTACTGCGGGTAAGCCACATGCCATGGCTTCTAGCAACGTGTTGGACAAACCTTCTGTGCGCGAACTTAGCACGTACAAGTCCGATGCCTCGTACCAGTCACGCATATTGCCTACGCGCCCCACCAACGAGATTCTATGGCCCATATGTAGGCCATCAATCTGCGCCTGCAGCGCTTCGCGCTCAGCCCCTTCACCCACAATATCCAAATCCCAATGGGGGAAGTATTTGGCCAACAACGAAAAGGCCTGTATGAGCACATCAAAGCCTTTAACGGGATGCAAACGCCCTACCGCCAATAACCTCTGCCTACCCTCACGTACGGGTGGTGCCACCACAGGCTGAGCATCCGGCAAAGGCCAACGTACCGAATTGGGAATAATCACCACATTCGAGCCGGGCACATTTTTTTGCAGCCAACTGGCTGTACCTGAGGTTAATGCCACCACGGCATCCGCACGGGGATATGCCCAACGGCGTAATTTCTGCCACACCTCAGGGAGTTTTTGATACGGGGGATGCGTGTGCTCAGACGCAATCACTTTACAAGGTAATTTTTTCGCTGCGGCAACAGCCAGTACCGATGAAGTGGTCATCATGCCCAACACACAATCAGGCTTTTGTTTACGGAAGATTCTGCGTAATTTGCGAATGCGCTTCCAGTTGGCTAAGGCACCACGCCATCCACCACCTGAATCACCCGCAGTACCCAACACGAAGCGTTGCACGCTTTCAGGTAGCGCATACATATCCGACTCACGTGTACTTTGCGTCACTAACGACACTTTATGCCCTAGCTTTTGCCAGTACGTGGCAAGGTCTACCGCCACTCGTTCCGCACCACCCCCACCTAGGGAGTGGATGACAATCATTATATGCATCATGCGCGATCAGAAATAAGTCACAGAAATTTAGTTAGTCGTCTCGTTAAGCGGACGACTCGCTGCTAAGAAATAGCATATAAACGAACTGGTATACATCAAGCTTGTGGCCAGCATAATACCTTGTACGCCCAAGCGAGGGGCGAGTGTTAAGGTCAAGATCGCCTTCACTACAAAATTCAATACCGCAATGCTCGCCATTAATCGGTAACGCTGCTGGCTCGCTAAGAGCTGCACCAGTACCAACACACCGAAATAGAAGGGCAACTGCATGACGCCCCAGCGTAAAACACCCGCCACTTTCGCTGTATCAGCCGCACTAAATGCTCCACGCTCGTACAACAACGCAATGCCCCACGGCGCTAACACCCACGCCACCAGAGCCACGACCAAACCTGCTAATACCATCAATAACGACCATCGCAACGCCATAGATCGCGCCCGTTGCGTATCGCCCTGACTAATAATATCGGCCAACACAGGTAAAGCGGCACGCCCCACAGACGCTGCCCCCACACCCAACATCAGCGAAATAAAACGGTTCGCATAGCCAAAAGTAGCATTCGCATTACCGCCTAGCTGTGCGGCGGCATATTGATCCACCGGCCCAACAAAGCTCATGGCTACCTGACCAATCAGCATAATCGTGGCCGCTTGCATTAGCGCTGGCCATTGCTCGGCCTGCCAGCCCCATTGCGGACGTACTGAAATTTGATCGGCGCGTTGCGCCAATACGTACAGCCACACACACTGCACGATATAACCTACTAGCGTCCCCCATAGCAGAGGCCCTGCCATGGCTCCGGGAGGGGCTAGCAATACCCAAATTAATATAGAAAACGCTGGCACACTGTCCAGCAAGGTGTTGATGTGTCGTTCACGGGCGCGCAGCCTTGCGGCACTTAAACCTATCAACAACGTAAACAAGGCGGCAGGCGCAAACGCATGGATCAGCTCCATGCTCATGGCTTTGGTACCGGCATTTAAACCCGTACCCATGATTTGCATTACCCACGGCCAACACCACCATAGCAATGCACTAAGCAGTAGCCCCAGCAGCATGGTGCTGGTTAATAACTCACCTAGGAATTGTCGTCGCTGCGCTTCGGGTTGGATACGCGAACGCACTAAGACCGGAATCAGTACAACAGACAGTGCGCCCACCAAGGTAACTGGCAACCAATTCGCCATCACCATGGTGAACTGGTACGCATCCACTACATCACTGATCCCATAGCGGTAAGCCACCGCCATTTCTTTTAGCGCACCCGCGAATTTTCCCAGCAGTAAAAATACTGCTACGCGAAATGCCCCTCTAGCAATGCGGTGGTGGTCTGCATGCATCGCACTCCACCGCTGCCGTAATCGTTTTGGTATCACCCCAAAAACCGTAGGTACCACGGCATGGCTTCAGCCAAACCTTGCTGTATAGAGAAGGCTGGTGCGTAACCTAGCAAACGAGCTGCTTTAGAAATATCGGCTTGTGAATGGCGTACATCACCTGGACGGAAATCACCATATACCGCATCCAAGTTGTATTCCACGCCATTGGCTTTCAACTCGTTTTTTAAGTAGCCAAACAGCTCATTCAAGGTAGTACGACCACTGACCGCCACGTTGTATACCTGAGCACGGGCTTCGCCTTCTGCCAACGCACCCAAAATATTGGCTTGAATCACGTTATCGATATAGCAAAAGTCACGGCTGGTTTCACCGTCGCCGTTAATGGTGATGGCCTCGCCTGCCACCATAGTGGCAATCCAGCGCGGGATAACGGCGGCGTAAGCACCGTTAGGGTCTTGCCTGCGGCCAAACACGTTGAAGTAGCGTAAGCCTACGCTGCTAAAGCCATAAGCACGGTTAAACACATCTGCATACAGCTCGTTGACATACTTAGTCACTGCATACGGCGACAGCGGTTTGCCGATGGTGTCTTCCACTTTAGGCAAACCAGGGTGATCACCATAGGTTGAACTGGACGCCGCATACACATAGCCTTTAACGCCGGCATCACGTGCTGCTACCATCATGTTCAACGCACCGCTGATATTCACTTCGTTGGTGGTAAGAGGATTAGCGAGTGAGCGCGGCACCGAACCTAATGCTGCTTGATGCAACACATAGTCCACGCCTTTACATACTTGCTGGCAGGTTTCTGGATGGCGTATATCGCCTTCTATAAAGCGAAAACGTGACCAGTTTTCTGGGCCTACGTTTTGCTGCACGCTATCCAGGTTGTGCTGGTGACCCGTAGCAAAGTTATCCAGCCCCACTACCGTCTGACCATGCTGTAACAAGGCCTCTAGCAAGTTGGAACCAATAAACCCTGCACACCCTGTTACCAGCCACGTACGTGGCTGAGCTTCTAGGGTTTGCCATGCTTTTTGCAATGCTTCACTCATAATCGTCTCTTTGCCTTACAAACGCAGGTCGGATGCGTTTTGTGGAAGTACGTATTTCAAGTCGTACAACACGTGGTCTGCTTTACCCAACGCGCGCAAACGCTCAGCACCCATTTCCACAAACTGATTATGCGCCACAGCAATGATCACACCGTCGTACTGACCTTCGTCTAGTGTGCTTACTACCTCTACACCGTACTCACGGCGAGCTTCATCAGCCTCTACCCATGGGTCGTACACATCCACGTTCACGTCGTACTGAGCCAATTCGCGAATAATGTCCACCACACGTGTGTTACGCAGGTCTGGACAGTTTTCTTTAAAGGTCAGCCCCAACAACAAAACGCGCGAGCCTTGAACTTGGATACGCTTTTTGGTCATGGCTTTCACCAACTGCGAAGCCACGTATGCACCCATGGAGTCATTCAGACGTCTACCCGCCAAAATCACTTCGGGGTGGTAACCAATAGATTGCGCTTTATGCGTCAGGTAGTACGGATCCACACCAATACAGTGACCACCTACCAGACCGGGTCTAAATGGCAGGAAATTCCATTTTGTACCAGCCGCTTCCAACACAGCTTGGGTATCAATACCCAACTTATTGAAAATCAGTGCCAGCTCATTAATCAACGCGATATTCACATCACGCTGCGTGTTTTCAATCACTTTAGCGGCTTCTGCAACGCGAATGGACGCGGCTTTATGCGTACCCGCAGTGATAATCTCGCCATACAGAGCGTCCACCAAGTCAGCAACTTCAGGCGTAGAGCCGGAGGTGACTTTACGAATGCTAGGCAAACGGTGCACTTTGTCGCCAGGGTTAATACGCTCTGGGCTATAACCCGCGTAAAAATCTTCATTAAAGCGTAAACCCGATACGCGCTCTAGCACTGGCACACATACCTCTTCGGTAGCGCCCGGATACACCGTGGATTCATACACCACGATATCGCCTTTTTTCAGCACTTTACCAATGGTTTCGCTCGCGCGTACCAGTGGTGTGAGGTCAGGCTGCTTGTAATCGTCTATAGGGGTAGGCACCGTCACAATGAACACATTGGCCTCAGACAATTGCGCCGTCTCGTGTGTAAAGCGCAAATGGGAGGCCTGTTTCAGTTCTTCAGGCTCCACTTCCAGAGTGTGGTCTTGGCCAGCATTCAATTCAGCGATACGCGCCACATTGATATCAAAACCAATAACCGGACGTTTTTTGCCGAACTCTACCGCCAGTGGCAGCCCAACGTAACCCAGCCCGATCACGGCGAGTTTAATGTCCTTGACTTGCAAGATGTTCTCCCCAGAGGATCAATAATCAATACATAGTTGTCATTTTACTGCTGTCGTTCGCGACGTGCGCGTCTAACGGATGGCAGCAATAACCAAGCAGGTCTACGCCAATGTACCAGTCGAGCATACAGCCAGACATAACTACAGGCAAAGGCCAGAATACTTAGCCCTAATATCCACGTGTTGTCCCACCAAATGGTGGCAGGAATCAGCCCCACTAACGCAATACCCCACAAATAAGGTGAGGCCATCGCATTAGACATAGGCGGCACATGGCGACGTCCAGACGCCACCACACTTACACGCACCATTCGACGGAAAATCAACTGGTGCAAGTGCAGCGCATCGGGCCTGTCCACGGGCACACCACGTTTGAACTTTCGACGCCAAATCGTGAATAAGGTTTCAAATACGGGATAAAACAATACGGCCAGCGCATAGAAAGGCGAGACGGTAGGGTTGCGAATCACCAGTTGCACCGCCAACTCGGCCAACATAAAGCCTAAGAAATACGCCCCACCGTCCCCTAAGAACACACGTCCAAACGGGAAATTCCACGCCAAAAAGCCCAGCGTAGACGAGGCCAGAGCAGCCGCAATCAAGAAAATAGGGTAATCGCCTACCTGCCACGCCACCAGCGATAATGAAGCGGCCATCAGGATGGCAATCATGCCAGCCAAACCGTTAATGCCATCAATGATGTTCAGCGCGTGCGTACAGCCACCCACGGCGATCATGGTAAATAGCAGGGAGATAGGCCAGAAGTCTAGAATCCAATCTACCCAGAAGACACCTACTCGGGACACGCCACCCAGCAACCACCATGCAATAGCGGCTGACGCAAAAGCGGCCAACAGGCGCTTCATGGAACCCACGTCTTTGGTGATGTCTTCTACCAAGCCTGCAACGAAAACAGGCATGGCGGCCACAAATAGCACCGGCCATAGCCAACCCAAGGTCATGTGTGCTGGCCCCAGCACCAACAAACCCGCCAAGGTGCCCGCCAAAATAGCCAGGCCACCCACTCGCGGCGTAGGACGCAAATGCGTTGCCTGCGGTTTGCTCATGTCGCTATCGCCGGTCAGTTTTCCATGCCAGCGTTCGGACACTACGATTAGCCCACCCACTAGAAATGCTACAGCGCAAATCGATAGCATTGTCAGCGGATCCCATACTTGCAGTGAGCTCACTTCTATTTCCCTCGGGAGTCTATGCTAGGGACGTCATCATACCGCGCTTTACTAGGCGGATGCAGTGAGGTCCTGAACATTCTTTGCATTTAATGCTCCACCGCACTCCCCTAACAAACGCCGCAACCAGCGATGGCTGGGTGAGTGTTGATGACGCTCATGCCATAGCTGATAAAAACGCATGGGAGGGAACTCGATGGGTGCTTCTAAAATGGTTAACGGCAGTAAACGTGCATAATACTCCGCAAAGTGGCGGGAGGTGGTGAAAACCAGATCAGTATTCTGTAACAAATAGGGAGCAACTGAAAAAGATTGCACCATCACACTTTCTTCGCGGCGCACACGCAGCGTGGCCAAGGTCGCATCAATCACACCACGTTGATTAATAGCGTACGGCAGCGGCACGACGTGTCTAGCCTTCACGTAGTCATCTAAGCTTAACCCCGCCTTTCTACGTGCTAACGGATGGCTATTTGCCATCAAGCACACAATCTCGTCTTCTAGCAGCATAGACAAATGCATGCGATCTGGCGGTTCAGGCCAGTTACCAATCACGATGTCTAATTCGCCCTCTGCCAACGCACGCTCAAAATCAGACTGTGCGTCCAAGGTATGCAGATTCAATCTCGCTTCGGGGGCCTCTCGACGCAAACTTTCTACCACTCGACTCACAAACACGGGTGCCAAGTAGTCAGGAGAGCCTATATGAAATTCGTTGCGGCTGGTTTTAGGGTCAAAGTTTTCCGACACATTAACCATGCATTCGATTTCAGCCAAGGCCCCTTTTGCATGCGCGAGCAACGACAACGCACGCTCGGTGGGCACCATCCCACCTTTTTCCCGCACTAACAGCGGGTCGCCAATAATGTCTCGCAGTCGCTTCAATGCCGCACTGACTGCGGGTTGTGACTGATTTAATTTAAATGCTGTACGCGATACGCTACGTTCAGAAATCAACAAACAAAACACGCGTAACAAGTAGGTATCCAGCGGATTATCATCTCGCTTGGTTGCCATTGCTGCCTCCTCCACATATATGACTATCAGCCAGACCACTCCTTGATCCGTCAAGATAATCGGTGACGTATATATGTTATACGTTTTATTCTATTTCAAACGAAAGCAAAATACTTAAACTGTTATGACGCTATACAATAAAGTCTTATACAGGGATTTACCGCCATGACTGCATACGCCCACCCTGAGCATGCTATCACTCAGTTATCGCACCAATCTCAGGCTGAATTCATCGCTAGCCTAGATGGTATTTTCGAGCACTCTCCATGGGTGGCTGAACGCACTTGGGAGAAACGTCCCTTCGCCGATGTGGATGCTCTGCATCACGCCATGTGCGAAGTCATGTTAAACGCCCCCAAAGCGGAACAATTGGCTCTGATTCTGGCTCACCCAGAGTTGGCAGGCAAAGAGGCCGAAGCAGGCACCTTGACCAAAGAATCCACTGGTGAACAACGCGGTGCCGGCCTAGATCAGTGCACACACGAAGAATTCGTACGCCTGCGCAGCCTGAATGCGCGCTATCACGAGAAATTCACGTTCCCTTTCATCGTTGCAGTGAAAGGCATGACGCGCCACCAAATCATGGATTCAATTGAAGAGCGCCTAAACAATAGCCAAGAACAAGAATTTCAGCGCTGCTTAACTGAGATAGGCAAAATCGCAGGTTTCAGACTACACGCCCGTTTCGCTTAAGAGCAGCTTCACTCTAGGATTACCTCATGACCCTTACTTTACGCTTAGAAAAACTGGATCGTGACACCTTTGCGCCTTTTGGTGACGTGATTGAAGTGTCTGACAAAGCCCAACACTTCTCTATTAACGAAGGTAACACCGAGCGCTACCACGACCTTGCCAACATAGAGCCAGGCCCTGATGGCAAAGTCATTGTCTCTATTTTCCGTGGCCAACCTCGTACCTTGCCGTTTAGCGTCACCATGATGGAGCGCCACCCCAAAGGCAGCCAAGCATTCATCCCGCTGTCTGGCCTACCTTACTTAGTCGTTGTAGCGGAAGCTGGCCCCACACCAGAAGCCAAAAACCTGCGTCTATTCCTCGCACAAGGCAACCAAGGCGTGAACTACGCCACTGGCGTATGGCATCACCCCTTGCTGGGTTTAGATGAGGTCGTGGATTTTCTGGTGATTGACCGTAAAGGCCCCGGTGATAACTGTGATGTCATCACGTTGGCAGAGCCCGCGCTGATTTCTGCGCCCTAAGGCTACTACTCACTAGACGGCTACCAGACAGAGGCGTGTGCATAGCACACGCTTTTGGTCGTTTAGAGGCTACAAAGCCCACTTACTCACGACTGGGCTGCATGAGCCTAAGGCTGCGAAAGTATTTTTTTATTTGAGACACCAAATAAAAAAACACTTCCATCCGCCTTTCCTCCGTCGCTTGCAACGGACTTTGCTTTGGTAGTTGCTGCTAGGCACTTCTACTTCTGTTGTAGACGATCACTGTAGCTTTGGCGCGCTTTGGCAGATAGATAATTAATACACAGCATAAACGAACCTAACCACTACTGCCCCCCCTGACTAAAACGCTACTGAAGAAAGGGCAGTACACCTATCAATAGCAAAATACTCAGGGGGACGGAATGAAAATTTTTTTAATTTGATGTCTCAAATTACAAAAAATTCTTCTGCAGTCCCCCAAGCATGTGCGATGAAAACAGCGGTTGCCTCTACCCAGTATTGAGCTCTCACCCTCAACCCGTTATCCTGCATACTCATCACACTGACAGGACTCACCATGCCCGCCATTACAATACGCGTGCCCACTGAACTAGACACCCACACCAAACGCGAACTGGCCGAAGCGTACACAGCCGCTGCCTGCCGTGCGTTTGAGTGCCCGCCTAAGGCTGTCTATGTACGCATCGAAGAAATGGCGCAGCACAACTGGCTACAGCCTACCCCTTCACCCACACAACCAGATTAAGCGTATTAACGCATAGGTGGCGCCTCACCCTCCCAATAGCCGGGCTGGTTATACACTACGCGCAAATAATCAATAAACGCACGCACTTTGGCAGGCAAGTAACGCTGCTGCTGATACACCGCCTGAATGTCGTAACTGGGCAGGGAATAGTCATCTAACACAGTGACCAGTTCTCCACGCTTAAGCTCTGCTTGGATTTCCCACGTAGAACGCCAACCTATACCCCAACCTTGCTTCACCCACCCGTACAGCAATTCACCATCATTGCAATCCAAGTCGCCATCCACACGCACGGCAAAGGGCCTGCCATCACGCATAAACGCCCAGCCACGCTGCTGCCCACCTTGCAGGTTAAATGCTAAACAGTTGTGATTCGCTAAGTCCTCTGGCACACGTGGCACCCCATAGCGCTCAAAGTAGTCCGGCGTTCCGCACACAACGCGGCGGTTAGGAAATAAGCGCACCGCCACATAGTTAGGGTCAGTCACCTCACCAATGCGTAAGGCCATGTCATAGCCCTCTCGCACCAAGTCCACCACACTATCCGTGAAGTTAAACGATAGTTTCAATTCGGGGTAACGCTTGCGAAAGTTAATCACATGCGGCGCCACATGTTGACGACCAAAAGCCGCTGGTGCAGACACCACCAAGTGTCCCCGCACTACAGTACGCTGTGCACTAATGCTGGCCTCGGCCGCATCAAAGTCTTTTAGCAACTGACGACTTTGCTCTAGAAACTGCTCACCTAAATCCGTTAATGTCAGCCCGCGCGTAGAGCGGTGCATCAACCGTACACCCAGCCTTTTCTCAAGCGCATCTAACCTGCGCCCCATTACCACGGGCGTGACGCCTTCAATAATGGACGCGGCGGCAAAACTCCCCTTCTCTGCCACCAAAACAAAACTACGAATTTCCGTATATCGGCTCATTCAATACTCCTAGTATCGGCAGAAGCAATATTATCACCTCTTTTAAGCGAAGACTACGGTATCTATCATAACTAAAACTATCGTTTACACATAGAACCAACAAAAGGAGATCACTATGGCCAGAATGCGTGCCGTTGACGCCGCCGCCGCCGTTCTGCGTGCAGAAGGCATCAGTACAGTCTTTGGCGTACCAGGCGCCGCCATCAATCCGTTTTATTCCGCAATGAAGAAAAACGGTGGCTTCGAGCACATTCTGGCTCGACACGTGGAAGGTGCTTCTCACATGGCTGAGGGCTACACACGTGCAGCTCCTGGAAATATTGGTGTATGTATTGGTACGTCTGGCCCAGCCGGTACCGACATGATTACAGGCCTGTACTCTGCTTCTGCAGACTCCATTCCTATGCTGTGCATTACAGGCCAAGCCCCACGTGCTCGTCTGTACAAAGAAGACTTCCAAGCAGTAGACATTGAGTCTATCGCTAAGCCAGTCACCAAATGGGCCGTAACGGTGCGCGAACCTGCATTGGTTCCTTTCGTGTTCCAACAGGCCTTTCACATCATGCGCTCTGGTCGCCCTGGCCCCGTGCTGATCGACCTGCCTATTGATGTACAGTTGGCTGAAATCGAATTCGACATCGACACGTACCAGCCACTAGAGGTGTACAAACCCGCCGCTACACGCGCTCAGGCCGAAAAAGCCATGGATATGCTGAACAGCTCTGATCGTCCATTGATCGTAGCAGGTGGCGGCATCATCAACGCTAACGCTAGCGACAAACTGCAAGAGTTTGCTGAGCTCACTGGTATTCCTGTTGTGCCAACCCTGATGGGCTGGGGCACTATTGCAGACGATCACCCATTGATGGCGGGTATGGCTGGCCTGCAAACCTCACACCGCTACGGTAACGCTACCGTATTGGCATCCGACTTTGTGATTGGTATTGGTAACCGTTGGGCTAACCGTCACACAGGCTCGGTTGAGGAATACACCAAAGGTCGTCGCTTCATTCACATTGATATTGAACCTACGCAGATTGGCCGTGTATTTGGCCCTGACTTCGGTATTGTGTCGGACGCTGGCGCAGCACTGGAACAATTGCTGGCTGTAGCCAAAGAAATGAAAGCGGCAGGCAAGCTAAAAGACCGTTCAGCATGGGCTGGCGAGTGCCAAGAACGCAAAGCCACCATGCAACGTAAAACACACTTTGATGCGGTGCCTATGAAACCGCAACGTGTGTACGAAGAAATGAACCACGCTTTTGGCCGCGACACTCGTTACGTCACCACCATTGGTTTGTCGCAAATTGCGGCAGCGCAGTTCTTGCACGTGTACGAGCCACGTCACTGGATCAACTGCGGTCAAGCAGGCCCATTGGGTTGGACTATCCCTGCTGCTCTGGGTACGGTTGCCGCATTGCCCGGTAAAGAAGTGGTGGCTATTTCTGGTGACTACGACTTCCAATTCATGATCGAAGAATTGGCGGTGGGTGCGCAATTCGGCCTACCCTATATTCACGTACTGGTGAACAACGCCTACTTGGGCTTGATCCGACAAGCACAACGCGGCTTTGACATGGACTACTGCGTACAGTTGGCCTTCGATAACATCAACGCCCCCGAAACCGAGGGGTATGGTGTGGATCACGTGGCGGTAGCAGAAGGTCTGGGTGTGAAAGCCATCCGCGTACGTAAACCAGAAGACATTCAAGCCGCGTTTGCACAAGCTCGCGCTTGGATGAAAGAGTTCAAAGTACCTGTGGTCATTGAACTGATCTTGGAACGTGTCACCAACATCGCTATGGGCACCGAGCTGCATAACGTTAACGAATTTGAGGCGTTGGCCGAGACTTCTGCTGACGCTCCTACAGCCATTCTGCCCATTCAATAATACTGTTTTACATTGGAGACCCTCATGCCAAAATTTGCTGCCAACCTGACTATGCTTTTTAACGAAGTGGACTTTTTAGACCGCTTCAAAGCAGCCGCTCAGGCAGGCTTCAACGCCGTGGAATATTTATTCCCCTACGATTTTGATAAGCAACAGCTGGCAGACTTGTTGAAACAACATGGCTTGACGCAAGTTCTGCATAACCTGCCCGCAGGTAACTGGGCGACTGGTGAACGTGGTATTGCGTGCTTACCTGATCGTGTAGACGAGTTCAAAGAGGGCGTAGCCCGTGCAATTGAGTACGCAACAGCACTGAACTGCAAACAAGTGAACTGCTTGGCGGGTTTAGTACCAGCAGGTCTGGACAAAGCTGTAGCCCACAAAACCTTTGTGGAAAACCTGCGCTACGCCGCTGCAGAGCTGAAAGCCGCCAATATTCGTTTATTGATTGAGCCTATTAACAGCTTTGACATGCCCGGCTTCTTCCTGAACTACACCGCACAAGCAGCGGCCATTCTGGACGAAGTGGGCTCAGACAACTTGTTCATTCAGTACGACATCTACCACGCACAGCGCATGGAAGGTGAGCTGGCGAACACCATCAAAGCACACCAGTCCCGCATTGCCCACATTCAGTTGGCCGACAACCCTGGCCGTAATGAACCCGGCACAGGGGAAATCAATTACCCCTGGTTGTTCCGTTACTTGGATCAAATTGGCTACGACGGCTGGATAGGCTGCGAATACAAACCTGCCGGCGTCACCGCCGACGGTTTGGGCTGGATCACTGCTCTGACGAAGTAAGCGCACGACATACAAGAATTTTTAAGGAGAACACTATGGCCAAGATTGGTTTTATTGGTTTAGGCATCATGGGCACACCCATGGCATTGAATCTGATTAAAGGTGGACACGAGCTGTATACCTACACTCGTGGCACTACCCCCGACAGCATTCCAGCAGCTGGTGCTACGGTATGCGCTAACGCTACCGAAGTGGCTCAGAAAGCAGATGTCATCATCACAATGGTGCCAGATACTCCGCACGTAGAAGATGTGCTGTTTGGTGAGAATGGTGTTGCTGCCGGCCTAAGCAAAGGCAAAGTTGTGGTGGACATGAGCTCCATCTCTCCCGTTGCTACCAAAGAGTTTGCTAAACGTATTACCGAACTGGGCGCTGAGTACTTAGACGCACCTGTGTCCGGTGGCGAAGTAGGCGCTAAAGCCGCATCCCTAACCATCATGGTGGGCGGTAAAGAGGCGACTTTCGATCAGGTAAAACCACTGTTTGACCTAATGGGTAAAAACATCACGCTGGTAGGTGGTTACGGTGATGGTCAAATCACCAAAGTAGCCAACCAAATCATCGTGGCCCTGAACATCGAAGCCGTAGGTGAAGCCTTGCTATTGGCTGCTAAAGCCGGTGCCAACCCTGCCAAAGTCCGCGAAGCACTGATGGGCGGTTTTGCTAACTCTCGCGTACTAGAAGTACACGGTGAGCGTATGGTGAAACGTACCTTTGACCCTGGCTTCCGTATTGAACTGCACCAAAAAGACCTGAACTTGGCTCTGACTACTGCACGACAGTTGGGTGTATCGCTGCCAAATACAGCGTCGGCACAAGAGCTGTTCAACACCTGCTCAGCACATGGTGGTAGCGCGTGGGACCACTCCGCACTCGTACGTGCACTGGAGATCATGGCAAACTACGAAATCGGCCAATAATCCCCTACTAGCTGTTTGAAAAAGGTGGGTATAGCACCCGCCTTTTTCATCCCTGCTTAACTCGGATTTATGGTCCTTTTCTACTTGTCATATACCTAGCACTAACAAGGAACAAGCCACATGACCACCACCCCACGCCAACTACTAGAGAATATGTTTAATGCTGCGGTTCGAGCTGCATTGCCCGACGCCTGCATTCCACCATTTCTCCCCGCTGCGCCTAAAGGCCGAACCATTGTGATTGGCGCCGGCAAAGCGTCAGCAGAAATGGCCAGAGCCCTAGAGCAACACTGGGTAGGTAAACTGGAAGGTGTAGTAGTCACACGTTATGGTTATGCCGTTCCTTGCGAGCATATTCGTATTCTGGAAGCCGCTCACCCTGTTCCCGACGCCGCTGGCCTAGAGGCCTCTAAAACGTTGCTGGAAACCGTAAGTGGCTTAACCGAAGACGATCTGGTGATTTGTTTGATTTCGGGCGGTGGCTCATCGTTACTCCCCTTGCCCGGCCCCGGCATTTCGCTAGAAGACAAACAACAAATCAACCGTGAGTTGCTGCGCTCTGGCGCCAACATCACCGAGATGAATTGCGTGCGTCGCCATCTGTCCCAAATTAAAGGTGGACGTTTGGCCGCTGCATGCTACCCCGCCAAAGTCGTGAATCTGCTGATCTCAGACGTGCCCGGCGATAACCCTATTGATATCGCGTCTGGCCCCACTGTGCCTGACCCTACTACCTGCGAAGAAGCACTAGAAATCGTGCGTCGCTATGGCATAAAGCTGCCTGAAGGCGCGCGCCGCTACTTGGAGTCTGGTGAAGGAGAAAGCATTAAAGCTGATGATCCTCGACTGGCCAGAGTCACTACCCATTTAATCGCCACCCCTCAGCTAGCTCTGCAAGCCGCTGCCAACGTCGCCAAAGAAGCAGGCATCACCCCTGTATTGCTGGGTGACAGCATAGAAGGCGAAGCCCGTGATGTAGGTAAAGTCATGGCCGGCATTGCACTAAGTGTACGTGCGCACAACCAACCGGTTGCCGCTCCTTGCGTCTTACTGTCTGGCGGAGAAACCACCGTCACAATCAAAGGTAATGGCCGAGGTGGGCGTAATGTGGAGTTTTTACTTTCTACCGCTATTGCTCTAAATGGAGCCGAACAGGTCTACGCCCTAGCTGGTGACACCGACGGCGTGGATGGACAAGAGGAAATTGCAGGCGCAGTCTGCACCCCTGATACACTAGCACGAGCTTGGAATCTCAAAATACGTCCTCGCGATAGCTTGGACAACAACGATGGGCATGGTTTTTTTGAAGCGCTAGGCGATTCAGTGATTACCGGGCCCACCCTGACTAACGTCAACGATTTCCGAGCCATACTAATTCTTTAACTTTGCTAAGAGAGTATCTGTCCATGAAAACTGTTCAACAACTGACACTGGATGACCTGAAACGTATTGCTCAGGCCGCTGAACAAAAAGCCCAAGAAAACCAGTGGAAAGTCAGTATCGCTATTTGTGATGCTGGTGGTCACCTACTTTGGCTGCAACGCCTTGATGGCGCGCCTGTAATGAGCGCCACCATTGCTCCCGATAAAGCCCGCGCCAGTGCATTGAGTGGCAAACCCACCAAAGCATTGGAAGATATGGTCAACGGCGGTCGTGTTGCTGCATTGGCTATGCCTATCAAACCACTAGAAGGTGCCGAACCCATCATTGTTGATGGCAACGTCATTGGTGCAGTAGGTGTATCCGGTGTAGCGGCGGCTGACGATGCCCGTATCGCTCTTGCAGGCGTAAACGCCCTGTAATTTTCATCAAAGGATCCATCATGAGACGTCAAAGACGTGCACGCATTCTCGCTACACTAGGGCCAGCCAGTTCTACACCGGAAAAAATCCGTGAACTGTTTGAAGCTGGTGCGGATGTTTTCCGCTTAAATTTCAGCCACGGTACCCATGAAGATCACGCAGCCCGACTGCGTATCATCCGTGAACTAGAAATGAACAGCGGTCGCACTATTGGCGTCCTGATGGATCTACAAGGCCCCAAACTCCGTGTTGGTGCCATGGCAGGTGGCAAAGTACTGCTAGAGAAAGGCCAGAAATTCCGCCTTGATCTGGATACTAGCGAGGGCGACAGCACTCGTGCTTGCCTGCCACACCCTGAAATTTTTGCTGCACTGGAAAACGGTACCGACCTGCTGCTAGACGATGGCAAACTGCGTTTGCGTGTGGATAGCTTTGGCCCAGACTTTGCGGAAACCACTGTCATGGTGGGCGGCCCCTTGTCTGACCGTAAAGGGGTGAACGTACCCGGTGTGGTATTGCCTATTTCCCCACTGACCGAAAAAGACCTTAAAGATCTGGAGTTCGGTTTGTCATTAGGGGTAGATTGGGTAGCGCTGTCGTTTGTACAGCGCCCAAGTGATATTGAAGAAGCCCGCAAACTGATTGGTAACCGTGCCTGGATTATGTCCAAGCTGGAAAAACCTGCAGCACTGGATCACTTAGACGAAATCATCCGCCTAAGCGATGGCGTGATGGTCGCACGTGGTGACTTGGGCGTAGAGGTGCCACCACAATCCGTACCTGTACTGCAGCGCCGTATTGTGAAAAAAGCCCGTGCCCATGGTCGTCCAGTAGTGGTCGCCACGCAGATGTTGGAATCCATGATTACTTCGCCTGTGCCTACTCGTGCCGAAGCCTCTGACGTCGCCACCGCGATTTACTCTGGTGCCGATGCCGTGATGCTGTCTGCTGAATCGGCTTCTGGCCAATTCCCCCTGGCAGCAGTAGAGATCATGGACAACATCATTCAGGAAGTGGAGCACGACCCTGAATGGCGTAAAGGTTTGGATGACAACCACAGCAACCCTGACCAAAACACACCAGATGCCATCTGTTGTGCGCTGCGTCGTGTCACAGACATTTTGTCGCCAGCCACTACCATTGCCTACACCACCAGTGGCTTTAGTGCATTGCGTGCCAGCCGTGAGCGCCCTCATGCGGCCATCATGGCCTTAACACCCAGTCTGCACACCGCTCGTCGCTTGGCCTTGGCATGGGGTGTACACCCCGTACCGTTTGAACATGTATCCGATGTGTCTCAAATGGTGCACCACGCCACACGCATAGCCCAACGCTATGAGTTTGCCAAAGTGGGCGATACCGTGGTGATTATTGCTGGCCTACCCTTTGGGCATAGTGGCAGCACGAACTTACTGCACGTGGCGACTATTACTGATTAAATCAGCAACATAGCCAATAGAAACGGGGGCTGAATCATCAGCCCCCGTTTTTTGCATAAAAAAAAGCCCGAGATCTGTAGATCTCGGGCAAATCCACCAAAGGAGGAGGGTGGAGGAGACAACCGGGGCATGTAGGGCTACTAAGGATTAACCTGAGCCTAGAACGTTAGGGTTTTTACTCTTGCGTTCTGTTCTACATCCATTTGTTATTAGTGTATACCCTAGTTTTGTGCATTGCAAGAACAACGCGCATTTTCCACCACACTGTAGTAAAAATGCGGCACTGCAACATACGCCTAAACGTAGTATGCCGTACCGGTCATTACCTTAGACATACACCGCATCGCGAAGCGTATAGGCCCCGGCAATGCTACAGCCCCATTAGCTTCTGCGCTCATACGATGCCCTGCTTCATCTTTAAGCATTTGCTCGAGAATTGGGCGGCTGCGGTTATCCTCAGCGGGAAGTTGCTGTAAATGACTGTCTAAATGTTGCTCAACTTGGCGCTCGGTTTCGGCCATAAAGCCTAAGTTGTAAGGTGCCCCTGCTTTACTTGCGATCACACCTAGCCCAAACGATGCTACATACCAAAAAGGATTAAAAATGCTGGGCCTATTATTCAGTTCTTTTAAACGCTCATCACACCACACTAAGTGATCCACCTCTTCTACTGCAGCTTCACGCAATAATTGGCGTAATGACTCTTGCTCGCTTAACAACGCTTGCCCACGATACAACGCTTGCGCGCACACCTCGCCTACATGATTCACCCGCATCAAGCCTGCCACATGACGTGTTTGCTGCGCATCTAACGTACCGTCCGAGTCGGTTCTTTTACCGGCTGGATTAGGGCGTGACGCTTGTGCTGAGCGACTTAATACCGACAAGGCTGCATTGCACTCAGTGATCAAGCTGTCGAAAAAAGTATTTTGTCGGCGCAACGGTGTATGCGTAGGTTGCACAGAGTGGTGTGGCGCCAACGCCTGATCCGTATTTACAAGCTTTTCTGTCATATCTATATATTCCCTAAACGCATTACGCGAATAGCAATAATCTTACCACTGCCCTGCTATGCTGCTTTGCATAACCCCCACGCCTACCGCCTATTTTCTGTGGCTACTTACTGCCAGCACCCACCCTGACGGGTAGCGTGTGAAACGGTACAATAACCAGCCGGCAGGCAACACAGCCAGAGCCAGACGACTTTCGGAGATTTCACACATGGAATGCACAATCAACTGGGGTGGCCCAGAAGGCATGCTTTTTGTTGCTACTACAGGTAGCGGACACGTAACAGCCATGGATGGCGCTCCCGAAGGTGGTGGTCATAACTTGGCTCCTAGACCCATGGAAATGCTGCTAGCAGGCACTGGTGGCTGTGCTGCCTATGATGTGGTCTTAATTCTGAAACGTGGTCGCCATGATATTCAAGGCTGCCAAGTCAAACTGGAAGCCGAACGCGCCAGCACCGACCCCAAAGTATTTGAACGCATTCATTTCACCTTTATCGTCAGCGGTAAAGGCTTGACCGAAGCAGCAGTAGAACGTGCTGTAAAACTTTCTCACGAGAAATACTGCTCCGCATCGGCGATGTTGGCTAAAACAGCAGAGATCACCCACTCCTTTGAGATTCTCGAAGTCTAATCGCTATGGTCACTAATCAATACGAACAACTGATGCGCCATGTGTACGAGCATGGCACCGAGAAAGCTGACCGCACAGGCACAGGTACCCGTTCGGTGTTTGGCCACCAGATGCGTTTTGATCTGCAACAGGGCTTCCCGATGATCACCACCAAGAAACTGCACACACGCAGTATCTTCATCGAACTGCTGTGGTTCTTGCGTGGCGACTCTAACATTGCTTGGCTCAAAGAAAACAACGTCAGCATTTGGGATGAATGGGCCGATGCAGAGGGTAATTTAGGCCCTGTGTACGGTGTGCAGTGGCGCTCTTGGCCTACGCCCGATGGCGGTCATGTAGACCAGATCAGCCAAGTGATAGACCAAATTCGCAACAACCCCGATTCTCGCCGTCTGATTGTGTCGGCATGGAACGTAGCAGAAATTTCTAACATGGCCCTGCCTCCGTGCCATGCTTTCTTCCAGTTTTATGTCGCCGATGGCAAACTCTCTTGCCAGTTGTACCAGCGCAGTGCTGATATTTTCTTGGGTGTACCCTTTAATATCGCCAGCTATGCCCTACTCACACACATGGTGGCGCAACAATGCGATCTAGAGGTGGGCGACTTCATCTGGACAGGCGGTGACTGCCACTTATACAGCAACCACTACGAGCAAGTAGAACTGCAACTGTCACGCGAACCTCGCGCCTATCCAAAACTGAATATCAAACGCAAACCAGCGTCTATTTTTGATTACCAACTGGATGACTTCGAAATCGTCGATTACGACCCACATCCACACATTAAGGCACCCGTAGCCGTATGAGTTCTGTACGCCCCCACATCCGCATGGTGGTTGCCTATGCTCGCAACCGCAGCATAGGTATGGACAACCAGTTGCCATGGCGACTACCTGCCGATTTGGCTCACTTTAAGAAGCTCACCCTAGGCCTGCCCATCATCATGGGTAGAAAAACATGGGAAAGCTTAGGACGCCCCTTGCCTGGCCGCCCTAATTTAGTGATTAGCCGTAACGCCGACTATATGGCGGAAGGCGCTACCGTTTACGACAGCCTAAGCGCTGCACTAGCCGCCTGCCAAGATACCGAAGACTGCTGCATTATTGGTGGTGAACAGATCTTCACCCAAGGTCTGGAAGTCGCTGATGACATCTACGCCACCGAAGTACAGGCCGAGGTAGCTGGCGACACTTTCTTCCCCGAGCTTGATACCACCCAATGGCAAGAAGTCTCGCGCAGCGCCCAGCCAGAAGAAAACGGCTATAGCTACGATTTTGTGCACTACACACGCAAACGTTAAGTACGCGCTGTTAGCCATAAAAAAATCCCTACCACGCTTTTGTAGTAGGGATTTTTTGCAGGCCGCTCTAGCAATAAGAACTTAATTCTCGTCTTTCACCGCATCGTATTCGTCGGCGTTCAGCAAGCTTTGCACATCGGCGATATTGTCTGGACGCAGTTTGAAGATCCAGCTTTGGTAGGGATCCGTGTTCAACAACTCCGGCTGATCCGACAAGGTGCTGTTGAACTCCACCACCTCACCCGCTACAGGCGCGTAGATATCAGACGCCGCTTTCACAGACTCCACCACCCCAGCCGTTTCACCCGCTGCCAAGGTTTTACCTGTCGCGAAGTCACCCACGAACACCAAGTCACCCAGTTGTTCTTGAGCGTGATCGGTAATACCTACTAGCAATAGGCCGTTATCTTCCAGTACCCATTCGTGGGTAGGTGCATACTTGCGATCTCCAGGCAGATTCATGCTGTTCCTTTTTCTCGATATAGTGTTTATGTGTGGTTGCTATGCCATCATGCGGCAGGCTGCAATGCTCGCCCACAGGCCACTCCCGATGCCCAAGCCCACTGAAAATTATAGCCGCCCAGCCAACCTGTGACATCCACGGCTTCGCCAATAAAATACAACCCAGGTACCGAACGCACCTGCAGACTGCGTTGATCCAGCATTGCGGTATCCACACCGCCTCGCATGACTTCCGCCTTTTTATAACCGGCTGTGCCAGAAGGCGCTAGCTCCCAACGGTGTATAGAGGCTGCTAATTGCTTCAGTACCTTATCTGGCACATCGGCCACACGTTGCTGCAACAAACCCGCTGGCAGCGTTGGGTTTGCCGGCAGCCAGTGCTCTACTAAACGTTTAGGCCAATACTGCCCTAACAAATTCCCTACCTGCTGTTTACCGCCAGACTTCGCGTCTAACAACAGTTTCTCCATGTTCACATCAGGCGCTAAATCAATCGCCAAAGCTTCACCGGGGTCCCAATAGCTGGAGATTTGCAAAATACCCGGGCCCGATAACCCCCTGTGGGTAAAGAGCAGGTCTTCATCAAACTTCATACGGGGTTTAGCTACAGCCGGCACGCTTAATCGCACCGGAGCCGATAACCCGCTTAGCGCGGCAAAAGGCTGCCATTCGCCACCATCAAATTGCAATGGTACCAGCGCTGGCCTAGGCTCTATGACCTTCAGATCAAACTGGCGCGCTAACTTCAGTGCGAAGTCAGTAGCGCCTAACTGGGGAATCGCCATACCGCCCGTTGCAATCACCACCTGTCTGGCAGTAATAGTGCCTTGATTAGAGCGTATGGAAAAATCATCTCCCTGCTTAGCGATAGACTCTACAGCGCACGGCATACGCCACGAAACATGGCCTTTCTCGCACTCTTGGCGCAACATCTGAATAATGTCTTCTGCCGAGTCATCACAGAACAGTTGGCCCTTATGCTTTTCGTGCCACGCAATGCCATAGTCTTTAAGCAACCGCAGAAAATCCTGTGGCGTATAGCCAGATAAAGCAGATCTACAGAAATGCGGATTCTTAGAAATATAGTTAGCTGGTGTAGTGCCCACGTTGGTGAAATTACAGCGCCCACCACCGGAGATACGGATTTTTTCACCCAGCTTGGTGGCGTGGTCAATTAAGACCACACGCAACCCTCGCTGACCAGCCACACTGGCCGCCATCATACCGGCAGCACCGGCACCGATGACGGCTACATCATAGACAAGAGCAGCCATTAATACTCGCGAATACAATCCACGTAATAACGGGAATTGCCGTCCGCATCCGTATCTTGAGCCAACCCGTGTACGTAGGTTTCAAAGCCAGGGAACTGGGCATTGAACTCACGTGCGAACTTCAAGTAATCCACAATCATGCGGTTAAAGCGTTCGCCAGGAATCAACAGTGGAATACCGGGTGGGTACGGTGTTAACAACACACCGGTCACACGACCTTCCAACTCGTCAATGCCTACACGTTCTACTTCGCGGTGTGCCATTTTGGCGTAAGCGTCAGAGGGTTTCATTGCTGGAACCATATCGCTTAGGTACACCTCGGTAGTCAAACGCGCCAAGTCGTACTTGCGATACACCTCATGGATGCGCTGACACAAATCACGCAAACCAAAGCGTTCGTACTGTGGGTGCTCTTTGCAGAAATCAGGCAAAATGCGCCACAACGGCTGGTTGCGATCGTAGTCATCTTTAAACTGCTGCAACGCTGTCAACAACGTGTTCCAACGGCCTTTGGTAATACCGATAGTGAACAAGATGAAGAAGGAGTACAAACCGGTTTTTTCCACTACCACGCCGTGTTCGGCCAAGTATTTGGAGACCAGCGCAGCAGGAATACCGGTATCGGCAAACGTACCAGAAATATCCAAGCCAGGGGTTACCACCGTCGCTTTGATGGGATCCAGCATGTTGAAGCCATCGGCCAAATCACCAAAACCGTGCCACTCGTCGTCAGACGCCAGCAACCAGTCTTCGCGTGTACCAATGTCTTCGCTTACCAGATGATCGGGGCCCCACACTTTGAACCACCACTCATCGTCACCGTACTCGGCATCCACTTTGCGCATGGCACGGCGGAAATCCAACGCTTCTTTAATACTTTCTTCTACCAACGCAGTACCGCCCGGAGGCTCCATCATGGCAGCCGCCACATCACATGAGGCAATAATGGCGTACTGAGGCGATGTAGAAGTGTGCATCAGGTACGCTTCGTTAAATACATTGCGATCCAATGGACGGTCTTCGGCATCTTGCACGGTAATTTGCGACGCTTGCGACAAACCAGCCAACAGTTTGTGCGTAGAGTGTGTCGCGTAAATCATGGTGTCTTTACTGCGTGGACGACCTGGGCCAATCGCGTGCATGTCCCTATAGAACTCGTGGAAGGCCGCGTGCGGCAACCACGCTTCGTCAAAGTGCAGCGTATCCAGCGTAGAGCCCAAGGTTTCTTTAATCATCTCCACGTTGTAGATCACACCGTCGTAGGTACTTTGCGTCAATGTCAAAATACGTGGGCGTTTATCCGCAACGAGGCTGGCAAACGGGTTGGCCTCAATTTTTCGTTGGATGCTATCAGGGTGGAACTCTTCCAGAGGAATAGGACCAATAATCCCTAAGTGGTTGCGCGTTGGGCGCAAGAACACAGGGATAGCACCCGTCATGGTGATCGCATGCAAAATGGATTTATGGCAGTTACGGTCTACCACCACGATGTCATTGTTAGCCACGTTCGCGTGCCACACAATTTTGTTCGAGGTAGAAGTACCGTTAGTCACGAAGAAGCAGTGGTCAGCGTGGAAAATACGCGCCGCATTACGTTCTGCCTCTGCCACGGGACCAGTGTGATCCAACAACTGACCTAATTCGTCCACCGCGTTACACACGTCGGCACGCAGCATGTTTTCACCAAAGAATTGGTGAAACATTTGGCCTACAGGGCTTTTCAAAAACGCCACACCACCGGAGTGACCGGGGCAGTGCCAGGAGTACGAACCATCAGAGGCGTACTTCACCAGCTCGCGGAAAAACGGAGGGGCCAAACTATCCAGGTACGCACGTGCCTCACGAATGATGTGGCGCGCCACGAACTCTGGCGTATCTTCAAACATATGGATGAAACCGTGTAGCTCGCGCAGGATATCGTTAGGGATATGCTGCGACGTACGTGTTTCACCGTACAAATAAATAGGGATATCTTCATTGCGGAAGCGCAATTCGCCAATGAATTCCCGTAAATTCTGAATGACTGCTGCGACGTCTTCCCGCGAGTCCACACTGAACTCTTCGTCATCAATGGACAGAATAAATGCGCTAGCACGACTCTGCTGCTGCGCAAAAGAACTAAGGTCACCATAACTGGTGACCCCTAACACTTCCACCCCTTCGGCCTCTATGGCATCGGCTAATGCTCGGATGCCCAGGCCGGAGGCGTTCTCGGAACGATAATCTTCGTCAATGATGACGATAGGAAAACGAAATTTCATGCCACAGCTCCTAAGTGCGAGGCAGGGTTACACCACGCTGACCCTGGTATTTACCACCACGGTCTTTGTACGACACTTCACAAATTTGATCGCCACCAACAAAAAGCATCTGTGCACAACCTTCACCCGCATAAATTTTGGCAGGTAATGGGGTTGTGTTCGAAAACTCTAAAGTGACGTGACCTTCCCACTCTGGTTCCAGTGGTGTGACGTTCACGATAATACCGCAACGTGCATACGTACTTTTACCCAAACAGATGGTCAATACATCACGAGGAATACGGAAATATTCCACGGTACGAGCCAATGCAAAAGAGTTCGGCGGAATAATGCACACATCACCCACGAAATCCACAAACGAACCCTCGTCGAAATTCTTAGGGTCCACGATAGTGGAGTTAATGTTGGTGAATATCTTGAACTCATTGGCACAACGCACATCGTAACCATAGCTACTGGTACCGTAGCTTACGATTTTTTCGCCATTTACTGCACGCACCTGGCCTGCTTCATACGGCTCAATCATGCCATGTTGTTCAGCTTGTTCACGAATCCAACGATCACTTTTAATACTCATATTTCCCTCTATGATGTAAGGCGCTATTTTATGCTTTTACAGCACAAATGCAGCATCACAACATGAATAACCTTTAATCCGTGGAAGAGAACCAACGGTACACCAAAGCCAAGCCATTAATGGTCCCCACATTCAGTTCCGCCGTAAGTCTACGCGTAAGCTGGTAACTGGCTCTACCCACTGTTCCTGTGTCGGACAAGGCCTGCTGCACACTTAAGGTAATGTTAGAACCAATCTGCTTACTAATCTGTAAGAACTGACGTTCCATATCGGTAGTACCACTGTCCAAACTACCAATCGTACTTTCCACAGGCAAGATACTCCCTGCGCTTCCCAGCTCACCCGACTTCATGGTGACTTCATCAATCCCGAACTTACGGTAGAACGGCTCGCCCGTATCATCGCCCCCAATAAAGGAGGTACCTACCGAGAACAACAATGCCAAATCATTACCATTGTCATCGGTACCGTGACCAAACAGCAGCCACGAGAGTTTTTCTACGTTATCGACGTCTGGATACGATACCAAATCAATACGCGGCCGGCGCGCTGTACCTACCACTTTCACACCCGCTTGCACGGCTAGACCAGTACGCAACGCCTCTATATCCAAGATAGGGTTAGTAATATCACCTTGGAACGTAATAGAACCTCGGCGCAGTTGCAAACGTTGGCCATATTGCTCAATGGCACCGCCACGAGTGCGCAATGCACCAAAACCGTTCAACTGGCCATCAAACATACTGACTCGTAACTGCCCCACCAAACCCGAGTTCACGCCGTAGCCGGTTAAGTAAAAACGAGGGCCCAAATCTACCTCTACGTTCATACTTAAATCGGTAGTGCTTGGCGGCGGTTGCTCTTCTAAGGTTTGCCCTGCTCGCAGAATAACAATATCGCTATCAATGGTGGGAATACCGCCCAGCATATCTAAGTTAAACCAACCTGCATCCACCGTAACCTTACCGGTTAAGGCAATTTGCGGCATCACTAAGTTAGCATCGATGTTACCACTCACCATCGCATACCTATCGGCACGCTGCAAAATGGGGTAGCGGAACAGCTCAGTTAAGAACTTGCCTGTGGAGCTTTCTAAGTCCCACTCACCAGACACTTTCAGGAAACCGCCCTTAGCGTCTGGGTTTTCAGTAACCCATGTAGCAGTACGCCATTCTTTGGGTTCCACACGCAACACGGCAGGGAAATACAGTTGGTCCAGAATAAAGCGCTGGTTGTCTAAACGCGCATCTAAACTACCGTCTAGCAAGCGTATACCGTCATCCAGCCTAGTCACGCGTAACTCGCGGCCCTGAATTTGGCCTTGGCTAGAGAAATAGCCTGACGGACGCATTTCCATATCCAGCTTGGCATTCAGACGCCCACGCAACTCCATGGCATCACCCAAGATCAGATTCGTCCACCCTAAATCGGCTACATCAGCCTCAATAGTGGCTTTCACCAGATCAGAGTCACGCAGGTGGAAACCTTGCTCAGGCGTGAAGCGCAACAACGCATTCACATTGCCTACCACTTGACCCATTTTGCTGGTTTTGATGGCCAGATTCGCCTGCACCCGACTATCAGAACCTGTAGGCACCAAGTTCACCTGCAAACCCAACTCGGTTAACCCCAGCGGGAAAGAAGGCTCGGCAGGGATCATGATGTCGCCTGCCAAGTGGCGCACTGAGATCTGTCCACCTAAGGCACCTTGGAAACGCACGTTCCAATCGGCCTCCATGCGCAAGTCTTCCAAACGGTTAGTTTGGTTGCTCGCACGTAAATCTTTAACACCGCCCCGCTGTTCGGCTGCATTATCTAAGCCTAATTTGGTTTGCAACACCTTCAAGCGTGCAGGTGAAATAGAGAAAGGCTCTAACTTACCTGCCGTCTGCCAATTCTCGCCGTCTAGTGCCGACAACTGATGCACCAACGTTACCCACGGCTGGTCATTCAAATAGCTTTGTATGCGTGTGGCTTCAGCTTTGAACTGCAACGGCTTATCGCCTTCAGGCAGTTGTAAAAACAGCGGCCATTTGCTTAGGGTTTGGATACCCAAACCAGAGTGGTTTACTTTTAACCGCTCTACGCCCGCACGCCACTGTATAGGTTGGTCTGCCACGTAGGTCAACACACCATCCAATGCCACGTCCACATCCACAGGGCCTTGACCTAACTCTTGCTCAGCCGCATCACCACCTAAGTCATACTTAGCTTTCAGGGCCAAACTGTGCTGAACAATACCACCCTTAACTTGGCCTTTGACCGACGCTGCCCCCACACTGCTCAAACTACTTAGAATTTGTTCTGCAGCCGGCAACGCCACATCTAGCGTGAGCACATCGGACGCTTTACCAAAGCCGCCAGCCAACACTACAGAGTTGCGACCTAACTTCAGCTGTATATCACTGTTCAGCAGTTGGTAACCCGCCCAGTCTGGCATGCCAGTAGGTGCAGGCCCCGCTTGCGCCTCTAGCGCTACTTTGCCACTCAACGCTTGTGCATTCCACCGAGAGCCATCATGCAAAGCCAGATTCAACTTGGCATTTTCCAGCGCCATCTCTGGTTTTAAGCGCACATCGTAGTCAGCATCTAGGCTTAACAACGCGGGCAACGAAGCATCGTCTAGCAACGCTGCCACATCAAGATTTTTACTGTGTACTGTGCCTTGTAACCTATCCAAACCAGTGTCATCAGACCATGCTACGTTGGCCTTCAATTCGGTGTCGCTGCCTATTTGCAAATTCACCAACGCTTGGCGCAATGGCATGGCGGCTTCGGGGAGCAAATCGGCACCTGCCTCAAGGGTAATGCCTTGACCATGCCCTTCTACACTAATTTTCGCCCCTTCAAGCGAACCTTCCATTCCCGCTTGCAAGGTGAACTCGCACGCCGGAGCAGCATCGCCCGCCCCCGTAGGTTTGGCGGTCTCGCCTAAACCGGGCAAATACTCTTGCGCACAAATCATGGCGTCATGCTGAGCGCTGCTTGCATTCACGCTTAACGCGGCTTGCACTGGCCATGGTGCTGTTAGCTTATCGCTATTGGCCTGCAACTGTACGGCAGCACGTATCTGCTCATACACCACATCCAAACTGCTAATAGAAAGGTTGGCCTGACCATCATTCAAGCTGGCTGCTGCCGTTAATGCCCCTACCGTCACAGGCAAGGCTTGACCATCTTGCGTAAAGTCCAAGGTACCCAAGGCCAATTTATCTACCTGAATACCCACAGGCAAACTGGGCATTTCAAAGGGGGTGTCTGAGGGGGGCTCTGGCTGTTCATCAGGCTGCGTTTCCAGCGCAACCGCTAAATCCTTTACCGATAACTCGCGCACATGCACTTTACGCTGCAACAAGGCTGGCCATAATATTTCCAGCTTGGCATCGGTTACTGCAACGGCGGTACCTGGCAAATTAATGTTTAGGCTCTCTATCTGCACGCCTTCCCAGATAGACCCCTGCACGCCACGAACTTCACCATCAACAAACGATACCCCTGTACGCAATAACCACTGCGTTCCTGGTTGTGTCGCTAAGGCCCAATACAAAAAGCCACACACAATGGAAAGCAGCAGTACCACAATGGGACCTACCCAAAATACAAATTTCCATAATAGGGATTTCTTGCTTTGTTTGCTCAAAACGCGATCCCCAGAGAAAAGTGTAAGCGCAATTTGTGGTCACGTTGACCATAGGCCAAGTCCACATAAATAGGACCTGCTGGCGTACGCACAGCAGCCCCTAAACCGTAACCCAAATAGGCTTTCATATCCCCAAACGACTCGGCTGCATCACCCACATCCACAAAACTGGTCACACCAAACATGCTGGTGAAGTAATGCGTATATTCCACGCTAGCCACTGCCAAGGTAGGTGCCCCAATAACCGCACCACCTTGATGCCGCCCAATACTTTGATAGCTATAACCACGAATGCTGCGTGCGCCACCGGTTCTAAAACCAAAATCAGGCGGTACGTTTTCATTGTCGCGCCACACTTTACCCACTTCACCCCTAATGGTCAGCACATCATTGTCGCCCACTGGCCACCACTGCTGAGCACGCAAACTGGCGCGGTAAAAAGGTTCAGTTTTTTTCAGGCTCACACCCGTAGCCAAGTTCAGATCTAGCAAGTTGCCAGATGTAGGGTCATACAGACTATCCACATCGCGACGCAACCACTGCCATGTACCAATCACCGATGGCGTTTTAAAACTTCTGCCGCCATCAATACGGTTTTCATCCCATGAGCCAATTAGGCTCCATTGCACTTTGTAGTCCACACCTGCACGGCTTTTACGCTCGTGACTCAGCTTCCAGCCTGCAGCCAAACGCGTGGTTTCCAAGCCCTGTACGTCTTCATGTTGTACGAGTACACCCAGACTATTCTGGTACCCGCCAATGGTAGGTGGTAAGTACACATCCGTGAAGAAACGCTGGCGATTCTTATCTACACCAATCCCTGTTTCTGTCCACACCGGCAGACCAAACACCACGTTTTGCCTATACAAACCTTCTGCTCGCACGCCGTGATCGCTATCAGCCCCCAACGAACCCGTAAATCGGTACGCTGGTGCTTCCGTTACCCGAATGCTCACCGGTATCTCTACCTCGCCATCGGCTCGAACGCGCTGATTGGGGGAGCTCTCGTCTAATGTGACAAACGCCCCCATGAAGAAACTGGTGTTTTGCAGCGCTTGCTGCCATTCATCGAGTTTTTCTTGATCGTAGGGGTCGCCTGGACTGTAGCGTACATAGCGCTCGATGAGGCTGGCTGGCACGCGCTTCAACCCGGAGGTATACATTTCACCCATACGTACACGTGGGCCGCTACGTATAGCTAGCTCTAAGTCAGCTTTAGCTTCTTCGGCATGTACAACGGCACGTGTTTGCTCGTAACGAGCAAAATAGAAATCTTTGCTTTTCACGCCAATCAGCAGGTCTTGCTTAGCACTAGACCACTGATTATTCATGAACACATCACCAACTTTTAACGGCCAATCGGCACGTAAGCCTTCCACTCGCACAGCGAATTCAGGCTTTTCTATTTGTCCGGTAAGTTTGATATCTACCTTGTTCACCACCGTGCGTTCACCGGGCTGAATTAAGATATCCCACGTTTCTTGCTCATCAATTTCCCCTATTTCTACCGTGACAACCGCGTCGTAGTAGCCTTGGGTTTGCAAAGCAGAAACTGTAGCGTCGTGCGCTCGACGGCGCAGACGCGATACTTCAGATAAGTCTTGGTCTTCTGCCAGACGGGTAATGGCCTCCACGGCACCATGGATGACACGCAATGCATCGGGGCCAACGCCACCAGGATCAATCACAACCTCAGGCACCATTGCGGCGCTTACGCTCTGACTACATGCCAGAGCGAGCATCCACCCCGCCGTGCGTACACCCATAAAAACCCGCCTGTACCAGAATTATCTTATAAAGCTCGAGGCACAACCTTTGGTCGTTGTGCCGACGTATCTACGGGCAATACCGCCACGTTCGCTGCTACACGACTGGCGATTTCATGATAAATCGCTGCCTCACGACTTTGCGGAGCGGCCAAAACGGTAGGTAAACCCGAGTCAGTTTGTTCCCGAATACTCATTGCTAAAGGCAGTGCCCCCAGCCAGGGTACATTGTACTGACTTGCCATATCACGGCCACCATGTTTACCAAAAATTGCTTCTTCGTGACCGCATTGGCTACACACGTGTACCGACATGTTTTCTACCACGCCAAGCACCGGCACATCTACCTTTTGAAACATCTTCAACCCTTTACGGGCATCGATCAGTGCCATGTCTTGTGGTGTGGTCACGACGACAGCCGCGGTCAGTGGTACCTTCTGCGACAAGGTCAACGCAATGTCACCGGTGCCGGGAGGCATATCGATGATCAGGTAGTCCAGATCTTCCCATGCCGTTTGCGTCAACAACTGCTGCAAGGCCTGCGTCACCATAGGACCGCGCCAAATTGCCGGCGCATCGTCGTCAATCAGAAAACCTATGGAGTTAGCCTGTAGACCATGGCCAATCATGGGTTTCATTAGGTTTTCCGGTGTCATTTGTGGTTTGCCACTTAGCCCCAACATAGTCGGTACGCTAGGGCCATAGATATCGGCATCCAGTAAACCCACGCGCGCACCTTGCATATGCAGTGCCAACGCCAAGTTCACCGATGTCGTGCTCTTACCCACACCGCCCTTACCAGACGCCACCGCAATAATATTGCGTATATTGCCCATAGGGCGCAGGTCTGGCTGCACAGCGTGCGTCACCACTTTCAAACCCAGAGTAAGTTTGCCCAACGTTACCCCTACGGTTTCTAAAGCAGGAACCAAGCGTTCTTTAAATTGCTCTGGCCCCGTGCTGTCTGTGGTGTAGCCCAAATTCAATGCGATATCTGCAACTTGCCCATTCAACGTGACACAGCAGCTTTCTGGGCTGACTTCCAATTTCTTACGTGTATAGGGATCCGTTACGTTACGTAACGCATTCACCACATCAACTGTGTTTACATTCATTTAATCATCATCCTGCACAGATACGTGCTAACACTACAACAACCGCTCAATTTAAAATAGCGGGACGAGGGAATTTTTTGCATCAAAAGCTGTCATACTTAATGCTATGAATACATTTACTCAAATACTCCGAGCTGTACTATTCGCAATGCTGACTGTCATAGGCATGATTATGGCGGTTATTTTCATGGCGTCTACAGCCCTTGCCATTGCCATCCTATATATAGTTGCGCGTATTAGTGGCCGACCATTTGGTATTCGCTCCTATTGGCAAAACCGCCGTCGCCCTAATCCTGCCCAAGCGTTTCAAGAGCGCCAGCAGAATAAGGCCAGACCGCCCAAGCCACAAAATGTCAGCGACATAGAGATGCGCGAACTCAACTAGCAGATTTTTACCACAGCATCTGCTATCCTTTCTGGGCTCCCCTCAGCAGCATGAGGGTATACCCTTCTTTAACCCTAGATAAAGCATATGTCACGCACGATTTTCGTTACTACGGCCCTACCCTACGCCAACGGTTCTTTTCACATCGGCCACATCATGGAATACATCCAGGCCGATATCTGGGTCAGGTCAATGCGAATGTCGGGCCACACTGTGCACTTTGTAGGGGCAGATGATGCGCACGGCGCACCCATTATGCTTAAGGCTGAAGCCGAAGGCATTACGCCTGACCAGCTGGTTGAGCGTATTGCGTCTGAGCGCCCTCGCTATCTGAATGGGTTTCATATCAAGTTCGATCACTGGTACCGCACCAACTCACCAGAGAACAAAGAACTGTCCCAGAACATCTATAAAGAGCTGAAAGCAGCGGGCTTCATCGAAACCCGCACCATTGAGCAGTTCTACGACCCAGTCAAAGGCATGTTCCTGCCTGATCGCTACATCAAAGGCGAATGCCCTTCTTGTAAAGCTAAAGATCAGTACGGCGACTCCTGTGAAGTATGTAGCTCGGTGTACTCACCCACCGATCTGATCAACCCCTACTCCACACTGACCAACGCTACGCCTGTAATGCGTAGCTCTGAACACTTCTTCTTCCGCTTGTCTGATCCCAAGTGTGTGGCCTTCTTAAAAGAATGGACCAACGGTGTAGATCGTCACGGCAACCCACGTCTGCAATCTGAAGTACTGGGTAAAACTCGTGAATGGCTGGGCAAAGGCGAAGATGGCGAAAGCAATCTGAATGACTGGGACATCTCTCGCGATGAACCCTACTTCGGCACCCCTATTCCTGATGCACCCGGCAAATACTTCTACGTATGGCTGGATGCTCCTGTGGGTTACTTGGCTTCCCTGAAATCCTACTGCGCCGTAAAAGGCATGGATTTCGACGCGCTGATGGACCCTAACGGCGATACCGAACAAGTGCACTTTATTGGTAAAGACATTGTGTACTTCCACGCCTTGTTCTGGCCTGCCATGTTGAAATTCTCGGGTCGCAAAACGCCTGACTCCCTGAACGTGCATGGTTTCATCACCGTAAGTGGCGAGAAAATGTCCAAGAGCCGTGGCACCGGTATTTCGCCACTGCGTTACTTGGAAATCGGCATGGATGCCGAATGGATGCGTTACTACATCGCCGCAAAACTGAACTCACACGTTGAAGACATGGATTTCAATCCAGACGACTTCATCGCTCGCGTCAACAGCGACTTGGTTGGTAAGTACGTGAACATCGCCAGCCGTGCTGCTAGCTTCATCAGCAAGCACTTTGATGGTCAGTTAGCGTACGTAGGTGATACCGCTGAAATGCAGCAAAATTTCACCGACACCGCCAACACCATTCGTGCCGACCTAGAACGCCGCGAATACGGTCGTGCTGTACGTCAAATCATGGCTTTGGCTGACCAAATCAACCAAGCTTTTGACAACGCTAAACCGTGGCTATTGGCTAAAGGCATTGCTGACGCCTCTGCAGAACAAAAAGCCGAGCTGCAAGATATTTGCTCTCGCGCCTTGGCTGGCTTCAAAGCCTTGTCTGTCATGCTGTCCCCCATCTTGCCTCAGTTGAGTCAAAAAGTAGCCAGCGAGCTGTTTGAAATGGACCGCGACTTCGTGTGGACAGATGCCGCTGAATTGCCTACTCGCATTGCGGCATTCAAACACCTGCTGCAACGTGTAGAACCCGCCAAACTTGACGAGCTGCTCGCACCACCAGAGGCTCCTGTAGTAGAACCTGGTGGCGAAGTGATTGCCGATACCATCGACATCAAAGACTTCGGCAAAGTGGATTTACGCGTCGCCAAGATTGTGAACTGCACCGAAGTAGAAGGCTCTGACAAGCTGTTGTGCCTAACGCTAGATCTGGATGAAGGCCGCCATCGCCAAATCTTCTCTGGCATTAAGTCGGCTTACAAACCAGAAGACTTAATTGGCAAGCTCACTGTGGTGGTCGCTAACCTAGCACCACGCAAAATGCGCTTTGGCGTGTCTGAAGGCATGGTACTTGCTGCCAGCCATAACGACAGCAAAGTAAACAATGGCTTGTTCATTCTAGAACCTCACAGCGGTGCTACACCGGGTATGCGCATCAGCTAATTGCCTACTGCACACCACACAAAAGGGGAAAAGCAACATTGCTTTTCCCCTTTTTCGTTATCACCCTTTGCCGTATCACCATGCAAAGAACTCCCAGCAAGCACTACAACTTCGTACAATAGCGGCTCACCTACTCTTATCATGCCGCATCACCATGAACTTACGTTTTCTAGAAACGTTTATCTGGATCGCCAAGCTAGGCAGTTTTAAGGCCGCCGCCAATAAGCTGCACCTCACACAAGCTGCCATTTCTAGCCGCATCGCCTCGTTGGAAAGCGACCTAGAGCAACAACTGTTTGAGCGTGGAAAACGCGGCCTGCTGCTGACATCGGCTGGGCAAAAGCTACTGGGTTACTCCAAGCAAATGCTGCACCTAGAGCAAGAGCTATTAAAAGAGCTTAAAGCCCCCGTAACCGTACGTGGTCGCGTGAGACTGGGCATTATTGATTCGGTAGTACACACGTGGTTTACGTCGTTTATCACCACGCTACATGAACATCACCCCGAAATTGAGATTGAGCTGACCGTAGAATCCAGCATGCGGCTGCACGACTTGCTTAAACGCGGGTTAATTGATGTAGCACTGCAAACGGACCCCATTCTGGCTGAAGGCGTGCATAACGCACCAGTAGGCACCATGAAAATGGGCTGGATTATTGCTGTATCACAACTGCCGCCCCAGCCAGTGAAGCTGGCCGACATTCTGCAAAACAGTTCTATTGTGACCTTCCCAAGGCACTCCCAACCGCATTTACTACTGCTCAATATTCTGGAGCAAGAAGGTTTACAGCACACCAAAATCCACCACGTATCGTCGATCGCAGCCAGCATGTATTTATTAGAAGCGGGGATTGGGGTAGGAGCAGTGCCGCTAGCAGCGTATCGCAGCGGTTTTCTGGAAGGCAGGTTTTGCGAGTTGAAATGCGATATCAACTTACCTGACATGAGCTTAGTAGCAAGCTGGCGACCCGATGTGATTGCGTCATTGACCAACACCATCGTACATGCCGCCATGCAAGAAATGCGTAGATTTGCTGAGCTTAACCCCGCTGACTCCAAAGCCAGCCTTGATGCCAGCGTGTGGTTAAGTAACTAAGCTCACTAGGTAGAAGGTACGTCTTACTCTAGACGTACACCTTCGTGCAACGCGGCAATACCAGCGGTTAGGTTGAAATACTGTACGCGCTCTAAACCCACTGATCGCATCATTTCAGCCAAGGTGTCTTGGTCTGGGTGCATGCGAATGGATTCAGCCAAATAACGATAGCTTTCTGCATCGTTAGCCACCACCTGCCCTACTTTAGGCAAGATGTTAAAGGAGTACCAGTCGTAGGCTTTTTCTAGTGGCTTAGCGATGCGAGAGAACTCCAACACCAACAATTTGCCACCCGGTTTCAAGACACGTCGCATTTCTGCCAGCGCTTTGTCTTTGTGCGTCATGTTACGCAAACCAAATGCCACCGTTACGCGGTCAAAATAACCGGATGGAAAGGGCAAAAATTCGGCATCACACACAGCTACAGGCAACACCAGCCCGTTATCCAGCATACGATCACGGCCTACTCCCAACATAGAACTGTTGATATCCGTTAACCATACCTCACCAGATGGGCCTGCTTTTTTAGCTAATGCCTTAGCAATATCACCCGTACCCCCAGCGATATCCAACACTTTCATACCGGGGCGCACATCGGCTCGGCCCACCGTAAAATGTTTCCAAATACGGTGTAAACCACCTGACATCAAATCGTTCATGACGTCGTACTTAGTGGCTACAGAATGAAAGACCTCGGCTACGCGAGAAGCCTTCTCTGCTTCACGTACCGTCTGAAATCCGAAATGCGTAGTGCTTTCGTTAGGAGGGGTTTGGTGATTTTTTTCCATGATGCGTATCGTACCTCAAAAAGCACTTCCGGCGTTACTCCTGCGCCAATAAAAGCCGTAAAAAACCCTTCATGACAGTGACTTCGATTTTCGTCACAAACCTGAAATATTGACGCCATATCATATGGACTATGATCCACGTTATATGCGTGCAAACCACTGTTTGGAATGAAGAGTATGAGTACGACTATTCTTGTTGTTGAAGACGAGCCGGCGATCCAAGAACTGATTGCTGTTAACTTGAGTTTTGCAGGCCACAAAGTGCTGCGCGCTGCTGATGCTGAACAAGCACAAACTCTAATTAATGCCGAATTGCCTGACCTAATTTTACTCGATTGGATGCTACCAGGTGCCTCGGGTATTAGTCTGGCCCGCAAGCTGCGTACAGATGAACGTACCCGTGAAATTCCTGTTATTATGCTCACCGCTAAAGGCGCTGAGTTGGATAAGGTAGAAGGCTTAGAAGCGGGTGCCGATGACTACATCACCAAACCCTTCTCGCCAAAAGAGCTGTTGGCTCGTATCAAAGCTGTATTGCGCCGTCGTGCGCCGCAGCTAACAGATGACCTCATCCAGATCGGCTCCCTGCAACTGGACCCTGCCACTCACCGTGTTACGGGTAGTGAGCAGGTACTGAACATCGGACCTACAGAATTTAGGTTGCTGCACTTCTTCATGACTCACACTGAACGCGTTTTTTCTCGCACTCAGTTGCTGGATCAAGTATGGGGTGATCACGTATTCGTAGAAGAGCGTACGGTAGACGTACACATTCGCCGCCTACGTAAAGCACTAGAGCCTAGCGGTCACGATGCTCATATTGAAACCGTACGTGGTGCTGGCTACCGCTTTTCTGCCGTGCTTTCCGCCAGCTCCGGCAAATCATGAACAAAACCCTTTATTCCATTGCTGCTTGGGCCATCTTGGCCATGTTATTAGGTTCTTGGCTAGGCAGCACTATAGGCTGGGCCGTTTTTGCCCTAGGCCTGCTACTGATGGTGCTCATCAGCGGCATGCAACTACAAAAAATCCGAGTCTGGGTGCGTGACCTGCATCAAGCGCCACCCGTCTCCATCGGGCCGTGGGATGAAATCCTTGCTCCGGTGTATCGCAAACTCAAGGCCGATAGAGAACAAATTACCTCATTAAACCGTGGCATTGAAGCCATTATGTTGGCAGCAGAGGCCCTACCCGATGGCGCTCTCACTTTAGATGAAAGCATGGGGCTGCAGTGGTGTAACCAAACGGCTGCAGAACACCTAGGGTTGAACATGGATACTGACCAGCATCACAGTATCTTCAATATCTTGCGTGCCCCTGAATTCACACAGTATGTGAATCAAAACAAATGGGATAGCCCATTGCTGCTGCACACCGAGCAAGGCGGCTTAGACAAATCCTTACTGATTCAGCTTAGCCCCTATGGTTTTGGGCAATTCTTGCTGGTCACCCGCGATGTTACCCAAGTAGAAAAACTAGAAACCACCCGCAAAGACTTTGTGGCGAACGTGTCCCACGAGTTACGTACTCCCTTAACGGTACTGCTGGGCTTTCTGGAAACGCTGCGCGAACACCCTGCCGACAGCTTTAGCGTAGAGCAACGCGAACGCTACGAACAAATGATGTTGGAACAAGCTCAGCACATGCAAGCCATTGTGGCCGACCTGCTCACCTTGTCCACACTGGAATCTTCGCCCCCTACCGAAGGCAGGCCAGTACGCGTGAGCCTGATTATTCAGCACGCGCTAGAACAGGCTAAAGCCTTATCTAATGGCCAACACCACTTCGTCGAGAACATAGACCCTGCCCTGTGCATTGTGGGCTCTGAAAACGAATTGACCTCGGCTATTTCTAATCTGCTCACCAACGCCATACGCTACACCCCAAAAGAAGGCACTATTACGGTGAGCTGGTACAGCACGGAAGACGGCGGCGCCTGTTATTCGGTGCAAGATACCGGTATAGGTATTGCCCCCCAAGACATTCCGCGCTTAACCGAGCGCTTCTACCGCGCCGACAAAGGCCGATCCCGCGCCACGGGTGGCACAGGCCTAGGCCTTGCCATTACTCGCCATGTGGCCGTGCGTCATAACGCGGAGCTACTGATTCAAAGCCAGTTTGGTACAGGCAGTATGTTCACGCTACGGTTTGCACCATTACGCGTCCGTACCCTATAAAAAAAACGCACCCAATTGGGTGCGTTTTTTCTTGTACCGTGCGGCGACCAACCCCTTACAGGAACATTTTGTACACAGGGTTATTGGTTTCACGCCAATGTGGGTAGCCCAGCGCATTCACAAATTCTTTGAATGCGTTTTTGTCTTCTGGTGGAACCTGCAGCCCTACCAAAATACGGCCATAGTCATCACCTTGGTTACGGTAATGGAACAAGCTGATATTCCAGTCTGGGTTCATGCTGCTTAAGAAGCGACGCAATGCACCCGGGCGCTCTGGAAACTCAAAGCGGTATAGCTCTTCGTGCTCAGCCAATGGGGAACGGCCACCTACCATGTAACGAATGTGCGTTTTAGCCATTTCGTTATCCGTCAAGTTCAACGTAGGAAAGCCTTTGCGTACAAAGTGGTTTTCCAATTTGGCAATATCGGCTTCGGATTGAATCTGCAAACCCACAAACACATGGGCTTCTTTAGCATCGGAAATACGGTAGTTAAACTCCGTCACCGAGCGATCACCCAAAGACTCGGTTAAGCGACGGAAACTCCCACGCGCCTCGGGCAAACTCAACACAAATACTGCTTCACGCGCCAAGCCCACATCGGCGCGCTCTGCCACAAAGCGCAGACGGTCGAAGTTCATGTTCGCGCCAGAGGTAATAGCAATCAAGGTTTTGTTTTTCAGCTTATGCTCTTGGGCATAACGCTTCAAACCCGCCATGGCCAACGCACCAGCAGGCTCCAGCACACTACGTGTTTCCTGGAACACATCTTTGATGGCTGCACAGATCGCATCGGTATCTACCAACACGAAATCATCCACATACTCGCGTGCCACACGGAAGGTCTCCTGACCCACTTGCTTCACGGCGGTACCATCTGAGAACAATCCAACATCCGTGAGATTTAAACGACGGTTTGCTTTCACACTACGCGCCATGGCGGCTGAGTCTTCGGTTTGCACACCAATAATTTTGATTTCAGGGCGCAACTGTTTGATGTAAGCCGCCACACCTGCAATCAAACCACCACCCCCAATAGGCACAAAAATAGCGTCAATGGGACCTGGGTGTTGATGCAAAATCTCCATACCAATAGTGCCTTGCCCTGCAATCACATACGGATCGTCAAAGGGATGCACAAAGGTGAGCTTCTCTTTTTTTTCTAGTTCTTGTGCATGTGCGTAAGCATCGGAATAGCTTTCGCCCGACAATACAACCTCACCGCCATGACGACGTACGCCATCAATTTTCAACTGTGGTGTAGTCTCTGGCATCACGATCACAGCGCGCGTACCCAAGCGTTTAGCCGAATAAGCCACGCCTTGAGCGTGATTACCCGCTGACGCCGCAATCACGCCACGCTTCAATTCTGCAGGGGTAAGGTGAGCCATTTTGTTGTACGCGCCACGCAGCTTAAAGCTGAACACATCTAGCTGGTCTTCGCGCTTGAGCAAAATTCGGTTGTTCAACCGCGCCGATGCCAAAGGGGCATGCTCAAGTGATGTTTCGCGCACCACGTCATAGACTCTAGAAGTTAGAATGCGTTTAAGATAGTCGTTGGACATAATACTGACTGCCGGAACCCCGCGACAGATATAAAAGAGAAAAGAAAAAAAGGATAACATAGAGTGCCATAAAATCAGCGCTCGTGGCACGCGTTATACAAGGTACTCATTCCCTTATGGAAGTCTGGCTGCAAACATCCATCAATTGGTTGCTACAAACTCTGGCACTGCCCGAAATAGGGCTAACAGCCATTTTTCTCGTCAGCTTTGTGTCGGCCACCCTGTTGCCGTTAGGGTCTGAACCGGCAGTTTTTGCTTACGTTTCTGTTTCCCCGCACATGTTTTGGCCAGCCGTCGTCATTGCCACAGCAGGCAACACCATGGGTGGAGTCGTCAGCTATTGGATGGGTTCTGGTGCTCGTCGCGCTTATGAAGTTTGGCAAGAAAATCACCCTCAAGCCGATACCGATGAGCAATCAAAAAATGCCCGTACTAGTCGTTGGCACCACACCGTACAACGCTGGTTAGACAAAATGGGACCGCCAGCCCTACTGTTGTCATGGCTACCTGTAGTGGGCGACCCTCTCTGTAGCGTGGCGGGTTGGCTACGTTTACCGTTGTGGCCAAGCATCGCCTACATGGCCATAGGCAAGTGTTTACGCTACATCATTATGACCACCTTCTTGCTGTGGGTTTTTCCCATGCTAGGTTGGGGCGACTGGTCTGTACCCCAGTCCTAATGGTAAAGCAGCCACAGTTTGCCCCGTTTTCGGCCGTATAACGGCCAATCCACACACTTAGCCGCGCCTAAGATCGACGAATGAATTAAACTAAGACGTTCAGTCAATCCTTGTTCGCCTTTTAGGCCACACCAGATTTTATGAACGCCCCCATCGCCAGCCAGTATCTTGCCGCCCACTCCTCCACGGTGCTCAATACACGCCTGCGTGAAATCCCCTACAACTACACGTCTTACTCCGATCGCGAAATTGTTTTGCGCCTACTCGGGGACGAAGCATGGGACAAACTCAGTGAGCTACGTTCTGAACGCCGTACCGGCCGTTCTGCCAAGATGCTGTTTGAGGTATTGGGTGACATCTGGGTAGTACGCCGCAACCCCTACTTGCAAGACGACCTGCTGCATAACCCTAAACGTTTGCATCAGTTGGTAGAAGCGCTGCAACACCGCTTAAACGAAATTGATAAGCGTCGTGATGTAGACGTTGCTGAACGCGATCAAAAAGTAAAACTGCTGCTGCACAGTGCGCAAGCGGCCGTGAAAGACTTCGAAAACGAATTTGCCACCATGCGCGACCTGCGTCAGCGCACAGTGAAACGCTTGAGCGCGATTACCGCTGCCGACAACATCAAGTTCGATGGTCTGTCTCGTGTTTCCCATGTTACTGACGCCACTGACTGGCGCGTGGAATACCCCTTTGTCGTCCTCACCCCTGACCACGAAGCTGAAATGGCGGCGCTGGTACGCGGCTGTATGGAGCTGGGTCTGACCATCATCCCTAGGGGGGGTGGCACAGGTTACACAGGTGGCGCTATCCCGCTGAGCCCACGCTCTGCGGTGATCAACACAGAAAAGCTCGAAGCCTTAGGCCCCGTTGAAGCCATAGACCTACCCGGACTAGACACCCCTGTGCACACGATTTTATCGGGTGCAGGTGTAGTCACGCGCCGCGTGGCTGATGCTGCTACTGCCGCTGGCCGTGTGTTTGCCGTTGACCCTACTTCTATAGATGCCTCCTGTGTGGGCGGTAACGTCGCCATGAACGCCGGCGGTAAGAAAGCGGTATTGTGGGGCACAGCACTGGATAACCTAGCGTGGTGGCGCATGGTTGACCCAGAAGGTAACTGGCTAGAAGTTGCCCGCGTTAACCACAACCTAGGCAAAATTCACGAAGTAGAGGAAGCCGTTTTTGACCTGAAATGGTTTGATGGCAGCCAGCCTCCCGGCGCAAAACTACTGCGCACCGAAACCCTGCGCGTTAAGGGCCAAGCCTTCCGTAAAGTAGGCCTAGGTAAAGACGTTACCGACAAATTCCTTGCTGGCTTACCCGGGGTACAGAAAGAAGGCTGTGACGGCTTAATTACCTCTGCTCGCTGGATTCTGCATCGCATGCCTGAACACACCCGTACGGTCTGTATGGAGTTCTTCGGTAGCGCGCGTAATGCGGTGCCATCCATTGTTGAAGTAAAGAACTATCTGGACACCGAAGGTAAAGAACGCGGTGCCCTGTTGGCCGGTTTAGAGCACTTGGACGAGCGCTACCTACGCGCTGTAGGCTATGCCACCAAGAGCAAACGCGGCATTTTGCCCAAAATGGTATTGATTGGCGACATCGTTGGTGATGATGCCGACGCCGTAGCACTTGCCGCCAGCGAAGTCGTACGTATTGCCAACAGCCGCCATGGCGAAGGCTTTGTAGCCGTTAGCCCTGAAGCCCGTAAACGCTTCTGGCTAGACCGTTCCCGTACCGCTGCGATTGCTCGCCACACCAACGCTTTCAAAATCAACGAAGACGTGGTGATCCCGCTGAACCGCATGGGCGAGTACACCGACGAAATCGAACGCATCAACATCGAGCTCTCCACACGCAACAAACTGCGTTTGCTGGATGCGCTGCAAGACTTCCTGCAAGGTGATCTGCCCATTGGCAAACTGGCCGATCCTGCCGACGCTGACCACACTCGTGAAGAAGTGCTGGAAAACCGTAGGCACGACGCCTTAGAGACCTTGCAGTCTGTACGTGAGCGTTGGAGCTGGTTGCTGAACAACCTTGATGCCCCCGTTGCTGAAAGCCTAGACACTTTACGTGCGATTGGCTTGGAAGCCGCTATCCCCGTACTGCAAGAACGCATTGCCGAACAACCGGCAGTACGTATTGTAGAAATGCTGCAAGATCACAGCTTGCGTACTTCATGGAAAACTGAAGTACGTGCCCGCCTAGAAGAACACTTCCCGGGCGCTGACTGTGCTGCCGTACTGGCAGAGCTGCAAGCCATACACGACAAAGTACTGAAAAGCCGTGTGTTTGTAGCGCTGCACATGCACGCGGGTGACGGTAACGTTCACACCAACATCCCTGTGAACTCTGACGATTACGGCATGTTGCAAGAGGCCAATGAAACCGTCGTACGCATTATGGAAATCGCCCGTCGCTTAGACGGCGTGATCTCTGGCGAACACGGCATTGGCTTGACCAAATACGAATTCCTAACCCAAGAAGAGCTGCAACCCTTCCAGGATTACAAACGCCGCATCGACCCACAAAACCACTTCAACGCTGGCAAATTAATGCCCGGCGCTGATTTAAGTCGTGCGTGGACACCTAGCTTTAATTTGCTGGGCTATGAATCCTTGATTATGCAGCGCAGTGAAATCAGCTCGATTTCTCATGCTATTAAAGATTGTTTACGCTGCGGTAAGTGCAAGCCAGTCTGTGCCACCCACGTGCCACGTGCCAACTTGCTGTACTCCCCCCGTAACAAGATCTTGGCCACATCGCTGCTGATTGAAGCCTTCTTGTACGAAGAGCAAACCCGTCGCGGCATTAGCCTAAAACACTGGGAAGACTTTGAAGGCGTCGCAGACCACTGTACGCTGTGCCACAAGTGCTTCACCCCCTGTCCGGTAGACATAGACTTTGGTGATGTCACCATGGCGATGCGCGCTCTACTTAACCGCATGGGCAAAAAATCCGCTAACCCTGGTTCAGCGGCAGCGATGTTCTTCCTAAACGCCAAAGACCCTCGCGTGATCAACACCACACGCAAGGTATTAGAAGTGGGCTACAAAGCCCAGCGTATGGCGAACAACCTGTTGAGGAATGCGGCGCATAAACAGACCGAAGCACCACCCGCCTCGGTGACCAAACCTAGCATTCGCGAACAAGTGGTTCACTTCGTGAACAAGAAAATGCCCGGCGGCCTGCCTAAGCAAACTGCCCGCAAGCTCTTAGACATTGAAGATGCGGATTACGTACCTATTATCCGTAATCCCGCTACCAGCCCAGACAGCGAAGCCGTGTTTTACTTCCCTGGCTGTGGTTCAGAGCGCTTGTTCTCGCAAGTAGGTTTGGCAACTCAAGCCATGCTATGGCATGCCGGCGTACAAACCGTATTGCCTCCAGGCTACTTGTGCTGTGGCTACCCACAACGTGGTAGTGGTCAGAAAAACAAAGCCGACCAAATGATTACCGATAACCGCGTGCTGTTCCACCGCATGGCCACCACGCTGAACTATCTGGACATCAAAACGGTAGTGGTGAGCTGTGGTACCTGTTACGACCAACTGTCCATGTACGAGTTTGAAAATATCTTCCCCGGCTGTCGCCTGATTGATATACACGAATTCCTGCTGGAAAAAGGCATTCAGCTAGAAGGTATCAACGGTACTCGCTACATGTACCACGACCCGTGCCACAGCCCCATGAAACGCCAAGACCCTATGAAAACGGTCAAAGCGTTGGTGGGCGACCAAACCATCAAGAGCGATCGCTGTTGTGGTGAGTCCGGTACGTTGGCGGTCACTCGCCCCGATATCTCTACGCAAATTCGTTTCCGTAAACAGGAAGAACTGCAGAAAAACCAAGACAGCATCCGTGCTGATGGCTTTACAGGCGAAGTCAAAATGCTGACGTCCTGTCCATCGTGTCTACAAGGTTTATCCCGTTACGAAGACGACACGGGCGTAGATGCTGACTACATCGTGGTTGAAATGGCTAAGCATATTTTGGGTGCCGACTGGCTGCCTAATTACGTGAAATCAGCCAACAACGGCGGCATTGAGCGCGTACTGGTATAAGCACGCTACTTCCCGGAAATACTCGCTGTGAGTTTTCCGGGAAATTATGCACAAAATGAGCATTATTTACAGAAATGCAGGTAGACTGTAGTTCTCTGCATGATGCGTTTGGTGCGTAGTTAACAATGAAAGTCCCGTTTCACCCAGTAATTACGTCGTTACTGGAAACTGATCTCTACAAATTTACGATGTGGCAAGCGATGCTGCATCGCCATCCGGCTACTCAAGCCCGCTACGAGTTCTTGTGCCGTAACCAAACGGCCTACCCTATGGCCGAACTGGCCGAGGAGGTAGAGGCTCAGCTGGATCATCTGTGCAGCCTGCATTTCAGCCAAGAAGAGTTAGACTACCTAAGCCAACTGCGTTATTTGAAGTCTGATTTCATCGACTTTCTATCGCTGTTTCGCTTTCAACGTCGATTCATACGCGTACAAACTGATGGCGAACGCTTAATCATCGTTGCCGAAGGCCCTCAAGTACACGTGATGGGCTTTGAAATCTTTGTGCTCGCCATTGTTAACGAACTGTACTTCCGACGCTTCGACCCCCATGCATTGCTTGAGGAAGGTCGCAAACGCTTGGCAGAAAAAATCCAACGCCTGAAGCATTTTGGCCAAGAAAAACAAGAAACCTTTAGCTTCGACGTCTCTGACTTTGGCCTGCGCCGCCGCTACAGCGCGGCGTGGCACGATGAAGTCATCGGTACCCTAGCGCGCCAAGTACCTGAGTTTTTCAAAGGTACTTCTAACGTCTACCTCGCCCGCAAACACAACCTTGTGCCCATAGGCACCATGGCTCACGAATACTTCCAATCCTTCCAAGCCTTTGGCTCGGTACGATTACGCGACTTCCAAAAAGCCGCTATGGAAGATTGGGTACAAGAATACCGAGGCGACTTGGGTATTGCGCTGACCGACACCGTTGGCATGCAAGCCTTCCTCAGCGACTTCGACCTGTACTTTGCTAAGCTGTTTGACGGCTTGCGCCACGACTCAGGCGACCCATTCTGGTGGGGTGACTTAGCGATACAGCACTACAAAAAGTTGCGTATAGACCCTAAATCCAAACGTCTGGTGTTCTCTGACGGCCTGACTATGGACAGCGCCATTGAGCTGTACCGCTACTTTGGCAGCCGTATACAAGTAGGTTTTGGTATTGGCACTAGCCTGACCAACGACATGGGCGCTACACCGCTGAACATCGTCATGAAACTGGTAAGCTGTAACGGTGCTTCTACCGCCAAGCTTTCTGACTCCGCTGGTAAAACCATGTGCGATGACGAAACCTTCCTTGCCTACCTGCGTCAGGTGTTTAACCACCACCAATAACAACGCAGCGACTTTTCCATCAAGGGCTTATGTCTACACATCAGGTTTTTTTGGATTCGCTCTATCAGTTGCTACAACAGCAGCGCCATGGCTCACTGGGCACCCTGACCAATCAGGGGCTTCCTTTTGTGTCCATGGTGCCCTTTGCTTTAGACGCTGCACACGGCAGGTTACTCATACACATTAGCGATATGGCAGCGCACACGCGTTACCTTAAAGAGCGCCCGCAAGCCTCAATCATGATCTGCCAAACGCCTTCTGACGACGCCCCTGTCCACGACTTGCCTCGCGTCACCCTACAAATAGAGGCCAGTTTACTAGAGCGCAACACCCCAGAACGCGAAGCCGCCCGTGACGTCTACCTAGCCCGTTTCCCTGACGTGGCTTTCATGACCGACTTCACTGACTTCCACTTCTTTGCCCTTAGCCTACAATGAGTACGGCATGTAGCAGGTTTCGGTGCAGCGCGTACCCTGCAGGTGGAAGAAGTTTGTGAGCGCATACGCCAAGGGCTGTGATGCCCCACCACAAACAATAAACCCCCGGTAAAACCAGGGGTTTAGCAGCGAATATCAGATCAGCCTATACCGGCGACCTTATATATTACTGACCGGGCAAGGCATCAGGATCAGGTAAAGACTCATCAAACTCACACACGGTATACACCGGCAAGCCTGTCTCGCGCACACCAGCCGAACCACCCAAATCAGGCAGATCAATAATAGCAGCAGCTTCAATCACGTTTGCACCCAAACGCTGCAACAAACGCGACGCAGCAATCATGGTGCCACCTGTGGCGATCAGGTCGTCGATCAGCAACACACGTTGGCCTGGACGAACCGAGTCAGTGTGCATTTCAACCGATGCATTACCGTATTCTAAGGAGTATTCCTCAGCCACAGTTTGGAAGGGCAATTTGCCTTTTTTGCGTACAGGTACAAAGCCTAGGTTCAGCTCGTAGGCCAACACAGACCCAACGATAAAACCACGCGCATCAATACCTGCGATCAGGTCCAGACGCTGGCGCATGTAGCGGTACACGAATAAATCAATCAGTACACGGAACGCTTGAGGATCTTGCAACACAGGCGTAATGTCACGGAACATCACGCCTGGCTTTGGCCAGTCCGGTACGCTGCGTATCGTGTTACGGATGTAATTAGCGGGATCAGTATGCATGTTTCTACTAACTCTAGACACAAAAAAGGCCACAGCGCAGGATGCACTGCAGGCACATCTGCAGTGTACACAATCGCACCCAATAAAACCGTGACCGTATCCTAAAAGGAACGCTCCTACATTACCCGCTGCAATGTTTCACCTTGCACTTGCCATTCTTGCTCGAAGCTATCTTGCGGTACTTCGTCATGGCTAACCATGATGACACTACGCGAGCCAGCAAACTGCAGCACATCTTGCAGCAACGCATGAGCATTAGCTCTATCTAAGCCACTGGTAGGCTCATCTAAGAACCATACACTAGCAGGTGCCAACACAATACGTGCTAAGCACACACGACGTGCTTGGCCTGTGGATAAGGTATTACCGCCCTCACCTATCCAGCTATCTAAGCCTTGGGGCAAACTGCGTACGAAGTCGGCCAAACGTACACGCTGCAGAGCCTCCCACAGTTGTTCGTCGGTAGCAGTAGGACAACCCAAACTGAGGTTGTAGCGTAAGCTGCCCATAAACACGGTGGAGTGCTGTGATAGTAAAGCAAAGCGCTGGAAACGTTGCTCGGCAGGGCTTTGTGTCACCGCTACATCGCCATAACGCACATCGCCCTGAAGGGCTGGCTGCACGCCCATTAGTGTCTGCAACAAGGTGGTTTTACCCGAGCCGCTTACCCCACGGATCAAGCAACGCCCGCCTTGTTGGATGTGCAAATTCACGTCTTGTAGCAACGGCACATGTGCATCAAAACCCACCTGCAAATTTTGCGTAATCAGATCACCTTGAGCGGGTAAAGCTATAGCACCTGAAGGCATTTTTTCGTCCGTGCTGCGTAGCATGCCTAGGCGAGAAGCCGCTGCACTGGCCACGCCTAACCCTGCCGCCCCACGCATCAAGGGTGCCATTATTTCGAATAGCCCTAACGCCCCCAATACCAAACCCACCCACATTGGGCCGGTTAATAGCTCTTTACTGTAAGCATCTACACCTATCGCCACCAATGCCACAATAGTCAGAGCCATACAGCACTGTTGCCATAAACTTCCTAAACTAGCGATAGCCGCTAACTTTTCTCGCTGTAACGATAAAGCCTGACTCAACTGATCAAACCGCGCCTTAGCGCTGTCTGTTGCGTTAAAGACAACCACGTCTACGTGTGCAGCAATGGTGTCATGCAAGACACTGCGCGCCTGCGCCACTTGTGCGGCCAAACGCATACCACCCGCCGCCGCCTTACGGGCCACGATATAAGGGATGCATACAGCCGCCACAATAATCACCGCCGCCAACGCTACCCCGCCCCACGGCATTTGTGATCCCGTTAGCCACGAGTACATGCCGCCACCCAACAATGCGGTACATGTAGGCACCACCAACAGCAGGTACACGCTATCTAAACGCTCTACGTCGTTGACCAATCTAGCAACTAAGTCGCCATCGCGGTATTTGGCTAATTCGGAAGGTGGTAATTGCATCAGTTGCGCAAAGGTCTGCGCCCGAATCTCTGCCTGCAACTCTAAGGTGACGGTATGCCCAGTGATGCGTTCTAAATAGCGTGAAGCAATACGCCACATTGATAAACCGCGCACCATCGCGGAAGGGCCAAACAGGTTAAAGCTAAGCATAGATGCCGCAATAAAGGTTCCCGTCAGGAACCAACCCGCTACCGCTAACAACCCCACCCCAGCCACCACCGTGCCTAAGGCCACCAAAATACTACCCAACACCAACCAACGGCGTCGCACTAACCAATCACGGCATAAGCCCCACCACAGTGTCATGACTGTACCCCGCTCAATGTTTGGTCTTGCAAACTCCACTGCTGCTGCAAGCATGCTGCTACAGCAGGATCATGTGTAGCAATAATCAAGGCTTTATCGGCACAGAAAGCCAAAATAGCGTCTAGCACCACATCGCGTGTACGGGCATCCAAGTGCGCGGTAGGTTCATCCATCAACACCAGATCAGCCTCATATAGGAACAATCTCGCTAAAGCGATACGCTGCAACTGCCCACCCGATAAACCATAACCACGGGTACCCAACAGGGTTTGCAAACCTGCATGCTGTGTACGCAATACGTGATCCATATCCACATTCGCCAACGCTTGCCACATCTGTGCTTCGGTGGCCTCTGGGGCTGCTAGCCTTAATACTTGCTCTACGGTTTCACCCGATAAAAATGGATGAGCACTGAGTAAACACACACCCGGTAAAAAGTTGTGTTCAGAATCAGCCTGGGAAGCGCCAGCCGTATATAAGCGCACTTCTCCACTATGGCGGGCACGTAAACCCAACACGCTTTCTAACAAAGTGGTTTTACCGCTACCGCTACTGCCTTGCAGTGCGATGGACTCCCCTTTATTCACCGTAAACGATACTGGTTTTAGCAATACGGTATCGGTACCCGGAGCCATCAAACTAAAACCCTCTACCTGCAAAATAGGCGTAACCCCGGTAGAGTCTGTCATGGGTAATCGCACGCTTACGCCTTCCCACTTTTCTGTAGAAGGCTCGTCGTGGCTGTGTTCCGCTGTTTTTTTATTCGGTACCGCCGGCAAAGTTTTGAAAATAGCTTCTAACGACGTGATCGCCGATTTAGCTTGTGCTCGGTCGTGATAGCTCGCTGCCATCTGGCGTAAGGGCTGGTAGACCTCGGGGGCCAAGAACAAACAGAACAGCCCTTGCTGTAAGGTCATACCGGTGAAATTATCACCCAACATGCCTAAGTAGCTTAAGCCTATATATACCGCCACACCGGCCACACCCAACGCCGCGAACAGCTCCAGCACTGCTGAAGACAAAAACGCAATGCGCAGCACCTTCATGGTGGTTTTGCCCAAGTCTTGGCTAGCTTGCTGTACAGCGGCTACTTCTTCTTTAGCCCTGCCAAACAACACCAAGGTAAACACGCCTTTAACACGGTCGCCAAACACACCGGATAAACGTTGCAATGCTTGGTGGTATTTCTGGTTGGCGGCTTCTGCCCCCCAACCTACTAATGCCATAAAAATTGGAATGAGAGGCGCGGTCAGCAACAGCAGCAACCCCACCACAATATCGACACCCATCGCCACCACAGCCAGTAGTAACGGCAGAAACACCGCTGCTACTGCCGCCGACATATAGCGTTGTAAATACCCTTCTAAGGCTTCGACATGATCAATCAGCGCAGTGGTAAGCTCACCTGAAGGGTGTAGGCGTGACCAAGCTGGCCCTTTGTCTAATAACCGTTGCATCAGGGTGGCGCGCAACCAGTGTTTGATGTGTTCGGTACCCGAGTTAGCGGCACGCTCACCTGACCACACCAATAACGCACGCACCAGCAGTATGCCTGCCACGATGCTAATCGCTGGCCATAGCTGCTGTAGTGCGGCATGACCAATCACAGCTCGGTCTAAAATATCTGCCAGCCACCAGGCCTGAAACAAAAATAGCACCCCTGCTAACAAAGGTGCACATAATGCCCAGAGCATACGTCTGGGAGCTAGGCGCCAAGATTGCGCTAGCCACCCCCCGCCACGTTTGTTGCGGGGGGAAGAAACAGCCAATGGTTTAGTCACAGTTACTCATTAGACAGCGTTGACGTATCGTTCTGTTGTCGTTGCTGTGAATTCACTACCCTTAATTCAAACCACATGGCATTCAGGATAGAGAACGCACAAGCTAGACTCAAACCCAATATCCAAGAAAAGTACCACATAATACAGCCCTCGCAAATCAATAGGAATGGGGAGCGTTGTGCACGCGATCTGTTGTTACCTTGCCGCGCATCACGCTGTACACCCAACTGGTGTAAGCAATGATCATTGGTAAGAAAATGCAAGTGACCAACAGCATTACCCATAACGTCAAATGACTAGCCGACGCATCGTAAATAGTCAGCCCCGCATCAGGCTGCGATGACGATGGCAACAAGAAAGGAAACAGCGCGAAGCCAAAGGTTAATACCACCGCGATGACCGAGACTGACGAGCAGAATACGGCGAACAGCGAACCACGCGACACCAGCACGATGGCGACCAACGCGGCCAAGACGGCAATCATCGGTGCCAACCACATCCAGCTGTAAAGGCTAAAGTTCAGCATCCAACCGCCGGCTTGAGTGACTTCTACTGTTTTGCTCAGTGGGTTAGAGAACGCACCTGGCTCAATAGCGGAAGTCAGCACTTGTCCTTCCAGACCTGTAGCTACCCATACGCCCGCAGCGATAAAGAGCGCCAACATCAATAAACCCGTGATTTTTGCACTACGTACAGCACGCTTAGCCACAGCGCCTTCAGTCTTCCACGACAATACTACCGCCCCTTGGAAGGCCAGCAACAAAATACTCACCACACCGGTTAGCAGTGCAAATGGGGTGAACAAGCCAAAGAAACTACCGGTGTACAGCGGACGCAAAGTTTCAGGATCAAAACCGAAAGGCACGCCTAGCAGCACATTACCAATCGCCACACCAAACACCAGTGCAGAGACCACGCCACTTAAGCACCAAATCGTATCCCAGCGATTACGCCATTGGGCCGATTCCATTTTGCTGCGGTATTTAATCGCGACCGGACGCACAATCAGCGCCACCAACAGCAGGAGCATGGCTAAGTAAAAGCCCGAGAAAGCCATCGCATACAACACTGGCCAGGCAGCAAAAATCGCACCGCCCCCCAAGATCAACCACACTTGGTTGCCTTCCCAGACGGGGCCAATCACGTTGTACAACACACGTTTCTCATCGTCGCTTTTAGCCACGACGGGCAACAACATCGCCACACCTATATCGGCACCATCCATCACCGCGAACAGTGCCAGTAACACGCCTAGCAATAACCACCAAATAATGCGCAGCGTATCGTAATCAAGCAAAATAAATGAATCCATGGTATTTCCCCTTATTACTCTGCGCCTAACACACTGTGGGTAGGTGTAAGCGATACATTGGGCTCAGGGCTCTGCTCATCAGGTCCCTTGCGAATGGAATGCAGCATGACCTTAATTCCAATCACGGCCAACGTTGTGTAGAGGCCCATAAACACAGCCATACTGATCACCAGATCGGTCACACTTAAGCCCGAAGCGGCATAGTAAGTCGGCAATACACCTTCAATAATCCATGGCTGACGACCGAACTCGGCCACAAACCAACCGCACTCAATCGCGATCCATGGCAACGGAATGGTCCACAACGCCACTTTAAGAAAGCGTTTGCTATGGGTAATACGGTCTTTGGAGGCCAAGAAGAAAGCCACAGCAAAGAAAGCAATAAAGTAAAAGCCCAATGCCACCATGACCCTGAAGGTCCAGAACAAGGGGGCCACTTGAGGAACGGTATCCCATGCGGCTTGCGCAATTTGTTCATCCGTCACGTCGCTCATATCGCTCACATGACGTTTGAGCAGCAAGGCGTAACCCAGATCTTGCCAGTGTGCATCAAACACGGCGCGAGCTTCGCTGTCGGTTTTGTCCGCACGTACTTTCTGCAGTGCATCGTAGGCCAACAAACCATTGCGTATACGCACTTGTGCATGCTCTACCAAATCATTAATGCCCGCCATTTCTGTGCTCAATGAACGCGTGCCGATAATACCCATTGCCCAGGGGATATCTAGCTCAATCAGGTTTTCGCGTTTTTCTTGGTCAGGAATCGCAAACAGCTTGAAGCTTGCAGGTGCAGGCTCGGTTTCCCACATTGCTTCCATCGCCGCCACTTTCATTTGTTGGTGCTCGGTAGTCAGGTAACCACTTTCATCACCCAATACCACAACGGATAGCGACGCAGCCAAACCAAAGCTGGCTGCTACGGTTAGGGAGCGACGTGCTATTTCTATATGGCGACCGCGCAATACATACCATGCACTTACACCCACCACAAAGGCAGCACCCAACACATAGCCCGAGCTCACGGTGTGCACAAACTTAGCTTGTGCCACAGGGTTAAACAGCACATCGGCAAAGTTGGTCATCTCCATACGCATGGTTTCTGGGTTGAAGATAGCACCCACAGGGTTTTGCATCCAACCATTCGCAATCAGAATCCACAGCGCCGAAAAGTTTGCACCAAAAGCCACTAGCCACGTCACCACCAAGTGGCTCACTTTAGATAGCCTGTCCCAACCAAAGAAGAACAGACCTACAAAGGTTGCTTCCAGAAAAAAGGCCATCAGTCCTTCAATGGCCAACGGTGCACCAAAAATGTCACCTACGTAATGACTGTAGTAAGCCCAGTTCATTCCGAACTGAAACTCCATCACTACCCCGGTCCCTACCCCTAGCGCAAAGTTGATACCAAACAACTTGCCCCAGAACATCGTCATGCGCCGCCAAATAGCGTTGCCCGTCATGACATACACGCTCTCCATAATGGCAAGCAGGAACGATAGCCCCAAGGTTAAGGGAACAAACAGGAAGTGAAACATTGCGGTAGAGGCAAACTGCCACCTCGACAATGACACCACGTCTAAATCAATCATGTTGATCTCCGGATAACTTCACACTTTTTCGGACCTTGCCCACTAGGCCCAATACCTTTTGCACCTTGGAGCCTAGTTTCATCAGGCTCTGCAAGGTCTCTGGCGGCAAGTCCTGCACTTCATCAAACCAGCCCGTAGCTAGTTCTATCAGCTCTAACATTGCCGCAATTCGTTGATGTTCGTACTCTTCCCGCGCGTCCTCTGGTTGCTCCATCAATATGGAACGTAATAATGTCAGCGTAGGGTCTATTTCCCGTTTGCGCTTTTCCTCTACCAGACGGCGGAAAATTTCCCACACATCTTTAGGGGACTCAAAGTAGTCTCTGCGATCCCCTACTTTGTGGCTGAGTAACACCAACCGCCAAGACTGCAGCTCGTGAAGACTCATGCTCACGTTTGATCGTGAAATTTTTAGTGTTTCTGCAATTTCCTCTGCGTGCAGAGGTTCCGGAGACAAGAACAGCAGTGCATAGATCTGCCCAACGGTGCGGTTTACTCCCCAACGTCCTCCCATCTCACCAAAGTGCAAAATAAAACGTTCGGCTTGTGGGTCTAAGATCATCAACTGCTCCTGAAGTTTCAGTAATTACTGAAATTGCGATAATGAACGAATCATAGTCCTATCGCATTCTCTATTCAAGTCTCAAGCTTTACTCATTACTCTCCGCAAGCGAGCAAAGACCGGCTAAAATACGCGATTAGAGTAGAGTTTTGCTATGAGAGCCTTCATCACACCGGATCCAAAACGCGTTATAGCTTCGGCCCAGCGCACATTCGACATTGAGACTCATGCTTTGCAAGAATTGCGAGGCAGGCTTAACGACAACCTAGTCAAAGCCGTTGGTTTGTTGCTTAACTGCAAAGGCCGAGTGGTGGTTACTGGGATCGGAAAATCAGGACATATTGCACGCAAAATCGCGGCAACCTTAGCCTCCACCGGTACGCCAGCATTCTTCATGCATGCTGCCGAAGCCCTGCATGGTGACTTAGGCATGATCACTGAAGACGACCTTGTGATCGCCCTATCTTATTCAGGCAAAGCGCAAGAGCTCATCACCGTACTGACGGTGACCCGACGCTTAGGCATTAAGCTCATTGCCATGACTGGTAACGACCAATCTGAGCTCGCACAAAGTGCCGACTTGCATCTAGACGTACATATAGAACAAGAAGCCTGCCCGCTAAACCTGGCTCCTACCACCAGCACTACAGCGTGCTTGGTACTGGGCGATGCCTTAGCGGTTGCGTGTTTAGAAGCTAGGGGCTTTAGCGCCGAAGACTTTGCGCGCTCTCACCCCGGTGGTGCATTAGGCAAACAATTGCTCACCTTTGTGCGCGATGTGATGCGCCAAGGCGACGCTTTACCTATAGTGCATACCGACACCCTCGTCACCGACGCGTTAGCTGAAATGTCAGCCAAAGGTATGGGCATGACCATTGTGGTGGATGCCCAGCGACATCCGGTAGGCATTTTTACGGACGGTGATTTGCGTAGGTTAATCGCCAAACAAGGTGATATACGTCAAGCCACAGTGACGGTAGGCATGACTCCCTCACCGCGCCAAATTTCCGCTAATGCACTGGCTATAGAAGCCGCCCGCATGATGGATGACAACCGTATTCATCAAGTACTTATTACAGACCAGCAAGGCCAACTATTGGGCGCGTTGCACATGCACGATTTGCTGGCAGCGAAGGTGATATAACATGTCCCAAAACACACCACTCACAGCACCACACCCTGTAGAAGCCCTAATTCTGGCTCGAGTAGATGCCGACCTACAGCAACGTCTAAAAGCCATACGCCTCATGGTATTTGACGTGGATGGTGTATTAACAGATGGCCGACTTTGGTATGGCGAACACGGCGAAGCCTTAAAAGCGTTTCATGCGCTGGACGGTTTAGGGCTGCGTTTACTTAAAGAAAATGGCGTGCACGTTGCATTGGTGACGGGCAGGCAAGGTGCCATTGTGGCGCGCCGTGCTGCTGACCTAGGCATTGCCGAAGTACACCAAGGCATCAGCGACAAACTACCCGTCATTCAAGAAATTGCCACCAAAATGGGGCTAAACCTTGCTGAAATAGGCTACATGGGCGATGACATCATTGATTTAGTGGCCATGCAGCGCGTAGGCTTTGCGGCCAGCGTGCCCAATGCCCCTGTCTATATTTCTCAAATAGCCCATTGGGTAGCGACACAAGAAGGCGGCTCAGGTGCGGTACGTGAATGCTGCGATTTGATTTTGGCCGCGCAAGGTAAGCTGGGAGCGTGTTTGCAACCCCGCACCTTTAATACTGCTGGCTCTATTCAGTAAGGCTGAATTTATGCGCGAAAAACTGCCCTCTCTGGTTGCCATGGTGCTGCTGCTTATTTTGGTAGCAGGCACATGGTGGGCGGCCGACTATACGCAGCGCTCTTTAGAAGTGGATCCGCCCCGCCGTTTTACGCACGAACCTGATTCGTGGGCACAAAACTTTATTTTGGTGCGTACAGACGAACAAGGCCGTGCCTTAAATCGTTTGGAAGGCAAGCACATGCTGCACTACCCAGACGACGACTCCTACGAGATCACCAGTGCCCGTGCCGTCAGCAACCAAGCCGATTCGCCCATTATTATTGCCACCTCGAACACCGCCATCATGGATCAAGACGGCAGCCGCATCACACTGATTGGTGATGCCCATGCTCAGCGCTTACCAGATGCCGAGCGCAAGCCATTAGATGTACGCAGTGAAGTCTTAGTCATTCTGCCTGACGAAGACGTGGTACACACTGAAGAACCCGCTTTGGTGGTGAACGGTAACTCCACCATGCGAGGCAAGGGCATGCGCTACAACAACACCACACGCCAACTTGAGGTGTTTTCCGCCTCAGATGTCAAAATATCTGGTCAAGACCGACAAGAACGTCAGTCTTCCTCCAACCCATGAAGCCCCCTATGACTCCTGCACTTTCTACTGTTACGCTACGTCGCTCGCGCCCTCTGCTCTGGTGTGCGGGAATCGTACTAGCACTGGGTAACACATTGGCTGCGGCACAAAGTACGCCCCCAGCAGAAGAACCTGACACCCTGATTTTGTCTGACACGCTGCATTACGACGACATCAAGCGCGAAAGTATCTTTGTGGGTAACGTCACCATGACGCGTGGCAATCTCACTTTATCGTCAGATCGTTTGGCCATGCGCGAAGATGCCGATGGCTTCCAGTTTGGTACCGCCACTGTAGAACAAGCAGACCGCGTACATTTACGCCAAGAAAAACCAGAAAAATTTGAAAACATCAAAGCCGAAAGCTTGCGTGCCGAATACGACGGTAAAGCCAAGCAACTGATTCTTATTGGGCAAGCCGTGGTCACCCGTTATGTCTGTGGCCAACCACAAGACAACATTCGCGGTGAGCGCATTGTGTACCACCAAGACACCGACACGTACGAAGCCTTTGGCGGCCCACAATCAGCAGGCCCTAACCAACGAGTACGCTCCGTTACCCGTCACCGCTCTAAATCAGATGCTGCTCTAGCCGACTGCACACGTCGCTCGCCTGCCGCCGCTTCGGCCACTGCCAAACCCTAAGACACATCATGGAAACCACCGCTTCTACTTCCAATCAGCCTAAGGGCCAACTGGTCGCTACCGGCCTAAGCAAAACCTACGGTAAGCGTACTGTAGTGAAAGATGTGTCCATCACCGTGAACAGCGGTGAGGTGGTAGGCCTACTCGGACCTAACGGCGCAGGTAAAACCACCAGTTTCTACATGATTGTAGGCATTGTGGCTGCTGACCGTGGCCGTATAGATATTGACGACACCCCTATCGCTAGCCTGCCTATGCATAAGCGTGCTCACTTGGGCTTGTCCTACTTGCCTCAAGACGCTTCGGTATTTAGACGCCTCACCGTAGAGCAAAATATTCGTGCCGTGCTAGAGCTGCAAATTGATCGCCAAACCGGCAAGCGTTTTAGCGCTGCTCAGATCAAAGAACAACTAGAGCGCTTAATTGACGAACTACAAATTGGTCACATCCGCACCAACACAGCACTATCGTTGTCTGGTGGGGAACGCCGACGCGTAGAGATTGCCCGCGCTTTAGCCACCCAACCTCGTTTTATTCTGTTGGATGAACCCTTTGCTGGTGTGGATCCTATTGCTGTGATCGAAATTCAGCGCATTGTGCAGTACTTACGCTCGCGACAAATTGGCGTACTGATTACGGACCATAATGTGCGTGAAACCCTAGGCATCTGTGATCGCGCTTACATCATTAGCGATGGCACAGTGCTCACCAGCGGCCACCCTGACGAAATCATTAACAACGAAGCAGTACGCCAAGTCTACTTGGGTCAGCACTTCAAAATGTAGGTACGGGAAAACACGGATTTTTGACCAGAATCATACTCAAGGGCTTTCATTTCTGTATACTGAAGTCATCAATAACAGATATGGAGAACACGACTTACCTACTGTCCTTCGCACACGTACGCTGTGCATATTGACCTCACAGGAGAGCTTTATATGAGTCTGAGCATTACCGGTCGCAACGTAGAAATCACTCCAGCCATCCGCGAATACGTGGAAAATAAAATTGGGCGCGTCGCCAAACATTTTGACAGCGTCATCGGCATTCAGGTCGTTCTTTCAGTTGAGCGCGTACAGCAAAAAGCAGAGGTTACCCTGCGTCTAGCAGGTAAAGACCTACATAGTGAAGCTGCCGAAGAATCCATGTATGCTGCCATCGACGTATTGGCTGACAAGGTTGAACGGCAAATCATCAAAGCCAAGGACAAAGTTGGTAATCACGCACATACGCCGCACAAGCGTATGGAATCCGCCTCACTGTAAAGGCGCTCGCGTCAGAGTTCCTCTATAATCAGTAGGCCTTACGCTGCTGTATCTACCTAGCCCCGTTACATGGGGCTTTATTATTCCCGCAGTTTCGTATTAAATGGCGCTTAACTCCAATTTATGTGACGGTGCTTACCCGCACTAGTCTCTGTACTGTAAATCATGAACTTACTGTCGCGAATTCTGCCTCCCTCAAATGTAGTACTGGACCTGGTAGCTACCAGTAAAAAGCGTGCATTTGAACAAGCAGGTTTGTTATTTGAAAACAATCAGGGCATTGCTCGTACGGTTGTTTTCCAAAGCCTTTTCTCACGTGAGCGCCTAGGCTCTACCGCGCTAGGCCATAACGTTGCTGTTCCGCATGGCCGCATCAAAGACTTAAAAGAGCCCTTAGCGGCTTTTGTTCGTTTAGCTGAACCCGTACGTTTTGATGCCTGCGATGGCCGCACTGCCAGCCTACTCTTTATTCTGCTCGTTCCCGAGAATGCAACTCAGGTGCACTTAGACTTGTTGGCCGAAATTGCCCGTCTAATGTCTGATCCAGACCTGCGCCACGCGCTGAACACAGAAACCGACCCGGCTGTCATCCACCAACTTCTTACCAGCCATGTGGACAAACCAGACCATGTTGACGATACAGGAACTTGTTAGCGATACCTCTGAACGTCTGAATTTCAAATGGCTGGCGGGTGAATTATCCGCCGCCCATATCCTACTGGATCCCGGCATGGCCGCTGCGGATCTACTAGGACACCTAAACCTGATACACCCCGCACGTATTCAGGTTTTTGGTCTGGAAGAACTGTCGTACTACCATCGCTTCGATGTTAAACGACGCCAGCATCATCTAGAAGAACTTGCACAAGGCGGCGTTCCCGCCATTATCATTGCCAGCAATGCACAGGCCCCTGAAGACTTGGTGAGTTTTTGCGCCCATCACCACGTTCCTTTATTGGCCTCACCGCTGGATGCTGCAGAAATTATTGATCTGCTGCGTGTGTACTTAAACAAACGCTTAGCGCCTAGCACCATCTTGCATGGTGTGTTCTTAGACGTTCTAGGCTTAGGTGTATTAATTACAGGTGAGTCTGGGCTGGGTAAAAGCGAGCTGGCACTAGAGCTTATCTCCCGTGGTCACGGCTTAGTCGCTGACGATGCGGTAGAAGTCTTCCGCACCGCGCCCAGCGTGATCGAGGGACAGTGCCCCGAATTACTGCAAAATCTGCTTGAAGTACGTGGGTTGGGCCTGCTAGACATACGCACCATCTTCGGCGAGACCTCGGTACGCCGAAAAATGAATTTAAAACTCATTGTGCATTTAATGCGAGCAAACCCTGCCGACTTCGAACGCCTGCCTATGCAAGACCGTACTCAGTCCATTTTGGGTGTGGATATCTTGCAAGTCATGCTACAAGTTGCAGCAGGTAGAAACTTGGCGGTACTGGTAGAAGCGGCTGTGCGAAACACTATCCTGAAAATTCGTGGCATAGACACCATGCGTGATTTTATTGAGCGTCAGGCCCAAGCCATACAGGAAAGCAGTCAACAGCGCGTAGTATAGAATTGGTATGATAGTTAGAGAGCCCGGTGTCATGCCGGCCTTTTTCCCTTCTGTATGTCGCTGATCATCCATGCTGAAAGTTGTACTTATCACCGGAATTTCTGGTTCAGGTAAATCCGTTGCCCTACGTTTACTCGAGGACACTGGCTACACCTGCGTCGATAATTTACCCGTTCCTTTTTTACAAGAGTTCATCACTCGATCTGTAGAAACGCAACTGGACCGCGTCGCTATTGCTATTGACGTGCGCGCCCCTGGCGATTTGAACAGCCTGCCCGGCATTCTCACGCAACTGCGCAATAGCGGCGTTGCAGTGCGAGTCATTTTTCTGGATGCCAACGACCATACGCTAAAGCAGCGGTATTCTGAGTCTCGCCGACGTCACCCGCTCACTGACCGCTTACGCCAAGACAATCAAGCACCTTCTTTACAAGCGTGTATAGATGCTGAACGCCAGATGATGGCTGCTTTGCGCGAACAAGAACATGTGATTGACACCAGTGATCTGGCCCCCGGCCAGTTACGTGCTTGGGTGCGCGACTTAGTGCAAGCAGATCGCGCCCCCGTAGTACTGACCTTTGAGTCGTTTGCGTACAAGCGTGGCGTACCGGGTGATGCTGACTTAGTGTTTGATGTGCGCTGTTTACCAAACCCCCACTATGATGCCGAGCTGCGCCACCTCACAGGTCGCGACGAACCTGTGGCCCAATGGTTAGACCGTTTTGGTAGCGTACAAAACATGGTAGATGACATTGCTGGCTTTGTAGAACGCTGGCTACCTCTGTACATGCAAGACACGCGTAACTACCTGACGGTAGCCATCGGATGCACCGGTGGGCAACATAGATCGGTCTATGTGGTAGAGCAATTAGCCCGACGCTTCTCACACCACTCGCCGTTGTTAGTACGCCATCGCAATCAACCACCCATCAATCCGGTGCCATGATACGTAGCAAACTCTTCTTCGTTCTTTTACTTAGCGCCATCCTTGCAGGGTGCGGCACATCAGTCAAACGAGGCGGTGGTTATTACCAAGACGATGGCCCCGACGTTAACCCACCCAAAAATCTACAATCCATTCCCAACGCCGAACCCCGCATTGAGCGCTATGCCCCCGCCAATATGCGTCCTTATACGGTAATGGGCAAGCAATACGTACCCTTAACCGACGGCAAGCCTTTTAGACAAACCGGCACCGCCTCGTGGTATGGCAAGAAATTTCACGGGCGAAAAACAGCGAATGGCGAGATCTACGACATGTACGCCATGACCGCAGCCCACCCCACTCTCCCTCTGCCCAGCTATGCCAAAGTGACACGCCCCCAAACCGGGCAAAGCATCATTGTGCGCATCAACGACAGGGGTCCCTTTCATGGTGGTCGTATTATTGACCTCTCTTACGTGGCTGCCACCAAACTTGGTTTGATTGGGCCTGGCAGTGGTGCCGTAATCGTAGAAGCCATTACTCACGACGAGATACGCTCGGGCTCCTATGCTCAAGCTAGCCCTACCCCTGTTACGGTACAAAGCCCAGCCACACTGCAGCCGGTTGATAACGGCGTTCAGTCTGGTAGCACTGGTGGCACCTTAACCACTATCAGCAACAGCAGCAGTGGCATTCCGCAAGTGTATTTGCAGTTTGGGGCCTTTGCCGCACAACAAAGTGCGAGCTCCTTAGTGGAGCACCTGAACCAAAAAATCAGCAGCATAGAGTTTCGCGAGGCGCATGTGGCCCCTACTAATGATTTGTACCGTGTACAAATAGGCCCTTATGACAGCCGCAGTGAGGCCCTAGAAGCCGGCCGTCGCATAGAGCAAGAGACCGGCATCGTATCCAGCTTGGCCATACGTTAGTGGCTTTGCTCTTTGAGCTGCAACGCACACTCATACAGCGCATCGCGTTTATACGAGCTGGCTTGGCCTGCTAGCTTCACCACATCTTTCACAGACAACTGCGTCAGCAGTACTCGCATCCATTGCTGAGTCACCTCATCAATGTCTGTTTCAGCCTGTGCGGCCACCTGCACGGTTGCATGCACCACCAACACAAACTCGCCTTGTTCGTGATGACTATCTGAATCTAGCCACGCCTCTACCTCACCCAACGCCAAGGTATGTACCTGCTCAAAACGCTTGGTGAGTTCACGCGCCACGCTTACCTGCTTATCTGGTCCATAGACTTCCAACATATCCAGCAACGTCGCACGTAAACGATGCGGCCCTTCAAACATCAATACCGGGCCATCAAACCGCTCCCACTGCTGCAACCATTTACGTCTAGCCATGGATTTAGACGGCACGAACCCAGCAAACGCAAACGCAGGGTTTTCATCCGTGGTCACACCCGTAGCCATCAACGCCGTAATCACCGCTGACGGACCAGGCAATGGCAACACCCTAAAGCCCGCCTCGCGTACCTTACGCACAATGCGTGAGCCTGGATCACTGACGGCAGGAGCACCAGCATCGGACACTAATGCCACACGCTGACCTGCCTCTAGCTTAGCCACAATCTGCTGTGCCGCTTGTTCTTCATTATGACGGTGTGCCGCCATTAAGGGCGTATCCACCCCCCATGCTTGCAGAAGTGGGCGCGTAGAGCGCGTATCTTCGGCAGCAATCACATCACAACGTCGCAATGCCTGCCACGCGCGCAGACTCATGTCGGTTAAGTTACCTATAGGGGTAGCCACCACGTACAGACAAGCCTGTGGCCATGACTGTTCTTCTGTACGTTGCAACAGACTCTGAACTGTCACACCCATACTCTGTTCTACCTTGTTCTCATCCATACTAGGTTCTTACCTTTTCACATTATTGATCACCATGAGCCAGCCTCTTTCGCCCACCGCTCTGGCACGTCTTGCCCAACGTCGTCTGCTTAAGAAGCGACCTGCTCGTGTGGCAACGCAAGCGCAACGTCGTACATTCTCGCCTACTCAGCGCTTAGGTAGGCATTACGAGCAGCAAGCGGCACGCTTTCTGCAAGCACATAACCTGCACATACTGGCCCAAAATCAGCACACACCTTTTGGCGAGATAGACCTTATCGCCACGGATCACCACACCTTAATTTTCGTGGAGGTACGTTACCGCCAGCACCAGCTCTTTGACGGCGCAGTCGCCAGTGTAAACCGAAGCAAGCAACAACGTATCCGCCTATCAGCCCGCTTTTTGCTTTCCCATCTATGTCGCCAACATTTTGAGGGAAAACTGCCCTCATGCCGTTTTGATGTCATCGCCTTTCACAACGCTGAACCGCACTGGATTCGTCATGCTTTTACATAAGGTTGCGATTTTTTGCACTTTCACGCTATAACCGGTAGAAACCGCCCCCACTCTATACGTGGGCATCCCCCATTATGCAGACATAAGTGTCATAATCGTGGGAACCAGTGCTACGGCATTCACCTCAATTCTTGATCATGCGATAATCAACATCATGGATCTGATCGCTAAAATGACCCAGCACTTCGACGACTCTGCCGAAGCGCTTTACCTCAGTGCCCAGGAGCTCACCGAGCCACTGGCTGCCTCTGTAGAACTTTTATTTGCCACGCTCACGAATAACGGCAAAGCACTTGCCTGCGGCAATGGTGGCTCGGCGGCTGACGCCCAGCACTTTATTGCTGAATTGGTAGGTCGTTTTGAACGTGATCGCCTGCCCCTAGCAGGTATTGCCCTCAATACCGATACCTCCATCCTTACAGCGGTGGGTAACGATTACGGTTTTGATGCTGTCTTCGAGCGCCAAGTGGCTGCTTTAGGACAAACCGGCGATATTCTGATTGCTATCTCTACCAGCGGTAACTCAGAAAACGTCATGCGTGCCATTCAGGTCGCCCATGAGCGTGATCTGGTCGTGATTGCCCTTACCGGTAAAGGTGGTGGCAAAATCGGTAAAATGTTGCGTGACACCGATATTCACCTGTGTGTTCCCCATGAACGCACCATGCGTATACAAGAAGTACACATGCTCATGCTGCATGCCATGTGTGACGGTATTGATGCGCTCCTACTCGGAGATGTTGAATAATGCTTTTTTCTGTTCGTACTACCCGCCTCTCTCTTATTGCGCTAGGTTTAGCAGGTAGCATCGCACTTAGTGGGTGTGCTGCTATTGCCGTAGGTGGCGTTGCTGCGACAACGGCAACTGTCGCAACCGACAGACGTACAGCCGGAGAACAGGTGGATGACCAGACCATCGAGATGAAAGCGGGTGCAGAAGCCCGTAAACTGGTTGGCGAACAGGATGCACGCATCAACACCAACTCTTATGCTGGCCACCTGCTGTTGGTAGGTGATGTACCTACCGAAGAAATGCGCCAGCAAGTAGAAAGCAACGTTGGCAAAATCCCTAAAGTACGCAAGGTGTATAACCACTTGCGCGTGGGTGACGTCACGTCATTAAGTGTACGCTCTAACGACAGTTGGATCACCACCAAGGTACGCACTGCACTCATCAACACCAAAGAAGTACCTAGCCGCACCATCAGTGTGACGACAGAGCGTGGTGTGGTGTATTTGCAGGGTAAGGTCACCACCACCGAAGGTGAGCGCGCTGCCTTAGCGGCCGCGGGTGTGGAAGGCGTAAACAAGGTAGTAAAACTGTTTGAGTACGTAAGCCCCGCAAGCGTACAGCAAGAGCAGAACCAAAACAGCTCAACCGTGTCTAATACGGGGAATAACACCTCCCCTCCACCTGCCTCATCCTCTTTGGATAATGGCCCTGAAGCGATACCGGTTCAATGAGCAAGCTGTTTTCCTTACTCTCTAAATTCATGCTAATTGGTGCACTGGGTTTTCTGGCTGCCTGCGGCGACGCCGAGTCAGATTCCAGCACCAAAGCACCTGATGTCACGTTTCACAGCCTAGAAGGCGAAGACATCAGTATGGCGTCATTGCAAGGTAAAGTAGTACTGGTGAAATTTTGGGCTACAGACTGCACTACCTGTGTTGCCCAAATGCCTGACACTAGCCAATACGCCCGCGACTACGCCGATAAAGGTTTTGAAGTTATTGGCGTAGCCATGAAGCACGATCCTGAAGAGTACGTGCGCAACTTTACCAGTTCGCGCCAACTCCCTTTCACGGTTGCCCGTGATGCCGATGGTAGTATTGCGAAGGCTTTCGGCGATGTACGACTCACGCCTACCGCCTTCCTCATTGACAAGCAAGGGAACATACTGCGCCGTTATGTGGGAAATTACGACAAGCAAACCTTCATCAATACCCTTGAAAAAGCACTTGCCAGTTAAAATTTTCGTCATTTGGTAGTACAGTATTCATTCAGACCCCGGGAAGCGTTTAGCGCCCGGGTTTTCTTTCATCTTTGCATGTGAACACCGAGATGACCACTTCCAGCGAATCCCCCAGCTCTTCCCCCACCATTAAAGCGGAAGTTCTTTCCGAGGCCCTGCCCTACATCCGTCGTTTCCACGGAAAAACGGTGGTGATTAAGTACGGCGGCAACGCCATGACAGAAGAATCCTTGCAGCGCAGTTTTGCCCACGACGTGGTGCTACTGAAGCTGGTGGGCTTAAATCCCATTGTGATCCATGGTGGTGGACCACAAATCAACGATGCGCTGAAACGCGTGGGTAAAGAAGGTACCTTTATTCAAGGTATGCGCGTCACCGATGCCGAGACCATGGAAGTGGTGGAGTGGGTGCTGGGCGGCCAGGTACAACAAGACATCGTCATGATGATCAACGAAGCCGGCGGTAAAGCGGTAGGTTTAACAGGTAAAGACGGTTGTTTAATTCAGGTAAAGAAAAAATTCCTACCGGATGCCAACGATCCTGACAACATGATTGATATTGGTTTTGTGGGCGATATCACGCGCATTGAACCTGCCGTGGTTAAAGCGTTGCAAGACGATCAGTTCATTCCTGTGATCTCGTCTATTGGTTACGGTGAAGATGGTCGTGCTTACAACATCAATGCTGACGTTGTAGCGGGGAAAATGGCAGAAGTACTGGGTGCTGAAAAGCTGATTATGCTGACTAACACCCCCGGTGTGCTGAACAAAAACGGTGATTTGCTGCGTCGTCTATCCGCGCAAACCATCGACGAACTGTTCCAAGATGGCACTATTTCTGGTGGTATGCTGCCAAAAATTTCCTCGGCACTGGATGCTGCCCGCAATGGTGTGAACTCCGTACACGTGATTGATGGTCGTGTACCGCACTGCTTGTTGTTGGAAATTTTGACCGATCGTGGTGTAGGCACCATGATTAGCGCACACTAATGCAGTCTGCGCCCCAACGCCCGCTGCGCACCCGCAGTGGGCGGCATTACCCTCAAACCGCTACAGCACAAACCGTCTGGCTTTTTGACCTAGACAATACGCTGCACAACGCCTCGCAAGGCATATTCCAAGCCATTGATCGCAGCATGACTGAAGCCGTGGCCGAATTCGTGCAGGTAGGCATGCACGAAGCCAATGCGCTGCGTCAGAAATACTGGAAACGTTACGGTGCCACCATGATAGGCCTGCATAGGCATCATGGCGTGGATGCTCATGAATTTCTACACCGTAGCCATAACTTTGAGCTACAACCCCTGCTGTGCGCTGAAGACGATATCATCCATCAGCTAAATCGCTTACCCGGCAGAAAAATCGTGCTCACCAATGCACCCGAGCATTACGCTAGGCAAGTGCTGCAACTGGTAGGCATGCATTCGGTATTTGAAGAGATTTGGGCCATTGAGCACATGCAACTTCAGGGCCGCTTCAGACCCAAGCCATCCTTAGCCTTAATGCAGCAACTACAGGCACGCTTTGCGCTGCCCGCTGAACACTTTGTGTTGGTAGAAGATACGCTGCGCAATTTGAAGAGTGCAAAGCAGCTAGGGATGCAAACTGTGCACATATTCAACCCCGGCACACCGCATTCAGCCATGCACCGAGGTAGAAATAGTTATGTGGATTTACGTATTCACAGCATCAGAGACTTAGCACAACGCCATCGTCGCTTAAAACTAGTGGAATACAGCAACCGCTAAGATGACTGCCCACAGACCTCGCAACCGGGGTCTTTTTTAAAGCGTATGCTGTGCCATTTGGCTGTTAGTGCATCAAAGCTTAATAGACGCCCTACCAGCGGCTCTCCGAAGTTACCCAAGACTTTCAGTGCCTCGGCGGCTTGCATGCAGCCTACGGTACCTACAACTGGCCCAAACACCCCTGTAGTAGCACAACGCAGCTCTTCTACGTCATCGGCCTCGGGAAATAGGCAGCTATAGCAAGGTGCCGTCGTATCACGCAGATCGTACACACTGATCTGGCCTGAAAAGCGTATGCCCGCCCCTGATACCAACGGCTTGTGATGGCGCACGCAACTGCGATTAATTGCATGGCGCGTGGCAAAGTTATCGGTGCAATCTAAAACGATATCGGCCGCCATCACTAAAGGCTGCAATGCGTCTTCGTCTAAACGTTGGCAAACCGTATTGATCTCAATAGACGGATTTAACGCCGCCAAGCTTTGCTTGGCTGATTCTGCCTTAGGCATACCGATACGATCGGTAGTATGCAGAATCTGGCGCTGTAGATTACTCAGTTCCACCTCGTCGTCGTCAACGAGGGTTAAGGTACCCACACCCGCAGCAGCTAAATAAAACGCAGCTGGCGAGCCCAAACCACCTGCGCCCACAATAAGCGCATGGGAAGAAACAATACGTTCCTGCGCTTCCACGCCAAACTCATTTAAGAGTATATGGCGTGCGTAGCGCATCAAATGCTGATCATTCATAGCTAACGTAGCTTAAGGCTTAGCAGGCTCTAGTCCGTGAGGCGTCACTCTAAAACGCTCAGCCCCTTCACTATTGCGCGGCGTTACTCTTTTTTTTTGAGCATCATCCGCACTGCCTTCCGCAGCGGGCTCTACTACCGCTGTTGGATCAGATTTCTTCACCTCGCGGCCTTCTAAGAAGTTAACCGCTTGCATAAGCTGGAAGTCATCTGCGCCACCGAACTCAAACATTTTGGGTTCTTCCACGTATTCTTGCGTGTCTTTCTGAGCGTCTTCGTTGTCACCACTTTCGTTATGCAAGTGACGCTGCAAATCGGCTTCGCGTGGTAGACGGAACAAATTACCTTGAGCGGTATCATCTACCAAGATATCGGGTTCTACACCGGTAACCTGAATACTGCGGCCTTCTGGTGTGTAGTACAACGCTGTAGTCAGCTTGATACCGGAGTCTTCGCCCAAAGGCAGTACGCTTTGCACAGAACCTTTACCAAAGGATCTTCCGCCCAAAATCGTTGCACGTTTATGGTCTTGCAATGCACCCGCCACAATCTCGGAGGCCGAAGCAGAGCCAGCATTCACCAGCACCACGATAGGAATTTCACGCAACCAGCCCAACGAGCGCAGGGCTTCTTGATCGCCACGTAAATCGCTCAGTACCGATGCCATAGGCTTAGCAAAGTACTCACGGTTGGACGAAGGAATACGCCCTTTGGTAGATACCACCAGCTTACCGGGCTCAACAAATGCCGAGGTCACGCCAATGGCGCTTTCCAACAAACCACCGGGGTCATTACGTAGGTCTAGCACCAAACCGCGTGGGGTTGTGCCTTCGCTTAGGGTACGCAACTGACGAATCAGGTCGGCAGCAGTACGCTCTTGGAATTGTGCAATACGCACATACATCAAGTCGTTATCCAGCTTTTTGCCGCGTACGCTTTGTACTTTAATTAGGTCACGCACAATGGTGACATCTATTGTTTTATCTTGACCAGCACGTTGAATGGTTAGCTTCACTGAACTTTGCGGCTCACCGCGCATCAGTTTCACCGCGTCATTCAAGCTCATGTCTTTGGTGGGTTTACCATCAATCTGCACGATGATGTCGCCCGCCATAATGCCAGCTTTCGCAGCAGGAGAGTCTTCAATAGGTGAAATCACCTTAGGACGACCGTCTTCGCTACCAATTTCTATACCCAAGCCGCCGAAACCGCCCTGAGTCATGTTTTCCATTTCTTGGAATGCCTCGGCATCCAAGTACGTGGAATGCGGGTCTAGTTCGGCAAACATGCCACGGATCGCATCGCCAATCAGTGCTTGATCAGAAACGGGCTCGACGTAGCTGCTTTTAATGGCTGAGAACACATTGGCGAACTGTTGTAGCTCACGCAATGGTAGCGGCTCACCTCGTTGGGCTACTGCACTGACGGTTAGGCTAATTAATACCCCACCCAAAGCGCCTAAGCCTATTAATCCTATTCCGCGAAGCCTGCGATTAGCCATGTGTTTCCTGTAATCTTGAATTATTGGTATCGCCCATTTGGGCAGTACAAGCATGTTTTACAAAAGGTTGAGCAACAGACACTTCCTGCGTAGAGGTAAAGAATACCGCCATCTGCCTAGCCCCGCAACCATAGCTGAGGGTTTACAGGCTGCCCATTTTGACGAATTTCAAAGTACAACCCTGGCTCTACCTGACCACCCGTTGCACCAACGCGTGCGACGTCCTCACCGGCTCTAACCACATCACCTACTTGCTTTAATAGGCTCTGATTATGCCCATAAACCGTAAGCAAACCGTTACCGTGATCAATTATTAACAAATTACCGTAGCCATTGAGCCAATTGGCATATACCACCTGCCCTGCGCCCACGCTTTTCACTGCTCGGCCTTGCTCGGCACGAATCATGATGCCGCGCCATTTACCGCCACCATCAGGCCTATCTACACCAAAGCGCCCTTGCACTGTGCCTTGCACCGGCATAGGCAAGCCTTTAGATAATCCATTAAAGCCTCCAGCGGGCACCTCACGCACCGGCTCAGACGGGGCCGGTGTAGGTTCAGGCGGTGCACTACGCACCACCTCGCGTACCGCTGGTGGGGGCGGAGGTGGCGGTGTTCTGACTACAGACTCTTCCGTAATACGTATGCGTTCACGCGGCATTTCCTCGGCATCCACAGCCACCACACCGTCGCTAGGTCGTACGCGTACCACTTGCAGGGGTTCTCGTGCTTGTTCAGCGCGTCTGCGTTCTTCCGCAACACGGGCCTCTGCTGCACGTCGCGCCGCCAACTCACGTGCTTGGCGCTCTGCCACTTGTTGACGCTGAGCGGCTTCAGCCGCTTCACGTCGTTGGCGTTCTGCAGCCTCACGGCGGCGCTGTTCAGCTTGGCGCGCTAGCTCTGCTTGCCTAGCAATTTCCACGTCCAAACCGCTAATTAAGCGGCCCAAACGCTCATCGTTGCCTTGCAAGCGAGTGGCTTGCCCACGCTGTTGACTCAGCTCTGTTTGCACTCTAGCCAGCACTTGGCTGCGCTCAGTCTGCTGTGCCAACAACTCTTGTTTCTTTTGCTCACTTTCGGCGCTGAGTTGTGCAAGCTCTTGCTGCGACAACTGCACGTTCGCCTGTAACCTTTCTAAGTTGCGCAAGGTGGCATGTAAGGCTTGGATTTTGTCTGCTTGCGCTTGGGACACATACGATAAGTAGCCCAACTCGCGCTGTATGGCTTGCGGGTCATCGCCCGACAACAACGCTGCCCACGGCGACAAACCGCTGGCATACATAGCCCGTAATTGCTCTGCTAGCTCTTGCTGGCGTTGATCTCGCAGTTTTTCTTGTTCACTGGTTTGGGCACGCAATTCGCCCAAATGCTTTTGTACCTGCTTTGAACGCTGTTCCAGCTCTAATAAACGCCTATCACTGTCAGAAATCGCACTTTCTGTCGCCCGCAACGCTTGAGCTGCGTCTTGTCGTGAGCTTTCTGACTTTTCAATATTTCGCTGTAGCGATTGTATGCGTTGGCGTAGCTCTTGCTGCTGTTGCCTAGCCTCATTTTGTCGGGACTGTAAGTCCTCTGCCCCAAAAGCTAGTGGGGATGCAGCCAGTAATGACCACAGCAAGAGCACGCCACGACGCATATTATTTCGCCTTACCCTGTGCTGCTACCGCTTGCATTTGCGCAGCAATAGCGTCTTCATCGCCCAGGTAGTAGTGACGGATTGGCTTCAGGTTTTCGTCCAATTCGTATACCAGTGGTTGGCCTGTAGGGATGTTCAGGTTCACGATTTCGTCTTCGGACACGTTATCCAAGTACTTGATCAACGCACGCAAGCTGTTGCCATGAGCAGTAACCAGCACGCGACGGCCAGCACGAATAGCCGGTGCAATAGACTCGTTCCAGAACGGCACCACACGCTCTACAGTGGTCTCTAAGCATTCTGTAGCGGGCAGTTGCTCGGGTTTCAAACGGTTGTAACGTGGGTCAAAACGTGGGTGACGTGGATCGTCTTCAGCCACTGGCTCAGGGCCGATAGAATAGGCACGACGCCAGATATGTACTTGCTCTTCACCGTACTTTTCTGCAGTTTCTGCTTTATTTAAACCCTGCAACGCGCCATAATGACGCTCGTTTAGGCGCCAACTCATGCCCACTGGAGTGTACATAGCATCCATAGTGTCGAGCACGATCCATAGCGTACGGATGGCACGTTTAAGCACAGAACAAAATGCGATGTCGAACTCATAGCCATTGGCTTTGAGCAACTCGCCCGCTTGACGGGCCTGTTCACGGCCAGCTTCAGTCAGATCAACATCTGTCCAACCGGTAAAACGGTTCTCCAGATTCCACTGGCTCTCGCCATGACGCATCAATACAAGTTTATACATGGTAAAAATACAGCCTCTAAGTTAAAAATTGCTGTCCATTTTATAATTAAACCCTTCAACCATTCATTTCCGGCTTTCATCAGGATTTATCGTGGAATTCTTATACAGTCAAAACAACCTGCTAATTTTAGTCGTTGCCGTGCTTTCCGGCATCATGCTTCTATTACCAGCCTTCACTAAAAACCGTAATGGTAGAGCCATTGGCCCTTCTGAAGCCGTTGCACAAATGAACCAGCACGATGCCATCATCGTCGACATTCGCTCTGCAGATCAGTTCAAAGCTGCCCATATTGCGCAAGCACAAAACATTCAGCCTGCTGATCTGGAAAGCCGTAGCAATCACTTTGCCAAAGATAAGCCTATTGTAGTGGTATGCGAGCAAGGCCGCACCTCTTCTAAGGCTGTTGCAACTTTGCGTAAACTGGGTTTTGATAAGGTATTTAGCTTGGAAAACGGTCTTCAAGGCTGGATACAAGCTGGCTTGCCAGTGCGCAAGTCCTAACACTTTTTAACGCTTGTTGACACTATCATGGCAAAAGTTCTTATGTATAGCACCGCCGTCTGCCCGTATTGCGTACGTGCCGAGATGCTGCTGAAACAGCGCGGTGTAGAACACATTGAAAAAATCCTGATTGATCGTGACCCTGAACAACGCTCCATCATGATGGAACGCACCGGACGTCGCACCGTTCCCCAAATTTACATCAACGATACCCATGTGGGCGGCTATGATGATTTAGCTGCTTTGGATCGCGCTGGCGAACTGGTGCCGCTGCTGGAATCCTAATTATCTAACGGTATCTGACCTACCATTTTTCTGGAGCTTTCATGTCCGAACAGAACACACCTGAAAACAATGCCGCAGCCGCCAACGAACAGGCCGCACAACCTAGCTTCAGCTTGCAGCGCACTTACGTGAAAGACCTTTCACTGGAAATGCCCAATGCACCACAGATCTTCTTGGAACAAGAAGCTCCTAACGTTGAAGTAGAACTGAAAGTAGGCGCTCAGCGCTTGGCTGAAAGCATTTTCGAAACCTCTGTAACGGCCACGGTCACTACCCGTATTCAGGGCAAAGTGCTGTACCTGATCGAAGCAACACAATCCGGTATTTTTGAAGCAGCCAACATTCCTGCTGAACAGTTGGATCCATTACTGGGCATTGTGTGCCCAACCATGTTGTACCCATACCTGCGTGCAACGGTTGCTGATGCCATCACTCGCACCACACTGCCAGCATTGCACCTGACTGAAGTGAACTTCCAGCAGATGTACGAGCAACGCGTAGCCGAAGCTCAGCAACAAGCTGCTTCCGAAGCACAAAACCAGCCTATTCAGTAAATAGGATGCACAGTTCTGCGCCTGCACGTGTCAGCGTATTAGGAGCCGGTAGTTACGGCACAGCTTTGGCTGTGCTGTGTCATGCTAATGCACCTACTATGCTTTGGGCACGCGACCCCGCCAGCGTTGCTGAGATTAACCAGCAGCATAGCCTTGAGCGCTATCTGCCCGATGTACAGCTACCTGAAGGGCTATCCGCCACGGCATCGCTGGAAACAGCGATGCAACACGCCTTAGGTCACGATGAAAGCCCTGCTTTTATTATTCTGGGCGTACCGGTGGCGGGTTTGGCGCAGCTCTGTACCCAACTGTCCGCTTTTTTACCAAGCACACGCAGACACCCTGTGCACTTGGTACATATTTGCAAAGGCTTTGATGCCCAAAGTGGCGACTTACCACACGTCATCGCCGCGCAACACACCCCTCATCACGACTGGCTACACCACGGTGTGCTCTCGGGCCCCTCTTTTGCCATTGAAGTGGCTAAAGGCTTGCCTGTAGGCTTAACCATTGCCAGCGACAACACCGACTTGATGCACTGCGCTGTAAGCCTGCTACACGGCACACAAGCACGCATTTACAGTAGTCACGATGTGATCGGTGTAGAAGTGGGTGGTGCACTGAAAAATATTATTGCGATTGCCTGCGGTATAGGCGATGGCTTGGGTCAAGGCGCAAATGCTAGGGCTGCCTTAATTACCCGTGGCTTGGCCGAGATCCAACGCTTAGGTGTGGGCTTAGGTGGCTTGCCCGAAACTTTCCAAGGCCTAACCGGTTTAGGCGATTTGGTACTGTCTTCTACTAGCGATCTGTCTAGAAACAGACGCGTAGGCCTTGCTATTGGGCAAGGTGAAGATTTACAGAAAATTTTAAGCTCTGGCATGACTGCCGAGGGCGTACGCTGCGCTGAAGCTGCTCGCACCATTGCATTGCGCTTACAGGTACACGCCCCCATTACCGAAGCCGTGTATCAAGTGCTGCAACAAGGTTTGCCGCCTCGTCAGGCTGTACAAACCTTGCTGTCCCGCGACCCTCGTAAAGAAAGCGCGTAATTACACCTCGTATTCCACTTCCAGCGTTTGCCCTACTTCAATGAACGGACTTTCGCTGGCGTGATACAACGCCATGTTGATACCAAACAATATCCCTGCCTCTGAACGCCTAGAGCTTGCCAGCGCTTTGCTTGGTTGATCACCCACCTCGGCAGTTTCGGGGTTCACGTTAGGCAATGGGCAACGGGTACAGTTTTTCAGGCGTGCGAAATAATGACCACCACCTTGCAAACTTTGTACGTAATCTTCTTCGTACGCGTCTAACCCCTGCACCACAATATTGGGCCTGAAACGGTTGATGCGTATATCGCTACCTTGCTGTGAGCGTATCTCGGCATTGAGCTCATCTAGCGAACTTTCATTGCAGATCAAGAAGGGGAAGCCATCAGCAAAGCCGAACATCCCTTTCTGTAAAAACTCTGCACTTTCGCCTGACCTATCGGCCCACTTCCGTGACCATGTCGCACTCACCGCTCTGTGCGCTGTAGGGTGCACACGCAATAGCCTGCACGACATGCCTAAGAAGCTAGACAGCCACTCAGCAACAGCATCGCCCTCGTCTTGGCCGCGTGTCCAATCAGCCCAAATTTGCACATCCACAATGGGGGGCTGCTCTACACGCTGCAGGCTTACCAAAATATCTGGCATGCCGGGCGCTTGTAAACGCATGTGCTCCGCCTCGATAGTAGGCTGTATTAACGCCATACGAGGAATGGTGCGCTGGGTCATTTTCTCGCCATCGGCATCCACCATTACCCATTCTCTATCCCACGCTAACCCAGACGGCGAGATAGCACTACGTGTGAGCACAAGCGCTGCACACGATTTAATGGGATAACTGTATAACGCACTAATACGAACGCTCATGGCTTACTCCACACTGATATGCCTATTGTCTTTACACTGCGCCTTCATAGCCTAACTGTCGCCATGCCTCAAAAACCGTCACGGCCACCGCATTGGACAGATTTAAACTACGCTGATCGGGACGCATAGGCAACCGCAACCGTTGCTCGGCTGCAAACAATGCCATTTGCTCGGCATTCATACCTGCCGTCTCGCAACCAAACACAAACACATCACCCGCCTTAAACACAGGTTCATTCAATGTTTGGCCCTTAGTGGTCAACGCAAAGCACCGGTCAGCGCTAGCCCCTATAGCCGCTAAAGCTTCAGGTAAGTTTTCATGGACTTTCACTTGTGCCCATTCGTGGTAATCCAACCCTGCACGCTTCAGCTTACTGTCTTCAAGCTCAAACCCTAGAGGTTTAACCAAGTGCAATTGTGCACCTGTATTAGCGGCCAATCGAATAACGTTGCCCGTGTTGGGCGGGATTTCCGGAGAAACCAGAACAATGTGGAACATAACAACCTGATGAATTCAAAAATAATCACGCCACGGCGTACGTGCAACCACGGCAGCATAGACGTGCTGCGCCCCAGCCTGCCGGCATAGTGTTGCGGCATGCTGAAGTGTACTGCCGGTGGTGAGTACATCGTCAACTACTAATACGGTGCTGCCTACTGGCAACGGTGCGCAGTGCCATGCAGGAGCCTGACCCGTTAACCGCTGTTGTCTGCTACGCTGCTTTTGCCCTGTAGACGGTTGGCCGCCTACACTACAAAGCTGACCTATGGCATAAGGTTGCTGTAATTGTTTGGCTACCCGCTTGGCAATTTCCGCCGCGGGATTAAAACCGCGTTGCCGTAATGCCGTGGCAGATGCCGGAATTGCCACCACCTGCACCACAGCGGGCCTTGAGGGCCAGCCTGCAACAATTTGCTGATACAGCGCCTCTGCCATCACGCTTGCCAGCCACTGCTGCTGACGGCCTTTATACGCCTGTATAAGCACCTCAGCATCTCCCTGATAGTCCCATGCCACAAAGACCTGCTCTACCTGCAAAGGACGCACTGCACAGTCTCTACAGCCACCGTGCGAGGGTAAGAGTACGCAACAATGTGGGCAACGCTGCCCTGTTTGCCGTTGCTGGGCTAACTCCAACAAACATAACTCGCACACGCCATAACGCCATGCGCGCTGCTCACACACCACACACGGACGAGGAACCTGTATAACCTGACTGAGAGACTGCAAAAGGTCGCCTAAGCGAAAAGCATGCGCCATAATAGTGCCTTGCTCTAACCAAACTTACACTCTACCGGCCAGCCATGGCTGACAGGGCCACATCGCGCAATCATGTCACACCCTCTTCCTCTTAGCCTCCAGCATGTACGACAGCAATTTGACCGTCGTGCACCCTTAGATGCTCCGCAGTTTTTGTACGGCGAAATTGCCCAACGCATGTTGGCTCGCCTTGGTTATGTACGTGTTGACGTACAAAACGTATTGGATGCAGGTTGCGGCGCTGGTCATGCGATAGACCCACTACGCTCACGTTACCCCGACATGCAGTACACCGGTGTGGATATCAGCCCGCGCCTGCTAGAGGTGGCTACCGAACGCCATACGCATCGTCCCGGCTTGTGGGACAGATTGCGCAACAAACCCACCCCTAATAACAGTTTTGTGTTGGCTGACATGGCCGACACAAAACTGCCCCCAGAAAGCCAAAACCTCATCTGGTCTAACTTGTCGCTGCAGTGGCAACCCGACCCGCAAAAGGTATTTCAAGAATGGCGACGCGTGTTGGCGGCCAACGGCTTAGTGATGTTTTCTGTACCTGGGCCAGGCACTTTCATTGAATTGCGTAACGCACTCAATGCCGCAGATGCCCACACACAAACTCTGTCGTTTGTGGACATGCACGACTACGGCGATCAATTGCTACAAAATGGCTTTACCGATCCCGTCATGGATCAAGAGATCATTACACTCACCTACCAGTCTGCCGAGAAGCTACTGAACGAAGTGCATGCATTAGGCGGCAATGCCAGCACCTTGCGTCGCGGTTCGTTAACCGGCAGGGCATGGCATCAACGTTTGATAGATGCATTAGAAGCCCAGCGCCACATGGATGGCACTATTCATCTAAGTTTAGAAATTGCTTACGGGCATGCGTGGCGCGCCGCGAGTTTGCGTGATGCCCAGAGTGGTGAGGTACGTATTCCGATTTCCAGCATTAGTCGCAAGCGCAACTAAACACCAAAACATAACGTACACAACCGCGCTACCTCTACAAGGAGGTAGCGCGGTCAGTTATTCTGGCTCTGCTTACTGGTTATTGTGGCTACGACGGCGTGCCGACGCATCAATACCCAGTTGCTTCAATTTGCGATACAAGTGAGTACGCTCTAGCCCAGTACGCTCTGACACACGTGTCATGCTGTAGTTTTCACGGGCCAAGTGGTATTCAAAATAAATACGCTCGAACTCATCGCGTGCTTCACGTAGTGGCAGTTCCAAAGAAATGCTACCCAAGTGTGAACCACCTTGTTCGCCTTGAATGGCCGAAGCAGGTGCTTGCATGCGATTCTGCGCATTGGCAACCACGCCTACATCAGCACTTGCTACAGGTACACCACCAACACGTGGTGCTGTCGCCATGGCGGGTACTTTAGGTGGTACTACCACCCGTTCCAAACCGGAGGCCACTGTTTGCAACAGCTTCTGCATAGTGATGGGTTTTTCTAGGAAATCCACCGCCCCTATACGTGTAGCTTCCAGCGCTGTATCGACGGTGGCATGACCACTCATCATCACTACAGGCATGTCTAGCAAACCTTGTGAAGCCCATTCTTTCAATAGGCTAACGCCATCCGTATCCGGCATCCAGATATCCAGAAGTACCAAATCAGGTCGTGCTCTTAAACGAGCTGCACGAGCCTGTGCGGCATTTTCTGCGACTTCCACCGTATGCCCCTCGTCATACAGAATCTCAGACAAGAGTTCACGGATTCCGATTTCATCATCAACTACCAGAATTCTGGCCATAAACCGTCCCTACGAGCTTTTTACGCTATTATCATTACCTTCAACAGAATCAGCTACTACTTTTGATTCTGCCAAGCGGGCCAAGAGGATGGTGATGCGTGCGCCCCCTTCACGTTGATTCGTCACGCTTATCTTACCGCCATGTTCCTCTATGATCTTTTTCACAATGGCTAACCCTAAACCAGTACCTGTAGCCTTCGTTGTTACGTAAGGTTCAAATACTCGGGCCAACAATTGTTCATCAAAACCTGGGCCATTATCCGCCACCACCAATCGTACCCCATGTATGCCCTGTTCTGCATCATGAATGGCACAGGTAGTGCGTACTGTGATGATTCCCTCGCTAGGCTCTCGCCCTTGAGTGGCCGCATACACAGCATTGGCCAACAGATTATGAATCACTTGACGTAACTGCGTTGGATCACCTTCTACGGCGGGTACATCCGCCCCTAGCGATACTTCCCAGTTTACACGTCCGCTGTTTTCTGCAGAAGCACTTTCCGGATCCCATCCGTACAAAGTTAACACCTCATGCAGTAACGCATTTATATCCAATTCTTGCATCTGCGCTTGTGGCACCCGGGCATACTCCCGGAAGTCATCCACCATCTGCTTTAACGACCCCACCTGATTCACAATAGTGGTAGTGGCACGTTTCAGCATTGCCGCATCGGTTTCATCCAGCTTAGATTCCAACTTCAAAGCTAAACGCTCTGCCGACAACTGTATAGGCGTTAGTGGGTTTTTAATTTCATGTGCCAAGCGTCGAGCGACTTCTCCCCAAGCTACTAGACGGTTCGCCGAAATAATATCACTGATATCGTCAAACACCACCAAATAGCCACTGGAATCTCGCCCTATGCGCAGCTCCATACCCCGCGCTAGCAAGGTAATAATAACAGCACGCATATCATGCTTACTGCCAAAGCTTAATTCAAATTGTTGCTGCCAATATTCTCGTGCACCCACCGCCGAATGTTCGGCAAACGCGTTACGCAGCTGGTTGGCAAACCCGTTGTCATCCGTGACATCTTCCAGCGGTTTTCCCTTCACCAAACTTAAATCGGCACGCAAAATATTCTGTGCGGCTTGGTTAAACATCGTGACGCAAAATGCATCATCAAACACCAAAACCCCTGACGACAAACTACTTAATACCGATTCCAGATACAAGTTGGAACGTTCTAGTTGCTGCCTATTACGTTCTACCGCTCGCCTTGCATCGTCTAATTGTCGGGTCATCGTATTAAACGATCGTGTCAGTTGCCCTACTTCGTCTTTATCAGAGCTTTCGGGGAGCGGACGGTAATCCCCTACCCCTACCGCCTGCGTACCAGCCGCCAGCGCCAGCAAAGGTCGTACCAACCGACGCGAAATAGCAATCGCAGCAGCCATCGCCGCGAACACGGCCAGAATCAATGCCAGCGTTAGGATAATGCCATACAACTTACGCAAGCCCTGCCGTGACAAGGCAAGCTCTTGGTAGTCCCTATAACCTTCTTCTACTAACATAGCATGACGCGCAATATTCTCTGGCACGGGCTCGGTAACCTGCAACCAACGCTTATCACTGGATTGCGTAAACTGCCCTAGATAACTATTGCTGCTATCCAGAGGAATCACCACACGTAAACGCAAGCCGGTAGAGCCTACGCCCGGGCTATCGTCTAATTCGGCCGAGGCATACTCTTTTGCTATACGTAAATAGTTCTGTACGTTCTGCTTAGGAATTTCAGGCAGCGACATATCAAAACGCGTAGACGAGTATGCGATCAATCTGCCGGCACTGGTGAAAATCATGGCATCACCAATATTGGTGCGCTCACGTAAACTGTTTAGCACCAAGCCCGGATCCACATGGCTTTCATTGAGCATCACAGCAAGGCTAGCAGCGCGCTTTTTCAAGTCGCTTAACCGGGAGTCTAACGCTGTTCTACCCAAGTCCAAACCAGACTCTAACGCTCTATCGACGCGCACGTTAAACCACGACTCAATAGATCGCGACATAAACTGCACCGACAGCACGTAAATCAATGTGCCTGGCAAAATACCTATCAAGGTGAAATACAAGGCAAAGCGCGCAGTCATCCTGGCGCCAAACTGCCGTTTCTTGACTTGCCGCAGTAAGCGACCGCCTAACAGCACCACCCAGAATACTAAGGCGACCGCCAAGATACCATTCAGCACCAACAGCACATCGTAGTATTCGTTATAGCGTGAAGCGTTAGCCGTGGACCACACCAATAAGCCCAGCAACGCCACTGCACTAATCGCAGCGATGATCAGGGCTATACGCAGCACCCAGCGTATTACGGCTGGTGCTCGGCGTCGGAAATCGAAAAAGTGAAGTTTTTCCATGGGGTGGACAACGTCCAAGCACGGCGATTCATCGCATCAACTTGGAAGGGCCTAGTCAATAAAGAGGTATCCAGACGCAAACGCAAGCGTCCATACAGTTCGGTGTTTCGGTCAAAATCACTTACTGGTGCCACAGCCCAGCCTCGTATATGGCGCAACGACGCCAAGGCCTCATTTAGACTGCTTTCCGGCAATAACAGCTCCCCCGAGCCCACACGCCATTGTCTGGTTAACGCATTGTAGGTGACCCGCCAAGTCTGATTGGCATCTACTATTGTTTTATCGAACCACCACCAGCGTGTACTACGTATCTCCACATCAACGGTGAAGTACAGGGGAATCCCTTTATAGACTACGTCCTGTAGTTCAGGACTTAGCTCAAAATCCACATCGGCATCTATGTACAGACGCCCATCACGTATCACTGGCTCTACCCGTACTACTTCTTCGGTAGTGCCTTGTTGCCCGGTATCGACTACCGTGGCCATAGAAGGTGTTGTTTCTGTTGCCACATCGGCAACGCGTAAACCTTGAGCAGAACCAACAGGCACCACAAGACACAACGCTAATGCTAGCCCTGCCTTGCGTACAAACCGGTTGAGTCTACCCCTTACTTTCATGGCTTACGCTCACACCTCTTTACGTAATAACTGATAAAAGAACCCATCGCCACAGGGCTGCCCAGCTACTACAGGCTGAGGTAAAACTTGCCCGGGACTAGGAAGCGCCACCGCATCAGGGTGTCGTGCTAAAAACGCCTTGCTTTGTTCTATACCTTCTTGCGGGAAAATAGAACACGTGACATACAGCATATACCCACCGGGTTTTAATGTCAGCCACAGCGCATCAGCAATACGGCCTTGCAATGCTGCTGTTGCCGCCACATCTTGTGGGCGACGCAACCAGCGTATGTCGGGATGACGGCGCACAATACCGGATGCTGTACATGGCACATCGGCCAAAATCGTATCAAACGGTTTACCGTCCCACCATTGTTCTACATTCGCCGCATCAGCCGCTTGTATAGTCACCTGATCAGAATTCAAACCCAGACGCTGCAAGTTTTGAGGAACACGTTGCAATCGTGTGGCATCGGCATCCAGAGCCACCAACGAAATATCAGCACGTTCTAACAAATGGGCTGTTTTACCACCCGGTGCTGCACACGCATCCAGTACGTGCATGCCATCTTCTATAGGCAACAAAGCACCCGCTTGCTGTGCAGCGTAATCTTGTACCGACCACCAGCCTTGCTCAAAACCCGGCAATTGCTGCACAGGCAGAGCTTCGGCTAACACCACAGCCTCGCCACCCGGCGCCCAGCATGCGATACCAGCCTCGTCAAACAACGCTTGCAAACGGGCCACAGAGCAGCGGCGCTGATTCACACGCAGGGTTAACGGACCGGGGCGATTTGAGTGCTGCAAAATGGCTTCCCACTGCTGTGGGTACGCTTTTTTAATCTGTTTGATCCACCAGTTGGGGAAATTCCAACGAGCCTCGGGGTGGCTATTTGCCTCTTCCAATAACGCGGTACGCTCACGCAAATAGCGGCGCAACACAGCGTTAATCAAGGCTTTATACACACGCAACAAACGGTGATCCGCAGCAGCTTGTACTGCTTGGTTCACTACCGTATGGGGAGCATAAACAGGAACTTCTGGTTGATCAGAAAAGGCGTCTTCGTTTTCTTGTACCTCGACAGCACTATCTAACACTGCCAACGACACTAGCAACAAGGCTTCTGTTAAACCAGAGGGAGCTTTACGACTGACCAATTGGCTTAATAACTGCTTAGCCAACCCTAAGCGTCGCAAACTATGAAAGCTAACCGCTTGAGCAGCAGCACGCACCGTAGCTGGCGTTTGCGTCAAGCATTCTGTTAATGATTTACCTGCTAATACCCCTTGCACGAGCTGGGCGCTTGCCAGCAATACAGTAGATAGAGAAGGAGTAGTAGACGACATGGCAAAAAACACTAAAAAAACAGCCTGCCCTTTATAGAGTTGGGCACGAGAAACTGTAACATCTTTTGTGTAGTGCCATACAGCTTTTATACAGTTGGTGCTACGATCGTAGTTTGGTCCAAACTGGGAAGCGAGGCATGACACAATACAAACTTGATGATAACAGCCCTGTAGTACATAACAGTGCCTATGTGGCCGAAGAAGCCGTATTGATCGCCAAGGTGCAGCTTGATGCCCACACCAGCGTCTGGTCTGGTGCTATTTTGCGTGGCGATAACGAGCTCATTCATGTAGGCACAGGCTCTAATGTGCAAGAAGGCGCTGTTTTACACACCGACCCTGGCTACCCGCTAACCCTAGGCACCAACGTCACCGTGGGCCACCAAGCTATGTTACATGGCTGTACGGTAGAAGACGGCAGCCTCATTGGTATCCAAGCCGTAGTATTAAACGGTGCGGTCATTGGCAAAAACTGCCTAGTAGGTGCTGGTGCGTTAGTGACTGAGGGCAAGACCTTCCCAGAACGCTCGTTGATTATTGGCTCGCCCGCCAAAGCCGTGCGTACGCTCAGCGATGAAGAAGTCGCCAACTTGCAGCGTAATGCCAAAACGTACCAAGACCGCTCTGCACACTACAAAACTGCATTACAGAAACTATGACGCCCTACATTCTTGTTACCGGCGGCACCGGCTTTATCGGTAGCCTCACCACTGTCAGCCTACTCGAGGCAGGCCACAACGTACTCATTCTGGATAACCTCAGCAACAGTTCACCTTCCGTGCTGGATGCCATAGAGAAAATCACCGGTAAACGCCCTGACTTCATCCAAGGCGATATACGTGATGCCGCACTATTGGCTGATCTGTTCTCTCGCTACAGCATACAAGCCGTGATGCATTTTGCTGGGCTCAAAGCGGTGGGCGAATCCGTACAGTTTCCCTTACGTTATTACGACAATAACGTGCACGGTTCGGTGCAACTATTACAAGCCATGCAAGCCGCCAATGTACGTACGTTTATTTTCTCGTCGTCCGCAACGGTTTATGGTGATCCTAAGTTCCTGCCGCTGACAGAAGACCACCCACTGTCCACGACCAACCCCTATGGTCACAGTAAGTTGATGGTGGAAGAGATTTTGCAAAATCTCTACAAAAGTGAAGACGGCTGGCGTATTGCCTGCTTGCGTTACTTCAACCCAGTAGGCGCACACCCCAGTGGCCTCATTGGCGAAGCCCCTCAAGGTATACCTAACAATCTCATGCCCTATGTTGCGCAAGTCGCGGTAGGTGAGCGTGCTCAATTAAGCGTCTTTGGCGATGATTACGACACTCCCGATGGCACGGGTGTACGTGACTATATTCACGTGATGGATTTAGCCGAAGGCCATTTAGCAGCGTTGAATTACTGCCTAGAAAACGATAGCGAGTTGCTGGCGGTGAACTTAGGTACAGGCACCGGTTATTCGGTGTTGGATATGATTTCAGCGTTCGAGCGCAGCAGCCAACGACGCATTGCCTACCAGATCGCTCCTAGACGCCCGGGTGATATTGCCTCATGCTGGGCTGACACCTCGTTTGCAAGAAAGAAACTGGGCTGGACGGCATCGTCTGGTATTCAGAAAATGTGTGATGATGCGTGGCGGTGGCAGTGTCATGCGGCGGCTACCAAGAACGGTTGATTGCTTGCTGTGTTCATAACACATGCAGGGACTGTTTTCATCGCACATGCTGGGGGACTGCGGAACAACTTTTTGTGATTTGAGATACCAAATCAAAAAAATTTTCTCTCCGCCCCCCCCCCCTGAATATGCCACTACAGAAAGATTTACAGCCCCTTCTATCCAGAAGTACGAGATTCTTCGGGTAGCAATAAACATAAAAACCGTGGCATGCAACGAAGGAAAGGCGGAGGGAAGTATTTTTCAATTTGGTTTACAAATTTAAAAACACTTTCGCAGCCTTAGGCTCATGTAGTCCAGTTGTGAGTAAGCGGGCTTATAGCTTCCGCCTAGAACCAGTCACAGCCTCACCCCGCATGGACCGCACACCATCTACGATCAACAACAATATCGCCGTCCACACACACCCATACGTGATCCATTGCATGTTTTCAATGCGCTCACCTAGCAGCAACGCCACTACCACCAACAAGGCAGGCTCTACGTAGGCCAGTAGCCCAAATAGCCCCAGCGGCAATCTGTGATTAGCCAATACCATCAAGCCCAACGACGTGGCACTCAAAATACCCAAGCCCAGAATCAACCACAACAGGGTGGCAGTAAAGGTGCCATCAGGTAAGGCTTTACTGGTTTCTACAATAAACCACGCAGCCACTGGCGCACTTAATAGCAAATCAAACCACATGCCACCTAAGTTGCTGGTTTTAAGAATGCGACGCAACGCAAAGTAGAACGGGTAGCCCAGTGCTACCATAAACGCAGGCCATGATACTTGTGGGGCGAAAAGCAATTCGTTTACTACGCCTACACCCGCTATCGCGCACACTATTTTTTGCAGTGTGGTGATGCGCTCTTTAAATACCAATCTGCCGGTCAGCACTAAGGTCAGAGGCAAGAGGAAATAGCCCAGTGACACATCCAAGGCATAGCCATTCACGGGCGCCCATAGAAACAACCACAACTGCACACCCACCAAGAAGGACGATACCGGCAACGCCAACCACAACCAAGGTTCGTGTTTGAGTCGCTTCCAAATGGCAGTCACGTCTTTAGCTTGACGTGTGGCGATCAGAAACAGTGTCAGACATGGGATGGTAAGCAAGATACGCCAACCATAAATCTGTATGCCATTTAATGGCGCTAACAAGGTGGAATAGTAGTACAGCACTCCAAAGAGTACGGAGGACGAAATAGAGAAAATAACGCCTGCTATAGAAGCTGGATTATGGGTACTCACGCCACACACCTTGTTGAACAATTATTCAGTAGTAAAGCCGTTGATTATGGTGTCCCACTACAGGCTATGCAACCCAGATGCCAGAATGCCACATCCTGACGCACACACCACGACCAGCACTCAGACACAAAAAAACCTGCCCGCCTAAGCGAGCAGGTTTTTACTCATACCGTGACGGAGGCTTAAATGCCGCCCATCAACATGTATTTAACAGTCATGTAGTCGTCCAGACCGTAGAAGGAACCTTCACGACCAACGCCAGACTGTTTCACGCCACCAAATGGAGCAGCTTCGTTGGACAGGATGCCGGAGTTAATACCGATCATGCCGTATTCCAAACCTTCTGCTACACGCCATACGCGGCTCAAGTCGCGGCTGTAGAAGTAGGCTGCCAGACCGTAGATAGTGTTGTTCGCCAAAGCGATCACTTCTTCGTCTGTTTTGAAGCGGAACAATGGTGCCAATGGACCAAAGGTTTCTTCGCCTGCCACGATCATGTCTGCTGTAGCGTTAGCTACAACGGTAGGTTGGAAGAACAAGCCGCCTTTTTCGTCGGACTCGCCACCTGTCAACACTTTACCGCCTTTGGATACTGCGTCAGCAATGTGCTCACGGATTTTATCTACAGCGCTTTGCTCGATCAGCGGACCTTGGGTCACGCCATCGTCCATCCCGTTACCGACTTTCAGTTTTTTCACTGCAGCAACGAATTTCTCGGCAAATGCATCGTACACGCTGTCGTGAACGTAGAAGCGGTTTGCACATACGCAAGTTTGTCCGGTGTTACGGTATTTGCTGGCCATCGCGCCTTCAACAGCGGCATCCAGATCAGCATCTTCAAACACGATGAATGGAGCGTTACCACCCAATTCCAAGGACACTTTCTTGATTTGCTCGGCGCTTTGCTTCATCAGCAAACGGCCAATTTCTGTGGAACCTGTAAAGCTCAGTTTGTGCACAGTTGGGTTGGAGGTCATTTCGCCACCGATAGCGGAAGCGGAGCCTGTCAACACAGAGAACACACCAGCAGGTACACCGGCTTCTTCAGCCAACACAGCCAACGCAAATGCGGAGTACGGTGTTTGTGTAGCAGGTTTCACCACAATAGAACAACCAGCAGCCAATGCAGCAGCTACTTTACGGGTGATCATGGAGGATGGGAAGTTCCAAGGCGTAATCGCTGCACATACACCGATTGGCTCTTTAGTAATCACGATACGACGGTCACCAGCTGGGCCAGGGATCACATCACCGTAAGCACGTTTGGCTTCTTCACCGTACCACTCTAGGTAAGATGCACCGTAAGCAATTTCACCACGGGACTCGGCAATAGGTTTACCTTGTTCGATGGTCATAATTGTTGCGAGGTCTTCTTGGTTTTGCATCACCAAGTCGAACCATTTACGCAAAATGTTTGCACGCGCTTTAGCGGGTTTAGCACGCCACAATTTAAAGGCTTCAGCAGCACTTTCAATTGCACGACGTGTTTCAGCAGCACCCATTTTAGGGATAGTGCCGATCACTTCTGCGGTTGCTGGGTTTTGAACTTCCAGCGTTTCGCCGGAATCAGCGTTCACCCACTGGCCATTAATATACGCTTGCTGCTTAAACAGCTCAGGACGCGTCAATTTCATTTGTGTACTCCACGAGCAAAAATCAATGTCATTATTTACTACCACCACCCCCTAGCTACATGGCATGCAACTGGCGGATTGAGCAACTGGCCTACATTGATACACCAGAATAGGCAAATAACCTAGAGCCACTGGCTCAACGATTTACAGTGCCATTTCCCAAGTACCTGATATTTCTACCTATGCGCTGTCAGCCTTACAACGCTGCTTTTATCAATTCTGCCAACTGTGCAAAAGCCGGACGAATATCATTTTCATTTTCTACTGCTGCGTAACCAAAAAGCAAGCCTGGTGATTTACGTTCACCACTGTAATACCGCGTTAAGGGTCGTACCCAAATACCCGCTTCGTGTGCCGCCTTGGTAATGGCTTCGTCGTCTGTACCTTCTGGTAAGTGCATCACCAAATGCAAACCAGCCTCTTGGTTAGACAACGGCCACTGTGGGCCGAAATGCTCACTTATGGCATCCCGTAATAAGGTTTGGCGTCGTGCATACACGGCTTTCATCTTACGTATATGCGCCGCGTAATGCCCTTCTGCGATGAAGTCAGCCAATACGGCTTGCTCCATTAACCGGCCTTCACGGTACAGCTCAGACAGCGCTACTGACGCCGCACGCGCGATGGCTTTGGGCAACACCATAAAGCCCATACGCATGCTGGGGAACAGCGTTTTTGAGAAAGTCCCTAGATAGATCACGCGATCGTAACTGTCCAAGCCTTGTAGTGATGCAATAGGACGCCCACCAAAGCGGAACTCACTGTCGTAATCATCTTCGATAATCCACGCACCACACTGATTGGCATATTCCAACAACATACGTCGCCTAGCCAAGCTCATCACTGTTCCCAATGGATACTGGTGCGAGGGGGTTACAAAAATAAACTTAGGCACGTCTTGCTGCATTTGTTCGGGCGTAGGGCTCATCCCTTCTTCATCGACGTTAATAGAACGTAGATGAATGCCTGCCGACGTCAACACGGTACTTGCCCCCCAATAACCGGGGTTTTCCATCCATGCCAAACATTCTTTATCACCCAACAATTTAGCAATCAAGTCCAATGACTGGTGAATACCTGAAGTAATCACCACCTGTTCGGGATCACATTGCACCGAACGCGCCAAGCGCAAATGCTCACTCAGTGCACGGCGCAATGGCTTGTAACCCGCACCATGAGCATAGGTCATTAACGAAGGAATGGGCTCTCGCCAGTAACGGCGTTGTAAACGCATCCACACTTTGCTGGGGAATAAGGTCACATCGGGCACGCCGGGGATAAATGGTCCCCATTGATGTCTAGAAGCTTGCGCCGAACTTACCAAGGCCGCACCACGATCGGACAAGAGCCCATCACCCGTGACTGGTTGCACAAGCTCAGCATCTAAAGGCATCACCTGCCCTACCATCACCGGCACCGTATCGGACACAAACGTACCACTGCCCGTTATGGTGATGACATAGCCTTCAGCATTTAACTGTTCGTACGCCGCAATAATGGTATTGCGGGACAAGCCCATATCACGAGCCAACACGCGGCTAGCGGGCAACTTTGTACCTGCCCGCAAATCACCCTGCAAAATTAACGCACTGAATGCCTCATAGACCTGACGTGATAACGGCTTCCCGTTATCACGCTCTATGCGTTGTAAAAGCAACTCATGCAATACGCTTGCGATCATTTTTCTGTCTCATCACACATACGCTTTTGGGGCAGGCACTGACTATGGAAAACCCCGTACACCTTTTTTGGTGATTTTCCATTAAACTGGTCTTGTGGCCTGACCACCTGAATACTAAACCCAAACACCTTATTAGGAAATACGCGTTCTGTAACAGGCACGTTTTCGCTAAATGGTTGAAGGTTATAAAAATCATACCACCCAAATGGCCCCATGACTGAATGCAAAATGCTTTTTTCTTCAGCACCATGACCATCATGTAGAAGTGATTACCTACCAAAGGAAAGTCTATGACCCAGCAACGACCAGCAGCTCGCCCTACCGTACAAATAGACAACGACTTTACGCGTGTCACCGAATGGTACTTTGAACCCGGCGCCGAAACGGGCTGGCACGGCCACGACATGGACTATGTAGTCGTACCAATGACTACCGGCACACTGCAGCTAGAACTGCCTGATGGCTCGCAACACAGCAATATGCTGACGCAAGGCCACAGTTACTGCCGGCAAGCCGGTGTGAAACACAATGTTATTAATCCCGGTCCTGAGCCTTTTGTGTTCGTGGAAATCGAATTCAAACGGTAGGACTCATCGCTTTTTTTTGCAGCAAGGAAAATCTCATGACCGACATCACCTCCCTTAACATCAACGGCGAACGCTTATGGCAATCGTTGATGGAACTGGCCAAAATTGGTGCCACACCCAAAGGCGGTAACTGCCGTTTGGCGTTGACAGCACTGGATGGTCAGGCCCGCGACATGGTTTGCGGCTGGATGCGTGAGGCGGGGATGACCATTACCGTCGACCAAGTAGGTAACATTTTTGGTCGACGCCCTGGCCGTAACCCAAGCCTCCCTCCCGTTGCTACCGGTAGCCACATTGATACCCAGCCCACTGGCGGTAAGTTTGACGGTTGTTTCGGTGTAATGGCCGGCTTGGAAGTTATGCGTACCTTGCACGACAACAACATTGAAACTGAAGCACCGATGGAATTGATCATCTGGACCAACGAAGAAGGCACACGCTTCGTACCAGTGATGATGGGTTCCGGCGCTTTCTGCGAAGTATTCCCTATTGAAACAGCACTGGATGCTGTGGATCTGGACGGTAAATCCGTACGCGAAGAACTGAAAAACATTGGTTACGACGGCGACTACCCCGTTCCTGGCCATGCCTTTGGCAGCTACATCGAAGCTCACATCGAACAAGGCCCCGTACTGGAAGCCAACGACAACGTGATCGGTGTGGTCACTGGCTCTCTGGGTCTACGTTGGTACGACGTAGCGGTAACCGGTATGGAAGCGCATGCTGGCCCTACCCCCATGGAACTGCGTAAAGACGCCCTGTACTCGGCCTCTTACATTGTGCAAGGCGTGATTGATATCGCCCGCGAATACGCACCACAAGGTCGTGGCACCGTTGGCGTGTTGGATGTATACCCATCTTCCCGTAACGTTATTCCTGGCAAAGTCAGCTTCAGCGTTGACCTGCGCCACGAAGACAGCGCGCTGCTGGACGAAATGGAAGCACGTTTCCGCAAACTGTGCGCCGACGTAGCTCAGGGTGAGCACACAGGCTACACCACCGACATCGCTATTACGGATATTCAGCAATTCCCACCAACCCCCTTTGCACCACACCTGATCGACAGCGTGCGCGCGCAAGCCGAGGCTCGTGGTTATGCTCACCAAGATATCGTGACTGGCGCAGGCCACGATGCGGTGTTTGTAGCAAGCAAGCACCCCACATCCATGATCTTTATTCCTTGCAAAGACGGGATCAGCCACAACGAGATTGAAGACGCCAAACCTGAACACGTAGCCATTGGTGCCAACGTGTTGCTGGGCGCGATGCTGGAGCAGGCTAAAGTCTGCTAATTATTCGGGCTGCCCACACGGCAGCCCTTTTTGCTCTACGGAAGTTATACATGACTACACCCCTCACCCTGCAGGACTGGGAACAACGGGCAGCCCAGTTGGCATTCCGCAGCCAAGCCATCATTGATGGCAAAGCCTACCAAGGCAATGGCGACGTTCTGGACATTGTTAACCCTGCTACCGGCCAAGTGTTGGCTCAAGTTGCCTCCTGCAACGAAGCGGATATTGATGTAGCCGTTCAATCCGCACGCCGCGCCTTCAAATCGGGCGTGTGGCGCAATATGCCTCGCGTACAACGCAAGTTAATCTTGCAACGCTTGGCCGAATTGATTCGTGAAAACATGGACGATATTGCCTTGTTGGAAACGCTGAACATGGGTAAGCCCATCAGCGAAACCACACAGTTTGATATCCCTGAATCTGCCACTGCGTATGCATGGTACGGCGAACTCATCGACAAACAATACGATGAAATCGCCCCTACCGATAACAATGCATTGGCCACCATCACACGTCACGCCTTGGGCGTAGTAGCGGCTGTGGTGCCATGGAACTTCCCACTGATGATGTCATCGTGGAAAGTAGCTCCTGCACTGGCGGCTGGTAACAGCGTGATTTTGAAACCTGCTGACGCCACACCACTGACAGCCATCCGCTTGGGCGAATTGGCACTAGAAGCGGGTTTGCCTCCAGGCGTATTGAACATTGTGCCCGGCACTGGCCCGGTTGCGGGTCAAGCACTGGGCTTACACCCTGACGTAGACTGCCTGACCTTCACCGGCTCTACCATGACCGGTAAGCGCTTTATGCAATACTCCGGCCAATCCAACCTGAAACAAATCTGGCTGGAGTGTGGTGGCAAATCCCCCCACATTGTCTTTGATGACTGTCCAGACTTGGATAAAGCGGCCTTGATGGCTGCCGTGGGCATTTTCAACAACCAAGGCGAAGTGTGTATTGCAGGTTCACGTTTATACGTGCAGCGTGGCATCTACGAAAGCTTTAAAGAAAAGCTGATCGCTCACGCCAAAACCATGCAGCCGGGCAATCCCTTGGACCCCAAAACGGCCATGGGTGCGATGGTAACGCAACAGCACATGGGCACCGTGATGAGTTACATCGCGTCGGGCTGCGAACAAGCCACACTGCTCACAGGCGGCCAGCAAGTTCGCACCGAAACTGGCGGCTACTACATTGAGCCCACCATTTTCGAGGTTCCTTCACAAGAAGTACGCATTATTCGTGAAGAGATCTTCGGCCCCGTGTTAGCCGTTACTGTGTTTGACACTGAAGAAGAAGTACTGCACATGGCTAACGACCACGAGTTTGGTCTAGGCGCCGGCTTGTGGACCAGCAACATTAGCCGTGCACACCGCATGGGACGTGAGTTGGAAGCAGGCCTAGTTTGGGTGAACTGCTACTTCAACGGCAACATTGCTATGCCTTTTGGCGGTGTGAAACAGTCCGGCTTTGGTCGCGACAAGTCCATACACGCCATCGACAAATACACCAGCTTGAAATCCACCTGGATTGACCTGACCGTATAAGTCTACACATGCTTTTGTGCAGCTAGCCTGCACGAAAGCATGCCCCTCTAAGGCCTATTCAGAGCCTGTACTGCACGCCACACACCTCGCTGCACCTTCCCCCCTTCATTACTCTGCGCTACCCCACTAGGCACTGTTGCGCTTACGTACGTGCGCGGCAAAGAAAAAGCCCGAATCTGCTTTCACAGACTCGGGCTATTCCTAGGTGCTCAACAGCTTTTAGCCGTAGTGTGGCAAGGTTCGTCGCTCTGCGGCGACTGGCTGCACCTTATGCTACAGACTCGGGCAATGCCAAAGCCTGATCTGTTACGATCTGCAGAAGTGCAGGTCGTTTTTCTTCCAGAATCGCTTTGAAAGCTGCTTCTACAGCCGCTTCAATTTGCGTATCGTCAGTGATACGAGCGCCGTATGCACCGAAGGCTTGCGCCAACAATTCGCAGTTAGGATTCTTCAATTGTGTACCCGACACACGGCCTGGGTAATGTTGTTCTTGGTGCAAACGGATGGTGCCGTACTCTTGGTTATCCATCATCACCACCAAAATAGGCGCACCGTAGGTCACCGCTGTAGACAACTCAGCTTCGTTCATGAAGAACTCGCCGTCACCCGCAATCACTACCGACACACGCTCTGGTGATTGCAGCGACGCCACAATACCGGCTGGTACGCTGTAGCCCATCGCACCATTACGGGCGCTCAATTGGCTAGGGAACACATTGGTAGGCAAGTAACGTTGTGCCCAGATGCAGTGGTTACCTGCACCAAAGCTGTATACCGCGTCTTCTGGCAAACGTTTCACAATGGCTTCCATCAAGGCAGTCATGTGAGCAGTACCGGGAGCAGTACGTGGCAGCTCGGCTGGGAAACGGGAGTATTCACGCTGCACAGAATGGCAACGATCAAACCACGCTTGGCGTTGTTCTGCGCCGGGTAATTCCACTGCTTCTACCGTACGAGCAAACACTTTAGGGTTTGCCAAGATATGGTGAGTCATGGAACCGCTGCGACCGCGCAAGCTAGTGTCCAAATTCACTTGGTACGTAATGGCAGATGTATCTTGGCGCAGTGTGTAGCCATCGGTAGAAACGTCACCGGGAACTACACCAACGGCTACCAGCACATCGGATTCTGCGTACAACGCGGCAGTCGCGTCGTCGCGACCGTAGCCCAAGTAACCGGCATGCGCTGGAGAGTTAAAAGGAATACGATCTGCAGCACGCCAGTCGTGCAGCACAGGAATACGGTTTTGCTCAGCAAAATGTGTCAATTGACGGGATGCTTCGCTATCCCAGTTCTGACCACCCACAAACAACAACGGTTTTTTAGCGGATGCCAACGCTGCTGTCAGTGCTGCCAACTCATCTTGACCTACAGCACCTTGTGCTACGGGCAACACAGGCTGCAACTCACGGGTAAATTCTTCACGGATGATGTCTTCAGGCAAACCAACTACCACTGGACCGGGACGACCTTCCATGGCAGCAAAGAATGCCTCAGCCACAACTTCAGACGCACGTTCTGCACTATCCAATACAAACACGCGTTTGCACTGTGTACCGAACCACGCTTTAGGATCAAATTCTTGGAAAGACTCGCGCTCGCGGTCTGCCACGGGAATCAAGCCCACGAACAATACCATTGGCACGCCATCTTGCCAGGCGGTGTGAATACCGGTGAATGCCTGAGCGGCACCAGGACCACGTGTAACCATGGCTACACCAGGTCTACCAGTGAATTTACCGTAGGCATCAGCCATGTAAGCCGCAGCAGCTTCGTGACGGCACACCACACTCTGGATGTTGGTGTCGTACAGACCATCCAGCACGGCCAGGTAGCTTTCGCCTGGCACTACAAAAACCCTATCAACTCCGTGAAGGGCCAAGCTCTCAGCGATAGCTCTACCAGCGTGTAGTTTATTGCTCATTTCCATTCCCTATAACGATGATGGCTACCACTGTTCATCCGGTATGCCATTCCATATTCTTACAAGCGGCCTAGTGGCCTGACCACCTAAATTACAATCATAGCAGGTTTGTTTGCTTCAACGTATAAAAAAGCCAGACAATTCTGCTGAAACCCCTGCATAGCGGGGCTTGCGCAGCTTGCACCCACGCACTAGGTGACTACAAGCTGCTGTTTACACTGCCTTAGAGGTCAGGCCAGTTAGGCGCCTCTAGTATCCTGCTCGTATGCTGCAAACAACGCTGCACGTTTGACAACGCGTCTAGCGGTGGCAGCAACTGGACCATCCACCCATTCTGCATCAGGTGTAGACGCATCTTGGCTTGCGGCTTTTGCGAGCAACGCTTCCGCTGCTGCTACATCAGCCATAGAGGGTGAAAAGTACTCGTGTACTACTGGTGTTTGACGTGCATTGACTACACACTTCGCTTGCAAGCCCACGCTGCGCGCCCACGCAAGGTCTGCTTTGAAAGCGTCTTCATGTTTGAAGTTAAAGGGGCAATCAATGGCCAACACACCTGCTGCACGGCATTCGATCACAAAGCGTTGACGAATGGCGTACAACGCAGTGCCTGTTGCACTACGCTCTAACCACAGGTCAGCACTTAAATCTTCTGCTGCCAACAAACATGCTGACACACGCGGTGACGCACGCAATACTGCTGTGCAGTTCACCAACGCCAAGGCCGATTCCAACGTAGGGATGATTTCAGTTTGACCTGCTGTCAGGCCACACTTCTCTTCCCACTGGCTAATCGCTGCATCCAATACTGCGATTTGTTCGGCATGCTCAGAGTGCGGCAACAAAATAGCGTGTGGTGCTGCAGCCATAATGCCGGCCAAGTCTTCGTGCCCGTCTTCTTCCAACTTATTAATACGCACTGCGGCAACCTTGCCCGCCGCTTTACAAGCGACGAACAAGTCGTGCAGACGTTGGCGTGCTACTGGTCTATCTTCTGGCAGAGTGAACTCTTCCAGATCCGCCACCACCACATCTGCCATACCTTCTACAGCAGCTTGGTGGGCAGCTTGGTCCATACCCGGCACAAACTGCCAAGAACGACGCAATGCTGGCGGACGACGTAACAATGAGAACGCTTGTGTCATGCTTAGTCTCCTACGCTACGGTGTTCGGCAAGAACATCACGATGGATGGTACGAACATCAACAGCAACAAGACTGACAACATAGCTAACACCATCCACGAAAGCGGACGCAGCGTTTGCACCATGCGAATACCACCGATACGACACGCGGCAAGCAAGTCCACACCCAGCGGTGGCGTGTTCGCACCAATCGCCAAGTTAACCACCAGCAAGATACCGAAGTGCACAGGGTCAATACCAAAATGGTGAATCGCAGGCATTACAACTGGAGCCACGATAATGATCAGCGCGATCGCTTCCATGAACGTACCCAACACCAGCAGTACAGCCATGATCAACAACATGACTCCGTATTTGCTATCGGTGAAGTTCACCAAAAACTGAGCCAAGCTGTGTGGCAATTGTTCGGCAATCAGAATCCATGCAAACAACGCTGCAGCACCGATGATCAGCAAGATAGACGCACTGATTTCGGCGGTGACTTTCAGGTCATTCCACAGTTTTTTGAAAGACAGAGAACGGTACCAGAAAGCACCAATCAACAACGCGTACACAATGGCGCTAGAGGCTGCCTCAGTAGCGGTAAAGATACCGAACCGAATACCACCAATAATCAGCACAGGCACCATCAGCGCAGGCAAGGCATCAAAGAACGATGCACGCAGTTCTTTAGCGTTGAAAGGTTGGCCACCACTCCAGCCGTGTTTGCGAGACATCCACACCGCTACCACGATCAAAGACAAGCCCAGCAGCAGGCCAGGAATAATACCGGCCATGAACAATTTGCCAACGGATGTATCGGTAATTGTGCCGTACACAATCAACACAATACTTGGCGGGATAATGGTGGAGCTTGCCCCAGCACACCCAACTAGCGCTGCACTAAAGCCTCGGTCGTAACCACGCTGTGCCATGGTTGGCAACATCAAGCTACCAATAGCTACTACGTCAGCCACGCCAGAACCAGACAGCGCACCAAACATCATACAAGCCAGAACTGCTACGATCGCCAGACCACCTGGTACGTCACCCACGATAGCCGCACACAAGCGCACGATACGCTGCGTCAGACCAGCACTGTTCATCAACTGCGCCGCCAACACAAACAGCGGAATGGCGAGCAATGTAAAACTATCTAAACCGGATACGAACTGTTGGGCGGCAACCATCGTAGGCGCGGCATCAAACAACAGCAAATAGGCTACAGAAGCCAGTACCAAACCGAAGGCCACGGGCACATCGATTAGTAGGGTGACTGCAAAAATCCCAAGAAGCGCTAAAGCACCTAACGACATGATCAGCTCTCCTTCGCTTCATCCGAAACCAGCCCGAACAATTGTCCCAGCTGAACGATCACCATGGCAGCACATGCCACGGGTAATGCTAAATAGACAAACCCAGCGTCCACGCCAATAGCGGGTAAGGGTTGTCCCATTGTTAATTCACTCAATTCCCAGCCGGCGTAACCCAATACAGCCAAACCAAAAATCATGGACACATCACCTACTTTGCGCACAAAGTTTTGCAACGCGCCAGGAGGCAAGATGGTGGACAGCAAGCCTGCTGTCAGATGAGAACGACGGTAGGTACACGCCACGCCGCCTAAGAAAGCACTCCATACCAAGATGAAGCGAGGCAGCTCTTCTGCCCAGTGGGGTGTTTGGTGCCAGAAGAAACGTTGCACCACCACATAACTGATTAATACCGCCATCAGGGCTGCCCCAAGCGCCGCCAAAAACAGGCAGGCTTGGGACAAACCGGCGATTAGTCGCCGAATAACCATTATTTAGTTCTCCTGACGGTATTGCTGCAAAGTATCCATCAGGTCTTGACCAAATACTTTCTCGTACTCAGCCCATACTGGCTGTACCGCTTCCATGAATGGAGCTGGATCAACCGTATTAACCTTCATACCTTTTTCTTCTAGCAGACGAACGTACTCTTGCTCACCTTCCTGAACCATTTCGCGCTGTTTATCACGCCATGTGGCGGCAGCTTCCAGAATGATGGCTTTGTCTTCGTCAGAGATTTTCTTCCAAACTGGTTTGGAGATGATCAAACTAGCAGGACCCCAAACGTGGCCTGTCAGTGATGCGTACTGCTGAACGTCAAAGAAAGACGATGTGTAGATGATGGACAGAGGGTTCTCTTGTGCATCAAACACTTTTTGCTGCAATGCGGAGTACAACTCACCAAACGCCAAAGGAGCTGGGTTTGCGCCTAGAGCCGTAAAGGTGTCCAAACGCATTTTGTCTGGTGTAACACGTGTTTTCAGACCAGTCATATCAGCAGGTGTGTTAATAGGACCGCGGTTGTTCGTCATGTGACGGAAACCGTTTTCCCACCAGGACACGATGACCAAGTTGCGTTTGTCGGCCAATTCAGCCAATTTTTCGCCCAGTTCACCGTCGTACGCGTTGTACGCTTGCTGAACGTTAGCCCATGTGTAAGGCAGTTCTACGATACCGAATTTGGCATCAATAGGTTGCAGGGAACCGCTACCAATAATCGCTGCGCCTTGGCTACCAATTTGCAGACCTTCCAGCATGGTTTTTTCGTTGCCAAGCTGACCACTAGGATAGGTCACGAAATTGATTCGGCCATCTGTGCGCTCTTTAACTTCTTGTGCAAAACCATCTGCAGCTACGCCCCAGCTATGATTGGGTGCCAACACGTGGCCCAATTTAATATCCAATGCGTGTGCTGGAGCCATCGCCAACAGCGAGGCACCTGTCATGACTAAACCGAATAAGGATTTCTTCAGTCTCATTCCCTTCTCCTAAGAACAGCCTAAATAAGGCGGCTAACCTATACCTTCATTTCCAAAATCGACGCGTAAACGCGCCAAGATGCTAACCAAATGGTCATGCATCGCAGATCGAGCTCGCACCTTATCGCGAGACTTGATGGCATCCAAAATACGGCCATGTTCCACTTGGGCTTTTTCCCAAACGTTGGCGTCTACAAAATGTTTTTCCATGCGCGAGAACATGGGGCTGTGCAAGGCCAGCTCCCATACATGCGCGATCGTGGCTGCCAAGGCGCTGTTGCCACAGGCTGCAGCAATGGCCATATGAAAAGCCCTGTCTTCGCGCGCGGGGGTAGAGCTACCTTCCATGCTTTCGTATGCAGCCTGAATGGCTTGCAATTGTTCTTCTGTGGCGAGCGCAGCAGCCAATTCGGCACTTTCCGGCTCTAGCAACAACCGAGTTTCCAGCAAACCAAAGGGGCCAAAATCGTTGTCTACTTGCGCGGGCTGGCTTATGTCAGTGTTTTGGTTCAAGCCACGTTGTTGGTCGCTGATCACAAACACACCGGTTCCTACACGTACTGCTACGTAACCTTCCAACTCCAACGCAATCAGCGCTTCGCGTATAGACGCGCGGCTAACTTGCAGTTGCTCTGCCAACTCGCGTTCAGACGGCAGCCTGCTTCCCACAGAGAACTCTCCCTGCTGGATTTTCGAGGCGATTTGATCGGCGATAACCCGATACAAACGCGGCACTGCGACGGCTTCAAAAACGCTCATGATTGTTCCACACTATTTTGGCCTAGTGGTCAGGCCACTAAGCTACCTGATACCACGGCAATTAATCAAGAAAAAAAAACCAAACCTAGGGTTAACCATCAGTACTTAATGGCCCCTTCACCTCACTCTGAGTCAGAATCATAACGAAAAAAGCAGAATCTCCGCAGATTTGACTGCAATACGTCTGCAAACCGCACAAAAAAACCCCACAACAGATGTCGTGGGGCAACCTAACTACGGACTAAAAGGCTGAAACTGGTCAGGCCAGAGAGATGGCTAGATCAACATACCGCCATCAATGGCATATACAGAACCTGTGGTGTAGCGCGCGCCGGCCAAATACACCACCAAATCGGCTATTTCGTCTGGCGTACCTAAACGCCCCATAGGCTGACGAGCCACAAAGGCTTTCATGGCCGCATCATAATCACCCGTAGCAGCCAAACGCTGGTCTAACGACGGGCTTTGCACCGTACCCGGGCAAATCGCATTGCAACGTATGCCTTGGGTTACGAAATCGGCGGCTATGGATTTGGTGAGCCCTATAACCGCTGCTTTAGTGGTTCCATAGGAGCAACGATTAATCACTCCCTTTAATGAACTGACTACCGAGGCCACATTAATGATGCTGCCATCACCACGCTCTAGCATGCCAGGCAGTACAGCTTGCACGGTGCGCAGCATGGACTTCACGTTGAGATCAAACGCCACGTCAAAGTCCTCTTCTGTGGCCTGTAGCACCGTACCGTTTTGCACATAGCCCGCACAGTTAAACAGGATGTCCACTGCCCCTATACCTTTCACTACAGCATCAATTTCGTTTCGGTCACGCACATTCATGCGGTGAATCGTTATAGAGGACTGCTGTGCACGCACTACCTGCAATGCATCTTCATCTATATCGGTGGCATGCACCGTGGCGCCTGCACGCGCCAACGCCAACGCTGACGCTTTACCTATACCGTGTGCCGCTGCCGTCACCAGTACAACTTTTCCTTGTAGACTCATTTTGCACTCCCACAGGTAGCCGATGCGTTACCCACCGGCTACCTAGGATAGATTACTGGTTACGTATGGCGGCCAAAGACTCTTGCACGCGCTGCACTACATCTTCACCAATTTCAGCTTTGTGCTTGTCATACACCACCTGTGATTTCTCCAGCATGCGCTTTTGCTCATCAGGAGTGAGTTCATTCACCAACACGCCAGCATCTTTAATCGTGGCTAAAGACTGAGCCGACAACTCTCGAATGGCTTGACGCTGTACATCGCGTCCCACAATCGCGCACTCACGCAACGCTGCTTGTTCCTCTGGCGAGTACTTATCCAAAATACGTTTAGAGAACAACACCAAGAAAGGGGTGTACGCATGGTTAGTGACTGACACGTACTTTTGCACCTCAAAGAACTTCGAGGTATCAATCGTCACGAAGGGGTTTTCTTGACCATCAATCGCACCCGTTTCCAAGGCCGAAAAAATCTCGCCAAATGCCATCGGCGTTGGGTTAGCCCCTAAGTTATTAAAGGTATCCAAGAAAATATTGTTCTGCATCACACGCAGTTTGATGCCATCAAAGTCTTCCCACTTCTCGATGGGACGCTTAGAGTTACTAAACTGGCGGAAGCCATTTTCCCAGTACGCTAAGTTCACCAACCCCTGCTCGGCCAATTTCTCGTTAATGAAGTCACCGAACGCACCGTCTTGCACTGCGTCCGCTTCTTGATCATTGGCGAACAAGAAAGGCAGGTCAAATACCCCCAGTGCCGGTACCAACCCCACCAAGGGTGATGACGACGTAATCACGGCTTCTTGAGTGCCTGAGCGCAGCGCTTGTGTCGCCTGAATGTCGCCCCCCAATGAACCGCTCCAATAGGCCGTCAATTTCATCTGACCGCCCGACTTTTCTTGCAGGCAGGCATTAAAGGCCTCTACGCCATTACCTACAGGGTGTTCGGCATTCAGCCCGTTAGAAATGCGGATATTACGTTTAGAAAAATCGGCATGTGCAGGCAAGGCCGCGCTCAAACCTATTAGGGCAATCATGCTGCTGAGTACGAGTTTTTTCATGTCTTTGTCTCCTTAGTTCAGAATCTGCCTACCTTCTAGGGCAAGCTTCAATACAGCCACTTCATGGGTACGGTAATGATTTCAGGTACAGCTACGAACAGCATTAACAACAGGAAATAGCCCAATAGGAATGGCCCCACACCCACAATGACCTTCCCTAACGGTACTTTGGCTACGCCACTGACCACGTTCAGCACCACACCTACGGGTGGTGTCAGCAAACTAATGCAGGTGTTCATCACAAACATCACCCCGAAGTACACCGGGTCAATACCGGCCATCTTCACAATAGGCAACAGCACAGGGGTCAGAATCAATAGCGTAGGGGTGAGATCCAATGCCGTACCAATCACAAAGATCAACAGCATCATGATCAGCATCAGCAATTTGGGATGCTCAATAAAAGGCTCTAGGAAACCACCTAGTTCTGCAGGAATATCAGCCGCCGTAATCAACCATGCCGATACCAATGCAGCCGCTACTAAGAACATCACCACCGCCGTGGTTTTAGCCGAGCGCAGCAATACGGTGTAGAGATCACGTAGTCGCAGCTCTTTATACACAAAGGTACCGACTAGCCAGGCATACACGGCAGCAATCACCGCCGCTTCGGTAGGCGTCACCATACCCATGCGTATACCACCCAGCACAATCACGGGCATACCTAAGGCCCACGACGCACGTGCCGTAGCTTGTAAACGCTCTTTGCCGGATCGCTTAGGTAGCGTTTTGCTAGCACTATTGCGCCCCACCACCATCCAAATCACCACTAAGGTCAGTGCCATCAACAAACCCGGCACAATACCCGCCATAAACAAACGTGAGATAGACACGTTGGCCGCCACACCAAAAATGATGAAGGCCATTGAGGGGGGGATCACTGGTGCAATCACACCACCTGCGGCAATCACTCCAGCAGAGCGCGGCACGTTATAGCCCGCTTCACGCATCATGGGCACCAGAATCGCTGCCAAAGCGGCAGAATCTGCAACAGCAGAGCCAGACAAGCTCGCCATAATCACAGCTGCCACAATGGCCACCAACCCTAAGCCACCTTTAATATGCCCCACACATGCCAGAGCAAAATCAATGATGCGGCGTGACAGACCACCCGAGTTCATTAGCTCGCCCGCTAACAAGAAAAAGGGGATGGCAAGCAAGGTAAAGGTATCTGCGCCAGAGATCATGTTTTGTGCCACGATCTGGGCATTAAACATGTCCAATTGCAGCATTAGCATCAGCGAACAGAAGATCAGTGCGAAGGCAACAGGCACGCCTATGGCCATGGCTCCCAATAATGAAGCCACAAAAATCAGTAATGTCATGGTGAGGTTACTCCGCGCTAGCCCCGTGGCCGCCTGCAAAGCGGTCTAATTCTGCGTCACTGACTTTGCCAGTCAGCACCGTTAGCAATCGGAAGCCGGCAATCACAAACACCCCTGCCCCCGTGAACATGCCTATGCCATACACCCACGCCAATGACAGGCCGGTGACTGGAGCATACATGGTGGCATTCACCTCTAATTGCTCCCATGCACCTGCTGCAAAAATGTAGGCACACGCCATAATGATGAGGTTGGTCGCTGCCATGCATAGCAACTGACCTCGACGCGATAGTCTGGACGTCAGGGTTTCAATACCCATATGGCTGTGCTCTTTGAAAGTCAGCACAGCGCCAGTGAAGGTCAGCCAAACGAAGAAGAAACGGGATAACTCTTCTGAAATCATCCACCCGGTATTAAACGCGTAGCGCAGCACCACATTGCCAAATACCATGACCACCATGCCAGCAAGCAAAACGGTCAGCACTAGGCCAAGAAAACGGTAAAACCAATCTATTATCCACTGCATGTACCTTGACTCCTTTGTGTTTATATCGGTGCATCTGCAGCTTCTCCCTACCGTCTTGGCATGAGGAAAACCTACAGCTCGCGCGGCTTATAGAGTGCCGCTTTGTCTTCTGCCTGCAATTTGACACGCTGTGCACCACCCAAAATATGGGCTTCCATTGCTTTACGGGCTCCCTCCACATCCCTTCTAGCAATGGCATCACGCACGGCAACGTGTTCATCAATAGTGATTTTGACTATCTCGTCTCGCTCGTAATAATTGCGTGACGTATTCATGGCTTGATGCATCTTTTCACTGATAAAACCAATAAACAGCGGGAAGTATTCATTACCCGTTGCATTAGCAACCTCTGTGTGAAAATCCAAGTCTGCCACAACGCCATCGTCACTCCACTTATCGGCATGAATCATGCGGTTTAGTGCATCATCTATGCGCGCCATCTCCTCCTCGGTATGGTGCTGTGCAGCTAAACCTGCCGCCTCTACTTCCAGCACACTACGTAACTGGAACAGACTGCGAAATGCCTCAGGTTCATTGAGCGACAAGTCGTCTAAACGTAAAAACTGTCGGCGTTCTGGCTCGGTAATAAACGCCCCTACCCCACGTCTGGTTTCAACTACGCCTTCGTGACGTAACTGTGCAATGGCCTCGCGCACTACTGTGCGGCTCACACCAAAGCTCTCAGACAACTCACTTTCCGTGGGTAATCTGTCCCCCGCTTTCAACTGTCCCTGTACCACTTTGTCGTAGATCTGGCGGGCAATCATCGCTGGCAAACTTTCCACACGCTGGATCTGATCAAAAATAGCCATGACTGACATTTCTCCTTGGGCTGACACTAGCTGAAAATAGCGAGTGTGCCTTGTAAGCGCACATAGCGTCCAGTCAGGACAACAAACAACCGGGATTCATGATGTTTTTTGGGTCTACACACTGCTTGAGTTTGTGCATCAACATTTTCTGTGCCGCATCGGCGTAGTGTTCAAACGTACTTTTCTTTAAACGTCCCACGCCATGCTCGGCACTGAAGCTGCCGTTAAAACCCATTACGCATTCTGTAATAATGTTCCCTCCCGCCTCGATTAAAGCCATACGCTGTTCAGTCGTGTAATCCGCGGGAGGCAATACATTGACGTGTACATTGCCATCACCAATGTGGCCATACCCCACCACTAGCGAGCTAGGGAAAGCCTGCTGTAATTGTTGATGCACTTCTTCAACAAACTCGGCCATTCGTGAAATAGATACCGATACATCAGAACGTAAATGCAACCCACGTAAGGCTTGGGCTTCGTTCACTGCCTCGCGGTAACGCCATAAGGTGGCTGCCTGTGCTTGTGTGTGCGCAATAACGGCGTCTTGTAATAGGCCGTCTTCCATGACGCGCTCTAAAAAGCTTTCCAAAATACCGGCCACATCGACCAACTCAGCCCCCGAGAACTCCACCAGCACATAGGTAGAGTGAGTAAGCGACATGGGCGCTGTGGTGTCTGGCAATGCTTCTTGCGCAAGCGTTAACACGTTTTTCGGCATCAGCTCAAAGGCGGTCATTAAGTCGCCGCAGCGCTTACGCGCTTGCAGATACAGTTGCACCGCATCGTGCACAGAATCTAAGGCCAATAAAGCCGTCACCACATTTTGCGGCAAAGGCGACAAGCGTAAAGATGCGGCGGTCACGATGCCTAATGCCCCTTCCGCACCAATAAATAACTGATTCACATCTACACCACGGTTATCTTTACGCAAGCCCTTAAGGTTATGCAGCACACTGCCATCAGGCAGTACCACCTCTAGCCCCAACACTTGCTCGCGCATCATGCCGTAGCGCAACACATTCACACCACCCGCGTTGGTGCTGATATTGCCGCCTATTTGGCAACTTCCCTCTGCCCCCAAAGACACAGGAAACAAAAACCCTTGTGCAGCGGCGGCATCTTGAACTGTTTGCAAAATGCAGCCCGCTTCTACCGTGATGGCATAGTTGTCGTGGTCCATATCTCTAATGGCATTCATACGCCCTAGCCCCAGCACGATGACACGCGCATCGGCACCCAAAGGCAACGCCCCCAACACTAGCCCTGTATTACCCCCTTGTGGCACCACGGCAATCGCTTGTTGTGCACAGTAACACACCACGCTCTGCACTTGCTCGGTGTTGGCAGGCATCACCACCGCTAACGCAGTGGCTACATGATCACCATGCCAATCACGCAAACACGGCTCTGCGCGTGGATCCTCTCCTGACCACACATACTCGCCCCCCACTAGCTGCCGCAACTGCTCACATACAGTGGCTGCATCGTGACGATCTACGGGGCTTTCAACTGCCGCGGACGAGTAGGAGTGTGCGTTCAATTTTTTTCTTTCCTGTAAGGATGAGGTGTGGTCATTTTGGGATTGACCTGCACTTTTAAACCAGACATCATATTGTCAGACAACTAAACTATAGAAAAAAAACCTGATGACTCTAATCGGGTTTTACCCTAAGAGGAGACAAACAACATGCGTATTGCCATCATTGGTGCCGCTGGCATGATAGGTTTTAAGTTGGCCAACCATTTGCTACAGCACGGTTTAGCAGCCAACTCGCCTATACAGTCTATGCAACTGTATGACGTCTGCCCTACCCTGCCTATGCCGCTGGCGTCAGACCGCTACCAGTATCACTGCATTGATTTCTCTAGCCCTCAGGCAGCAGAAAAAATTGTGCGTGATAGGCCTGATCTAATCATCCATCTGGCGGCTATTGTTTCCGGTGAAGCCGAAAAAGATTTTGACAAAGGCTATGCCATTAACTTGGCTGGTAGCCATCAATTATTTGAGGCTATACGCCATGCACACCAGCACGATGGCTACTACCCTCGCATGGTGTTTGCATCCTCTATTGCGGTAGTGGGTGCTCCCCTACCTTTCCCTATTCCTGATGAGTTTCACCTCACCCCACTCACCAGTTATGGCACACAAAAAGCCATTACCGAACTGCTGTTAGCCGACTATTCCCGTCGTGGTTTTATGGATGGTGTAGGCATACGTTTACCCACTATCTGTGTGCGCCCCGGCAAACCCAATGCGGCAGCATCCGGTTTTTTCTCGTCCATTATCCGTGAGCCATTAAACGGCCAAACAGCCATCTTGCCAGTAGACCCTAGCGTCAGGCACTGGCATGCGTCACCGCGTTCTGCCGTGAATTTCTTCCTGCATGCCGCCACCATGGACACCACACCACTGGGCGCTAGACGCTCACTCTTTATGCCTGGGGTCAGCGTCACCGTAGATGAACAAATTCAAGCACTGCGACGTATTGCAGGTGACGAGGCCACGCGTCTGATCCAGTACCAACCCAATCCAGACATTCAAAAAATGGTCACAGGCTGGGCTCCTGGCTTCGACGCCAAACGGGCACTTGCCTTAGGCTTTAGTGCCGAGCAAAATTTCGATGAGATCATTCAACAATACATTGACGACGAAATGAGGGCCGGAGCATGACCACAACACAACAACCACGCATCGCTTTTTTGGGCACAGGCTTAATGGGCGCACCCATGTGTGCCAATTTACGTAAAAAAGGCTTTGATCTCTGGGTATGGAATCGCAGCCCTGAAAAAGCAGAAGCCTTGGTTCCACTGGGTGCCACGCTTGCGCACAACGCCGCCGAAGCTGTCAGCCACGCCGATGTGGTGTTCACTATGCTCAGCAATGACGAAGCCGTAGAAAGCCTAGTGCTAGATCCTGCCGTGATCGCTGCCGCCAAACCCGGCACGGTCTTTATAGACAGCAGTTCTACGCGCCCTGCTACAGCTAAAAAACTGGCAACAGCCCTAGCGCAGCATCAATTGCAATTTATAGACTGCCCGGTATCGGGTGGAGTAAAAGGCGCACAAGAAGGCACGCTAGCCTTAATGGCTGGTGGCCCTGCACCACTGATTGAATCCCTAGCCCCTGTGTTCGCTGCGTTAGGGCGCTTAACCCGCGTCGGTGATCACGGTGCAGGCCAAGTCGCCAAATTGGCTAACCAACAAATTGTGGCCATCACCATTGGTGCCATTGCCGAAGCCATGACATTAGTGTCACGCTCGGGTGGTTCTGCCGCAGCCTTCCGAGATGCTATTCGTGGTGGTTTTGCAGAAAGCACCATTTTGGCGCTGCACGGCGAACGCATGATCACACGACACTTCGAGCCCGGCGGCCCATGCAAGCACCAATATAAAGACCTGCGCAATATACAGTCGCAAATGGCCTTGCATGACCTGCAACTCCCCCTTACCTCTAGCGTGACCGAACTGTTCGGCACCTTATGCGAAAACGGTGGCGCTGATTTAGACCACAGCGCTTTGCTGCTACAGATTGAGTCTCTGAACCCTAAGGAAGGTTAGCAACCATGACTAGCCCACACACGCCTAAACGCCTACGCTCGCAAGACTGGTTTGATAACCACGAGCATATAGACTTGGCCGCTCTGTATATGGAGCGGTTCATGAATTACGGCATTACCCCAGAAGAGCTACGCTCTGGCAAACCCATTATTGGTATCGCACAAAGTGGTAGCGACCTTACTCCCTGTAACCGTGTACATATAGAGCTAGTGAAACGGGTACGCGATGGGATACGTGATGCAGGGGGTATTCCAATGGAGTTCCCTACTCACCCTATTTTTGAAAACTGTAAGCGCCCCACCGCTGCACTAGATCGTAATTTGGCGTATTTGGGTTTGGTAGAAATCTTGTATGGCTACCCCATTGATGGCGTCGTGCTCACCACAGGCTGCGACAAAACCACGCCCTCTGCATTAATGGCCGCCGCAACGGTTAATATTCCCGCGATTGTGCTGTCCGGCGGCCCCATGCTGGATGGCTGGCACGATGGTAAACGTGTAGGGTCTGGCACGGTCATCTGGCAATCACGGCGTGCCTACGCCGCAGGCGAAATAGACAAAGAAGAATTCTTCCAACGCGCCTTAGACTCTGCCCCCTCGGTAGGGCACTGCAACACCATGGGCACAGCATCTACCATGAATGCCATGGCTGAAGCTTTGGGCATGTCGCTCACCAGTTGCGCCGCCATTCCCGCCGCCTACCGTGAGCGATCCCAGATGGCGTACCGCACAGGCAAACGGGCCGTAGAACTGGTACACGAAGACATACGGCCTTTAGACGTGATGACACGTACTGCGTTCTTAAATGCCATACGAGTGAACACCGCAATCGGTGGCTCCACCAACGCACAACCTCACTTAGTAGCCATGGCGCGCCATGCTGGGGTAGAACTTGCCGACACCGATTGGCAAACCTACGGCTACGACATTCCCTTACTGGCTAACGTGCAACCTGCGGGCGAATACCTCAGTGAAAACTTCCACCGAGCAGGCGGCGTGCCCGCTATCATGTGGGAACTATGGCAAAACGGAAAGCTAGACGAACAGCCCATCAACGTGAATGGCAAACCCCTAAGCGAATCGCTACGTGACCGTGAAAGCACCGATCGCAAAGTGATTTTTCCTTATGCCGCACCACTTAAACACCAAGCCGGGTTTAAAGTGCTCTCGGGCAACTTGTTTGACTTTGCCATCATGAAGACCAGCGTTATTTCAGACGCCTTTGCCCAGCAGTACTTACGAAAACCCGGCCATGAAGGAGTGTTTGAGGCGCGCGCCATCGTATTTGAGGGTTCAGAAGACTACCACCAGCGCATCGATGATCCGGCCCTAAATATTGATGAAAACTGCATACTGGTAATTCGTGGCACCGGCCCTTTAGGCTGGCCTGGCGCTGCCGAAGTGGTCAATATGCAACCGCCTAAAGCCCTACTAAAAAAAGGCATTACTGGTCTACCTACCTTGGGTGATGGTCGACAATCTGGCACCTCAGACAGCCCTTCTATTTTGCATGCTTCTCCAGAAAGCGCTGCCGGTGGCGGTTTATCATGGCTGCAAACCGGCGACATCATACGGGTGGACTTAAATACTGGCCGCTGCGATGCGTTAGTAGAGACCGCAGAAATTGCTCGCCGCAAAGCGCATTTCACCCCTCCTGTCGTCGCTACCGCCACACCATGGCAAAAAATTTATCGTGATGGTGTAGGCCAATTAAATACAGGCGCTGTACTAGAAAGCGCCGTGCCCTTTATCAATGTGAGCCAGACACTACCTAGACACAATCACTAGATAAGGTCTGTACACCACACGATTTCTTTTACATCCCCTTGGTGCACCTAAACGGCAATGCTGTTTAGGTGCTTTTTTTATATGAGGCAGCCAAGTGGTACGGTAATGGTTCTCTATAATCCATCACAAGTGGCTCTTTTGAAAGCACCAGCTAAGACTTAAGCTATACCCTATTCACGATGACATAGAATTTTCTATGGTTACCTGTCAGCAACCTATGTGTTCTGTCGCGTGAACAACAGAATACTTGAATACACGAATTGACCTGGAGTCACCTCATGAGCAACGCAGACCTGAAAAAACGTAAAGATGCCGCCACCCCACGCGGTGTTGGTGTAATGTGCGATTTCTACGCAGACCGCGCCGAAAACGCTGAACTGTGGGATATTGAAGGCAATCGCTACATTGACTTTGCAAGCGGTATCGCGGTGCTGAACACCGGTCACCGTCACCCACGTCTGATGAAAGCCATTGCTGAGCAAATGGACCGTTTCACACACACTTGCTACCAAGTGGTTCCTTACGAAAGCTACGTAGAGCTGGCTGAGAAAGTAAACGAACTGTCCCCAGGCACTGGCCCTAAAAAAACTGCTTTCTTCACCACTGGTGCTGAAGCTGTTGAAAACGCCATCAAAGTAGCACGTGCTTTCACAGGCCGTCCTTCTGTTATCGCTTTCAACTCCGCATTCCACGGCCGTACGCTGCTGGGTATGGCTCTGACTGGTAAAGTAAACCCATACAAACTGGGCTTTGGTCCTTTCCCTGGCGACATCTACCACGCTCTGTACCCTAACGCACAAGCTGGTGTGACCATTGAAGATGCTAAAGAAGCTCTGAAACACCTGTTCTTGGCTGACGTAGATCCTAAACGTGTTGCTGCCATCATTCTGGAACCTGTACAAGGCGAAGGTGGTTTCAACGTATGTCCTCCAGAATTCATGCGTTTCTTGCGTGAAACATGTGACGAACACGGCATCTTGTTGGTTGCTGACGAAGTGCAAACTGGTTTCGGCCGTACAGGCAAACTGTTCGCCATGGAACACTACGATGTACAACCTGACCTGACCACAATGGCTAAAAGCTTGGCCGGTGGTATGCCTCTGTCCGGCCTGAGCGGTCGTGCAGACGTTATGGACGCTGCGGCTCCTGGCGGTCTGGGTGGCACATACGCTGGTAACCCATTAGCTGTTGCATCCGCTTTGGCTGTGATCGACACCATTGAAGAAGAAAACCTGTTGGCACGTGGTGCTGAACTGGGTGATCTGTTGCAAGCACGCCTGAACGACATCGCTAAAGACGTTAAAACCATTTGTGAAGTCCGCGGTTTGGGCGCAATGGTTGCTGTTGAATTCCGCGATCCAGAAACTGGCAAAGCTGCAGCACAACTCGTTAAAGACATTCAAAACCGCGCATTGGCCAACAAACTGATTCTGTTGACATGCGGTATTGAAGGTAACGTTATTCGCTTCCTGTTCCCATTGACCATCACCGATGCAGTAATGGCTGAGGCTCTGGATATTCTGGAAGCGGCTATCCGCGGTTAATAAAACCGCACGACGCAGTTGCGCCTGCGTCAAACCATGACAACATGGTGCTCTTCACCCCCAGTAACGTTCAACGTTACTGGGGCTTTTTTTATCCTGTGGCTATGCCATCCCGTGTAGCAAGCTGCTTTGTTACACTACACTTTTTGCTGCGCTCACTCACAGAGCGGTCAGTACACCATCATCAAGGAGCTTGCATGAACTACGTACAGATACCTACAGGACAGGGCCAAACCATGAAGGCCCTTTATGTTGCTGCCGCTGATAAAAATGCTCCGGGGCTGGTGCTGATTCAAGAGATTTTTGGTATTAACGGCGCCATGCAAAAACTGGCGCAATACTGGGCAGCACAAGGGTTTAACGTTATTTGCCCCGATTTGTTTTGGCGTCAAGAACCCGGTCTAGAACTTAACCCCACCAACCAAACTCAATTCGCCTTGGGTGTAGAGCTGATGCAAAACATGCAAGACAGCGAAACACTGGCCGACTTAGAAGCCACACGCAGCTTTTTAGCTAAGCAAATTGGACATCAAAACATTGCTGCTCAAGGCTACTGCATGGGTGGTAGATTAGTGGTGCTCATGGCGGCCCATAGCCCTATTCGCTGCGCGATTAGCTACTACGGTGTGGGTTTACAAGATCTGTTGCCTACGTTGCCTGCTAAAGCAGCACCCACCTTGCTGCACATTGCCGAGCTAGACCATTACGTCCCTAGCGATGTGCGCAAAGTTATTGAAGCTAATGTAGCAGAACGCGCTGAGTGGGAAGTGGTGCTACATGAGGGTTGCGATCACGCGTTTGCTCGCCCCGGTGGCGTGCACTTTGTAGAAAGTGCTGCCCAACAAGCCAATGCACAATCACTGGCGTTTTTGCAGCGCTTTACGGCTTAAGTAGGCGTACATCGAGTCGCCCTTATTCGGCGGCGATCAATACACTGAATGCTTGGGCAGACGCGGTGCCGTGATCTGCCCCTTCAAGCACTTTGAACGTCAGTTCAAAACACCCCGTCGCATCCAAGGTTTCATAGAGCTGGCGTGCGCCCTCTACCATGCGTCGTCGTTCTCGTCGCTGCTGGTTCTCTTGCTGTTTTTCTATAGGCAAGGCCAGATCTGCTGGGGTTAAACCTTGCTCTAACCCACCCACACTCACATGCACCAACGGCCGGTGCGTTTCCATGCTACGACAGCGCCACTCTACAGCCTGACGCAATATATGAAAATCTCCCCACCACACCGAGGGGCTAGAGATCACATAACGTTTAAAGCGTGCCGGCTCCTGCAACAGCAATTGCGACACAAATAAAGCCCCTAACGAATGGCCCACCAACGTAGCTGACGACAACGGTTTCACCGTTAGCCATCGCTCTACCTCGGGCACCACCACATTAAGCAAGGTCTGTAGCAGTACCGCGCTTCCTCCAGTGCCTGCTGGCTGCTCGGTAATGCGCCCCAGTTTGGGCGTGTAAAAATAGTGGCGTCGCTCGGCATCTGGCATGCCTATGCCCACCAGTACGGCGGCTGTACTTTGCGTTCCCGCTTCGCGCCGCATTTGCAACAGCAACCGAAACTCTTTTTCGTCCAGCACGTAGATCACTGGCCAACCACCCGCTGGGGGAATAGCCTCTGGCCACGCCAGCCACACGGGAAGTTCATCGCCTTCAGCGGTTTGCACCGTCAATTTTGCATGATTCATAAACGCCTACTATTACGATTCAGTCCAGCAACTCGCGGCTCAATCCACTATACTCATAGTTTCATAAACCATTCTCATTTACACCAGGATGTCCATCGCATCAAATCCTGCGCTTGCAGCCCACACCTACCACCGCCTGCTACGCACGCGCTGGTTACTTATCGCCGCTCTGGTTTTTGTTATTGTACTGTCCACGCTTGCTGATTTTACGCTAGGTCCGTCAGCATTAAGTTGGTCAGAACTCTTTACAACCCTACTGAGTCCTGCCGATGCAGAACCCACCACGCGTGTGATTGTGTGGGAATTCCGCCTGCCCTACTCCATGATGGCGGTGGCCATTGGTTTGGGTCTAGGTTTGGCGGGTGCAGAGATGCAAACCATCCTGAACAACCCACTGGCCAGCCCATTTACATTGGGGATTTCGTCTGCTGCCGCCTTTGGCGCATCATTGGCCATTATTCTAGACCTCTCTTTGCCCGGCCTAGCCCACGCTTGGATGGTAGCCAGTAACGCCTTTATTTTTGCCCTACTTTCCGCCTTCTTATTGGATGCCGTTGCCCGCTGGGGCGGCATGAGCAGTTCGGGCTTGGTGCTGTTTGGTATTGCCTTGGTGTTTTCATTTAACGCGTTAGTGTCGTTAATGCAGTTTGTGGCCAGCGCTGAAGACTTGCAAGCTTTAGTGTTCTGGACCATGGGCAGTTTGTCTCGTGCCACGTGGCCTAAAGTGGGTGCCATGTTCTTGGCTGTCGCCATTATTCTGCCCCTGGCACTACGTGATTCGTGGAAACTCACCGCACTGCGTTTGGGCGAAGAGCGCGCCACCAGTTTTGGTATTAACGTACAGCGCCTGCGTTTAACGTCGCTGCTGCGTATTAGCTTCCTCGCTGCCTTGGCCGTGTCGTTTGTAGGGACGATTAGCTTTATTGGACTAATTGCTCCGCATATTTCTCGCCGCCTGTTTGGCGAAGATCACCGTTTCTATTTGCCAGGCAGCGCACTCATTGGTGCCATGATTTTGTCCTTGGCCTCTATTGCTTCTAAAAACCTGTCCAGCGGCATCATCGTACCGGTAGGTATTGTGACGTCGTTAGTCGGTGTGCCTTTCTTCCTGTCGGTGGTGTTACGCCGCCAAAGCCGTTAATTGCCCATGTTAGACGTAAGTAACCTGCAACTTTCCTACGGCAAACGTACGATTATTTCCGATCTTAGTTTGGCGCCCTTAAAAAACGGCCAACTGGTGGCCTTACTGGGACCAAACGGCAGCGGTAAATCTACACTACTTAAAGCCTTAGCTGGCCTATTAAAGCTTAGCAAAGGCGAAGTGGTGTTGGATGGCCAAAATCTCGCACGCAGCAGCTTCGAGCAGCGCGCGCAGCATGTGGTGTACCTACCGCAATCTTTACCCGCCTCGGTGCACTTGCGTGTATTTGAATCGGTGCTGGTCGCTGCTAAAGCGTCAGCCCTAGCCCCTGACAACAGCGGCCAGATCAACGAAGACGAGATTTTGTCGCTGCTCAAACGCTTAGGCATTGAACACTTGGCGTTGCATTACTTGGATCAGTTATCGGGTGGCCAAAAACAGTTGGTGGGTTTGGCACAAGCCTTAATTCGACGCCCCCGTTTGCTGCTGCTAGACGAGCCTTTGTCGGCCTTGGACTTGAACTATCAGTTCCATGTCATGGACTTGCTGCGCCAAGAAACCCACGAGCATCAGCTCACCACGTTAATTGTGCTGCATGACCTGAACATTGCCCTGCGCCATTGCGACTATGCCGTCATGATTAAAGGTGGTGGCCTGTTAGCAGAAGGCGAGCCCAATAACGTGATCAATGCCCAAACGCTAGGCGATGCCTATGGCGTTTCTGCTCGCATAGAAAGCTGCTCTAAAGGCATACATCAAGTGTTGATTGATGGCCTACGCAAACCCATTTTATAGGTAGCCCCATGTTTCGTTCTTGCATGCACACCCTACGTGTTCTGGTCATTAGCTGCTGCAGCCTATTGCTGTTAGCACCCGCACACGCCACCGAAACCGAGGCTGCCACCCCCATAGTGGTTACCGACGCATTGGGCCGTACCGTTACCCTACCCGGCCCAGCAAAACGCCTGATTCTGACCCAAGCGCGCCACCTGCCAGTGTTGGCACTGGTGCATCCAGAACCAGCCAATATTGTGGCTGGGTGGTCTGACGAATTCCGCACCTCGTTTTCTAACGAATACGAAACCTACAAAGCACGTTTCCCTGAAATCGCTAAGATTCCCGTTGTAGGACGCCACACCCCTGAAAGTTTCTCGGTAGAACAAGCCATGGCCCAACGCCCTGACTTGGTCGTGCTAACCACCAACTTTGCGGGCATTAAACCTAACGAAGACCCTGAAAACTCTCTGCTGCTACAGCGTTTTGCCGCGGCGAATATCCCCGTTATTGTGATCGACTTCTTTGTAGACCCACTCAACAACACGGTGCCCAGCATCCGTGCATTGGGTACTGCGGTAGGCGAAGCTGAGCGTACTGAAGAGTTCATCACGCTGTACGAAACACACATGAAAAACGTGGCTGATCGCCTAGCCAACGTCGACGCCGATGACAGACCTCCGGTGTTTGTACACGCGCATGCAGGTAGCACCGACTGCTGCAACTCGCCTGGCACCGGCACCTTTAACGACATGATCAGTTATGCAGGTGGCCACAACATTGGCAGCGACGTGCTTAAAACCGCCACTGGAAAACTCAACTTTGAATACATCAATGCGCGTAACCCTAGCGTTTACGTAGCCACAGGCACAGGCGCAGGCAAGCGTGCGGATAAAGGTTTAGTGATTGGTACTGGCGTTGAAGAAACCCAAGCCCGCGAAAGCCTGCAACGCATTATTGATGGCAACCGCTTGCAATCTTTACCTGCAATGCAAAACGGCAAAGCCTACGGTATTTGGCATGCCTTTAATGATTCCCCGCTGCATGTGGTCTTTATTGAAGCACTGGCCGCGTGGATACACCCTGAGCTATTTGAAGGGGTATCGGCATTGGATACGCTAAACGAAATCAACGAGCGCTTTCTAACAGTTCCCATGCAAGGCACCTATATGGTGGAACTACAGCCTAGCACTACACCTGCGCAGCCCTAATGTCTGATGTTCTGTCACCCACGCATAGCCTGACGCTGCACAACGATGCTGGTCAGCCCTACACCTTGCAATTATGGCTAACCAGCCCACAAGCCCCCACCCTGCTGTTGTTGGATGGGGACTGGTTGCAAGAGTGCATACAGCATTTCCGTAAGCGCCACGCTAACTCGATTAATATCGCCTGCTTGGGATATGGCACCACACACGCTAAAACCGTTATACGGCGTGCGTATGACTTTACCCCTCCCCACCCGGATGGCCTAGACATAGACCCTCGCGTGAAAGAATGGAAAAATGGTGGCGCACCCGCATTTAGTGATTTCCTAGAAAAAACACTCATCCCTACGCTTGCTCAGCACATAGACCTCAACACCTCAAAACTAGGGCTATTTGGCCATTCTTATGCTGGGTTATATGCGTTATACCTGTGGCTGCAACAACGACCGTTGTTTGACCAATACGTGGTTGCTAGCCCTTCTGTGTGGTGGCGTTGGCCTTATTTGCACCAACTTGCTGCAGCAGCACCCCCCACATCAGCGCACGCGGCCCCCTTGCACATTCTGCTAGGTGAGCAAGAACAGTGGCACCCCCATCCGCAGCAGCCCGGGCAAACACGCCCACCAGGTGAGCCTACCTTGCCGTTAATACAGGCATGGTTGCATGCGTTGCCACAGCAGCTACAGCCCCATTGTCAGCTAGAACTGTGCCCGCAACTGGCGCATGGCCCCATGTTGGCCCACTCGGCCACAATCGCCTTTGAAGTGATGCGGCTATAGCGCGAATTACGAGCTTGGCACTGGCTTTCACTACAAAAGCACTTTAGAATGAGAATGATTATTAAATGGAATGCATTTCCTCATTCCATATAGACATCATTTATAAGGGCATCCCGCACGGACGCATCTACACGTGGCGGTAGTAAGCATTGCTGCAATGAACACCATTTACGTCTATCACCTACACACTCACACAGCGAAGGGGCTACCATCGTCCTTCTTTGCGTGTCTGCGTGATCAGGACTGGACGCATATACACGCGGCACGCCAACCAGCACAACAACAGATACGCCAATTGGCGTATGCCTCGGCCTACCATCTGTTGGCACACCACAATCAGCTAAGCCCTGCTGCATTACAGATACAACCCGATGCCTATGGCAAACCACAAGCGCGCTTTAATCGTGATGTTGCCCTGCCTTACTTCAATATTAGCCATTCGCACGAGTTAATTAGCATCGCTGTCTCCAGCCAAGCGGTGGGCGTAGACGTTGAACACCTATCCCCTGCAGCGGATACCACGCTACTAGCACAGCATTTCTGCCCAGAGGCCGACGCCACGGCCGTAGAAGGTGCTGGCTTCTTTGCGTACTGGACCAGTAAAGAGGCGGTGCTTAAAGCGCATGGCAATGGCTTACGCACTGACCCGGCTGAGCTACAACTTCTGCCACCTGCATCACATTTTCAATCGCTACGACGCAGCCCACCCGCGCTAGGCTTGCAGCAACATCAAGTTAGCCTGTGCCCAGCGCCCGATAGCTATTGCTGCGCGGTAGCCTCTTCCCTAGCTGCCCCTCTGTTGCAGGCCACCTGCCTCCAGACCGAACAGCTTCATCGTTTATTGCACTGATACCGTTATGAGTCACAGCCTACCTACCCAGATTTGGCCTTCCGAATTTGTACAACGCTACCAGCAAGCCGGTTATTGGCGCGGCGAAACCTTTGGCGCGATGCTGCGCCAACGCGCCGAACAATACCCTGATCGCGTAGCCGTAGTAGGTGGTGCACAGCGTTTAACGTACGCTGACCTTGATAAACAGGCCTCTGCCATTGCTGCCGGTCTGCTACAAAAAGGGTTAAAAAAAGGCGATAGAGTCATTGTTCATCTGCCTAACATCCCTGAGTTTATTAGCGCGATTTTTGGTTTATTCCGTGCTGGCCTGATACCGCTGTATGCGTTACCTGCCCACCGCATTACCGAAATCGAGCACTTTGCTAAAACAGGTGGGGCCAAAGCCTACCTATGTGCCGATAACCATGGCGGTTTTGATTACCGTGATCTCGCGGCAGAGCTAAAACAACGTTACCCCGAACTACAAGACATCGTTGTAGTGGGCGATGCTGGCGACTACACACCCTTTGCTGACTTGCTGCAAACGGCTGTGCCTAGCGATTTCCCTGTGAACGTCTCATCCCCCCAAGATGTGGCCTTCTTGCAGATTTCGGGTGGCAGCACCGGCTTATCCAAGCTGATTCCGCGTACACACGACGACTACATCTACACCCTGCGTGAAAGCGCACGCATTTGCGGCTTAGACGACACCAGTATTTTCTTGGGTGCCCTGCCCTTGGCACATAACTTTCCCATGAGCTCACCCGGCTTTATGGGTACGCTGTACGCAGGTGGCCGCGTGGTCTTGTCCCCCTCGCCTAGTGCCGAAGATTGCTTCAGTTTAATTGAACAAGAACGCGTCACCTTTACTAGCCTAGTACCACCCTTGTTGTTGCTGTGGTTGGAAGCCGTAGGCCGTTCCACCCCTGACCTATCAACGCTGAAGGTCATACAAGTAGGTGGTGCCAAGCTGATTCCCGAAGTGGCCAAACGCGTACACCCCACACTAGGCGTTACCCTGCAACAAGTATTTGGCATGGCCGAAGGCTTGGTGAACTACACCCGCTTGGGCGATGACCTAGACACCATCGTGGAAACCCAAGGTTTCCCCATCAGCCCAGACGACGAAATCCTGCTGGTAGACGATCACGACAAACCTGTTGCGCCTGGCGAAGCTGGCCACCTACTCACACGTGGCCCCTACACCATTCGTGCTTACTACAACAACCCGTCGGCAAACGAGCGTTCCTTTACCGCAGACGGCTACTACCGTACTGGCGACATTGTGCGTTTAACCGATGCAGGCTACTTGGTAGTACAGGGCCGCGCGGGCGATCACATTAACCGTGCGGGCGAAAAAATCTCGGCGGAAGAAATTGAAGACCATTTGCTGGCAAATCCACAGGTGTTCGATGCCGCCGTCGTCTCCATTCCAGACGAATACTTGGGCGAACGCAGTTGCGCTTTTGTGATCGCCAAAGGCGAACAAAAACCACGCGCCATCGACCTTAAAAAATGGGTGCGTGAGCGTGGCGTAGCCGAATTCAAAGTACCCGATCAAATTATCTTTGTTGATGCGTTTACGGCAACTGCTGCGGGCAAAATCAGCCGCAAGGCGTTACGTGCACAGTTGCAAGCACAACTTCACACTCAACTTTCTCAATCATGAGCACAACTCTTACCTTAGAACGCATGCGTGCCGATATTGCGGCCATGCTACACGAAGATCCTAGCGAGATTGCCGATGACGACAATCTGATGGACTGGGGTTTGGATTCTATGCGCGCCATGACCTTGGCTTCGCGCTGGCGTGATGCGGGTGCCCGCATCGAGTTTTCCCAGATGGCAGAAGATGCCACGCTAAGCCACTGGTGGTCGCTGATTAGCGCCCACACTGCATCCTGATTTGTTTCACGCTGTTGTTACCCACTCATGAAGTCTACTGCTCGTTATGATTCAACTCTGGTTATTCCTCGCATGCATACGGCAGAGGAAGCTGTTCCTCTGACTGAAGCCCAAGAGGGGCTATGGTATGCCCAGCGCTTATCGCCGGATAACCCGATTTTCAATACAGCACACTGCACAGACTTCATCGGCACCTTACAACTGGCCGCGCTGCAAAACGCTATTAATCAAGCCTTGCTAGAGGCTGACGCCTTGTCGTTGCACATGATTGATAGCGATCAGGGGCCACTGCAATACTTCGATGCTACCCACCGGGTACAGCTAGAGGTGATTGATCTGCGCCATCAGCCTGATGCGATTCAGCACGCTGCTGAACTCATGCATGCGGATCACAACCACCCCTTAGACCCCACGCAAGCCCCGCTGTCTAGACAAGTTCTGTTCTTGCTATCAGACACGCATTGCCAGTGGTACCAGCGCGTGCACCATTTGGCCGCCGATGGCTATGGCATGTCATTAATTGAATCACGTGCCTTAGCGTTATACCGTGAACAATTGAATAGCGATGAAACACCCAGTGCCGCACTGACCTCGTTTGCCGAGGTAGTGGCCGACGATCAGCGCTACCGACACAGCGAGAAACGCCAAAAAGATGCCGCCTACTGGCACGAAGCCTTGGCTTCTATTGGCGATGTAGGTAGTTTGACCAGCGGTGTGGCCCAAAGCGCCCCCTATTTTCTACGCGCAGACGCCCCCATAGCGTCTAACACCTTAGCGCTATTACTCGCCACACAGACCGAGCAGCAAATCAGTTGGCCTGACTTGCTGACCTTGCTAAGTGCCGCTTACATTCAACGCCATACTGGCCAAAGCGATGTAGTAGTCGGTATGCCATGGATGGGTCGCATGGGTAATGTGAGTGCACGCAGTGTTGCAACGGTCATGAACGTGGCCCCACTGCGCCTGACCGTGCCGCAGCATACACCGCTAAGTGAAGTGCTGAGTGTAGGTTCGCACGCCATTCTTAAAGCGCGCCGTCATGGCCGCTACCGTAGCGAACAACTGCGCCGAGACTTAGGCTTACTGGGCGGACAACGCCGTTTGCATGGCCCACTGATTAATATTTTGCCTTTTGATGTGCCCTATACGATTGCTGACGTAGAAGCCAAACAGCGTGTGCTGTGTGCGGGGCCGGTAGAAGACCTGAACTTTAACTTCCGAGCAGCGCCTGATGGCCAAAACCTGCGTTTGGAAATTGAAGCTAACCCTACGCTGTACACACAACAAGGCCTGCAAACCCATTTGCAGCGCTTTCAGTACTTTCTACAGCAAGCCTTGCAAGCGTCCAGCTTAGAAACGGTGGCCAGCATCACGCCCGCCGAGTACGAGCACTGGGTAGACGGGCAAGCCCGCACCGCACACCCTATTCCTGCTACGACGCTGACGCAGCTGATACGCGAACAAAGCCTGCGCAGCCCCAAAGCAGAAGCCTTGTCCTATAAGGGTAAAAGCACCGATTTTGGTAGTTTTGATACTCAAGTTCAGCGCATTGCCCAACATTTGATCGCACTTGGCGTCACCCCCGGTAGTATTGTGGCCGTAGGTATGGCACGCAGCGATCAGATGGTAATGTGTTTACACGGCGTGATGGCTGCAGGTGCCGCCTACTTGCCGCTAGACACTGCCCAACCGGCCGACCGTATCTGCCGTATTTTAGGGTCAGCCAAACCGGCTGTACTGATTCACGACAGCAGTTTGTGCACCGCCAACGCTGAGTTTTCTGTGCCAGCCTATAACGCCACACAACTGTTCAGCACAGACCCCGACACCAGCATTGCCTTACCTGAAACACAGCCAGACGATGCTGCCTATGTGTTGTACACCTCTGGCTCTACCGGTGATCCCAAAGGTGTAGTGGTTAGCCAAAAAGCCATTGTGAACCGCTTGCTGTGGATGAAAACCCATTACGGTTTTACCGAAGCGTCACGTTTTTTGCAGAAAACCCCTTACACCTTTGATGTGTCGTTGTGGGAACTGTTTTTGCCCATGCTGTGCGGTGCCTCGCTCACGGTTGCTGAGCCTGATCAGCATAAAGACCCACACGCTCTGGCTCAGCTTATTCTTCAAGAAAACATCAGTGTGGTGCACTTTGTGCCCTCTATGCTGGCGGCCTTCTTGAACGAACCCCAGAGCCAAGGGCTCACCATTGGCCACGTATTTTGTAGTGGTGAAGCGCTAAGCGCCCATTTGGCCGCCCGTTTTTACGAACGCATGAATGGCAGCCTGTACAACCTCTATGGCCCTACAGAAGCCGCTGTGGATGTAACCTACTGGCCCGTCAGCAAAGAACACCCAGACGACCCTATCCCTATTGGTTTACCCGTTTGGAATACCCAGCTGTACATTCTGGACGATTGCTTGCGCCCGGTTGCGCCAGGCGTAGCCGGTGCCTTGTACTTGGGTGGCATACAGCTCGCTGATGGCTATTTGGGCCGACAAGACCTGACCGATAAAGCCTTTATCACTAGTCCCTTTGATGCCCAACAACGTCTGTACCACACAGGTGATTTAGCCCGTTGGCGCGATGACGGCGCGGTGCTGTATCTGGGTAGGGCCGACCATCAAATCAAACTACGTGGACAGCGTATTGAACTGGGTGAAATTGAGTCTTGCTTGGCGCAGTACCCCGGCTTGCGTGACTTAGCGGTGATTGCGCGTGAAGACCGACCCGGCGACCTCTACATTGCGGTGTATGCAGTCGCTCGCACAGAGGCAGAGGCTGATAGCAATGCGTTATTAGCCTTTGCGCGCGCCCACTTACCTGAAGCCATGGTGCCTAGCGCCGTGGTCTGGATGGACGATTTACCCATCAATGCAAATGGCAAACTAGACCGCAAAGCCCTGCCCGCCCCTACACGTGAACGCCAAGAGGGCGCACCGTTGCGTGGCGAGGTACAACAACAGCTGGCCCATTTTTACCAGCAGTTGCTACAACTGCAACATCTACCCTATGCCGATGACGACTTCTTTGCATTGGGCGGGCATTCGCTGTTAGCCGCACAATTAGCCGCTACCTTGCGTGAGCACTACCAGATCACCTTAACGTTAGGGGCTATTTTCGAGCACCCTACTATTGATAGATTAGCCAACCATGTGCAGCGTTTACTGGAAGGCCAACAAGACGCCAATGCGGGCTTTAACCCCATCTTTACCCTGCGTCCACCGGCACACGGTAAACCCGCACAGCCTGCGCTGTTCTGCATACACCCTGCGGGTGGCTTAAGTTGGTGCTATAGCTTGCTAGCCCGCCAATGCGGCAGCGACCAACCGGTATATGGCTTGCAATCACGCAGCCTAGATGCCGCCAATATTGTGCCCACCAGCTTGCATGACATGGCGGAAGACTACGCCAATCAAATCCAAGCCGTGCAACCACATGGCCCGTATCACTTACTGGGGTGGTCGGTAGGTGGTTTGTTGGTGCATGAAATTGCTCGCATTTTGCAATCACGCGATGCCGAACTAGGCGTAGTATCTATGCTGGATGCGTACCCTAGTGATGTCTGGCGCAATCGCGAAGAACCCGCCTTAGAGGCCAGCTACAAAGCCCTGCTGTACATCGCCGGTTACGACCCTGACAGCTTGAATGTACCGCTTACCCAAGAGGGCGTGATTGGTTTCTTACGTCAAAGTGGCCATGCATTGGGCACCTTAAGTGATGCTCAGTTACAAGGGGTATTTCGCTCGGTAGAGTTAAACAACCGCTTGGTACGTCAACACTGGCACCAACCCTTGAACCACCCCGTCCTGTACTTCCGTGCTGCCTTGGATCATGTGGGCGATACCCTTGAACCCGCTATGTGGAACCCATGGGTCAGTAGCCTGCAAGTGCATGACGTGCCCTCATTGCACGCCCATTTAACCGGTGCTGATGCGTTGAAACACATACTTCCTGTGCTGCAAACAGCCTTACAAGGCAGCGTCGCTGCACAAACGGTATAAAAATAACTATGTCACTGAAGCGTTTTGTTATCGATATCACCCCACTAAAGCAAAGCCGAGCCTTTCGCTTTGCCTATATGGCGCGTACTGCCTCGGTACTGGTTACCGGCATGATGTTGGTGGCAGCCAGTATTCATCTGTACGAACTGACTAAATCCAGTGTGGCTGTGGCAGCACTTAGCGTCGCCATGTCGGCCCCAATGGTTATTGCTCTGTTAATAGGTGGCGTGTTGTCCGATCGTATGGACCGACGCAAACTCATGATGTGGTCACGCAGTGTGTACGTCATCAGTGTGCTGATGTTCTTGATCAACAGCTTATTTGCCAACCCCTCTATCACCGTTATTTACCTAGCGGCGATGATTGGTGGTGCAGCCAGTGGTATTAGCGTACCTGCCATGATGTCTGCCACACCCGCCTTGGTGGGTCGCGAAAATCTGGCAGCAGCGGCAGCTTTATCGGGTTTATCACTGCAGTTGGGTGGTGTGTTAGGGCCATTGCTTGCCGGTGCATTGATTGCAGGTCCAGGCTTAGTAGCCTGCTACAGCATTGTGTTGGTGGGTGTATTGCTTACCCCCTTCCTGCTGTCTACCTTACCGCCACTGCCACCACAACAGCGCCCAGGTGCTGCCACGCCTAATAACCGTGTGCACCATGCCTTTATTGAAGGCTTTCGCTACATGCTGACCACACCGCTGCTGCGTTGCTTGTTGTTGATTGACCTAGGTGCTGTCGTGTTTGCCACACCACTGGCCTTGTTACCAGAATGGGGCGACAAAGTGCTGGGGCAAGGTGCCGAAGTCACCGGTGCACTGTATGCAGCACCCGCGATTGGCGCAGCTATTACCGCCTTAAGCAGCGGTTGGATTCGTGGTTTAGAACGCCCCGGCATTACCATTATCAGCGCGGTGCTGGTATGGGGCTTAGCCGTGGTAGCGCTGTCGTTTAGCACACACCTGTACCCATCCATGGTGGCGTTAGCCGTGATGGGTTCCGCCGATACCATTTCCAAAATGTTGCGCATGACCTTAGTACAGCGTCATACGCCTGACCATCTGCTAGGCCGTATGTCGGCACTGTGGATGACCCAATCCTCAATGGGAACCGCCTTAGGGAATATGCAAATGGGTGCCGTTTCTCGTTGGTTTAGCCCCTCTACCGCCTTACTGATTGGCGGAGCAGCCTGTAGTGCCTGTGCGGGCCTGTTCGCGCTGCGTCGTAACGCTCTGAAAAGCGCCAACAGTACCTAAACACAATACGCTTTCCAGCCCTTAGGGCTGGAATCCCACACTTCGTATGACGAGTCAAACAGCATGGAAAGCCCATGCTCACTTTAACCAAGGAGCCATAATGCAAATCAATACTCTTTGCATTAGTAATAAAAAAGCATTTAAACGTGTATCGCAAATTGCACTAGCCGTAGCTGTTGCTATGGGTAGCGCACATGCACAAGGCATTTTTGACCAAGCCGACATAGACTTTAAAGGCAACGTATCCAGCATGGGTGTGATCACCCCCGGTAGCGAAGCCACCTTACAAGGTCGCGGCTTTACTCCTGGCCAAGAAATTCTGTTGCTAAGCAATGGTCAATCCATTGTGGGCGACCAAAAACTGGTTGCTAACCAAGACGGCGAATTTGTGAGCAAAGCAGCGATTCCAGCCAATGCTGCTGTGGGCTTGCACCCTGTAGTGATTCAAGCCGCTAAGCCTTCTGCAGCGGCCGTGTTTGACCTGAAAATCTCTCCTAAAACAGAAATCTTCGGTGTAGAGCAATTCACACAGCAGTCTGCGCCTATGACTCGTGGCCTGTACCAAAGTGCATACAGCCCTAAAGAAAACAAACTGTACGTGGTGTCTTCCGTTGGTCGTCCTCCCGTACAGCAATCTGAGCTGTTGAAAGTCAACCCAGAAACGCTAGCAATTGAAGCACGCATCACCCCTGCTGCTGACCCTAACCGTGAAAACCACGTGTACGCGCTGTACGGCGTAAGTGTGGATGACGTAAACGGCAATATCTGGGTAACCACCACACGCAACAACAGCGTAGCCGTGTACAAACAGTCCGACCTAAGCTTGGTGAAACAGTTTGATGACAACACCGTGGCTCACGCCCGCGATGTAGTGGTTGATGCGGCTAACAACCGTGCTTACGCTTCTGCTTTTGGCGCTGGTGAAGTGGCCGTGTTTGACACCAAAACACTGGAGCAATTGCCATCCATAGCACTGAACTCCAAAGGCCGTCAGGCTCCATCGCCAATGAGCTTGAGCTTGGATGCAGGCAACCAAAAGCTCTACACCGTTAGCATCAACACAGGTGAAGCGTTTGTGATTGACCTGAAAGAGCAGAAACAAGAAAACGTGATCAGCTTGCCTGGCACACGTTCCGGTAGCGGTATTGCTGTGGCCCCTACAGAGCAATTGCTGTGGGTAGCTTCCCAAGGTACTGACAACGTACTGTTGATAGACCTGAAAAGCGGCGATGTTGTGAAAGACATCAAAGTGGGTGCTGGTCCACTGAACATCGTTTGGGACGACAAAGACAAACTGGCGTTTGTGGCTGTTCGTGCTAACGGTCAAGTAACTGCACTGAACACCAAAGGCGAAGCCGTCGCTAATTTGGAAGCTGGCCGTCAACCTAACCATATCAGCACCGATGGTAAAGGTAACTTGTTTGTCGTTCACAAAGCGGCAAGCACTGACAAAAACGCTGTAGACCAAGTAACACGTCTGCACGTGAAATAAGCTGTGCCTACCCGCCCGGCTACCTCCTCGTGGCCGGGCGTCATTCATCCGCTACTTACTGCACTGTCGTGACGCCTACTTCTCTACTTGATAACAACGCTGACACAGCCCGCACCGATTCCCCTCTACAGCACTGGCTGAAGGCGCATCGTTCCCGTAGTAGTCTTTTTTGTTCCCCTACGATTGCTTTGATGGCGCATGGCCAAGCCCTACAATGCCAGGCCAGTAACGCCAACAATGACTTGGATGCCCACGCAACACAGTTGCTTGCCCAAGCGCATGAACAAGGTCTGCCGGCTCTGTTAATGGGGGTCATTCCCTTTAACACCACGCAGCCTGCCCATTTATTTGTCCCGCACTCGGTACTGCGCAGCGCCCCCATACTGCCAAGCCACACGGCCACCACAGCACAGCCGCATCCCGACGCCACCTTGCAGCCTTTTCCCGATGGCGCTGGTTATGCAGACACCGTGCAACGTGCCTTACCCCTGCTAGATGCCAACCCCATCAGCAAAATTGTGTTGGCTCGCACCATGGATGTGCAATTGGCACAGCCTTTGCAGCGCCAGCACCTGCTGCACAACCTCATACGCCTTAACCCCCACGGGTATAACTTTGGCATTAACTTGGCTGACGAAGAAGGCGATAACCCCTGCTTCTTTGGCGCCAGCCCCGAATTACTGGTACGACGTTCAGGCTCAGAAGTCAGTGTGAACCCTTTGGCCGGTACGGCAGCCCGCGTTGCCGACCCAGAAGCCGACGCCCGCATTGGACAAACCTTGCTGCAATCGGCCAAAGACCTACACGAACACGCTATTGTGGTGGAAAGCGTGGTGCAAGCCCTGCGCCCTTTCTGCAGTGAACTGCATGTTCCTGATGGCCCTGAACTCGCCAAAACTGCCACGCTGTGGCATTTATCTACCCCCATTCACGGTACGTTGCGTGCCCCCTATGCCAGCTCATTACAGTTAGCCTTAGCCATGCACCCCACCCCTGCTGTGTGCGGCACCCCCACCTTAGCGGCTCGCGATGTGATTGAAACGCTAGAGCCTTTCGAGCGGCAGTTTTACGCTGGTGCTGCAGGATGGTGTGACGACAAGGGCGATGGTGAATGGGCTGTGGCCATACGTTGTGGCCTATACCAGCAACAACAGATACGCCTTTACGCCGGCGCAGGCATTGTGGCCGCGTCAGACCCGGCCAGCGAACGCCGCGAAACGGGCAACAAATTACGAACGATGCTCAATGCACTGAATATTGAGCCAGCAACGATTGAAGGAGCCATCACATTATGAGTCACATACACCAACTACCCAGCTACACCATGCCAGACGTCTCTGTGCCTAATCGTGTGAAATGGGAAGTGCAGGCAGATCGCGCCGTACTGCTAATTCACGACATGCAGCATTACTTTCTGAATAAGTATGACATGCAGGCCGAGCCCATTCCCTCCTTGATTCGTCACATACAAGCCATTAAAGCGCAGTGTGCGAAGCTAGGCATTCCGGTTATCTACACCGCCCAACCTACCGAACAAAACCCTGAAGACCGTGCCTTATTAACCGACTTCTGGGGCCTAGGTTTAAGCGCACCCGAGCACGCTGGTCAAGAAGCCATTATTGATGAACTCGCCCCCAGCCCTAACGACATTGAACAAACCAAATGGCGTTACAGTGCGTTTTTCCGCTCGCCCATGCGCGAGCAAATGCAAGCGTGGGGCCGCGACCAACTAATCGTTACCGGCATCTACGCACACATAGGCTGCATGACCACCTCATTGGATGCATTCATGCAAGGCGTACAAGCCTTTATGGTGAGCGATGCTGTGGCTGACTTCTCTGAAGAAGAACACCGCATGGCATTGCGCTATGTATCCCAACGCTGCGGTGTGGTACTGAACACCCAACGCTTACTGACCCAATTAGGAGCAGAGTGATGTACCCCGAGTTTCAACAGCAACACGTACTGATTAGCGGTGCAGCCAGTGGCATTGGCGAAACAGTAGCCCAACAATTACTCGCACTAGGCGCGCGCCTCACCATTATTGATTTACATGCTGACGCACTACATGCGTTAGCCGCACAATACCCCGAGCAGGTACTAGCGCTAGGCTGTGATGTGGGTGATTTTGATGCCGTTGCCAACGTAGTGGCCCAAGCCGAAGCTCGTTTTGGCGCCATAGACAAACTGGTGTGTGCAGCAGGCCGTCTACAAATGGGTGATATTACCGACCTAACTGCTGAGCAGTGGCAACAAACCTTTAGCACCAACACCAACGGTGTGTTTAATCTATGTCACCACGTGGGCTTGCGCATGAAAGCGCAAAAGCGCGGTGCGATTGTGAACATCAGCTCCAACGCAGCCACCTCACCACGCATGAGCATGGGTGCTTATGCGGCATCTAAAGCTGCCGTAACCCAAATGTCGCGTTGCTTAGCCCTAGAACTTGCCGCCTACAACGTGCGTGTAAACGTAGTTTCTCCTGGCTCTACCGACACCCCTATGCAACAAGCCATGTGGCAACAAGGCAGCTCACGCGAAACCGTGATTGCCGGTTCAGGCCCGCATTACCGACTGGGCATTCCACTACAGAAAATTGCGACACCGGCAGAAATTGCGAACGGCGTACTGTTCTTACTGTCTGACCAAGCCAGCCACATCACCCTGCATGATTTACGTATTGATGGCGGCGCTACGCTAGATCAATAAACACCGGCTTACGCGCTACAAAAAGGTTGCCTTCTAGACGTGCAGGCTTTGTTCGCATAAAGAAGGGCTGTAAATCTGCCAGTAGTGGCTCACTCGGGGGAGGCGGAGGAAAACTTTTTTGATTTGGTGTCTCAAATCACAAAAAGTTGTTCCGCAGTCTCCCCAGCGTGTGCGATGAACACAGCCTTCAAACGTCACCCCTTACTGACTAGGCCCCGCCTACACAACACCACTCTGGCTACATACTCTCAATGCTCGCCAAGCCCAGCAACACCCCATCCCTAGACATGGGACTGCCCATAAACTCGCCTTGCACGTAGGTCGTTCCTACACGCATCGCGGCATCGCGTCTGGCTTTATTCCATACATTACCCACGATAGTTTTAAACCCATGCTCACTGGCTACTGCACAGGCCTGTAGCAATGTTTGCTGCACCTGATCCGACAAGACCTGATCGTCATCTGGATAACAGAATCTCAAGCCCTCTAACATGGTTAACCCAAAGGTCTGGGCACTAGGCACTTCCACATCGTGCTCTAACCATAAGCTCACGCCTAAGATGCGCAGCGGCTCACACAACGTGATCCAGTCCCGTTCTACCTTCAGATCGGTAGCACGTAACACCAACTCTAGATTACGCGCTTCAGCGGCAAACAACGTCAGTAATTTCAGCAGGATGGGCTGCAATGTAGGCAGCACATTTACCGGTATGCTTAACTGCACTGAAGTACTTAATCTGTACACCTGCTGCCATTCGCGCATGTCTTCGCACAACATACGAATACTGCGCTCAAGCAAGGCTACCGCTACTGGAGTATCTAACTGCTCTAGCAACGCAGAACGTATACGTTGCGTGCCATCCCAATACAGCTGCATTTCCACGCCTTGCTGCACGGCATCTTTTAACTGTATGCGACTTTGAAACTGCAGGCTTAAGCGGCCTTCTATGCCCGCTGGGCTTTGCCAAGCGGCTTCAATTTGCTGCTGTAACTGCGCTTGCTCTTCTTGTGCGCTCAAGACCTCGGCATTACGCTCTTCACGGTTAATACGGCCCGCAAAGCTATAGCCCCAGCCATGTACAGAGCGTATAGGCAAATCCACGCGCAGTTCTGCTGCCTTGCGCTTTAATCTGCTGATGAGCGAATCCACAGCACGCTTACTTTGCAGTCCGCCCGATTTAATCTGTATGAAGTCTTCGCGACTGACCCGGCCGTCACTGCTTTGGCTAAACAGTTCAATCAGCTGTTTTTCACCATAGGTAAGCTCAATAACCGTTCCCGAGGGCGACACCATGCTCCAGCCTTTATCCTGCAATACCCAGGGGCTATCGGCCTGAAAAGAGGGAGGCTGTTGCTCGGTGACGCTGCTTGCAACCTCTGCCGTATGACTCAGAAAACGGTCAACTCGGCGACGCAACGCATGCCGGTACGCGGCCAGTTCTGTTGCGCTGCTCGTCAGCGGCATCAGGCTATCCGCTCCGGCTAATAAGAGTTCGGTACGTTGCGCTTCGGCCCCTAGCTGGCACATCACAATAATGCCGCTATAAGGCAATATGGAACGTAAGTTCGCCACCACCAACGCAAGGTGCGCGCGTTCACTCACCAGTAGAACCACGTCCACTGATGTTTCTAGACTTTCAAATGTGGTACTGAAAACAGAGGGGCCTTGCGTCATTGCTTGAACAGAGGTGCCCAGCAAAGCCAGCTCTTTTTCCATCCGTTGACATTGTGCGGTGTCATCAAACACCACCACTACTTTCCTTGCGTGCTTCATCTCTACCCTGCCTTAGCGTAGGCAACAGGAGTTACCGTTACATCAATACACTTCTTCTTTTCAGATTGTTAACGTTTTACACATCTAGTCAAAGACAAGCATTGTCAATTTACAACTTCGGTCGTTTCTTAAGCGCCTGATATTCACCATTTTTTAACCACCTTACGCCACTGCATGCATTGGCGACAGGTAGCAAAACAGCACTGTAAAAAACAGTGCTGTTCGCTGTGTAACTACTTGCTTAAGGCTTGCTGCTTTGTGCCAATTTTGCCTCAAGCTGCGCTTTGGGTAAAAAGCCACTGATACGCGATCCGTCTTCAAAAATAATCGCTGGTGTGCCACGAATATCCATGCTCATCCCTGCCGCCAAAATATCTTTGATAGGGTGTTCACATGTGCGGGCAGTTGGTTCGGTGCCAGACAACATCCAGTCACTTAGCGCTTGATTGGGGTTTTCTGCACACCAAATACTTTCTGCTTTAGTCGCAGAGTCTGGGCTCAAAATGGGGTACATCATGGAGTAAATCGTGACATTATCCATGTCTTTGATTTCCGTATGCAATTTTTTGCAGTAAATGCAATTCGGATCTTCAAATACCACCATCTGACGGCTGCCATCACCTTTCACGGTTTTAATCGCTTTATCCAATGGCAACTGCGAGAAATCGACTTTGTTTAATTCTTCTTTGCGTTGGGACGTCAAATCAATACGCTGTTTTACATCCACCAACGACCCTTGCATCAGGAAGTCCACCTCGGGATTCACGTATACCAACTCGTTGCCTATACGCACTTCCAGCAGACCAGGAAAAGGGGTAGGACGAATTTCGTCTATAGCAATATCGACAAACGTCGCTTCCAGCTTCTGACGCACCTCGGGGTAATCGGTAGATTGTGCCTGCGCGGTACCTGCCACACCTAACCCCACACTGAATACCAGTGCAGTAATAAGACAGCTTGACCACGTGGTTTTTACTTGCATGTTGACTCCATTAATAAGCGACAGGGTTATAGCGAAACTAACCACTCTCCCGCTGCATTAGCGATTAAACGTCGCTTGATAAAAGGCAGTTGATTGACGACGGACATTCCTGCGTTACGTGCCCACACAACAGGGGCTTGCGGCGCCATGAACAAACTGTGTAAGGAGTCTGTCACAACACGCATTGCGGCAATGGGTTCTGCCCGTCGCCGCTTATACCGCTCCAGCATGGACAATGCCCCTACTGACTGATGAACAGGTTTGGCTGCCAGAACACGTATAAGTTCCTCTACATCACCCAAACCTAGGTTCAATCCTTGACCGGCCAAAGGGTGCACACGGTGTGCTGCATCGCCCACCAACGCAACCCCTTCAGCCACCATTCCCGTACGCTCAAAGGTCAACGGGAAGGCAAACATTTTGGACCGTACGCGCAATGCGCCTAAACGTCCTTGCGTGACACCCATCAGCCATGTCTGCAAACGCTCTACTTTGGCCGCGTCATCTAACGCCATCAACTCTGAAATTTGCTCAGTAGGGCCTGACCACACCAGTGACACCTGTGGCCCCTCTTCCGTATCTGGCATGGGCAATAGCGCTACCACGGCATCACCGGTAAACCACTGCAACGCCACACCTTGATGCGGTAATTCGGTGGTGAGATGCGTAACTAAGCCGCTGTCGCCATAGGCTTTAAATTCGTGCCAGATGTCAGCCACTCGGCGTACTGTTGATTTTGCACCATCAGCACCGACTAGCAACTGCGCCTGCAGGCTTTTACCCGATGCCGTGTGTATGGTGTCGCCCTCGCGTGAGGCTAATTGGTCGTCATGCCATCGCACCCCATACACTTTTAAGGCTTGTCGTAGTGCGCGTTCCATTTCGCCCGACTCTACGATCCACGTTAAGGTGTGGCGTGCATCTTGCCAGGCATCTAAAGCCAAGCGCCCACCACCGTCACCATAGATTTCCATGGCTTGCACGGGGGTGATGCGCTCTGCATCCATTAAGTCCCAAATCCCCAGCGATGCCAAAAACTTCTGGCTAGCCCCAGAAATGGCATACACCCGTGGGTGATACTCGTCACGACGTGGTGACTGGCGCACCATCTCGGGCGCCAGCACCTCTACCGCAAATGCTTTTTTTGCTAAACCCAAAGCGCATGCCATACCTGCAATGCCTGCGCCACAGACTAGGATTGATTGCTGAGTCATCGTGCCGACGGAGCTCCTGCTGATTTAGGCCATAGCACCCACATCTCGCCCCGTTGCTTCATGCGACCCGCTTGAGCACCGGCCTCGTCACCCGTACCCCAATAAAAGTCCGTACGCGCTGCACCTTTAATCGCCGCACCGGTATCTTGCGCAAACACCAGTCGTTGCAAGGGTTTTTGGCTACCTGGATAGGTAGTTGCTAAAAACACAGGTGAACCCAATGGCACAAAGGTAGGATCGATTGCTACAGCACGCTCTGCTATCAGAGGGATGCCGTAAGCCCCTTTAGGTCCTAATAACGGATCAGTAATCGTTTCTTGACGGAAAAACACCATGGCCGAGTTGGCATTAAGCATTTCCTGAACACGATTAGGGTTACGTTTAGCCCATGCCTTAATGTTCTGCATAGAGGTTTGTGCCAACGGCATTTCACCTTGTTTAGCCAACCACTGACCAATAGAGGCATACGGTCTACCGTTATGGTCGTCGTACGCTAAACGCACCGCTGAGCCATCTGGCAAAATCGCACGGCCTGAACCTTGAATCTGCAAGAAAAAGGCTTCTACAGGATCAGCAGCCCACACCAACGCTGGAGGCTGGCGGGACGAATTAGCCGCAATTTCTGCGCGGGTGTCATAAGGCACCACACGGTTGCCTTGTACTTTGCCACGTACGCGCTTACCGGCCAGCTCCGGGTATACCGAGCCCAAATCAATGGTCAGCAAATCGTCGGGTGTAGCATACAGCGGCCATTGGTAGGTACCGCCGCGAGTCGTAGAGGCTTGAATCAAGGGCTCGTAATAGCCAGTAACGGTATTACTCGCTACGGCACCATTGGCATCTAACACACGCCATGGTTGTAAGTGTTGCTGTAAGAACTGACGTACTGCCGCCGTGTCTTGGCCTGAAATATTGCTATTTGCTGCAGCCGAACACACGCCCTGCCACGCACGCGGCGCTGCACGCGCAGGCATAGTCAGCGAACCGCTCACAGGTCGCATCAAGCCCTTACAGTTATTGATAAAGGCTTTCCATACATGCTCTAAATTATCTTGTTGCCAGCCTGGCAAAATAGACCAATTCACAGCCACATAGCGACCCGCTAAAGGGCGTGCTGACGTTTCGGGCAAAGCAGATAGCGCGGGCACCTGTAAGGGGCGTAACGCCACATCATCTGCGGGAGCAGAGCTACTACCGCTGCTGCTTGAACTCGCCGTGCTACCAGAAGAAGACCCTAGGTCTATAGAGGAGCATGCAGAAAGCAAAGCCAGCGCCGAAGCCAGCACAGTCAAATGAATTACGGTCATAGTTGTTTAGTGCAGAGTGCGTGGAATAGCCAAGACGAATTCAGGAATCGCCACATCAAAGGGAATGCCATCTTCGCTGACACAATGATAAAACCCTCTCATCGTACCAACAGGGGTTGTGAGCGGACAGCCGCTGGTGTATTCAAATGTTTCACCTGGAGCCAATAGCGGCTGTTGCCCTACCACGCCTAATCCGCGTACTTCTTGTACATTTTGATTCGCATCCGAGATAATCCAATGTCGGCTAACGACCTGTATAGGCTGCTCAGCATGATTGGTGATCTGCACGGTATACGCAAATACGTATTGCTGGCGCTCTGGCTCAGACTGCTCGGGTAAATAGCGTGGTACCACTTTCACCACTACCTGTTCTGACTTCAAACCCGTCTCCCTCAAAAATCAGTTGCAAAACTGCAGGGTCATGGAACATCACCCCTAATCATGACACAATTGCAGTATCTACGTCACAAACCAACTTACACACTGATCTATGTCACACAAACAAGCTGCCCGCATTGCTCCCAGTATTTTATCCGCGGATTTCGCCCGTTTGGGTGAAGAAGTCAAAAATGTAGTCCTGGCCGGAGCCGACTGGGTGCATTTTGATGTTATGGACAACCACTACGTACCGAATCTGACGTTTGGTCCGATGATCTGTAGCGCACTACGTCCACACACTGAAGCACCTATTGATGTGCACCTCATGGTTGAGCCAGTAGACTCTTTAGTAGAGCCTTTTGCGAAAGCGGGTGCCAACTTGATTAGCTTCCACCCTGAAGCCTCGCGCCACATCGATCGCACCTTGTCGTTGATCCGTGATCAAGGCTGTAAGGCCGGGTTGGTATTCAACCCTGCCGTGGGCTTGGAATGGATGGACCACGTGATGGACAAACTGGACTTGGTACTGATCATGTCCGTGAACCCTGGCTTTGGTGGCCAAAAGTTCATTCCTCACGCATTGGAAAAATTACGCCAAGCACGTCAAAAAATTGACCGCTGGGTAGAAGAAGGCGGCCAGCCCATCAGTCTAGAAGTTGATGGCGGCGTAAACGTTCAAAATATTGGTGCCATCCGCGCAGCCGGTGCCGATGCCTTTGTAGCCGGTTCTGCTATTTTCAACCAGCCCGACTACAAGGCCGTGATTGATGCCATGCGTCAGGAAATCGCTAAAGTCGATTCCCAAGCCTAAACGCACTACATCAACCAGTTACCACGTTGACCTTTGTCGCCTGACGTTACAGGCGACATCGGTTTACGCCGCTCAATAAATAGCGAGCTACCTAAGGTTTTCTTCGCCATTGTCTTGGCCGAAGCGGCCATCTCAGCCACCAAGCTACTGTTATACAGATGCACTGGGCTGACATCCACCACACCTAGCGATAGCGCCACGAGCGAATGGAACTCTTCGACTTGCTGGCGATTTTCAGCGTAGTAGCCCCCATGCGCAGGTGCTCGGCACTATAAAGATGGCTTAATGCCAACGGCAAATTTTGAATAATTCGCTGGCAGCGTTGTTCCCAGTCGTGGCTGGTGAAGATCACAATAAAGTCATCGCCACCCACATGCCCTACAAAATCATGTTCTGGGTCGCTCGCCTCTACTAACAAGCCGGCGGTAATCTGAATGACCTCGTCGCCTTTGCGATAACCATAGAGATCATTAAAAGGCTTGAAGTAATCCAGATCGCCGTAACACACCGCGAACGGATTTTGCCCGCGCAGCAACTGCTCTAGATGCTCATTAATAGGCACATTGCCTGGTAGCTGCGTCAGTGGGTTGGCATAGCGAGCCGCTTGTAACTGTAGCTGCGATACTTCTCGCATTAAGTCGGTGCTAGAGCCTACGCCTAAATAGCTACCATCCCGTGTGATGATGAAGCCATCGGTCATGTAATGCTCAGGCCCTTCTGTTACCCACGCAGCCAGCTCTTGCAGCGGCATTTTCCTATCGATAATCAACGGTGTGTTTTCTATCATCTCGCCGCAGGCGCGATTGCCATACAGCTCGCGGTGATACAACCTCGCCAATCTATCGAATAACTTATCGCGACGTAATAGCCCCACCGGCATGCCGCCTCGCAGCACCACCAAGGTGTTTAGCGACGCATCTTTTTGGAAGCGTTCACACACCACATTCGTGGGCACATCAAAGGCTACCACCGGAACCTGCCGCACCAAACGATGCGCAGTCACAGGCTTATCTGCACGCCCTAATGACGTTAAGGTAGATGTGCCAAAGGGGCTTCTAAATAACGCTAACGTCGCCGTATCAAGGCAGGTTTTGGGATTTTTCTCGGGCCTACCCAAGAAAAAGCCTTGCCCACACATCACCCCTAGTCGGCGTAATGTCTGCAATTCCTCTTGAGTTTCTATACCCTCGGCAATCACCGTAGACTGCGCTTGAAACGCAATTTCACAGATAGACCGCACCAACTGCTGACGCATAGGGTCTTCATGTATGCCGCATATAAAAAAACGATCAATTTTGACGTATTCTGGGCGCAGCTCTGTCCACAATTTAAGGGTAGAAAACCCCTGACCTAAGTCATCAATAGCAAGTTGCACCCCGGTTGCACGATACTGATTCACCACCTCGTGCAACATATTCATCGAACCCACAGAGCAATCCTCTGTTAGTTCTACGACCACTTGCTCGAATTCTCTGTCATGCAACGTAGAAAATAGCGTGCTTAAACTACATGCGTTCTCGCCGTTCTGGTGCAAACTGGGGCTAGTATTTAGAAACAATTTCCCCGTCAGCCCTAGCGCTCTGAACTGGACTAAATGTAACTCGCAACACAAGTATTCTAATTCGCAACGTTTTCCATGTTGGTCAGCAAGCTCAAATAGCGCTAACGGCATATGCAAGGGCGTATTTTCTGGCCCTCGAATTAATGCCTCATATCCAACTATGGCGCCATGTCGCAGTTCAACTATGGGCTGAAATAAAGGTGTTAATTTTTTATTCTGCAGTACTTCTTGAAAAGCAGTCAGCATGTTCTCCACCTTAACGCTGCCGTCTCCTGTCTGTATCGTTTTGTATCATCGACACGTTATGCTACAAGCAACACCATACCTCAACAAAATTACCTGAAAGAGCAAAGATGACAGCTGATGCAAGAAAACAACTGTCATGCCATAACTGCTCTACAATGCCAAGCAATGCTTTACTTTTTCTAACAGAGCCCATCATGCAATACACCGCTGTACTTTTTGACCTAGACGGTACTCTTGTTGACTCCATCCCTGATATTGCTGCCGCGGCCAATGGCGTTTTAAGCGACCTATCGCGTGCCCCACTACCTGAAGATGTGATTCGTTCTTTTGTTGGAAAAGGCTCCGACGTATTGGTGCAGCGACTGCTACGCCATACCTCCGAAAATGAGCACATAGATCCCGCAGAGTACGAACGCGCCAAAGCCTCTTTTGCGCATCACTACGCACAAAGCAACGGCCAGCACAGCACGATTTACCCCGGTGTAGTAGAAGGCTTGCAAGCCTTTAAAGCGGCTGGCTGCAAGCTCGCCGTAGTGACGAACAAACCCATAGAGTTCACCATTCCTTTGCTGGATGCTCTGCACTTGTCGCCCTATTTTGAACTGATGGTTGGCGGGAATACCACAGAACAGAAAAAGCCCCACCCATTGCCTTTTATACACGCCAGCAACACACTACATGTGCCAGCTGCACAGTGTTTGGTCATTGGAGATTCCATTAACGACGCACAAGCTGCACGCGGCGCACAGATGGATGTGTTGTTAGTGCCTTACGGCTACAACGAAGGAATAGATATACAAACTCTGGATGCTGATGCTATAGTGTCCAGCATTAAGCACGCTGCTGAGTGGGCAACCACACGCAGTTCCATAGCGGATTAAATGTTAACTACGACGAATTAACAGATGATGTTTGCAACCTTGACACACAATGCACAGATCGGCGCCTATTGGCGCTGGTGGCGTTTGTGTTCCGGGTAGCTAACATACTGTCCCGGTGTTTTTGTTGAGCATACTGTTGTACCTATAACGTCTCAGCACCTACACCACCCAGTCAAACCAGCCCGGAATCTATGACAGCCGGGCTGTTTTGTTTTCAGGGCCCGGCCAACAGAACTTTTAAAAAAGGCCGTACCATGACAGAAATTGAGTTTAAAGCGCTTGCCGCAGAAGGTTTTAACCGCATTCCTCTCATTGCCGAGACCTATGCTGATCTGGACACTCCTCTTTCCATCTACTTGAAACTTGCGCACAACGGCCCAGAAGGCGGTCGTAACAGTTGCTTGTTGGAATCCGTAGTAGGTGGAGAACGTTTCGGCCGTTACTCCTTTATTGGTCTACCTGCCAAAACGGTAATCCGTGCCACCGGCAACGTCACCGAAGTACTGCACAACGACGAAGTGATCGAACGCTACGAAGGCGATCCACTGACCTTTATCGAACAATACCAAGCGCGCTACAAAGTAGCGATTCGCCCCGGTATGCCTCGTTTTGCAGGTGGTTTGGCTGGTTACTTTGGCTACGACACCGTGCGCCACATTGAGCCCTCATTAGGTCAACCCACAAAACCCTTCCCTGCCGGTCAGGAAGAAGGCACGCCAGACATCATGTTGTTGCACATTGATGAGCTAGTGATTGTGGATAACCTGGCGGGTCGCACCTACCTGATTGTGTACGCCGACCCTACCCAACCAGAAAGCTACTCACGTGCGAAACGCCGTCTGAAAGACCTGCGCGAAAAACTGCGTACGCCTGTGGTGATTCCTTACGCTTACGCCAGCTTGGAAACCAAAGAGCGCCGCGACTTCGACAAGGCCGACTACATCAAAGCGGTAGAAAAAGCCAAAGAGTACATCACTGACGGTGAAATCATGCAGGTGCAAGTTGGCCAAGTGATCGCCAAGCCGTTCCGCGATGCGCCGCTGTCCTTATACCGTGCACTGCGTTCGTTAAACCCATCGCCTTACATGTACTTCTGGAACTTCAGTGACTTCCAAGTAGTAGGTGCTTCGCCTGAAATCTTGGTACGCCAAGAGAAAGAAATGATTGATGGCGAATACAAACAAGTGGCTACCATTCGTCCTTTGGCTGGCACACGCAAACGCGGCTCTACCCCTGAAGAAGACAAGCTGTTGGCCGATGAGCTGTTAGCCGATCCTAAAGAGCGTGCAGAACACGTGATGCTGATTGACTTGGCACGTAACGACATTGGCCGTATTGCCGAAGCCGGTACCGTACAAGTGACTGACACCATGACAATTGAGCGTTACTCACACGTACAACACTTGGTTTCTAACGTGTGCGGCGAAGTGAAAGAAGGTTTGTCATCTATGGATGTGCTGCGCGCGTCCTTCCCTGCCGGCACGCTCACGGGTGCTCCTAAAGTGCGCTCTATGCAAATCATTGATGAATTGGAACCAGTACGTCGTGGCATCTACGGTGGCGCCGCCGGTTACCTGAGCTACAGCGGCGAGATGGACTTAGCCATTGCCATTCGTACCGGTGTGATCAAAAACGGCATGTTGTACGTACAAGCCGCGGCAGGTGTAGTGGCTGACTCTAGCCCTGAAGCGGAATGGCAAGAAACTGAAGCCAAAGCACGTGCTTTGCTGCGTGCAGCCGAGCAAGTACAGCTGGGCTTGGATGATCCCATTTAATTCATTTCAGTTTCCACTACATACGTTCTCTTTTTAGATCAGGTGCCCCATGATTTTCATGCTCGATAACTACGACTCTTTTACCTATAACCTCGTGCAGTATTTCTACGAACTGGGACAAGAGGTCACGGTTGCACGTAACGACCAGATTACGATTGAAGAAATCGCTGCTCTGCGCCCCGAGCGCATCTGCGTTTCCCCTGGCCCTAGCACGCCCGCCAAGGCCGGGATTTCCATCGAGCTGATTCGTCACTTCGCAGGCAAACTGCCCATTTTGGGCGTGTGCTTGGGGCACCAAGCCATAGGCGAAGCCTTTGGCGGCAACATTGTTCATGCGCAGCGCGTCATGCACGGCAAGGTATCGCCTATCACGCACACCAACACCGATGTGTTTGCTGGCCTACCTTCCCCTTTTAACGTGACCCGTTATCACTCGCTGGCGATAGAACGCGCCAGCCTTCCTGACTGCTTAGAAATCACCGCTCAAACGGAAGACGGTGAAATCATGGGTGTACGTCACAAAACCATGCCTATCAGTGGCGTACAATTTCACCCCGAATCGGTACTAAGCGAACACGGCCACGCCTTGCTGCGTAATTTCCTGACCCTCTGAATTTGAAAAAAGAAAAAGGACCATCATGACAACCATTACGCCAACCGAAGCCCTAGTGCGCTGCATTGAACATCGTGAGATTTTCCATGATGAAATGCTGCACCTAATGCGTATGTTGATGCGTGGCGAAATGCCTGCGCCATTAGCTGCCGCACTGCTAATAGGGTTGCGAGTCAAAAAAGAAACCATAGGCGAAATTACCGCCGCGGCTCAGGTCATGCGTGAGTTTTCCACCCCTGTAGTACTACCAGACACCTCTGATCTATTAGATATGTGTGGTACAGGCGGAGACAGCAGTAATACCTTTAATATTTCTACGGCATCCATGTTTGTGGCTTCTGCCGCTGGCGTCAAAATCGCCAAACATGGTAATCGTAGTGCCTCTAGTTCGTCGGGCAGTGCCGACGTACTGGAAACCTTGGGTGCCAACCTGAACCTAAACCCTGAACAAGTGGCCGAGTGTATTGAGCAAATAGGCATAGGCTTTATGTTTGCCCCGGCCCACCACGGCGCGATGAAAAACGTCGCTGCAGTACGTAAAGAACTAGGTGTACGTACTATCTTCAATATCTTGGGCCCACTTACCAACCCCGCCAATGCGGCCAACCAATTAATGGGGGTATTCCACCCAGACTTGGTGGGTATTCAGGTACGCGCCATGCAGCGCTTAGGCTCCAAACATGTGTTGATCGTGCACGGCATGGACGGCATGGACGAAGCCTCGTTAGGTGCTAGCACGTTGGTAGGCGAACTGAAAGACGATGAAGTACGCGAATACTACATCCACCCCGAAGACTTCGGTTTAAGCATGGTATCCAACCGCTCTATCAAAGTGAATAACAGCGAAGAGTCGCGCGACATGATTTACCAAGCGCTGGATAACCAAGCTGGCCCGGCACGTGACATTGTCATGTTCAATGCGGGATTAGCCATTTATGCAGGTAACGGTGCCAGCAGCATCAAAGCCGGTTTAGAAAAAGCGTCTGAAGTATTGGCTAGTGGTGCAGCGCGCGACAAACTGGAAGAGTTCTGTCGCTACACCAAACGCTTTGTTTAACCTGCTACGACCAAGGCATGGTCGCCATATACTGGCGGCTCATGCTATCGTAGCCCTAAATTTTCTTAATGACGTCATCCACCTGACGGAACACGCTGAACGCCATGAACGATATTCTCGCCAAAATCCTGGAAACTAAAAAAGCAGAAGTTGCCACGGCCCGCCAGCTGCGCAGTGAAGCAGAAGTGCTGCGTGAAGCCAAAAACCGCAAAGATTTACGTGGCTTTTCCCGTGCTTTGCACGACAAAAACGCCGATGGAAAATCGGCAGTGATTGCTGAAATCAAAAAAGCCTCACCTTCAAAAGGTGTGATTCGCGAAGACTTCCAACCCGCCGAGATTGCAAGCTCCTACGCTGCCCACGGCGCTGCCTGCTTATCTGTACTAACCGATGTGCAGTACTTTCAAGGCGGTTACGACTACCTGCGCCAAGCACGTGCCGCATGTGCACTGCCCGTACTGCGCAAAGACTTTATTGTGGATGCCTACCAAGTCATCCATTCACGCGCGATTGGTGCCGACTGTATCTTGCTGATTGTGGCAGCCTTGTCAGCTAGCCAGCTCAAAGAATACGAAGCCCTAGCCACGGAACTGGGCATGGACGTCTTGGTAGAAGTACATGGCCGTGACGAACTAGACATCGCCTTAGAACTGAAAACCGACTTGCTGGGCATTAACAACCGCGACCTGCGCAGTTTTGATGTTTCTCTGGATAACACCCTGTCCCTGTTGAAAGACATTCCTGACAACAAACTGGTGATTACCGAAAGCGGTATTCTGACGCGTGACGACGTCACCATCATGCGTGACCACAACGTCAATGCCTTCTTGGTAGGCGAAGCCTTTATGCGCCAACCTGATCCTGGTGTCGCCCTAGAAGAACTGTTCTTCACTGCTTAACACACGCCTATGCAGCCATCCAACACCTTACAGCAAAGTCTGTTTACGCAGCTGCCGCACCTACATGCCGACTGGCAAGGGGTCATGGCAGAACCCGCCATACACAAACAACTGCAAGCGTTGGATGACTGGCTCATTCCTCAGGTAGCAGCGGGTACCACCATTTACCCCAAACACCCCTTTAAGGCGTTGGAGCTTAGTGCACCAGAGCAAGTGAAGGTGGTGATTTTGGGGCAAGACCCGTACCACGGGCCTGAACAAGCCCAAGGCTTATCGTTTTCAGTACCCGACCATGTACGTACGCCACCTAGCCTACGTAATATGTTCAAGGAGCTACATGCGGAATACCCCGACATCACCACTCCCCCCACCAATGATTTGAGTCATTGGGCGTGGCAAGGTGTGTTGTTGTTGAATACGTCGCTCACGGTTGAGAACGGCAAGGCGGGTTCACATGCGAAGCAAGGCTGGGAAAGCATTACCGATGCATTGCTGTTGCATCTGCTTAATTTCGATACGCCTAAGGTATTTTTGCTGTGGGGCAATCATGCCCAAGCTAAGGTACCGTTGATTCAGCGCCATGCGAAAAAAGGGCCTATAGAGATTCTGTGCTCTAACCACCCTTCTCCTTTATCTGCTCTGCGTCCGCCTGTGCCTTTTATGGGTAATGGGCATTTCCGCAAGACCAATGATTGGCTGATTAGCCAGAATCACGAGCCTATTAACTGGCTGTCGTAAGTGAGTTGTTGCTGAGAAGTATTCTACAGCCACTGCAGAGCACTTATTTAACGGGTATCCGTTGAACTAGATAGGCTGCTTCCATTGCTCTCGCTGGGGGACTGCGGAACAACTTTTTGTGATTTGAGACACCAAATCAAAAAAGTTTTCCTCCGCCTCCCCTGAGGCATTTCAATGAATAGGCTTACCGCCCTTTCTTTAGCAGCAGCGTTCTTCGCCACAGAAGTACACACAGCTAACAGCTACCTCTGCATACAAACCGTGGCATGCAACAAAGGAAATACTTTCGCAGCCTTAGGCTACGACAGACAGTGATTGATCAGTGGGCTTATCAAACATTAGCCCGTAAATTTAGCAATCTGCGCCGCATCTAACCCTAGTACATCACGCAGCACTTCTTCCGTGTGCTCACCCAACATCGGTGGTGCATTACGGTACTCCACTGGTGTGTCAGACAAACGAATAGGGCTACCCACCAAGGTTGCCTGCCCTGCTGTGGGATGTGGCATCGTGATTTTCATGCCGCGAGCCAAGACTTGCGGGTTGTCATGCACTTGATCCAATGTGTTAATTGGACCTGCAGGCACTCCTACCGCTTCCAATTGCTCTAACCACGTTGCACATGAACGCGTCAGCATGATGTCGGCCAACACGGGGATCAAAGCCTCACGGTTCATCACGCGTTGTGGGTTAGTCATGAAGCGTGGGTCTTCCGCTAATTCGGTACATTCCGCTACACGGCAGAAATTACGGAACTGGCTGTCGTTACCTACCGCCACAATGATGTGCCCATCGCTAGTAGCAAATACTTGGTAAGGCACCAAGTTAGGGTGGGCATTACCAGCGCGCTGCGGTGCTTTGCCTGAGGTCAGGTAGTTCATGTTCTGGTTAGCCATCATCGCCACTTGGCAATCTAACAAGGCCATATCTACATGCTGGCCTAAACCGGAACGATCGCGTTCACGTAAGGCGGCCAAGATGCCTACTGTGGCGTACATGCCAGTCATCAAGTCGGCTACAGCCACACCTGCTTTTTGTGGGCCGCCACCAGGCATGTCGTCTTTTTCGCCAGTTACGCTCATCAAACCACCCATGGCTTGAATCATGAAATCGTAACCAGGGCGTGGGGCGTAGGGACCTGTTTGGCCAAACCCCGTCACCGAGCAATAAATCAAACGCGGGTTAATGGCTTTGAGTGACTCGTAGTCCAAGCCATATTTAGCCAAACCACCTACTTTGAAATTTTCTACCACGATATCAGAACGCAATGCTAAATCACGTATTAGCTCGGCTCCTTCAGGAGTAGCCATATCTACGGTTACGGATTTTTTATTGCGATTAGCAGCCATGTAATACGCTGCTTCGCTGGTGTTGTTACCAGCCTCGTCACGCAGATATGGTGGCCCCCAGCCACGGGTGTCATCGCCAGAACCTGGGCGCTCAATTTTGATGACTTCAGCACCGAGGTCAGCCAAGTTTTGGGTACACCACGGCCCCGCCAAAACACGAGTCAAATCCAGTACACGGATCCCTGCCAATGGAGCTAAGCGAGTAGACATAAGGGGTAAACAACCTACCAAAAATAAGGGGAAGTAGAGTCATACGTTAGCATCAATGCTCGCCATACTTCTTTATTTTTTGACACATCATTGTGCAAATAGCGCTCAGGGTTTACGCCGCATTACCTCGTAAGCACACGAAAAACAACACCTTTTAGAGACACCTAGGGTAAACCCTTGCATCAACCATAGGGTAAACCCTATAATTAACTTATCTGCTCTGATATGAAGAAGAGACGTACATGATTCCTGCAATGTCTTACCTATACAGCCAGCGCTGGAATGATGTACAGCCTGGATACGCAGCAAAACTGCAGCACATTTCTACACCCACCCATTACGTAGAGAGATCCACCATGAAAAAACTATTGATTGCACTGAAACGTATTATCAAAGACGCACGCGTTCAAGCCGCTCAAGACACCATCTTGTAAAACGACAGGCTGCATAAGCCTACAGAATTCCGTACCACTGATTTAGGGGAATATTTGCCATGAAAACTGCACTGCATACATTGAAACGTTGTTCCTACGGCGCTGTTCATATGCTGTGGACGTTGGCAGATACTATCCATGAAGCCCGTATGCGTGACCCACGCTACCGCTCTCATTGGTACTAATGCTTTACGATACCTGCGGTTATCGGCAGTAATGTAGTTACCGCAAATTGCATCACTTCGCTTAAATCCCAAATCGATCTCCCTTCGGCTTGGGATTTTTTTTGTGCGCAAGTAGCCTGCCTAGCCCACGTACACTCGACTAGGCATTGCTAGGTTTGTTCAGTAAATCCTTAAGACGGCCTAAACGTTCTTTGGGACTTAAGGCTTTATCTTCAGGGCTTTCTTCAGGCACAGCCTCTAAACCCATTTCTTCTATAAAACGTGATTTCTCACGCACTACGTATTCACGTGCACGCCTACGGCGTTTACACCAGCTTAAGCGCAAACTACGCTGTGCCCGCGTAATACCTACGTACATCAACCTACGCTCTTCTTGCACGCGGTTAGCCAGCACTTCTTGTTCATCGCCAACGATATCTTCGTCTTCACGGCCTAAGTGCGGTAACAACCCTTCTTCTACCCCGATGAGCAACACATGCGGGTACTCCAAACCTTTAGAGGCATGCAAGGTAGATAAGCGTACTGCATCGGGTTCTTCGTCGTCTTCACCACGCTCAAGCATGGTAATCAGCGCCACGTGTTGTACTAGTTCGCGCAGGCCCATCCCGTCTTCTTCAGCCTTACGTTTTAACCAGCCAATCAGTTCTAACACGTTGGTCCAACGCAATTGTGCTGGGCGCTCATCAAACATGTCGTACAGATAGCGCTCATAATCAATGGCATGCAGCATTTCGTCTAACAGCTCGCCCGCATCTGCCCCCTCTTGCTCGGACCTATCGCGTACACGTTGGATGAAGTCAGCAAAGGTACGTAGTGGTTGTAATTGACGCTCAGCCAAGCGATCCGTTAACCCTATTTCAAACACCGCCTCATACAGCGACTGTCCGCTGGCAGCGGCGTACTCACCTAAGCTTTGTAAGGTGGTTTGGCCTATGCCTCGCCTAGGGGTAGTGGCAGCACGAATAAAAGCAGGATCGTCCTGATCATTCGCCATAATGCGTAGGTACGCCAAAATATCGCGAATTTCCGCTTTATCAAAAAAGCTTTGCCCACCCGCAATCACATACGGAATACGCATATCACGTAATGTTTGCTCCAGTATGCGAGCTTGGTGATTACTGCGGTACAAAATGGCGAAGTCTTTCCACTGCGCTTTGCGGTCAAAGCGCTCAGCCGAGATGGTAACGCCAGCCCACTGCGCTTCGGCCAGTTCATTTTCTGACGCCTTGATAGAAATGCTTTCGCCTATGCCCAAGTCTGACCACAGCTTCTTCCCGAACACCACCGGATTGTGACCAATCACATTATTAGCGGCCGACAAAATACGCTGCACAGAGCGGTAGTTTTGCTCAAGCTTAATCAACTGCAAGTTGGGAAAGTCTATGCCTAGGCGCTCTAAGTTTTCTACCGTAGCACCGCGCCACGCATAAATAGCTTGGTCATCATCGCCCACTGCCGTCAGCATGCCTCGTGACCCTATAAGGCTGAGCAAAAACTGATACTGGCATTGGTTGGTGTCTTGATATTCGTCTACTAACAAATAATGCACTCGGGCTTGCCAGCGCTCACGCACTTCGGCGTGATCCAGCAGTATTTGTGCAGGCAAACGTACCAAGTCATCAAAATCCACCGCTTGGTACGCCGCCAAGGTGGCACAGTAATCCCTATACACCCGCGCGGCTTCTACTTGGCTGGGCGTACTCGCACTGCGTTCTGCCTCGTCTGGCCCCAGCAACGCATTTTTCCACAGCGATATTTCTTGCTGCACCGCACGCAAGCGCCCCTTATCGGTGGTCGCCAACAACTCTTGGATAATGCCCAACGAATCATTGGAGTCCATAATGGAAAAGCTGGTTTTTAACCCTGCCCATTTAGACTCTTCACGTAAAAACTTCAAACCTAATGAGTGAAACGTGCTGACCGTAATACCGCGCATCAGGCGCTTGTCCACAATTTGCTCTAAGCGCTCGCGCATTTCGCGTGCGGCTTTATTGGTAAAGGTCAGCGCCACAACGTTACGCCCGCTATAGCCACAATCACGCAATAAATACGCCATTTTCTGCGTAATTACGCGCGTTTTACCACTACCTGCACCGGCCAATACCAGCGCAGGTCCATCTAGATACAGCACGGCCTCGCGCTGTTTTGCATTCAAATCCGTGGGTACTTGATTGCTCACGGTCATAGGGGGTTATCCTTAAATCTCCAAGGGGTCTACTTCCAGTACCCAACGTACCCGATACTCTTTGGCCAACGGCGTCAGCACATGACGCCAATGACGTAAAAACTGCTGCAACGCAGGCCTATGCTGGCTTTCGGCCAGCAGTTGCGCGCGTTCGCTATTGGCTACCCTAACAATACGCAGCGGTACAGGATCATACAATTGCACATGCTGTATGCCCGTTAACGTTTGCGCTTGCTCTTTGGCTACCGTTAAAAAACTTAACACCCGCGCAAGTTCTGGCGCATCTGCCGTGAGCAACGCCTGATACGAGTACGGCGGTAACCCTACCGTTTTGCGTTCTTCTAAGGTGACGCGCGCAAAACCTGCGTAATCTTGCCTTAATAATGACTGATACACCACCTGTTCTGGATAACCCGTTTGTATCAGTACCCGCGCCCCCGCCGTGTGCCTACCAGCCCTACCCGCCACCTGCATTAATTGTGCAAACAAACGCTCTGGTGCACGGAAGTCTTGAGCAAATAATTGCGAGTCAGCATTGAGCACCACCACTAAGCCCAAGTTGGCGAAATCATGCCCTTTAGACACCATTTGCGTGCCGACTAAGATATCCACATTGCCCGCGTGCACTTCTGAAAACAGCTTCTCGGCACTGCCTTTTAAGCGTGTGCTGTCGGCATCAATACGCATGACCCGCGCGCCCGTAAAGTGCTCAGCTAAGAATTCCTCTACGCGCTGTGTGCCGCGTCCCATGGCTTTAAGATCTTGGTCTCTACAGTCGGGACAATAACGCGGCACCGCCGCCTGATACCCGCAATGGTGGCACTGCAAATAGGTTCTGCCTCCCTTGCTACGGTGCAATACCGTGTAAGCACTACAGCGTTTGCACTGACTTAACCAGCCACACGATGTACAGCTTAGTACTGGCGCATAACCTCGCCTATTTAAGAACACCAATACCTGCTGTTTGTTATCTAAGCAGTGTTGCATGGCTTCTAAAAACTGCGGCGAGAATCCCTCTTCAAGCTGCGCCCTACGTGTATCCACCAATCGTATTTCTGGCAACGACTGCGTGCGAGCACGCTGGGTTAGCGAGCACAGTTGATAACGCCCTTCTTTAGCGTGTGCCCAACTTTCCATGGAAGGCGTTGCTGACCCCAATACCACAGGTACTTGCGCCGTATGGCCTCGCCATATGGCTAAATCACGCGCTGAATAGCGTAAGCCTTCTTGCTGCTTATACGAGGTGTCGTGCTCTTCATCCACAATAATCAGCCCCAATGACGCTAAGGGGGCAAAAATGGATAAGCGTGTTCCCAGCAATACCCGTGCTTCACCTTGCTCTAAGGACAGCCACGAGCGTAAACGTTCGCCTTCAGACAACCCGCTATGCAGCACAGCCACTGGATAGGCTTCGCCATCTTTTTGTAAACGGCGACGCAGCGCCTGCTCAAACTGAGGCGTTAGATTGATCTCGGGCACCATGAACAAGACTTGCTTTCCTTGCTCTAGCACCTTCAAGGCCGCTGCCAAATACACTTCGGTTTTGCCACTGCCCGTAATACCATGCAACAGCACTGTTTGGTGGCCATCAACAGCGTGAATATGCTGTACAGCTGCTTGCTGTTCGGCATTTAACACAATGATCTCAGGATCAGCTACAGCAGTCTTCGCGGCGGCCTTACGTCGTTTACGTAATCTGGCCACAGGTCCACCAGCGGCTCGCTTACCGGTATACGCTGCGGGCTTACGCAAGCTTAACGGCAGTACTGGCAGCAACACCTCGCCTAGAGGACGCTGGTAATAGCTGGCGGCAAAATGTGCCATCTGTAAGCTAGCAGCACTGAGTGGGGCCGTGTCGTCTAGCAGCATATCGATGGCTTTGACGTGTTTGGCCTCGAATACTGGTTGTGCTGGCGTTTCTACCACCACACCCACCATTTGGCGACGGCCAAAATGTACTAGCACCCTACTACCTATGACTACTGCTGCATCATGGTAATAGTCAAACAGGTCATCCAATGGCACATCCAATGCCACACGCAACCAGTATTTAGAAGCCGGCTCAGTGCTCTGTTTAGGCTCCACCTGTGCGGGAATTGGATTAGACATGATGACTCGCAGGGAGAAGTAAGTTGTCTAGCATGCTATGGCCACCAGCCTGTGGATAACTTTGGGGAAAAAGCCCAGAAAACTGTGGGGATTGATGTGGACAACCTACTGTGAAAATAAACAGTCCCTGTTGAAAAATAAGTATATTAGTTTAATTTCAATAACTTACGATAAAAACCAAAGACTTACCATGAACAACGACTTCTAAGTTGGCTATTTTGTAAAACTGTGCACAACCACAGTAGGCCAACCGTGAAAAAGGGCCCAGAGGCCCTTATTTGCTTACTTGTGCATGGCTGCACTGTAGCTATGTACCTCGTCTACCAAGACTTTAACCATGTCGGGATCCGTGAAGCGGGAAATCCCATGACCAAAGTTAAAGACGTGGCCACCGTTACCCACTACACCGTAGTCATCAATAACTCGGCGTACTTCGCGACGAATGGCTTCTTCGCCACCAAACATAGTCATTGGATCTAAGTTACCTTGGAAGGCCACTTTGTCTTGAATACGCTGACGCGCTTGCGACAGGTTCACTGTCCAGTCTAAGCCCATGGCATCACAACCGCACTCAGCGATAGTTTCCAACCATTGGCCACCGCCTTTGGTAAAGACGATTACTGGCACTTTGCGCCCGTCGTGTTCGCGGATTAAACCGTCTACCACCATTTTTGTGTAGTGCAGTGAGAACTCTTGGAATAAACCATCGGCCAGCACACCACCCCAGCTATCAAAGATCATGGCCGCTTGCGCACCCGAACGAATTTGTTGATTCAGGTATTCGATTGTGGTTTCTGCGTTAATTTTCAAAATACGGTGCAACAGATCGGGACGGGCATACAGCATGCTTTTAATCATGCGGTAGTCAGACGACCCTTGGCCCTCTACCATGTAGCAGCCGATGGTCCAGGGGCTACCAGCAAAACCGATTAGCGGTACGCGACCATCAAGCTCTTGGCGAATGAGTTCTACTGCATCAAAAACGTATTGCAGCTTGGCCATATCGGGCACATGCAGTTTATCTACATCTGCTTCGGTACGAATAGGCGAGGCAAATCGCGGGCCTTCACCTTCGTAAAAACCCAACCCCAAGCCCATGGCATCGGGTACGGTCAGAATATCGGAGAACAGAATTGCTGCGTCCAAATCAAAACGGCGCAACGGCTGTAATGTGACCTCACACGCATACTCTCGATTCTGCGCCAGCCCCATAAAAGAACCGGCCTCAGCACGAGTTGCTCGGTATTCTGGCAAATATCTACCTGCTTGGCGCATTAACCAAACGGGGGTATATGGCACAGGCTCACGTAATAATGAACGCAACAGAATATCGTTTTTAAGTTGTGGTAAAGACACAGCAATCCCTATAAGAAAAATGCCCGACGTTTAATCGTCGGTGTGTACTGGAGGCCCTGGTGGGTTCCTAAAGCCTTCGGCTTTGATATCGTGTTTACGCATCAAAGCCCAAAATGCACGCCTATGCTTTTGCACTGAACGCGCCGCCATGGCGATGTTCCCAGCGCTACGCCCCAATGCGGCACGTATATACGCTTTTTCAAACCGCGAAACCACAATATTTTTGGCTTCTTGGAAGGACTCTCGCGAGGTGGCATACCGGGTAGCAACCGCCGCCGCATAGGCTTCAAGAGTGGCCCCGCTCTGCTGCAATATGGTAGCGCATAAATGGTCTTCTTCGACACTGTGGCCTGCGCCTACCTTATCGAGATCCATCGCATAGTAGGCAGTAGTTGCCTTATCGTGCAAAGCATGGGTAGTCTGCCGCACCCGTTTCAACATGTAGATACGCGTACGCAGCTCTTCTAGGCACATGGGAGCTCGTAGAAAATCCGCCACACCCAGTGTTAACAAGTCGCCCATGGCGGTGGCTTTTAAATCTTCCACCAAACAAAACAGCGGAGTTTGAAAGCTTTGTTGTGCAAAAAACAGGCTTTTGCGCACAAACGCTAAGTTGTGCTGACCAACGGATAACAAACAAGCATCGAACCGTCTGGCTGGCATGGCCAATGCACGCAACACCTGTGTGTCATCAACCTGCTGCGCCAAGACTGAATCATGACGCTCTAGCATTTGTACCCGTAGTTTACCCTGCGCATGTTCCCCCACAAAAGCACGAGCCCTTTCATGCGTTTCGTCTAGCCTTACTACCGCACAATCGATGGGATCTTTCATCGTTTACCTCCATGAATGCCTGCATTACAAACATGGATGTACTGTAGTTAAAGCCTAAATCGTCCACAATTCGGTGTTCTGACAACTCAGCAATTACCAACTGATAATACTGTCAGCCCTTATGGACGAGCACACCGCCGCAACTCAGCTGGCATAGACTCGCCATCATCCCATGAAGCGGGGTCTTCCAAAGGTTCTAGGTGGCTATCAATTTGGATGGGGCTCACCACATTGGCAATGCGCTGCTCTATTTGCTCAAGCAAGTCGTGCCCTTTTTGCACTGTCCAACTGCCAGGGACCAAGATATGTACCGACATGAAGCGCTGTGCGCCCGAGCGTCGTGTACGCAAGGCGTGGTACAGCACACCTTGTTCGCAGTAAGTGTCTAGCACAGAGGTAATTTGAGCGATCTCGTCGTCAGCCAAGGCGGCATCCATCAGCCCATTAATAGAGCGTTTCACCAAGCCCCAGCCGGTACGGATAATATGCAAGCCCACCCCAATGGCAACCACAGCATCCACCCATAACCAACCGGTAAGCATCACAATCCCAACGCCCACCAGCACACCGCCGGTAGTCCAGACATCGCTAAGAATATGCTGGGCATCAGCCTCTAGGGTAATGGAATCATGACGGCGTGCGGCCCCCAACAAGATTCGCGCCAATACAAAGTTCACAATAGACGCCAATACCGCCAACCCCATACCCAAACCGGGTTGTTCTAGCGGGGTAGGGTTCAACAGGTGATCGATGGCTGTCACGATAATCATCAGTGCAGCTAAGAGGATAAGCATCCCTTCTGCTCCACTGGAAAAATACTCTACTTTCTCGTGCCCGTACGGGTGTTTTTCGTCGGCAGGTTTAGCCGCAATAATCAGCACAATCAACGCCAAAATAGCAGCGACTAAATTGACAATAGACTCCAGTGCGTCAGACAACAACCCCACTGAACCGGTTAAGGCGTACGCCCCCGCTTTCAAGGCAATGGTAAGAATAGCACCCACAATGGAGAGCACAGCAAAACGCACCAACGATGGCCTAGTTTGCTGAATTTCTGGCTGTTGCATACCCTCTCCTGTGTGGTCGTAATGGCACCGGCTGTCATTATACGTCAGCGTATTTTTCCTAAAGCGGATGCGAATCAGACGCGAAAACTCTACACTATCTCACTACCTATTTTTTGCATGGCTGTCCTTATGTCTACCCTTTTTCTACTCGAACGCGCCGCCTCACCGCTGGGTGAAATGCTAGTGGTGACTGACGAACAAGGGCGCTTACGCGCGCTAGACTGGGAAGATCATGCTGAGCGTCTGCAGACGCTGATGCAACGCCAATACAAAGACCAGCCTTACACACTGCAAAACACACACATACGCTCGGATGCCGCGCGTGCTGTACTGCGTTATTTCGAGGGCGACATGCAAGCCATTGAGCAACTACCCACCCAAACAGGCGGTACGGCTTTTCAGCAGCAAGTGTGGACGTGCTTACTCACTATTCCCTGTGGGCAAACCATTAGTTATGCCGAGTTGGCAAACCGCATTGGTAACCCTAAAGCGGTACGTGCGGTAGGTTTAGCTAATGGCGCAAACCCTATTAGTATTGTGGTGCCCTGCCATAGAGTGATTGGCAGTAACCAGCGCTTAACGGGATATGGTGGCGGCTTGCCACGTAAACAGTGGCTACTGCAACATGAATACGCCCATACACAGCAAGAAACGGAGTGTGGCCAACTGCCTTTGGCTTTACGCTAAAGGCTCATAGGACTTTTTATGAAGCTCTGCCATGCGTACTACTACACACCATACTGCTCTGATTGCTGAGGCTTGCCGCCAACTGCAATCACTAGACCCTGCCCCCAACTTGGCAAAACTGGCAGCGTCCGCAGGGCTGAGCCCCTACCACTTTCACCGTGTTTTCAAAGCGGAAACCGGCTTAACCCCCAAAGCTTACGCCGCTGCTTGCCGAGCCCAACGGCTACGCTCTGCGCTGCAAGACCCCAAGCACACCGTGACCGACGCCATCTACGAAGCAGGCTTTAACTCCAACAGTCGTTTTTATGAGCAGTCACAACAACTGCTGGGCATGCCACCCAAAGACTACAAAACCGGGGGCTCCGGGTCTGATATTCGTTTTGCATTAGGACAGTGTTCGCTGGGTGCCATTGCTGTGGCACAAAGTCAGCATGGCGTCTGTGCCATTTTATTGGATGACGACCCACAAACTGTGCTTCAACAACTGCAAGACTTGTTTCCCAAGGCACAACTGATAGGCGATGACCCTGACTTCGATCTGTTGGTGGCTCACGTTGTGGGGGCTATAGAGCAACCCAACATAGGCATACACCTACCCTTAGATGTACAAGGCACAGCCTTCCAAGAACGCGTGTGGCAAGCTCTGCGCGAAATTCCGCCAGGCACTACGGTAAGCTACGCCGAACTGGCCACACGCATAGGCTCGCCCAAAGCGGTTCGAGCAGTTGCCAATGCCTGCGGCGCTAATAAATTAGCCTTTGCTATCCCCTGCCACCGCGTTGTTCGCAGCAATGGTGAGCTAGGCGGTTACCGATGGGGCTTGGCTCGCAAACAACAACTGTTGCAACGCGAGCAAAGCGCTTAGAAGTGGTGCGTCAAACCTACGGCCACACGGTTTGAACTTGGCTCGGCTGATGTCACTACATTTTCTGGATCGTAGCGTTTACCGTGTGCCGCAAAAGCATACAGGCTGGTACGTGGCGACAAGGGGTACACATAACCCAGCGACATAACCTGCATTTTTTTGGCTTTGCTGCCAGTGTCTTCCCATGTCCAGTTGGGTTTGCCTAGTGCCCACTGCATTTGCACTTCGCCGCCACCCAACTCTACCGCGGCGCCTAGATACCATGTGTCTAGCCTGCCACCGTTAATGAATTCCTCTGGCCCTAAGCCATCTAGCCCAATGTCTTCTAGACTTGCCGGAGCTTCTTCACCGTTGCGACCTACAAAGCCGTTTTGTTGACGACTCCATGCCGTAGCCAAGCGCACGCTGCCGAAGTCATAGCTCAACGCTAACTGCGTAGCTTGCGGTGCGCGGGCTTTATCGCTGTTATTCACGCTTACGCGTTGCAAGCGTTCGAAGCTGGCAGCAACTTGCCATGGCCCATTCTCATAGCGCCCGGCGACGCTGTACAGTTGCTTGCGGTTCTTTTCCCAGTCGCGCTCACCCACATCTCGATTGTGTGTCACCCCAAGTTGGAAGCCAGACCATTCAGGACTAACCCATGTCGCCGCGCTGGATACTTGATAGTTGTCCGAGGCACGCATCAACGCCCCCATCCCAAAATCTTTCCAACCCGCAATTTCCAACTCCGACACAAATTCTTGGCCCACGGTGTACTGGCGACCAAAGCGCAGCTCACCCCATTGCTCATTGCTTAACCCTAACCACGATTGGTAGTTAAACAAGCGATCAGGCTCCTCGGCCGAACCGGTTAGCAGATTCAGGCCTCCTTCTAATTTGAAGTTGGCATAGGTACCGCCACCCAAATCTTCTTGGCCACGCAGGCCCCACAGTGAATCTGTTTGACCACCCTCTTCTAACCCTGTGCGATGCCCTTGGCCTGAAATGCGCGTCCAGCTCATGCCTGTATCCAAAGTACCGTACAGTGATAGCTCGGTTTCGGCATGGCTAGCGGCGGAATGCAAGGCCAAACCGCCTGCTGCAAGCATCAGGGCACAACTACCTGCAAGGCGCAGCAAGCTATGACGCCAGTTTGCCAGCAATGCACGATTCTCTTGCTCGCGGCACTGCTGCGCCGGCATCTGCATTAATAAACTCAACAACGTCTGTTCTCCGGTAGCCACCACTACAGCTTGTGCTGTCCCAGCAATCACTTTATCGCCCATGGCACAGCTATCAGGCCATGCTTGCAACACCATGCGTTCTAGCACCAAGTTGTCTTGGTTAATTAATCGTACGTCTGCGGGCACCCAATCACCTGCCGCCAATAACACCATATCGCCAGGTACCAGCAAGCTAGCAGAGACTTTGCCTTGATAGCTGCCTTCGTGACCCGCCACTGGGTTTTGTCTACGCACAGTACAGCTTTGCTGTGACATCAGTTTTGCGTAAGCCGCTAAGTCTGGGGCGCTGCCTTTTTTCACCGCCACACGGTTTAGGCCCTGCTTCATTAGCCTGTTTAGCACGTCAGAGAAAGACAGCCCTTGATGTTGCGTATCCAACTTTTTCAGCACAGCCGCTAAAGACAAGTGTGCGTAGGTGGACAGCAGACAGTCGGCTCTACGCACAGTACGCAGTGGCGTAGCGGCGGAACCGTCGAAGAAAATGGGGGATTGGTATACATGTTGCATGGGTCTGTCCTGCAAGTGATGCGAAAATACGAGGCTATTTAATGACGTAGCCATCAAGTAGCACGAACTACCCGTATTTTCGCATCGCCCCACACCCACAGCCAGACTGCCTTGGCATAGGTCTGGCATCTAAAAGCATCACTTCACTATACGCAGGTATAGTGCCCAACCTACGGGATACAAACGATGCTTCTTTTACGACTTGTCATACTGAAAAACCACGGCCTAGCGGTGGTCATCACTATGAATTTGCAGGGCTTCTAAGAAGCGCGACACCATGTTGTAGGTGGCAATGGTCGCCGTAAGCTCTACCACTTCACGTTTGCTGAAATGCGAACGTATAGCCTCGAAGACTGCATCATCTACCTGAATATCACGTGTCATCGCATCGGTATACGCCAACACGGCGCGGGTACGATCGTCAAACAGTGTTGAGCTTTTCCACGTGTGTAATTCGTCGAGCTGCGCTTGGCTTACCCCCTCTTTGAGGGCGATAGGTGCGTGCTGATCCGCTTCGTAGGGTGCTTTATTGAGCACCGCTACTCGCATGATAATTAACTCGCGCAAATCGCCTGGCAAACTGCTATTCAAACGTATGCCTGTTAAATGATTCAACCAGCCCTTGGCAATGGGTGGGCTGTTTAACAGCATTTGATACAAGTGCAGTACGCTGCCGCGCTCGGCAACTATCTGTTCTACCAGCGGGCTTACCTCAGGATCTTGTAAATCGGCGTACTCAATACGAGCCATGCAATATTCCTCCGTGCATCAAGAAGCATGAACCGGCAGTACCTGATGAATGGTCTGCGTTAACAGTTCAACAATACGGCTGATATCTTCAGCGGTACAAATAAACGGTGGCGCCAACAAGATGTGATCACCTTGCACGCCATCAATCGTGCCACCACCGGGATACATTAACAAACCTAACGACTGCGCGACTGCCTTCATTTTGGCATGGGTTTTTAACGCAGGGTCTAAGGTAGCTTTACTTTGCTTGTCAGCCACCAACTCAATACCGGTGAACAAACCACGACCACGTATATCGCCCACGTTAGGGTGTGAACCCAAAGCAGTACGTAATTCACTATGCAATTGCTCACCACGTTCACGCACGTTTTGCAGCAAGTTATCGCGCTCAATGACTTTCTGTACGGCCAATGCCCCCGCACATGCCGTGGCATGGCTCATGTAGGTATGGCCGTGTTGAAAATACCCAGAGCCTGCCAAAATCGCTTGGTAAATTTTGTCGCTGGCAAGCATCGCACCAATAGGTTGATAACCAGCCCCCAAGCCTTTAGCAATGGTAATAATGTCCGGTGCTACGCCATCTTCGGCGCAGGCAAACAGGTGGCCTGTACGCCCCATACCGCACATGACCTCGTCAAAAATCAGCAGCACACCATGGCGATCACACACGTCGCGGATTTTCTTCAAGTAACCAGCCACCGGTGGCAATACCCCTGCCGTCGCCCCCACTACGGGCTCTGCCACAAAGGCGGCTACATTTTCTGGGCCCAGTTCCAAGATGGTGTTTTCTAGCTCGTCGGCCAAGCGCTGTGCGTACGCGTCTTCGCTTTCACCGGCCAACTGGTCACGGTACGCATAACAAGGCGACACATGGTAGGACTCGGTCAAGAGTGGCAAGAAAGGCGCTCTACGCCATGCATTACCACCTATGCCCAACGCCCCCAAGGTATTGCCGTGATAGCTTTGACGTCTAGCAATGAAAATGTGTTTAGAGGGCTGATTCGTATCTACAAAATACTGTCTAGCGAGTTTTAGCGCTGCTTCTACCGCTTCCGAGCCGCCAGATACAAAGTACACATGCTGTAAATCGCCAGGGGCGCGCTCAACGAGGAAATCGGCCAGTTCTTCTACGGCATCGTTGGTGAAGAACGCCGAGTGTGCGTATGGCAACACATCCAATTGGTTTTTGATAGCCGCCACCACATCAGGATGGCTGTGACCTAGGCACGATACCGCCGCCCCACCCGAAGCATCCAAATAACGTTTACCGTCAGCATCAATAAGATATATACCCTCACCGCGCACAGCACGTGGCAGCTGTGTTTTGGGGTTGCGATGAAATACGTGAGTCATAGCGGCTACCTTTAAATCCGTAATAGGAACAGCACCAATAAAAACAACATTTGTTGAATATGATAATTACAATACAACAAATAAATCAATTGCTGTGCATAATCCCATAAAAGCCTTTTTTCTGTGGCCTCTTTGCCGCAGGCCAGTTGAGATATACTTTGCTCATGACGCGCAAACACCTTGTTCCCCCTACGACTTTCGATGATTTGATAGAGCGCCTACAGGCCGAATTCTCTAGCCTGCCGCCGCAATTTCAAGTCGCTGTACGCTATTTGCTAGACCATCCGGCGGAAGTGCCTGTGGTCTCTATGCGTACGGTTGCCAGCCAAGCAGGCGTGCAACCGGCAACACTGGTGCGCTTGGCACAATCGTTGGGCTACAGCGGCTGGGCGGGGCTAAAAACCGTGTTTGTGCATTCGCTGCCACAAACGGTGGTAAAGGGTTATGCTGAACAGGCTCAACGCGTTGTGCGCAATAAACGCTCGCCCAACAAGCAGCAAAAAATGCTGGATGCACAAATGTTGAACATCCAAGCATTAGAAAACCTGAATACCGAAAAGCTGCCTGCTATTACCGATATGATTCACAAAGCCAAGCGCGTGTATGTGGCGGGTTTTAGGGCTTCCTACCCCCCTGCATTTGGCTTTCATTACCTGTACCGGTTATTTCGCCCATCCGTCTATATGCTGCGCAGCGATGCCGGCACATTGGAAATGGAATTGCGCAGTCTAGGGCCTAACGATGTCGTGCTGCTTATAGGTTTTGCACCGTATTCTCAAGAAATTGTGCGTGTGTATGAGGCGGCTAAAGCAGCAGGTAGCCAAATCGTTGCCATGTGCGACAGCCCTGTTGCCCCCATTGCCCTAGAGGCTAATGGTTTGCTGCTGTTTAACACCGAAACCTCCTCATTTTTTCCCTCTATTACCGCCGCTTCGGCATTGGTAGAGGTACTAGCCGAACAGCTACTCGCTCGCACCGGGATGCGCGCGGTAAGCGACATCGCTAAAGCGGAACAACAACTGCATCACACGGGTGCTTACTGGGCTAAGCACTGATATCGCCTTGTAGCACTGTTCTAGCCCTCCCTCACTTTTATTAGTAACCAGAATTATGCCTAGTCTTCACTACCTTCAGATCAGCGGGTCACACCATGATATTGGTGTGCAACTTGGAAAATTTGGTGCGCAGGCCGTACATCAACATCTGCTACACAGCGATGCATGGCTGCACCTGCGCAAATGGTTAGGCTCGCCTGAGCTGCGCTCTATGCAAGAGCAGGTGCAAACTCACTTCCCCACTATTTGGCAAGAAATTGAAGGCTTAGCCGAAGGCCTACAGTTGTCTGTGGAAGAAACCTTCATGTGGAACTGTAGGGGCGACCTATGGGCCATGGCACCCGATGGTTGCACTACGGTGTTGCAAGCCACTCCCCCTCAACGTCGTATCACGCATAACGAAGATGGCGACCCTGGCTTCTACGGCCACTGTGCTGTTGTTCATGCCTCACCCAATGACGACACCGCCTTTGTTTCCTTTGCCTACCCCGGCTCTATACCCGGCCATACCTTTGCAACCAATGCCCATCAGTTGGTGATGACAGTGAATAATATTCGCTCACTGGATGCAAAGCCTGGCATTCCTCGCATGGTGTTGTGTAGAGCGATACTTAGCCAACCCACCGTTGCACTCGCTATTCGGTTGTTGAAAACGCACCAACGCGCTGGCGCGTTTCACCTGAACCTATGCGATCCATATAGTGCGATTAAAAGTGTGGAGTTCAACCGCGCCGAGGTATCCGTAGAAACGATAGAGCACTTGGGATTTCACGCTAACCACGCTATTCATGCCACCCAACGGAACTATCCACAGATAATCACCGGTTCATCGGGTTACAGGCAACTACAGGGTGAAGAGCTGCTAGCTGAACCGCGTACCCATGCCGCGAGCACGGTTGATGCACTGGCCATTTTGGGTAACCGCAATCACGACACTTACCCTATCTACCGACGACAAGCCAACGATGGTGACAATGAAAACACCATGGCAACCGCCGATTTTGTGTTTGAAGGCCCCAACCTGAACTGGTCGGTATACGACGACCCTACTCTTGCCCCTGTGTTTTCGTTTACGGGGTTACAGCGCCGCTAAAACCTAGCGCAGACTGCTACTGCCCTACAAATAGAGCAGCCCTGAGGTATTGCCGCATCACCAGCACCTCAGGGCCCCCTTCTTCACAACAACACCACTTATTGTTTAGACGCTATGTTGGGCAAGGTGATTTGCCAGTTTCACCAGCATGGCATCACATGCGGCTAGCTGCTGCACATGAATGAACTCGTCTGGTTTGTGACCTTGGTCCATACTGCCTGGACCGCAGACCACGGTGGGGATTCCGGCTTGCTCAAACAACCCACCTTCGGTACCAAAAGCAATCGTACCAAAATCGTCCGACCCACTAATTAGGGCCAGTAATTGTGCTGCAGCACTGTCTGGCGGCGTGACCAAACCTGGGTACGCGCTTAACGGCTGCATCTCTATGCCGGTATCCGCTTGCACAGCTTGCATGGCCGGCACCAACTCAGTTTGTGCGTACTGCTGCAACTCATCGGCCACCGTTTGGGCATCAAAGTCGGGCAAAGCACGCACTTCAAAATCAAACTCGCACTCGGCAGGAACGATGTTTAAGGCCCTACCGCCTTTAATCACGCCAGTTTGAATGGTGGAGTACGGAGGATCAAAACGCGTATCGTGCAATTCTGGTTGCGCCTGACGCTTACCCATTTCACCTAAACGATTGATCAGTTGAGCAGCATATTCAATCGCGTTCACACCGTAAGGCGCGTAGGCGGAATGGCAGGCCGCACCTTTAATGCAGCAGCGCATCGCCAACTTACCTTTATGACCCAATACGGGTTTCATTTCGGTAGGTTCACCAATCAAACACAAACTGTACTTTAAAGGCCGTTTTGCCAGCTCAGCCAACATGGGGCGTACGCCCAAGCAGCCAATTTCCTCGTCGTAGGAAAACGCCAAATGTATGGGCGTTTTCAAGTCAGTTTGTACGAACATCGGTACAGCCGCCAACACCGAGGCAATAAAGCCCTTCATGTCGGCTGTGCCGCGCCCGTACAGTTTGCTGTCGTGCTCACTGAGCTGAAAGGGCTCTACTGTCCAGTTTTGACCATCTACTGGCACTACATCCGTGTGCCCAGACAGCACCACCCCACCCCTGTCTTTGGGGCCAATGGTGGCAAACAAACTGGCTTTAGTGCCTTCAGCGTTGTGAAACAGTTCACTTTCTACGCCATGACTCGCTAAGTAGTCGCGCACAAACGTGATGAGTTCCAAGTTGGAGTCACGACTGACGGTCGCAAAGCCAATCAGTCGCTCCAACACGTCCCGGCTAGAGAGATTACTCATCCCCAGGTACCCCGTAGCTAGGTGCTGCGGTAGGGTTCAAGGCGCGGGTTAGGTAGTCTTGCATTTGCGGTTTGTAGGCGTGCCACAGTGCTTCTAACTTGTCGATGGGAGCTTCATCCGCCCAATCTACGCGCAAGTCCACCATAGGCCAGCTTACGTCACCTGCAATTTTCATCGCGGCAGAATGCACAGGGCCAGCTTCACCACCAGCAGCCATCGCCGCTTGCATCGCAGCCAGCAGTCTATCTGCCAACATACCTGTGGTAGTTTCAAAGGCCGCCGTCATGGCTTCAATCACTGCCTTGCTGGACAGCAGGTTGCCTGCAGCAACACACTGCTGCCCTTCAACGGCGTGATAAATCCCCAATGCTTCACTACCACTGAACAAGGCCGTACGCCCTTGCGCATCCACTACCGTCACTTGTCGGTAGTCGTTCCAGTCATCCGTGGTTAGCGCCTGCTTCAACGCATCCGTTGCACTCAGATTATGCTGCTGCAATTGATCCAACACACGATGCCCCAACGCTGGCAACGTCACGTTCTGTGTAGCCACCACGCCCACACCAGCACGTACCCATGGGCATCGCGCACCCACAGCAATACTGGAAGAACTAATGGCCACACCCAACTGACCGGTTTCTGCACAACGTCCAATAATAGAGAAGGTCATGGTCTGACTCCTTACTTAGGCTTTGCTGGCTTCCCAACCTTCAGGGATTACAGCGATTACATCAATTTCCATCAACCACTGGGGCTGACCCAGTGCTACCACTACCAAACCCGTAGAAATGGGGTAAACGCCTTTCAGCCATTTGCCCACGGCTTGGTACACCGGCTCGCGGTAACGCGGGTCGATGATGTAGGTAGTGGTTTTCACAATGTGTGACAGATCGCTGCCGGCTTCTTCCAGCAGTTGCTTCACGTTTTTCATGGCTTGTTCTGCTTGTGCAGCAGGGTCGCCCAAACCCACCAAATTACCGTCAAAGTCCGTACCTACTTGGCCACGAACATAAACCGTGTTACCCGCACGTACGGCCTGACACAGATCGTTATCCAACGTCTGGTTAGGGTAAGTGTCTTTGGTATTGAACATACGAATACGAGTATGTGTAGGCATTGCGTTATTCCTCATCAATGGAATGCACTATTAGTAAACTTACTCAGCCGTTACAGCCTGAGCAGTTGGGTTTTCTTCGTGATAAGCACGGTAGGTTTGCTGGGTAGCAATGTGGCCAGCCACGTGTTTAGCGTCGTGCCATACACCCCAAATAAAGGATGAGCCACGACGGGACTGCCACGGCAAGCCCAAGAAATACACGCCGCGCTCTTCCGTAGACACACCACGCTGATGCAATGGTTTGCCTTTTTCATCAAAGGTATCCACTTCCAACCAGCTGTAGTCGGTCGCGTAGCCGGTAGCCCAGATAATGGAACGTACGCCCGCCTTGATCAGGTCCAGTTCCAACACGGGGTTCACCATGCACTCTGGGTCAGCCAACAACGCGCGCGCCTCTGGATCTTCAGGCAGATCCAAGCCATTGCGTGTGACGTACTCGTCAGCGGCATCCAACAAGGCCATCAAGTTGGCATCACCAGCGCGAATGTTGTCACCCAAATCGTTTTGGAAAGTGACTTTGCCCTCTTCAAAAGACTTAGTCAGACCTACTAACTTCATACCTTGGGCAGCCAGTTTGCGGAAGTCGATGGTGTAACCACCGTTCGCACCACTTACCGCGATGGTGACGTGTTCGCGACCGGGGGTAACTTTTTCTGCATCCCACAAACCCAACACACCTAACCACCAGCAGAAATCACGGTTACGGTAGCTACGGGGCGGACGGTCGTGCGGGCCTACTGACAGGTAGACATCACGGCCTGAACGCAGCAATTCTTCTGCAATCTGTACACCGGACGAGCCCGCACCGACCACCAGCACACCACCTTCAGGCAACTGCGCAGGATTCATGTAAGCGGCCGAGTGAATCTGATGCAAACGCTCGTCTTTAGGCGCAATAGCAGGGATCACAGGACACTGAAACGGGCCAGTTGCTACTACCAAATTCAAAGCATCAAACACACCTGCAGAGGTTTCCACGCGAAAGCCAGGGCGACCTTCGTTACGCACGGCTTTCTTCACTTCCACGCCAGTACGAATTGGTGCATCGATTTGTTTAGCGTAGGCTTCAAAGTAGTCGGCCACTTGGTCTTTGCTGGCAAATGCATCAGGGCTAATGCCTTGGAACGTCAAACCAGGAAAGCGATCGTGCCATGCGGGGCCGTTGGCTACCAACGAATCCCAGCGACCTGTGCGCCAACGCTCGGCGATACGGTCACGCTCTAGCACCACGTGCGCTACACCCAATTTGCTCAAATGCTCACTGGCCGCAACACCAGCTTGTCCGGCGCCAATCACCAGCGTATCAATGGATTCAATAGTCATTTTTCTGTTTCCTTCTGAACGGATATAGTCCGGCAGCGGTTTATCGCTGCTACAGCTGCCACCACACCTGCCCGGTATATGTTTGCGCTGCGTTAAATGTCAAAACTAGAGTTGTGTAGGCACTGCTCTATCAGTGCTTGCTGTCAGGCCAGAGCGAAGTCATGGCCCGACTAGCGAGGACAATTACGCTGTTTTGGTGCTCAGACCTGGCACAGCACTACGTTGGGTCAACGCGCTCACCACAAACACGGTGATAGAGTTCAGTACCAAGGCAATCAAACCAATATTGAGGGCGTACAGGTTGAATTCGCTGAAGTACATCGCAAATACCGCTGCAATACCTACCACTAAACCACTCAATACACCTGCTGCCGTTGCACGCTTGAAGAACACTACCGACAACAAACCTGGCAACATCTGACCAAAACCAGCGTAAGCGGTGTTCATCAGGTTCAACATCAAGCTTGGCAACACCACGGTCAAAATCATAGAGATGATCAGGTACACCAGAATCACGATCTGCGACAAACGTTTCTGTGACTGCAGTGGTACGTTGCTCACCAAGTTACGGGTAAAGATACCGCCTACGGACAACGAAATTACCGAGATCAAAATCAGACCAGACAGTGCTGCACCAGCGGCCACGAAACCTACCGCCCAGCTTGGCAATACATCAATCGCTGTGGCGATGAAGGCGTGGTTAGGGCTTGGCAGATTCGGGATCTTCACCATGGCGTAGTAGGCTGCTGCGATCAAGAACGGGAACATCAGCATGTACAGCGGCATAAAACGTTTGGCGCGTTTAATACCACCCGCAGACTTACTGGTGAACAAAATCGTGATCATGAATGGCAAGCAGTAGAACGCCATGGACTGGAACACAATGGTGGACATAGAGAACACCACTTCATCTTGGTTGGCGTAAGCAATAGACGCACCTTGGTCACGTGCTGCAATAAACAGTTCTTCCACACCACCCATTTTGTGGAACGCTGCCCAACCCACACCCACAATGGCGCCAAACAGCAAGATGTCTTTCAACACTGCAATCATGGCGGGCGCTTTCACACCAGAAATCGAGATGTAGATAAACGCAATCGCACCAGCAATAATCACTGCCACCACAGGCTCAATCTCGTAGCCCAAGGCATTCAACGCCACGATCAAACCTTGGAATTGCATTTGTGCCCAAGGGATCAGGAACATCAAGTAGCACACGGCCACTACCAACTCCAAGGTACGGCTTTTGAAATGGCTTTTAAACAAATCAGGCGCAGTCATCGCATCGTAGTGCTTACCGGCTTGCCAGATTTTGGGGGCCAAGAAATAACCTACGGGGTAAATCAACAGCAAGAACGCCATGAACCAAATACCGTAGTTCACACCTTTGGCATAAATACTGCCGGGCAAACCAATCACGGTCGCCACGCTGTAAATCTCACCCACCGCCAAGAAGAACAGGATGATCACGCCAAACGAACGGCCACCCACCAGAAAATCAGCCACGTCCCCTTTTTTGGCATTGCGGTTGACCATCAAGGCCAACAACAGCGAGAACAGGATGATAGAAATAAAAATAAAAGCTGCCATGAGTATTCCTTAGCGATCGTTATTATTCGTCTTGGTAGTCTTTTTTATCCAAGAACCATGCTGTGGAAATACAGATGGTGGTCAGGAAGAACCACAAGAACACCCAGAAATACAAAGGCGGAAAACCTAAGATGAACTCGGTACTAAAGCGAAAATGGTAGATGCCCAGCATGATGCTGGCATAGGGAATGATCAGCCCTATTAGTAGGCTCAAGAAACGTCTTGTCATGACCCCTCCTCGTGTGATGACTTGATGAGGTTGTGATGCTAGCGCAGGGATGCTTGAATCCTTAACTACTAAAAAGCTTGTCAAGCCATAAACTAAATATCGTTAGCCACGCTAAGCCGCGCCACGATTGGCCTTCAGGCAGATGTAAAAAACGTGATCTTTTAGGCTTCTAGGGAAAACCCCAGCACTGACAACCGCCCTCAACTGGGCGTTATGAGCCTGTAATTGCTGGTATTTAACGTAAAAAGCCCTCACGCATTGCTTTTCAGCCCCTACAATAGAGGCAAGTACACCGGTGCCCGGACAAGCACCACCAGCAGGAGGGCCGTATGGCTTTCTACACACTACGACAACTCAAATACTTCGTGACCACCGTGCAAGCCGGTAGCGTCGCAGGCGCATCGCGCCAACTGCATATTGCACAACCCTCTATTTCCAATGCCATCAAGAACTTGGAAGACAGTTTTGGGGTGCAGCTCTTTATTCGCCATCACGCCCAAGGCGTATCACTTACCTCTAGTGGCGAGCGCTTCTACAGCAAAGCCGAAGAGCTATTACGACTGTCATACGAATTTGAACAAAACGCGCTGGCCGACAACGATGTGGTCACCGGAAAAATAGACATTGGCTGTTTTGAAACCGTGGCACCGCTGTATCTGCCCATGCTCTTGGCGGAATTCAGAGAACGCCATCCAGGGCTAAATTTGCGGCTACGCGATGGCGACCAGCAAGACCTCGTGCAAGGGCTTACGGCTGGCTCCTTCGATTTGGTGTTCTTATACGAGCACGAACTAGACGGGACGATTGAAACAGAACCACTGATGCCGCCGCAAAAGCCGTATGTGCTGCTGCCTGAAAACCACCGTTTTGCACAACAAGAAAGCATTTCTATGTTTGATCTGTGTGCCGAACCCATGATCTTGCTGGATATACAACCTAGCCGTACGTTCTTTGTCAGCCTGTTTCACGACTTGGGCCTTACCCCCAATATTGTGTTTGGGTCACCTTCCATAGAAATGGTGCGCGGCATGGTGGCACAAGGCTTTGGCTTTTCGTTGCTGGTCACGCGCCCCGTGGTAGACCGCACCTACGATGGCAAACGTATTGTGTGTGTAGACATTAAAGAGCCTGTAGCCCGCTCTGGTTTGGTGTGCGCACGCTTAAAACGCACACAGATCACGAAGCCTGCACAGCTCTTCTTAGATTTCTGCCGCACACGCCTCTCGCAGCTAGATGCCGCAGGACGACTGCCACCACCTATAACGTAAGCACTATAAAAAACACCCCACCACACGAATCTATCGTGTGTATGGGGCGTCAATCATTGCGTTATCCACGTGTGTAACGCTGTTACCTTAGAAGTGCCACTCGGCCTGCAGCATAGGTGCGGTAGTTTTGATACCGGGTTTAAGGTTGCCATTGGCCATGTAGCGGTTACCAAACTTGTTATGCCAGTACTCGTAGCCTACACCTAGCCAGAAGGTGTTCTTGGTGTCGAACATCACCTTACCCACGTCCATCATCAGCGACGCCCGCACCAACACTTCGGATTTGGTACTAATACCTGCGTAATCACGACCCTTAGGGCTGTTGTAGTTCGCAAAGCCTTGGAATTTGAACGGCACGGCACCCACATCGAAAGGTAGGTTCCACGCTAGGCTAGCCATGAACTGCGGATCAAATGATCTATTGCTATCAGGACACGCTGGCGCCCCCAAACCGCAATGGTTCCATTCTTTACCGTACATCAAGCTCAAATCCAAGAACCCGCGTGGCACATCAAACTTTAAGGTAGGCCCCACCACCAGCAAACGCTTACGTGGAGCAAAGGCGGTATTTTTAGTGTTGAGGTCAAAACCAGCCGTTAAGGCCACATCTTTAATTGGCCCAAAGCTTAAGTCCGTATCAAACACTTTGCCCATGGACAATTGATGCCTGTAGGTAGCGTAGAACTCTGTGGCCCCATTGTTGCCGCTGCCATTCGAGGGATCCGCCTTACTGGACTGCAACATGTCTATGTTCAGAAAGTTTTGCCCGTAGGTATAGCCGCTTACGTGCGTGAAGCTAAGAATGTTTTTAGTCACATCCTTATCGTTCATGGGCTCGTGAAACTGTGTGCCGTAGCGGTAACTAATGAAGTTATCGCTCCACGTGATCGCCTCTGCTGATGTGCTAAACGCTGCCATCGCCAGAACCGATGATCCCAGTAGCGTCGTGCTTAATTTTTTCATTATTGTCTCCCCTTCGTTATAAACGTGCCTTGGATCTTTGTCCGTTCTAGACACGCCTTTGGTGTAAAAAAATTGTCGTGTTCACCTTCCTTTAATGACTACTCTCACTTTGACTGGGCATTAACCCGTAGACGGGGTACGCAGCAAAGCAAGAAGGCTGCCCACCGGACAGCCTTCTGTGTGTTTTCGTTTAGTGCTGGGATGCCAGCTGTTGAGTCGCAGGCGTATCCTGCTGAGTGACCAGTCTAGGTCCGGTTTCAGTCGTGGCTGCAACCGTAGCAGGTGCACTGCTTTCGTGTTTGCTACGCTCTGGGCGGGCAATGCCATTGAAAAACAGGTTTAAGGTAATAGCCGATACCGCCGCCAACAAAATACCACTGTGCAGCAAGGGGGCTAACACGCTAGGCATTTTGTCCAGCAAGTGCTCTGCCACCAGAGGAATCATGCCCATACCCAGGCTAATCGCCACAATATAAGGGTTGTAACGGTTGCTGTTCAGATCAGCAGACATCAAGATTTTGATACCGGTGGACGCCACCATACCAAACATCACAATCCCAGCGCCGCCCAACACGTAGTTAGGGATAGAAGCCACGATGAATGCCAGTTTGGGGAACAAGCCCAACGTGATCAGAAATACACCGCCCATCACACACACCCAACGGCTTCGTACACCGGTCACACTCACCAAACCCACGTTTTGCGAAAATGAGCTGTGCGGAAAGGTATTCATAATGCCGCCTATCAAAGTACCCAGACCGTCGGTAGACAGACCGCGTACCAAGTCTTCACGGCTAGGCGGACGACCACAGATGGAACCCAACGCTAGGAACATACCCAGCGACTCCACCATAATCACTACCATAATCAATGACAAAACCGCGGCGGCTCCCAACAGGCTCCAGCTCAATGTAGGCACACCAAAGGCAAACGGTTTAACAATAGCAACCCAGCTGGCATCGCCCAAACCGTCAAAGTTAATGCGGCCTTGCACCAATGCAATAAAAAAACCCGCCAGCAAGCCAATCAATACCGCAACGTTAGACAAGAAGCCTTTAGCAAACTTGGTAATACCCAAAATAATCAGCAACACCAATAGCGCGGTCCCCAAGTTTTGCATAGAGCCATACTCGGGATTAGCGATCATTTGGCCCGTCACTTGGTCTAGGATTTGAGGCTTACCGCCTCCTACCCACTCTAACCCCACGCGCATCAAGGTAATACCAATCACCGTAATGATGATGCCCGTGACCACAGGCGGGAATAACCCCATCATGCGACTGAAAATAGGGGCAATAAGCACGCTAAAAATACCGGCCAAAATTGTGGCCCCGAAAATCCCCGTCAACCCTAGATTGGGATCTAAACCAATGGCAATCATGGGGCTTACCGCCGCAAACGATACACCCATCATCACTGGAAGCTTGATACCAAACACGCCTACCCCACGTGCTTGAATAATCGTAATCAAACCACAGCACAGCAAGTCTGCATTAATCAACAAAGCAATCTGCTCTTTGGTCAGACCCAGCGCCGCACCAATAATCAATGGCACCGCTACCGCACCAGCGTACATAACCATCACGTGTTGAATGCCCAGCGTAGCCAGACTACCTAGCGGCAATCGTTCATCTACACCACCACAGTCAACAGGCTGATTTTTCTCTGTTTGAGCTGACATCTAGGGTCTCCTTTTTAATATATGTTTCGTACTCTCAACAAATCCAGGAATGGCCTATTGCAGTCAAACAGGTATAGAGAGTCGTTCAGGCTATGGGGCTTATTGTGTAGTCCCTTATAAGGTTGCGATGACCACAACCACAGCCTGCACATGCTGCGATGTCTAGCAGCACACGCATAAAGTTAAAGGAAGGGGGATATCACCGAAAGGTGGTACGGTTTGATAAGTGGAATATGCAAACGCTTATAGCCTGTGGGCGTTTTCTTGCGTTTGCTGATAAAGCCGATGAAATGGGGCTTAGCGTGGTGTGACCGTGATATATACACCACGTTTTTCTGCGTTTTTTAGCCCTTAGGGGTATTGCCCATCTAGTAGATGCAAAAAAACTGTGTTATTGCCTAGAACTCATGGCGGCGCCAGCCGAGGCTAAAATCACAGCGGCAATACCTAACCACTGTAAGCCTTGTAATTGCTCATGCAAAAAGAGCAGCCCAAATAGTGCCGCAAAGGCGGGTTCTAAACTCAGCATCATGCCAAACACACTAGCGGGCATACGCGTTAGGGCCATCACCTCTAAGGTGAAAGGAATCGCTGTAGACAGTACGCCCACGGCCAACGCCACTGGAATTAACGACGCATTTAACAATGCTGAGCCTGCCGTCCCTATACCGACAGGCAACACCACCAAGGTCGCAATTAAGGTACCCCATGCCGCCGTTGAAGTGCCATAGGCGGACCCCGCCTTTTTACCAAACACAATATAAAGCGCCCAACAGCCACCCGCCGCCAACGCAAACAACATACCAATAGGATCTAGGTCTACGCCGCTTACGCTGGGCAATAACAAAATCAACCCACAGGCTGCAATAATGACCCACGCAATATCCCGTACTCGTCTAGAGCCTGCTAATGCCACAATCAACGGCCCTAAAAACTCTAGCGAAACGGCAATGCCCAACGGAATAGTAGACAGCGAGGTGTAGAACAGCATGTTCATCATGCCTAAGGACACGCCATACGCCAGCAAAGCCTTAAACTGCCCTCTACCCGACACCGGTGTACGCCACGGCCGCAGTACCAGCATCATTAACATCGCGCCCACAGCCAGACGCAAGGTGGTCGTACCCAAGGCACCCACCATAGGAAACATGCTTTTCGCCAGCGTTGCCCCAAACTGCAGCGAAGCCATCGCCACCAACAACACACCAATCGCAAATAAAGGCACCGAAACAGGCGATGCAGTAGTGTTTTTCAACGCAAAAACCATCAAAGAAATCTAAATAATATTGTGCGTACGTGCACAACCCCGGTATCTGTACAAAACGGTAGCGCTACTGTTGCCGACTAAGGAGTGGTGCGCTTGGTCACCCGCCCTACCCGCAATACCCAGTATGCAATCAAGCCTATCACCACACCCCAAAATGCCGAACCTAGACCACCTAGCGACATGCCTGACGCCGTCACTAAAAAGGTAATCACCGAGGGTTCTATATAGCTTAGATCATCCGCCAACAGCCGTATGTTGGCCACAATCGCCCCTATTAACGCTAGGCCAGCCAACGCGGCTACCAACACCGCCGGAATCGCATTAAAGATCAGCACAATACTACCTGCCAAGGTGCCGCCAATTAAATAGATCACGCCATTGGCAATACCCGCCACATAGCGTTTTTCGGGGTCGGCATGGCTTTCTTTTCCCGTACATAACGCGGCAGTAATCGCGGCCAAGACCACCGTAATACCACCAAAAAATGCCACCACCATAGACGCCAAGCCGGTACCGGTTACCACCGCACGCGACGGCATGTTGTAGCCCGCCTAGCGCATGACCACCATACCGGGTAAAAACTGCCCCGTCAGGCTTACCACTACCAATGGTATGGTGAAACTGAAAAACACTTTCAGTGAAAACTCGGGCATAGTGAAAATGGGGGTACCCCATTGCAAACTTAAGGTATCTAACTGCGTATGGCCTTGCAGGTATGCCATAGCAAACCCCGTAATAGCTACCAAGATCACCGTATAGCTGGGCCACAATCGTTTGCTAACTAAGTACACGCCTAACATGGCAAACACCACCGATGGCAATTCCATGCTTGCCTGAAAAGCTTGCACCCCGAACTGGAACAAAATTCCTGCCATCATGGCCGCAGCAATCCCTTTGGGGATGTAGTGCACTATGCGCTCGAAGTAGCCGCTCACGCCAATCACAGCCGTGATCAAGGCCGCACTAAAGTAGGCCCCCACCACTTCTGCCATCGAAATCTCGGGAAACAGGTTAATCAGCAATGCCGTGCCGGGTGCTGTCCATGCCGTAATCACCGGCATACGCAACCACAAACTTAGAGCTAAACCGCTTACCCCAGCGCCAATGGAAATTGCCCAAATCCACGAGCTCAACATTTCTTGCGAGAAGCCACCGACCTTTGCCGCCTGTATAAAAATAACCAGCGGCCCGCAATAGGAAATCAGCACAGCCAAAAAGCCGGCTACCCATGCCGACAACGACCAATTCTTCATGTAACGTCTCTCTCTTTTACTCTCCGCCGTCAGTACTGTACACCCATCTTTTAGGCTTAGCGAAAACACGACATTTTGCGGATTTCTTTTGCGTCTTTCATGCATCCGGATATAGACTACTTAGTCTAATTTCAATAATCCCTTTTTAGGGGCCTACTGAGCCCCTGCAGTCCGTACCCCCTCGCGGTATGTTTCCAGGCTGCCCATCTTTTCATCGTTTATGTCACCAACCTGGCTAACCAGCTAGGTTGAAACCAACCATTTACGCCATCACACAACTCGGTGATCGCTGCTGTTGAAAATTCCGTCTTACCCTTTCGGAGCGTTATTGTGTTACGTCGCTTTGAGGGTCTAGTTGACCCTTTTCCCCCAATGGAAAGTGCCGTCCCCCCCAAGGGATTACTTCCGTTTCTTTGGTATTGCACGCAGGGTTCGCGCAAATACCTCGCCTTATTGGCCATCTTCAGCGCCAGCGTTTCCATTTTTGAAGCGTGGCTGTTTGCCTTCTTAGGCCAAGTTGTAGATTTACTGTCGGTATGGCAAGCCGGCGAGCCCCTATCTGGCAGCGAACAAACCGTGCTATGGAGCATAGGTGGCGTGCTGGCGGGCAGCGTGGTGCTGGTTGCGCTACATACCTTCGTGCAGCATCAAACCTTGGCCATTAACTTCCCGCTGCGATTGCGTTGGAACTTCCACCGCCTGATGCTGCGCCAAAGCATGTCCTTTTTCTCGGACGAGTTTGCGGGCCGCGTCACGACTAAAGTGATGCAAACAGCGTTAGCCGTACGAGAGGTGCTATTCACCTTCATCGAGATCGTGCTGGGCATAGGGGTGTACTTTTTAACCATTCTGGCCTTGGCGGCAGGCTTTGATATACGCCTGATCATTCCCTTTGTGGTTTGGATCATCGCCTTCTGCTTAACCATGTGGTATTTCGTGCCGCGTTTGGGTGATGTAGGTGCTGAACAAGCCCATGCCAGATCCTCCATGACGGGCCGTATTACCGATGCCTACTCCAACATCACGACAGTCAAACTGTTTTCGCATACCAAGCGTGAAGCCCTATTTGCGCGTGCTGCAATGGAAGACTTTCAAGAGACCGGCTACAGGCAGATGCGCCTGATCAGTGGTTTTGAGATCGTTAACCAAATACTGGTTGCAGCCTTAATTGCCAGCGCCGGTGGCTATGCCTTGCTACTCTGGCATACCGGTGAAATCGGTACGGGTGCTGTGGCAGCAGTAACAGCGATGGCCGTGCGTGTAAACGGCATGTCGCACTGGATTATGTGGCAAATGGCGTCCATGTTTGAAAACATTGGTACGGTGCAAGATGGTCTGGGCACACTTACCCGTGCGGCTTCTGTACAAGACGCCCCCAAGGCAACATCGTTAGACGTTACGCGTGGTGAAGTAGCCTTTGATCAGGTGAGCTTCAACTACAACGGCGAGCGCCAAGTGCTAGACAACCTGTCGCTAAACATTAAACCCGGTGAAAAAATCGGCTTAGTGGGGCGGTCCGGTGCTGGTAAATCAACGCTGATTAATCTGTTGCTGCGCTTTTACGATGTGGACAGTGGTCAGATCCGTATTGATAACCAAAATATCGCTACCGTTACACAAGACAGTTTGCGCAGCGCCATCGGTATGGTGACGCAAGACACCTCGTTGTTGCACCGCTCTATACGCGACAACATTGCCTACGGTCACCCTGACGCTACAGACGAAGACGTACGCGCGGCCGCCATTCGCGCCCAAGCAGACGAATTCATCCAGCAGCTTAGCGACCAAAACGGTAAAACAGGCTACGACACCATGGTAGGTGAACGCGGTGTAAAACTGTCTGGTGGACAACGCCAGCGTATTGCGATTGCCCGCGTCATGCTGAAAAATGCCCCCATCCTATTACTGGACGAGGCTACCAGCGCGCTGGACTCGGAAGTGGAAATTGCCATTCAAGACAGCTTGAACGAAGTCATGGCAGGTAAAACGGTAATCGCTATTGCTCACCGTTTATCTACTATTGCAGCTATGGATAGACTGATCGTGATGGACCAAGGTCACATCATCGAAGAAGGCAGCCATGCCGAACTGCTGAAACTAAACGGTGTCTATGCCCGCCTGTGGCACCACCAAAGCGGCGGTTTCTTAGCGCAAGACGAATAAATAGTGGTGCTAAAAAGGCCCCAGCAATGGGGCCTTTTTTCTGGCTGTACATATAGAGCACGATAATCACCACCGTATAATCAATGCTTCTTTTACGTATGTAATAACTGCCGCTGATGTCGTACAACGCCATTCTTAAAGACTACTTCCACCAACTAAGCGACGGCGACTACAGCCAGACCGCCTTGCTGTCCCCTATTGCAGTACAAGAGTACAGCGACGAATTCTCGTTTCATCCAGCGGTGCGGCAATTAGGTGGGTACGTAGTAGACGACCTAGACACCAGCAACCATCACCTATCGATTACCACTGGCCCATTGGCGAGCAGCGTGTATTACTTGTCGCACGACGATGATTCTCGCGTGGTGTTTGCCTCCGCCAGTGACTTTTTGGCTGCGGTATTAGAAGCGCACGAAACAGAGCAAGAGATTTGCGAACTGCACCCCGCTCTTAGTCCTTTGGCAAACGACCAGCGTGCGCTAAGTGGGCTGATCACTGAGTTACTGGATTCAGGCGATGACGAAGCAGAAGACCTACTGCCCTCGCTATTACCGTCTATAGACTTAAACGACCTTGCTTTGCTGCAACGCCTCGCCACCAGTGATAACTTTTACCTAGGTGAAGCGCTGGCAAACGAGATCATCAAACGCCCTGCTGCCCACCTACTATCCATTGCTCAACTGTGCGCCGCGCATACACACAATCAAGTTTCTGGTGTGGGGGCTAAAGCGGTGCGTAGCATTCAAGCCTTGCGCTAAGCACTGCCAACATGCTGGTTGTCTAGAGCAAGACGAATAAGTAGCGTCATGGAATAGTCCCTTCACTCTTGACGGTAATGGAAATCAACATTACTTTATAGATACACTCTACAGGAGGACAGCATGACAACGTTAACCGTGACAGCAAAAGGCCAGATCACCCTAAAACGGGATTTGCTACAGCACATTGGTATTCAACAAGGCCAGAAAGTTGAAGTAGTAAAGCTGCCTGATGGTGAGTTGCGCATTAAGGCCAAACAGCAAATACAGCCCATCAGTAACGTTTTTGGCCTACTCAAAGATAAGACCTCCGGCAAGGTAGTCAGCCTAGAAGATATGAATCAGGCAGTAGCCGCAGGCTGGGCAGGTGAAAAGTAATGGAAATCATTGCAGACACCAACGTGTTGGTTCGTGCAATCGTTGCTGACGATCCTAAACAAGCGGCAGTTGCTCAAAAGGCATTGCTTGATGCAAGCCTAGTCGCTGTATCCCCTATTGCTCTGTGTGAACTATATTGGGTATTGAGCAGAGCGTATAAGGTACCTGACGCAGACATTGAAACTGCGATTCGAGGGTTGGTTAGTGCAGCTAACGTATGCACAGATGCCTTGGCAGTGGATGCAGGCTTGATGTTCATGAATAGCGGAGGTGATTTTGCTGATGGCGTTTTATGGCATCTAGGGACGACCCTAGGTGGCAAAACCTTTGTTTCTTTCGACAAAAAAGCAGCCAACATTCTGAAAACACACAAAGCCAGCGTCAAACTTATAGCGTGACGTAGAGGCACTGCGACAGGCCTAACAAAAAATGGCCTCCCAATGCTCGTTAGGCTTGTAACCTAGCTTGGTCGATACCGTGGTGTAGCCGCCTTGGTACACCGAATTGGTATACAGGTTGCTTTGGGATTGCACACCCGCCCCTACCGACCACCCACGCAAACCACCTCCAAAATCGTCTGCACCAAATTTGTATTGGCTCCATACGTGGAACAAATGTTTGGGGATTAAGTTGGAATTAAAACGCTGGCCTTTGACGTCGTTATCGCTGTCTTCACGTACGCGTACATCGGTGTAGGTATAACCTGCCCCTAGATCCCATCCCACAATGGGGCTGCCCACTACCTCGAATTCCCACCCTTGGCTTTGTACTAAGCCCGACGCGCGGTAGCACGTTCCGGTTGCCGAGTTACCGCAACCCACATGATCTGTATCCACGACGGCTCGGTTGGTATCACGTAGTCGGTACACCGCCAACGAGGTATTCAAACGGCCATCCAGAAACTCGCCTTTAATACCGGCTTCCATCTGCCAGCCTTTACGTGGCTCCAACGTTTTACCGCTGTAATCACTGTCTGACTGAGGCACAAAGGTTTCGGCATAGCTACCGTACACCGAGATCTGCTCATTAACGTCAAACACCAACCCAGCAAAAGGCGTGAACTTGCCGTCTGCTTTGGCATCGCTTTTCTGCCATGGCGAACGGGCGGGTTTTAGGTCTCTGCTTTTAAGATCGTAGTTGCTCCAACGACCACCCAAGACGGCTGTCAGGTTGTCCGTTAACGATAAACGGGTAGACGCGTACAAGCCCGACTGCGTGGTGATGTCTTGGCTCTTATTCAATAAGGGCTGGTCTAACGCCGAACCATAGTTGAAATTATTGTAGGCATCCCAATCAGGGAAAGCTCCAAATCTAGAACTGCTGGTGGTGTCGTAGCGCGCCCAGTTATACCCCACAGTCACCGAATGCTCACGGCCTAACAACGTAAACGGTCCGCTGACATTGGCATCCATTTGATCCCACGTAAAGGTGTTATGAATACGCCCTGCCCACCCACTGGTGAGCCCTGTTTCCACTGAAACGGGCGTTAATGCCATCGCGCTATAACCCTTGTAGTTGTTTTCTTTGTGGCTGTAATTTGCTTTAAATTCCCAACCATCGCCAAAGCGGTGCTTGATGTCTGCACCCAGCTCAAAGGTTTCATGACCGGAAAGCTTGGTCGTGCCCAAAAAAGTATCGTAGCTGGGTAAGCTGCCATCGTCATACAACGGCAAACCATTAAACACGCGGAAGTTCATCTTGCTATATAAGCCAGTAATGCCCAGCGTCGTGTTCTCGCCCAGATCGTACTCCAGTACCCCGTACAACAACTGTGGGTTGTTTTTACCGTATGAGTAAAACTGGTTTTTATCTTGATAAACACCCACCAACCTACCGCGTAACTTGTCATCCTCGGTTAATGGCCCTGCAATGTCCGCTTCCACTCGGTAGTTGTCCCAGGACCCTACCCCGACGGCCCCTTCAAACCTAAACTCATCCGTAGGACGTTTGCGCACTAAGTTAATAACACCGCCCGGCTCTCCCGAACCTGACAGTAAGCCCGATGGCCCACGCAACACCTCAAGCCGATCATAGATAGCCAAATCGTGATGCGGTACGCCGGGGCCTAATGCCCCTTGCTGCGTAGGCACACCGTCGTATTGAATGTTGGTGTTAAAGCCTCGGCTGGTGAATAGCTCGGTATCCGAATAGCTACTACTACGTATACCCGTGGTGTAGTTCAACGCATCGGCTACTCGGGTAAAACCCTGGTCATCCATTTGCGTTCTGGTCATGACCGACACCGATTGCGGAATCTCACGCAACGACTGCGCCGATTTACCAATGGTGACATCACGCGCCGCGTACGAGCCTGAGTCCTCCGTAGTCGCCAGAGAACGCCCCGTTACCGTGATAGGACCTAGCTGCGCGGCGCTATCGGCTGGTCGCCATAAGTTAATGGTGTTGCCATCACGCGAATACTCTATACCTGTGCCAGCCAACAAACGGCGTAAGGCCTCTTCGGGCGACATACGACCTGTAATAGGTTGCACAGAATACCCTCGCACCAAGTCCGAGGTATAAATGAACTGCAACGAGGTTTGCTGCCCTAATTGCAACAGCGCATCACTTAACGAATGCTGCTGAATAGATATGGGAACAGCCGTAGATTGCGCATACAGCAATGGCGATGCGCCCAACAAGGCCAAAGACACAGCAACGGTTACGCAGCGTAAGCGTGCAGAATGCACCGCTGTTGAACGGTGGTGGTTACTGTGCGCGTGGGCAGCAGTAGTGGTATTCCTATCAATCACGAGAATTGTTCTTGGTACACATGCCTAGCGTATGAACGCCCTATCCCTTTGGCCAAAGGATCCTGATGAGGCCCTCTTCACAATGTGAAGCCCCCTTATTCAGTAAGACGGACGAGTCTAGGAAAACCCTCAATCAAATCGTAAAAAAAGTTGTAACAACAACGATTCTTATTATTTATTAGGAATACTCTGCGACATCACGCTGCACTTAGCGCAGCAACGACACACTCACGCTACCATCTGGACGCTGTACCACCACTACAGGCAAATGTGTTTGCAAGGCTTGCAAGAAGCCTTCTGCATCTTGAATCGTAAATACCCCAGCCATACGCAATGCCCTCAGCCTGCTGTCAGTTAACCGAATGGGGTGCTGTAGGTAGCGATTCATCTCGCGCACGACTTCATCTAAAGGCTGGTCATTAAATACCACCTTGCCCTGACGCCAGGCTGTCATCATGGCCACATCGGCGCGTGTCACGTTAATGGGTTTGCCCTCGGACGCACTGGCCACCATGTTGGCACCCAGCATCGCCCTGTCGCGACTCCACCATTGCCCTGCAGACACCTCTACCGAACCAGACTGCACCGCCACCGTCACTACACTAGGATCACGACGTACCGTAAAAACCGTACCCGTTACCCTAACGTTGACGGCATCTGCCTCGACAATAAAAGGCTGCCCCTGATTAGACACCACCTCAAACGCCGCCTCGCCACGCAGTAGTTCTACAACGCGACGACTCTCGTAATAACGTACTGTGATTTCACTGTGTACGTTCATAGCTACAACCGAACCGTCAGGCAACACCACATCCCGCTGTTCCCCTTGGGTAGTGGCGTAGTGCAAGACAGAAGTTGCCGTTTCTAACTTGTGCCCATACAACGCTACACCGCCCACCACCGCTGCACTACAGGCCACACCCGCCCCCACTATCCATCGTCGTCGGGTTGGGTTAGGTATAGACACCTCGGTATCTGACGCTTCTAGCAGTTCACGCAAGTCGTCTTCCGGCAGCAGGCTAGTTGCCTGCCAAATCTGATCCAACGCTCTATATTCTTGCTCGTGGCGCGGATGCTCACTACGCCACGCTATAGAGCGCTCACGCTCGGCCGCCGTCAAATTACCGGAATGCACACGGGCAAACCAATAAGCGGCAGCATCTGGAATAGTATCTGGAAGATTCGTGTTTTCTGTATGCATAACAAGCAAGAAGCCGATGGAACGCCATCAGTAGAACTATCACCCCTTCATTAAGTAAGACGTACAAGAAGAGCAAAACCCTGACTTAATGTGGCGCATGATTTTGTAACTCTTTCCTAAGGTGCCGGCTAACTCTAATCATGTATTTTTCAACCATGCTGACTGAAATACCCAGCTTTGTTGCAATTTCTTCTTGGGTATAACCTTCTAAACGGTGCAATAAAAACACCTGCCTGCACTTTAACGGCAATGCTCCTAAGGCCACTTTCAATGCAGCTAATAACTCGGTTGTTCTAGCCTGTGCATCGGGATCGGTCAGTAATGGGTGCTCAGCTTCATCTAGCTCATGTAACGGCACCACATCCAACACAGTGGCACGTCGGTAGCCGTCCACCAACCGATTATGCACACTGCGATGCAAATACGCGCGTGTATTCACTAAGGTACCGGCTTCATTCTCTAAAGTACGCAACATCACATCTTGTGTGGCGTCCTCGGCATCCTGCTTGTTTCCTGCCCATTTTGTTCACACGGCCACCAGCTCACCATAGTGAGCAAGCCGACCTTTTTTAGGCGTGAAGGAGCGTGACATAGTAAACGACTGCTAAACGGACAAAGGCGATATATTAACAATCATTCTCATTCCTGTTTTCAAGTAAAGTAAATTTACAACAGTGAGCAACACCCCTCATCAAGCCATCGGCGTTCTATCCCTACAACACCAACCCGCATTTAGCGCCCTATTTCTGCCCTTCTAGCAAACAGCCACAATCCGAACAAATCCCCAGCGAAATGGCCCGCATTGTCGCCTAACGACAAACGTAAACCTTCGTCAAGGTAGATAGCGTTTAGGAAATGTCTTAGATTTCAAGCTCTCTTTTTTTTAGATCATAGGGCCACGACACAACTTCGAGCAGCTCATCCAAGCCATACGGCAATAAGGCAATACGCCCATCTGGATCATGTGCCGCTCACTCACTAAAGATACCCTATGCCACTACGACTAAGCCCCATCATGATGGGTTTGCTTGCTGCTTTCTTGCCGTCTGTTCCTGCGACTACGTGGGCAGCCGATTACGGCCAAATCATTGTTGATGACCCCACGGGCAGCACAACCCACACCCTTAACCCCGGTGATACCGTTACTTTTTCTGGCTATGGTGCCGCGATAGACGTTTCTGTTGCAGGCAACCGCTTAAGTGCAGACCAAATTACCGTGAAAGGAGCTAACGGCAGCGTGGGCGTACGTGCTCAGGCAGGTAGTACCGTCACGCTGTCTAACAGTTCTATTAGCACCACAGGCCCCAACCAAGGCATGCATGGATTACATGCCACGGGCAAAAACAGCCTTATTCGTGCAACCAACACCCAGCTTTCTACGGATAGCCCCTACTCGCATGGTGCAGTGGCCTACAATGGTGGTCTCATTGAGCTAGAGGGCGGCTCTATCACGACCGGTAACAGTGCTTACGGCTTAAGCTCTGAGGGTGCAGGCTCAAGCATTATCGCCAAGAATCTAGATATTTCCGTCACCGGAAGCTTTTCTTATGGCGCCTATGTAAAGAGTGGCAACCTAACTCTAGAAAACGTCAACATCAACGGTACAAACCACGCGATCGGCCTTAACATCTATGATGGCCCTACCGCTGTAGCAACGCTCACAAACACCCACATCACTACCGACGCCAACGCAGGTGTGAGGATCACCGCCGGACAACTGTATATGGATGGCGGCTCCATTACCTCCACAGCAGGCACTGCGCTTCACCTCGGCAGCAATGGCAAAGCAGACCTTCGCAATACTACGCTATCTGCCACAGGCCAATTTATCTACGGTATCAATATCAATTCGAACAATGCCGCCGTTACCTTAGACAACGTGATTGTGTCAGCTACGGGAACCTCCAGCGGAACCGGTGTATGGCTACCTGCTGTAGGCACCTCGTTAAACGCCAAAAAATTCGAGCTTCACTCTTCCGATATCGCCATCGACAACCGTGCTGGCCATGTCACCTTAGAAGATGGAAAAATCACCACCCAGAACACAAACGGCTACGCACTCTATGTATCCCGTGAGTACGGTTCTTCCGCCACCATCAAAACCAAGAATGTACAGATAGAAACCTTCGGCTCCAGCGCCGTAGGAGCACTTACACGTGCATCTGGTGCAGAAATTCACTTGGAAGACAGCACCATCACTACACACGGCCAGGGTGCCTATGGTTTATTCGCAAGCGGTATTGGCTCTAAACTTTCCACCCGCAACAGTCGCATCACCACCTATGGTGATAACGCCACTGGTCTTAATATGAGTAACCGTACCAACATCAACTTGGATAACACCCACATTGATGTATCGGGTGCCGATGCACGCGGTATATGGAGTTACGTCACCGCTGCTAATGTGAGCAATGCTTTTTCTCTCACTAACGGTACCAGTATTAGCACCCAAGACGGTGCTGGCTTATTACTGACCGGTGGTAGTCATGCTATCACGCTAGACAACGCGAGCATTACCGCCCGCACAGGTGGCGTAGACGATGACGGCATACTACTGCATGCCCGGGCAGTGACCATTACTAGCGGCGGTGTAGAAACCGTACTGGACACTGAGCAGGTGAATATAGATGCCACTAAAGCTACGTTAACTGGTGATGTGCTCATGGACAGCGGCGTTGTTGATATTAGGCTTAACGACAACTCTGTACTCACTGGCGCATTACGCGAGCGCAATGGTGGTCGCGTTAACAGCTTGGCCGTGGATCAATCCAGCACATGGAATGTTCGTGGTAACTCAACGGTAGATTCGCTTAATAACGCTGGCGTGGTGGCCTTTGTGTCGCCCGGTGCGAGCGGCCACTTCAAAACCCTAACCGTCAAGGACTACGTGGGTGGCGGCACACTAGTCATGAACACCAAACTGGGGGATGACAGCTCACCCACTGACAAACTCATCATTGATGGCGGTACCACCTCGGGCAACACCGCTCTACGTGTGATCAACGCCGGTGGGGCTGGCGGCCAAACCGTAGAAGGCATCAAACTGGTAGAAACCATCAACGGCGGGACCACCACTACCGATGCATTCCACTTAGACAGTGGCTCCACCGGATATAGGTCTAGCACCACCACCGTTGCCGTAAATGGCTATGACTACAGTCTGATTCGTGGTGGTAACGGCGGTACTGAAGACCACTGGTATTTAACGTCTGAGTACACACCGCCAGTAGACCCAGAACCACCCGTTGATCCTGAGCCGCCTGTAGACCCAGAACCACCTGTGGATCCCGAACCACCCGTAGAGCCACCAATTGAACCACCGGTTATCTCTCCCCCCGTAGGCCCCGCGTTCAAAAATGTATCGCCCGAAAGCGGTGCCTATATAGGTAACGTACGCGCCACAACACGAATGTTCAGGCACTCCCTGCACGATCGCGCCGCAATGACTAGCGACTCTGCGGCCTTAAGCGATGGTCGCAACATGTGGGCACGCGCCGAAAGCCGTCACGACAGCGGCCTACGTATGACAGAAGGTAATGTACGCGTCAAAACCGATAGCACCGTGCTGCAGTTGGGTGGCGAGGTAGTGCGTAGCGCAGTAGGTACTGATGCAGCGCTGTATGCTGGCGTTATGGCAGGCTATGGTGATGCCAGCACACGTTCAACCTCTACCATGTACGCCCCCGGTTCTGGACAAAGTTCAACGGTACGCTCACGCGGTAAAGTCTCGGGCTTTTCCTTAGGCGTGTATGGCACGCTTTACCAAAACGACAGCACCCGCTTAGGCGCTTACGGTAATGCGTGGCTGCAATATGGACGCTACTCTAATCGCATCAGTAGCGAGTTGGGCTCTGAAAGCTACCGCTCAAACCTATGGTCTGCATCCATAGAGTCTGGCTATGCTTTTATGCCTTTCTCGGCTGATTCAGCGCTAGGTAACGTAGTCGTGGAACCCAATGCACAAGTTATCTATAACCACTACGATGCCAAAGACGCTACCTTAGCCGGTACTAGACTGCGCAGTGGCAAAGACAACACTGTAGACACCCGTGTTGGCGTCAGGCTCTACCCACATGCCAAACCCGGTACAGATCAACCTAGCTTGCTGCCTTTTGTAGAGGCTAACTGGCTCTACAGTGGCGACACCGCATCAGTCAAAATGGGCACCAACACCCTTAACGCCCTACCATCCCGCAATGCTCTGGAACTAAAAGTAGGCGTACAAGGACAGGTTAGCCAAAACATCGCTGTATCCGCTCACCTGTTTGGGCAAACTGGAAACCATAGCCAGCGTGGTTATGGTGGCATGTTGAAGCTGGGGTATAGCTGGTAAACAAACGCAAACTTCACCATCGTGTTAGGTGAATGAAGCATCACAACGCTATATTTTTAAACGGGGAGAAAGTAAGCTATCGTACTTTCTCCCCGTTTTTATTCTGAAGGTAGCCATGGGCAACGCGTCTACACGAATCAGACATTGGCTATACGCCTGCTTCCTCTCGCTCTGCACGCTTTCGTCTGCAGCACACGCCACTGCTCCCCAAGAATCTGCAGCAGAGCAGAGGTGGCAACATCAGGTGCGCTCTCTTATCTCTAGAAATGTAGTCTACCCCCCTAACGCCCGCATCGAAGGTGCGTCGGGTAAGGTAGTGGTGCATCTAACGTTAAAGCGTGATGGCTCTGTAGAGTCACTTGAGATAGTTGAATCCGCAGGAAGCCGAGACTTGGACAGTGCTGTACTAAACGCCATTAGACGAGTTAGGCACTTCCCCCCCTTCCCTGAGGAAATGGCTGATAAAGACAGCGTAGCCTTTGCAATACCTGTTGATTTCCATCTCGATACTCCAACCCCTCACCCCTATAACCCGCCTACTGTACGCCCCAAGGTCAAACCGTCACCCGCTGCAGATGAGTTTTCTGAGTTTCTAAAGTCGCTATCGAAAAAAGAGCGCTAATAAATGGGAAATACCATGTTTTCTATTGGCGAAGATCACATTAGGTTCGCACAGCCAGCGCTATCCTTAGCCATTGGCTACCGCACACTTGCACAGCACTGTTTTCATCACACGCCCCCAACGCCATACGAAGTAGAAATGGCGATTGCAACGGTAGAAGACTACATTGAGGCCATGCCTGAGCTACAACAGCTAGCCTCAAATCAAGTGTGTGCTGATGCTTATCTGCAAGACATAGCTCGTAGGGTGGGTAGCGAACAGGCACTTAGCCAACTAGAGTTAGAGCGCCTGTTTAATAGGATGGCCGATGTAGTATCGGGTAGCCCTATGCGTGAGGGCGAGTTTCCCGACGATAAGAATTTCTTTAGCTATCTGCTGATCGTGCGCGAGCTATCGCATCATTTAGGGATACAACACATCGCTCTGGCCTAGCGGCTAACGCTATGTCGCAATAGCCTGCGCCAGCTTTTGGATAGACAGCGGCGCACTGCCCTCGGCATCATTGCTGATGGTCACATACGCTGGCTGGCCTGCCCCAGTAATCCCACGGATCGTACGCGCCAACACCTCGCGCGTAGCAATATCCTCGCTAAGAATAGTATCGAAGGGATCGTGCTTTTTCTGCGCATCAGCATAACCGTAGGCACCGAAAATACGGTTCAGGCTCCACCTACAGACCAACGGCCCCGGCCATAGCGCACGCAATATGGGCAACTGAGCTTCTATGGGTGGCATTTTTCCATGCAGCCCCAAGCAGAACGTGGCGCCATGCGCCTTTAATGTGTCCACCAAAGCTTGCCCTAAAAGTTCAGGGTCTCGCACCTCTACCGCGATGATTACCTGTTCATCGTCAGACAAGGCCTCTCGCACAGCCGCCAGCATAATGCCCATTTTTTCAAACAATTCTGCGGGCCTAGTTAGCCACCCCAAAGGTAGTGGGCTTAGCTGAAACACCAACACGCCTAGCTTATCCCGCAAGCCCTCTAGGGTAGGCCGCACAAAATCCTGTATGGCTAACGCTGGATCAAGAAATCGGGGGTTAAGTTCGCGCGACCGCCCTTCCTCGCTACGCACCTGCGCATCGGTAATACTGGCTGGGCATTTCACCACAAAGCGAAAATCATCATCCACCTGCCCAGCATACGCCGCATACTGACTAGCCGTTAACGGACGCCAAAAAGTGCGATCTACACACACGGTGCGTAACAGCGGATGCTGATGATACGCCCCTAAACCGTGCTTAGACAACACGCTATGATCGTACTCGTCACCCCATATCAACCCCTGCCAACCGGGGTACGACCACGTAGACACACCACAACGCAATTGCTCTGGAAGCTGCTGTGCAAGCGATTCCCACTCTTGAGCTGCCGGAGCTAACTGCACCTTGGCTGTGCCTTTGCGTGCGGCAGTCGTAGATTTCTTACGTGAAGTCGCCTGCGTAGCGGCGGGAGCCTCGGGCAACGGCAGCGCATTGCCGAAAAGATCGTCTTGCATACTGGTTATAAATACGGAATGAAGTTTGGGTACTACCATACAGCATCCCTGCTATAGCGGACAGGCAAGAAGTATATTAAAGAGGTATCAGGGTTGGGCTTGCCTGCCTTTGTCGACTATCTAGAAAGAAATAGCCGCAGCCGTTCAACCCCCTCCTGCAAGCGCTCCTGCGTGGTGGCATGGCACCAACGTAGCCAGCTTGAAGCCTCCGTGCCGAACGCAATACCAGGTGCAAGACCTAGCCCGACTTTTTCTACCAGTTGATGCGCTAACGCCTTCGAATCCTCATACCCAGCAATTCTGAAAAACACATACATAGCTCCACCAGCATCTGGTACCTCTATCTCGGGGATTACTTGCAAAGCGCCTACCAACATGCTTCTGGTTTCCACCAAGCGCACCCGCAACGCCGCCACCTCCGCCTCTCCTTGAGACAACGCTATCCTACCAGCCTGCTGCACTGGATCAAATACGCAAGAACTGTTGTACTCGATCAGTTTGGACAAATCGGCAATAAGCTCTGGCGGGACCACCAGCCAGCCCATGCGCCAACCTGTCATCGACCAAGCCTTCGAGAAACTATTCACCGAAATAATGCGATCACCCGGTTCGTAATGCCGCAGAAACGAAGGAGCAGAGGGCACACTCAGGTCATAAACAAGGCGCTCGTAAACATCGTCGCAAATAATCCAGATGCCATACTTGCGACAGTGGGCGAGTATAGGAGCAATCTCCGCCTCATCAATACTCCAACCCGTGGGATTGTTCGGAGAGTTCAGTAACAGTACCCGCGTGTCTGGAGTCAAGGTCTGCAGCAGTCTCTCGACATCCAGACTCCAGCGATCATTGCTAACCGACAGCGGGAACCGCGTGACTCTCGCCCCCAAAATCGTCGGAATCTCGGTCAGGTTCGGCCAAAGCGGAGTAATGGCTACGACACGATCCCCCGGCTCAAGCAACAACTGGGCGGCAAGCATCACTGCCGACACGCCAGAGCCACAGATAGCCAGACGATCAACACCAATCTCCATGCCATGGAGCTTACTCAAATAGTCGGACAAGGCGTGCCTCAAATAGGGGCGGCCAAGGTTCTCCGCATAACGGGTTTCACCTCGGTCGAGTGCTTCTTTGGCTGCTTGACGAATGAACGCCGCCGTCGGTTGATCCGACTCACCGAACCAAAATGGCAGTATATCGCTGCGTCCCATGGCGGCGTTGGCCACTTCACGTATAGGCGAAGCACCTAGAGACTGAGTGGTGGCTCGAGCATGCAGTAGTTGAAAATTGGTAGTCATCGTAACAGTTCCTAAATTTCAAGTTGAAAGCGAGTGCAATGCTCTCGTCGAGGTACGGATGAAGGCTCGTGCGCGATCCGATGCTGGGCTCTCAAAAAAAATTCTGGGTGGCGCAATTTCAACGATTTGTCCTTCTTCCATAAAGACGATCCGGTCAGCCACCTGTCTGGCGAACGACATTTCATGGGTCACGATCAACAAGGTAACGCCTGTCTTTGCGATGTCCTGAATCACATCCAGCACCTCCTGGACCATCTCAGGATCCAATGCGGACGTAGGTTCATCGAACAGCAACAGCTCAGGCTTCATCGCCAACGCCCGAGCAATGGCCACACGCTGCTGTTGCCCTCCCGACAACTGTCCTGGACGCTTATGCTGGTGCGCCTTTAAGCCCACGCGCTCCAGCAACACCTCGGCCCGTGCATTGGCCTCCCCCCAAGACAGACCGCGTACACGCACGGGGGCCAATGCTACGTTTTTCAACGCACTCATATGCGGAAATAGATTGAATTGCTGAAAGACCATGCCGACCTCAGCGCGCACTTTGGCAAGGTTGCTGTCATTGCATACCCTCACCCCACCCACATCAATCGAGCCACCCTCGTATTCCTCCAGCAGATTGATACAGCGCACCAGCGTAGACTTTCCAGAACCCGAAGGACCAATCAAAGCAATCACCTCGCCACGGGCCACGTCGAGGTTAATATCAGTCAGCGCCTGAAAAGTGCCGTAATGTTTATCTAAGTTCTTGATACTGATCAGCGGCGAGCTATGTTGTGATGCGTGCATTACCGTGCCCCCTGTCTCTTCTGTTTGGCTTCTATAACACTGACCACCCGCACCAGCGGCAGCAGCAACAGTAAATAGAGAATCGCAGCGCCAATGAGGGGCGAGGGGTTGGCGAAATAGGCCTGCGCCTGAGTAGCCTGTTTCAACAGATCCGGCATAGCCACAACAGAAGCCAGTGCAGTGTCCTTAATCAAGCTAATGGCAATGCCAGTACCCGGCGGAATGGTGAAACGCACAGCCTGTGGCAGCACGATGTCAGTCATCATTCGCCACCACGAAAAACCCAGCGCCTTGGCAGCTTCGATCTGCCCTGCTGGCACAGCCTCTATACCCGCCCTAAACGTCTCGGCAATATAGGCTGCAGCCACCAACGATAGCGCCGTAGTCGCCGCCCAGAATGGCGGTAGCCGCAGCCCCACAAACGGCAACGCGTAGTAAACAATGACCAGCAGCACCAACAGTGGGATCGCGCGTAGCACATCAATCAAGATAATCGCCACGTACTGCAACGGTCGGATGGCGTAGAGCCGCACCACGACCAAAATCAGCCCCATGACAGTCGCCAGTATCAAGCTGGTGAAACCTAGAAGAATGGTCAACTTGAAGCCGCTCAGCAGCGAGCCGATGGAATCAGCCAATACCTCAAGATTAAAAAATGTCTCAATCAAACCCATGTACAACTCCAGTCTATACACGACATTGCCGCATCATCAGCATGTCTCTGGCGCCTGCAACAGGCGCCAGAGTGGCTCAGCACATTCTTTTTATAGTTTTGGAATGGGCTCGACCTTCACCGTGCTGGAGTCCGCCCCTGCATCAACGTTGAACCATTTTTTGTAGATGGCCGCTAAGGTGCCGTCCGCCTTCATGCTGGCAAGCTCACCGTCGATCTCAGTCAGAATGGGGCTATTCTTAGGTAACATCAGGGCATTCTTGTCGCCCGTAGAGACTTCATAAATGATGTTGAACTGCGGTTTGTCCCGGATGTACCAAGCTGTGATCGGGCAGTCGTTCACTGTCGCGCTGGTTCGTCCCGAGGCCAGATCCATCATTGGCTCGATGTTGCCGTCGTAGCGTCGAATCTCTTTGAAGCCGTTTTCTTCCAACGCCTTACTGGCCCATATTTCGCCCACAGTACCGGTAATGACACCTAATTCGTGTCCCGCTAGCTGTTCAATATGTGTGATATCTCCCTTGGACAGTGCGGTGACGCACTGGTTAGAATCGATAAAAGGCTGGGTAAAGGCCACGCTTTCTAAGCGCTTCGGCGTAATAGTAATACCACCAAGGGCAATATCCGCTCTGCCGGACTGAACAGCAGCAAACAGCATATTAAACGGCATCGATGAATACTCGATGGACTTATTCAGACGCTGCGCCACGGTGTTAACAACCTCAACTTCAAAACCAGTCAACACCCCGTTTTGGTCCTCAAACTCATATGGCGGGTTGGCCTGATTCACCGCTACCCGAATATCTGCCGCCAGGCTCGCTGCGGACACCAAAGATAAAATGGCCGCTGCTGCCGATGCTCTCCAGATTGTTCTCATGTCTCTCCTCCTGTTATTAACTTTCTAATTAATCAGGCCTAAAGTAACAATAGGTCTACAAAGTCGACTATCCCCCCTTTGGGGGAGGAAGGAGCATTCAACAATGCGCCGTTACAGCACGCGTTGTTAGCAGTAATCATTAGTGCTAGAGAATACCCTCGGTTCGGACCGATCAGCGGGTATATCGTTGCTCACCACAGGACGATTTGCTATTTTCACTGGGTATCTAACCAGCCATACGCTAGAGGTTCTGCATGTCTGCCGCAATTTCAACGATGCAAATGAGCCAGTTAGTGGACGCACTCGACCACGAGGACTTACCAACCTTGCTGTTGGACTGCCTAAACACGATTGTCTCCTTTGACCTATATGCCTTGTTCCTCTATGACAAGACCACAGCCCCTACTTACCTTTGCAGTAACTTCCCCACCGAGGTGGGTGAACGATCATTACACCGTTTCTCTAGCGACACATTCCGCTACCACCCTTTCTATCAACATCATCTAAAGGGTATAAGCAACGGTATTTACTTCATGCGCGAGCTCAGTCGATCCGCATTCCTACAACGACCAGAGCACGAATCCGATAGCATTCGTCTCTGCGGAAATGAGGAAATCGGGTATATCACGCAGGGCTTTCCTAACTCGCTCACGGAGTTGGACATCACCTTGCAACTCGATGCTGAACGGACGCTTCAAGTGGGGATATACCGCCATGGCCACGCGACATTCACATCTGACGAGGTGTCAAAACTAGCGGGCTTATTTCCACTAGTTCAGTCGCTACTCACTCGTTATCTGAGTACATGGTTAGCTAACCGGCAATCATCGCCTCGGGAGCGTCTATACCGAATGGGGATACATAGTCTCAGCGAGTTTCTCTCGCCTCGAGAAGCTGAAATCGTAGGACTCATCCTTAAAGGTTACAGCTCTAAGGAAATCTCTGAGAAACTCAAAATCAGTACCGAGACTGTCAAAACACATCGAAAAAATGCCTATCTCAAGCTGGAAATATCGACCACTGTAGAACTAGTCTCACGTTTTCTAGACGACATAGCGACCTCGGTACGCGTGCCTTTCGCCAATGAAACTCAGACCGTAGTAAGCGTAGTAAACCCGCACTTAGCATCCATGTACCAACCATAATTTGGTGCTTAACTATGCTGCCCTCATCAACACGGGAAACCAAAAAATATTAACGTTTTATTCTTGTTTGATCATTTTATTAACGTTTTATGGGTGACGCTAGCATTTTTAAGATAGTATGTGAATTATCGTTTTATATTAAAACCCATCAAATATTACTATTTTTGGCTATCCGTTAAAGGATTTTTGTCATGCAGGTTGGTTTTAAAGCTCTTGCCAAACAGCACAGCATCACGCTGGCGCAACCATTGCGCATCGATTCAATAATCGGTACGGGGCGAGCGAGCCGCGACACTGGGGAGCAGATAGAAAACCATTACCCCCCTGCCTATAGACCAACTGACGATTTCGCTGGTCATTTCGAGTTTGGCCTAAAGTACGAAGAAATCCACCTGGAGTTCTTTGCGCGCTTGTTCGCTGCGCTCGATCCAGCACTGATCGAGACGTGGTGCAGAAACGAGCCTTTCGGCCAGTACGCACGCCGCACAGGTTTCCTCTACGAGTGGCTGACAGGAAAACAATTGGACGTCCCCGACGTTACCAATGGCGGTTACATCGATGCGATCTCCTCAGATCAATACCTCACCCGCACCGAACCGACTCGCGTGCGGCGCTGGCGAATTAACAATAATTTGCCCGGCACAGCAAACTTCTGCCCTATTATCCGCCGCACAGTTGAAATTCAGGAGGCACTGCAATTCAATCTCGGCGCTGCACTAAACGAGTTGGATCGCACTTACGGCGCTGATATTCTCATGCGGACTGCTAGCTGGTTAACGTTCAAGGAATCTCGCGCAAGTTTTCTAATAGAGAAAGAGGCGGACCAAACTGATCGGATCCAACGCTTTGCCCATGTCATCGCACAATACTGCGGCCATGTCCAAGACCCGCTAAGCGACCAGAGCCTGCATACTTTGCAAGCTGCCATCTTAGGGAACGACGCTTTGGGGTTGGGGCTGCGCCGCTCCCCCGTTTTCGTGGGGCAAGCCACAATGCGCGAAGACATTGTGCACTATATCGCACCACACTTCGACGATCTGGCACCTATGCTTGAAGGACTAAACGTATTTGAGCAAACAACCCGAGGAACCGAGTCACTAGCTCGTGCCGCTGTACTCGCTTTCGGTTTCGTCTATATCCACCCGATGCGGGATGGTAATGGCCGAATCCACCGCTTCCTGATTAACGACACCCTCGCCAGAGACAAGGCCGTGCCAGACGGCGTAATCTTGCCTGTCTCGGCCACTATCACCAGTTCGACCGAGTTCCGCGCTGGCTATGACCGTACCCTAGAGGGGTTCTCACGCTCTTTTATGAGGCGATACGCCACCTCCTATCACTTCGGTGAAATGCTAACCTACGAAGATGGGACACTCAGCAACTTTGTCTTCGACGACTACGAGGACGCGCGATTTGCCTGGAACTATCCAGACCTTACTTCGCATGTGCTATACACCTCGAAGGTTGTCGCACATACAGTTCAGACAGACATGGCTGAGGAAGCCAGAGTACTGGTAATTTTCCAGCTAGCTCAGGAGCGACTTAAAGAGATTTTGGAGATGCCTGATCTGGATGCCAATCGTATCATCCGCTCCGTAAGAGAAAATGGCTGGAAAATCTCAACCAAGCTCAAAAAGCAGTACCCTCAACTAGATAATGAATACCGATCAGGACGTATCCTGGATGCTATCCGTTCCGCTTTTGAAGATAGCAGCAACAACGATGCAAGCGATTGAGCACCGCGCTATAGAAAAAGGCCCAAACTTTCGTTTGGGCCTTTTTCAGAATTCTGGAGCGGGTGAAGGGAATCGAACCCTCGTATGCAGCTTGGGAAGCTGCCGTTCTACCATTGAACTACACCCGCATGGTGATATGACGCAATGCTGCGTAAAATAGAGACTTTGTCTAAGCAGCAAAGTATACCGCCGCACTGACAAAGTACCAAGATTTTTTTAGTGCTGGCTTACCCCCTATACCGAACACCATGACACAAGATACCCACGATAACGATAAGCCTGAGTCCCCTTATGGCCACATCAAGAGCTTTGTACACCACCGCTCTCACATTACGCCCAATCAGCAATTGGCGCTGGATCGCCTAAAGCCTATTTGGTCTATAGACTACCGCAACGACATCCTGCAACCCGCTTCTGTGTACAAGCGCGAAGCACCGCTGATTTTAGAAATCGGCTTTGGTATGGGTGAAACCACACTGAGCATCGCACAACAACGCCCTCAAGATGACTTCTTGGGTGTAGAGGTATACGACGCCGGTGTGGGCTCGCTGCTGCGTCGTATTGATGACAGTAAAGTCTCGAATATCCGTATCATCCAGCATGATGCTGTGGAAGTGGTGCGTGATATGATCGAACCCAACAGTCTCGCTGGGGTACATATTTATTTCCCTGACCCTTGGCCCAAAAAGCGTCACCACAAGCGCAGACTGGTTCAATCGCCTTTTATCAATCTGCTAAGCACCCGTCTGGCTAAAGGTGGCTACATCCACTGCGCAACAGACTGGGAACATTATGCTCACCAGATGCTGGAAGTATTGTCTGCCGAGCCGCTGCTGCAAAATACTAGCGACGGTTTTGCTGAAAGGCCCGATTACCGCCCCCTCACCAAGTTTGAAGCACGCGGTCTGCGACTGGGACATGGTGTGTGGGATCTGATTTTCCGTCGCATTTAATGCGCATCTTTTTGACGAGCTACACCGATGAATATTACGTTAAATGGTGAAACCCGCCCGTTACAGACTCCCTGCACAGTACTAGAACTGCTGCAAGAGCTGGACTACGTTGGTAAGCGTATTGCTGTTGAGATCAACGGCGACATCGTGCCTAAAAGCCAGCACGCAACCCATCAAGTTAACGCCGGCGATCAGCTGGAAATTGTGGTGGCTGTAGGCGGAGGTTAAGCCGCTCTCACAATCGTTAACAATCAGCGCCATGTCTGTTACACATTTGTGGTGAATAATGAAGGCTCTTTGCATTATTCACCACAAGGACAGACACCATGAGCGTACTAAGCTTTCTGAAAAGTGTAGGCGAAAAACTGCTGGGTGCCAGCGATGCCAAAGCCGCTACCCCAGACGAATTACATAAAGAACTGGCCAAACACCAACTGGATGCCGACGGGCTGGATATTAGTGTTAGTGGCGATACCGTGACCGTTTCCGGTACGGCTGCCACCACTGAAGCCGCTGAAAAAATCGTACTTGCCCTAGGTAACACACTGGGTGTTGCAGGTGTGGATAACAAACTGACTGTTACCGCCCCTGCTACGGCTGCCCGTATGGTTACCGTACAAAAAGGCGACACGCTGTGGAAAATTGCGGAAACCGTTTACGGCAAAGGTAAAGGCAACGAATACAACCGTATTTTTGAAGCCAACAAACCTATGCTGTCTCACCCAGACAAAATCTACCCAGGCCAAGTTCTGCGTATTCCTGAACTCTAAGCCTACACAACAAGGCCGTTTACGCATTACTACGTAAACGGCCTGTGTATAAGTAAGCCGCCGCTAGCCTTATGCTTGCGGCGGTTTCTTATTTAACGTGCTGGCTTATGTGTGCCAACAACACCTGCAATGGGTGGCGCAAGCTTTGTTCGTTCAAGCGTTTCACCTGACTACGACACGAATACCCTGTCGCCAATACCTCGCCTTTTTCCGCAGGTGCTTCTAAATGCTTAGCCCACGATTGGCTGAAAATAGTCTTAGAGGTTTCTTGGTTACGGCTTTCATGCCCGTAGGTACCCGACATACCGCAACCCCCGCCGCTGGAATAGTCAGCGACAAGCCACAACGTTTGAATAACTGTGCCCACGGCTGAATGCTGTTAGGCGCGTTGGTTTTTTCGGTACAGTGCGGCAACAGTCGGTATAGCTGTTCGGTAGACGCCACTGCCACATCTTCCGGCAACGCATTCAGCAGCCATTCTTGCGGCAACTGCACTTGCGGCACGATACCGATGTCTGGCACCGAGGTGTATTCCTGACGGTACACCAAGGTCATGGCAGGGTCTAAACCCACCAATGGAATATCAAAGCCCGCTACCGTTTGCAGTTGGCGTGTATTGTGTATGGCAGCCTTTGCAAAAGCCTTACGGAAACCCTGTACATGCAACGGTTTACCGTTAGGATTTAACGGTGCTAACCAGACTTGGTAACCCAACCGTGAAGCCAGCTCTATTAGCGCAGCCAACACCGGCGTTTCAAAATAACGAGTGAAGACATCTTGCACAAGGATCACGCTACGAGCGCGCTCCTCTGCAGTCAGGGCTGTTAACGCCAATGGGGTGGCCGGGCGCACATTCCACTGCTGCAATACCTTAGCAAAATCCATAGAACTGAACAACGGGCTGTCCACCATGCCTATGCGTTTTTCCAGTAGGCCTTTTACCCACTTCTGGCGCAGCATGCCGTTATACAACCACGGCATTTTGCTTAGGTAAGGCATGCTGTATTCCAGCGAGGCAATCAAATAATCACGCATGGGGCGTGCATAACGACGGTGATATAGCCCCAAGAAGCGCGAGCGCAGTTCAGGGATATTCACTTTAATAGGACACTGCCCCACACACGACTTACAGGCCAAACACCCTGACATAGCGTCGTACACTTCGTGCGAGAAATCGGGTGTTTCCCGTGGGTCTTGTTTAGCCGCACGCTTTTTCCACAGCCCTTTCCAGAACGATTGTGGCTCTTGCTCTACCGCCAACACATCTACCCCAGACTGCTCTTGCAAGCGCAGCCATTCGCGCATTAACGATGCACGCCCTTTAGGGGAATGGGTACGTTCACGCGTGGCTTTCCACGACGGGCACATGGCATCGTTTAAGTCGTAGTTAAAACACGCGCCATTACCGTTACAGTGCATGGGCGTACCAAAGCTTTGCCACGTGCGCAGCGGCATTTGCCTGTCGTATTCACCACGCAGCGTCACTTTGTCGATCTTAAGCAAAGCCGCTTCAGGCTGAGTAGCGGGCGTAGCAATCTTGCCGGGGTTTAACTGGTTATGCGGGTCAAACGCGGCTTTAAGCTGCTGCAATGCCGGGTATAAATCACCGAAGAAAGCAGGCGCATATTCAGAACGTACCCCTTTACCATGCTCGCCCCACAGTAAACCGCCGTAACGCTGGGCCAATTCAGCTACCGCATCCGAAATCGGACGGATCATGGCCGCTTGGGCTGGGTCTTTCATGTCTAGCGCTGGACGCACGTGCAACACACCGGCATCCACGTGACCAAACATCCCGTATTCCAGATTATGGCTATCCAATACCGCACGGAATTCGGCAATAAAGTCGGCCAAATTTTCGGGTGGTACGGCTGCATCTTCCACAAAGGGTTGTGGGCGGGCTTCGCCTTCTACGTTACCCAGCAAGCCCACTGCACGTTTACGCATGCCGTACACGCGAGTGACGGCTTCAGAGCCTTGCGCAATGGTATGACCTAACCGAGTAACCGTTTGGTCTTGCTGCAAATGTGCAATAAAGGTCTGCACCTGCTCGTCTACTTCGGCTTCGCTGTCGCCACTGAATTCCACCAAGTTAATGCCCAAGGTTGGGCGTTCGTCTTGGGGGAAGTATTCCGACACGCTGTTCCAGACGAAATCTTTCATCGCCAGCATCAGCACCTTGGAATCCACCGTTTCAATGGACAAGGGGTTTTGTGCTTGCAAGGCATGCGCATCACGCAGCGCATCCATAAAGCTGCCGTAGCGCACGTTAATTAGTGTAGAAAACTTAGGAATGGGAAGCACATTGAGCTTGGCTTCAACCACAAAACCCAAGGTACCTTCAGCCCCACACAGCACACTGTTTACGTTGAAACGACCATCTTGCTCCCACAGGTGGGCCAAGTCGTAACCGGTTAAACAGCGGTTGAGTTTAGGAAAGCCCTTTTCAATTTGTTCGGCGCGCTCTTCGCTGATTTGGCGCGCAGTCCTAAATACATCGCCCACGCGACCTGGCTGCGCACAGGCTTGTTCTAATTGCTCTTTATCTAAAGGCTCGCCGTGCAGGTCTTCGCCGCCCAGCAATACCATGTCTAGCTCTAAGACGTGATCGCGCGTTTTACCGTATTTACAGCTACCCTGCCCGCTGGCATCGGTATTAATCATGCCGCCCAAGGTGGCACGGTTAGAGGTGGATAATTCTGGCGCAAAAAACAAACCATGCGGTTTCAGTGCCGCGTTCAATTGGTCTTTAACTACCCCTGCGCGTACACGCACCCAACGCTCTTCAACGTTGATTTCCAGTATCTGATTCAGGTGACGTGACAGATCCACCACAATGCCGTCTGTGAGCGACTGACCATTGGTGCCTGTGCCACCACCTCGTGGTGTGAGCGTAATGTTGCTATAGGCTTTCTCGCCCATCAAACTTGCCACACGGCGCACGTCCTCGATAGAGCGCGGAAACACCGCAGCTTGAGGCAAACGCTGGTAAATGGAGTTATCTGTAGCCAACACCGTACGGTGTGCGTAGTCGGCTTGAATCTCACCCGTGAAGCCACGCTGCGCCAGCGCCTTCAAAAAATCGGCATAACGGGGGGCTACTGGATCAAGGGTCTGGACGGAAGCAATATTCATAAAAACAAAACCACAGATTCCTGAGTTTTACTCATGTAAACTAATAAGAAAGGGCTAGTCTATAGTTTCAATGATTACAGGCTAGACTACAAACGAAATATTCACCGCCTAATGGTGAACAAAACTCATGAACGCTAGACATCTCACTCCTTCCATGTCGTTGCTGTTGGTGTTTGAGTCAGCCGCACGCCACGAAAGCTATACCCGTGCCGCTGAAGACTTATCCCTTAGCCAAAGCGCCATCAGTAAACAAGTACAGGCGCTGGAAAGCCATTTGGGACTACAGCTATTTAGGCGTGAAGGCCGCTCTGTTCGCCTAACCGATGCGGGCCGTAGATACTACATAGAGCTCACTCACGCGTTGGGTTCTATACGCAGCGCTACCCTACAAGCCATGTCGCATCAAAGCGGTAGTAGCACCCTGCGATTAGCCACCTTACCTACCTTTGGCTCTAAGTGGTTACTACCCCGTATTCATGAGTTTTACACCGCCAATTCAGGTATTACCATACACCTACATTCGCGTATTGGTGATCTGAACTTTGACCAAGGCGATTTAGATGCCGCCATTACCGTTGGCACCGGCTATTGGCCCGACTGTGTGGCTCACCCTCTGTTAAATGAGCAGTTGGTTGCTATCCTTAACCCTGACGTTGCCAAACAAAACGACGTCACACCGAAGTGGTTGGGTAAACAAATGCTGCTTACCATTAACAGTAACCCACAAGCCTGGGCCGACTGGTTTTCACACTTCGATTTACCCCACACTCAAATGCGTATGGGGCCAAGCTTTGAACTCACGTCGCACTTAATTCAAGCAGTGCGAGCGGGCATTGGTGCAGGTTTAGTACCTCAAGCCTTGATCTTAGACGAACTGCAACGCGGTGAACTACAAACCGTAGGCCCAGCGCTAATCAGCCCACGCAGCTATTACTTGGTCTACCCCAACCGCAATGCATCGCTGCCTTCGCTCATCGCTTTTAGGGAATGGCTATTACAACAATCGCCGCATGCAGCGGCGATTGTGTAGTACTAAAACCCGTATAACTGCGCCGGATTATCCGTTAGGATCTTCTGGCGTAACGCCGCATCGGGCAGCAATCTCAAAAGCTCATTGACCAAATCTTCGTCACGCGGCATGGGTGTAGGCAACTGCACATGCGGCCAATCTGTGCCAAATACACAGCGATCAGCACGCTTGTTCACCAAGGCCTGAAAGAACGGATCCACATCGGTAAACGGTGCTGTTTGCAATGTAGAAATACGATTAGGCCCGGTTAATTTCACCCAGGTTTTATCGTTTTCCAGCAGTTGCAACAGTGCCTGAAAACCCGGCTCTTGCGTGCCGTTGGCGGTAGAAACATGCCCCATGTGATCAATCACACTAGGGGTAGGCAATGCCGACAGCCTATCGACCAAATGCTCAAATCGTGACACATCTACTAAGAACTGTATGTGCCAGCCCAAACCTTGCAAACGGTTAGACAAGCTGCGTACATCATCAAAGGTAATACCACCGGGGAATACCAAATTGATGCGCACGCCGCGCACGCCCAGACGGTGCATACGCTCTAGCTCGGCGTCTGAAACTGACGCATCCACCACCGCTACACCACGCCATTCAATGTCATCATCTGCGGGTAAGTGCGCCAACGTATCCAGCATCAAACTATTGTCTGTGCCGTATACGCTAGGTTGCACCAACACAGCACGCTGAAAGCCTAAACGGCGCAACAACGTACGGTAGGACACTTCGCTGGCATCGGGTGGTGTATAGCTACGATTTACCTGATACGGGTACTGCGTTTGCGGCCCAAACAAATGCGCGTGGCAATCGCATGCCCCCATTGGTAGCGCCTCATTGGGCAAGCGACTCGCCACTATAGGACCGGGCACGGTGGGGGCAGCAATTGCTGCCTGTTCTACAACCAAACTAACCATCTATGTTCAACCTACCAAGCCTGGCAACCACAGTGTCACGGCTGGCACGTAGGCCACCAATGCCACCACTGCCAGCAACACTACCAAGAACGGCCACAAGTGACGCGCTACTTGCTCTACTGTTAACCCACTGATACTAGACGCCACAAACAAGGAATACCCCAGAGGTGGTGTCACCATGCCCACGGCAAAGTTAATGACCACCATGGCACCCAACTGAATGGGGTCTAGACCAATCTGTAAACCTACTGAAATCAGCACACCACTTAGAATCACCATGGCGGATACGGTGTCCATGATGGCACCCAACACCAACAACATCAGGTTGATCAGCAACAGTAATACAAAGGGGTTAGAGGTTAGGCTTAGCAATACATCACTGATTTGTGATGGAATTTGCTCACTCGCAATCACCCACGCAAAGCCGTAGGCCACTACGATGATGAACATGATGACCGTTGTGGTACGCAGCGAACCCATCAAAATAGCGGGCAATGCTTTCCACTTAAGGTCTTTGTACACGTACAAGCCAATAATCAAGCTGTACAACGCACCTACCATCGAGGCTTCGGTAGGCGTAAACACACCACCGTAAATACCACCCAAAATCACCACTGGTGCCATGATGGCCCAGAAGCCTTCACGCAGTGCCTTGAATACATCACTACCGCTTGGACGTTTTTCGGGTTGGATTTTGTGCTTGCGGGCGTACAGCACACTGACCACGCAGAAACCACCTGCCGCCAACAAACCGGGTACTACACCTGCCAAGAACAGTTTGGAAATGGATTCCTCGGCCAACACACCCCAAATAATCATAGGGATAGACGGTGGAATCATTTGCCCCAGTGGGCCAATAGAGGTAGCCAATGCCGCGCCGTAGCCACGTGAATAGCCACGTTGCTCCAGCTCGTTAATCATGATGGAACCCACGGCAGCAGTGGTAGCAGGAGCCGAACCGGAGATCGCACCAAAAAACGTACCCGCCGCCACGGTGGACATAGATAAACCGCCCGTGAAGTGGCCAAACAACGACGAGGCAATACGCACCAAACGTCGTGACAAGCCACCCGCCGTCATCAAGTCACCAGCCAGAATGAAGCCAGGAATAGCAATCAAGCTGGTAACGGCACTACCGGCCAATAAACGTTGCACCAGAATCATCTGGTCAAAATCGGCCATCCACAAGCCCACTGCGGTCAGTATCCCTAGCGTAAACGCAATGGGTACACCCATCAGTAGCATGATGAACAGCCCTGAAATCAGTACGATGCCGACTTCACTCATGATGTTTTCTCCTCGGAAGCTTTAGCAGGCACGGGCTGAAACAACAGCACCACAGAATGCAGCACAATTAAGGCCCCACTCACAGGAATCGCGGCCGTTTGCAGCCACAGCGGGTAACGCAATGCAGGCGACACCTGTGTAGCGGTGAACCCTACAAATTGCCAACCCGCCCATACCATTAGCGCACCAAACAACAGCACCAATATGCAGCTGATTTTTTCCAGGCTAACCTCTAGTGGGCGTGGCAGTGCCGACAATAGCAACGTAATACGTACGTGCCCCTGTTCTTGCACCATCACACTAGAAAACAAAAAGATGCTCCAGCTAAATGCCAATACCGCCACCTCATCTGACCACGCCAGAGAAGCGTTCAGCACATAACGGAAAAACACACCATCCAGCAAGGAAAAAACCATGACCAACAAGCAAAGCGCGGCCAGAACGGCCGTGCCTCTGCTTATCCACTTGCTGACATTCTCAAGATACTTGTTCATGTCGCCGCTCACGAGAAAAAAGACATCACACTAGCTACGTGACTTATTGAGTCACTTGACCCAAAGCACGATCAAACACGTCGCCACCGATGCTGTCGCGGTACTCGTCGTACACAGGCTTCACGGCTTCACGGAATGCCGCTGCATCAGCCACTTCATTCACTTGCATACCCTCAGCAGCAATACGCTCCAGCAAGTCCACTTCGTTCTGGGCTACGGCAACACGTTGACGCTCAATCGCTTTACGCGCAGCGGCTTGAACAATGGCTTGTTCTTCTGCGCTCATGCGGTTGAAAGCACGTTTGGACATCAACAATGGCAACGCGTTGTAGGTGTGGTTAGTCAAGGACAGGTATTTCACTTCACCGGCGTATTTGTTGGCGTAAATCACCGCCAATGGGATTTCCAAGCCATCTACCGTACCTTGTTGTACAGCGGTGAAAGCATCGCTCCATGGCAGTGCCACTGGGTTAGCACCCAATGCTTTGAAGCTAGTCAAAAACAAGCTGCTAGGCTGTACGCGCAGTTTCAAACCCTTGAACTCGGCAGGTACAGTGATAGGACGTTGGTTGTTAATCGCGTGACGGAAACCCGCTTCTGCAAAGCCCAAACCTACGATCCCTTTGGCATCCAAGCGTTGCAACAAGTCTTGGCCCACTTCGCCATCCAATACCTCGTGTGCTTGCTGTTTGTTGGCAAACAAGAACGGCAAGTCAGTCAGCTGGAATGCAGGCTCAATCGTGCCTACTTGTGTACCAGTGATAACACCCGCATCCAAGGTACCCATTTGCATACCTTGCAGCATTTCAGTGTCGTTACCTAACTGGTTGCTAGGGAAAAACTTCACACTGAATTGACCTGGTGCAGCGGCTTCCAGCTCTTCTTGAAAGTAATGTGCAGTAATCGCATAAGGATCAACCGCACTGTCAGATGTAGTCCAACCTAAACGGATGTTGGTAACAGCCTGTGCTGCTCCGACCACACCCAGTGTTAATGCACAAGCCAGCGCTACGCGCCATTTACCCTGTTTGCTTCCAATCATTACATCGCTCCTAAATATTCATGTCGTGTGCTGGTTTTATTCCTCTTTGCACACCCTACTTGTACTACAAGTTTTTTTATCATAACATTTAAAACATAGAGCTTTGCAACCAAAAGCCTTGCCACAAAACAAAATAAATAGATTTACCCTATATAAAACCTGTTTACCAAGTAGTAAAAACAAGGAAAAAAGACTCAAAAAACAGACAACTTGACCAACAAGAAGCGTAGCAACTTCCATAAAAAAGACCTGAATCTGGTACTTTTCAGGGCCGAATAGACAAGTAACGGTAACTTGTTATCAAGTAACAAGCTCCGATGTTATGATAGCCACATGAAAAAAAGCCCCGCATCCTCTAGACGTCAGCTATCGGAAGACATCTCGCGTTATTTAGAAACCGAGATTGCTCAAGGCCGCCTTAAACCTGGCGATCGCATCCCCACAGAATCACAGTTGACCACCATGTTCGAGGTCAGCCGTAATGTGGTGCGCGAAGCCGTAGCACGGCTTAAATCTGACGGCTTAGTAGAAAGCCATCAGGGGTTAGGCGCTTTTGTGTCCGAGCGCGGGCTACACAACAGTTTCAAGATAGATCATGAAGAGCTCAAAACCCTCTCAAAGCTGCGCCAGCTCTATGAGATGCGTTTAGACCTAGAGGTGTCTGCCGCCGGCATGGCCGCTAGACGTCGCACCCGCAGCCAGCTAGAAGCCATACAAAATGCCTTCTTAGAACTGCGCGAAGCCCTGCACCTTAACCAAGAATTGATTGAAAAAAGCTTGGCCTTTAAGCGTGCCATTGCCGAAGCTACTGCGAACGAATACTTCAAGAACTTCATCCTATTCCTGACCGCCCACATCTTTGAAGTGGCGGCTCTGGAACGGCGCGTAGAACACTCCAGCACACTGAAACGAACACTGCTGCAAGAGTACCAAGCCATCTTTGATGCCATCTTGTTGGGCGACCCTGACTTAGCGCGCCGTGCAACTTGGCAACAAGTGATTAATTCGGCTGAACGTAACGGTTTACAAGGCCTGCAAGGCTGGGAAATCACTCGCATGACTTCTCTGGGTGAAACCTATGCCCCACCCTGCCCTGCGCCACTACCGGTCAACACCGCCCCGACGATTACGCTACCCGAAGGTGCGTGCGATTGCCATTTCCACATTATTGGCGACTCGTCTGTGCACCCTTTCACGGCGCACCGTTCTTACACCCCGCCACTGGCCACACTTGAAAGCTACAAAGCCCTACAGCAAACACTGGGGCTTAGCCGTGGCGTCATTGTGCAGCCTAGCGTGTACGGCTACGACAATAGCGTGCTGCTAGAAGCTTTAAAAGAAGGTGGCGAGAACTACCGTGGCGTGGTGGTGATTAGCCAACAAACCAGCGACGAAGAACTGTGGCGTATGCACGCACTAGGGGTACGAGGCGTACGTATCAACTTGTTGTACAAGAGCGGCGTAGAGGTATCAGACGTCACCAGCCTTGCCTACCGCATCGCCCCACTGGGGTGGCACTTGCAGTTGCTGGTAGATATCTCGGAGTTTGCTGACCTATACGACACCTTGGCCTACTTGCCTGTAGAGGTAGTGATTGACCACATGGGCCACATGCCTGCCAGCATTGGCACTGCACACCACGGTTTCCAAGCGCTGCTACGCTTGCTGCACGAAAACAAAGTGTGGGTGAAGCTATCTGGCCCGTATCGCTTCACCAACCAAGACACAACGCCCTATCAAGACGTAGCCCCCTACGCCAGCGCGCTGATAGAAGCCAACGCGTCGCGCATGCTGTGGGCCACCGACTGGCCGCACGTGTGCATACGTGTGCCTATGCCTAACGACACCACACTCTTGGAAGACTTCTTCACCTGGGCCAACCACGACGAGAAAATCATCCACCAAATCTTGGTAGACAACCCAGCACGTTTGTACGGTTTCTAAACGCAGCACATATAAAAAAGCCCTGCTTGTTGCCACCATGGACACACAAGCAGGGCTTTTTTGCGGCTGTAGCTTAACGGCGTTTAGAACCGCCTTTTTTGCCACTGCCACCACCAAAGCCGCCCATCATATTACGCATGCCGTTAGCCATGCCGCCCATACCACTCATGGCGCGCATCATTTTGGCCATACCGCCGCCTTTCATTTTCTTCATCATGCCGCTCATCTGATCGTATTGATTCAGCAAACGATTGACCTCTTGCACCGGCACACCAGAACCCGCTGCGATACGACGCTTCCTAGAGGCTTTCAGCAACTCGGGCTTCGCACGCTCTTGAGGAGTCATGGAGTTCAAGATACCTTCGGTACGACGCAGTTGTTTCTCGGCTTCGCCGCCTTGCAACTGCTCAGCCGCTTGCGCAAACTGCGCAGGCAGTTTTTTCAGCAATGAGCCCATGTCGCCCATTTTTTTCACTTGCTGCAACTGATCGCGGAAATCGTTCAAATCAAAGCGGTCGCCCGATTTGATCTTCTGCGCCATTTTCTCGGCTTCAGCGATATCAATATTGCGTTGCGCTTGCTCTACCAGCGAAACGATATCGCCCATCCCCAAAATACGTTGCGCCATGCGCTCTGGGTGGAAAGGCTCTAGGCCGTCAACTTTTTCCGATACCCCAACAAACTTCAGAGGTTTGCCTGTGATGTGGCGCACGGAAAGCGCCGCTCCACCGCGGGAGTCACCATCTAACTTGGTCAGCACCACACCAGTCAGCGGCAGTGCTTCACCAAAGGCTTTAGCGACGTTGACCGCATCCTGACCCTGCATCGCATCGACTACAAACAAGGTTTCCACCGGCTTCACCGCTTGGTGCAACTGCTGGATTTCTTGCATCATGGCTTCGTCTACACCCAGGCGACCCGCCGTATCCAGAATCAGCACATCGTAGTGATGACGCTTGGCGTGATCTACCGCGCGATTCGCGATATCCACTGGTTTTTCAGACGGGTCGGTAGGCAGGAAGTCCACACCCACTTGGGCGGCAACGGTCTTCAACTGCTCGATCGCGGCTGGACGGTACACGTCAGCACTGACCACCAATACTTTCTTCTTGCCTGTTTTGCGACCGTGCTGGGTATGCCCCCCCTCGTTTAACCATTTCGCTAACTTGGCAGTGGTGGTGGTTTTACCCGCACCCTGCAAACCAGCCATCAAAATTACAGCTGGTGGTTGTGTGGCTAAGGACAGTTCACTGGCTTCTTCACCTAGGTCGGCACCCATCAGCGAGGTCAGCTGCTTGTGCACCACCCCCACCAATGCCTGACCAGGGTTCAGGGAGTCGGCAACATCGCTGCCCAGAGACTCTTCTTTGACCTTTGCGATGAACTCCCGCACCACGGGCAACGCAACGTCAGCCTCAAGTAACGCCATGCGCACTTCGCGCAGCATATCCTGTGTGTTGGCTTCGGTAAGACGCGCCTGACCACGCATTGTTTTTACAACACGGGCCATGCGCTGAGTAAGATTTTCGAACATATGGCTGGTTTCGCTTAAACTAGTGATTCGTCGGGGTTACTACCCGGTTCAGGGCCAAGCGCCCTGTAAAGCTTTAATCGTCTGTCGGATATTTATGTCTGCAAGCATTGTATTTCACTTGCTGGCCCCTCTGGCTTATATTGTATTAGCGATTGTCTTATGGCGTCCTATTACTCGAGGCAGCCAGCAACCTGTACTCAGCGGGACATGTCGCATCGCCCTGCTTGCTGCCATCGTACTACATGGCGCCGGGCTCTTGCTCACCATTATATTGCCACAAGGCCTGCACTTAGGGTGGGCATTGGCACTTTCAGCCGCCATATGGCTGGGAATGGTGGTGTTCTGGTTTGAAAGTTTATTTTTGCGCTTAGACAGCCTACTGCTGATTCTATTGCCTGTTGCAACTATCGCGAGCTTACTAGCCGCCTTGGTGCCTGGCGGCTCTATTATCCCCCACGGGGATAGCGAATGGCTGCGCATACACTTATTAATTGCGATTGCTGCCTACGGCTTAATGACTGTAGCTGCCTTGCATGCCATCTTAATGACGGCACTAGACAGGCAACTGCACCGCCCTGCTGCGCACTCTGAAACCCCTACCCTACTGTACCGTGCACTGGACACCATGCCACCACTGCTGGTACAGGAAGAGCTGCTGTTTCGCTTAATACGCATAGGCTTCGTGATGCTGACGCTGACTATCGTTTCCGGTAGCGCCGTCAACCTGCATCTAGTAGGCCAGCTCTTACCCATGGACCACAAAACCATCTTCACGCTGCTCTCGTGGCTCACATTTGGTGGTTTGCTATTAGGACGCCGCATTTGGGGCTGGCGCGGCCGCACAGCCTTACGCTGGATGCTAGCGGGGTCAGCTTTCTTAATTTTGGCGTACTCCGGTACCCGTTTTGTTTTAGACGTTATTTTGCAGCGAGGCGCACTTGGTTAAGGTTTTACTCTGGGTCGTTGTTATTCTGGCCGTTATTCTGGTGATGCGCGTCATCGCTGCACAAAAACTCAGACAGAACCAACAGAACCGCACGTCTCAACACAATCGTTCGCAGCCATCAAAAGGCAAAGCAGAGCCTATGGTACGTTGCGAGCACTGCGGTGTGCACTTGCCTCGCTCACAAGCCTTGATGAGCGACGGCCATACTTGGTGCAGCTTGGACCACGCTAAACATGGCCCCCGCAAGTAATAACGCACTGCACCTGCAAGCCGACGGCTGGTTAGCCCCAGCCGAGGGGGTTACACGCGCACCATCACCCAACTTCGATACGCGCCCAGAAGGTGGGCCTATAGATTTATTGGTGATTCACAATATCAGCTTGCCGCCCAATGTCTTTGAAGGCAACGCAATTATTGATTTCTTCCAAAACAAGCTAGATATCAGTAGCCACCCGTGGTTCGAGAACATACGCGGCGTAACCGTATCGGCACACTTTTTAGTACGCCGTGATGGCGAGATTGTGCAGTTTGTCTCTACCCTAGATAGAGCGTGGCACGCGGGGGTTTCTAACCACCACGGCCGCGAAGTCTGCAATGACTTCTCTATTGGTATAGAAATGGAAGGTAGCGACTCCTGCCCTTTTGAAGCCGCCCAATACCAGCGCTTAAACCAGCTTTCACAAGCCTTGGCTGAACGCCACGACCTGCACGCCATACGCGGGCACGAGCACATTGCACCGGGCCGCAAAACCGACCCCGGCCCATTTTTTGATTGGGAGTCCTATGCCAGCAACAGCCCATGGCCACGCCGGCATTTTCCAGACTTACTCGAACTAGACTAACCTGCTTACACGCCTATATTGCTAGGTACGGAGCTGTGGTTATCGCTTACCCACATCACGACGGCATCTTGTTCTGAGGTAGAAATCAGCGCATGCCCCATTTGCCCGTCGAAGTAAATGCAATGACCTGCATGCAGTTCCACAGGACCGTAGAACTCTGACATAAACATCACACTGCCTTCCAGCACGGTCAAAAACACTTCGCCTAAATGACGAATCAGCTTGCCGTTGAAATCGCGCAAATTACGTGCCCGTACCACCGTACGAAATGGCAGCATTTTCTTGTGCGACAAATCAGAAGCCAACAACTCATGCACATAGGCTTTGCCTTCCAGCAATGGCCCTTGCTCGCCCTGCATTAGGCTACGACGCGCTGCCGCACCTTGATTACTACCACCTGCCCCAACCAAGTCCACCAAATCCAGCCGTAAACCGGCTGCAATTTTCTGAATGAGATCAAAAGTGGGCGACATACCACCGTTTTCAATTTTGGATAGCGTAGATTTTGCTACCCCAGTTTCTGCACTGGCTTGCTCCAGCGTCCAACCCTGCTCACGGCGCAAATGTCGCAAACGTTCGCCAAAAGCATTACGACTGATTGGCGCTGCTGGCTCAATCAGCGGGTTATGTTTTGCTGCCCTAGACACCACTGTGTCGCTTGTAGATTCCACCATCGTAGATTTTTTCAATTTTTAAGAGATAATAAGCACTATAACGTAGCTGCTATGGAATGCGCTACTTAGCATTTAGGCATAAAGCAGGTTACGCACATAAAGTTTCCCATTGGAAACATAACAATTACGGAGACAACGGCTTCATGTATCACGTCAAAAAAGCCAGCCAATCTTGGTATGGCCAAAGCATAGGGATTTTGATTTTAGATGCAGCCTACCCCTGCATTCCAGGCAACGTAGGCAACGCCACCACCTTCGACTACCCCGTGTGCTACCAAGAGGTACGCGGCGCGTCTATAGACAGGCTACTCAACCAACGCGACCCTGAACTGATCAAGCCCTTTATAGAAGCCGCTCAAGAACTAGAACGCCGTGGCATAAAAGCCATTACTGGTGCGTGCGGCTTTATGGCACTGTTTCAAAAAGAAGTGGCCGCTTCGGTGAACATTCCCGTGTTTTTATCTAGCCTGATGCAAATCCCCTTTATTCATGCCCTAACACGCAAGCCGGTGGGCATTATTACGGCCAATGCCTGCCAGCTTGGCCCCATGCACTTTTCTGCATTAGGTATTGCTGACAGTATTCCCGTGGTGATCGCGGGCATGGAACAGCAACCCGAATTCAGCAGCGCTATCTTGGAGGAAAAAGGTAGCCTATGCTCGACTACCATTGAGTCTGAAGTCACTAGCGTTGCCCGCCACATGCTGACGCAACACCCAGACTTAGGGGCCATTTTACTGGAATGCAGCGATTTACCGCCCTACGCACATGCCGTACAACGTGACACCCAACTGCCCGTATTCGACTTCATCACCATGATTGATTACGTATACCACTCCTTGGTGCGTAAACCCTATCACGGGCACATGTAAGGCCTAAGCGCGTTCCACACAAAAACGCCCCAAAGACCGCAATAGTCTTTGGGGCGTTTTGCAGCACCTACTGACGTAGGTGCTATGACTGGTAAACCTTAGCCCAACAGCAGCTTGTTTACACGTCTCACGAAAGCCGCAGGGTCTTCTACGTGCGCACCTTCAGCCAACAAGGCTTGATCCAACAGCACCAACGCCAAATCTTCGAATTGGCTATCGTCAGCACTTTGCAGACGTGCTGCAAACGCGTGCTCGGGGTTCAGTTCTAAGATAGGTTTAACCGTAGGTACTTCTTGGCCTGCCGCCTGCAACATGCGAATCAGGTGTGGGCTTAGTTCGTTCTCATCCACTACCACACACGCTGGGGAATCCACCAAACGCGATGTCACACGTACTTCTTTGACCTTTTCGCCCAGCGCTGTTTGCAGACGCTCTACCAAAGGTTTGAAGTTTTCAGCGACTTCTTCCTGGTGTTTTTTCTCGGCTTCGTCTTCCAAGCTCGCCAAGTCCAAGCCACCTTTAGCTACAGACACCAGTGCTTTACCGTCAAACTCATGCAGGTACGACAACATCCACTCGTCCACGCGGTCAGACATCAACAATACTTCAATGCCTTTTTTGCGGAACACTTCCAGATGCGGGCTGTTCGCGGCTGCGGTGTAAGAATCAGCCGTGACGTAGTAAATCTTGTCTTGGCCTTCTTTCATGCGCGAAATGTAATCGGCAAACGAGACATCTTGTGCCGCACTGTTATTGTGCGTAGAGGCAAAGCGCAGCAACGCCGCGATTTTCTCTTTGTTGCCCTGATCTTCGCCTGTACCTTCTTTCAGCACTTGGCCAAAGTTAGCCCAGAACTCAGCGTATTCTTCCTTACGGTTTTCAGCCAAGTCTTCCAGCAATACCAACAAGCGGCGTGTATTACCTTCGCGAATCGCACGTACATCACGGCTTTCTTGCAGAATTTCACGCGACACGTTCAATGGCAAATCAGCAGAATCCACCACACCACGCACAAAACGCAGGTAGTTAGGCAGCAACTGATCCGCATCGTCCATGATGAACACGCGTTTTACGTACAGCTTCACGCCGTGCTTGGCATCGCGATCCCATAAATCAAAGGCCGCATGCTTAGGCACATACAGCAATTGCGTGTATTCGCTACGACCCTCTACGCGGTTATGTGTCCACGCCAATGGGTTTTCGTAATCGTGGGCAATGTGTTTGTAGAACTCTTGGTACTGCTCATCAGAGATTTCTGAGCGCGAGCGCGTCCACAACGCATTAGCTTGGTTAACAGTTTCCCAATCGCTAAGCGTAATTTGTTTGGACTCTTTCTCGTCCCACTCTTCTTTGAGCATTTGCACGGGCAAAGAAATGTGGTCAGAGTAACGGCGCAATACGGCGCGCAAGCGCCAGCCGTCTAGGAACTCGTCGGCGTCATCACGCAGGTACAGAGTAACGGAGGTACCGTGATCGGCTTTCTCGGCAGGGCTCACGGTGAACTCACCTAACCCCTCGGACTCCCACAACACACCGTCGGTTTCCACATCGCCAGCGCGACGTGACAATACCGATACTTTGTTTGCCACGATAAAGGAGGAGTAAAAACCCACACCAAATTGACCAATTAACTGGGCATCTTTTTGTTTGTCGCCCGTTAATTGCGTAAAGAATTCTTTGGTCCCCGAACGCGCGATAGTACCTAAGTTGGCAATCGCTTCGTCGCGGTTCATACCAATACCATTATCGCTAATGGTCAGTGTCTTACCTTCTTTGTCGTAGGTGACACGTATACGTAGTTCGCTATCGCCTTCCAACAACTCGGGTCGGTCTATGGCTTCAAAGCGCAACTTATCGCAAGCATCAGACGCGTTGGATACCAACTCGCGCAGAAAAATCTCTTTGTTGCTATACAGCGAGTGAATCATCAACTGCAGCAACTGCTTGACCTCAGTCTGAAAACCTAGGGTCTCGGCTGCCTGAACATTATTCTCGGTTTGGCTCATGGTTACGTATTTACTCAGTTGTCATCAACAAGCTATAGCGGCATCTGCCGCCAGCGCATTAATCTAGTAACTGGGGACACATAACCAAATATCAAGAGCCATGCTATTAGCTGGCTTCCAGATAGCGCTGGTAGGCCAACTTCGCTACCGCCACCACATCAAAACTGCGAGCAATATCGCTGTGTGCTAACTGCTCTACATCGAACCACTTTGCCTCTAGGGCATCGTCCCCGGCATAGGCATCGCCAGCTATCCAACTACACGCTACGGCAATCAATAAATAGTGCTGGCGCAACGCTCCATCAGCGTCTATATCGTGCACATCTACCGCCGTCACCACCTGCAAAGCTTTCGCTTGTACGGACGTTTCCTCAGAAATTTCGCGCTCCGTCGCCACTAACACCGCCTCCCCAAAATCTATCTTGCCACCCGGAAAGCTCCACCGCCCTACGTCGGGTGCATTGCGTCGTCGAATCATCAACACCTGACCGTCTTTACACACCACACCCAACGTGGCGGCGATGGGTCTGCGCACAGGCGCTACATGGGTTTCTAGGCTGCTGTTCATGCTCATGTATCTCTAGTCCTTACTCTTACCGCCTGACGTAGTCGCCAAACCCTAGAACAATATCACTGCTACACGCTTTCTAGCGGCTATACCCTTAACGATAATTGGCTCTAGTGGGTCGTGACTTTTATCGTTATGACTTGACCATACGCCCTTGTAACTACCCCTCAAAAAGCCCAAACGTTATTTTTTTGAAGAAAAATGAACTATTTTGCATTTGGCTCTTGATCATCTTGGAATTTGCGCTATAATTCTTTTCTTTCCTAGCACATGTTTCAAACGAAACATCCACGCCTAGAAGTTGCCCGGGTGGTGGAATTGGTAGACGCGTCGGACTCAAAATCCGATACCGAAAGGTGTGCCGGTTCGATTCCGGCCCCGGGCACCAAGAACACTAAAAAAGACCGCTTTTTTAAGCGGTCTTTTTTTCGTCTTTTTTATGACTCTATACACCCAAAAGCAATCAATTACATTGTAAGCATCATTACTCAAAGACGGTTTGTAAGCAACTGATACATAAGAGCGACGTGATGATAAATCTGCCTCTCTTTACTCTTCCCCAAACCCGGATAATGCAACGCAACCACATCTGCCGCAAAACTCTGCAACGCCTTATCATTACCAAACATCTCCGGGGCGTGCCGTGCTCGCAGAACCAACTTCCCCGCAGCCTGAAGGTATTTTCCACCCACAGTACCCACATTACGCTCCGTATCATCGGAAACAAAATGCTCCACCCACACAGCCCCGCCTTGGCCTTTGAAAGTACCATGTATTGCAACCGCCGCTGCAGGGCCGCCGCCTCCTTCAAAAGTAGCACCCAGCACCGTGTAATCCCCAAACCCAACACCCTCACTCAGAAAACTTAAATGCCGATCTGTAAAAAACTCAATACCCTCATAATCAGCATTCCGCGCTTTACGTTGAAAATCATCCCGAATTGAATCGACCAGGGTTTAGTAGATACTCTTTAGCCTCATAATACTCACAGAGGAGAAGATTATGAGTCATGTACGATTCACCGAAGAATTCAAGCTAGAAGCCATCAAACAAGTGACCGAATACAAGAGGTCGGTGGCTGATGTTGCGCAACGTCTGGGAGTCTCAACGCACAGCATCTATGTTTGGCTCAAGCGCTATGCCAAGCCTGTCGAGCAGCGTCAGC
>NZ_JAANPV010000003.1 GCF_011290505.1 Paenalcaligenes suwonensis
GTCATCGCCGGGCGGCCAGTCCGTTGTAACAGCTGGGAGGCGATCATCTGGGATTACTTTTACTATGCCGATGAAGTACCACCAATGGACTGGCCTACAAAGCACATAGAGTCCTACAGGCTCGCATGCACCTCACTCGGGGCGGAAAAGGTTGAGGTCTTGCGTGCCGCTTTCAGGTCGCGATATGCGGCCTAACAATTCGTCCAAGCCGACGCCGCTTCGCGGCGCGGCTTAACTCAGGTGTTAGCCTTATTTGAATACTTCACACTCTGATATAAGATGTAAGCCAATCAAAATGATGAGGTTATTACATGAAGCTTTTACTGGTATTTTCGCTTTTAATACCGTCTATGGTGTTTGCAAATAGTTCAAAGTTTCAACAGGTTGAACAAGATGCTAAGGTAATTGAAGCATCTCTTTCTGCGCATATAGGGATTTCTGTTCTTGATACTCAAACTGGAGAGTATTGGGATTACAATGGCAATCAGCGTTTTCCTTTGACAAGTACTTTTAAAACAATAGCTTGTGCTAAATTATTATATGATGCTGAGCAAGGGGAAATAAACCCTAAGAGTACAATTGAGATCAAAAAAGCAGATCTTGTGACCTATTCTCCCGTAATAGAAAAGCAAGTAGGACAAGCAATAACGCTCGATGATGCGTGTTTTGCAACTATGACGACAAGTGATAATGCAGCAGCAAATATCATCCTAAATGCCCTAGGAGGTCCTGAAAGCGTGACGGATTTTCTAAGACAAATCGGAGATAAAGAAACCCGTCTAGACCGTATTGAACCTGAATTAAATGAAGGCAAGCTTGGTGATTTGAGGGATACGACAACTCCTAATGCAATAGTGAATACTTTAAATGAATTATTATTTGGTTCCACATTGTCTCAAGATGGCCAGAAAAAATTAGAGTATTGGATGGTGAATAATCAAGTCACTGGTAATTTATTGCGGTCAGTATTGCCAGAGGGATGGAATATTGCGGATCGTTCAGGTGCTGGCGGATTTGGTGCTCGGAGTATTACAGCCGTTGTTTGGAGTGAAGCTCAATCCCCAATCATAGTTAGTATCTATCTAGCGCAAACAGAGGCTTCAATAGCAGATCGAAATGATGCAATTGTTAAAATTGGTCGTTCAATTTTTGAAGTTTATTCATCACAATCGCGTTGATAAGGCTAACAAAGCATTTAAGAGGGACAGCCAACGCGTGGCACTTTTATTATGCGTTGGTTTTTGTGGTTACGGTGTTATGCGGTAAGTTGGTAGTAGCGTTGGCTGCCCCTTAATGCGGCGTTAGATGCACTAAGCACATAATTGCTCACAGCCAAACTATCAGGTCAAGTCTGCTTTTATTATTTTTAAGCGTGCATAATAAGCCCTACACAAATTGGGAGATATATCATGAAAGGCTGGCTTTTTCTTGTTATCGCAATAGTTGGCGAAGTAATCGCAACATCCGCATTAAAATCTAGCGAGGGCTTTACTAAGCTTGCCCCTTCCGCCGTTGTCATAATCGGTTATGGCATCGCATTTTATTTTCTTTCTCTGGTTCTGAAATCCATCCCTGTCGGTGTTGCTTATGCAGTCTGGTCGGGACTCGGCGTCGTCATAATTACAGCCATTGCCTGGTTGCTTCATGGGCAAAAGCTTGATGCGTGGGGCTTTGTAGGTATGGGGCTCATAATTGCTGCCTTTTTGCTCGCCCGATCCCCATCGTGGAAGTCGCTGCGGAGGCCGACGCCATGGTGACGGTGTTCGGCATTCTGAATCTCACCGAGGACTCCTTCTTCGATGAGAGCCGGCGGCTAGACCCCGCCGGCGCTGTCACCGCGGCGATCGAAATGCTGCGAGTCGGATCAGACGTCGTGGATGTCGGACCGGCCGCCAGCCATCCGGACGCGAGGCCTGTATCGCCGGCCGATGAGATCAGACGTATTGCGCCGCTCTTAGACGCCCTGTCCGATCAGATGCACCGTGTTTCAATCGACAGCTTCCAACCGGAAACCCAGCGCTATGCGCTCAAGCGCGGCGTGGGCTACCTGAACGATATCCAAGGATTTCCTGACCCTGCGCTCTATCCCGATATTGCTGAGGCGGACTGCAGGCTGGTGGTTATGCACTCAGCGCAGCGGGATGGCATCGCCACCCGCACCGGTCACCTTCGACCCGAAGACGCGCTCGACGAGATTGTGCGGTTCTTCGAGGCGCGGGTTTCCGCCTTGCGACGGAGCGGGGTCGCTGCCGACCGGCTCATCCTCGATCCGGGGATGGGATTTTTCTTGAGCCCCGCACCGGAAACATCGCTGCACGTGCTGTCGAACCTTCAAAAGCTGAAGTCGGCGTTGGGGCTTCCGCTATTGGTCTCGGTGTCGCGGAAATCCTTCTTGGGCGCCACCGTTGGCCTTCCTGTAAAGGATCTGGGTCCAGCGAGCCTTGCGGCGGAACTTCACGCGATCGGCAATGGCGCTGACTACGTCCGCACCCACGCGCCTGGAGATCTGCGAAGCGCAATCACCTTCTCGGAAACCCTCGCGAAATTTCGCAGTCGCGACGCCAGAGACCGAGGGTTAGATCATGCCTAGCATTCACCTTCCGGCCGCCCGCTAGCGGACCCTGGTCAGGTTCCGCGAAGGTGGGCGCAGACATGCTGGGCTCGTCAGGATCAAACTGCACTATGAGGCGGCGGTTCATACCGCGCCAGGGGAGCGAATGGACAGCGAGGAGCCTCCGAACGTTCGGGTCGCCTGCTCGGGTGATATCGACGAGGTTGTGCGGCTGATGCACGACGCTGCGGCGTGGATGTCCGCCAAGGGAACGCCCGCCTGGGACGTCGCGCGGATCGACCGGACATTCGCGGAGACCTTCGTCCTGAGATCCGAGCTCCTAGTCGCGAGTTGCAGCGACGGCATCGTCGGCTGTTGCACCTTGTCGGCCGAGGATCCCGAGTTCTGGCCCGACGCCCTCAAGGGGGAGGCCGCATATCTGCACAAGCTCGCGGTGCGACGGACACATGCGGGCCGGGGTGTCAGCTCCGCGCTGATCGAGGCTTGCCGCCATGCCGCGCGAACGCAGGGGTGCGCCAAGCTGCGGCTCGACTGCCACCCGAACCTGCGTGGCCTATACGAGCGGCTCGGATTCACCCACGTCGACACTTTCAATCCCGGCTGGGATCCAACCTTCATCGCAGAACGCCTAGAACTCGAAATCTAACGTCCGTTCGGGCATCGAGGTCCATGTCGGGGTGGGACGGGCCCGTGGCTTCAAGATCACTTGCAGTCCGACCGCGATGTCTTGGTTGCGCGAGAGGTTGTCGATATCTGGACCTCGCCCGCGAGCGCCAGGCGCACGAGGCCGGCGCGCGGACCCGCGCCACGGCCCACGAGCGGACGCCGCAGCAGGAGCGCCAGAAGGCCGCCAGAGAGGCCGAGCGCGGCCGTGAGGCTTGGACGCTAGGGCAGGGCATGAAAAAGCCCGTAGCGGGCTGCTACGGGCGTCTGACGCGGTGGAAAGGGGGAGGGGATGTTGTCTACATGGCTCTGCTGTAGTGAGTGGGTTGCGCTCCGGCAGCGGTCCTGATCAATCGTCACCCTTTCTCGGTCCTTCAACGTTCCTGACAACGAGCCTCCTTTTCGCCAATCCATCGACAATCACCGCGAGTCCCTGCTCGAACGCTGCGTCCGGACCGGCTTCGTCGAAGGCGTCTATCGCGGCCCGCAACAGCGGCGAGAGCGGAGCCTGTTCAACGGTGCCGCCGCGCTCGCCGGCATCGCTGTCGCCGGCCTGCTCCTCAAGCACGGCCCCAACAGTGAAGTAGCTGATTGTCATCAGCGCATTGACGGCGTCCCCGGCCGAAAAACCCGCCTCGCAGAGGAAGCGAAGCTGCGCGTCGGCCGTTTCCATCTGCGGTGCGCCCGGTCGCGTGCCGGCATGGATGCGCGCGCCATCGCGGTAGGCGAGCAGCGCCTGCCTGAAGCTGCGGGCATTCCCGATCAGAAATGAGCGCCAGTCGTCGTCGGCTCTCGGCACCGAATGCGTATGATTCTCCGCCAGCATGGCTTCGGCCAGTGCGTCGAGCAGCGCCCGCTTGTTCCTGAAGTGCCAGTAAAGCGCCGGCTGCTGAACCCCCAACCGTTCCGCCAGTTTGCGTGTCGTCAGACCGTCTACGCCGACCTCGTTCAACAGGTCCAGGGCGGCACGGATCACTGTATTCGGCTGCAACTTTGTCATGCTTGACACTTTATCACTGATAAACATAATATGTCCACCAACTTATCAGTGATAAAGAATCCGCGCGTTCAATCGGACCAGCGGAGGCTGGTCCGGAGGCCAGACGTGAAACCCAACAGACCCCTGATCGTAATTCTGAGCACTGTCGCGCTCGACGCTGTCGGCATCGGCCTGATTATGCCGGTGCTGCCGGGCCTCCTGCGCGATCTGGTTCACTCGAACGACGTCACCGCCCACTATGGCATTCTGCTGGCGCTGTATGCGTTGATGCAATTTGCCTGCGCACCTGTGCTGGGCGCGCTGTCGGATCGTTTCGGGCGGCGGCCGGTCTTGCTCGTCTCGCTGGCCGGCGCTGCTGTCGACTACGCCATCATGGCGACGGCGCCTTTCCTTTGGGTTCTCTATATCGGGCGGATCGTGGCCGGCATCACCGGGGCGACTGGGGCGGTAGCCGGCGCTTATATTGCCGATATCACTGATGGCGATGAGCGCGCGCGGCACTTCGGCTTCATGAGCGCCTGTTTCGGGTTCGGGATGGTCGCGGGACCTGTGCTCGGTGGGCTGATGGGCGGTTTCTCCCCCCACGCTCCGTTCTTCGCCGCGGCAGCCTTGAACGGCCTCAATTTCCTGACGGGCTGTTTCCTTTTGCCGGAGTCGCACAAAGGCGAACGCCGGCCGTTACGCCGGGAGGCTCTCAACCCGCTCGCTTCGTTCCGGTGGGCCCGGGGCATGACCGTCGTCGCCGCCCTGATGGCGGTCTTCTTCATCATGCAACTTGTCGGACAGGTGCCGGCCGCGCTTTGGGTCATTTTCGGCGAGGATCGCTTTCACTGGGACGCGACCACGATCGGCATTTCGCTTGCCGCATTTGGCATTCTGCATTCACTCGCCCAGGCAATGATCACCGGCCCTGTAGCCGCCCGGCTCGGCGAAAGGCGGGCACTCATGCTCGGAATGATTGCCGACGGCACAGGCTACATCCTGCTTGCCTTCGCGACACGGGGATGGATGGCGTTCCCGATCATGGTCCTGCTTGCTTCGGGTGGCATCGGAATGCCGGCGCTGCAAGCAATGTTGTCCAGGCAGGTGGATGAGGAACGTCAGGGGCAGCTGCAAGGCTCACTGGCGGCGCTCACCAGCCTGACCTCGATCGTCGGACCCCTCCTCTTCACGGCGATCTATGCGGCTTCTATAACAACGTGGAACGGGTGGGCATGGATTGCAGGCGCTGCCCTCTACTTGCTCTGCCTGCCGGCGCTGCGTCGCGGGCTTTGGAGCGGCGCAGGGCAACGAGCCGATCGCTGATCGTGGAAACGATAGGCCTATGCCATGCGGGTCAAGGCGACTTCCGGCAAGCTATACGCGCCCTAGGAGTGCGGTTGGAACGTTGGCCCAGCCAGATACTCCCGATCACGAGCAGGACGCCGATGATTTGAAGCGCACTCAGCGTCTGATCCAAGAACAACCATCCTAGCAACACGGCGGTCCCCGGGCTGAGAAAGCCCAGTAAGGAAACAACTGTAGGTTCGAGTCGCGAGATCCCCCGGAACCAAAGGAAGTAGGTTAAACCCGCTCCGATCAGGCCGAGCCACGCCAGGCCGAGAACATTGGTTCCTGTAGGCATCGGGATTGGCGGATCAAACACTAAAGCTACTGGAACGAGCAGAAGTCCTCCGGCCGCCAGTTGCCAGGCGGTAAAGGTGAGCAGAGGCACGGGAGGTTGCCACTTGCGGGTCAGCACGGTTCCGAACGCCATGGAAACCGCCCCCGCCAGGCCCGCTGCGACGCCGACAGGATCTAGCGCTGCGTTTGGTGTCAACACCAACAGCGCCACGCCCGCAGTTCCGCAAATAGCCCCCAGGACCGCCATCAATCGTATCGGGCTACCTAGCAGAGCGGCAGAGATGAACACGACCATCAGCGGCTGCACAGCGCCTACCGTCGCCGCGACCCCGCCCGGCAGGCGGTAGACCGAAATAAACAACAAGCTCCAGAATAGCGAAATATTAAGTGCGCCGAGGATGAAGATGCGCATCCACCAGATTCCCGTTGGAATCTGTCGGACGATCATCACGAGCAATAAACCCGCCGGCAACGCCCGCAGCATCGCGACCGTCATCGGTGAGAAGTTCGGCAGGTATTGGGTGGTGACAATGTAGGTGCTGCCCCAAATGGCAGGTGCTATCGCTGTGAACAATAAATCGGGGCAGACGGCGCTTCCAGCGTGACGACCATGCCGAGCACGCAGCGGGTGAACACGTCGATGGCGAGGGTCAGGTACGGGCGGCCAATAGGTTGCCGGTCGCGGTCATCGACCACGATCAGGTCGATGACCGTATGGTCTATCTGCACCTGCTCCAGCGGCGCGGTCACGGCAGGAGGCTCGCCGCCCACACCTTGTAGGTCACGAGCGGCATCCTGGCCTTCCCGCCGGCGGATGACCTTGCGCGGGTCAAGGCTAGCGATCCGTAAGGCCACGGTATTGCGCGCCGGCACTCGCAGTTTTTGAGCCTTGCACACCTGAGTGACTTCGCGGTGAAAGGCCGCTAGGCTGCGCTTCTGCTTGGTCAGGAACCGCTTTTGCAGTAGCTCGTGGATGACGCGCTCGACCGGTTCCGGCAAGCGCCCCTTACCTTTACCTCCACCGGACTGGCCGGGCACCAGATCCGTCACGAGGCCGCTGCCTTGCCGGGCACGCCGGATCAGAACGTATACCTGGCGCCGAGACAAGCCCAGCGCCTGAGCCGCCATATCGGCCGCTTCGTGCCCGACCGTCTCCGACTGCGCCAACGGACTGATGATCTCCGCACGACGGCGCGCACGCTCCCAAGCCTCATCAGGCAGAGTGGCCACGCCTTGTTCTGGAATCCGTGGGGTGTCCGTCGCCATGCTCACCTCGCTTTGGTGCACACGAGTATTGAGCATAGTCGAGATTGGTGCAGATCACTTCTGATATTGAACTGTCAGGAGCTGGCTGCACAACAGCCATTACGCCCAATCAACTGGTGCAGTCGTCTTCTGAAAATGACAAATGCGCCTAGCTCATTTTTACAGCTTAAATGAGCTATTGAGCACACTCCATATTTCGACTATTATTGAAACATGGAAACGATAAATGCTGTAGCCGCCCTGGCGGCCATCGCTCAAGAATCGCGCCTCGCGGTGTTCCGGCTTCTCGTCCAGGCCGGCCCCGCCGGCATGGCCGCCGGAAAAATCAGCGAAGCGGCCGGCATCCCGCCGTCTTCGCTATCCTTCCACCTGAAAGAGCTGGCACACGCCGGCATGGTCACGTCGCGGCAAGAAGGCCGATTTGTGATCTACGAGGCGAACTTTTCGACGGCCACTAACCTGGTGGCCTTTCTCACGGAAAACTGCTGCGGCGGCCAGGTGTGCAACCTGTCTTGCACCACGGAAGCCGGGAAGGTGTTGGCATGAGACTTCGCCATCTTTCCGACCCCGATTCTTTGCCCGCTTTGGACAAATCCTTTGCCATCGAGCGCCCGGCGCTCGGGCTGGCACCCGACGCCCCGCCGGTGCGTATCCTGCTGCTGTATGGCTCGCTGCGCGCCCGCTCGTTCTCACGGCTGGCCGTCGAGGAAGCGGCCCGGCTGCTGCAATTCTTTGGCGCAGAAACACGCATCTTCGACCCGTCCGATTTGCCGTTGCCCGATCAAGTGCAAAGCGACGATCACCCGGCCGTCAAGGAGCTGCGCGCCCTGTCCGAGTGGTCAGAGGGACAAGTCTGGTGCAGCCCGGAACGCCACGGTCAGATTACCAGTGTCATGAAGGCGCAGATTGACCATCTGCCGCTTGAAATGGCCGGCATCCGGCCGACCCAAGGCCGCACCCTGGCCGTGATGCAGGTATCCGGCGGCTCGCAGAGCTTCAACGCCGTGAACACCTTGCGTCTGCTCGGCCGCTGGATGCGAATGTTCACCATTCCGAACCAGTCGAGTATCGCCAAAGCGTTCCAAGAGTTCGACGCGGCGGGCCGCATGAAGCCCTCGCCGTACTACGACCGAATAGCCGATGTGATGGAAGAACTGGTGCGCTTCACGGCGCTGGTACGGCCGCACCGTGAAGCACTGACAGACCGCTATTCCGAACGGAAAGCGGCCGGCCACGTCATCGACGAGGCCACCGATCTTTCATCCATCGCCATTGCTCCCCAGCCACTACCAGAAAGCGAAACATCATGACCGAAAGAATCTATAACGTCCTCATCCTCTGCACCGGCAATTCGGCGCGCAGCATCATGGCCGAAGCTCTCATCAACACGATGGGGCAAGGGCGCTTCCGCGCCTACAGCGCCGGCAGTCACCCAACCGGCAAGGTCAATCCCTTCGCCGTCGAAAAGGTGGAGTCGGTGAATTACCCGACCGAGAATCTGCGCAGCAAGAGCTGGGACGAGTACGCCACGCCCGACGCACCGAAGATGGACTTCATCATCACCGTCTGCGACAACGCCGCCGGCGAAATGTGTCCGGTGTGGCCTGGTCAGCCGATCTCGGCGCATTGGGGATTTGAAGACCCGGCCGCCGTCGAAGGCACTGACGCCGAGAAGCGCCGGGCCTTCGAACAAACCTTCCGGCACATGATGAACCGCGTCCGCCTGTTCGTGAATCTGCCTCTCAAAATGCTTGACCAGACGGCCATCAAGCGCGAGCTGGCGAACATCGGCAAGACCGAGCAGGAAGCATGAGCGCCGGCGCACAGGCCATCGCCGCGAAGCCGCGCCAGGCCCCGATGAGCGGCTTCGAGCGTTACCTGACGCTGTGGGTGGCCCTGTGCATCGTCGCCGGTGTTGCGCTCGGCCAGGGCCTTCCTGACGTGTTCCAGGCCATAGGCCGCATGGAAGTGGCCCAGGTCAATTTGCCGGTGGGCCTGCTGATTTGGGTAATGATCGTCCCGATGCTGGTCAAGATCGACTTCGGGGCGCTGCACCAGGTCAAAGAGCATTGGCGCGGCATCGGCGTCACGCTGTTCGTGAATTGGGCCGTCAAGCCATTCTCGATGGCCCTGCTGGGGTGGCTGTTCATCCGACAAGTGTTCGCTCCGTTCCTGCCGGCCGATCAACTGGACAGCTACATCGCGGGCTTGATCTTGCTGGCCGCCGCGCCCTGCACGGCAATGGTGTTCGTGTGGAGCCGCCTTACCAACGGCGACCCGCTTTTCACGCTCTCGCAAGTGGCTCTGAACGACGCCATCATGATCGTGGCCTTCGCGCCCATCGTCGGCCTGCTGCTGGGCATGTCCTCGATCTCGGTGCCTTGGGACACGCTGCTGATTTCGGTCGTGCTCTACATCATCGTGCCGGTGATCCTGGCGCAGCTCTTGCGGCGGCATCTGCTCAAGCAAGGACAGGCCGCCTTTGAACGGGCCATGCAGAAGATCGGGCCGTGGTCGATGGCCGCGCTGCTGCTGACGTTGGTTCTACTGTTCGCCTTCCAGGGCGAGGCCATCATCCGGCAGCCGTTAGTGATCGCCATGCTAGCCGTGCCGATCTTGATTCAAGTGTTCTTCAATTCCGGGTTAGCCTACTGGCTGAACAAGCGGGCGGGGGAAAAGCACTCTGTCGCCTGTCCTTCGGCCCTGATCGGTGCCAGCAACTTCTTCGAGCTGGCCGTGGCGGCCGCCATCAGCTTGTTCGGTCTGCACTCCGGCGCTGCATTGGCAACCGTGGTCGGCGTCCTGGTCGAAGTGCCGGTGATGCTGCTGGTCGTGCGCGTGGTGAATCGCTCGAAGAGCTGGTACGAACGAGGTTGAACATGAGTAGGAAAAAACTGAGGAAATGATTGCAGATTGCCGCGCCGGCCGCTTCCTGGCGCATTCGATCACTGACCTGGAACACCTAGTATCCATGCTTGCTGAGGTCGCCCGATGACAGACCCAAAGAACCTAGAGAACAGGCTGCATGAGAAGGCCGACCCGGCCCGCGCCGTTTCCACTGGTCGGGTGCGCTACACACTGGCCGAACTACTGGCCGACGCGGAAGCATCCGGGGCTTACCCGCTGCCGCCGGAGGAACGCGAATGGATGGATGCGCCGTCTGTGGGTCGGGAATGGCCAAACAGTGAAGATTGAAAAAGGCGGCCAGTTCGAGTGGCCGCCCTTTCGTCATTAGCTGCACGCTTGGCGCAAGGCGTTCATTGCTTCTTGAAAATCAGCCTGTGTCGCCCGGCCCGTTTCAGCTTGGTAGTACACCACCATAAAAGCATTAGCGACGGCTTCGGCCAATGGCCCAAGGCTCCGCGCTTCCGCTTGGTTGATGTACTCCAAAGAAGAAAGAATAGCCGCTGCTTGATGCACTGCTTGCCCTGGTTCGATAATATGTTGTGTTGTCATAATTCACCTCTCCAGTAGGTGTTGATTGAAAGTGCCGGGCTGGTTGTGGCCAGCCCGGTGCGCCTACAGGTACAGCCCCGCCGCCTCCGCGAATGCTGACCGCTCATTCCTGCCGCCATTAACCTCAATACTTATCGGCTTAGTTTCGCTCTCTCTCATAGGGTCTGGCCGTGATACAAAAGCGGCTGTTTCTGTCTCTGCATCGACCTCGGTCGATTGATCACCCAGCGGCGAAATAAATACCTGGCTGACTTCTTCCCTTGGCGCTTCATCCAGGGCCGCCAATGCGGCCATGTATGTTGATGTCGTCATCGTGCTAACTCCTGACTTCGTTACTATCTGGGCCAGAATCGGCGCCCAAGCTATTGCCCTCGAACTGGCCAGATTGGCTTGCTTCTTTCGGCTCCATGCTTTCGCGTATCGAAGCAGCCAGTTTTCCGCCTGTGGTTTCGCTCACTCGCTCCTGGAATCCCTGCTTCACTTGAGAGCCGACACCCTTGGCTAACTCGGAGGCCGTGCCTGTGGCCAGCTTCGCGGCCTTGGCAAAGCCGCCACCGCTTGAGCTACTGCCGCTGTCACCAAAGCCAGCCGCTTGGGCGAATGGGCTACTGCCAGCAGTACCCGCTTCACCACCACCGTTTCCGCCACTGCTGACAACTGACCCCATGCTGGACATGTCACCGCCGGTTTCCATACTCGCTGATGCTTTCTGAAAAGCCGCTTGGAGTGCACTTGCACCTCCGGCTGCACCGGCTGCGGCACCCATAACCGCTTTACCTGCCAGGGCAGCGCCGCCAGTTGCCATACTGGCCGCCGTCACCGCCGCCCCAACTGCCGCACCCGCACCGAAGTTTCCAATTCCACCGGCTGCGCCAATACCACCACCAGACACAAGACCAGAAATCATCGGCGGAACTTTGTTGACCAAGAAAAGCAAGATGACCGATATAACCAACATCACGGCCAGTTCCTGGGATGCCATGTTCTCGCTGATTTGCGTGTAGTAGTGATTGATGAACTCTTTGCCAATCGCAACCAGAAGCACCATTGCCATAAGCTGTGCGGCCAGGCCCAGCACGGTCTTGTAGTAATTGATCGCCATGTCGGAAGTCCAACGACTTCCACCAAAGCCAAGGAAGAACACACCGGCATACAACAGAATCCAGGCTGATGCGAGCAACAGCAACAGGTTGACCGCAATCAACGCCAGGACAAACAAAACAGCCAGGGCCATTAGCTCCATGACCAGAGCAGTTGCCATCTGCCGCCATCCCAGCTCCGAGGTGGCCTGTACTGTGCGGTTGTATAACTCGAAACCAAGATCAAGGATGCTGGAGGGCCCAAGATTGCTATTGGAAAGTCCCCCCGCCTGCGCGCCCAGAGTTTGCAATGACTGAACAATCGTACCGGCGATATTCATGCCCTGGTTCGCATTCGTCAGCAACCACCAGAAAAAGCCGGTGAAGATCGTGAAGCGAACGAACTCCGCGAAGAACTCGCCAATGTCGGCCTTGCGCAAAGCCATCATGCCGAATGTCCAGACCATCGAAATCACAACCAGCGTCCAGAACAAACGCGATGCAGCGGACTCAATAGCTGGCCCCCATGTTGCGGCAGCATCATGAAAACGCTTGAGCACATCATTCATAACACCGCTGCTACTTAGCTCCTGCGCCATTGCAGGTTCAGCCAGCACCATTGTGGCGACCATCATCAAGCCACCTAGAGCAATTTTCTTTCTCATGGCGACCACCTCAATAATCATCTTTAGGGCTGGGCTTGAACTCCCACTGACGCATCTGCTTGGCCTTCTGGAATGCTCTGCATTCCTCGGTAAAGGCCTCTCGGTTCGCTTCGCTGCGCATTTCATTCAGTGCTGCCTGGAACGCATCGGGGGCACACGTCGCCGCATTTGGTTCGGGCATCCTTTCCTGTTCACATCCAGCCAACAACAGCAACGTAGCCGCGGTAGTAAAAAAGATTTTTTTCATCTCACCGCCTCCCTAGTAGTTGTCTGCCGGACTCGGGCGAAACGTCCAGGTACGCATTTGCTCGGCCCTGGCATCACCTCGCGCCTCGGCATCGAGTTCTGCTGCAATCCGGGCTGCCTCCGCGTTGTGTTGGGCGGTCAACATGGTGCGAATCTGCAAGAGCTGATTGGCCTGCTGGCTGGCGAGCTGGTTGGCGTAGCCGATGGCCTGTAGCTGGCCAGTTGCACCCTGGGCCGCGCCTTGCAGCCGCTCCAGGGTACGGGCGTCATCCTTCAAAGCCTTTTGCTGGTCGGCAACGGTCTGGAACAGGGCATCGTTGGCCTTCTTTTGCGACTCTGACGCCAGGCGGCGGTTCTCTTCCATCGCTGCCTTTTCGGCCGGCGTGCATCCGCCGCTGCCGTTGAAGCATGGCGAGCTGCGGTAATAGGCCACGTCCTGAAACTTGGCCAGGTAACGATCCAGGCTGCCTAGCTGGTTCTCGTAATAGGCCAGCGTGTTTTGCGCGGCAATCAGCCGGTTGATCGTAGTCTGCGCCTGATCCCAGATATACGCGGCTGGGGCCATCGTGTTCTGGAGCTGATTTTCGTACTGCTGCAACTGGGTCTGGTACTGCTCAATCTGCTTGAGCGTCTGCGCCACCGACTCGATGGCCGTCATGATGTTCTGGGCCAGGTTGCCGCCGTCGATGACGGGGATACCAGCTTGCACAGGGGCGGTGGTAGTGGTGATAAAGCCGGTTGCGAGTGCAACGGCTAGAGCGGTTTTTTTAGCCGCTAAAATTTTGGACTTCATGGTCGTACTCCGTCGATGAAAAGAAGGCATTGCCTTGACCAAGCGTTGTGCTTGTTCTCGGCAACGTTTCATCGAAGAGCTACGCCACTAGCTGATCGGTATTGCCCTTGGCGCTGAGGCCCGGACTTACAAACGTAAAACTACTCTGTTTTTTTATCGCTTTCGGACAAGCCAACTTCCCGGCCAATCTCTTCAAGCTCTAGCGGCTGTACTGCCGCCGTCAGTATTTCGCGTATTTCCGCGTCGGTGCTCCTATCGTTGAGCGCTGCTCGAACTTTCAACGCACGGTGCACCTCGGCGGGTAAATTCCTGATAAGCACATTTGCCATATCAATACCCTTTTGGTGTACCCGACAACCATGCTATCAAAGATATTAAAAATAGCAAGACCTATACTCTTGCAACCGGCGGTAGCCGATCAGCCCCGCAGGGCAGGATTCCCGTTGAGTGCCCCCGGCGCGAATAAGGGACAGTGAAGATAGATAACCGGCTTGCCGGTTAGCTAACTTCACCCATCCTGCCCGCATTTCACCCACTATTGAAAATCTAGCGCATATCGAACGTAAAGCGTTTTATCGTCAAACAAACACCGATTCTTGGCAACATAACCGTAATCGTCACCAAATCGGCCTGCAATCGACATAGTCGCTTCAAAATCGCTGCTCAATCGGCTTTAAATCGGAACCTAAAATGCCAACAATCGACACAAACCATTCGCCCCGATGGGGCGAGTTGGACGCCAAAAAAGAAGGGCATAACCCGCCCCTCAAGTGTCAATGAACACAAGAAATTTGCCTCCCCTCCCGTCATACCACTAAGGCGACGTATTGATACTTGAGGGGCAACCTTTCCTGATGTTGACACCTTCACGCAGGTTACTGGTTATGGGCGTCCAACACACACGGCTCATTCCTGCTTGGTAATAATAAGAATAATAATCTTCTTATTATTCTTACCGAACGAATGGGCACTGCTTAGCCATTTCACGTTTCGAGCCAAGGTTTCAGTACAGATAACTACAAGTGCACACAGCGGCCCTCCAGCACCGTTAGACGCAGATTCTGCTTCAGCTCATGGAATAAGGGACTCCGGGTTGTTTTCCCCTCTCACAAGGCGTTTCAGCGGCCACTGAAGCCGCCTTCTCTTCTTGGCGTTAAACCATCGGCCTATGGCCGATTGATAAAGCCCGCCAGGGCTTTATTGGCAAGGTCAGAACGCGCCCTCAAGGCGCGAGCTGCACCGCGCATGATGGATTATCTTTAGATAATCTTGGATGGATTTCCCAAACTGCCCGCAAAGCAGCGCACCGTCTGGGTTTTCCAAATTGGGACGGGGAACGTTACGACGGCAGAAGGGGAGCGTTACGACGGTAACAAGGGAACGTTACGACGGTAAACGGGTGCAGTTGCCGTGGGGCCAGGCCTCTTGATCTCCCATTTTCCCTTGGCGTATTCGTTCACTACCCAACCCACGGCGGCAAGTTCGGCCAGTGCCTTCCGGGCAGTCTGACGGCGTTTTTTCATAGCTTCGGCATTGGCTTCATCTGGCCAGACATAGCCGCAAAGCGTGTCCAGTTCCACGCGCCCGGATTTGCCGGGGTCGATCCAGCCGCATAGCCGTTGGTGCATCAGCCGTGCCGGATCAGTCTGTAGCACCCGCACTTCCGCCATGTCGATACGGGCATATGGACGATGCCCCAGGATCGCTTCGGCAATACGCGGATTCAGGGCAACCCATAGCCTGCCGTCCGTCTCGTCAAAAGCATGACTCATCAGGTGGAACGCGGCTTGCCGCCGTCCCTTCGTCACAAGGATGGTGACGTTCGACATGCGCAGCAGGCTGGCTTTGAGCGCCTTGATGTTGTCGCCGCTATCCGTCATGCCCGTTTCTGAGAGCAGTTTGGTCAGGCTCTCACGAACCACCAAGCCGTCTTGCTCAATGGCTTCGAAACGGGGTTCAAGGAATAGCCGTAGCTGTCGCCCCGTCTCACTGGTCGGTTCCGGGGTTAGCAAGATGCCGTTCGGGCCGCCAAGGGCCACGATGCCTTGCAAAAGACGCATATCATCGGCCCCGAGAGGTTCGAATCCGACGAAACGCATGGATTCGTCCTCGCCAAAGGTGTAGGTCACGTCCAGCTTGCAGCGTTTGCGATCGCCACGCTTGAGGCTGCGGAACAGGCCAGGTGCCAAACAGTGCGCGGGATCATGTCGGACGTGGGTCAGGTCATGCTTAGGCTTCTTCACGCTGTCTCCTTTTCACCTTGCACTGCCGCTCCAGTACAGCAGGCTTCAACACGCCGCCGTCGTGCCGTCTAAACCAGAGTTCTTGAAAAGGTGCGCCATAGTTGGCCTTGCTGACGCCAAAGCGGACAAAATACCCACGCTGACAATCATCGACCCCCAGTATCTCGGCCTCGCCTTGCGTCATGCCGGATAGGTACGATTGCCAACGGATGTTATCAACCAGTACGGACGATCCACGACTGGCCTGCTGTTGATCGCCCGACCCCATCATGGCTGCGCTTTTACTCGCGTGGTGCAGAAACACAATGGAGCAGCCTGTATCAGCGGCTATGGCCTCCATGTGCCCAACAACCTGCGCCATCGGCCCGCTAGCGTTCTCCTCCTCAATGTGGAAGCGCCGCAAAGTGTCCAAGATCATCAAGCGACGACCTTCAGCGGCTCGTTTGAGAGCATCGAACCAGCTAGCAGCCATGATGTTTGGGCATTTACCGATCAAGGGTTCAATGAGCAAACCATCAGCCACGGCTTGCCGTTCCGCTGCGCTGAGGTGTGCCCCAAGGGCGTGCAGACGATGGTGAATAGCGGCCGGTGGATCTTCAGCAGGCAGATAGACCACTTGCCCGGTGGGAAACTCGCCTATTTCAAGTAAATCAGGCCCGCCTGCAATCTGTGCAGCCAATTGAAGGGCCAACATGGATTTACCAGCCCCACCAGGCGACACAAGAGCACCAACAGTGCCAGCAACCATATTAGGCAGAACATAATCAATGGGTGGCGGCAATTCCGTGAAAGCCGCCATAAGATCAAGAGCCATATAACTAGCCCTCTATAGGGCCAGGTCGCGCAGCTTGATCACCCGATGATTTACGTGCCTCAATCCACTCTTCGACCTCTGACAAATCCCAGGCGACATTTCTACTGGTTAACGCGATACGGCGTGGAAAATCCCCTCGCTGCTCCAGGTTATAAATTGTTCGTGTCGAAAGCGGGATCATCTCCAGGAGCTTCTTCCTGTTGATGAGGGTCTTTATATTTTGCATGGGTCAATACCTCTCAAATGAATAGTTGCTATTCATCGAGTAGCTGCGCGAAGCAGCTAATCGGTAATTGACCTGCCCGATGCCAATGGCGGCCTTATTTATAAATTCACGGCATCAACTTCAATGCTATCAAAGATAGCAAAAACATCAACCCTTACTGCCTCCCGAAGTCCACTCATCAATCATATCGGCCCAATCCTGCAACATCGCCGCCCGCTGCTCGCGGTACTCAGCCTTGTTGTAGACAGCCCTCACGCCCTTCTGCTCGTGCGCCAGGCACTTCTCGATCCAGTCGGTGTTGTAGCCGGCCTCATGCAACAGCGTGCTGGCTGTGCGCCGCAAATCATGCGGTCCGAACTTGGTAAGTGACTTCCCATCTTTCTGCGCCGCCTTGTAAGTCAGCGTCAGCACCTGGTTAAGTGTGGCAGCGCTCATCGGCGCATCCGAGTCGTACCGTGATGGCAAAACGAAGTCGGAACCACCGGCAAAGGTTTTCATGGCAATGAAAATATCCAGAGCCTGCTGGGACAGAAATACCAGGTGCGGGTTACGGCGTTTCATCCGCTCCTTTGGAATCGTCCACAACGCTTCGCTGAAATTGATCTCGCTCCAGGTCGCATTGGTCAGCTCGCTCTTGCGCACCATCGTCAGCAATAACAGCTTGGCCGCCGCACGGTTTGTTGGGCTTGTGCCCACTCGCTCCATGTACTGGTACATCAGCCCAATTTCTTCTGGCGTCAACGCTCGGTCACGTGGCTCGAATCGAGCGATGCTTGTTGGGCGCACCAGTTCTGCCGGGTTTTCGACCTTCTGCCCACGCTCGATGGCCCAGCGAAATACCTGCAACACGATTTCACGCACATGAACGGCGGTGGCCGGTGCGCCTCGCTCAACAATGGCATCAGCCAGCGCCCGCAAGTCTTCGTGGGTGATCTCCACCAGCTTCTGATTGCTGAATTTCGGCTTCAGCTCACGCTCATAAACCGAGCGGCGCATATCGCGGGTGGAGTCGGCCATCTGGTAGCCACGCAGCCACTTCTCCGCCCAGGCACCGAACGTCTCTGCATCTTTCACCCGCGCCTTGTCTCGGGCTTTCTCCTTGGCCGGCGACTTGCCCGCCGCAACCATCTTCTTGGCGTCACCCAACAGCTCGCGGGCTTCGGCCAGGGTGATGCCACCGACACCATAACGCCCAAAGGTGATGGTCTCCTGCCGACCGTTGATTGAGTAGTTGTAACGGAACGAGATGGAGCCGGCTGGAGTCACTGCCACATAGAGACCTTCCCGGTCATTCACTTTGTAGAGTTTGTCCCTGGGCTTGAGATTGCGCAGCTTGGTATCGGTCAGCATGTACCTTGTCCTTCTTCGTCTCCGATACCATGCTGAAAAAATCTCGAATTTATCGTATTTTTTCTTACGAAACAGTAACTTATAGAATATTAATACCATGAACACACAAAAGAACGCAGCATGGTATCGGCATCAATCATGGCATCGCCAAACCATAATACCAGCTTTAATGCCATGCTCAAACGGTGCTTGGCGCTTCCTCCCGTTGCCAGATCGTGCCAAACACAAACAAAAAAAAGCCCGCAATTACGCGGGCTTAGCGGCATTTCATGCCATCAGGTGCCTGGCTGTGCCAGACGCGGAATCATTCCCACTCAATCGTTGCTGGTGGTTTGCTGCTTACATCATAGGTCACACGGTTAATACCGCGTACTTCATTGATGATGCGGCCAGACACGCGCTTCAACAGCGAGTAAGGCAGTTCTGCCCAGTCGGCAGTCATGAAGTCGGTGGTTTCTACGGCACGCAGTGCAACTACGTATTCGTAGGTACGGGCATCACCCATCACGCCCACGCTTTTCACTGGCAAGAATACCGTGAAAGCTTGGGAAGTCAGGTCGTACCAGTTTTTACCGGTGGCTTCGTCTACGGTGTTGCGCAGTTCTTCGATGAAGATCGCATCCGCTTGGCGCAGCAAATCAGCGTATTCACGTTTGATTTCGCCCAAGATACGCACGCCTAGGCCTGGGCCTGGGAATGGGTGGCGGTACACCATTTGTGGTGGCAAGCCCAATGCTACGCCCAGTTTGCGCACTTCGTCTTTGAACAGTTCGCGCAGTGGCTCTAGCAGTTTCAGGTTCAGGGTTTCTGGCAGGCCGCCTACGTTGTGGTGCGACTTAATGCCGGTTGCTTTGCCGGATTTGGCAGCAGCGGATTCGATCACGTCTGGGTAGATGGTGCCTTGTGCTAACCAACGGGCGTTGCTAAGTTTCGCGGCTTCTTCTTGGAAGATTTCTACGAACTCACGGCCAATGATTTTACGTTTCGCTTCTGGGTCGGTAACGCCAGCCAGTTTGCCCAAGAATCGGTCAGAAGCATCAATATGGATGATTTTCAGACCCATATTGTCAGCGAAGGTGCTCATGACCTGTGTGGCTTCGTTCAAGCGCAGCAGACCGTGGTCTACGAATACGCAAGTCAGCTTCTCACCAATAGCGCGGTGAATCAGTGCTGCTGCTACAGAAGAATCCACACCACCGGACAAGGCCAAGATCACTTCTTCGTCGCCTACTTGTTCACGGATGTTAGCAATGGCTTCTTCTACGTAGTCGGGCATGTTCCAGTCGCCTACGCAGCCGCAGATGTCGCGCACGAAGCGTTGGAACAAAGCACCGCCTTGTACTGTGTGAGTGACTTCTGGGTGGAACTGTACCGCGTAGAAGTTACGCTCTTCGTCTGCCATACCGGCGATTGCGCAGGTAGGTGTGGACGCCATCAATTTGAAGCCTGGAGGCAATGCAGTCACTTTGTCGCCGTGGCTCATCCATACTTTCAGCATGCCGTGCCCTTCTGGGGTGGCGAAGTCTTGGATGCCATCTAGCAATTTAGTGTGGCCGTGCGCACGTACTTCGGCGTAACCGAATTCACGTTTATCTGCGCCTTCGGTAGTACCACCCAGTTGGCGCGCCATGGCTTGCATACCGTAGCAAATACCCAGTACAGGTATGTTCATCTCGAATACGGCGGCAGGCACTTGCAAGGCGTCGTCTGCGTACACGGAAGCGTGGCTGCCAGACAGAATGATCCCTTTCAGGCCTTCTTGCGAGCGGATGAATTCGTCGCTCACATCGCCAGGATGAATTTCGCAGTAAGCACCTACTTCGCGTACACGACGTGCGATCAATTGGGTAACTTGTGAACCGTAATCAAGAATAAGTATGCGTTGATGCATGATGACTGATAGATAAATGGTGCTTACTGTAAAGGGGTAACTCTACAGCTAGCGATAGAACGAATACGGCCACGTTGCACTGTGCAACGCGGCCGTCTGAATTATAAACCGCAGCAGAATAGTAAATTAGTCTGCACGGTAATTCGGTGCTTCTTTGGTAATCTGCACATCATGTACATGAGATTCGCGTACACCTGCTGCTGTGATTTCCACGAACTCAGCTTTTTCATGCAGTTCGTCAATGGAAGCACAACCGCAGTAGCCCAACGAGGCACGTACACCACCCACCAGTTGGTGAATAATGGCGATCACGCTGCCTTTGTAAGGCACACGACCTTCAATACCTTCAGGTACCAGTTTATCGGAGTTACTGGAGGCATCTTGGAAGTAACGATCTGCCGAACCTTCCACCATCGCACCCAAGCTACCCATACCGCGGTAAGACTTGTAGGAACGACCTTGGAACAATACGACTTCGCCAGGTGCTTCTTCGGTACCGGCGAACATACCGCCCATCATGCAGGTAGAAGCACCTGCTGCCAAGGCTTTAGATACGTCACCCGAGAAACGGATACCACCGTCAGCGATCAGAGGTACGCCTGTACCTTCCAATGCTTTAGCCACATCAGCAATCGCGCTGATTTGCGGTACACCTACACCCGCCACAATACGTGTGGTGCAAATAGAACCTGGGCCAATACCCACTTTCACACCGTCAGCACCAGCTTCTACCAACGCACGAGCTGCAGCGGCTGTAGCGATGTTGCCACCAATAACCTGAATGTGAGGGAAGTTCTTTTTCACCCAACGTACGCGGTCGATTACACCTTTGGTGTGACCGTGTGCAGTATCCACGATGATGGCATCTACGCCAGCGCGGGACAGTTTTTCTACGCGTTCGTCAGTATCGCCACCCACACCTACCGCAGCACCTACACGCAACTGACCGTGTTGGTCCTTAGCTGCTAGAGGGTGAGTGGTGTTTTTCACGATGTCTTTAACCGTCGCCAAACCACGCAACTCGAACTGATCGTTCACGATCAGCACGCGCTCTAGGCGGTGTTTGTGCATCAGTGCTTGGGCTTCGTCCAGTGTGGCGCCTTCTTTCATGGTTACCAGACGCTCTTGAGGCGTCATGATTTCACGAATAGGCAGCTCGAAGCGGTCTTCAAAGCGCAAGTCACGGTTGGTAACGATACCTACCAACTTGCCTTCTTTAACCACTGGCAAACCGGATACACCATGCTGGCGCTGCAAATTGATTGCATCACGCACAGTCATTTCTGGTGTTACGGTGACGGGGTCAATCACGATACCGAACTCGTGACGTTTCACACGGGATACTTCACGTGCTTGTACATCGGCTGTCAGGTTTTTGTGAATAATCCCCATACCACCCTCTTGTGCCATGGCAATGGCCAAGCCGGATTCGGTCACGGTGTCCATTGCGGCGGACACCAGTGGGATGTTCAGGGAAATGTCGCGGCTGAATCGTGCTGTCAACGATGCATCGCGAGGAAGAATTTCTGAATATGCAGGCACTAACAATACATCATCGAATGTTAGTGCTCGTTTGATAAGACGCATGCTTTTTACTCCGTCCAAAGCAAGATTATACGCTGTTGCCCTTAACCAATCCAGACCCTAGCGTTCTGGAAGAAACGCATCCAAGGACTAAACCCACCATTTGTTGCCTGTGCGCCACCCTGATCTTGCTCACCCCAGCTTTCAGGCGCCCACGACAACATGACGTTGCGTGTGACACGTTCTGGGTGTGGCATCAATACAGTGAAGCGTCCATCAGCGGTAGTCGCCCCGGCCAAACCAGCTGGACTACCATTGGGGTTGAACGGATACTGCTCGGTTGCTTGGCCACGGTTATCGGCGTAGTTGGCTACTGCCAATACGCTACCGGCGTCGCCTTGTGCGGCAAAGTTAGCGTAGCCTTCACCGTGCGCCACAGCGATTGGCAAACGTGCGCCTTCCATACCTTTGAAGAAGATAGACGGAGACGCTGCCACGCTTAAGGTGGCCAAACGGGCTTCGTATTTCTCGGACAAGTTACGAGTAAATTTAGGCCAAGCCTCTGCACCGGGAATCATTGGTGCTAATGCAGCCATCATCTGACAACCGTTACACACACCCAGCGCGAAGGTGTCTTCACGGCCAAAGAAAGCAGCGAACTGATCATTCAGCTTAGCGTTGAAACGGATGGTACGTGCCCAACCTTCGCCTGCGCCCAACACGTCACCGTAACTGAAACCACCGGCTGCTACCACGCCCTTGAATTGCTCCAAGGTGACGCGGCCGCTTAGCAAGTCAGTCATGTGCACGTCGGTCACATCAAAGCCTGCGGTATCAAAGGCCCATGCCATTTCTACTTGGCTGTTACACCCTTGCTCGCGCATTACCGCGATACGAGGACGTGCGCCGGTATTAATGAATGGAGCAGCGATGTTTTCTTGTGGGTTGAAAGGCACTACAGGGCTAATACCTGGGTCTTTCACATCGTTCCACAATGCAAATTCAGCTTCAGCACTGGCGGGGTTATCACGCAGGTTCATGATGCGGCGTGTCACTTCACTCCACTCTTTACCCAGCTCAGCACGTGGTGCTTGGTATACGCAAGCGCCGTCGCGGAAGATTTCCACTTGGTCGCGGTCGTTCAAGCTACCCACTACGTGCGCGTAAGGAGACAAACCAGCATCACGCAAACGTTGCAACACGTTATCGCGGTCCGCTTGTTTTACTTGAATCACGGCACCGATTTCTTCGTTGAACAGCGCTTTCAAGGTGAGTTCTTCACGTTGCACAGCTACTTGTTCTGGACGGATTTTGTAATCACCCCAGTCAGCCGCATGCGGATCAATAGTCAGCATGTCTACGTTTAAGGACACACCTACGTGACCGGCAAATGCCATTTCGGCGACGGTTGCCAACAAACCACCATCAGAACGGTCGTGATACGCATGTACCAAACCGTCGTTGTACAGTTCGCGCACGCTACGGAAGAACGCCAACATCAGTTCAGCGTTGTCCATATCGGGGGCTTCGTCACCCACTTGATTAAAGGCTTGCGCCAGTACCGATGTACCCATGCGCTGTTTGCCCAAACCCATATCCAACAAAATCAAGCATGTTTCGCCGATGTCGGTGCGCAGTTGAGGGGTCAGTGTTTTACGTACATCACCCACTTGTGCAAAAGCCGTTACGATCAAGGAAACTGGCGATACCACGTTGATGGATTCGCCGTCTTGCTCCCACGAGGTACGCATAGACAGGGAGTCTTTACCCACAGGGATGGACAGACCCAGTTTTTGACACCACTGGCTTACCGCTTCTACGGTATCAAACAAGGCTGCATCTTGGCCTTCGGTACCGCAAGCGGCCATCCAGTTGGCGGACAACTTAATGTCTTTCATGCTGCTGACATCGGCAGCAACCAAGTTAGACAAGGCCTCAGCCACTGCCATACGGCCAGATGCTGCTGCATCCAGCACGGCCAATGGTGTGCGCTCGCCCATGGACATGGCTTCACCACGCACGCCTTCAAAGTCTGCCAAGGTGACAGCACAATCAGCAACGGGGATTTGCCATGGACCAACCAACTGGTCGCGGCTACATAGGCCACCCACGGTACGGTCACCAATGGTGATCAAGAAATTTTTATTGGCTACTGTCGGGTGACGCAATACGCGTGTTACCGCTTCAGCCAATGGAATCAGGGGTAGATCCACAGGTTCTGTAGGCAGCTCTACGTGCTCTACATCGCGCAACATACGTGGCGCTTTACCCAGAATCACGCTCATTGGCACATCAACTGGGCGCTCGGCGGCAGGTTTGATGTCTGCATCTACACCAGGCAAGCCCTCACCTACTACTACACGCAATTGACGTTCTTCAGTTGCCACACCTACGACGGCCCATGGGCAACGTTCGCGGTCAGCAATAGCGGTAAAGCGCTGCAAGTCGGCTGGTGAAATCGCCAACACATAACGCTCTTGAGACTCGTTACTCCAGATCTCTGCTGGAGACAAACCGGACTCTTCCAACTGCACGTGGGTCAGATCAAAGATCGCACCACGCTCAGCATCGTTTACCAGTTCAGGGAAAGCGTTAGACAAACCACCCGCACCCACGTCGTGGATAGCGATAATGGGGTTTTCTGCGCCCTGCTGCCAGCAGCGGTCGATGACCTCTTGTGCACGGCGTTCCATTTCTGGGTTGCCACGTTGCACAGAGTCAAAGTCTAGCTCGGCTAAGTTCACACCGGAGCTCATACTGGATGCAGCGCCACCGCCCATACCAATACGCATACCGGGTCCACCAATTTGCACCAACAAAGCGCCTACTGGCAGTGGATCTTTGTGCGTTTGGCTAGCATCGATAGAACCTAGACCACCAGCGATCATGATGGGTTTGTGGTAACCCCAACGTACGCCACCAGCACTTTGCTCAAAGGTACGGAAGTAACCCAACAGGTTAGGACGACCAAATTCGTTATTAAACGCCGCGCCCCCAATAGGGCCTTCGATCATGATGTCCAAAGGCGAGGCAATACGGCTGCAATCACCATGAGAGTCTTGTTCCCAAGGCTCGGGGAAATCTGCAAATTTCAGATTAGAAACGGTAAAGCCTGTTAACCCTGCTTTAGGCTTAGAACCACGGCCCGTTGCACCTTCATCACGAATCTCACCACCCGACCCTGTGGACGCACCGGGGAATGGCGCAATCGCTGTAGGGTGGTTGTGAGTTTCCACTTTCATCAAGGTGTGCAGCGTGGTGTCTAGGCGCTGGTATGTACCTTTACCATCAGAATCCGGCAAGGTTGCACGGAATACTTGAGCAGGGCCACCTTCCATAATGGCGGCGTTATCCGAGTACGCCACCACTGTTTTTTCAGGTTGTGCCGCGTGTGTGTCGCGGATCATGCCAAACAAGGTTTTGTCTTGTGGCTTGCCATCAATCACCCACTGGGCATTGAAAATTTTGTGACGGCAGTGTTCGCTGTTGGCTTGCGCGAACATCATCAGTTCTACGTCGGTAGGGTTACGCTTCAAGCCCACAAAGGCTTCCAGCAAATACTCCACTTCGTCGTCAGACAGTGCCAAACCCATTGTACGGTTGGCCTCTTCCAGCGCAGCTTGGCCATTGGCCATCACGTCTACGTATTGCATGGCTTTGCCTTGCAACTCTACGAACAACTGCTCTGGTGCAAAATTGACGTCTACTACAGTTTCCGTCATTTTGTCGTGCAGCATGGCCGAGATTTGAGCCAACTGCGCTTCATTAATATTCTTGCTACCCAACAAACCGCGCTCTGGTGTGATCACATAGCGCACACCACGCTCTATACGGCGCACCCCTTGAATACCACAGTTACGCGCGATATCAGTGGCTTTACTGGCCCACGGAGAAATCGTGCCTATACGTGGGATAACTCGCAATACCAAGGCGTTTTTAGCCTGATCTTTTGCATCAAAACATGGACGAGAATCATCCAGCAACGCTTCCAACTGGCTCAGGTTTTGCTCGTTTTGCGCACTGTCATCTGCCCAGACGTAGTGCTCATAAAAACCCTGTATATCAGCAACAGGGAGATCCATAGCCTTTAAGCGTTGCAGCAAGCGCTCGCGGCGGAAATCGGAAAGGAAAGAGGAGCCGGGATAATGCAAGAAAGAGTTCACGGTTCTGTGGGAGAAGTAAAAAGAAGACAAGAAATGTGACTATTTTAACCACAAGCGCGGGAAGAATCCCGCGCTTGTGGTTTTACGGTTAATGTCCCAGCTCGTCGTCTGGCGGGGCTGGTTCAGTGGGATAGTGCACTTCCAGAATATCCAATTCTTCCTTGCCACCCGGTGTACGTAAGGTAATAGTGTCGCCCTCGCGTGCTTTGAGCAAAGCGCGTGCCACGGGGGATATCCAACTAATCTTGCCGTTTAACGGTTCGGCTTCGTCTATACCCACAATAGTAATGGTGGTTTCTTCACCACTAAGGTTGGCATACACCACTGTTGCCCCAAAGAAAATCTGATCTTTATTAGGCTGCAAAGCGGGATCAACCACCTCGGCAATTTGGATGCGCTTGGTCAGAAAGCGGATGCGTCTGTCTATTTCACGCAGCCGTTTTTTACCGTATAAGTAATCGCCATTTTCTGAACGGTCGCCATTCGAGGCCGCCCACGACACCACTTGCACAACCTCGGGTCGCTCAACGTTCATCAAATGATTAAATTCGCGACGCAGCGCACGGTAACCCTCTACCGTAATGTAGTTCTTGGTGCCTGCCGGTATGCTGACAGCAGGTGCCTCCAAGTCATCATCTAGATCTTCTGTATCTTCTTTTACAAAGGCTTTATTCATATTCTGTACTCCAACCGGTCTAGCCCAGCCATTCATCCCACACCGTGGGTAAGCCCGCTGGTGAAGGTGGCAATGTGCCCAAATCTAAGCGCCCCTCACCGGGTGCGTGAAAGTCTGATCCACACGAAATTTCAAAACCGTAATGCTTAGCCACTTGCGCGTATTCGGCATACTGGTCAGGCCGGTGACTACCCGTGACCACTTCTATTCCTACGCCACCCAAGGCTTTGAACTCGTCAAATAATGCCCCGAATTGTACAGGCGTAAATTCATAGCGGCCGGGGTGAGCAATAATGGCTTTACCACCCGCTTCTCGTATCCAATGAACAGACTGCGCCAAGGTGGCCCACTGCATAGGTACAAACGCGGCTTTGTGATCGCCCAAATACCGTTTAAAGACCTCGCCCATATTGGCGCAATAGCCTTCCTCGACTAGGAAGCGCGCAAAATGCGTACGGCTGATTAACGAAGGGTTAGACACATAACGCAACGCCCCCTCATAGGCATTTTTAATACCTAAACCCGTTAATTTATCGCCTATTTCTTTAGCACGTTGTTCACGCCCTGCCCGTATATAGGCCAGCTCGTCATTAATCTGCGTTTGGTGATCCTCTACATTCAACCCCACGATATGCACCGTACGGCCCGCCCATGTGACGGAAATTTCCACACCAGAAATAAATTGCATACCCAATTTCTGTGCTTCAGCACGAGCTTCATCCAAGCCGCTTAATTCATCGTGGTCGGTTAACGCCCACAACTGCACACCGTTGGCAGCAGCGCGCTGTGCCACTTCTTTAGGGGGTAACAATCCGTCTGAGGCTGTGGAGTGACAATGCAAATCCACATTAAGAGTTTGAGTACGCATGCCTGACTACCCTATCAAAAACTGTTTTACTGTCGCTATTTGATCCGCATGGCGCAACGTAGGCGCATGCCCTACTCCGGCCACTTCTACACTGCGTGCAGCGTGATGCAGATTTAGCATTCTTTGCACGGTATCCGTGCTTAATAAATCGGACTCTTGCCCACGCATAATCAGCAGTTCATTAGGCCAATGCTGATAAGACTGCCACAGCAACTGCTCAGCCATTTGCATGGCCGCTTCGGTTTGTGTGGCAAAGGGCAACGCAATGCGTAAGTCGTAATGCTTTACCCACGCCCCCTCGTCAGTTTGCACAAAGGCAATGCGCGCCATATCGGCCCACTCGGCGTCTGAGTGCGGCCCAAAGCCAGCTAAGGTCTGGCGCACCGACGCAACTGCTTCGTCAAAACTGGCGAACTGCACCGGCATGCCTACGTAGTCACCAATACGCTGTATACCCTCCCAGTTTAACGCTGGGCCCACATCGTTTAAGACTAGCTTTCCTAGTGGCAACTGCTGAGACGACGGCATACTTAAGGGATGCGGCATGCGTAACTGCGCCGACAAGGCCACATTGCCTGCCAAGCCCATGGCAATCAAACCGCCCATCGAGGTACCCACCCAATCCAAGGTAGTAGGCTGCAACCGCGCAATCAGTGTCAGCATATCGGCCACATATTGTGGAACGGCGTAATACGTGGGATCTAACAGCCAGTCCGACGAGCCACGCCCCACCACGTCGGGACACACTACGCGATAATGGCTAGACAATGCTGCGGCCAACGCATCGAAATCTCTACCGCTGCGCGTTAACCCATGCACACACAAAAGAATGTTGTGATTGGTAGGATCGCCCCATTCCCAGTACGCCATACGATGGGTACCAGCAGGTGATGCACACATCACATAATCCAAACGAGGTCCAGAGCGCATATCAGAGTGACTGTTCATGAGCAGACTGCGGCAAAGTAGGAAAAGAGTACTGTCCATTCTACACGCATCATTGCCGCTATCTACCTGTCTTAGCACATGGAAGCTGCCGCTGCGAGTTAGGGTGCTGCCAATAACGAGCCTGCACTTGCCGCTGGCACTGCACCTGCATAGTGTCTTTCTGAGTATGAATGTGTACAGCGCCCGCATAATCCGTACGTATAAAGACGGTCTGCAACCGCTGCCACCGTCGTTGCACCTCAGCATGCGGATGACCAAATCTATTCCACCACCCAACTTGCGCAATCGCCCATGTGGCCTGCAAGGTTTGCACCCAATCCAATGACGATGATGTACGCGAACCATGATGGCCTACCACGACGGCATCATGTTGCCCTATTCCATACCTACGAATATGGGCTTCTTGCGCTACCCCTACATCCCCCGTTAGCAACAACGTTTTTCCATGCACGCTACGCACACTCAGCACACAACTACGGGCATTGCTGTCTTTCTGTTTTAACGCTGTTTCGGTAGGCCATAAAAAGGTGAACCGCACCCCATCTACCTGCCACGACTCCCCTTGCTTGCAAAGCGACAACGCAGTTGTTGTAGGCAGTGGCGAGGGCTGCTGCAATAACGCTGCTTCACGCCCTAGGTAAGCACGCGTAGCAAAGCTGGAATATACCGTTTGCACAGGTAGGTTTTGCAGCACACTAAATGCACCACCCGTATGGTCTAGGTCATCGTGCGACAGCACTAACCAATCCAATGCTGTAATGCCCTGCGCGCGCAAAAATGGCAGTATCACTCTACTGCCCATATCGCTGTGATAACTGGCTCGCAGCCCTGTATCAAACAACAGCGCATGTTGCCGTGTCTGCACCACAATAGCGCTGCCTTGCCCCACATCCAGCACGTAAGCCCGCCATTCGCCTTCTGCTATTTGCTCCCGCCCCCACACCAAGCACGGTAACAGCCCTACCCAGCCCCAATGCTTACCCGGCAAGCCTTTAGGCAATAAGGCATAACCCATTCCACAAAGCGCAATGCCATAGGCCCACCAGGGCGCAGCCGCCACTGGCACACTGGCCAAAGGCAATTCACTTAGCCACTGCGTAGGCCGCATCATCGCATTCAACAACCCATGCGCCAGCCATGCTACCCAGTGTGAAAACGGCGCTAACCACTGCACTGGAGCCGTCAGCATTAACAACAATGACAGTGGCGTAATCACCATCCCTATTAACGGAATGGCATAGGCATTGCTAAACGGTGAAATCAGAGAGATCTCGTTAAACTGCCAAGCCAGCGCTGGAAACAAGGCCACACTAATAATGATTTGCCACGCCGAGGCTTGCCGCAGTACGTTAAACACCGCTCGCCAGCTGTGATACGGCTGCATAGCATGCCCCTGCCAGTGATAACACACTAGCAATACTGCTACTGCCCCAAACGATAACCAAAAACCACTGGCTAAGACTGCCCACGGATCCAACCACACCACCAGCGCGGCGGCCAAGGCCAAGACTTGTGACGGCTGCCAAGACACATTCGCCAAACGCGTCAGCACTACTACCGCTAACATCAAAAAAGTACGCTGCGCGGGCACACCCCAACCTGCTACTGTGCAATACAATGCGGCCACCACCAACGCCACACAGGCTGCTACGTTCTGTGCCGGCCAGTATTCAGCAAGGCGGATACTTCCATAACGCATACGCCGCCAACACCACGACAGCACGGTTGCTACCAACACGGACAGTAGCGTCACATGCGATCCACTAATAGACACTAGATGGGTAAGCCCGGTCCTGTTAAACACCTGCCAATCGTGGTCTTCTATGCTTTGCTGATCGCCCATGCTTAACGCCAACAGCACACCCCCATAGCGCAACGATTGCACATAAGGTTGCATGGCAGCACGTAACTCATAGCGCAGACTTTGTGCCATCACCTGCCACGAACGCTGCCACCATGGCCGAACAAATAGCAGTTGTGGTTGCCCCCGTACGCTGGCTAACGCCCGTACGTCGTTGCTAAAGCTGTATTGCTCATAATCAAAACCATGTGCATTGCTATAGCCATGCGGCGTTTTAACTAGCATATTGCTGCGCCATACTTGGCCTGGGGAAATCACAGGAAAACTATAAGGCATGGGTTTTGTATAAGGACCTGACCAAGTAGGTGCAGACCAACTCACTACTATAGTTCGGGGCACACCCGCAGGCTTGCTATGACGCACCCGCGCCATAAAGCTGACACTTCCTACGCGATACTGAGGCAGCCCTATCACCTCAAACTCTATGCGTGATACCCGGTTTTCGTCCGCGGATGGTAAGGCTTGCGCCAACCGCTGTTGCGCTAAAAAACTTGCCCACCCAAGCGTTGCACAAGCCGCCAGCATAGCCACCGCAGCGTAGCTGAACCTAGGCATACGCCAAACCATCACGCACAACACTGCCGCTACTAGGGCTAAGCCCACATAAACCCAGAGTGAAGGTAATACCGAAAAGTTTTGCACCAGTACAGCAGCCAACACCATAGCCACTGCTACTGCCCGCCCAGAAAACTGCCGTTGTAGACATCGCATAATGAATGCAAAAGCTTTAGCCTACGGCGATGCGCACGCGCCAAACGTAGGCGCGTCATCTTATGTCACTGCGTGACTGTACCTACGTACTAAGCGGGAAAAATTAGCGAGCTAAGCGCGGCAACACATCTACTGCATTTTGCCCCGTCTGTTGAATAACGCGTTGCAAGGGCTGGTCACGCAACTCTGCCAACACTTGCGCCATTCGCGCTAACTGAGCAGGCTCATTGCGACGGGCCAAGGGCGTGACATCTACCTCGCCTGCACTGCCCAGCCATGCAGGCGGAATATCTGGCGCATCGGTTTCTAGCACGATGGCCTCTAGGGGAAGGTCTGCTGCCAAACGGCGTATTTGCTTAGCACGCTCAAACGTCATGGCTCCGCCAAAACCTAGCTTGAAGCCCAAGCCAACCAAAATCTCGGCTTGTTGTTGACTGCCGTTAAACGCATGCGCGATACCTCGTAACCCAGGATGTAAGCGCACATACTTGGTGATGACATCTACGGAACGACGCACATGCAAAATCACCGGCAACTGATAACGTGCCGCCAAGGCTACTTGCTGCTCATAAAAAAACAGCTGGCGTTCACGCATTTCGGGGGTACATAGCTCGGACACAAAGAAGTCCAAGCCTATTTCGCCTATGCCCACAAAGCGGGGATCATCTAGGGCCTGCTGTACGGTTTCTTCTAATACTGCCAGATCGTTAGGCTGAGCGCGCGGTACATATAAAGGGTGAATGCCTAAGGCGTAATACACACCCTCGTTTTGCTGTGCAAGCTGACGTACCGCGTCGAAGTTACTGACCTCTACCGCCGGCACCACCACTTTCTGCACCCCTGCGGCTTGTGCCCGCTGCCACACCTGATCGCGATCAGCATCAAATTCCGGTGCATCCAAATGACAATGGCTATCGATCAGCATGGTTTCCCCCTGTGAGACTACCTACGCAGCGCCGTGCATACAGAGCATGGGTCACACCCTGTACACACGCTTAGGCAGTTTAGCTTATTGTAGATTGCCATCCACCATGTGCAATTGTCGGTGCGCCAAGGAAGCCAAGGCCACATCATGCGTCACAATCACAAACGCAGTGCCTAGCTCTCTGTTCACCTCTTGCAGCAACGCAAACATTTCATCGGCCGTATGTCTATCTAAGTTACCGGTAGGCTCATCCGCCAACACGCAGGCTGGATTAGAAACCAACGAACGCGCCAATGCCACGCGCTGCCGCTCGCCACCCGACAACTGCCCGGGAAAATGGTCTAAGCGCTCACCCAAGCCCACTCGTTCTAATAACTTCTGTGCTTGTGCTCGTGCTTCATCACGTTTTAAGCCCCGCACAATTAACGGCATAGCTGCGTTGTCTAAGGCATGGAATTCCGGCAGTAAATGGTGGAACTGGTACACAAAGCCTAAGGACTGGTTACGCAAACGGCTGCGCTGTTTTTCGCCCATGCTATCCGTTTCTTGACCTTGCACCCACACCTTACCGGTAGTGGGTTTATCAAGCAGCCCCAGTATGTGCAACAGGGTACTTTTACCCGACCCAGACGCGCCCACAATAGCGACCATTTCACCGGCCTGCACCTGTAAAGACACATCGTGCAAAATACGGATATCACGCCCAGCTTCGCTATAGCGCACGCCCAAGTCACGCGCCTCAATGACAGGAGTAGAAGAAGACATTACAGAATCAGTCATGACGCAGTACCTGTGCAGGTTGCAGACGTGAGGCACGCCAACTGGGGTACAGCGTAGCCAAGAACGACAAAATTAACGAAGTCACCGCAATGATAACGATATCGCTCACTTGCGGATTAGAAGGCAAAGAGCTGATGAAATAGATTTGCTCGGGCAAGAACTGTAGGCCAATCAAGTTCTCAATAAAGGGAACGATCACATCTACGTTATAGGCAATCAACACCCCAAACAACACACCTAAGCCCGTGCCCAAGAAACCAATCAAACTGCCTTGCACCAAGAAGATGCGGGCAATCTCAGCCGGCGTCGCCCCTAAGGTACGCAGGATGGCAATATCGCTACGCTTATCTTTCACCGCCATCACCAGCGACGACAGCAAGTTAAACGCGGCTACCGCCACAATCAGGGTCAGAATTAAAAACATCATACGTTTTTCAGTTTGCACCGCGGCAAACCACGTACGGTTATTGCGTGTCCAGTCGCTGGCAATCACACCACTGGGCAATTGGCTTTGTAGCTCTACAGCGACCTCGGGGGCTTTTTGCATATCTTTAATGCGCAAACGCACACCGCTCACTCCACTGTCGCGGAAAATGCGGGCGGCATCTTGCACATTCACAAACGCCAACGACGCGTCGTACTCATAGTGGCCCGACGAAAACAGACCCACTACCGTGAACTGGCGCATACGCGGTAAAAACCCGCCGGTGAAATCGTGCCTTGTGGCGCCATCACCATCAAGGTATCGCCTTGGCCTACTCCTAGCGTTTTCGCCAATTTCTGACCCAGCACAATGCCAAAGCTGCCATCTTTTAAGGCATCCAAGCTACCGGCATACAATTGATCGGCTAGCTCAGAAACCTGTGTTTCCACACTAGGATCTATGCCGCGTATTTGCGCGCCGCTCAATACATTATTGCGCACCAACATACCTTGTGCGCCCACAAAAGGTGCGGCACCTTCTACCGCACTATTGTGCTTGGCTTCGGTGGCAATATCCGGCCACATTTCCAACACTCTCTGGTGCGGTTGCCCGGGATAAAACAATTCTATATGCGGCAAAACCGACAGCATTCGATCACGCACCTGCGTTTGGAAGCCATTCATGACTGAAAGCACTACAATAAGAGCCGCAACCCCTAGAGCGATACCCGCCATGGAACTTCCAGCGATGAACGAGACAAACCTGTCCCCTCGCTGTCCTGCTTTACGCTTAGATCGGGTTAACCCCGCATAACGCGCTCCAACCCACCATTCAAACGACATAAACTTTGCCACCGCACGTGTATTAGACAGAAAACTTCTATGCAAATAGTACTCTCAGGCGCTCTGCCCGAACCACCCTACGCATCAAAACTTTTACCTGAGCTGGAAAAAGTCGCTCCTACTCTGGTTCAGTGGCTGAATAAAAGCCAAAGCACACTACAGGTTCTGGATAGCAATCAAGAACGCTGTACAGCACTGGAGTACTGGCAACTGCAACAGGCTGGATTTCAACCCAAACCCGCTCAGCATAGTAGCGCAGGTCTAGGGGTTTTGTGGATGCAATCGCAACAAAACCTAACTTTACCCCTAGAAGAAGCCATCTGGTTAGGTGAGCTCGTGCACATTGCCCCCTCGCGGGATGGTGCTGCGCTTATCCCTGCCGCGCAGTTAGACATTAGCGCGGCTGAAAGCGAAGCCCTATTTACCAGCAGCGTTGAATGGTTTGAAGGCACGGGGTTTTCCGCCGAGTACAGGGGGCCAAACTACTGGCGCATTACCCCTCCACACGACTTTGAAGCACGTACAGTTAGTTCTGACTTGGTCAGCCAAAGCGCCGTTAATAATTGGTGGGAGCAAGACACCGCTACACGGCCTTGGCGCAAATTGGTTAACGAACTACAAATGTTTTGGTTCAACCACCCAGTCAACCAACAACGCATCGCGGATGGCAAACTACCTATCAACAGTTTGTGGTTACAAGGTGGAGGATCTCTTGCGCAATTTAGCCCCACCCCCACTGACGCTTACCACGTCTTCACCGACTTGGAAGACCCCCTACAACAGCAAGACTGGTCTAGATGGCTAGAAGCCTGGCAAGAGCTAGAGAAAAATCGCTTTGCTCCGCTACAGCAGCAACCCACTAGCATTGTGCTGTGCGGTCTGGACCGTCTGCTTACTCTTAGCCCCCGCCCCAGCGGTTGGCTACAAAAACTCTTTGCCCCCAAGCAATCAGATTGGAAGAAAAAATGGTCATCCCAGTAATACAGGACCGCAACCCTAACCCCGAGCACATCGCTGCCCTCACATCAGCTGGCACACATCCGCTATTAGCCAAATTGATGGCATCCAGAGGGGTATGCAGCCAAGAAGAGTTAGCCACCGACTGGGCTCAAATGCTCTCGCCCGCGTTACTGCGCGACTTGCAACATGCCGCCCGTTTTTTGGCGGATGCCATTGCTGCCAATAAGCGCTTACTGATTGTGGCAGACTACGACTGTGATGGCGCGACGGCCTGCGCTGTAGCGGTGCGCGGTTTACGCATGATGGGTGCTACGGTCGATTTCCTAGTGCCTAATCGCTTTGAGACTGGCTACGGTTTATCGCCCGCCATTGTAGAGCTCGCCATCGCCCACCCCACCGGTAAGCCAGACATCTTAATTACCGTTGATAACGGCATCGCCAGTGTCAGCGGCGTAGAAGCCGCCAAAGCGGCTGGCATGGAAGTTATTGTCACCGATCACCACTTACCCGGTGACGAGCTGCCAGATGCGTCCGCCATTGTGAACCCCAACCACCCTGACTGCACCTTTGCCTCTAAAAATTTAGCGGGTGTAGGCGTGATCTTTTACCTGATGCTGGGGTTACGCGCCGAACTACGCCAACGAGGCGTTTTTGATGCCAAAACTCAGCCGCGCTTAAACCGTTTAAGTGATCTCGTTGCCTTAGGCACTGTCGCCGACGTGGTGCGCTTAGACAGCAATAATCGTTTATTGGTCAGCCAAGGCTTGCAACAAATACGCTCCGGTATCATGCAACCGGGCATTGAAGCCTTGTTCCGCGTGGCTGCACGCCACCCCGCGCTTGCCAGCACCTTTGATTTAGGTTTTGCCTTAGGCCCTCGTATTAATGCAGCAGGCAGGCTCGCCGATATGGCATTAGGCATTCGTTGTTTACTGAGCGACGACCCAGCAGAAGCCATGGCTTTAGCACAAGAGCTAGAGGACATGAACCAAGACCGCCGCCAGATTGAGCAACATATGCGTCAAGAAGCGTTAGTCGCGGTAGAACAGCATGTGAACCACAACCCCGAACAACGGGCCAGCCTTTGCGTGTATCACCCCGACTGGCACCAAGGCGTAGTGGGCTTGGTGGCTTCTCGCTTAAAAGAACAGTTCTGGCGTCCCGTGCTGGCATTTGCCCGCAGTGACGACGGCATCATGCTTAAAGGTTCCGGCCGTTCGGTACCCGATGTGCATTTGCGCGACGTATTGGATTTAGTCTCTAAACGCCAGCCCGGCATCATCGCCCAGTTTGGTGGTCACGCGATGGCGGCAGGCTTAAGCATCAAAGAAGAAAATTACGCTGACTTCATGCTGCTCTTTGATGATGCGGTACGCACCTTAAGCGGACGTGAGTATTTTGAACCGGTGATAGAAACAGATGGCAGCCTATCGCTGGATCACTACAGCGTAGAAACCGCCTACTTGCTGCAATCGCAAGTATGGGGTGCTGGCTTTCCAGCTCCACTATTTCGCGACCGCTTTATTATTCGTCAGCAGCGTTTGCTCAAAGACCGGCACTTGAAGCTGCAACTAGAACGTGGCACCCAAGTGCTAGACGCTATTTGGTTTAACCACGATCAATTGTTAGATGGCGTGATTGAGGTGGTGTACAGTTTGGCCCCCAACACATGGAATGGCCAAACTTCACTGCAATTAATAGTGGAGTACGCGGCTAGCGTCAACGCTTAAGCGCTGTTTCTCTTGCGGGATGCCAGCATAATCCCACCCACAATCAGTGCAAAAGCAATGGCGTGGAAGGTTTGCGGCATCTCGTTTAAGAACAAGGTGGACAACAGTGCCGCAAACAAGGGGATGAAGTTGGTAAAGAAGCCCGCTGTGGCTGGCCCAGCACGCTGTACCCCCTCCCCCCAACAGTACAACGCCACAATCGCTGGCCCTATAGCCACATAGGCCATCGCCCAATAAAGTTCGGTGCCCCAACGAATGTGCAGATCAAAGGCCGCCCATTCACCCCACGCAAAAAAGCCCGACCACACCGTACCAAATGCCACTTGCGACATTAAGAGCGTGGCCCAATTTCGGCGTACATCATCGGGGTGCTTTTTCGCCAACAACAGCCAACTGTAAAACGCCCACGCAATGGTAGAGAGGATCATATAAAAATCCCCAATCACCAAGCGCATAGACATAATCTGCGTTAAGTCGCCTCGGGTCAGAATAATCATCACCCCACACAGCGACACCACGCCCCCTATCAGTTGCCAACGGTTCATTAACGCGCCAAAAAACACGCGCCCGATTAACAACATCCAAATGGGCATGCTCGCGCCCACCAAGGTCACGTTAATAGGGGTGGAGCTTTGTAGCGCCATGTACTGCAAAGTGTTGTAAAGACCAATACTCAGCAAACCCAAAATGGAATAACGCTTCCACTCTTTCCATAATTGGCTACTAGGGCGCAATACCGAATAGCCAAATGGCAGCAGAATTAAAAACGCGATAATCCAGCGCACAAAATTTAGCGTCACTGGCGGAATCATATCGCTGACGATACGGCCCACTATGGCGTTACCTGCCCAAAGCATGGTTGGGAGCACTAGAAAAGCGATTGTTGCCGGAGTAAGTTTTGGTTGACTCATTACGCACATACGCCCCGTTAGTCTCCATCGTAGGGCGTATTTATTATGATTAAACGACTAGTATAGTGAATGCATCCTCTAAAAACGAATGATAATAATTCCTTAAAATCAGCTGAATGCGCACAAAAAGCCGCATTCACCCTGCCCTAATGCAGCCTAACAGGTTAAAATTACTCCTTTTGACCGAATTTTGGGCATAGCACTACTGACGGCTATGCCACCACACAGGAAGTACACCGCTATGGAAGCCGAACGTCAAAACGCCATTGAGTCGCACTTGGAAGATTACATCCAGCGCGAGGCAGAGCTACGGAGGTATCTTTGACTACGATGACAAAGCACACCGCTTAATCGTAGTTAATGCCGAATTGGAAAGTCCCGATGTCTGGAACGATCCACAACACGCTCAAGAACTTGGCCGTGAAAAGAAAAGCCTAGAAGGCGTAGTGACCGCGTTAGATGAAATCCGCAGCGCACTACACGATAGCCAAGAACTGTTTGACCTCGCTGCTAGCGATGACGACGACGAAACCTTGCAAGCCGTAGAAGATGACATCGCTGCTGTATGCGAACGCATTGAAGAGCTTGAGTTCCGCCGCATGTTCTCCAACCCTGCTGACCCATCCAACTGCTTTATGGATATTCAGGCCGGCGCGGGTGGTACGGAAGCACAAGACTGGGCATCTATTTTGCTGCGCCAATACTTGCGCTATGCCGAGCACAAAGGCTTCAAAGCTGAAGTACTGGAAATTTCCGATGGCGAGGTGGCCGGTATTAAGTCTGCCACCCTCAAAATTGAAGGCGAATACGCCTACGGCTTGTTGCGCACCGAAACTGGCGTGCACCGTTTAGTGCGTAAAAGCCCCTTTGACTCCAACAATGGCCGTCACACCTCTTTTAGTAGCGTGTTTGTCTACCCTGAAGTGGACGACTCCTTTGAAATTGAAGTTAACCCAGCCGACTTGCGCGTAGACACCTACCGCGCCAGTGGTGCGGGTGGTCAGCACGTGAACAAAACCGACTCTGCGGTACGTTTGACTCACTTGCCTTCCGGTATTGTGGTGCAGTGTCAGAATGACCGCTCCCAGCACCGTAACCGTGCAGAAGCCATGCAAATGCTGCGCTCAAAACTGTACGAAAAAGAGATGCGTGAACGTATGGCTGACCAGCAAAAACTGGAAGACGCTAAAAGCGATGTGGGCTGGGGTCATCAGATTCGTTCTTACGTACTGGATCAAAGCCGCATTAAAGATTTGCGTACCAACCTGGAAGTGTCCAACACCCAGAAAGTGCTAGATGGCGATCTAGACCCCTTCATTCAGGCCAGCCTGAAACAAGGTCTATAACACCATGAGTACACAGCGCGTTGTCATTATTACCGGCACATCAAAAGGCTTAGGCGCAGCTCTAGCACAACAGGTGCTAGATGCTGACACTACTCTTTTTTCTATCGCCAGAGGCACCAACCCATCGTTAGCGGCAACCGCTGCTGAACGTGGGGCCATAGTGCACAGTCTGCAAGCAGACTTATCCTCTGCGGAAGGTACTCGCCAAGCACAAGAGTGGCTACAACACGCGCTGCCTCGCACAGCACAGCAGTACTGGCTCATCAACAATGCCGGAACCGTAGAACCCATCGCACAAGCCAACCAGCTTAACGATGCGCAGGCCATTCAACACGCGTTGCAACTTAACGTGGGCAGCGCCATCGCCCTCTGCGCAACGCTACTGGCAGCGACCGACGCTAACCCACATGCTGAACGCCGCATTCTGAACATATCCTCAGGTGCGGGTCGTCGTAGCGTAGCGGGCTGGGGCGTATATGGTGCGACCAAGGCTGCCTTGGACTTCTACACACAAACCATGGCGATGGAAAATCACCCTCGCCTGCGCTGTGTTTCGTTAGCCCCCGGCGTGATTGATAGCCCTATGCAGAGCGTCATACGTCAACAACACGCTGATGACTTCCCTGACGTACAACGCTTTCTTAACCTACATGCCGAACAGCAGCTAAGCTCCCCTGATGAAACGGCCGCAAACATTCTGCGCCACATGGGTAGCGATGCCTTCGGCAGCACCCTCCTGGATGATATCCGTCGTTATTTGTAAAGTTTACTGAAACCATGACTCAACCTACTCCTGCCCCGCATGCCGACGAAAACCATTTGATCACCGAGCGTCGTGGCAAACTGCAACAGCTTCGTGAAAATGGTGTGGCGTACCCTAATAACTTCCGCCCTACCAATCACGCCGATGACCTGCACGCTACCTACAGCGAGCACGAAAAAGAGGCATTGGCCGAACAAAAACACCCGGCATCCGTTGCTGGGCGCATGATGCTGAAGCGAGTTATGGGTAAGGCAAGTTTTGCAACGCTGCAAGACGGTACAGGCCGTATCCAGATTTATTTGGATAAAAACTCTGTAGGCGAAGAGGTCTACGAGCAGTTCAAAACCTGGGATATTGGTGACATGCTGGCCGTTGAAGGCATCATGTTCAAAACCAATAAAGGTGAGTTGTCTATTCACGCCAGCAGCATCCGCTTGCTCGCTAAGTCACTACGCCCACTGCCCGATAAATTTCACGGCTTGGCTGACCAAGAACTGCGTTACCGCCAACGTTACGTAGACCTCATCATGAACGAAGAGGTACGTGGCACCTTCTTGGCACGCAGCAAGATCATCAACAGCATTCGTCAAAACATGCTGGAAGAAAGTTTCCTAGAAGTGGAAACGCCTATGTTGCACCCTATTCCAGGCGGCGCATCGGCTAAACCTTTTGTGACGCACCACAATGCGCTGGACATGGAAATGTACCTGCGTATCGCCCCCGAGCTGTACTTGAAACGCTTGGTGGTAGGTGGTTTTGAGCGCGTATTCGAAATTAACCGCAACTTCCGTAACGAAGGGGTGAGCCCACGCCACAACCCTGAGTTCACCATGATGGAGTTCTACGCGGCCTACACCGACTACCGCTGGTTGATGGACTTCACCGAAACCTTGATCCGTAACGCGGCGATTGCTGCACACGGCACCGCTGTACTAACGTACCAAGATCAAGAGCTAGACCTCAGCAAACCTTTTGAACGCCTGACTATTATTCAAGCCATTCAAAAATACGCTGAAGGCTACCAAGAAAGCCAATTGCAAGACAGTGAGTTCTTGCGTACCGAACTGAAACGCCTGAAAGTAGACGTGAGCAACCCGCCACTGTCCAATGCAGGTTTGGGTGCGTTGCAATTAGCTCTATTTGAAGAAGTAGCGGAATCCAAACTATGGAACCCTACTTACATCATTGACTACCCAGTAGAAGTGTCTCCATTGGCACGCGCTTCTGACACAGAGGAAGGTATTACCGAGCGTTTCGAGCTGTTTATCACGGGTAGAGAAATTGCTAACGGCTTCTCGGAGTTAAACGACCCCGAAGACCAAGCACAACGCTTCCAAGCTCAAGTAACTGCTAAAGATGCTGGCGACGAAGAAGCCATGTACTACGATGCCGACTACATTCGCGCGTTAGAGTACGGTATGCCTCCTGCCGGTGGTTGTGGTATCGGTATTGACCGTTTGGTCATGCTGCTGACAAACAGCCCAAGCATCCGTGACGTGATTCTGTTCCCACACCTGCGTCACGAGTAATGCCGCTTATGCGCCAACCCCGCACGGGTTGGCCGCAAGAACAAAAAAGGCTCAATGTTTTGCACATTGAGCCTTTTTCTATATCCATTACCAGCTTTTAGACGGTGAAAGACTCACCGCAACCGCAACTGGCTGCTTCCTTAGGGTTATTGAATTTGAAGCTGCTGCTTAGGCCTTCGCGTACGAAATCGATTTCTGTACCGTCAATGAAGGGCAACGCTTTGGGATCCACATACACGGTAATACCGTGCTCGGAGAAGACTTGATCACCCTCTTTGCCTTCGCTCACGTAGTCCCACTTATAGGCCATGCCGGAGCAGCCTGTTAATCGCACGCTCAACCGCATCGCTTGCGCATCATTTTTGCTCAAGTGATGGCTAATGTGTTTAGCCGCATTTTCCGTTAATGTAATCGCCATGTTTTACCTCATTCATTCTGTGACGGTACAAGTTTGCTCGCAGCATCGCGTAGCACCTCTACAGCCAAAATAGCACTGTGCAATTTCACTGCGGGCAAATCCAGCGCCTGCATAAGCTCTGAACTGGTTAACGCCGCCAACTGAGCTGGCTGCTTACCTTCTGCCCAGCTACAGGCATATTCTGCCGCAGCAATAGTGACACCACAACCATAAGCCTGAAACCTAGCCTGTTGAATCACACCACTATCATTCATGTGTAGCGACAAACGTATTGCCGCCCCTTCCTGCTCCGAACCTGCCAATGCACTAGCAGCCTTACCAGCGGCTACCGTTAGCACACCCGCGTGTTCTGGCGCTTTAAAATATGACTCTACCTGTGCGTTATACCGCATGATATCCCTTTACCTACTACACCAACGAGCTGCTTTGCTCTTGCTCCCAAAAGGGAGACAACTGGCGCAGACGCTCTACACTGTGGCGTATTGCTGCAATGGTAGTGTCTACATCTTCTTTTGATGTTTGACGCCCCAAGGAAATACGCAACGAGCTATGTGCTTGTTGATCGGTACGCCCTAAGGCTTTCAAGACAAAAGAAGGCTCTAAACTGGCCGAGGTGCAAGCCGAGCCGCTGGATAACGCCAAGCCTGATAAATCCATCATCAAGGCCTCGCCCTCTACCCCATCAAAACTCACACTGAGATTATGCGGTACACGCTGTGTCAGCGAGCCATTTACATACATACCAGGAATGCTTTGCAACCCCTGCAACAACTGCTGGTGCAACTGAGCAATACGTTGGCACTCTTCTTCACGTAACTGTTCGGCTAATTCAAATGCCGCACCCATGCCTACAATTTGATGGGTAGCCAAGGTACCTGAACGCATGCCACGTTCGTGGCCGCCACCATGGATTTGCGCCTCTAAGCGCACGCGGGGCTTACGACGCACATACAGTGCCCCCATACCTTTGGGCCCATAGGCTTTGTGCGCAGACATAGCAAGTAAATCTATGCCCAATGCCTCTACATCTATAGGCAACTTACCTACTGCTTGCGCCGCATCCACATGCAATAACGCGCCCTGCTCATGACACAGCGCAGAAATAGCAGCGATATCTTGCACCACCCCTATTTCATTATTCACGATCATCACCGACACCAAGGTGGTATCTGGACGTACGTGCTGGCGCAGCAGTTCTAGATCTAACAAACCTTCGGCATCGACCGGTAAATACGTGACCTCGAAACCTTGCTGTTCTAATGCATGGAAAGTATCCAGCACAGCTTTATGCTCGGTTTGTACCGTAATCAAATGCTTGCCCTTATGGGCATAGGCATGCGCCACACCTTTAATAGCAAGGTTATCGGCTTCGGTAGCACCGGAGGTCCACACTATATCGCGCGCTTGCGCACCTATGGCCTGTGCCACTTGGGCACGTGCACGCTCTACAGCCTCTTCGGCATCCCAGCCGTAACAATGACTGCTAGAGGCGGCGTTACCGAAGCCATCTTGCAACCAGTACATCATCTCTTCTAGTACACGCGGATCCAACGGCGTGGTCGCCGCGTAATCCAAATACAGTGGTCTATCTTTTTTCTGCACGTCAGCCACCAAAGTTGAAAACACTGGATGCTACAGGTGTTGCTGTTTTCTGCACGGAAATCACTTCCTCGTCACTATGAGCAGCTTCTTCCAACTGGCGTAAACGCTGTTGGTCTACTAAGTCTTGCAACGACACCGAATCCAAGTAATCCACCATTTTACGGCTTAAATTTGCCCAGAGGTCATGTGTCATGCACTGCCCTCGGCTACCGCCCGCACCTAACTTGCAGTTACCTTTACCTTTGCAATTGGTGGCATCTACAGGCTCATCAACTGCAAAAATAATATCCGCTACGGTAATGTGTCTAGCCAATCGTGCCAGTGAGTATCCCCCACCTGGACCACGTGTGCTTTCCACCAATTCGTGGCGGCGTAGCTTTCCAAACAACTGCTCTAGATACGACAACGAAATATGCTGACGCTCACTGATTTTGGCCAGGGTCACTGGTCCACTTTGTTGTCGTAACGCCAGATCTATCATGGCCGTTACAGCAAAGCGGCCCTTTGTCGTCAAACGCATACTGAAACTCCTCAGCTTATGGCGGGCACCCTTACAGCAATTTATACCCGACTAATTTAGTCCAGTATAGCAAACAACCAAATCTAAAATAAGGGTTTTCCCACAACACAATACACCATTTCGTACCGTGAAAACAACGCGAATTATTTACATTCCTAGTAGCGCTTTCTCTTTCAACTGACGCAACTGATCACGCGCTTTAGCTGCTTGCTCAAACTCCAGATTCTTCGCGTGATCCATCATTTGTTTTTCCAAGCGTTTGATTTCTTTGGCGAGTTTCTTCTCGTCGCTGAGTACATCGCTGCTGATGCTGCTGTATTCGGTTTCTACGGTTGGAGCAACGCTTACGCCATCAATAAGATCACGTACGGCTTTATTCACGCCACGAGCCGTAATGCCATGCTCGGCATTAAAGGCCAACTGCTTTTCTCGACGACGTTCGGTCTCGCTCATGGCGCGCTGCATGGAATCTGTAATTCTATCGGCGTACAAAATAGCGTGACCATTCAAGTTACGCGCCGCTCTACCTATGGTCTGAATTAAGCTGCGCTCAGAACGCAAGAACCCCTCTTTATCCGCATCCAGAATGGCAACTAACGACACCTCGGGAATATCCAGGCCTTCGCGCAGCAAGTTAATCCCCACCAATACATCAAACATACCTAGACGCAGATCGCGGATAATTTCCACCCGCTCTACCGTGTCGATGTCTGAGTGCAAGTAGCGTACGCGTATGCCATTTTCGGCCAAGTAGTCGGTTAAATCTTCAGACATACGCTTCGTCAGCGTTGTGACCAAAATACGCTCTTGGGCGGCAACACGCAGTTTAATCTCGCCCAACAAGTCGTCAACCTGCGTCGTAGCCGGACGCACCTCTACTAACGGGTCTACCAAGCCCGTAGGACGCACCACCTGCTCTACCACGGCATCGGCATGCTCTTGTTCGTAAGCAGCTGGTGTAGCCGACACAAACACCGTTTGCGGCATGCGCTGCTCGAACTCTTCCAGCTTGAGCGGACGGTTATCTAAGGCCGAGGGCAAACGGAAACCAAACTGCACCAACGTTTGTTTACGAGAACGGTCACCCCGGTACATGCCGCCAATCTGCCCAACGGTCACGTGACTTTCATCAATGAACATCAGCGCATCTTTAGGCAAGTAATCAATTAATGTGGGCGGTGGGTCTCCCGGTGCCGCACCCGACAAATGCCTAGAGTAGTTTTCGATGCCTTTGCAAAAGCCCAGTTCGTTCATCATCTCTAGGTCAAATCGCGTGCGTTGCTCTAAACGCTGTGCCTCAACCAGTTCACCTGCATTCACAAACTGGCTAACTCGCTCGCGCAGTTCTTCTTTGATGGTTTCCATAGCGCGCAAAATCGTTTCGCGCGGTGTCACAAAGTGCGACCCCGGGAACACAGTATAGCGGCGCACGTCTTGTTGGATTTTGCCTGTTAACGGATCAAATAAGGCTAGCGATTCGATTTCGTCATCGAACATGGTGATGCGTAAGGCTTGCTCCGCGTTCTCTGCCGGGAAGACATCAATCACTTCGCCCCTAGCCCGGAATATACCTCGTGCAAAATCCGCATCGTTGCGCTCGTACTGCATAGCCACCAAGCGCGCCAAGAGCTCCTGCCTAGGTACGGTATCCCCCACCCGTAACGTCAACACCATGGCATGGTAATCGCCAGGGTTACCAATACCGTAGATACTGGACACCGATGCCACGATGATGGTGTCGCGGCGCTCTAACAAGCTTTTAGTCGCCGACAAACGCATCTGCTCAATATGCTCGTTAATCGAGGAGTCTTTCTCGATAAACATATCGCGCGATGGCACATAGGCCTCAGGCTGGTAGTAATCGTAGTAAGACACGAAATACTCCACCGCATTACGAGGGAAGAACTCACGCATCTCTGAATACAACTGTGCCGCCAGTGTTTTATTAGGTGCCATCACAATGGCTGGCCTACCCGTACGCGCAATGACGTTTGCCATGGTGTAGGTCTTGCCCGACCCCGTCACCCCTAGCAAGGTTTGGTACATCAAACCATCTTCCAGCCCTTCCACCAATTTTTCGATGGCGGCCGGCTGATCGCCCGCAGGCGGGTACGGCTCGTACAACGAAAAAGGGCTATCGGGGAAATTGACAAAACGCGGTGCAAACTCTGACATAGGGATAGGTGACACGAAGTCCTAAAGAAACAGCCGGCATAACTATGCGTTAGATCAGCCCAAAAGCCCAGACGGCTTGATTTTTCCTGTATTTTAACGCAAAATCATTGCTGTATAAATAAACAGCATCAATATATCATGGCCGTCAAACTTACCATCAGGCAACAACAGGTGCTTGACATCATCCGTCAAGAGATACAACGCACCGGTTTTCCTCCCACTAGGGCTGAAATTGCTCAGACGTTGGGCTTTAGGTCGGCCAATGCTGCCGAAGACCACCTTAAGGCCTTGGCAAAAAAAGGCGCCATCGAATTAACAGCGGGCGCATCGCGTGGTATTCGTCTCGTACAAGACGACTCCCTGCCTGCTGCTGCCAACGACAACGACATGGCAAACGGCAACTTGCAACTACCTATTATTGGTAGAGTCGCCGCCGGTAGCCCCATTTTGGCCAGCGCCCACGTAGAACAAGAAATTGGTGTTGCCCCTACCCTATTTAGCCAAACGCCCGACTACCTGCTGCGTGTACGCGGCTTAAGTATGCGCGACATAGGCATTCTGGAAGGCGACTTACTGGCCGTCAAAAAAACCTCCGAGGCACGTCATGGCCAGGTAATCGTGGCACGCTTGGGCGACGACGTTACCGTTAAGCGTTTGCACATAGAAGGTAAACGCATTAACTTGATGCCAGAAAACCCCGATTTCGATCCCATCCCCGTGTCTGACGAAGATAACTTCAGCGTAGAAGGCATTGCGGTAGGGCTAATTCGCAATACCCCCATCCATTAAGCTACACCTAATGCGCCAGACATAAAAAATAGCCCAGTTTTCACTGGGCTATTTTCATACAGCGACTTGCTTAGTGCGTAGTACTCAAACCACCTGTACCACTGACCACTTTATTGGCCACGGCCGCTTCTGCTGCCAATCTGGCAACTTCTTCGTCACTTAATGGCACCGGCATTTTTTCCAACGCCACTTCCAAAACGCGATCAATCCAACGCACTGGAATAATCTCCAAGTGGTTTTTGACGTTGTCTGGAATATCAGCCAAGTCTTTCACGTTTTGCTCTGGAATCATGACAGTTTTGATACCGCCGCGCAGTGCTGCCAACAGCTTCTCTTTCAAACCACCAATTTCCAGCACTTCGCCACGCAATGTGATCTCGCCGGTCATGGCGACGTCTGCACGGATAGGAATACCCGTTAACGACGACACAATAGCCGTTGTGATCGCAATACCTGCCGATGGACCATCTTTAGGTGTAGCACCATCAGGGAAGTGCACGTGCAAATCGCGCTTCTCGAATGTTGTATCAGGAATGCCCCACTTCTGAGCGCGAGAACGCACTACTGTACGGGCGGCCTCTACCGACTCTTTCATGACGTCACCGATAGAACCTGTACGCTGCACGTTGCCTTTACCTGGCATGTCTGCGACTTCGATGGTGAGCAAATCGCCACCCACTTCAGTCCACGCCAAACCGGTAACTTGCCCAACTTTGTTCTCGGTTTCAGCCACACCAAAGGTGTATCGACGTACGCCCAAGAACTCTTCCAAGTTCTCGGAGTTCACCACCACAGTTTTTGGTTTAGCATCGGATTTAGCGGCTTCCAAAAACTTACGCACTACCTTACGGCAGATCTTGCTGATTTCACGCTCTAACGAACGCACACCCGCTTCACGTGTGTAGTAGCGAATCATATCGCGTACAGCGTCTTCTGCAACTTCAAGCTCGCCGTCTTTAACGCCGTTATGCTTCACCAGCTTAGGAATCAAGTGATCAAACGCGATACGTACTTTTTCGTCTTCGGTATAACCCGACAAACGAATCACTTCCATACGGTCTAACAGCGCCGGTGGAATGTTCAGCGTATTGCTGGTGGCCACAAACATTACGTCAGACAAATCGAAGTCCACTTCCAAGTAGTGATCTTGGAAAGTATGGTTTTGCTCTGGGTCTAGCACCTCCAGCAATGCCGATGACGGATCGCCACGGAAGTCCATGCCCAGCTTATCGATTTCATCCAGCAGGAACAGCGGGTTACGCACGCCTACTTTGGACATGTTTTGCAGCACTTTACCTGGCATAGAGCCAATGTACGTACGACGGTGCCCACGAATCTCGGCCTCGTCACGCACACCACCCAACGCCATACGTACGTACTTACGATTGGTCGCACGCGCAATAGACTGCCCCAGCGAGGTTTTACCTACACCAGGAGGGCCTACCAAACACAGAATAGGCGACTTCAGTTTGCTCACACGTTGCTGTACTGCCAAGTACTCGACAATACGCTCTTTCACTTTTTCCAGACCAAAGTGATCGCTATCCAGTACTTCCTGAGCATTGACCAGCGAATTGCTGATACGGCTCTTCTTACGCCATGGCATACCCACCAGCGTATCCAGATAGTTGCGCACCACGGTTGCTTCAGCCGACATAGGCGACATCAGCTTCAGTTTTTTCAGTTCAGCTTCGGCTTTCTTCTGCGCTTCTTTGGGCAGTTTGGCTTCTTCGATGCGTTTTTCTAGTTCCTCTAGATCAGCACCTTCCTCGCCCTCGCCCAACTCTTTCTGAATGGCTTTGACTTGCTCATTCAGGTAGTAGTCGCGCTGACTTTTTTCCATCTGTTTCTTCACGCGGCCGCGAATGCGTTTTTCCACTTGAAGAATATCGATTTCAGATTCCAGCTGAGCCAACAAGGCTTCTAAACGGCTACCTACAGCAGCCATTTCCAGCATTTCTTGTTTCTGCTCTAGCTTCAAGCTCAGGTGTGCAGCCACTGTATCGGCTAGCCTACCTGGCTCTTCAATACCGGTCAGGGAAGTCAAAATTTCCTGAGGGATTTTTTTATTCAGTTTGACGTACTGCTCAAACTGGGCCAACACAGCACGGCGCAAGGCCTCGTGCTCTGATGCCGATGCCGCAGAATCAATCTCTGCAGCCACAACCTTAGCTTTGAAACACTCTTCGGTTTCCGTCACATCTACCGCGCGCGCGCGCTGCATACCCTCTACCAGCACTTTTACGGTGCCATCGGGTAATTTCAGCATTTGCAGAATGTTCGCTACACAACCTATTTCGTATAGGTCTTCTTTGGAAGGCTCATCTTTGCTGGCAGTTTTCTGAGCAACCAACATAATGTGGTTGCCATCTTCCATTGCCAATTCCAACGCCTTAATGGACCGTGGACGCCCCACGAACAGGGGAATCACCATATGCGGAAACACCACCACATCGCGCAATGGCAATAGCGGGAGTTCCATGGGTTCCGTAGTAAGAATCTGGCTCGCAGACATAGCAAATTCCTTTTAATAAGCCCGTCATCCGCAAAAGGGAAGCATGAAGCTTCCCTTTTTAGATGCACTTCTTAACTGTAAGGTTGCGGCTATTTTGAATATTTCAAGAGCCAAACAAGCAAAGAGTCTATTATTTATAACAGAAAGTGTTCCGCTTAGGCGGCTGCAGTGTCCGATGTTGTTGCCAACTTATCGTCTTCGCTGCGTTCCACCAATACGGGTTCACTTTTGCCACTTACAGCATCCGCTGTAAGTACTACTTTGCCTACATCTGGACGCGATGGCAACTCATACATGGTGTTCAGCAATGACTGCTCAACAATAGAGCGCAGACCACGAGCACCCGTTTTACGGGTAATGGCACGTTTAGCAATAGCACGCAACGCATCGCTATCCACTTCTAGGTCAACGTCTTCCATTGCAAACAGTTGCTGGAACTGCTTCACCAATGCGTTACGCGGCTGAGTCAAGATTTGGATCAAGGAGTCTTCATCCAGCTCTTGCAAGGTAGTAACGACCGGCAAACGGCCTACTAGCTCAGGAATAATACCGAACTTGATCAGATCTTCTGGCTCAACTTCCGTAAATACCTCGCCTACACCACGCTCAGACTTAGAGCTCACCGACGCCGAGAAACCAATACCGGATTTCTCAGTCCTATCCAAAATCACTTTATCCAGACCAGCAAATGCGCCACCCACGATAAACAAAATGTTGGTGGTATCCACTTGCACGAAGTCTTGGTTTGGATGCTTACGACCACCTTGAGGTGGCACCGACGCAACCGTACCTTCAATCAGTTTCAGCAAGGCTTGCTGCACACCCTCACCCGACACGTCGCGGGTAATAGAAGGGTTATCTGATTTACGAGAGATCTTGTCGATCTCATCGATATATACAATCGCTTGCTGGGCCTTATCTACATCGTACTCGCAGCTTTGTAGGAGTTTCTGGATGATGTTTTCTACATCCTCACCCACATAACCCGCTTCGGTTAAGGTAGTCGCGTCAGCCATCACAAACGGCACATTCAACAGACGCGCCAAGGTTTGTGCCAACAAGGTTTTACCTGAACCGGTAGGACCGATCAGCAAAATATTACTTTTAGATAGCTCCACCCCATCATCCGAGGTATTCGCATAACGAATACGCTTGTAATGGTTGTATACCGCTACCGCCAAGCTACGCTTGGGAGATTCCTGACCAATCACATACTGATCAAGAAACTCTTTAATTTCTTTGGGTTTTGGAAGCTCAGTTTTAATGGCTTCTTTAGCTTTTTCCTGTGACTCTTCGTGAATGATGTCACTGCACAAGGTAATGCATTCATCACAAATGAATACGGAAGCAGGTCCGGCTATTAGCTTGCCGACTTCGCTCTGGCTTTTGTTGCAAAACGAACAATGCAGGACTTTGTCATCGGACGAGTTTTTATCAGACATAAGACTCTGTTAAAAATAGAGAGAAAAAGCGTTTTCCCTACAAAACATCACGTGCCTACGCTGCCAGCAAAAGTGCATGGCAGCGCAGTCACACCCATTAAGCTGTTTCGTCTGCGCGATGCGTCAAGACTAGGTCAATCAAACCATAGTTTTTCGCGTCGTTGGCTGACATGAAACGATCACGCTCAGTATCCAGCGCAACTTGCTCAATGGTCTGGCCAGTATTTTTAGCCAGAATACCATTCAAACTATCACGCAAGCTCAGGATCTCTTGAGCATGGATTTGAATATCCGATGCTTGACCCTGCGCACCGCCTGACGGCTGATGAATCATGATGCGAGAATTAGGCAAGGCGAAACGCTTGCCCTTTTCCCCCGCCGACAACAGGAAAGCACCCATACTGGCTGCCATCCCGGTGCACAGCGTTGAAACCTGAGGTTTCACGAACTGCATGGTGTCATAAATGCCCATCCCTGCGTACACACCGCCACCAGGCGAGTTGATGTACAAAGAGATGTCTTTGTCTGGGTTTTCCGACTCCAAGAACAGCAGTTGCGCCACAATCAGGTTAGCGGACTGGTCATTAACCGGACCCACCAAAAACACCAAGCGCTCACGCAACAAGCGTGAGTAGATATCGTAAGAACGCTCACCGCGGCCAGATTGCTCTACAACCATAGGAATGTAGCCCAAACCGGACGGTGTTACTGAGTGTCCCCCATGCATTGAAGCATAGAAGTCGATAAAACTAGACGACATTAGTTAGTTCCCCATGATTTCGTTGAATGGCACGCCCTCTTCTGTAACTTTAGCGTTAGAAAGTACGTGTTCAACCACGTTATCTTCCAGCACTACAGCTTCGATCTCAGCGCGACGTTGACGATCTGACAGGTAGTATGTCACAACCTGAGCAGGTTGTTCGTAGTTCTGAGCAAACTCTTCGATACGAGCACGAACCTGTTCTGGTTTAGCTTGCAATTCAGCCGCTTTAACCAGTTCAGACAGCAACAGACCCAAACGTACACGACGCTCGGCTTCTTCTTTGAAGCTATCTTCAGGGATAGGGAAATTGTCAGCGTTAGGCAAGCCGCGCGCTTTCAACTCTTCACGAGTGGCAGCAATACGGTTTTGCACTTCTGCGTCGATCAGTGCTTTAGGCAGTTCGAATGTAGAGGCACCAGCCAATGCATCCATCACGCTTGCTTTAGTGCGAGCTTGCACGCGAGCTTTAACTTCACGCTCAACGTTGCTACGGATGTCTGCTTTCAGCGCTTCTACATCGCCTTCAGCTTGACCCAGCATTTTGGCAAACTCAGCGTTCATTTCTGGCAGAACAGCTTCAGCCACTTCAGTTACTGTGATCTCGAATTGTGCTGTTTTACCAGCCACTTCGGTGCCACCGTAATCAGCAGGGAATGCCAGCGGGAAGGTTTTCTCTTCACCAGCTTTCATGCCTTGCACAGCAGTTTCGAACTCAGGCAACATACGGCCTTCGCCCAATACGAAGGAGAAACCTTCAGCGGTACCACCTTCAAAAGTCACGTCATCAATCGTGCCTTTGAAATCCAATGTAACGCGATCGCCGTCTTGAGCTGCGCGATCTGCACGAGCTTCAAATTGGGCACGCTGCTTACGCAGGATATCAATAGTTGTTTGGATTTCGTCGTCGCCAACATCCGCTGTGCTACGAGTGATTTCCAATGTAGACAGATCAGGCACGGCCACTTCTGGGTACACTTCGAATGTAGCGCTAAATGCCATAGTACCTTCAGCAGGCTCGCCCTCTTTGGGTTCGATGCTTGGTGTACCTGCAACGCGTACATCAGCAGCTTTCAGAGCTGCATCCAACGCTTTGCCTAATTCGGTATTGATCACATCGTAACGGACGCTAGGACCGTGACTGCGCTCAATCATGGCTAGTGGTGCTTTACCGGGGCGGAAGCCCTGAATTTTTGCGGTACGCGCCACACGTTTAAGTTGTGCCTGGACTTCTTTTTCGACATCGGCCACAGAAACGACCAGATCGACACGGCGCTCCAAACCGGACAGAATTTCAACCTCGGGCTGCATTAGAGACCTATTTGAGTGAGTTAGTGAATCAAAAATAATCGGTTATTTTACCGGAAAGCCGCCTTCAATAACCGGCCAACCCTCTATTCAATAGCAAGCATAGTACCTATGTCTAGCAATTTTTTAGGGTAAATCGGAAGATTGTACGCATAGAGAGCCATGCATACAATCACTGGCTACTCGCTTTGCCCTCCATTTTTACTTAGTTTTACCCACCACCGCTGGTGAGATAAAAATACTTGCAAAAAAATAAAAGGCATTCTATACTTCAATGCTTGTTTGAAGCGAACGTGGCGGAATTGGTAGACGCACCAGGTTTAGGTTCTGGCGCCGAGAGGTGTGGGAGTTCGAGTCTCCCCGTTCGCACCAACAGATTGAAAAAGCATTGATTCATAGAATCAGTGCTTTTTTTATTTCTGCTTTCAATTGATTAGCCTCTGCTGATAGAGAAAATAGCCCATAGCTACTTTCCGGCAATCATCACCAGTCAGCGCTCGTTATTGCGAGGTAGAACAGTATTCTGTTGACTGCCCATCAACAGCACACCAAAAACCGTTGCACCTCATACCTTACAACAGACATAAAAAAAGCTTGGCATCTAGCCAAGCTCACTTTCTCGTACCCAAAACGGCTCTTTAGCCCCCTGCTTGTACTTTCGCAGTACCACTTTATGAATTACAGCACGGTGCTCGTGATAGGCGTCCACACAGCTCTCTTCCCCTATCCACTTACCTGTCAATGCTTCCAAGGCGTTTAAAGATACATTTCCTAATACGCGCTCGCCAACATCCGTCAAAAAAGAAAATGCCACGCCTGATGGATTAACCCTGTACTCAGCAAACTCAATATCCATTTTGCCCTCTTGTAATTATGCAAATCAAAAATCTACTGATTTTCTGCCTTGTTACAACGCAGGAGCGTGATACTGCTGCTCCGTTCAAAACGACTTGAACTTCTTTAGCCTGACCCAGACTGCGAGCATGCCACTGCTTGGCAACCCTTGCATCAGATCCAGCTAAGTCTAGCAGCATAACGAAGAAATATTACAGAATATATGCAACCAAATAATTACAACGGATACCTAGGCCTGCCCACCGAACACCTTCATTCGTCTTTAAAAACCCCATTCCTCCTAGGGGGAAAACGTATACAGCAGCCACAGCCGCAGCAACCACCCTTGTAAGCTGCTTAGCACTAACCCCTAGCCAGAATCGCATCCACATTACAACAAGCAACAGGCAATACAGCGCTAAACAACTCAAAAGTAAGCGTCGTTAGTACACACTTAGCCCCGCACACCTACCAACCTCAACAATTCGGTTAGATGTGCTATTTCATAGGTGGGTTGTACCCCAGAAGCGTTTGGGGCCGCAGAAGGGTTAAACCAGCAACTGGAGATCGCAAAGTTATTGCCACCCAAAATATCAGCATCCAACCTATCACCAATAATCAGGGTTGAATCCCTGCTAAAGGCTTTTGCCTGCCCCACCGCAAAGTCAAACAACCTCGTATCGGGTTTGGCATATCCACAGGCCTCTGAAGACGCCAAAAAGGAAACATAAGGCTGCAAGCCAGCATTCGCCACGCGCTGACGCTGCACCTGTTCAAAACCATTGGTAATGACTCCAACCTCACCCACTGTGGCCAATGCTTTGCATACCTCTACAGCACCCTCAACTAAGGCAACGTGCTCTGACAACCCCTGCAAATACAACTGGTTCGCCTGCTCGGCATCCATCGTCACACCATGCTTGGCAAAGGTACGTACAAAACGCTCTACTTTTAGCTGGTCCCTAGACACCAAGCCTTGCTCAAATTGTTTCCATAACCCGCTGTCTATTTCCAGGAAGTCCGCAAACACCTGGTCGGGCGAGACCACGGCATCAGACGCGCTCAACATCCGCCTAAACGACCACGCGTTTGAAGCAGAAAAATCAAAGAGGGTATCATCCAGATCAAAAAGGAAAAGGCGGTATTTCATCCAACGTCACCGTCTGTAAAGTACAAAATTCGTATACACCCGATACTACGCACTTTAGCAATCACGCGCACGCATAAAAAAAGCGAGGCCCTGTAATCAGAGGCCCCGCTGGGTATTTATGCCTATACACCCTAAGGCTATAGGCTTTTACAGCACTGTGATTTTTGTCGCACAGGGGCCTTTTTGGCCTTGTCCAACCACGTATGACACGCGTTGATTTTCCGCTAGCGCACTTTGCGACCCGTTACTTTGGATTTCACTGTAATGTGCAAAAAGATCCTTACCACCGTTCTCAGGCATGATGAAACCAAAGCCTCTATCGTTGTCGAACCATTTCACAATACCAGTTTCTATTTTCAATGTATTTCCTAAATAATGAGAGAAATTTCTCCAGCCCACTATGACAGAAATACAGTACTAAAGATACCCATCACCCCACGCTGCCTGCAGTCCTCGCTCCAAAAACCATCCACCTACCAACGGTTGACGCCCACCAAAACTTAAATCTACTATCTACTATATATTTCATAACTAAACTAAGGAGACCATTGTGCTGGTGCCTATGACCAAAGCCAAGACGGGGGTACTTCGCTACTTAGAAGACTTCAAGGTAGGTGAGCAGATTGAAACCGAAACCTTCACACTCACGCGAGACAATATCGTTGCTTTTGCCGAGGAATACGACCCTCAAGACATGCATATAGATGAAGAGCTCGCGAAAGGTACTATTTTTGGTCAATTAGTAGGTAGCGGGTGGCAGACCTTATTAATCACTCTCAAGCTAATCTTGAACTCTAAGCGCTTTGGCGACACGCCATTAATTGGCGCGGGCTTTAAAGATGTACGTTTTCATCACCCCTCGTACCCAGGAGACAGCCTACTGGTTTGCGCAGAAATTATGGATATACGTCCATCTAAGAACAAAGCGGACCGCGGTTTAATGGATGTATATGTCACGACTAAAACCACCACCGGCACGGTACTCATTACCCAGACGTGGACGCTTGCACTACCCACCAAAGCTAGCATCGCAACCACAGAATCTGCCCCAAACTAGCTTGTAGCCAACCGCCGCGCCTGCTCACGCACCGCACAAAAAAGCCCGTTGGTCTATACACCAACGGGTCACACTAGTATGGGCTTAACAGGCTAGGCGTTAATGCTTCAAACCTCGTTATTCATCGGCAATTAATCTACGCCCCAAGCTCACCACGTCGTCTTGCGTGTAGCCCAGTTCAGCATAGAACTTCAACACCTTGGTGTTACTGCTACGAACGAGTAGGTTAATTTTGGGACATCCTCGTGCAATGAGTAGTTGCTCGGCCTCGTGCATCAGCTGTTTACCATAAGATAAACGCTGAAACGCTGGATCAACCGCCAAGTAGTACACCCAGCCCCTGTGCCCATCAAAACCTACCATCGCCGTCGCCATCAACTTCTCGCCCTCCACCCCCACCAGAAAAAGCTCCGGTTGTTCCGTAAGCTTACGGGCAATGTCTTTGCGGGGGTCATTCCATGGTCGCGTTAAACCACATACCTCCCAAAGGGCAATCACAGCAGACTCATCGGTGGGCTGATAAGCACGTATATCCATTGTTCTCATTCTCTAAAAGTGAGTAGCAAAAACGAGCAACATCACACTGTAGTAGCCTTATGCGTCATGACTATTACTCTGACTCTGTAGATGTTTTGTCACGATCACGTATAGCAATCGCTGCCTTATTCAAGCCAGCAGACAACTGAGCTTGTTCATCAACGCTAAACTGCTTCAGAAAAAGTTCGGCAACGGTGGATTCGTATACTGCCCACATTTTTTTCCGTAGCTCACGCCCTTTAGTGGTGATCGTGGCAAATGCTGCCCGACCATCTTCTGCAGAGCGAGCCCGCGTCACCAGTCCCTCGTACCTCACGATATTGACCCACAAGAGACGCGAGAATGGTTGGAGGCGTTAGAGGCTGTAGTTGCAGTTGAAGGCAGACCACGGGCTCATTACCTGATCGACCAATTAGTGGATTTTGATGTTGAACAACACGGCAGCCTGCACGACAAAGTGACCACGGCTTACGTCAACACCATCCCCAAACGCGCTCAACCCGCCTACCCAGGCGATCTAGGTGTAGAGCGTCGACTTAATGCCTACATACGCTGGAACGCGATGGTCATGGTACTGCGCGCCGGCAAACACTCTAACGTGGGCGGGCATATTGCAACCTACCAGTCGGCAGCCGTACTGTATGACGTGGGTTTTAACCATTTTTTCCGTGGCAGAACCGACAGCTTCGGTGGCGATATGGTCTACATACAAGGCCACTCTGCCCCCGGCATTTATGGGCGCGCCTACCTAGAAGGACGCATCACCGAGAAACAGCTGGATAACTTTCGCCGCGAAGCTGGACGTGATGGCCTATCTTCCTACCCTCACCCGCGCTTGATGCCTGATTTCTGGCAGTTCCCTACCGTCTCCATGGGGCTAGGCCCACTCACCGCCGCCTATCAGGCGCGCTTTATGCGCTACCTAGAGTACCGTGGACTCATGGAGCACCAAGGTCGTAAGGTCTGGGCGTTCCTTGGCGATGGTGAAATGGATCAGCCAGAATCGTTGGCAGCGATCTCCCTCGCAGGGCGTGAGCGCTTAGATAATTTGATTTTTGTGGTGAACTGCAACTTGCAGCGCCTAGACGGTCCAGTACGAGGGAACAGCAAAATCGTGCAAGAATTGGAAGGTAACTTCCGCGCAGCAGGTTGGAATGTCATCAAAGTATTGTGGGGCAGCGGCTGGGATGAGCTATTACAACGCGACACCTCTGGCCTATTACGCCAGCGCATGATGGAATGCGTTGATGGTGAATACCAAACCTTCAAATCACAAAATGGCGCGTATGTGCGCGAGCACTTCTTTGGCAAATACCCAGAACTACTAGAACTGGTCTCCCACTTATCCGACGATGATATCTGGGCACTTACCCGTGGCGGCCATGATCCAGAAAAAGTCTACGCAGCGTATTCGCAAGCGGTAAACACCTCCGGCCAGCCTAGCGTTGTACTCGTTAAAACCGTAAAAGGTTTTGGTATGGGTGAAGCAGGCGAAGGTCAGAACATTAACCACCAGCTGAAGAAAATGAGTGCTGATGCGGTACGCGCCTTCCGCGACCGTTTCTCACTGCCCGTATCTGACGACCAACTGGAGGAAATGCCCTACCTAAAACCCGCCCCCAGCAGCGAAGAAGCACGCTACTTCGCCGAGCGCCGATCTACCTTAGGTGGCTACATTCCTGCCCGCATTAGCAAAGTAGAACCTTTAGAAACTCCACCGCTAAGCAGCTTTGCTGCCCAGCTGAAAGATAGCGGCGACAGAGGCGTGTCTACCACCATGTCATTTGTACGCATACTAACCACCCTGCTTAAAGACCCAAATTTAGGAAAACTGGTAATCCCTATCGTGCCCGATGAATCGCGCACCTTTGGCATGGAGGGCTTGTTTAGACAAATTGGCATTCACTCGTATTTGGGCCAGCTTTACACCCCACAAGATGCGGGGCAACTCAGCTATTACAAAGAAGCCAAAGACGGCCAAATCTTGCAAGAAGGTATTAATGAATCAGGAGCTATCTCGTCATGGATTGCAGCAGGTACTGCCTACAGCAATCATGGTGTAACGGCCATCCCCTTCTACATTTTCTACTCCATGTTTGGCTTGCAACGCGTGGGCGATTTGGCGTGGGCAGCGGGCGATGCGCGCACCCGAGGCTTTATGCTAGGCGCCACATCGGGTCGTACCACCTTAATGGGCGAAGGTTTGCAGCATGATGACGGACACAGCCACGTACTGTCCTCTGTGATCCCTAACTGCATTTCCTATGACCCCACCTTTGCCTACGAACTGGCAGTCATCATTCAAGACGGCTTACGTCGTATGTATGTGGACCAGGAGGACATCTACTACTACATCACGTTGCTGAACGAAAGCTACCCCAACCCCGCCTTACTTGAAGGGTCCGAAGCGGGCATTCTTAAGGGCCTGTATCTGTTTAAAGATGGCAGCGCTACTAAGGGCGAGACACCTCAAGTGCAATTACTGGGCAGCGGGTCCATACTGCGAGAGGTTATTGCCGCCAGCGAACTACTAGAAAAAGACTTCGGCATTCACAGCAATGTGTGGAGCGCCACCAGCCTCATCGAACTACGTCGTGAAGGCATGGCTGCAGAACGCTGGAATATGTTGCACCCTGAAGACCAGCCACGTATTCCTTATGTACAACAATGTCTGGAAAAACACGCCGGCCCTATTGTCGTCACCACCGACTACATGAAAATCGTAGGCGACCAAATCCGCCCCTTCATTCACAACACACGTTTTGTGTCGTTAGGCACCGATGGTTTTGGTAGATCCGACACTCGCGAGTCCTTACGCACCTTCTTTGAAGTCGACAGACACTTTGTTGTGTTAGCTGCTTTAAAGGCATTAGCGGATGATGGTGTTATTGCTCGCAGCAAAGTGAGCGAGGCCATTACGCTCTACAACATTGATAAAGAGAAAGTTGACCCTGCTTCGGTGTAACCCTTGTTCAGCCACCGTTTAATCGCCGCATGGGTTTTATGCGGCGGTTTTTTTATGCCCACACACAGTAAGGAGTACACCTCACCCACACCCCATTTGGTTTACTCTTTATACAGGGTTTACACATGAACACACTACTTTCCCCTGTTACCTCGGAGTCCACATGACAGACACCTCTTTTTCGCTCTCATTCAGACCCGCAACACAAGACGATTTAGCCGCCATTACTGCGCTACTGTCCGATGATCCTTTGGGAGCCACACGTGAAGGGCGTGAGTTTGAGTCGGCCTATCACGCCGCCTTCATGGCGATTCAAGCACAGCGCGGTAATAGCCTTATTGTGGCCGAGCATGAACACCAGGTGATTGCTGTATTGCAGCTTACCCTTATCCCAGGGCTATCGCGCGGCGGCATGCTACGTGCACAAATAGAAAGCGTGCGCGTCAGTAATCTATATAGAGGGCAAGGTATAGGCAAAAAACTACTGGATTACGCGATCAACCAAGCACGTATAGCCGGCTGTGGAATGGTGCAATTGACCAGTGATAAACAACGCCGTGATGCGCTGCGTTTCTATGAGGGTTTAGGCTTTACCGCCTCTCATGAAGGCTTCAAGCTGCTGCTATAAACAAGCCACCCCGCTACTCCATAAAGAGTTCTTCCGCCTCTATGGTGATCATATGCCTATCTTCGGTAATGATAGCGGTATGAGCATGTATGTCATCTCCATGCCCAGAAATCACCACATTCCCTTTAGCATGAAACTCAAGCGGAGTGACCATTTCAATCTCATCCGCCGTAATTTCTATTGCCCTAACTTGTGCATAGACAAGATCATCCCCTGTCTCAGCCGTTGCAGCCAAGAGCGGCCATAAACCAAATAGTATTGTTGCGATGATCTTTTTCATTCTGCTCTTCGAAAACAGGGCCCTTTGCCCCGCTTCTATATTTAGCACATCGCGACACTACCTATGTTAGGCATTGCAAGCAGGTAATACGGTATATGTGATGCCTGAGGTGGCTCACCGTGAAGTTGCGCTGCAAGACGCAGCGACGCACCCACGATACGTCCACTTCCGTATCGTGCGCGATCAACCAATTGATATAAGCATCGCTATCTGCGGTAACAATAAGAGTCATTCTGTTTCCTACCCATCATGAACCAGTTGTCATGATAGCGGTAGGCGGCGTCATAGCACCTACTTATTTTTGCCTGTCTTATTGCCCGCACCGTATAGCACGCTAGATGGTCCCGCTGAGACCACCTTTGTCAGACTAGCTTATACGTAAGCGACTTGAGCCGCTTGTATAGCCCGCTCAGCGAAGCGTTGAGCCTCGGCCAGTGCATCTTCAATACGGCCAAACGCCCCACTAATTGCCAAATGCTCATGAGGTGCCGGCACAATTCGTGTCTCTACTTGCCCGTTTTCCAGAGTTCTAATTTCTACTTCGTACTTCCAGCCCTCAGAGGATCCCTGAGCTGCGACTGTCCACTCTTCCATACCACCCTCCATGTACCATGTAATAACTCTATATTCGTAACATGAAAAGTCTACCAGCACACTAGGTTATTCATTCTACAAATACGAAACCAAAAGAAACAGCCGCTAACGCTTAGTACACAATGGTTTGAGCAAAAAAAATCCCCGTATTCGCGAATCGAATCGGGGCAATAAATGGTCTGCCATACAGCAAGACCCTGCTTTTCTTTTTTCTATAAGTACTGATCTCTTAGCTACTACGCTGCAGCTTAATCGTCATCTCTACCCTTATAAAGGAAAGGGAGAACAAACGAGAAAAATACCGCAACCCAGTAAATAGGCTTCATAAAATACATAGACATCTCTTTTCAAACGATGTCATCATTATACAAATAATAAGTTCAAAAAATGTTAACAATCAATAAGTTACATTTACATAAGCTTACATCCATGCTAACAACACCAGATCAGAACACCGTTTCACACCAAGCCGCTTGCCACTGCGGAACCGTGCGTTTTAGCGTCACGCTTAGTGATGGCGTTGCCAGCGCAAGACGCTGCAATTGCTCTTACTGCCGTATGCGTGGTGCTGTCGCCGTATCAGCCTACTTAGATAACATTCATATACAGCAAGGCCAAGACGCACTTACGCTCTACCAGTTCAATACCGGCGAAGCCAAACATTACTTCTGCTCTAGATGCGGCATTTACACTTTCCACCAACGCCGATCCTCCCCCGATCAGTATGGTGTGAATGTGGCTTGCATAGAAGGCATGAGCCCCTTTGATTTTGCCGAAGTACCCGTTAACGAAGGGCGCGTACACCCTAACGACAGACCTGCAGGCAGTTCAAATATTGCAGGCTGGCTGCGTTATCAACCCAATACTGATCACCAGCCCACCCCAAAAAAATAATCACCAGATGAAAATTGCACTGCTACTACTCGCCATGGGCTTTCTGCTGTACATGCTGTTTTTACTGGTGATGCTAGGGGTGCATCCGGGCCTATAATGACCTAACATAAACCACGCCACAGCCGAGTGCTCATATGAATAATAAAAGTAGATGTATAGCCGTGATATTGGCACTTAGTGCTTACGCTAGCCTGCCTGTTAGCGCTCAAACCGATACCACCGTTACAACAACCGCAACCACAGGTGCTGACACTCAATTTACACTGGGTTTGCTGTACTACAACGGTGAAAATTTTCCTCAAAATTTTGTTAAAGCACGCACACTCTTCGAACTAGCAGCCGCACAAAACCATGCGGAAGCCCAATACATGCTGGGCCTGATCTATTTGAATGGAGAAGGTGTAGCACACAGCTTCAGTCAAGCGCTGCCATGGCTTGAGAAAGCGGCGGCCCAAGGGCATGCTAGAGCACAATACAACGCCGCTATTTTGTATGACATGGGTGATGGTACTGAGCAAAATCTGCAAAAAGCGTTTGAGCTTTACACCGCAGCCGCCGAACAGAACCACCCAGGTGCGCAATTTAACCTAGCCACCATGTACGTGAAGGGTGAGGCGGTTCCCCAGAACATTGAAATCGCACAAGACCTGTATAAAAAAGCCTGCGATCAGGATATTGCAGCAGGCTGCCGTGAGTTAGAGCAACTGTTACTACACCCTAAAGAATAGACACTGCTATAGGACAACAAAAAAGCCAGCCCTACAAAATAGGTCTGGCTTTGAAATTCGATACTGTCTAACGCTAATGCGTTAGGCATGCATTAAATTTTTTGGATGTTCGTAGCGCAAGGGCCTTTTTGGCCTTGGCCAACTTCGAACGATACGCGTTGGTTCTCGTCAAGAGACTTGTAACCTGTCCCTTGGATTTCACTGTGGTGAGCAAAGAGATCCTTACCGCCGTTCTCCGGCGTAATGAAGCCGAAGCCTTTCTCGTTATTGAACCACTTTACAATACCAGTTTCTGTTTTCAATGTCTTTCCTAAATGTACTCAGGGAAAAATATCCCTCTGTAATCATGGCAGATAAGTTGGATAAACGGTAGGGGTTTTAGCAAAACTCTATGCTACTTTCACAAAAAATCGGCAATTTCGTACACGCTACACAACACCCTAATCACCGCCGCACCTCGTATAGATTCAGATAGACACAGCCACGCATATAACGCTATCATCTTAAATGATGATGAGTCGGCATAGAACGGCTATTTATTGTCCAGTTTCTGGCAGTAAATAACCGCGCCTCAAAGAGGGCTTCCTTAGGGAAGCCCTCTTTGTTTTCAGAGCCTCATCCTACAGACCGGCACTTGCCAAGCCATGGCGCAGTATTTTATTGTTGTGCATCTTTAGGCACAGGCATATCAAGCATGACGTCCAGAACTCTACTTTCTGCCTCTATTCTGCTGCTTAACATGGCTATACACGTGAGCGCTGAGGCGGCAACTCAACCGCCTACCGCCCCCACAACCAGCAACTGGAGAACCGGCCATAGCGTTGATCCCTACACAGGCCAACAATACCCCTACGCTAGCCTGAGCTCCACGACTACGCCCGCCATACTAAGTCTACTCTGTGGACGCTATCAAACCGTTGTTAACCTACATTGGGGGCAGCCAGTTTCTAGCAGCTCGGTAAAGGTGCGATATTCACCGCCCCTTCACGGTGATATTCCAACAGAGGACTGGGTAGCCTCAGAGCACAGCGCTACCCGTACCTTCCCTCGTGACGGCAACGAACTCTTTGACTATTTACGTAGCTCACCTACCATTATCCTTGAGCTATTTCCCGTAGATGCCGCCAGCACCATGATTACGTTTTCCACCCAAGGCGCTGATACAGCACTGCAAGACCTTATCAAGGTCTGCGGTAACAGCTAAGCTACCCATAGCGGCTTTCCCTTATTAGGCATCAGGAATCATCATGAAAAAAATCCTCACTGCATTCACACTCGTTGCGCTATGTACACCGTTGGCACATGCTGCTTCTATCCAAGAAGCTCTAGCAACCTGTTCAGCCATGAAGGACGGCACCGCACGCTTAGCGTGTTTTGACCAATTAGCAAAAGATTTTCAAGAACAGACTGATGCTGCGGATAACGAAACCGGCGCAACCGCCTCAGCCCCTAGTAACAAATAACCCATGCGACAACAGTACCACTTTCGCTCTATAGGCCCTGACACACACATCTGGGACGTTAATAAACTACTCGCCTCCACCCAATCACTACCCGTGGAAGATGTGCCACTGGATGCCATACAAGAGCTCAACGAAGCTTACTGGTATGACTTAGGGGGAGACGCACCGACGTGCCGTTCTATCGCCAACCATATAGCCTTGGTACAAGCAGCCGATTTAACTTATCCCATTTTGTTGTGCCCCGCAGGCAAAGTCATTGATGGCATGCACAGAGTAGTGAAAGCCTTATTGCTCAAACTCCCCCATATCCAAGCCATACGACTACCCACATTGCCAACACCAGACTTTGTGAATGTTTCGCCTGATGACCTATGGTATGAAGACTAACTTTTAGGTTGCCATTTAGCCATGAAAAAAGCTGCCTAGTAGGCAGCTTTTTTCATGGTTTCGTCTTGTCGCATAGAGGCTCATTGTCTGTTACGGTACATTTTCACACAACACACAAGGGCGAAGGCCGTCAGCACAATTGCCAGATCAATACCTAAAACCCGCATCCATAATTCCCACCAACCGGAGGATAAAAACATACTCTCTCCTATCATGTAACTATATCAATCAGATATGTGCAAATCCTACCATCAACAAAAAAACTCATATTGATAAATGACAAGAAAACCCTAAAAACAGTAACAACCAAATAAACATCCACACAACTTTCTAGTAATTTATTACAAAAAACAACCTAAATTAACAATATTTATCGCCCTTTATAATCAAATAAAATACAAAACAAAATAGATCAATAATTGATTATTAGATCACCCCCTACCAACCAAGAAGCATATTGTGACCCGTATCAACTGTATTCCTGTAGAAGAGCTAAGCGGCCCACACCTTGTGGCTGAGTATCGTGAGCTTCCCCGTGTGTTTGCCCTCGCAGAGAAATCCGTAAAGCGTGCAAAACTCATACAACCAGAGGCTTACACGCTGGGTAAAGGCCATGTGCTGTTTTTCTACACGCGACTTGGTTATCTACAAAAACGGCATGCTGCTCTGATCGCCGAGATGAAACGTAGGGGGTACAACCCTTCGTTTACTGGTATAGAGCGTAAGGACTTTCCCCTTATACCAGAGCATTACTGGAATGATTGGACGCCTACACCCGAGGCAATGGAAATTAATAGGCAACGAATAAAAGAACGAGAAGCAGCTTCGTTGCTAAAGAAGCAGTAAAAGAACAAGATTCCCCATAAAATAGATGACTAACCCCAATACAAAAGTGCAAAACACGTGAGTTTTTGTAACGTTAGATTTTGGGTATTTTTAGAATTTCCCATAAAAGATTAATGCTCTAGTAAGGCTGAAAAAGTAGGGAGTAAAACTCCTGTTTTAGCCATGAGTAGAACCACCGCCTTCATAGATATGGGGTAGTCATGTTCTATAGGGAGTTGAGGCAGCAAAGTCTTGCCACGCGAGCCTAAGGGATGAGTAGCCACCTAGCGCAATGCATTCTTATGCGCTGACAACAATAGTCATGCTGTAGTCAGTACTACTCTCCTAGCAGCTTCCGACAGATTATTTGTTTTATAACAACCAGTTAGCTTGCGCGCTATCAACAGCGCAAAAGATGATGCGGCAGGGCAAGCGATTGCCAACCGCTTCACGGCTAACGTTAACGGCTTGTCACAAGCCGCACGTAACGCCAATGATGGTATTTCCATCGCACAAACAACTGAAGGTTCGTTGAACGAAATCAACGAAAACTTGCAGCGTATCCGTACCCTGAGCGTACAAGCCGCTAACGGCTCTAACTCCAGCACTGACCTGCAATCCATTCAGAACGAGATTAACGAGCGTTTGTCTGAAATCAACCGTGTGTCTAAAGAAACCCAGTTCAACGGTAAGTATGTGTTGGGCGAGGATGCCGCTAAATTGACAGTTCAAGTTGGCGCAAACGACAATGAAATCATTAATATTGATTTGAAAAAAATCGATAGTACTGAACTTGGTCTGAAGGGTTTCAGTGTTAGCGGTTTGACTGGCCCTATCACTGAATTTTCAAACACTGATGCCAACGGCATTACGACCACAGCACCAGTGGCATTTACGACTACTGCAGGACTGGATGGTAAAGAGTTGACTTTGCACTCCTATAAAGACGCTGCTAATGCCACTCAATATGCAGTAAAAGATGATTCAGGAAACATGTACAAACTGGATGCCAGTAAAGTTACTCCAGCCGATGGTAAAGTAGTTGTGGATATTGCTGCAGCAGATCTTGCTGATGCTAAAGCAGCCTATGATGCAGATGCAAAAGCTGGTTTTACAGCCACTGCTAATCCACTGGCTGCGTTGGATAGTGCTTTACAACAAGTTGACGACCTGCGTAGCCACTTGGGTGCGATTCAAAACCGCTTCCAGTCCACAATATCGAACCTGAACAACACTGTGAACAACCTATCCGCAGCACGTTCACGTATCGAGGATGCTGACTACGCGGTTGAAGTATCCAACATGACCCGTTCACAAATTCTGCAACAGGCCGGTACGTCTGTGTTGGCGCAAGCTAACCAGATTCCACAAACAGTGCTGTCCTTGCTACGTTAATCTTAACGGTAGCCATACAGTTCAATTGGGTAACGTAGGTTGCCCCGCAGTACAAAGCCCTCAAGTTTCTTGAGGGCTTTTTGTGGTCTTTGCATTAGGCGGTAGGACGTGTAAGCGCCCACTCTCTATATGCCGTCTGCAACGCTCGCGCACCATCAAGCCTGACCTTAGGCCCTGACCACGTTTGATAAAGCGCGTGGTAACGTTTACGGTTTTTGGGGGTGATGATCGCTATATGTTTGATCATGTTCCACTTGATGCTACCTTGCCCGCCCTCCAATGAACCTATATGCCCCGACTCATACAGCGATCGGCGCAAGTACCTCATCAAACTCAAGGCCGTAGAAAGCTCTAGCACAATCAGCCCCGTGGCACGCGCTAAGCGTTGGGGCATACTCACGGAGTAATTCCCCTCCATAATCCAGCTCTCTTCTGCAATCGCCGCATCATGCAGCGCTAGGAAATCCGCCGTGGGTCGTGGCACCCAGTTACTGTGTGGCTGATGGTAGAGCTGATCCAGATGAATCACGGGACAGTGATTTTTCTGGCCTATTGCCGTTGCCAGCGTAGACTTTCCACTGTTAGACGGGCCAATGATGCAAATACGTGGTCCTAATTGTGCAAGTGTCAGTAAAGCAGTCACGTCGGTGGTATCCAAGAGTAAAAAAGAGAACAAGCAGATCTAAGCCCTGTGATGAGGAAAGCATTGACCGAACGAGGCCGGCTTTTTAGAATGCCAGCCTAACTCTAGATAACAACGATCAAGGATCGCTACACATGATACATCCTGCCCCAAACGTGGTGGTAGTAGGCGGCGGGATAATGGGCGCATGCATAGCCTGGAATCTTGCCAAAGCGGGAATCAGAGTCACCGTGCTAGAGCAACAAGCACGACCCGCTGCCGGCGCTACATGGTGGTCATACGGTTGGGTGGGTACGGCCAGTGCATTCCCCTCAGAGGCTCCCAACGCTTTTGCCCTAAAACAGCAGGCATTGCGCGAGTTTGCATCCTTAGAGCGTGACTTGAGCTCCCTACCCTACGCTGCACGCGGCGCCTTGGTATGGTGTGAAAACGATCACGAAACTGCCCACCTAGTGGCAGAACAACAGGCAGTTGGCGTGGCTATGAACCTGATTGATAGGCTAGCGATTCAGCAATTGGAACCACAGTTGCGTGAGCTACCCACTTGTGCAGCCTGGGCTCCTAACGACTTTGCACTGGAGCCTATACAGCTCACACAGCAACTGCTGCAGGCTGCTCAAGCCTTAGGTGCTGAACTGCGCTACAACGTGCGCGTAGACAGCCTAGTGACGCAGGGCGATAAGGTGATAGGGGTACGAAGTACTCAAGGGGACATTAATGCAGATGTCGTCATGCTTGCCAATGGCATAGCCGCTCAACAGCTACTACTCGACTACGGCGTCGCTGCCCCCATTACGGAAGCTCCAGCCGTGCTAATGCGATGGCAGGCCAGTGAAACATGCGTACATCATCTGATCTGTGCCGATGACTTGGAACTGCGCCCTGATAGGCAAGGTGGAATCGTTGTGGCAATGGATTACCCCGAGGAAGGAGAAGCGGGGTTAGAGTCACTGGTCTTGGCCGTTAAAAAACGCCTTGAACAGATGATCATGCCTAGCCCCACCTTAAGCTTACACAGTATGGCAGGCGCATACCGCCCACTGACTCATAGCGGGATGCCCTATAGAGAAATGTGTGCAGCGATAAAAGGGCTATATGTTACGGTGGCGCACCCAGGAATAATTTTGGGGCCTTATTTAGCGAGATTGTCTGTGGAAGAGGTGTTAAATTATTTAGCAAACCAAAAATTTATCTATGGATTTTAATTATCACCCCCCCCAAACAATCCGTCCTTCTATTACCAAAAAATATAAATAATTAAATTAATTATCTATAAAAACAATCAAAATAAATAAACAGATAATTAATATGTAAAAATAAAATTCAAAACATATCAACAACTTACATAAAAATAAAAATAAAAATAAAAATATCATATACCAATAATTAAACAACCAATATGCTATGATAATAATCATTGGTTTTTATTTTCATAGTCATGCCGATTTTATTATTAACTCAGCATTTCGTAGATTCCACAAAATGCCCAAAAAATAAACGTAGAGTTGATTATTTTGACACTCGGTTGCAAGGGCTATTACTTAAGGTATCCACCAGCGGTAGGCGTTCCTACTACATACGCTATACAGATTCATACAGTAGAACCAAAGAGAAAAAATTCGCCAACGCCAATATTGTTCCATTAGCAAATGCCAGGCTCAAAGCTAAAGAACTATTAGCACGAATTAGCTTAGGTGATGATCCATTTTGCGAGCAAAGCCAACGTAAAAGCACACCAATTTACCGTGATTACATTTTTAATCACTACCTGTTGTACATGAAGACGCACAAGCGAAGCTGGAAAGTAGATGAAGCGCAATTACGTCTGCATATATTGCCTGTATTCGGTCACCTGTATATGGATGAGATTACAAAACAACATGCATTGGATTTATTACAGTATCACCGCGACAGAAATTTTAAACCTTCGTCTACCAATAGAATGTTAAATGTTGCCCATAGAACATTCAGTTGCGCAATAAAATGGGAAATATCAGGCGTAACCATTAATCCTATTTCTGCCATAAATAAACTAAAAGAAAACAATTTACGGGATAGGTATTTAACCAATAATGAATTACGTAGATTAATTACGGTTTTAGAAAAATCAGAGCATCCACGAATAAAAGAAATAATTATGATGCTTGTATTAACTGGTGCGCGACGCAATGAAGTTTTACATGCAAAATGGTCAGATATAGATTTTCAAAAAAGCATCTGGCGTATTGAATTTAACAAGAGTGGCATAACGCATTACGTACCCTTATCAACAGGGGCAATAGCCTTGCTTAACAATATTAATAAAAAAACAGGTGTAGATTATATTTTCTACAATCCGGCAACGTGTAAACCGTATTCCAATATTTTTCACGCATGGAATAGTGTTAGACAATCAGCCGGTATCCCTGATATAAGACTGCATGATCTGCGCCATAGTTATGCCAGCTTTTTAGTGAATCAAGGACGCTCCATTTACGAAGTTCAGAAAATATTAGGGCATGCCAGTGTAAAAACCACCCAAAGATATGCCCACTTAAGCAATGAAACCTTGTTAGCTGCCACCAACTCCGTCGCAGACTATGTGTCTGGCGTTACTGCCTTCCCCTGTCTTAGCCCCTCCCCCATCCGTGATGACACTGTAGGCAGCGCATAATAGCGCAGGCGTATGCAGTAGTAACAATAAATAGAGAAACGTGACAGGAGTTCTGTAAAACGGTAGTTAGTTGAGGCATGGAAATAGCCTGAAAAATCCACTGTCTAGCAAACAAAAAAGCCTCCAAGAAACCTTGGAGGCTTTTTACTGCTGGGCAACCTCGGCTGCCCATCTGATCAGCTTTGCTATCGTTAAAATTAACGCAGCAAGGACAGAACAGTTTGTGGAACTTGGTTAGCTTGTGCCAACACAGAAGTACCAGCTTGTTGCAGAATCTGTGCACGTGTCATGTTGGACACTTCAACAGCGTAGTCTGCGTCTTCGATACGTGAACGCGCTGCGGACAAGTTGTTCACAGTGTTGTTCAAGTTAGCGATAGTGGACTGGAAGCGGTTTTGGATCGCACCCAAGTGGCTACGCAGATCGTCAACTTGCTGTACAGCTGCATCAATCGAAGCTAAAGGATCGGCATTACGCTGAATGTTTTCACCTTTGCTATCAGTTTTCAGAGTAACTTTTCCATCAGCACCAAGCTCCGCTTCGTAAAATACATCGGCACCATTTGCTGTACCTTTAACGATGTACTGACCATCCACTTTATGCAAAGTAGGATTGTCACCAACCAAACTTGCGCTCAGTCCGCCCATGTCAACAGCAACAGCATCTGTACTACCTGTAATGTAGTCATGGTTTGTTAGAACTGCTGTATGCTCATTTCCTGTTGCTGTTAGATCTACAGGCGTACCGTTACCGTCATAGGTAATCTCACCTGTTGACTCATTAAAATCGTCAGCCTTGATAGCTTTCGTTTTATCACCATCCAGCACAACATAAAGTTCGCTGTTTGAATCCATGAAATAAGTTTTAACAGCTGCTGCAGCACCACCTTCAAGATTAACTTCACCAGCAGTTACAGTAACACCACCCCCAACAGCTACCTGTGCATCATCTGCAGCTTCAGTGTAGCCTGCTGCTAACGCTGCTGTTGCGGTTGTGTTTTCTGTTGTAGAGAACTTAATTGTGCCAGACGCTGCATCATAAGAATCAAAGTCATATGCTTTGCCATCTTTTACCATTACCAAGGTATCAGGATCGTCATTTTTGACATAAATCTTACCCGCAGTAGCAGTAGCGCTTGAATCAGTGGCAGACAACTGAACTCGAGTAATAGTAGCATCAACACCAGGTTTTGCTGTTGTTAACGCAGCACCTAAATCAGCAGTGTTCACTGACTTATTTGAAATGTCGTAGTTACCCAGTTTGAGGCTATTAACATCAATACGGCTTAGGTTAATCTGAATGCGTTCATTGTCATGCGCGCCAACCTGAACAGTCAAAGCAGAAGCGTCATCACCCAGAACTTTTACACCGTTAAACTGAGTTTCTTTAGAAATACGGTTGATTTCTTCCAAACGCTCATTAATTTCGTTCTGGATGGATTGCAAGTCGGTATCAGAGTTTGAACCTGTAGCAGCCTGTACGCTCAATGTACGAATACGCTGCAAGTTTTCGTTGATTTCGTTCAACGAGCCTTCAGTAGTCTGAGCAATAGAGATACCGTCGTTAGCGTTACGAGCAGCTTGTGTCAGGCCATTGATGTTGGCGGTGAAACGGTTAGCGATGGCTTGACCAGCAGCGTCGTCTTTTGCGCTGTTGATACGCAGACCGGAGGACAAACGCTCAATAGCGGTGCCCAGGGAGTTTTGGGATTTGGTCAGGTTGTTCTGAGAAACCAGCGCCAAGTAGTTAGTATTAATAACAGACATGAATGACTCCTGTTTGAGGAAAATTGCAGCACTTAACTGCTAGTTAATCAGGAAAGCCCTGTTTAGGTAGCGCCTTAACCATCACAGCGTGTTGGATGCTGCGCTATTTCCTGTATTAACTTGTTTACGACATACTTCACTAAAGCTTTAGGGGCATCAAAAATATTTTTCTGCTCCACCTACGTGCTCAATCTGCTAAATCCCAGCTTGAGCACGTTGCTGTTGTGATAACGGCAGCCGTTTTTTTTTCTTAAGTGCTACTGCAAAATTCCTAACCACTTTAGGATAATTCCTACAAGGGAGAGCCCTACTCTGTTGTGAGCGCTGATGCCGTCGTGTTCATCGCGCATGCAGGGGGACTGCGGAACAAAGGCCGTTGCAAGCCCTACTCTTAAATAATGCCCCAAAAATACAGCAACGCCGGCATCAGCGCCGTCGTAATCCCCTGTGCTGCAGTCACTATCCCCGTCAGCCTACCAATAGGTAACTGGCACACCAGCAGCAAAAAGAACATAAACCATAGCACCGACCACGCTAACCAACTAAACACCATCCAGTAGTCAAAGCCCGTCACCGCAGAAAGAAATGTCAGGATCGCCACCGGTATGCCAATAAACGGCACCAGCAAACAGAACCAGCCAAAGGCTTTACCATCCGCCCCTGTAAAAGCATTCATCGCTAGCCAAATATAGGTCAGCACAAACAAACCGGAATAAGCTGCAGGAGCTAGGCTTTCTCCAGTGGTGGTAGAACGCACTATCATCACCGTTAGCAGCACTACCCCCATAAAGCCCGTAAACAAATTCACTACAGCGGCATCTTTAACGCCTACATGTTTACTCGCATCGGTGGAGTAACTGTTATAGATGCGTACCCCGTTTACAAACAACGTAATCCCTACAAATACCAAATAGAATTGCAGCATGGCAGCATCCTTAATGTCATTATTGCTGATGAAAACCATGTCTGAACCTCTGTGAAAAACGGGCGATTCAGACATGTGTGTTCCCGGCATGATGCTACGAGCAAAGTGACACTTTCGGTATAAGGGATTCCCTTGCTGGCCTATCAGTGTTCACAGATTGACTTTTAAAAACAAAAAGGCCCACAACACTGGTTGTGGGCCCTTCGTTTGCAGCAAACAAACGATTAACTTATGCGGAGCACGTAGCCTGTACAAAACGGGACTGATTTTGACGCCCCAACACCTGGCTAATGTACTGCCCTGCTTTCAGCATGGCCTCTTTGTTAACGCCAGTTTGTAGACCCAAACCTTCTAACAAATACACTACGTCTTCCGTTGCCACGTTGCCAGATGCTCCTTTGGCATAGGGGCAACCACCCAACCCGGCAACAGATGCATCAAAACTACGCAAACCCAAGTCTAAAGATGCGTAGATATTGGCGATCGCCATGCCGTAGGTATCGTGATAGTGGCCTGCCAAAGCAGCGACAGGAATCACATCACTACAGTGCTTCAATACGGTACGAATACGCTCTGGTGTGCCGGTACCGATGGTGTCGCCCAGCGATACTTCGTAGCACCCCATGTCGTACAGCTTTTTAGCCACGTAAGCGACTTTGGCTGGATCGGTAGGACCGTCGTAGGGGCAATCCACAATGGTAGACACATAACCACGCACTTTGATGCCTAGCTCTTTGGCTTGCGCCGCAATGTCAGAAAAGCGCGCCAAGCTGTCTTCAATGGTGCTGTTAATGTTCTTTTGCACAAAGCTTTCCGATGCCGCTGTAAAGATAGACACCTCTTTACACTGCACGGCTACCGCTGCCTCAAAACCTTTTTGATTAGGTGTAAGCAAACTGAAATCTATACCTTCGGGCTTTACCAGCCGTTGGTAGAGCTCGTCGCTTTGTGCCATTTGCGGCACCCATTTAGGCGACACACACGCGCCCACTTCTATAGCTGGAAAACCGCACTCTACTAGGTGCTCTAGAAAAGCCAGTCGTTGTTCCAAGGTAATGACGGCTTTTTCGTTTTGTAAGCCGTCCCTTGCGCCCACTTCAGTGAGTCTGACGTATGTATCACTCATCTCAACCTACCAATGCCAATAAAGCTGGAACTGTCAAAATAGCCATGTAGTAACCCATGAACTGGCAGCCCGTATTAAAGCCAAAATGGCGTGAGAGCATGCCGCCCACTAGACCCATGGTCAGAATAACCAACAGACCTAGAATACCACCTTCCCACAGGCTAATGACCACAATCAGACCAACAAAGGTGGCAATGATAGCTTCGTGGCTAATGCGTTTGGACACGAACAATGCCGCGCGACGCGCATAGTTCATGGCAAAGGGGTAGGCCACAATGGCGGCAATCAACACCGACAACATACCGTAGCCTAGGAATTCCCATTGGCTTAATAGGTTGTGCAGGTTAAACGGCTCTACGCCATCGCCACCCACGGTATATACCGGTGGCGCATTAAACAATGGTGCTGCAGGGCCTGCCGCAACTGGGCTTAATGGCAAACCAAACGCCACCAGCGGAATTAAGGCTTCGGCAATGTAGGTGGATTCGGTCACACCGTTTTTAACCGCCAAGCTGGTGGTCAAACGTTGGTAGATTTGTTTGAAGCGCGATGCCACAAACTCACCTAATGCCACAGTCATGGCCACAGGGCTAAACACAAAGGTAGCACTGGAAATAACTGAGGTAATACCTGTCCATTTGATTTGCTGTTTATCCAGCACTTTGAATGGGCTAGGGAAGTAACCGTCCCAGCTTTTCAGTTCTGGTGCAATAGACAACTGATTTACTTTGTCACGACGCATGTGTTTTTTACCTTGGGGCGAAAACACAGTGAACAGATCAGCAATCAGTGGACCAATCGCAATACCCAAGAAGTAACTTACCGACAATTTCACATCGAACTTGGCAGTGAAGCTTTGCAGGGCAATGATCAGACACACAAAAGGAATCAACAGCATGGTGGAGGCCACTTTACCGGGTGAAAACCAGGTAATCAAAATGGCTGCAAAGGCAAAAATCCACGGTGCGAATTTTGTGATGGTGCCACCAAACGGTGCCAACAACGATGCAAACAACATGGCGCTAGGTACAGCGATGAAGGCAGAGATAATCGCCCCTGAAATCATCTTGCGCAATGCAATGTGCGGTGCACCCAGTTGACGCATGGCATTGGCATCAGACACCAACGGTGTAGCCAAGGTATCGCCTGGAATCCCTAACAAAGCAGTAGGAATGGCGTGCGTCATGTGCTTAGCAATAGCCGCCGACATCCAGAAGGTAAATACGCCTACTGGTGGTGCACCCAACAAAATCACCAATAAGGTTAACGGTGCTAGTGTTGTGGTTTCATCGGTACCGGAAATCAGACCAATGGCTGAAAACAGCACGGCCCCTGCCAAACCGAAGGCAAAGGCATAGAGAAACTGCTCAATAAAAACTTCCATGTAAGCCTCCTATTATTTTTTTTCTTGCTGTTTTTGCAGAAATGCGTCGTAGAGATTCAGCTCTTTCAGCTCTTTTTTGACGGACTCAGGCACCTGCGTCACATCACCTAGCTCTCTACCCTCTTCTTTCCACTGCGCGACTAAATGGTCAAACCACTCCATGCTCTGTGCATCAGGCTGCAGAATTTCACGTTTAGGGCTAAACATCTTGGCGCATACAAAACCAGCCAATAAGCACCCAAACAAACCAAACAACATACTGTAAGCATGGGCTAGCGCGGGTTCAGACACGCGTGGCAGCAAGAACCATCTGCCCAAATAAAACGTGGCGGTGCTCAGCACAATACCGATCAGAATGGCCTTGACTAGCTGGGCATAACTAACGGTGTCACCCCATACTTCGACCAGATCCCCTGGTACGTCTGTTTCCGTGGATGCAGTCGTTGCGCCTGCACTGTTATTGTTCATGGTCTTCTCCACGATGACTCTCCTTAAAATGGTGAACCAGCCTTGTGGGCCAGTCCACCAGCAAGCACTTATAGGCTATTAGCGCGCGCGCAGTTGCTCTAGCAACTCACGGGCACGGTCATTACGTACGTCTTTCTCTGCAACCATTTGCTGCACGATTTCATCTACTTCGTGTGCCTCAGCACCAGCAACTACCGCAATGTTACGGGCATGCAGAGCCATGTGACCACGCTGAATACCTTCTGTTGCCAATGCACGCATCGCAGCCATGTTTTGAGCCAAACCAACGGCAGCAATAATTTCGCCCAATTCGTCAGCCGATTTCACACCCAACAACTTCAAGGACAACTGTGCCAAGGGGTGAGTTTTGGTCGCACCACCTACCAAACCTACCGCCATAGGCAATTCGATACGGCCTACCAAGTTACCGTTTTCGTCTTTGCGCCATTGGCTCAAGGAGGTGTAGCGGCCATCTTTCACCGCGTAGGCATGAGCGCCTGCTTCCACAGCACGCCAGTCGTTACCGGTAGCCACAATCACGGGGTCAATACCGTTCATGATGCCTTTGTTGTGAGTCGCCGCACGGTAAGGGTCAATCGCAGCGAACTCATACGCTTCCAACATGCGCTCAATCACTTCCTCACCAGAGAAGGCTTCTTGCTTCAACTGATCTGGGCGCACCGTCATTTCTGCTGTAGCCAGACGCAAGTCTGCTAAGTTGGACAAGATACGTAGACGTACCTGACCACCGGTGAGTTTTTCTACCAGCGGTGTTACGGTTTCAGCCATGGTGTTAACGGTGTTTGCACCCATCGCATCACACACGTTCACGATCAAGTGCATAACCACCATTGGGCCTACTGCACTGTTCTCAAACACGTGAACTTCAATGTCTTTACAACCACCACCCAGACTGATTAGGAATTTGTCTTTGGTGTTGGCCAATTCAATAATTTCTGCACGGTTAGCCAACAGCACATCACGTGCTTGCTCTACCGATTTCAACCCAACGATCTGTACCTGTGCACGCATCAACGGCTCAGTGCTGCTAGTGCGGAAACCACCGTTATCGCGGGCCAGCTTAGCCATGTAAGAAGCAGCTGCCACAATGGAGGGCTCTTCCACCACCATAGGGATTAGGCAATCACGACCATTAACCGTGAAGTTCGCCGCAATACCCATAGGCAATTCGAACTTGCCTATAACGTTTTCAATCATGCTGCTTGCCAACTGCATGGGCAATGCACCATCTTCAGCCAACAATTGTTTTTCGGCTTCGGACAAGTCTGCAATTTTGCAGATTTCATCCAGACGTTCCGCAACGGACAGGGAACGGAAATTAGGTAGTTTGGAATTCATAAGCGGCTCCGATCTTCTTGTTACTATCAACAGCCAGTAATGTAAGATGCAGGATATTCGCGAACAAGGTACAGTTTTTACAGACAGATTACAGATCAGGGTTAGCCCATGGCGACGCAACACAAGCAGTTATACGAGAAAATTCATCAGACCCTGGCCTACCAAATTAAGTCTGGACTGTATAAGGACAACGAGAAACTTCCCTCTATTCGGTTGCTGGCCGAACAGTACTCGGTTTCTAAGAACACCATCATCACCGTATTGGAAAAACTGGTAGATGACGGGCTCATTCATTCGCGTTCTAGGTCTGGTTTTTACATCACCGAACAACACTCGGCCAGTACCGCACACCTTGCTACGATTGATATTGATGACATCGATGAGCTGTGGCTAATGCGGCGGCAATTAGAAAGTTTTGGTGATGTTTTGCACGTGGGAGATGGCTACCCTAGTAAAGAGTGGTTTAGGGATTTACCCCTAAACCGACTGTTGCAAAGCGCACTACAAGAAGAGAACGAAAAGCTGCTGCGTTATGGCAATAAGTATGGTTTTTTGCCCTTGCGCGAAAAACTGGCTAAAACGCTGGGCACACTAAAGATGAGCCTTACCCCCGATAATATTTTGCTGAATAACGGGGTAAACGATGCCATTGATTTAATCATTCGCTTCTTTGTACGCAGCAACACGCCGGTGCTGGTGGACTCACCTGTCTACTACCCACTGCTAAAAAAACTGCAACTGGCAAACTGCAAAATCATTGATATACCCCGACAGCCAGACGGCCCAGACTGTCAGGTATTGGAAGAACGCTTAAAGCAACACCCCAAAGCCATGTTCTTCACCCAAAGCATCGCTCACAACCCGACGGGTACACATATTAGCGACGACAAACTGCAGCGCATTAATAGCCTTTGCGCACAGTACAACTGCCTACTAATAGAGAACGATATATTTTCTGCCTATACGCAAAGTAAGCGCCGATTATGCTCTGGTAGTGACTTCAGCCACCACCTGTATGTGGGCGGTTTTTCTAAAATTATTAGCCCCTCTATTCGCGTAGGTTTTATTGTCGGCAATCAAGAGCTCATTAATAGGCTAGCTGACTTCAAAGCGATTATTCATATCAATAGCTCCGAATACTCAGAACGCTTTATTCACCGTATCTTGGCCAGCAAGTCCTACCCCATGCACTTGCGTCACTTCACCAAACAGCTCAGTACCGTCTGCCAAACAAGCCGTGATCACATACAGGCATTAGGGGGAGAGATTTTTCATTACTCAGACAATAGCTTGTATTTCTGGGTGCGCTTTCCCGGTTTGCGGTTTGACAAGAAGACCATACGTAAGGGGATGGAGAAAAAAATCATCTTCGCCCCCGGCTATTTCTTTAGTCAGAACGGTACTCAATTTAGGGACTGGACACGCATTAATAACCATATTGCGGCCCATCCTCAGTTTCTGCAGGCCATGCGCAGTTTACTGACCTAACCTGAAAACGCGGTCCACCACAGCAGCAAGGCGTGTAGCAACAGCCCTATCACGCCCCCCACCACTGTGCCGCTAAAGCGTATGTACTGCAGATCGCTGCCTACACTAAGCTCTAGTTCACGCACTAAGTGTTTTTCATCCCAGTTACGCACCGTACGAGTAATGTGTTCGGTCACCCCAGCACGCAAGCTACCTGCCATGCTAGCCGCGCTTTCTAACAAATGCTGATTCAACGCCTCGCGTAGCGCATCATCGGTTTTCAAGCGCTGCCCCAAACCTTGAAACAACGTTTCCAAATGCTGCGAAATCGTAGAGCTCTCGCTAGACAGATCATCCTTAAGCAATTGCATAATGTCGCGCCACACACTGTCTAGGTAGGCTTGTACATGCTGATGCTCTAATACTTGCTGCTTAATATGTTCGATTTGTCGTATTAAAGCTGGATCACTACCCAAACGCTCAATATACTGGCTTACCCATGCCTCGTAATCTTTACGCAGTGGATGATCCGGTTCTTGTAATACATCTTGCAGTTCGGTCACCAACGCGGCGGCTAAACGATCAGACAGTTTTTTAGACAGATCGTCTACGGATGTCACCACATCTACCATCTTCAGCAACTTGGGCCATTCACGTTCTGCGTGTTTGGTCATCATCTTAGCGATGCGATCTTTGACATCTGTACTATCTAAATAAACACCAAGCTGACGCAAGCTTTCATCCAGCAATACCTGATGGCGGCCATCACGCGTAAGCAGCCCCAATACTTCGTGGGCAGTACCTGCCATGTTCCAATTCGCTAAGCGTGAACGTAGCGCATCCAACAAGGCTGCTTTAACCGCTTGTTCGTCTAATAAATCTAAGGCCGGTAATAGGCTTTGCCGGGTCCACCGGCTTAAGCGTTGCGATTGTTCTGGCTGACTTAACCACTGCCCTATGCGCATGGCGGGGTCTAATACTTTAAGTCGGTCTAATAATTGCTGCGGATCCAAAAAATGGTCGCGTACAAAAGTAGCTAAGCTTTTGCCTAGATTATCTTTTTTGCGTGGAATGATTGCCGTATGGGGAAACGGAATACCCAGCGGGTGTTTGAACAACGCTACCACCGCAAACCAATCGGCCAGCGCGCCCACCGTCGCTGCTTCGCAAAACGCTCGCACCCACGCCCAGATCCCTTGCCCGCCCATGTGGTGGCTGAGTATGAATCCAGACAACGTACTGGCCAACAACGCCAATGCGATGATTTTCATGCGGCGTAATTGCTGCACCTCGCGAAGTTGTTTACCCACGCTAAAACTCTCCTGCTGCACTTCAAAGAGCCATACTACCACCTACACCTAGCACTAGAAAACACTATAACGGCAACCCTGTTTCATAGGTGGAAAGCTACGGTTTTCTCTATGCTACCGGCATAAAAAAACTGCTTACTCGCTACTCGCGTCGTAAGCAGTTATAGACTGCGTAGTGTTTAGGCAGTCAGGTTTTCATTCACTACCACGTAACGCACAAAACCACTGTGTGGTGTGTATTTGTCGTATAAGCCTCTGGCGCGGTAGTTATTCTCTTTGGTGAACCAGTACAAACGCGCCCAGCCTTGCGTTGTCATTTCAGCTTTGAGCCAATCCAGCATGGCTTCGCCTGTGCCTTTGGCACGCACATCGGGTTTCACAAACATATCTTGCAGATAACAAATAGGCGCTATGGCCCAGGTGCTGTCATGCAAGATGTAATTGGCCATTCCTATTACCCCTTCTTTTGCACTGTCTGCCACAATGCACTGTACGGGACTGTTTTCATCCATGATGCGCAACCATGTCTGCTGCGTTACCTCATCACTGATGTTGTTCTGATAGAAATCATGGTACCCAGCCCATAATTGGCGCCAAGCGGGGTAATCCTCGCTGGTAATTCTGCGTATATGCACTGACATAAAGTGTGCCCAATAAGAACAGTGAAAAAGGTGTTACACCGCAATCATACCGTTATCTTTTGCCAGCAAAATACTGTCGCTTAAGGTTTCAGGGTTTTCCATCAACCAGACATCCACCTTATGGCTAATGTGAGTAAGCACTAAATGCTTCACCCTTAGTTGTTTGCCTATTTCTAAGGCCATATTCAGATCGTTATGGTTACGTGGTGCTGTGTCTTGGGGTGGATGTGAGCAATCCACAATACAGTACTCTAACGTCAGCGTTTGCAGATAAGCAAGGCTGTCGGGCGGCAAGCCTACGGTATCGGTTAGATACGCAATATGCTTTCCTTGGTGGCTAAACACATAGCCCAAACAAGGCCTAGAGTGCTGCAACGGAATAGCCGTCACCAACATGTCGCCCAATTTCCGCTGCTCAAATGCTTTCCAATGCTGCGAAAAATCCAAAATACCCGAATGCTTGAATAGGTCGGCAAAGCCTTGTGGGTCTTCTGGCCCATACACCGGGATTTTACAATTCACTCCCCACCGCAAATGCAACAACCCTTGGGCGTGATCCGCATGATAGTGCGTTTGCAAAATACCATTTAGGCTACCGGGCGGAAACAGCTCCGTTAAGTCCATACGACCAGAATCAATTAACCAACGCTGGTCACCGCACTCTATGACGGCACTGCAGGGACGCCTGCGCCAACTGCTATCGTGTGTCGCGCGTACACACGCACTGCACTCACAGTTATAGACAGGTACCTGCGCCGAATCCCCGGTGCCTAAAAAACGCAATCTCATCAAGCTGTCCTCATCATTAGGCTTTGCTTATGCCATTGCTGTAACTGTACTCGCAAATTCGCCACCGTTTGCGCGAGCGTATACGAGTTATCCAACATATAGACACTGCGCGAGGCATCTGCTCCTAACTTATGTCTGAACTGTTGCTCTATTTGCTGATTACGCTGTACTCGTAAGGAAATAGCATCCACAGACTCGCGCCCCCGCTGCTGCAAGCGCTGCAGCAAGAGTTCTGGTGCAACCGTTAACCACACCAATGCAGCCTGTGCGTACTGTTGCTTCACCTGCTCCCAGTGTTCACGCGAACCATTCACCAACACCAGTTTGCCGGCTTGCAAGTGAGCATCTAGCTCAGAGCGTATACCGTACAACAAACCATGCGCTTCCCAACTTAAGGCAAAAGCCCCTTGTCGTTGTTGCTGGCGGAACACCTCGTGACTGAGAGATTCCGCGTAGACATTGGCAGGGCTTTCCTCGCGCGTAACCGTGCGCTTCATGATGATCCAATCCGGTGGTAGATCAGCGGCTAGTGCCCCTAGCACGCTGTCTTTACCACTGCCGGATGGCCCAACCATGTAGACCAATTTCCCTTGCATTAGTACACCCTTTGACCTTGGCTGAACACCTGCTTAACGATGAACTGTTTGCCCAAGTCTTTTACTTGGATCAAATCAGCCCGTTTACCTACGGCAATTTCACCTCTATCGTGCAACCCAACTGCCGTCGCCGGTGCCAAACTGACCGTAGATACAGCGCGTGGCAGGCTATAGCCCTGCTCCATGGTCGTTAAGCCATGCACGGCTTGCAGCAAACTTGAGGGATAGTAGTCGCTGGATAAAATATCCAACACACCATGGCGTGCCAATTCAGCCGCCGCAATATTCCCCGAATGCGAACCGCCACGCACAATATTAGGGGCTCCCATCAACACGTTCAGACCCAGTTGATGGCTAAGGTCTGCCGCTTCACGAGTAGTAGGAAACTCAGCAATAGTCATACCGGCTGCGGCGGATTCATTCACGTGCGCTGCGGTAGCATCGTCGTGGCTTGCCAAGGCAATACCTTTGCTTTGACACATGCCTACGATGGACTTTCTGAACTCTTCGCTGTATTTCGCCGCGTTCGTCGTTTGTTTATGGATAAAGGCTTCCATTTCAGCATCGCTTAAATGGTATTTTCCTTGATAATACTCACGGTATTTTTCTATCTTCACAAACTGGCGCTGACCGGGTGTGTGATCCATCACCGACACCAGTTTTACCAGTTCGTGATCCACCAGCTCTTCAAACATTTGCAGTGTCAGTTCATGACTAACTTCACAGCGCAAATGCAGCAAGTGGTCTGAGCGAGTGAGCCCGTCACGTACACCTTGCCCAATTGCTTCAATCATTTTGGGTAGCTGCGCCAAGCGTGTTTGCTTAGGGCTGACGTCACCAATAGAGAGCGCATCAAACACGGTAGTAATACCAGAGCTGACCAACTGTGCATCGTGCGCCAACACGGCAGCACTAGAAGGCCAATCCACACCAGGGCGTGGATTCATGTAGCGCTCTAGGTTATCGGTGTGCAGCTCAATAAAACCTGGCATCACATAATCGCCCTGCATATCTTGTGCCGCAGGAGACTGGCTCATCGTACTGCTGATCTCGCGTATACGACCGTCTTCCAGCACCACACAACCGCGCACCACCTCATTGGCCAACACGATTTGGGCATTATTCAGTATCTGCTCACGCGACATGACTGGACTCCTGTACATTCAGCTCTACATAACGATCCATTACCGCTTCACGGGCAACGGCATCGTGGAAAATTCCTACAATGGCCGACCCGGCCTGCTTGGCTTCATTAATAAGCGCTAACACCACCTGACGATTCTTGTCGTCCAACGAAGCAGTAGGCTCATCCAACAGCAACAATGGCCAGAACACCATAAAACCTCGCGCGATATTCACACGTTGCTGCTCACCACCTGAAAACGTGCCGGGCGCCAATGACCACAAACGCTGCGGAATATTCAGTCGGGTTAATAACTGCTCTGCACGGGCTTGGGCTTTATAGCTAGGCTCGCCACGCAATAGCGCTGGCTCCATCACCACATCCAAACACGACACACGTGGGATCACACGCAAAAACTGGCTCACATAGCCAACCGTTTGTTTACGCAGTTGCATAATCAAACGCGGATCCGCCTGTACTAGCTCTACAGCGCTGTCGTGATGACGTACCAGAATGCTGCCGTGCTCGGCCTGATAATTACCGTACAGTGTGCGCATCAGCGTGGACTTACCGGCTCCAGACTGCCCGGCCAACACCACGCATTCGCCTGGTTGCACGGAAAAACTCACGTCATGCAACACCTGCAGCACTACGCCTTGTTGTTGGTGCAACGTAAATTGCTTAGATAAATGACTAACTTCAAGAATGGGACTCACAACTGGCTCCTAAGGCTGCAGAACAGAAGACACCAACAACTGGGTGTAAGGGTGCTGAGGGTCGTCCAGAATTTGATCGGTTAACCCGCTTTCCACCACATGTGAACGTCGCATTACTAAAAGTCTGTCTGCCAGCAAACGGGCTACAGCCAAATCATGCGTGACAATTACTACAGCCAAATTAAGCTCACGCACTAAGCGTCGTAGCATGTCCAACAAACGCGCTTGCACCGAGACGTCCAAACCGCCCGTAGGCTCATCCATAAACACCAAACGCGGGCCTGACACCAAGTTTCTAGCGATCTGCAAACGCTGCTGCATACCGCCTGAAAAAGTGCGTGGCAAGTCATCGATACGTGAACCATCAATTTCTACGTTTTGCAGCCACTCCAACGCGCGAGCACGTAATTCGCTGTAGTTACGTACGCCTTGTGCCATCAGCCGCTCACCAATGTTGGCACCCGCAGATACGCTCATGCGCAAACCATCGCGTGGGTTCTGTTCTACAAAGCCCCACTGCGTACGCAGCAACGTACGACGCTCGGCCTCCGTACTGTCGTACAAGCTTTGTTGCATGCCTTCTGGAGTAGAAAACAGCACTTGTCCATCTGAGGGGGCGCAACGTCCGGACAACACACTTAACAAGGTGGACTTCCCTGAACCCGACTCCCCCACAATACCCAACACTTCGCCAGGGTATAAATCGAAGGAGACGTTTTGGCAGCCTTTCTCGTGGCCAAATAATCTAGACACCTGACGGGCCTGTAACAGAGGCACCGCCTCACCGTTATGCAACGTTGTCATACCTGCTGCTCCTGCTCTGCCACACGCTGGGCACAATAATCGGTATCGGAACACACCAGCTCACGCGTACCGTTGTCATCCACAATAATTTCGTCCAAGTAAGAGTCGTGGCTACCGCAAATCACGCAACCACCATCCCAGGTAGGCAAACTAAAGGGGTGATCTTCAAAATCCAGACTTTGCACATCGGTGTACGGTGGCAAAGCATAAATACGTTTTTCCCTACCCGCACCAAACAGCATTAACGCTGGGCTTTGGTTCAGTTTGGGGTTATCAAACTTAGGGATGGGAGATGGATCCATCACGTAGCGATCATCCACCAAAACGGGATAGGCATAGGCCGTAGCAATGTGGCCGTAGGTAGCGATGTCCTCGTATAACTTCACATGCATCACGCCGTAATCGTTTAGCGCGTGCATGGTTTTGGTTTCAGTTTCTGAGGGTTCAATAAAACGCAGCGGCTCAGGAATAGGCACCTGAAACACCATAATTTGCCCAGACGTCAGGGCATACTCAGGAATACGGTGACGCGTTTGGATAATGGTGGCGGCTTGCGTTTGCTCTGTAGTGCTCACACCCGCCGTCGCCGCAAAAAAGCGGCGAATAGATACCGCGTTGGTAGTGTCATCTGCGCCTTGGTCAATGACCTTCAGCACATCGTCTTGACCCAAAATAGAGGCTGTCACCTGAATACCGCCCGTGCCCCAGCCGTATGGCAATGGCATTTCTCTACCGCCAAACGGGACTTGGTAACCGGGGATGGCAATGGCTTTTAACAGCGCACGACGAATCATGCGTTTGCTTTGCTCATCCAAGTACGCAAAGTTATAGCCTTCGCTCTGTGCGACCATTTCTTGGGAAGTTACTGCATTCATGCGTCTTGCTCCTGCTGCGCTACGCCCGAAGCATCGGGTTTGTGCATTTTGCGAATCAGCTCTAATTCAGATTGGAAATCCACGTAGTGCGGCAACTTCAGGTGAGCCACAAACCCTGCTGCTTCAACGTTATCGCTGTGCATCAGCACGAACTCTTCTTGCTGTGCTGGGGACAGAATCTCTTCGCCTAACTCTTCACCGCACAGCGCTCTATCTACCAACGCCATGCTCATGGCTTTGCGTTCGTTGTAGCCAAAGGCTAGACCATAGCCACGCGTAAACTGAGGTGCTTGCTCGGCTGTACCAATAAACTGGTTCACCATTTCACACTCGGTGACTTCCAAATCTCCCATACACACGGCAAACCCTAATTCCTCAGGCTCAATCCACACTTCCACTTCGCCAATACGAATCTCGCCAGCAAAGGGGTGGTTACGGCCATAGCCACGCTGTGTGGAATACGCCAACGCCATCATGAAACCTTCATCGCCACGGGCCAGCATTTGCAAGCGCTGTTGGCGGTTGCTTGGAAAATCCAGCGGCTCACGCGTAATGTCAGGTACGGCTTGAGTGCTAGGCTGTTCCGTACGCATCAAGCCTTCTTGTTCTAACCATGCCAACACACGTGGGCAATGCCCAACGTCGCTGCTTTCCTCTGCTGCCACAGTAGAGGTCTGGCTACGCGACTCATCCAGCAGGGAAAAGTCCAACAAGCGGTGGGTGTAATCAAAGGTAGGGCCTAGAATTTGCCCACCCGGCAAATCTTTATAGGTGGCGGAAATGCGGCGCTCTATCACCATGCCGGCCGTATCTAACGGCAAGCTATTCATAAAGCGAGGCAAGGTTGTACGGTAGGCGCGCAACAAGAAGATTGCCTCTAGCAAATCCCCTGCCGCTTGTTTAATCGCCAAGGCGGCTAACTGACGGTCGTACAACGAGGCTTCCGTCATCACTCGCGATACAGCAAAAGGCATCTGCTCTTGAATCTGGCGTACGCTAAGCTCAGGAACATCAGTGTTGCCACGACGTTTTTGTGCCAAGAGGCGGTGTGCGTGATCAATCGCCTTCTCGCCACCTTTAACTGCTACATACATGGCTTACTCCTTAGTCTGCTGGCAAACGCGGGTGCTACGTGGCAGCCCCATCATTTCTTGGCCAGCCACAAAACAAATATCTACACCACGCGGAAACGCGGTAATCGCATCACGCTGCTGCCAAAAGGATGCATCCACAGGCAGGCTCACCTCTCGGCTGTGCTGAATACCTGGGCCTGACCACTGGGTACTAGCTCCGCCGTTCAGGCTAGGCAACTGCAAAAACACCGTGCAAGAAAACTCGGGGTCTCTATCGGTACCCGCATCCAAACGAGGTAATACAGCGCTATCACTTAGGCCCATGAATACGAATTGAGCCTCTTCTGGCTGCTCCACGATGGGACAAGCGCAATGAAAAACCAGATGACGACGCAACGCGGCTGAATCCAGCTCAGGACTAATCCAAATAGGGGTATCACTGTCTAACAACGTCAACGCGCTGGCATGGCTCGCAGCGTCCAACGCCTGCATGCTGTCTACCAACGCAATACGCTCTACTAAACCCGGCTCAGCCAAAGCTTGGGCAATATGTCTGAAACACTGCTGCGCGTGGTGTACGGGATCCGCAAAAGCTGCTTGTAAAGAAGGTTGTGTCATCCTAGTCCCCTCGCACCATAGTGAAGAAATCAACTTTAGATGTCGCCACATCTTGTTGATGCGCGTGGCGTGCTTCGGCTTGTGCCTGCGCCAACGGTTGAATCAATGTGTTTAACCAATGCGCTTGGTCTTCACCCTGCAATAAGGCGTCGGCAATGGCCGCAAGCTTTGCCAACTGTCCATTACGCCCCAGCACATAGCTATAGCCTTCACAGCCATTGCTTAAGCGCACCACACAACGACTAACGGTGGTTTCACCTACGTTAAAGGCCATGCCAGTACCGCCTGCACGTCCGCGCACCATCACCATGCCGGTTTCTGGTGCGCGAATAAACTCGTGCGGCGTTGCCAGCAACTGCTCTTGAAACGCCAGCAGAGCTTTGCCTGCGCGTGACAACACTTTCATCCAGTGCTGTCGTGTGTTAACTATGTTCTGTTCCATGTTTTTCCTACTATCCTCATGCTCACATCACTACGTGATAACGGAAACGATCTGATCGACTGACCGTAAAAGCCAGCTCTATGGGGTGTCCATGTTGGTCTCTAGACAAGGTTTCCACGGTCAACACCGGTTGATTAACCGCCATGCGTAATCGCGCTGCTTCATCTACACTGGGCAAACGTGCACCAATCGCACTGAATACACGCTCTAACTCATGTCCATAACTGCGCAGGTGATCACGCATAGAGCCGTTTTGGTATTGCTCCAGCATCAGTTGGTGACGTAGCGCGAAACAGTGACTAATTAAACTCACGGCCTCCCCCTCTAAAAAACGCAACGTCTTGAACTCCAACAAACTATCACCTTCGCTCAGCGCCAAATGCTTCACCTCAACTGCCGTTGCCAGCCTGGAACGCTTTGCCACTAAACACGTGCGCACGTTGTGCCCATTCGCTTCAAACCAACTGCTGTACGCCGTGTTTTGCGATAACGGATAGGACAGTAAGCTTCCCAACACCTGTGCACCTTTTCCCTTAATGCGCAATATGCACGACTCCTGTTCCAACACCTGCAACGCACCTCTAACGGTGTGTCGGTTGACCTGAAACCGCTCTGCCAATCGCATCTCGCTAGGTAAAAAATCACCTGGCTGATACTGCCCCAGCTCTGCCCTCAACACCGTGGCTATCTGCTGGTAAATTGGCCCATCCTGTCTAGACAAGTTCATGTAACGTAAAAGGCAGTTTCCCGCCTTCCCTGTGTGATCAGGTAAATAAACGTCTGAGTCGCTGCGAGATCATGTCAATCACACTCACCACAACGATGATGATTAACAAAATGGCGGCACTCTGCGTAAACTGAAAACCTCTGATAGCCTCCCACAGCATCACACCAATCCCACCTGCACCCACCATGCCCACAACCGTGGCTGAACGTACATTGGACTCGAAGCGATACAACACATAGGAAATCCACAGCGGTAATACCTGCGGAATCACACCGTAAATAATTTCTTGCAAGGCGCTTGCGCCACTGGCGCGTATGCCTTCTATTGGTCCGTGATCAATGGCTTCAACCGCTTCTGCGAAAAGCTTTGCCAGCACACCAGTAGTGCCCATGAACAACGCTAATGCCCCTGCAAAAGGACCCAAGCCCACTGCCACTACAAACAACATGGCAAATACCATCTCGTTAATGGAACGCAGCGCATCCATCAAGCGACGCACAGGCTGGTAAACCCACCAAGGCACAATATTGGAAGAAGACATCAGCCCTAACGGCACACCGGCAATCACCGCCAGCACCGTACCCCACACAGCGATCTGCACGGTTACTACCATTTCACTCAGGTAGTAACGCAGATCAGTGAAGTCGGGGGGAAAGAAGTCTGCGGCAAACTGCTTCATGTTCTCCGCATCTTTCCAGAGCTTGAGAGGGGCCATCTCAGCCCCCTCCCAGGACCACGCTAGAAACGCTAGAAACAGCCCCCAGCCCAATAGACTCAGATACCAGTTCTTTTTAGGCTTGAGTAGTACTGTTTGCGAAACAAGTGTCGTCATGCTCTCTTTACCTGAAATTACGATTTAGCTTGGCTGGCCAAGGCTGCTAACTGATCATCTACCGTTTTCAGTTTTTCAGCTTTTTCGGCTTCGCTCAGGCTGCTGTCGTTGGCAACCTGCGTACGTGTCTTAAACAACTCCAATTGACGAATAGGAATCAACTGATCGTTGCTGGATTTTTCGAATTTGCCCCAAGCCAAGTTCTCCAACACTTGCGCTTCTTCTGGTTTGTCACCGTAGTTTTCGAAGAAAGCTGTGATTTTGACTTTGGCATCTTCTGGCAAGTTGTTGCGCCATACGATTGGGTCAGCTGGAATCAAAGGAGAGCGCCAGATCTCTTTAATCTGAGAGGCTTTTTCTGGGTTCACTGCCTGCAAACGTACTGTGGCTTCAGTGTTGTTCGTTGCTACGTCTACCTGTTTGTTCGCTACCGACAAAGCATTCACTTCGTGGTTGGCATTCAAAGTACGTTTGAAGATCTGTTTAGGATCAACATTGTTTTGAGCAAACACGTAGTAGCTAGGTACCAAGAAACCCGATGTGGAGTTAGGGTCACCGTTACCGAATGTCAGGCTGCCTGCATTAGCCAGCATGTCTTCTACGCTGTTAATTGGGCTGTCTTTGTGCGTAATTAACAGGCTGTAGTAGCCTTTAGTACCGTCAGCGTTGGTGGTTTGGAAGATCACTTCGCCATTGGCGCGATCCACGGCTTCCATGGCAGATTTATTGCCATACCAAGCCACATCCACTTTGTCGAAACGCATGCCTTGAATAATGCCAGCGTAGTCAGAAGAGAAGAACGCATTAACTTTGTAGCCAGTTTGCTCGGACATATCTTCCAAGAAGGGCTCCCATAACTGTTTCAGGTTCTGAGAGGACTCGGTGGAGATAATGCCAAAATTCAGTTCTTTAACTTCTTCCGCAACAGCCGAACCCATGGCCAACACACCAAACAGGGTCGTTGTAGCAAACGTTTTCACGATAGATTTCATGTTCAATTCCTGCGTACAGTAAAAATCAGGCAGCGACAAAATTCAGAAAAGGAGCACTCTCTTCTTCAGTGCTTTTTTCTGCGATAAAACTAGATTCCATGCTGGAACCATAGAGTTTGTTCAAGAAGCTATTGCTCAGATCCGACACGGGGCCGTCAAAGTGCTTCACACCATCTTTAAGGGCGATGGCATGACGGCAATATTTCACGGCGTAATCCACCTGATGCAGCGTCACGATGACTGTTTTGCCATCTTGCTGATTAATGCGACGCAAACTCTCCATCACTTTGCGTGCGGATTCAGGGTCTAAAGAAGCAATAGGTTCATCGGCCAAGATCACATCTGCCTGCTGACAGAGTGTGCGAGCAATGGCCACGCGCTGTTGTTGACCACCCGATAAAGTGGAAGCACGTCTGTATGCATGTTCCAGCAGGCCTACGCGTTCTAACGCCTGCAACGCACGTTCTTTATCCTCTTGGCTAAATAAACCTAGAGTGCCACGCAGTCTGGGCATACGACCCAAACAGCCTAAAAGCACGTTCTGCAGTACGCTTAAGCGCCCTACTAAATTGAATTGCTGGAATACGTAACCGATATTGGCGCGCAAACGGCGAACATCACGACTCAAGATGCCGTTGCTCTGCATGGTTTGGCCCAGCACCTCTACGCGGCAATCCTGCCCGGAGTCTGCTTTGGTCAAACCTGCTAAATGGCGCAATAGTGTAGATTTCCCCGAGCCCGAGGCTCCGATTAGTGCCACCATGGCACCACGGGGAATAGAGAGATCAAGTGCTGTAAGTACTTTCTTCGTATTGAAGGTCTTATTCAGCGCCTGTACCTGAATTGCCGACATTGTGGTTCATCCTTTTCTGGCAAGAAAAGTCTTGCAATGCCGACATAGTAGAGAGTGTGTATTTCAGGGGGGTTACGCTTTTATGACGTTTTTCTTAAATGCCATAAAAGCGCACCTGGTGTTTCCTTATACATACTGCAGATTCAAGATCACATAAACCTTCTCTGCTGTAGGTGTGGGTTGTCCTACTGCATCGCTGTAACGAATGCCCAGTGGAGTCACTTTATTTTCCCCGCCCACATGAAAACGCATACGCTCACGTTGTGACGCTACTTGCTGAGCCGCCGGGCTTAACACTATATCCACGCCTGAGCTTATAGCGTTCATAGCAACACTTAAGGTATTGCCATTCGAGTACTTTGCATCCACAGACACCTCAACAGCCTGCTGTATTTCGCCTAGGCAATCATTAAACTGCAAATCAAAGCTCAGCTTATCCTTGCCAGCATACGCACCAGATGTATGCTCTGTGGGACTACAGCTTCCATTGACTATCTCGCCAAAAAAACGTATTTCCCCTGTTTGTTGTGCCACTGCAGGTGTTGCACTCATAGCTATCAATAAGGTAGCCGCCATTGCTGAAAAATATGTTCTTGCTTTCATTTGATATACCTAGTTACTTAATGATTCAATTTAAACAGAGAATCAACACAAATTTCCATTTGTAATTTTGGGCTCCTGGCACTAACCTCAAGGCATGAACAAACACCAAAAAACCTTACAAATCAGGCTTATCCCTGACAGGAGTAAATATTTTAGTAACGGGTAAACCACAAAAATCTAAGAAAAATCCGAATATCAACCTAAAAAACAATGCAGCATGACTCAGTAAAGGTAAAAAAAAGCACGCCCTAAGGCGTGCTTTGTATCATCCCGCATGAACTACCTGCGTCTACTCCACAAGTAGATTAGCCATCATGCCTAAATCCTCATGCTCAAGAATATGACAATGGAACATACGCAGTCCTGGCATGCTTTGCTTCACTAAAAACGTCACGGTCTCATAAGGGCGTAGGTTGGCAGTATCTCGCCACGCTTTAAATGGCTCCGCTCGTTTCACGCCATTATGCTCACGGTCCGTCACCATGAACTGCGTGCCATGCAAGTGAAAAGGATGATCCATGTGCGAATTATTGTAGATATGCCACTGCTCTACATCCCCTACCTTACTGCGCAAATCTATACGCTCCATATCAAAGCTTTTACCATTCACTAAGAACATGTTTTGCATCATGTTTTCTGACATCCCTTGGCCCATGTCATGGGGCATCTCGTGCTCACTGAATTCCACTCGCTTACTCGCCACAGGAATCCCTAACGCCTCGAAGCTTCTCAGCTCTGCTGACAAGTCAGGGCTAGCCTGTTTTTGTACGGTGACATGTGCCAGTGATATGTCGGTAGGCGTCTCGCGCACCATCATTTTCGCCCTGTCGTAATAACGACTGATAAGCGGCGCCTGCATATCTGCTGGCGCCGTAATCAACACTTCCACCCTTTCTGCCGGGGCTAAAAACAAGGTGTCTACAGGTGCCTGTGCCTGCTCTAGCAAGCCACCATCGGTACCCACAACTTGCCACTGACACCCGGGGATTTCCAACTGTAGATAACGGGCAGCACAGCTATTCCAAATACGCACACGTGTACCTGTACCCACTTGGATAGTAGGGTTACGTTGACCGTTAATCAGTACAAACTGCCCCTCTCGCCCATCCATCCAATCCATCATGCTATTAGGAGGAATTGCTGCTTGCTGATTCAAACGTAAATCTGAAATCATCCAGTGCTGTTCAGGCAAAGCTCGTAACGGGTCCGTTTTGGATTTCACCACAAACGTCCCCGCCAAGCCACGTGCGACCTGCATAGCCGTTTTCCATGGGGGTGAGGGTGATACCAATAGGTGCCCGCACTACCCTCGGGCAGCGTAAAACGGTAAACCCGTCGCTCACCTGGTGCCACACTATTTTGTGGGTTTCCATCCTGATCAGAAGGCACTGGCATACCATGCCAATGCACCGTAGTGGGCTCAGGCAACCTGTTCACGAAGGTAATTTCTACTTCATCCCCCTCGTAAGCCGTGATTTGCGGGCCCGGCAGTTGACCGTTGTAGAGCCAAAACTCGGTAGGCTTGCGACCTGCAACAGTAAGCGTCGTAGGGGCTGCTTCTAGAGTTGCCTTAAATACGCCCGTATTAGCACTTACGTTTTTGAGTGTAGGCAACGCCTCTAACGCCAATCCTGCAGGCATACTGTCTACGGGCATCAAGTTAGCGCTTCCATGCGACATCATGCCGTGCCCCATTCCCGGCATCGCACTCCCCCCGCTCATCCCATGCGATTGCCCCATCATTGCACCATGATTCATCATCTGTGCACGCACACCAGAATGCACCAGCAACAAACTGGCGGCGGTTGCTTTTAATACATGTCTACGTTTCATCCATAACTCCTAGGCACATCACTGCCCGCATGGCAGCGATGCTAAATATTCAATAGATTCAGTCTGATAGGGAATGAAATCTATCGCGGAGGCGGTAGGTCAGGACAATAAAAAGCAGAGACCGTCACAGACTTAAGCAGCGATGATTGATCATGGCTTAAGTTCAACGGGAGCCAAAGAGAAGAAGAGACAGCACCACGATGCACATTGCACATCATGCTAGTGCAGGCTTGCACCTCGCACAGTGCCGCATGCTCGTCGGGAGAGCAGTCTGCACAGGGTAATTCGGGGCTTTGATGCGAGAAATGGGTGGCCTCAGCAGGAGATGCCGCAGGTAGCGCAAAGGCCGATTGCATTCCCAATGCTGAAATACTCAGCAAAATGCCTAGCAATACACATACACAACGTCGCCACAACGACATTGCTACGCTAGAACGAAGGGAAACATAAGGGCTAAACACGCTATCTTTTCATAGAGTGAAGATATGTTTTGACTATAGCACATCACCATAAGCCCATCGCAAAACAGGCGCCATCAAGGCGCCTGTTTTAAAGATAATTAACGGTTCTGATCGTTAATCAATAGACCAAACATGGGTTGATGATTGGTTGGACGCACGGCGTGAGAGGGAGTGCGACGTTTTTTTAGTCCCAAAGAAAGGGCGCTCACTTTACGTAGAGCGGCAGGACGAAATGTGTTGAAAGAGATTTTTTTAATCATGATTCTTCTCCTTTGTACCCACAAAAACCACGGGTACAGATAAAGCGTCGGGCAACAAAAAGCCCTTAGCATTTCGCTAAAAATATAAGCGTGAACAGGAAAAGAGTCAGGCCAGAGTTAATGCGCAGTCTGGTCTGCAAAACAGTCGCAGTTAGCGCATGCCATCACTAGCCTGATTCAGTCCTATTCGAGGACCTGAAGATTCAGGCATGACGTGCTCCTGATGGATAGCATGTATGAGGACAAATACAACACCAAAACATGAGGTGTGCTTGACATTATACAGAAACCAAAGAATAAATCAACCATTCAGTCTAAAAATCTCTACCAAACCATTGATTTATCATTGTTTTACATTTTTGACCGCAAAGTGTGGCACAAGGAAAACACACCTCTTGAGCACCACACTCGTACCCAAGGGGCTTACTCGCCGTTGCTTACGCTTTTTTCGCTGCAACAATCACGCTAGAAGCTTTAAAAATTGCCGTAACAGCCGAACCTACGGCTATCGCCAGCTCATCCACACTGGTGTTAGTGATCACTGCACTTAACTTAACGCCCTGCCCGGCATCCATTTGCACTTCTGAGTTCACAGCACCTTTATGCACCGCTGTAACGGTAGCCTTGCACTGATTACGTGCGGAGAACAGTAGATCATCTACATTAGTCGCCAAGGCAATGGAAGACGCTTTAATTAACGCCACCACATTGGAGCCTACTTTCAAGCCCAAACTTTTGGTGCTGTTATCCGTGATAATCGCCACGATATCCAACGATGGAGATACGCTAATAACAATCTCGTCGTTCACTGCACCGGTATGGATTTCTTTGACCGTACCTGACAATTTATTGCGTGTACTGATATTCATATAAGCTCCTGTTTAAGACCTTTTTCATCATACACCGCCCAGCTTTGGCCCAGTAAAAAGGGTGTGCAATTCGTCATTACACACCCTCATTCCTACTATTGCATTAAGCGGAGCGCACTAACCGCACTGGCACCCCTTTTGATGCCGGAGTATTACTTTGTGGGTCATGATCATATAAAGGCACCAACGGATTGGTCTCGGGATAATAGGCCGCACAGCTACCATCTGGAAATGGATACGCAATAATCTGAAAATTATTCACCCTACGTTCAATGCCATCCGTAGAGTTCGTCACCAAATCCACTCTATCACCCGACTCAAAGCCTAGCCTGGCGATTTCACTTTCATTCATGAACAACACATCTCTGGCATTGTGTATGCCCCTGTAGCGATCAGAGTGCGAGTACAGCGTCGTGTTGTATTGATCGTGACTACGCACTGTAGACAGCCACAATACGTCCGCATCATTTTGCTGCGTATCTTCGCACAGCCCTTCACTGATCAAAAAGTTGGCTTTACCGGATGGCGTAGCCCATACACGCTCACGAGCCGCAGAAGGCAAGTGAAACCCTCCAGGCTGTTGAATACGCAGGTTATACGCTTGGAACAACGTCGGAAAAACGGCTTCAATATCGTCACGTATGCGAGCGTAATCCGCGATCAAGTACTCCCACTTCACCGTAGACTCCGGCCCCATTGTTGCTCGGGCCATCCCCGCCACAATCGCTGGTTCACTACGCAAAAACTCTGAAGCCGGCGTAAACGTACCTTTGGTCGCATGCACCATAGACATAGAATCCTCTACCGTCATCGCTTGCAAACCCGTTTCTTGCTCATCGCGTTCTGTGCGCCCTAAACAGGGCAAAATTAACGCGTCTTTACCGTGAACTAAGTGGCTACGATTCAGCTTAGTAGAAATGTGCACAGTAAGATTCAACTTACGCATCGCTTGTTGTGTTTGATCCCAGTCAGGAATCGCCACAGAGAAGTTTCCACCTAAACCTATAAACACCCGGCTCTCGCCACGTACCATCGCTTCCAGCGCGGATACCACGTTGTGACCTGGCTCGCGAGGTGGCTCAAATCCGTAATGTGCTTGCAACCTATCTAAAAAATCTTTAGCGGGAATTTCGGTAATGCCTACCGTACGGTCCCCTTGCACATTAGAGTGGCCTCGCACAGGGCATATACCCGCCCCCTCCTTACCCACATTACCGCGCAGCAAAGCCAAGTTCGCCACCTGACGTACATTATGCGTGCCATGACGGTGCTGAGTAATGCCCATGCCGTACACCAAAATCGCACTATCTGCTTTGGCATAAGCATCCGCAGCTAGCTGTAAATCAGCTTGGGATAGACCAGAAACACGCTCTATGTCCGCCCACGACGTTCTATTCACATCAGCCGCCATCTCATCGAAACCACTGGTATGGCCTTTAATGAAAGTCCAATCCAGCACAGCGGGTAGATTCTGGGCTTGGGCTTGCTCGTCCATCGCTAACAAGCACTTAATAATCCCTTTGATCGCTGCGACATCCCCACCCACTTTCACCTGAAACAACTTGGAGGAGATTTGCGTAGAACTGAAGGTAGCCATTTCCACAGGGTCCTGTGGTGCTTGGAAGCGCTCTAACGCCCGCTCCCTGAAAGGGTTAAATGACATAATGGTCGCACCACGCTTCGCCGCGTTACGTAGCGATGTCATCATGCGAGGGCTATTAGTACCCGGATTTTGCCCGAAAATAAAAATACAGTCGGTTTTATCGAAGTCCTCCAGTAACACAGTACCTTTACCCACGCCTATGGATTGCGGCAGCCCTACACTGGTAGGCTCATGACACATATTCGAGCAATCAGGAAAGTTATTCGTTCCGTACTCTCTAGCAAACAGCTGGAACAAATACGCCGCTTCGTTGGACGCCCTGCCCGAGGTATAGAACTCGGCTTGATTAGGATGCTCTAGCGCTTGTAAATGTGACGCCACAACAGAAAAAGCCTGATCCCAACTCACCGGCTTGTAACGATCACTTTGTGGGTCGTACTGCATAGGGTGTGTTAAACGCCCTACCATTTCCAAATCATAATCATCCCATGCTGCCAACTCTGTTACGGTGTGCTTGGCAAAAAACTCGGGAGTACATCGTTTTTTCGTGGATTCCCACGCAATGGCTTTACCGCCATTTTCGCAATACTCAAATTTAGAGGTTTGCTTAGGGTCTGCCCAACCACAACCTGGGCAATCAAAACCATCGTGCTGGTTCATTCTAGATAAGATGCGCATCCCTTCTGCAGGAATATCCTGCTTAATCAACGCTGTCTCCATCGCTTTAAGCGCATCCCAGCCTCCGGCCGGGTGCTCGTAGGGCTTGTAGGTGTCCATAACCACTCCACACTAAATACAAAGATTTACGTACTGGAAGCTATTGCTTGCTGAATGTTTTATGCATTGATTTATAGAGTCAATATCAACGCTTATCATCATTCATTTCTATCACCTAATGAATCCCTATTGGCTAACTTTTTCACTTTATTAGTTATCTTTTTGTAATCAAAAAAAGAAGGCGTAGCAATTTTCCACGCCTTATTAACAGACAAGATACTGTTTTTAAATAAAATTATGCCTCACATTCACTATTGTCGACTTGTGTCAACTCAGAATAATAGCCAGCTTCGACTTTAGTATTTAGACAGACTTTTTTATCAGGATTCCACCAATACGTTTCCTGTCTGGATGAGTTCATTGGCAAAAAACCTTCTTTATAAAGCTTAATTTCGCCATCCATTTCCGTTTTGCCTTTTAGCAAACTCGCATCAAACAACTCGGCTTGCGCTGGTACTTTCACACGCGCTTCATCGGTTTTAACTTCCGAATCACCTTGAGTAATTGTGACGTTGCCTTTGGCATGCAATAACGATGGCTCCAGCACTTCTATACTGTCTGCTCGTACCTCTAGCTCGCCCACACTATAGTGCTGCTGCTCTTGAGGCTGTGACCACACAGAAAAGCTCGCTACACAACACGCTACCAACACGCTCTTTTTCACCCATTTCATACTTTCTCCTTCCTTACTACTGCCAGACCTAGCCGCATGCCAAACGTGTGATAAAACCTTCCTCATTCACATACACATTTAAACGCATGGGGTTGTAATCCATGGTGACAGCAGAAAATGGGTAAATGACGCGGGTATAAGGTGGCAACACATCTGTGTTTAGGTTGTCTGCCGGTGTACCCACCAAGTATTGAAAAGTAGGGGCTCCACACTCTTCACTTTGCAATATCGCCTCTTGCTCGGGCGTTAACGGTACTGTCTTACATGCTGCCAATAACAATAAAGGTATTGCTACCGCAGTTGCTTTTACGGCTTTGCTCAGGGTCATGCCCGCTCCTTGTGCCTATCAAAAGTTCGTCGCTCTATTCTGCATTTTACACAGCTATGGCAGCACTACAGCCTTATTCCAACCTGCTAAAATGGCTTATTTATATCAGCAGATACTGCCCCGCTTTTTCGGAATACACATGAGTCAAACCACCTCCACACAAGATCATCAAACCCTACTGGGTATCGCCCTAGCAGACCAAGCACTACTGTCTGCTCATTTGGCTATGTTTGCCGCAAAAACCGGCCAAGCTCAAGAAACTCTGAACTTGCTTTACGCTATTGCAGACGAAATCTCTGATCGCTACAACTTGCCCGAAACTGCTAAAAAAACAATGAAATCGCGCATCAAAGAAACCACTGAACTTGCCAGAGCCGTACTTGGCAAACAAGACGGTTCCGCTCCAAAGAAAACGACGCATTAATAAAAAAAGGCCTATAACCCACTATGGTTATAGGCCTTTTATCAAGCATTTTATCGATGCTGCTGCGGCATACGATGACGCGTATCTGGACTATTAGGCATAGACTGTAAATCAGCCAACTCAGCTTGCAAATCAGACAATTTCTGACGTTTACGTTCTAACTTACGTTGTAGTCGCTCTACTTTATCCAAACGACCTTCCGCTTGCTTCTCTTGGATTTCCTCAAGAATCTCAGCGATATCCTCTTCTTGGTCGTCTATATCCTCTTGCAAATCACGCAACAAGTAAGCATCAGAGCAATGCGCTTGTACGTTCGCCATAGCACGTTCCAAACCACGTTGACGGTGCACATTACCATGCTGTTTCGCATAATTCATCTGCGTTTCCAGTGATTGCATTTTGCGATCACAGCCGTGGTTTTGCGCAGAAGCCGAATACGCCAAACCGGATAACACAACAACCATCGCCAATTGTAGTTTTTTCATTGCTAGGATTCTCCTTGATTTAAAGACTACCTTCATCATGCCACAGCCACTTTTGAGTTCAGCCAGATTGTTGTTACCAAAGCTGAACACCTTTTCTTACTGAGAAGGCAACACCTGAGGTAACAAATGCAGCCCCGTGCGCTGAACAAAATCCGCATAACTGATGGGTGGTCCGGCTTTAGTACCCGGTTGGTTTTCGTGCCAATGCACCCATGAACGCCCTGTGGTCGCGTCATACACCACTTTATATAAGTGCGTAGGCACTATCACCTGCCCCTCACCCACTACAGTCTCTCGATTACCATAAAAAGGGCCGGTAAATACGTACACATCGCCTTGCGCTCTGCTCACATATTTACGTGTATCGTTTTCTATACGGCTCCATGCCCCAGAGTTATGACGCTGATCTTGCGGCACCATATTCGCCAGCGAGAAACTTTGCGCCATCGCATCAACCGTATGCATATCACCTGCTGGCGCCATGTGGCCACGCGAATAACCAGAGCGTCGATAATCGTTGAGCGTGGCACGCTCCACCTTAGGTAAACGCGCCTCTTCATAGAAACGGTCGGTACGCGCTACCCCTTTCGCATTATTCAGCATTTGCCGGTTTAACCGCTGCGCCACAAAAACTGGGGTTTTAGTTTGGCCATTATGCAAAATGGCAAAAGCGCTAAAGCATAATTCACGTAATCGTTCCGCATTGGGCACAATAGGCCTAGGCCCTGGAAACATCTGTGTGCACTGAGAGAAAGAGGTTTGCACATGCTGCGAAGCGGTTGGCGCTGCTAAAGCGGGCTCATCTACTGACTGCAAAATTGCTTGCAGCTCAGCCCATTTAAGCTCCAACTCATCTTTCACATGCCAGCCATCGGCATGCCACAACACACTACTAATACTAAACACCGCAATGGCTGTCAGACTTACCGTACGCCAAAACTTTGCTAGCCCACCACTTGCCCCACGCGCCACGCGCCGCTTGCCCACAGCGCGTGATGTTCCTGATTTTTTCCGTTCTGCCATTACTACCTGCTACTACCTTACTACTTCGTATCGCTGGCTTTGCTTAAGCCACTGCTCTTAATCTGTACGTTGCTGCTTATCCAGCCTACGTAAAAACACGTTCATAATTTTCTCGGCCTGCTTATCGCCTTTTGCTTGGGCTACGGCTATGCCTGTTTCCCAGCTTTCGCGAGCAGCATCATGCTCTGCATGGTCTACATAAGCTTGGCCTAAGATCTGCCATGCTGCAGAGTACTGCGGATCCTGTTGCACGCATGCAAGCAAATGTACTATTGCTTGCTCTGGTTGCTGCTGGTCTAAATAAGCTTTACCCAAACCGAACCGTAGTAATGGCGAATCCATACCTTTTGCTAGCATGGCTTCTAACGCAACTAGATTCATATCGTTATCCTTATACACATACCTGCAACTTATCCCCATGCGCTGTGCATAACGCTGGGGGAAACCTATGGATGCATAGCGCTACGCTAGTATTCATGCGCCTGTAGTCGGCTCTGAGCAGTCAATGCTCACTTGTAGGCCAGCACCCCTGCCCCATAGTCATCACATCAGGGCCACAAACGCGCTTGATGCCACGCTTGGCTATCACTCTGGTTACGGGTGTAACGCAACCGCTTACTTTACCAACTAGGACAACATTATCCCACCGTTATAGATTGTAACTATAACGCCGTAAAACGGGGGATACGTAACATCCTGCAATGCTCTGCGAATCAAGTCATGTCACATGCGTATAATTTAGGATTGCTGTAGATGTTAGAAAAGGTTGTTTGTAGTGGAAGCGTTTAACCAAAAACTATTTTTATGGATCAATGCCGGTGCGGATGCCCCATCGTGGCTAATAGAAAGTGGTAGGTTTTTAGCCGAATGGCCTCTCATCATGGCGGCGCTGCTTGCCCTCTTAACCCTACCTATGCACCGTGAGCAAGCACCATTAATTATGCTGCGTGTAGGGTGCACCTTAGTACTCGCTCTTAGCGTTGCTTACCTCTTTCGGTATAACTTCGAACACGCTCGTCCATTTGTGATGGGTTTGGGTCGCACCTTAACGGATCACGCCCCCACCTCGTCCTTTCCTAGCATTCACATGACATTAGTATTAGCGACCGGTTTCCCGCTATTACTTATCGCGGCCACACGTGCTACCGGCGCTATTATTCTCTTTCTGGCAGCCTTGGTTGCATGGGCTCGCATTTATCTGGGGGTCCATTTCCCCTTTGACATGCTAGGCGCATTGGTCATCTCCGCCGTGGCCGCACTCATTGTGCAACGCCTACCCTTGAAAAAGCTGTTACCTGCACGTTTTTCTTCCTGATCTGCTGCATAGAGCCAGTACAATAGGGCATTGTTAGTTTTAGCCTCACCCTTCTCTACAGGGTGCAATGGCCTGCCCTATTCTAGGATTGATCGTGTCACATTCCTCTTTTACAGAACACTGCCACAACGCGGTAGATGAGCTTCGTACCCTGCGCGATGTATTGCGTTGGTCCGTCAGCCAGTTCAATGCTCACAAACTCAGCTTTGGCCATGGCAGCGATAACGCATGGGACGAAGCCGTCTATTTGGTGCTGTTCAGCTTGCACATGCCGCCCGATACGTTGGAACCTTTTCTGGACTGCAGGCTAACCAAACAAGAACGCCAACGTTGCATAGACATCATTGCGCACCGTTGCTCTGAACGCCTTCCCGCTGCTTACCTAACAGGCGAAGCATGGTTGCAAGGTTATAAATTCACAGTAGATGAACGCTGCATTGTTCCGCGCTCACCTATCTCTGAACTTTTGATGCAGCAACTCTCCCCTTGGGTAGAAGAGCCTGAAGACATCAGCAGCGTCCTAGACCTTTGCACAGGCAGTGGCTGCTTGGCCATCATTGCCGCCAATGTGTTTGAAAACGCCTTAGTCGATGCGGTAGATTTATCGCCTGACGCACTGGCTGTGGCCCAGAAAAACGTGCACGACTACGAGCTAGAGGAACGTTTACAGTTATTTGAAGGTGATCTCTACGAAGCCTTGCCACCTAGCCGCTACCAGATCATTATCAGCAACCCTCCCTACGTGAATGAAGACTCTATGCAGGCCTTACCAGAGGAATACCTGCGCGAGCCTAGACTCGCCTTAGCGGGTGGCGACGATGGCATGATACTGGTACGCCGCATTATTGAAGGTGCTGCCGAGCACCTTACCGACGATGGCATCTTGGTCTTAGAAATTGGTAATGAATACGCCAACTTTGTAGAAGCATTTCCTCATCTAGACCCCGTTTGGCTAAGCACAGAAAATGCAGAGGATCAGATTCTGCTACTCACCAAGGAGCAGTTGGAAGCGTGATCAGAGCCTCTAATCTTTCATTACGCCGTGGCATTAAAGTCTTACTAGACCAAGCCGAATTCACCATTCACCCTGGCGAGCGTGTAGGTGTAGTCGGTCGCAATGGCGCAGGTAAATCCACCCTCTTTGCCCTGCTTAAAGGCGAGCTGGATGCCGATAGCGGCCAGCTAGACATGCCAGAAAGCTGGCGCATGGCCAGTGTGGAGCAGGAAATCAACGACCGCGACAGACCTGCCCGCGAGTTCGTTATTGATGGCGACACCTATTTGCGTGGCCTGCAACAGCAACGCGCCCAATGTAGCGACGCCGATGGCGAACGCATTGCCGAATTAGAGGCCTTGCTTATCGAAGCCGACGCATGGTCTGCCCCATCACGCGCAGAACAACTATTGGCGGGTTTGGGGTTTAAACCTGACCAATGGATGCGCCCAGTAGGCGAGTTTTCTGGTGGTTGGCAAATGCGTTTAGCCTTAGCTCGTGCGCTGATGGCCCCTTCTGACCTGCTCTTGCTGGACGAACCCACCAACCACTTGGACTTAGACGCCATGCTCTGGTTAGAGCGCTGGTTGGTGTCTTACCCAGGCACTGTGCTCATTATTTCTCACGACACCGAGTTCCTGGATGCCGTGGCGCGTATTATTTTGCACTTTGACCATCAGAAGTTAGAGCGCTATCGCGGTACCTACCAAGACTTCCTCACCCAGCGTGCGGAAAAAGCACGGCAGCTAACCCTAGCACACGAACGCCAAGGGCGCGAAACCGCCAAACTGCAAGCTTTTATTGATAGGTTTAAGGCCAAAGCCAGCAAAGCCAAACAAGCGCAAAGCCGAGTGAAAGCCTTGGCCCGTATGCAAGCCTTAGCCCCGCTTAAAACGGACAGCACGCTAGACATACACCTGCCAGAGCCGCAGTCCATGCCTGACCCCTTACTGCGCTTGATAGATGCCGACTTAGGTTACCAAGCCGAGCAAGCTAGCGATGCTCCACGTATCATCCTGAACAAAATCAAACTGGATGTACGCGGTGGTGCTCGTATAGGTATTTTGGGTGTGAACGGAGCAGGTAAATCCACACTGATCAAAACACTGGCGCAAGAGCTAAAGCCCTTGTCTGGTGAACTGGTGTGCTCAAGCCGCTTAGAAGTAGGCTACTTTGCCCAGCATCAGCTAGACATGATTGATGCCAACGCCTCCCCCATCCTACATCTGCAACGCATTGCTCCTGAAGTACGCGAACAAGAATTGCGTAACTACCTAGGTCGCTTTGGTTTTAGTGGCAACATGGCGATGGACACCACTGCAGGTTTTTCTGGTGGTGAAAAAGCACGTTTAGCGCTCGCGCTTATTGTTTGGCGCAAGCCCAACTTGCTGCTGCTTGATGAACCTACCAACCACTTAGACGTAGAAACACGAGAGGCTCTTAGCCAAGCGCTAGCCGAGTACGAAGGCAGTGTGATTATCGTTTCGCACGATAGGCAATTGCTACGTAGCACGGTAGACGACTTCTGGATTGTGGCTGACGGACAAGTGCAAGAGTTCGATGGCGATCTTGAAGACTACCGCGAATGGCTGCAAAAGCGTCAAAGCCTAACAGGCGGCTCCACCATCATTCAAGAAGATGGTACAGAGGCTCCCGCTGTAGATAGACGCCAACAGCGCAAAAACGAAGCCCAAGAGCGTCAGCGATTGGCCGTATTACGTAAGCCGCTGGAAAAGCAGGTACAAAAGATAGAAGCCAGCATGGAAAAACTGGCCGTACGTATTGAGGAGTTGGATACGCTGATTGCAGACCCCGACTTCTACACTGACGCGTACAAAGCTCAGCGCCCAGCCCTCTTAGCCGAACATGGTGAGTGCAGTCAAAAGCACGCTAGCCTTGAAGAGGAGTGGTTGGAACTGCAAGAGCAGATTGAAGCACTGGTGTAGTCTGTCTATTGCAGCGTCGTGTAAGTCTGCCGCTGTACATTTATGGATAGCAGTTGCTTCAGGGGTAGTGGAAAGCTTCTGATTGAATATATCTGAAGCTTTCTTCCGCTGCCCCTTTCAATGGGCTCTATGACTATCTCTGAGGCTTTTCAGAATCAAAAGCCTGCTCACTGACTATCTGCCGTAGTAAGACTGGTCTCTCAACGAATGTAATGCACCTCAAAGCCCACTTACTCACCACTGGGCTGCATTAGCCTAAGGCTGCGAAAGTATTTTTTTATTTGAGACACCAAATAAAAAAACACTTCCATCCGCCTTTTGCTCGTCGCTTGCAGAGGTTTTTAGGCAGATGATTTCTGTGGGTGTGCGTACTTCTGCACAAACACATAGTGTCGCGCTATATTTCTTATTCAATGCTGTCGTTAGTTATCTGACTTACCTCAGGAATAGCAGCCGTTAAGCTAAAACAAAACAGTCCCTCTAGCTATCCAACACTCAGCACAGAAGCCTACCTCAACCCTTAGCAGGGTATTTCGAGCCTACTAGAACGGCCCACAAGAAAGGGCTGTAAGCCTATCAACAACCAAAACTTCAGGGGGGCGGAGAGAAAATTTTTTTGATTTGGTGTCTCAAATCAAAAAAATTCTTCTGCAGCTCCCCAGCGCGTGCAATGAATACAGCCTCACATCTGCCGCCAACACCCCACAAAAAAAGACCTCACACAGAATCCCATGTGAAGCCTTTCCTAACCGATTCTAGCCACAACAATCAGCCGGCAATAATCTCTATCTTCGCGATCCCTAATGCCAGCGTCTTCATCCCCGCATCTCGGAATTGAATTTGCGCCTGCGCGTCATTACCACTACCGCTTAAGTTCAAAATTGTGCCATCACCAAACTTCTGATGACGCACACCTTGCCCTACCCGGAAGTGCTTATCGCCCACCACCACACCGCCACTGGCGCTGAAGTTAGGCGTATTCACTCGCATGCTGCTGCCCTGTTGACCTTGCCAACTAGAACCACGCCTAAAGGCACCACCTCCCCAGCTAGTAGTACCAGACGATGCCGTATTTTCTTGCACTCGCACCTGTGGTGTAAGCCACTTCAGATGCTGCTCTGGTACTTCGTCTAGGAAACGTGAACGCATCGCGTAGCGTGTTTGGCCGTGCAACATACGGCTTTGCGCGAGCGTAATGTACAAACGTTTGCGTGCACGGGTAATAGCCACGTACATCAAACGACGCTCTTCTTCCAAGCCACCGGGCTCGCCAATACTGTTATCGTGTGGGAACAGGCCTTCTTCTAAGCCCGTCACAAACACCGCGTCAAACTCCAAACCCTTAGCAGCGTGCGTAGTCATTAGCTGAATCGCATCTTCGCCTTTTTGAGCTTGGTTATCACCCGCCTCTAAGGAGGCATGTGTCAGGAATGCCCCCAATGCAGACATAGGCGCCAATGCCGGCAAGCCACTTTCTGTTTCAGGAACTGATCCTGGTATGGCTTCTGGAATACGACCTGCAGGCGAACCTGCGAAGTTTTCTTCCTGCTCGAAGACAGTTGCCGCGTTCACCAACTCTTGCAAGTTTTCTAAACGCTCTGCGCCTTCTCTATCGGCTTGATAATGCGCTAACAAACCACTTTCATGTACAACTAGCTCGATCAGTTCAGGCAGTGACACCACTTGTGCTTCACTTGCCAACCTATGAATAAGCTCCACAAAGGCTTGCAAACTGCTGGCGGCTCTTCCGCTCATATAAGGCACTGCTTGGTACAAGCTAATGCCGTACTGACGCGCATGATCCCCTAAAGTTTCAAGAGAGCGCGCGCCTATACCACGTGTAGGGAAGTTCACTACTCGCAGCCAGGAAGTATCGTCAAACGGGTTATGAATGAGTCTCAAGTAAGCTAGTACGTGCTTGATCTCTTGGCGCTCAAAGAAGCGCTGACCACCATAAACTTTGTAGGGAATGCCTGAGCTAAACAAATGGTGCTCAAGCACCCTAGACTGTGCGTTACTACGGTACAAAATCGCGATCTGATCACGCGCCCAACCGTCGCGTATCAAGGCACGAATTTCGTCTACCACCCACTGTGCCTCTAAGGTATCCGATGCCTGCTCTGATACGCGTATTTGCTCGCCCTCACCAGAATCCGTCCACAGGTTTTTACCCAGACGATTCTTATTCTTGGCAATTAACGCGTTCGCAGCATCCAGAATGTGCGCACTAGAGCGGTAGTTTTGCTCTAAACGGATCACATTGCCTTTGGCATACTGGCGCTCGAAATCCGCCATATTGCCGACATTGGCACCACGGAAGGCATAAATAGACTGGTCATCATCACCAACGGCAAAGATTGCCGCGCCATCACCTGCCAAGAGCTGCAACCACTTGTACTGCAAACGGTTGGTATCTTGAAACTCATCCACCAGAATATGGCGGAAACGGCGTTGGTAATGCTTACGTATAGGTTCGTTGCGTTGCAGCAGCTCATAGGCGCGCAACAACAACTCAGCAAAGTCTACAACGCCTTCGCGCTCGCACTGCTCTTGATACTGTTGATACAACGCCACCAGCATTTTCTGGTGCGGGTCAAACTCGTCTAAAGCATCGGGTCTAAAACCGTCTTCTTTGCTGGAATTAATAAAGCGCTGCACATCGCGAGGCGGATACTTTTCATCATCCACATTGCCTGCTTTCAGCAAACGCTTGATGGCAGATAACTGGTCTGCGCTGTCTAGTATTTGGAAACTTTGGGGTAAACCGGCATCACGATGATGTGCTCGCAGTAAGCGATTACACAGCCCGTGGAAAGTACCTACCCACATACCACGCGTGTCGATGGGCATCTGCGCTTGCAAGCGCGTCAGCATTTCGCGAGCCGCCTTATTGGTAAAGGTAACCGCCATTAAAGCAAAAGGGCTTAGTTGCTGCGTTTGCATCAACCAAGCCATTCGGGTAGTCAGGACTCGCGTTTTTCCGCTGCCTGCTCCCGCCAACACTAAGGTATGGACGGGAGCTTGTGTGACTGCCTGTTGCTGCTGTGAGTTCAGGCCATCTATCATGCCGCGTAGCGGCGCAGACGTTGCGCAAATTGTTCCAGGCTCTCAATACCGCTTTGCTGTGCGCGCTGGCACCAGCCACGCAAATCAGCCAACAACTGTTCACTGGATGCGGTGGAGCTTTCCCAGATACGGGACAATTCCATTTGCATACGCACCACTGTAGACAGGCGAGTATCTTCTTCCAACACAGTTTGCAACTGAGCACGCTGTTCTGGATCCAGAACTTCATCACCACGACCGATCCAGTCGCCGCAACGTTTCAGCAAGCTCCATTTGCAGTTAGGATCCGCTGCATTCAGAGAAGGCTTCAAACGTGCCAGCTCTTCTTTAGCAGTGTTGCTGATAATGTCAGCATAACGTGCCAAGATTTCGTAGCGGTGCGTGATAACGCCCTGCAAGGTAGACAAGCTAATGCCATCTGCTTGCGCATTGTTTTCTGGTTCCAGTTTCAACTTAGGTGCTACTTTTTTCACCTGAGCCAGTCCCAAGAACTTCAGCACACTGATATAGCACCAACCCAAGTCAAATTCGTACCATTTGCTGGAGAATTTTGCGGATGTACCGTACGCGTGGTGGTTGTTATGCAATTCCTCACCACCGATGATGATCCCAATAGGGAACACGTTGGTACTGGTGTCAGGACTAGCAAAGTTACGGTAGCCCACTGCGTGGCCCAAACCGTTTACAACGCCAGCAGCCCAGAATGGAATCCATGCCATTTGTACCGCCCACACTGCCAAGCCTTCTAGGCCAAAAAGCAGAATGTCGATAACCAACATGATCAAGATACCAAGCAGGTTATGTTTGGAGTACACATTGCGCTCCATCCAGTCATCCGGCGTACCGTGACCAAAGCGTTTCAATGTTTCTTCGTTTGTTGCTTCCAAGCGATACAGTTCTGCACCACGGAAGAAAACCATACCCAAACCAAAGACTACGGGCGAATGGGGATCACCTTCACGCTCGCAGCGCGCATGGTGTTTACGGTGGATAGCCACCCATTCTTTGGTGACCATACCGGTGGTCATCCAAAGCCAGAAACGGAAAAAGTGCATCACAGCCGGATGCAAATCCAAGCCTCGGTGGGCTTGGCTACGGTGAAGGAATACTGTCACCGACACAATAGTAATGTGAGTAAGCACAAGGGTAATCAAGACAACCTGCCACCAAGACAGTTGCAAGAACCCGCCAGCTAGAAAATTCAGAAAATTTTGCATAGACCTTTTATAGATGATCCATGAAGATAAAGACACGAAAAGTGTAGCTCACTTGGGGTATAGAAGACAGCAATATTTCAATTGCAATGTCAACCCTATCAAGAAGTAACTGCTGTTCGCACGAGAACTGCTGCAAAAAAACCATCCGTTCCATGCAGATCAGGACGCAGGCTTAAATAATCACCCTGCATCAGCAAATCAGGTATACGAGCTTTTAATACCTCATTTACTGGTACTACTTGGAAGTCTGGGCATGCCTGCAAAAAAGTCTGGATCTGTTGCTCATTTTCTTCAGGCAGCACACTACATGTAGCGTAGACCAGTCTACCACCTGGCGCCACGCACTTGGCAGCACGTTGCAGAATCACTTGCTGTAGCTCAACATATTGCGAAATTTCTTCTGCTCGTAACCGCCATTTTAGATCAGGATTACGACGTAAAGTTCCCAATCCGCTACACGGAGCATCTACTAATACACGTTGAGCCTTGCCATAAAAGCGCTGCAAACGCTTATCGTCATTTTCTGCAATGGCCATGCTGTTCACGTTATCTAAACCGCAACGTGCAAAACGCGGCTTAGCTCGTTCCAAACGCGCTGCCGACACATCCATGGCATACAGTTTCCCTGTACCACGCATCAATGCCCCTAACAGTAGGCTTTTGCCCCCTGCTCCAGCACAAAAGTCGATAATCAACTCATTACGACGAGGCGCAACCAAGGCCGCCAGAATTTGACTACCTTCGTCTTGTACTTCCAGCTCGCCTTTTTCGAATTCAGGCCAGTGGCGCAACGTAGGGCGGCCTTCCAAACGAATCCCCCATGGCGAATAGCGCATGGCTTCAGGGTTAAATGCCGCGCGCTCACCTGCTTGCAACGTAGCCAACATTTTCTTGCGATCTGCGCGCATAGGGTTCACGCGTATATCCACACCTGCTTCCACGTTTAAGGCAGCAGCCAATGCTTCAGGCTCAGCTTGTTTTTGCAGCTCTTCTGCTAACCAGTCAGGCAGGCTAAAACGTTGCGCAAAAGGCAAATTAGCCGTATCTACCGCCAACGTTTGCTTCAACCACGCCTGGTCTTCGGCCTCTAGCTCTTGGCTCACAGCCTCTATGCCGTGCAACTCTGCCAATGCCAACAAGGCCATTTGTCGGGGTTGCTGCTCACCTGCGCTGTGCGTGAGCTGTTCAAACAAGCGCCAATGGCGCAATAAGGCAAATACAGCATCACTCAGCTCTGCCCTATCGCGTCCACCCAAGGCAGACTGATTTTTCATCCATTGTGCCAACACAGCATCGGCGGGTTGTTGCCAACCTTTAAGCAATAGCATCACTTCCTGCAATTGCTGGACGCGTTGATGAACACGGATAAAACGAGAAGGAGAAACCTGAGACATAGCCACCTAACAGCAAATTACAACAAATTTATATAAACCCGCGGGAGGTTACACCGGCAACCTGTACACGTCCATCATCTAGGCATTGTACTCGGCCTTCTATCAGCCAACGTACCACCTCTATATAGACCTTATGCTCCACGGGCAAAAGACGCTCAGCCAATTGCTGCGCATCATCCCCAGCCTCTACTGGCACAATACCTTGCGCAATGGTTGGACCGCTATCCAACTCTGGGGTAACAAAATGAACCGTACATCCGTGCCACTGCACACCCGCATCCAGCGCTTGCTGATGCGTGTGCAAACCTGGGAAAAGCGGCAGCAGTGATGGGTGTACATTAATTAAGCGCCCCATGTAATGGCGCACGAAACCAGGGGTTAACACACGCATAAAGCCAGCCAGTAATACGTAATCTGGCCCATAGCCATCTATGGTTTCTTGCAGCACAGCATCAAAGTGCTCTCGGCTTTCGTATTCTGTATGGTTAATATAGTGGGTTGCTATGCCTTGCTGCTGTGCCCACTGCATACCTTCTGAGTTTGCTCTGTGCGTGATCACGGCACAAACTTCTGCTGGCCAACCGTTGTGACGTATTGCGTCTACAATAGCCTGCATATTTGAACCACGACCTGAGATTAAAATAACCAGCCTGCGCGCTGTAGCACTCTCTGTCAAAACCTTTCCTTTACTCAAACTGGCTTAACCTTCATCAAACCGTGAAATCCGCTTTATCCATTTATCGCACACTGCCACGCTTTGACGCATCACGGCCCAGCGCCGTCACCATTGGCAACTTTGATGGTGTACACCTAGGTCATCAGGCCATATTGGAAAAGGTACGCAGCGAAGCCGTTGCTCGCGATCTTACGCCTACTGCCATTACTTTTACGCCACATCCAAGGGCGTATTTCGCACAACGCGGAAACAGGCCCGAACTTGCGCCCACCCAAATTAGCAGTCTGCGTGACAAGCTATCGTTGCTCGCATGCCACGGAATGGCGCAAATTGTACTGGCAAAATTCGATCATGCGTTCGCCGATATGCGAGCCGAGCAGTTTATACAACAACTTCTGGTTGAGGGTTTAAACACGCGCTGGCTGCTAGTAGGTAAAGATTTTCGCTTTGGTCACCAGCGTCAGGGCACGGTTGCGTTACTGCAAGAATACGGCCAACGCTTGGGCTTTGAGGTGCAAACCATTGAGGATATTGCTGACTCGCACGGGCACCGCATTTCAAGCAGCGAGCTTCGTTCGTTGCTGGCTGTAGGCAATATGACGCGTAGCGCAGAACTATTAGGTCAGCCCTACCAGCTTAGCGGCCATGTCATCCATGGACAAAAGCTGGGACGCACCCTCAACTTCCCCACATTAAATATTCCAGTTCCCCAGCACTGTGCAGCGCGCTCTGGTATATATATTGTACGCGTGCATGGCCTTGGCCCCACCCCCTTACCTGGTGTAGCTAGCCTAGGTGTACGCCCCACCGTCACCGACACCGGAGCGCTATTGTTGGAAGTACATTTACTCGACATCAATATCGACGCTTACGGTAAACTGGTGAAGGTTGATTTTCTAAACTTTGTACGGGAAGAAGAAAAATTCCCTGATCTCCAAACTTTGACTGCTGCCATCGAGAACGATGCGCAACAGGCTCGCGAGTATTTTGTTGTCAATGGACTATAAAAACACCCTAAACCTGCCCAACACTCCCTTTCCAATGCGGGGAGACCTCCCTAAACGTGAACCCGGCTGGATTGCCGAATGGGAGGAAAACAGAGTCTATGAGGCCATTCGTGCCGCCAGCAAAGGACGTCCAAAATTCGTATTGCACGATGGTCCTCCTTACGCCAACGGGTCATTGCACCTAGGGCACGCTGCCAACAAAATTCTGAAAGATATTATTGTCAAAAGCCACAACATGGCTGGCTTTGATGCGCAATATGTTCCGGGTTGGGACTGCCACGGTATGCCTATTGAAGTACAGATTGAAAAACTGTACGGCAAAAACCTGCCTGTTGCGGAAACCCAAGCCAAAGCTCGCGCCTACGCGCTTGAGCAAATCGACCATCAACGTAAAGACTTCAAACGTCTGGGCGTACTGGGCGAATGGGATAACCCCTACCTGACCATGAACTACAGCAACGAAGCAGACGAACTGCGCGTGCTGTCCAGAATCATGCAAAAAGGCTTCGTATTCCGTGGTCTGAAACCCGTGAACTGGTGTTTTGACTGTCAATCCGCATTGGCTGAAGCCGAAGTGGAATACGCCAACCGTACCGACCCTTCTATTTCTGTAGCCTTCCGCTTTGACCAGCCTGAGCTGGTTGCTAAAGCCTTCAAGCACCCGGTCGCCGTAGACGGTGCCATTGCTATCTGGACGACTACACCTTGGACGATTCCATCCAACCAAGCTCTGAATATTCACCCAGAAGAAGAATATGCGTTAGTAGAGTTGGACGAAGCCCGCAGCACAGGTAAATACTTACTGTTGGCCTCTGACTTGGTAGAAAGCTGCCTAGAAAGCTGGAAGCTCAGTGGTAAGATCGTCGCCCGCGCTATTGGTAGCGATTTAGAGGGTTTGGAGTTCCGCCACCCCTTGTACGACGTGGACCCCGGTTACGCACGTTTGTCACCAGCGTACTGCGCTGAGTACGTGACACTGGACTCCGGTACTGGTGTAGTGCACTCCGCACCTGCCTATGGTATTGATGACTTCCAAATTTGCAAAAAACACGGCTTAGACGATAAAGACATCATCAGCCCAGTAATGGGTAATGGCGTATACGCGAGTAGCTTGCCGTTGTTTGGCGGCATGATGATTTGGGACGCCAACCCAAAAATTGTGGAAGCACTGCAAGAAGCCGGTTCGTTGCTGAAGTTCGAAAAGAACACGCACAGCTACATGCACTGCTGGCGTCACAAAACGCCTATTATCTATCGCGCCACCAGCCAATGGTTTGCTGGCATGGATAAAGCCAACAGCACAGGTCGCACCTTGCGTGAAATGGCGCTAGAAGCGGTAGACGCGACAAAATTCTACCCCGCTTGGGGTCATGCGCGTTTGCACGCCATGATTGCCAACCGCCCTGACTGGACACTGTCCAGACAGCGTCAATGGGGTGTACCTATGGCTTTCTTTGTACACAAAGAAACTGGCGAACTGCACCCACGCACTCCCGAGCTTATGGAAGAAGTGGCTAAGCTTGTTGAGGTAAAAGGCATTGAGGCATGGCAAGAGCTAGACATCAACACATTCTTAGGTGACGAGGCTCAGTTCTACGAGAAAAACCGTGACACTCTGGACGTATGGTTTGACTCCGGTTCTACACACGCAACCGTATTGGGCGGCGACAATGATGATCAAATCAAAGGCTCCCACTCAGAACAGCTAACATGGCCCGCTGACCTGTACTTGGAAGGCTCTGATCAGCACCGTGGTTGGTTCCACTCCTCGTTGCTGACCGGTTGTATGCTGTATGGCCGCGCCCCGTACAAAGCCTTGCTCACACACGGTTTTGTGGTGGATGGCGAAGGCCGTAAGATGAGTAAATCTATCGGTAACATCATTCTGCCGCAAACCGTGGCCGACAAGATGGGTGCTGAGATCTTGCGTCTATGGACTGCCTCCACCGACTACTCTGGCGAGCTGTCCATTTCCGACGAAATTCTGAAACGCGTGGTAGAAAGCTACCGCCGTATCCGCAATACCTTGAAGTTCTTGCTCGGTAACGTAGCCGATTTCGATATCGCCAAAGACGGTGTAGACCTAGACAAGATGCTGGAAATCGACCGCTACGCGCTGGATATGACTGCCAGCATGCAGGCCGAAGTACAAGCACATTACAAGGTGTATGAATTCCACCCTATCGTTTCCCGCTTGCAGATTTTCTGCTCGGAAGACTTGGGGGCTTTCTACCTAGATATTCTAAAAGATCGTCTGTACACCGCCGCGCCAAACAGTTTGGCTCGTCGCTCAGCACAGACAGCGCTTTGGCATATCACCCACGCTTTGCTGAAGCTGATGGCTCCTATCCTGTCCTTCACAGCAGAAGAGGCATGGAAAGACTTGCACTGCGATGAGGCCACACCACCGCTGACCATCTTTACCGAAGTGTTCCACACTTTCCCCCAGATGGCAGATAACGATGCACTAAGCCAAAAATGGCTGCGTCTACGTGCTATTCGTTCTGATGTGATGAAACACATCGAAGACGTGCGTAGCGCTGGCAAAATTGGTTCTTCGTTAGCGGCTGAATTGGATATCTATGCTGATGCAACCGATTACCCAATCTTAGCTAGTCTAGGCGACGACCTGCGCTTTGTGATGATGGTATCCCGTGCCACGCTGCATCAAGCCGATGCACTGCGCATAGCGGTTTCAGCTAGCGAAGAAGAGAAATGTGAGCGTTGCTGGCACCACCGTGAAGATGTAGGTAGTCACACCGATCACCCCACTCTGTGTGGTCGCTGTGTAGAAAACCTATTTGGTGATGGCGAACCTAGACACTATGCCTGAGCCTGTCGCTAATAACCTCAGCAACCCCAGTAAGCCGGCTGATCGCCGGCTGTTCTGGGGGTGGCTATTGCTTGCGTTGGTCATCGTCTTAGTTGACCAGCAAAGCAAAAGCTATTTCAACCAGAATCTGCTTTACGCAGAGCGCTGGACTGTATTCCCATTTTTTGACTTTACCTTGCTCTACAACCCCGGGGCAGCATTTAGCTTCTTGGCAGGTGGATCTGGGTGGCAAAAATGGTTCTTTTTAGGCATCGCCGCTGTTGCCTGCACCCTTATTTTGTATTGGCTACGCCGCAACCCCGGTCAACGGATGTTCTGCGCGTCCTTAAGCCTCATTTTGGGTGGCGCCTTGGGTAACGTTATCGACCGCCTGCTACATGGCCATGTCGTCGACTTCCTACTGTTTCATTGGAAAGGCTGGTACTTTCCAGCATTCAACATTGCAGACGTCGCCATCACGTGCGGTGCTATTCTATTGTTGATTGACGAGTTTCTTCGCGTACGTAAACAGCGTCAATCCCAAGACGATTAATCTTTCAGGACACACGACCATGCGCGAGCTAACCCAGAAAAACCTGGTTTTTGGCCTCACAGGAGGCGTTGCCTGTTACAAAATTGCTGAGCTGGTACGCCGTACTAAAGACTTAGGCGCAAGCGTTGATGTGGTGATGACTTCTGCCGCCGAGCAATTCATCACTCCTGTCACCATGCAAGCCTTGTCTGGGCGCCCAGTATTTAGCAATATTTGGGATTCCCGCCCCAATGACAACATGGCCCACATACAGCTTAGTCGTCAAGCTGATGCCATTCTGATCGCCCCTGCCAGCACCGACTTCATTGCTAAACTAGCGCACGGCTTCGCCGACGACCTACTTAGCACGCTATGCGTGGCGCGTGGCAACTGCCCCTTGCTAGTAGCTCCTGCCATGAACCGCGAAATGTGGGCGCACCCCGCTACACAGCGCAATATCCAACAACTGCGTGAAGACGGTGTCATTATTTTGGGCCCTGGTCATGGCGATCAAGCTTGCGGTGAGTTTGGTGATGGGCGCATGCTAGAACCCGATCAATTGCTTAGTGAAATACGTGCTTTCTTTCAGCCCAAACTGTTGAAAGGTAAAAAAGTACTGATTACTGCTGGCCCTACCAGCGAAGCCATTGATCCGGTACGCGTGATTACCAACCGTTCTTCCGGAAAAATGGGTTACGCGCTTGCCCAAGCCGCTAGAGAGGCTGGCGCTGAGGTAGAGCTAGTTTCTGGCCCTGTTAATCTGGCTGCTCCCTATGCCGTGCAACGTATTAGCGTTGAAAGCGCCCGCGACATGCACAAAGCCGTTATGCAACGAGCACCGCACAGCGATGTATTCATTGCGGTCGCAGCCGTTGCCGACTGGTATGTGACCAATGCCAGCGATCAAAAGCTAAAGAAAAACCAAACACAAGATAGCCCTCAGTTAGAGTTTGCCCCCAACCCCGACATTCTGGCCGAGGTGGCTGCCCTTGCTGACAGACCTTTCTGCGTAGGCTTTGCAGCCGAAACCGAGCAGTTACTGAGCTTTGCCGAGGCCAAACGTCGACGTAAAAACATTCCATTGCTAGTCGGCAACTTAGCACAACGCGCCATGCACGCTGACGACACTGAACTGGTTATTTTTGATGAACAAGGTCATGACGCGTGGCCTGCTACGGATAAGCTTACTGCTGCCCGCAAGCTAATACAGCGCATCGCCCTTCAACTGGAACCCTAATTTTTGACTATGCAAACCGTTAACATCAAGATTCTGGATGAGCGCCTACGCGCTGAATTGCCCACTTACGCTACACCTGGCTCTGCTGGTTTAGACTTGCGTGCTTGCTTGGATCAGCCGCTTGAGTTGGCTCCTGGTGCCTGCGAATTGATCCCTACAGGCATGGCCATGCACCTTGCTAATCCTGCCTATGCAGCCATGATCCTGCCACGCTCGGGTTTGGGCCACAAACACGGTGTAGTACTAGGTAACTTGGTGGGTTTAATTGATTCTGATTACCAAGGCCCGTTGATGGTGTCTGTCTGGAACCGTGGCCAAACCACATTCACCATTAACCCCATGGAGCGTATTGCTCAGATGGTAGTAGTACCGGTAGTTCAGCTAGATCTGAACATCGTAGAAGACTTTGAAGACAGCTCACGCGGCGCTGGCGGCTTTGGCAGCACAGGCCGCGCGTAAAACCTACGAGTTAACTCAAACACTGCAGGCTTTGGATCACTCCCTCAGCCTGCGGCGCTTGCCCAGATTGCATTTGCTGCATCATCACTAGGCTGAAACGCTGCACTAATTCTTGGTGCGCCAGAGCCAATCCCTCTACCCCACTACCCGCAGGCTGCTGTAACGTAATGCGGCATAGCATGGTATTACCCTGAAAATGCACAGGGCTTAATCGCCATGAGTACTCTTGGCGTACAGACTGCCCATACTTGGACTCAAAGCGCTGCACATCCACATCAATGCGCCAGTAAGGGATACGGTCTTCCTGACGGCTCATTTCAGCACTAGGCACGCCCAAACCCTGCGTAAGGTTCACGCTTAAGGCTTGCTGTAACTCTTCACTTAAAGCGGCTGCCCATTGGTAATCATTCAGCAGTTGCACCTCTTGCGCCGTACCCAAATCCAGAACAATTTGCTTTCTATCTAATTGCGCTGGCACTTTGACCGTCTGAACCAGCACCGCCTTGTTGGCTGCCTGAGCGACAGGAGCTTGCTGCTCCTGTACCAAGCTAAAGAAACGTGGGCTAGGAACGGTAGAACACGCCACCAACAGCAAAGAAGAGACCATCACACCAAGTTTTGCTTTCATCAATTAGCCTCCGGTAACTTATCTGCTGATCTGCCACGCCATAATGACGATGGCTGGCTTTGCAGTTCTTCAACCAAGCCATTTACGGTTCTTAAGGTACGATTCATTTCTAGCATCAACTGCTCAATCCCACCTGTCATCGGAGAGTTTTCCGACAACAACATATTGGCACTTGCTAAGGCTTGCTGAGCCGCTTTCAAAGTATCGGCGGCTACAGGCACCAAACCGTTATCCAATTTTTTGGTCAAGTCAGTCAACTGCTGCAAGCTTGCATTCAGCGACTTCACAGTCTGATCCAATGGCAATGCCTCCAGCTTGTTCACAATAGACAAGATTTGTTGTTGCAAGCGGTCAAAATCGCCTTTGATCACCGGAATTTCTAACGGTGTGCTGCTGGCATTAAACGCTACCTTTTCTGCTCCGGGGAAGAAATCCAGCGCAATAAACTGTTGGCCAGTCAGCAAGTTTGCTGTCTGCATCTGCGCACGCAAGCCATTGCTCACCAAGGTAGAGACAAAGCTACGCACAGGTTCGTCATCGCCTGCTAGATTGCTCTTAATATGTTCATAGATTGAGCCCAAACGCATTGGGTAGATATTCCCACGTACCACGGTATAGAAGCGCCGCTTATCGGCATCCAAATCCATTTCTATACTGGTAACTTTACCCAACTCCATCCCTTGAAAGTCAATAGAGGCACCTACTTTCAAACCGCGAACGCTTTGGTACATGTGGAACACCAGTTCAAACGGCTCGCCATCAGGTCTAGCTTGTGCTTGTGCTTCGCCAGGGAAGAGCTCAAAGGTTGCACCGGACTTAGCGCGAGGAGCGTCCTCACCCTCGTCACCCATGCTGAACTCCACACCACCCGACAACAGCGAAATCACCGACGTCGTGCTTACCGCAAAGCCATCGGCATTAAACGACATATTAATGCCGCTCACGTTCCAAAATCGTGAAGCCTCAGTCACAAAACGATCATTAGGAGCATTGATGAACACTTGAATATTCACCCCTCTACCTTGATCATCCAAGCTATAGCCCAGCACTTGACCTACATTAACCTGCCTAAAGTACACCGGCGAGCCTATTTCTAGCGACCCCAAATCTGGGGCTAACAAGCTAAAGCGCGTACCAGGGCTACTGCTACTAATTTCTGGTGGAATTTCCAATCCCACAAAGGATGTGACTGGATCCGCTTTAGTATCTAATTTTGAGGGCGCATCTACGCTAATAAAAGCACCCGATAAGATAGTCCCTAGGCCAGACACACCGCTAATGCCCAATCGGGGACGCACTACCCAAAACTTAGAATCAGCCTGAGTGATATAGTCCGCACCGTCCTTATGCAACTGTATATGCACTAACACCTGTTTACGGTCAGGTGCCACCGTCACCCCAGTGACATTACCGATGACCACATCTTTATAGCGCAGCTCTGTTTGCCCAGCCTGAATACCTTCAGCAGCAATAAAGCTCACGGTGATCACTGGGCCCGTGTTAACCCAGTGCCGGATCAGTACCGACGCACCTACGACTAATGCCACAATAGGCACCAGCCATATCCACGAAAATCGTCTTTTCTCGCGCTGTACGCGCGTGGGCTCACGAACCGGCCGCGCGGTAGGCGCTTCTGGCTGCGTCGATACGCTGTCCTGATCGTCTGTTTGCATAGTTACTCTACCTTCAAGTCGCTACTTTCCCGAATAGCTTTAATAGGTCGCTGCTGTGCAGTACGTGAATCCCAGCCTACCCTAGGGTCAAAACTCAGTGCTGACAGCATGGTCAACACCACCACCAAACCAAAACTTAAGGCCGCCGTGCCAGGAATGATTTGTGACAGCCCGGGGAAATTCCCCATCGCCCCCAACAACAACACCACAAACACATCCAACATGGACCACTGACCTATAAACTCTACCAGCTCATAGATACGGGTACGCTGACGTTGCACCACCCGCCCTTTCCAGCGGTGCGCACCACACAACAGCACCACCATCGCCACAAACTTCGTAAATGGCACAACAATACTGGCCGTAAATACAATCAACGCCAAATCAGCGGAGTTGCTTTCCCACAGCTCAATGACCCCACCTAAAATCGTATGAGACGATGACCCCATAGGCGTGTTTAGTACCATAATAGGCAAAATATTAGCGGGTAAATATAACAGCATTGCGGTAAGCAAAAAGGCCCATGCTCTGTTTTGCATATCCGGTTTACGTTTATGCAACGCAGCATTACAACGCAAACATTGGTCGCCGTCTTCTGGCGTGGTTTGTACCAAACCACACACCGAGCAACCAATATAATCGTCGGGATTCACCGGCACACTGAGCAGCACCATGCCTTTTTCAGCCGCCAAATTCCACAACTTCTGTACGGTTAAACGCGAGGCAGAAGTATACACCAGCATCAAAGCGGCATAGGCCCACAAACCGTAAGCAGGTTCTACTTGAGCCAAACCAGCAAATTTCACCAGTGCCACGATCATCGCCAAGAATACTACCGGCACCAGTGACCAATGCTGCAAAATACCTAACACCCGTAGCCCCAGCGCAAAGTCTAAGGGCGTGCGCCCACCGCGAATAACCAACAAGGCCCAAAAGCGAAACAACAACATCAAAAGCGGAAACACCACGCCCAACAAGCCGCCCATAACAGCTAAGGAATAGTGTCCTTGCTGCCAACTTAAGGCTATCGCTTCGGGAAAGTTAGGGCTGATATGATGCCCCTGCAACGTGATATGCACTACCGGCGCTACGTTAGCCGATAAAAACAAAATGATGGCACCCAGCACTAGCGCCAACCACCCCGACACTGTCAGGGAGGAGGCTTTATCCAGCACTGAAGCACATTGGCCGCACACGGCCGACTCACCTGCCTGCAAGTCCACATCTATGTGCAATGCGTCGCATTGTGGGCATGCGTGCAGGTGATTCGCGCTCATGTGGGTTAGTCGATTAACTCAGCTTCAGTATCCGACGGCTGCGCATGCTCTGCCGCAGGCTTGCTCGTGTCGCCAAACTTCAGCACCACATTGCCGCCCTCATCCAGATCAACCTCTACATGCCCACCATCACTTAGGCGACCAAACAACAACTCATCAGCCAACGCTCTACGAATGGTATCTTGAATTAAGCGCTGCATAGGTCGTGCCCCCATCGCTGGATCAAAACCATTAGCAGCTAAGTGCTCACGCAATGCGTCACTAAAGACCACATCCACACGTCGCTCGTTGAGTTGATGTTCTAGTTGCAACAAGAACTTATCAACCACTTTCAGAATGACTTCTCTAGACAACGGCTTAAAGTTCACAATAGCATCCAGCCTATTGCGGAACTCTGGCGTAAACAAACGCTTAATATCTGCCATTTCGTCACCAGCGGATTGGCTTTGCATAAACCCAATACTGGATTTACTGAGCGTCTCGGCCCCTGCGTTGGTAGTCATCACCAAAATCACATTACGGAAATCAGCCTTACGGCCATTGTTATCCGTTAAAGTGCCGTGATCCATAACTTGCAGCAAAATATTGAAAATATCGGGATGCGCTTTTTCAATCTCATCCAATAGCAATACGCAATGCGGCTGTTTGGTCACGGCCTCAGTCAGTAAACCACCTTGCTCAAAGCCCACATAACCTGGTGGTGCACCGATTAAGCGCGATACCGCGTGACGCTCCATGTACTCCGACATATCAAAGCGCAATAGCTCTATGCCCAGCACAAATGCTAGCTGACGCGCCACCTCAGTCTTACCCACCCCGGTAGGACCAGAGAACAAGAAAGAGCCAATAGGCTTATCAGGGCGCCCCAGGCCAGAGCGCGACATCTTAATGGCGCTTGCCAATGCCTCGATCGCAGTACCTTGCCCAAAGACCATAGACTTCAGGTCACGCTCTAGTGTTGCCAACTTGTGCTTATCGTCGCTAGAAACGTTTTGAGGCGGTATACGTGCAATCTGTGCCACGGTGGCTTGTATATCTTGCTTGCCTATGGTTTTTTTCTGACGCGACTTTGGTAGCAAGCGCTGGGCAGCGCCCGCCTCGTCTATCACATCAATAGCCTTATCGGGTAAGAAGCGATCCGTGATGTGGCGTGCCGAAAGCTCGGCAGCCGCAGCAATGGCTGCATTGGTATAACGCACGCCATGGTGTGCTTCAAAATGGCCTTTTAAGCCGCGCAAGATTTGCACGGTTTCAGCCACTGTAGGCTCCACCACATCGATTTTCTGGAAACGGCGTGATAACGCGTGATCTTTTTCGAAAATCCCGCGGTATTCGGCATAGGTAGTAGCCCCCATGCACTTTAACTTCCCAGAGGACAACGCTGGCTTCAACAGGTTAGACGCATCCAACGTGCCACCTGAAGCCGAACCAGCGCCAATCAAGGTATGAATTTCATCGATAAAAAGAATGCCGTGCTTCTGCTCACCCAAATCTTTAAGCACAGCTTTCAAACGCTGCTCAAAATCACCACGATACTTAGTACCGGCCAGCAACGCCCCCATATCTAAGGAGTAAACGGTGGCCTCTTCCAGTAAGTCGGGTACAGCGCCCTGCACAATACGCAGTGCCAAACCTTCGGCAATCGCTGTTTTACCTACCCCCGCCTCACCCACTAATAAAGGATTGTTCTTACGGCGGCGGCATAACACTTGGATCACACGCTCTACTTCTTTTTCACGCCCGATTAACGGGTCAATACGCCCCAAGCCTGCTTCGGCGTTAAGGTTTGTCGTGTAAAGGTCCAGAGGAGATTTTTGAGCGTCTGATGTACTGCGCTGCGCGCCCGCATCAGTTGGCCCACTTGTTTTGTTGGCGGCTTGAGCTGTGGGCTCGGCAGCCGCACCAGACTTGGCAATGCCGTGCGACAAGTAATTCACCACATCCAAGCGGCTAATACCTTGTTGTTGCAAGTAGTACACCGCATGGGAGTCTTTCTCGCCATACATAGCCACCAACACGTTAGCGCCCGTTACTTCGGTTTTGGTTTGCCCACTAGAGGAGACGTGCATAATGGCACGCTGGATCACTCGCTGAAACCCCAAAGTGGGCTGCGTATCCACATCCCCTTCCCCTGGATGTATGGGAGTATTTTCGGCAATAAACTTTTTCAGGTTTTGCCGCAATGTCTCTAGATTGGCTGCACAAGCACGCAGAACCTCAGCTGCCGCAGCATTATCCAATAATGCCAATAACAGGTGTTCTACCGTGATGAATTCATGTCGTGCCGCACGGGCCTCGACAAAAGCCATATGTAAACTAACTTCAAGTTCTTCGGAGATCACGCTTCCTCCTGCACGGCAAAAATTAACACTGCATCAGACCTTATTCTATGACCAAACCATCCTAAAGATAAACATCCATGATGTGCATCAAAGATCTGACACTGGTTCCATAATACATTGAAGTGGATGCTCATGTGCAACCGCTAGTTGCCGCACCATTTCCACGCGAGTCGCTGCGATATCTCGCGTGTAAACACCACAGATGCCTCGCCCTTCATGATGCACTTTCAACATGATACTTTCGGCCTCTGCATTTGTTTTATGAAAAACCCTGCGCAACACAGCCACAACAAAATCCATGGGCGTGTAATCATCATTCAATAAAACAACTTGATACTTAGGAGGTGGTGCTAAATCAGTGTGTTCTCTTTCTAGCACCGTTTCTTTCTGATTTTCTAAATGCGTAACCATAAAGCTAGGTAATTTCCATAATTGATTATTTATTCATTCTTAATCTAATATGCAACTATTCCAAGATTTGAATTAATATATCAACTTCTTGATTAGGTTCTCTGCCCGATTTATCGGGTATGTAGTATGTAATTCACTTGTTTGAGAGGCATTAGTAATGTCTGATTTAACCACAGCAACTCCTTCTGAAGCACCCAAACTCTCTGGTACCGTGAAATGGTTCAATGATGCAAAGGGCTTCGGTTTTATTACCCCAGACAATGGCGGTGAAGACCTATTTGCCCACTTCTCATCCATCCAGATGAATGGCTTCAAAACTCTGAAGGAAGGCCAAAAGGTCCTCTTTGAGATTGCTCAAGGCCCTAAAGGTCAGCAAGCGCTGAACATCACAGCGGCCTAATGCCTCATAAACAATAATAGCTAATACCATTATGCAACAAGACTACTCAGGGCGAAATCGCCCTGTTTTTTATTTCTTATTTCTTGTTATTTGTTTATTCATAACCAGCTCAAACATATCCTTTGCAGAGCAAACAAATAAATTTCAAGAAATTACAATTAATGACAAAACAATTAATATCGAGATAACCGACACTCCCGAATCCAGAGCCGTAGGCTTAATGTACAGAGAAAGCCTAGCCCCTAACAGCGGGATGTTGTTTGTTTTCGAAGAAGCCTCATATCATTGCTTCTGGATGAAGAACACACTTATCCCGCTTAGCATTGCATTTATATCGCCCAACGGAACCATTACCGATATTTTGGATATGGCACCCTTAGACCTAACCTCGCATTGCCCCACTCAACCCGCCTTCTACGCGCTAGAAATGAACCAAGGCTGGTTCAGTCAGCAAGGCATTAGCGTGGGCGACCGCGTTACAGGCATAGCTCATTAATGCAGTCTGTCACGCTGCTATTGTAAGCCCAGCCAAGCTCCTCAAACAAAAAGGCCCTGATCTATAAACGATCAGGGCCTTTCTTGTTGGGCAAATGCTATGAAAATAGCATTAGGCAGCCAAGTTCTTCGCTGCGAAATCCCAGTTCACCAAGTTCCAGAAGTTTTCTAGGTACTTAGGACGAGCATTGCGGTAATCGATGTAGTAAGCGTGTTCCCATACATCACAGGTCAACAGCGCTACATCAGTAGTAGTCAGCGTAGTACCAGCATTGCTAGTGTTTACGATGTCCAGGCTACCGTCAGCTTTTTTCACCAACCATGTCCAGCCGGAACCGAAGTTACCCGCTGCAGATTTTGTGAATGCATCTTTGAACGCCTCTAGGCTACCCCATTTTGCATTGATAGCATCAGCCAATGCGCCAGTAGGAGCACCGCCACCGTTAGGAGACAGGCTGTTCCAGTAGAAAGTGTGGTTCCATACCTGAGCAGCGTTGTTAAATACGCCACCAGACGATTTTTTCACCACTTCTTCCAAAGAAGCGTTCTCAAATTCTGTGCCAGCAACCAGATTGTTCAGGTTAGTCACATAAGTTTGGTGGTGCTTGCCATAGTGATACTCCAGCGTTTCTTTGGAGATGTGTGGCTCCAGAGCGGACATATCGTATGGAAGAGATGGAAGAGTAAAAGCCATGATCTATTCCCTATTGATGTTATAGAAAAAAGGGTGAACACTCACCCGATTAGAAGCTCAAAACAGAACCCGAGTTTGTTTCACTTCGGCCTGTAAACTGCCTTGAGCCAGCTGAATATCAAGCTGTTCTTTATTGCTCAAGTCTAGCGCATTTTTTACAATTTGCCCTGCTTCATTGCGAACAATAGCATAGCCGCGCTCTAAAACATGCATTGGGCTTAATGCTTGCAGGGTTTGTTGTAAGGCCGTTACTCGCTGCTGCTGACGCTTCAACTCAGCAGGCATATGTTGTACCAACCTATTTTCCAATGTGGCCAATAAACGCTGCTGCCACTCCACTTCGGGAGTAGCCTGCTGAAGCTGCTTGTGTAGCTTCGTTATACGCCATCTATGGGCTTCTAGCTGAGTGTGCACGCGCTGCTGCAACCTATGCTGTAACGCTTCTAAGCGTTGCTGCTGCTGACGTAGCTTTTGCTCTGGCGAGATCAGCCCAGCCCGCGTGCGATCCAATCGTAACCACGCGCGTTCCAAAATACGACCTTGCCTATGCTGCAACGCACTCAGTAGTCCTTGCAACTGCTGCAAACACTGCGCCTGACTGTGTCCTGCCAACTCCGCTGCTGCCGTAGGTGTGGGTGCTCGTAGATCGGCGACAAAGTCAGCAATGGTGAAATCTGTTTCATGCCCCACCCCACTGATAATCGGTATAGGTGCTGCTGCGATAAGTCTCGCCAACGCCTCATCATTAAAACACCACAAATCTTCTAGGCTACCGCCCCCACGCACCAGCAATAAGGTATCCACCTCATTGCGCTGCACGGCTGTTTCTAGCGCTTTACACAAACTCGCTGCCGCCGCATCCCCCTGCACTAACGCAGGATAAATAATCACTTCCACATGCGGTAACCGGCGCTCTACCGCAGTCAACACATCTCGCAGAGCCGCCGCTCCCAACGAGGTAATCACCCCCAGTTTACGCGGCATACTTGGAATGGCTTTTTTACGCTCAGGATCAAACAAACCTTCATCTTGCAATTTTTGCTTACGCTGCAAAAAGGCCTCATGCAAGTTCCCAACCCCCGCCCTGCGCATGGCCTCTACTTGCAACTGAAAATCGCCACGCGGTTCGTATAGACTGGCGGCAGCTAATAGCTCTACCTTCTCACCCACTACTGGCGTAAAGGAAACCATAGAAGCTCGGCCCCTAAACATTACAGCTTTCACGGCGGCCTGATCATCTTTAATCGTGAAGTACCAATGCCCAGACGCGGCTCTCGTAAAGTTGGAAATCTCCCCCTTTACCCATACCCGAGAAAAATATTCGCCCAAAAGCGTACTAACTTGACGTGCCAACGCCCCTACCGTAATGACGGATTCCATATACATATCCTTTTCATTCAGAGCTTGACAGATGCCGCTTTTTCCACATGTAGCCTCTTGCTCATTATTTTCTTATGTTGCGCTTAGATGACCCATCATTTGCAGAACTCGCCACAATTATCAACCACAACCTATTGATATAAAACAAAAAAACGAAAATATAAAAAAATGGGACTTTTTTGACCACTGAACTTCTAAGCCTTGTCGCAGCGGCCTTTGAATGCTCTTATGCACATAATTATCCACAGATTTTGTGGATAGTCTGGCTAAGCTACTGAACTCAAAACACTTCTTCACAAAATGCAGAGATCTGTACCAAAACACCCCCACTAGAATAGCCTCTATTATAATAAAAAGAGTTTTGGGCTTCATGGCCCCGCCACCGTTACGCAGGGAAATTAACGTGTCTTCTATTCTGGCTGCCGCTGGCTGGCCTATCTGGTTGCTCATTGCCACATCCGTTATAGGTGTAGCACTGATTTTTGAACGCAGCTTGGCTTTGCGCCATCGCTACTATCTGTCTGAGCGCTCCTTACAGCGCGCGTTCGACTTGGCCTCTCAGCCCATCGTGGCGCAAAACCAGTTAACAGAACTGCAACAAGACAGCGGTTTTGGCATGCTAAGCGCCCAAATCCTAAGCTTACAAAACCAACCCGCCAGCACCAGACAAGAAGCCGCCGAGCAAGTAGGTCGCGACCTAGCGTTCAGACTACACCGCTACCTAGGCGCACTTGCTACAGTTGCCGTCATCGCCCCGCTATTAGGTTTATTCGGTACGGTTATAGGCATGATTGAACTCTTTGGCGCCTACCAGCCCCAAGGCAGCGATCCATCCCAACTCGCACAAGGGATATCCATCGCCCTGTATAACACCGGCTTTGGTATTTTGATTGCCATCGTGGCATTGATCGCACACCGTTTCTTTAGCGCACGCGCCGACTTTATTTTGCATAGACTGGAATACGAAGCCAGCCGACTTAACCGCTTAATAGAGTCGCGACAAACATGAACTTCAAGCGCCGTTTTTCCCCTTCAGCATCCCCCATAGACATCAATCTTATTCCCTTGATTGATGTCTTGCTGGTGGTATTGATTTTCTTAACGGCTACAACGACATTTACACAAATACAAAAACTAGACGTAACACTGCCTCAAGTCACACAAGCCGCCGCACTTGAAAACAGCAACATTTTGGCGATCAGCCAAGACGGTTTGTACGCCTTGAATGGCCAAAGCATTGATGGCCACTCTGCCCAAGCCCTAGAACAAGCACTGCAAGCGCTATCTGCACAACAGCCACTGCTGATTTATGCGGACAGCGCCACCCCACACGCATCAGTAGTGCGCGTGCTAGAAGCTGCGCAACGTTTGCAGCTTGCCAAAATCAGCTTTGCCACACAAGCCACGCCATGAGTATTCACAGCTTTCTTAGCCAACACATACACAAAGCGTGGCAACGTAAAGGCTTGCTCAGCACCCTTTTATTTCCGCTTTCCTGTATCACCCAATGCATTGTGCAGCGCAAGCGGCGCTATTACCAACAGCACCCTGACGCCGTCTATACCAGCCACACTCCTGTGATTGTGGTGGGAAACTTAGTCGTAGGTGGCGCAGGGAAAACGCCGGTGGTGCTAGCACTAATCACCGCCTTACGTCAGCACGGCTATACACCTGGCGTCATTAGTCGCGGCTATGGTGTACGCATAGGCGAGCACGCCCACCTCTCGGCACAAAACACGGAAGCCAATTACTTAGGTGATGAACCCTCGCTAATCGCTAAAGAGACCGGCGTACCCGTAGCTGTACACCCTAAACGCATACTCGCACTGCAAGCACTGAATCAGGCTTTTCCTCAGATCGATGTGGTGATTGCCGACGATGGCCTACAGCATCTGCAGTTAGGGCGTGTCGCACAAGTCGTGGTGCAAGATGCACGCGGCCTAGGTAATGGCAGACTCATTCCCGCTGGCCCACTGCGCGATTTGCCTTCGCAATTACAACATGCCGACCTAATTGTGACGCAGCAAACAGGGAGTGACATCAGCACATCGCCTGAGTACATACAGGGAGTACCTCATGTAGGTATGCAACTTTGGCCTACTGCGTTTCGCAACCTAGAAACTGGGCAATGCCTCTCCCCCGACGAAGCGCTGTCCCTATTTAGTGGCAAAACGGTGAGCGCCGTCGCCGCAATAGGACAGCCTCAGCGGTTTTTTTCCATGCTACAGAAATTTGGGGTAAACCCTCAGTCCCCATTGTCTTTACCAGACCACTACGACTATAGTTACAGCCCTTTTGGGAAAATTGACGCAGATTTCATACTAATCACCCCAAAAGATGCCGTAAAATGTAAAAAGTTTGCCGATAAACGCATCTGGATCACCGAAGTTTCTGCGCTTTTTTCCAGAGCTGACTGGCACACCCCCCTGTTAGAAATACTGCAACGGCATTAATATGCTCATTGCCAGCATTACTGCTGGGTCACTGTTTGATTACTTGTTTTGCTGTATAGCCGGAGCCCATATGGAACGCCGCCTCTTCGATATTCTGGTCTGCCCGCAATGTAAGGCCCAATTGCGGTATCAACCCGAGGATCAGGAATTGATCTGCGATGCTGATCAATTGGCTTTTCCCGTACGTGATGGCATACCCGTCATGTTGATCAACGAAGCTCGCCCTCTGGATACCCAGACTGATAACGCATGAGCTTCATTGCCGTTATCCCCGCTAGACTTGCCTCTACGCGCCTTCCCAATAAAGCACTGCTAGACATAGGTGGCAAAGCTATGGTGGTACGCACCGCCGAGCAAGCACTGAAATCTGGCGCCAGCCGCGTTATTGTCGCCACCGACGCTGAAGAAATCGCACACGTCACGCGATCAGCCGGCCTAGAAACCGTACTCACCAGCCCAGACCACCCCACAGGCACAGACCGCCTGTCCGAGGTTGTGCGCACACTTGCTGTAGCACCTGAGCAAATTGTTGTGAACGTACAAGGCGACGAACCGCTCATTAATCCCTCGCTGATCGATCAGGTTGCCCACACACTGGCGCAAACCCCCAGCGCCAGCATTGCCACACTAGGCGTGCCCATCACCGAGGCAGAGACCCTTTTCAACCCCAATACCGTCAAAATCGTGGTGGATCAGGCTGATCACGCCCTGTATTTTTCTCGCGCCCCTATCCCATGGGCACGCGAGGCATTGTCTGATGGAAAACAACGTTTAGCGGATGGGCTACCCGCCCTTCAGCACATTGGTCTTTACGCATACCGCACCAGCTTTCTACAAGTGTTCCCCACCCTGTCTAGAGGCAGCTTGGAGCAAATAGAATTGCTGGAGCAATTGCGTGCACTTGAGCATGGTTACCGCATTGTGGTTAGCCGTTCAGCTCACCCACCAGCTCCGGGCATTGATACTGCCGAAGATCTGGAAAAAGTACGGAATATCGTGAGGAATAGCCTATAGGGCCTTTCCGTTAGCGCATATTATTTAGTTTTTTGTCGCATTCATTGCGGCATACCCACAAATCAAAAAATCACTTTCCTCAGGAGGAACGTATGCGACTGATACTGCTCGGTCCACCCGGTGCCGGGAAAGGCACCCAGGCCACTTTCATCACCCAGGAATTCTCCATTCCTCAGATTTCCACGGGCGACATGCTTCGCGCAGCCGTTAAAGCACAGACACCATTAGGTCTGGAAGCCAAGGCTGTGATGGATGCCGGCAAACTGGTATCAGACGACATCATTATTGGTCTAGTACAAGACCGTCTAACTCAGGAAGACTGTGCCAGCGGCTACCTGTTCGACGGATTCCCTCGTACCATTCCTCAAGCTGATGCGTTGAAAAATGCCGGAGTATCATTGGATTACGTCATTGAAATTGATGTGCCAAGCGAAGATATTATTGAGCGCATCAGTGGTCGTCGTGTACACCCGGCAAGCGGACGCTCTTACCACGTACGCTTCAACCCTCCTAAAACGGAAGGCCTGGATGACATTACTGGCGAAGCACTGATTCAACGTGACGATGATTGCGAGGAAACCGTGCGCCACCGATTGGATGTATACGCCAATCAAACACGTCCCTTGGTTGATTATTATTCTAGCTGGGCTGACTCAGGTGACGCCAAAGCGCCTAAATACCGTAAAATCTCCGGAGTAGGCACAGTAGAGGAAATCAAGGCACGTATTCTGGCAGCGCTAAACAGCTAAACCAGAGAACGTTACATTCATAAATCCGGCACTGGCAAAGCCGGATTTTTTTGTAATTAACGGAGACTTTCATGCAGGTAAAAAATCATACTTTTGTTGTAACGGGCGGAGCATCCGGTCTGGGAGCAGGCACGGTTAGAAAGCTTTGCGCACAAGGCGCCCGAGTAGTGATTGCAGACGTACAAGATGAAGCCGGCGAAGCACTGGCTAAAGAACTCAACCAACACTTCGTGCATTGCGATGTCACTAGCCCTGACGACGCACAACGCGTGATTGATAAAGCAGTAGAACTGGGCAATTTCTACGGCTTGGTTAACTGCGCTGGCATTGCACCCGCATCACGCACCGTGGGACGCGAAGGCGCTCACGACTTAGCACTATTCCAAAAAGTGATTGGCATTAACCTGATCGGTACATTCAACATGAACCGTCTGGCAGCCCAAGCCATGAGCAACAACGAACCACTGCCTACCAAAGAACGCGGCGTGCTCATCAACACCGCCTCGGTTGCCGCCTACGAAGGCCAAATTGGTCAGGCCGCTTATGCCGCATCCAAAGGTGGCGTAGTAGGCATGACACTGCCTATCGCACGCGACCTCGCCAAGTTAGGTATTCGTTGCGTCACGATTGCTCCCGGTATTTTTGGCACCCCAATGATGTTCGGCTTCCCTCAAGAAGTACAAGACTCTTTGGCGGCTAGCGTTCCGTTCCCATCCCGTCTGGGCACACCGGAAGACTACGCAAAACTGGCGTTGAGCATTATTGACAACGATATGATTAACGGTGAAACCATTCGATTGGATGGCGCTATCCGCATGGCTCCGCGCTAATGGGTTTACTTAAATCAGCAGCAACGGTCAGCAGCTTTACGCTGCTGTCCCGCATTACCGGCCTCGCCCGCGATATTCTTATTGCTCGCACCTTTGGGGCCGGGCCACTCACTGACGCTTTTTGGGTGGCATTTCGCATCCCTAACCTGCTACGCAGGTTATTTGCCGAGGGTGCATTTTCACAAGCATTTGTGCCCATCCTAGGCAATGCACGTAAGAACAACAGCCACGACGAAGTACGCACGCTATTAGATCAAGTAGCCCTGCTACTGACAGCCATACTGATGCTTGTGAGCCTACTAGGTATTTTAGCCGCCCCGTGGGTGGTAAGCCTTATGGCCAGCGGCTTACGCGCCGCAGAGCGACAAACTGAATTTAATGCAGCCATCTGGATGACGCGCATGATGTTCCCCTACATCTTGTGCATGTCTTTAGTGGCCTTCGCCTCGGGTGTACTAAACACATGGAGCCGGTTTGCCATACCGGCTTTCACCCCAATCTTGCTCAATATCAGCATGATTGGTGCCAGCCTACTGCTGTCCTCATACTTTGAAACCCCCGTTTATGCGCTCGCAGTAGGGGTAATGATAGGTGGCGTATTGCAACTGGCAGTGCAGTGGCTAGCCTTACATCGCTTAGGGCTACTGCCTCGCTTTAGCCTAAACATACGAGGTGCCTGGCAAAACAGCACTGTGCAACACATCATGAAGCAGATGATTCCCGCCATCGTCGGTGTATCGGTTGCGCAGATATCTTTGCTGATTAACACCAACATTGCGACATGGCTTACGCCCGGTAGCGTAACGTGGCTATCTTTTGCTGATCGCTTGATGGAATTCCCCACGGCCTTGCTTGGGGTAGCGTTAGGTACCGTGTTATTACCCAAACTATCGGCTGCCTATGCCGGTGACTCCACACAACAATACCAGCAGCTATTGGACTGGGGGTTAAAGCTCATTATTTTGTTTGGCTTACCCTGCGCACTCGCCCTCGCCTTAATTGCAGATGCTCTAGTCGCGAGCCTCTTTCACTACGGCGAGTTCAGCAGTTTCGACGTTGCGCAAACACGTACAGCCGTAGCAGCCTACTCTGTAGGTTTATTAGGCTTATTGGCAGTGAAAATTCTAGCTCCTGCCTTTTATGCACGCCAAGACATACGCACCCCGGTTAGAATTGCCATTGTGGTGCTCATTCTGACGCAACTATTGAACGTGGTGCTGGTTCCTGCATTTGCGCATGCTGGCTTAGCGCTCTCTATTGGTATAGGTGCCAGCATTAATGCCTTGGTACTATTAACCTTGCTGCATAAGCGTGGTTTGTACCGCCCAGGCCCAGGTTGGGGACTGTTTATTGCTCGTGTACTACCCGCCTTACTGATTCTAGGGGCGGTACTGTGGGCTGGTTCCCACTACATAGACTGGACAGCACTACGCGCACAACCCGCCGTACGCTTACTTTATCTGCTAGGGCTCATGTTTGCATGCGCCATTAGCTATTTCGTCCCGCTACTACTGTGCGGATTCCGGCTTAGACACTTTACAAGGCCTCATTAAGGCTTTAGAATATTAGTCTTTGCCAATTAAACTTACTAATCAATTTATTATACATATGGCTAATTCCGCACAAGCTCGCAAACGTGCCCGCCAAGCAGTGGCACGTAACAAACACAACTCCAGCATCCGCTCCATGCTGCGCACATCCATCAAACGTGTGCGTCAAGCTGTAGAAGCTGGCGATCAGACAGCTGCTAACGAAGTGCTGCGCAAAGCATCCAGCGTGATCGATCGCGTTGCTGACAAAAACATCATTCACAAAAACAAGGCCGCTCGTCATAAAAGCCGCCTGGCTGCTGCCGTTAAGGCAATGGCTGCCTAATGATTGAAAGTTGGGTTTAATTGGCAGCGACCTGGTCGTAAAAAAGGGTGCTTAAGCACCCTTTTTTTATTGCCGAATATTTTCTAAACCCAACTTTTTTCTTTGCTGCTGTATATATTTATAGCGCCACTTTTTACCAAAAACAAAGAGCCACTTATTTTGGCCGTATTAGTCCGTTGGCATACCGGACGTTTTTAAATTGTTGTCTTGCGCAAAGCCCACAACAAATTTCCACGCCAGTGGTTCTAAGTCCCTTAGTCGTGCATCCACAACCACGCAGCGCACCCCATCAATCAATCGGGGTACCACATAAGGGGAATAGGTTAAATGACCACCAGCAGCACCTGCTGGCCTAAATTGAGACATCACGCCCGCCAAACGCTCCGCCCAATCGCTGGGTCTGAAACGCTGACCTTCATTAGTTGTTCCGTGAATCGTAAGCTGGAGTTGCCCTGTCATGCTAATTCAAAATGCCCAATAGCCTTTAGCTTAATCATAAAAAATTTTCGTCATCGGCATTGTATCGCATTGCATGCAACACTACACCTTTATGAACATAATTTCATAAGGCATGGTTTTATAGCTGTCATACACAGCAAATTTTGCTCAATAGGCGACTACAGGGTAATATGTTTTCTTTTGCCTAGGGTTTTTTATGAGTACCACGGTTCAAGCAGCGCCGATACGGCATTTCCTACAGTTTAGTGATCTGAACAAAGAAGAAATCCTTTATCTTCTGCACCGAGCTCGCGTCATCAAAGACCACTTCAAAAACTACCAGCCCCACCACACACTGCACGACCGTACTCTGGCGATGGTGTTCGAGAAGGCCAGCACCCGCACTCGCGTCTCGTTTGAGGCGGGTATGTATCAGCTAGGCGGCGAAGTCATCAACCTAACAGCCAATGACTCTCAGCTAGGCCGCTCTGAGCCCATAGAAGACACCGCACGCGTAATTTCACGCATGGTAGATATCGTGATGATCCGCACCTTTGAACAAAGCCGCCTAGAGCGTTTTGCTGAGTTCTCTCGTGTGCCCGTCATCAACGGTTTAACCAATGAATATCACCCCTGCCAAATCTTGGCCGATATCTTCACCTACATAGAACACCGTGGCAGTATTGCAGGCAAAACCGTGGCATGGGTAGGCGATGGCAACAACATGGCCTACACCTGGCTGCAAGCTGCTGAGTTACTAGGCTTCAAACTGCATATCTCAGCCCCGCAAGGCTACACACTGGATCAAAACCTTATCGGCACCCCTGACCCTGCTGTGTTCCAAGAATTCACTGACCCCATGGAAGCCTGCAGAGGCGCTGACCTCGTCACCACCGATGTCTGGACCAGCATGGGCTTTGAAGATGAAAACGAAGCACGCCGCAAAGCCTTTGCCGACTGGTGCGTAGACAGCGACATGATGGCCGAGGCCAACGCAGACGCCCTTTTCATGCACTGCTTGCCCGCTCACCGCGGCGAAGAAGTTAGCGCTGACGTGATAGACGGCGACCAAAGCGTTGTATGGGATGAAGCTGAAAACCGTATGCACGTACAAAAAGCGTTGATGGAATTCTTGTTGCTGGGCCAGTTGGACGACTAAGGCCACACAACGTGTTCATCCACAAAAAAGCCACCCATTGGGTGGCTTTTTTATTGCTGCATAGGATAGTAAGTAGAGCAACCCGATTTAGGCTGCTCACTTAACCATTAGCCTTTCAGCTTAGGCATCTCTGCACCAGAACCCGAAGTCAGCAAACCTGCCTCAGAGTAGGTGAACAGTTTTTCACGGGTATCGATGATATCCATGTTACGCATTGTCAGCTGACCAATACGATCGCGTGGAGAGAAGGTGCCATCACCCTCTTTTTCCATCGTCAAACGCTCAGGTTTGTAAGTCAGGTTAGGCGACTCTGTATTCAAGATAGAATAGTCATTACCACGACGCAGCTCTAGCGTTACTTCACCTGTAACCGCTTTAGCTACCCAGCGCTGTGCTGATTCGCGCAACATGATGGCTTGAGGATCAAACCAACGACCTTGGTACAACAAGCGACCCAAGCGCAGACCATTAATACGGTATTGCTCGATAGTGTCTTCGTTATGAATACCAGACACCAAGCGCTCGTAGGCAATGTGCAGCAATGCCATACCTGGAGCCTCGTAAATACCACGGCTTTTCGCTTCGATAATACGGTTTTCGATTTGATCGCTCATGCCCAAGCCGTGACGACCACCGATGCGGTTAGCTTCCAGCATCAACTCAACAGGGTTAGCAAACTCTTTGCCGTTCAGTGCTACAGGCTGACCTTCTTCAAAGCGTACCGTTACCACTTCCGCTTTGACTTCTACGTCGTCACGCCAGAACGCTACACCCATAATAGGTTTAACGATCTTGATGCCGCTGTTCAAGAATTCCAAGTCTTTGGCTTCGTGTGTAGCGCCCAACATGTTGGAATCTGTGGAGTACGCTTTTTCAGCAGACATTTTGTAGTCAAAGCCATGCTCTTGCATGTACTGAGACATTTCCGAGCGACCACCCAGTTCATCGATGAACTGTTGATCCAACCACGGTTTGTAAATACGCAATTGAGGGTTGGTCAGCAAACCATAACGGTAGAAACGCTCAATGTCGTTTCCTTTGTAGGTACTACCATCACCCCAGATGTTGACGTCGTCTTCTTTCATCGCTGCTACCAGCATTGTGCCAGTTACTGCGCGACCAATAGGCGTTGTGTTGAAGTAGGTTACGCCAGCCGTAGAGACGTGGAATGCACCGCTTTGCAAAGCAGCAATACCTTCTGCCACCAACTGCATACGGCAATCCACCAAGCGCGCATCTTTGGCGCCATAGGCCATCGCAGCACGTGGGATAGCTTCGTAGTCCGACTCGTCAGGCTGACCCAGATTTGCAGTGTAAGCATAAGGGATAGCCCCTTTGTTACGCATCCACAGTAAGGCCGCGCTGGTGTCTAGGCCACCAGAAAAGGCGATGCCCACTTTTTGACCTACTGGAAGATTTTCAATAATAGTCGTTGTCATGAGAAAGGACCGGTACGCTAAATAAACAATCTTTCATTATATCGCCCCCACAGTTATACGGGGGCTTCTACTTACCGGAAGATGCGAAATCAGGCGATACACGGCATAATGTGCACTTGTCACAACTTTCACCGTAATTTTGATCACCCAATGAGCACCCTCTCGGCCTCCTGTACCCTGCAATCTTTTACTTTGCCACAATTGCGTGCTGCCACCCAAGCTGGCGGCGTGACCAATGTCATTGTGAAAGGGCAAGGTGACGCATTTTTTATTCAGATTCAAATGCGTTCTACTCAGACGGCTATATTGATCACCAGCAAAAGCCGCCAACCACGCCAATTTCGTAATCCCGTGCAAGCCTTTGCTGTATTACGTGAAATAGGCATTATGACTGGGCAATTTGATGTCGCCAATTATTCGCCTGAGCAAAAACAAACCCCATCGCGTGCTCTGCGCAAAGCGCCAGAAGCCCCCAAACCTGCCTCGCAGCCTTGGGAGAACTTTCTGCAGAAAATGGCGAGTAGCCCTCAGGCCACCTTTGATGATCCCAACTTTAAACTGGACTCTACGCAAGCTCAGCAACTCTATGAGCGCAGCAGCCCAGTTGATACAACAACTGCCCCAAACGAGGCAGTTGTTAAGTAAGGTTAGGCGTGGGCAGGAATGCCTACGCGCACAGCTTGCAATAAGTACTCCATCAAGTCGCGCACGGATCCAATTTGTTCCCCCAGCGGTAATCGTTCTGAACTACGGAAAAACAAGCCTCGATCCACATCACCCTCTAGGGCATATGCCAATCGTCGGTCTATACAAAACTGACCACTACGGGCTACGCCATCGCGCAAGCCGCAATGTGCCAAGCAATCAAAGCCCTCGGAACACGCTCGTTCTTGCGCCACGGCTTGCAGTTTAGATTCTTTATGCAAGTAAGAATCTAACCATGGTGTACGTACTGCTCGCGCAGGCAAGCCCGCCACACTCATAAAGGTTACGATATCCTCAGGCTTAGCCTGCGCCAACACTTGCTTGAAACGTATATTGGCATCACCCTCTTCTGTGACGGCAAAAGCAGTACCCAACTGAATCGCATCTGCACCCTGCCCCAATAGCGTTTTCACCTGATCAGGGTTGTTAATCCCACCCGCCACAATCAGGGAAATATTTTCTTTTTCCAAATCCAGTTTTTTGAACACCTCACGCGTTTCCTCTAACACACGTGGGAAGGCGTACATGGGATCGTTCATTTGTTCTAAATCGGCCAAGCCCAAGTGGCCTGCTGCAAATTTAGGGTTCTCAATAACGATGGCATCCGGCAAACGGTTTTTACGCATCCATTTACGCAACACCAACTGAATACCCCGGGCATCCGACAAAATCGGGATCAAAGCCACATTAGGGTGATCCGCAGTAAGCTCAGGCAAATCCAAAGGTAAGCCCGCACCCACAACGACTGCATCTGCGCCGCTTTCGCAGGCCTGCTTCACATACGCTGCATACTGGGACACAGCACGCATGATGTTCACCGCCACAGCACCGCACCCTTTTGCCAGCGCCTTCGCCTTTTGGATTTCTCTATCCAACGCTTCCAGATTCACTCTATCAATTAGGCTGCTGTCTTTGCTTTTATGAGTGCGCTCCATCAAATCAGGATGGTGCCTACGTAAGTCCACACTGGAGATAGTTCCCATTGCTCCCAGCGCTGCTACGCTGCCAGCCAAGCGGTGCGCAGACACGCCCACACCCATCCCACCCTGAACTACAGGCAGCAACTCCTTACCCTTTAACCGTAACCGCTCAACAATGGTTTCTAACACAGGGAGTCCTTTAACTTTTAGTCATCAAATAAGCCGCGAGTAAGTCGCGGTTGTACGTTTATGCAGGTGGGCATCAAACACCATGCTGATACCTCGCACAAACAAACGCCCCGTGTCGGTAACACGCAGCATACGCTCATCAACAGTGATTAGCCCTGCTTCTTCAAACTGGCTCAACCGCTGCAGCTCATCGGAAAAATACTCATCAAACACGATACCGTGTCGTTGCGCGACTGCCGCTTTATCTACCGGCATACTGCACATTAACTGCATGATGACCTCTGCACGCAGTTCATCATCAGCCGTCATTTGTATGCCGCGACTTACCGGCAAACGATTATCGTCCAAACAGGCGTAATAGGCTTTAAGCGACCTATCGTTTTGTACATGGGTGCCTTGCACCTTCCCTATCGCCGATACCCCAAACGCCACCAAATCGCTGTCTGCGCGTGTGGTGTAACCTTGAAAGTTTCTATGTAAGCTTTGATCCAAACGCGCACGGCTTAGCTCATCACCTGGTAAAGCAAAGTGATCCAAGCCTATGTAGTCATAGCCCGCATCCAGCAAACGCTGCGTTGCCATCAAAAAGATTTGCAAGCGCGTTTCCGCATCGGGCAAATCTTGCTCGTTAATTAACCGCTGCGCCTTAAACCGCTGTGGCAAATGCGCATAGTTATATAAGGCAATACGGTCGGGACGCAGTGCTATCAACTGATCCAGCGTCGCGCTAAAACTTTGCACGCTTTGTTTAGGCAAGCCATAAATCAAATCGGTATTAATAGACTCAAAACCCACTGCCCTACTGGTTTCAATCGCTTTGGCAACCATGTCGTAAGGCTGTATGCGATGTATGGCCTCTTGCACAGCCACATCAAAGTCCTGCACGCCGAAGCTAGTACGGTTAAAGCCCAAACTCGCCAAATGCGCCAACATTTGGTCATCTATAGTGCGAGGGTCAATTTCCACACTGATTTCTGCATCACCCGTGAAATCAAAGTGCTTTCTTACCTCTTGCATCAGCAACGACATTTGCTCGTTGGACAAGAACGTGGGCGAACCGCCACCTAGGTGCAACTGCCCCGTTTTGCGATCGTCACCCAAATGAGGGACCACCATCGCCATTTCTTTAAACAAATACCGTAGGTACTCTTCTGAACGCGATTTGTCTTGTGTGATGATTTTGTTACACGCACAGAAATAGCACAGCGATGTACAGAATGGCAGGTGGAAGTACAACGACAAGGGCATGTGCTGCGTGCTACTAGCGCGCATCGCTAACGCGTCTAAATAGTGTTGCTGTGCGAACTCGTCTAGAAATCTGTCTGCAGTCGGGTACGAGGTATAACGTGGGCCCGAACTATTGAAACGCCGGATCAATGCCTCTGGAACTTGAAACGAAGCAGTTGCCTCTTTAGTGGCACGCTGCTGTGGGGTTTGTGCCAGTGCAATATCCATGAAACTCTCCAGAAACCTACGAAATCTTTTGCTAGCTATCAAGTATTTTGACCGCAATAGGACAATTCCTCATTGACCTTTATCAAGCACGTTCAGAGCAATTTCATTTTTTTTAGCAGATTATGTGTGGAAATTACCAGTAATATCGTATTATTAGAACATCACCCGTTATTAGGTTCTATACATCTCGTCTTCCCCGGAGCCCGATGTCTTTGCTTGTCATCCTAGCCCTCCCATTCGTTGGTGGGCTGATCTCATCGTTATTATCTGCCGACTCCCGAAAACTTCAGGCTCCGCTTGCCGGGATGGTTGCCTTAACCTGTGCCCTCTTTACTTTAGCCAACTTTCCGGCTATCTCGCGTAATGAGGTGTTACTGTTTTCCTCCGACTGGATTCCTGCGTATAACATCTACTTCAATTTACGCATGGATGGTCTGGCTTGGTTGTTCAGTATCATCATCACGGGGATGGGTGCATTAATCGCACTTTACGCCCACTACTACCTTTCCGCCCAAGAGCCTGTACGCCGATTTTTTGCCTTTTTGCAAATTTTCATGGGGGCGATGCTGGGGGTAGTGCTATCCGGGAACGTCATCCAGTTAGTGGTGTTCTGGGAGCTAACCAGTCTGTCTTCCTTCATGCTGATTGCCTACTGGTATCACCGACGAGACGCGCGCCGTGGTGCTCGCATGTCGCTGATTATCACGGGCGGCGGCGGTCTGTGTTTGCTGGCGGGCGTGCTCATGATGGGCCAAGTAGCCGGCACCTACGACTTAGGTGAAATTCTCATTTCGGGTGACCGCATACGCCAAAGCGCGTGGTACCCCGTGCTGCTGCTGATGGTAGCAGCCGGCGCATTAAGTAAAAGCGCCCAATTCCCCTTCCATATTTGGCTACCTCGAGCCATGGCCGCACCGACGCCGGTATCGGCCTACCTGCACTCGGCCACCATGGTGAAAGCAGGCGTATTCTTGTTGGCACGTTTCTGGCCCGTCTTGGCTGGCACCACAGAATGGGCCATCTTAATTGGTGGATCGGGGCTCATTACCCTGCTGCTAGGGGCTTACTTAGCCACCTTCCAGCGAGACATGAAAGGTGTCTTAGCCTATTCCACCATTAGCCATCTTGGCTTGATCACCCTGCTGCTGGGCATGAACAGTGCCATGGCACTGATTGCCGCCATCTTCCACATCATTAACCACGCCACCTTTAAAGCATCGCTGTTTATGGCGACAGGGATTGTGGACCATGAAACAGGAACTCGTAATTTAAATAGGTTGTCTGGCTTGCGCTATGCCATGCCTATTACAGCCTTACTAGCCAGTGTAGCCGCCGCGGCGATGGCTGGCGTGCCCCTGTTAAACGGCTTTCTCTCTAAAGAAATGTTCTTTGCCGAAGCCGTGGAAACGGCTAACGGGAGTTCGTGGGATTACGTGATTCCGCTGATTGCCGTGATTGCTAGTGCCTTTAGCGTGGCCTATTCCTTGCGCTTTATTATGCAGGTGTTCTTTGGGCCTCCCGCTAAAAACTTGCCGCGTGAGCCACACGAGCCGCCTATACAGATGCTTATTCCTAGCATCATCTTAGTGTTGATCTGTTTAGCCGTAGGGATGATCCCTGGTTACACCGTTGCCCCCTTCCTTGATGTAGCGGCGCACTCTATTCTGAATCTTAAAATGCCAGACTTCAGTCTGCGTATTTGGCATGGGTTTAACCTGCCTTTGGTGATGAGCATTATCGCCATGCTAGCCGGTGTGATGTTGGTGTTCCTGCTGGACAACTACCGCCAAGGACGCTCAGACCGTGCACCTATTTTGTACCGTGTAGATGGTCAGCGTATTTTTGAGGCCTTCCTTGGGTGGACTGAAACCGCAGCAGACTTCATCATCGACAAAACCTATTCGCCGCGCTTACAACGCCAAGTTCTGTTGATTCTGCTGGCCACCTTAGTCGTAACCGCCCTGCCCTTATTCCGTGGCACCTGGTTTATTCCGCAGCAGTCCACCACCATGGATCCGCTTTTTGCGTTGATGTGGATTGCAGGGGCTGCGTGTGCTATTGGTGCTGCGTACCAAGCGAAATTCCACAGACCAGCAGCGCTGCTGCTCTCTGGCGCTGCAGGATTAATTACCAGCTTGACCTACGCATGGCTGTCGGCTCCCGACTTGGCCTTGACTCAGTTGGCTGTTGAAGTGGTTACCGTCGTACTAATTCTTCTAGGTTTACGTTGGTTGCCTAAACGTTTGCCTACCGACGAAGACGACATTTCGCCACTCTCGCGCTTTAAGGCACTACGACGTCGTGGTCGAGACTTAACCATTGCGGTACTGTCCGGTGCTGGCTTATCGGTACTGGCCTATACCATCATGACACGCCCACCGGTTGAAGATGGCGTCTCGCCCTTCTTGGTACAACAAGCCCTACCTTTAGGCGGTGGCGCCAACGTGGTGAACGTCATTCTGGTGGACTTCCGTGGTTTTGATACCTTTGGTGAAATCACGGTACTGGGTATTGTGGCCCTCAGTGTTTATGCACTGCTGCGTCGATTCCGCCCACCGGTCGAAACCATTACCACACCACTTGAAATTCGCCATAAATATGGCCAGCTAGTACAAAAAGCTGAAGTACTGTCTCCACTAGAGTCCGCGACGTTTGAAGAGCCTGACCCCAACCAAGCTGTGCCTTATGGGGTCACCAAAGTGCCTGCCATACTGATGCGAGTCTTGCTGCCTATTGCTGCACTGATCTCCATCTACTTCCTGCTGCGTGGCCACAACCTGCCTGGCGGCGGTTTTGTGGGCGGCTTGATTATGGCCACCGCCATTTTGATACAGTACATGGTGAATGGCATTGTGTGGGTAGAGTCCCGCCCCTTGCTGCACCCGCAAACGTGGATTTCTCTGGGCATGTTGCTGGCCGGCTTTGCCGCCATGATCGTATGGTGGTTTAACCGCCCCTTCTTGGCTGCATTGGAATGGCACATTACGCTGCCGTGGGTAGGAGACGTGCATGCCACTAGCGCCCTGCTGTTTGATATAGGCGTTTACATGCTGGTGGTAGGTTCCACTATTTTGATGTTGCTGGCACTGGCTCACCAGTCTCTGCGTTTCTACCGCAAATTGCCTGCTCCCCAAAACTCACTACGTACCGAAGAATAATGGAAATCGTTCTCTCTTTAGCTATAGGGATTTTGGCAGGCTCAGGCGTCTGGCTGCTGCTGCGTCCACGTACGTTTCAGGTCATCATGGGGCTGTCCTTGTTGTCCTACGCGGTGAACTTGTTCATTTTTTCCATGGGGCGCATCACGCTTAATGCGCCTGCAGTGATCAACCCTGAACTGGGTGCAGACCCTAGCAGTTATGCTGACCCCCTTCCCCAAGCGCTGGTGCTTACTGCCATTGTGATTGGCTTTGCTACCACCGCCCTTTTTCTAGTAGTACTACTGGCTAACCGCGGCTTAAGCGGCACTGACCACGTAGACGGTCGCGAGGATAATGAGCTGTGATGCTGTTGAAACACCTGCCCATTTTCCCCATTATTATTCCGTTGATTGCAGCAGGTTTAATGCTGCTGCGTCAGGATAAGTTTCGTCGTTACAAGATAGTCATCAGCGTTATCTCGTTTGCGCTGCAATTGCTGGTTGCCGTGCTGCTGTTAAATATGGCCGATGGCACCATCGAAACCTTGTGGCCTGACGGTGTTGGCGTCTACCTGCTTGGCGACTGGCCTGCCCCCTTCGGTATTGTGGTGGTGGTTGATAGACTATCAGCCCTCATGCTGTTGCTGACTGCCGTATTGGGTGCTACCACATGGGTATATGCCACTGCACGCTGGGATCGCTCGGGCGTGCACTTCCACCCGTTGTTTCAATTGTTGTTAATGGGTTTGAACGGCGCTTTCCTCACTGGCGACTTGTTTAACCTGTTCGTATTCTTTGAGGTGCTGTTAGCCGCCTCTTACGGTCTAATGCTGCATGGCTCAGGCAAAGCCCGCGTCAATGCTGGATTACATTACATTGCCGTTAACCTGATTGCCTCGTTCTTACTGCTGATCGCCTTGGCACTGATTTATGGTGTGACTGGCACACTGAACATGGCACATTTGGCCGTGATAGCGGGCCATTTGTCGGGGCCCGATCGTTTGCTGTTTGAAAGTGCAGCCGCCGTTCTGGGCATTGCCTTCCTTATTAAAGCAGCAGCATGGCCACTGAACTACTGGTTAATTGATGGCTATGCCAACAGCAGCCCACCGGTTGCTGGCATGTTTTCCATCATGACCAAAGTAGGTATTTATGCCTTATTGCGTATAGGTACACTGTTAGAACCTACAGGTGCTCCCGCTGCCTTTGGTGGAGCATGGATGTTCCCTGCAGGTGTGGCTACTCTAATCTTTGGTGCGGTAGGTACGCTCGCAGCCCACAACACCCAACGTATGGCGGGCTACTGTGTAATTTTATCGTCCGGCACACTGTTGGCCGCACTGGGCATGCCCGGTGTGATTCTAACTGGGCCTGCTCTGTATTACATGATCAGTTCCGTGCTGGGCTTAGGCGCATTTTTCATGCTGCTAGAAATGGTAGACCGCGCTCAAAGTTTTGGTTCCGACTTCTTGGCTGCCAGTGCGGAAGCCTTTGCGCTAACCGATAACGACGACGAAGATGACAGCAGCGATGTAGTCGGTAGAGCCATTCCCGCCGCCTTGGTGTTTTTGGGTATGAGCTTTATTGCCTGCGCCTTGATTATTATTGGGCTGCCACCACTCTCTGGTTTCGTCGCTAAATTCTCGTTAATTCTGGCAGCGCTGCAAGCGTCTAGTTATACGCCAGACCCACTTAACGCGTGGATTTTTACAGCCACCTTGTTGTTGGCTGGCTTCATCGGCATCATTGCACTGTCTCGTACCGGTATCCGACTGTTCTGGAGCCATAACAATATCAGTGTGCCGCACTTGCGCCCTACCGAAGCATTCCCCGTTACTGTACTGATCACCATCTGCGTCTGGCTAAGTATTCAGGCAGGTCCCATTACTAGCTACTTAGAAGACACGGCCCGCTACTTAGATAGACCCAGCGCTTACATTAATGCCGTGCTCATGAAAAACTCCGACCGCCCCGTCAACACAGGAGAAACATCATGAGGAAAAAACTCAGTTTCCTGATTCTTCCTGTCTTTTTATTGGTTTTTTGGCTGCTACTCAATAGCTCGCTATCGCCCGGTAACATTGCCTTAGGTGCGGTGCTCGCCATTTTATTGTCATTGGCAGCCATTCCTTTCCGTCCTGTACGAGCCAGTTTACGCCACCCCTTTATTGCCTTGCGTTTGATGTGGCACGTGTTTGTAGACATTGTGAACTCAAATATAGACGTAGGCAGAATCGTGCTTAAAGGCGATAAATCCGGCGCCACTCCTGGCTTTCTGGACATCCCGCTTACCATCACTGACCCACACGGACTCAGTGCGTTGGCCTGCATTGTGACCTACACACCAGGTACCGTATGGTCTGGCTTTAATGAAGAAAAAAATATCCTGACACTGCATGTGTTGGATCTCAAAGATGAACAGCAGTGGCTAGATACCATACAGAAACGCTATCAACAGCCACTTATAGAGATTTTTGAATGAACAGCATCATTTATTGGTCTAGCCTTTTTGCCTTGGCATGCTTTGTCATTGGTATGAGTGTGGCGGCTTATAGAATATCTACAGGCCCTACTGCCTGTGATCGCGTACTTGCACTGGATACCATGTATGTAAACGGCATGCTGGCCTTGCTAGCATTGGGCATGCGTTTTGACTCGCGTTTGTATTTTGATATTGCTTTGTTGATTGCCTTGTTTGGCTTTGTAGGCTCTGCCGCTATGGCCAAGTTTTTGCTACGTGGTGAGGTCATTGAACCATGAACGACATTCCACTCTGGATTAGTATCCCCACAGCCCTACTGCTCGTGTTAAGCGGCATTGTTACGCTGGTGGGATCTTTAGGCCTTATTCGATTACGGCACTTCTTTAGCCGTATGCATGCACCAACATTGGGTAACACCTTAGGCGTGTTTTTTATGTTGTTGGCAATGGTGTTGATGTATTCTTACCTCAGTGATCACGTTATTGTTCACCCCTTATTGATTACCTTACTATTGGTTATCACATCACCTGTTACCGCTATTTTGCTGATGCGCGCTGCCATCAAACGCGAACTTAGCCAACGTACTGTTACCTATGCCCCCAACGAGCCCGGTCACATGGATTTACCGCATAAATCCCCTCCTCTAGAGGAAACTGATGCAGAATCTAAGCTCTAATGACATTGCTGTCATATAAAGACCCTATTATTTTTTCTTTTTCGCTTCACACATAATCATGGAATGGCTTGCAGACCCGAACATATGGGCGGGCTTGGTTACACTAATTGTCCTTGAAATCGTTCTGGGCATAGACAACCTTATTTTTATCGCCATCTTGGCCGATAAACTGCCACCGCATCAGCGTGACCGTGCTCGCATCATCGGTTTATCTCTCGCGCTGGTGATGCGACTGCTGCTGCTCAGTGTGATCTCATGGCTAGTGACGCTTAAAACCCCCTTATTTTCCATAGGCCCTTTCAGCTTATCGGGACGCGACCTGATCCTGCTACTGGGGGGGATATTCCTGCTTTTTAAAGCCACCAGCGAACTACACGAACGCTTAGAAGGCCCACCGATAGTACGTGAGAAAAACAAATCCTACGCAAGCTTCGGTATTGTGGTCGCCCAGATTGTGGTCTTAGACGCCGTATTCTCGCTAGACGCCGTGATTACCGCTGTTGGTATGGTAGACCACCTGCCCGTCATGATGGCGGCTGTAGTGATCTCTATTGGCTTGATGATGTGGGCATCCAAGCCACTCACACGCTTTGTGAATGCTCACCCCACCGTGGTCGTACTGTGTCTGAGCTTCTTGCTCATGATTGGTTTAGCGTTGGCTGCCGAAGGTCTAGGCCTTACCATTCCTAAAGGCTACCTCTACGCTGCCATTGGTTTCTCCATTGTTATTGAGTTCTTTAATCAATTGGCTAGGCGCAGCGTGCTGCGTCACCAAGAGCGCATTCCTATGCGCGACAGAACCGCCGATGCCGTGATGCGCTTGCTCAGCAACAAACCTGTTGACGACGAAATCGAAGGCTCTGCCTCTAGTGATGACATTCATGACGCCCTAGACTCATCAGCTTTTAAAGCAGAAGAGCGCAAGATGGTCAGTGGCGTACTGAATCTGAGCCAACGCCCTATTCGGTCGCTGATGACACCCAGAAATGAAATCACCTGGGTGAACACAGAAGACTCTTCGGATGACATACGCCAGTTGCTACGCGACACACCACACAGCTTCTTACCTGTCTGTAATGGCCAGCTAGACCACATTATTGGTGTAGCGAAAAGCAAAGACTTGCTGGCTGACCTAAAAGATAACGATGGCGTCACCCAATGGTCTGAATTACGCGCCCCTATTATTGCGCACGAGCACACTGACCCACTGATGGTGATTCAGATGCTTAAACAGTCCAAAGGGCAGTTTGTCTTGGTCGCTGATGAGTATGGCACCATCGAGGGGCTGCTTACCCCTATCGATATTCTAGAAGCCATTGCAGGCGAATTCCCCGACGAGGACGAGCAACCCGCTATACGTAAAGTTGCTGATAACGAATGGCTAGTGGAAGGCAGCACAGACCTCTTTCACTTAGCGCAAGAGCTGAACCTACCCAACCACTTGAGCATTGCCCGCAACTTTAACTCCGTTGCTAGCTTTATGCTGGAAAGCTTAGATGCGCTACCTAAGGTAGGCGATGTGGTTGAAAGCGAAGGTTTACGCTTTGAGATCGTAGAAATGGTAGATCGCCGCGTAGGCGAAGTACGCATCAGCCGTATAGACACTGACGACGATCACGAAGAAGAGTCTGAACCCTCTCAGTCCTCAGACTGAAAACGTTGACGACGTAAACGTGTACCAATACGGGGACCTGGAAAAATAACCATAATCTGGGTTCCCGGAAACTGCGGTCGGCTGTTTAACTTCACCCATGCACCATGCACGACGGCTATTTCTCGCACAATAGCTAAGCCCAAACCTGCACCACGCCCCTTATGAGCCTGTGACGGCGAACGGTAAAAAGCCTCGAACACCTGCTGCGCTTCTTGCTCTTGTATGCCAGCGCCATTGTCTTCCACTGCCAGTGATGGGGGATTGGCATTAATACGTATGGAAAGCTGATTATTTCCGCCCACACCGTAGTTCAAGGCATTATCAATTAGGTTAGATAACAACTCACCCAACAAGATAGGATCGGCATCTATCCACACCGGCTGATCGGGTGCAATCAGTTGCAACTGCATGCCCTTGTCTCGGGCAGAAGTAAACCACTCCCCTCCCGTATTCCTAGACCACTCACAAAGGTCCAAGCGCTCTAAACTATCGCGCGGACTGGTAGAGGCATCTGCTTTCGCCAACACCAGCAATTGCTCGCCCAACCGTATCATACGATCTGAAATGCGTTTAATGCGCTCAGCTCGCGTACGTACTTCTTCGGGCAAGTTCTGAGCCAACATTAACTCAGACTCCAAACGCAAGCTGCTTAACGGTGTACGGAACTGGTGCGCCGCATGGCCTATAAACCGTTTTTGAGCTTGCAGCGTATCATCCAATTGCGCCAGCAACGTGTTCACGTGCAAGACCAAAGGCAACCCTCTTTAGGTACACCCGCCACATTCAACGGGCTAAGCGTTTCCTCTTCGTCGCGTTCAGTAATTTGTTCGGCTAAGTCGTGGATAGCCGCTAGCCCACTGCGTACACCACGTATTAACACCCAGGTAAATAACCCTACCAAGATCAGTTGGGTCAGCGCCATCGTCCAAAAAATGTCACGCAGCATCCATTCTTCAATCTGCATTTTGCGTGTCAGCATCCAGGTGACAGCCAAATCCAGAATCACCAGCATGACGATGGGCGGCATCAGCCGCACCACCAAGTGGCGCGCTAAGCTATTTTGTTGCCAAAATGCGGGGATACCCTTCGCTTTTCTACGCGTCACTGGACAGCTCTAGCGAATACCCAAAACCGCGCACCGTTTGAATTTGCAAAGGCAAACCCTCTAAACGCTTACGCAACCTGTACACATACACCTCTACGGCGTTTTCACTGAAGTCAGCATCATTGGCAGACAGCGACGCCACAATCTGCTGCTTAGTCACTACCTTACCTACTCTGGCCATCAGCATTTCTAATACAGAAAGCTCACGTACCGACAAGGCCAAGCGCTGGTTATGCACGCGCAGTTCGCGGCTCACCATATCAAATAGCAGAGGCCCTACCTCTAGCACAGACTGCGCTTGCCCTACACTGCGTCGTGCGAACGCACGTATACGCGCGGCAAGCTCAGCCAGTTCAAACGGTTTCACTACATAATCATCAGCACCGGCATCTAAACCCGCTACCCTATCTTCCAACTCATCTCGCGCCGTCAGAATAAGCACAGGCACCGTCATCGCTTTTTGACGTATGTTTCGCAGCCAATCCAAGCCACTGATATCAGGCAAGTTTAAATCCAGAATCACCAACTCGTATTCAGCCGCCGACAAGGCGCTAAAGCCTCCCGCTCCATCAGCCTGTAAATCAACGGCATAGCCTTGACTCATTAAGTACTCCTGCAATGCAGGCCCTAAACTGACATCATCTTCTATAAGTAATAGACGCATACGCGGATTTCACCGTGACTGGTAGGTGCTAAAAAAGAAAAACCCCGCTGAGGCGTAAGCTTCAACGGGGTGAATGCTGCCGCTGCTCTGCGGCTTAACAGCATAACGGATTTTACGGCGCAGCGGTATTACCTACTGGCTTATCCGTGGCCGTAGCAGGAGCCGTTGCAGCTTGCTCTGCACCAGGGCGCGTCACAAAACCTAAGCGCACCATACCAGCCGCTTTAGCTTTGCTCATTACCTGCGCCAAAATTTCATAACGTGTTTCTTGGTCTGCACGAATACGAATTTCTGGCTGTGGTTTTTCCTGAGCATAAATAGCCAAGGTTTGAGTCAGGTCTTCCAAAGCAACCGGGTCATTGTTCAAGAACAACGCACCATCAAGAGTCACCGCCAAATCTAAGGACTTAGCATCTTTCTCTATAGGCTGAGCGGTAGCCTGAGGCAATTGCACTTTGATGCTATGCGTGAGCAACGGTGCGGTAATCAGAAAAATCACCAGCAGCACCAGCATCACGTCAATCAGCGGCACCATGTTAATTTCGGCGGCTGTCTGTGATGAGGAACGGCTATCAAAGCTTCCAAAAGACATGATTATTCACCCCCTGCAGGTACAGGTGCTACTGATGCCCCTACGCCTACAGGTTCATCAACGCGAGGCGCTGTACCTATAGCACCGCGACCGTTTGAATCAGGACCTTGCTGCCCCGTAGTCAAGAAGGTAAACAAATCATGGGCAAACGCATCTAGTTTGGCCAAGTACACACGGTTTGTACGTACAAAGGCGTTGTAGGCCAATACCGCAGGAATCGCTACAGCCAGACCCAAACCCGTCATGATTAGCGCTTCACCCACTGGGCCAGCGATTTTGTTCAAGGCGACTTCTTCTGACAAACCAATATTGATCAACGCATGGTATACACCCCACACCGTACCGAACAGACCCACAAACGGTGCAGTAGAACCCACGGATGCCAACAGCGTTAAGCCATTTTCTAGGCGTGCTGTTTCTTCATCAATGACTTTACGCATAATACGCATCACAAATGAATCCGTAGAGCCTTTTTCTTCCAGCTTCAGGGCACCGTAACGCGCATGGTGGTTACGGGAATGAATAGCGTGACTCGCCAAGTGCGCAAAAGGTTCATTTGCACCATGTGTAGCGATTTCATTTTCCACTTGCTCTAACGAACTAGCGGCCCAAAACTCGCGCAGAAAGTTGTTAGAACGACGTTTTAAACGGTAAGACACAAAGGCTTTGGCAAAAATCAGATACCAGCTCGCCAACGACATCACCAGCAAAATCACAAATAGGCTTTTACCTACCATGTCACTTTGCGCGATGAAGTGCAGCATACCGGTAGAAGCAGCTTCTTGTGTCATCACAGGAACGTTGGCAGCACCAGCCAACGCTGGGGCAATCATTTCTGTGGTTTGGGACAACTCTACCGCTGCACCAACTAGCGGTTGTGCAGCCTGTGCTGCAGCATCTACTGCAGGTTGGGCTACATTCTGTGTCTGTATTGCCGCATCAACAAGGGGTTGAGCATCTGCTGTCGCTGCGCTCACCTGCGCCAGTCCTAGCAGAGCAGCCTCAAGAAGCTCCTGCATCATATTTACGTCCTATAAAACAAAGTCAAATGGGATATCGGCCATAGCACGATATGCCACGCCATTTTCGGTATAAGGTTTGAATTGCGCACGACGTACCGCACTAATCGCGGCATCATCTAATCGGCTATGCCCTGATGAAGTACGCACACTCACATCAATCACCGACCCTTCGGTGGAAATCAGTACGCGTACAATCACACGCCCCTGTTCACGTCTGCGTTCTGACGCTCGTGGGTATACAGGCTGAGGCGGTGGGCCTAAGTAATTCACTTGGCTAATTACTCTAGGTCTATTCGGGTCTACAGTTTGCGCTGCTTGCTGACCGCCTGACTGCGTCGTTGCCGGTGTTTCTGTGGCCACATTACGTGTTGCAGGCGCTGCTGGCTGCTCCACTGGCTCCGGTCTAGGCGTAGGCTCAGGACGTGGCTGCGGTTTTGGTTTAGGCTTTGGTTTGGGTTTAGGCTGAACAACTGGCTCAGGAATCACAGGGTCTTCAACCACGGGTTCAGGCTCAGGTTCCGGCTCTACTTCTTCCGGCTCGTGTTCAGGTTCTTCTTCCACAATTTCTTCGGGTTCTGGCGGCTGTTCTATTTCCGCTTGTGCCAATTGCGGTTCACCTGGATCAGGATCCGGAAACTCTAAGAGGTCCACCCCAACAATTTGCTCCATGGCTGGCTCACCAACCATTTTGGGCTCATCACTCATGAACACGGTGGCCAAAACACCTGCATGTAAACCCAGAGCTATAGCGAGCGCTGTGCCTTTAAGGATCCAGCGGGAGCTACCGGTATAGGAGGTGTGAAGCTGCTGCATAATCAATTCAGGAAATGTTAGCCCACTAGGTTGGGAACATGCTTAAAAGCAAAACGCCATAATAACAGTAATGCTAACTATTCTCAATAACAGAATAAAGAAAAGCGAGAACAGTCCTTCACCTATTCTCGCTTTTGAACTACTGCTTACGCTGGAAAAACTTTAAATTTCCGTGGCCTAGCAACAGCCTGCATACCTTCTTTTAACGCCAAACCCGCCCACGTCAGTTGATCGAACTCTACTTCCCACGACTGATCTTGATGTGGCAATTTCAATTCAGCACGCACCATTCCACCTAAAGGAATGACTCTATCTATATGTACTGACACACCCGGTGCCGATGTAGTGTTAAGCAGCTCAATATCATGTGGGCGCACAAAACCCACCACATTGCCTTCTTTTTGAGCAGGATCTAATGCCACAGAAAACTGACCTAAATCAGGATCCGCTTTAAAGGTCCCCGATTGCAACACTCCCGGTAGTCTATTGGCTGCACCCAAAAACTCATACACAAAGGGCGAGGCAGGATGCTCATACACATCTTGCGGGTTACCTTGCTGCTCCACATGGCCTTTATTTAGCACCACAATACGGTCAGCCACTTCAATGGCTTCCTCTTGGTCGTGTGTGACAAATAAGGTACTGATGTGTAACTCGTCATGTAACCGACGTAACCAGCTACGCAATTCTTTGCGTACTTTAGCGTCCAATGCACCAAAAGGCTCATCCAACAGCAGCACTTTAGGCTCAACCGCCAACGCGCGCGCCAAGGCAATACGCTGACGCTGACCGCCCGACAACGCTGCTGGATAGCGATCGCCCAGCCAGTCCAGTTGCACTAACTCTAACAGCGCTTTTACACGGCGTTTAATCTCGGCCTCATCCAAACGTTCTTTACGTGGCTTTACCCGCAGACCAAAGGCTACGTTATCAAACACTGTCATGTGTCTAAACAACGCATAATGCTGGAACACAAAGCCCACTTGGCGCTCGCGTGTACCTACTGATGCCATATCTTGACCGTTAATCACCACCTGACCTGCGTCAGCGTGTTCTAGGCCAGCCACAATGCGCAATAGCGTGGTTTTACCGCAGCCAGATGGGCCCAACAATGCAACGAGTTCGCCATCTGGAAAATCCAACGAGACATCGTGCAACGCGGTAAATGAACCAAACTGTTTACGTAAATTCCGTACTTCTATACTCATGAGTACATCTCGGTGAGCGTGATCAAAAGCCAAGTCTATCAAGGCCTTTCATATTCAAGAACGAATAAATTAATTTTTACTTATTACTTTTAGGTATTTAAAAACCATAAAAAACACAGCAAGTAAAAGAAAAAACTCTTAACAACACAAAACGAACAGCGCGTCGCTTTGCAGCATAAAACACGGTAATATAAGAACGCTACGATACAGAGTGTGGCAGCCTAGATGCTTTGCCCTCTGCCTATCATCACTTACCAAATTCTTATTTATCATGTCTGTCTATTCATTTGCGCGCAAAACACTGCTGTGCTCCACCGCAGCACTAACACTAGGTCTTGTATCCACTGGGCTATACGCTAAAAACACCATTGGTGTCGGTGTAGGTTTTATTCCCAAGTACGAAGGCGCAGAAGATTACCGCGCACTCCCCTCTCCTATCATTGACTACAAAAACGGGAACTTCTTCATTTCCCCACGCGCAGGTTTACCTAGCGCAGGCTGGCAAACTGCCATTACCAATGACTGGACTGCCGGCGTGTTTCTAGGCATGGGCTTGGGACGTCGCGCAAGCATGTCCTCCCATTTGACAGGTACTGATCGCATTAAATTCCACGGCAACGCTGGTGTGTTCACAGAATGGCGTCCTGGCGACTGGGCTTTGGGCGCAGCCTACTACCAAGCTTTGCATAACGGTTACGGTGGTGTAGCCGAGTTCCGTGGCTCCTACCAAGTATGGTCAGCAGCGGGCACCACATTTCGTGTGGGTGCAAACACCGAATGGGCGAGTGGCGACTCCATGAAAACCTTCTTTGGCGTGAAGCAGCATGAAGCCAATGCTAGCGGTGGCCGTTTAACACGCTACAACCCCTCTTCTGGTTTTAAATCAGCCTCCATTTTTGGTACATGGAACCAAGAACTGAGCCAAAACTGGAATCTGGTTGGTGTACTAGGCTTTAAACGTTTGTTAGGTGATGCTGCAGATAGCCCCATCGTAGAAGACAAATCTAGCGTGTTTGGCAGCGTAGGCGTAACCTACTCGTTCTAAGCGGCAACCTAGTCGCTTTGCTATGCAAAGCGGCCTGTAGAATTTGCCCTACTTAAAAGAGCCTCTGAATGAGGCTCTTTTTACGTATACCCATCTGAAGACAGCACGCTTATCGCGCACTCCTACGAACTACGCCATGAATTATTAATAGGCACAGAAAACAAAAAAGCCCTGACGCTTTCACGTTAGGGCTTTACTGTGTTTGGTTAGTCGTCAAATCAAATGGTGGGTGCTGAGGGGATCGAACCCCCGACCTACGCCTTGTAAGGGCGCCGCTCTACCAGCTGAGCTAAGCACCCATTTGGTTTGCTTCGTACTGAACCAAGAACATAACTATAGTATAGATTTGTAATCCCTGTCAAGCGAAAAACACAATTATCTTAAAAAATCTTTTAAGCACTAAAAATGTAGCTCTCTTGAGAGTTTTGCATTGCACTCGCCTAGCCACCACCCACTTTTACAGTCGATGCGGCTAGCGCACTCCCCCTCATTTAGGGTAGCCAAACAGCTATACAAAAACCCGCTCTACAGAAACAAGAAAGCCCTGACGCTTTCACGTTAGGGCTTCACTTTGCTTGGTTTTCACATCAAATCAAATGGTGGGTGCTGAGGGGATCGAACCCCCGACCTACGCCTTGTAAGGGCGCCGCTCTACCAGCTGAGCTAAGCACCCATTTGGTTTGTTGTGTTCCGAACCAGAAACAGAAGTATAGGATCGATTTACAAACCTTGCAAGTACTTTTTGAAAGATTTTTTAATTTACTGCATCTTTCAGTGCTTTGCCTGGACGGAACTTAGGCACAATAGCTTTTTCGATCTCGATTGTTTCGCCTGTACGTGGGTTACGGCCTGTGCGAGCAGCACGCTCGGACACAGCAAAAGTACCGAAACCAACCAGCGTTACGGTGTCCTTTTCTTTTAATGTGGTGGTAACCGCATCGATGAACGCATCCAATGCGCGTCCAGCATCTGCTTTGGACAGGTCAGCCTTGTTAGAAATGAAGTCGATAAGCTCGGTTTTGTTCATTTAAGGAATACCCCTGATGTTTGTAATTGCCGCCCACAAAATTCGGAACAGCTTAAGCTAAAAAATAGCCACGCCTTTCAAGTGCACATAGCGCCCTAAAAACTTGAGCGCTGTACCTGACGGTTCATGATGTGTCTCGTAGCGAGCTAAGCCGTATTAAGCCTTTGAATCAGTACCCTGTCAAGCAATTAATGCTCTGTAACCCGCATATTTACTGATGTTTTCATATTTCTCATATTCATGGAACGATTTTTAAGGTCAACCCTTAACTCTAGTCCGAAAATATGCTAAAAGCCCCAACCGCTATGCTAGAGCCTGCGAAAAATCACCTTCTAGGTCGGCGTAATCCTCAATACCAACCGAAATTCGCAATAAATTATCGGCAATTCCCATCAAAGCACGCTGCTCTGCTCCCATCTCGTAATAAATAGTATGGGCCACTGGAAGGGTCAAACTACGGGTATCGCCTAGGTGTGTAGCCAGCGCCAGCACGCGCAAGCGATTCAAGAAATCGAAGACATCGATATCCGCAGCCAGCTCTACCGCCAACAACGCCCCAAATTGCCCATTAAACAGCTGCTGGGCACGTGCATGCTGCGGATGCGAGCTAAGCCCTGGGTACTTCACTGCCGTTACTCGTGGGTGCTGTGAAAGGAAGTGTGCCAGTCGGTTGGCGTTATCACAGGCCTTCTGCATACGCAAAGGCAGCGTTTCCGCCCCGACTGAAATACGATGCGCCGCATCAGAGGACAAAGTTGCCCCCATGTCACGCAACCCTTTCTTCTTGATTTGAGTTAAGCCCCACGACTGCGGATTACCTTGTCTATAAACGTCGGCAATGTTGGGATAGTCAGTCCAGTCAAACAAGCCGGTATCCGTTACCATGCCACCCAATGCCTGCCCATGGCCCGCTATATACTTGGACAGCGAGTTCATGACCAGACCAGCCCCCACACTGCGCCCTGTTAACAAGCACGGTGTAGAGAGCGTGTTATCCAGCACATACAGCAAGCCCTCTTGTGCGCACCACTCTCCTATGCCTTGCAAGTCAGCAATTTGCGTACCGGGGTTAGCAATCGTTTCGGTAAACACCATGCGAGTATTCGCTTTGCGTGCTGCCTTTACCTGCTCTACGTCAGTTGCATCCACTAAGGTGACTTCCACACCAAAGCCTTGCAATGTCAAAAACAAGCTATTGGTATTGCCAAAGATATACTTACTGGAAATCAGGTGGTCGCCTGCTTTAAGCAGGGTTAAGAAAATAGCACTCAACGCAGCCATGCCCGAAGCAAAGCTGACACTGGCTGTGCCCTTTTCCATTTTGGTGACTTGTTTTTCTAACGCCGCTGTAGTGGGCGTGCCTTGACGAGCGTAACTAAACCCCGCCTTTCCTTGAAACACCGCCGCCAGCTCTCGCGCATCAGAAAAAGCATATTCGGTAGAGGGGTGCAGTGGTTGGTGTACTGCACCGCACTCACTACCTTGGCGGCGATCGGAATGAATTACTTCTGTGGTAAACCCATTTGCAGACATATATGTACTCAGCCAATATATGTAGGCACACTCTATGCCTACACATGAACGTCATCAAACTATTTATTATGACGGCTTATCTGCATAGGGAAAGTTAGTTACTTATACATTATGGCTATATATTATAGCCGGTTACACACTCACCTGACGCTGACGCACCGTCTCGTACAAGCATACCGCACTGGCCACACTCACGTTTAAGCTCTCTACCGAACCTAACATAGGGATAGAAACCAGTTCATCACAGGTCTCACGCACTAGACGACGCATACCCTCGCCCTCGGCTCCCATCACCCACGCCATGGCCGAACGCGCATCCACCGCATGCAAACTATGCGTAGCTTCGTCGTCAGTACCTACTAACCAAATATCACGGTCTTTTAGTTCGCGCATCGTGCGAGCCAAGTTCGTCACCGTCAGATACGGCACGGTTTCTGCTGCCCCACACGCTACACGACGCACCGTTGCGTTCAGGCCTACCGCACGATCACGAGGCGCAATCACGGCATGGCAACCTGCCGCATCTGCCGTACGCAAACATGCGCCTAAATTATGCGGATCAGTTACGCCATCCAACAGCAACAAGAATGGCTTTTCTTTACGATCCTCTACTTGATCTAACAACTCGTCTAAATCTAAAGCCAGTGCTACTTCCTTAGCCAACGCCACCACACCCTGATGGCGCACACCTTGGCTAATACCATCTAGGCGTTTCTTGTCCACGAACATCACACGCAACCCACGCGCTTGAGCTTGGTCTACAAAAGCCTGCATCCGCTTATCGCGTCTACCCTCTTCTACGTAGAGTTCTTGAATAGACTCAAGCGCATGACGCATGCGCGATTGTATGGCATGAAAACCCGCCAATACCTGCAATGACATACTGTTCCTTCTTACTAGCGTTTAACCCGCTTTTTGGCTGCGCGGGCTTTAATGTTTTTATCGCGTGCGGCCGCTTTAGCTGCTTTACGCGCTGTAGCACGCCGCTCACTGGACGTACCTTTTAAGGCTTTGGGTTTAGCTGGAGCTGCTTTTTTCTGGGGCTTGCCGCGTGCGTTTTCGTTAGAGGGCGACATTAAGGCCTCGTAGCCCGTGCCTTTCACCAACCTAAAATCAATACGTCGCGCTTCTAGGTCTACCCTCGCCACCTGCACTTGCACTGCATCGGTAAGCTTGTAGCGTATGCCTGTGCGTTCGCCGCGTAAGTCGTGGCTAGCCTCGTTAAAGACAAAGTAATCTGCCCCCAACTCGGAGATATGCACCAAGCCCTCTACGTACAACGCATCCAGCGTAATAAACAAACCGAAGTTTGCCACACCCGTAATTTTCCCGCTGAACTCTTCGCCTATATGCTCTTTAACGAAGTAGCATTTCAGCCATGCCTGCACATCGTACGAGGCCTCATCAGCACGTCGCTCACGCGCCGACAACATTACGCCCAAGCGTTCCCACTTAGCCTGTTGACGCTTGCTGGCACTAAGCGATGCATCGCCCGCCTCGTCAGGCAAGTCTGGCTCGTAGGGCTTGCCTTGCAAAATGCTTTTGATGACACGGTGCGTCAACAAATCAGGGTAGCGTCGGATAGGCGAGGTGAAATGGGTGTACGACTTATAAGCCAAACCAAAGTGACCCAAGCGCTCTGGGCTGTATACAGCCTGCTGCATAGAACGCAGACACATGGTCTGAATAATTTCAAAGTCGCTACGACCACGCACACTTTGTATGAGCTTGGCGTAATCTTCTGTACCCGGCTCATCACCACCTTCCAAGTACAAACCTAGCGTACGTAAGAAATCGCGCAGTTTTTGCAGCTTCTCGGGGGTAGGACCCTCGTGTATACGGTACAGGCCCTGCCTACGGCTACGGCTCATAAAGTCAGCCGCACACGTATTGGCGGCCAACATAAACTCTTCAATCAACTTATGGGCATCATTACGCACCATAGGCTCAATGCGCTCAATACGACCCAACGGATTGCAAACGATTTTGGTCTCTACGGTATCGAACTCAATAGCACCACGTGTTTTGCGCTGCTCAGCCAGCTTGCGATACAACTCATAAGCTGTATGCAACTGAGGCACAATAGCTGCCATGTCTTGTGCGGCAGGACCATCAGGCTGCTGCAACGCCCCCCAGACGCCGGTGTATGTCGTACGCGCATGCGAATGAATAACCGCCTCATAAAACTGATAAGCAGTCACCGTCCCCGCCGTAGCACCGTCCGCTGGAATAATCATGTCGCACACCAGCACTAAGCGGTCTACGCCAGGATTCAGCGAACAAATACCGTTGGATAACGATTCAGGCAACATAGGAATAACGCGCCGCGGGAAGTACACACTGGTACCACGCTCTAAAGCATCGCCATCCAAGCCATCGCCGGGGCGTACATAGTGGCTCACATCGGCAATCGCAACCAATAAACGCCAGCCCGCGCGGGGGCGCTTACCCAAACCTATATCGATGGACTCACAATACACCGCATCGTCAAAGTCACGAGCATCTTCGCCATCAATAGTAATAAACGGCAGATCGCGCAGATCCACTCTGCCTTTAAGGTCGTTAGGACGCACTTCGTCCGGCAGGCGCTTTGCTTGATGGCGTGCAGCATCACTAAACTCAAACGGCACATTGAATTTGCGTACCGCAATTTCAATTTCCATACCAGGATCATCCACCTCACCTAGCACCTCTACCACTTTCGCCATAGGCTGAGTGTGGCGCGCAGGTTGGCGGGTAATCTCGACCACAACCACTTGCCCGGGTTTCGCATTCGCCAATTCGTTAGGCGCTACGTAAATATCATGCTTAATGCGCTGATCTTCTGGCACCACGGTGTAATTACCGTGCTCCATCACCAAGCGACCCACTAACCTATTCGTGTGACGCTCCAGTACCTCGACAATGACGGCCTCGGGCTTGCCGCGATATTCGCCATCCGCACGCACCAATACACGGTCGCCATGCAGCACCCGCAGCATTTCACGTTGCGACAAGTAAAGATCCGGGCCGCCGTCGTCTCGAATAAGGAAACCAAAACCATCTCGGTGTCCCTGTACTACGCCCTCTATAAACTGTGAGCGCGTATTCAGAGAAATATGACCTGAATCATCAATCATAATCTGCTCATCACGTTGCATAGCAGCCAAACGACGCTCTGCACCTACAGGTAAAGGAAAACTCATGCCCAGTTTTTTTGCCAACGCCGTGACAGAAATACCTTTGGGACATGTTCGCAAGAACTGCAAGAAATCTTCCCGACTGGGAATATGAGGATCGAAATCAGGAGGTGGCGCGTAAGCACCCTGCTCTGACACAGACTCAGGGGCTTTGCCCCGGTGAGGAGTTTTTTGATTTTTTTTCAGCAAAAGGCTTCCCGTTCAAATTAAGCACTGGAAGGCGGATGCAGCGTATGACTCACCCAGCTTCCTCGCGATGAAGTCGCTCATCAAAGTGATAGCATACAATGGTTATCCAGCCTAGTCGGTGAAATTTGCATGGCAATCACACCCGCTAACAGGAAGTTCAATGCAAAAAAGCCGACTGTTATTTAAACAATCGGCTTTTTTTGGAATTTGGTGCCCAGAAGAGGACTCGAACCTCCACACCTTGCGGCACATGGACCTGAACCATGCGCGTCTACCAATTCCGCCACCTGGGCATTTTTACTACACTACCTCTTTGAAATAAAGCAAATGAAATAACGTTGTTATGCGGCCAAAAGATTGCTCTTTTGATTGGTGCCCAGGAGAGGACTCGAACCTCCACACCTCGCGGCACATGGACCTGAACCATGCGCGTCTACCAATTCCGCCACCTGGGCAAATCTTTGCTTTACCAAAGAAGAAAAGATTATAGCGACACTCTTTATGCAAAGCAAGAACTATCCCTCTATGCATTCACAAATTTGTCATACGAATTAAAATGAACAAATGCTTACAGAAAACCATCCTCTTGCTAAAGCGTTAATCGCTCAAATTGCACCCTTACAGCAACAGAATCCCGTTAGACCTAAGTTGCTGCATTACGAGGGTGTGGATTATGTGGTCAAGTTTGCTCGCAAAGAGGCAGGGCGCACATGGCGAGAAATTTGCAGTGCCCTATTTGGTTCGCTGCTATTTAAAATATGGATTAACCCCAAGCACCTACGACTTGGGGGCATTTCGTATGAAGCCCAACGGCTTATCGAGCTTAAGCAGCACAATATCGCTGTACCCGACGTGCTACTACTCACACCGGATTACTTGGTCATGACTCACACGGGTCAATCGGTACAGAGTCGTCTAAACCAAGAACCCAAAAACCCCACCCTGCTGCACAGCATTGTTGAGTCACTCGTAGAACTGCATACCCGCGGCCAATGGCACGGCGGCGCTCAGGTACGTAACCTGACAATTCAAGAACAAAAAATCTATCGCATTGATTTCGAGGAAAACACTGGCAATGCCATGCCGTTGCACATAGCCCAAGCCTATGATGTCTTGCTGTGCTTTAACTCACTACTGCACTACTTACACGACGACCTCAAAACAGGCAGTGACCTGCTTAAGCACTACCTGCTCTCTGCGCCCAACCCTTTAGTTATTCATGCACTACAACAGGTGAATCGTCACCTGCATCGACTGCAACGCCTACTACTGCCATTGATGTCACGCAAAATGCGTAACGGTAAAGACGTACGTCGTACTGTATTTTTCGCACAAATACTGCAACAAGCTCTATCTAACTAGGCCCTCCTTCCTATACACTTAGCAGATCTTATTTATACTCAAAGTGAGTTTATATGTCTGTAGCGGCTTTTCTACGTTCACGGAACATTGAGTTTTCCCTGCAACGATACGGTATCCAAACCCTCAATTACATGACTCTGGGGCTGTTTAGCTCGCTAGTTATTGGACTGATTTTAAAAACCGTGGGCAGTTGGATGGATCTGCCTTGGTTGATAGAAGTGGGAGCCATGGCTCAATCCGGTATGGGGGCCGCTATTGGTGTAGGGATTGCCTATGGCTTACAAGCTCCGCCCATGGTGCTGTTTGCTAGCGCCATCGTGGGTACCTTAGCTGTCAAAGTAGGCGGCGGCCCTGTGGGCTGCTTTGTGGCGGTAGCCATCAGCACCGAGCTCAGCAAACTGGTACACAAAAGCACGCCTATAGATATTATTGCCACCCCAGCCAGCGCGTTGATTAGTGGCGCCCTCATCGCATCATGGGTAGCACCTTGGCTGGGCGATATGATGCGCACCACTGGTGAAACCATAGAGTGGGCCATTACTCTGCAACCCTTCTTCATGAGCATTATTATTGCGGTAGTGATGGGCATTATTCTGACCAGCCCCATGTCTAGCGCCGCACTCGCTATCTCATTACAGTTAGGGGGGCTTGCCGGCGGTGCTGCCACTATTGGCTGCTGCGCTCAAATGGTAGGCTTTGCCGCCATGAGCTACAAAGAAAATGGTACTTCGGGGCTATTAGGCATAGGTTTAGGCACCAGCATGCTGCAACTACCTAATATAGTACGCAACCCCTTTATTCTGATTCCACCTGTATTGGCCTCGGCCATTCTGGCTCCCATCGGCGCCTTAGTCTTTGACATGCGCAACATCCCCACCGGATCGGGGATGGGCACCAGCGGCTTGGTAGGCCAAGTGGGAACCTTAGAAGCGATGGGATACAGCAGCTCAGTATGGATGTCCATTGCCCTACTGCACTTCATTTTGCCAGCCGCGTTGTGCTTGCTATTTGCTTGGTTTGGCAGACGCCTAGGGTGGATTAAGGCAGGTGACTTAACCTTGCATACCGACAAATAAGCCCCCCCCCTTATACTGGCGTCAGCGTTATGCTTCGCGGCGCCAGTAGCTAGACACTTTCACTCTAGCGTTATCCAATGAAAAGCGCTGCATCAGCACTTCACGTACAGGCGTTACTTGCGCATACTCTACAGCCCCCCATGCAAAACCTTCGCCTTGCGCAGGCACGGTTAACGCTTGCAAGGTTTGCAGCATTTTTTGCGTAGCCGCATCGGCATCTGCCTCTACCACCCAGCGCACATCTATAGCGGCATCACTTGCCAGCGGCAATGCGGCATCTGCATGATTAAGCTGCACCACGACAGTAACCTGCGTTCCGGCCTTAAGCTCACGCAACCGGCGACTGATCGCAGGCAATGCTGTTTCATCGCCCACTAGAACCTGCCAGTCAAATACGGTGGGAATCAACATTGAGCCGCGCGGGCCAGCCATAACAAGGCGATCGCCCACTTTAGCGTGCTCGGCCCACGTAGAGGCCACCCCTGTACCATGCAACACAAAATCAATCACCATTTCGCGGCTTTGATTGTCGTAAGACAAAGGCGTGTAATCGCGCATAACCGGTTTGACTTGCCCCTCTTCAAACACCAAACCACGCTCACCTACGAGTGGCACCGTAAACTCTTGACCCGCCTGCTCTGAAAACAAGAGTTTGACGTGATCATCAAAGCCAGGAGAGTGGAAATCTTGCAGATCATCGCCCTGCAACGTGATGCGTGCCATGTGAGGCGTAGGCCTAGCAATAGCCTTAACCCATGCGCTACGTACTTTAATGGGATGGATCTGTTTTTCGATGTGATACGATGATTCTTGCACAGTAATCTTCCTTACAAATCGCAGCATGCACAATCTGCTTGCCGCTATCTCTTTCTAGTCCTTGATCGTGATTACAAATAGTAAACTATTCTCATTCTCGATTCAAACCCATTCCCGTTTTATGGAGCACACCGCATGCTAGCGCTGGTACAACGCGTAAAATCGGCCAGCGTCACCATAGCCAATACTGAAGTTGCCCGCATTCAAGCTGGCATGATGGTATTAGTATGTGCCGAACCCACCGACACTCCTGAAACCGCCGACCAACTGCTAAACAAATTGCTCAAACTGCGCATCTTTGATGATGACGAAGGCAAGATGAACCTGAGCCTACAACAAACACAAGGCGGTTTGTTATTAGTCAGTCAGTTCACCTTAGCTGCCGACACCAGCCGGGGCAATAGACCTAGTTTCATGCGTGCCGCACCACCAGAGCTTGGACGCTTTCTTTATACCTATTTAGTAGACAAAGCCAAAACCATGCACCACACCGTGGGTGCTGGCGTATTTGGCGCTGACATGCAGGTGACCTTAGTCAATAACGGCCCTGTCACCCTTCCCTTGCATATTCAATAGAGCAACTGAATCATGTTTACCCTACACCCCACACTGGCTGCCGACACACTGGAAATTGGAGACCTGCCCTTATGCAAGGTTCTACTTATGAACGACCAGCACTACCCGTGGGTGATTCTTGTTCCCAGACAAGCCGATATTCGTGAGATTTTTGACCTAAGCACTGCAGACCAACAGAAGCTATGGCAAGAAACCAATCTGGTTGCGCAACGCATGCACGACTACTATCAAGCTAACAAGATGAATGTAGCCACGCTAGGCAACATGGTGCCGCAATTACATATGCACGTGATTGCACGCCATCACCACGATCCAGCGTGGCCTAGCCCTGTTTGGGGTAAACAAGCCGCCTTACCCTACCCTCCTTCAAACCACGACAACATACTCAGTACCTTGCGTAATCTTTTGCTGAAATCCTGATTTTTTGCTGCAACGCAATAACGCATTCTGTAATTTTTTTTATATTTTCATAACTTTTTTTCTTGATTAGAGAAAAGAGCCACTTTATAAAAATTGTACGGAACCAGTGTCGTTTTAACGCTCTTCTCACAGCGTGACGGCTAGCTACAACCACAGAAGTTTGCTACGCCCAATCAAAACCCATAAAATTCATAGATAACAGATAGTTATATATACAGACCGCAACTTATTTACATGGCTTTTGTCTATGCTTTACGTTGTACCCGCATTGCCGAGGGTAGTCCCTCTGTATTCCGCTAATCATTCCTGTATATACTTTATTTTCTGTATCGTAGATTCACCAAAACCGCTGTAAATTTACTAGGAAGCTTGGAGCTTTTTTCATGCATCGCTTACTGACGCGCTACACCGCCCTTTACGTCGTATTCTTGGGCACCGTCGTGTTCACTATTTTGTCTATCACCAATACGGCATGGTGGCTTATTTTGGCCCTGCCTTTTATTGGTCTATCCATCCTAGGTCTGGTCGACCTAAAACAAACGCGTCATGCCATTCGCAGGAACTATCCTGTTATTGGTAACTTGCGCTTCCTATTCGAATTCATCCGTCCGGAAATACGCCAGTACTTTATTGAGGGTGATAACCAAGAGTCCCCCTTCTCGCGCGCCGAGCGCTCGTTGGTGTACCAACGCGCCAAGCAACAAGAAGATAAGCTCCCCTTTGGTACGCAACAAGAAATCTATGGCAGCGGCTACGAGTGGATCAACCACTCCATGCAGCCCTGTCAGATTCCGGACAGTAACTTCCGCACACTAGTGGGCGGGCCTGATTGCACCAAACCTTACTCCATGTCGGTATTTAATATCTCGGCCATGAGTTTTGGTGCCCTGTCTGCAAACGCCGTGATGGCACTAAACAAAGGCGCAGTGATTGGTAACTTTGCTCACGACACCGGTGAAGGCGGTATCAGCCGTTACCACACCATGTACGGTGGCGACTTGGTATGGAACATTGGTTCTGGCTACTTTGGCTGTAGGGACGACAAAGGCAACTTCTCGCCCGAGCGTTTTGCCGAACGCGCCCGCCAAGACAACGTCAAAATGATTGAGATCAAGCTGTCTCAGGGTGCTAAACCTGGCCAAGGTGGTATTTTGCCTGGCGCTAAAGTTACCCCCGAGATTGCTGCTGCACGTGAAGTACCGGTATGGCAAGACTGCTTGTCACCTGCTAAACACAGCGCTTTCTCTACTCCTATTGAACTACTAGAGTTTGTTGCTAAGCTGCGTGAACTGTCTGGCGGTAAACCAGTTGGCTTCAAACTGACCATTGGCCACCCATGGGAGTGGTTCGCCATTGCCAAGGCCATGCTGAAAACAGGCATCACCCCTGACTTCATCGTGGTTGACGGTGCCGAAGGTGGTACGGGTGCCGCACCGGTAGAGTTTATTGACCACGTGGGTACACCCCTACGCGAATCCCTGCGTTTGGTGCATAACACGCTAGTAGGTATTGGCCTGCGTGAGCGCATTCGCATTGGTGCATCCGGTAAGATCATTAGTGCATTTGATATGGCCCGTATCATGGCCTTGGGCGCAGACTGGTGTAACAGTGCTCGTGGTTTCATGTTTGCGATTGGCTGTATTCAAGCGCTTACGTGCCACACAGGTCGTTGCCCAGTAGGCGTGACTACCCAAGACCCACGCCGACAAGAAGCTCTGGTGGTATCTGACAAATCACGTCGTGCTGCTAACTACCACAACAATACACTTAAAGCCTTGGCCGATCTGCTTAAAGCCGCAGGCCTGCACCACCCTAACGAACTGCGCCCGCACCACATCGCTAAGCGTATCCCTAACGGTGAGATTCGTGTGTTGTCTGCCATGTTCCCTGATTTGGAAAAAGGCGAACTGTTAGAAGAGAAATACCGACAAACCATTTTCCGAGTGGGTTGGCCTATGGCACAAGCGGAATCCTTTGAGCCGCTGTACAGCCTAAGTGCTGCACTGTCTGGCCTAGGTCAAAAACACCGCCCTGCCAGCACACATGCCAACGCAGAAGGCCCCACAGTAAAGCCTAGAGACGTAGACAATAGCGCCGAAACTGAACAAGCCTAAGCACCCAAAAAGCCCCTTCACTAGCTCGAAGGGGCTTTTTTTATATCTTTTTTCATCTTTTGTAATATTTCCTCAAAAAGTGCTTGCCAAGATGAAAGTCATGGTGCTATATTAACGTTCTTGGCTCATTAGCTCAGCCGGTTAGAGCGACGGAATCATAATCCGCAGGTCCCCTGTTCGAATCAGGGATGAGCCACCAAGATACAAGACGGCCTACAGCAATGTAGGCCGTTTTTTTATGCCTGCGTAGACTTGCTAGCCATAATGAAGCCACCCCACACTCATGGGTGGCTTTTTTGTTTTCCGTCATACGCGGCAAGCTCATGAGCAAAGCAAGCAACAGGAGTAGAATTTACCCTCTAGCCCTATCAGCAGCACAGGGCCACACTTCACCGCTATTAGCATCAGCCAGAACACACCAAGAAAGATCACCACATGAGCCCGTCATTCAAACAACGGTTTTGCGCGGGACTGCCGCAAACACCGCCAGAGCTAGACCTACAGCTTGATGCTTTCATTACGTTCGAACGCGAGGCATTAACAGAGCTTGATGCCGAGACCACACAACTTTTGTTAGAAGAAGGCCTACCAGAAAGCGCTCCACCTTTTCTGAATTTTTCTTGTTATGCGGCTGAAGACATAAACAGCCTGCGAGAGTTTGGTGATATACCCGCACAATTCTTTCCGCTAGGGCAAACTTCCTATGGGGATTTACTAGGCATTGATACCACCACCAAGGAAGTCATCTACTTCAATCACGACAATAACAACCAACGCATTTTGATTAACTCTAGCTTGGCCCAGTTCCTAGAGTGCTTGTGCATCTATCAGGAACACTTGCACTCCGACGCCACCGTTTCCCCGCTGAGTGCTATCCAGAAAGTAGACCCTAGCGCTGCCAAACCTGGCACTATGTGGCACACTGAAACGCTGCCTGATTAGCCTCCAAGCCACCTATACTCTCACCACGCCCACATACTAAAAATGCACCATGCCAAAAATCGTGTTGACGTTTATCCCCTATCTTGTAGCGCTGCTTTGCGGCTTGCTGGTTATTCCTTGGGTGCTAGGCATACCCGGCAACTTCACACCTAGAACACAACTTGGGTGGACTACCGGCCTCATTACAATGGCCTCGTATCTACTGCTATACCAAATCGCCAAATCCACCAGTAAGCGGTCTTCATCCAATAAGCCATCGCTACGCTCAAAAATGGATAAGATTTTGGTAGTTGCTGCCTGCTGTGTACTACCTAGCATGGCTGCATCTATCGCACTGTTAGTGTGCGAGTAAGTATTACGCCCCCAGCTTCGTTGTAAACTCCTAATAGTGCGGCGTTTAATAATTTCAAATAACACGACAACAAGCAACGACCCCTCATGACTACTCTACGCATACGCGAACTGCGGGAGCACAAAAAACTCTCGCTACGCAAGCTCGCTGAATTAGCTCAGGTCTCTCCCGGTTTGATTAGCCAAGTGGAGCGCGGGCTGACGCAACCTAGCTTAGATACGTTACGTCAAATCGCTAAGGCCTTAGACACACCTATTTTCTCGTTGCTAGGCGATAGCCTGCAGCAAGTGTCTGTGGTGCGAGAAAGTGAGCGTATGCGACTGCAATCCGCCTCTGGCGTGCAGTACAGCCGCATATCACCGGGGCTAGGAAAAATTGAAATGCTAGAGGGCTTTCTGCCACCAGGTGGAGCTTCGGTTGGCGAACGCTGGAGCCACCCTGCCGAGGAATGCGTGGTAGTGACGCAAGGCCGTTTATTGGTGGATGTGGATACGCAAACCCATTCGCTAGAGTTGGGGGATAGCTGTTATTTTGACTCCAGCCTACCCCATGCCTACCGCAACCCCTATGATGCGGATGTGCGGTTTATTGTGGCTATCACACCCCCTAGCTACTAAAGCAGCTTAGCGACGCCAACCGCTATGCAGTTGCGCCTGGATCATATCCAACTCGGTTTCATGACAACGCTGTAACCGCTGCCAGCGCTCTTCACTCATGTCGTCGCTACGCGTAGCCATCATCACCAGCACACACGACTGCTCAGCTACGGCTTGCACCCATGCACTGATACGTGGGCTGCGCTTTTCTGCACCACCCACCCAATAACGTAGTAAGCCCTGCTCTGGCAGCACCTCCACGCTGACGTGGGTTTGCCCGCCATCAAAGAGAGACGTGCCCACCACTACGCCATCCGCTACCGGTTTAGTATCAAAGCACCCTAACGACCACTGACCTAATAACTGCAAGTCAGCCATAAAAGCCATTACTTCAGAGGCTGGTTTTTCTATACGGCGACTGGCTTGGTGTGCCCATGTTTTTTCCATTATTGATCCCTGCATTACCAGCCCGCCTGTAAGGTATCGCACAAGCGCAGCACATCTTGTTCAAGACACACATTACCTGGCGATAAACGCAGCACGGCATCACGGTGATCACAATACAGTTCTTGCTCACGCAGCGCATCCACCAAGGCTTTAGCACGCGCCGCACTACTAGCTTTAAGCATGACACTACCGCCCCGCTCTGCCGCTGAAAGTGGCGTGAGCACCTGCCATCCTTGTTGCTTCGCTCGCTCAAAGATAATACGGGTTAGCGCTTGATTTTGTTCCCATAAGCTATGCACGCCCGCATTTAACACAAACTGCAGGCCAGGCAACGACGCAATGCTAGCCAATACTGACGGCGTACCATGATCAAAACGACGCGCATCAGGGGCATAGCTAAACTGATCCAAATTCCAATTAAAGGGATTGCCTTGGCTAAACCACCCACGGAACTCGGGTTCGCACTGCTCTATTAAATCAGGTCGCACGTGCAGCAAACTCGCCCCCGCCACGCCGCACACCCATTTCAAGGAAGCCGATAAGGTAAAAGCCACATCATCGTGCACTGTGAACGGTACTAAGCCTGCTGCTTGCGTAAGATCCAACGCCATTAAGCTGCCATGGTCACGCGCGCACTGCGCCATGCGGTCTACATCCACGCGGTGCGAGGTAGTAGAGCTTACCCACGTTACTAGCGCCAGGCCTACCGAGTCATCCCATGCCTTGATGAAATCATCATCAGTCACGTAAGCACACCCTTGGCTTAAAGGCACAGTACGCAAACTAAAACCTAAGCGCTGTGACAGCTTTTGCAGCAGAAAATGCAAGCTAGGAAAGCAATCACCCGCCACTAACAACGTACGCCCTTTTAGCACCTGATCGGGCAAGGAACCCAAAATACTGTACAGCCCACCGGTCACGTTTTCACTCAAGGCTATATCTTGCGGACGCGCACCAATTAGCTCTGCCCAGCCATTAATAAAGGCTTGTTTTTGACCTAATGCATAGCCCCACTGCCCATCATCCAGCGCCGACCAGCTTTTAGTGAATTCATCCAACTGCGCTTGCATGGCAGCATGCTTGCCCTCAAACATGCCAATGGAGTGATAGAGAAAATAACCTGACATCGTTGCACTTCCTTAATAATCAATCAGCCAATGCGCGGCCGGATGTTTCTTGCACGCTTCGCAGCGCGATAATGCCCACCAGTGCAGCTGCCATCACATAGAAAGCTGGCGCCATACTAGAACCTGTTTGCGTGCTTAACCATGACGCAATAAAAGGAGCTGTCGCACCACCCAAAATAGTGGCGATATTGAACCCCAGCGATACCCCGCTGTAGCGCACTCGCGTAGTGAACAACTCGGCATACAGCGGATAGCCCACTGACTGCACAATAATGAAGGGAATAATAGAAATCGCCACAGCCATAGCCGCCATCACAAAGCTACCCCACGATGCCACCCACATAGTTAATGGCACCAACAGCATATAGCCCAGCAAGCCTATGGTTAATAGCGGTTTACGCCCAAAACGGTCCGACAATCCGCCCGCAAACGGCATTAAAAAAGCGGAAATCAATGTCACTACCGACACCAGCCAAAACACGGCCGAAGCGTCATATTTCAAGGTACGCGTCAGGTGCGTACTTAAGTACACCACCCCCACATAGCCAGCCGCATTTTGCGCAAAACCAATGGCAATCACCTGCAGCAAGGGGCGACTATGCTCACGAAAAATCACCGATATGGGCGAGTGCTCCGGTTTATGCGCTTTAAGCAGCTCTTGAAATCGTGGAGAGTCCTCGATACGGGAACGCGCCCATACGCATAGCAAAATTAACGGTATAGAGAGCAAAAAAGGAATGCGCCACGCCCACTCTTGCATCGCTTCTTTACCAAAAACAGTGCTCACCAAGCCCGCCACACCCGTTGCTAACGACAAGCCCAAGGTAGCAGCGGCGGGGTTAAACGCACCAAAAAAACCGCGCTTATTTGCTGGAGAGCATTCGGCCACATAGGTCGCTGCACCGGTAATCTCACCACCCGCAAAAAAGCCCTGTAGCAATCTACACAATAGCAACAAGGCAGGAGCCATTAACCCTAAGGTGGCATACGTAGGCAACATTCCCATCAATGCACTGGCTATACCTATACCGATGATCGTGACCATTAAGGCAGCGGTACGTCCATGCCTGTCTCCAAACCAGCCAAAGAAAATGCCACCTAAGGGCCTAGCCAAAAAAGCACCACCAAAAATAGCTAAGGTAGACAACAAGGCGGCATTTTCATTCTCTCCCACAAAAAACAGCATGCTTAGCATCACCGCCAATACACCGTAAAGTTGGAAATCGTAGTATTCAATCATCGTGCCCAAGCCTGCGGCACTGGCCGCCCGCCAGGGCGACACCTCTGACTGCACAGAGGCTGTGTGAGGGTTCTGCATGTCTCGTCCGTCCTGTCGCGCTTTTGCGCTTTGTTGTTTAGTGTGACTAAACAGAGTATACGGAGGAATGCTTTAGCCCTCAACTACGCATTTACACTAGGTAAACCGCACCATCTTACCCAAAGCCTCCTCCTAGCTCTCGTGATAGCATTCAACGAATACTCAAAATAACTCCCACAACAAATACGAGACATTGCGTTAATGCTATGAAAGACAATAGGCTAATCGAAATACGTGTATTTAAAACAGTAGCAGAAACGGGAGGCTTTACAGCTGCTGCCAATATTCTGGGCGTTAGCCAATCATTTATCAGTCAAAAAATTTCAGCCTTAGAAAAACGTTTAGGAGTATTGCTACTGCGCCGCTCCACACGTACTCAACGCCTCACAGCTGAAGGTGAACACTTCCTGAACTCATGCAATACGATACTAAATGACCTTGATTCTGCAGAGTCACAGTTCACCACCACAGAACCCAGTGGCGTCTTACGCATTAGCGCACCATTAGCATTTGGCACAGATCAGTTGGTCCCGAATTTGCCTGAGTTTTTAGAGCGCTATCCTCGTATCAAACTACAGCTCTCACTCTCTGATTCATTATCCAACCTAATAGAAGACGATATTGATGTAGCTATCCGAATGGGAACTCTGCGCGACTCTTCGCTAACCAGCCGAAAACTCTGTAACTTACAACGCATTGTCATCGCCTCTCCACGCTACATAGAACAATTTGGCCAGCCTATCACCCCTCATGGGCTCAAACACCACCGATGTTTAGCCTGGCACGGCCCACAAAGCCATTTGAATCGCTGGCCATTCATGATCAATAGCAAGCGTGAAGAGTTCCTAGTCAATGGCAACTTCAGTAGTATCAGCGGAATGGCCATTTTTCAAATGTGCTTAGCTGGAGTAGGTATCATGCGTTGTGCTGAACACTTGGCACTACCCGCTATACGCTCAGGGCTTTTAATCCCTCTACTAACGGATTATTTAGCTCGTGATGAAACAGCAATCCACGCCGTCTTTCTGCCTGAGCGACGTCTCGTTCCCCGTATTCGAGTTTTTGTAGAGTATTTTAGGGGCATCTTTGGCACCCCACCCTGGGAGTAAATATAGCCCCCTCTAATTTATTACCCCTTGTAATAAGTCTTATCCCGAGGGGTCTATTGTTCCCTCCTCAGCCACACTCCTATTATTGAAACATCAATTATTGATACATCAAAAATAGGAGCCCGCATGAATACCTCTACTTCCCATATTGATCTGAATGGACGTGAGTCCATATATCAACCTACACAATCAGGTTTGATTTACCCTGAGGTCCCCACCTTCTCTTCTTTCGCAGAAGAGCGTCAATACCGTAAGGAACGCCTTGTTGCTGCCTGTAGAACATTTGCATTACATGGCTTTGACTATGGTTTTGCTGGACACCTTACTGTACGTGACCCTGAGCATCCAGAGCTATATTGGACCAATCCAATGTGTGTACATTTTTCACAAGTACGCATATCCAACCTCATTCTTGCCGACCATAGCGGTAAAGTAATTGAGGGAGATTATGCTCTTAACCGTGCCGGTTTCGTCCTGCACTCTGCCGTACATGAACGACACCCTGATATTGTGGCTATGTGTCATGCCCATACCGAATACGGCACGGCCTTTGCATCATTAGGTAAACCCCTAGCCCCCATTAGCCAAGATGCTGCCGCTTTCTTTGAGGACCATGTAGTAATCCGTAATGAGGCAGGTCAAGTCGCGGTTGAGGAAAAAGCAGGCTGGTCCGTTGCAGATTATTTCAAAGACGTCAAAGCAGCTATTCATCAAAACCACGGTTTATTAACTGCCAGTCGTCACAGCATTGACTCAGCAGCTTTCTGGTTTATTGCTTTAGAGCGCTGCTGCAAACAGCAGCTTGCAATAGAAGCTACTGGCCAACCCCCTCTTCTTGTCCCCCCAGAAAAAGCACGCTATAGCCGTGAGCATGTTGGCAGCGAATACATAGGTTGGCTGCACTTCCAAGCACTATACGAACACGTTGCTGCAACACAGCCAGAAATGTTTGAGTAACGAAAAGAGCCCGATCAGAGCGCTAAGATCGGGCTCTTATTCCCCTCGCAAACATCTCGCCACACCAGCTGGTAAAAACCCCTCAACAATAGTTATAAATTCAGAGGGGTTAAGAAAAAGGAGACACGATGAAAAGACTGAGCGACCTCTGGTTTTCTCTCTTAAAAATTACCGCCATCACCTGTTTGGTTTTGATGGTCATCCTTGTATTTGGCAACGTAGTTCTTCGCTACCTATTCAACTCTGGCATCACCTTCTCGGAAGAAGCTTCACGCCTTTTGTTTATTTACATCACCTTTCTTGGGGCTGCCATAGCATTACGTGAACACCTTCACTTAGGGATTGATTCTGTGGTGTCACGCCTTAACCCTAAACAACGTCGAACCTGTTTAGTACTTTCTCAACTTCTAATGCTTTATGTCACTTGGTTATTACTCATCGGTAGTTGGGAACAAGCCAGCATAAATCTGGCCACACTAACCCCCGTTATCGGCCTTTCAATGGCAGCAGTCTATGGCGTTGGCGTGCTATTTAGCGTTACCACTGGAGGCTTATTACTCTGTAGTCTGATTCGCTCGCTTACAGGAAAAATGGATGACCGTGAGGTCAGCCTTGCGGTTGGAACCCTTCCTCCTGAGCAGAACCCCCTCCCTCCTTCCACTCCAGCATAGGAAGTCTCATGGTTATTACAATCTTCCTAAGCTCATTACTAGCATCAATGGCGATAGGCATTCCCATTGCCTACGCTCTACTTCTATCCGGCATAGCGCTAATGGCGCATTTGGATCTTTTTGATGCACAAATCATTGCTCAAAACCTCATTAATGGAGCCAACAGCTTTGCCCTAATGGCTGTTCCCTTTTTCTTGCTCGCCGGTGAAATCATGAACACCGGAGGGTTATCAAGAAGAATCGTTAATATTGCTATGGCGCTTTTAGGCCACATCAAAGGAGGCTTAGGCTATGTAGCTATTTTGGCTGGATGCTTAATTGCCGCCCTATCAGGCTCTGCTGTAGCTGATGCAGCAGCCCTCTCAGCCTTGTTGTTACCCATGATGGTAAAAGCTGGCTACGACAAAAGCACCTCTGCTGGGCTCATTGCAGCCTCAGGCTGCATTGCTCCCATCATCCCTCCCTCTATTGGCTTTATCGTATTCGGAGTCGCTGGTGGGCTTTCCATTACCAAACTTTTTCTAGCAGGCATCGTACCAGGCATCCTCATTGGCCTTGGCCTAGCATTCGCATGGTGGCTGAAAATCCGTAACTCAAGCATGATAATGCCGCCAAAACGCTCACGTGCCGAGCTACGTTCGGCATTAGCCGATGGTATATGGGCAATGATGTTGCCTGTAATTATCATCGTAGGACTACGTTTCGGTGTTTTCACACCCACTGAAGCCGCTGTAGTTGCTGTGGTGTACTCCTTGTTCGTATCCATCTGCGTTTACAAGGAGATGTCATTACATGATCTTTATGAGGTACTAAACAGCACGATTAAAACAAGTGCCATCGTCATGTTCTTAATTGCCTCGGCTTTAGTATCTGCATGGATGATCACAATTGCCGATATCCCCGGAAGCCTAATCAGCCTACTTGAGCCCTTCATGGATCACCCCCTACTCTTGACTGCCGTCATCATCGGTTTAGTGATTGTGGTAGGCACATCTATGGACATGATCCCAGTCATTCTGATCCTAACCCCTGTATTGCTCCCTGTCGTGAAAGAAGCAGGAGTAGACCCAATTTATTTTGGTGTTTTATTTATAGTCGCCTGCTCTATCAGCTTGATTACACCGCCAGTAGGCTCTGTTTTAACAGTTGTAAGAGGTGTGGCAAAGATAGGTATGGATGACATGTTAAAAGGCGTTTTCCCTTTCATTCTGGCTCAGCTAACCATTTTATTACTCATGATTATTTTCCCTTGGTTAGTAACCGTTCCCGCTCAATGGTTTACGGGCTAATCATTTTACTTTTCATCTCACACTTACAATAAATTTCGGAGTTGACAATGAAATCCTCAATCAAAAAATCACTGCTATCCTTAGCTCTACCAGTGATGATGGCCTGTTCCCCCCAAGTCTTAGCTAATGACATACAAGAAAGAACTTTTAGATTTTCTTTTGTACAACCCATTGAAAGTCACATGGGTTATGGTGCTCAGAAATTTGCTGAGCTAGTTAAAGAAAAAAGCGATGGAAAAATGACCGTTAGACTATTTCCTAACGGCACTTTGGGGGGCGACTTGCAAACAGTCTCATCACTCCAAGGAGGCACATTAGATATTACTACCATGCCTCCTGGCTTACTGGTTGGTCTAGATGCCAAATACAGTATTTTTGATTTACCTTTCCTCTTTCAAGACTCAACTGAAGCAGATGCTGTCTTAGATGGCCCTGTAGGCAATAAGTACCTAGAAGCGTTGCCAACGGGCTTAGTTGGCCTAGGCTACTGGGATCACGGCTTTCGCAACATCTCCAACAGCAAACACCCTGTCAATAAGCTAGAAGACTTAAAAGGATTAAAAATTCGGGTGCTAGAAACACCTTTAGTACTGGATTCCTTCTCAGCCCTAGGCACAAATGCCGTTCCAATGGCATTTACCGAACTCTACACAGCGATGGAAACTGGTGCTGTAGACGGCCAAGATAATCCGGTGGTCGCTTTTGAAACCAATAAATTTGACGAAGTACAAAAACATTTGGCTCTGACCCGCCATATTTACAATCCTCTGATTCTGCTCTTTAGTGAGCGAACTTGGAACAAACTTTCAGACGCTGAGCGCCAGGTTTTGATGGATGCTGCACGTGATTCTAAAGACGAGCAACGTAGAGTTTCTCGTGAAATGGAAGCCAAAGCACTCACTACCATTCAAGCAAATGGCACTCAGGTTACCTCCATTTCCCCAGACGAAATCAACAGAATGCGTGAGGCAACACAAACCATCACCGACAAATACACTCCTCAAATCGGATCAGAGGCAGTGACAGAGATAATGACCGAAATCACCAAAATTCGCAGTAAATAACTACCCAATAATGAAACAGCAACGATAAGGAGTAGGCTCAAAACCCACTCCTTATCCTTATATGAAACCAATAAGAAGCCAGCCCAACTTTTCACAACCATCGTGCCAGACCACACTTCCACCATCGCCATTTGCGATAGCACGTTGACCGAATGGCGCTTTACCCCGGTGCCCCGCCCTCGCAAAATAGAACCATAACTATTCATCTAGTCGAGGCACAATATGAAAACCTACCGCATCGGACAAGTCGTTCCTAGTTCTAACACCACCATGGAAACCGAAATTCCAGCGATGCTGCAAGCGCGCTATGCTGAGTTTCCTGATGAGCGCTTTACCTTCCATTCATCGCGTATGCGCATGATGAAAGTAACGCCCGAAGAACTCAAAGCCATGGACATTGCTAGCGACCGCTGCGTGCTAGAACTTAGCGATGCCCGCATGGATGTAATGGCCTACGCATGCTTGGTTGCCATCATGGCGCAAGGCGACGGTTACCACCGCGTATCCCAAGAGCGTCTGCAAAAAGTCGTTACCGACAACGGCGTGGATATTCCTGTGCTCAGTTCCGCTGGCGCCTTGGTTGAAACATTGAAAGAGTTCAACTTCAATAAGGTATCCATTATCACGCCTTACATGAAACCTCTAACGCAGCGCGTAGCCGATTACATCCGCGCCGAAGGGGTTGAAGTGCTGGATACCATCAGCCTAGAAGTAGCCGATAACTTGGAAGTTGGCCTACTAAACCCAGAGAACCTGCTGGAACACGTTAAACGCTTGGATTACAAAGACGCAGATGCCGTCGTGCTGTCCGCTTGCGTACAAATGCCATCGCTAGCAGCTATTCAGCGCGCCCAAGACATGATTGGCAAACCCGTGTTGTCAGCCGCCGTATGTACGGTTTACCAAATGCTGAAAACGCTGGGCTTAGAAACTCGCGTACCTAACGCAGGCCACATTTTGTCTGGCGTTAAACCGTAACTTCCAACACTGAATACGGCGAAAAAACGCTATGATGTCATGCATGAAACTGGACTTGCTGACATTAAAGCTATTCGTTCGTGTTTTAGAGGAAGGGACCATCAGTAAGGCGGCAGAACTTGAGCACATCGCTAGTGCAGCCGTCAGCCGCCGCCTTGCTGACCTAGAGCATCATCTAGACACCCCTCTGCTTTATCGCACCAACAAAGGTATTAGCCCCACCCCTGCCGGGGTAGAGCTGTTATACCGTGCGCGTGCATTATTAAATAATGCCTATGATTTAGAAACCCGCCTACACGCTTACGCCAAAGGCCAGCATGGCCAAGTACACATCATGGCGAACACCTCGGCGGTGACGCAGTTTTTACCTGCTGTACTCGGGCAGTTTGCTCAGCAGTTTCCGCAAGTGCAGTTGCAGCTAGAAGAAAAAAACAGCTTGGATATTATCAATGCACTGTCTGAAGGCAAAACTGAACTAGGCATTTTCACTCGCCTACCTTTTCAAGCCAGCATCGAAACCTTCACCTTTAGGCATGATGAGCTGGTCGTACTAGTGCCGCAATCGCACCCGCTAGCCCAGTACACTGAAATAGACTTCATCCAAACACTGGATTACGCCCATATTTCGCTGTTCGCAGGCACGCACATCCATTATCAGATCAGCAAAATTGCGATGGAACACAACCGTGCGTTATCCATTCAAACTGAAGTATCGGGCTACGATGCCATGTGTTTACTGATTAACGCAGGCATAGGTATTGGGATTTTGCCGCGTGAAAGTACGCAGATTTACCATATACCCAATACTCGCACCATTGCCCTACGCGATGCGTGGCGCTCGCGCGAACTACTGGTGGGGGTGCGTAAGCAAAGCGAACTATCACCCAGCGCGGCTAGTCTACTCGCCTTACTCTTGGCCGAAGCACCTAAGTAAACACCCAGCTCGTGACTAGCGTTTAACGTGGCCGGTATAGGCCAAAAAGTGTGTCGTCGGTGATTTCGTAATAGTCTTTAGGACCACCACCACGCAATACCGGGTGCGCCGAAGCACAGTGATACACCCCATCGCGTATATGCTCAGTAGCAATGTGTACGCCCACTACTTCGCCAAACACCATCCACGCCCCTGCCCCCTTACCATCGCTACCAGTAAGTTCAAAGTGCTGCGACACTCTACACTCTAACGACACCGGACTTTCTGACACATAGGGTGCAGTCACTTTATCGCCCATACATGGCGTAAGCCCCGTGAAGGCAAACTCATCCACGGGCTGTTCTATGCTGCTTAGGTTCACTTGCTCGGCCAGTGCTCTAGTAGCCAGATTCCACGTAAACACACCTGTACTGATTGCATTACGCGCACTGTCTTTGTAGCCCACGCTGGAAAAACCAATAATGGGTGGCCGGTAGTTAAACATCGTACAGAAGCTATAAGGTGCTAAATTCAGTACCCCATCGGTAGACTGCGTACCAATCCAACCAATCACCCGTGGCCCCACTATAGCGCTCATAGGATCGTGCTTTAGCCCATGCCCTTGGCTAGGCTCATAAAAATGCGTAGTCATTTGTACCTAACTTATGCCCTGTAGATAATGTTGCGCCCCGCTTAGCTACTCAGCATAGTAGCAAGATGCGCAGCAGTTGCGCACCTTGCACTACCAGCACCGTAGCCTTTAGCTGTTTACAAATGCCCAGGTTGCTGACGAATGTGCTGTACTTTTTCAGTGATGTTTTGCCATGGCTGCTTATCTGGCGCATATTGCCTGCGTAGATACTGCAGTAAGTCGGTGACCTGCTGATCATTCAAGCTATGCTTAAACGCTGGCATATTCCCCAACGCGGGCGCAGAGGGTCTAGTAATGCCATGCAAAATCACCTGAATCACATTATCTGGCGAATCACTGTGCAGCGAGGTATTCACCGCTAGCGATGGCCTAGCCCCAAACAACGCAGGCCCAGACTGGCTATCATGGCACACCATACACGCCCCCTCGTAAATGCTTCTACCCGGCATTAGCCACACATCTGTAGGCGGCATTTGCGCTTGCTGCTCCAACTGCTGGACCTGCGTAGCTGCCACTGCTGGCAAAGACGCTGCGGGGGCCGTGTCGGTACGCCCAGTCAAATTCAACAAGTAGTGCGACATAGCCCTTACATCGTATTCGGGAAGCTCAGCCAAACCCTCAATAATAGGCCCCATCGGCCCAGCCGCCACACCGTGCTCCACAGATTGCCCGGTACGTAGATAGGTAAACAAAGCGTCTTCCGTCCATGGCACCTTGGCATTAGCCAATGCATTCAAGGCAGGGGCCTCCCAACCATCCACTTCACCGCCCGCCAAAAAGTATTTACCTTTTTTCTCGCCACCTAAGCTATTTCGCGGGGAATGACAGGCCATGCAATGTCCACTGCTATTAACCAAATAGGCACCACGATTCCACAACTCCGTTTGCCCCTCGTCATACTGATACGCCTGTCTATCGGTATGAAATAACGCATTCCACCCCGCTAACGCCGGCCTAACGTTAAAAGGGAAACTCAGCTCGTGCTGCTTGTTGGGAGCGTGCACAGATTCTTGCGTCATTAAATACGCATACAGCGACTGCAAGTCTTCATCGCTAAGTTTGGCATACGAGGTATACGGAAACGCCGGGTACAGATGCGAACCATCGCGGTGAATCCCATCGCGCATGGCACGCTCAAAAGCCTTATACGACCATGTACCTATACCTGTTTCAGGGTCGGGGGTGATGTTTGTGGTAAAGATTTTCCCAAAAGGGGTATCCAAGGCCAAACCACCTGCATTCGTTGGCTGTCCATCAGCGGTATGGCACACCATACAATCACCCGCCAACGCGACCAAGCGCCCTCGCTCTATGGCTATATCCGAAAAAATAGACGTATCAATTCTAGGTACGGGGGGAATAGCAGGTCGCCACGGCGATGCCACCACCAACAAGCCCGCTGCCGCACTGGCTGCTCCCGCCAACCAACCCAACCATCTCTTAGAGGTCGTAGATTTGGCAGCCGCCTTGTTGTCTAAGGCCCATCGCTGCGAAGCAAGAGACAAATCTAACGGTGCGTGATGCAACCTAATCTGCGTTGCATCTTTAACGGCATTCGCAATTGCCGCAGCGGCAGGCAACTCTGCTGTTGTACTCCACGCCAACGCCTGCCCCACCACCGCACTTTGGTTGATCACCTGTATTTCAGTAGCAGGGGGTTCTGCTGCCTCTCGCGGCGTGGCAGTAGATGAGCCAGAAGCAGGCGGCGTTGCATTCCCCAATAATCGCTGCGTCCACTGCGAGATGCGATGTTTAATCTGCACTTGCTGCGATGCCTCTTGTGGCACATGCTGATCACTATCAAATGCCACCGTCACTTTTTGCAGGTTTAACTGCTGTGACTGCGTATCCACAGCCAGCTCTACCGCCCACGCTGACCACACGGCTTGCGCCGGTTTCTGCTCGTAATCATAGGCTTTCACGTAAGCAAAACCATAACCGTGGTTTTGCTTCTGGGGCGTACAAGGCAGACCTTCTGCATCCACCCAACCCGCTTGTTCCGCGGCTCGCTGTATGAGGCGTCGCCCACGCTCATCATCGATTTTCGATAAGCGCTCTTGCAGGGGGTCTGCACCACTGGCACGCAGGCTTTCATCAAACTCGGATTCAGCAGCAAACGTTAAGGCTGCCGCATAATTACGCTGCGCGCCCACAGGAGCCAACCATTCAGCTTGAGCATATTCGCGCGCGCCTAGGTAGTCGGTTGCCACCTGCACACCATAGTCCGGTGAACCATGCCAGCCTAATAACCTCGCTGCTACCGAACAGCCTAAGCCCGGCACCACATTACTCTGCCAACTACCGTCTTGCTGATCACGCCAAACCAACTTGATGGTTTGCAAACCTGTTTCTGCCCGCACCACCACTGGCTGTGTGACCTGTAGGGCCAACAGTGCCGCTTGTACCGCTTCGTCATAGGCTTCTGTTAACGCTTCCACGCACTGATAAAGATGTATGCGTTCAGCCGGTAACGCCGTTAAGGCTGCTAGTTCATCGCGTAATTGATGCGGAAAAGCAGTACTCACCCATACACGCAATTGTTCTTGCTCGTACTGTGCAACAGACCATGCCAAGTCGTTATCAACCGAGGCATCCCAGCTATAGCCAGAGGCCCTGTCATCGGCCGTAGTCGTAGCACGAGTGTCTACCCACTCTATCCGCACTAACGCCCTAGCTTGCTTGGCTGTACTTTCTTGAGAGGCAAGCACCGCCACGAAATTTTTTTGAGCCACACACTTCACTACACCGGGTACACGCTCAGCCGCCGACCAATCTATGGCGCTGTAGAAATGCCCCTGCCCTGCTGTAAGAGGCTGTTGTAATAGCGACAGCGGAGGATACACCACCGCTGCATACAATGCGTATTGCAACGAGGGTAAAGCCACCGCTTCAGGCTCTGTGGTTAACGCGGAGTCGCCGTGCTGTACTACTGAATAGAGTGCCCGCATCCTACACCGCCTGAGCGGCTGCACGTGCTGCCGCTAAAATTTCCATATGCGTGCCACAACGACAAAGATTGTGACGCAACTCGTTGCGTATTTCTTCTTCCGTAGGGTGCGCATTGCGCAGTAATAGCGCTTGCACTGTCATGATCATGCCATTCATGCAGTAACCACACTGGGCAGCCTGATGATCAATAAACGCTTGTTGCACCTTGTTGGGCTCACCATCGGGCGCTAAACCCTCAAGTGTAGTAATGGCATAGTCTTTCACCGCTGCACACGTCACCACACAAGAGCGTGCCGCCACACCATCTACCAGCACCGTACAGGCCCCACACTCACCTAAACCACAACCAAATTTTGGACTTTTAAAACCAAGATCATTACGCAATACGTATAGCAACGGTGTGTCAGGGCTGACCTGTACCTCCCGCTCTTGATTATTTACCCTTAACCGCATTGAAACCGGACTAGACATTCGCACACCAAAAAAGTCTATACGCTCTAAAAAAACCGTAAACTATAAAATTGCTTAAAATATAAACAATCTAGTGGCGCATGGATACTTAATGCAGATAAGGGTTTATACCTAAAATAATTTTTATAGACACCACAACCCAAAGTTTTCCCTATAATCAATATCAAGCGTATACGCTCTAATTTACAGATATGAGCACAGTTTCAATTGTAGGATCCCTCATGCTTGAGCACTCCCCTCGGCTTCTGCAGCAACATCTACTCAACAGCCAAGATTGTTTGTTGATTTTGCGCGCGCCCAGCTTGCCGCCACAACCCGTTGCCGGCCAACCCGGAGTGATCTCAACGTACTTACAAGAGCACGACGATATTTTTGTCGCCATCACCTCTGAACACATTTATGCCTTTAACGGGCATGTGGATCTAGGCACCGGCATTCAAACAGCCCTAGGCCAAATTGTGGCCGACGAGCTAGATATACAAACCACCCAACTACGCATGGTGCTAGGTCATACCGAGGCCTCGCCCAATCAAGGCCCTACTATTGCTAGCGCCTCTATACAGATTTCGGCCATCCCCTTACGTAAAGCAGCAGCACAAGCTAAACAATTACTGCTGCAGCACCAAGCAACCGCTTGGCACGTAGATGCACAGCAATTGCAGGTTAAAAATGGCCACATCCTAGGCCCCAATGGTTTGGAGGTGTCATATCAGGACGCCGTTAAAGGCATACAGCTACACGCCTATTTGGACATGGATACCACCACCAAACCGCGCGAGCTGCTTACTATAGTCGGCACCTCATCACCGCGCGTGGATATCCCTAAAAAAGCAGTGGGTCAGTTTACCTACGTGCATGACGTAGAAGTACCCAACATGTGGCACGCACGCGTTATACGTCCACCTTATGCCGGTCGGGACAGCGGTGACTTTATCGGCCATAGCCTGGTGTCTGTAGACGCTACCTCGGTTCAACACATTAGCCCTACCATACAGGTCGTTGCTGAAGGTGACTTTGTAGCAGTGGTAGCAGAACGAGAAGAGCACGCCATTCAAGCTGCCCGCATGATAAAGGTGAACTGGCGCGATATTCCTGCCCTGCCCTCATTAGAGAACGTAAGCAGCGCACTAAAAGCGAATCCACAAACGGCTCGCCTCTTAAAAGACACCACCCACGAACATACAGACCCCGCCCCTACCGGCAGCATCACGCTTAGTAATGAGTACGTATGGCCATTTCAGTTGCATGCCTCTATTGGCCCTTCGTGTGCTGTGGCCGAATTTACCCCGCAACTGTCGCGCATTTGGTCTGGCACCCAAAACCCGCACATGCTGCGCACACAACTAGCCGAACTGTTTGAACTAGAAGAAGGCAGCATAGAAATTATCCGACACGAAGCGTCGGGCTGCTATGGCCGAAACTGTGCGGATGACGTGTGTGCAGATGCCTTGCTGATCTCTAAGCTCATCAACAAACCTGTACGTGTACAACTGAGCCGCGAACAAGAACACGCCTGGGAACCAAAGGGTGCTGCACAACTGATGCTCAATACGGCATCCGTTAGCCCAGACGGCGAGCTACTGCATTATGGCTTCGCCACACACTACCCATCTAATGACGCACCCTTACTCGCTGCATTACTCATAGGGAAAACAGCCGCCAACCCGCGTACGCTACAAATGGGAGACCGCACTGCCGTCCCACCCTACCATTACCCTAGCCAACATATTGTGTGCAATGACATGCCACCTATTGTGCGGGCCTCGTGGCTGCGTGGCGTGTCTGCTCTCCCCAATAGTTTTGCGCATGACTGCATGGTGGACGAATTAGCGAGCGCCGTAGGCCACGATCAAGTCGCCTTTAGGCTGAAGCATTTGCATAACGACACCCGCGCTCAAGAACTATTGTCTAGCATTGCCGAGAAAGCCCAATGGGTACCCTTTGCACAAGGCTCACGCGGGCACGCCGATAACGACGGTTGGATGCACGGCCGTGGTGTGGCATACGCCCGCTACATACACAGTAAATTCCCCGGGTTTGGAGCAGCGTGGTCAGCATGGGTACTAGACCTGAAGGTACATGCCACCAGCGGGAAAATTGTGATCAAACACATTGTAGTTGGGCAAGACACTGGGCAAATGGTGAACCCCGCCGGTGTACAGCATCAACTGCACGGCAACATTATTCAATCGCTTAGCCGCAGCCTATTTGAGTCAGTGCGCTTTGATGAAAAAGGTGTCACCACCTTGGAATGGGGCTCATACCCCATTCTGAAATTCACCGATTTACCACCCATAGACATTGTTCTGATGGATAGGCAAAACGATGACCCTTTAGGGGCTGGCGAATCTGGCTCATTACCGTGCGCACCCGCTATCGCGAACGCACTTTTTGACGCTACCAATATACGTTTTTACGAGGCGCCTTTCACGGCACAGCGCGTCAGCCAGCGCCTGCAGTCATCACTTATAAATTCTAGAGGAGCAATTACGCAATGAGCACCTATCTCTATGGCGGCAACGTGCACGCCAACGGCATACGTCAACACTACTTACGCTACGGCAACCCCAGCGATGCCGCACAACAGCAGCGTGAAGCCATCATTATTATTCCCGGCATTACCAGCCCAGCCGTAACCTGGGGGTTTGTCGCCGAGCGTTTTGGCCAATACTTTGACACCTACGTACTAGACGTGCGCGGTCGTGGCTTAAGCTCTGCCGAAGACGGCCTAGACTACGGCCTTACAGCCCAAGCCGAGGATGTGATCGCTTTTGCTAACGCGCTAGGGCTGAAAAAATACAGCCTAGTAGGACACTCTATGGGTGGGCGCATTGGCGCACGCGCTGCTGCGCTTCATCCCGATGCTGTCACACGCTTGGTCATGGTAGACCCCCCCGTATCCGGGCCAGACCGTCGCCCATACCCCGCCAAACTACCATGGTATGTAGATTCCATGGCAATGGCCCGCAAAGGCTGCAACGCTGATGACATGCGCGCCTTCTGCCCCACATGGACAGAAGAGCAGTTGCAATTGCGTGCCCAGTGGCTGCACACCTGCAACGAAAGCGCCATCATCCAAAGTTTTAACGACTTCCAAAACGATGACGTACACGCCAACTTTGCTGCACTAACCTTGCCCACCATGCTGATGATTGCAGAGCGCGGCGATGTTGTACGCCCCGAGGACGCCGAGGAAATCCAAGGCCTGATCAAAAACCTAACCATTAGCCACGTTGCTAACGCAGGCCACATGATTCCTTGGGACAACGAGGAAGGCTTTTACCAAGCCTTTGGTGACTTCTTGGGTACCGCCCTTAACCCTTAACAGAGACTCAACATGGCCGTAAGTGATTACCAACTGATTAATGCTTGGCTAGAAGTCTTAACGCTATCCAAGCTAGAGAAAAACCAAGTCGTTACGATTTTGACCAGTAACTCCACCAACGAACAAACCATGCGGTGCGCCACCATTGCTGCACAGTTGAAAGGCGCAATTGTGAACCGCCTTGATTTGCCACCAGTCAATGCTGAAAAAGCGCTGAGCCGAGATTCGTTGTCGTACTTGGGCACAACGCCCATTACCAACAACCCTGCTGCCATCGCCAACCTTAAAGCCAGCGACTTGGTGCTGGATTTGATGACGCTGTTGTTCTCTCCCGAGCAAGGCGAAATTCTAGAGGCTGGCACCAAAATCTTGTTGGCGGTGGAACCGCCTGAGATTTTGGTACGTACCGTACCTAGCGCTCAAGACCGCACCCGCGTGCTCAAAGCTGCTAAGTTGATTGAACAAGCCAAATCCATGCGCGTTACCTCGCCCGGCGGCACAAACTTGTACTGCCCTATTGGCGACTTCCCTGCGATTAGCGAATACGGCTTTGTGGACGAACCCGGTCGTTGGGACCACTGGCCTAGCGGTTTCGTGCTGACCTGGCCTAATGAAGGTGGCGCCTCAGGCACCATCGTGATCGACAAAGGCGACATTCTGCTACCACAGAAAAGATACGCCACTGAAGCCATTACGCTAACGGTAGAAAACGGCTATGCCACCAAAATCGAAGGTGGCATAGATGCTGAGCTATTGCATGAATACATGCTTAGCTTTAACGACCCCGAAGGCTTTGCTATTTCGCACATAGGCTGGGGGCTACAGCCTCGCGCCCACTGGTCTACGCTAGATCTGTACGACAAAGAGCAAACCATAGGCATGGATGCCCGTGCGTTTGAGGGTAACTTCTTGTTCTCATTAGGCCCTAATAATGAAGCAGGCGGTGACCGCACAACGGCCTGCCACATTGATATACCTTTGCGTCGCTGCGATGTTTACCTAGACGACCTTTGTGTAGTCAAAGCCGGCAAAGTACAAGACGGAGAATCCCATGAGTAGTAATGATGTATACGCCAAACAAGGCTTTGGTGCCACGCTAGAACCTGTAGCACCTTTTGGTTTATTGATTATCGACTTAGTAAACGGCTTTGCTGACCCCGAGGTATTTGGTGGCGGGAATATCCCTCAAGCCATCGAAAAAACCCAAGAGCTGTTAGCCATTGCACGCGAGAAAAACTGGCCAGTTGCCCACACTCGTATCGTGTTTGCTGACGATCAATCTGACAACAACATCTTCAGCATCAAAGTACCCAGTATGTTGACCTTGTTAGAAGATGCCGAGATCAGCCATATTGTTCCTGAGCTTACGCCCGTAGCCGGTGAGTTAGTCGTACGCAAAACCGTACCCTCTGCCTTCTTTGGCACATCACTGGCCGCATGGCTAACCCAACGCGGCGTGCAAACCCTGGTCGTTGCTGGTGCGGTTACCAGCGGTTGCGTACGCGCTTCGGTAGTCGATGCGATGCAGTTAGGCTTTAGACCCTTGGTGGTATCAGATTGCGTAGGCGACCGCGCCATTGATCCGCACAACGCCAATCTGTTCGACATGAAGCAGAAATACGCTTACGTGGCTACCTTAGAAGAAACCAAAGCCTTGCTGGATTAAACTCCACACTGCTAGGTTAGGCATACAAGAAGCCCAGAGCACTGACTCTGGGCTTCTTGTTTTCCAATGCAACAACACCTTCTTTGTGCTGTGCTCCCTATTTTCTAAATTCCTTATACACTGTGCACCCCTACACAACGAGATATGAATGATAGACAACACGCGTGGCACCATAGAGATGACTGCAGCAATGGTGATTTCCGGTACCATCTGCTGGTTCGTCGTACTATCGGGGCGCCCAGTAACCGAAGTTGTATTCTGGCGCTGCTTATTTGCCATCGCCATATTGCTGCCGGTCTGTGCGGCCATGGGGCTACTGCGACGCGAACACGCCACCAACAAACAATTACTACTTGCTGCACTGGGTGGCGTCGCTATTGTCATTAACTGGCTCTTACTGTTCGCCGCCTACTCTCGCTCGTCCATTTCCATTGCCACAGCGGTTTACAACACACAGCCATTCATGTTGGTAGGGCTAGGTGCGCTACTGCTACGAGAAGAGCTCACACGTTCTAAAGTAGGTTGGCTACTGCTTTCCTTTGCTGGCGTACTGCTGATCGTTTTGGCTAAACCCGATACCTCCGCCAGCGGCAACAGTTATCTAATTGGGATTTTGATGTCTCTGGGCGCAGCATTCTGCTATGCGGTGGCCGCACTCATCACCAAAAAACTTAAAGGCATGCCACACCACCTTATCGCCCTAGTACAAGTGCTAGTGGGAACACTACTGCTGCTACCCGTTGTACTAGGCAATCAAGACGCCATTGCTCCCGCCAGCTGGACCTTTTTGATTACCTTAGGTGTCGTACATACAGGATTAATGTATATCTTGCTCTATAGCGCCATACAACGATTACCCACTTCGCTAACTGGTGCCCTGTCGTTCATTTATCCAGCAGTCGCCTTTCTGGTGGACGCCTTGGCTTTTGGGCACCGATTGCACCCCCTGCAGATTCTTGGCATCACAGCCATCTTACTTGCTGCTGCAGCAATGGTCTTGGGATGGAAATGGCCACTCATTGCCACACGCAGACAATGAAGCCCGTATCAATGCCAATAAAAAAGCCCAGAGTGATTACTCTGGGCTTTTTTTACAGCGTAGTTCCACACTATTAACGGTTCACCACTTTCGCAGGAAAGACTAGCGCTAACAAACCACTACCCACCAAACACACCGAGAAGAACCACAGTGCTGCATGGCTAGTACCGGTTAGGTCAGTCGCCACACCAATTAAGGAGTTACTGACTAGACCAGCGATATTTGCCAACGAACACGCCAGTGCAAACCCGGTTGCGGCAGCGGTACCTTTAAGGAAGGTTGCAGGCACACTAAAGAATACCGGCACAGCCCCTAACAACACACCCGATGCAATAGTAAACATCAGCACCGTTAAGATCAGGTTGTCGGCCACAAAGGTACTGGTTGCCAAGGCAGCCGCCCCCACCAACAACGGAATACATAAGTGCCAGCGTCGCTCACGATGACGGTCTGAACTTGCACCAATCGCCAGCATACCAATCACCCCAGCAATGCTAGGAATGGCCGACAACAAGCCAATATGGAAGGTATCCACCACTCCGGTGTTACGAATGAAAGTGGGCATCCAGAAGCCAATCGCATAGGCCCCTAACAAAATAGAGAAGTCGATGGCACCCAGCATCCAAATCTTGATGTTAAAGAACCCATCTTTAAAGCTGGTTTTAATGCCTTTGCCTTCGTTATCATCGTTTTCCAAATCTTTTCGCAGCAGCTCTTTTTCCTCTGCGGTGAGCCACTTAGCTTTGTCGTAATGATTAGGCAGCGCCCAAAATGTCAGAAAACCCAACAAAATACTAGGTACCGCTTCAATCATGAACAGCCACTGCCAACCACGGAAGTCATACAGCCCATCAAAATGGCTCATAATCCAACCTGAAATTGGGCCACCAATCACGCTAGATAAGGGCAAACCTATCATGAACAACGCGATAATTTTCCCGCGTCGGTAAGTAGGAAACCATGTAGTCAGGTAGTACAGCACACCAGGCAAAAAGCCTGCCTCTGCCGCCCCCAACAAAAATCGAATGGTATAGAACTGCGCTGGCGTGCTCACCAACATCGTCATGCCCGACAACACACCCCACGAGATCATGATGCGAGCAATCCATACTCGCGCTCCCACTTTCTCGAGGGCTAAGTTACTGGGCACCTCGAAAAGGATATACCCCACAAAAAACAGCCCTGCACCCAAGCCATAAACCGTTTCACTAAATTGCAAGTCTTCCAGCATCTGCAATTTAGCAAAACCCACGTTGATCCTATCCAGATACGCAGCTAAATAACAAAAACATAAAAATGGAATGAGCTTCCACGTTATTTTTTTATAAAGGTCATTGTTATTGTTATCGATGGTTTTCGTAAAAACCGTAGCAGTTTCTGTGTGCATTATTTGTCCCCTAATGCTGCTAAATCATGAACGCATTCCCTATTAGGGAATGCGTATGTTTTTTTTATTAAGCTTGTAAATCTGCCACTTTCAGTGGGTCAGCGTACACATCGTAGCCATACACCCAAGCTGGATCCTCCTGCTGCAGCAAGAATGTATTGCCGTTAGAAACTGCCTGTACTTTGGTGGCGCGCTCTTTACGTGTACCCTCGTATAACGAGAATGCAGTGGCGTAATCGTCCACGCCGGTTTCTTCCAAACACCTCGCCAAGATAGCGGCATCTTCAATCGCCATACACGCACCTTGTGCCATGTGAGGGCGCATAGGGTGACACGCATCGCCCAACATCACCAAACGCCCACGACTCCACAACGGCAAGGGGTTGCGGTTCAGCAAAGGCCATTTAGTAATATTTTCGGTAGAACGAATGAGGTTTTGCACCGTAGAGTGATAGCCATCAAACGCCTGTAGCATTTCCTCTTGGCTGCTATCCACAAACGGCCCTTTGAAATCCCATGCCTCGTGCGGCACGCCGGTCACGAAGTAGTACTCATCACGCTTACCGGTGGTGTAGTACACCATCATGTGGCTGTCTGGACGCCACCACTTCACACAAGGCTCAAACTCGTCGGCAAACTTGCGCAAGCTTTCACCACGGATCAGGGCACGGTGTGCCACCCAACCACTGTAAGTGGGCACTTCCACACCCAACAAAGTTTCGCGCACTTTAGAGTGAATACCATCAGCACCAATCACCAAGTCGGCATGCACCTCGGTACCGTCTTTAAACACCAGACGTACATAACCGTCTTCTTCGTGCAATGACTCCAAACGCTTACCGTAGTGCACCGAGCCTGGCTTCAAGCTATTGATCTGCAACTCGTGCATATCACCGCGATGAATGGTGATATAGGATGCTCCGTATTCTTTCTTAGCAAACTCACCCAGCGGGATACGCGCCAAATAGTCGCCACTTACCCCATCGCGACTAAACCAGAAGTCAGGGTGTGAACCCATGTCTTCCAATTGCTTCTCTAAGCCAATTTTTCTGAAAATTCGCATGGCATTGGGACCAATATGGATGCCTGCGCCCAAACGCGAAAACGCATCAGCTTGCTCAAAAAGCTCTACATCCAAACCCGCCTTCTGTAACAACGCCGCAGCGGCAGCGCCACCAATCCCCGCGCCCACAATTGCTATGCCAACTTTTTTAACCATTTGATATGTACTCCAATAACTGTCTATGCTTCAAACATCCACATTTAAAGTGTACACACTATTTATATTGATTTATATCAAATGATATTAGGGGTTTTCTCTAATAAAACCATCACCTTTATAGTGCACACGCTTTTTATGAGTTGTGTTAGCACGCCCCTTAGCAACGCGCTATACTTAGCTTCTGTCTCACTCAAACACATAAAAACATGCAGATGGCGGAAGAAAATCAGACTATAGATAGCAGTTCGGACTATGACGTTACTGAGCAAATCGGCCACTTGTTACGCCGTGCCACACAACGGCACACCGCTATTTTTCAGAACAATATCGGTGACCCTCAGTTAACTGCCATACAGTTCGTCACGCTTTGCGCGCTATACGATAAAGGGCCAAGCTCACAGATAGAGCTGGTAGAAGCCACTGCGGTAGACCAAGCCACCATCCGCGGCATTATCACTAGGCTAAAAGCCCGTGGGCTGGTGCAGTTGTCCACCAGCGACGACGACAAGCGCAAAGTGATTATTAGTTTGAGCGCCGACGGTCTAACACTGATTCAGTCCATCATTCCCAAAGCACAGCGTATTAGCCAACTGACTGTGGAACGACTTAACCCAGCCGAGCAGGTTGCTATCATTTATTTGCTGAAAAAAATGAGTGATGACAGCGGTGATGAGCCTAGTTAAGTCGCGCCACTAAGCATAAATAGTTTCCACACCTTTGTTTCTGATCAACGATTAGAAACACCTTACCCTGCCCATGTGTTTCCCCAAGGCTGCGGATCGCACTATACTTACGCCATAGTCTGATAATTCATCGTTTTGGAGCGTATATGCAAGGCCACCCGGAAATCATCGCATGTTTGAATGAGCTGTTGCGTGGCGAGCTAGCGGCTCGCGATCAGTATTTTGTGCACTCACGTCAATACGAGGATCAGGGTTACCTGAAACTCTACGAGCGCATCAATCATGAAATGGAAGAAGAGACACAGCATGCAGACGCTATCTTGCGCCGCATTCTGTTCTTAGGTGGCAAGGCCGATATGCGCCCTCACGAGTTCACACCTGGTGACACCGTTGAGCAAATGCTACAAAAAGACCTAGACACCGAATACAGTGTGCGCGACAACCTGAAAGCAGCCATGGCATTGTGCGAACGCTTAGGCGACTACAACAGCCGCGACATGCTGCTGGCGCAACTGCGTGACACCGAAGAAGACCACACCTACTGGCTGGAAAAACAGATCAACCTGATCAAACAAGTAGGGATGGCAAACTACCTGCAAGCCAAAATGGGTACAGAAATCTAAGTACCGTAGACTATGGCCGCGATGTTACGCAAGCCATAGTCCTAACACGTACCCTAAGGCCACACTGTGTAGTGTGGCCTTAGTTTTTTACCCCTTCCACACTAATTAACTCATCATTACTGTGGGGCGCACGACCATACTCATAGCCACCCGAGACCGCCACATTAGAAAAGCCAGCTAATTGCATGGCCATCTTAATTTCACTGGGGCTCCACCAACGTAAAGAGAACTCTTCCAGCTCTGTGCGTGCTAATTGCCCGTTTTCCCATAGTTCGTAACGATGCAACTCGGTGCTGACTTGATTCGCGTAATCAATAGATAGCGGTGTGCTCGCTAAGGTAACAAGGGCGTGATCACTGACCTGCCACTTACGCATAGACGGTTTGCTGTTAAAGATAGCTTGTGCCGCATCCAGATCTAGCATCAACCTACCGCCTTTATTGAGCTGCTGGTAAAAACGTGCCAATACCAACATCGCCACATTAAAAGAGTCTATAAGCTGAAAGGTGCCTGCCGGTATCACAATGGCATCAAAACGCTGCTCTGTTTGGAAGCTGGCGAAGTCTCCCACAACCAAGTCAGCTTTTACCTTGTGCTGTGCCAAGGCGGCATGAGCCACCTCTAACATATTGGGCGAGGCGTCATAGCCCACAACGGTTTTACCCGCTTTGAGCAATGGCACCAGGAAGCGCCCATTACCAACACCTGGCTCCAAAATCAGACCATGCACATCACGCAAACGATCTACGTAGTACTCCACATCGCCAAACGAAACGCCCACGGGTTTATCCACCTCATAGACCAGTGAGGACAACTGCCCATATTTATTTTTCATAGTATTTGATTACGCCTACATCTCATCTTTATATCGCTGGCGATACCGTAGCACCCCCTCTGTTTGCACACGATTATATCCTCAGCGACCCGCACCCTTATCTACCCTTGATCAGTGCCCTACCTATCAACATACGCTGTATGTCGTTAGCGCCTTCATAAATTTGAGAAACGCGTACATCTCGGTAGATACGCTCTACGGCATAGCTTTTGGTGTAGCCACTACCACCGTGAATTTGAATAGCATCAGAGCAGATCTTCTCTGCTGCTTCAGAGGCAAACACCTTGGCCATGGATGCCTCGGTCAAACAAGGCTTGCCAGCATCTTTAAGCTGCGCAGCACGCCACACCATTAAACGCGCTGCATCCAACTGTATCGCCATATCCGCTAAGCGAAAGTTCACAGCTTGGTGTTCAATAATAGGCTTACCAAAGGTCACGCGCTCTCGCGCATAGGCCGTAGCCGCGTCTAATGCAGCACGCGCCATCCCTACCGATTGAGCCGCAATGCCGATGCGGCCTTCTTCTAGATTGGATAGTGCAATCTTGTAGCCCTCACCCTCTTTGCCCACCAAAGCATCCAAGGGCACCCTGCAGTTTTCAAAAACGATTTGTGCGGTATCTGAGGCGTTTTGCCCCAACTTTTCTTCAATGCCAGATACGATATAGCCCGGCGTAGACGTAGGCACCAAAAAGCAAGAAATCCCCTTCTTACCCGCCGCTTTATCCGTTACAGCAAACACAATCGCCACATCGGCATTCTTGCCTGACGTAATAAATTGCTTGACCCCGTTCAGCACCCACGAATCGCCGTCTTTTACAGCAGTCGTTAATAACGCTGAAGCATCTGAACCAGCCTGAGGCTCTGTCAAACAAAAGCAACCTAGTTTCTCGCCGCTCGCCAAGGGGCGCAGCCATGTTTTCTTTTGCGCTGCTGAGCCGTACTTATAGGGTATGCCGCACACCAACGAATTCTGTACTGACACAATGGTAGAGGTGGAGCCATCCCCTGCCGCTATTTCTTCTAACACCAGCACTAAGGTCATGTAGTCCATGCCTGCACCGCCTTCTGCTTCGGGGATCGCTACCCCTAATGCCCCTAATGCTCCCAGCCCCTTTAAGGCTTCTGCGGGGAAGGTGCACTCCCTATCCCACTTTGCTGCAAAAGGCGTGATTTTCTGATGCACAAACTCACGAATAGAATCGCGGACCATCTCGTTTTCTGGCGTTAACAGCATAGTTCAACCTTTAATTTATTCAAAAGTAAAAACACTGCCCTGCTAATAGTGTGTGGTTAGTTAACAAAGTACCGCATCTAGCGGGTAGATACCACAGGTGATCGCACAAAAAAAGAGGACAAGAAGCTATCTTCTTGCCCTCCCGCAATCCGCTATGCGTTTGTCGTTACGCGGTCACTTGCAAAGCGGTTTGCTCCAAATGCTCTTTCAAACCTGGCTCTAGCTGCAGTTGCTTAGCCAGCTCATCTAAATAGGCTTTTTCCATAAACGTATCGGCTTCGGTTACTAACACACTCACCAAATACACCTCGGCCTTTTCCTCGGGGGTACTCGCCAGTTTGGCAATGGCCGCCGGGTCTGCTGGCCCTTCTAACTGCGCAGCCAACCATTTTTGCTCGGCCTCTACAGTAGGCAGCTTAGCAATTTCAGCATCCAACAAGCTTTGCTCTTCTTGATTGATATGGCCATCGGCTTTAGCCGCCGCAATCATGGCCGCCAACACCAAACGGCTTTGTTGTTCCATGACGGGTGCAGGCAATTGCTGAAATGCCGCTGGCGTAGTCGCCTGAGCGGTGGAATTCGCGACGGGTTGCCCACCCTTTTGCTTCCAATCACCATAGGCTTTGTATGCCAGCGCCCCCACTGCGGCCACTCCACCATACATAGCCACCTTACCACCCATTTTCCTAAATTTCTTGTTACCTAGCAGCAAGGCCAGCGCCCCGCCAGACAACGCACCACCTGCAAAGCTTTTCACAGAAAAAGGGTTGGACGACGTTGCTTCATTATTGGTCGTAGTCGCTGATTTGGTATATGTCTGAGCAGACTGCAGCAATTGCTGCAAGATATTCTGTAGCGACATAAGGCTTGTACTCCAAAAACAGTAGAAAGTAGTTGTTGGATAAGCATCTACGCAATTAGTTCAACATCAACAACCTTAAAACCCTAACTTCTTTACAGCAAAAACCACGCCTACAGACCCGCTGTAGTACGCTACGATAACGCTACCACACCAAACCAAAACAAGAGACAAGCATGCAAAACCGTCGTGAAGAAAGCATTATTGTGACAGGGGGTGCTCGTGGCATAGGAGCAGAAATCGTTAAGCTATGCTCACAAGCAGGCTATGACGTTTGCTTCACCTTTCAACAACAGCACGATGCTGCCCGTAGGTTGCTAGAACTCTGTCAGACACATACTGGGAAAGTCGTTGCCTTACAGGCCGACGTTAGTGACGCCAGCAAACGCGATGCCGTATTTGATGCCGCGAACAAGCTGTCACCCTTACGTGGTTTGGTGAATAATGCGGGCATCACCAGTGTGATCGGGCGCTTTGAACATGTAGAGGAAGCCACCATACGCCATGTGTTTGAGATTAACGTCATGGGCACAATGCTAATGAGCCAACACGCCATACGTTATTGGTTGCAGCACAATCAAGCCGGCAATATTGTTAACGTATCCTCCATCGCCGCAAAAACCGGCTCACCAAATGAGTACGTGCATTACGCAGCCTCCAAAGCTGCCGTAGAAAGCTTCACTGTTGGCCTAGCCAAAGAGGTCGCTGCCCAGCGCATTCGTGTAAATGCAGTGTCTCCTGGTATTACACGCACCGACATCCATGCGTTGTCGGGTGAGCCCGATAGAGCCACGCGCATTGCCAGAAAAATCCCTATGCAGCGTGCGGCTGAAGCTTCTGAAATCGCAGCTGCCGTCGCTTGGCTGCTATCGCCCGCGTCGTCTTACATGACAGGGGCCATCGTCCCTGTTGCTGGGGGCTTATAAAACAACTGCGCCGTACTTTATTAGTACGGCGCAGTGTGCTCTGCCAGTAACCTATTAGCGAACAATAAAGCCCGCAGCTACAGGATCATCACGGTTGATTTCCCAACGTGCCGTTCCCAATACGCTGGCAGTACCTTTCACAGTTGGGCGTACGGCTCGCTTACCGTTAAGGTCCACCTCACCCAACAAGCAACCTTCAAATGTGCCGCTACCCAGCAAGCCTTCGGAGCGTATGGGTTGATTCATACCCATTTTTCCACGCGCTTCAAACATGGCCATCATGGCGCTGGTGCCTGTGCCGCCAGGAGAGCGATCTAACTGTCCCGCACTAAACACGTGCACGTTTTTGTACATAGCACCTTCAATCGTAGGCTGATGCCAGAAGGTAATAAAGTTCAAATCCGTAATATGTGCTTGGGTTGGGTGCTGTATGGGGTACACCGCATTAATCTGCTGGCGTGCTAGCAAACCCATCTCAATAAGCTCACGGCCGTTATCGGGCGAAATACGCAGATCACTTTTGCACAAATCGATGATGCCAAAGTAGTTACCACCCCATACGATGTCTGCATGCAGCACGCCATATTTAGGCAGTTCAATTTTGATATCTTGTGCTTCTACATAGGCTGGCACGTTTTCAAACTTAGTATGCAATACCTTTGCACCGTCGCTGGTGACTTCAGCCACAACCAAACCGGCTGTAGTTTCAAAACGTATGGTTGTCACGCCACTGGGATGACGAGGCACCATGCCATGCGCCACCATTGCCATTGCCACAGCAATAGTGCCGTGACCACACATGTGCGAGTAAGTCTCACCGTCTATATAGATCAAACCAGCATCGTAATCAGGGCTGGATGGTGGTGTTAAAAACACCCCAAACATATCGTTGTGCCCACGAGGCTCACGCATTAATGCTTTGCGTACCCAGTCATAGTTCTGGGTAAGAAACTGCCTTTTCTCCAGAACGGTGGACTGCAAAGGATACGGAATGCCACTATGAATAATGCATAATGGCTCCCCTTCCGTATGCGTGTAAATTACATCAAATACATCTGTAGTTTGCATTCCAATCAATGCAGGCGCTGGCATAGTCATTTTTTATCACTCGCAAAAACATCCAAACCTATCGTTAAATCCAAAACCACAATAACAATCAACGATATAAATATTGTTATTGCTGAAACGGCGGAAATCATTGGGTCTACGGAGTACTGCACGTAGTTAAATAACTGCACAGGAGTGGTGTTCAACGACGCATTGGTATGGAACATGGACAGCTCCACGTTGATCCACGACGTAATGAAAGCGAAGAACGCACCCGACACAATGCCTGGTCGTATTAAAGGCAAGGTGATATATCTAAAAGTCATCCATGGTGTGGCTCCTAAGTCAGCCGAAGCCCGTTCCAACTGCAACTGACTGTCATCCAATAAGGCATACACAGCACGTATCACAAAGGGAGTCACGATCACCACATGCCCCACCAACAACGACCAAAATGTTTGCGAAAACCCTAGCTGAGACGTGAACTGCAACAACGCAGAACCTATGACCAAATAAGGCACAATCAACGGCGCATTAAACAAGCTCGCTAAAAAGTCTTTACCAAAGAAGGTCTCTCGGGCTGTGATCAGTGCAACAGATATGCCCAGAACAATGGCAATCACCGTGGCACAAAAGGCTAACCACGTACTCAAGATGAAGGCTTGTATATAGGCTTGGTCCTCGAACACTTTCACATACCATTGCAGGCTGATCCCTTCTGGCGGGAAACTTAAATAACTACTGGTGGTTAACGATGAACCTATGATCACCACCAGCGGCAAGATCAAAAACAAGATCACCAGAAAAGCAATTAATGACACTACGGTTCTAGCCATTACGCCCTCCCCCCTGTGGTACGCCCTAGACGATTTGCAAAAGCGACCAACACCAAGGTAGCCACCAGCAACACAATGCTGAGAGCGCCCCCATAATTAAAATTAAAGACAGTGCTGTACTGCTGGAAGATCAACATAGACAACAGCGTTACTCGACCACCCGATAACAGCGCTGGCGTCACATACGCACTGACTGACAAGGCAAAGACCATCATTGCCCCAGATGCCAAACCTGGTATGGTTTGCGGCAAGTTAATAAACCAAAAAGTCTGCATGGGGTTCGCACCCAAATCTCGCGATGCGTATTCCAAAGAACGGTCCATATTGCTGATAGACGCACCAACCGAAATCACCATAAAAGGCAATAGGATGTAGACCAAACCAATCAAAATCCCGGTTTCGGTGCCTAACAACCGCAGTGGCGTATCAATCAACCCTAGGTCTTGCAGTGTTTTATTTAAGAAACCATTTCTACCCAACAGCACCATCCAGCCAAATGAACGAACAATATTGCTGGTAAACAAAGGCACTAACAGCAAGATCACCAAGGCACGACGCCATGCTTGGCTAGGCACAAGCCGCACAATAAACCACGCCAAGGGATAACCCAGCAGCGCACAAATAATCGTGGTGTACAGCCCCAGCTTTACCGTGACCCAAATCACACTCCAGTGATACTGATCCAGCAAAATTTCGCCATAATGCACAAGGCTAAAACTGTCCTCAGCAGTCAAGCTAGACAGCAGCACCACAGCTAGTGGAAACAAAAAGAAGCATGCAAAAAACAGGATGGGTACAAAAAGCAGCTTGGCTAAACTTGAATGACGCATCTGTTAGCCCTCCAGCGGACATGCCTTGCTGACATTTATCTGTATAAAGACTGTCTGGCCACTCTGTAGATGCAAGGTGTTTGCCCCCATGCTTCTCACCGTCACCTCTAGCTCGCCTGCTCGCAAAAAGAACATGCTGTGGCTACCCAAATTAACGATCTCATTAACCTGAGCTGCTACCCCATCTTTGCTATCCAGACTGATGCTCACATCCTCTGGGCGTACTAACAGCAACTGAGTCTGGGCATTGGCTTGCGGTACAGGTTGATGCGTTGCGGTTAGCCAGCACTGCGCGTCGTGATGGTGCACGGGGAAAATATTGACGTCACCAATAAACTCACCAACAAAACGTGTAGCGGGCTGGCTATACACCTCGTCACCCGTACCGATTTGTTCGATGCTGCCTTGGTTCATCACCACAATGCGATCCGACATCGCCAATGCTTCTTCTTGGTCGTGCGTCACAAAAATGAAGGAGATTGCTAGTTTTTCCTGTAGTGCTTTTAGCTCCATCTGCATACGTTTACGCAACTTCAAATCCAACGCAGACAAGGGCTCATCCAACAGCAGCAGTTTGGGTTTATTCACAATAGCGCGAGCTAACGCCACACGCTGACGCTGCCCTCCCGAAAGCTCTGACGGCATACGCTCAGCAAACCCCTCTAAACCCACTAGCTCTAAGGCTTCTAGCGCTCGCTGCTTGGCCTCTGCGGCCGGCACACCGGTACGCTGTGGCCCATACATCACATTTTTCACAATGCTCATGTGCGGGAACAAGGCGTAACTCTGAAACACTGTATTTAACTGACGTCGGTGTGCAGGCAGATACGTAATATCGGTAGCGTCATACACAATGCGACCACTGTCTGGATGCAAAAAACCCGCAATCGTGGTGAGCAGAGTTGTCTTGCCACACCCACTTGGGCCTAACAACGTCAAAAACTCTCCAGGCATTACATCCAAATGAATGTCTCGTAACGCTCGATAATTGTTGGAATAGGTTTTGTTAATGCCTTGGATGGATAACAACGGCTTCATAGTTTGCTTACCTGCTTAGATGTTCAAACTGCACGAGTAGCCCGCCAGATGGGCTTATGCCCATCCGGATAACACGGTATCAAGAGTAAAAAGTGCGACTTAGCGACGACCTAATTCACGGTTCCACGTATCGGTCATCTCGGCACGGGCTTGGTTTACTGCCGTCCAATCCGATAGGTTCAGCGTATCCACGGAACCGTTTAGCCCCCACGGCATACGCTGTTGCAAGGTATCTGGTAGCTCTACGCCTTTCACTGCAGGGCCTAGGTACAGTTTTTCTGCTAAACATGCCGCAGCCGCTGGAGTCATAGCCGCGTTAATAAACTGCTGAGCAGCTTCTGGGTGTGGGGCATTTTTGATTTGGTGCACGCGAGCATCCGTCGCCCATACTCCCTCTTTGGGCACAGCAAAACCTATGGGCAGGCCTTTATCAGCTAAGTCCCATGCTCCCACGTTAAAGTGCGCCCCTATGACCGCTTCACCAGCCTGAAACGCATTGCTTGCTGCACCGGAGCTGTCGTAATACGAGGCCACATCCAGCTGTTTCAGTTTCGCCCACATAGGGCTCATATCTTGCGGCGTTGCGCCAAACATGTTTCCTAAGAACACCAAGAACGGAATACCCGATGAGTTCGCTGAGGATGGCAAGATGACAGCACCCGCGTATTGTTTATCCCATAGAGCCTCCCAACTCTCTGGGGCGTGCTGCACCTCACGTGTGTCGTAGGCTATACCTAATGAGTAATACCCAACGCTCACTGCAAAGGGCTGCCCATTAGCATGGTAAATAGCCTGCGGCTGCATAGCACTCATGTTCGGTAACGCTGTGCTATCCAACGGCGCTAGCAACCCCTCTGCTTCGGCTACCTCACTAATCCCACCATCCAAGAACACCACATCCAGTACCGGGCGTGCCGACTGCTGGCGCATTTTGGCCAAGCTGGTGGTGGAAGTACCAATTTCTGGAATCACACGAATACCGGTGGCTTGAGTAAACGGCTGAGCAATACACGCATCAAACGCCTCCCCCCAGTTACCGCCATACCAAGCCACACGCACTTCCTCGGCCTGAATACTTTGACTAAATAAGACTGCTCCCGCTAAGGCTGTGGCAAAACCTATTCTCATGGTTGTCTCCTATTATTTTCTTTTCATACTCACTATGATGGGAGCAAAGCTCAATTTAAAATTGAACAATAACGACAAAAAAATGAATTATTACGACACCCAAAAAGGAGCCTACATGGAGACAAACCTTGACGCTCACCCCACCCCGCTACGGGTGGGAATAGTCATTTTGGATCAGTTCACCCTTACGGCTTTTGCCGGTTTTCTGGATGTATTGCGCCTTGGCGGAGATTACGGTGGTCACAGCCGGCAAATACATGTGAAATGGGTGGTCATGAGCATGGACGGCAAAGACAGAAGGTCGAGTGCTGGCACCTTAATGACCGAGCTACACCCGTTAATAGAGCCCGAAAATTTTGACTACATCGCCATTTGTGGTGGCAACAGTTATATAGAGCGCTCACCCTCTACGCCACTACTGCAGTGGCTACAAGACGCTGCTGCCAAGCAAGTAAGCCTGCTGGGCATTTGTACGGGCACCTTTGCTCTGGCGCAAGCTGAGCTGATTGGGTCGTTACCTGTGTGCGTGCATTGGAACGTAGTAGATGAGTTCTCTAAACGCTTTCCCTCTGCCAGAACCAGCGTAGACAGTCTATTTATTGATGCAGGCAAGATTATTACCTGCGCTGGCTCTACCGCGGCAATAGACCTCGCCTTGCACATACTCAAGCAGCACTTTGGGCGCGAAAAAGCTCAACAGGTTTTGCGCCATATGATGTTGCACAACATACGACCAGCGCGACTGCCGCAAGCCCATTTCATCGCCAACTTGGACGGCATCAAAGATACGCGTATACACAAAGCCGTGCACTACATTGAACAGCGCATCGACGATAGGTTACGCGTGCAAGATATAGCCTCACACATAGGAATGAGTGTGCGGCAATTAGAGCGACTTTTTAAACAAGAACTCAACACCAGTCCCACCCGCTTTTATCAAAAGATGCGTGTGGAATATGGTAAATGGTGGCTGATGAATACCTCTGATAGCATCACGCAAATTGCCCTAAATTGCGGTTTTGCTGATACATCGCACTTTTCCAGAGAGTTCAAATTACACTTTAAGGTCAACCCTCAAAGCATACGCCAACACGCTACCACACACGCTGGCCCCTCTATGTTGTAGTGCTTTAGCGTATGCGTAGTTATCCCCACAAACTGTGCATAAGGTTGGGGATTGCTTTATAACAGCTTCGCCCAACCCAGTAACTACGCGCATCTGGGGTTGCAAGAGCAATTTTTATACACTTCCCCAAACACCCGTTTCAGGCTACACCACGACAGCAAAACAAACCGGTGATCATAGTGAAGCTGCCTTCGTCTTCGTAATGCAATGCCTCATGCACTTGCTTAGGAGCCACGTTCTGTAATGCACGTATAGCCTGTACATTAAGTTCTGGCGTACGCATGCGTTCTACCCAACTGCTGAACTCCAATCGTACTGGCCATGCTTGTGTGCCTTCGATGGTGAAACCCGCATCCGCCAACATACGTTGCCACTCTGTTTCAGCGTAGTCACGCACATGGGAGGTATCACGCAGTAATTCAATGGTTTGAAAGTGTGTATCGACCAAGGGGTTTTCATAGCCCAGCACGTCAATCACCAACAATACACCGCCCGGTTTCAATACCCGGCGCGCTTCTGACAATGCTGCTGGTACATCGCCCCAATGGTGAGCACTATAGCGTGTTGCTACCACATCAAACGAAGCATCCGCTAAAGGCAGGCTTTCCACCATAGTCTGCACGGTTTCTATATGCGAAAAACCGCGCTGTGCAGCGGCTTTTTCTACCACCTCTAGCATGCCAGGCGAGGCATCGGCAGCTACCACTTTAGCCAAAGCAGGAGCCAAGGCAAAACTTAAATGCCCTGCCCCACAGCCTAAATCCAACCCCACACCAGTAGGCGCTATATGCTGCGCCACATAGTCACCGGCAGCCTTCAAGTCGTCGCCTTGAGCATGTACAGCACTGCTTAAGTAAGCATTGGCTTGTGAGTCAAATTGGCTGTTCACGGATTCATTATGGGTGCGCATGTCGTTCTCCAGTTAAAGAAGCTCTACCCTAACAGGTCTATAAACCAGTACAAGACCATTGCTCATACTGGTATAAAAAACACCCGTAAGACAGATAGCATTACGACGGCGCTTTGCCCTAAAAACCTCATCCACACATTCTCTCTACACTGCGGGGTACACTCTCGCTGATCAGGCTGTAGATTTATGGGAGAGACTGACATGTATGAAAAAAAAGGAAGCCCTCTTTTAACCCGAGGCGACTTTCTCAAACGCATGCTCTGGCACACGCTTGCCGCATTAGCATTAATTATGCTGGTGTTTTTATTTGGCGTATTGGGCCAAGTCGCCGTTGAAGACATTTCACTGCATGATGCATTTTTAAACACGGCACTGTTGCTGGGTGGCATAGGCACACACAGCATGCCTCAAAGCATTGCCGGCAAACTTTTTATTGCCACCTATGGCTTTGTAACGGGCTTGCTATTCATTGCCTCTATAGGCGTGATCTTGGCCCCCGTAGCACACCGAATCATGCACAAATTTCACTTGGATGAAGACTGAATTTCTACCTATTTGATGGCAGGCGCATCCTCACACGACCATGTCCATTAACAATTAGTAATACATGCATCCTTACCCCTAGTGCGAATTTGGCTATATTCCCTCTAGCTTTGAATATCCATTCACCCATATTTGCGCATAGGGAAATTAAGCATGTCTACATCATTTACGAATCTGCAATTAAAGTCTGAGCTTACTATTGCAGAAATTATTGGCCACGGCATTATTTGGATACTGCTCAGTATTGTCACTTTTGGCTTAGCGCTATTTGTGTTTCCGTATTACATGCAGAAATTCATCATCAGCCAAACTTATGCGTATGACCAGCAAGGCCAACGTGTAGGTAGACTGGTGTGCACCATAGACTTGGCCAGCATCATTGGCAATATTGTGTTGTGGGCCATTATTAGTGTGCTAACCCTAGGCTTGGGTTACTTGATTTTCATGTACAAAATCAATGCACACTGCATGAGCCATACCAAAATCATTGGCGTAAACGACGTACTCTAAACACGCAGTAGAAACCTTTTAACCGCCCACTACGGGCGGTTTTTTCATGCCTGTGACATATCATCCCACCCCTCTAGCGCTGAGCTTCCCTTTTATTCATAGCGCTGTCTACAATACCTTATAGCGTTAATTTTTCTGCTGAGGTCGCCTACGATGAACCATGCCCATGTATTTTTTGAAACGTCGATTCTGGAAGACTGGCTTAAAGAGGACATAGGCTACCTAGACCTTACTAGCACCCTACTGCATATAGGCAATCAGTCTGCACGCATTACATGGCGTACTCGCGGCGCGACGGTCAGCGCCTGCACCGAGGAGGTCGTGAGACTACTGCACACGCGCCAGGTTAGCGCTATAGAGCACCTACCTAGTGGACAGCACGCCAACGACGGCCAAGCCTTAGTCACCGCAGAAGGCCCTGCACAAGCATTATTAGACGTATGGAAAGTAGGCCAAAACCTACTGGAGTACGCCTGTTCTGTCGCGACGCGTACCCATCAACTCGTAGAAACCGTCAAACACCTTAACCCTAATGTAGGCATACTCACTACCCGCAAACACCCGCCCGGTTTACGTCGTATTGCGATTAAATCCACTATGGCTGGTGGTGCGTGGCCGCATCGATTAGGGTTATCAGAAACCATTTTGGTCTTTCCTCAGCACCGTGCGCTTTTGGCTGAAAATGGTTGGGCCGTGGTCAAAGAAAAACTCAAGCTCAATGCCAACGGTTTGGCAGAGAAAAAAGTAGTGATAGAAGCTGCCACACTGGAAGAAGCCTTACTCGCCGTTGACGCAGGCGCTGACGTTATACAGTTTGATAAAGTTGCCCCAGCCCACTTGCAAGAGTGGTGCGCGACCTTACGTCAGCAATTTCCCGCACTAAAACTGCTGGCTGCTGGGGGTATCACTACAGACAACGCCGCAAACTACGCGAATTGTGGTGTTGATGGTTTAGTCACCAGCAGCCTGTACTACGGCCCACCTGCGGATATTAGTGTAGTTGTTGAACGCCTGTAGACTGGCACCAAGGCGAGGCTGCTGTCATACAGCCCCGCTGACATGCTTCTACAGCTTACTTAGCGCTTCTTGGAATTTCTTACGTGCTGCTTGCCACACTGCATCCTGCTCCAGTGCTTGCTTGCGCAATTCGGCAATTCTGTCTTCCAAAGCCTCTAGCTGTTGTGCAAAACGCTGACCCAAATTGCTTTGATCACTCACTGCAGCTAGGTTTTCACGTACGCGCTCCTGCTCTGAGACTTGCTCATCCAATAATGCACGTGTGTGTTGCCACTCTTGTGCCGCTACACTTTGTTTTTCACGTAAGGCAACAAGCTCTGGCATAGCCGCTTTCCATTTGGCATTTAACCCGCCCTGATTCCAGTTATACAGTACGCTCTCATCCACCTCATCCAACCTAAGCTCTTCAGCATCCAGGCGACTAAAGGTGGCCTGCACTTGTACCGTTTCCCCTGCGGGAACCGTGACTCTTAAGCGGTAACTCTGGCTGGTTTGCTCTGTAGTAGCTGAGCTAGAAAACTCCCACCCTTCTTGTCGCGGCATATCAATAATGACCTGACGCGCCTCTTTCGCAGCACCCTGTACGTTATACGTCCAGAGCTGGCTTTGTTTCCATGTACTGAGCACCACCCCATTGGCCACTTGGGTTTGCGTGATTTCACGAGCAGAACTACGCTCTTGATGAACTTGTACTTTGTTATCCCTAGCAAAGTAAATCAAACGCGCCTCACCACTGGGCAAGCCCGTTAGTTGCGCATCACCAATATGACCTAACTGGCGATCAAACACAGTGATAATCCCAGGCGGCAAACTACTGTCTAAGGTATTTTTCAGATAAATCGCTGCACTAGGATGCGGGCTGTTTTGGTTCTGAAAATAAACAGACACGTCCTCGGCTTGTACCTGCTGGTCCTGGAAAGGCACGGAAATAGTTTGGCCACTTGCCGCATTCACGGGATTAGGAATGGTAAAACGCACAACCGTTTGGCCTTCATCCGCAATGGCTGCTACACCGCCAGCCACACCAGCCGAAGCCCCACTACGCTGCCTGACCCTATCGCTCATGTCCATGCTGCGATCTTCTCGCATCACCATCTTAGCGGCCGCTATAGGCGCAGGCGCAAAATTGGCAACACTAGCCCCAAAGTTATCCGGTGCCGGCGCTGTACTGCTACCTACCGCAACAGGAAGTTCAGGGCGCGTATGCCAATACTGTTGCAACAAGGCTTGCTGATACACCACGGGCGACCCCGAACTCAGCGTTAGACTAATATCCCTCCAGTCCTCCCCCGTCGTGTTTTCTACAACGGCCCATGCCTGCAGACGCGCTTTATTCTCGTTGTCTAGCAACAGCCTATAGGTAGTTTTCCAGATGGGTGCCGCGATGAGGTAGCGCAACTCTAGCTCTTTGGCTTTGGTTGGCGCTAAAGAAAGATGCAACTCTCGGCTGTTGTCGTTGGTTTGTCGTGCCAAAATTTGGCTAGCTTGCTGTAACTGTGCCTGAATACGGGAATCCAGTACTTGCAAGCTGCTGTCAGGGCCTAGCTCTACCGTTTGCACTTGCCCTTCTGCACTCAGTAACGACAGGGAATAAACCGTTTTTTGATCCTGTTCCTGAACATCTACACCCAATAGCGTGCCTCGCACACTACGCCCTTGCGAATACGCTTGTACCTCTACCCCACGCAAGCTACTGGCCAAGGCATGAATAGAGCTAAGACTAGATTCGTTAAAAGGCAATCCTGCCAAACTGCTGTCTAGTGGCGCTTTACCCGCCAAGGTTAGGCTTTGAATACGTTGTTCTGCATCGCTGATCAACAAGGTCTTAAGCACATCATCAACTTGATCCAACGGCACGGTTAAGCTGACTGGGCCTTGCTCAGGAATGTTGACTTGGCGTACTACTTCGGCAATCCCTGCTGTAGACAGGCTAATTTCACGTATAGAATCAGCCCACGTTGTACCTCCCCACAAGCAAAGACCAAGAGTAAGACCTAACTGAGTGGTAGTGCGAAGCCTAGCAATAGACAAAGGTAAAGCGGACATAAACGTATTCCTAACAAGCAAGAAACAAGATAGGAACATTATGTAGTATTGAGCGGCACAGTGTCATGCTGCAAGGTAAGTAAAGCTAACACTATTGGCAGGGGGAAAGCGATATCACACGCCACCCACAGGCACAAAAAAGGGCCAGACTTTCGTCTGACCCTTTTAACTACGCTAGCAGCGTAGTATGTACTGGTGGAGCCGGCGGGAATTGAACCCGCGTCCGCAAGCCCTCTACAGGCAGTTCTACATGTTTAGTTGATATATTTTAGAATTTAACCTCGGATTATGCCCATCAACAGGCCTTTCCTTAGCGATTCGCTTAGATTTAAAACTTGATTGAGCGAACCAACCAAATTCGATTTCTTGTAAGTGACGCTGCTGTTAGTTGCCTAACCTAACCCAAGAACAAATTAGTGCAGCGGCAAAGCCGCTTAAGCGGCTAGTGCGAAACGCTCTTCGTTTGCGTTTAAAGTTTTCCAGTGGATTTACGAGCTTACTGGTGCTCGACATGCCCTGCTCTGCTTCGCGACCCACGTCGAAGCCAGATCGGCCCCAAATGTTCGTTTATGCAGTGTGTCTAGTATACATGGTTAGCGCTGCTAGCACCAATGCCGCTGCAATTTTTTTACTCTGTTGCCGTGCTGTTTTCTTGCCATTCCAAGCCAGTCATTTCCCATGCATCGCTGTCTTTCATATAACGCACGCTTGCTGTGAATATCGCGTTGTCGCTACGACCTGTTTCAATGATGACACGATCAGCAGGGGCTTGAATAATGAACTCGCATGCTCTGACCATTTTAGATTCGTGCGTAGGCACAAAAGCAAAAGATAAGGTCATGTCTGCTTTGCTGGCTTCACGCACCAAAATTTGCGTGGCTTTGTACGCTTCCAATACATCTGTGCAGCGCGTTTCTTGTGCGGCTAGAGTGCGCTCTTGCTTGGCTTCTGGGCTGTCGTAATACAGGTTGTACCAAAACACACACAACAATAACGCTACGGCAGCAACACCACCTTGGGTCCACGCGCGCTTACGTTGTTCAGCATTTACATCGGCCACACCAAACAGGATACCGCCAGAGCGTATCAACACGTAGATGGAATACAACCCTACTGCGCCCGCCACAATTAGACCAATCATAAATCACCAAAATTCAAAAAAGGAATCGTAGCAGATAGTGTACCTGCGCCTTTGTCTGTACCACCACTCCCACATCTTATTCTGCGGTTTCTTGCGCCAGCGCAAATAGTCCACCCCCATAATGGGGTGATTATTGCGATAATACTTAAAAATAGTTACAACTCTTTTAAGTGTCAAACGTTAACGAAAGCAAAGTTTTCTGATGTAATACAAACATCTACCAATGCAACTTTATGTAGACTTTTGTAGCACTTGTGGACCTATGTAGCACCTTAGTATTTATTGCCCAACTTGGACAACATAGTTAAATATTTGAGGGACCCCATGATTGATCTTTACTATCTCAGCACAGATCTGCTCCCTGCTATTCTGATTGCTTCTGGCTCAACAATTGTTCTAGTGTTATTGCTTAGCCGGGATTACTGAGTACGATCAGGCTCACATACTGGTATTGGCAACCTGTACAGCAACATTTGCTTGCTTCATCGCATCAGCGAGCCAACCAGGCAAGGCTTCATTACAAATGAAGCCATCAAATGCTATTGCTTTGCATACCCGTATATTGGCTTTAGCGTCCTGCCGGATTTGAGAAGATAAAGCGATCACTTTATCGGTTTGCTCAATGACCCCCTGCGTTAGTGCCACCTCGCTTAGATCCTCTTGCATGACGGTGCCTTCTTCATCAAAAGCTTGCACACTCATGAACGCAATATCGTAGTGAAACATACGTACGATATTCATCACTAAGTCGCCATGCGCAATAAAGACATCGCGCTTAGTTAAGCGTTTCACTGAGCCACCGGGGATAATGGCCTCAATCGCAGGGCTGGCACTTAAGCGCTGAGCTATATCTAAATTATTACTAATCACTCTGCAACGCGTCTGGCTGGCCAACAATGCTGAGGCGACGGCACTACTCTCTTCGCCCGCGTCCAAATAGATAGTCATGCCTGGCTGTATATGCGCTACGGCCAACTCTGCCAAAGGCCGAATAGCGCATGCCCGCTCAACCGGTAATTTCTGGAAAGTAATGGCTGCCTTCATCGCGCCGCCGTGGCAGCGCTGCACCAAACCACGCTCAGCTAAATAGCTGAAATCGCGCCGTATGGTTTGCTGGGATGTATTGAAATGCGCAGCCAGTGCCTCGATCGTTACATAGCCACGATGTTGAATCATCTCCAATATGCTGGCACGACGATGATTTAACGAGGGAGGAACAACAGGCAACATAGCAAACCCAGATCTTCAAAATGGACAGGCCTATTCCAACCCGCCTCTTGCTTAATTCTCTACAGAATAGCATCAGGGTTTACATTCAACTTCGCCAATCTAGCGCCAACATCCCTTACTCTTTATGTAAATGCCCCCAGAATCATCGGCTTGTAACGTGCTTACTGCTGCCGAAAAGCATTGCGTATCGGCAGCATTTCTCTCTATTTCTGATTAAACACATGCTGATCTATGGTCTGTATGCTTTGCAACAGCACCTTTAGCCCCGCTTCCATATGCGCTAGCTGTATACCCTCTTCGGGGCAGTGGCTACGGCCATTCAAGCACGGAATAAACACCATGCCTGCTGGCGCAATACCCGCCAAATACACGGCATCATGCCCTGCTCCGCTGGGTAAGCGTAAAGAGGGATAACCCAGTACTCCAGCCGAGTGCTCAATCCTATCCACTACCTCAGCATCAAAACGGGTGGGTTTACCGTGACTGACTGATTCGGTGTGCAGTTGTAGCCCCAGAGCCTGCAACTCTGGCTGTAGCATGCTAAATAGCTGTTCGCCATAATGCTCTACCACGTGGTCTTCATTGCTACGTATTTCTAGCATGAGCTCTACCTTGCCCGGCACCGCGTTAGAGGAATTGGGCATAACGGACAAATACCCCACGGTAGATACCACATAGCGCTGTTCAGAGTTCATCTGTATGGCTTTCTGCTGGGTAGCTTGTATCAGTATGGCGGCCCCAACCAGTGCATCTTTACGGTGATCCATAGGGGTAGTGCCTGAATGATCAGGCTGCCCAGTAATGACGACTCTAAAGCGTCGTATTCCCACTAAGTCGGTCACTACACCAATAGGAATATCTTGGCGCTCTAGTACAGGCCCCTGCTCGATGTGCAGCTCCACAAAAGCATGTAAGTCACCCGAGCTATATAAAGGTTGTGTGAGTTGCGTTGGGTCTCCGCCCACTAATGTGATCGCCTCGGCCAAGGTACCTGCGCCCGAAGCTCGCTGCGCCAGCATGTCAGCACTTAACGCGCCTACCATGGCTCGACTGCCTACGCACGACACACCAAAATCGCTAGGCTCTTCAGACAAAAAATCCACCACCTCAAAAGGGTGTTCTAACTGTTGATTGCTATCGTGTAAGGCGTGAGCAACTTCTATTCCCGCTAGCACACCAAGAATACCGTCGTACCTACCGCCATCAAACACCGTATCCGAATGCGAGCCTGTCATGATGGGTTTGGCATGGGGTTGCGTCCCCTCTAAACGGCCTATCAGATTGCCACCACTGTCTATGCGTACCGACAAACCTGCTTGCTGCATTTGCTCGGTTAGCCACTCACGTGATGCCATGAAACGTGGGCTAAACGCCCTACGTGTCCAGGGGCGATCCGGGTCAGTAAAGGTGGACAGCGTTTCTAAACGCTGCCATAAACGTTGACTGCTTAACGCTTGCATGGCTGTAAGGGTGTGACTCATACAGTGCCCCCTGCTCGATGCGGCCGAATAAACTGCCCATCACCAGCGTGGTTGCGTACAGCAACACCATCCCACACCAATTGGCCTCGTAAGAAGGTAGCCGCCACTTTCACCATGAATTCGCGCCCTTCAAACGAGCTCCATGTCACCGCAGACAGGCTCTTGGCTGGGTCAAACACATAACGCTCTTGATCCACAATCACAAAATCGGCATCTGCCCCTGGATTCAAATGTCCTTTACGGTGTTCTAACAAGAAGTGTTTGGCAGGGCCCTCACACAGCAGTTGCACCACCATCGTGGGTGACAAACCATGCTCTATGCAGCCTGTCCATAAAGCTGGCAATAAAGTTTCCAAGCCCGGACCACCAGAGGAATTCTTAAACACATTGGGGTCTGATTTACGTTCTAAGCCCCAGCTCACGTGGTCAGAAGAGACGAAGGTGCATTCCCCATTGCCTATGTGAGTCCACAGTTTTTCTACTTCTGCTTTGGGGCGAATAGGTGGGTAATGCTTGGTTAAGGCACCAAAGCGTTTAGTGTGTTCCTCGTGATTTAGCATTAAGTATTGCACGCAGGTTTCTATGCTGGCTGCTGTACCTGCTTGCTTATACATATTGCAAAGCTCAAAACCACGCGACAGCGATACGTGTACAGCGTGTGCTCTAGCCCCCGTTAATGCCCCTAACTCGTAAATAGTGGCCGTTGCCAAATTCTCTACTAGCGGTGGATGAGCACGTAAAAAGGCATCCCAACCCGTATCACCTTCTTCAGTCATGCGCAGAATGTTTTTACGTGTGATCTCCTGATTCTGATTATGCACCCCACACGCCAACCCCGACGGGGCGATTAGCCTAAATGCTTCGTACAACACGTCCTCCTCTACACGAGGAAAACGATTAGGGCTGGCTTCGAACGTAGAAAACTTAAACGCGCAGGCACCACCCTCAATCAAGCCAGGTATAGCTTCTAAACCATGTTCGTTATTTAAGGTGGCGTAAGCCGCCACATCCACATGACTGTCTTTTTCTATCAGTTGGATTTTTCTATCCAACTGGGGGCGTGAGGCCACGGGTTCGGGATCGTCATACGGCATTTCTACCATGGTGGTAATGCCACCTGCTGCTGCCGCTCGCGACGCCATTCCTATGCCTTCTTGATTAGCTTGGCTACCCGAGTGCACTTGCCCATCTAACACGCCAGGAATCACCCAGCGCCCTCTGGCATCCATAAACTCACGTGCAGCCGGTCGATTCGCGGCATCGCCAGTGGCTACAACTTTACCATCACGCACGGCAAACCAACCATCAAAGCGTATGCGGTCTGCGCCCACAATATTGCCTTGTACCACCAAATCAAATTCACTCATTGTTGTCTCCTAGTTTCTGTGCGCTTAACGAGGTGCTCGTAGTGAAGGCAAGGCTTTATTGCTGGCCAGCAAACGCTCCCACGCTTGCGCTGTTGCATTTTCGGCCTGCTCTAATACCAACGCCTCGTCCATGCTTACTACCTTGCCGTCACGCATTAAGAATTCCCCTTCGACAATGACGGAGTCCACCACACCTGGATCGGCGTAATGCACAATGTTCGAAACAATCTGGTTTACAGGACGCATACGAGCATGCGCTAAGCTGATCAACGTCATGTCCGCCAGTTTACCTACCTCAATAGAGCCCAGTTCATCCACACGCCCTAAGGCCTGCGCCCCATTACGCGTGGCGCAATTCAGAATTTCTTGTGGCTGAGGTGTTACGCCACCTCCGGCACTCCCCCTATGCACCACAATGCCAAACTGCATGGCTTTAAACATGTCTTCAGTCATGTTGTCGGTACCAAAAGCAATGTTTACGCCTTGCTTCATGGCATAACCCACTTTCACCTGATGCGGACCACGTCTGGAGGAGTTTGCTGGGCAATGTGCCATGTGCACGCCTTGACGGGCCAAAATATCAATGTCTGCTTCAGTGCAGTGTGTCCAGTGCGCCGCCGTTAAATCTGCATCTAGCCAGCCCTGATCCAACAAATACTCCACCGACGTTTTGCCCGTCAGTTGGTGTATTTGTTTCAGCTCAGCGCGCGACTGCGCCAAATGCACGTTACGCTTCACATTATGTTTATGCGCAATATCCAGTAGTTCTTTTAGCATCCACGGTGAGCAATTGTCGGGAGCATGTGATGCTACCTGACATTGGATACGCCCACCTTTGGCACCGTGATAACGCTCAATTAATGCCTCAGTACGGTCTAGGTATTGTTGGCCCCAATCTCGCTCATAGTGGTATTCGCCAGAGGCCATTTTTAAGTTATGCGCATCCGCCCCCAACTCGCTAAACACCACACGCAGTCCAGTATCGACCACAGCATCCGCATAACTGCCTACAAAACGACTGGAATCGCTAACGGTAGTGGTGCCTGAACGTAATGCCTCTAAAGCCCCCAGCCTTGCCATCGCAGCACGCTCCTCTGGGGTCATGATGAAGGTGATAGGCCCCATATAGCCATAGATCACCTCGCCCATATAGTCTTCAATGGTGCCGCGCATAACGGTAAGCACTAAATGCGTGTGCGAGTTAATAAAACCAGGCAACAACGCTTTGCCTGTCGCATCAATACGCTCTACTGTGGGGTAACGCGCCAGAATATCGGCAGAGCGCCCTACCGCAGCAATTTTTCCATCTACTACGGCCACAGCCCCATCATTGATAATCGTGCCCTTCTGGTCGCACTGAACTAGTGTTGCTCCGTGAATCACATATGTCATGGTTGTCTCCTTTTTTAGGGCGCACGTCACCCTCCCGCTTTTTTGGGGATATCAGTTCATCAAAAAGAATCAGTACTGCGAGGAAATCCTAGGAAGGGGGATGCACTGTCATCCAGTGCCGTGCAATGTCTGCACGTCTACACACCCATACATCCTGTTTGGTGGCGATATGGTCTAAGAAACGGGCTAACCCCGCCGCTCTCCCTGCGTGCCCCGCTACGCGTAAATGCAACCCCACCGACATCATGCGCGGGGTATGTGCCGATTCCTCGTAGAGGAAATCAAAAGCATCACGCAAGGCCGTATAAAAGTCAGAACCAGACGCTAGGGCACCACGCATGAATTTAGTGTCGTTATTCACCAAACTGTACGGCACCACCAAATGCGAGCGTTGCTGCACATTCACCCAATACGGTAGATCATCGTTGTAGGCATCTGAGTCATACAGCAGCCCCTCTTGCTCCACCACCAACCGGCGGGTGTTTGGACTAGGACCATAACGGCAATACCAGCCTTCGGCAGGTCTACCCAAGCTTTGCTGTATCAATGCCAAGGCTTGCTGTATGCGCGAACGCTCTTCATCCATCGCTAAACCCTGATGATGTTCCCACCGCAAACCGTGCGCACAAATATCGTAATTACGTTCATTAATTCGCGCACACGCCTCTGGGTGTCTCGCCAACGCCTGGGCACAGGCCATTACCGTTGCTGGCATATTGCGCTCTGCCAACAACCTATCCAAACGCCAGAAGCCTACGCGGCTGCCATATTCAAACATGGACTCCGCCGCCAAATCACGCTGCCCAGCCACTCCTGCACCACCTTCGGTTAACGCGGATTCGGTAATGGCATCACCATCTACCACAGACAGTTCAGCGCCCTCTTCAAAGTTCAGGCAGAAATTAATAGCTAGACGCGCACCACCCGGCCACTGTGCCTGTGGTGGTGTTGCACCATAGCCGATGAAATCACGTACAACCTCATGCTGGTTCATGTCCTTTGGCCTCCCGTAACACCCCCGACTGGTCATGAATTTCTATGGGCTGTGCCAAATCCATGAACACGTCGTCTTCCCCTTTACCTGTTAGGCTCATCACCACAATAAAATCGGCCTCATCATCCAAGATGGTCAACCCGTGGTGCCACACATTACGGGCATAACACACGCCCTGCCCTGGGCCTGCGGCAAACACCTTTAGGGTAGAGAGGTCGGGGTTACCATCTGCCTGCGCTGCACACACCACCACCAAATGCCTAAATTCGCGTGTAGGCAAAAAGGTCTGGGCCGAATAGGGGTGACGTTCTAAATGGCGCACCAACATGGGTAAATCGCGACGTCCTTTCACGCGGCGCAACCACAAGCTGGGCGAGGTTAAGTCGCAGGCTCTATCAAAGGCCTCTGGCACATAGTGCCTGCCTGGTACTCCGCCATACTCAATGACCCGACCATAGGGGCGGAACATCTCTGCGGATAAGGGCTCTACTTGTACTGCACGTAATTTATCGGTCATGTTGTATGCCCACTCCAAAAGCAGCTAAGAACCCATCACGTATGTTGTCCAAGTGCTTCAACACGCTGGTATGTACGGCCTCGCGGTTGCGATCTATCATGGCCTGCACAATGCTTAAGTGTTCGTCATCGGCATGGTCGCCTCGACCCGGTACTCGCTCGATGTTGGACACACGTATACGTTTTCTGGCTTGGTCAATCACATCAGCAAGCGAACGGTTGCTGCAAAACTCGGTGATCAGATCGTGCACGTCATCCCCCTTACGCCAGCTTTCAGGACCACCTTGGTCCATCACATGGGGGTTGCTCAACTCTTCTCTCAGGTTATGTAAGCGTTGTTGGGGAATTCGCTCGACTGCCAACATGGCAGCTTCTGGCTCCAATAAACGCCGTATATACAGCAGTTCTAGAACCTCTCCTACACCGATTTCCCGCACCACCATTGCACCATTGGCTAAACGTACCAAGTAGCCCTCCCCCAACAGTCGGCTTAATGCGCTGCGTAGTGGAGTGCGTGACACACTCAAGGCCTCTGACAACCGGCGCTCATCCAACACATCGCCCGCAGCGAGTTCGCGATTTTCAATCCAATTCAACACATCGCGATACGTACGCTCCGTCGCGCTTAAGGCTGCTGTCGGCACAATTTTGGTTTTTTCACTCACTACTTTCTCTCTTTTTCTTGAGGTCCCATTGAACCTGGGAAATTATTCTGATCTGTCTCTGTCAGCCCCACTGCCCTGATTCTCCTACTCAATCAATGGCACGATAAGGCCAGTGTTTTTTTCCACAATCTGCACAATAGTGCGCATAAAACTGCTGCACGTGCGGTAATAACGCCTCGGAGAAGGCCTGACGTTCGTGCTCTGCCGGCGTCAATGGCTGCTTCAATTGATCTGCCAACGCTTCCAAAACGGCCTGCTGATCCACCTTAACAAAACGTTTATCCGCGTAAATCACCTGCCCGTTTACCATCACGGTTTCCACAGCATTACGCTGTGCCCTATGTAAGATGGCATCCACCACGCTTACTACTGGATCCAAATACGGATAGCGCAATAACGCATCGTTAAGCAGCACCACATCCGCCGCTTTACCAACCGCCAACACACCAATATCTGCCGCAAAAGGCGTGCTGTTCGCGCCCCCTTCGGTCGCCATCTGCAAGACATCTTCTGCCGTAGGCACATCAGAAGGATCCATACCTGAAACACGATGCAAATGCTTCACCAAGCGCATCTCTTGCAGCATGTCACGGTCTTCATTAATACCAGCTTCATCAATACCCAGCGCAACAGAAATACCGCGTTTCTGGAACTGCCGCCAAGGAGCGATGCCACTGCGCAAACGCAAGTTTGAACTGGCATTGGTGCACACCCCCACACCACGCTCGGCCAATAAATCCAGCTCGTCTTCTTCTAGCCATACGCCATGCCCTAACGTCATTCTGGGATTTAGCAAGCCAAACTTATCCAGATACTTAACGGCAGAACCTCCGGTGCGGCGTCGAGCATACTCCCACTGATAACGTGTTTCCAGCAAATGCATATGCATACACGCTTGGTGCGTTTCCGAACACGCTGCCACACGTTCTAAGGCCTGATCGGAACACCAATGCAAGTTTACTGGTGCCAGCTGTATACGTGCCAAAGGATGTTGTTTATAGCGCTGATGCAGCGTCTCGAATAGACTAAAGTTGTCTTCTAGCGGCATGTGCTGTGCGCTAGACCACTGCCTGAAGGCATCACCCAGCCCCGCAGGCAAACGCTGAGCAAACTGGTCGTCTGCTTCGTACACCAAACGGTTTTGATCCCGTAAACCATAGGAGTACGACACCCGCATACCCAGCTTGGCATAGGCCCCTATTACCGTATCTGCATAAGCACCAATTTGACTAATAGGCGGTAACACCCTGCCATGCAAATGCTGCACGGTAGTCACCCCAGAGGCCACCAGCTCGAATGCTGAATACAACGTATCGAGTTCAGGGTCTACTGTTCTAGCACGTAGTCGATGTGCCAACCACAGCTCTAATGGCAAATCGGGAGACCCCAACTGAAACGGCGTCACCCCTACATGATGGTGGCCATTCACCAAACCAGGAATCACTACATGGCTACCATCGCCTACAACTTGAGCCTCTGGATAACGTGCTCGTAACTGTTCCCAAGGGCCTAGGGCGACAATGCGCCCGGCCTCTTGGTACAGCGCAGCATTTTCCAGTAGCTCTACCTGATCGCGCCCCGTTACCTTACAGATGATGTAACGTCCACGTACCAGTGAGGCTGATGAAAAAGTCTGTGCAGTCGTCATTTTTTCTTAACCGTTTCCAAATGCCATGCCAAGCCAAAGGCGGAAGGTGTCCAGCTTTTTACCCTTGGCCCCACTGCAGTGACCTCATAACGCAAGGCCACTGGATAACTATTAAATTCACCATAGAGTTGGTGATTCAATTGCTTCAATTCCGCATCCAGTTCTTCTAAGGTAGTGAGCGAAATCAACTTATCCCATTCCGCATCAATTTTTGGCAGGTTCCAATAGCCTTGGATCAGACCACCTTTTTCTTGGCTAATGATTCCCACACGCAGTGCTGGAATCACAGACGGTCGTGGCGCACCGGCATCCAAATACAGGTGAGCACCGTAATTGGTTTCCCATTGCTGTGGGCTTGAGGCATAACGCGGTCTAAACGCTCCAAACTCCATAGGCGTCACTTCCGTTTTGAAACCCGCAGCACGTAAGTAACCGTCCACCAAATCCATAATCTCTGGTGCTTCAGGCATGGCATTAGTACGTACTGACCACAGTTTTACCGGCGTACCGTCATAGCCAATTTTCTTCAGCAACTCTGCAGCACGTTGCGGATCATACTTATAGGGCTCAAGTGCGGGGTCATACCCCAGAGAACCTTCTGTCCAGTAAGCTGTTGCTAAGCGTTCGGCCGTACCTTCGGGGTAGATGCTTTTCATGATGGCATCCATGTCGATGGCTCGCACCAGTGCTTCACGGAAGTCTTGCTGATGACACAGCATTTCTTCCTGCCAGCACCCGTAGAACGATAGCCCTCCTTTAGAGGACCCACGGTTAGTCAAAATATCCAGCTTGGCTGCTTTGGCATCAATCACCTGACGAGGATCAATAAATGCCATGTCGGCTTCACCGGCTCGCACCATAGACAAACGTGTGCTGGCCTGACTACGTGGAATTAACCGTAACTCTGCAAAATCAGGAATACGGGTTGGATCCCAGTACGACTCATTGGCTGTCAGCAACATATCAACGCCGCGATTAAACTCGGCGAACTTCCAAGGCCCTGTACCAATAGGCCCTGCAATCATCTCAAACCCCTCTGCGGTAGGCTTAAAGTTGTGGCGAGGTAGTATGCGAATGTCGCCATCACGCGCGCTTAGCACGGCCATAAAAGATGGATCCGGCTCTTTTAACACTATCTTAACGGTGAGATCATCCTCGGCTGTCACCGTGTCTATCACTTGCAGCAAACGGCAAAACGTGCAGATGGCATCCTTTGCCACATAGCGCTCACCCAAGCTAAACACCACATCGTCTGCGGTGAAAGGCTTGCCATCGTGCCACAGCACATTAGGACGCAACGTAATGGTGAAGACTTTAGCACCATCATCCATCGTCCACGATTCAGCCAAACCACGCTCGGCCGCTAGTTGACCATTAGGCGCCGTCCCAATTAAGGGTTCATTGGTGTGACCGGTGTACTGCAAGTCTTGCGTAGAGGTTTTGCCCATATCCAGCATTTCTCTACCAAAGTTAGGTACCACTACCGTTAGCGTACCTTCGGGTGCAGCCACCACAGGCGAAGTCTGTACCAAGGCTCCCAGCGTCAACACCGTAGCCCCTAACAGCTTGCTCAACATATTCAGATTCGTATTCATTTGTCTCTTCCGTATCGTTGATTTTTGGTTTATTGCGCATCATTGCGACGTACGGTTTCAAGGTGCCAAGCAAATCCATAAGGGGTAGGCGCCCAGCTCTGTACACGCGGTCCAGCTACCGCTACTTGGTTACGCATCACTACGGGGTGGAAACTGTATTCGCTGTAGACCTGACGGTTAAGGTCTCGTAAGGCCACATCCAGTTCTTCCAATGAGGTCAAGCTGCTCAGGTGATCCCATTGCTGATCCATCCACGGCATATTCCAGTAGCTTTGAATCAACCCTCCTTTTTCATGGCTGATCATGCCCACCTTAAGATTAGGCATGATGGTGGGACGCGGACCTGCACCATTTAAGTACAAATGTGCCGCGTAATTGGTTTCCCAGCGCTGAGGGCTGGAAGCATAACGGGGGCGAAATGCCCCAAACTCCATTGGGGTAACTTCAGTTTTAAACCCTGCTGCACGCAAGTAACCATCCACCAACTCGATAATCTCAGGAGCTTCTGGCATGGCATTGGTGCGCACTGACCACAACTTCACTGGCGTACCGGTATAGCCAATTTCTTTTAGAATCTCGGCCGCACGAGCTGGGTCATACGCATAGGGTTTGAGTGCTGGATCATCACCTAGCGACCCTTCTGTCCAATACACCGTTGCTAAGCGCTCCCCCGTTCCTTCGGGGTAAATGCTTTTAATTACGGCATCCATATCAATGGCTTTCACCATGGCTTCCCTAAAAGCCTGTTGGTGACACAACATCTGCTCTTGCCAGCACCCATAGAAAGACAACGTGCCCAAGGCAGAACCTTTAGCCACCAATACATTCAAGCCTGCATTCTTGGCCTCTATGACTTGGCGAGGGTCCACAAATGCCATGTCTGCTTCACCTGCTCGTACCATGGCCAAACGTGTGCTGGGCTGACTACGTGGCACTAAACGTAGGGTTTCAAAATCGGGGACGCGATCAGCATCCCAGTATTCCGTATTCGCCGTCAGCAGCATTTCCATGCCGCGCTCAAAGTTTTTGTATTTCCATGGCCCGGTACCTATAGGGTCACCGACCATTTCATAGCCGCCCTCTACCTTCTGATAACCATGACGAGGCAACATGCGGATGTCGCCATCCCGGGCAGTGAGTACGGCTAAGAATGCAGGGTCTGGCTCTTTAAGCATGATTTTCACCGTGTGATCATCTACCGCTTCCACTTGCTCTACTTGCTCTAACTGCTTGCAAAATGTGCATACCGCATCGGGCGCCACAAAACGCTCGGTCAAACTAAACACCACATCGTCTGCGGTGAAGGGTTTACCATCGTGCCACTTCACCCCCTCGCGCAAATTCAGTGTGTAGGTACGAGCGTCTTCACTCATGGACCAACTTTTCGCCAACCCGCGCTCCGCCGATAGCTTTCCATCCACATCTGCCCCAATTAAGGGTTCGTGTATGTGGCCGGTATATTGCAAATCTTGGGTAGAGGTTTTACCCAAATCCAGCACCTCACGGCCAAAGTTAGGCACTACTACGGTCAAGGTCCCTTCGGGGGCGGCTTGCACCACCGTAGCCGTCATAGAAAGCCCCGCTAAAAACAAGGCGGCTGATAGTTTTTTAAATGTCATTGTCATGTTGTCTCCCCTGCCATACTGATTAGGACAGTGCGCTGCCCTGTATATCGCAACGGTGGCAAGCCACCTCGTAATCCGTAGCCACCGGCAGCAGCTCTGGACGTTCTTGCCAGCACTTCTGCATCACTACGGCACACCTTTCTGCAAACATGCATCCTGCTTTGCTCACTCCAGGTGGCGGGCTATTGTGCAAAGGCGCAGCCGAGGTAATATCACCTGGCTTACGTATGCGCGCCGCCTCTATTAACCTCGCGGTGTAGGGATGCTTAGGGTCACGGAACAACGCTTCCGATTCGCCCTGCTCTACAATGCGCCCCTTGTACATCACCACCACACGCGTGGCTAAAAATCGTACTGTGGCCAAATCGTGAGAAATCAGCACATAACCCATACCCAAAGACTGCTGCAAGTCTTTAAGCAGGTTCATGATCTGTGCACGTACCGACACGTCTAATGCCGAAACAGGCTCGTCCAACACAATGGCTCGCGGGCGCAATGCCACCGCTCGAGCAATGGCAATACGCTGACGCTGACCACCGCTAAACTCATGCGGGAAGTTATTAGCAGCCGCTTTTTCCAGACCTACTTCGTCCAAACTTTGGTACACAGCACGATCAATATGGGCTTTATCAAAGCCATTAATCAGCATGGGTTCCGCAATAATGTCGTAGACCCGCATGCGTGGATTCAACGAGCTCCATGGGTCCTGAAAAACGGCCTGCACACCTGATCTATACCGTCTACGCAGATCCGCATTCGCACCGGCAAGGTCCTCCCCCTCGAAGTACACCCCACCCGCACTCAGTTCCTCTAAGCCCAATAGCATTTTGGCAGTAGTACTTTTTCCGCAGCCGGATTCTCCCACCACAGCCACCGTTTCTTTACTGGCTACAGACAGCGAGATTTCTTCTACTGCGCGTATCTCAGCCCCTTTAGTAAACACGCCTTTACGTCGGTAGGTTTTTTGTAGTTTTCTACCTTCTAGCAACGCGACTTGAGTCATAACGCCTCCTCGTACAACCAGCAACTTACTTTTCGGTTTCCTATCTGCACTTGCTCGGGACGCTCTTGATGACAACGCGCCGTTGCCTGTGGGCAGCGCGGTGCAAAAGCACAACCTGGTAAGGGAGCAAACACCGATGGCGGCTGCCCTTCTATAGAGAACAAGCGCTCATCCCTACTGGATACATCGGGCACTGATTTCAACAACGCTTGGGTATACGGGTGTAAAGGCTTATCGAACAGCTCGCCAGTTTCTGCCAGCTCTACGATGCGCCCTGCGTACATTACCGCAACCCGATCACACATTCGGGTTACCACACCAAAGTCGTGCGTCACCAGCAAAACACCCAACCCTGCCTCGTTTTGCAATTGTTTTAACAGTGCCAAAAACTCTTCCTGCACAGTCACATCTAATGCCGTGGTAGGCTCGTCGGCAATAATGACTTGGGGATTCCCCGCCATCGCCATCGCCCCCACTACACGCTGTCGCATGCCGCCACTGAAATGATGCGGGTAGGCTTTTAAGCCCTCTGCTGGATTAGGAATACGCACCTTCTCTAGCAGCTCACAGGCCGCCGAATGCAACGCCTCACCCTGCAATTGCCTATGCAGTATCAACGCTTCATTCATCTGCTCGCCAATGGTGAGTACCGGGTTCAACGCTCGCATAGGGTCTTGCAGAATCATGGCAATATGCTTACCCCGGTAGGAGCGCAATTCGTCATCGCTCATCTTGAGTAAATCGTTGCCATTAAAGAGAGCTTTCCCCCCCGTTACTTTAGAAGCCGGTTGCGGGTTTAATCGCAGTACCGATAAGCAGGTCAAACTTTTCCCAGAACCCGACTCGCCTACCAAACCTAAGGTTTGGCCAGCGTACAGCTCGAAGCTCACATCGTTTACGGCATAGCCCACACCACGTTTGCTGTAGAGCCGTGTTTGTAAATTTTCTACCGCCAAAACAGGCGCTGATTTATGTTGTGTAGTCATGTCAGATATTCCGCAACTGAGGATCAAGCACGTCACGCACCCAATCGCCTACTAGGTTGTAGGAGAACACCACAAACAAAATGGCTAACCCAGGCATAGTGGAAATCCACCATGCTGACTCCACATAATCCAAGCCTTCAGCAACCATCCCACCCCATGTAGGAGTAGGCGGTGGCACCCCCGCCCCCAGGAAGGTCAACGAGGCTTCAACGATAATGGCCCAACCCACCTGCAGCGTTGCCAATACCAACAAGGTGTTCGCGACGTTGGGCAAAATGTGTCTAAACACAATACGGAAACCACCCGCACCCGCTACTCTGGCCAACAACACAAAGTCTCTGTCTTTAAGCGCGAGCACATCACCCCGTACCAAGCGGGCAAAACGCGCCCACAACACCAACGCCAGCACAATCACCACCACCCAGAAGCTAGGGCCTACAGTGACGGCCAATACCAAGGCCAACAAAATACTAGGAAAGGCCAAGAAACCATCGGCGGTACGCATAATCAAGGCATCTACCCAGCCACCACGGTAGCCAGCTAATAACCCCAACCCCGTTCCCAAAGCACCACCCAACACAATGGTCACAATGGCAATACTGAGGGACACCTGTGTGCCTAAAATAATGCGGCTAAGTACATCACGGCCTAAACGATCTGTGCCTAATGGGTATGTCCAATCCCCACCCTCTAGGAACACCGGCGCACGCAATGCGGCAGCAGGGTTAATAGCCAGTGGATCATGCAAGACTAAGTAGTCCGCAAACAATGCCACCAACATCGTGATCAGCACCATCAACAACCCCACCCACGGGGCTTTGCTTTGCCGTATCTGCGTGATGATTTTTCGTAGTCGGCCTACAGGGGCCGTATTTTGAGTAATAGAGGCTTGCATCATCAGCTCCGTACACGTGGATCAATCAGGCCATAGGCCAAATCCACCAAAAAGTTGATACCCACAATTAAAACGGTGTAGACCAGCACCGACAGCTGTAGCACAGGGAAATCACGCCACAACGTCGACTCATAGGCGAGATACCCCAACCCTGGCCAACCAAACACCACCTCAATTACCACCCCTGACGCGATAATCACGCCGTACATAAAGCCAATGAATGTGACAACAGGAATCAACGCATTACGCAACGCATGTTTCCACACCACTTTGTTTTCTTTCAGGCCTTTGGCACGCGCCAACTTCACAAACTCGGCACCCAATACCTCTAACATCGAAGAGCGCAGCAACCGTACAATCCCGGCACTAATACTCCAGCCCAACACTAGACTAGGCAGTACAAAGTGCTTCCACGAGCCTGCTCCCGAGCTGGGCAACCACCGCAGATGCACTGCAAAAATCAGTATCAACATCACACTTAGCCAGAAAGCCGGCGTAGATTGCCCCAACAAGGCAAAGCTCATGCTGAACTTATCCCACCCTTTTCCTCGGTTGGTGGCCGCTAATACTCCTAGCGGAATACTAATAATGATGGCAACTAACAACCCCGAGGTCGCCAAAATCAGCGTGCGGCCTATACGTTCAAACACCAGTTCTGTAGCGGGAGCCCCCGTTCGTATAGAACGCCCGAAATCCCCTTGAATCGCATCACCCAAAAAGATCAAATACTGCTGAGCAATAGGTTTATCCAACCCCATACGCTCTATGTATTCCGTACGCTCAGCCGGTGTAGAGTCGGCCGGCAACACCAAGTCAGCAGGGCTACCAGAAGAACGCGCCAATACAAAAATAATGAGGCTAGTCATCAATACCGTCATGAACGCCTGAAACAGACGAACCAGAATTAACTTAATCATCGTCGCTCCCCTTCTGTAGCGAACTGATGTGGTGGTGCCATCTGGGTATCCAGCTTTTTCACACCACTCAGATCTATGCCACCACTGGGATGTGGTGTGAACCCTGTGACCAGAGGCGACCAGCCCACCATATTGTCCATGGCGAATAACGAGAAAAATGGCAGCTCCGCCTGAACCTTATGTTGAATACGTGCATAACTTTGGCGGCGTTTCTGGCCATCTACCTCCCCCCTAACACCATCAATCAAGGCATCCATTTCTGCGCAGGTATACCCCCCCGCATTAAAGCCACCTTGACTATGCAACTCGCGCCCCAACAACGTATCCAGATGCGGTCTAGCGGGCGTTCCTTGCAAACAAATATCCCAACCACCACGCAGATACATATACGGCCACCATGGTGGGTCGTCATAGCCAGTGAACTGCACCGTTAGCCCTACAGCACGCAAGTCGTTACCTACGTGTTCCGCCACCAGCGAGAAAGGCGCTGTATTGGTAGTCACCATACGAAACACCTGACTGCTATCAATACCCGCTTCTGCTAATAACTGACGAGCTCGCTCTGGTTTGTATTCAATAGGGTCTGTGGCGACAAAAAATGGGTCTGCTGCAGCTAACATGCCATCCACCACCTCACCCGAACCACCAGTGACAGCCTGCATTAAGGCTTCGCGGTTCACTGCATGCGCCAACGCCAAACGCACCTTAGGGTCTTGCAATACGCTGCCCGCACGGCAGTTGAAATACATCACACTGCGATGCTTAGAGGCTGTTAACTGAGCATGTAATACGCCATCTGCTTCTAGCGCTGCCGCAGCAGAGGTGGGCACACTTTCTACTATGTCTATATCGCCTTGCCGAATGCGGGCTAAACGCTGCTCTACTCCGGGGGCGAATTCCAAATACACTTCGTCCACATCAGGCGCAGCATGTGGCCCCTGATAACCATCAAAACGGCTGAGCAGTACGTGGCTTCCTCGTTGCCATGCTTGCAAGCGCAATGGCCCTGTGCCACAGGGCTGATCATAGGTGTCGTCCACGATGTAGGTACGCCATGCCAAGTTCGGCAGAAAAGCCTCGTTAGGACGTTTCAACACGAACTCTAGTTCATGGTCATTCAGAACATGAATGGCTTCAATATCCTGATAATCACGCGTCAGCAGACTATCTACTGCCCCACTGAACAAGCGTGTAAAGTTCCATGCCACTTTGCGCGCATCACAGGCGCTGCCATTGTGAAACGTCAACCCAGGACGTAGCTGAAAGCGGTATCTGCACAAATCGTCTGACACGCTCCAACTTTGCGCCAAATCGGGCACCAACCTTCCATCAAAATCCTGCTTCAGCAAACCTTGGCAGGTGAGGCGCAAAATAGCCGTAGAACTGCTTGAGTCTGAGTTAAACCCATTGGGTACCAACGCTATAGTTTCGTGCTTAAGCAATACCCTCAAACGGCGTGCTTTTTTGTCTCTTTCCATCCTTACTCCCCATCGCACTTTCATGTATTTTCTTGGTATACCAAGATTACACCAAAAAAATTTGAGCTGGAAAATAAAACGGATCAGGAAAACCCTTACCACACATAACCTATTAATTATTAACAAGTTCCCATGACTAACAAGCACGACAACCGCGTTAAAAATAGGCGAAAAAAAAACGCCTGAATCGGCGTTAACCGTATTCAGGCGTTTAGATACTGCTGCTTTTTTTGTAATAAGCCTATTGGCTTATCTACCTACTTAAGCTTCTGTGGTTACCAGTTCAGGCACCAAGTTTTTATAGTAGTTAGGCAACGCAAAAAGCGCACCATGTATTTCACTGTTGTAGTACTGCAAGTCGGTAATATCACGGTCTACCAAGCGTTGCTCTATGACCTCGGCAGCCACAGTTTTAGGTGCCAAGCTATCTGACACCACAACCAAGCCCCAGTACGCACCGTACAAGGGGATATGCAGACCAAACGGGCTGACTTGCTCAAACACGGTACCCAGCTTGTTAAGCATGCTGCTGATTTGTTCTGGCTCGTAGAATGGTGCACCGATGTGCAACACTACCGCACCACCAGGTTTCAGCACCGCTTTACAGGACTCGAAAAACTCAATGGTGTACAGCGGACCGGCTGGTGTTTCAGGGTCGGTAAGGTCTAACAGCACTACATCAAAGCGTTGCTCGGTGGTGCGTACAAATTCGGCACCGTCGCCAACCAACACCTTCGCACGCGGGCTATCTAAAGCACCACGGTTAATGCTGGTCAGATGCTTACGCGCTACTTCAATCACATCACCGTCTAAATCTACCAAGGTGGCTTGTTGAACGGTATCGTGCTTCAGCACTTCTTCCAATGCACCACCATCACCACCGCCAATAATCAGCACTGAACGTGGATCTGGATGACTTAGCATGGCGGGGTGCACCAGCGCTTCATGGTAGAAGAATTCTTCGTTCTCGGCTGTCATTAAACAGCCATCCAAGCGCAGCGTCGTGCCTAGCTCTGGAGAATCCAGCAATTCTAAGTATTGGTATTGCGTTTGTTTGGCCAGCAAACGTTCTGGGAAACGGAAGCCATACACCGCGTGTTGGTTCAGGTTTTCCAGCAACAATTCGCCACTGCCCACGGGGCCATGCTCGTCGCCACGCAACAGGTTGTTGCGTTGTACTTGGCCGGGCTTAAAGGCCTCAATTAAGCCATCGATTAACAACTGTGCTTTGGCCGAGTTGTCTGAACTAAAGTTGCAAACATACACGTCTAACGTCACACCCGCCCGTTCAGGCCAAGTATGCAACGCTAAATGGGACTCTGCTAAAAGCAACGTTCCCGTTACGCCACCAGGTTCACCTTGATACTCAGGAAAGGTTACCCATTTCTCACCTACGATGGTAAGCGTGGACTGCTCTGTCAGTTGACGACACAAAGCGGCTAAAGCGTCTTCGTCTACGAAGAACGCGCGGTCACCAGCGCACTGGTACAAATCTGCTGTAAGGTGCAGGCCTTGCATAAGACAATCGCTCCTTGGGGAAAGGAATCCAACCCGAGGATGGGCTGAAAAAAGGCCGAAGCCAGCCGCTAGATCGCTAACATTGGCTTCACGTGAAAAACACATCACTATACAACAACATATAGCGAAATAAATATAAGTTTATTCAAAAAAAACAGCTTAACAGCAATTACATTCTTTTCCGTTGGAAATAGGATGCAATAACCGTAAATAAGCCTCAGATATTGCAAGTTAGGGGGAGCAATTCCCCCATAACTTTTAAGGGTGTTTAGCCCTGTATCGCGCTGTATAGGGCGATTACACCCAAAACCAAGAACACACAGGCCGCTATGGCATGCACCATTTTGACGGGTAAGCGTTCTGCTAATTTTTGACCAATGAAAATAGCGGGCACGTTAGCAATCATCATGCCTAATGTAGTACCTATCACTACCGACCAGAAGGCTTCGTATTGAGCCGCCAATGCCACGGTTGCCAACTGCGTTTTATCGCCCATTTCGGCAATAAAAAAGGTACAGACAGTGGTGACGAAAATACCGTGGCGTGCAGTGATACTGGTGTCCTCATCCAGCTTATCTGGAATCAACATCCAGCCCGCCATCACTAAGAAAGAAATCGCCAATATCCACGTTAAGACTTGTGGATTAAGGGCATCAGATAACCAGGCTCCCAAACCGCCCGCCAAACCGTGGTTCAGCAGTGTTGCTACCAGCACACCGGCAATAATGGGTAAGGGTCGTTTGAATCGTGCGGCAAGAATAAATGCCAAGAGTTGGGTTTTATCACCGATTTCGGCTAACGCGACTATACCGGTAGAAACAAGAAAAGCCTGCATGATACATATTCCTGGCCGGATTTAGGACGATTGACTACGCCACCCCTCCGGCCATTCCGGGGATGGTGTAGTCAAAGGTCTTGCCAGGCTATGTGCTGCGCATGCCATGCAAGCGAACTTGCAAGTGTGTTGACATGTGCCTCTAGAAGAAGAGCGGCTACTCCCCAATGACGAGCGTCATCATAGCAGCTATTAACCATAAAGACCAACCCATGTGGTCTAAAGCCAATTGTTGCCATTTAAACAATTACTAATTGATATTGATGATCTAAATCATTACTTTAAAAAATTGCATAATGATCCCATCAAATGACTTATGGGTACTACACATCATGCAAACCTTGCTACATATTGACTCCAGCATCAACGGCGACAAATCTGTTTCTCGTCAACTTAGCGCTTTTATCGTTGAGCAGTGGCTGGAACGTCACCCTGATACACGTGTTGATTACTTGGACTTGGCTGTATCAGCCCCAAACCACTTAAGCCAAATCGCTATAGGCTTTCGCACACCAGACATGCCCGCCTCAGTACTAGAAGAAGCCGCTCGTGAAAATGCGGTGTCCGAAGCCCTGGTTAGCCAATTTTTAGCAGCAGATGTGATTGTGTTGGGCGCCCCCTTCTACAACTTCACCATTGCTAGCCAGCTTAAGGCATGGGTAGACCGCATCTTGCAACCACGTCGCACATTCCACTACACCGCCAATGGCCCTGAAGGCTTGGCAGGTGGTAAAAAAGTAATTATTGCGTCCTCACGTGGCGGCGTATACAGCATATCTGAGCAAGGCCAAGCCATGGAGCACCAAGAAAGCTTCTTGCGCGTGATCTTCGGCTTCATGGGCATTACTGACGTAGAGTTTATTCACGCCGAAGGCACTGCTATGGGCCCTGATGCCGCCACTACGGCTCTGCAAGCCGCTAAAGAAAAAAGCATCGCTTTGCTAGACAGTATGGCTACTGCCTAACGCATCGTACTGTATGCAACAGCCATCAAAAAAGCCTTAGCTAACACCTAAGGCTTTTTTGTAGACCAGCAATACTCGATCACTATACCGTTTGATGACGCTGCCCTCTGCGCATCGCAATGGCAGCAAGAACCATCGCGAAAAAGACCGCGCTTAGCCCTACCATGAACAATGGCGACAGCGTATTACCCAGCAACAACACCGATGCCACTATACCGATTAACGGCACACCCAAGGTGAAGTTAGACATACCAAAAGTACTGATACGACGCCCATATTCAGCAGAAATCACAAAGCACGCCGACGTCGCTACTGGACCAATAAAAAACAATAATTCTACTAAGCGCTGATCAAATGGAATCGCCGTAGGCGTACCCTCCAGCACAAATGCAAACCCTGCTAAAGGCACTGTTGCCAGCACCATCTGCCACGGCGCCAATGCCAGCGGCGATGCTGACCAATGGTGTTGTTTGACATGCAAAATCACCACAGCCCAACAAATAGCCCCTATCAACAAGAAGGCTGACCCCATTACAGCACCCGGCGCACTCCAGTCCATTTCCCAGGGTGAGCATATAGCGGCGATCCCACCCAACCCTACAACCAATGCCAACAATTGCAGACGTGTAGGCACCTGCTTAAACAATAACCAACTGGCCAACACACCCCACAATGGCGTGGTATATGCCAACAGCACGGCCCTACTAGTATCCACGTGCGTCATGGCAATCATGCCCAAGCCCGTGAAGGTCATCATCTGCAACAACCCCACGCTGGCCACAATGGGCCAATCGGCACGCGTAGGCAATCTACATACACCACGCACTATCGCCAATACAAACAAACACAACGCCGCGCTACCAAAGCGTAAGGCAGCCAGCCACAACGGTGGCACCACATCCAACGCCAATTTTGTCGCTGGCCAGCTTAATCCCCATAGCACCACCATCAGCGTTAGCCATGCAATGGTTCCTGTTCCCGCTAAGGGATTCGTGGTTTTAGAGGATAAAAGACTGGTAGGTGCGGTGCTCATGACTACAGCTAAACGGTTGATTACTAAGGCTATAAACAAGTGAATAGTCTACTCATTTCCTGGCGAAATTAATCTCCTCATTTACTGATATTTCCCTTAATATAGGTATATCTATCCCATTAACAAAACAAAATAGAAATACTTAACCATGAATACGATTGAGCTAGATAAAGCTAGCCTGCGCATACTGGACGAGCTACAAAAAAATGCAGAATTAAGTAATGCAGAGTTAGCCGAACGCGTAGGATTATCCGCTTCGCCTTGCTGGCGTCGAGTCGCTGACCTTAAACAAGCAGGCGTACTCAGGGGTTCAGTGTCATTGGTAGACCCTTTAAAGCTAGGGCTAGCCGTGAACGTGTTTGTGCACGTCACACTAAAAAACCAAGACAAACACTCGCTAGAAGTCTTTACCGATGCCATCAGTAAACGCCCCGAGGTGATGGAATGCTATTTAATGAGTGGCGATGCTGACTTTATGCTGCGCGTGGTCATACAAGACTTACAACGCTTTCAAGCACTGCTACTGGAGTGCCTTACCCAAATCCCTAGCGTGGCCAGCATCCGCTCTAGCTTTGCACTAAGCCAAGTGAAATACACCACTGCACTACCTACCGAGCATTTACGCGGTTAATGGCAGCCTCAACACGCGCATAACATGCCTACAATGCTCAACAAAAAGCCCCTCCATAGAGGGGCTTTTACAGAAGGATGCGGTAGGTTTACTCTGTCGTAGCGTCTGACGCTAACAAGTGACCCAGCTTTTCTGCTTTGGTTTGCAAGTACCCGCTATTAAAGGGGTTACTCACAATTTGGTGTGGTACACGCTCAACCACGTTATAGCCCAGCTCTTCCAACGCTTTGGTTTTTCTGGGGTTGTTGGTCATCACACGCAGGTCTTTGATACCAAAATGATCCAACATAGGTTTGCATATATCGTAGCGACGCATATCAGCCTCAAAGCCCAACTGCTCATTGGCTTGAACGGTATCTGCTCCTTGATCCTGCAACTGATAGGCACGAATCTTGTTAACCAAGCCTATGCCTCGGCCCTCTTGGCGCAGGTACATCACGACACCACGGCCAGCCTCGGCAATACGCTCAAGTGCTTTACGCAGCTGTGGGCCACAGTCACAACGCTGACTAAACAGCGCATCACCCGTCAAACACTCGGAGTGCACACGCACTAATACAGGTTCAGGTGTAGAAATGTCGCCAAACGCGATCAGCAGATGCTCTTTATTTGTTTGATCATCCACGAAAACATGCAGATCAAACACGCCCCAAGGCATGGGTAATTTACTGGAGGTAATATGGTTCAACAAAACAGGAAACCCGCAAAAAGACGTATAAGCAAACCATCCTGCCCTGCCTTACGTCGTACAAATACCAAGCTATAAGAATACCATTCTTACTCTTTCATCGCACTGCACTATTGTGTCTTAGCGCTGCGAGCACACCCACCATTCACACTTTTTTGCGGTTCTCTACTTGGCGTGCCCACAACCTACCGCATATGATACGCCTCAATCATTCTTTTTACGGAGCCTGCTCTGATGAAACTACTGTCCTTATGCCTAGCTGGCACGGCTCTTTTGCTAAGCGCCTGCTCTACCACTACTCCCGACATCATTGACCCGCGCACATTCAGAGCGCAAGGCAATGAACCCGGCTGGCATATAGACCTGCAAAACGGCCACGCTTCTATAGTGCTGAATTATGGCGATACACGTTACACCAGCTCTGCTGCGCAAACACTAATGGGCTCTACCCAAACGCGCTACAGCGGCCAAGGTCCTAACGGCGACTGGACACTTACTGTGATCAAGCAGGAGTGCTCTGACACCATGAGCGACCAAAGCTACGAATACACCAGCATTTTGAAAACCGAAGGTAAAACCTTACGCGGCTGCGGTAACTACATACCACAACCCTAAATGCACTAAGCCCTGTACTAGACAGGGCTTAGTTTTTCTTGCCTACCTAATTAGGTAGAGACAGAAGGCTTTCTTACACCTGCTTAGCCAACTGCTCAGCCAAGCCAATGTAGGTGCGCGGTGTCAGCGCCAACAGTTGCTGTTTAGGCTCTTCAGGCAATTCCAAACCTTGGATAAACGCGCGCAATGCGGCTTCGGTAATGCCCGCGCCACGTGTTAGCTCTTTCAAGCGCTCGTACGGTTGTGGCAAACCAAATCTACGCATGACCGTTTGTACTGGCTCGGCCAATACTTCCCAACATGCATCGATGTCTGCATCAATCACTTTGGCATTCAACTCCAATTTACCCAAACCGCGTAAACAAGAATCGTACGCCACGATGCTGTAACCCAAGCCCACGCCCAAATTACGCAACACAGTGGAGTCGGTCAAATCACGCTGCCAGCGGGACACAGGTAGTTTTTCAGACAAATGGCGCAACACAGCATTCGCCAAGCCCAAGTTACCTTCGGAGTTTTCAAAGTCGATGGGGTTAACTTTGTGCGGCATGGTGGAGGAACCAATCTCACCTGCTTTCAGTTTTTGTTTGAAGTAACCCAGCGAGATGTAACCCCAGATATCACGGTTGAAATCCAGCAAAATGGTGTTGGCACGCCCAATAGCATCAAACAATGCGGCCATCCAATCGTGCGGCTCGATTTGAATGGTAAGCGGGTTTTGTGTCAGGCCCAACGATGCCAATACCTTGGCACTAAAGGCTGCCCAATCCGTATCTGGGTACGCAGACAGGTGCGCATTGTAGTTACCGGTAGCACCGTTCATTTTTGCCAAAGGCTCAACTGCCTCAATCGCTGCAATAGCGCGCTGCAAACGGTAAGCCACGTTGGCAAATTCTTTACCCATCGTCGATGGGCTAGCCGGCTGACCATGTGTACGAGACAGCATAGGCTGATCGGCAAACTGGTGTGCGTAGCCGCTAATGGACGCCAGAACAGCTTTCAAGGAAGGCACAATGACCTGCTCGCGAGCGCGTGTCAGCATCAAGGCGTGCGAGGTGTTGTTAATGTCTTCAGAGGTACATGCAAAGTGAATGAACTCCGCTGCTTTTTCTAAGTTAGCATCGCCTGCCACTTGCTCTTTCAACCAGTACTCCACCGCTTTCACGTCGTGGTTAGTGGTACGCTCGATTTCTTTGATTCGTGCTGCATCAGCTTCTGAGAAATTGCGTACCAAGCTCAATAGCTTTTCTTGTGTTTCAGCACTAAAGGCCGATAACTCTGAAAAGCCAGCTTGTGACAATGCGATCAACCAAGCAATTTCCACCTCGACGCGGTGTGCCATAAAAGCAGCTTCAGACAACAAGCCACGTAACGCATTACAGCGAGAGCCGTAGCGCCCATCCAAAGGAGAAAGCGCATTTAGCGCAGAGAGTTGGTCAGCAATTTGCATGATGTGAGGTCAAAGAAAAATAGCAAAGCGCTATTCTACCATTGCCTGAGCATGGCTTTCGTTGCTCACATCAGAAGCATGCTATAGACCTACTCGAAAGCGCTAATAATCACAAGACCAACTCTATTAGTGGGTTATTTCTATACATATAAACCACACTCTCTCGTACTTACACGATGCTGTATGCCCAGACAGGTAATTTCACATGACTTAATGTTCCTTCCTGCTATACTTTTCTCGGATTGGATTGATGTAATACCTATGAAACTTCTCGGTTCTCTAACAAGCCCCTACACCCGCAAAGTTCGGGTGGTGATGGCAGAAAAAAAATTGGATCATGAACTCATACTGGAAAACGTATGGTCTGCTGATTCCGACATTGGTCGTTATAACCCGCTAGGCAAAATTCCTTGCTTACTGTTTGATGACGATAGTTCCCTGTTCGATTCCCGCGTAATCGTTGAATACCTGGACACACTGTCCCCGGTAGGTAGACTGATCCCGCAATCAGGTCGTGAACGTGCGGCAACCAAATGCTGGGAAGCCATCGCTGATGGTCTGCTAGATGCTGCCGTCGCCATTCACATCGAACGCAACCGTCGCCCACCCGAGCTGTATTACGCAGACTGGGTGACTCGACAAGAAGGCAAAATTCATGCGGCTCTTGAACACATGAATACCGCCTTGGGTGAGCAACCGTTTTGTACCGGTATCAGCTTCACCCTCGCGGATATTGCCGTAGGCTGTGCCCTAGGTTTTCTGGATCTACGACTGCCCTGCATTAACTGGCGCGAGTCGTTCCCCAATCTAGATCGCCTGCACGAGAAGCTGCTAGAACGCCCTTCGTTCTCAAGCACGATTCCGCCCCAGCAAGCCTAAATAAAAAAGCACTGTTTTCACAGTGCTTTTTTTATGGTGCTAGAAAGAAGCGTTAGCTGATCAAGCCTCCGCCCAAACACACATCACCGTCATACATCACCACAGATTGGCCTGGAGTCACGGCCCACTGCGGTTCGGTAAACGTTAACGACAGAGTTTGCGCATCGCTTTGCAACAACGTGCACTCTGCATCAGGTTGACGGTAACGAGTTTTAGCACCGTATATGCCTTGTGCGGGCGCCTCACCGGAAATCCAACTCACATGGTCTGCTTTGAGTTCGCGATCTAATAACCAAGGATGATCATGGCCTTGCACCACATACAGCGTGTTATTCGCCAAATCTTTTCTAGCGGCATACCACGCATCAGCCGTACCATCTTCACGCTGATGCCCTTTAATGCCACCTATCCCTAGCCCTTTGCGTTGACCAAAGGTATAAAACGCCAACCCCACGTGTTGACCCAAAACTTCGCCTTCAGGGGTTTTAATTGGCCCTGGTGCTGTAGGCAAGTAACGGTTCAAGAATTCCCTAAATGGGCGCTCTCCAATAAAACATATACCGGTAGAGTCCTTTTTCTTGGCATTAGGCAATTGCAGTTCTTCAGCAATACGACGTACCTCGGTTTTGGGTAACTCACCCAATGGGAACAAGGTACGAGACAACTGCGCCTGATTTAACCTATGCAAGAAATAGCTTTGATCTTTGCTGGTATCCAAGCCTTTTAGCAACTGATACTGCGTACGACCCGCCTCTTCCACCGCTCGCACACGCGCGTAGTGACCGGTCGCAATCAAATCAGCGCCTAAGGACATGGCATGATCTAAAAACGCCTTAAACTTAATTTCGGCATTACACAGCACATCAGGGTTGGGGGTACGGCCAGCCGAGTATTCGCGTAAAAACTCGGCAAATACACGGTCCTTATATTCAGCAGCAAAGTTTACTGCTTCAATATCTACACCCACCAGATCCGCCACACTGGCGGCATCCAGCCAATCTTGCCTAGACGAACAGTATTCTGAATCGTCATCGTCTTCCCAGTTTTTCATGAAAAGGCCGATGACTTCATAGCCTTGCTGCTTTAGCAGCCAAGCACTTACCGAGGAGTCCACACCGCCGGACATCCCCACAACCACACGACCTTTTTTCATGGATGAATGCTGCATAACACTTTACCGTTTTTCCGTTTTAGGCTGTTGCACCAGCCTCTTGTTTGGCGGCCACTACTGTACGACGTGTACGACGAGCCTGTGCCAAACGCTCCAACACTGCGATGGAGCTTTCCCAACCAATACAACCATCAGTAATACTTTTACCGTAGGTCAGCTCTTGACCTTCTACTAGGTCTTGACGGCCTTCCACCAAGTGGCTTTCTACCATCACGCCAAAAATACGTTCGTCGCCATTTTCGATCTGTTCGCAAATCTCGTTGATCACTTCTGGCTGACGACGGTAGTCTTTGTTGCTGTTTGCATGGCTAGCATCAATCATGACACGAGCACGCAAACCATTAGACTCCATTTCTTGGCTAGTTTTTTCTACGCTTTCTGCATCGTAGTTAGCTGTTTTACCACCACGCAAAATAATATGGCAGTCTTGGTTACCTGTTGTAGACACAATGGCAGAATGGCCGCCTTTGGTCACTGACAAGAAATGGTGCGGCGAAGCGGCTGCTTTAATCGCATCTACGGCAATACGTGTACTGCCACCGGTACCATTTTTGAAACCTACTGGGCAAGACAAACCAGAAGACAACTCACGGTGCACCTGACTTTCTGTAGTACGCGCACCAATAGCGCCCCACGATACCAAGTCTGCAATGTACTGAGGAGTGATCATATCCAAGAATTCGCAGCCTGCGGGCAAACCTAGCGAGTTCACCTCTAACAACAGCTCACGTGCTGTACGCAACCCTTGGTTAATGTTGAAGCTGCCATCCATGTTGGGGTCGTTGATCAAACCTTTCCAACCCACGGTAGTGCGAGGCTTCTCGAAGTACACACGCATGATAATCAGCAAATCATCTTTGAAACGTTGCTGCTCCACCTGCAAGCGACGCGCGTAATCCATCGCGGCTTTAGTGTCGTGAATAGAGCATGGCCCAATCACAACGACAAGGCGGTCGTCCTTAGCGTGCAAAATGTTATGAACCTCACGGCGCGTTTGATGCACGGTAGAGGCCACTTCTGTGGAACATGGGAACTCGCGCATGACATGGGCAGGCGGGCAAAGTTCTTTAATTTCTTTAATACGCAGATCATCTGTATTGTGCGACACGATTTCACTCCATTGGATTGTGCCGGTAGCAAATAAATGCGGCACAAAAAAAGCCGCCTTTTTTGCTGGCGGCTTTTTTAAGGATTTCGTTTACTAGTTTGCTTGTGTAGCAGACATCCTTCCTTGCGCCAGCGGCCTCGGAAAAGCAAAAAAGTAAGCGAAAAAATAAGATTTCTGTAAAAGCATTCAATCATGCTAGCACAAAGAAAAATGCACCACAACGATAAATTGTATAAAGCGCAACACCCACACACATTGGGTCGCGCGCGCAACGCATGACCCATTTACGCAGGCTATGTCAACCTTAATTATTATCTATACATACAATTTGAACTGAAATCATTTTTCAGTGTACGATTTCAATGGAAATTATTTGCATATCGCATTATCTGTACGCGATACCCACAAGGAGTTTGCAATGAAACGTCCCCTATTACGCTCAGCCATCGCCACCTCGCTGGCATTGAGCTGCACCGCCCTACTGCCCGCACATGCCGTCAGCCTAGAAGACTTACAACAACGCGGCACCGTACGCATCGCCGTTGCCAATGAAATACCCTACGGCTACATGGATATGAGTGGAGAAGCCAAAGGCCCGGGCCCAGAGGTTGCCGCCGCCATCATGAAAAACTTAGGGGTAGAGAGGATTGAATGGGTGACCACTAACTTTGGCTCCCTGATTCCAGGACTACAAGCTAACCGTTTCGACATGGTGGCTGCCGAAATGGCGATATTGCCCGAGCGCTGCAAACAGGTGCTGTACTCCAACCCCAATAGCTCCTATGGCGAAGGGTTACTCGTTGCCAAAGGCAACCCTAAAGACCTGCACACCTACGAAGAGTTCGCTACAGGCGACCACACTATTGCCATCATGGCTGGTGCCGACCAACTAGAGATGATGCAAGCACTGGGCATAGATGAAAGCCGCTTGGTCACCCTAGCCAATAATGCGGATGCCATTTCAGCAGTCTCTACAGGGCGCGCCGATGCTTACGCCGCCACCAGCTTAACCGTCAGCGAACTCGCCTCTAAAAGCGATAAAGTCGAACCAGCAGCCGAATTTAAAGACCCCATCGTCAATGGCGAGCCAGTACGTAGCTGGGGTGGCTTTGCTTTCTCCCAAGACTCTGAAAGCCTACGTGATGCAGTGAACGACGAACTACGTTCATTTAAGCGCACCCCTGCGTGGCAAGACATACTTTCGCGCTATGGGTTTAGCGATACCGATATGAGCCACTCTAACGAACGCACCACCGAACAGTTGTGCGCTGGCTGAGATGAACTGGTTTAGTTATGTGCCCCCGTTACTAGAGGGGGCTTGGGTGACGGTACAACTCACGTTGTACTCCAGCGTGTTGGGATTGATCTTTGCCTTCGCCTTTGGTCTGGGCAAACTCTCCTCACACTGGGCGATTAAAAGTGTTTCTATCGCCTTTATAGAAATATTCCGGGGCACCTCGTTGTTGGTGCAATTATTCTGGCTGTATTTCGCACTCCCTGTACTCGGCGATTATATGGGTATAGACCTACGCCTTCCTGCCGTTGTAGCAGGCACCTTGGCACTGTCCTTAAATATAGGGGCCTATGGGGCTGAGGTTGTACGCGGCGCCATACAAGCCGTGCCCCCTACACAATTAGAAGCAGCCCTCGCTTTAGACTTCACCCCACGCCAAACCTTGTGGCGCATTAGTATCCCCCAAGCCATTCCTGAAATGATGCCTAGCTTTGGTAATTTAGCCGTACAAAACCTTAAAGACACGGCCTTGGTATCGCTGATCAGTTTGGGGGACTTGGTGTTTAGAGCCGAGCAAATACGTAATTTCACCCAAGACAGCACCACCATCTACAGCCTATTACTGTTTATGTATTTTGGAATGGCCTTGGTCTTAACTGCCGCCATCAAGCTGTTAGAGCGCTACGTCTCGCGTTGGCGTCAGGGGGAACTCTAATGTTATTTGGCTATAGCTGGGACACCAGTTCCAATTGGGCGTTTGCCGAGTCCATTTTGCCCATGTTGTTGCAAGGCATGATCGTCACACTACAAGCCACGTTATTGGGCTTTGTCGTTGCCGCCCTGCTAGGGCTGGTACTTGCCGGCCTAAAAAGTGCTCCTGTGAAATGGATTTCATGGCCTGCCACCGTCATCACAGAGTTTATACGTGACACCCCCTTGCTGGTGCAGTTGTTCTTTCTGTATTACGTGCTGCCCGACTACGGCTTAGTACTACCTGCTTTTCTTACCGGCGCACTGGCCCTAGGCCTGCAATACAGTGCCTATACCGCCGAAGTCTACAGAGCTGGTATTCAATCTCTGGCCAAAGGCCAACTCGAAGCCGCACGTGCCCTGGATATTTCACCACTACGCACCTTTGTGATTGTAGTACTACCCCAAGCCATCCCTCGCGTTATCCCCGCATTGGGTAATTATCTGGTTTCTATTATGAAAGACGTACCGGTGCTTTCCGTCGTGTCGGTACTAGAGATGTTAAACGTTGCCAAGATCATTGGTGACCGTACCTTTAACTATCTAATCCCCCTCTCTATGGTGGGAGGCCTGTACTTGCTGATGACGTTAGTGGCTTCATGGTTAATACGGCTACTGGATCAACGTTTGCCAAAAGAAGGAATTCCACTGAAATGACTATTTCTCCCCCAGACCCTGAAGACATCATCCGCTTTGAAGGTGTGAACAAACGTTTTGGTGAGCACACCGTGTTAGATCACCTAGATTTCACTGTGAAGCGCGGTGAGAAAGTCACCATTATTGGCCCCTCCGGTTCAGGTAAATCTACCGTCTTACGCATTTTGATGACCTTGGAAAACATCCAAGAAGGTGTAATTTGGGTAGCCGGAAAGCCGTTATGGCATCACCTCGAAAATGACCACTTATTGCCGGCCAGCGCCAATCACCTACGTGAAATGCGTAAGGAAATGGGCATGGTCTTTCAACAGTTCAATCTGTTCCCGCACATGACGGTGAAACGCAATATTACTGAAGCCCCAAGGCATGTACTGGGCCTAAGCAAAGAAAAGGCTGATAAACGCGCTGAAGAGTATTTGGAGTTGGTGGGACTAGCGGATCATGCCCATAAGTTCCCGTGCCAACTTTCTGGCGGCCAACAGCAGCGAGTCGCCATTGCCAGAGCGTTAGCGATGCGCCCTAACATTATGCTGTTTGATGAACCCACCTCAGCGCTAGACCCCGAGCTGGTCGGTGAGGTACTCAGCGTCATTCAGCGCCTCAGCACCAAGCACGACCTCACCATTTTGCTCGTCACGCACGAAATGCAATTTGCTAAAGAGGTTTCTGACCGTGTGTGTTTCTTTGATCAAGGAAAAATGGTGGAAGAAGGCCCACCCGAACAGATATTTGGAGCGCCGCAACAAGCCAGAACCCAAGAGTTCTTAAGCAGTTTCCTACAGCACGCTTAATACTCACTTTATAAAAATACAGGCCTGAAAAGGCCTGTATTTCTTTGTGTTCACTAATAAAACTGCTACATAGCGATCACAGGTTGAGTATGTTCTCTGGCAGCCACATACTCAGGACGAGGCGCCAATCCATACTTGGGTGGACGCAGTTGATTTTCCACGCTGTTATACACCACAAACACATTCGCACGAGGCCACGGCGACAAATTACCCGCCGAGGCATGAAGCGTATTGCAATCAAAAAAGACCACTGAACCCGCTTTAGCTTCTACGGCTTGCAGTCCTCCTTGATCCGTTAGCATGCGCAAACTTAACTCGTCAGGCACGCCTACTTCCTGTTGGCGTAGCGAGTACTTGTAGTTGTCTTCAGGTGTTTCCCCTTGGCAACTGACAAACTGCCTATGCGACTGCGGTATTAACATTAAAGGGCCATTGCACGCTGTGTTATCGGTTAACAGCACAGAACAACTCAGCGCCCGCATCGCGGGCATGCCGTCCTCCACATGCCAGGTTTCAAAGTCCGAATGCCAATAAAACTCTTTGCCATTTAAGGCAGGTTTCAGATTAATACGTGACTGATGTACATACACCTCTGAACCCAGTATTTGCCTCGCCACATCCAGCACGCGACGGTCGCGCACCATACGCTCTACCGCCTTAGCTAAATAATGCACACCAAATACCGAGCGCAAGACTTGGCTGTCGGGCTCAAGCACGCACTCAGGTCGTTTACGAATTTTCGGATCGTTTTCCAGCTGCTGTAAGGCTTCCCATAAGGTCTGCACTTCTGCCGCATCAAACACCTGATCCACCACCACAAAACCCTGTGTTTCGTAGCGCTGCAATTGCTGCGCAGTCAGCCCTTGGGCGTACTCTCCCTCGTCGTACACCACCGGCTCTTGGCGCACAATCAGTGCACCGCCTCGGTCTGTGCGTGATACATAAGGATCTGCTACCAACACATTCATCACATCACCTCCATTGGCTACTTAGGAAGACTGCAAGGGATACACCCCCTTCTCATCGTGCACTTCTTGACCGGTTAGCGGCGGGTTAAACACGCAAATCACACGTAGCGGTTTTTCACCACCACGCAACCAATGCTCATCATGCTCATTCAGGGCATACACCACGCCGTCATGCAACGCGTATTTCTTCCCATCTTTAATGGTTTCAATCTCCCCATCACCTTCTATGCACCACACCGCCTCTAAGTGGTTTTGGTAATGGATGTGTGTTTCGGTACCCGGAAAAATCACTGTTTCATGGAAGGAAAAACCCATACCGTCTTTACTCAGCAGTACTCGTCTGCTTACCCAGTTATCAGTACGCACCTCATCGGCAGTGCCTTTCACATCCTCTACATTTCTCACAATCATGTTCTGCCTCCTTAGGTTAATAGCTTAGGAAAGTGCGGCTGTTACGCTGGTTTCCAAAATAGCCAAGCCCTGCTGCAATACCTCATGCTCAATCGTGAGTGCAGGCAAAACCTTTACCACTTCATCTTGGGCACCGGCTGTTTCAATCACTAAACCACGCTCAAAGCAGCCTTGCGTAATACGCTCAGCCAAACCGTTAGGCGAGCAGACCAAACCTTGAATCAAACCGCGCCCTCGCACACTTAACCCTGCTTCAGGATGGTTTTGAACGATGTTTTCCAAGAAGTCAGCCACACGGTCAGCTTTATGCTGGGTTTGCTTCACAAACTCGCCATCCGCCCAATAGTGTTCCAACGCATGGGTAGCCCCCACAAAGGCCAGATTATTTCCTCGGAAAGTACCGCTGTGCGCACCCGGCTTCCATACATCCAGCTCAGGTTTTAGTAGGAGCAATGACATGGGCAAACCAAAGCCCGATAACGACTTCGATAAGGTGATCATGTCGGGCTCTATGCCCATACCATCAAAGCTAAAGAAGCTCCCCGTACGCCCGCAGCCCACTTGGATATCATCAATAATCAAAAGCATGTCGTGGTGCTTGCAAAGCGCAGCCAACTCTTGCAGCCATGCCTTAGTAGCCACATTCACGCCCCCTTCGCCCTGTACGGTTTCCACAATCACCGCAGCAGGTTTATCCAAGCCACTGCTAGGGTCTGTCAGCATGCGCTCAAAGTACGCTAAGGTATTTACGTCTGGGCCCAAGTAACCGTCATAGGGCAAGAAGGTCACATTCCCCAGTGGCATTCCCGCCGCTTCGCGAAACTTTCGGTTTGCGGTTACGGCCAGCGAACCACTGCTTACGCCATGAAAACCATGGGTAAAAGACACGACATTACTTCTGCCTTTGACTTGTCTCGCCAACTTCAATGCGGCCTCCACCACATTGGTACCGGTAGGCCCAGTGAACTGCAGCACATATTCCCAACCACGGGGCTGTAATAAATGACGCTGCACAGCCTGAATAAAGGCACGCTTTGCACTGGTGGCCATATCTAGCCCATGCAGCACGCCATCGGCAGCGATGTAGTCGATAATTTTCTGCTTGAGAAAAGGGTTGTTATGCCCGTAGTTCAGCGTACCTGCGCCGCTAAAAAAGTCCACATACTGTTTGCCTTGCTCATCAAAGAGTATGGAACCTTTGGCTTTGCTAAACACCACTGGAAAAGATCGTACATAACCACGTACCTCGGACTCCATCGTTTCAAAAATTTTAAGATCGGTCACAAGTTCGTTCTCCTTTTTTTAGGGTGCACTTAAGCCCCCATCCTGAATGAGGATAGGTATGTAGTACACACCAACATAAAACGTCACCCTCTAGCGGGGTGCCTTAGATTGCCGCACGCGCTGGCAGTGGGCCAATGCGTAACAGCGGTTCTTCTGCATGCTGCTGCTGTCCGAAATGCTCCGCCTCAAACCATGTCTGTTCGTTCATGCTTGTGCTGTACTCTTTAGCCGCACGTGCAAACATGGCGCGCGACGCAGGGTTATCGGGGCTAACGGTAGTTTCCACATACCGTATATGGACCAAAGAGCGACGCCGCAGCAACTGCTGCAACATGCGTAGCCCCAAGGCCTGCCCACGACACTGCGAATGCACGGCAACCTGCCATACAAACAGCACATTGGATTTTGAGGGGGGGATGTAGGCAGACACAAATCCGACGATGCGGCCCTGCTGCTCTGCTACTAGACTGGTTTGCGAAAAATGCGTGGCGAGAAGAAGATAGGCGTACAGTGAGTTTACGTCCAAAGGTGGACACGCCTGAATGAGTTGATGAATGCGTGCCCCGTCTTTTTCTGACGGGGCACGCAGCACAATATCTACGTCTGTCTCCGCCGTATGAGCCAGCGATGCCGGCTCGGCTGATGCTATAGGTGTTGTAGTAGTATCACTCACACGACCAACCCGGATTCGGGAGGAACACCCCCGACCGGGACCTCCAGAATTGGTGTGATGGAATCCAATGGCTCTGACGCCACTTCTGGATCCGAATCAATTAAGTGAACAATGCGCTCAAGTGACAAGGTAATAGTCGCCCTTTCATGTTCGGGCAAATCATTTAACGCATCCGCTAACTTTTTCTGTAATGGGGAAGGCGTGTCTTTCGCTAACTGAATACCTTCTTCAGTAGGCGTGACATACACGATACGACGGTCTTCTTTACCTCGTTCACGGCAGATCAGATTTTTGTCTTCCAATCTATCCAAAATACCAACAACCGTACTAGGGCTGACATGCATTTCACGGCTAATGGCCGTTGCCGTCAGTGGCGCCTTATCAATTACCGCACGTAAACAGATCAACTGCGGAGCAGTGATTTTGTTATACGCCGACAATTGACGTGAGTGCAGTGCAATAGAACGAGTAATCATGCGCAGTGCACGTAGAATGCGCAAATCGTATCCATCTTCAGTCTTCATTGACAACACATAACCCAAAACAAAAAAATAGTTTGAACTGAAATAATATGACTTCTAACTAACCAAGTCAAATACCCTTACGCAAGACTGCAACAAAAATGCCGAACATCTAGATGCTCGGCATTCTGTACTACACAGACCAAGCGCGAGACCTAACCGCCAGTACCACCCACGGTCAATCCATCAATGCGCAAAGTAGGCATACCCACGCCCACCGGTACACTCTGGCCCTCTTTGCCACATGTACCCACACCGGAATCCAACGCCATGTTGTTACCGATCATGCTGACTTTGTTCATGGCATCAAAACCATTACCAATCAGCGTGGCTCCTTTAACCGGGCATACCAACCTCCCGTTTTCGATCAACCATGCCTCGGATGTAGAGAACACGAATCGGCCACTGGTGATATCCACTTGGCCACCGCCAAAGTTAGATGCATAAATACCGTTTTTCACCGACGCAATAATTTCATCGTGCTCATGTTGACCGCTCAGCATGTACGTATTGGTCATACGTGGCATAGGCACATGCGCATACGATTCACGTCTGCCATTGCCCGTAAGCGGCGCATTCATAAAGCGCGCGTTACGACTGTCTTGCATGTAGCCTTTTAAGATACCATCTTCAATTAAGACGGTTCGCTGAGTGGGGTTACCCTCATCGTCCACGTTTAAGGACCCACGTCTATCGGCCAAGGTACCGTCATCAATCACCGTAACACCAGACGCTGCCACTTTTTCACCAATACGGCCCGAGAACATACTAGAGCCTTTGTGGTTGAAATCGCCCTCTAAACCATGACCCACGGCCTCATGCAGCAAAATACCCGGCCAACCCGAACCCAGCACTACTGTCATTTGCCCAGCCGGTGCAGCCACTGCTTCTAGTGAACGCATGGCAGACCCTACAGCCTGTGCAACATACTCATCAATGATCTCGTCCGAGAAATACGCTAATCCAAAACGACCACCGCCGCCGGATGAGCCCATTTCGCGTCTACCCTCGCGCTCTACCACCACATTCAGCGACAAACGCACTAAAGGTCGTACATCGGCCACCAAGCGACCATCGCTACCCGCAATCAGCACCACATCGTACTCGGCACCCAAGCTCGCCATGACTTGAATCACTGCCGAATCTGCTGCTCTAGCACGTTTTTCCACGCGCTCTAGCAAGGCCACTTTCTCGGCAGCACTCATCGTAAGCAATGGGTCTTGTGCGGGATACAATAACGGCTGTGCCTGAGCAGGTGCCACATACCCTTTCACACGCTGGCTCTGCCCTTGTCGGCCAATGCTACGCACTACGCGAGCAGATGACAGTAAGGCATCGGGGCTTAAGGTATCTGAATAAGCAAAAGCGGTTTTCTCACCCGACAAGGCACGTACACCCACCCCTTGCTCGATAGAGAAGCTCCCTGCTTTAACAATACCCTCTTCTAAGCTCCACCCTTCACTACGCGTATATTGGAAGTAAAGATCGGCATAGTCCACTTTATGTTCAAAGATCTCGGACAACGCTTGATCTAAATTTGCTTCGTTTAACCCCCAAGGCTCCAACAAAACAGATCGTGCAATTCCTAACGCTTCAGAGCTCGGATTACTCGGTTTCATATATGCTGCACATCCTTTAAACAACTTGATTACATAACACGGTGTGCCAATGCTGGCAGGTTTTCCCGTATTTTTCGTAAATAATCCAGATCCAGTAAGCCAGATACACAACCTGGCCCCTCACCCAATACATTCTGCACCTCACCCCATGGCGTAATCAACATGGAATGTCCCCAAGTACGTCTACCATTTTCATGTTTTCCGCCTTGAGCAGGTGCCAATACATAACACTGATTTTCTATCGCTCGCGCACGCAGCAAAATTTCCCAATGCGCCTGCCCCGTAGTATAGGTAAAAGCAGAGGGTATCACTAATAATTGAATGTCACCCATCGCGCGGAACAACTCGGGAAAACGTAGGTCATAACATACAGCCACCCCTACACGACCAAAGGGGGCATCGAACACGTGTGGCTCCGGTTTTCCAGCGCGAATTGAAATAGCTTCGTTATAGGATTCTGACCCTTTAGTAAAACTAAACAGGTGTATTTTGTCGTAGCGTGTAATACGTTGACCGTCTGGTCCATAAACCAATAATGAATTGTAAATACGATTTGGGTCATTCGTTTCTATAGGTAATGTGCCACCTATAATCCAAATTGCATATTTTCGAGATATTTTATATAAAAAATCTTGAATCCTACCGCTACCATCTGACTCCTTAATCGCCAGCTTATCGCGGTCCTTATGCCCCATAAAACAGAAGTATTCTGGCAGTGAGACCAATTGGCAACCAGACTCTGCCGCTTCGCGAATCAACTTTTCAGCTTGGTCCAAATTATCATCTAGTAAAGATGATGAAACCATTTGCAAAGCAGCGACTTGAAATGAAGAAAGCATGGATACAAGTTTCCTAAACGAAAACAAATTAAGTATTTACAGAGCTCAAAAAAAAACTATAATTTCATACTGGTGCAAAAATTCTAAAATTAAAAAAGCTTGACTTTAAGAATGCACCAGAACAAATCCCTAACTAACAAAGGAACTATAATGCCACAAGAGTCCTACACATCTGAAAAGCAGAAAATTGAGAAAGAAATTCTCAAGCTACAGCGTCAAATGCGTACTTTGCAAACACGTCAACGTCGTCCTGTAATCAACTCCATCGTCCGTTCTATGGTGGATTACGATATTACATTGGAAGAAATCACTGAAGCCTACAGCCGCCGCGGTACACGCAGCGCCACAGCCGGTGAAAACGCAAGCAAAAGCGCACTGCCTCCAAAATTCCGTAATTCCGCAACGGGTGAAACATGGACTGGCCGTGGCCGCCCACCACGTTGGATTACCGATGCTGAAGCAGCTGGAAAAAGTCGAGACAGCTTCCTAATTAAGGATTAAGTCTCGACTAGCTAATTAGCTTTTCCATAAAGCGCAAGTATGAACTACTTGCGCTTTATTTTTACTTCTCGCACCTGACCATTACTGCCAGGGAAATCTTCAAAAATAGCTTGTGCCAAACTTGCCATTTCCGCAAGCAAGCCACGCCCATCATCATCGGTTACCGCTGTAGTGCGATACACCTCTTTTTTGTCTTGCTCTGTATCTAGAATCAGAACACTCAAACTGTATTCTTTATATTCTACCGGCACATTCACGACGCGCGGGCTGTAATAAATACCACCGCCCCAGCCGCCATAATAGCCCATATAGCCACCCCAGCCCGGCCAGAAAGGCCCCCAGCCATCTACATACGGATCAGCAAAGCGTTGTGCCCAACCCTTTTTATTCTGATCGCTGTAATCCAGGTACACAATAAAGCGCGCATTTTCGCCCCCTTCAACCAACCCGGTAGGCCCCATTGCAGCACGTACAGTATCTGCAATAGATTCAAACTCTATTTTGCCAGCTTGGGCAGGCCCAGCTTCAATACGATAGGTTTGTCCCATCGTATTTTCTGGCCAAAACTCGAAAGTCGATACCTTGGCTGACCACGTATTTGCACAACCCGACAATAGCAGGACAGCAAATACCCACATAAGAGAGCGCATTCCACCAAAAATCTGTTTGCCCATTTTCAGCCTCTTTTCATGTAAATGGTTCATAAAGAACCAGCACAAAACCAGCAAATTCTCTTCACGCACATCATACCGTCAAAACACCACGGCATGCGGTTACAGTTAGCAATACTGAAGAACTTATCTATTCGCACTACAATTAGGTTTGACTCACACTTGCTTCAACTTATCCCGTCATGCGTACTGAAATCAGCCCCACTATTAATCGTCACGACTGGAAGGCATTTGCGTTCCACATTCCAGACATCAGCCTGACGCTGGAACTGGATAACGACCTGACCACTGTCACTACTCAATTTACTGCCACCATGCTGCATGAAGGCCAGCATGTATTGGAATTGCAGGGTGAAGAGCTCACGCTAGTCAGCCTAAAAGTGAACGGCCAGCTCTGGGATGCATCGCGTTATTCGCTAGATGCTCAGATGCTGCGTATTCCTTTAGAGACTACAGATAGTCAGATCGAAATTATCAGCCAATGTTCCCCAGCCCAAAACAGTGCGCTGATGGGGCTGTATGTATCTAATCAGCAGTTATTCACACAATGTGAACCCGAAGGCTTTAGACGCATTACCTGGTTTGCCGACCGCCCTGATGTGATGTCACGTTACCGTGTCACCTTAATTGGCGATGCCACGCGTTACCCACTCATGCTGTCTAACGGTAATTTAATCGCTACGAAACAATTACCAGATGGCCGTCAACAAGCCATCTGGGAAGACCCCTTCCCTAAGCCTTCTTATTTGTTTGCAGTAGTGGCCGGTAATTTTGATTGCCGTGAAAAACGCGTGAATACTCTGTCTGGCCGTGAAGTACTGCTGCAAGTCTATAGTGACTTAGGCGATGGCGACAAAACTGAATGGGCACTAGAAAGCCTAGAGCGCTCACTACGCTGGGACGAACAACGCTTTGGTCTAGAGCTGGATCTAGACCGCTATATGATTGTGGCGGCTCGCGACTTCAATATGGGCGCGATGGAAAACAAAGGGCTGAACGTTTTTAACTCTGCCTATGTGTTGGCCGACCCACAAACCACCACCGACGCCAGTTACCGCGATATAGAAGCCGTTATTGGCCACGAATACTTCCATAACTGGACCGGCAACCGCGTCACGTGCCGCGACTGGTTTCAATTGTCCTTAAAAGAAGGGCTAACCGTATTTCGTGAGCAAGAGTTTTCCGCTGATATGTTGGCCGACGGCCTAGACAGTGCCGAAGCTGCCAGCGCCAAAGCCGTCAAACGCATTGACGATGTGTGCACCTTACGCGTGGCACAGTTCAGCGAAGATCGTGGCCCTATGGCCCACCCCATTCGCCCCGAAAGCTACGAAGAAATCAGCAACTTCTACACCGCCACCATTTATGAAAAAGGTGCAGAAGTGATTCGTATGCAGCACACTCTACTGGGCGAGGCTGATTTTCAAGCTGGTATCAAAGAATACTTCCGTCGCCACGATGGCCAAGCCGTTACCTGCGATGACTTTATCGACGCCATGGACTCGGTTTACAGCCGCAACAACCCCGGCAAAAACCTCAACACCTTCCGTCGCTGGTATCAACAAGCAGGCACCCCCACCGTCACCGTACAAGAACAGTACGATGCGGCCACGCGCCAGTATCGCCTTACGCTACGCCAACATAACCCTGCCGTGGGCATAGAGCGTTTAAACACGAACGCAGCACCTAAACAACCTTTGCTGATTCCTATCAAAATGGGGTTACTCAACCAGCAAGGCCAACCCCTACGCGTAGAGCTTAATGGCGAGCATCAGCACGAGTTCTTATTAGAACTGGATCAGGCTGAGCAAAGCTGGACCTTCAACCATGTCGATAGCCAACCTGTGCTGTCTATGTTGCGTGACTTCTCTGCCCCCGTGCAGTTGCATCACGAACAAAGCCTAGACACACTGCAACTGCTAGCCAGATTCGACAGCAATAGCTTTGGTCGCTGGGAAGCCGCACAACAACTTGCTCGCATGGCTTTGCTAGCTCTGTCTAGCTCCGAGCAACACAGTGTGGACATCGCTAGCGTTCAAGCCGTTGTACAAGTATGGGAAGAGCTGCTGCAAGACCACAGCCTCTCGCCTGCGTACTTGGCCCGTATTTTGTCCTTGCCGTCGGTGCGTGAGCTGCAAACCTTACAAGACCCCATGCGTCCCTTGGATTTAGCAGCTGCCCGTCACACGCTACAGGTGCATTTGGGAACGCGTTTGGCTACGCTCTGGCAACAGCGCTACGAACAGCACCAACTGCCAGCACAGCCTTACTCGCCCGACGCCCTATCGGCCGGCCACCGTGCTCTGAAAAATCTAGCCCTACACTACCTAGCGGCTACAGCTAGCTATAGCGCCTTAGCACTGGCTGAAACACAGTACGACAATGCAAATAACATGACAGACTCATTGGCAGCGCTACAAGCCATCGTCTATTATGCTAAGCCTGCAGTCAGCCAACCGTATCTAGACCGTTTTTATGCCCAATGGCAACATAACCCATTGGTGGTAGACCGCTGGTTTAGCGTACAAGCGTGCTCACCACAAACGGATGTGGCGGCCTTGCGCACGCTGATGCAACACCCCGCATTTACCTTACGTAATCCGAATAGAGCACGTTCGCTGATTTTCCAGTTTTGCATGAATAACAGCACCAGCATTCACCGCCCTGAAGGCTATGAGTTCTGGGCCGAGCAAGTGATTGCTTTGGACGCCCTTAACCCGGAAATTGCAGCGCGCCTTGCTCGTGCATTTGACAACTGGGCACACTATGCTGAGCCCCAACGCCACGCTCTGCACACCGCATTTTTGCGATTGCAAGAGCAAGCACAATCTGCCAATGTGACTGAAATCATTGGCAAAGCACTAAACATCTGATCCCCCGGAGCACTACGTTGAAAAAAAACCTGACTCAATATCTGATTGAACAAGAACGTCAGAACCAAAACGTTCCCACTGAACTGCGCTTGCTAATTGAAACCATTGCACGCACTTGCAAAGCTATTGCACAAGCCGTGAACAAAGGCGCATTGGGTAATGTGCTGGGCAGCCAAGACACCGAAAACGTGCAAGGTGAAATTCAGAAAAAACTGGATGTAATCTCCAACCAAATGCTGCTAGATGCTAACGAGTGGATTGGTTGCTTGGCCGGTATGGCATCAGAGGAAATGGAACTGCCACATCCTATTCCTGCGCACTACCCCACAGGCGACTACTTGCTGTTGTTTGATCCTTTAGATGGCTCTTCCAACATCGATGTCAACGTATCCATTGGTACGATTTTCTCCATTTTGCGCCAACCTGAAAACGCTAAAGGTCGTGCAGCTAACGAGCAAGACTTCTTGCAAGCAGGTACACAGCAAGTCGCCGCAGGTTATGCCGTATACGGCCCACAAACCATGTTGATTCTGTCTATTGGTCAGGGCGTAGTAGGCTTTACGCTAGACCGCGAAACAGGCTCTTGGTTGCTGACACAAGAAAACATCCGCATCCCAGAAGAAACCCAAGAATTCGCCATCAACATGTCTAACATGCGTCACTGGGAAGCCCCCGTTAAACGCTACATCGACGAATGTTTGGCCGGTAAAGAAGGCCCTCTGGGCAAGAACTACAATACCCGTTGGATTGCTTCGATGGTCGCCGACGTGCACCGCATTCTGAACCGTGGCGGTATCTTTATGTACCCTCGCGATCATCGCGAGTCTGTGCGCCATGGCAAATTGCGCTTGATGTACGAAGCAAACCCAATGAGCTTCTTGGTAGAACAAGCAGGTGGTGCCTCGGTAGACGGCAGCCAACGTATTCTGGACTTGCAACCCGAGCACCTGCATCAACGCACCGGTGTGATTCTGGGCTCTAAAAAAGAAGTTGAGCGCTTGCAGCAATACCACCAAGCTGCCAACTAATATCGCGCTATACGTGATATGCCAGCCTCGTTATTATCACGACTAGGCTGGCTGTAAAAAAGGCCGAGTGCATCACAGCACCCGGCCTTTTTCTATACGTTGAAGGTTATTCCAACGTCAAAATAGTGGAACCCACCGTTTTTCTGGATGCCAGGGCCTCATGTGCCTTCGCCACATCGCGTAATGGGAAGCGCTGACCAATATCCACTTTGATGTTGCCTTGCAAAATCTGTGCAAACAAATCGTCTGCGGCGGCCTGCATGGTTTCTAAGGTAGGCACAAAACTCGCCAAAATAGGTCGGGTCACGTACAGCGAACCATGCTGAGCCAACACGCCTAAGTTCACCCCTGTTACCGCCCCCGAAGCATTACCAAAGCTCACCAACAAACCTCGTGGACGCAAGCACTTCAACGACGTTTCCCACGTTGCTTTACCCACGCCGTCATACAGGACGGGAACCATTGCACCATCCGTTAACTCACGTACGCGTTGCACCACATCTTCAGTGCTGTAGTTGATCGTTGCCCACGCACCATTGTCTTTAGCCATTTGTGTTTTTTCGGCGCTAGACGCTGTACCTATCACGCGTACCCCCATGGCGTTGGCCCACTGACACGCCAACGAGCCCACCCCACCTGCCGCTGCATGAAACAGCACCGTATCACCTTTCTTCAGGTCATACACTTGGCGTAACAGGTACTGCACCGTTAGCCCTTTAAGCATAATGGCAGCACCTTCCTCAAAGCTGATGCCTTCAGGCAAGCGCACCACACGATCGGCAGGGATATTACGCGCCTCGGCATAGGCGCCTAACGGGCCTTGTCCGTAAGCCACTCTATCGCCCACTTTGACATGGTGTACATCTTTACCAACAGCTTCCACAATACCCGAAGCTTCAAAACCCAGGCCATGTGGCAACGGGTTAGGATAGAGACCATCACGGAAATAAATGTCGATAAAATTCAGGCCAATGGCTTTATGTCGAACACACACTTCATTGTCAGCCGGTGCCGCTAAAGGAATGGATACCCATTGCAGCACTTCGGGGCCACCATTTTTCTCTATGCGTATTGCGTTGACTTCTGTTCCCATGACGAACTCCTTCTGTCTCACGTTATGATCTGAGCATCATTGCTATTCAACCCCTAAATCTACCCTGTTCACCCGCATTCGACAATGACTCATCAACGCGCCCTCTTTCAGAGCCACCTTGCTGCCGTGCTTTTTGGTCTTACCGGTATCCTTGGCGAACTGATTAAAAGTGATCCCATTATGATCACCACCTTTAGGGCTTTTTTCGCGGTGATCGTGTTGTTTGCCATCATCCGTTACCAAGGCCGAAAACTCAGCGAAGGGTTACAGAAAAAAGATCTAGGGGTACTGCTGCTGGCCTCGATTATGCTGGCCATACACTGGGTGAGCTTTTTTATTGCCGTCAAAGTGGGGGGCATTGCCATCGCCACCTTAGGGTTTGCTAGTTTCCCCGCCTTCATCACGCTATCAGAATGGTTGGTATTACGCGAACGCGTGCGTACCGACGAATGGTTGATTCTCGCGCTGGTCACCTTTGGTTTGGTCTTGGTCACCCCCGAGTTTGATTTAGCCGCCGAGGCCACCATAGGTTTGCTATGGGCTGTGCTATCAGGCTTTACCTTTGCCCTGTTCACCATCATCAACCGGCGTACGGCCTCGCACATTCCAGCGATGCAAGTAGCCTATTGGGAAAATCTCTTTGTAATGCTGCTGTGCCTGCCCTTTGCACTGCCATATCTGGGTCAACCGTCTGCGGCAGATTGGTTCTGGATGGCCATGCTAGGGATATTCTGCACAGCGCTTTCGCATTATTTATTGGTGTCCAGCCTGACCCGAATCAATGCACGCAGCGCCGGCATTATCATTGCGCTAGAACCTATTTATGCCATTGCCTTTGCGGCCCTGCTGTTTGCGCAATACCCCAGTATTCAAGCCATTTTAGGCGGCACCATCATAGTAGGGGCTATAGTGTGGTCGGGCCTACGTAAGCCCGACCAAGCCTAAAGCGGCATTTACTTACGCATTAACGAACCCAGCACGCCACGTATTAGCTTCGTGGCGCCTCGTCTAGCCTCTGACTTAATGGTGGACTGCACCAAGCCGTCTTTGCGTCCACCACGCGGCCCTGTAGAGCCAAAGAGAAAATCGTTCAACACCCCCATCAGACCCGAGCTTTGCTCTGAGGCCTGCTGCGCTTGCTGTTCCGCTTCTTGACCTTGTTTAGCCAATACCTCGTAAGCAGATTCACGATCGATGCTGGTGTCGTATTTCAAACCAAACAACGATGCAGCACGCACCTGCTCTTTTTCTTGCTCAGACGCAGGACCAATACGACTTCCCGGCGCGTACATCCATACCCGCTCTGTAGGCGTAGGAATACCTTTCTCGTCCAGCATAGAAACCAGCGCTTCTCCTACCCCTAGTTCGGTAATAGCAGCCTCTATATCCAAGCCTTGATTGGGGCGCATGGTTTGTGCAGCCGTTTTCACCGCTTTTTGATCTCGTGGCGTATAGGCACGCAAGGCGTGTTGCACGCGATGCCCAAGCTGCCCCAACACTGCATCGGGAATATCCAAGGGGTTTTGCGTGACAAAATAAATGCCTACGCCTTTGGACCGCACCAAGCGCACCACCTGCTCAATTTTTTCTATTAGCGCTTTAGGAGCTTCATTAAAAAGCAAATGGGCTTCATCAAAGAAGAACACAAACTTGGGTTTGTCCAGATCTCCTACCTCAGGCAAGCGTTCGTACAGTTCTGCCAGCATCCACAACAGAAACACCGAATACAGCCTAGGCGACTGAATTAAACGGTCTGCTGCCAGCACGTTAATCATGCCTTTACCTTGCGCATCGGTACGAAGCCAATCGGCAATATCCAAAGCAGGCTCACCAAAAAACTGCTCGGCACCTTCGCTTTCTAAGCGCAACAACGCCCGCTGTATCGCCCCCACCGAAGCGGCCGACACGTTACCGTACGCGGCACGTAGCTCGGTTGCTCGCTTAGTAACATGATTTAACATGGCACGCAGGTCTTTCATGTCTAACAGCAGTTGACCTTCGTCATCCGCCAAACGGAAAGCAATATTTAAAACGCCTTCTTGGGTGTCGTTTAATTCCAGAATACGGGCCAACAGCATAGGCCCCATGTCGGACACAGTGGCACGAATGGCATGGCCTGACTTACCAAACACATCCCAAAACACCACAGAGTTCGCCGCGAACTCAGGGGTAGGCAAACCCAACTCTTGTAACCGGCTTTCCAGTTTAGGGTTGGTCTCCCCTTTCATTGCAATACCGCTTAAATCACCTTTGACATCGGCCACAAAAACTGCAGTGCCTTGACGGGAAAAAGCCTCAGCCATCAGCTGCAAACTAATTGTTTTCCCTGTCCCCGTCGCGCCGGTAATACAGCCGTGCCTATTTGCCATACGCGGCAACAGCACAACCTCAGCCGCCTTTCCTCGTGCAAGATTGATTGTTTCTGCCATGACTCAGTCCCAGATAAAAAATAGCCTGCTATATACTACAGGTACCTGATGCTGCCAGTGTAGTGCAGGCGAAGTTTTGCGCACAGGTTAAAATAGTGATCTGAAACGAAATTTTCTAATTTTTAAATTGGTACGAAGTTATGGCCGGACATAGTAAATGGGCGAATATTCAGCACCGCAAAGGGCGTCAAGATGCCAGACGCGGCAAGCTGTGGACTAAAATCATCCGTGAAATCACCGTTGCAGCACGCGAAGGTGGGCCTGACCCCGACTCCAATCCCCGCCTGCGTTTGGCCTCTGAAAAAGCGGCTGCGGCGAACATGCCTAAAGACAACGTTACCCGTGCCATACAACGTGGCGCCGGTGGCACAGATGGCGCTAACTTCGAAGAAATCCGATTTGAAGGTTATGGCATTGGCGGTGCAGCTGTGATTGTGGACTGCATGACCGACAACCGTCAGCGCACGGTTTCCGATGTACGTCACGCCTTTAGCAAACATGGTGGAAATCTGGGTATTGATGGCTCAGTTGTGTTCCAATTCCAACACTGTGGGCAGTTTCTCTTTGCCCCAGGCGCCGATGAAGACAAAATCATGGAAGTGGGCTTAGAAGCTGGTGCCGACGACGTCATGACCGATGAAGAAGGTCTGATCGAAGTTGTGTGCACACCCTCCAACTACGCAGCTGTCAAACACGCATTTACAGACGCCGGTCTAGAACCCGAAGTCAGTGATGTCATCATGAAAGCACTGAGCGAGACCGAACTAGACGGCGAAGACGCTCAAAAAATGCAAAAAATGCTAGATGCCCTAGAGGGCCTAGACGACGTGCAAGAGGTTTACACCACTGCCGTCATGGATGAAACCGAATAATCCTGTTAACCCTGTGGGGCATCCAGCCCCTTTTTCTCTGAAATCCTATGAAGTTACTCGTCATTGGCGGCGGGGGCCGTGAACATGCTATGGCCTGGCGCCTCGCCCAATCACAACGTGTCAGCACGGTGTTTGTTGCTCCTGGTAATGGGGGCACGGCAACTGCCGAACGTCTACAAAACGTACCTATTACCGATGTAGACCAGTTGGTAGAATTTGCCCGCAACGAAGACATTGCACTGGCCGTTGTTGGCCCTGAGGCCCCTCTGGCGGCTGGTGTAGTGGATGCATTCCGTGCCGCAGGGCTAAAGATCTTCGGTGCCAGCCAAGCTGCAGCTCAGCTAGAAAGCTCCAAAGACTACGCTAAAGCGTTCATGGTACGTCACCAGATTCCTACAGCCGAATACCAAACCTTTACCGACCTAGAAGCTGCCAAAGCGTACGTACGTGAAAAAGGCGCCCCTATTGTTGTTAAAGCCGATGGCTTGGCTGCCGGTAAAGGCGTTATTGTCGCCATGACCGAAGACGAAGCCCTGACAGCGATTGACGATATGCTGGGCGGCGGTATGTTTGGTAACGCCGGTGCGCGTGTGGTGGTGGAAGAGTTCCTGACTGGCGAAGAAGCCAGCTTCATCATCATGTGTGATGGTAAAAACGTGTTGCCTCTGGCAACCAGCCAAGACCACAAACGCTTGAAAGACGGCGACGAAGGTCCAAACACAGGTGGTATGGGTGCTTACTCCCCTGCCCCTATTGTGTCCCCTACCTTGCACAACCGCATCATGCGTGAAGTGATCCTACCTTCTATTCAAGGTATGGAAAAAGACGGTATTCCTTACACCGGCTTCTTGTACGCTGGCCTGATGATTGGCGATGGCCCAGACAGCACTCGCCCTCTGAAAGTGCTGGAGTACAACTGCCGTTTAGGTGATCCAGAAGCACAACCCATCATGATGCGCATCAAAAACGACTTCAGCGAAGTGCTTGAACAAGCCATCGCTGGCGAACTTGACGAAGCTAATATCGACTGGGATCGTCGCACCGCCTTGGGCGTAGTGATGGCTGCTGCTAACTACCCAGAAAACCCACGCAAAGGCGATGTGATCCAGCAACTGCCAGAAGACAACGACAACTGCATGGTGTTTCATGCCGGTACTGAGCTGGTAGATGGTCAATTACTGACCTCTGGTGGTCGTGTCATGTGTGTGACTGCGCTGGGTGATTCCATTCGCCGCGCGCAAGACAAAGCCTATGCGGCCGCGGCTCAAATCCAGTTTGATGGTAAACAATTCCGTAGCGATATTGGCTGGCGTGCTATCCCCAGCACTGACGCGTCCTAAGTCTGTACAAGAGGGTTTTGCATGAATCATTCCGTCGCCGATGTCCGAGAGTATTTTCTGGACCTACAACAGCGTATTGTGAAACATCTGGAACTGGCCGATGGCTGCAAGTTCCAATCGGATCAGTGGGAGCGCGAGGAAGGCGGCGGCGGTGTGTCACGCTACATAGAATGCGGCAACCTGTTTGAACGGGGAGCCGTACTGTTTAGCCACGTGAAAGGCAAAACACTCCCCCCTTCTGCTACAGCACAGCGTCCAGAACTAGCCGGTCGCCCATGGGAAGCCATGGGTGTATCGCTGGTTCTACACCCACACAACCCCTATGTCCCCACTACGCACATGAATGTGCGCTTATTCATCGCCGAATCTAGGCATGAAAGCGAAGAAACCATATTTTGGTTTGGTGGCGGCCTAGACCTAACCCCTTATTACCCTTTTGAAGAAGATGCTGTGCATTTTCATCAAAAGTGCGCCGATGCATTGGCTCCCTTTGGTGAGCAGAAATACCCCGCCTATAAAAAATGGTGCGATGAGTATTTCTACCTCAAACACCGTGACGAAACACGTGGTATTGGTGGTATTTTCTTTGATGATTTGAACGAAGAAGGCTTTGAGCGTAGCTTCGAGTTGGTCAAATCGGTGGGGGATCACTTCCTTAAAGCCTACATCCCCATCGTGGAACAACGCCGTCACCTCAGCTATGGCGAACGTGAGCGCGATTTCCAAGCCTACCGCCGTGGCCGATACGTAGAATTCAACTTAGTCTTCGACCGAGGCACACTCTTTGGATTGCAATCCGGTGGCCGCACCGAATCCATCTTGCTGTCCATGCCTCCCATCGTGAAATGGCGTTACCAATGGGCTCCTGAAGCCGGTACTCCTGAAGCCAAATTGGCTGATTTTCTTAAACCTCGCGAATGGCTAATCAGCAACACATAGGATTACTCGGTGGCAGTTTTGACCCTGTACACCGAGCTCACATTGCTCTGGCAGAGCGCGCACTCACCGAGCTGAACCTTGACTCTCTTCAGCTCATTGCCGCCGCCAATCCGTGGCAACGCGCCCCCTTGGCGGCTAGCCCTGAACAACGCCTGCACATGCTGGAACTTGCCTGTGCGCACAACCCAAAACTACACATTAACCGTAGTGAAATAGACCGTGGCGGTGCAACATATACGATAGACACCTTGCGCGAGCTACCCAAAGGACCGGTATACTACTGGATATTGGGTGCTGATCAATTACAGAACTTTTGTAGCTGGAACCACTGGCAAGAAATTCTGGAACATGTAGAGCTAGCTGTAGCCAAGCGCCCCGGGTCTTCCTATAACACACCCGCAGCATTAGCTGCAGAACTGCAGAAGCAGCACAAAACTCTGCATCAGCTAAACTTTCCCCCTATAGATATTTCGGCCAGTCACATTCGCCACATACTGGCATTGCAACAAGATCCAAGCCATTTTTTGGATCCTGCCGTGGCCCATTACATACAGGCTGAAGGGCTTTATCGCCAAGCGGCCAACTCAACAGATACTGATTTATGAAAGATATTGAAAAACAGCAACGCGTTGTGATTGACGCCTTGGAAGACGTTAAAGCACAAGACATTCGCGTATTTGACAGCACACACCTAACTGGCTTGTTTGACCGCGTCATCATCGCCAGTGGTACATCCAACCGTCAAACTCGCGCATTGGCGAGTCACATCATCCAACAAGCCAAGAAAAACGACATGGAAGTTTTGGCTCACGAGGGTGAAGACACCGGTGAGTGGGTACTAATAGACTTGGGTGACATCGTTGTGCATTGTATGCAGCCTACGATTCGCCAGTACTACAACTTGGAAGAAATCTGGGGCGACAAACCTGTTGCCGTTACATTGCTTCCTGAGTCCACCCGTCCAGTACTGCACGAACCCTTCCAGCACGATCAGTCTGACGAAGACTAATCACACTCTACGGGGCATCACATCACGCTGATGCCTCGACCACACTCTCTCATGAAAATCCATGTTATTGCTGTAGGCACGCGCATGCCAGCCTGGGTTGAACAGGCATGGGATGACTATGCGCGACGTATGCCTGCGGACTACGCCGTCGTACTGAAAGAAATCAAACCCGAGCCCCGCACCAGTGGCAAAACACCTGCACAAATGATGCAAGCAGAGGCCAAGCGCATACAAGCGGCCATCCCCGAACGGGCATGGTGTATTGCCTTAGATGAGCGCGGCAAAGACCTCACCACCGAACACCTAAAAACTCAACTGGAAACCTGGCGAGATAAGGCCGGCGATATAGCCCTTATCATCGGTGGGCCAGATGGTTTGGACCCCAGCTTTAAGGCACAATGTCAGCAGCAGATACGTATCTCGTCGTTGACCTTGCCCCACCCCATGGTACGTATTTTGCTGGTAGAGCAAATCTATCGAGCATGGTCCATGCTCACTGGTCATCCCTATCATCGTAGTTGAGGAGTGCTTGTGTCCAAACGTCGTACCAAAATTGTCGCCACCCTAGGGCCGGCGTCAGAATCTGCTGATGTGATTGAAAAACTGATTCTGGCCGGCATGGATGTTGCCCGCCTGAATTTTTCACACGGCACCGCTGATGATCATCGACAAAAAGCCAAGCTGGTACGCGACATTGCGAAGCGACACCGTCGCTACGTTGCCTTAATGGGTGATCTGCAAGGCCCTAAAATTCGTATTGCTAGATTTGCCAATACACGCGTAGAGCTTAGTAATGGGCAAGCCTTTGTACTGTCTAATGACCATCCAGCCGATGCTGGCAATGCAGACATCGTCGGCATTGATTACCCACCGCTGGTACAAGACTGCGCTCCCGGCGATGAACTGCTGCTAGACGACGGTAGAATTATTCTGCAGGTAGATAAAGTAGAAAATAATGCCGTCTACACCACCGTTACTGCTGGTGGTGAACTGTCAAACCACAAAGGTATCAACCGACGTGGTGGTGGCATTTCTGCTCCCAGCCTCACAGACAAAGACCGCGCCGATATTCTGCTGGCAGCCGAGCTAGAAGTAGACTACATCGCTGTATCCTTCCCTCGTTATGGCCGTGACATGCAACAAGCACGCGAGCTAGTACAGCAAGCTGGCAGCAATGCATGGATTGTCGCCAAAATTGAACGCGCCGAAGCCGTAGCAGACGACGAAGCCTTAGATGACATTATCTCGGCCAGCGATGCTGTGATGGTGGCACGCGGTGACTTGGGAGTAGAGGTGGGCGATGCCCGTTTAGTGGGCATACAAAAACGCATCATTCAACATGCACGCACCCTAAACAAACTGGTGATCACCGCTACGCAAATGATGGAATCCATGGTGAGCAGCCCTATTCCTACACGAGCGGAAGTGTCAGACGTGGCTAACGCCGTGTTAGACCATACCGATGCCGTCATGCTGTCTGGCGAGAGTGCCGCGGGCAAATACCCTGTAGAAGCCGTATCAGCCATGGCACGCATTTGCGTAGGGGCAGAACAAGAACCCGTGAACAAACGCTCCCAGCACCGCTTATGGGAACGGTTTGAGCGCTGTGACGACACCATTGCCCTATCGGCCATGTATGCCGCCAACCATTTCCCCGGTATTAAGGCCATTATCAGCCTAAGCGAAAGTGGGCGTACACCGCTAATCATGTCGCGTATACGTTCTAGCGTACCGATTTTTTGCTTCACCCGACACGAATCCACACAGAACCGTGCTGCCCTCTTCCGTGGTGTCTACAGCATGCCCTTTGATGCGGCCGCTTACGCTCCAGAAGATGTCAACCAAGCCGCCATCAGTTGCCTAGTCGCACACAAGATTGTGCACCCTGGTGACTGGGTGATTTTGACTCAAGGCGATTTGTACTGCCCTCAAGGCGGCACTAATGGCATGAAAATACTGCAAGTAACCTAACCCGCATGTATAAACTCGCACACCCCTTATTACTGGCCTCTGCCAGCCCACGTAGGCACGAACTGCTACAACAAGCAGGCATAGAACATCGTGTGGTGGATATCCCTTCGCCCCCAGGCGAGGACGAGCCACACTATGCCAACGAGTCTCCGCTGGACTACGTGTGCCGTACGGCGCAAGAAAAAGCCCAACGCGCCACGGTGTACTTACATGCCAAGCAACTCATTATGCCTGGGCAAGCCATCTTGTGCGCTGACACCACGGTGGAACTGCAAGGCGATGTATTGGGTAAGCCGGATAGCCCTGAGCATGCGGCCAGCATACTGACACGCTTATCGGGCCAAACCCACCACGTGCATACAGCGGTAGTATTAGTACACGGCCAATTAGAATTTCGTAGCATCTCTACCAGTCACGTACGATTTAAAGCACTTTCTACGGCAGAAATCCTCGCCTACTGCGCAAGCGGTGATTGTATGGGTAAAGCCGGTGCCTACGGCATACAAGGCCTAGCAGCCACCTTTGTAGAGCACTTAGAGGGTAGCTACAGTGGCGTGATGGGCTTGCCCCTCTACGAGACTGCTCAACTGCTACAAGAAGCGGGGTTAGTGTCCTTTGCCTAACCACGTTGTACTGCCCCTATCTCTGGGACATAAAAAACCTGCTAGGAAATTTCCCCAGCAGGTTTTTTATTGTCTTTTCGGTTTCGGAACAAGCCGCTTACTGCTCTCGTTTACCCAAACCGGCCTCTTTCATTAGCGCAAAAAATCCCTCAACACTCATCGCTTGGCCGTTCAACACTACCGTGCCAGCTACAGCGTCATAGTTCAGATCTACTGACGCATTTTCCCTGTCGTAGTTAATCACACCCAAGGCGGCATATTGTTGAGCCCCTTGATCAAAGATTCTATCTACCATCGTGCGCATAAACGGTTCTGTAGGCTTAATCGCTGCACTCACCATACGGCGGGATAGGGAAACATTTAAAGACAGGTTGCGAATCATCGCCCACGGGATGCTGTCATCGACGATAGGCTGGAACGCAATCATGGCATTGATCACACTTTCACCCCCTGTATTTTTCCATGCCAAAGGGCTAATAGACACCTCAGGCTCGTTCTTTAATAAATCCAGCACATACCCCTTCAGCGCCTCCGGATCATCCTTAAACTCCACTCTGGCCTGCTTCAGCGCTTTCTCTGCTTTGATGTCTAGATTTTTCAGCTCACCGCCAAACACAACACTGCCAAAATCATGCCCATTAACCTGTATAGCCCCCAGCTCATACTTGGCTACCGCACTACTAATAAGCTCGTCGCGCCACGTTCCCGTCATAGATAGCGCCGTATCATCCAGCACCACCGTAATATTTTCGGCTAAAGAGCTGAACGCTAAATGCTTACTGCGGTTTTCATAACGCCCAGAAACCACACCATCATCTTGCTCTGTGCGCTCTACCTCTAGGCGAACCTCTTCAAAACGCAACCGCCTGGCTGGCTGGGTATCCGTAATGGTTAACCACCCAATATCCAGCGAGCCCTCTACCCTGCGCAAGTCTTTACCTACATCGGCATAAAGATGCACCGGTGACGTTTCCAGTGTTGTGCCTTTTGAGGAATCCACTTTCAACGCAGCAAACCTCACATCACTTTTCACTGCTCCCGTAAATTTCACTTGGCTTGTAGCCTGAACAGGCACTGCGCCGTTGGTAACCTCATACCACTTTGTCCCACTGACTTCGTTCAACAAAAAAATCTGGCTGTAATTCAGCATGGGCGAGAACACGCCAGCAGACAACGCCTCTATGGGAAAAGGTCCATGGCTATAGTGAGCCGAAAAGTGCATTTCCTCACTTCGCTTCGCTGTACTCACTGTTAACGTGTACACAGCCGAAGAAGAAAACACACCACGCTCATAGCTCACTTGTTCCAAGTGAACGGAATCGTTTTCATCTGTTATATGCTGCGCCAGCGTTTCATTGATTGTGGCTACACGCTTTGCAATCATGCTTTCTGTCTTCGTGCCTATATACCAGCTTGAGCCTACATAGATCGCACCTACAGCAACAACTGCACCTAAGACTATTTTCGTTTTATTCATCACTCACCTCTCTGAAGCCAGCCCATTATGTGTTATTTACACCATCGCCTGATAGCACCTGCCATAGGCTGAACGGCGTTTAGCTTTCTACTTCTCAGCCAGTCCCCAGCTAAGGCATAAAAAAACCTGCTGAGAAACTTCCCAGCAGGTTTTTATGTCTTCACAACCAGCTTACATCAACAGGTTGCCCAAGCCGGATTCCATCAACAGCATGAAGAACTCTTCGAAGCTCATCGTTTTGCCGTTCAACACTACAGTACCGTCTGTAGAGTTGTATTTCAGATCCAGTTTGGTGGTTTTGCCGTCGTAGCTAACCAGACCCATGTTGGCGTATTCTTTGGAGCCTTCATCAAAGGCCATGTCGATCATGGAGCGCATGAAACCTTCTTCGGAACCGAAGATAGCGCTAACCATGCTACGCGAGAAAGATGCGTCAATAGTCAGGCTGTTTACAGCAGCCAGTGGATCTTCTTCATCTACAGCAGGTTGCAAAGCAACTTGTGCGTTGACCACACTTTCACCACCTGTGTTTTTCCATGCAGCAGGTTTGATAGTGATTTCTGGTTTGCTTTCCAACAAACGCAGCAAGTAGGTTTCAGCTACTTCTGGGTTGTCTTCCAGCTCTTCGCTTACTTCACCCAACTCTTGCAGAGTTTTGACATCGATGTTTTTCAGCGCAAAGCCCAGATCAAAACTACCGTAGTCACCATCGTTGATCAGCAGTTTGTTCAAACCGTAGTTAACGGTTGCGTGATCCAACATAGTGCCTGTTTGTGTGCCTTCGCCGTCAAAGTGCAGACCATCCAGAACCACCACTACGCCTTCAGCAGTAGAGCTGTATTCTGTACGCTTCACAGCACCTTTGTAAGTACTAGAAACTACGTCACCTTTATCGGTGCTTGCACCTTCCAAGGTCACTTCGCTGAACAGCATGCGCTCGCCTTTAGCCGCTTCACTGATACCGATCCAGGCCAAATCACCAACGCTGTTTGTGTAGCTGTAGTTTTTACCCACATCCAAGTACAGGTTTGCCAAGGAAGTTTCCAGCAATACACCTTTTTTGGATTCTACTTTGATGGGAGCAAACACCACGTGGCTCTTCACATCGCCACCTAGTTTCACTTGGCTAGTGGCCTTCACTGGCACTTCGCCATTGGTCACTTTGTACCATTCAGCACCATCCGCCTCGTTCAACAACTGAGACTGGCTGTAGCTCAACATAGGGGAAAAGACACCATCAGCCAATGCAGCACCAGGGAATGGGCCGTGGCTGTAATGATCGGAAAAACGCATTTCTGCATCTTTGCCGTTCATGTTGATTTTCAGTGCGTATACGGCAGACGAAGAGAACACGCCGCGTTCGTAGCTTACTTGCTCCAGACGCACCGAGTCGCCGCTACCGGCAGTTTGTTGAGCCAGTTTTTCATTGGCTTTCACCAACTGTGCTGCAATAACTGTTTCGGTTTTGGAACCCACATACCAGCTTGAGCCTACGTATGCAGCGCCCAATACGACCACTGCGCCTATGACTATTTTCTTTTTACTCATTGATCACCTTGATGGAGCAAGAATTAAGATTAAAGATTCAAAACTGTATCATCATAACGAAATTCAAGTGTAAACCCCGATGTTTTGCTGCCATGATTTGAGTTATTTAACACTTTGACACCATGATCAGCCTAACGGCAACATCTTGAAACCTGAAACTTCGTTATTGAGCGTCTATTTTTCGGGACAGTTCGCGTGGTAGTGGGAAAGAAATAGTTTCTTCCACGCCATCTAAGGTACGAACAGAACGCGCGCCTAGCTCTTTCAAACGATCCAACACTTTGTCTACCAGCTCTTCTGGAGCCGATGCGCCAGCGGTCACCCCAATGCGCTTACCACCATCTAACCATTCAGGTTGAATCATGGCGGGGTCATCCAACAAATACGCACGTGCGCCCTTACGCTCAGCCACTTCGCGTAGGCGATTAGAGTTAGAGCTGTTCACACTACCCACTACCAACACCACATCACACTGTGGCGCCATAAATTTCACTGCATCTTGGCGGTTCTGAGTGGCATAGCAAATATCGCTTTTCTTGGGTTCCACGATGGTAGGGAAACGCTCACGTAATGCCTGCGCAACTTGTGCTGCATCGTCCACTGACAATGTGGTTTGTGTCACAAAAGCCAAGTTATCTGGATCGGTAACCTGAAGGTTTTGTACATCTTCTACCGTTTCCACCAAATACATGCCACTGTCGGCCTGACCCAATGTGCCTTCGACCTCAGGGTGGCCTTTATGGCCAATCATGATAATTTCACGACCATCTTTACGCATGCGGGACACTTCCACGTGCACTTTGGTCACCAAAGGACAGGTAGCATCAAACACTTTCAAGCCACGCTTTTCGGCTTCTTCGCGTACTTGCAACGACACACCATGGGCAGAAAACACCACAATTGAGCCAGCAGGCGCTTCTTCTAATTCAGCGATAAAGATGGCACCTTTGTTGCGCAGATTTTCCACCACATAGCGGTTATGCACAATTTCATGGCGCACATAGATAGGACGGCCATGCAGCTCCAAGGCCCGTTCCACAATATCAATGGCTCTATCTACACCAGCACAAAAGCCACGCGGCTGTGCCAAGACTATATCTAAGTCAGTCAGTGACTCATGTTGTGTGGTCATAACACCCCCAAAATCTTTGCATCCAGACGGATTTTTGCCCCTGCCAATGGATGGTTAAAATCAAACAATGCCGCCTGCTCGTCTAGCTGTTTCAAGACACCGGAATAGCGCATGCCATTCACCGCCTTAAACTCCACCATATCGCCCGGTGCAAAGTGTTCATCTTGTGCGACATTCTGCGCCAGCATTTCACGACTAATCCACTGCAACAATGCAGGATTACGTTCGCCATACGCATCCTCAGGGTTCAAATCCGCATGTAGCGTAGCTCCCTCGGGTTTGCCTAACAGCACAGCCTCTAAACCTGCAGACCATTGCCCCACCCCCATCTGCAATGTAGCTGGGTGGCCATCAAAAGTATTGGCAAACATGGTTCCGGCAGCGGGGCCAGACATGATTTGAATGCAGTAGTGCAGTGTCAGGTAAGAATCCTCACGGACAATCACATCACTGGCATCAGTTTGAGCGTTCAAGGCCTGTCATCCTATCGGTAATTCAACAATCAACCTGCTATTTTAGTGCTACTCATGGCATCAAGCGTCAAATCCTTAAATAATTTACGGCCTAGAGAACGACTCTTGCGTCACGGGGCCGCCACGCTCTCAGATGCTGAGCTACTCGCCATTGTACTTCGCACAGGCTCTAGGCAGGGTAATGTGCTGCACTTGGCACAGGCTTTACTGCAGCACTTTCAGGGCTTGCAAGGCCTATTAGCAAGTTCTGCCACCCAGCTACAACGCGTGCATGGCATAGGGGAGGCAAAAAGCTGCGAAGTGTTGGCTATTAGCGAAATTAATAGGCGCGCCTTACTAGAACAACTGCAACGCGGGCCTACGCTCAATCAACCACAAACGGTTAAACAATACTGCATTGCTCGTATTGGACATCAACCTATAGAGCACTGCTTAGCGCTGTATCTGGATAACCAACTACAGCTCATCACCGCCGAAGAAATCGCCAAAGGAACCATTAACCAAGCTTCGGTGTACCCACGCGAGCTCGTGCGTGCTGCATTACAACACCATGCCTGCGCCATTATCTTGGCGCACAACCACCCGTCTGGTGTTGCAGCCCCCAGCCAAGCCGATATCGCACTGACCCAACACCTAAAACAAGCCCTGCAACTCGTAGATGTACAACTACTGGACCACTTAATCATTACCCCTGGCTATGCAAACTCTATGGCCGAGAACAATCTGCTGTAAGAAACACGCCATCCCGGTAAAACAACAATCTACGGTATTAGGCACGAATAAAATGGCTTTTTTTCGTGGCCATACTTTATTAAAAAAGAAGTCGATGCTAGAATTCTGTGATTCTCTAGGGCACGTGGCAGATCATTTTTATACATCTGTTGGCGATCCGCTTTACGAACAACAGGAAAGCATCATGAAAGAAGGCATCCACCCAGAATACCGTGAAGTTGTATTCCTGGATCAACAAACAGGCAACAGCTTCATCTCTCGCTCGACACTGCACACTCGTGACACTATCGAGAAAGATGGCAAAACTTACCCACTGTTCAAATGTGACGTAACGTCTGAGTCCCACCCATTCTACACTGGCGCTCAAACACGTATCGTTGAAACAGGCCGCGTTGAACAATTCCGCGCACGTTTCGCACGTACAGCTGGTACACGCAAAAGCAGCTAATCTGCTTTGCATGGAAAAAAGGCAGCCTTGGCTGCCTTTTTTTATGCCCCGCACATCCTGTGCTACGCCTCCGCTATAATTCTTGTCACGTATCATTCATTCTGCCTGACTTGTGCCTACCTCACATCGCTATTCTCCAGCACGCCTAACCTCACCAGGCGCAGCCAAACTCCCCCGCAGCATTCTGATTGCTGTAGGCCTGATCTATATACTTTCAGGACTGATTTTCCGTGACCCATGGAAAACAGACGATGTTATTGGTTTGGCCACCATGCTCACCGCGTTTAATAACGATGGTGTGCTGTCGGTGTTGCTCCCACAAGTAGGTAGCTTGGCCTATGCCGAAAACGGGCCGTTAGTGACATGGGTGGGCCTAGCCTGCATGACGCTATTTGCCCCCATTTTTGCGCTCTTTACCACCGAGTTAAACAGCTTAATTTTGGCGTCTCGTGTACCAAACCTTTTGTGGTTTGGCATGATGAGTTATTGCGTCTGGCACGGCACATTTCGCTTAGCAAAGCGCCGTGAAGCCCAACCTCTGCCACTGCCCTTTGGCGGTGAACCTACCCCAGCAGAATATGGCCGCATGCTGGCTGATGCCTCGCTGCTCTTTCTGATCGCCACGGTAGGTATTATGTGGCGCATGCACGAAACCTCCTACGTGCCAGCCATCATGGCATTTCAAGCTTTGGCTTATTTAGGGCTAAGTTTACAGCTCTACCGCCCTGCTGCAGGTACGTTACTGCTAGGTGTAGCCCTTGCCTGCGCGCTACTCACACGCGGCGCGGTGGGTGCCTCCCCCATCTTCTTAGCAAGCTTACTGCTGCCTATTTTCCACAGCCCATTTCGCAGTGTGCTGAAGTGGCAAATTGTTGCCGTTGTGCTAGGCATTGCTCTGTTTTTACTGTGGTGGTTTCCAGCACGAGCCTACAGTTTGTACTGGACACAGCAATGGCTACTATGGAACCAAGCCAGCTTTGGCTGGCCGGGCGTAACAGGCCTGTATAAGTCCCTACGCGACCTACTGTGGTTCTTGTGGCCCACATGGCCCATGGCCCTCTTAGCCGCATGGAACTGGCGTCATTGGCTACGCTCGCCACACCTGCTCTTGCCTTGCACCCTCTTTGCTACTGCACTCTTGATGCTGTTAGTACAGGCTAATGCCTCAGAGCCAGAGTTTGCTTTGCTCGCTATCCCTAGTGCGGTACTCGCCGCCTTTGCGCTACCTACACTACGCCGTAGCATTATTAACACTTTAGACTGGTTTGCCGTCATGTGTTTCTCGCTAACCGCCGCCACTGTATGGCTAGGTTGGGTAGCACAGCAAACCGGTTGGCCACCTAAAATTGCCAAAAACATTGCCCGTCAAACGGTAGGCTTCGAAACCTTTATCTCGGTACCTGCACTGACTCTGGCCGTTTTAGGCTCATTGGGCTGGATTGCCCTAGTCGTGTGGCGCACACGTCGTCACCCACCAGGCCTATGGCGTGGAACGGTATTGTCTGCAGGCGGTTTGCTGGCCACGTGGCTATTGCTGGTCACACTGTGGCTGCCCTCCTTAGACTATGCCCGTAGCTACCGCAGCGTTTCCAACGAATTGCTCACAGCCCTACAAACCCACAAAGCCCCCTCTGAGTGCGTGCGTGGTCAAGGTGTAAACTTAGGCCAACGTGCTTCCTTCTATGCGTTTACCAATATAGACTTAGTTTTTGATCAGCGCTGCGACCTGATTCTGCAACAGTTAAACCGCCGTAATTTAGAGCAAGGGCTACTGCCCCCGCCGGAGAACACCGAAGTGCTATGGGTAGGTCACCGTGGTGGCGATAGACACGAAGCCTTCCGTCTATTACGACGCTTACCTGCGGCTACTCGCAACACCCAGTAAAACCTGTGCAGCCAACCCCCATCGGCTGCACTTTTTCATTTGTATCGAGGAGAACCATCGATGATCACCCGTTTGCATAGCAATGCCCGCATGAGCCAAGTCGTCAGCTTTCCCCTAAGCGGTGAAATGGTAGTCTTGGCTGGCCAAGTCGCCAAAACTCAACGTGATGGTGATACCACAGCCCAAGCCACAGAGATCTTGGCCAATATCGATCAGTTACTGGCTGATGCTGGTACCGATAAAAAAGCCGTAGTATCCGCTTATGTATGGCTAACCGATATGGCTGACTTTGCAGCCTTCAACGCCGTATGGGACGCATGGGTTCCTGCTGGTCATGCACCTGCCCGTGCCTGCGTAGAAGCAAAGCTGGCTGCACCAGAGCTAACTGTTGAAATTCAAGTTATCGCTGTTAAGAGCTAAGACACTGCTAGCCACCATTGCACAGTCAATGGTGGCCTCCCTCCTTTCTCGGCCACTCTGCCACCAACTCCCCCCTCTCAGCCCACACATTTCTCTGGTTTACACCAACTACCGTCTCTAGTGAACGGTGCGTAATACACACACCTACAGCACTCAATTGAGAATAATTATCATTAATGATAGAATCCACAAGATTTGCAATTCATAATAATTGTTATCATTCTTATTATCATTACAAGGTAGTTTATGTTGTACTACACTTCGGTTCCTGCCACGACCGATAGACTCAACCCGCGCCATTCTGTGGGGCAGCAATTACTCAAGCACTCTTTGCTTTTTGCTGCATTATTCAGTATTCAAAGCACTGCACCTCTGTGGGCACAGACAGCAGTACAGCTAGATAAAATTGTCGTATCTTCCAGTCAGCGTGAGCAACAAGCGATTGATGCACTGGATAACGTATCCGGCCTGGACCAACACAATATCAATCTCTTAAACGCCTCCAGCCCGGCGACATTACTGAATCAAATTCCCGGCGTTAATGCCTCAAACACTGGGGACGATCCAGGCACTGTAGTCAATATCCGTGGTCTGCAAGAATATGGCCGCGTCGTGGTGACCATTGACGGGGTACGACAAGACTTTGGGCGCCCTAGCCATGCCGGTAACGGTTCGTTCTACATTGATCCTGACATGCTTAAAGCCGTTACCGTCATACGCGGCCCTGTAGCTGGCGTGTATGGGTCAGGCGGGATTGGCGGCTCTATTAGCTTTGAAACTATTGATGGCCGCGATTACCTTGAGGAAGACGAAGACGTTGCAGTGGGCGTTAAAGGCGGCTACCAAAGCAATGGCAAAGGGTGGCTAGCACGCACTATTGGTGCTGTACGTGTCAGCGATAATGCCGAGATCCTTGTCAGCACAGTGAACCGTGGTCGAGACGAACAAAAAGACGGCGACGGCAATAGAATTTTGTATAGCGATCAGCACCAAAACTCACAGCTAGTCAAAGCCAGCTATCGCCCCGCCCCCGGCCACGAAATCAAAGCTGGCTGGTTGCGGTATGGCAGTGGCTACAAAAGCAGCCGATCGGCTGGCTCCAGCAGCCCCACACTCAGCGTGGATGACACAGACACTGACAGCTACACCGCTAACCTACGTTACAGCTTCAATAGCCCCACTAACCCACTGATCAACCTGCAAGCAGAACTGTACCGTAGTGCCACCACCAGCGACCAAAGCCGCGTCACAGACGGGAACAGCCGCGAGTACCGCGTACGCACCAATGGCTGGGCGTTGAAAAATCGCTCAAACATTGCGGGTGATAGCTGGAACCATACATTGAACTACGGTGGTGACGGCTTTGACATCAAAGGCCGCTCTGATCACGAGAATTTTGGCTCTGGCGATAGCAAAGCCTTTGGTGTGTATGGCCAATGGGAGGCTGAATACAACCAATGGCTGCAACTTATCGGTGCACTGCGTTATGACCGCTTCAAACTACGCGGGCAAGACACAAATCAGGTCACTCATAGCTTTACCAAAGACCGCGTTTCGCCACGCCTAACCTTAGGTATCACGCCTATTCAGGGTGTCACCACCTACATTACCTACGCCGAGGGTTTTAGAGCCCCCTCACTGGCCGAGGCATTCCGTGTTGGTGGCCATGGTTCTAGACTGGAATACTTACCCAACTTCAATCTAAAACCAGAAAGCGCTTCTACCGTAGAAATAGGCGTGAACCTGAAGCACAATGCCGTCTTTATGCCTAATGACGCCTTGCGCACTAAGCTGTCGTTCTACCATACACGCGTTCGCGACTACATTGACCGTGAACAGTTTAAAGTAGGCAAGCAAAGCTACAGCCAATACCAAAACGTAGGTAAAGTCACTCTAAAAGGGATTGAACTAGACAGCAGCTACGACACCGGCAATTTCTATGCTGGTTTAAATGGTTCATTGGCTACAGCCGACACCTATAGCGGCCACCCACTGAATAACGCACCATTGAAACGCGTTGTATTCACCCTTGGCGCCCGTGCACTAGACCAAGACCTAGAGTACGGTGTGCGTTGGTCCTCTACCGCCTCTACCGAGCGCTCATCAGCCACAGCCCCTAACGCTGCAGGCTACAGCTTGTTGGACCTGTACGCCTCCTGGCAGATCAACAAACAAGTAAGTGTGGATTTCGGCATAGACAACCTGCTTAACAAAGCCTACACCGACCCACAAGCAGGCTACGCCACAACCAACCCAAGCTCCTGGCAAGGCACGGGGCGTAACGTTAAAGTCAATGTGGGCTGGCGTTTTGGTGGCTAACCCTTTCGCCACACCCCTAGAGTCCTAGCGACTCCATTCTTGACAAACACAGGTCGCAGATTTAAAACCTTCTTTTTTCTGCGACCTGTTTTCTTTCTGGCACAACCGCCACCTCTTCCCTATTATGCAAATCACCTCTCTGCAGCTGGGCGTTGATATCGCCACCAGCTTAGCCATTCTTGCATCTGCCATTACCTTCCTCATTAACCAACGCTTAAAAAACCGTGAAACCAAAAAGCGCCAATTAGATGAGTCTGTACGAGCCGTCACCGTCAACGAATTTCAAGCAGCGCTTGGAACCTTATCAACGCTGTACATCAAGCAGATTGTGGTGCAGGCCTCACCCTTGCATAACGCAGCCAGTCGTGGCGCTGTCAAACTGGCCTCTATGCTAGAAAGCCGCCCCGAATACTTAGACACGCTAAAGCAATCCTTGCAGAACACCTCGGACAATATCAGTGATTTCTTTCACACTATTTGTGCCTACAACTACCAAATCACTCCTTTGCTAGACAGCATTGAAGATGGGCACAAACAGATTGCAGAGTTCAGAGAGGGCTTGGCGCAATTGATGCAGAGCTATAACCACCTTAATGCCAGCCACATGGCCTTATTAACGGAAGTATGCGCATTAACGGATTACTGCCAAGACAACCCCATTGAGTCCGCTAATAGCCAAATACTGCGCAAGATGTCGCTGTCCATTCAAATGGACCCCGACTACCGTCAATGGGTGGATTTTTTCATCCCCGCAGGGAAAGAAGATTTGTATTGGCATCATGTAGGCCAACACGACTTTGGGGAACACACCGATTTGCTGTCGCAGGTTAATACCAATCTACTACAGCATTTCTATAAAGAACCTGATCTGATGAAAGCGCAAGTATTAAGCATTGCCTACCATGCCACAAGCGAAGCGCGTCAGCACTGCAAGGATTTTCTGATCAAGATGTCGGCGTTGAACTATTGGCTGATTCGCAAAGGTGGTAGCGGTGAAACGTTAGAGGATGTGATTGAGCGCTACCGCAGCCCTGCCGTTTTTGCAGCAAAAACTGAAATACGCTAAATAAAAAAGGCCCCGCGTGGGAGTTCACGATCGGGGCCTTGGTGTTACCTCAACGAACAGGCAAGTTCACTTTGAGTAAACGCTCTTTAGCACCAGCTACAAAATCTCCGGTGGAAGAATTGGGGCTATAAACCTCTTTCAAACCAACAAACAACTGATTGTTGCTGCTGTCTAACGCCATTTCATTGGGCAGCGGCCCAATCGTAAATTGGCGACTTACTTGGTAATCTTTACCGTTAATCACGCTAATGGTGCCAGCACGGAAATTAGCCACATAAGCTTGTTCACGCACAGGATCATAGCTCACGCTAATACTGCCACGACCTGTACGCACAAACGCCAACTGTTTGCCCGTTTTCAGATCAAACACATACACACCATCATCTTCGCCTTCTGAGCGGAAAATGTTATGTGCCGCAAACACGCGATTATTTGCGCTATCTACAGCCAGCCCCAAAATATTGGTAATGCTAGGGTTAGCCGCTGACACATCCACCGACCCCACCACCTTGCGGCTGATTGGATCAATCTTATTAATGAACTGGCCTGCGGTGTACAACATCTTCTCTGTAGGGTCATAGGACAACGCATAACCAGTGGACGGATACGCACCTTCCACCTCACCTATTACCTCTAAGCTTTGTGGGTCCACCACGAGCAACTTATGACTTTTCTGTTTGCCTGTTTGTTCAGAACTGGTAGAGCTATACACCACAAACAACACATTGGCTTCAGGCACATAGATCATGTGACGTAAACCTTCGGTACCTTCAAAACCCTCAGGCTGCACGGTTAGACGTGGACCAGTTTGTTCTAGTTCACCCGTGACCACATTCACACGGCTGATGCGCAACGGCTTGTTCTTGCCATGCCCCACAAACAGCTTGTTGTTCACCGTATCTTGAGCCAATGAGAAAGACTGGTGCGGCATTGCTGTTTTCCAGCGAGGCTCCATTGTTCCTATATCAAAGGCGTAGACAAAGCCCACATCATCACTGGCTTTCGCTCTATCAATCACCGCCGTCATCACCAGCGCGTTCTCAGGGTTCACTTGAACCTCATACAAGCCCTCGCCTGCATCCTGCAAATACCCCACCTGCAATGCATACGCAGGACCGGGGGTCGGAGTGGGTGTGACTGCCACAGCGGGTTGCGCTAGCACCCCACACAAAACAAATGCCGTGCTGCACAACCACTGACGCGGCAGACTACGCACTGATGAAGCGACAAACATAAACTTCCTTTAGCTATATCAAAAACTTAGATACCTAGACCTCTACCCATTATTATAAATGATAATAATTCTCATAACTATGTTTTTTAATAACAAAAGCCAGTCTAGCACGCATAAAAAAGGGAACGAGAGCCAGACTTAAAAAGTCTGCTTTTCGTTCCCCATGGCATCCACTATCGATGCCAGATCATCCAACGACTACTTAGCGCACACCAATAAATGGCAAGGCTGAGCCTGGCACTTGAGTAGTGGGTAACGCACCATCCCACTTCTCTGCAGCAATCAAATCTACCAGACCACGATTAGCCGCTAACGCACGACCACGTGCCTCAATAGCCTCGGCTTCAGCGTCACCACGCATACGGATGGAATCTGCTTCTGCTTTAGCGTGTTCACGCTGTGCATCTGCTTCTGCACGGGCTTGTACTACACGGATATTGGCTTGAATTTCTGCCGTTTGTTCTTGTTGACGGGTAGTCTCAATCTGTACCTGAGCCAACATACGTTGCTCGATGGATTGCTCATAGGCTTTAGAAAAACCCACCTCTTCTACTTGTACACCCACAACTTGCACAGGCGCATCACGCATCACAGTCGAAACGGCTTGTACGGTTTCCACACCCAGCTTTTCACGCTCTTGAATCGCGCGGGCAGCAGTAAATTTACCAAACACGTTTTTCGCTGCATCGGGCGTACGGCGCTCAATCACGCGCGCTTGCAGGTTTTCTAACGTACCGTACTCACTGTATAAGTCAGCCACGCGATCGATAGGCACGCGGTACGTCACCGACACTTTCATGTTGGCAGGTTGTTGGTCAAATGAGTAGGCTTCCAACGGCATAGTTACGTTATGGTCACGCACCGAAATAAAGCGCACGGAATCCAGAATAGGCGTTTTAAACCCTAAGCCTGGTTCAGCCACATTAACGATTTTCCCGTTACGCAGCACCACGCCACGCTCACCCTGATCCACCTGAAAAAAGGCATCAAAAGCAATCAACATCACCACAACAAACAACACCGCCACTACCCCAAGAAAGCCTAATACTTTCCCGGATTTTGCTTGGATACTCATTATCAATCCCTAGTTACTTATGTTTTTTATAAAAAACGGCCCACAAGCCTTTGGCCAACAAATAGGCCACCACAGCAGCCCCTATTACGATGAAGACTATTTTCATACTCCACCTCTCACGCAAAAAAATGCTCCGCTGCGATCATACGAAGCTCACACACAGATGACAAGCCACTTTTTCAGAAAATAACGCTTAGTGTTCAGCTTACAAATTAAAACAAAAAGGCATGCAAATTCTGCATGCCTTTTGTCATCAAAGTCGTGTCGTTCTTAGAAACGCACACCCAAACCTAGCCAGTAACGGCGACCATCTTCTACGTACTCGTAGTCGTCGTAAGTCACTTGCTTATCAAACACGTTATAAATACCAGCATACAAATCTACATTCTTGTTCAGCTTGTAGCTCGCACCCAGATCAACAAAGGTGTAAGAAGGTGCTCTGAAATCAGAAGATGAAGCTGTCAATACAGGCTGGCTTTCTTTACCACGGTAATTCAAACGTGCCCACGTATTGATTTGCTCGGTTGGCGTCCAATCTACACTGACGCTAGCCATATGCTTAGGCAACTGATTCAAAGGCTGCCCTTTGTTCGGACCGCTTTTCTGTTTAGAGTGCGTAAAAGTATAGGTACCTTTCAACGTCCAGTCCTCAGCCATATCCCAACTAAAGTTAGTTTCAATACCACGAGTGATCGCTTTATCGACGTTCTCGTACGTGGTTGGGTCAGAGCCAAACTGATTAGGGCCATCGGTACATTTCGTTGCTGGGCAAGCCACACGAGTGATCTTGTCTTTGAAATCGTTATTAAACAATGTCGCACCAGCAGAGAAACCTTCCAAGGTGTCATACATCACAGACAGCTCTTGAGATACGGATTTCTCAGCCTTCAAGTCAGGGTTACCGTACATGTTGCCGCCACGGCTAACTTGTCCCCAACCCGCCACTGTTTGACGCAAGTCTGGCGCACGGAAACCCGTAGATACACCACCTTTCAGCGTCCAGAAATCATTTACCGACCACACACCGTAAATACGTGGGCTGAAATGCTCACCAAAGTTTTCGTCGTGATCAAAACGCAAACCGCCTGTTAATGCAAAACTGTTTGTCAGACTCCACTCATCTTCCACAAACAACGCCCACTGCGTACGATCAATTTTCTGTATACCTGTTTTCAGTTGGTTACCGGTTTTATCCGTCAACTTTTGGTACTGATACATGCCACCAACTGTCAGCAAGTGATCACCCAGAGGCATTACCCACGACGTACGTGCATCGGTATTTTTGATGCGCATAGAACGTGTTTTATTGTTGAAATCCTCTTGCTGCACATAGCTATCAGACGTACCAAAACCCCAATCGCCGTTATGCGTTAACGAGACTTTCTCGCCACGGTAATCTGTTTCGGAGCTGCTAGGGCAACCATTACGGCCAACGGCGTGGTTGGATCAACGGTTTTGCCTAAAGTATTGTTATATTGCTGGCGTTTAGAACTGCCTTCCAATACAAAGCTATGATCTGCCGATGGTGTAAAGCTAAGCTTCGCACCTACTTCGTAGGCATTACGTTTACGGTAACCGTTATAGATATTATCTTCATCACGGTGTGTGTACTGACCGTACATTTGCAAGCCCAACAAACCCTCTTGGATTGGGCCACCTACCGTAAAGTTACCTTGATTAATATCCCCAGAGCGACTGTGCGACTGCAAAGTAGTGTCTAAGCGAATAGAACCGCCCCACTGTTCAGGCACTTTACGGGTAATGATATTAATCACCCCACCCATAGCATCTGAACCGTACAGCGAAGACATAGGGCCGCGCACCACCTCAATACGCTCAATCTCAGACAGCGGAGGCGTCCAACCGCCTTCTACGCCAGAAGAGTCTGAGTTCGTACGTGTTTCGGATGAGCTTTGACGCTTACCATCAATCAAAATCAACGTGTACTTAGAGCTCATACCACGGATGCTGATATCACGCCTATCACCACCACCTGTCACGATCACCCCAGGCACATCTTGCAGCGCATCGTACGCATCACGGTAGAACTTGTTTTCCAAGTCCTCACGAGTAATCACGGAAATAGAGGCTGGCGCCTCTTTAATATCCTGCTCAAAGCCAGTAGCGGTAACCACCACGGAATTCAGTTGAACAGCTCTGTTCTCTTGGGCCACTGCGCCGCTGGCAACAAACACACCAGCTACAACCAATGGCAAACGCTTGACGGTAAATATAGATCTCATTGACCACTTCCAATTTTTTTCTGGGTTTAGCCTCTGCTGTTGGCCTTCTGCTCTTCTGGCAGCCTTACTCTTACAGCGAAAACAATGATACCCATTCTCATTACCAATTCAAATCAAGAACAGCGTATTCATAATAATAATGAGAACAATTCTTGAAACAGTAGTAGAAAAGAGACGATAACCTTAAGAGGTGCACGGAGATAAAAAACAACTAGCAAATGAAAACGATTTGCATTTGTATTACGTAATTAATAGAATTCGTGTCACAAATTACTACACAAATCCATTTACAGGGAAGTTAGTCAAATGTCCTACCCAACGCTTAGCCTCACTCCAAATGCTGTGAGGCAACTGCTACGTTTTGCTATTTTTGGTGCCACTACGCTAAGTGCGACACAGGTATATGCCCAAACGATCACGACCGAAACCGTAGATCCCAAAACGGAAGAGACTGTCAGCCAACTCAATAATATTGTGGTGACAGCAACCGGTACCGACGTGGATATCAAAGATGCCCCTGCTAGCATCAGTGTGATCACTCGTGAGGAAATTGAACGAAAACCCGTATCATCGCTGGCAGAAATACTCAGCACCCTACCTGGTGTCACCGGCGGATATGCTTCAACAGGCGCTCAATCCAAAGTTAAGTTGCGCGGTTTACCCGAGGCTTACACGTTGATTCTGGTAGACGGCAAACGCCAAGGTTCTTCTGCACACACCAACTACCGTCCCGACCTAGGCCAACAAGACTTAGACTGGATTACGCCGGAAATGATTGAGCGCATTGAAGTGGTGCGCGGCCCTATGTCATCGCTATACGGGTCTGATGCCATGGGCGGTGTAATCAATATCATCACTAGAAAAACCTCTAAAGTGTGGAGTGGCAGCGCCTCTAGTGACTACAGCAAGCCCGATAGTTCTAAGCGTGGTGATGAGTTCAAACTGGGCATTAACCTAAGCGGGCCCATCAGCGAAAGAGTAGGCATACGTGTGGGGGGTAGTGTGTCACGTCGCGCCGCTGATGAACTAGCTGGTGGTTCGTCGGGTAGCCGCAAACAAAATGCCAATGTATTACTGAACTGGGACATTACCGATAACCAGTCTATCTCTGTAGAAGCAGCGCAAGGCGTACAACGCTCATTAGCGTCTAATGATGTAGGCAGTAATGGCAGACCTGTTGTTGGTGCATGGGGCTCTTCCAAGCTCGTACACAACTATTACGGCTTAAGCCATAACGGCACATATGGCCAATACAGCTCTAAGCTCAATCTTTATCACAACAAATACGAAAACAAAGGCAGCTCGGTAGGCAGCAATTCCAGCGAAACTGTTTTTGATGGCAGTATGGATATTCCCTACACGCTTGGTGTAGATGGGATGCTGACCGCAGGCTTCCAATGGAAACGTGAAGAGTTGGATAATGCCGACACGATTGGCGGCTCAAGCGGTGTGGTCACGAACAGCTCATCCAAACTGCGTCGCAACAACTGGTCTGCCTTTGCTGAAAGCCAGTCTTACTTATTGGATAACCTAACCCTAACTATGGGGTTACGTATGGACCATGACAAGAAGTTCGGCTCACACTGGTCTCCACGTGGCTATCTGGTATATCACCCCACCTCCAACTGGACGGTTAAAGGCGGTGTATCAAGAGGCTTCCGCGCCCCCAACCTTAAAGAAAGCTCCCCTAACGCCGCCACACAATCGGGTGGTAACGGCTGCCGAGGTTTAGCCGGTATGGGCTGGAACTCCAACAGCACCAACGCTGATGGCTCTCGCGGTTGCTACATGATTGGTAATGCCAACTTAGCACCAGAAACCAGCACTAACTATGAACTAAACATAGGCTACGACTACGAAGGTTGGGCAGCAGAAGCCACCTATTTCCATACTGACTTCAAAAACAAAATTGATTACCAGCCACTGGGCTACATCAACGGTTATTGGTTAACGCGTATGGAGAATGCTCAAAAAGCACGTACTCGTGGCTTGGAAGCCAGCGTCAGAATGCCTATTTTGCCTAGCCTAAGCTGGAACACCAACCTGACGCGCATGTTTGAGTCCAAAAACCTAACCACAGGTGCTGATTTGCTGGTTGTGCCTAAAATGACCATCAACTCCAACGTGAACTGGCGCATTACTGAAAAATGGTCCACCAATTTCAGTGCGCAATACATCGGTAAACAGTTAACGATGCCTGCTCCTGGTGCTCGTGGCGGCCCAACTTTTGCGGGCGGCTACACCACCTACGACTGGACTACGCATTACAACGTTAGCAAAGACCTCACCTTGCGCGCTGGTATTCTGAACCTCACAGGTAAGAGCACCCTAGATGGTGATAATAACTACGACAACGGTGATCGCGTTTACTTTGTCGGCCTAACCACCCGCTTCTAAACTGCGGTAAGTGAAGCGTCTATGCCTCCTTGGGAAACCAAGGGGGCTTTTTGATGCCCGGCTTTTTCAGCTCTCTATTGAAGCAATGATTCACAATTTTGCTACACCAACAACCACTCTCATTGCCATAATCTTGCTAAGCACCGCTAGGTAACGCGCCCAACATAAGGGCAGCCTCACGTGCTGTGCCAGAAACAGATTTTGTCCTAAAGGAACACGTAGTGAACCACGATCTTTATGAACGCATCACCGATGCCCATCTACTGACTCGACCTCAAGTACTCGTCACGCCCCTCTCTCATAGCCCGCTACTTTCTACCATGACGGGGTGTCAGGTTTATTTAAAATGCGAGCACTTGCAACACACTGGTTCATTCAAGTTTCGAGGCGCTACCAACAAAATTCGACTACTTAGTGCCGAGGAACAAACCAAGGGCGTCATTACTGCTTCTAGCGGCAATCACGGTCAAGGTATTGCGTTAGCAGGACGCCTCAAAAATATTCCCGTCACTGTTTACGTCGCCAGCAACGCTTCTGAGCTCAAACATGATGCCATACGCGCTCTGGGAGCGCAGGTCGTGGTTGTGGATGGCACACCACTAGAGGCAGAACTAGAGGCCAGCCGCCAAGCCAAACTGCAAGGCAAAACCTTTGTATCCCCCTACAACGATGTGGAGGTGATTGCAGGCCAAGGTACGGCTGGTATGGAAATAGCAGAGCAAGCTGCTGAAGCGGAGGTAGAACTGGCTGCTACATTTATAGCCGTAGGCGGTGGAGGCCTTATTTCAGGCATAGGCACAGCATTGCACTACCACAGCCCTCACACAAAGATAGTAGGTTGCTGGCCCAGTAATGCCACATCGTTATACAGCTCATTAGCCGCTGGGAAGATTATTGATGTGGAAGAGTTTGACACCATCTCGGATGGCACAGCCGGTGGTATAGAACCCGACTCCATCACTTTCGAGCTCTGCCAACACATACTTTCTGATACCTGTCTTGTCACCGAGGCAGAGATCAAAGCTGCCATGCGTCTATTAGCACAAACAGATAGATGGATGGTAGAAGGTGCGGCCGGTGTAGCCGTTGCATCCTTATTAAAGCAAGCACCGCTCTATCAAGGCCAAGCGGTGGCCGTAGTAATCTGTGGCAAGAACATTTTGCTTGATAAGTTTATTGATGCCGTGAAGTAGCAGATGCCCTCCCTTTGGCGGTCAACCTAAGGGAGGGTTGTTACCTCATTTATAGATGTAGTCTCTTCGCCATGGGTAGGCTAAGTCACGTGGATTATCTAGCTCGTCTGAACGCCCTGTAGGTGCGTGTTGTGCTAGCACTTGGTGCAACGCAATCCAACCATGCTCAAAGCCCATGGCGCACCCAGCCAAATAGACTCGGTACGCACGCAACGACCTCAAGCCCTGCTCCCCAGCTAGAATGGTGCTCGCCTCCTGCAAGCGTTCTTCTAGTGCATCACTCCATGCCCACAAGGTTCTGGCATAATGCGGACGCAGATTCTCTACGTCTAGGTCTTCTAATCCACCCTCGGCCAAATGACGCAATACATAGCTAATATGGGTAAGCTCACCGCCCGGGAAAATGTACTTTTCAATAAAGTCCCCCATCCCAGCACCTAACTGGTCGTGCTCTACCCCACCCGACGTAATGCCATGGTTCAATATCAAACCACCCGGGTTTAGCAAACTACGCAACGTAGAAAAATACCCGCCCAATTGGGCTCGGCCCACGTGTTCAAACATCCCCACAGAGGCTATCTTGTCGAATTGTTTGGTGCCCACCAATTTACGGTAGTCCAACAATTCCATACGTACACGCCCACTTAGACCTTTTTGTTCTATAAGATTGCTGACATAAGCATGTTGGTTTTTAGAGAGCGTGATCCCCGTTGCTTCCACACCATAATTCTCGGCCGCCCACAACAACAACCCGCCCCACCCTGCACCCACATCCAAAAACTGCTCGCCAGCTTGCAACCGTAACTTACGACAAATGTGATCCAGTTTGGCTTCCTGTGCTTGCGCCAAAGAAAAGTGTGGTTCTTTATAGTAAGCGCACGAATACACACGCCGTGGGTCTAGCCACAAACCATAAAAATCATCGGATAAGTCGTAGTGAAACTGAATCTGCTTGGCATCGCGCTCAAGCGTATGTCGCCAAATGGAACGTAGGCGACTGATCAGTCCTGTAAATGCACCAGCTTTGGCTTGATTAATGGGGGTGTCCGGCAAAATAGCCGCTGCAGCTATCATTAGGTCGCGTATGGAGCCTTTAAAATCAAAGGTTCCTGCCACATATGCCTCACCCAGACTGCCTACCTGCCCCGTTGATAACAACGCTAAAGTGGCCGTATCTTTAACTTCTAGGGCCAACTGCGCGTCTTCTGGCCCCACTCTGCTGCCGTCTGGCAACGTTAGACTAACCACGACTGGCAATGCTGCCAATTTTGATTCAACCATCGCTGAAATAGAGCTCAAACCCGCCTCCTAAGTTTTGTTTTTAACTAAAGAATGCGTTACGCCTGCTACCTCTATGGCGCCTCGAACACCACGGCCTCATGCTACACTTGGCCGCAGCATCTATGCAGAAATACTGTAGCACCTAACTCTGCTTTTGTGATGCCCCTCCTTGGTATGCCCTCTCTTTCACCCTCCTCTAGCCTACCTACATGTCTGCCGCACCATCTCGTTCAAACCTCAATAAAAAAATACCTAAATGGTTGATACTACTAGGATTACTGACGGCATTAGGCCCACTAGCCATCGACATGTATTTGCCAGCATTTCCTACTATTGCTCGTGACTTGAACACCACGCAAGGCAATGTAGAACGCACATTGGCAAGCTATCTTATTGGTATTGCCTGTGCACAATTGATCTATGGGCCTGTTGCCGATAGGTTCGGCAGAAAAATCCCCTTAGTGTTTGGGGTGGCATTATTTTCACTGGCCTCGTTTGGCTGTGCCCTTAGCAGTTCTATTGAAGAACTCAGCATGTGGCGCATCATTCAAGCCTTTGGTGGAGCCGCTGGCATGGCTATTCCTAGAGCCGTCATCCGCGACAAATTCGAAACCCGAGATGCCGCCAAAGCACTGTCCATGATTATGTTAGTCATGGGTGCTATGCCTATATTGGCACCTATTATTGGGGGCCAACTACTACGTTTAGGCAGTTGGTCTCTCATCTTCGTGCTGATGGGCGTCGCTAGCTTGGGACTCTGCATTGCCACCATCGTAAGCCTGAAAGAAAGCCTCACCCCCGATCGTGTTAACCCGTTACGCCCTGGCTTTATTGCACGCACCTATGTAGACCTTGTTCGCGATCGCAGCTTTATCTTCTACACCCTCGCCGCCGCGTTGGGCTCAGCCAGCATGTTTGCGTACATTAGTGGCTCGGCTCGTGTGTTTATTAGCCAGATGAACATTGACCCCGCCTATTTTGGCCTACTGTTCGGGCTCAATGCGCTGTCCTTTATTATTGCGTCGCAATTTAGCGCCAAGCTGCTTAACCGCTACACGCCGTCGCAACTGTTGCTCACAGCGGAAAATACACTGGTAGGTTTTATTTTTGTTTCGCTCTTGCTTACCCTTTTTGGGTGGATCAATCTTTACAGCCTCATGTTCTGCCTCATGGGCTTTATGGCGAGCCTAGGCTTCATTTACCCTAACTCCTCAGCCTTAGCCCTTAATAAACAAGGGCATCGCTTAGGCATTGCATCGGCCTGCATGGGGACGTTGCAAATGTTAGGCGGTGCATTAGCCGGTTTAGCCATGAGCGTGTGGCACAGCGAAAGCGTGCTCCCAATGGTGAGCGTACTCGCTGCCTGCGCCTCTTTGTCGTGGCTTTCAAGCCGCATCGCTCACAGACTCAATCCGGAAACTTGATTTAGCAGCTTTATTCATATTAGAATGTTCTGCTTTAGAACGATTTTATTAGTCCTGCAGTTTTTGCTTGGGCTTTGAAGTGCTTAAACCGCGTTACTAACAGTTCAGCATCACTTATTTTTGACTGGCTTATGGTGCGGTAGCCGAATTAGACTCTTAAGGGGTATTACCATGGCACGCGTATGCCGAGTTACCGGAAAAGGCCCAATGTCGGGCAACAATGTTTCACACGCTAACAACAAAACTAGACGTCGTTTTCTTCCAAACCTACAATCCCGTCGTTTCTGGGTTGAAAGTGAAAACCGTTGGGTTCGTCTGCGTCTATCCACTCAAGCTGTTCGTCTGATCGACAAAAACGGCATTGATGCTGTATTGGCAGATTTGCGCGCTCGTGGCGAACGCGTTTAAGCGTTAGCCTGCACTATATAAAAGGAGCACATCATGGCCAAAGGCATTCGTGAGAAAATCAAACTGGAATCCTCCGCAGGTACCGGTCACTTCTACACAACAACTAAAAACAAACGTAATACACCAGAAAAAATGGTGATCAAAAAGTTTGACCCAGTTGTTCGCAAGCACGTAGAGTACAAAGAAACACGACTGAAATAAGTCGAATTCTGGTGCGGTTCACCCCGTATCCAAAAGTTTCTACGGCACAAAAAGCCCTGTTTTACAGGGCTTTTTTGCGTCTATACCGTACCCACTCCCACCTTTAAAAACTCTCTAGGGGTACGCCCCACCATCCCCTTAAAGAAAGCCACAAAAGCACTTTCGCTTTGAAAGCCCAACATGGTCGCGGTATAGCTGTAATTTTTCCCTATCGCTAACAACTCAATCGCACGCATCAACCGCCATTGCTGTCGCCACTGCTGATAGCTCATTCCCGTTTCTAGCCTAAAAATTCGGCCAATAGTTCTGGCACTCGCCCCCACCTCCTGTTCCAGCTCTCGCAACTCTGGCGGCAATCGTTCAGGCTGCGCAATCAAACTATGCAAACGTCTATCTTGCGGCAGCGGCAGTAACGTAGGCTGGCGCGATGCGTTCTGCATTTCGTCTAGACACAAACCTAACAAATACCTATAACGCCCCTGCGACCAATCCACATCAAAATCCGCTTGCGCCATAGGCTCCAGCACGGCCTCCAGTAACGGACTAACCTCCACCACACAGACCGCCGCATCAACTTGCAAACTTAATTCGGCCGAAAAATACAGCGACCTATAGTCCACCACCTCCTTCATTACCGCCCTATGCGCGATAGCCGGGGGAATCCATGCCGCACGCGAAGGCGGTAACAAACACACTTGATTGGCCAATGTAATGCGTATGCACCCCTTACGAGCATAGAGCAACTGCCCCCTGCCATGCTGATGCAAGCCCGAATCATGCTGCCCCAAACTCGCCGCAATACCCACCACCGGCGCATCATGTGCGTCAGCATCAAAGAGGTCATCCGCTTGCAACCAGGCCATTTGTCGTATTTCATTGATAAATTGTCATTTCAACGATAATAAGACAAAATAAAACCCCTCACAATGACCGTCATCACTCTTTAGCTATATATAAAACGATGACTACTCACAAAGCACCTCTTGCACTGTTGATTGTGCTGTTGATGTTTCCACAACTCGCACAAACGCTATACAGCCCCGCCCTCACCGACTTCAGTCAAGCCTTTAACGTTCCTCCAGAAGCAGCCTCACAGGCCATGACGGTGTACTTCCTCGCATTTGCTGTTGGGGTAATGCTATGGGGATATTGCTGCGACAGATTCGGGCGTCGCCCTGCCATGCTGGCCGCCCTGTTATTCTACGCAGCCGCCACTGCCGCCGCGCTGCTAGTGGGGTCGTTTACACAACTACTTATCACTCAAGCCATTGCCGCCATAGGCGCAGCAGCCGGTTCAGTGGTGACCCAAACTGTATTACGCGATCACTATCAAGGCCCTGAACTGGCCAAGGTATTTTCGTTAGTGGGGATGGCATTAGCCCTGAGCCCCGCCATCGGCTTGTTTACAGGCGCAGGCTTAACACGCTGGTTCGGTTACAGCGGCGTCATGCTTAGCCTATTGATCCTAGCTGTGGTGCTATTTGGCTGGAGCGGCCTATCGCTTACCGAAAGCCGCCCAGCCCAACAAGCTAAAACCTCGTTCTACAGCACGTTAAAAACCATGCTGGTAGACCGAGGAATCTGGCGCTCAGCCGTACTGGTTGCTGCATTTAATATTGCCTTACTGAGCTACTACGCCATCGGCCCATTTCTCTTTCAACGCGCCGGCTTAGATGCCGCGCTGTATGGCTATAGTGGTGCCGCGTTAGCGGCTGGCTCTGCACTAGGCGCTTGGCTAAACCGCCGTCTACTACAGCGTCATTACACCAGCAATCAACTACAAAGCTTGGCCGCCATCTTAGTGACTGCTGGCGGAGCTGGTGTTCTGGTGCTGGAGCATTCTTTGTGGTTACTAGCGCCCATGACCGTGGTTGTCATTGCCTTTGGCATGGCCATCCCTAACGTATTAGGCCAAGCCCTTACCGCTTACACGGGTCAACTAGGAAGCGCAGGCGCCGTATTTGGGCTGATGTATTACCTGCTCATTGGTGGCGGCCTGTTACTAACCGGCTGGTATCAGGCGCTGGGCTACACCATCGTTATGTGCGGTGCGTTATGCTGCCTGTTGTGCGGATTCCCTCGTCGCCAACCAGCCCACTAAGCCCTAGTTTCGGGTGTTAGCACAACAAAAGCACACATATCTACCCACACCCTCTGTCCACCTTGACAATGCAGCATATAATGGAGGTTTGCCCACCATTTTTTTGGTCATATACATGCAGGAACGTTATAGTCACACCGAAGTCGAGCATCGCGCCCAGGAGAACTGGCAAGCACGCGATGCATACCGTGTCAGTGAACATGCCACGAATGCTGATGGATCGCTAAAACCCAAGTTTTACGCTTGCTCCATGCTACCTTACCCTAGCGGTAAGCTACACATGGGTCACGTGCGTAATTACACCATCAACGACGTAATGGCTCGCCAGCTACGTATGCGTGGCTATAACGTGCTAATGCCCATGGGTTGGGATGCTTTTGGTATGCCTGCGGAAAACGCAGCCATTAAATCCAAAGTCCCACCCGCAAAATGGACATACGACAACATCGCTTACATGAAGAAGCAGATGCAGTCCATGGGGTTGGCCATAGACTGGTCGCGCGAAATGTGCGCTTGCGACCCTGACTACTACAAATGGAACCAATGGCTGTTCCTGAAAATGCTGGACAAAGGCATTGCCTACCGTAAAACTCAAGTCGTTAACTGGGACCCAGTCGACCAGACTGTATTGGCTAACGAGCAAGTGATTGACGGTCGCGGCTGGCGCTCAGGCGCCCCCGTTGAAAAACGTGAGATCCCCGGCTACTACTTGCGCATCACCGATTACGCTGAAGAGTTGCTGGATCACGTACAGCACAAACTGCCCGGCTGGCCCGAGCGTGTACGTCTGATGCAAGAAAACTGGATTGGTAAAAGTGAAGGTGTACGTTTTGCCTTTACCCACGACATCCAAGGCGAAGACGGCAAACTCATTCAAGATGGTCGCATGTACGTCTTTACGACGCGTGCCGACACCATCATGGGCGTTACCTTCTGCGCCGTTGCGGCAGAACACCCCTTAGCCACACACGCCGCACGCAACAACCCAAAATTAGCTGCATTCATTGAGCAATGCAAACTGGGCGGCACATCCGAAGTGGATATTGCCAACCGTGAAAAAGAAGGTATGCCTACCGGCTTGTTCGTGACTCACCCTCTGACCGGCGAACAAGTTGCCGTCTGGGTAGGTAACTATGTGCTGATGAGCTACGGCGACGGCGCTGTGATGGGTGTACCCGCACACGACGAACGCGACTTTGCTTTCGCGCTGAAATACGATCTGCCTATCAAGCAAGTGATTGGTGTTGAAGGTAAAACCTACAGCACCACACAATGGGATGACTGGTATGGCGACAAGCAACAAGGCCAAACCATTGATTCCGGCAAATACGATGGCCTTGCACACAAAGCCGCTGTAGACGCTATTGCTGCCGACCTGAGCGCCAAAGGCTTGGGCGAGAAGCAAACCACCTACCGCTTGCGTGACTGGGGTATTTCTCGTCAGCGTTACTGGGGCACCCCCATCCCTATCATCCACTGCGAATCCTGCGGCCCTGTACCGGTTCCAGAAAAAGATCTGCCAGTCATTCTGCCTGAGCACCTGATCCCAGATGGTAGTGGTAACCCACTGAATAAAGACGAAGCCTTCCTGAAATGCGCTTGCCCATCATGTGGCAAACCAGCACGTCGTGAAACCGACACCATGGATACCTTCGTGGATTCCTCGTGGTACTTCATGCGCTATGCATCGGCCAAAAACCCCGATGCAATGGTAGATACTCGCAACGATTACTGGATGCCAATGGACCAGTACATCGGTGGTATTGAGCACGCTGTATTGCACTTGCTGTACGCACGCTTCTGGACCAAAGTCATGCGCGATCTGGGCATGATCAACTTCGATGAGCCCTTCACCAAACTACTATGCCAAGGCATGGTGTTGAACCACATTTACTCACGCCGCACCGAAAAAGGCGGTATTGAGTACTTCTGGCCTGAAGATGTAGAAGACGTTCATGATGCCAAAGGCGCAGTAATTGGCGCCAAACTGAAGTCCGACGGCTCGGCTGTGGACTACGGTGGCATTGGCACCATGTCCAAATCCAAAAACAACGGTGTAGACCCTCAGTCCCTGATTGACACCATGGGTGCAGACACCGCACGTTTGTTCGTGATGTTTGCAAGCCCCCCAGAGCAAACGCTGGAATGGGCGGATTCTGGCGTGGACGGTGCAAACCGCTTCTTACGCCGTTTATGGTCATTTGTGCACAAGCACAACGCTAATTTGCGTACTGGCCTGCAACAACCTGTAGACACTGCTAACTTAAGCTCTGCAGCCAAAAAACTGCGCTTAGAAGTGCATGGTTTACTGAAGCAAATCGAATACGATTACCAGCGCATTCAGTACAACACCGTTGTGTCTGGCTGCATGAAAATGCTGAACACACTGGAAGATGCTACGCTAGAAAACACAGCGGCTGACCACAGTGCCTTGGCCGAAACCACCTCTATCTTGCTGCGCGTGCTGTACCCCGTAGTGCCTCACATTTGCTGGCTACTGTGGAACGAGCTGGGCTACGCCGCCAAACACGGCGACTTGCTCGACACTGCATGGCCTGAAGTCGACGAAAAAGCACTCATCGCAGACGAAGTTGAACTACCGCTGCAGGTTAATGGCAAACTACGTGGCAGCATCACCGTCGCAAATGGTGCTAGCAAAACAGATATTGAGCAGCTTGCAGCTGCCCACCCTGCTGTTGCTAAGTTCCTAGAGGGCCGTGAAGCCAAGCGTATCATTGTGGTACCTGGCCGTATGGTCAACGTTGTAGGATAACCCTCATGGCAAACCTTCACTCCATGTCGTTCTTTTCTGCCAGACAACGCGTCCTCTGGGTGGGGGTTTGCTTAATGGCGGTCATGCTACTTAGCGCCTGCGGCTTTAAGCTAAAAGGCGCTACACCACTGCCTTTTCAAGTGATGTACACCAACATCCCTGAAAACTCGGCTTTTGGTTCGCAACTTAGACGCGTACTACAAGCCAACACGCCCGGCCTGCAATTTGTGTCCGATCCAGCCCAAGCGCAAGCGCAGTTAATTCAATTAAGTAATCAACGCTTAACGCGCGAACTGGCTCTAGACCCTAAAGGTCAGGTTGAAGAATACGAGCTTACCGTTAGACTGCAGTATCAGTTAAGCGATGCCAGCGGGCACTTAATTATCCCGCCTACCATCCTGCAAACGGTACGCGACATGCCGTACAACCCCGATGCTGTGCAAGCTAAACAAGGTGAAATTGCCACCCTGTTTGCCAGCATGGAACAATCTCTCATTGATAGATTGGTGCGCCGACTGACCGCACCTGATGTGGCAGAACGTTTCCGCAATCCTGATGAGCTACCTTTGGCGCCAGAGTTACTGCTAGACAGTAATCAGCCACAGTTACCTCCTGAAGAGCTGCTGCTAAACAATATCCCAACCACAGAGGTGTTCTAGTATGGGGCAGACGCTAGATGCTGATGGCCTGCAGCGACTGCTGCAGGCTCCAGCAACATCCTTAGCGCAATGTTTTGTACTCTGCGGCGACGAAATACTGCTTCAGGTAGAAAGCGCTGACACCATTAGGGCCCGCGCCCGTGAGCAAGGCCACCTAGAACGCCATCGTTTTGACATGGATGGCCGCAGCGATTGGGCTCCCGTATTTGCCACCACACAAACCGTTTCTCTGTTTGGTGATAAACAGCTCATCGAAGTGAGCATCCCTACCGGCAAGCCCGGCAAAGCAGGCGGTGAGGCTATACAAGAACTCTGTGCTCAACTGGCGAACCAGCAACTACCCGACTCTTTGTTGGTATTTCAACTTCCCCGTTTAGATAAAGCCACCCGCAGCAGCAAATGGGCACAAGCACTGGCCACTCAAGCTGTGTGGGTGGATGTACCACTCATCGAACGTCGCGCCCTACCCAACTGGATACAACAGCGCCTCAAACGCCAGCAACAACACGCTGAACCCGAGGCCTTAGAGTGGCTAGCTGAAAAAGTGGAAGGCAACTTATTGGCCGCCTTCCAAGAAATTGCCAAATTGGGGCTACTCTACCCCGAAGGTGCCCTTAGCATTGAAAATGTACAAACTGCTGTGCTTAACGTCGCACGCTACAACATTTTTGATTTACGTGATGCCATGCTGGCAGGCCAAGCACAACGCGCTCTGACCATTTTGCGTGGCCTACAAGGCGAGGGAGAGGCACTACCTTTGGTGCTGTGGGCAGTAGGCGATGAAATACGCTTATTGGCACGCCTGGCCCTACTGCAATCCAACGGCGGCGATCTCTCGGCAGCATTACGCCAAAACCGTGTATTTGGCCCTCGTGAACAACTGCTGCGCCAAACCTTACAACGCACGCCTGCGCGCGCGTGGCCGCAGGCACTCAAGCACGCGCACGAAATAGACAGGCTAATTAAAGGGCTTGCACCCGCCGATTTATTGGACGATGCATGGGAAGAAATGGCTAGGCTCACACTGCGCATTGCCCTTGCGGGACAGCGCGCCACACGCCCCTAACACACCCTGCCATACTACGATATAGTAACGAGTAGGCACCCGCCTAATCTTTAGCGATACACACTTATGTCTACCCAAACTTCTACCTCTTCTGCTCTGCAAGAGCACATGAACTTATTGGGACAAAAAGCCCGCCTTGCCGCTCGCATTATGCGCAGCGCCTCCGGTAATGCCAAAAGCCTTGCTTTACGCAGCATGGCCGATGCCATCCAAGCACAAAAAGCAGCACTACAAGCTGCTAATGCCTTGGACATCAAAGCGGCCGCAGAGCGTGGTTTAGAGCCGGCGATGTTAGAACGCTTAAAGCTTTCTGATCGTGCCCTAGAAATTATGGCGACAGGCCTGCGTCAAATTGCAGACATGCCAGACCCCGTTGGCACAGTGGGCCCAAGCTCCACGCGCCCCAATGGTATGCAGGTAGCACAAATGCGTGTACCACTAGGTGTGATTGGTATCATTTACGAGTCGCGCCCTAACGTCACTATTGACGCCGCCGCACTATGCTTAAAGTCTGGTAACGCCACCATTTTGCGCGGCGGCAGCGAAGCTTTTCACTCCAACCAAGCCCTAGGTCAGATCATTCGCCAAGGTTTGGATGCCGCAGGTTTGCCCGCTAACGCCGTACAAGTGGTAGACACCACTGACCGTGCCGCAGTGGGCATCATGGTACGCCTCACTGACTACATTGATGTCATCGTACCTCGTGGTGGTAAAGGCCTCATTCAACGCTTAAACGAAGAAGCCAAAGTACCGCTCATCAAGCACTTGGATGGCAACTGCCACCTGTACTTAGACAAAGCCGCTGATCCCGCTAAAGCCTTGCCTATAGTGATCAATGCCAAAACATACCGTTACGGCATCTGTGGCACTACAGAAACCTTGCTGGTGCACAGCGATGTAGCCCCTGCTTTACTGCCCAACATAGCCAAAGCCCTAATTGAAAAAGGCGTAGAACTACGCGGCTGTGAGCGCACTCAGGCCTTAGTTAGCCAAGCTATTCCCGCCACCGAGTCTGACTGGGAAACCGAGTTCTTAGCGCCTATTTTGGCGGTGCGTATTGTGGACTCGCTAGACGAAGCCATGGAACACATTAACCGTTACAGCTCCGAACATACTGAGTCCATCGTGACGGAAGACCTGCACGCTGCCCGTCGCTTCCAACGCGAAGTAGACTCCAGCTCCGTATACATCAACCTACCCACCTGTTTTGCTGATGGCTTTGAATACGGCTTAGGTGCAGAGATTGGTATCTCCACCAACCGATTGCATGCTCGTGGCCCGGTAGGTCTGGAAGGTCTCACTACGCAAAAATGGGTACTCATCGGAGATGGCCAGCTTCGCGGCTAATACACTCATGCTCATGCTCTGGACCAAAATTTTTCATATCCTTTTTGTGATGTCCTGGTTTGCGGGGCTGTTTTATCTGCCTCGTATTTACGTGAATCTGGCACAATCACAAGAACCGGCGGCAACGGCAGTTTTGCTGGGTATGGCAAAACGCCTTTACCGCTTTATGTTTCCGTTGGCTGTACTCACCATCGCCACAGGCCTAGTGCTCTTTCTGTATTACGGTATAGGCACTGGCCGTGGCTGGATACATGCCAAGATTTTATTAGTTGCCTTACTTGTGCTCTACCATCTTTGGTGTGGGCGGCTGTTGCAACATTTTCTAGCGGGTACCAACCGTCATTCGCACGTGTACTACCGCTGGTTCAACGAAATTCCTGTGCTACTGCTCTTGCTGGTGCTGATACTCGTTGTGCTAAAACCTTTTTGATCTCCCTACATGTCAGACCAAGACAAACCTAAAAAAACGCTGTCACTGAAGAAAACTGTTGTCAGCGACGCAGACCCAGCGGCAGCGCCCCGCCTACGTAGTGGTGCCCGCGCCAAAGTAGCGCTGAACCGACAACGTCAACAAGCAGCCGACGCTACGGCACAAGAAGAACCAGCACGCCAAGCCCCTCGTTCTGGCGCAGCCAAACGCCCAGCAAATCGTGCAAGTGCTAGCCCACAAGGCGATAAAGGCCGTGGCGATTACGCTAATCGTCGCCCTTCTGCCGCACCACAACGGGAACGCACGGAGCGCACGGATCGCCCTGCCTCGCGCTTCACCCCCAGAGACAGCGCTCCAACTCGCGCAAATAATGGCCCTAAACGTCGCACCGAAACCTACTTTTCTACTACGCAGCCCTTTTCAGTGTTTGCCCCCTGCCCACAAGGCTTGGAAGAGGTGCTAGAGGCTGAGTTACAGGCACTGGGATATAGCGATGCAAAACTAGGTAAAGGCGGTTGCCACTTCAAAACAGACTGGCAAGGGATATTAAAAGCTAATCTGTACTCGCGCATTGCCACACGCATTTTGCTGCAAGTCGCTAAAGCTCCTGTACAAACAGAAGATGACATCTACGAACTTGCACATTCGGTAGCGTGGGAACAATGGTTTGGCCCTGACGACACCCTGCGCGTAGACACATCAGCCATCCGCAGCCCAGTGCAAAGCTTGCAGTTCTGCAACCTACGCACCAAAGATGCCATCTGCGATCGCTTACGCGAACGTGAAGGCGCGCGCCCTAGTATTGATACTGTGCGCCCAGATGCCAAAGTACATTTGTTCTTAGACGCGACCAGCGCCACCTTGTACTTAGACACCAGCGGTGAATCGCTATTTAAACGCGGCTGGCGTCACAACAAAGGTGAAGCACCTTTGCGTGAAAACTTAGCCGCAGGTCTACTAGCCCTATCTGATTGGGACCCATCTGCCCCATTGATGGACCCTTTCTGCGGTAGCGGTACCATTTTGATTGAAGCCGCATGGATTGCACTGGGTGCGCCTCCCGGAATCTGGCGTCCTTTCCACTTTGAACGCTTACGTGTGCACGATAGCCGTATGTGGCGCGACCTCAAAGAAGACGCTAGATCACGTATTGCTCCCAAGCTGGAAGCTCCTCTAGTGGGTTACGATCTAGACCCAACGGTTATTGATGCGGCTAAACGCAACTTGGAGCGTGCACACCTTACCCCCGACACCATCCGGTTCGAGGTAGGTAATGCACTGGAAGCTATGCCTATCGCCGAAGAAGGTTGGTTAATCAGCAACCCACCTTACGGTGAGCGATTAGAGGGCAACCAAGAAGCATTTTGGCGTGATTGGTCAGCATGGTTGAAACAACACTATGCGGGCTGGAACATCAACCTGATCACCAGCGACCTGACACTACCCAACCAAATGCGCCTAAAACCTAAACGTCGCACTCCGCTGTTTAACGGCTCACTAGAGTGCAGGCTGTTCTCGTTTGAGATGGTAGCTGCCGGTTATCGGTAACAAAGCATAGCGCTTGCACAACAACCCAGCGCATAAGCCTTGAGCATTTTTAAGGGTTAACCCTATAATAGGGTTAACCCTTAACCAACTGTGAGTATCATCATGACTCATTACAACGCTCAAGCCGCTATGTCCGATGAACTGGAACGCCAACTGCTAAACGAAGCAATGGCAGAGCAAATGCGTTTTCGTCCATTGTTGGCACTGAAAAACCTGTTCCGTTTCTTCTTCAAGTAATAGAACGTGGATGTTAGGGTGACAGTAAATTTGCTATTGTCACCACACTCCCTTTAGTGCCATATTTGCGGGATAATAGTGTTTTTACGCTTATTAGGTTACACCGTGTAATGGCCTCCACAGCAGTACCCGTTTCGCTTCCTGTTCCTAGCCGTCGCCGCCTATTTGCCTCCATGATGTACGAAAGCATTTTGCTTTTCGGTATCATCTTTCTGGTTGGCTTAATTTTTGACTATGCAACCAAGAGCTATCACGCTCTGTATCTGCGACACAGTCGACAATTCATCCTCTTTCTTGCCATTGGCCTGTATTTTATGATGGCATGGCGTCGTGCTGGCCAGACCTTGCCAATGAAAACATGGTATATCCGGCTAGAAACCACACACGGAACCAAACCCGGTTATATGCAGTTGCTACTGCGTTACCTACTGATGTGGCCCATTCCACTTGCCTGCGCATTATTTATTGAGTATTTATCCAGCTTAACTGGCTATGCCTCCACAGACCTGCTTATTGTTGCCGCCCCCTTTAGTATTTTTGTGTGGAGCTGGTTCGACAAAGATGGTTTGTTTATGCACGACCGCTTAGCAGGCACCCGTTTGGTAGACTTGCAAGCCCGAATCACCAAACAGCCAGCCAAAGCCTAGCCGTTACTCAATTCGCCCGCATTATCCCATTCTGAGCACTTTCATGAACGACGAGTTAAAAAAACACCTATTTGCCGACCGTAGCACCAGAGTACAAACTGTCTATGTAGAAGATGCCTGGCAAACAGGTTTGCAACACCAAACACTCCCCCTATGCGTGCGCACATTATTGGGTGAGCTAACCGCAGCCGCTATTTTGTTAGCCAGCAACCTGAAATTTGATGGTTCACTGGTATTGCAAGTACAAGGCGACGGCCCTGTTGCCTTGTTAGTAGTTGAGTGCACGGCTGATCTGAAAATTCGCGCTACTGCTTCGTTGCGTGAAGGTGCCGAGATTTCAGAAGAAGCCTCCATGCAAGAACTGATCAATCAGAATGGTCAGGGACGTTTTATCGTGGTGCTGGACCCTTCCACACACAATCCCCATATGCAACCTTACCAAGGCATTGTGCCTCTGACTGGTGAAAGCATTGCTCAAGCGCTGGAAGATTACATGCTGCACTCCGAGCAATTGGATACACGCATCTGGCTACATGCCAACGATCACCGTTTGGTAGGCTTGTTACTACAGAAGCTCCCCGGACAAGGTGGCACCCCTGCCGAGGCTAACGTAGAACAAAGCTGGGAACGAGCCCTACATTTAGCGGCTACCATACAGCCAGAAGAGCTACGCGATTTACACCCACAAACGCTGATACACCGCCTCTTCTGGGAAGAAGAACTGCTAGAGCTAGAAGGCAACCCTATTCAATGGCACTGCCCTTGCTCTAGAGAAAAAGTGGCCAGCATGCTGCATATGCTGGGCAAAGCCGAAGTAGAAGATATTCTGCGTGAAAGCGCCGTAGTTGAAGTTGCCTGCAATTTCTGTGGCAAACCTTATCAGTTTGACCCCGTTGATTGCGCTAGCCTTTTCATTGATAATCCAGACAACCTACAGACAGGCGATAAAACCCTGCACTAACCACAAACATGAACTCACCTTATAAAAGCAGCGGCGGCTTACAGCGCGTTTTTAAAGCCTTTATGTACTCCATACAAGGCTTGCGTGCTGCAGTTCAATATGAGGCCGCTTTTAGGCAAGAACTGTTTTTAGCCATTATTTTGTTGCCTACCGCCTTTTTTCTGGGCCGCAACTCAACAGAAATATTTCTGCTTTGCACCTGCATCATTATTGTGCTGGTTGTTGAGCTCATCAACAGCGCCATCGAAGCGCTTGCCGATAGTATTAGCTTAGAGCACCACCCCTTACTGGGGCGTGCCAAAGATTTAGGCAGCGCAGCCGTATTGCTAAGCCTTTTTTTGGCTGGCGCATGGTGGCTATACGTTGTGTGTGATCGCTTCTTTCTCTAAGCACTATTCACCACGGCCACTAGCAGCCACTTAAGCACCATCTAATCAGGCCAGCAGGAATACTACATAGACCACCAGCGTCTATTGTTCAGTATTCCTGCTATGCCTTTCCATTCTTCCCCACCACACGCAAAACAAGCAGGCTCAAGCAGTATTGAGTTTCTACTTATCGCTTCTGTATTTTGTGCGCTATTAGTTCTGTGCTACGACGCCACCCGTGCGTGGATGCTGCGCCAAGTGCTGCTATTAGCCCTGCAAGAAAGTGGCCGTAACGGTGTTACCCAACACCTTGAACCCACAACCATGCAACAGCACTTTGATCGCGCGGCCGCCGCTTGGTGGCCTTCCGCTGCACATCAACAACGCTACTACCAACGTTTCGCCTCGCGCTATGGTTTTGATCCGTGGCGTATCTGGCAGTTATCACCCAGCGATCAAGACTTCACACAACATGAAGATAAAATGCTTAGCCAACGTAGTTCACAGGGCTATAAGCAGATCAACGTGCACCATCAGTTAGCACAACACCTACACCACAGCAGTTCCTCGCCACAGCAGAGCATCTTTACCGCCAACACCTTACACACCCAGCTGATCTACTGGTACGAGCCTTCCTTAGCGCTTAGCCGAGCAGTATTGCGTCTGTTATGGCCTTCTGACATCGACCCTTATCTGCAGCAGGGCAAATCACAGGGGTTACTGCCTATACGCCTGCACTTCAGCCTACCTATGCAAAGCCATCCCATACAGTGGCCTCTTAGCCCACACAGCGCCATACAGCGCGTAGCAGGCTCGAACAGCACCGCATTGGCGTGGCAATCAGCAGCATCTAGAAGTTTTATGGCTGCAAGCAACACGCCTTCCGATGGAAATAATGCGATAACACCACTTCCCCCTACACCACCGCCCACAGACGAGCACACGCCCACCGCTCCAGATAACGAGGGAACTAATGATTTTTTGTCTGAGGAAACAGCGTGTGAGGGAGCTACCTGCTGCTATTAAGGCGTATTTTCAGGTGGCAAAATTTGCACATACACTTCATTGTTGTGCAACAGGCCCAGCTCGGACCTAGCCCGCTCTTCAATAGCTTGAGTACCGCTTTTAAGGTCTTGTACCTCTGCCAACAGCGCATTATTACGCGCTTGCAATGCCGCATTGATTTCTTGTTGTTCTTCTAATCGGGCTTGCATGTCATGCACCCGCTCCCAACCACTCTTGCCAAACCACAACGCATATTGCGTCACCAGATTTAGCACAATCAGAATAAGCAGAAGCAGGCGCATGGGTAATTCCTATAAGGGGGATGTAAGTGTACATCCCCCTGTAGCACTTAACGCAAGTTATAGAATGCGCTACGGCCTGGATAAGACGCTACATCTGCCAGTTCTTCTTCGATACGCAGCAACTGGTTGTACTTAGCCATACGATCAGAACGGGACAAAGAGCCTGTTTTGATTTGCATAGCGTTAGTTGCCACAGCAATATCAGCAATGGTGGAGTCTTCGGTTTCACCAGAACGGTGGGAAATTACCGCTGTGTACCCGTGACGTTTAGCCATTTCAATTGCGGCGAAAGTTTCTGTCAGTGTACCGATTTGGTTGATTTTGATCAGGATGGAGTTCGCTACACCCAGCTCAATACCTTCTTTCAGAATCTTGGTGTTCGTTACGAACAAGTCGTCGCCTACCAACTGAACTTTTTTACCCAATTGGTTAGTCAGGATTTTCCAGCCTTCCCAATCGTCTTCAGCCATACCATCTTCAATAGAGATGATGGGGTATTTATCGCACCAGCTTTCCAGCAAGTTAACGAATTCCTGCGCTGTCAACGACACACCACCTTCACCTTCCAAGTGGTATTTACCATCGCGGAAGAACTCGGAGCTTGCGCAGTCCAGACCCAAAGCAATTTGCGAACCAGCTTCGTAGCCAGCTTCGTTGATTGCTTGCAGAATCATTTGGATAGCGGCTTCGTGGTTAGCCACGTTAGGCGCGAAACCACCTTCATCACCCACTGCAGTGGACATGCCTTGTTTGTCGATGATTTTTTTCAACGCGTGGAATACTTCTGCACCCATGCGCAATGCTTCACGGAAACTACGAGCACCTATAGGCAGAATCATGAATTCTTGCATATCCAAGGTGTTGTTAGCGTGTGCACCGCCGTTGATCACGTTCATCATTGGCACAGGCATTTGCATTGGGCCGCTACCACCGAAGTAACGGTACAAAGACAAACCTGAATCATCCGCTGCGGCACGCGCAACAGCCATACTGGCTGCCAACATCGCGTTAGCACCCAAACGGCTTTTATCTTCAGTGCCATCCAAGTCGATCAAGGTACGATCAATAAACGTTTGTTCTTGTGCATCCAAACCAATTAGGGCTTCAGAGATCTCTGTGTTCAGGTTCTCTACAGCGCGCAATACGCCTTTGCCCAAGTAACGGCTGGCATCGCCATCACGCAACTCCAGAGCTTCACGCGCACCAGTAGAGGCGCCTGAAGGTACGGAGGCACGCCCCATAGCACCAGATTCCAGTAATACGTCACATTCAACGGTTGGGTTGCCACGTGAATCCAGAATTTCACGGCCGATAATATCTACGATAGCACTCATGTTTTGACAGTCCTGCTTGCTGTTAGCGATAACGCTGATAAAAACGAACCGGATCTGTTGCTGTTGCCACAAATCCGGCAAGAATGTTCATGCTCAGTAATAAGAATTATAAAGTACCTGACTCACCAATCTCTTTATGGTGTGTATGTATTAAAAGTACCTACCCTGCCAGATTCTTTCATCTTATAGTGGGATGGTTATACCCCTTGCACCACATACATAGTCATGTGTGCAGCACCTTCCCTAGCTTGGCGAGCAGCCAAATACTCGGGCGAATTGTAGAAAGCTTCTGCAGCTTCCATCGTTTCGAACTTAAGAATGACTGTACGCTTGGGGGCATTGCCTTCCAAGGCCAAAGTTTCCCCACCTCGTGCCAACACCGTTACGTTATGCGTTTTCATCGCATGCGTAGACAGTTGTTGATAGGCTTTGTACTGCTCCGGATCAGTTACATCCACATTGGCAATAATATAAGCTGCCATGTTGTCTCCTTAGTTACTTCCAGTGGGCCTCTAGTAAGCCACCTTCTTGCTTCACGATTTGGTCTATATCTTTAAGACTACGTAGCAACGCCGGCATCAAATGCAAGGGCACCGCGTTAGGGCCATCAGACAGCGCTTTGCTTGGGTCTGGATGTGTTTCCATAAACAAACCCGCCACACCCACCGCTACTGCTGCGCGAGCCAGCACAGGCACAAATTCGCTTTGTCCACCCGACTTACTACCCTGACCACCAGGTAACTGCACTGAGTGCGTCGCGTCAAACACGACTGGGCACTGCGTTTCACGCATTATTGCCAGTGAACGCATATCAGACACTAGGTTGTTGTAGCCAAATGAAGCACCGCGCTCACACACCATAATGGTGTCGCCATCACCGCCCACTTCACGTGCCGCAGCACGTGCTTTCTCTACCACATGCACCATGTCATGCGGCGCAAGAAACTGGCCTTTCTTGATATTGACGGGTTTGAGTGTGGCAGCACAGGCTTGAATAAAGTCTGTTTGACGACACAAGAATGCGGGCGTTTGCAACACATCCACAATGGCGGCTACGTCATCCACTTGATCTTTGTCGTGCACATCAGTCAGCACAGGCATACCGTAGTGCGCACGCACATCTGCCAAAATTTGCAGACCTTCTTGCATGCCAGGACCACGATACGAACTGCCGGAGCTGCGATTGGCTTTATCGAACGAACTTTTATAAATGAATGGAATACCCAATTCGTCCGTGATTTCTTTCAGCACACCTGCTGTATCAAACGCCATTTGGCGCGACTCGATCACACATGGACCAGCAATCAGGAAAAAAGGCCTATCTAGACCAACCTGAAAACCACATAATTCCATAGCAGCTCCCGGTAAACAAAAATTCAATACATCAGACCTAAGCCTGATCGCGCCTGTTTGCTTACTCAGAAACAAACAGGCGTTGATCTACCACCTTAGCGAAGGTTCGCCAAAGCAGCTTTAACATAGCTAATGAACAATGGATGCCCATCACGTGGTGTGGAAGTGAACTCCGGGTGGAACTGCACGCCCATAAACCAAGGGTGATTTGGGATTTCCATAATTTCAGGCAAGTTCTCGGTAGGAGTACGAGCACTGATCACCAGACCAGCTTCTTCCAGTCTAGGTACATAAGCGTTGTTCACCTCAAAGCGGTGACGATGACGCTCATTAACCTCTGGACCATAGATATCAGCAGCACGTGTGCCTGCTTTCACAGGGCAACGCTGAGCACCTTTACGCATAGTGCCACCCAAGTCATCTTCTTGACTACGGTGCTCTACTTTACCGTCACGGTCTTGCCATTCGGTAATCAAGGCCACTACAGGGTGTGCGGCGGAAGGATCAAACTCAGTACTGTTCGCACCACCCAAGCCTGCCACATGACGAGCAAACTCAACCACCGCCAACTGCATACCCAAACAAATGCCCAAGAAAGGCACATTGTTTTCGCGTGCGTAACGTATTGCTGTGATCTTGCCTTCAGTACCGCGTTTACCAAAACCGCCGGGTACTAAGATAGCGCTTAAGCCTTCCAAGCAACCTGTGCCATCGCGCTCAATGTCTTCAGAGTCGATGTATTCGATTTTAACTTTGGTACGAGTATGAATACCGGCATGAATCAACGCCTCGCTTAGCGACTTGTAGGACTCTGTCAGCTCCACATACTTACCTACCATACCAATGGTGATTTCGTGCTCTGGATGCTCCAGTGCATCCACCAAGTTATCCCACATGGTCAAGTCTGCTGGTGGTGGGGAAATCGCCAAGGCGTCACACACCAACTGATCCAAACCTTGTTTATGCAACATGGAAGGAATCTTGTAGATGGACGTGGCATCCCATACCGAAATCACAGCATCCAACGGCACATTGGAGAACATCGAGATTTTGGCGCGCTCATCATCTGGGATTTCACGATCTGCACGACACAACAAGGCATTAGGGAACAAACCAATTTCACGCAGCTTCTGTACAGAATGCTGAGTAGGTTTGGTTTTCAGTTCGCCTGCTGATTTGATGAATGGCACCAAAGTCAGGTGTACCAATGCAGTATGGTTACGCCCTAAGCGCAAGCCCATTTGACGCACAGCTTCCAAGAACGGCAAGGACTCAATGTCCCCTACAGTGCCGCCAATTTCAACAATCGCCACATCTGCCTCACCGTTGTAGGCCGCTTTGGCACCACGCATGATGAAGTCTTGAATTTCGTTGGTGATATGGGGAATAACCTGAACGGTTTTACCCAAGTAATCGCCGCGGCGCTCTTTACGCAGTACGGACTCATAAATCTTACCAGTGGTGAAGTTGTTCACCTTGCGCATTTTGGTAGAAATGAATCGTTCGTAGTGGCCTAAGTCCAGATCAGTTTCCGCACCATCTTCGGTCACGAAGACTTCGCCGTGCTGGAAAGGGCTCATTGTGCCTGGGTCCACGTTGATATAAGGATCCAGCTTGAGCATGGTGACACGCAAACCGCGAGATTCGAGTAGCGCGGCCAGTGATGCCGCTGCAATGCCTTTACCCAGAGAGGAGACTACCCCCCCTGTTACAAATACATATTTGGTGGTCATTTCGATAGACGCCTGAGGGTTAGATCAGGCTATAGCGGGAAATTTGGATTATAACGGCAACCATGGGTCAGGTGAAACAAACTGACCCGGCTGCACCTGTTTTACAACAAGGCTTGTGTCTGCTCTTGCAGCCACGCTAAAGCCTCTGCTTGCAAGAGGGGTGAGAGGCGTTCGCGTACCTCGGCGTGGTAGCTGTTTAACCACTGCACCTCATCTTGCGTTAATAAAGAACGTTCTATACAGCGTGTATCTATAGGGCACAGCGTAAGCGTCTCAAAGCGCAGGAAATAGCCAAACTCGGTGCTCAACGCAGGTTGTGCTACCACCAGGTTTTCAATGCGAATCCCCCACTTCCCTGCCCTATACAGGCCTGGCTCGTTAGACGTCACCATCCCTGGCTTCATCGCAACGGGTTTAGCTGGCCTGCCTCGCCATGAAATAGACTGCGGGCCTTCGTGTACGTTTAAGAAGTAGCCTACGCCATGGCCTGTACCATGACCGAACTCCAGCCCCTCACGCCACAACGGCTGCCGAGCCAGCACATCCAGTTGCTGACCAGTTACCCCAACCGGGAACACAGCCTGCGACAACTGAATCATGCCTTTTAACACCAAGGTAAAGTCGCGCTTTTCCTCGGCACTAATCTGCCCCACTGGCACCACACGTGTAATATCTGTGGTGCCGCCCCAATACTGGCCACCCGAGTCTATCAGCAACAAGCCATTGCCTTCTATCGCAGCGTAACTGTGCTCGGTAGCTTGGTAATGCGGCATGGCGCCATTAGGCCCAAAGGCCGCAATAGTGCCAAAACTTGGGCTGACAAAACCGGGTTTGGCAGCACGCTTAGCCGTAAGCTCTTCATCCACCTCTAGCTCGGTAATTGCCCGTTCACGCACAGTACGATCAAACCATGCAAAGAACTCGCATAATGCCGCACCATCGTGCTCCATCGCCCGCCGAATATGAGCAATGGCCTCACTACTTTTAATGGCTTTTAAGGTCTGCGACGGGTTGAGCGCTTGCAACCACTGTACCTGTGGTGCAGCAAACAAGGTCCCCACGGTGACACGCTGTGGGTCTACTAGCACCGATAAGTCCTCTGGCAAACTCGCCAGATCAACAGCGACTTGGCTGTACTCTCGTAGCTCCACACCGTCGGCGCGCAACGTTTTTTCCAACGCCACAGGCACTTTGCCAGAAGCCACATACAAAATCGCTTGATCAGCATCTAACCAAAAATGCGCTAAAAACACGGGGTTATAAGGCACATCCCCACCGCGCAAGTTCAACAGCCACGCAATGTCGTCCAAGCTGGAAATCAAATGGCCGCCCACATCCAGAGCCACCATTTCTTCACGCACTTGTTGTAACTTCTGCGCTCGTGACTCAATCGCGTACTCCAAGGCATGCTCATACACAGGCTCGTGTGGCAACGCCGGACGTTGATCCCAAATCTGTCCGGGTAAATCCAAGGAGGTTTCTAGCCTCATGCCGCTTTCTATCAATCGGCTCCACGCCTCGAAGCTTTGCATAGACAGCACATTGCCATCAATAGCCACCACATCGCCTTCTGCTAATGTCGCCTCTACCCAAGGTAAAGGGTCTAGCACCCCCGTATCGCCTTGACGCATCAACGTCACGCCAGAGTCGCGCAAATCGCTCTCGGCCTGCACCCAGTAGCGACTGTCTGTCCATAAACCCGCAAAGTCTGCCGTGACCAACAAACTGCCCGCAGAACCACCAAAACCACTTAGCCATGCTCTGGCTTGCCAGTGCTCGGGCAAATACTCGGACAAATGAGGATCGGCAGAAGGGATAAAACACGCCTGCACAGCTGCCTGCTGCATCACGGCACGTAGCGCCTGAATACGGTCACTAATAGAGTGGGAAGCCTTGAGTTTATTCATTTTCCTGACAATCTTGTGCGCTCTGGTAACGAAGCAATCGCTGCGTTACGCTTAAACCAACAGTATAGCGTTCTAAAACAAACTGTTTGACGATTCTGAAGTTGCTTTTAGTCCCGCAAACCGCTGCCTACCCTATAATTGGCAGCATCTTACTACTTTTGTTGCACAAGCTTTGAGCGTCATCCCTAGCACTGTGCTGCACTATACCTATAACCGGAGGACCTTTTACATGTCTGAACGCGAATCGATGGAATACGATGTGGTCATCGTAGGCGGTGGCCCAGCTGGCTTAGCCACAGCTATCCGTATCAAACAACGTGCCGCCACAGCTAACCAAGACATCAGCGTTTGTGTATTGGAGAAAGGAGCGGAGATCGGTGCTCATATTCTGTCTGGCGCAGTGATGGATCCCCAAGCTCTGACCGAGCTGATCCCCGACTGGAAAGACAAAGGCGCACCTCTGAACATTGAAGTTAACGCCGACAAATTCGTTTTCTTGGATGAAAAAGGCGCCAAAGAAACCCCCATGTGGATGCTGCCAGACTGTTTTAAAAACCATGGCAACTACATTGTGCGCTTGGGCGATGTGACCAAATGGCTGGGTGAACAAGCCGAAGCACTGGGCGTGGATATTTTCCCTGGCTTTGCTGCTGCTACCCTGCTGTACACCGAGGACGGCAAAGCCGTACGCGGCGTAGTCACTGGCGATATGGGTGTAGCCCGCGATGGTACACATACGGCACACTACCAGCCCGGTATGGAACTATTGGCAAAATACACCATTTTTGCCGAAGGTTCCCGTGGCCACCTAGGTAGACAGCTAACTGAAAAATACAAACTAGACGAAGGCAAAAACGCCCAAAGCTACGGTATTGGCATCAAAGAAATGTGGGAGGTTGATCCTTCCCAATCCCAACCAGGCTTGGTCATGCACTTGGCTGGCTGGCCTCTGGACTCCGACACCTACGGTGGTGCGTTCCTTTACCACTTAGACAACAACATTGTGGTTGTTGGTTTAGTAGTAGGTTTGGATTACGCCAACCCATGGCTGTCTCCTTTTGAAGAGTTCCAACGCTTCAAAACACACCCTTATGTACGCGCTACCTTTGAAGGCGGCAAGCGTTTGGCTTATGGTGCTCGTGCTCTAACTGCAGGCGGTTTGCTGTCCTTGCCTAAACTGGTGTTCCCCGGTGGAGCTCTAGTGGGCTGTGAGGCAGGCTTCTTGAATGCTTCCCGCATTAAAGGCAGCCACGCAGCCATCAAATCAGGCATGATGGCGGCTGACGCCATTGTGGATGCGTTGGCGAATAACCGTGAATACGATGAACTAAGCGCCTACCCTGCTGCTTTCGAACAATCATGGCTGCACGACGAGCTTAACAAGGCCCGTAACTTCAAGCAGTGGTTCAAAAAAGGCCGCACTGTGGGTACGCTCATGACAGGTATTGAGCAATTGGTACTGCGCGGCAAAATGCCTTGGTCCTTGCGTAACACCAAACCTGACCACGCATTCCTGCAACCAGCCGCATCGTGTCAGCGTATTGAGTACCCAAAACCAGACGGCAAACTCACCTTTGACCGCCTAAGCTCTGTCTTTATCTCGAACACCAACCACGAGGAAGACGAGCCTATTCACCTCACACTGAAAGACGCCTCCATTCCGGTCAAACTGAATCTGGCTACCTACGCAGGCCCAGAAGCACGTTACTGCCCAGCGGGTGTTTACGAGTTTGTGAAAAGTGATGCCGGCGAAGACCAGTTGCAAATTAACGCGCAAAACTGTGTGCATTGCAAAACCTGTGATATCAAAGACCCTTCACAAAACATCGTCTGGATACCACCACAAGGTGGCGAAGGGCCGGTGTACAACGGCATGTAATCGCATGACGGCTTTTCTTGGTGCTGCTCTCTAGTCGCACCACGAAAAACACTGGGGGCTGTAGGGTAGAGATTTCATCCACCTTACAGCCCCCCGTTTTATGTGCTCTGCTACCTATGCTTTTCTGCGGCCCGGCAAGTTAACCACTACAAGCCCTGTCACCACCAACACCACACCTATTTTGGTGAACATATCGGGGACTTCGCCCAGCACCCACCACGCCAGCAAAATCGCTAACACAGGCACACCTAGACTGGACATACCCGCCACCGTTGCAGACACACGTTGAATCACGCTTAGCCACAGCAACCAACCCACACCTGACGCCAGCGCCCCCATATAAAGCAATCCAATAAACAGTTCTGGCCCATATACCCACGGTTGCTGCGGCACGATAAATCCCAAAGGGATAGTAATCACAGCGCCCATTAATAACTGCCAAACTGTCAGGTTGATGATGTTAGGTTGGTGCTTTTCGAACATCACCTTTGACCACACTGCACCAATTCCCCAACAAGCACCAGAAAACAAAGCGAGTAATGAGCTCAACATTCCGCCCATGCCATCCCAAGGCTTCAGCACCAGCAACAAACCTGCCAAACCAAAGCCTAAAGCAATCAAATACTTGGCATCAGGCTTGTTACCCATAATGCGCCATGAAAAGAACACCACCCAAAATGGCATGGTGTAGGCCAACAGCACCACTTGCCCAGCACCGCCGCTCATCAACGCAAACTGGGCCAACACCTGAAACCCCACCGTCTGCATGACCGCTATACCTAAACATAGCCAAAACGGGGGCATACTAAATGGAATGCGTCGCCAGCACTGCACCGCAAATAAAAACAAAAAAGCGATGACATAACGGGTAGCCACCAAATCTATAGGGCCGATGAGCTTGGTCATGGATTTCATCACAATCCAACTCACACCCCACAACACAATGGTTAGCCCCATTAACACTAGGGCATTACGGCTTGACTCACTTTGTTCCAACCTATTCTCCTGCATGCTGAGCGTGTTGCACGCCACGCATAAAATCTACTTTTCTCAACACTATCAACGCAACAATAAAAAACAACCCCGTTAGCAACAACGCCAAACGTTGATTCCCCTGACTCACCCAGACCACAATGCCATAGGATAACGGCCCTACTACCGCTGCCAGTTGTACAGCAAAACTCCATAGCGCATAGAACTCCCCCTGACGACCGTGCGGTGTTAACGCCCCCACCATCGCCCTACCCGCACTTTGGCTGCTACCAATACATAGTCCTGCCAGCGCTGCTGCGATCCAAAACCCCGTGGCCGATGTGGTGGAGCTCGCTACTACGATCATCACCAACCACCCCAACAACGTCAGCATCAGCGCTAAACGATGCCCTATAGCATCTTGCACGGATCCAAATACTAATGCCCCTAGCGCAGCCGCAATATTCACAGTAAAGATCAGCAGCATAGTCTGCCCCATCTCAAAGCCCATGACTTGCGTGGCATACACCGACGACAACGTAATCACCACCGAAATACCTGCTTGGTAACATGCACAGCAACACAGTAGTCGATATAAATCGGGGAAATGTGCACGACTTTCTTTATACGCATGCTGTATGTGCGCAAACCAACCATGCTGCACCGTCTCTACTATCGCGGCCGGTTCTTTTAACCACAAAAAAGCAGGTATAGCTGCCAGGCCAAACACCACTGCCGTCAACACCATCACCCATGGCACATACTTCGATGCTACCCACCCCTGTTGCTCGCCTAGCACCACTAACACCAATGACAACCCTAAGGTGAGCATGCCACCACAGTAGCCAAAACCCCATCCCCAACCGGACACACGTCCCAATGCTTCGGGCTTAGCCAACGTAGGCAAGAACGACGCTATAACGGCTTCCCCTACACAATAGCAATAGTTGGATAACACCAAAAACACCATGGCCCACCACAAGGTACCGTGGTTAGCCCCGGCTAACAGTAACGTGCCTACCACGCACCCTAGCGTACTGGTAAATAACAAAAACCGCTTGCGACCACGCCTATCCACCCATGCGCCTAATGCGGGCATACTCAGCATGATCAATAAGTAAGAAAGCGATAAGGTTAGGGTCCACGCTAGTGTCCCCCATGTTGCGCCTTCGGCCACTACGGCGACGAAATAAGCGCCAAATACCGAGGTCAATACCACCGTGGTATAGCCAGAGTTAGCAAAGTCATACAGCGCCCATGCCCAAAACTCTCGCTTTGCTACCTGAGGCTGTAAAGCCCCTCTCAAACGTCCCGTGGTATTTTGCATGCTTTCCTGCACTCTATCTATGTATCGCTAGTAGCATTCTGAAAAACAGAACACCCTGCTGGCGACCGTAAGTTGCCAACAGGGCGTTTTACTGTTTGCTGGATTAGCTTAACCGCTCAGCATGAAAGCGCAAGTGATCATCCATGAAGGTGGCAATAAAGTAATAACCGTGATCGTAACCGGCGTGCTTACGCAACGTCAGCGGTTGATCTACAGCCTGACAAGCCTCCTCTAATGCCTCTGGATACAACTGCTCGGCTAAAAACTGATCGTTCAAGCCTTGGTCCACCAATATGCCTTCTGGGAATGGGCATTGCGACTGACGCATCAACGACGATGCATCGTGCTGCTCCCATGTAGACCTATCCGCCCCCAAGTAACCTGCAAAGGCTTTGTGCCCCCATGGGCACTTCGTAGGCGCTGCAATAGGCGCAAAGGCCGATACGCTTCGGTATTTCTCAGGGTGACGCAACGCCAATACTAAAGCGCCATGCCCACCCATAGAATGACCGAAGATACCTACCTTCTTCGCATCACCCGACAACTGTGTAGTAACGATGCTAAACAGCTCGTCTACCACATAGCTTTCCATACGGTAATGATCAGACCAAGGTGCCTCTGTAGCATCCACATAAAAGCCGGCACCTGTCCCGAAATCCCAGTGATCGGCCTCTCCGGGCACGTCGGCACCACGCGGACTAGTGTCCGGTGTCACCAACATAATGCCCAGCTCTGCAGCCAACCGCTGTGCCCCACCTTTGATCATGAAGGTTTCTTCTGTGCAGGTTAACCCCGCCAAGTAAAACAGCACAGGGACTCGCCCTTGTTTTGCCTGCGGCGGTTCAAACACAGAAAAACGCATAGGCAGCCCAATTTCCTGGGAAGAATGTTTATAAAAGCGCTGCACGCCATCAAAACAACGGTGCTCGCTTATTACCTCAAGCTCAACAGTCATAAAGCCACATCCTCCAACAATCTATTAGTACACCACTACCGATCGAATAGACTCACCACGCTTCATCAGATCAAAACCTTCATTGATTTGATCCAACGACAACTTATGAGTAATTAAATCATCGATATTCAATTTACCTTCCATGTACCAATCTACCAATTTAGGTACATCAGTACGACCGCGTGCGCCCCCAAACGCTGAACCTTTCCATACACGCCCTGTCACCAGTTGGAATGGACGGGTGGAAATCTCCGCACCGGCTTCAGCCACACCAATAATGATGGATTGCCCCCAGCCACGGTGACAGCATTCCAATGCTTGGCGCATCACTTTCGTATTGCCAATACACTCAAACGAGTAATCGGCACCACCATCCGTTAACTGGATAATGTGATCCACTACATTTTCCACTTCGTTAGGGTTGATGAAGTGTGTCATACCAAACTGTCTGGCCATGGCTTCACGCTCTGGGTTCAGGTCTACACCGATAATCTTATCGGCACCTACCATTTTGGCGCCTTGAATTACGTTTAACCCAATGCCGCCCAAACCAAACACCACCACATTGGCACCAGCCTCTACATTGGCCGTAAACAACACCGCACCAACGCCTGTTGTTACACCACAGCCTATGTAGCACACCTTATCGAAGGGTGCGTCAGGACGAATTTTTGCCAAGGCGATTTCTGGCACCACGATATGGTTCGCAAAGGTGGATGTACCCATGTAGTGAAAAATAGGTTTGCCATCTATAGAGAAACGCGAGGTGCTATCAGGCATCAAACCCTTACCTTGTGTGGCACGAATAGCCGTACACAAGTTTGTTTTGCGTGATAAGCATGATTTGCACTGTCTACACTCAGGGGTGTACAGCGGCACCACATGATCACCCGCTTTCAGAGAGGTCACACCAGGGCCAGTTTCCAATACAACACCGGCCCCCTCATGCCCTAAGATCGCAGGAAACAAACCTTCAGGGTCTGCACCTGACAATGTGTAGTAATCGGTGTGGCAAATACCTGTAGCTTTAATTTCCACCAATACTTCGCCGGCTTTTGGGCCTTGCAAGGTCACTTCTTCTATAGTTAGTGGCTCCCCCGCTTTCCATGCTACGGCTGCGCGTGTTTTCATCATTTTTCAACTCCAATTAATACTAGTGTCAGCTGTTCAGGCAGTCTATGCTGCCCATGCTATGAGCACAAGCCTAACGGCTCACCCAAAAAGCTGTTTTTACTGAGTCTTGTCAACGCAGTGAAATTATTACTGCGTAATATCTAATTGCGAACTGATCTTGATTCTCGGTTTACTCGCCTTAAATCTTTGGCTAAACTTCCTACCTGTTGCTTGTTCAATTTGCTGCACCCCACCAATTGCGGTAAGCCATAACAATACAGACATTATGCCTTCTAAAAATAACAGCTTCTTACAATTCCGCTCATTCATCCCTAATCGTGTACTTGGCGCTGCTGCCGTAGGTGCTATGGTGTTACTGAGCGGGTGTGCAACAACAACTCAATCTACTGCAACTCGCGATCAAGCTAGCTTGGACGAGTTATTTGTCAGCCTCAGCGCAACGGATAATCAACGTTACCGCACACAGTCAGACCCTTTAGGCGCTTACCTGAAGAATCGGGCGCAAAGCGATATTTATTTAGCAGAACGCCAAGAACAGTCTACTAACAGTGATTTTGCTGAAGCGGCCTTAAGTTTCTTGGGAACCAAATACCGTTACGGTGGCTCTGGTCCAGAAACTGGTTTTGATTGCAGTGGCTTGGTGGGCTACGCCGCTGAAAAATCGTTGGGTTTGAAGCTACCACGACAGTCCGCTGAACTTGCCAAAGAAGGCGAATCCGTCAACCGCAATGACTTACAAAAAGGCGACCTCGTCTTTTTCAATACACGCGGTGCTCGCTTCTCTCATGTAGGCATTTATCTTGGCAACAATAAATTTGTACATGCCCCACGCACAGGTGCTGTGGTACGTGTAGAAGACATGACTGTGTCTTACTGGAACAAACGCTACAACGGCGCTCGACGCATAGCAGCCAGTAACTAATCAGGTGCCACCATGCTAAAAAGCCAGCTCAATGAGCTGGCTTTTTTGTTTCCGGAGCAAACTTATACAGGCATTAATGTGTCTTGCTTCCACTGTATGGGCATGACTCGCAAAAGCCACCCTGCGTTAATGCAAGCTTCATGCTGCAAACAGAGCGCCTACAAGCAACCACTTTAACGCCAGAACGCTGTGCTGCAGCCCTGAACGTTTTCATCACGTTATGACCCAAGAAGTCCGTTAACAAGATCAGCAACTCTGTACCAGAAGGCAGTTGCAAGGTTTTTTTCTGATGTGAGGGGTCTCTTCCACTTATATGCTGTTTAATTTTGATGTTGTGCAAATTCAGTAGGTCTGGAATATTTCCCAGTCTGTCTGCGCCTACCACGACGGCCGTTACCTGATTAGACATGCTTACTCCTTAAAATTGAAAACAGGTTAAACGATAATCATTATCATTAAGATTGTCAATCTTGAGTATGTAAGAAGCGTTACACACGCCAACTATTTCGCTATAAACATATAAAAAAACCCCTGGTGCATGCGCATCAGGGGTTAGTAATCTCTAGTCGCCGAACAACTGCTGCTAGATTGAGCTCTCGCCCTCTAACGCATCTTGCACTACATCGCGAGTCAAGGCGGGGGCCAGCATCTCTAACAACACATATACGTAATCACGCAAGAACGTACCCGCTTTAATCCCCACACGGGTGTGATGCTTGCCAAACAAGTGCCCTGCCGACAACCCCACTAAGCCCTTGTCTCTACGCGGGTCAAAAGCCACACCAGCGATAATCCCAATACCCAGACCCACATCCACATAGGTCTTGATCACGTCTGCATCCAACGCCTCAAGCACGATATCTGGAGTGAGGTTCTCTTTAGCAAATGCTTCGTCTATAGAGCGTCTGCCCGAAAACGCATGGTCATACGTCACGATGGGGTATTTAGCCAGTAGCTTCAGATTCAGGTTTCTAGATGCAGGCGTGGGCAACTCGGCCAACTCGTGATCAGGCCGTACCACAATAGTGTGTTCCCACTCGTACACAGGCAATGCCACCAGCCCCGGTGTTTTAGACAGGGTTTCAGTCGCTATCGCCACATCGGCCTGCTCATGCAACACCATGGATGCCAAGTGCGCAGGACTACCCTCAGCTAAGGACAAGTGCACCTTAGGAAAACGCTTTCTAAACTCTGGGATCACCTTAGGCAACAAATACCGAGCCTGAGCGTGGGTACATGCAATCACCAACGTACCTTCGTCATCTCGCGCAAAGTCATCACTGACTTTTTTCAGATTATCCACTTCGAGCATAATGCGCTCGATAATTTTGGCTACATCTGCACCAGGGCGTGTTAGCCCTTTAATGCGCTTGCCGTGTCGTTCGAATATCTTGATGCCCAGCTCATCCTCAAGCTCAATAATCGCTTTGGACACGCCTGGTTGTGAGGTATAGAGTGAACGAGCCGCTTCAGTCAAATTGTACTGGCGGCGTATTGTCTCCCGCACAAATCGGAATTGTTGAAGATTCATAGTAAGCCCCTGTTGTTAGCTTATTATATGGAATAAGGAAGGGGCCTAATATTAATTATAGTTATATACTTAGAGTCTACAACTAGAAGCTAGCTATTGTTTGGGGCGCTTAATACGCATCTTTTGCCAGAACAAAAATGCCACCAACACACTAAATGCAGCGTGCACCAGCAACGTCCCCACAGGGAAACTTAAGCTGCCACTAGAAATCCACCCGCGCGACAAGTTAATTAAGTTCATGTAAAGCAGCGCCAGCAACCCGGCAATTAAAATATTGCCCGAGCGACCTAAACGCGGGTTCACCGCCCCCAGAGGAATCGCCAATAACGCCAAGTTCAATGCGGCTAATGGCAACGCAGAGCGCCACATCACTTGAGAGCGTGCTCTATTCGTATCATCACCTAATAGCTGCGAGGTAGGTCGCGCTTTGATTTGTTGCTCAGCACGTGCACGTATTTGCTCGCTGCTGGTCGCCTGCTCATCACGGTTTTCCAACCGCACACCGTAATGCTCAAATTCGGTAATTCTGGACCACGGTGTTTTGGGTTTCACATCGTAACGGTACCCCTCATTCAACACCAAAAACCTATCGCCATTCTCTTCATTCTGCACATGCGCGCTTTTGGCTGTAATCACACTAAACCACTGTGGATCTATCACACGTGCCACCACTTTACCTAACTCGGCACCATCATCTAAAGGCTCTTCAGTAAAGAACACACGTGCGCCATCTTCAACCTCAATGAACTCACCCGGAGACACCTTACTTAAGTCGGAACGCAACTCAAACCGTTGGCGGTATTCAGAAATCTGTAGATAGGCCCATGGCGATGCAAAAAAGGTCAGTACTGCAATCAGCAATGCGGTTGGAATGGCGCAGTACAACACGGGGCTAATCCAACTACGCAGTGACAACCCACTCGCAAACCACACCACCATTTCAGATTCTCTGAAACTGCGGGTGATCGTAGTCAGTACAGCAATAAATAACGATACCGACAAAATGACTGGCAACGCCGTAATAGACGAGAACAATGCCATGCCCAAAACCACGTCGGCACCAATACTGCCACCCGCCGCCTCGCCTACTAGCCGAACCAGCAGTACACTAAGCCATACCACTAGCAAAGTGGATAGCACGACACCTGCGTGGCTCAGGATTTCGGATATAGAACTACGTTTGAACAAAAACATGGGACAATAAGCAGGTTAATGCGACAACAGGCCTGTACTCATAGGAAAATCGTATGGAATTTAGCACACAAAGTTCGGCTTCTTTACATCAGATCAAAACTTCAGCCTTAGCGATCGGTGTTTTTACCAACCAGGTACTCACCCCCGCCGCGGACATTATCGATCGCGCCTCTAATGGTGCCATACGTAAAGTCCTCAAAAGCGAGTTTAGCGCAAAGTCTGGCTCACACCTGGTATTACGTAATCTAGAAGGCATTAAAGCCGAGCGTATCGTACTAGTAGGCCTGGGCGATCAAGACAAATACCAAGCAGCACAACACAAAACTGCTGAAAGCACCTTTGCTCACTACTGCATTCAAGCAAAACTGAGTGAAGCTGTATCCACACTGGCTGGAGTAGACTGCAACGGCACCACACTGCGTCAACGCAGCAGCGGTGCAGCACAAGCTGTTCTAGCCGCTAGCTACCGCTTTGATGCCACATTAAGCACCAAAGCCGAAGCCATTAAACTCTCCAAATACCTACAGTGGGTGCCTCGCACGCTAGTGAGCGAATCCAAAGCTGGTTTGGACGAGGGTACGGCAATAGGTAAAGGGGTTAATTTTACCCGTTTGCTCGCCGATCTGCCGCCTAATATCTGCACGCCTACGTATTTAGCTGAACAAGCCAAACAATTAGGCAAAACGTACCCATCGCTCAAAGTAGAAGTACTACAACGTAAACAGATGGAAGCCTTGAAAATGGGCTCGTTCTTGTCAGTAGCCAAAGGCTCTGTAGAACCTCCTGTTTTCATCATCATTAAGCATAAGCCAGCCAAAAAAGCGGCCGACGATGCAGCGCCATTAGTACTGGTAGGTAAAGGCCTGACCTTTGATGCCGGCGGTATTTCTCTGAAACCTGCTGCCAACATGGACGAAATGAAGTACGACATGGGTGGCGCAGCAAGTGTAATGGGTAGCATGCTAGCCGTTGCCGAACTAAACGTTAACCACGAAGTGATTGGCGTGATTGCTTCATGCGAAAACCTGCCTAGTGGCGCAGCCAACAAACCCGGTGATGTGGTCACCAGCATGGCTGGCAAAACCATTGAAATTCTCAACACCGACGCTGAAGGCCGTTTGGTACTGTGCGACGCTCTTACCTACGTTGAGCGTTTCAAACCAGCCGCTGTGGTGGATATCGCCACGCTGACTGGAGCGTGCGTGGTGGCATTGGGCCATATCAACAGTGGTTTGTTCAGCCCAGACGACAGCCTAGCCGAAGAACTGCTGAATGCAGCTAAACAAAGTGGTGACAGCGCATGGCGCATGCCTTTGGACGAGCGCTACCAAGAGCAGCTGAAATCCAACTTTGCTGATATCGCCAACATTGGTGGCCCAGCAGCCGGTTCCGTCACTGCGGCTTGCTTCCTGCAACGCTTTACCTCTGCTTACCCATGGGCTCACTTGGATGTGGCCGGTACAGCATGGCGCAGTGGTAAAGACAAAGGCGCTACAGGCCGTCCTGTTCCTCTGTTGGTACAGTTTGTGCTGGATCGTTGCCAACAGGCCAAATGATTCGCGTAGATTTCGCCTTTGATGCCAGAGACCGGCTACGCACGGCTTGCGATGTAATTCGCAAGCATTACCTGCGTGGCCGACGGGTCATCGTTTACCTAAACGATGACCGTGCTCTGGCACGCTTTGAACACTTGCTGTGGGGCTTTGAGCCTACGGCTTTTATCCCACATGTGCGCGCTGAAGATCCATTAGCAAGCACCACGCCTGTGATTCTTTGCCATACCGACCCCGATCCTTCTCTAAGCCAAACAGGCAACGAACCAGCTTGGTTAATTAACCTTGCCGCTACGTGCCCGCCCAATAGCGAACGATTCACCCGCATACTTGAAATTGTGTCCGATGAACACAAAGACAAAGAGGCGGCACGGAACCGTTGGCGCATGTACCAATCTAAAGGTTATGACCTGCATGCACACAGCCTGCAACGCTAAAAAATCTTGCGTGTTCAGGTAGTTGTCAGTTAATCTTTACCCATTTCTCGTATTTTTTAAGGATGCGTCATGAGCGACTTTCGTCAATCAAGCCTGCCTGAGCATTCCGGCTCAAGGGCTTCGCAGTCTGCACTGGCCCAAAACCGTGTACTGCGTAACACCTACATGCTGCTGGCTCTCTCCATGGTTCCCACCATTCTGGGTGCCTTGATTGGCCTGCGCACTGGCATTAACCAAATAATGGGCGGCAGCCCAGCCGTCAGCGCTGTCGTATTTCTGGTCGGTGCATTCGGCCTGATGTACATGGTTGAGCGCAACAAAAACAGCTCATTGGGCGTAGTGTTCCTGATGGCATTCACCTTCTTTATGGGTTTGATGCTGTCTCGCCTGCTGGGCTTTGTACTGGGTATGCAAAACGGCTCCCAGCTAATCATGATGGCATTTGGTGGTACAGCCGCTGTATTTGCTGTGATGGCTAGCGTAGCTGCCAGTGCTAAACGTGATTTCAGCGGTATGCAGAAATTCCTGTTTATCGGTGCTGTGATCCTGATTTTGGCAGCTTTGGGCAACATCTTCTTTCAGATGACTGCTCTGACCTTGGTGATCTCCACCATGGCCATAGGTATTTTCTCGGCTTTCTTGCTGATTGACCTGCAACGCATCATGCGTGGCGGCGAAACCAACTACATCAGCGCAACCTTGGCGGTATACCTAGATGTGTACAACATCTTCAGTAACCTGCTGGTGCTGTTGGGTATTACGGGTGGCAACAACGACTAATACTCGTTGATATTCATCCTGGGGAGCTACCTGTAGCTTCTAGAGAACCCTCCCGTAACACGGAGGGTTTTTTGTTATCCGTGATGTGATCTGTTATGGGAAAAGCCAAAGTCCGATTACTCACGACTGGGCTGCAGTAGCCTAAGGCTGCGAAAGTATTTTTTGATTTGAGACACCAAATAAAAAAACACTTCCATCCGCCTTTTGCTCGTCGCTTGCAGCGGTTTTTAGATAGGTTGCTGTTCACGGTGTGTGTATTTCTGTAGCAAGAAACACAGCCACTACAGAAAGGGCTGTAAACCTAGCAATTGCGATACCTCGGAGGAGGCGGAGGAAAACTTTTTTGATTTGGTGTCTCAAATCACAAAAAGTTGTTCCGCAGTCCCTCAAGCGAGTGCGATGGATACAGCCGTCATCCTGAAGCAACATTACAAGTGGAAACCCACTATTCGTTAATCCACATCACGAATGGACACAGTGCAGCTACTTCGCCGCCCCTTTACTACGCTGCTCCCTGCGCCACGCCAAAAAGCCCTCTACAGCCACCAACAGCACCGCCAACCATATAGGTATGTAGGTGTACCACTCATGGCTTTGCACAGGCTCTCCTAGCAGCAAGAACGCCACCCAGAACAGCAAGACCGGCTCAACATAGCCCAAGATGCCAAACAACCCTAGCGGCAATAGCCTGCTGGCTGTTAAGTAGCCTAGCAACGCTAATGCACTGATCGCACCAAAAACAGGCACCTGCCAGTACAAACGCGCGTACTCGCCAAACTTCTGCGCCACACTAATATCTTGTGTGTACAAAATATAAAACGCAGGGATCATCAAAAAGCCGAAATCAAAGAATAACGAGCTTAATGACCCCACTTTTAAATAACGGCGAATCACAAAGTATGGCGGGTACCCAAAAGCCACTAACGCTGTAGCCCACGAAAATGAGTAAGTACGCAGTAGCTCGTGTAGCACGCCCACAAATGCTAAGGCCACAGCGATACGCTGCAAGGTGCTGAGTTGCTCCTTGTAAAACACCCTGCCTGTAAGCACCATCATCAGGGGTAGTAAAAAATACCCCATAGACACTTCTAGCGCTTTGCCATGTAATGGCGCCCACACAAACACCCACATCTGTAGGCCAAATAAAATAGCGCATATGACTTGCAAGACCATATAGCGAATGTCGCCAAACATACGCCGTATCATCAGCCCCACTTCACCCCAGCGTTTTAAGCGCGTGATAAAGATAGCCAGCACAGGAAAACCCAGCAGCACACGCCACGCAAAGATTTCTGTGCCTTCAAGTGGTCGTAGCAGCGTTGCGTAGTAATACAGTAGCGCAAACAAAAAGGATGCGCCTACTGACAACCCTACCCCTTTTTTCATTACTCACCTGTGAGAGTCTGTTGCTCATAACAGCGATTAAAGCGATATAAACGCTCGCGCTTCAGCAAGGCTTCTACACTTAATAATGGCTTGTCCGGTGCTCGCACAGCATCCGGCATAGCTTCCAGCAAGGACAATAGCAGGCGCGCATGCTCTGCCCATAGTCCTTCTAAAAACTGATCTGGAGCCCACAACACTAACCCCATACGTCGTAGCTCTGACTTATTGAAATCTTTAAGGTTTTTAGTGAGCACACCCACGGTACGCCCACTAAAGTTTTCTTGCGCTGCCCTGGCTGCCGCAATCACATGCCAGTCCTTGGGATCACTATAGCGCAAACCCTCTTTAAAGAGCTGCACATTGCCTTGATCTGCCTGTGGAAACTCTTGCTGCCACGCATCCCAATCCAACTGTAATTGTGACTCGGGCACTTCCCACAACCTAGAAGCATTGCGTCGCCATTCATCGGCGATGACTGGACTCCATGCGGGTTGAAATACCTGCGCTCTGGCTAAGCCCAAACATAAGTAGCGCAATACGTTTGAGATCATGACACAGGCATCTAACACCACAATGGGGGTGGTTGTGTCAGTAGTAGAAGATACGGAAGTGGTTGTCATGACTGCAGATGCAGTAGATCCATCATCACCCCGCGCGTGCGCAGTGGGCGTCCCAACAACTCATCTAAGCGCTCACGCAACAAGGTGCGCAAGTAGGGTTCTTGTTCTACATCGCTAAAATCAGGCAGTTGTTGATCCAAGCCATACCCTGTTTCTTGCAGCAGTATCCACTCAAACCTACGCAACGCTAAGGATGCCTGTTTAGGATGATGGGCCAAATGCTCTAAGGCTTGCTCATACGCAGTAAACAGCACATCGTGAGGATCTTCCTTAGGCAACAAACGCAGCAGCAGTTCGTTCATGTACCAGACTGACATCATTGCCCGTCCTGATAACACATGTAGACCCGCGCACTCCGCTTGCGTTAAGGTTTTCACTTCATTCGCCCCCGTCCACCCTACATGCAGAGGCTGAAATACCGACAACACGGCTCGCAACGCTGAATAGGGGCGCTTGGCCCCCTTGGCTACCAGCGATACAGTGCCATATTGCTGGCTAAAGACCTGAATCAATAACGAGGTTTCACGCCAGGCCATACTGTGCAGCACGTACGCCCGTTCATGCTGCACACGCTGACGCTGTCTACTCATACCCCAGCTCGCGCAGCGATGCCTCCCGGTCAGACCAGCCCTTGCGTACTTTGACGTACACATTCAAAAACACAGGCTTTTCCAACATGCGTTCAATATCTTGACGAGCCTCACTGGCGATACGCTTCATATGCTCTCCACCCGCGCCTAACAAAATGGGCTTGTGGCCTTCACGCTCTACCAGTACACACGCAGAAATACGTGCGCCTTTTTCATTTTCATCCCACTCTTCTATCATGACGGTACAGCTGTAAGGCAGCTCGTCACCCACCAAGCGGAAGATTTTTTCGCGCATTAACTCTGCCGCGATGAACTTCATGGACCTATCGGTAAGCGTGTCCTCTTCGAACATGGGCTCACCCACTGGCAAGTGTGCTGCGACTTCATTTAACAGCACATCTAACTGCAACCCTTTAGCCGCACTAAGCGGAACCACAGCGGTGTAGTTAAACTTCTGGCTCACCTGCGCAATGAAAGGCAATAGGTCAGCTTTGTTTTTCAGCATGTCTACCTTGTTGATCACCAAAATCACTTTGGCATTTTTAGGTAGCAAAGGAACCAGTTGTTCATCACCCGGCGTCCATTTTCCAGCTTCTACCACTTGAATCACTACGTCCACGTCAGCCAAGGCTTGGGTCACTACGCGATTCATCATGCGGTTCATCGCACCGCCATGACGGGTTTGAAAACCCGGGGTATCAACAAAGACAAACTGCGCATCATCACGCGTTAGTACGCTGTGAATACGGTGACGCGTGGTTTGCGCTTTACGTGACACAATAGAAACTTTGGTGCCAACCAGAGCATTGGTCAACGTAGACTTGCCCACGTTAGGGCGCCCTACTACGGCGATAAAACCGCAATGAAAGTCTTGCGTAGTGTTCATGACTGCTCCTGACTGACGGCAACCGGCAGACTTAACTGTGGATTACGGCTGCGCTTCTGGCGCCCTGCCTTATTGTCCAAAAAGGCGGACACGTGTTCTATGGCTTGTTCTGCTGTGGCTTGTTCTGCCGCACGACGGCTGCTGCCGCTAGCAGTCAGCGTAAGATCTAACTTCTCTATATGGCACTGCACATCAAAGGTCTGATTATGCGCTGCCCCATGCGTTGCCACTACGGTATATACCGGCAGAGCCAACCTATGACCTTGTAACAACTCTTGCAGCAAGGTTTTAGGATCTTTACCTAATGTTTTGGGATCAATATCCACCATAATGGCTTCAAACTGCCCTGTAATGACCTTTTCTGCTTGGTCAAAACCACCATCTAGATATACCGCACCAAAAATGGCTTCTAAGGCATCCGACAAAATGGAAGGACGTCTGAAACCACCGCTTTTAAGCTCGCCCTCGCCTAATCGCAGATAATCGGATAATTCCAATCGTTGGGCGATATCAGCCAAGGTAGCCTGCTTCACCAAATTAGCACGCAACCTCGACAAATCACCTTCATCAATCTTTTGAAACCGTTTGAACAGCAGTGATGCCACCACAAAGTTCAACACCGAGTCGCCTAGAAACTCTAGGCGCTCATTGTGTTTTGCACTATGGCTACGGTGCGTCAGCGCCTGTTCAAGCAATGCCTGATCAGAAAACTGATAGTTAATCCGTTGTTCTAGCTTTTGCAAGCGTGCCATTATTGAAATCTTCCTATACGGCCAAACTCACCGAAGTTCATCCAGATGAGGAAAGCTCTACCCACTATATTTTCATCGGGTACAAAACCCCAATAGCGGCTGTCTTGGCTGTTATCGCGGTTATCACCCATTACGAAATAATTCCCCTCGGGAACGGTACAACGTAAACCGGCAGGGAAGTACTCACAACGATCACGGTACGGGAAATCAGTAATAGGACGGTAGTATTGAGGCGCACGCTTATCTAACAAAATATCGTGCTTCACTTTACCCAACTGCTCTACATACTTACCGGTGTAGCGACTGTGATCAGGTTCAAAATAATCACCATCACGCACTTCGTTTACTTTAGTGCCATTGATATACAGCACTTTGTCACGGTACTCCACCACATCGCCAGGCAGGCCCACTACGCGTTTGATGTAATCAATCTCAGGCTGCACAGGGTAACGAAACACCAGCACATCACCACGCTCTGGGGAGCCTGTGTCAACAATTTTAGTATTTAACACAGGCAATCTGATGCCATATTCGTATTTATTCACCAAGATAAAATCGCCATTTTGCAAAGTAGGCAACATAGAACCTGATGGAATACGGAACGGTTCAAAAATGAACGAACGTAAAATAAACACAAACAAAATGACCGGAAAGAAGCTCACGCCATACTCTACCCACCATGGCATTTTCATTGCTTTGGCATAAGCATCTTTGCGCAACTTGTCGATCTCGCCCGCATCCACCCCAGGAAGGTCTGGGATGGCGGACATAGCGTCACGTGCACGCTGGCGGCGCTTAGCGGCTAAGGAAAACTTATTCCATGCCCACACCACACCGGTCAGCAATAAAAGAACAAATAAAATGAGGGAAAAATCCCAGCGCATGGTTAGTGATCCTTTGTCTGTTACTTTTCGTCAACTTGCAAAATAGCCAAAAACGCCTCTTGAGGAATTTCTACGTTCCCCACTTGTTTCATACGTTTCTTACCGGCTTTCTGTTTCTCTAGCAGTTTTTTCTTACGAGAAATATCACCACCATAACACTTGGCCAATACGTTCTTACGCAAGGCTTTCACGTTTTCACGGGAAATAATGTCAGCACCAATAGCGGCTTGAATCGCAATATCAAACATTTGGCGAGGGATAAGGCTGCGCATCTTAGACACAACTTCACGCCCGCGGAAACGCGCATTGGCTCGGTGCACAATGACCGACAATGCATCGACTCGGTCGCCGTTGATCAGCACGTCTACCTTCACCACATCGGCAGAACGGTACTCGATGAACTCATAGTCCATGGACGCATAGCCACGCGAAACCGATTTCAACTTATCAAAGAAGTCCAAAACAATTTCGGCCAACGGCATTTCGTACACCAAGCTTACTTGGCGGCCTAAATACGTCATGTTTTTCTGTACGCCACGTTTGGCATTACAGAGCGTCATCACTGGACCCACGTAGTCTTGTGGCATCAATAGTGACACCTCAACAATAGGCTCTCGTATATCGGCAATGTGGCCGACCTCGGGCATACGTGATGGGCTTTCAATCATCAAGATTTCGCCATCGTTACGCTGCACTTCATACACTACCGATGGTGCCGTAGTGATGATGTCCATGTCGAACTCACGCTCTAAGCGCTCTTGCACAATTTCCATGTGCAAAAGCCCCAAGAAGCCACATCGGAAGCCAAAGCCCAAGGCTTGGGAAACTTCTGGTTCGAACATCAACGATGCATCGTTTAACTTCAGCTTTTCCAGCGAATCACGCAACTGATCGTATTCACTACTTTCTACCGGGTACAAGCCAGCAAAAACCTGAGGTTTCACTTCCACAAAACCAGGCAGTGGTTCGCTAGCAGGCTTAGCAGCATGAGTAACCGTGTCACCCACTTTGGCATGCTCTAGCTCTTTCATGCCCGTAATAATGAAACCCACTTCCCCCGCGGACAATACATCACGCGGTGTGGATTTTGGCGTAAACACACCAATTTGGTCTGCGTTGTGCGTGGCTGCGGTAGACATCAGCAGCACCTTATCCTTTTGTCTGAGTTGGCCGTTCACAATACGAACCAACATCACCACACCCACGTAGTTATCAAACCAGGAGTCAATGATCAGTGCTTGCAACGGTGCATTCGGATCGCCTTGCGGTGCAGGAACCTTGTTCACCACCGCTTCTAAAATATCCTCAATGCCCATACCTGTTTTAGCACTGGCTGGTATAGCTTCTGACGCATCAATACCGATCACGTCTTCTATTTCTTGACGAGCGGCTTCTGGATCTGCCGAAGGCAAATCCATTTTATTCAATACAGGAATTACTTCTAACTCTTGCTCCAGCGCGGTATAGCAGGTTGCTACCGTTTGCGCTTCCACACCTTGTGAAGCGTCAACCACTAACAATGCACCTTCACACGCGGACAGCGAGCGGGAAACTTCATACGAGAAGTCTACGTGCCCGGGGGTATCAATCAGATTCAGATTGTAGACCTTGCCGTCTCTAGCTTTGTAGTGCAAGGCAGCCGTCTGGGCTTTGATCGTAATCCCCCGCTCACGTTCAATATCCATGGAGTCCAAAACTTGTGTGGACATTTCACGATCTTCCAGGCCACCACAACGTTGGATCAGTCTATCTGCCAACGTGGATTTACCGTGATCGATGTGAGCAATAATGGAGAAGTTGCGAATATGGTCCATAGGCCCAAAAACAAAAAAACAGCGGTTAAAGAAATGCTGCCTGAAATAGAAGATGACCTTATTTCATGGCAAAAAAGAGGGGCGCTCCGGGCGCCCCCATCTGCATAACAGTTATTTTACCTTTTTACGGCACATTATTCTTCTGGCGTGATTAACAGCCATTGAGAGTTGCTGCCACGCACCACCAACACAGCGGCAGCCTTGTCTTTAGGCAAGCCTTTTACCACTTTGTTGTATTGCGAAGGGCTATCAATATCTTGGTCGTTGATGCGCATAATCACATCACCTTCCATGATACCCGTTTCAGCCGCTGCACCCGAAGCTTCTGCCACAAGCACACCGGCTTCTACACCCATCTGCTCAGCTTCCGCTTTGCTCATGGCTTTTACACTCATGCCCAAACGGTCGACATTGCTAGGGGCTGGAGCACTGGTATCGTTGCTTTCTGGCGCACCAGGAATCTCTTCTACGGTTGCTTTCAGGGTAACGAGTTTACCTTTACGCCATACTTCTACTGGCACTTCAGTACCCGGTTTCACTGCACCCACCGTACGAGGCAAGTCGCTCATGTGCTCAACGCGTCTGTCACCGAACTTCAAGATCACGTCACCTGAACGAATACCGGCTTTCGCTGCTGGGCCATCAGGCTCTACCGCGCTGACCAATGCACCTTTAGCATCTTCTAGACCCAATGCTTTGGCCACAGCTTCATCCACCTGAGTAATCTGTACGCCAATGCGGCCACGCGTCACTTTGCCATGCTCTTTCAGTTGCGCTACTACCTGCATGACTTCATCAATAGGAATAGCCAACGAAATACCCATGAAACCACCGCTACGGGAAACGATCTGGGAGTTCATCCCAACCACTTCACCGCTCAAGTTGAGCAATGGGCCGCCCGAGTTACCAGGGTTCACTGCCACATCCGTTTGGATGAACGGCAAGTAATCACCTGTATCACGGTTAATCGCACTCACCACACCCACCGTCACGGTGGAGTCCAAACCAAAAGGCGAACCAATGGCCACTACCCATTGACCTTTCTTCAAGGCACCAGGATCACCGATTTCTAGAGGCGGCAACGACTTAGCATCAATTTTAATCAAGGCTACATCGGTACGCTCATCGCGACCTACTATCGTCGCTTTGTATTCTTTACCGTCGGTTAGCGTTACAAAAATGTCATTGGCATCAGCCACTACGTGGTTGTTGGTCAGAACATAACCATCGTCCGAGATAATAAAACCCGACCCCACACCACGAGGCACTACACGTTCGCGCTGTTGTGGCGGTACAGCCTGTTGGGGGCCACGTTGACGTGGTGCTGCTCCAGGAGGCGCACCGGGAGGTGCCATATCAGGACCAAAGAACCAGCGGAACAAATCGTAAGGGTCGCCCTCTGCACCACCGCCCTGATACACAGGCACAACCTCAGTGGTACGAATATTCACAACAGACTTCTCTGTTTTCTCTACAATCCCTGAAAAATCAGGCAGGGTTACCGTAGGTACAGGTCTAGACTCCTCGGCCTGAGCGAACACTTGCGGCGTCACTAACGCCACGGCCAGCCCAGTTGCCACAGCAGCCAAAGGAGCTGCCAATTTTTGGTATCCAGAACGAATGACTTGCATCATTAACTCCTATAGCATGAGCGTCAATTTTTTTTGTTAAATGGCACATATTCCACGTTTGCTGCCAAATCGCGCAATGTACTCAACGGAACCTCTCCCGTCGCCGTGACCCAATACTCGGCCACTTGCGTACGGTACAAATTCATACTTCCACGGCTAGAGCCCTGATCCGCTTGCATATACGAACCATGATTGCTCACAGGCTCAATAAAAACGGAAATAGCCGCCAACCCATCTGACATCACCAATTGCACTACTTTCCGTGTGGCTCGCATAGAGCGCACTACCTGTGTCACAGGTTCAAAACCGTTAGGGTATGGAATTGCCCAACCCTCTGACACCAAGTCCACATCTTCCATGTACGCATTTAGCGTACGCCAGCCATCAGTATTAAATGCCGAATCTAAGCCTGACATAGGCACACGATTGTCATAGGCAATGTTGGCGAATGCGATTTGATTAATCACCTCGCCATTGGCATTTAAGGTCTCGGCCTGCAACAGAAGTGAGTTGGCGATATCGGCACAAAATCGATAACCATAGCGCAGCGCATCTTTGGGAAGCAGCTCATAAACACGGCACTCACGGCCAGCAATACGCTGCACCTCGTCCATGACACTGGCTGAGTAATAGTTCTGCACATTGTCTATAGCGGTAAGCAAAATAGCAGGGAAACGATCTGGTCTACGCTTCTCAACAACGATCAGCTTACGTTCAGGCACAAGACATAAAACCTCATCGTTATGTCTCAAGTACTCGCGCGGTGTGCCATCTAATAGCTCCAACCGCTCACGCTCACCCGTACCATCTACCCTATGCACAACGTTAATGGCCTGTGTAGAACCATCTTGCGTATAGGTAACTATCCCCGCGTAATCCAAATCGCGAGCTGCCTGCTGAATTTCCTGCAAAAAGAGGAAACTTTCAGGTACAGAGGAGTCCTGAATCAACGTTGCATGTGCCGCCTGTGGCAAAAACGATAGCCCCAGCACGGCTGAGCACAGCAGCACGCCAAAGCCTCGTGCTCCACGTCCCGATTTGGCAGCAAAAACCCAGTCCCTCACCATTACTGCAATGCTCCTTGATCATAGGACACCTGACGCACCGGTCCTAAACCAGACATATCCCGATGCGCGTCTAAGTAATCCCACCAGACATCGTCTGCAGCAATGGCCAATACTGGCTCTGAAGGGGTATCACTCAAAATGCCTGTGGTAGGGGTAGCTACCCATGCCACAGCTGCTACGGCAGCCGCCGCGGCCAAACTGGAAAGCCCTACACTCACTGACCTTTTCATGCGTTTATGCTGAGGAGCAAAAACGATGGGCTCTTCATCAATGGCCTTAGAAAGACGTGCATAAAACTTATCCGAAGGTGACAGGGCTAGCTCTTCGCTGCGCAACACATCACCAATCAAGTGATAGGTATCCCAGATCTGGCGCCCATAAGGCGTATCCAGTTCATCAGCGCGAACCTCTCCCTCGCCGTCCACCCAAGAAGAAACCGTGGCTTCCCAACTCGCCGTTTCTGTCTCTTCTGTAATGATCAACTGTGAATTCTTCACCATGACGTATTCCTTCTACCAACCTCGATCTGTACTACCCGCTTCCCGCACCGGGCGCAACTCAGTAGCAATTGCTTCTCGGGCACGGAAAATCCGTGAACGCACCGTACCAATTGGACAGCCCATTGTTTGAGCAATATCCTCATAGCTCATGCCTTCTATCTCACGCAAGACAATGGCAGTACGCAATTCTTCAGGTAAGGCTGCAATGGCTGCATTCACCGTCTCTACAACCTGCTTGCTTACCATTTCAGACTCAGGGGTGCTGATGTCTGTTAGGTTATCAATTTGGTCAAAAGTTTCACCTTCATCATTTTCTGTAGGATTAATTAACAAAGGTCTACGATTGGCCGAAGCCTGCCAGTTACGTGCCGTATTAATAGCAATACGGTAAAGCCACGTATAAAAGGCGCTCTCGCCTCTAAATTGGGCTAGCGCTCTATAGGCTTTAATAAATGTTTCCTGCGTCACATCTTCCACTTCAGCAGGGTCACGTACCATTCGCGACAACAAACGCATAATGCGACGCTGGTACTTCAGTACCAACAAATCAAAAGCACGTTTATCGCCTTTTTGTACCCGCTTAACTAGATCTGCATCGACATCACGCTCACTCATGTCGCTTCCTTTGCTGTCGCTACTTGGCTAGTAAGCAAGTCACGATTCAGTCGTTTTTGTAAAGCGCGCCATAGTTCGGGATTACAGGTAGAACGCCAAACGCTGAAACAGCCACGTTCTTTTTTTGCATCGCACTTATTCAGAGAAAAACTCAATACTATCCACCACGGTGTTCGCCATACATACTGCAGGGTACCAACACAGAACTCTGCGCGGTGTGCTTGCAGTAGCCGTAACTGCCACTGCCCGCCCTGCCACCCCATTTCTACTATATGGGCATCATTTTGATGCACACAATAGCCATATCCCCCAGCAGCAACCAATAACGCTGCCACTAGGGCATACTCTACCGCAGCATATTGGGTGACAACAGGGAATACACAAAGGGACACAAAAACAGGCAACAAAAAAACCGAGCACCACACCCAGACAGGCGTCTGGAGTGTAATAGCTCGGGTTTTAGAAAGAACCGACGCTGCCCGTGGCACAGTGTTAGGCGTGACGCTTCACAATCATCGAGCCATTGGTTCCACCGAAACCAAAGGAGTTCGACAAAGCAACATCGATCTTCATGTCTCGCGCCACATTCGCGCAGTAATCCAGATCACATGCAGGATCTTGATTAAAGATATTGATAGTAGGCGGAGAAATCTGGTTGTACACAGCCAGGGTTGTGAATACCGCTTCAATCCCACCAGCAGCACCTAATAGGTGACCGGTCATGGACTTAGTGGAGTTCACTACTAGTTTTTTAGCGTGGTCGCCAAAAGCCAGCTTAATTGCTTCACTTTCGTTAAGGTCGCCCAGCGGAGTAGAAGTACCGTGAGCATTCACGTAATCTACCGCAGAAGCATCCAAACCGGCATTGCGCAGTGCATTCAACATGCCGCGTTTAGGGCCGTCTTTATCGGGAGTAGTGATGTGATGAGCATCAGAGCTCATGCCATAACCAACAAACTCACCGTAAATACGTGCGCCACGACGACGAGCGTGTTCATACTCTTCTAGTACCAACACACCAGCACCTTCACCCAACACGAAACCATCACGGTCACGATCCCAAGGACGTGACGCTGTAGTTGGATCGTCATTGCGTGTAGACAAAGCACGCATCGCTGCAAAGCCACCAATACCCAATGGAGATACTGTGGACTCAGCACCACCAGCAACCATCACATCTGCGTCGCCGTATTCAATTAAACGCGCCGCATCACCAATGGAATGCAAACCTGTTGTACATGCCGACACTACCGCATAGCTTGGGCCTTTTGCGCCCAAGATGATGGATAGCTGACCGGAGATCAGGTTAATCAAAGAACCTGGCACAAAGAACGGAGAAATCCGTCGTGCACCACGCTCTAAGTAATCTTTTTGTGTATCTTCAATGCGGGGTAAGCCACCGATTCCGGAGCTCACGATAATACCGATACGATCGGCGTTTTCCTCGCTAAGCTCTAACCCGGAGTCTTTCCATGCCTGCATACCTGCTGCCACACCATAATGGATAAAAGTATCCATCTGCTTGGCTTCTTTAGCAGTCATGTATTCGGTAACGTCAAAATTCTTAACTTCACCAGCAATCTGAGCATTAATTTCGGATGCATCAAAACGGCTAATGCGCCCAATACCGGAACGACCGTTAGTGATGTTATCCCATGCAGTAGCAATATCGTTGCCGACCGGGGAAACAATGCCCAGTCCAGTAATCACGACACGTCGCTTCACGGATGACTCCTAAAAACAAAAAAAGCGGTCTGGCCAGAACATCAATGATGTTCTGAGCTGGTTACCAGTACAGAACTGCTCAGCGATGTCCGCCAAAAACCGCCTAGCGGGGCAAGCAGAAATCTGCTCACACCCCTTGATTGTAAATTACTGCTTGCTGTTAGCGTTGATGTAGTCAACAGCTTGCTGAACCGTCGTGATTTTCTCAGCTTCTTCGTCTGGGATTTCGGTTTCGAATTCATCTTCGAGCGCCATCACGAGCTCGACCATGTCGAGCGAGTCGGCACCGAGGTCGTCAAGAAAAGAAGATTCGTTCTTGATCTCGGCTTCGTTAACGCCAAGTTGTTCAGCGACTATCTTCTTGACGCGCTGTTCGATGCTTTCCATGCGGATTCTCCAATTGGGGGATTGCTACCCACGAATTATAGTCAAACACTATGTAAATGTGGGTGTAGGCTATGATAAAAAAATGGCAGCATTAGTAGTGAATAATCAAAATACAGCTTCGATATCTACCAATACGCCCCTTACAAATCAAATAATTTTACCTTAGAACTGAGAACTTCCAAGCTCTTTACATGTACATTCCGCCATTTACATGGATTGTAGTCCCTGTAATGTAGGCAGCATGCGGGCTAGCAAGGAAACTCACAGCGTGGGCAATATCTTCTGGAGCACCTAAACGGCCCAGAGGAATTTGGCTACGCAATGCGTCAGTTTGTGTTTCACTCAGCACTTTAGTCATATCGGTCTCAATGAAACCTGGCGCTACGCAATTCACCGTAATATTACGACTGCCAAGCTCCCTTGCCAAGGCTCGGGACATTCCTGCCACACCTGCTTTAGCTGCAGCATAATTTGCTTGACCTGCGTTGCCAGAGTAACCCACTACCGACGTGATATTGATGATGCGACCCCAGCGCGCTTTGACCATAGGTTTGATCACTGCACGACTCAAGCGAAATACCGCTTTCAGGTTGGTGTCCATCACCACATCGTAATCTTCATCTTTCATGCGCATTGTGAGGTTATCACGCGTAATACCGGCGTTATTCACCAGAATATGCGGACCACCATACTGCTCAGTAAGTTCAGCAATCAATGCTTCACATGCCTGCGCATCATTCACATCCAGCACCACACCACGGCCACCAGCAGCAGCCAAGTTGTCGCTAATCGTTTTTGCACCAGCTTCAGAGGTGGCGGTACCAATCACAATGGCACCTTGAGCTTGCAACTGTTCAGCAATCGCTTTACCCAAGCCACGTGTCGCACCAGTAACCAACGCTACTTTGGACTCTAACAATGCACTCATGATTTATCCTTTTAATGTCGCAATGGCTTGAGCCAGCGAATCGGGGTCGTTCACAGACAGCACTTCCAGATCACGATCAATACGTTTGATCAGACCAGCCAGCACCTTACCTGGACCGCATTCCACCACATGGGTAATACCCATGGCTTTCATTTTCTGAATAGTTTCTACCCAACGCACGGCATGCCATGCCTGGCGCACCAATGCTGAGCGTATATCTTGTACATCAGCTGGCTCTGCCACATCAACGTTGTTGATAACAGGAACAACAGGCGCATGCATCACCACATCAGCCAACGCACCCTCAAGCACATTAGCCGCAGGCTCTAACAAACTGGAATGAAACGGGGCAGAAACTGGCAGCAACAAGGCGCGTTTAGCACCCTTAGCTTTAGCCAACTCACACGCACGCTCTACCGCTGCTTTGTGACCCGCGATCACAACTTGGGCAGGAGCATTAAAGTTAACCGCTTCCACAACTTCGGACTGACCTGCCTCTGCACACACAGCGCGCACAGTATCGTCATCCAAGCCCAAAATAGCTGCCATCGCACCCACACCTACAGGCACAGCGTCTTGCATAGCATTAGCACGCACACGTACAAGACGTACAGCATCCGCCAAGCCAAACACACCCGCCGCAGCCAGCGCAGAGTACTCACCTAAACTATGACCTGCCATTACCGCAGGCACTGGACCACCTTCTTCTACCCATGCTTTGTACATAGCCAGAGAGGCACTAAGCATGGCAGGCTGAGTATTGGTGGTCAGATTCAAATCTTCTGCTGGACCTTCTGCAATCAAGGCGCTTAAGGACTGCCCCAAGGCTTGATCCGCTTCTGCCATCACAGCTTGAACCGCAGCGTTATCACGCCAAGCGTCCAGCATGCCCACAGTCTGCGAACCTTGTCCAGGAAAAACTAAAGCAAATTTCATAGTTGTTTGTCGTAGAGAGTAGTTATTCATTGCGCGAGCCTTCGTGACAAAGCGCTCGCGCATCTTATTATAGGTTTACATGCGTACCAGCACGGAACCCCATGTAAAACCACCGCCCACGCCTTGCAGCAAGGCAAGCTTACCTGGCACCAGGCGGCCATCTTTACGGGCCTGATCCAAGGCCAACGGTACACTGGCAGCAGACGTGTTGGCGTGCTTATCCAGTGTCACAACTATTTTGTCATCCGACACACCTAACTTACGGCCTAAGAAGCTCAATATACGCAAGTTTGCTTGGTGCGGAATCATGTAATCAATGTCGTCCAACGACACACCTGCCTCGTCGCACACTTGGTGCGCAGACTGCGTTAACGCATTGACTGCAAATTTAAATACCGCTTGCCCATCCATACGCAGGAATGGATCGCCCACAACTTCACCGTAGGACACATTACCTGCCGCACTCAAAATAGGCATCTTAGTACCATCAGCATGCAATTTTGCACCAATGATACCCGGCTCTTCACTGGCGCTTAACACTACCGCACCGGCACCATCGCCGAACAACACGCAAGTACTGCGATCGTTCCAGTCCAGGATACTAGAGAAAGTTTCTGCACCAATAACCAATACATTTTTTGCACGACCCGCCTTGATGTATACCTCAGCAGTCGTCAATGCATACACAAAGCCACTGCATACTGCCTGCACATCAAACGCAGCCGCATTTGTAGCTTGAATATTGGCTTGCACCAGACATGCGGTGCTAGGAAATACAAAATCAGGCGTGGAGGTAGCCAACACGATCAGATCGATTTCAGAGGCTTGAGCCCCAGCATCTTCTAATGCAGCTTTTGCTGCCAGTGTCGCCAACTCACTTGTTTTCACGCCCCGCTCAGCCAAGTGACGCTGCTGTATACCTGTACGCTCACGTATCCACTGATCGGATGTTTCCACGCCACGGGTAGCCAGATCGGCCGCCAAATCGTCGTTGGAAACCACCTTGGGCGGCAGATAGCTACCTGACCCAACTATTTTGGCATAGGGCATATACATAAATTCCTGAATACGTTACTGAGGACTTAACGTAGATGAGTGTACATCAATAACTGGCTCATCCATCTTGTCTTCACCATGACACTGTAGACGAGCAATTGCTGCTGTCGTCCCTTCTAACAAGCCGTTTTTCACAGCCTGACGTGCCCGTTCTAACGCATAACCATAAGCATAAGCATCTGCTGAGCCATGGCTTTTAATAACAATGCCGCGCAAGCCTAGCAAGGCAGCACCATTATATTGTCGGTTATCGACGCGTTTACCCAAACGCTTCAATACCGGTTTGGCAACTAGACCTGCAGTCATGCTCAGCGCATCACGCGTAAATTCTTCACGCAACATACTGGCTACCATTTTAGCCAGTCCTTCCATAGACTTCAGAACCACATTCCCAACAAAACCATCGCAAACTACGATATCTACACTACCTTTACAGATATCGTCACCTTCCACGTTACCTTGGAAGTTCAGTCCACTATGGCGTAACAACTCTGCCGCTTGTTTCACGACATCGTTGCCTTTAATAACTTCTTCACCGATATTTAATAGCCCCACAGTTGGACGCTCACGTCCATCTACCGCAGCGACCAGTGCTGTACCCATGATGGCAAATTGCAATAAGTGTTCTGCACTGCAGTCCACATTAGCGCCCAGATCCAGCACAGTCGTTGCCCCACCCTTTAAATTCGGGATAGGCGCGGCTATAGCTGGTCTATCAATACCATCTAGTGTTTTAAGTACGTATCGGCTAATTGCCATCCATGCGCCGGTATTACCCGCAGAAATACAGGCACCAGCCAAACCGTCTTTAACAGCTTGAGCCGCCACACGCATGGAGGAATCTTTTTTACGACGTAAAGCCACCTCTACAGAGTCATCCATAGTGACAACTTCTGAAGCAGGCAGGATTTGATACCAGTCATCCGACCGGTTACCTTCCGCGGCAAGCTGCGCCAAAATAGCGTCAGCGTCACCCACGAGCAGGCAGAGAGTATCCGAGTGCCGTTGCGAAAACTGCATGGCAGCAGGAATAGTTACAGGTAACCCTGCATCCCCGCCCATGCAGTCAATGGCGATACGTATTGTTTTTTGTGACATCAAGCGCGCAAACTAGTGATTGCGAAGCACTCAACAACGCATTAATCGTCGTTTTTAGTAGTCAAAACTTTGCGACCACGGTATACGCCGTTAGGGCTGATGTGGTGGCGCAGGTGCATTTCACCAGTAGTTGGCTCGATAGCCGTTGCTGGCCCAGTCAACGAATCGTGTGAACGACGCATGCCACGACGTGAAGGGCTCTTTTTGTTTTGCTGAACAGCCATGATGACTCCTGTGTACAGGGCAAACCATAAAAAAGGCGGCCTACCCTACAAATAAATAAATACAAAAAAATGAGCTAAGACTTTTTAAGCTTGCCCAACACTGCAAACGGATTGGGTTTTTCTGTTTCCAGAACCAGCTCATCCTCTACAGACAAAGCTTTGGGTAAAGACGGGCAACTATCGTGGCGCGGTATATAAGGCAACGCCAAAATAACTTCGTCTTCAATCAATCCAAACAAATCCAGATTCCGTGACGCTAAGACACGATCCAGTGCCTCTACATCATCTTCATCTTCATCCAGTTCATCTTCTGTTTCCACCACTTCAAAAATGGTGTCCACGACTACTGGATATTCGTAATCTTGCAGACAACGCTGACACTGCAACACCATAAAACCATCCACTTTTAAGCGAATGAAACGGCGTTCAGTAGTGTCTACACTACCCGAAGCAGACCAATTAAACACCTGGCCCCGCTGCGGCACAAGCCCTTCGATGGCGCGAGCAAGCTTTTCTTCAGCCAACTGCCCCGTTCTAGTCTCGTGTTGTTGTGTAAATGTAAAGGTATCCAGAAGGTATTGCTCGGTACTCACAATGGCCTCCGGCATTCCAATAGTAAGGAAAACGTTAGATAATACAGTGCGTAGAGCAGAACCGTCAAACTTTTCACACCAAAAAACCACTTATGCGTCTGATTCTGGCATCCAGTTCACCCTATAGGCGCGAGATGCTTCAACGACTCGCCCTGAACTTCGATATTATCGCACCAAACATTGATGAAACGCCACTATCAGGCGAGCTACCTGATGCACTGGCATTACGCCTTGCGCAGGAAAAAGCGCTAGCCGTTGCCCAGCAACAGGCTGACGCCGTTGTGATTGGCTGTGACCAAGTTGCGACGCTAGGCCACTTACCCATAGGCAAAGCGGGCTCGCACGATAAAGCCTTTGTCCAACTGCAACAATTAAGCGGGCAAACCATCGTATTCCACAGCGCCCTGTGCGTTGTGTACCGCGACACCGTACTGATTGATAGCGTGCCCACTCATTGTCGCTTCCGCACACTTAGCGACGACGAAATCACCTATTACCTACACCACGACCAGCCTTACGATACAGCTGGCAGCGCCAAAGCCGAAAGCTTAGGCATAGCTTTAATGGATAGCATGCAATCCGACGACCCTACTGCCATTATTGGTTTACCGCTTATACGGCTTAATCAATTCTTGCGCCAAGTAGGCATCAACCCTCTTAACCCCACACGCTAACTTACTGGGAACTTATTGTGACTACAGGTCAACTTCACCTCATCCCCGTCGGTTTAGGCGACAGCCCCATAGAAAACTGGCTGCCGGCTCAAACCCAGCAGCTTGCACAATCGCTCACTCTCTATATTGCCGAGAACGCCAAAACGGCACGTGCTTTTTTGAAACAAGTAGGCACCAATACACCTATTCAGGAAATCACCATTCACACGCTGGACAAACATGGCACCTCTGCCCAGCAAATTCGTGAATGGCTAGCCCCTTTAAAAGAGGGCCAGCATATAGGTTTGGTTTCCGAAGCTGGCTGCCCTGCCGTGGCCGACCCGGGCGCTGTAGTAGTTGCCGCTGCTCACGCCATGAATATTGAGGTGGTCCCACACGTAGGCCCCTCGTCCATACTACTTAGCCTTATGGCCAGCGGCTTAGATGGACAGCAGTTTGCCTTTCACGGCTACCCACCCGTCAATGCCGCCGAACGCAGCAAAACCCTAAAAGACTGGGAAGCCAATTCACGCAAACACCACCAAACACAGTTGTTTATTGAAACGCCCTACCGCAACGAAGCCCTGTTTAGCGCGCTACTTAGCACTTTACACCCCACAACGCGCTTATGCATTGCACGGGCACTCACCACAGCCGATCAGTGGATTTGCACAAGAACCGTAGCGCAATGGGCCAAAGCCAGCCCACCCGAGTTCAACAAACAACCCACAATCTTTTTATTTCTAGCCTAACTAACCAGTAACGCTTAGATACGCGCTAGCAGCAAATCACGCATGGCGGCTACTTTATCCACTTGAAAGGTAGGCGCCGATTTGCTGAGCGTGTCGGGGTCATGCGCCCCATAGCTTACAGCCAAGCTATCCATACCGGCATTTTGCGCCATGTGCACGTCATGCGTGGTATCACCCACCATAATCACCTGATCAACAGGCAATTGCATCTCTTCCAGCAACTCATGCAACATTTGCGGATGAGGCTTGCTTTGCGTCTCATCAGCACAACGTGTGCCGAAAAAATACTTATCCAACCCCACATTCACTAACAATCTATCCAAGCCCGGACGACTTTTACCCGTCGCCACCGCCAGCAACACATCTCGCTCTTTGAGCTCGTCCATCATGCTCTGCATACCATCAAACAGCTTTAGCTGTAGGTCACGCTGGAAAAAATGGTGGCGATAACGCTCGATAAAGTCAGGCATTTGATCCGCATTCAAGTCGGGAACCACACGGTACAACGCCGCCTCTAGCGACAAGCCAATCACCCAACTAGCAATTGCACCGCTAGGCACGGGCAAGCCCAAATCTGCGCTTGCCAACTGTATAGCCGTCACGATGGCGTGCGTAGAGTCCATCACCGTACCATCCCAATCAAACACTACTGCGCGGTACTGCTTCATGCTTCTTTCTCCAAAACTTTCATGATCGCCAAACACTCAGGTGGCAATGGCGCCTCGAGTTTGAGCAACTCTCCAGACACGGGATGCGCCATCTCCACACGCCCCGCATGCAGAAACATGCGCTTAAAGCCCAATCTAGAAAAGTGCTCACGCACTTCATCGCGTCCATACTTATCGTCACCCACCAACGGGAAGCCCTCGTTAGCCAAGTGCACACGAATCTGATGCGTACGCCCGGTACGCAAATCAGCCTCAACCAAACTATAGCGCCCAAAGCGTTTCAACAAATTGACAATGGTGTGCGACGGCTTACCTTCTGGGTCTACACGCACACGCCGCTCACCCGACGCCGTCATCCAACGCAATAGCGGTTCACGCAAGTGTTGCCTATCGTTCACCCAATCACCCGTCACTAAGGCTTGGTAATATTTTCTTACCACGCCTTCGCGGAACATGTCGTGCAAACGCACCAGCGCTTTACGGTTCTTAGCAATCACTAACAAACCAGAGGTATCGCGGTCCAGCCTGTGCGCCAGTTCTAGCATGCGCTCTTCTGGCCTAGCAGAACGCAACTGCTCAATCACCCCAAACGACACACCACTGCCGCCATGCACCGCCACACCCTCGGGCTTGTCGATGACCAAAATATCGCGATCTTCATACACGATAGGAAACACAGCCGGTGGCACAGCACGGGGCGCATCGGGTTGTGGCAAACGCATAGGCGGCACGCGCAACACATCGCCTGCTTCTAACCTGTACTCACTACTGACTCGCCCTTTATTCACACGCACCTGGCCGCTGCGTATGGCGCGATAAATATGGCTTTTAGGAACACCCTTGCAAAGGCGCAGCAAATAATTATCAACGCGCTGCCCTGCTTCCTCCGCCTCTATTTCCACGAAACGTACCGCTACAACACCTTTTTCACTATCTAATGGTTTGCTCATGCACAAAAGAGGCATATAATCGCCTCAGCCTATGAAAACTGTGACACCGTCATACGTAGAGATGCAAAGGGTGCGTCTCCGTTGACGACAAAGGTCTAATTGTACTGCCTTAGTGCCAGTTTTCGGGGTCATTTAGTCGCCGGGGCAAGCTCACTGTTCCAGCAAGCAGAGAACTGCATGGTCAACATGACTGCTTGAGTCCCGCGTGCGGCACTGAATTATCTGCGAAAAGTCGTCGCTCTTTAGAATTTAGCACCAGACACGAGCAAAACCCGGGTCTGGCCATTGTTCCAGCAAACATTTTTAGTCAACCACACACGTGATCCTGACCATCCTGCTGCCTGAACCTCGCTCATACATGGGCTCATCGCCCCCACGACAGATTATGGTGGGCACGGCCTGATTTATTTGGCCCCAGCCCCCAAGCAGTGACAGTGTTACACACTGAGTGACCCGCGGTCGTGCGTTAGCAATAACGCGCCATGACTACGGAGAATTACTCATGAAACGCATGTTGTTCAATGCAACGCATCAAGAAGAATTACGCGTTGCCATTGTCGACGGTCAGAAACTGATCGACCTCGATATAGAAGCCGCCGGCCGCGAACAGCGTAAAGGCAATATCTACAAAGGGGTTATCACCCGCATTGAACCCGGTCTGGAAGCTTGTTTTGTAAGCTACGGGGAAGAGCGACACGGTTTTCTGCCCTTCAAAGAAGTTGCCCGCACCTATTTCAAAGAAGGCGTAGACGTTCGTACAGCCCGTATACAAGACGCGCTACACGAAGGCCAAGAACTGATCATCCAAGTTGAAAAAGAAGAACGTGGTAACAAGGGCGCTGCTCTAACCACCTTCATTTCACTGGCTGGTCGTTACTTGGTGTTGATGCCTAACAACCCTCGTGGCGGCGGTGTTTCCCGTCGCGTCGAAGGCGAAGATCGTCAAGAACTACGCGAGGCCATCGACCAACTTTCCATTCCTGGCGGCATGAGCATCATTGCTCGCACTGCCGGTATTGGTCGTAGCGTAGAAGAACTGCAGTGGGACTTAAACTACCTGCTGCAACTCTGGACAGCCATCGATACAGCTGCACGCGATAACCGTGCCCCCATCCTGATCTACTTGGAATCCAGTTTAGTCATTCGCGCTATCCGCGATTACTTCTCCCAAGACATAGGCGAAATCCTTATCGACACGGACGATATCCATGAGCAAGCCACCGCCTTTATGAGCGTGGTGATGCCAGATAACGTGCAGCGTGTAAAACGCTACCGTGACGACATTCCGCTGTTCTCTCGTTTCCAAATCGAAAACCAAATCGAAACCGCGTACTCTCGCACCGTGCAGTTGCCTTCTGGCGGCGCAGTCGTGATTGATCACACTGAAGCACTGGTCGCTATTGACGTGAACTCGGCACGCTCTACACGCGGTGCAGACATTGAAGAAACCGCGCTACGCACCAACTTGGAAGCCGCTGACGAGGTAGCCAGACAGTTACGCTTACGTGACTTAGGCGGCCTGATCGTCATCGACTTCATCGATATGGAAGACAGCAAAAACCAGCGCGCTGTAGAGCAACGCCTGCGTGATGCTCTGCACCTAGACCGTGCTCGTGTACAGATGGGCAAGATCTCGCGCTTTGGCTTGATGGAGCTTTCCCGTCAGCGCCTACGCCCGGCCCTGAACGAAGGCTCCCACATCACGTGCCCACGCTGTACAGGTACTGGCGTGATTCGCGATGCCGAATCCAGCGCTCTACATGTACTGCGCCTGCTGCAAGAAGAGGCCATGAAAGAAGGTACGGCAGCCATCAACGCACAAGTACCAGTTGAAGTAGCCACCTACTTGCTAAACGAAAAACGTGCAGACGTTTCCAAAATCGAATCTCGCTTGAATATCAAGCTCACCCTGATTCCTAACAAAAATCTGGAAACGCCACACCACATCATTGAACGCCTGCGTCATGACGATGCTCGTCTAGACGATGTTGTGTCCAGCTATCAGCAAGTACAGCAAGCAGAACAAACTGCCGCGCAACCAGCTACACGCGCACAAGAAACCAAGAGCCGCCCTGAGGCACTGGTAAAAGGCATTACCCCTGCTCAGCCAGCACCCACCCCTGCTCCAGCCAACAAAACAGCGCCTAGCTTCTGGAAACGCTTAGCGACATGGCTGTTTGGTGAGAAAGCTCCTGAGCCTGAAACCAACGCAAACAAGAACGCCAAGAAAACCGGACGTCGTAATGCCAACGCATCGACCAAAGGTGGCGAGCGCAATCCCGACCAACAACGTCAGCGCCAACGTCAGCGTCGCTCATCTCGTCCAAATAGTGACGAGCGTGCAGACAAAACCGTTAGCACAACGGCCAATACCCCACAAGGTCGCCGCAACGCTCAAAAAGACGAGAAGAACGACGAACAAGTGGCAAGTCAAGTTGTAGCGGGCAATGCACAAGCTGCTGATCAAGCTTCGGGTGAAGCCACAACGGGTTCACGCCGCAGACGTGGTAGCCGCGGCCGCCGACGTGACAACAACACCGACGTCAACAAAACGAACGAGCAAGATACAGAGTTGCAAGAAGACAGCACCGTTGAAACCGTGCCTGCCGCTAGCACTCCTGTAGCAACTCATGACGCGAACCCAGACAACGCAGCCGTTGAAACGTTGGACAATGAAGAAGTAGCCGAAGGCGATGGTAGCGATACCGAACGTCGCCGTAGCCGTCGTCGTCGCAGTCGTCGCAGCCGTCGTGGCACCGAGCAAAACGCAACCAGCACAGAGGTTGTAGAAAGCGAAGAAAGCCCAGCAGCAGAAAGCGAAACCGTGGTCACCTACGTACCACACCAGACGCCAGGTTTCGATGCTAACGCGTTAAACGAAGCTCCTGTTGAGGCGGCGGTGGAAAGCCCTGTCGCTGAGGTTGCCCCCCAAGCACCACAGCAGCAAGCAGAACCACAACCAACTGAAGACAGTACGCCAGTTGCTGAAGAGCAAACAGCAGCAGAGGCCACACCAACCGAAGCGCCTGCCTTGATCGTAGCTCAACCCTCTGGCTTGACCATGATTGAAACCCGCGCAGAAACGTTGACGGATGCTGCCACCACGGAAACCGAAGCAGCTCCTGTTGCTAAGCGTGCTCCTCGTGCTCGTAAAGCAACTGCCGTGGTTATAGAGCCTTTGATGCAAGTCGAAACTCAAGCTGACGCTCCAGCAGAGGCTACTGCCTCCACAGCAGACACCGCTACCGTTGAGGCCATTGCCGACGCACCTGTAGCAGTTGCCGAAGTAGCCGAAGCTACTACAGCAGCAGTGGAAGCCCCTGCCGTTGCCGAGACACAGGCTGAAGCCAGCATTGAAACAGCGGAAACGGTTATTGCCGAATCCACCCAGGTTACCGATGCCGTCGTCGTTGAAAGCACAGAAGCAGATCACGAAGCCGCTACGGTAACGATTGCCGCAGAAGAGCAACAGCTCACAACAGTAGAAGTGACTGCCGTAGCTCCTCAAACCGCCAATCTGGATGCACAGCTAGAACAAGCTGGCCTGCAAATGGTAGAAACCTCTGTGACTACCAGCTTTAGCTATCAAGCAGCCCCCGTTAAGTTGGGCCGCCCACGCAAAGCATCTGCACAAGCAGCTACAGCAGAACCACTGGAACAGGTAGAAACTAGCCAGTCCTAAGCTGTTGCGGTTCACCGCACAAAAAGCCCTCTTCGCTTCATGCCAAGAGGGCTTTTTCATACCTACTACTAAGACACCAAGATACTAAGAAGCTTCCGCCCATAGAAAAAGGGTTGGGTCTGTAAGCATCATATTCATGACCGCTTACTCCCCCAACCCTTCTTTAGAACAGCAGAGCATCACTACCCTACTGCCCGCGCCTATGTGTAGTACTACTTAGGCTTTGTGTACCGCTTCGGCGGGCTGACGAGTCAGCAACGCAATTAAGCTAGCGATTTCGTTCTGCATTTCACGGCGATCAACAACCATATCGATAGCGCCTTTTTGCATCAAGAACTCTGCACGCTGGAAGCCTTCAGGCAGTTTCTCGCGCACAGTTTGCTCAATCACTCGCGGACCCGCAAAGCCGATCAACGCATTAGGCTCAGCCATCACCACATCACCCATAAAGGCGAAGCTTGCCGACACACCACCCATAGTAGGGTCGGTCAGCACACTGATGAACGGCAAACCTGCCTCAGACAATTTGCACAGCATGGCATTCGTTTTAGCCATCTGCATCAACGAGAACAAACTTTCTTGCATACGCGCACCACCAGAGGCTGTCACGCACACAAACGCTGATCTGGACTCAATGGCGGCTTGTACACCGCGCACAAAACGCTCGCCCACCACAGACCCCATAGAACCCGCCATGAAGTCGAAGTTAAAGACAGCCACTACCGCAGGCACAGCCAAAATCGTACCTTGCATGACTACCATGGCTTCGCTTTCACCCGTATCGCGCGTGGCTTGAGTAATACGATCTGGGTATTTTTTGGAATCTCGGAATTTCAACGGATCCATTGGACGCGTATTTGCACCAATTTCTACTCTACCGTCCGCATCCAACAGCACATCGATACGGTCACGCGCATTAATACGCATATGGTGTGAGCACTTAGGACATACATGCGATGTCGCTTGTAAGTCTTCTTTGTACAGCACCACCTCACACGATGGGCATTTTACCCATAGCCCTTCGGGAACCCGACGACTGCTTTCGTTGTTACGATTAATGCGTGGAGGCAGAATTTTCTGGAGCCAACTCATGGTGTGATCCTGATAGTAGACGACGCCGCTTACGCCGCCAGCAAATATTTAACAACATGCACGAATGCAAAAACACAAGTGCATGATTCTATACGCAGAAGCCCTTGTAACGCTAGTTCAAAGCTTGACGAACTTGAGCCAACCACTGTGCAGCGGCTTGAATCGCCTGTTCATCACTGCTGTTTTGTGCGTATGCTGCTTCCATGGTTTCAATCAGTTTGCTACCGATTACCACCGCATCAGCACACTCACCCACACGTTTAGCGCTCTCAGCATCGCGTATGCCAAAACCTACGCCTACGGGAATATGCACATGCTTGCGAATGACATCTAACTGGCGCTCTACCGCATCGGTATCCAAACTACCCGAGCCAGTCACGCCTTTCAATGACACATAATACACATAACCTCTGGCTACCTTAGCGGTACTTTGCATACGCGCTTCGGTAGAGGTAGGCGCTAACAAGAAAATAGGGTCCACACCAGCACTACTGAGCATAGCCGAAAACTCTTGGCACTCTTCGGGTGGGTAATCTACGGTTAGCACACCATCAACACCCGCCTCACCTGCCGCTTTAGCAAATACTGCTTGCCCCATGGCCTCGATAGGATTGGCATACCCCATTAACACTATAGGTGTTGTGTCATCTTTTTGACGGAACTCATGCACCATATCCAACACCATGCTTAGGCTTACACCTCGAGCAACAGCGCGTTCTGCGGCACGTTGAATCACGGGACCATCTGCCATAGGGTCAGAAAAAGGCACTCCCATCTCGATCACATCAGCACCCGCTTTAACCAACTCGTGCATTAACGGCACTGTCGCGGTTAAAGAGGGATCACCCGAGGTGATGTAAGGAATCAGCGCAGCGCGCTTACCCAAATTTGAAAAGCAATTGGCCAGGCGTATATTTGTTGTAGACATAATGAATCGCTAACCTTTTACAAGCTAATACCGCTGAACTCAGCAACGGTATGCATATCTTTATCGCCACGGCCAGACAAGTTGACCAGAATAATTTTATCTGCGGATAATGTTGGCGCCATACGTGCGGCACATGCCAAAGCATGAGAAGACTCTAACGCCGGCATAATGCCTTCAACACGGCAGCAATGATGGAATGCTTGTAATGCCTCGTCATCATTGACTACTTCATAACGCGCACGGCCACTGTCTTTTAACCATGCATGCTCTGGCCCAACACCGGGGTAATCCAAACCTGCCGAAATAGAGTGGGTAGCTTGAATCTGACCAGCCGCATCTTGCAGCACGTAGGTTCGGTTGCCGTGCAACACCCCTACCACACCGGCGTTCAAAGATGCCGCATGCTCTGGCGTATCAATACCATGGCCACCCGCCTCCACCCCCACCAACTCTACATCGGCGTGGTTAATGTAAGGATAGAAAATCCCCATCGCGTTGGAACCGCCGCCTACGGCTGCGACCACGTAATCGGGCTGTCTACCGGCATCCACAGGCATTTGTTCGATGCACTCTTCGCCAATCACACATTGGAAGTCACGCACCATCATGGGGTAAGGGTGTGGACCTGCTACCGTACCAATAATGTAGAAGGTGTTTTCAACGTTTGTAACCCAATCGCGCATGGCTTCGTTTAACGCATCTTTCAGCGTACGAGAACCCGACTCTACCGGCACTACCGTCGCACCTAACAATTTCATGCGGTAGACGTTCGCCGCTTGCCTGCGCACATCTTCGCTACCCATGTACACCACGCATTCCAAACCATAGCGTGCTGCAACGGTTGCGGTCGCCACACCATGTTGACCCGCACCGGTTTCTGCAATGATGCGAGTTTTACCCATCCGTTTGGCCAACAGAATCTGACCAATACAGTTGTTTACCTTGTGTGCACCTGTGTGGTTTAAGTCTTCACGTTTCAGCCAAATCTGCGCGCCACCTAATTGCTCAGACCATCGACGGGCGTGATAAACAGGTGAAGGACGACCCACAAAATGCTTAAGCTCGTAAGCAAACTCCCGTTGAAATTCGGGATCATTTTTGTAGCGGTCGTAGGCTTCGCGCAATTCATCTAGCGCATGCACCAACGTTTCAGAGACGAAAGAACCACCAAACTTGCCAAAATGGCCGGTGCTGTCAGGTAAGGTATACGATTTCAAGGGTTTACTCGCTTTTATCAGAACCACAGCAATACGTGCCGCGTATGGACACGTAGCCAAACAATTATTCTACCAGTACAGCCACACTATTGCCGCACCGCTTCTACGCCAGCGATCTCATTTAAGGCGGTCAGAGCACGTTGTATCTGCTCACCACTATTTACCTCTACAGTAAATACCATCTGGCTTAACGATCGGCGACTTTGTGTGTTGACACCCACTACGTTCAAACGCAAACGAGCAAACACCTCGGATACGTCACGCAGTAGATTAGGATTTTCTTGGGCTTGTATAGAGATATCCACAGGGTACAGAGCCTCGCCTGTAGCCCCCCAGGCAACATCAATCACCCGTTCTGGTTGGGTGCTGGATAACCCCACAAATGAATGGCAGTCACGACGGTGTATAGACACCCCACGACCACGCGTCACAAACCCAACAATATCATCAGGCGGCGCTGGTCTACAGCAGCGCGCCAATTGCGTTAATAGAGAATCTACCCCTACCACTAACACACCACTCTTACCGGTACGCGTTACGCTAGCGGTGGCACTGTTAAATACGCGTGAGGGGCTATCTTCAGTCGTCGCGTCTGAAGGCTGTTTAAAGGCATGCTCTATATGCCGCAGGCTGAACTCGTCTTTGGCTACCGCCACATACAAGTCATCCGCCTGGGCAAAACCCAAACGTTGGGCCAGCGACTCTAGGTTAGTGGCCGTTTTCCCCAAACGCTGTAGCTCTTTTTCGACCATAGTCTGGCCTTGGCTCATGCGCTGTTGAAGCTCAATCGCATTAAACCAAGCCCGCACTTTAGCTCTAGAGCGTGGGCTAGCCAAAAAGCCTAACTGTGTATTGAGCCAATCACGTGAAGGTCCACCTGACTTGGCAGCAATAATCTCTACCGTCTGCCCTGTTTGCAACCGCGTCAGCAATGGCACCATGACGCCATCTACTTTTGCACCACGACAGCGGTGCCCTAAGTCAGTATGCAGATGGTAGGCAAAATCCACTGGTGTCGCCCCCACCGGTAGTTCAATCACTCGTGCTTGGGGGGTTAGTACATAAACATGTTCAGCTTGTAAGCTTTCTGCCGCAGGCGCTGACTCGGCCGCCGCAACATTACCATCAGCAGTAGGTGTGCTTTTATCCCACGCTAACAACTGACGCATCCATGCTACTTTTTGTTCATCCGCTGTCGCCGCAACGGTACCGCCAGCAGCACCCGCCTCTTTGTAGCGCCAGTGTGCGGCCATCCCGTACTCGGCAAATTCGTGCATCTCTTGTGTACGAATTTGTATTTCAAAACAACGCTCTTCTTCGTCCGCCACCACTGTGTGTAACGACCTATAGCCATTAGGCTTAGGACGTGAGATATAGTCATCAAACTCCGCTGGTACAGGAGCCCACATGGCATGTATCAGAGCCAAGGCGGCATAACAACTGCGCTCGTCATCCACAATGACACGCAGTGCTCGCAAATCAAACAGCTGGTCAAAATCAAGATGCTTGTTGCGCATCTTGTTCCAAATACTGTAGATATGCTTAGGTCTGCCATAGACCTCGGCATCAATACCTTCTGCTTTAAGCGCGTCCGACAACTGCTGCACTACATTGGTAATGAAAGCCTCACGCTCGGTGCGTTTTTCTTCTAGCTGTTTAGCAATTTTTTTATACACATCTGGCTTTAGAAAACGGAAGGCAAAGTCTTCCATTTCCCATTTCACCTGCCAAATCCCCAGCCTGTTTGCCAAGGGCGTGTAAAGCTCCATTGTTTCTTTAGCAAACGCTTCGGGACACGGGGTTTTGCTAATCGCATACCAACTTAGTGATTGCAGCCTAGAGGCTAAGCGCAACAACACAATACGCAAGTCTACGGCCATGGCCAGCAACATGCGTCGTTTCATTTCTTTTTGATCGCTGCCTGGAGCCCCCACATCGCCGGTATGCGCTGTTAACGCCCCTAATCTATAGAGCGACCGCGTACCTTGCACCAGTTTTGCCACTTCAGGCCCAAACTCACGTGCCAAGGTCTCGGGACGAGTATTGTGTAGGTTGTCTTCTAGCTCGGGCATCACGGCCAGCAATGCGCTCGCACGCGTAACCGCATCAGAGCCCAAGCCCACCAACACTGACACCATCATGGCAGCATGGCTGTCTAAAGGCTCACCTGTGCTTGCCAATCGTCCTGGCAGTACTTTGGCTACTTTGTCTCTCGCAGCGGTAAGCAGCTTCTTCCCTGCCGCATCCAAATCAGCGGTGCAGGATTCTAGCCATGCATCGTTGGATAACAGATCATCAGTATCAGCAGAGGGAAGTAACGGGGAGTGCATAAAGTAAGACCAAATTTCAGAAGCACGCTCAAGACCCATATACTAGCGTGTATACCGGTTCACGGCGAGTCCCCATGACGTTATATAGCCCTAAAAAAAAGACATTACTGCTGGTCTGGCATTCACGCACCGGCGCGAGCCAACGCGCCATGCTGGCCGCTTACGAGGCTGCGCAACGTGCCATACAGGCATTAGACAGCACAGACAGCGTTCAAGTACGCCACATACCCGCAGCAGAGGCGTCGGCTGACGACTTCTTAGCTGCCGATGCTTTGCTATTTTTCGCTCCCGAAAACCTTGCCAGTCTAAGCGGTGTCATGAAAGAGTGCTTTGATAGGCTGTACTACCCTTTACTGAATCAGCTCAATGGTCGCCCATATAGCGCTGTGATTAGCGCAGGCACAGATGGACAAGGCGCGCTACGCCAACTACAACGCATTTGCACTGGATGGCGACTAGAACTCGTTTGTGACCCGGTGATTCTGCTTATGGATGCCAGCAGCCCCGAAGCCATTTTGGCACCCAAACAATTAACGATTGCGCAACTCGCGTCTTCTGAGCGTTGCGGAGAGAACCTAGCAGCCTTACTGTGCTTATAATGTCGGCTGCTCTAAAACTTCTGACACAGAGCAAAGACGTGCTTGAACATATACAGTAGGCTTGCAAGTAATTTCTAGCTATGTGCTTACTACCCATAATCTAGGTATGTTCTGCGGGGTTTTGCAGGCTTATTGCAAAATTTTCGTTAAAATCGATTTATTAATCTTAAGACACCACACAATAAGGCGCTTTTATCGCCCGGTGTCCAGTTTTGCTTTCTCTAGCCGGAGTCTCACTACAATGACCCACGTTGTCACCGAAAACTGTATCAAATGCAAATACACTGACTGTGTTGATGTCTGTCCGGTAGACTGTTTCCGTGAAGGTCCAAACTTTCTGGTGATTGATCCTGACGAATGCATTGACTGTGCCGTCTGTATTCCAGAGTGCCCTGCTAATGCAATTTTTGCAGAAGAGGATGTGCCCGAGGATCAAATCAAGTTTATTGCTTTAAACGCAGAACTTAGCCCTGAGTTTGGCATGATCAACCGCTCCAAAAAGCCTTTAGAAGACGCCGACGAATGGAATGGCGTTGAAGGTAAACTGGAGCATTTACAGCGTTAAACTGTTGTTTGAAAACAGCTTTCATGCCCCTAAAAGAAGCCTATGGCTTCTTTTTTTTGCCTCTAATATTGCTGCAATGCAGCACAAGGATAATACTAAGTATCACAGCAGATAAGCTTCGCATACACTGGGTGCTTATTAACTAACAGGTTAGCCACAAAACCTGTTGGACGCACAAGCGTTTTACCTCAATAAAAAAGAACATCTATGCTTTACGACCTACATGAATGGCAAAGGTCCATGCTGGCCCCGCTGGTGAATCTCTCCAGCCAAGGCTCGGAATTGTTTTCCAGCCCCTATAGCCCATGGTCTTACACTCCTGTCTCTCGCCAGATTGCCGCTGGCTACGAGCTGCTTTATAGGCTGGGTAAAGAATATGAAAAGCCTCAATGGCAGATTTCCGAGGTAAAAGTCGGCAATAAACAGGTAGCTGTGCATGAAAGCACAGCCTTACGCCTGCCCTTTTGCCAGCTTGTACATTTTGAACGCGAAGGTATTACCAAACCAGCACCTAAGATGCTGGTTGTCGCCCCTATGTCGGGCCATCACGCCACACTGCTGCGTGATACCGTACGCACCCTTCTACGTGACCATGATGTGTATGTGACCGACTGGATAGATGCCCGTATGGTGCCCTTATCTGCCGGATCATTTCACTTAAATGATTACGTACGCTATGTGCAGCACTTCCTGCACGAGCTAGGCCCTGAGACTCACGTTATTGCCGTGTGCCAGCCTACCGTACCCGTATTGGCTGCCGTATCGTTAATGGCTGCTGCACGCGATGCTAGCCAGCCGCGCAGCATGATTTTGATGGGCGGCCCCATTGACCCACGTCAATCCCCCACGGCCGTGAACTCGTTAGCCACCACCAAGCCCTACTCTTGGTTTGAAAACAACCTGATCCACCGTGTGCCACCTCGTTACGCTGGCGTAGGCCGCAAGGTGTATCCGGGCTTCTTGCAGCACACTGGCTTTATTTCCATGAACCCAGATCGACACATGATGTCGCATTACGAGTTCTATCAGCACCTGCTTAAAGGTGACGATGAGGATGCTGAAGCACACCGTCGTTTCTACGATGAGTACAACGCTGTCATGGACATGAGTGCTGAGTTCTACCTAGACACCATCAAAACCGTGTTCCAAGAATACGCGTTGCCGCGTGGGCTTTGGGAAGTAGACAACATCGCCGTACAACCCGAGAAAATTCAAAACCTGCATTTACTCACCATTGAAGGTGAGCTTGATGACATTTCTGGTTTAGGCCAAACACAAGCCGCCCATAAGTTATGTTCTGGCTTGAATGAAGCACATAAGCAACATTACACTGTTGGTGGCGCAGGACATTACGGTATATTTTCCGGCCGACGCTGGCGCAATCAGGTATACCCTAAAATACGAGACTTCGTACAAGCAGCTGAAGCACACGCAGCTAAAAGCGCCTGACCTCTATTCTTACTCTATGCCACACACTTCCAGGGGCCTAAGGGCCCCTGATTGATGTTTATGACCAACCACATCTCTGTACTGACTGAGCGTATCAATGCGCTGCTGCCCCAAACCCAATGCACGCGTTGCGGCTATGACGCCTGTCTGCCCTATGCCGAAGCCATTGCCCAGAAAGACGAGGCCATTAACCGCTGCCCTCCTGGTGGCGAAGAAGGCATACAACAACTCGCTGCACTGACGGGTCAAGCAGTACAAGCGTTAAACCCTGAGTGCGGCACCCACGAAGCCCCTACTGTTGCGTGGATAGACGAAAAGCATTGCATAGGCTGCACGCTCTGTATTCAGGCCTGTCCGGTGGATGCCATCTTAGGTGCAAACAAACGCATGCACACCGTGATTAGCGACCGCTGCACAGGCTGCGACCTCTGTTTAGCCCCCTGTCCGGTAGATTGCATTACCATGCTGCCCGCTAACCGCGAGTGGACGCCTGAGCTCGCCACCGCAGCTAAGAAGCACTACGAGGCCCGTAGTCAGCGCCTACAACACAAACACGATGAATCAGGCTCTATGGCTAGCCGACTGTTGGCCAACAAGCCTAAAGTCGCACTGGAAGCCGATGATCCCGAGCGCCGCAAAGCCAGTATTGCCCAAGCCTTAGCGCAAGCCCGAGCACGCCGCGCCCAACAACCTACTTCGTGAGTGCTGCATGAATAACGCTATTCGTACCGAGATCTTCACGCGCTTGCAAGCGGCCAACCCCCACCCCACCACTGAGTTGGAATACGAAAGCACCTTCCAACTGTTAATTGCGGTGATTTTGTCGGCCCAAGCCACGGATGTATCGGTCAATATCGCTACGCGACGTTTCTTCCCTACGCATGGTACGGCTAAAGGTATTTTAGAATTGGGCGAAGAAGGCTTAATGGACAAGATCAAAACCATTGGTCTCTTTAGAACCAAAGCCAAAAATGTGATTCGCACCTGTGAAATCTTGCTGGAGAAGTATCAAGGTGAAGTGCCAGCCGATCGCGATAGCTTAGAGGCCCTGCCTGGTGTTGGTAGAAAAACAGCTAACGTAGTGCTTAACACCGCGTTTGGTTTTCCTACTATTGCCGTGGATACGCACATTTTCCGGGTGAGTAATCGTACGGGTATTGCTAAGGGTAAAAATGTGGTGGAAGTGGAGCAGCGTTTAGAGCGACTCATTCCTAAGCAGTTTCTACTGGATGCACACCATTGGTTGATCTTGCATGGCCGCTATATTTGCGTGGCGCGTACACCTAAGTGCCCACAGTGCGGGATTTCGGATTTGTGTGAGTTTAAAGATAAGACGCCGGTGGGGAAATAAACGGCTGTATCCATCGCACTCGCTGAGGGACTGCGGAACAACTTTTTGTGATTTGAGACACCAAATCAAAAAAGTTTTCCTCCGCCTCCCCGAACAGTCCGCTGTTGATAGGTTTACTGCCCTTTCTTAAGTAACGGTACAGTGCTATTCGTGTTGTGGATTAACGAGTAGTGGCTTTCCACTTGTAATGTTGCTTCAGGATGACGGCTGTATCCATCGCACTCGCCGAGGGACTGCGGAACAACTTTTTGTGATTTGAGATACCAAATCAAAAAAGTTTTCCTCCGCCTCCTCCGAGGTATGACAATTGATGGGCTTACAGCCCTTTCTGTAGTGGCTGTGTTTCTTGCTACAGACATACACACACCGTGAACAGCGACCTATCTAAAAACCGCTGCAAGCGACGAGCAAAAGGCGGATGGAAGTGTTTTTTTATTTGGTGTCTCAAATAAAAAAATACTTTCGCAGCCTTAGCTACGGCAGACAGTCGTTGATAAGCGGGTGTCACAACCTTAGGCTCATGCAGTCCAGTCATGAGTAAGTAGGTTTCTACTTTGATGCCCCTCAAAACGGCAACTCCACCATACTAAAACACCCCACGTATTGGACTCTACCAACAGGTGGGGTGCTCTGACAGCAACGACAAAAGTCCGTTACTGCTCCTGCTTATCCTGCCCTAAACCCAAGTAACTTTCGATAATCCTAGGATCATCGCTAAGCTCTCGTGCAGGCCCTTGCATGATCAGCTCAGACGTTTCCAACACATAGCCGTAGTCTGCCACTTGTAAAGCAGCGCGGGCATTTTGCTCTACCAGCAAAATGGATACGCCTGTAGCACGCAAACGGCTAATGATCTTGAAAATCTCACGCACCACACGTGGCGCCAAACCCAAGCTAGGCTCGTCTAGCATCAGCACGGTAGGGCGCGCCATCAATGCACGACCCACTGCTAACATTTGACGCTCACCACCCGACAAGGTGCCTGCTTGCTGTGTGCGACGTTCTTTTAAACGTGGAAACAACTCGTAGACCTCGTCCATGATGCCGCGCCAGTTCGCCACTTTTTGTCTGTGTAGTCTAAAACCACCTAGCAACAGATTATCTTCCACCGACATACTGCTAAATAGCTCTCGACGCTCCGGCACTAAGGACAAGCCTGCCGCCACACGACGCTCTACACTCCATGCAGAAATGTCGTTGTCTTGTAGCAGCACATTGCCACTACTGCGGCCGTTGGTAGGCAGCGCCCCCATGATGGCGTTCAGCATGGTGGACTTGCCTGCACCGTTGGCACCAATCACAGTCACGATGCTACCTTTTTCTAGCTTGATAGAGGCATTGTTCAACGCCCCCACCTTGCCATAGCGGGCAGATAAGCCTTTTACTTCCAGCAGTACAGGAGCTTTATCTTGATTTTCTGTGGTCATTACGCGCCCTCTACTTCTGGCTGTGTTTCATCCACGTCCAGATCTTCATCTAGACCGCCCAAGTACGCTTGCAATACAGCAGGGTTCTGCTGCACTTCTTGCGGCGTGCCTTCAGCAATACGTGTACCAAAGTCCATCACCACTAAGTGATCCGTTAAGCGCATGACGAAGTCCATATCGTGCTCAACCAACAAGATACTCATACCCTCATCACGCAGTTGTGACAGCACACGAGCCAACTCTTGTTTTTCCAGGTAACGCAGACCAGCAGCAGGTTCGTCCAACAACAGCAGTACTGGATCAGCGGCCAAGGCACGTGCGATTTCTAGAATACGTTGTTGGCCCAAAGCCAAGTTGCCGGCTTCTTCGTACAAGTAATCACCCAAACCTACGCGTATCAATTGCTGCTTTGCATCGTGCAGCAATTCAGCTTCGCTGCGTCTGTCCCAATGCAGCAAGGCAGACAAGATACCAACACGACGACGCAAGTGCGCACCCAAGGCCACGTTTTCCAACACAGTCATGTCAGGAATTAACTGCACATGCTGAAAGGTACGCGCCATACCCAAACGGGCGATGTCACGTGCTCGTAGTTTCTCGATGGCTTTGCCTGCAAAACGTACTTCACCACCGCTCAGCGGCAACACCCCACTAATCAAGTTAAAGGTAGTACTTTTACCTGCACCGTTAGGACCGATCAAACCCATGATCTCGCCCGCTTTGAGTTTGAAACTAATATCGTTTACCGCGACTAAGCCACCAAACTGTTTGCGTGCTTTATCCACTTCTAGTACCAAGGAGCCACGCTCAGGCTTTGGTCGTTGAGGCAAAGGCTCTGCCTGACGTTGCAACGCATTTTGCACATCGGCCACTACCAACGCTTTGTTGCGAGTGCCTGTAATACGACGCCAGCCCGCTGACAAGTACGGCCACAAACCTCCGGTGGCATACTGCAACACGAAAATCATTAACAGACCGAACACGATCAGTTCAAAGTTGGTGTCCATCGCAAAAAACTTAGGCAACCAGTTTTGAATTTGATCTTTCAGTGTCAGGATCACCGTGGAGCCCAGCACGGCCCCCCATACGCTACCTGCTCCACCCACTACCGCCATAAACAGGTATTCAATACTGTAGTTCAGACCAAATGGGCTTGGGCTAACCGCACGTTGAAAGTGTGCGTACAACCAACCCGAAATACACGCCAACACGGCCGCGTAAACGAAGATGATCGTTTTGTACGCTGGCATATTCACGCCAAAAGATTCCGCCATGTGTTTACCATGACGCAACGCACGAATTGCACGACCAGGGCGGGAATACAGCAAGTTATGAGTCAGCCACAGCGCCAACAGCAATATCACCCAGATCAGGTAATAAATATGCTTATCTGCCCCTAAGTTCATCCCAAACAGGCTAAGAGGCTGAATGCCAGAAATACCATCGTGCTGGCCCAAGAAGCTCAAGTTACCAAATAAGTAATACAGTGACAGCGACCACGCGATGGTTCCTAATGGCAGATAGTGCCCCGACAAACGCAGGGTAATAATGCCGATCAGGGCAGAAAACACCAAGGTCAAGGCAATGGCCGCCCACAAGCTTACCCAAGGCGATAACCCTAAGCATGTGGTCATGTACGCTGTAGTGTAGGCACCAATACCGACGAAGGCCGCCTGACCAAACGAGGTCAAACCACCTACACCGGTTAACAGCAGTAGACCCAGCACGACTAGGCTGCTCAAGCCTATGTAATTCATTTGTGTGATCCAGAATGGAGGCACTGATCCCACTAAAGGGAACACCGCCAACACCAGCACCACGACAGCTAATAACACTCTATTCATGATGCTTAATCCTCATCCTCTACACCACGCGAACTAAATGAACGCCACAACAGCACGGGGATAATCAAGGTGAACACAATCACTTCTTTGTAAGCACTGGCCCAGAACGAAGCAAAGGCTTCCAACACACCCACGAATATCGCGCCAATCGCTGTAAGAGGATAACTACCCAAGCCCCCTACAATGGCTGCCACAAAGCCCTTCAAACCAATCAAAAAGCCAGTGTCGTAATAAATGGTGGTTACCGGAGCAATCAACATACCCGAGAAGGCACCAATCGCTGCCGCTAGCCCAAAGCTTAATCGGCCTGCCATGATGGTACTAATACCCACTAAGCGCGCACCACGACGGTTTACAGCGGTAGCACGCAAAGCACGGCCATACAGCGTACGACCGAAGAAAATCCATAGGCCGGTAATCAATATCGCGCACGATAGCAACACAAAGATGGTTTGTGCTGACCAGCTCATCTCGCCCACCATGACCTGCCCCTCTAGGAAAGCTGGTGTACGCCACCCTTCTGCACCAAAGAACACTAAGCCCAAACCAGTGAGTGCAAAGTGAACGGCAACAGAGGTGATTAACAACACCAACACGCTAGATTCCGACAAACGCTGATACACCAAACGGTGCAGCATAGGTCCTAGAGGAACCACAATCGCTAAGGCATAAAGCACGGACAACCACAGAGGCACCGTACCGCCCACCATATAGGGGCTTAGCAGATACAGCACAGCGGGCAACACTAAAGTCCATGCTACGGTACGCCAAAAACCGTCGAAGGCCTTATTGCGTATCGCGCTAAACAATTCCAACAAAAACACCAATACGCCAGCTATTAATAGCAGCTTCAGCGTTCCTGGCTCCCGCCCGTTAATTATGAAGGCCAACGTTAAGGCTCCATAGGTGACGAACTCACCCTGCGGGATAAAAATAACGCGTGTTACGGTAAAGACCAGAACCAGCGCCAAGCCCAACAATGCGTAGATCGCACCATTAAGCAGCCCGTCCTGCAATAAAATCAGAACTATTGTGCTGTCCATAGCCTTACACCATCAGTACAGGAATTTTCAATCATAACTACACCAAAACGGCAGGAGCATACGCCCCTGCCGTTAGTTCAGAAGCCTAAAAATCTGTATTCTTATTACAGATCAGGCTGGTAAGTCCATTTGCCGTCAACTACTTTCACCATAACGCGAGCACGCTCATCCAAACCGGAGTGATCGGTTTCTGTCATGTTGAAAACACCTTGAGAGGCGGACAAGTCTTTTACCGCTTCGATTGCATCACGCAATGCTTGGCGGAACTCTACTGTACCTGGCTTAGCACCGCTTTCCAGCGCAACAGGAATAGCAGCCACTACTAATTGCCCTGCATCCCACATATGACCACCAAAGGTGTTGGTGGTACCGGCACCGTATTTAGCTTCGTACACGGTCTGGTAAGCTTTAGCAGAAACCTTAGCAGGGTGATCATCAGGCAACTGATCCACCACTAGCAATGGACCGCTTGGCAAAATGATGCCTTCACAGTCACGGCCACATACGCGCAGTACGTCGTTGTTGGCGGAACCATGTGTGTGATAGATCTGACCAGCAAAACCACGGTTTTTCAATTCACGCTGAGGCAGAGCAACAGGCGTACCTGCAGCGCCGATCAACACGGCATCCGGTTTGCTTGCCAGCAGTTTCAGGATTTGTCCTGTCACACTGGTGTCGTTACGGTTATAACGCTCGGCGGAAACAACCGAAATGCCTTTGGCTTCAGCGGCTTTACGCATTACGTCTAACCAACCATCACCGTAGGCATCGTTAAAACCGATAAAGCCCAAGGTTTTAACGCCTTGTTTTTCCATGGTGGCAGCCAAACCTTCGGCCATCAACAAGTCGTTTTGTGGGGTTTTAAATACCCACTTACGAGCACCTTCCATAGGCTCGATGATGCTGGCGTTGGCCGCCACACTAATCATCGGCACTTGGTTTTCTGCAACCACGTCGATCATGGCCAAAGAACCTGGAGTGGCTGATGTACCCAGCACCACATCCACGTTATCTTCCGTTACCAATTTACGGGTATTACGCACTGCTTGTGTAGTGTCAGTGGCATCATCCAGCACCACATACACCACTTTCTCTCCTGCTACTTCAGTAGGCAACAAACTGACTGTATCGCGCTCAGGAATACCCAACGATGCCGCTGGACCTGTGGAAGATACGGTTACGCCCACTTTAACTTGAGCTGAAGCAGCCAAAGGAAATGCTAGGGCAATTGCCCCTGCCACCATTGCGCGACGCAAAACTCTATACGACATCTCAGCCCCCTTTGCATGACTAAATTAGACGGAATTGTTATATAAAAAACGGTTGATTATATCGTGATCATTACAATTTATCGCCTAGTAAATACCATGCAAGCTTATACGACACTACAATTACGCATACACTATGCGCTATAGTTTTGGCCGCTAGTCTCCCACAAGGTATTCGATGTGAACAAAATACGTAAAACGCCAGAGCAATGGCGTGCTCAACTTTCTCCTGAAGCTTATTATGTGACGCGTGAACACGGTACAGAGCGCCCCTACAGTGGCCAGTACTGGAACAGCACTACGCCGGGAATTTATCGCTGCGTTGGTTGTCATACTCCTTTGTTTGCTTCTGACACTAAATTCGATGCTGGTTGCGGTTGGCCCAGTTATTTTGATGCGATTAATCCCGATAACGTACGCGAAGAGGTAGATACCTCACACGGCATGGTACGTACCGAGATTTTATGCAATGTGTGCGATGCGCATTTGGGCCATGTATTTCCTGATGGCCCTCCTCCAACTGGTCTACGCTACTGTATTAATTCGGTTGCTTTGACTTTTGAGCCCGAGTCCGACTTATCATGAAAAAACTTTTGTTCGACCTGTTCCCCCTGATTTTATTTTTTATTGCTTTCCGCAAATTTGATTTGTATGTAGCAACTGGGGTAACGATGGCGGCGGTAGCCGTGCAAATCATCTGGCTCAAAATACGTCAACGCACGATTGAAGCCATGCACTGGATCAACCTCGCCATCATTATGGTGTTTGGTGGTGCCACCTTATTGTTTCAAAATGATGCTTTCATCAAATGGAAACCCACCGTTCTGTATTGGATTTTCGCTGCCGTACTATTGGGTAGCCGCTTGATCATGCAACGCAACCTGATGCAGAAACTCATGGGCGCACAAGTCTCACTCCCCACTGCGGTATGGGACAAACTCAATTACAGTTGGGTGCTCTTTTTTATTGTTTCAGGCGCGCTTAATCTTTACATTGCTTTTTCGGGCCAGTTTTCTGAAGAGCAGTGGGTTAGTTTTAAAGCCTTTGGGCTATTAGGGCTGCTGGTAATTTTTGCTATTGGCCAATCCATTTGGCTAGCCAAGCACATCAAAGCTCCAGCCGCTAACGATGACCACGTTTAACAGGGCCATTTATTCGTTATGAACGTTACAGAACGCATAGAAGAACTTACCCGCCGTTTGGCCGATCTAGAAGCCACGCACCTAGAAGTCATTGATGAGTCGCACTTGCACGCCGGTCATGCCGGTGCCAAAGGTGGCGCTTCGCACTTCAAACTGATCATAAGTTCACCAAAATTTACGGGGCTAACTACACTCGCGCGCCACCGCCTTGTGTATGATCGAGTTACTGACCTGATGCCTCATCCTATTCATGCGCTATCCATACAGGCTAGCACTAACTCTTAACAAAGGATTCACATGAAACGATTTGCCGCAATTATGTTGACCTGCGCGATGGCTGTACCGGTGTACGCGCAAAACGCTGCAACCGTTAATGGCAAGCCCATTCCACAAAAATCCGTGGATGACTTCATTGCTCTGTTAATAGAGCAAGGCGCCCAAGACAGCCCAGAGCTACGTGAACAAGTAAAGCAAGAAATCATCGGCCGCACCATCATGGTACAAGCTGCTGAAGCTGCCGGCATCGCTAATCAACCTGCTGTTAACCAAGAGATCGAACTGGCTAAGCAAGGCATCATGATTCGTGCGTTGATGTCCGACTACCTGAAGAAAAACCCCGTTACTGACGCTCAAGTTGCTGCCGAGTACGAAGTACTGAAAAAACAAGAAGCAGGCAAACAAGAATACCGTGTGCGCCATATCCTGTTGGAAAACGAAGACCAAGCCAAAAGCGTTTTGGCTGATCTGAAATCCAAGAAAACCACCTTTGAGGATGCTGCTAAACAGTACTCCAAAGACCCAGGCTCTGCGGCTCGTGGTGGCGACTTAGGTTGGTCTGCATCGTCTAGCTATGTAGCACCATTTGCTAATGCCGTTAACACTCAGAAAAAAGGCGAGCTGAGTGCTGCGCCCGTACAATCTGACTTCGGTTGGCACATTCTGGTGGTAGAAGACAGCCGTCCTATTACCTTCCCAGAGCTGAACGACGTGAAAGATCAGATCGCTGAAATGATGCGTCAAACCAAGTTGGAACAGTACCAACAGTCGTTGATGCAAAACGCTAAAATTGACTAAGCGTTCGTGCTACACATAAAAAAAGCTGGCCTAGGCCAGCTTTTTTTATGTCCTCATGATTTACTGCACACCTAATAGTGCTTTCAAACCATCTTCATCCAACACTGCCACGCCCAGCTCTTCTGCTTTACGCAGTTTGCTACCGGCCTCGGCACCCGCCACCACGTATGCGGTTTTAGAAGATACTGAACCACTTACCTTACCACCAGCGCCCAAGATATGCCGTGTAGCTTCATCGCGTGTCCATGTGGGCATGGTGCCAGTTAGAACAAAGGTTTGACCACTTAAGCTTTGTGAGCGCTGACTACCCTCTGCTGGTGCTTCGGGTAGCGTAATACGCACCCCTGCCTCTAACAGTCGCTGTACAGCCTCACGGTTATGTGGCTCTGAGAAGAAATGCGCAATCGACGCAGCCACCACTGGCCCCACGGCAGACACCTCTAGCAGCTCCTCTTCGGTGGCAGACATGATTTTATCTAAATCACCAAAGTGCTTAGCCAAATCACGCGCTGTGGTTTCCCCCACATGACGAATTCCTAAGGCATACAACAAACGCGCCAGCTCGGGATTCCGTGCATCGTCAATAGCTTTAATCACATTAGCGGCCGACTTCTGCCCCATACGTGGCAAGAGCAAAAGCTCTTCTACTTTCAACGTGTAGAGGTCGGCTAAGGTTTTTACCCTTTCGCTCTCTACTAATTGCTCAATAAGCTTCTCGCCAATGCCGTCCATATCCAGTGCTTTACGCGACACGGCATGCGCTACCGTTTGTTTACGCTGTGCCGCACAAACCAAACCACCCGTGCAGCGTGCAATGGCTTCATCTTCCACGCGCTCAATTGCAGACCCACATACAGGGCACTCGGTTGGCATCACAAAAGCAGATGTGGTCGCAGGACGCAGCTCTATGATGGAACGCACAATTTCAGGGATCACATCACCAGCACGCCGTATCACCACATGATCGCCCACGCGTACATCTTTACGACGAATCTCGTCTTCGTTGTGCAAGGTAGCGTTGGTCACCGTCACACCACCCACGAACACCGGTTTTAAGCGCGCGACAGGTGTAATCGCCCCCGTACGACCTACTTGCACATCAATACCTAATACTTCGGTTTGTGCTTCTTCTGCTGGGAATTTATGCGCAATAGCAAAACGCGGTGCACGGGCCACAAAACCCAACACACGTTGCTGATCCAAATAATTGACCTTGTACACCACACCATCGATGTCAAAAGGCAGGTGCGCACGCTGCTCGCCCGTTTGCTGGTAATAAGCCAACAACCCTTTTACCCCTTTGACCACTTCGTGGTTACGGTTCACAGGCAAACCCAGTTGACGCAACCACTGCAGCATTTCCGCTTGGGTAGCATAAGGTTCCGCAAACTCGTGCTGCAGTTGTGATAATAGATCTTGCTGGGGACTAGGCGTTTGCACACTGATTTCTCCCCAGCCATACGCATAAAAACGCAAACGTCGCTGGGCGGTAATACGCGGGTCTAACTGACGTAAGCTACCTGCCGCCGCATTTCTGGGGTTTACAAACACCTTGTCACGCTTACGCAGTTGCTCTTGATTCAGCGCATCAAAGTCTTCTTTGTTCATCAGCACTTCACCACGCACTTCCAGCACGGCTGGCCAACTACCTTCCTTACCTAATAACCGCAAAGGTACAGATTGTATGGTGCGTATATTGCTGCTGATGTCTTCGCCTGTAGCCCCATCACCTCGGGTAGAGGCCTGTACCAGTACGCCATCTTCATAGCGCAGGCTAACGGCTAAGCCATCAAACTTGTATTCTGCGTTGTACTCTACTTGCTCGCCTGGACGTAATAGGCCCGCCGACAGCAACGTGTCACTAACACGCTTATCAAAAGCGGTCAGCTCATCCTCATCAAAGGCATTCGCCAACGACAGCATAGGCACCGCATGGCGCACTGTAGCGAAGCCGTTTGCGGGTGCCGCACCCACACGCTGCGAGGGGGAGTCGGGTGATATCCATTCGGGATGCGCAGCTTCTATCGCTTGCAGTTCGCGCATCAATACATCGTAATCAGCATCGGTCACGCTAGGTGCATCCAGTACATAGTACCGGTAGTTATGCTGATTAATTTCCTGCCTTAACTTCTCGAGACGCTGCTTAGTCACGCAAAAACCCTCGCTGTGCGCGACTCACCCGCCACAAAACCTGCTTCTTCCAACTGCTGATACATGGTGTAAAGCTGTTCATCAATCTGTTGATCACTCTGTTCTGAAAAAACTCTACCTTGCTCATCCAGCAATTGGCCGCCCAACCGGACTGCCAGATCACGCCCTACGCTTGCCATCCGGCTAAACGCTTGGGTATCCATGGGGCTATTTGGCACATCTAGCACCAAATCCAGCCGCTCCACGCTTGCAGACTGCACATCTTCTACTGCTTGGCCATCAAACAATACGGTAAAACGGGGAATACCCGAATCCGCTAACCAAGCCATTTGGCGGCCATAACTTAAAAAGCCAGCCTCGCCCAACGTGTTGAGTACACGTTGTACATTAACAGGGCCCTCTAAGCGCACCACCAAGCTCACCACGGCATCTAGATTGGCGCACAATACATCTAATTGCTGGGCTTGGTTTACCACCAAGTGCTGTTCAGGGCCTTCTAGGCTGGCATCAAAGTGCTGCGCCACATTTTGTGCTGCTGACCATAAGTTAGACCACTCAATATCGCTTAAGGGACCAGAACGGTTCGCCAACAAAATTGCCAATTGCATAGACACATAGCGCTCATTTTCTACTAAACGCATGTGGTGATTACCTTCTTCGGTAATCGCAAAAAAACGTATAGGTTTGCTTAGGTTGCGCAAACACGTTTGCAGTACTTGCGACAGCTCATCACCCAATACAGGCTGATTAAAACTAATATCAATAACAGCTTCGCAGGTAGGATCAACTTCATCCACCTGAGCATCGTCTTGAGAGCTTTTCAAGCTATCAGCGATACGAACAGTAGGCTCTTTACGCACAGGAGCAGTACCGCCCAGTTGCCCCATTAAGGGATCACTTTCCGCCTCGGGCAACTTGGATTGCATTTGACGACGGACGCGCTGGTCTTGCCACCAGTTAAACACCAGTACAAGAAGAATAATGAGAACGCCAGCTGAAATCAGTCCAATTTGTAAATCACTCATTACGCCATCCGTATCCGAAAAAATCGTTAACCTGCCCGTTACGCTTCAGCCATCTGAATCGCAGACTCCACGTCCACGGCCACGATACGTGAAACACCCTGCTCTTGCATGGTAACCCCAACCAACTGCTTTGCCATATGCATGGCTATTTTATTGTGAGAAATAAATAAAAACTGCGTTTGGTCGCTCATGCTGCTTACTAAACGTGCATAACGTTCAGTATTTGCATCATCCAGCGGCGCGTCCACCTCGTCTAGTAGACAGAATGGTGCTGGATTCAGTTTAAATAATGCAAACACCAATGCTGTCGCCGTTAAGGCTTTCTCTCCACCAGAGAGCAAATGAATAGTACTGTTACGTTTGCCCGGTGGCTGCGCCATCACCATCACGCCGGCATCCAGCACCTCATCGCCTGTCATGATGAGCTTGGCTTCACCACCACCAAACAACCGTGGGAATAACTCACCAAAATGCCCATTCACTACATTGAATGTGCCCAGCAGCAATTCCCTAATTTCTTTGTCTATTTTACGGATGGCATTTTCCAGCGTCTCAATCGCTTGTGTCAAATCCTCATGCTGTCCATCCAGATAGGTTTTACGTTCTTTTGCAGTTGCCAGCTCTTCTAGCGCCGCCAAGTTCACTGCACCTAACGCATCTATCTGCCTAGAAATACGCTGCACCTCGGTTTGCAACCAACCTAAGCGCTGCCAGGATTCGGGTTTATCTTGCAGTAATTCGCGAAGCGCCTGCCTATTCACATTACGCTCGTCCAGCATTTCGGTGAACTGTTCTACCGACAACCTGGCCGCCTGCTCTTGCAACTGCAGCTCTGTGACTTTCTGGCGCAGCGGCTCTACCACTTGCTCTAGCCGCGCTCGTTCCGACTCCGCCGTTTTCAAACTACTTGCCACATGCTCTAAACGTGTACGTGCAACCGACAAATATTCTTCTTTTTCAGCACGTAGTGTCAACGCTTCCTGCAGACTTTCTTGAGCTACCTCTACATCCATCACCGTCAGCTCACCTTGTAAGCCCGACAATTCGGCGGCGGCTCGCTCTAACTGCTCCCGTGCTAAGCGCTGCGTACGCGACAACTCTTCGATGCGCGCTTGCAATAACCTTTCTTGGTGACGGCTTTCTTGGCTTTGATGCTCTCTATCACGCCATTGTTGACGTATTTCTTGCAACTCGGCACTCAGACGCTCTAACTGATCTTCTTGCTCTTCCAACTGCTCTTGCAGCTCTTCACGTTGAGCCTGCAATTCTTCAGCTTGTAATTCAGATTCCTCAAAACTGGCGACCAACTCTTCCTCAGATTGGCCCAGTTCTATTAACTCATTGGATAAGCGCTGCAACCTATTGCTACTTTGCTCCGCCTCTTGACGCAAACGGGCATGCTCTAGCTGCACCGTATGCAACCGTTCGGTTAGCTCGCCCACACGCTGGCGCAAACTGGGCAACTGCTGCGATACCTGTTGCCAACCCTGATGGGCTTTTTGCTCGCTTTCTTTATATTGTTCTAAGTCTAATTGGCTGGCACGTAACTGCTTCTGCAGATTCACAATCTCTTGCTGTCGCGCCAGAATTCCTGCTTGTGCATCGTCGGGAGCATAGAATCGCACAGAGTATTGATCTAACAAATGCCCTTCTGGACACACCAACACACGGCCCGGCTCCAGTTGTGCCAACTTACTCCATGCCTGCTCTAAGCTGTCACACACCACCATATGCCCCAACCACGCCTGCAGTAGTTGCTGCAATGCAGGGTTAGGTAACCGCAGCTTGGCAAGCAAGCTGTCTGCTGGTATCACACCAGTAGGGGCTAAAGATGGCAAGCTATAAAACTCAACCCTAGCGGGCGGCTCAGAGCTTAACGCAGACTTCAATGTGTTTAGGTCTGCCACAGATACCGCTGCCACACGGTCGCGCAGCACAGCTTCTACAGCTGTTTCCCAGCCTGGCTCTATCCCTAGTTGCTGCCATAAACGACTGCCACTGGCCAAGCCCTGCTTTTCTAACCACGGCTCTAACTTATCTTGGCGCTGCACATCTTCCTGCAATTGCACCAACGCGCTTAATCTTGCTTCTAATCTAGCGTGTTCTGACTGATGTTTCTGCAGCACCTGCTGTGATTCCGCACGCGCTGCCTCATGCCTAGGCAACACACTCTCTTGCTCCTGCAGCGCTTGCTGGGCACTTGCCAATTGCTGCGACTGTACTTGTTTCTCGCCTTCTAAGCGCAGCAATGCTTGATCATCAGGCCCTTGATGATCCGCACGTTCTTTTTCCAAGCGCTCCTTGCGCAACAGCAGTTGCTGGCGCTGACGCTGCATGTCTTGTACGGCCTGCGCACGCACCGCTAAACTTTGCTCTATGCGCGCAACCTGCTGGCGCAAGCCATCGCGGCGTGCTGATAACTCTTGCAACTGTGCTTCACGCTCAGGCAATAACCCTTGCGCATGCTCAGTCGCTGCTTCGGCTTCGGCTACTCGTATAGCGGCTTCTTCTTGTTGCGCCGCCAACTCTTCTAACTCAGCAGCACAGTATTCTTGTTGCTCTTGCCACTCCTGCTGCTGCGCGCCCAACTGTGAGCGCCTGCTTTGCATGCGATTACGTGTATCTTGTACGTGACGAATTTCTGCTTCTAAGCTGCTGACCCTAGACCCTGCTTCGTACACAGCCGCTTGTGCTTTATGTACGGCATCGCCTTCATCAAAGTGCGCTTGACGTAGTGTTTCCAGCTGTGCCTCAACGGCACGCAAGCCGCCAATGGCTGCTTCCACATCCGTTTGCGCCTGTTCAATGGCCACGCTTTTTTTCTGCTGATCATCTTTAGCACTACTTTCACGCTGCAACCACAGCAAATGCTGCTTCAGCTCGCCCTCTTCTTGCAGCGATTTATAGTGCATCGCCACTTCGGCTTGTTTATGTAGGCGCTCTAACTGATCGTCCAACTCGCTCATGATGTCATCAAGGCGCGTCAGGTTTTCACGCGTATCGGCTAGCCTGCTTTCGGTTTCTTTACGGCGCTCTTTATAGCGCGATACCCCAGCGGCCTCTTCCAGATACACACGTAGTTCTTCAGGTTTGGCCTCAATCAACCTATTGATCATGCCCTGACCAATAATGGCGTAGCCTCTAGCCCCTAGACCGGTGCCAAGGAAAATATCGTGAATATCGCGTCTACGAACTTGCTGATTATTGATGTAGTAGCTGCTATTGCCATCGCGAGTGAGCACACGGCCTACCGAGATTTCAGTATAGGCGTTCCACTGCCCGCCTACCCTACCTTCGCTGTTATCAAAAACCAACTCAACGGATGCTCTAGCAGAGGGACGCCTGTTGCCACTACCATTAAAGATAACGTCCTGCATGGACTCGCCACGCAGCTCCGAGGCTCGGGTCTCACCCAACACCCAACGCACGGCGTCAATAATATTGGATTTTCCACAGCCATTTGGCCCCACCACCCCTACTAGCTGACTAGGAGTAGGTATGACGGTTGGGTCTACAAACGACTTGAATCCGGCAAGTTTTATTTGAGTTAAACGCACAAGTTCAGTAAACAAGCGTTAGCGAAGAGCTTGCAACACCACCCCATTGGCACAAACACACCAATTCCACTGTGATGCTAAAAGCCAAAAACGTAATGATACCGCACACAGCGCCCGCGCCAAATTCTACTCATCAAAATATTGATACTGATATATGATTTGGCTCTTTGACTTCAATTTTGCATCATACCGCGCCTAGTATGACCTACAGGGCTAAGCGCATGCCTTACAATGCTAGTAAGGCTACCAATAAGGAAAAATTTTGAAACGAGGTTTTTATCTAGTCATGGGCGCACAAGCGCTGTCGTCCATTGCCGACAACGCCTTGCTGATTGCAGCATTTGCCCTGATTGCTGACCTGCAAGGTCCTAGTTGGATGCTTCCCATGATGAAATGGTGGTTTGCACTGGCCTATGTCGTGCTAGCCGCCTTTGTGGGTGCTTTTGCTGACGCCTACCCTAAAGGGCGGGTCATGTTCATCACCAACTCGGTAAAAATCTTGGGCTGTGCCCTGATGTTTGCCTATCAGTTCGTTTCTAGCGATACATCTATACAGCTATTCACCATCTTTTTTGCCTACACCCTCGTAGGGATTGGTGCCGCTGCATACTCTCCTGCCAAATACGGTATTGTGACCGAGATGCTGCCCCCCCAAGATTTAGTGAAAGGGAACAGCTGGATTGAAGGGCTTACTGTGCTGTCTATCATTGTGGGTACGGTATTAGGCGGTGTGCTGATCACCCCAGAGGTGTACCACCACCTACAAAAACTCCCTGGCATCACCGCCATTGCACAAAACCGCGCCGAAATAGCCATTCTGGTGATTGGCTGTATTTACATCGCTGCAGCCCTGTGCAACTTGATGATTCCTAACACCAACATTCAGTACCCTAAGCAAAAAACCAATCCTGTCGCCTTGCTGCGTGATTTCCGTTTTTATGTACTGGTATTGTGGCGCGATAAATTGGGCCAAATATCACTAGCCGTCACCACCTTATTCTGGGGTGCAGGCGCAACCTTGCAATTGATTGTGATTGAGTGGGGTGCACAACACTTAGGCTACACCCTAGACGAAGCCACTATTTTGATGGGTGTGGCAGCCTTCGGCACTGTGATCGGCGCTGTCTGTGCTGGTCAGATTCCGCTGCGCCACTCACTTAAAGTACTGCCTATGGGTGTGGTCATGGGCTTGGTCGTACTCTTAATGCCTGTGGTTTACTCACCTTGGGCTGTCTATACATTGCTACTCATGATTGGCGCGCTATCTGGCTTCTTTGTGGTGCCCATGAACGCCTTGCTGCAACACCGTGGCCACGTGCTCTTGTCGGCAGGCCACTCTATTGCCGTGCAGAACTTCAATGAGCAGTTGAACATCTTGCTGATGTTAGCTATGTACAGTTTAATGCTGTGGCTGAACCTGCCTATCAACGTGATTATCGTGATCTTCGGTTTGCTGGTGGCATCGTTGATGCTGCTGTTTATACGCTGGAGCCATCACAACCACAACAAATTCCCACAGTTGCGTCGACAAATTGGTCAAAAAGGCCATGGCCGCGCACTCAGCCGCCATCGTTGCGAATAACAAATAGTTGAGTTTTAGCCCTGTTGGTTCAGGGCTTTAACCAACGCTAAATCACGCCACGCATTGGCTTTATGTTGTGGACGCAATAGCAACGCCGCAGGATGGTACGTCACGATCAGCGGTATAGCCTTACCCTGTGGCGATTGCCAGTGGTGCACTTTCTCGCGCAACTCTTCTATATCGCTGGTGTTATTCAACAATTGATTCGCGGCTAACTGACCCAACACCAAAATATAGGCTGGCTGCACCAGTTCAATCTGTTTAAGCGTATACGGGCTACAGGCACTAATTTCCTCGGCCACTGGCTGTCGGTTATTCAACGGCCTACACTTCACCAAATGCGTAATGAAACAGTGCTCCGCTTCGTTGAGCCCCACACTGGTTAACATCGCCTGCAATAGCTCGCCAGCCTGACCATCAAAAGCCACACCATGCCTATCGTCTACATCGCCGGGCGCATCTGCCAACACTAACCAACGCGCTTGTTGCTGTCCTTTGCCAAAAACTGCCTGTGAACGCATCTGATGCAACCCACACGCTTGGCACTGCTGTACAGCCTCTTCCAAGGCAGCAAAGGTGTCGGGGATTTTAGCGGGCGCAGCCACACTCTCGGTTTCAGACTCGGTATCGGTACGTGTGTTCTGTCGTATGCCTGCCGCCTTACGCAGTGCCTGAATGGCCGCCTGCAAACCACCCTCTGTTTGAGGGATTGGCATCGCTGCAGGCTGTGCCACCTCTGCTGGCACAGCCGTACCAGCAGTACTTGCTGGCGCTGTTGTCGTTGGCGTGGCCGTTGATCCGGCGGTAACAGCTTCTGTGGGCGCGCTAGCAACCGTCGCCCCCAACCTATGCAAATGCGTACGCTCTATTCCTAGCTCTTGCAGCCAAGCCAGTTGTACAGAGTTCAATACCACACCTGATGAGGTTGAAACGTCCATGACTACTCTACGCCTAAATCTTTTTGCAGCAACAAGGCATCTTCACGCTGTTGCTCATCTAATGGATAGTAATTCTTGCGCATACCTATTTGGCAATAACCACGCGCAGCATAAAACACTTGTGCTTGTTGATTAGAGCGTCGAACCTCTAACAACAACGCCTCCCTGCCTTTTTGGCGCACTAGCTGCTCTCCGGCCTCTAGTAATGCAGAACCCACACCTTGGGATTGCCAGTCGGGGGCTACACCAATAAGCAGAAGCTCGCCTACATCTGGTCCCATCATGATGACCATAAACCCAACAACGGTATCTTGAACCTCAGCCACAAACATCACATGACAGGCTAGATAGCTATCACGAAAATTGGCTTCGTTCCAAGGAAACTGCTGCACCTGCGCTTCAATTCCTGCTACCACAGCCACATCAGCCAGTTTCATTTCTCGAATGTTTACTGCATGGGTCATGTTCAGCATCCTTGTCATTATCACTCGGGGCGCCAGACTGCCGCAGGGTTTCCACCCAACCCCTGTTCTCGCTCTGCTGTGGTGAATGCTACTTTGTCTCGTACATAACTAGGGGCCGCCAACTCGGGAGCTATACCTTCGCCAGACAAATACGCTTGCAAACCCAGATGCGCAATTGCCTCAACATCCGGTTTTGATGCCTCAGTTAGCTGTACACTAGACATATTCTGCAAGGTAGCCACCAGCTCTGGGAATGCTGCTATTGCATCGCCACTTACCCGAATGGTACCTGCTTCATTTTCTTGATTACGTATGTACATCAACCAATCGGGCAAAACCTGAACATCAATTAGTAACGAATTGTAACAGCGGTGCCAGTTTTTACGTGTTTCCTCGTAGAGATACGCCGCCACGTAAAGCTCTTGCATCCTAGCATCAATCGCTACCACCTCTAGTTGCCCAGGTACTTTCTCTAGTGCTTCAGCAACCGCTAATAACGATGGAATGGGTACCACAGGGCAATCCAATGCGAAAGCTAACCCTTGCGCCACACCACAAGCCACTCGCAACCCGGTAAAGCCTCCAGGGCCTTGCCCAAAGGCTATTGCTGAGATTTCATGCCGTTTTACACCCGCTTCTGCTAGCACCTCTTCTACCATAGGTAGTAGAAACTCGGCGTGCTCACTGCTGCCTTCATGACGACGTACGTAGAGCTGTGTCGTTTCACCTTGTTGGCTTAACAAAGCGACGCCACAGACTGATGTTGATGTTTCTAAAGCCAAAATATGTACTTGCATAGTGCTATTTTACGTCTTTTCTGTCATTAACAAAGAACTACAAAACAATTACGAGAGGGGCTTTACAAGCACTGTTACATCTATAAAATTGCACTCTAGCGGCCTTAGAAAACACGGCGTTTCGCGATGGTCTTCCCCTAACATTTCGTACCCACGAGTCTGAATCAGTTAAATTTCTGAAACAGCCCAGATGCGAACAACACGGAGCCAGTCACCTTCATTATGAATACACAAGCACAACAACCTTTATCCCGTAAAATTCTCGTCGTTGACGATGATCCCCGACTGCGCGATCTACTGCGCCGTTATCTCTCGGAACAAGGTTTTAATGTTTTTGTTGCTGAGGATGGTAAAGAAATGTCCAAACTCTGGCAGCGAGAGCATTTTGATCTGCTGGTACTAGACCTGATGCTTCCAGGTGAAGATGGCCTATCAATTTGTCGCCGCTTACGTGGTGGGCATGATAACACGCCCATCATTATGCTTACTGCAAAAGCCGAGGAAATTGACCGTATCGTGGGCCTAGAAATGGGCGCTGATGACTACCTCATCAAACCCTTTAACCCTCGCGAATTGCTAGCACGTGTGAACGCTATTTTGCGTAGACGCGGCACGGAAGAACACCCTGGTGCGCCTAGCCAAGAAAACGAGTCCATAGAGTTTGGTCCTTATACGCTGAACCTTTCTACACGTACGTTAACCAAAGGCGAAGAAGTAGTGCCTATCACTACTGGTGAGTTCTCGGTGCTGAAGGTGTTTGCACGTCATCCCAAAATTCCTCTGTCTCGCGACAAACTAATGGAATTGGCCCGTGGACGTGAATACGAAGCCTTTGATCGCAGTCTGGATGTACAGATTTCCCGCTTACGTAAACTTATAGAGCCCAACCCATCCAAACCCATCTTCATCCAAACTGTGTGGGGACTAGGCTATGTATTTATACCGGACGGCGGAAACTAATCTAGACTTGAGGTATGTACACGTCACTCCCGCCATCTTCTACACAAGCCAGATCGCAGCAGCGATCTGGTTTTTCTCTTGGCCTTTTTAGTCGTTCCTTTTTATTACTTGCTGCATTAATGCTCATTAGCTTGGGGGCATGGCTGCAAGTTTTTTTCAGTATGGAAGAAGGCCCTCGTGCCCGACAAATGGCCCAGCGGGTGACCACCGCTGTGAGTATCACGCGTTCAGCGCTCACGTATGCACCACCGCATGTACGCCCAGCCTTACTTTTAGACTTAGCCACTAAAGAGGGACTGCGTGTACAACCACGTGATAGCAACGATACGCTTGAGCCTCTACAACGCTCTAATTACTGGCAAGAAGTCTACCGAGAAATCCGTGCCGGTTTAGGTAGCCAAACACTAGTGATGTGGTCAGTCAATCAGATGCCCGGCATCTGGGTATCGTTTGATATTAACGACGACAAATATTGGCTGGTTTTTGATAGAGAGCAATTAACACTAACCGCTGGCCCAGAATGGTTAGGGTGGGCAATTACCGCCTTACTACTCGCTTTGATTGGTGCTGCCGTCAGTGTGCGCTTTGTCAACCACCCCTTAGCACGACTCGCCAAAGTAGCACAGCAGTTGGCTAGAGGTGAGACCCCCTCCCCTTTGCCTGAACGTGGCCCCAATGAAATTCGTGAGCTAAACGTTGCGTTTAACCGTATGGCACGCGACATACGCCAAGCAGAAGCCGATAGAGAAATTATGCTGGCCGGTATTTCGCATGACCTACGTACGCCACTGGCTCGTATGCGCTTAGAGATTGAACTCAGCAACGTCAGCGATGAAACTCGCCATGCGATTGACGAAGACTTAGCGCAGATTGACCACAGTATTGGTCAGTTGATGGAATATGCTAGACCCGCAGGAGCCGTACCCGAGGAGGGCATTGACGCCTCGCTTGCTCTACAAGAACTCATTGATAGAGAACGCTCTCACACTGAAAGCTTGGGCGGGAACCTCACCGCAGAAATTGAGACAGCTCTTTTTGCTCGCATACAAGCCAATGACCTAAAACGTATAGTCAGCAACCTGATTGAAAATGCTAGGCGTTATGGCCGTAGCCCGTTAACCAACCAAGCCAACATACACCTTACTGCCTCAACACGCGGAAATAGTATTGAGATTACCGTAGAAGACCAAGGGGTAGGGATTGAGCCACATGAAGTACAACGCTTGTTGCGCCCGTTTTCTCGTGGTGAAACCGCCAGAACAGGGGTCAGCGGTGCGGGGTTGGGCCTGTCGATTGTAGAGCGCTTGCTTGGTCATGTTAGCGGCACCTTGGAGCTGATTTCGCATCCGCCCCAAGGCTTGTTGGTACGCATTACTATTCCACGCATGAAGCGCAGCGCTACCTAAGACCTCTGCGATTAATCACGCCACAGCAACACGGCCACTGTGGCGGCAATCCCCTCTTTACGTCCTAAATAGCCTAGTTCTTCATTGGTCTTGGCTTTGATGTTCACCCTATCTGTTTCCAGATTTAAGTCAGCAGCAATATTCGCCACCATTGCTGCAGCATGAGGGCCAATTTTGGGGGCTTGTGCATGCACGGTGGCATCCACGTTCACCACCTTCCACCCCAAGCCTGCAACCAACGCCATCGCATCACGCAGCAACACGCGACTGTCCGCGCCTTTATAGCGAGGGTCGGTGTCTGGGAAATGTCTACCTATATCTCCTAATGCCGCCGCGCCCAACAACGCATCGGTTACCGCATGCAGCAACACATCAGCATCGGAGTGCCCTGCTAAACCATGTGTATGGGGAATGGTTACGCCACCAATAATCAAGTCACGCCCCTCTACGAGGGCGTGCACGTCAAAACCTTGTCCTACACGAATATCCATGGCTTATAACCACCTATCCATCAATTCAAAATCTTCGGGCCACGTTACTTTCAAATTACGTTTAGAACCCGGTATCAATAAAGGCTGGCCACCTTGCAACTCAACAGCAGAGGCTTCATCGGTAATGCTAGCCCCTTGTTGTTGGGCTTTTTGCAAACAGTCTAATAAGTAATTGGCTTTGAACATTTGTGGCGTTTGCGCCAACCACAGGCCTTCCCTATCTACGGTTTGCTCACTGCGTGTCTGCCTATCTTCTTGCAATGGTGTTTGACGCTTGACGGTATCCGTCACCGGCCATGCCAAGAGGCCACCTTGGCCGTGCTCTAAGCAGCCGGAAATTAGACGTTCTAAATCTTCTACGGGTACTCCTGGACGAGCCGCATCATGCACCAAAGCCCACGTATCGTCATCAGCGCGTAAGTCCTCTAGAGCCTGACGTACAGTCTGGTCACGAGTTTCACCACCACAATGACGCCACACTGTGCGCTCCATCCCTTGCAAACAAGATTCCACCCAAGTGTCTTCCCTGCTTACAATAACCCTAATCTGACTAATGCGTGGTTCACGCAACAACGCCTGCACAGTTCGGCGTAGCATAGGTTCTCCACCTATTAACGCATACTGTTTGGGTACGGTTGCCGACAGCAACACTGATCCACCTCGGCGAGCCCGCGTACCTACGCCTGCAGCCGGTACAATTGCAATAATTTTTTTACTCATCCTATTCCTTACCATGAGCTCCCTGCCTTCATCCAACATCTCTGCCGCTCTGTCTTTACCCAGCACTGGCGAGCTGCTGAAATCTCTGAAGCCGGGGCAGCGCTATACCCAAAGCCTTCCACCTGGTTCTGGCGATGCCTGCTTACTGGCCGACTTAGCCCTACGCAGTGCTCGCCCCCTAGTCATTCTATGCGCCAACCCGCTGGATGCATCGCGACTGGCCGACGAACTACCCTTATTCATTCCCAGTTTAAACATTAGGCAGTTTCCTGACTGGGAAACTCTGCCCTATGATGGTTTTTCACCGCATGAAGCCTTAGTGTCTTCACGCCTGCAAACCATGCATGCCCTACAGCAGAAAACGGTTGATGTACTGACAGTACCGGTAAGCACTGCCTTGTACCGTTTGGCACCACCTTCTTTTTTAGCCGCTTATACCTTCTCGTTTAAACAAGGCAGCAAACTAGACGAAACCCAGCTGCGCGAACAGATGGTGCTGGCTAATTATAATCACGTCACCCAAGTTACTGCACCCGGTGAGTTCTGCGTACGCGGCGGATTGATAGACATCTTCCCTATGGGCTCGGTATTACCCTACCGTTTGGACCTATTCGACGATGAGATCGAGTCCATACGCGCGTTCGATGCCGATACCCAGCGCAGCCTCTATCCCGTGCCTGAAGTGCAGTTATTGCCTGGCCGCGAGTTTCCCATGGATGAAGCGGCACGCACCTTATTTCGTAGTCGTTTCCGTGAGGTATTTGAAGGCGACCCGTCCCGTGCCCTGCCCTATAAAGACATAGGTAATGGCATCGCTTTCGCCGGTGTGGAGTATTACCTCCCCCTCTTTTTTGAGCAAACCGCCACGCTGTTTGACTACCTTAGCGATCAAGCTTTAGTGGTTACTCACGGTGACTTAGCGGGCGCGATAGAACACTTTCACACTGACACCCATAGCCGCTACACCTTCTTAAATGCAGACCGTGAGCGCCCGGTATTGCCGCCACACTCACTCTTCTTAAATGAAAGCGAGCTGTATGCTCGCCTCAAAGAATACCCCAGACTCAACCTACAAGCCGGTGCACCACACCCTGACTTCGAGGCACTACCCGAAGTCGCCGTTAACCGCCGTGCCGAAGACCCTGTCGCTGCCCTACGTCGCGAGATTACCGATCCTGCTCGACGTACCGTGTTGTGCGCTGACTCGGCGGGTAGGCGTGAAACCTTAGGGCAAATGCTGCAAGAGTTTGGCCTACACGTGCCATCCATTCCGGCCGACCTGCAAGACTTCTTGCAATCAGATGCGCAGTTTGCCTTGGTGGTAGCCCCCCTATCGCAAGGCTTTGCACTGCATAGTGCAGCCATTAGCATCCTAACGGAAAACGATCTCTACCCCACCCAGGCTCGTAGTCAACGTAGACGTGGCAAACAAGAAAAAACCACTGACGTAGAAGCCATGGTGCGCGACCTATCCGAGTTGCGCGAGGGTGATCCTGTCGTGCACAGCGAACACGGTATTGGCCGCTATTGCGGCCTAATCGAGATGGACCTAGGCGAAGGTCCCATGGAGCTACTGCATCTGGAGTACGCCAAAGAAGCCACGCTCTATGTACCCGTGTCCCAGTTGCACCTTATCTCACGCTATAGCGGCACAGACGCCGAGTCAGCCCCCTTACACCAGCTAGGCTCAGGACAATGGGAAAAAGCACGCCGTAAAGCTGCAAAACAAGCCCGCGACACCGCTGCTGAATTGCTAGACTTGTACGCCAAACGTGCTCTACGCACGGGCAATCAATACAAATTGCCGTTTAGCAACTACGAAGAGTTTGCTGCCGGTTTTGGTTTCCAAGCCACCACGGATCAACAAGCCGCTATTGACTCGGTACTGGATGACATGCGTTCTAGCCGCCCTATGGATAGGCTAATTTGTGGTGATGTGGGCTTTGGCAAAACCGAGGTTGCCTTGCGTGCAGCGTTCTTGGCCGTGGCGAATGGTATGCAGGTTGCCTTGTTGTGCCCTACCACCTTGCTAGCAGAACAGCATGCCCAAACCTTTACTGATCGTTTTGCTGACTGGCCTGTACGCGTTGCAGAGCTCTCACGCTTTAGATCAGGCAAAGAAAGCAAACAAGCCATAGACGGCTTGGCATCCGGACAGGTGGATATTGTGATTGGTACGCATAAAATCTTGTCCTCTAGCGTGCAGTTTAAAAACCTAGGCTTAGTCATCATCGATGAGGAACACCGTTTTGGCGTACGCCAAAAAGAAGCGCTGAAAGCACTACGTTCTGAAGTAGATGTGCTTACCTTAACGGCCACCCCTATTCCTCGTACCCTAGGGATGTCATTAGAAGGTATTCGTGATTTCTCGGTCATTGCTACAGCTCCACAAAAACGCTTAGCCATCAAAACCTTTGTGCGTCGCGAAGATGGCAGCACCATCCGTGAAGCCCTGCTACGTGAGCTTAAACGTGGTGGCCAAGTGTATTTCTTGCATAACGAAGTAGAAACCATCCAAAACCGTAGAGCTCGATTAGAAGAACTGGTACCCGAAGCCCGCATTGGGGTTGCGCATGGCCAAATGCCCGAGCGCGAACTTGAAAGCGTGATGAAAGACTTCTATCAAAAACGCTTCAATGTTTTGCTATGCACCACCATTATCGAAACCGGTATTGATGTGCCCAGTGCGAATACTATTGTGATTCACCGCGCGGACAAACTAGGCTTGGCGCAAATGCACCAGCTACGTGGCCGTGTGGGTAGATCACACCACCAAGCCTATGCCTATATGCTTACCCCTGGCGAAGACGCTATTACCAGCAATGCCAAAAAACGATTAGAAGCCATTCAAGCCATGGAAGAACTAGGTTCAGGCTTCTTCCTCGCCATGAATGACTTAGAAATTCGAGGGGCTGGTGAAGTACTGGGTGAGCACCAATCTGGCAATATTCAAGAAATCGGTTTCTCCATGTACACCGACATGTTGAACACCGCGATCAAGGCGCTAAAAGCTGGCGAAGAGCCCGACCTAGACAGCCCATTTACAAGCGGGTGCGAAGTGAATCTACGCGCATCAGCCTTGCTGCCCGCGGATTACTGCCCGGATGTACATGCACGTTTGGGGCTATACAAAAAACTGTCTCATGCCCGTGACAATGACGAGCTAAACAGCCTACAAGAAGAACTAATTGATCGCTACGGCCCCTTGCCCGAAGCCGCTCAAACACTGATGGCCGTACACCGCATACGCTTAGCCGCTGAAGCGTTAGGCATTACCAAAGTGGATGTCACTAGCGACTATGCCAACATACAGTTTTCCAGCAAACCCAATGTAGACCCCATTACCTTGATTGAACTGGTGCAAAAAAACAAACACATTCGTTTCGCTGGACCAGACAAACTCAAAATGGAAATGCCCAACGACACGGCGTTAAAAGAACGGGCGCAACACGTACTTAACCTGTTGCAACGCATTAGCCGCGCCTAAATACTCCGTAAAAATGCTTGCCCACGCCAAAAACACTCGTTATAGTGGGCAGGTATAGTTCATTTATAGAACCCATTCATACTACTCACCACACACCACTCTACTCGCGCTTGCCCCACTTGGGCGGCCGGTGTGCGCGTGAATGCAGCAACCCCTCCCCCTCCCTCATCTATAGCGCCTCCAGTAATGTCTAGCGTAGTCGTAGCTCACGTCGTCGTAGCCGTAGTAGCTTAACGACCCTCATTACTGTTTTTCTTCGGCTTTCACTGCTTGTAAATGAAAGCGACTGCTGTTGGCCGAAATCTATAGCTTTTACTAGATGAGACTATCATGTCATTTTTAAATCCTGCGTGGTCTGCACATGCAGCCATGGGACTATTTGTATTGTTATGGGGCAGCGCCGCCCTATTTACCCGCTGGGGCCTAGATTACGCCTCGCCCACGGTATTGCTGTTATTACGGTTTTCCTTAGCGATGGGAGCCTTATTGCTGCTGGGTTTACGCAGACCCATCTGGCCTGCTAAAGGTACGCGTTGGCAAGTAGCTAGCACCGGCTTACTGTTAGTAGGTGGCTATTCCATTTTCTACTTCCAGTCTATGGCACATGGCATTACCCCCGGTTTATTAGCTACCTTGCTCGGTACCCAGCCTGTACTCACCTTACTGCTTACAGAGCGTCGGTTTTCCATTTGGCGTTTAAGCGGCTTATTACCCTCCATGGCAGGTTTAGCCTTAGTAGTATGGCAAGGTGCATCGGTAGCGAATATCTCTACGCTGGGGCTGTTATATGGCCTAGGAGCACTGGCTTGCATTACCTTTGGCTCACTACGCCAGAAAAGCATTCAACAGGCACCAGACGCGGTATTACCGTTGCAGTATGTCATGACCCTATTGCTCTGCATTGTTATGCTGCCGTTTGAAACCCAAACCCTGAACCTAGACTGGGGCTTAGTAATTCCGTTGTTATGGCTAGGCTTGGTAATTTCTGTCGCTGCTCAATTGCTGCTGTATCGCATGATACGTTCTGGCAATCTGGTCAACATCACCAGCTTGTTTTACTTAGTGCCTGTGGTCACTGTGATTATGGACTATGTGTTTTTAGGTAATGCTCTGCCTGCTTTAGCGTTAGTAGGTATGGTGGCTATTTTGGCAGGCTTAGCTTTGGTGTTTAGGAAGGCTTAACGAGTCTTTGCTTCTACGTGTAATGTAGGCTCAGGGGAACGGCGGTATCCATCGCACACGCTGGGGACTGCAGGAATACTTTTTATGATTTGAGACACCAAATCAAAAAAGTTTCCTCTCCGTCCCCCTGAGCATGCTGCTACTGAAAGGTTTACAGCCTTTTATTAAGCGCGAGTACGGTTTTGTTCGTGATGTGGATGAAAGATTAGTAGGTTTCTACGCCCGATCCTGACTCAGGATGACAGCTGTATTCATCGCACATGCTGAGGGACTGCGGAACAACTTTTTATGATTTGAGACACCAAATCAAAAAAGTTTTCCTCCGCCGCCTCCGAAGTATCGTAATTGATAGGCTCACCGCCCTTTCTTGTGAGCAGTACCCTCAGCTCGCAATGCTCTGCTAAGCATAGATGTAAACCTCTATACGTAGTATTAGTTGCTACATACAAGAGACTGCTTCGTATTAGCGTAGCGGCTACTATTGCTCTGCCCTAGATTAGCTACCTTTTCTTCAGGTATTTCTGAGGCACGTCAAGCAACTAACAACATTGCATAAGAAATACAGCGCGACACTATGGGTTTGTGCAGAAGTACGCACACCCACAGAAATCACCAGTCTAGAAACCTCTGCAAGCGACGAGCAAAAGGCGGATGAAAGTGTTTTTTTATTTGGTGTCTCAAATAAAAAAATACTTTCGCAGCCTTAGGCTACGGCAGACAGTGATTGATCTGCGGGCTTCTCGCTGTTGGTCTGTCAAAAACATGAGTGCAACACTCAAAAACAATCAGCCATTAACACTTTGCCCCAGGACGAAAAAACCCTCCACATCTTGGAGGGTTCATTCACCATCTACGATAATCCACCCATCATAGGCAGACTATCACAGACCTTAGAAACTCAATCTAAACCAATTGATAATGGCATCCAGCGGAGCATGGTTCAAAGCATAACGCGCCTGCTCTTGCACCACAGGCTTAGCCCGGTATGCCACCGAGTAATAGGCTTTAGCCATCATCTTCAGATCGTTAGCCCCATCACCCACTGCAATAATCTGCTCGGACGTGGCATTCAGCTCGGTAGCCAACCGAGTAACGTGGTCTGCCTTAGCTTGAGCATCCAAGATATCGCCTAGTACACGGCCAGTGAGTTTGCCGTCTTTTACTTCCAAGGTGTTGGCATAGGCTTCATCAATGCCCAAACGTGCTTTCAGCTTTTCAGTAAAGAAGGTAAAGCCACCCGACACCAACAGCGTACGTACGCCGTGTTTCTTCGCTTCACTCACCAAACGTTCAGCCCCAGCATTCAGGTTCAAACGCTGATCGTATACCTGTTGCAACGCCGTTTCAGGCACACCCTCTAGCAAAGCTACACGACGAATTAGGCTTTCTGAAAAATCCTTAATTTCGCCACGCATAGCGGCTTCAGTGATTGCAGAGACTTGCTCTTTACGACCAACAGCCGCAGCAATTTCATCAATACACTCAATATTGATAAGCGTTGAGTCCATGTCCATCGCCAGAATACGGCACTCACGCAACAACTGGACGTTATCCAGAAAGGCGAAGTCCATACCTGTACGATCACATTCGGCTTTCACCACATCTTTACGGCTAGCATCTGCTGCCAATAAACGCACAACGGTAGGGCCCAACTCTTGCACGCCATCAGCACTGACCAACGCAGCAATTTTTTCAATAGCAACAGGGTTAAGACGTGGAGACTGAAGAATCAAATGTGACATGATACGCACACAAAAAAGAAAACCCTTTGTTCACGCTACCAAACCAAACAATACGGGGTAGCTGTGGACCAAAGGGTATGCAATACAAAAGAAAATAACTTAGTAGACGCCGTCTGCGGCCATAGCGGCATTGCCACCGCGACGTCGTTTCACCAAATAACGCACTACAAAACCTGGATAACCAAGTACTACATACAGGCACAAGCCTATGGCGTAGAACTCCCAGCGCTGCGGGAATACGTTACCTTGACTGGCTTCAAAGGCAAAACCTAAGACACCCATCAATACAAACAAAATAAGAAACTCGATCAGGCGTGTCATCACACCTTTTTCAATAGCAGGCTGTTGTCGTAACCAAAATCCTGGCAACCACATCAGCACAGCAAAAATCACTACTACCCCAGCCACTGTCATTAACAACAGAGAGCTGCTATTGAAAAAAGCACGGGAAATATAGTAGTGCGAGGCATAAGCAGCACCAACTACTAGTGCTGCCATCACTACACAGCGCAACAATCGCAATGCTGTGGAGCCACTTGCCTCGCCTATTTGACGCCAAGGCATACAGAACAGGGGACGTTGAACAATAAAGGGAAGATTAGCCGTCACAAACGATAACGCAATCAACACCCAAACCGCCGTACCCTGTCCCATAACTACCTCTTAATAGAAAACCAACGAATCGCGGATGACCTGTACACACAGTGCCAACAAGCTGCTGGGCAGTATACCGTAAACCAGCACCAGCAAACCGTTCAAGGACAGAATGCCGCCTGTGACCCAGCCCAAAGACAATGGTTGAGCGTTTTTTTCTTCTGGTTCGTCAAAGTAAGCAACTTTAACAACACGCAGGTAGTAGAACGCACCAATCAGAGACATCAGTACCGCCACAATCGCTACGCTAATGTAGCCTGCGCCAATCACCGCTTGAAGTATAGCCAACTTGGCGTAGAAACCTGCCAAAGGTGGAATACCAGCCAGCGAGAACATGGACAGCAGCAATACAAAAGCCAAGATTGGGTGACGACGGTTCAAGCCTTTAAAGTCATCAATGTTTTCACATTCAAAACCTTGACGGCTCAACACCAGCATCAAACCGAAGGTGCTTAATGTAGTCAGTACGTAGATCACAGCGTAGAACAAGGATGCACCGTATGCACCTTCGTTCACCAGACCATCAGCACCTACACCTGCCATGAAGCCCAGGAAGATGAAACCCATGTGCGACACAGTGGAGAAGGCCAACATACGTTTGAAGTTGGTCTGCATGATCGCAGTCAAGTTACCAATCACCAGCGAAGCAATCGCCAGCAACATCAACATTGGCTGCCAATCAATAGCAATACCGTGCAAGGCTTCGATCAACAGACGCAGAGCCATTGCCACCGCAGCCAACTTTGGAGCTGCTGCAATAACCAATGCAACCGTTGTTGGAGCGCCTTGGTAAACGTCTGGTGTCCACATATGGAATGGCGCTGCGGTCAGTTTGAAACCCAAACCAGCCACGATAAACACCACACCGAAGATCAATGTCAGACGGTTTGCTTCTTCTGTGGAAATTGCCGCTGCAATTTGACCCAGATTCAATGTACCTGTTGCACCGTAGATCATGGACATACCGTACAAGAAGATACCCGAAGCCAATGCGCCCAGCACAAAGTACTTCATGGCTGCTTCAACAGATGGCTGGTGCTCACGACGCAATGCTACCAATGCGTACAACGCAAAGGACATTAGCTCTAGACCTAAGTAGGCCATCAGCAAGCTGCCTGCAGAGATCATCAGCATCTGGCCCAACAGTGCCATCAGCGTCAGTGTGTACAGCTCACCACCGTTTTTCAACAGACCACGGTCTTCTGCGTAACCACGACCATAGATCAAGGTAACAGCTACAGCGATGTAAGACACAAACTTCAAGAAGTGCGACAGCGGATCAACCACATACAAACCGCTGAAAGACGTGCCGTACATGTCGGCATTCCACTGCCACAACGTGACACATGCCACGACTACGAGGGAAACCAGCGACAGCACAAACGTGCTGTGGCGGTTTTCACCTTTGTTAAAAGCATCGAACAGCAGTACCAGTGCTGCTGAAATCAGCAACACAATCTCTGGTAGCGCTAACGCGAAATCAAATGAATTTTCCATAATCTTCCAGGCCTACAGTTTCGATACAGACACATGCTGCAACAGTGCATCAACCGAAACGTGCATGACTTCTGTGAACGGTTTTGGATACACACCCATGTACAACACAGCAATTGCCATCACAGCCATGATGAAGAACTCACGACCACTTAGGTCTGGCATGCTACGCACGTTGTCATTGGTAATGGGGCCGTACGCTACGCGTTTCAGCAACCACAGCGAATAGGAAGCACCGGTAATCAGAGCTGTAGCAGTCAACAAACCAATCCAGAAGTTGTACTGCACTGCACCCATAATCACAGTGAATTCACCGATAAAGCCACTGGTACCTGGCAAACCAGCGTTTGCCATGGAGAACAATACGAAGAAAGTCACAAAGCGTGGCATCACACTTACTACGCCACCGTAGTCGGAAATTTCACGTGAGTGCAAACGGTCGTACAGTACACCAATACACAGGAACATCGCGCCAGATACGAAACCGTGGGAGATCATTTGCATGATCGCACCTTCCATACCGGTAGCGTTGAATATAAAGAAGCCCAGCGTTACGAAACCCATGTGAGCAACTGAGGAGTACGCCACCAGTTTTTTCATGTCTTTCTGAACAATCGCTACCAGACCAATGTAGATCACGGCAACCAAAGACAGAGTAATCATGAAGCCCGACAGAGTGTGCGATGCATCAGGAGCGATAGGCAGCGAGAAACGCAAGAAACCGTACGCACCCAATTTCAGCATGATCGCTGCCAACACAACGGAACCACCTGTAGGCGCTTCCACGTGAGCATCAGGCAACCATGTGTGTACTGGCCACATTGGAACTTTCACAGCAAACGCCATGAACAGTGCCAAGAAGATCAAGATTTGCGGTTTGATCGGTAAGGCTACATCGTGCCATGTTTTGATATCGAAGCTGCCACCGGACACGTTCCACAAGTAGATAAACGCAACCAACGTCAGCAAAGAACCTAACAAGGTGTACAAGAAAAACTTGAACGATGCGTACACACGACGTGGACCACCCCATACACCAATAATGATGTACATAGGGATCAAGGTAGCTTCGAAGAAGATGTAGAACAGCATACCGTCGGCAGCTGCAAACACACCAATCATCAAACCGGACAGAATCAGGAACGCACCCATGTACTGAGCTACGCGGTCCTTAATAACCTCCCAGCCTGCCAACACCACAATAATAGTGATGAAAGCTGTCAGCAGTACGAACCACAGAGAAATACCATCTACACCTAAGTGGTAGTTGACAGCAAAAGTCTGGATCCAAGGAGTTAGTTCTACAAACTGTAGGTCAGCTGTACTGGGGTCGAAACCCGTGTACAGCGGAATTGTTACCAAGAAGCTCGCAACCGCACCAATCAGCGCCAGTGTACGCGTGAAATTAGCACGATCATCGCGCCCCAGCGCCAGCACCAAAAGGCCGGCAAAAATGGGCACAAAGATTGCGAGCGATAACCAGGGAAATGTTGAAGACACCATATCGCTTGCCATTATTTAACCGTCAGCACAAAGAATGTCAGGAGCACCACAATACCGATAATCATGGCAAAAGCGTAGTGGTAGATGAAACCGGACTGGATACGGCGAGACACCGCAGCCACCCAACCTACTACACGAGCGCTACCGTTGACGATCAGACCGTCAATCAAGCCTGCATCCGCCCCTTTCCAGAGACCAGTACCCAAACAACGAGCACCGCGAGCAATGACTTGTTCGTTGAACCAGTCCACGTAGTATTTGTTTTCCATGACCTTGTTGATAAACGCAGTGTTGCGTTTGATCGCGGCCGGCACAGCTGGGTTAATCAGGTAGCAATACCATGCTACGACCATACCCGCTACCACCAGGAAGAATGGCAATGTCACAAAGCCGTGCAATGCGTATTCCATCCAACCCTTCCAACCGGAAGCCAACTCAACAATGGCTGGGTGTTCTTCTGGGTGAACGGTGATGATGTTGTCAAAGAAACTACCGTACAGCAATGGATCCACAAACCAGATACCCGTGATGATAGAAGGCACAGCCAACAACAGCAGAGGTACTGTCACAACCCATGGAGACTCGTGTGGGTTGCCTTCCAGCGCATGGTGATCGCCCAATGCTTCTTTGGAAGGATTGCGGAAGTTTTCTTTACCGTGGAATACCAAGAAGTACAAACGGAAAGAGTACAGCGATGTCACAAACACACCGATCAATACACTGTAGTACGCAAAGTTTGCACCCCACAGACCAGCTTCAGCAGCAGCATGCGCTGCTTCAATGATGCTTTCTTTGGAGTAGAAACCGGAGAAGAATGGTGTACCCACCAATGCCAACGTACCGATCAAGAACGTGATCCATGTGATAGGCATGTATTTACGCAGCCCACCCATTGCACGAATATCTTGATTATGGTGCATACCGATAATGACCGAACCAGCACCCAAGAACAGCAACGCTTTAAAGAAGGCGTGTGTCATCAAGTGGAAGATCGCAACCGAGTAAGTGGATGCACCCAGTGCCACAGTCATGTAACCCAACTGAGACAAAGTGGAGTACGCCACTACACGTTTAATATCGTTTTGGATAATGCCCAACGCACCCAAGAACAACGCACCGATTGCACCGATCACAATGATCATGGACAGTGCTGTGGTGGAGTGTTCGTACACAGGTGAGAAACGAGCCACCATGAAGATACCTGCTGTCACCATTGTCGCCGCGTGAATCAGAGCGGAGATAGGTGTAGGACCTTCCATGGAGTCTGGCAGCCAAGAGTGCAAAGGCACCTGAGCCGATTTACCCATAGCACCCACAAACAGTGCGATACACGCTACTGTCAGCAATTGCCAATCGGTACCTGGGAATTTCATGGTGCTGAGTTGTGCTACGTGAGCAAACACATCGTCGTAGCGCATGCTGCCAGTGTAGGCATACAGCAAACCAATACCCAACACAAAACCGAAGTCACCCACACGGTTCACCAAGAAGGCTTTCATGTTGGCGAAAATCGCGGTTTTACGTTCGTACCAGAAACCAATCAACAGGTAAGAAACCAGACCTACTGCTTCCCAACCGAAGAACAGCTGCAGCATGTTGTTAGACATGACCAGCATCAACATCGAGAAGGTAAACAGCGAAATGTAAGAGAAGAAGCGTTGGTAACCTGGGTCTTCAGCCATATAGCCAATGGTGTAAATGTGCACCATCAGAGATACGGAAGTAACCACAACCATCATCAACGCGGTCAAACGGTCAATCAGGAAACCGATTTCCCAACTTACGTTACCGATAGTGGCCCATGTGTACACAGCACCGTTGTAGGTTTGACCATCAATGGTCTGCATCAAGACCATCACCGAACCGATGAAGGAAATCAACACACCTAAAATAGTGATGCTGTGTGCGGCTTTCTTACCGATGAAACGGCCCAGAAAGCCTGTACCAAACAGGCCAGCCACCATGGCCCCGACCAGGGGAGCCAATGCAATGAGTAAATAAAGACTTGGTGAGTTCATAGTATGTGCGATCCCATCAACCCTTGAGCTGGTCAAGTTTGTTTACGCTAATCGATTGCAAGTTACGGAACAGCAATACCAGAATTGCCAGACCAATAGCTGCTTCAGCAGCTGCAACGGTTAACACAAAGAAAACAAAAACCTGCCCTGCAATGTCTCCTGACCAGGTAGAAAATGCAACGAAGTTCATGTTCGCGGAAAGCAGGATCAGCTCGACGGACATCAAGAGGATCAGCAGATTGCGGCGATTGAAGAAGAAACCCAGCAAACCGATAGTAAACAGGACGGCACTTAAAATCAGATAGTGCGTCAACCCTAGTGTCATCATTGTTTATCTCCAGCGCTGTTAGTTTCTGAAGCTGCAGAGGGTTGCTCTACTTGTGCTTGCATGCTTACCAGACGCAGACGGTCTTCAGCACGCACTTTCACTTGTTTAGAGGAAACCGTACGCTTCACATCGGAACGACGACGCAGTGTCAGTGCAATAGCCGCTACCATACCTACCAGCAGGATTACCCCACCTACTTGTACAGCCATCACGTAGTCGGTGTACATCAGCACACCCAGCACTTTCGTGTTGTTGTAGTTCTCTGGCATAACAGCTGCTTCAGGCGCTTCCACCCAAGCACGCAACAAGACAATCGCCATTTCGGCAATCATGATCAGACCCACAATGGAGCCCACTGGCATATAGGCCTTGAAGTGCTCTGTCATGGACGGCATACGCACATCCAACAACATGATCACAAACAAGAACATCACCATTACCGCACCAACGTAAACCACGATAAGCAACAGGCCCAAGAACTCGGCCCCCATCGAGATCCACAACATTGCTGCCGTAAAAAAGGTCAAAATCAAATGCAGCACGGCTGTCACCGGACTGCGCGCCGTGACTACACGGAACGCAGCGATGACAATAACCAGCGCCAGCACGTAAAACAGAATCGTTGAAAACATGAGTATTCTGCTCCTGTCTTAGCGGTAAGGCGCATCAGCGGCACGTCGCTCAGCAATTTCGGACTCGTAACGGTCCCCTACTGCCAGCAACATTTCTTTTGTGAAGTACAGGTCACCACGTTTTTCCCCATGGTATTCGTGGATGTGTGTTTCCACGATGGAGTCAACTGGGCAACTTTCTTCACAAAAACCGCAGAAAATGCATTTAGTTAAATCGATGTCGTAACGTGTAGTGCGACGGGTACCGTCAGCACGCTCATCAGACTCGATGGAGATGGCCAAGGCCGGGCAAACTGCTTCGCACAATTTACAGGCAATGCAGCGCTCCTCACCATTGGGGTAGCGGCGCAAAGCGTGCAAGCCACGGAAACGCGCCGATGTAGGCGTTTTTTCCTGTGGATAATGCAGCGTAATTTTGCGGCGGAAAAAGTAACGCCCGGTCAGACGCATACCCTTCAGCATCTCGGACAGCATCAGGCTGCCAAAAAAATCTTTAATCGCTTCCATAATTATTTAGCCCCCGAGCCTTATTGCCAAATGTTCCAGGGTGTCTGCATCCAGATCGCGACCACCAGCAACCAGATACCTGTCAGCGGAATGAACACTTTCCAGCCCAAACGCATAATCTGGTCATAGCGGTAACGTGGGAATGTCGCACGGAACCAAATGAACATTGACACTACAACAAAGGTTTTCAGACCCAGCCACAACCAGCCTGGAATCCAGGTAAAGGGTGCAAAGTCAACGATTGGCAACCAGCCGCCCAAGAACATGATAGAAGCCAGTGCCGACAACAAGATCATGTTGGCGTACTCACCCAAGAAGAATAGAGCAAACCCCATACCGGAGTACTCTACCATTGGGCCCGCCACAATCTCGGACTCACCTTCCACCACGTCAAACGGGTGACGGTTGGTTTCTGCTACTGCAGAAATCACGTAAACCACAAACAATGGCAACAGAGGCAACCAGTTCCAAGACAGGAAGTTCAAGCCGCTATCGGCAAACATCCCACGGTCTTGGCCTAGTACGATTTCGCTCAGGTTCAATGTGCCAGACACCAACAACACAGTAATCAGCACAAAACCAATTGCCAACTCGTAAGACAGTACTTGAGCCGCTGCACGCAGACCACCCAACAACGCATACTTAGAGTTAGAAGCCCAACCTGCCACGATCACCCCATACACACCTAGCGAGGTAATCGCCAAGATGTACAGCAGACCTGCGTTAATGTTCGCCAAGACCACTTCTGGACCAAATGGGATCACCGCCCATGCCGCCAAAGCGGGCATCAACGTTACCACTGGACCCAAGAAGAACAGCACTTTATTGGCCTTGCTAGGCACAATAACTTCTTTGGTCAACAGCTTAAACACGTCAGCAAAAGGTTGTAGCAAACCACGTGGACCCACACGGTTTGGACCTTTACGAACGTGCATGAAACCAATCATCTTACGTTCCCAGTATGTCAGGTAGGCCACGCAGATGATGATCGGCAAAGCGATACAAACGATTTTGATCAGTGTCCACACCACATACCATGCGGTTGGACCAATCAAACCTTCGCCGAAGTTTTGAATAGTTGTCAGCAGTTCCATTTAGACACGCTCCACTGTCAGTTGACCGAAGCTGCTTCCTAACGATGCAGTTTCTGCAAAGGCGGTCGCGATACGTACGCTGCCCAATGCCACCGTGTCATCCAATTGAACTGGCAAGACGGTTTCACCTTGAGCCGAACGAACACGCACACTGTCACCGTCAGCCAGCGACAATTTTGCCAGTGTGGCAGCATTCATACGTGCAGTAGGCAGTACGCTTGCTGGTGTTTGTTGCAATGGTTCAGCACGACGTACCAACGCATCTGTACGGTAGATAGGTACATCGGTTACACGCTCTAGGCCTTCAGTAGCAGCAACCAATGCAGGCTTCGCATTGATAGCGTTGCTCAGGCGGGATTCAATGCCGGCTGCCAACACGGTGTCACGTACGGACTCGGAGGTCTCGTCGTCAAAGCCGTCCAACTGGAAAAGATTACCCAACACACGCAGTACTTTCCAACCTGGACGTGTTTCACCCAAAGGAGCCGCAGCACCTTTGAAGCTTTGTACACGGCCTTCGGCGTTTACGAAAGAACCGGAGGTTTCTGTAAAGGGTGCGATAGGCAACATCACATCAGCCCACTCTTCTGCCGCGCTGCGGAAAGGAGTCAGGGCTACGGACAATGCCGCTGCTTTCAGTGTTTCTACAGCACGAGCACCGTAGTCGCTATCAAAGGCGGGCTCTGTGTGCAGCACAATGTAAGAACGCAAGCTTTGCGCCAACATTTGCTCAGCAGTCAGTGCACCGTTAGCAGGTACGGCATTTGCCAAGTAGCCACCAACTGTATTACCACCAGCAGTCAACCAACCCAATGTTGCTTTAGCCGCTTTAGCGACTTCAGCAGCGTTAGCAGCGATTACGCTAGCGTTGTCGCTGGACACTACCATGTTGCCCAAGAACACTGCTACTTTCTCGCCAGAGCTTAAGCTTTCAGCAATACGACGTGCTTCAGCGCTAACTTGTACACCAGCCAACTCGGCAGGAGCAGCTAGACCAGCCGCTTCAGCCAACGCTACAGCCACTTCAGCCACTGCGTTAGCAATCTGGCTAGGCGCAACAGTCATGCGTTGGTGAATATGTGCGAAGTGCGGATCATCAGCAGCGGAGTCAATGAAGGACACTTGTGCACCAGCTTTCACCGCTTGGCGCAAACGTTGTGCCATCAATGGGTGGTCTTTACGCAGGAAAGAACCTACGACCAACACACGGTCCAACTCGTTTAGCTGCGTAACTGGCATACCCAACCATGGAGTACCCGCCAATGCTTGATCCAAACGTGCATCAATCTGACGCAGACGGAAGTCAACGTTTTCAGAACCCAGCGCACGCATCAAACGTGCCAACAGAGCTAACTCTTCGGTAGTCGCTGTTGGGCTACCCAAGCCACCGATTTGATCTGCACCGAATTTCTCGCGGATCGCGTTCATAGCAGCCACTACGTGTTGTAGTGCATCGCTCCACGAAGCTTCACGCCATGTACCGTCGCCACCACGAATCATGGGGTGTGTCAGACGGTCTTCAGTGTACAAACCTGTGTAGGAGAAACGGTCACGGTCGCTGATCCAGCACTCGTTAACGGCTTCGTTTTCAAACGGTACTACACGCAGCACGCGATCCATTTTGGATTGCACAACCAGGTTTGCACCCAAGCTGTCGTGTGGGCTTACGGAATGGCGACGCGCCAACTCCCATGTACGTGCTTTAAAGTGGAACGGTTTGGACAACAGCGCGCCAACTGGGCACACGTCAATCATGTTGCCGGATAACTCGGACTCTACAGCACGTCCCACGAAGGTGGTGATTTCAGCGTGTTCGCCACGATTCAACATACCCACTTCTTGCAAACCAGCGATTTCCTCGCCAGTACGCACACAGCGTGTACAGTGAATGCAACGTTGCATAGCTTCTGTGGAAATCAGTGGGCCCATTTCTTTGGCCACAACCACACGTTTCTCTTCCTCGTAGCGAGACTCGGAACCGCCATAACCTACGGCCAAATCTTGCAACTGACACTCACCGCCCTGGTCACAAACTGGGCAATCCAATGGGTGATTAATCAGCAGGAATTCCATCACGCTTTTCTGTGCAGCGATGGCTTTTTCTGAACGCGTACGCACAACCATACCGTTAGTAACCGGTGTGGCACACGCAGGTAACGGTTTGGGTGCTTTTTCCACATCAACCAAACACATACGGCAGTTAGCCGCAATGCTAAGTTTTTTGTGATAACAGAAGTGCGGCACATACACCCCAGCGTCCTGCGCAGCTTGGATAACCATGCTGCCTTCAGGCGCTTCTAGTTTGATGCCGTCGATGGTGAGTTCTACCATTAGTTCGTCCTGAGCCTACAAATATTTGGGCACCACACAGTCGCTGTGTTCGATGTGGTGTGCGAACTCGTCGCGGAAATGTTTGATGAAGCTGCGTACTGGCATAGCCGCCGCATCCCCCAACGCACAAATCGTGCGACCCATGATGTTTTGAGCAATCTCGTCCAGCATATCCAGATCAGAAGGTTTGCCCTTGCCGTTCTCGATACGATGAACCATGCGCCACAACCAGCCCGTACCTTCACGGCACGGCGTACATTGACCACAGCTTTCATGCTGATAGAAGTACGACAAACGCAGCAGGCTTTTCACCATACAACGTGTATCGTCCATCACAATCACTGCACCGGAACCCAACATGGAGCCCGCTTTTGCAATGGAGTCATAGTCCATGTTTGTGGCCATCATGATGTCTGCTGGCAATACCGGAGCAGACGACCCACCGGGGATCACCGCTTTCAGCTTGCGCCCTTCGCGCATGCCGCCAGCCAACTCCAACAATGTGGAAAATGGCGTGCCCAATGGAATCTCGTAGTTACCAGGACGCTGTACGTCACCGGAAATAGAGAAAATCTTTGTACCACCTGCATTAGGCAAGCCAATATCTTGGTATGCCTGACCACCATTACGGATAATCCAAGGCACTGAAGCAAAGGTTTCCGTGTTATTAATTGTGGTTGGTTTGCCGTACAAACCAAAACTAGCAGGGAATGGTGGTTTGAAACGTGGTTGGCCTTTCTTGCCTTCTAAAGATTCCAGCAATGCAGTTTCTTCACCGCAAATGTACGCACCGTAACCGTGGAAGGCGTGCAACTGGAAGTTGAAGTCAGTGCCAAACAGTTTGTCACCCAAGAAGCCGGCTTTACGCGCTTGCTCCAACGCTTCTTCAAAGCGTTGGTACACTTCAAAAATTTCGCCGTGAATGTAGTTGTAGCCTACGCTGATGCCCATGGCATACGCAGCAATAGCCATACCTTCAATCACGATATGTGGATTAAAGCGCAGCAAGTCACGGTCTTTAAATGTACCTGGCTCACCTTCATCAGAGTTACACACCAAGTACTTTTGACCTGGCAATGTGCGGGGCATAAAGCTCCACTTCAACCCTGTAGGGAAACCTGCACCACCACGACCGCGCAATGCAGAGGCTTTCACTTCAGCAATCACCTCATCAGGTGTCATGCTGGTGACCACTTTACGCAAAGCTTCGTAACCGCCACGCTTAACGTAGTCCTCCAAGCCCCAGTTCGTGCCATCTAGATCGGCCAACATTTGAGGTTGGATATGGCGGCCATGAAAAATCATGCTGCGCGACAAATCGTTAACTGGATCAGGTGTCAGGCCTTGCGACAGCTGTTTCAAGATATCAGGTGCGCTCATGCAGACTCTCCCTGTTTTCTAAGCCCTTCCAGCATGGCGTCAATACGCTCGGCTTCCATGCGTACACACATGTGCTGGTTATTCACCAACATTACAGGTGAATCGCCACAGGAGCCCATGCACTCACCAGAGATCACAGTGAACATGCCATCGGCCGTTGTCTCACCGTACTCCACACCCAGCTTTTCTTTCAGATACTCACCGGACTTCACGCCATCGCGTAGTGCGCAAGGCAAGTTAGTGCAGACAGAAATCGTGTAACGACCCGCTGGACGTGTCTGGAACATGTTGTAGAAGGTAGCTACTTCCTGTACCGCAATCGCTGGCACACCCAAATAGTTCGCTACATCTTCAATTACTTCTGTAGACACCCAACCTAATTCCTGCTGGGCAATCGCCAAGGAGGCCATAATGGCTGAGCGTTTTTGATCATCGGGGAACTTCAACAGTTCCTTGTCGATGCTTTGATAAGCTTTTTCGGAAAGCAGCATAGTTTGATTCCGTTCTTCCATGGTGATGCCTTAACGGTCGATCTCGCCGAACACGATATCCTGTGTACCGATGATCGTGACAGCGTCAGCAATCATGTGGCCACGGGACATTTCGTCCAGCGATTGCAAGTGCACAAAACCAGGTGCACGAATCTTCATACGGTAAGGCTTGTTACCACCATCTGACACCAGATAAATACCGAACTCGCCCTTAGGATGCTCTACACCAGCGTAAACCTCGCCTGATGGTACATGCATACCTTCGGAGAACAATTTAAAGTGGTGAATCAAATCTTCCATACCTGTCTTCATGCGTTCGCGTGAAGGAGGTGCCACTTTATGGTTATCGGTAATCACTGGACCTGGGTTGTTACGCAGCCACTGAATACATTGACGAATAATGCGATTACTTTCACGCATTTCAGCCATACGCACCAAATAACGGTCATAACAGTCACCGTTAGTGCCTACAGGAACGTCAAACTCTATGCGATCGTAAACTTCGTAAGGCTGAGTCTTACGTGTATCCCACTCAACACCTGAACCACGCAGCATAGGGCCGGTAAAGCCCAACGCTTTCGCACGTTCAGGCGTCACAATACCCACGTCTACCAAACGCTGTTTCCAGATACGGTTATCCGTCAGCAAGGTGTCGTATTCGTCCACACAAGCTGGGAAGCGATCAGTAAAGTCTTCCAAGAAGTCCAACAGCGAACCTGAACGCGCTTCGTTCATGGCTTTCAGCTCTTTTTCGCTGCGGTACTTGTTACCTTGGTACAAAGCCATGGTATCTGGCAGATCGCGATACACACCACCTGGACGGTAATATGCGGCGTGCAGACGTGCACCCGATACAGCCTCGTATGCATCCATGAGGTCTTCACGTTCGCGGAAAGCATACAAGAACACCGCCATTGCACCCACGTCCAGCGCGTGTGAACCCACGGACATCAAGTGATTCAGGATACGGGTAATTTCGTCGAACATGACTCGGATGTACTGAGCACGCAGAGGAACTTCAACCCCTACCAAACGCTCTACTGCCAAACAGTAGGCATGCTCGTTCACCATCATGGACACGTAGTCCAAGCGATCCATGTAAGGCAACGCTTGCAAGAAGGTGCGATGCTCGGCCAGTTTTTCTGTCGCGCGGTGCAACAAACCAATATGTGGGTCAGCGCGTTGAATAACTTCGCCATCCAATTCAAGCACCAGACGCAGCACACCGTGTGCGGCCGGGTGTTGAGGACCAAAGTTTAGCGTGTAATTCTGAATTTCTGCCATGGTACTTAGCGCCCCACTCCGTAATCGTCTTCGCGAACCACACGCGGAATAATTTCGCGCGGCTCAATAGTGACAGGCTGATAGATGACCCGTTTCTGTTCTGCGTCGTAGCGCATTTCCACATAGCCAGAGATAGGGAAATCTTTGCGGAAGGGGTGACCAATAAAGCCGTAATCGGTAAGGATTCGACGTAAGTCAGGGTGCCCTTCAAACACAATGCCGTACAGGTCAAAGGCTTCACGCTCAAACCAGTTCACTGTAGGCCAAACGTGGAACAGTGTAGGCAGGACCGGGAAATCATCACCTGGCACAAAGCAACGCACACGCATTCTGCAGTTATGCTTCACCGATAACAAGTGAATCACTACCGCAAAGCGATGTGGAAACAAGGAAGGATCAAAGTCGTATGTGGGAGCACGCCATGCTGAATAATCCATACCACACAGATCAATACAGATTTCAAAGGACAAATCTTTATGATCACGTAATGTGGTACAGGTTTGCACCCAATCGCTAACTGGCACTTCCAGTGTCAGCTCATTGCGATCCAGTGTCAGCGCGGCTTCTTCACCAAATACGGCGAGAATGTTTTTTTGTAGCGTTTCTAGTCGTGTCATTATGTACGTACCTAGCAAAAACAGACCCGACGCTTAACGCGCGATGGTATTGGTTAAACGAATTTTATTCTGCACCTGCAGCAGGCCATAAACCAGAGCTTCGGCAGTAGGCGGACAGCCCGGCACATACACATCCACCGGAACAATGCGATCACAGCCACGCACAACCGAGTAGGAGTAGTGATAGTAGCCACCGCCGTTGGCACAGGAACCCATGGAAACCACCCAACGTGGCTCAGCCATCTGGTCGTACACTTTGCGCAAGGCAGGCGCCATTTTGTTGCACAAAGTACCAGCCACAATCATCAAGTCAGACTGACGTGGGCTTGGGCGGAAAATGATACCAAATTGGTCCAAGTCATAACGGGCAGCACCCGCATGCATCATCTCTACCGCACAACAGGCCAGCCCGAATGTCATCGGCCACATGGAACCTGTTTTTGCCCAGTTCAGCAACTTGTCCGCACTGGTAGTAATAAAACCTTCTTTCAAAATGCCGTCTATAGCCATAGTCTTTTGCCTTTAGCAGACGCCTACCCTAGTGGGTATGCGCAGTATGCTTATTCCCAATCCAGGGCGCCTTTTTTCCATTCGTACAAAAAGCCCACTGTCAAAATGCCTAGGAAAACTAGAACAGACCAGAAACCCACCATCCCAATCACGCCGTTGGCTACTGCCCACGGGAACAGGAAAGCAATTTCCAAGTCAAACATAATGAACAAAATGGCGATCAGGTAATAGCGAATATCCACTTTCATGCGGGAGTCGCCAAAGGCTTCAAAACCGCACTCGTATGGTGATAGCTTTTCATCGTAAGGACGATGTGGCCCCAAGATACGACCAGCCGCTAATAAAGCCCCACCAATACCCGTCGCAACGAGGACAAATAGCAAGATGGGGAAATAATTCTGCAGATTCATGCAACACACCCATTCACAGTAAGTAAACCCTTGGATTGTAGCATTTTCATCTGCTCTTTGAGGCTATAACCCTTAGCCCAACTCAAATTAGACCAGCCAGACGCTTTTTTCTAAAAAAAAAGCTTATCAGCACTGCCTTTTAGCGCTCTGTACCAATATTACAACTACGTTGCCACACCTAGCATTAATTCATTACAAAAGGTGTCAGCTGACTTTTAGCTTAAAGAAATGCGCGGGAACACAGGGTTTGCACCGCAACCAATAGTGCATCAGCCCCCCCCCATTAAGA
>NZ_JAANPV010000004.1 GCF_011290505.1 Paenalcaligenes suwonensis
TGAGCAGACGAGGAAATTGCCACGACAATGCTGTGGCCGAAAGCTTCTTCCAGTTACTGAAACGAGAACGTATCAAACGTAAAATCTACAACACAAGAAACTTAGCTCGTCAGGATATCTTCGACTATATCGAGATGTTCTACAATCCGGTTCGCCGACATAGTCATGCCGCGAATCTTTCACCTGTACACTACGAACAGCAATATTTTTCTGAGGCAACGAAGTATCTATAAAAGTCTGGTCGATTCACAAACCGAATATTTTTATGATGAGATAGGTTTATTTTTTTTATATACAGTACAGCTGCCTGCACCATATCAAAACGCAATAATGGATCTCCACCCTGAAACTCTACCGTTAAGGCTTTTGCTTCACTTTGAAATATTGACTCACAGGCCTTGTAAAGACACTCGTCACTCATAACATGATGAGAGTCTGTCAGTGAACGACTGACCTGACAGTATTGACAGGAATGGGCACACTGAAGCGTAGGGACAATAATGTGAAGGCATGGCCCAGCTTGTACAGTCTCCCGCCGGGCAGATTCCCTTGATAATAGTAAGCTATCGCTTCCTAGAGCATCGATAGATCTGATAAAAAAATGCGATTTAAGTGTTGCTTGTTCACTTAGGGAAAAACGATCAATTTAGCCATTTTCTAGTAATTTAATTTGACCATCATCAAGAAATAAAAAATCACCCGATGAGCTCACTACTAACCATTTCTCACCCAATTTTCTAGCGTTATAGGGCAATGCTTCTGCGGCGTACATATCTATAACATTCCACTATCCATTATCCTAAAATTCGAATTTACTATATATTACAGTTCATTTATTCCCATAAGATAAATTCAGAAACTTAAACTCATAAAGTAGCTATATAGCTTCCAAAAAACCACAGCAAAGCACTAATTTAGATCTGGCGTATAACATCGCCACGCTCTTTTCAGAAACCGCCTACAACCTACACTCCCCTTCGGTTATCGCCTCGATTACGTAATCTACAAAACACGCAATCCGTGAAGCCAGCGCTGTATTGCGGTAATACACCGCATTAATGGCCCTGCGCATATCAAGGGAGTCCTGAGGAAACAGCACTACTAATCTGCCGCTTTCTACATCGGCAGCAGTCATAAAGTCTGACAAGCTCACAATGCCTTCACCTGCTAACGCTAATTGGCGCAGGGTTTCGCCGCTGGATGAGGTCATGGTGGGGCGTATTTGCAGCAGTTCGCCATCGGCACCGTTAATGGGCCACTGATTTAGCGTTTCAGGTTTAGAAAAACCCAATAAGCGATGCGACAACAAATCAGAAGACTGCCGTGGGTTGCCCATTTCCGCTAAGTACTCTGGGCTCGCCAACATGCGCAAGCGGCTGCTGCCTACTGGACGTGCATGCAACGTGGAATCGCGTAGTTGCCCAATCCTAAATGCCACATCCGTGCGCTTTTCCAGCAAGTCGGTAATACCGTCATTGCTGTTTAGCTCTAATTCCACCTGTGGAAAACGTTCTCTAAAACCTTTCACCAACGGCACCAATACATGCAGCATGAAAGGTGTAGCCGCGTCGACACGCAAACGCCCTGCAGGCTGACGTCGGCGAGCAGCCACTTGCTCTTCGGCCTCCACCACTGACATCAAAATAGAACGCGCATTTTTTAAGAATGCCGCCCCTTCCTCTGTCAGTTCTAATCGCCTAGTCGTGCGACGTAACAAGGTGGTTTGCAGCTTTTCCTCTAAACGCCCCAAACAACGGCTGGTTGCCGAGATAGTGAGTCCTAAATGTTCCGAGGCTGCTGTAATAGACCCCGCATCCACCACTGCCACAAAGGCCTGAAGCTCATCTAAGGTTACTTTCATATTTGATTTTTATTCAATAGTATTTTCCTACTGCACAGCTTAATTCACAAATATAAAACTGGCAAAATACTTTTCATACGATGACTGAGCACGCAGTACTACGCATCAGGACTCCCTACCCCTTACCTGATTCAGGAGCTTAACCATGCCCATGACTATCCCTTCATTTGGTGTTGGTACTTTCCGCCTAACTGGCCAAACCGTTATCGACTCTGTACACAATGCCTTAGATGTAGGCTACCGCGCCGTAGATACCGCGCAGATTTACGGCAATGAAGCCGAAGTAGGTCTAGCAATTGCTGAAAGCGGTGTACCCCGCGCTGACTTGTTCGTGACCACCAAGATCTGGACCGACAATTACGCTAAAGACAAACTCATCCCCAGCCTACGTGAAAGCTTGGAAAAACTGCGTACGGATTACGTGGACCTTACCTTGATTCACTGGCCCGCCCCCGGTAATGGCGTATCGCTACCCGAGTTTATGGAAGCCTTGGCAGAAGCCAAAGCACAGGGTTTAACACGCCAGATTGGCGTATCGAATTTCAATATTGCACTCACCCAGCAAGCCATAGATGTGGTGGGTAAAGGCCAAATTGCCACCAACCAAATCGAACTTAGCCCTTACCTACAAAACCATAAGCTGACCGCCTTTCTGAATGCACAAGACATCGCGGTGACCTCTTACATGACATTGGCTTACGGCAAAGTGCTGAAAGACCCTGTGCTGGAAAAAATTGCCAGCAAACACCATGCCACGGTTGCACAAGTCGCATTGGCGTGGGCCTTACAACTAGGCTATGCCGTGATTCCATCCTCTACCAAACGTGAAAATCTGTGCAGCAACCTCTTGGCTAAAGACCTAAAACTGGATGCTGACGATATGGCACTGATTGCCAACTTGGAACGCAATGGCAGGGAAGTGAACCCTGAAGGTTTAGCCCCCGAGTGGGACTAATCACGCATCCTCAAACCGCTTATTCTGGATACACCGCTATGTCTACCACTACTGCTTCACTGTTCACCCCCTACTCCTTGGGTGAGCTGCCATTACCTAACCGCATTGTCATGCCACCCATGACGCGGTCACGCTCTAGCCAACCCGGCGATGTGCCGAATGAGCTAATGGCCACCTACTATGCGCAACGTGCCAGTGCCGGCCTAATTATCAGCGAAGGCACATGGATTTCACCGCTAGGTAAAGGCTACGCATGGACGCCTGGCATCTGCACCGAGGCGCAAATTGCTGGCTGGCGCAAGGTAACAGACGCCGTACACGCAGCTGGCGGTAGAATTTTTGCGCAACTGTGGCATGTAGGTCGTTTAAGCCATAGTAGTTTGCTAGATGGACAACCACCCGTTTCGTCTTCTGCCCTGCAAGCCACTGGTGTTAATGTGTACGTTGTGGAAGCCGATGGCAAGCCTGGTTTTGCCCAAGCTTCTACACCCCGTGCGTTAAGCGTGGAAGAAATTCACGACATTGTGGACCAATACCGCCAAGCCGCCCGTAATGCGATGGCCGCAGGTTTTGATGGTGTAGAACTGCATGCCGCAAATGGGTATTTGGTGAACCAGTTTATTGACTCCAATGCCAACACACGCACAGATGAGTACGGTGGCTCGCTGGAAAACCGCTTGCGCTTCCTTAAAGAAGTTAGCCAAACCTTGGTAGAAGGTGTGGGTGATGCCAGCCGTGTAGGGATACGACTCGCGCCCCTCACCACCCTAAATGGATGCTCTGATGCCGACCCTGAAACCACCTATACCGCTGCCGCAAAACTGCTGGATCAGATTGGTGTGGCCTACATTCACATTGCAGAAGCCGACTGGGAAGATGCACCATTGATGCCAGCCCCCTTCAAACAGCGCTTACGTGATGCCTACAGAGGTTGCTTAATTTACGCGGGCAACTACACCGTCGAGCGTGCAAACACCGCTATAGCAGAAGGTTGGGCTGACTTAATCGGCTTTGGCCGCACCTTCATTGCCAACCCCGATTTGCCTGAACGTTTACGCGTAGGTGCCCCCTTAAACACCCCAGAACGTGAGACCTTTTTTGGAGGCGACGCCAAAGGCTTCACCGACTACCCCACCTTAGCTGAAGCCACTACGGCTTAAGCCACCCACAACAAGGCCAGGAAATACGTTGCAGCATGCACGTATGTACCTGGCCATTACTGTTTTTTCTACTAAAGGAGCTTTTCATGGATTTAGGTATTTCTGGACGCTGGGCCATCGTTTGCGCCGCCAGCCAAGGCTTAGGTAAAGGCTGCGCCGAAGCCTTGGCCCACGAAGGTGTGAACCTTGTGATCAACGCCCGTACTGCTGAAACACTGGAACAAACAGCAACTGAGTTGCGTGCACGATTCCCCGCCATTGAAGTGCGTACAGTAGTGGGTGATGTCGCCCAAACAGACATTCAAGAAACCTTACTCGCTGCTGCGCCACAGGTGGATATTTTGGTCAACAACGCTGGCGGCCCACCACCCGGTGACTTCCGCGACTGGGATCGCACCGACTGGCTTAAAGCCTTAGATGCCAACATGCTCACACCCATTGCATTAATGAAAGCCGTGGTAGATGGCATGGCAGAACGAGGCTTTGGTCGTGTGATCAACATTACCTCTGGCGCGGTCAAAGCCCCCATTGATATCCTAGGGTTATCTAACGGTGCTCGCAGCGGTTTGACAGGCTTTATTGCTGGCGTCGCCAGACAGCATCGCTTGGCCGGTAAGAACGTAACGCTTAACAACTTACTACCTGGCGCATTTGATACGGCCAGATTGCAGAAAACACTGCAAGTAGCCAGCCAAGCCAATGGCGACTTAAACGCCGTGACCGAAGCCAGAATCAAAACCATCCCAGCCGCACGCTTTGGTACCCCCGAGGAATTTGGTGCGTACTGCGCCTTTTTGTGCAGCAACTACGGTGGTTACATCACCGGCCAGAATTTGCTGATTGATGGCGGCGCTTACCCTGGGACTTTCTAAGCTTAGCCGTACGACACAGCCCACCCTTCTTCAAGCGTGGGCCGTTTACACTGACATACCTTATTAATACTCCGACTCTACCTGCCAATTGATAGGTATCTCGGCAATACTGGCCGTAAATGGTAATGACAGCACCGTTCTGACAACGGTTGCTACATCTTCAGGGCGTGTGATCTTGGCCTGAATATCCGCAGGTACTTGCTGCGCCATATCCGTTGCAATGAACCCTGGGCATATGGCTGTTGCCCGTATGCCTTCGGTGTCGCCGCAATGGCGTATACCATGCGCCAAACTGAGTGCTGCAGCTTTGCTTAAGGCGTAAAGTGACGCCTCGGCGGTACGCACCCTTTTGCCTGCTAACGATGCCACCACCACTACCCGCGCCTGATCGGACTGTTTCAAATACGGCCATGCATATTGGGTAATACGACGAGGTGACTTCACATTCACGTTGAAGATTTCGTCTACCTCAGCCTCTGTGGCCGCCATCACAGAGGTGCTACTGAGTATCCCTGCGTTATGCACCAGCCCATCTATACGGCCAAATCGCTCTACCGCCGAATTCACCCATGCGGCTTCACTGCTGGGGTCGCGGGCATCATAAGGGCTCCAATGCAGCGCATCACCCCACTCACCTAGATTTGGCTGACTACGGGACCCCACACTCACCCGCCATCCTGCCTGCAGCAACTCTACCGCAATGGCTTTCCCTAGACCACGAGCAGCACCACTCACCAGTGCTACTCGGCTGTGTGTAGGTAATGTCATGCGCGTTTATCCAAGAAGCCGTTTAGCAACGAACGGGTATTAGCGCGCAAAGCCTCAATCACATACCCCCCTTCTTGGACAAACAAGGTAGGTAGGTTCAATTGCGCTAATCGTTCTCCCAACACCGCGTAGTCCACCGTATCCAAACACAAGTTACCAAAGGGGTCGCCCCTAAACGTGTCATAACCTGCCGCCACGATTAATACATCAGGGTTAAAGTCAGCAATACGCTGTAAGGCTCGTTCAAACTGTGGACGGTATTGGGCTATTTCGCTGCCTGCGGCAATAGGGATATTCAAGTTATAGCCCTCACCTGCTCCCACGCCTATTTCATCGTCGTAACCGCAGATAAACGGGAAAATCACGTCTGGGTCACCGTGTATAGAAATGGTCAGCACATCATCACGATCATAAAATAATTGCTGAGTACCATTACCGTGATGCACATCTATGTCTAACACAGCTACGCGACTAAACCTTGTGCGTAAACGTTCTGCTGCCAAGGCTGCGTTAGCAATGAACGACCCGCCCATTGCCATATCGCGCATAGCATGATGGCCGCTTGGACGCGACAACACATAAACTTCACGAGCACCGTCTAAAATAGCTTGCGCACCACTTACGGCTGTTTCAGCACCGGAATGCACATTTTTCCAGGTATCTTCCACCACAGGTGATGCACCATCACCCAAGTAATACCCTGCTTTAGCAACCGGTAGACTGCCCTTCATTTCTGGGAAATAACGATTGGGCCAAATATTGGGGCGCACCTCAAACGAAGAGCCTGCACGCTTGCTCCATTCCTCTGTTGCCGTTTGCAGGTAATGCAAATAATCCTCTGAGTGCACTTGATGCAATTCGGGCATCAACACACTGCCGGGCGTCACGTAGTAGCAGTCTAATTTTAAGTCTTGTAAGGCTGCTTCTACTTGCGCACCACGCCCTTGCGCATCATGGTGTGGCTGCAGTCGCCCACGCACCAAAGCGTTACCGGTCCAGTGATGATCGTGAAATGGTGATATGTACGCTTTCATGGTCTACGTCCATCTAAAAGATTATTTCCAATCCCTGCCAGGCATAGCGTCAATCAATGCCTTGGTATAGGGATGCTTGGGTGATTGCAATACCTCAATGGCATCACCCTGCTCAACGATTTCACCGTGCTGCAAAACGATAATGCGCTCGCACAGCTGGGCAGCCACACGCAAATCGTGCGTAATAAACAGCATGGAAAGCGACAACTCCGTTTTCAGCTCATTCAACAGTTTTAAGACTTGCTCTTGTACAGAAACGTCCAAGGCCGACACAGGCTCATCCGCAATGATGAGTTCTGGATTCACCGCGATGGCACGCGCAAAACCTAGCCGTTGACGCTGCCCCCCTGAGAACTCATGAGGAAAGCGCTCCAACGCGGCTTCATCTAAACGCACAATGTTGACTAACTCTTTAGCCCTACGTAAGGCCTGCTCTCGGGATACCCCTTGTGCAATCATGCCTGCCGTCAAAATAGTAGAAACACGATGACGTGGGTTTAGCGAACTGTAGGGATCCTGAAAAATCATCTGTACGCGTCGACGTAAGGCTTTATCTTCAAACGCATGCGCTTTTAATAAGTCGTGTTCTTGCATGCTGGCGTGCCCTGCATCAGCTGGAATTAACCCTGCCAAAATTCGACCAATCGTAGATTTACCCGAACCAGACTCCCCTACCAGCCCTACAGTTTCCCCTTTATGTATGGTGAAGCTCACCCCTTTCACGGCCTGAAACTGCTGCTCTGGCTTGAATAAACCTGCACGCTTCACGTAGGTTTTACGTAGCCCCTCTACGTTCAGTAGTACATCTTCTGGCTGAGCAGTTTCAGGATGCTCTGGTGGAACAGACGACGGCACCGCATCCAACAACGCTTGGGTATACGGTTGTTGTGGATTACGCAGCACTTGTGCTGCATCACCCTCCTCAACAATACGCCCCCCTTTCATCACCACCACGCGGTCGGCAATTTCCGATACCACCCCAAAATCATGGGTAATGAACAAAACGCCTAGCCCTTTACGCTGCTGTATGTCTATCAAGACGCGCAAAATCTGTGCTTGGGTCGTCACGTCCAATGCCGTAGTAGGTTCATCAGCAATCAGAATTTCAGGTTCTAATGCCAAGGCCATAGCAATCATCACCCGTTGGCGCTGACCACCCGACAACTGAAAAGGGTAAGAAGCCGCCACACGTTGGTAATCACTAAGCCCTACAGACTGCAATAGCTCTGCCACGCGTTCTTGCATTTGCTCAGATGACATCTGCGTGTGTTCACGCAAGGTTTCTTGCACCTGTTCACCACACCGCATCAAGGGATTCAGTGCGCTAAGCGGCTCTTGGAAAATCATCGAAATACGGCAACCCCGTATTTGACGCAAGGCGCTTAACGACTGCCCCAATAACGGTAGCTCACCCAACTGTATGTTTCCTTGCGTCACCGCCAACCCTCGTGGCAACAACCCCAACACGGCATGCGCTAATGTGGATTTTCCAGAGCCCGACTCACCCACCACGCACACAACCTCACCGGGCCGTACCCGCAGCGAAACATCTTCCACCGCGAAAGCTCTATCCCCCCCCTTGGGTAAGGCAATACGGATGTCTTCAATAATCAGTTCTGCGCTCATCATCCTTCCTTACGATGCAGTTTAGGATTCAATGCGTCATTCAACCCTTCGCCCACCAGATTCACAGCCAGTACGGTCATGAAAATGGCCAACCCAGGGAACAAACACATCCACCACGCCAAACGCAGCAACGAACGTGAGGCACCTACCATGTACCCCCAACTCATTAAGTTAGGATCACCTAGCCCTAAAAAGCTCAACGCACTTTCTAGCAAAATGGCATTAGCTACCATCAACGAAGCCATCACAATCAACGGTGATAAACAGTTAGGCAGAATTTCCACCAACACAATGCGAAGCTTAGTAAGCCCCTGCACCAATGCAGCCTCTACAAACTCGCTGGTTTTCAAGCGCATAAACTCTGCTCGCACTAAACGAGCAATAGGCGGCCAACTGACTAGCCCCACCGCCGCCACAACGGACCACAAGGAAGGCTGAAATATCGCCACAAATAAAATAGCCAAAAAGAAACTGGGAATGGTTTGGAAGATTTCCGTCAGACGCATTAATGCTTCGTCCGTACGTCCACCAAAAAAGCCTGCTGGTACCCCCACCAATAAACCTATAGTGACGGCAACGAGGGTAGCAGCCCCGCCTACCAGTAATGACGCACGCGCCCCATGTGCAATACCCGAAGCAATATTGCGGCCCATGGAGTCAGTACCTAACCAATAGCCGGGCTCTTCAAATGGCTTCAAAAAGGGCGCAGCATCAGCGTCCCACGGATTGCCGGGGAATAACAGCGGAGCAAATACCGCCACAAAAATCACCAATGCCAAGACCAGCAAACCAATGACTGCCCCGCTGTTCTTCGTAAAACGTGTCCATAATCCACGCATCAGACACCTCGCATCCGTGGATCAACCACGACATACAGCAAATCAGTCAGCAAATTCAGCACTACCACCACTACCGAGGTGCAAAAGAACACACCCAGTAAAATTTGATAATCGCGCTGCATCAGTGCATCAAAGGCCAAGCGTCCTACACCCGGCCACGCAAACACAGTCTCCACCAGTACCGAACCACCTATAAGCTGACCAGCTTGCAAGCCTGCCAAGGTAATCACCGGCAATACGGCATTACGCAGTTGATGCACCCACACTACTCGTGACGACGACAACCCTTTGGCCCACGCTGTTTTCACATAGTCGGCCATTTGCACTTCATTCATAGAGGCTCGTGTCATTCGGGTGTACAACGCCACGTTAAAGGCCCCTAAGGTCACAATAGGTAGGAAAGCATGGTGTGCAATATCTAACCAGCGCGACATGCCCGTTAAGGTAGAACCCATTTTTTCAAAGCCAAACGGCGGGAACCACGGCACATAGACAGAAAAGATCAGCACCAACATTAGCCCTACCCAGAAAATAGGTGTGGCATAAAACGCCAGCGATGCAGCCGTAATCGCTGAATCTTTCCATGTACCTCTGTACCGACTGGCCAGTACTCCTAACAACACACCTACTATCAACGACAGTGCAAAAGCGGGTAAGGCTAAAACCAATGTGGCAGGTAAACGGTCGGCGATCAAATCCCATACCGGCTGCTGTTGCCTATAACTAAAGCCCAAGTCGAAACTTGCCATGGACTTCAAATAGCTACCCAATTGCACTATCAACGGTTGATCTAAATTGAATTCCTTGCGCAGCTGATCCAGAAATTGCTGATCCGAGGCTCCAGCCTCACCGGCCAACACACTGACCGGGTCGCCTGGAGCCATACGTACTAAGGAGAAATTAATCACCAGTACCGCCACCAACACCATCAAGGATTTCAGCAGAACAGGAATAGCTGCCAACACATACCTCATGGCGTGCTCCTGTTAGGGTTCCAAATAGGTGGTTGCAAAGTTTTCTGCTACACCAATGGCCGAGGTAGTCACATTTTTCACTTTGCTAGAAGTAATAGTGGGGAAAGACAGCTCTACCAACCAAATGGATGGGGAATCTTCCATCAACAATGCGGTAGCTTGTTCGTAAAGCTCCTTACGCTTAGCCTGATCGTTTTCTACAGCAGCGGCAGTGAATAAGCGATCAACCTCGGGGTTGGAATAACCCGACGCATTGCTGCCATAAATACCCTGACGGATGTTATTGCTTAGGTAAGTACGATCTACGCCTAGCGCTGGATCAGAATACTGATACAAATACACCACCACCATTTCAAAATCCCAGTCGGCGTATCGACGTGCCCAATTGCCGGCATCAGTACTTTCCAGCACTACCTCAATACCTACTTTGGACAACGAGTTTTTGATGTACTCAGAGACCTTGTTCCAGGTATCACCATACGGCAGGCCCAGCAGTTTTACCGTTGCACGCTTGCCATTGGCATCTGGCTTCAGCCCCATTTCATCCAACAGCGCAATGGCCTTATCCGGGTTGAACTCATAGCCTGGCACTTGGTTATCGTGATACTTAGTGACCGACGAAATAGGGCCGGTTGCGGGTCTGGCCGCACCAAAGAAAATACGCTTAGCGATAAAGTCTTTATCAATGGCGTACTGCATGGCTTGGCGGAAACGTTTATCTGCCAATGGGCCATCACGATGATTCAGCTCAATAAACGCTTGTGGGCCAGCAAACTCATAGCCTTGATGTGTAATATCCAACTCTGGATTACCTTGCAACTGAGGCAAGAAGGCGAAATCGATGTCACCAAAACTTGCGACTTGTACAGAACCGTTTTCTAGTGCCAGCAAGCGTGATGCGGCATCGGGAATGACTTGGAAATAAATGCTATCTAGGTACGGCAAACCCTCTTGCCAATACTGCTCATTACGCACCACCTGCACATAGCGCCCACGCTGCCATTCTTTGAATTTGAAAGGCCCAGTACCAATAGGAGTCTGGTTCGCAGGGTTGTTGCGATAGTCTGTGCCTTTGTACAAGTGTGCAGGCATCATGGGCGCACTGGACACTTCCAGGGTGTTAATAAACGGCGCAAAAGGCTCTTTTAACGTAATGACTACCGTATGCTCATCAGGCAGATCAATCTTATCTACGCGAGATAAGCTGGCTCTAGCCCTGGAATGCGTCTCGGCCAACATGTCTTGCAACGAGAAGCGGACATCCTCAGAGGTAAAAGGTTTGCCATCGTGCCATGTCACCCCTTCCTGCAGGTTAAAGGTATAGGTCAAACCATCAGGACTCACTGCCCATGACTTCGCCAAACCGGGTTGTGGGTTCAACTCAAAATCGTAGGTCAGCAGCCCTTCGTAAATTTTTCCTGCGGCAATCTGTGTAGGGGTTTGTTGATTCAAGGCATAAATCAGCGTGGGTGGCTCTGGGTTCAAGATTACGTTAATAGACCCGCCAGTGGGTTGCGCCACACTGTGTCCTGCAACCAATAATGCAGCGCCTCCCAATGCGCTTTTCCACCATGTCATTGTGCTCTTCATTGTCTGCTCCTTATCGTTGTATAGGGACGCCTGCTCTCGTTGGCAGTGCGTTTTCCACGGGATGTGCCCCCCGTTTTATTAGGCGTTTGATTACGCCTTCACGCCTTGCAATTGCTGTTGCAACACCTCCATAAAGTGGGCCACATGCTCTTTGCAAAAAACCAATGGCGGGCGTATTTTCAGGGCCTGATTACTTTGCCCGCAGGTGCCTACCAAGATGCCCTCTTGGCGTAACCCATTTACCAGCAACACAGCCAGTTCTGATGCCGTATGTAGCTTGTTATCTTGCAACGCAATTGACCAGTACAGCCCGCCCCCACGCACGGCCTGCACCTCTTCGTGTTCGGAGACTAAGGCATGTAATTGCTGGCCCAAATAATCGCCTACCTCTTGTACATGCTCGGTAGCATTTAAGGTGTGTAGCTCTTGCAAAACGGCCAACCCTACGGCTGCCGACACAGTGTTTCCACCAAAGGTGTTGAAGTAGCGGCAACGTAGCCCAAAGTCGTGTAGCCATTGCTCACGCACCACTACGGCACCAATAGGATGGCCATTGCCCATGGGTTTACCTAAGGTGACCATGTCGGGGATCACATCATCTTGTTGAAATGCCCACCAGTTTCCGCCCACGCGTGCAAAGCCACCTTGCACCTCATCAGCAATAAACAACCCACCGTGCTTACGCACGGCTTGTGCTGCTGCTGCCAATACCCCCTGACTAGGAATGTACAAACCATCGCTGGCAAATACGGTATCCACCATCAACGCACACACCGGAAAACCTTTGGCTGCCAAGCGCTGTGCCGCTTCGTCCACGTGCGCCGCAAAACTTGCCGCAATCTCAGCAGGAGTACCGCTCAAGCACGTTGGTGCGGGAACAACCTCAACATGCTCTGCCACAGGGCGTAGTGATGGCGACATATCAGCCAACTCACTGGTCACACCGTGGTAGGCATTTTGTGTCACGATCACACCGCGACGCCCCGTCACCTCATGGGCAATACGCAAAGCCAAGTCGTTGGCCTCGCTACCTGTGCATGTAAAGACAGCCCGATTTAACTCACTGGGAAACAACGCCAACAATTGTTCGGCGTACGCCACGACGTTTTCATGCAGATAGCGAGTATGGGTATTCAAGATGCTGGCCTGCTTTGTCATGGCTTGCACTACAACAGGATTGGCATGCCCAACCACTGGAACGTTGTTGTACATATCCAAGTACTTTTTGCCATCGTTATCTTCTAGCCACACACCTTCGCCACGTACCAAATGCACGGGCTCTTCATAAAACAGACGGTAGGCTGTACCCAGTACTTTTCGTCTTTCTAACAAAGAAGTATCGCTAGTCATCTCACTTTATCTCCTGCTCTGGATACTTTCCAGAACGTCATTAACTGTTTGAATAACCTTTCTGCCTCGGCTCTGCTGCGAAGAATATAGGTGCTGTTGGCAGGAAACTGGTCTGCACGCCACGAGGTAATAACAATGCGCTGCACCAGCCTGGCTAATACCAAATCCAACACTGTCGCCTGCTCTGGCTCGCTTAACTCCAGTACCTCACTGTAACCAGCCAACATGGCATCTAATACCGCTAATGGATCTGTGCCACGGCTCATTTGATAGGAGGCTGTCACTGCCAATTCAGCAATACGTGGTGCATACACCATGTCCCCAAAATCCAGCACTCCCACCACACGTTTTCCTGCGTCGCAGCTCAACATGTTGCTGGGTGATAAATCGTTATGAATCACCTGTTGGGGCAAGCTTTTCAAAATAGGCTGTATGGTCTGCTCGAATTGCTGCATAAAACACTGCACCAAATCATGTAGCTCTTGTTGCTGAATCACCGGCAACATAGGCTTAAGCAAATGCAACTGCGCCACATCCCATAAAAATGGCCTATGTGCCCCCGCATGCTCAAACGATTGCATCGCTTTCGTTACCTGTGCTGCCGCTTTGCCAATGTCGCGCCATACGGCAGGTTCTGCCTGCAGTGCGCTACCAGGAAAGCCTTCTAAGTAGCTATAGGCTCGTACTCGTACAGGCCCATCTGGCATAACAACGTCTATCCAATCTTGTATCGCACGGGAAGACGGAATATGCACAGGTACTTCACGCTCTATTCCCGATGTTGCCAAATGCTTTAGCACGGCCACCTGCATCGCTGTTTCTTCTGCACTTTCCGCGTGGTTGATGAACTTCAAGGTCAAACAATCGCCATTGGCACTGCGCACCATGAAATTTCTATCGCGCTCACCACTTAGGGCTTTGATGTCTTCAGCCTCGTCAAAATAGCTCCGCATCACACATCGTGCGTCATCCACACTCACCTGCGGGGGCGACGTGGTCAGCAACGCATTGGTCATCACAAACGCCGAATTCTGAGGCGGCACAAAAGTGGTCATAGCATCCACACAAAGAATGATTATTTTTGATGCATGATACATCATAATTTTTTTCACTCTTAATGATCGTTAACCCTATTGGGGTTGAACCCAGCAAAAACCCCTTAAAATGATTTATGATGCATCAACTTAGAAAAACACTGAGCTACAGATACGGTATCCTGTGCCATATTTGTGTTGATCATTTGCCCTTGAGCTGCCCATGTCGCCTCCAGCCCTTACTACTCCTACGTTTAGCGCCGTCAAACATGAAAGCATGGGAAGTCAGGTGTACCTGATACTGTCTCTTGCGTTAATAGAAGGCAGGCTCAAACCTGGTGAGCGCCTACGTATACGCGAACTAGCAGAAGAAATGGGCACCAGTGTGACCCCGGTACGTGATGCCATATTGCGCCTGGTACAGGATGGTGCGCTGATCATGCGTAGCGCTCGTGACATTCGAGTAAAGCAAATATCTTTAGCCGAATACTTAGAAATTCGCGATATACGTCTAGAACTTGAAGGTATGGCGGCCGCACGCGCTGCCGAAAAAGCCACCCCTGCTGACGTAGAAAGACTAGAACGCTTAATTACTGAAAACGAAGATGCCATCAAACGTGATGAACTCATTACAGCTACAGGACTAAACCAACGCTTTCACTTTGAGTACTGCAAAATCGCTGACATGCCTATCTTGTTAGAAATTTTGCGACGCCTGTGGCTAAAAATGGGCCCACTTATTGCCGAAGTCTACAGTGATGGGGGGCGTGACATGATTGATGGACACTATGCGTTGATTGAAGCCATGCGTAATAAAGATGGGCAAGCCGCTCGCATTGCTGTGCAAACCGATATTTTATCGGGCGGACAAGCGATTCTTGAATTAAAACGGCGCCAAGAACCCTAACCCCCACAACGTTAAACATATACAAACAGCCACAAACTCCCTACGCTGCGCGTTGGATTCACCCTGTAAATTCCTCTACAATGAATTGACAGCGGCCCTGTTTAGTACACGTGGCAGGGTCTTGGATTTAACAGAGTTTTTCAACACCAGCGTCGGAGCTCATGTCCTCTACAACCCCACAACCACAAGCTGTGGTAGCACCTATTACGCGCAGCGCCATCTATATTGTTGCCACTCTGGCTCCCAATACTGAACAGGACGACAAAGTACGCGCCTTATGCGGCAATTTGGCTGCCTTGGTTCGTTCAGTAGGCCATCGCGTATCCACAGGGCACTTATCCTGTGTCTGTGGTTTTAGCGATAGCGGTTGGGATCGCCTGTTTGGTAATCCACGCCCTGCTAACCTCCACCCTTTCCGCGAATTTCACGCGGGCGATCGCCAAGCTCCCGCTACGCCAGGCGACATCCTGTTCCATATTCGTGCCGAGCAAATGGATCTTTGCTTTGAGCTAGCTACCCAGATCATGAACCAGTTGGGTGACGCCATTACCGTGGTAGACGAAGTACACGGCTTCCGTTATTTCGACATGCGTAGCATGGTAGGTTTTGTGGACGGTACCGAAAACCCCGTAGGCCAAGAAGCCGCCGATTTCACCCTTATTGGCAACGATGACCCCGACTTTGAAGGCGGTAGCTACGTGTTGGTGCAAAAATACCTGCACGACATGGATGGCTGGAATCAACTGCCCGTTGAGACCCAAGAACGCATTATTGGCCGCACCAAGCTTTCAGACATCGAGCTGGATGATGCCGTGAAGCCTACGTCTTCACACAGCTCGTTAACCACGCTGGAAGACGAAAACGGCGACGAGATTAAAATCCTGCGTGACAACATGCCCTTTGGGAAACCCGGCTCTGGCGAGTTCGGTACCTATTTCATTGGCTATGCACGCAAGCCTGACCCCATTGAGCAAATGCTAGAAAACATGGTGATTGGTCGCCCACCGGGCAACTACGATCGCCTGCTGGACTTCAGCCGTGCTGTTACCGGTGGCCTGTTCTTTGTACCTTCTGCTGAACTGCTGGAAGAACTAGAAACACGCACCCCAGATACCCAAGCCGACACAACGGCAGATGCCAGTGCTCCTGCGCCAGCATCCCACGACGGTTCCCTGAACATTGGTTCTCTAAAAGGACAGTAATATGAATAACTTGCATCGTGAATTAGCCCCCATTTCCAGTGCCGCTTGGGCACAGATAGAGGAAGAAGTCGCACGCACATTCAAGCGTTCTGTGGGTGCACGCCGTGTGGTAGACCTTAAAGGCCCTGGTGGTGTAGAATTATCTAGCGTCGGTACTGGCCATTTAAGCAACCTAACCTCCCCACACAAAGGGGTGACTGCGAAGGTACGCGAAGTAAAAGCCTTGGTTGAGCTGACTGTGCCTTTCGAACTGCAACGCGACGCCATTGACGATGTAGAGCGTGGCGCTAACGACTCCGACTGGCAACCGGCTAAAGATGCCGCCACCAAACTGGCATTTGCCGAAGACCAAGCGATTTTTGATGGCTATAAAGCCGCTGGCATTACGGGGATTCGCGAAGGTTCCTCAAACACCAGCATTGCGCTGCCTAAAGACGTCACCGACTACCCCACCGCTATTGGTAAAGCCCTGCAAGCACTGCGCTTAGAAGGTGTGGATGGCCCATATTCGGTATTGCTAGGCGCTGATGCCTATACAGCGCTGACTGAAGCCAGCGACGGCGGCTACCCCGTGATCGAGCACATCAAACGCATTATCAGCGGCGACATTATCTGGGCTCCCGCGCTAAGCGGCGGCTGCGTAGTGTCTACCCGTGGTGGCGACTTTGAACTGCATTTGGGTCAAGAACTGTCTATTGGCTACCAAAGCCATACCGACAAAGTGGTGCGCTTGTACCTGCGCGAAACACTGACTTTCTTGATGCTGACTAGCGAAGCATCGGTTTCCTTAACACTGAAACCCTAACTCGTTGCCACACCTGTTGCAGGTGTAGGCCACGACGAACAAAGGCGTAATGGGTAATCATTACGCCTTTGTTGCTTGCCCGTTCACCGCGTGGCAACCCACACACAACCCCATGGTTTTCGCTGTCACTACGCAGCAAATTCACCCCACTTTGTATCTGAGCCTGTACGTAACGCTTTTTTTACCGCATAATCGCACACTGTTATTGATAATCATTTCTATTTGTGGCGGTGGCATGAAAAGCCGTTCCTCCCGGCAAAAAGGCTGGCTGGCACATTACACAGAGCTCATTAGTTCATGGGCCAAAAAACACCCACATTCTCCCGATGCTGAAGACGCAGTGCAGGATGTAGCGGTGAACATGATCCAGATGGAACACTCTGCTGTGGACTACATGCGCGCCTATCTGTTTCGCAGCGCTATTAATGGCGTCAACCGTCAGCACATAGAACGACAAAAAGTGAGCCTGCTGTCGCTAGATGAACTAGAAGAAGCAGAACACCCGTTGGTATCGCATGTGGAAACCGATGCCTATGCGTCTGAGCTCACGCAGCGGGTACAACAGGCATTGGCCGAATTGCCGCTAAAACAACAACAAGTCTTTGCGTGGCATCGTTTAGAGGGCTGGACGGTGCCAGAAATTGCCGCCCACATGCAACTTTCGGTCAGTAGTGTGGAAAAATACCTGAGTGCCGCATTGCGACATCTTCAACACCGTTTGCGTGAGTAGCACCAGCAGAAGATGAAACAGAGAGAACACCCTTACACCCTGCCCATTCCCGTAGACCCTGATGACGCTGCCAACTACTGGTTCACCCGTCGTCAAGGTGGATTGATGCAACCCGGTGACGAGGCACAGTTTCAATATTGGTTAGCCGACGATGCCGCTCACCCTCAGGCGTATGAAGAAATCTCTACCGTGTGGCGTCTGACACAGCGCGTACCCGATGCCGTCTTTAAAGCGGTGCTCCCCCCTGCTCCCGTTGCTACACCCACACCCTCTAGACGCCAGTTTTTATGGTGGAGCGGCGGCGTCGCCATGGCTGCCGTCACAGGATTCAGCATCCGCAGCCTGCTGCAAGAAGAGCCTCTGTTATTCCAAGAAAGTTATAGAACAGCTAGAGGCCAGCACCAAGCACTGCAATGGCAAGATGGCAGCACCGCATGGCTCAATACCGAATCGGTACTGCAAGTCATGTTTACGGCCTCACAACGCCTAGTCTTACTCGAACAAGGCGAAGCCTTATTTAAAGTGGGCAACGATAAACAACGCCCCTTTCTGGTGAAAACCAGCCAAGCAGAAATACATGCCAGCAGCGCTGAGTTCAGTGTGCGGCAAGACAATAGCCACACCGCGGTAACCGTACTGGCTGGCGAATTAGAAATGCGAGCTAACCAATGGTGGCACCGATCTACCGCCCTGCTGCGCCCTAACCAGCAATTACGTATTCCTACCGAAGGCGCATGGAGCGATATAGAAGTGGTGAACGCCACCGCCGTCGCCGCATGGCACCGCAATCAAGTCGTGTTTGATCGCACCCCCCTGCGCCAAATTATCCACGAGCTCAATCGCTACCGCGCGCAACCTATTTTTCTAGATGCTCCTTTGTATGAGTCGTCCAGATTAAGCGGCGTGTTTGAGCTGGATCGCATCGACGATTTCCTGCAACGGTTGCCAAACCTGATCCCCGTTAACGTCGTACGCCATGCCGATGGCAGTGTGATGATTGTGTCCAAAACTACTGTTTAAGCCACTCTCAGCCAGAAAGAAACATATAGTTACAATATATTAATGAGAATGATTACGGGTTTCGTTACGAATTCCACTCTTAGTACATAGAAGCAGTGATTGCATCATAGCGCCCACTGCCCGGGAAGGCCCGCCTAGCGGGTTCGCATGAAGCATATGAGTAGAACACTGTGAACAACCTCAACCCTAATAACACCACTCCTGTAGTGTCACACCTGACGCTCCCCTCTAGCCACACATCGAAAAAATGGGCATTTGCCACGTTACTGTGCTTAAGTTGCGCCGTGGCACAACCCTTGATGGCAGCCGAACAAATGGCTCGCCACATCAGTATTCCAGCACAGCCACTGACCACAGCACTGCTTGCGTTTGGTCAGCAAAACCACGTGCAGATTTACTATCTACCTGAGATGGTGGCAGGGTTACAAGCCCCTGCGATTGAGGGGAACTACACCCCACACGAGACGTTAAGCCGTCTACTACAAGGCACTGGGTTAATTGTGGAATGGGATGGTAACAGCGTTACCTTAAGCCGCACTCTGGAAGGCAGCACCAGTCAGCTAGCCCCTGTGCGTGTGCAAGGTACGGTTAGCTCTACTACTGAAGGCACTGGCGAATACATCATGGCGGGCACCAGCAATACCGCCACCCGCCTAAACATGGATACCCAACATACGCCGCAGTCTATTAGCGTCATGACACGCCAGCAAATGGATGACTTCGGCCTCACCAACTTTGATGAAGTATTGAACTTCACCACTGGTATTACGGCGGCGACAGCCTCACCCGGTGGTGGCTACCAGTTTCAATCGCGCGGCTTCTCTATCACCAACGTACAAGTAGACGGTATGCAAAGTAGCTACCGTTCAGCTGGACGTGGTGCGTTCAACCCCATTTCCTTGGACATGGATTTATACGACCGTGTGGAAGTGGTACGTGGCGCAACCGGTTTGCTGTCCCCCACAGGTGAACCTTCTGCCCTGATTAACTTAATTCGCAAACGCCCCCAAGCCACCTTTGGTGCACGGTTAAATACGCATATAGGCTCATGGAAAGACCGCCGCGTCACGGCGGATGTCACCGGCCCGCTGACGGAAGACGGTCGTTTACGTATGCGTGTTATTGGTTCGCACAAAGCGGCTGATTCCTTTATTGATAGAACCAACAATAAGAATAATTTGCTGTCAGGTATTTTGGAATTTGATATCACCGACAACACCATTCTGACCGCTGGCTACGACTTCCAAAACTCAAAGCTTCAGGGCGAGTCCAACATGGGTATTCCCCTGTTTGACTCCAATGGCGAGCGCATTGATGTGTCGCGCTCTATGTCACTGGCACCAGACTGGACCTACTGGAACAAACGCCACCAAAACGCGTTTATCTCGGTTGAGCATGAGTTCGATAACGACTGGACTGCCAAGATCAGCTATAGCCACCAACGTGACGATGGGGATGCCGTGATTACTGACTGGGGCGCTGGCGTGAACCCTGATGGTTCTGGCGTCGGCATACGCACCAACTTAGCCGCCGAAGGCTACCGCTTACAAGACAATCTAGAACTGTCGGCTAACGGCCCATTTGAGTTGCTAGGCCGCACGCACCAGCTGATGTTTGGTTTTAACGGTACGCGCAAACGCGATACCTCCTACACCATGAATATCAGCGACACCAACAACTGGTATATCCCGAACATCTACGATTGGGATGGTGCTATGCCCGAGCCAGTAGTCAGCCGCTCTGGCGCCTGGACCCGCACCCATACTAGAGAATACGGTTTCTTCGCCGGTACACGACTGAACATCATCGACCCATTAAATGTGATTCTGGGCATGCGGTTGTCGGACTATAAAACCTACCGCGACAACTACAACACCTCAGGCACCTTTACCGGTGTATCGGGCGAGCTGCGCAACAAAAACGAAATCACTCCCTACTTCGGTGTGACCTACGATTTCCTGCCTAACCTAACCGGTTATGCCAGCTATACACGTCTGTTTCAACCACAAGGCTACAAAGACAAAGAGGACAACTACTTAGACCCCATCACTGGTGAGAACCGTGAGCTGGGCTTAAAAGGTAGCTTGCTGGAAGAGAAAGTGCAGTTCTCAGTGTCAGCCTTCCAAACCAAGCAAAACAACTTGGCCGTGCTAGACCCCTCGGTACCCGACGACTTTGTGTTGCCTGATGGCAGCCGCCCTTATGTATCGTCAGGCGCCGGCAATAAAACCAAAGGCTTTGAGATCGAGCTAAGCGGCGCCTTAACCAACAACTGGAATATGTTTGCCTCGTACAGCTACGCCAGCACCAAAAATGGTCAAGGCGAACGCATCATGACGTACATTCCTAGCCGCACCTTCAGACTGGGTACTAACTACAGTTTCACCGGAGCATTACAAGGTTTAAGTGCAGGGGCAACGATTAACTGGTTTGGTAAACGTGATTTGTGGACAGCAGGTCGTGCCTACACCGCCAAAAACGGTAAAGCACTGGATGCCACACACAGCAGCTATGCGGTGGTTGGTCTGCACGCCAACTACCGTCTGAACCAACATTGGAACGCACGACTAACCGTGAATAACGTCTTTAACAAACGCTATTACGACAACTTTGTGATTTTCCGTGCGCGCTACGGTGCACCACGCAACGTGTATTTGTCAGTTGATTATCAGTGGTAATTCCACATTCATCCTATTGTGAGCCTACCCCTATGACACCCTTTGTTTCTCGTCCTTTTGTTCGTGGTTTGTACCTTGCCATCGTCGTGGGCTTATCTGCCGGCGCAGCACAGGCCAAGACACCACCACAACCCGTTTACCAACCTGTCACCGAAGCCCAGATAGTGCAGCAGCCTACCGCTAAAGAAGTGCTGGAAATTGTGTACAGCCCGAATCAGAAAAGTTTGTATGTATCGTCACCTAACTGGCAAGACGAAACGCTATCGCGCACACTGGTGCTAGACCCTAAAACCTTAGCGATTCAAGGTGAAATCCCTATGGAAGTGAAAAGTTTCGGGGTTGCCTTAGACGATGCCGCCAACCGCTTGTACCTAACTCAAGGTTTTAATGGCAGCATTGTGGCGGTAGATACCACCACCAACACCGTGCTGAAACGCATTCCCATACAAGACACCATCAACTTCCAAGACACCATTGCCGCCGCTGACTTCGGCCAAGAGCGCAAAGATGGTCTGTTGAAAATGTTGGAACGCTTTAAGGTCACCGACGACTACCAATACAAAACCCGCGAACTGGTTGTGGATAAGAAAAACCACCGCTTGTTCGCTCCCGGTTTAGGCTTAGGCTTTGATAGCGTGCTGTTTGTCGTGAATACCGACAGTCTAGAGCTAGAAAAAGTGATGCCAGGTTTTGGCTATAACGTGGCCGGTATCACCACAGACGAAGCCAATGACCGCGTGTTTGTGTCCAATATGCAAGGCCAAATCATGGTGGTTAACAGCAAAACCCTAGAGATTGATGACGTCTGGGAAGTAGAGGCTGACCAACTGATTAACTTAGTCTATGACCCAGCCCAAAACCGCTTGTTTGGCGTAGACCAAGGCATTGACCGTAACTCACCACGCAACTTGCACTTAGAGCGTGAGTACACCCGTCGCAGCCCTGGGCATCAGGTCTTTGTACTCAATGCAGACAACGGTAAAACACTGGCCGTCATGCCTACAGGCGAAGTACCTATTGGCGTGCGCTTTGACCACGACACACAACGCTTGTTTGTAGCGAACCGTGGCGGTGTACGTGAAGCAGAAGGCAAAGGTTCTATCAGCGTTTTCGACACGATTACCTACCAACCACTGCAAACCATTGAACTTGCACCACACCCCAATAGTTTGGAGTACATCCCTGCTGAAAAAGCCTTGTACGTCTCGGTAAAAAATGACGGCAATAACAAAGAAGCAGGCACCTTAGAACGCATGGTACGCCTACAGTTCTAAGCCGTTTTACATACACCAGTTTTGACTAACTACTTGACGGTAGCTTTTCCTCCCCACAGTGTGGGGAGGTTTTTTTTCGTCTGACTTACTCCACGTGGTACAGCAACGCGCCTTTTTGCACGAATTCTATGGCTTTTTCTTCCATACCTTTCTGCAATGCTGCTTCGTCTTCCACCCCTTTTTGCGCCGCATATTCTCGTACGTCTTGGGTGATTTTCATGCTGCAAAAGTGTGGGCCGCACATGGAGCAGAAGTGCGCGACTTTCATGGAGTCTTTAGGCAACGTTTCATCGTGGAATTCACGTGCAGTATCTGGGTCTAGACCCAGATTGAACTGGTCTTCCCAACGGAATTCAAAACGCGCTTTAGACAAAGCATTGTCACGTACTGCGGCACCGGGGTGACCTTTGGCTAAGTCGGCAGAGTGTGCCGCAATTTTGTAGGTGATAATGCCATCTTTCACGTCTTTTTTGTTGGGTAAACCTAAGTGCTCTTTAGGGGTGACGTAACACAGCATGGCTGTGCCGTACCACGCGATCAAGGCTGCCCCAATACCGGAGGTGATGTGGTCGTAACCCGGTGCGATGTCGGTTGCCAGTGGCCCCAAGGTGTAGAAAGGTGCTTCTTTGCAGTGCTCAAGCTGCAGGTCCATGTTCTCTTTGATTTTCTGCATGGGCACATGACCAGGGCCTTCGATAATCACCTGCACGTCGTGTTTCCACGCAATCTGTGTCAGTTCGCCTAGGGTTTTAAGTTCGGCAAACTGGGCTTCGTCGTTCGCATCGTAGGTGGAACCAGGGCGTAAGCCATCGCCTAGCGAGAAGCTCACGTCGTAGGCCTTCATGATTTCACAGATGTCTTCAAAGTGTTCGTAGATGAAGCTCTCACGGTGATGCGCCAAGCACCACTTGGCCATGATTGAACCACCACGGGACACAATGCCGGTCATGCGATTAGCGGTCATGGGTACGAAGGGCAAACGTACGCCCGCGTGAATGGTGAAGTAGTCCACACCTTGCTCAGCCTGTTCGATTAAGGTGTCGCGGAATATTTCCCATGTCAGGTCTTCGGCTTTGCCATTCACTTTTTCCAGTGCTTGGTAAATAGGCACGGTACCAATAGGTACGGGTGAGTTACGGATAATCCACTCACGGGTTTCGTGTATGTGTTTGCCTGTGGACAAATCCATCACCGTATCCCCACCCCAACGTATGGCCCACGTCATTTTCTCTACTTCTTCGGAGATCCCTGAACTCACTGCCGAGTTACCAATGTTGGCGTTAATTTTCACCAAGAAGTTACGCCCAATAATCATGGGTTCACATTCTGGGTGGTTAATGTTGGCAGGGATAATGGCTCTACCACGTGCGATTTCATCACGCACAAATTCTGGCGTGATCATCGCTGGTATAGATGCACCAAAGCTTTCGCCAGGATGCTGAAAAGTCATGCGCTGGGCAAGCTTTTCACCTTCGGGACCGCTTTGGCGTAAAGACTCTATGTATTCTTCACGACGCAGGTTTTCGCGTATGGCTACAAATTCCATTTCTGGCGTGATAATGCCGCGACGTGCATAGTGCATTTGCGTGACGTTAGCGCCCTCTTTCGCCCGTCTAGGTTTACGTGTCAGGTTAAAACGCATGTCGGCCAAGCTAGGGTCTGCCTGACGTTGGCGACCATAGTCACTGCTTACGCCGGGCAACACAATGGTATCGCCGCGCTCTTCAATCCATGCGTGGCGCACAGAAGGCAAACCGTCGCGCAAGTCAATGCGTACCGATGGGTCGGTGTACGGGCCACTGGTGTCGTAAATCGTAAGCGGCGGGTTTTTTTCGCCGCCCAGCATGGTGGGAGTGTCGGCTTGGGTGATTTCCCTGAACGGCACACGAATATCTGGGCGAGAACCCACTTGATAGATTTTGCGTGAACACGGTAAAGGCTGGATGGCGGCTTCGTCTACTGTTGCCGTATTAGCCAAGAAGGGGGTATTGGTTTTCATTGAAGCTCCGTAAGTAAAAAACCGGAGCCGAGTGGAGGAGTTCTGCCTACGCAAGGCATCAGAAGACACGAAACCGTGCACGATGAGGTCCTACATTTTGCATACAACTTAAAGCAGAACGCGCTTCCAGCGTCGGCATTATCCGTACTGGTGCGAAGGGACTCTCTCAACCCAATAAAGCGTAAAAAGCTCATTGAGTACCCCTGCGTCTGTTGGCGAGTATAGCAACAGCTTTTGTGCAATGACCAGAGCAGTTTGCTACTACCTAGTACAAACCCTGATTTTTCTAGCCTGCAGTCATTTTGCTTTTTCTTGCTGCTATTTGCCCATAAAAAACGCCTGTTAGCTAAACCAACAGGCGTTTTTACTTTCTTCGTTTACGTCTTTCTCAGAGGCACTTAGGCCACTAGGTAACCACCATCTACAGGCAAGATTACCCCTGTCATGAATGCCGCTGCATCCGAGCACAAGAAGGCTACTGCTTTTGCCACATCTTCAGGCGTACCCCAGCGGTTAAGCGGAGTACGGCCCAAAATAGCCGAAGATCGAACAGGATCGTTCTGCAAGTCTAAGGTCAGGGGTGTAGCAATCCAACCGGGAGCTACCGCGTTCACACGAATACCATCCGCCGCGTACGCAATCGCCAACGACTTGGTTAATTGCGCTACACCACCTTTACTGGCAGCGTAAGCTGGCACCAAGCCACCACCAAAAAAACTCAGCATGGACGCCATGTTCACGATAGAACCTTTGGTCTCGCCCAGTTTGGCGCGTGCATCGCTGCTGATACGCATTGTTCCAGTCAAGTTCACATCCAGCACTTGCTCGAACACATCTAATTGATGTTCTGCTTGGCGCTTGATAATACCTGCGCAGTTCACTACGTGATGCAACGGCTCATCGTTTTCGAACAACGCGTGCACAGAGGCTTCGTCGCTCACGTTCACCAGCTTTACTTGAATGTCTGGGTGCAATACGTTTTCCGTGCTGCCCAAACCGGCTGCTGTCACCGTTGCGCCCAAACTGTGCAAGTAGTTCGCAATACCTGCACCAATACCCTGTGTAGCACCAGTCACCAAGATATGCTGCCCTTGGAAGAGCTGTTCTTTGAAACTCATAATTACTATTTCTCGTAAAGTCGTTTAGTGAGCGGTAACGTCTGACGCGGCTGGCTTTTTGAAGATCAACTTACGCAAAACGCCACCAAAGATCAGGAAGAACCAGATCAACAACGTGATCCCGCCCAGCCACATGGCCAAGGGACGGTCATAGAACATGGACAGATCACCTTCAGCCTTGATCAAGGACTTCATCAAGTTTTCCTCAATCAGCGGGCCTAAGATCAATGCCAAAATCAGCGGTGCAGTGGGAAAGTCGTTTTCTTCCAAGAAGTACGCCACCAACCCCATCACCAGCATGATGCCTACGTCAAAAATAGAGTTGTTTGCCGAGTACGCGCCCACAATACAGAACATCAAAATAATGGGGTACAGAATGCTGCTAGGCACTGACAACACGCGACCTGCGCTACGAATCGCCAACCAACCCAATGGAATCATCAGCAAGCTGGCAACAATAAAGGTGATGTAAACGGAGTACACCAATGGCGCTTCGGTGATGAACACCATAGGCCCGGGGGTGATCCCCTTCATCAGCAACACGCCGATCACAATCGCGGTAACGGTATCGCCAGGAATACCAAACACCAGTGCAGGCACATAGGTACCAGTTAGCGAGGTATTGTTTGCCGACGCTGCAGCGATCAAGCCTTCAGGGTGACCCGTACCGAATTTTTCGGGTGTTTTAGAAAAGCGTTTGGAAATCGCGTAAGCCACCCACGCAGCGATATCTGCACCAGCACCGGGCAAAATACCCACGATAGTGCCCACCGCAGTGCCACCAGCCGCTTGGCCTTTGTACTTGTACAGCAGCTTACCGGTACCTTTAAACACCTGATCGGTCTTCAACGGCTTAGGTGCTTCTTGTGCAAAACGCATACTTGGCAATTTACGCAGCAACTCAGTCACCGCAAAAATACCAATCATGGTGGGCAAGACCGAGATACCCGCGCTGAGCTCAATGCTGTCAAAAGTCAGGCGTGGCATACCTACTACCGCATCAATTCCTACGGTGGATAGCAACAAGCCCAAACCTAAGGAGATACAGCCTTTCAACGGTTGCCCTTGCGACACTAACACCGCACTGGACAAGCCCAGCAACGCTAACCAAAAGTACTCATAACTGGTGAAGTTCAGCGATACGCGAGCCAGAGACGGCGCGAATTGCGAAATCACCATAATGGCCAGAATGCCCCCAATAGAGGAACACAACAGCATCACGCCCAGCACCTGACCGGGCCTACCTTTTTGCCCCATCAAGTACGCATCATTGGTGTAAGCGGCCGACGCTGGAGTACCGGGAATACGTAATAGCGCGGAAGGAATATCCCCCGCAAATAGGGTCATCACCGTTGCCGACACAATGGCAGCAATCGCTTGAATAGGGCCCATAAAAAATGTGACAGGCACCAACAATGCCGTAGCCATGGTTGCGGTTAAACCGGGGATAGCCCCCATGAACAAACCGAAAATGGCCGAACCTACGATCGTCAAAAAGACGTGCAGGCTGAATACCTGATCTAAGGCTTCAAGAAATGCAGACACGATTATTCCTTTGTAGTGATATCAGAACGGCATGGTTGGCAAAGGAACCTGCAAGACTTCGGCAAACACTAGCCACATCACCAGCGTTGTGCTGAGGGCCACGAGCGCCGCCATAATCCAACGTTGTGTTAGCCATCCAATCATGGAGAACACAATCACAAAACACAGTGGTGCGAAGCCCAACCAAGATTCAAACACCATGTACGCCACAATGGCCGCTGGCACACTCATGGCATACACAAAGGCAGCCAGCCATGGCTGGCGTACCTTTTTGGCCTGCCCTTTATTCGCTAGGTATTGACGCAGGCCTGAATACATTAGCCCCACACTACCCAGCAGCAGACCGCATGCGATCACTGATGGAAAAGTGCCAAGTCCATAAGGCAGTCCTGATAATTTGGGCAATGTCTGTGCATAGATAAGCAGACAAATACTGCCTACCGCCAAAATCAGTCCAGTTAATGCATCATTGATTCGCATGCTACTTCCTAGAATTACTGCTGTACCAACTCAAGATCAGCGATCAACTGGCCGCTAACTTCGTCAGATTGCTGCATAAATACGCCAAACTCTTCTGGATTGCTCCACTTCACACCAAAACCTGCACGGTTCATGGCTTCCAAGAATTCTGGCGATTGCGCTACTTTTTCTGCCGCAGCAGCAATCACTTCAATAGCTTCATCTGGCATGCCTTTAGGGCCTACCAGACCACGCCATGTACCTGCCGCCAATGGACGACCTGTGGCTTCACCCATGGTTGGGATATCCGCAAAAGAAGGCAAACGCTCATCGGACATCACAGCCAAGGTTTTCACCAAACCGGCATCACGCATGGTTTTACCTTCTGGCAAAGCGGAAGCCACAATCTGTACACCACCAGCAGCCAACTCTTGGAAACCGGGTGCTGCGCCTTGGCTAGGCACTACAGTCACTTTCTTAGGATCGATATCAGCCAATTTCAATGCTTGCGCTAAAGCCAAGTGGTAAGCAGCACCTGCTGGAATACCAGACAGTTTGTATTTACCGGCTTGTTCAGCACGGATGGCCTCAAAAGCAGCGTCGATGTTGTCCCATTCGCTATCTGCATTCACGCTAAACGCGGCTGCATCAAAGTTCATTTGGGAAATGGGTTTTACATCGCTAAATGCCAATGGCGATGTTTTCATCCAGCGGTAAGTCACCAGTTCAGCAGTGGCCAAACCAATGGTGTAACCGTCAGACTTTGCGTTACTGATTGCGGTGTGACCAATCACGCCACCTGCACCAGGACGGTTAATCACGTTGATGGGTTTACCCAACTCACGTTCCAACCCTGCGGCAATCAAGCGCGCCACGGTATCGGTACCGCCACCGGCGGCCCAAGGCACAATCATTTGAATAGGACGCTCTGGGTACGCTGCCAAAGCAGGGCTTGCAGCCAAGCCACCCAAAACAGTTAAAGAGAAGGCAGCTAGAATTTTGTGCTTGAGCATACTTGTGTCTCGCATACGTTGGTTATTGTTTATTGGAAAATTAAGCGCAGGCTTAGTAGGTAGCCCGACCACCAGACAAATCGAAAATCGCACCGGTATTAAATGAACACGCAGCAGAACATAGCCAAGCGGTCATTTCAGCGACTTCATCTACGGTTCCCAAACGTTTCATGGGGCTTTTGTCGATCATGGTTTGCACGTGCTCGGCAGACATTTGTGCCAATAGCGTGGTATTGACGGCAGCGGGTGCAATCGCATTCACCAGCACATTGCTGGTTGCCAGCTCTTTGCCCAACGATTTAGTCATCGCTAGTACACCCGCTTTGGCTGCACTGTAAGCGGACGCATTAGGCGTACCTTCCTTACCAGCCAATGACGCGATATTGACGATGCGACCAGACTGCTGTTGCAGCATGTATGGCACCACCGCCCTACAGGTGTTAAACACCCCTACCAAATTGATATCGATAATCTTTTGCCAGATGTCAGCAGGGTATTCCCACAAGGTTGTGGTTGGGCCTGCAAACCCTGCATTGTTGATCAGCATATCGATGCGTCCTGCATCAGCATGCAGACGTGCAGCGGCTTGCTGCAACGCGTCTGCATTACTGATATCAACGCGATAGTGCAATGGCAAGGACTCATCAGCTTCCAAATCCCAAATGGAAACCGTGGCGCCATCGCTGGCCAACTTGTCAGCGATGGCCTTGCCTATGCCGGCACGGCCACCGGTAACGATGGCAACCTGGCCGCTAAAATCGTATTGAACGGAGCTTTGCATAATCAACGGATAAATTGATCTACAAAGTCTTCACCCAAACCTACTTCGGTATAGTGCTTGCGGCACATATCGATTTTGGTGAACACGTCTTCAAAACCTACGCCTTTACCCCATGGGTCGGTGTAGTACATCAAACCGTTCACGGTGAAGTAAGTGATCATTTCTTCCACGTCTTCAGGCACGTACAGTGTGTGTGTTTCACCGGGTGGCTCGTACACGTAGCTGCCTTCTGTCGCTTCCCAATCGTGTTCCAGGTAGCGCCAGCGACCTTTCAACACAAGGCCGTGTACAGCTTGTGGGTGGCGATGACGGCTTAACACGCCGGATTTACGCACGCGCAACAAGTTAGTCCAGTAGCCCTGGCTGGCGTTCAAACAGAGTGGACGGAACCAAACGTTTTCAGCTTGTGGCACCCACACGCGCTCGTCCTCAGGAATCGCATGAGGAACCACGATTTCTGGGGAGGCTTCTTTAGGGTTGGGGTATTGGTAAGGTGTCAGTTCACCGAACTCTTTTGTATCTGTAGTCATAACTCTGTCCATATTGTGGGCAATCAGTCCATATAGTGGATAGAATTTTATTGACTAGCTCTCCCTATCAACTATTAGGGATAACCCTAAAATGTTGAAACTTGAAGTGTTTTTGCAGGGTATATACTAGGGAAAGTAGAGAAGGGAAACTACACGGTGATGCCCTACAGCACTACCAAATATGCGTGCTATCGACGAGCGCTGGGCTTTGCACAATACGTTGGGATATTTTCTTGCACGTCTCTAACAACGGCTCTACATACGCTTTTATGGGATCCTCGGCTTGGCGAAACCGCAGCGTGCTCACACTAATGGCTGCCACCGGCTGCTGTCTTGCCCCCAAGATCACCGCACCAAAGCAATAAATGCCCTCTTCATTTTCTTCGTCATCCACAGACCAACCACGCTGCTGCACTTGGCGTACTTGTGCGCTGAGTTGTTCTGCTGTTAACACGGTGTTGTCGGTATAACGGGCATAAGACAAACTGCCAATGATGTCTTGGCGTTCTGCCTCACCCAACGCCGCCAAATAGGCTTTACCCACTGACGAGGAATGCATAGACACGCTAGAACCTATGTAAGACGCCATGCGCACGGCGCTCGTGCTTTCCAGTTTTTCTATGTACACCATCCTGTCGCCACTGGGCACGGCCAAGTGCACAGTTTCGTTAGTAATGTCGCGCAACGCTTGCAAGGCCTGTACCGATACCAAACGTAGTTCGGATCGGTCCCAGCTACGGCTAGCCAGTTGAATCAAGCGTGGACCTAACTGGTAAGCCTCACCATTGAGCGTCTCTACCAATAACCCTTCGGCCACCAACCCACCCACGCTACGGTACACCGTAGAGCGTGGATACCCACTTAACTGCGCCAATTGCGGAATGGTTAAGGGCTCGGTGCTATCAGCAACCAACTGCAATAAGTGGATGAACTTGGAAAAAGCAGCGGTTCCCGTCGCTTTGGCTGTACCAGAGAGAGGCTGAGTCATATGTCACTGTAAACCAATGTATGAGCCGACCTGCGGGCATGGCCAGAGGTCGGCTTTAAGATGTCTCCTTGCTGGTTGAGGCAATCTATACCCCCACCACATCGCTGGTAGTATATAACGCCTCTGCGAGAGACTGCAGCGCTCTTTTATTCGCTTACGACTTCGCTGCCTGTTGATAACTGCATTGCTGGTCAGTAACGGGTTTAGCCACTACCCTGTCATACAACCCCGCCGCCTTAGCAACCACAGCCTCTACATCCTGCTCTAGTAGCACGCGCTCTTGCACTTGCTGACGAGCAACTTGTTCCACTTGCTGCACATAGGCATCACGTGATGGATAGTGCTGCGCCACCTGCTCGGCAGACCATGGAATAAACGACCCATACAAACGCGCTAGAGCATCGGGTGCACCCGCATTCGCATTACGTAAGTTCCAACCCAAATACGCCCCCACAGGCACCGCCACTTGTGGCGCGATCAAACCGGCTAACTCGTTGCCGTCCGCATTCACTTGAGGCACCAAGGTGTTGTAGGCTTTGCCAAAAACAGGGGGTTGTACGTCTGAAATACCTTCAGCGTCAAAACGCTCACCCAACTGCAAACGCGGTGGCTGCAAGTAGCGCGCAGGTTTACGCAAATCATCCTCTACGTCGGTCAATGCCACCTTATAATCTGCTAACGACACCAAAGTGCCATTTTCGATGCTAGGAATTCGTGAGGCAGGAGGCGCTTTATCTTCCACCACCCACTGATCCAACGCTACCAATAATGCACGCAATTGTGGGCGGTAATCGGTAGGCAACAAGCAGTTTTCGTAAATGCCACGCTCGGGTGGCGTCGCAATCACGTGCTGAGCACCACTAAGCAAGTAGGCTCTAGCGTGATCGTCTAACGGTAAATCGGTTTTGCCTTCAGTATCGGTATGCAGCAAGGAGGCCGCGCGTGCCCAATAATCAGTAGAACTGGCGGTATATACCAGTTTAGGCACTACCCCTACTTTTTTAGCGTTATCCAACACGCTAGCTTCTTTACCCAATACCTCATCACGCTGAGTGACGGTGGCGAATGGGAAATAATCGGTAGGGTAAATGGATTCCTCATGCGGGCTAAAGTGACGTGTTGTTTGTGCAAAACGGTGGTTAAAGCTGCCTTTGCCGCCACCCGCTACATGCAAGAAACCGCCATCAAAAGTAGGACGCTGTTGTTCATCCACATGTAAACCGTCTAACAACATGGTTTGCAGTACACGCCCTGATTGCGAAATACCAAAGGCCAGCACATGTTCGGGTAACGTACCCTGTTGGTCCAGCAATGGATTACGCTGCCCTGCTTTGTCCTGCTCTTCGTAACGGAAGAACGACAGCGCATCACGTACCGCCGCCAAACCCAAACCCGTGACCACAGGGTTTTCTGCGGTATAGCGCAATTCATAAATGCGGCCGGGTTCAAAGCCTGTGGACAAGTACACACTGGTATCGTCGGGGATCACTTTACCGTCTTCTACCTTGGCTAATTGCCAAGCATCGCGGGAGATCACCACGCGCTCACCTTCTGGCGTATCACGCACAGTCAGCTCGGCACTTTCTTGAGCACCAGGAGCAAAGGGGTAGCCGCGTGCCAAAATACCCAAGTGCGATGAGGCATTGGTAGGCGCATTCACTACAATTTCATTCACCACCACACCCTGAATAGCATCACCATTGGCTTCACGTGCTACAGGTAGTGTGAGCTGCTGGCGCTGGCCACCCTCTACCACATCCCAGTTCCAGCCTGTCCATAACAAGCTATAGCCTTGATCTAGCAACCAGTTGTCGCCTTGTGCCTCGGCACTGTTTAAATCGTTGCTGAACACACCATTTTGGAACAAGTTAAACAACCAATAGTTACCACGGTTATTCACTTCATATAGTAGTTTGCCATTATTAGCCTTGCCGTCTACGGGGCGGATAAGCGTGAAATCACCGCTAAACTCCACCAAACCTTGGGCATTACGTGGCGCAAGCTTTACATCCACAATAGGCGCGTTGGCGGCAGCGTTGGGGTCTACCGCGTAGTGCAAACGCCCCTCAATGCGCTCGTATTTATTGTCTGCCTGTTGGGTCACAAAAGGCGTGCGAGACAGTATTTCCACACGCTCAACAGCTGCTTGCGCCAGCATAGGCATGCTTAACACCCCAGCAACGGCCAGTGATCGTGCCACGGTCGTCAATGCGCGAGGAGAAACAAACGAAGCCGCTTTATGCGCTTGTGCGTAATGCAAAGGGAAATACTGGGAATTCAACATGAGCCTACAACTTTAAGAAAGTAACAACATTCAACGTAGAGCTAGTATCCACCGCTAGCAATATAACCATCAAAGCCAATTTATTAATTTCAATATAATTAATAGCTATTATGAGTGTAGGCATTTATTCGCTATGCTAAAACCGTGCACCACACTGCGTGCCCAGCTTTATATCTTCGCCATTCAGGCAATTCCCCCCACAGTATTCATGTATAGCCCTCTAGGCCTATGCGCCTACGCACGCCTGCACCATGGCTCCGAGCCGTGCACCGTAGGGCTATCGCTATTTACCTTTTACCCTTTATCTTGGAGCACTCATGCAGCGACGCATTGTGATTTCCGGTTGTTCCGGTGGTGGCAAATCCACCTTATTAAAGGCCTTACAACAACAAGGCTATCCCGTAGTACCCGAACCCGGCTTACGCGTTGTACAACAAGCGCAACGCGAGGACAGCCTCGCCCTACCGTGGCGCGATATGGATCTCTTTATTGAGCACACCATCGCGTTAGCCACGGCTGATCTGGCCGCCGTGACTGACATGCCAGAGCAGGTGATCTTTTTTGATAGAGGACTACTTGATGCGCTAGCGGCCCACGCTAGGCTACACCCTGAACAGACTGCGCTGATGACATCACAGGCCGAACACTACTACGACCCGTGCGTATTTTTGACCCCGCCCTGGCCCGAGATTTATGAAGAAAACGACGAACGTCAGCACAGCCTAAAAGCTGCGGAAGAGGAGTACCAGCATTTATTACAGGTGTATGCACAGCTAGGCTATGACATACACCTGCTACCCAAAACCAGCGTGCAACAACGTGTAGAGTTTGTGCTGCATCAGTTGTAGCTGCTCAGCAGTAATACCCCTACGATCAGCACACCACAGCCCACTAAACGCCAAATGCCTACGGCCTCTCGTAGTACCACCATACCTAGCAATGCCCCCACCATCATGGACATTTCACGAGCAGGGGCAACGAAGCTTACCTCTGCGCCCATTTGCAACGCCAGCAGCACCAAAATGTACGATAAGGGGGACAGCATCCCCACTGCTATCGCCAAGGCCCACTTGCCGCGCATACGTTCCCGCACCTTATGGCGCGCACTCCACTGCCATGGAGCCATAAACAGCAATCGTGCGGAGTTTGAAAACCAATCCAGCACCACGGGGTGTATGAGCAGCGCCTTCACCCCAAACGCATCTACCAGGGTGTAGCTGGCAATAATCATCCCGGTTAGACCGCCCCACTGCACCCCTCGGTATGCTCCCGGCTCTTTAAAGCTAGCCAGATTACCTTGTGTGGAAATCAACGCAATCCCCACCACTACCGCAATCAAACCCAGCACACCGTACAACGAAGGCTGTTCACCCAGTAACAGGAAGGCCCCCATGGACGACATCAATGGCGCACTACCACGCGCAACTGGATAGACCACTGAGAAATCGGCCACTTGATAACCACGCTGCAAGCAGAGGTTATAGATCAGGTGCAGGAAGCCACTGAGCGCAATACACAGCAACGCTTGCCAGCCCCAAAAACTTTCACCGTGGAACAACAACCATAGTGTCCACGGCAAATACACCACCATGGCAACAAAGGTAAATACAAACACAAACGTGGGGCCTGCATCAGCCGCACGTTTTGCCAACAAATTCCAGGTTGCATGAATCAGCGCAGCCGATACCACCAACACCAACGGCAACCACGTAGCGCTCATTTGAGTCGTCCTCAGGCAAGCAAAGTAAGCGACTTATTGACCTAACAAACGACAAAAATGAGGGATATCCACGTTACCACCACTCAGCACAATACCCACGCGCTTGCCGCGTAGTTGCTCTTTCATGTGGCTTGCTGCCGCAAAACCTAAGCACCCTGTGGGCTCTACCACCAGTTTCATGCGTTGCGCCATAAAACGCATGCACTCGACGAGTTGTGCGTCTGTAGCGGTCAAAATAGCATTCACATCGCGCTGGATAATGGCAAAGGTAAGTTGCCCCAAGGCTTGCGTTTGCGCTCCATCGGCAATGGTTTTAGGGGTAGGAATGTGTACGATCTTGCCTTGTTCAAACGACTGCTGCCCATCATTACCGGCTTCGGGTTCCACCCCATACAGCGCACAGTTAGGCGATAACGCGCGAGTAGACAGTGCCGTGCCCGATAACAAGCCCCCACCGCCCAATGGCGAGAACAAGGCATCTAGCTCGCCCACTTCTTCGAAGAGCTCTTTAGCCGCTGTGCCTTGACCTGTGATGACATCGGGATGATCAAAAGGCGGAATCATGGTGTAGCCATAACGCTCTACCAAGTCGCGCCCAATTTGCTCGCGATCCTCTGAGTAACGGTCATACCGAATCACCTTACCACCATAGCCTTCTGTCGCGTTAGCCTTAGCTTCTGGCGCATCGTGCGGCATGATGATGGTGGCGGGAATATCTAAAATACGGGCAGATAGCGCAATAGCTTGTGCATGATTACCTGACGAAAAGGTCACCACACCGGCTTTACGTTGCTCGGGGCTAAATTTAGACAAGGCGTTAAATGCCCCTCTAAACTTGAACGCCCCCATACGCTGCAAGTTTTCACACTTAAAAAAGACCTCGGCACCCCATAGCTCATTAAGCGTTCGGGACGTCATGACTGGTGTGTGGTGCGCAACCCCTTCTAAACGCTTTGCGGCGGCTTGAACATCATCATAAGTGGGTAAAAGAGGAGTAGTCATTGCGCCGCCTAATACGTATAAAGAAAGAGTAAAGCTAAAGAATCACCTTAACAAATCTACTCCTGTTACGACATCAAGCCCCCACAGCCGCATTCCTATCGTTACACCTGAGCAACACTGTTTAGGCCTCTACCGTTTGTATGGCAACGTAGCGTTCTCTACGACGGCTTATCCACAGCAACAGTGCACTGAACGCACTCAGCAAACCCGCCACCAACATAGCCACTTGAAAACCACTGGCCATAGAAAACGCATAATTCACTGCTAACGTGGGTACATCATGTAGCCCCTCGTGATACAACACCGCTTGCTGTGCCACGTGCGCTGCCTGCTCAACACCGTCGGCCCCTAAACGCTGTGTTAATTCAGCGATCGCCCCTGCACTTAAGAGTACGCCTAACAAGGCAATACCCATGGTCATACCGGCTTGGCGTAAGGCATTCATGGTGCCCGACACTGAGCCCGTTAATTCTGCTGGTGCCATACCCATGATGGTTAAGCTGGTACCTGGTACCGACAACCCAGCCCCTACCCCCATCACCAACAGTAGCGACCCCATCATCCAGTACGGTGTATCCACCGAACACCACCACATCGCCATCATGGCTACTGCAATCAACACATAGCCTGTCATCATCAATGTAGGTACGCTAGCCTTCGCGCTAAAACGCCCAAAGCACAGCGACACACAACCATTGGCCATAAACAACGGCATCATGCGCCACCCCGCCTCAGCAGGCGACCAATCTTGCACTTGTTGGAAATACAGCGAGAAGAAGAACAAACTGCTGTAGTACGAAAAACCTAAGAAAAACGAGGCAATATTCGCGACCACAAAAACAGGTTTCTTAAATAGCGTTAACGGTATTAATGGGTGCTGAACCTTGCGCTCTACCTGTATAAACACCGCCCCACACACCAGTGCAATCGCCCAGCACCACAAGGGAGTAGTGCCCGTTATGCCTTCTTGCCCTGCGGCTATAGTGCCGTATGCTAACGCACCCAACGTGATCAAACTCAGCACTTGGCCCACTGGGTCTTTAGCCGCTTGCGCTTCGTAGCGACGCTCGGGAATAGCCCAACTGCCTAGCCCAATCGCACACACCCCCAGCGGTAAGTTGATCAGGAAAATACTTTGCCACCCCCACTGTTCTAGCAACACACCGCCCAACAATGGGCCCAAAATCAATGCCAATGCAGTGAAAGCCGACCACCCACCTATGCAATGGGCACGCTCAGCAGGGTCGGAATACAAATGCGTCAAAATAGGCAAGGCACCAATAATCAAAAACGCTGCCGACAACCCTTGTAGAGCACGTCCCCACAACAACCACGACAAGCTAGGCGCTATCCCACATAGCCACGATGCGGCGGTGAACACGATCCCCCCCATCAACCAGCAACGCTTATGCCCCAACCTATCGGCCACCGACCCCGCCGATAACATGATGGCCGAGAGCCCAATGGCATACATATTCACCACCCACTGCATCCCCGCTATATCGGTTTGCAACGCCGTTTGCATGGATGGCAGCGCCACATTGACGATGCTGATATCCAGTGTAGCAAGAAAGGTGCCCAGATACGCCGCCAAAACCGCGGCTCTACGTTTAGATGCTTGCATAAATCAGCTTTTCCTAAAGTCATTAGCATTTATACTAGCAATTCGACTGACCGTCGGTCAATTAAAATATGAATGAGAAAGACTTTGTTCTAGTCTTGTTTTACACTGCCGGAAATACACCCTTTTTGTTTTGATAAGATTGCCGCATGTCTACCTCACAGCCTCCCTCTGCGCCTTCTGCATCACCACGCACCAAACCCGCTGAAGTGCGCCTGGACGAGCTGATGAGCGCTGCCGAAACCCTCTTTCTAGAAAAAGGGTTTGAAGCCACCACTATTGCCGACATTACACGTGTGGCGAATGTGGCCAAAGGCACCTTCTACCATTACTTTGCCTCTAAAAACGACATGCTAGCAGCGCTGGCTACTCGCTATACGCAGCAATACTTAGAGGAACTGGAACGCGCAGTAGAGGCCTGTGCGGTTAACGACTGGCCTACCCGTTTACGGGTATGGATTGAAACCAGTGTACGTACCTATGCGCAAAGCTTTAGAACGCATGACATGGTGTATGGGGGCCACCACCATCACGAGCGTGACAACGCCGAAAAAAATGCCATCTTGATGCAGCTAGAGCACATTCTTAAGCAAGGTGAGCAGCACAAAGCGTGGTACTGCCCTAATCCCTCTATGGTGGCACTGCTACTGTACTCAGGTGTGCATGGTGCAACCGATGCCCTGATTGCCGCCCCCGAGCAAGACCAAGACAGCTATGCTCGCGAACTGGCCGACACCTGTTTACGCCTGCTACCACGCCCCTAATTTGCCGCTTTGGCAGTACTAAAGCCCAGCTTCATTAAACAGCAATAGCCAAAGCTCGCTAGGTGCGGCACAGTTAACGGCATCTGCCGTCTGCCCCCGCAGACGGCCTCATTTTGCTGTATGCCATCACTATGACGACTTTGCATTATTCGCGACAATTAGCCGATTTTGCGGCCAATTTGCGCTTTGAAGACATACCTTCTGAGGTGATTGAACGCACCCAAGCGCTATTTCTGGATACCTTAGCCTCTATCTTGGCAGGTGCTTCTACACGCCCTGTACAAACCATAGAGACGGTATCCAAACACATGCGGCCCGATCATGGACCGTCAGAAATATTGGTGTCTTCTACGCATAGCTCGCCCTTTTTTGCGGCCATGATTAATGCTGCTGCCGCGCATGTGGTAGAACAAGACGACCTGCACAACAGCTCGGTACTGCATCCGGCTGCGGTGGTATTCCCCCCTGCGCTTGCCGTCACCCAAGACCTGAAAAAATCCGGTAAAGATTTACTAACTGCTGCCGTCGCGGGCTACGAAGTAGGCATACGAGTAGGCGAATTTTTAGGGCGCTCGCACTATCAAATTTTCCACACCACGGCCACAGTAGGCACCTTAGCCGCGGCCGCTACTGCCGGAAATTTGCTGCATTTAGATGGCGAGCAAATGTTGCACGCCTTTGGTTCAGCTGGCACACAAGCGGCTGGGCTGTGGGAATTTTTGCGTGATGCTGCCGACTCCAAGCAGTTGCATACTGCCCACGCTGCCAGCAGTGGTTTGTGGTCTGCGTACCTTGCTCAAGCTGGTTTCACTGGTGCCACCCACATACTGGAAGGAAAAAAAGGGATGGCAGCAGGGATGTCTAGCGATTCAGACCCTACCCGTTTAGTCGATGGTTTAGGTACCCGCTGGGCATTAAGCGAAACCTCGTTTAAGTTTCATGCTTCGTGCCGTCACACCCACCCTTCTGCTGATGCCTTGCAACTGCTCATGACAGAGCACGGCCTACGCGCCAGTGACATTGCCAGTGTGATCACCCAGGTACACCAAGGCGCCATTGATGTGCTAGGTGCAGTTACTCGTCCACAAACTGTGCACCAATCTAAGTTTTCCATGGGTACAGTGCTGGGATTAATTGCGGTGTTTGGTAAAGCAGACCTCACCACCTTTGATGAGCAAGCCCTACAAAACCCTGCTGTGGCAGACTTCCGCGACCGCGTGCAGATGATGTACGACCCCGAAATTGATGGCGCTTACCCGCGTAAATGGATAGGCAAAGTCAGCGTAACCACCCACGATGGCCGCACCTTACACGCCCGAGTCGACGACCCTAAAGGCGATCCCGGTAATACGCTCACGCGTGCAGAACTGGAAGATAAGGTGCACCGCTTAATTCAGTACGGCAACCCGGCAAGCACCACAGAGGCTAATACCGCCTTAGCCAATAAGCTCATTGATATAGTCTGGCGCTTACCTGAACTCAATCAGGTGCAACTGCTATAGCCTACTACACCAGTGCCGACGGTATATCAGTAGGCACTGGTACTGTTTTGGCATCGGCCAATAACAGTTGAATAAGCTCATAGGTAAAGGACGGCAAGGATTCCATGTCGCGTACGCAAATCAGTAAATCGCGTATTGCCCACTCATTACTCAAGCCCACAATGTGTATAGGCAACACATCGGCATGGCGCTTTGCGACGGATTCAGGCACCAGCGAAATCCCCGCATTGGCAGCCACCATTCTGCAAGCTGCCTCAAAGCTACCCACCTGAATACGGGTTTGCAACGTGCGCCCCATGGTGTCAGTAATGCGTTTTAAAAAAGAATGTATAGCCGTGCCTTCATGCAGCACGATATACGGGCTTTCTATGGTTTCCTCAAACGCAATGCTATCGAAAGCCGCCAAAGGATGCGATTGCGCCACCACCAACACCAAACGATCATGGCGATACGGCAGCACTTGTAAACCTTCGGTATTCACTGAACCCGCCACTAAGCCTATATCGGTGGCGCCAGACAGTACAGCACGCACAATCTCATCGCTAGGGCGCTCGCGTAAATCCACATTGATATCGTGCCATGCTGCCAAATATTGGCTTAACACATGCGGCAGAAACTCTGTCATGGCGGTAGTGTTGGCTTGCACACTAACGCTACCTTTGATGCCTTCTGCATAGTCTTGTAAGTCGGAGCGCAGTAACTCTACCTGATGCAGCACCTGCCTCGCATGCGCTAAAAAGGTTTCACCTGCAGGGCGTAATGTAATGCCTTGAGCACCACGATTTAGCAAGGGCACGCCTATGGACTGCTCTAAGTTTTTAATGCGCATACTCGCCGCAGGCAAGGAAATAAACACACGCGCTGCCGCACGTGTCAGGCTCCCCTCTTCGGCCACATAACTAAACAAACGTAGGTCCACAAAATCGAACTGCATCGCCATGAAAGCGCTCCTGCCATTGGTGCTACGTTCAGGGGAGGCAAGCTCGGTGGCTTAGCTCCCCATTTCCTGCAAAGCGCTGCCTACGCGGTTTGTTGGCTACCTTCGTACACCAAAATAGCGGCAGTCAGATCTTCCAGGGCATTACCTACCGACTTAAACACGGTGATTTGGTCGTCACTAGTACGGCCTGCATGCTCACCTTTACACAGATCAAACAGCGTGGCTTGAATAGCCTCTACGGTTAATGTGCCCGCTTCAATGGCTTGCAACAAGTCGCCCGCCTTCTTAGCCGCTTCGTCGGTATCCACAAAGACCGCCGCACGAGCAAAACACTGTGCATCGGTTTCAATCATGTGCGGTGCGAAACTGCCAATCAAATCCAAATGTTGACCTGGTTTTAACCATTCGCCATGCACCAAAGGCGCTTCTGACAAGGTGGCACAACTAATGATATCGGCCTGTGCCACGCCTTCTTCTACGGTGCTAACCACATGAGCGTTATAGCCTTTTTCGTTTAGCTCTTGTACCAAGCGTTCAGCCCCTTCTGGACGTCTATTCCACACATACACGTCTTTAATGGGGCGCACTACGCTGTAAGCATCTGGTAAAAAGCTGGCTACGCGACCGGTACCCAGCACAAACAAACTGCTGGCATCCTTCTTCGCCAAATACCCACCCGCCAACGCCGATGCAGCAGCGGTTCGACGTGATGTCACCGCATCACCATCCACATGCGCCAAAGGCTTACCGGTACGACCGTCGTACAACAAATACGTAGAGTGCAGCCCTGGTAAATCCAGCTCGTGATTAGCAGAGAAGATATTCACTGTTTTCAAACCGAGGTATTTCTTGTTATCCCAAGCCGGCATAATCAAGGTAATACCTTTGCGATCATCGCACTCTATGGTGTGGGTGTGTCGTAATGGTACGGTGATATTTGCTTGAAAAGCGTGGCGTAGCGCCGGTACCAGTTTGTCAAAGCCCAACAAAGCATTAGAGACATCTGCATCAATCAGCTGCATATTTTTTATCCTTACTCGTATTCTTCCGTAGGCACTCTGCCGCTCGGTGATCACGCAAGATCCCGGCCACGCAAAGCACTATCTAACACAACCCTACAGAGTATTTGGGTTGCACCTTTATTTTTATTATGGTTAACCCTTGATTTTGAAAATAAAGTCGGTGGCCGCACCTACTCAGCCCACTACCGTTACCGGGCACGAGCCAAAAAACGTCTGGCATGTTGCACCACGGGCTGGTCTACCATTTTTCCATCCACCTGAACGGCCGACCCACCAGACGACTCATCAGCGGCTACCACACGTCGAGCCCAATCCAGCTCTTGCTCGGAAGGCTGCATGGCTTGATGCACCCCCTCCACTTGGCGGGGATGAATGCACAACTTGCCACCAAACCCAAAACGCAAGGCACGCTGTACATCGCTGCGCAATCGCTCACCATCTTGCAACGCCGTAGTCACGCCATCAATTGCCGGAGCCAAGCCGCCCAATCGCGTAGCCATGGCTATTTCAAACCGCAACGGCGCAAGCTCTGGTTCGTCTTCTGAACACTGCAAACCGGTGTCAGCCATGAAGTCTAAATGCCCTAGCGCCAAGCGACATACCCCGTGAACTGCCGCCAGCTCACGCACAGCGGCATACCCCTGCGCCGACTCTATTAGAGGAATCAGGGGCACGTGCGGTAACGCTGCGTGCACCTGCTCTAGGGCCTGCACAGACTCTGCCTTAGGCACCAGCAACGCCCAGTCGCCCGTTAGCTGTTTAGCCCATGCAATATCTTGTTTACCTAGGTCAGAGCCAGCACTGTTACAACGCACCACCAACGGCACGCCATGCGCTTGCAGCGCAGACCATGCTGCTGCAATCTCGGCTCTGGCCTGCTCTTTGTCGGCACTGCCCACGGCATCTTCTAGGTCAAACACCACTGCATCAGCACCGGTTTGCAACGCCTTCACAAAACGGTCAGGCCTATTACCCGGTACAAACAAAAATGTACGTGCTTGCGCAATGCGTGTTTGACTACTGCTCATGCTTTATTCTGCCTTACAAAAAATACGTGATATCGCCATGTTATACCGCACCCGCTGCACGTAAAGCGGCTATTTGCTCTGGCGTTTTACCTAACTCAAGCAAAATAGACTCCACATGCTCACCTAAACCTGGCACGGCATCCATACGTGGTGAGTAAGCATTACTACGCCCTGGCGGTAGTAAAGCAGGTAGCTCGCCCACTGGGCTCATCACCGATGACCAGCGCTGTCGGGCTTGCAGTTGTGGATGCTGCCATACATCGTTCATGGTGTTCACCCGCGCGTTAGCAATCTGCGCTTTTTCTAAGCGCTCTACTACCTGATCGGCCGTCAAACTCGCAAAACGTTCCAAGATTAACGCCTGCAAAGCATCACGGTTATCTGAACGTTTAGAGTTAGAGGCGAAACGCGCATCTGTGGCTAAGGTGGGTTGCTCCATGACTTGCTCGCAAAACACGTTCCACTCACGTTCGTTTTGCAGCCCTAACATGACAGTATTGCCATCACCGGCAATAAAAGGCCCATAAGGGTAGATAGTGGCATGCGCTGCCGCCGTACGTGCCGGTGGCGTTGCGCCATCAAAGGCGTAATACAGCGGATAACCCATCCACTCCACCATACTTTCCAGCATGGACACATCGATATTACTGCCCTTGCCAGTTTTACCCCGTTGCAAGAGTGCCGCCAAAATATTAGTGTAGGCATACATACCCGCCGCAATATCAGCTATGGAACACCCCGCTTTAGAGGGATGTTCAGGCGTTCCCGTTACCGACAAAAAGCCCGACTCACTTTGAATCAACAAGTCATAGGCTTTCTTGTCGCGATACGGGCCATCGTCACCATAGCCTGAAATATTGCACACAATCAGCTTAGGAAAACGGTTGTGCAATGCCTCGAATGACAAGCCCAGCCGCGCTGCCGCCCCGGGCGCTAAGTTCTGCACCAACACATCGGCTTCGGCTAACAGTTGCTCAAGCACCTCTTGCGCTGCTGGGTGCTTCACATCCAAGGTTAGGCTTTCCTTAGAACGGTTCGCCCACACGAAATGCGAAGCCATGCCATCCACCCGTTCATCGTAGGCTCGCGCAAAATCGCCACTACCGGGGCGTTCCACTTTAATGACGCGAGCACCCAAGTCCGCTAACTGCCGAGTACAAAACGGAGCAGCTATTGCATGCTCTAACGTGACCACCGTCACCCCATCCAAAGGACGCGACATTTCACCCTCTACTTAGAAAGAACGGGGCAAGCCCAATACATGCTCAGCCACGTAGGAGTAAATCAAGTTAGTAGAAATAGGCGCCACTTGATACAGGCGGGTTTCACGGAATTTACGCTCTATGTCGTACTCTTTGGCAAAACCAAAACCACCATAAGTTTGCAAACACACGTTGGCCGCTTCCCAACTGGCTTTGGCCGCTAAATACTTCGCCATATTGGCTTGTGCCCCGCACGCTTGGCGGGCATCGAAACGGCGTGCCGCATCAAAACGCATCAAATTCGCCGCTTCAATTTCTATAAAAGCATCGGCAATAGGAAACTGCACACCTTGGTTCTGGCCTATAGGCCGGTCAAACACTACGCGTTCGTTAGCATAGCTACATGCCCTATCAATAAACCAATAGCCATCACCAATACACTCGGCCGCAATCAACGTGCGCTCGGCATTCAAGCCTTCCAAAATGTACTTGAAGCCCTTGCCCTCTTCACCAATAAGATTTTCTTCCGGAATTTCTAGGTTATCGAAAAACAGTTCATTGGTTTCGTGGTTGACCAAGTTAGGTATAGGCCGTACATCTAGCCCATTACCAATAGCATCGCGTAAATCCACCATAAAAATGGACATACCTTCTGACTTCTTGCGCACCTCACTCAGCGGCGTCGTACGTGCCAACAAGATCATCAAGTCAGAATGCTGCACGCGTGATATCCACACTTTTTGCCCATTCACTACCCAGCGTCCATCTTTTTTGACAGCGGTAGTTTTGATCTTGGTGGTATCGGTACCCGTAGTAGGCTCCGTCACCGCCATAGACTGTATGCGCAGTTTTCCTGCAGCGATTTGAGGCAGGTATTTTTCTTTTTGTGCTGTACTGCCACTGCGTAACAAGGTACCCATGTTGTACATCTGACCATGCACGGCACCTGCATTCCCACCGCAACGATTGATCTCTTCCATGATGACCGACGCTGCGGTCAGCCCTAAGCCTGTACCGCCGTATTCTTCGGGGATCATTGCCGCTAACCAGCCCGCTTCGATTAAGGCGTCTACGAAACGCTCTGGATACGCTTCTTTGGCATCAATTTCACGAAAATACTCATCCGAAAACTGTTTGCACAACTGGCGCACACCATCACGTATTTCTTCAAACTCGTCTTGTTCCATGTACATCGTTGTTCTCCGTTTTAGTACAGTTCCACATGGGCTTGCATCGCCAAATGGCCGGTTTCTGTGCAGGCCCATAGCGAGACCTGATGATCGTTATCGTGTCGCCCACACACGGTGAAGGTGTTGATATCAAAAATGGGGCTAACCGCCTTAAACGAAAAACGGCGTACGCGTGCATCGGGCAATTCGCGACGCAATAAATCCAACAACAGCGTGGCGATTAAGGGACCATGAACAATCAAGCCTGGATAGCCCTCTTCCTGGGTGACATAACTGCGGTCGTAGTGAATACGGTGACCATTAAAGGTCAATGCCGAATAACGAAATAGCAGTACTGGATCGGGGGTAATACGGCGTTGCCATTGCGCCCCTTCCGGAGCAGGTACCGGCGCAGGCACTGGCGCATCCGCAGCAGGCATATCGCGGTACACAATGTCGTGATAATCCACGATAGCTAGGGTGTCATCCGCATAAATTTCATGCTTTACCTTCACAAACACCAATGTCCCACTACGCCCTTGTTTTACGTTCAGATCGGCAATAGTCGATACCCGTTTTAGGCGTTGCCCCTCACGCAATGGCGCTAGAAACTCTAGCTGACTACCCGCCCACATGCGGCGAGGCAGCGGCACTGGCGGCAAGAATCCACCGCGCTTAGCATGCCCATCCACCCCTATTTCTGACTGCTGGTGTACCGGTAAAAAGTACAGCCAATGCCAACACGGTGGCACATCCAACATCGCCACATCGGGGTCGTCTCGGTCCAATGTTGCGGTCAACGCCTTTAGCGGCGCAGACGTCACTGTATCTTGCGCTGTCTCGGTACGCCCTATCCATTCTCGCAAATGTGCCATATCCACTGCTGCCATCGCCCACCCTTTTCGCATTCGTTTTAGTACTAGGTTGATCTGATTGTAGGTAGCGTCTAAATATCTGTAAAATAGTTATTAAATCTATTTGCTATATCTATTTTGTATACCTAAAGCGGCTATGGAACTACGTCAATTACGCTATTTCATCGGTGTATGTGAAACCGGTAGTTTGTTGCGCGCCTCGGCTCGCCTACACATTGCACAACCTGCATTAGGTCAACAAATTTCTGCCTTAGAGCATGAGCTAGGCGTCAAACTGTTCGAGCGCTCTAACAGAGGGATGATACAAACCGAAGCGGGCCGCATATTTCTAGAACATGCACGTGTGGTACTGGCCGACGCCGAACGCGCCAAACAAGCCGTACGTGCCACCAGCAACAGCCCCAGCGGTGAAGTATCCATAGGCTTACCCACCAGCATTGCGCTTAGCACTACGCTTCCTATACTCAGCGCCTGCCGAAAACAATATCCCAATATACGCTTGAAAATAGTCGAGGCCTATAGCGGCTTCATACAAGAATGGCTGCATTCTGGTCGCTTAGATATAGCCTTACTCTTTGGAGCCGACCCCGAGCCTGGCCTCAATAAACGCCCCTTGCTAGATGACAGCTTGGTGTTTGTGAGCAGCACCACACAGTCACTAGCGGATCACCTAAGCTTGGCAGATATCAGCAAATTGCCGTTGGTATTACCCGGCCAAGAGCATGGCTTACGCCGCATTATTGACGATGCCTGCGCCGCCCAAAAGCTCAGCCTAGATATCGTGGCCGAAATCGAATCTCTAGGCAGCGTAAAGCGCGCCACCCAAGCCGGTTTAGGCAGCACCATTTTGCCCCAAGTGTGCTTGCTGGAAGAAATCGCCAACGGTTCTCTGCACTGTGCACACATAGACAACAACCGCTTATCCCGACGTGTGGTCTGTGCCACCAGCCTCACCCGCCCCGGCTCTAACGCCATTGCTGCGGTGGAAACCTTAGTGCTGGAAGTTATCTACGACATGGTCAACAGCGGCACATGGCCAGCCCGCTGGGTAGGCGACACACTCTAAGTTTTCCCTATTCTTTCTTCTCCTTGCTGGGCTGCTTGAAGCAGGCGGCGGTACCTGCCTGTTTCGTAATAACCCTTATTGCGGCACAAAACATTGTTGAACAATAATTGGATTGTTCAACAATTATTAGTGGCATCCACACCCACAAGCCCCAAGGAGACACCATGAGATTCCCCGCATTCTCTGCTAGCTTACGCACACTTAAAAAAGCGATTCAATCCCCCTTAACATGGCTAAGCTGCAGTGCATTACTCGCCTGCAGTCCCATCGCACTAGCATCAACACCTCCTACCGTACAAGCTGGCACGCTGACCATTGCCTCAGATCTCACTTACCCGCCTTACGCCTATTTCCAAGACAAAGTACCCGCTGGTTTTGATGCTGACTTCAGCCGTTTAATGGCCAAGCATCTGAATCTGGATGCCAATATTGTGGACACACGCTTTGCCGACTTGGTAGTGGGGCTGCGTGCTAACCGCTTTGATGTCGTGGCTTCTGCGCTCTACATGACACCCGAACGTGCCAAGCTAATTAGCTATGTTCCTTACCTCAAAACCGGCTCATCATTAATTGCCTTAAGCAAAAACGACCAACGTCCTGCTAACCCTGAAATGCTGTGCGGACTAAAAGTTAGCACCATCAAAGCAGCCTCGTGGACACCTAAGTTGGAACGGGTTTCGCAGTCTTACTGCAAAGCCGAAGGCAAACCAGCCATTACCGTGCTGGAGTTCCCTACCTCGCCCGAAGCCTTGATGGCCCTACGCTCTAGTGCTGCCGACGTGATGATGGAAGACTCTGCGGTGGCCCACCAGTTGGTACAGACCATGAAAGGCGAGCTGACAGTGACCTCGCCCGAGCTGCTGTACACCATTGTGATTGCACTAGGTGTGAATCAACGAAACCCCGAGCTTTCCGAGGCATTAACACAAGCCCTGTTACGCGCCACCGAAAGCGGTGAATACGCACAACTACTAGAACAGTACGGTCTTGCCGCCCCCACAGAAGCCGACATAGCCAGCTCTTTAGCTGCACAACCACAATAAGAACAGGAGCATTTTGTAATGGAATTTGATTGGTCGTATGCGTATAGCCTGTTGTTTGATCAGGATTTTTGGCTGGCTTGCTGGACAGTGGCCAAACTGGGTTTTCTCTCTTGGCTGCTAGCAGGTGGGTTAGGTTTCTTTTTAGCTCTGGCAAAACAGTCCAGCATACGGCCCATCAATTGGCTCTCTAGGCTCTACATCTGGTTTTTCCGCAGCTTGCCTCTGTTGGTTTTACTGATGTTCATCTACAACCTGCCGCAAGTATTCCCTGCGTCAGCCAATGTGCTCACCGAGGCTTTTTATGCAGGTTTAATCTCGTTAGTGCTTAGCGAAGCGGCTTATATGGCTGAGATTCACCGTGGCGGTATTTTGGCCGTACCGCGTGGCCAATACGAAGCGGCTAAAGCGCTGGGGTTGCGATACGCCGGCATTCAGCGCCTGATTATTATTCCGCAAGCCATACGTATTGCCCTGCCTACGCTCAGCAACGAATTCATCACCATCGTCAAGCTAACGTCACTGGTTTCCGTCATTTCATTGACCGAAATCCTGCTGGTAGGCCAACGCCTGTACACGCATAACTTTCTGATCTTCGAAACCATGTTGGCGGTCGCCTTTTACTACGTGTTGATGGTGACGATCTTTGACAAAGCCTTAGGCTGGTTAGAACAGTACTTAGATGTGAGCCAACGCAAGCCCAAGGCGTATCAGTTAAGCGCGAGTGAAAAAGCCGCTATTCACGCGGCACAACCTGCTAGCGCCTCTACAACGTCTGTGGCGTCAGACAGCGCTACGCCTGCCTTAGAAGTACGCCAACTGAACAAATACTATGGCGAACACCATGTGCTCAAGAACATAAACCTCAGCGTACGCAGTGGTGACGTGATTTCTATTATCGGCCCCTCAGGTTCCGGTAAAACCTCGCTTATCCGTACCCTAAACGGGCTAGAGCCTTTTGCAGACGGCAGTGTGTGGATTCATGGTCAGCACTTTTTAGGTACGCAAAATGGCCAATGCTTAACCGCGCCACACCCAGAACTGATTCTGGACATTGGCATGGTGTTTCAAAGCTTCAACTTGTTTCCGCACCGCACGGTACTGGATAACGTGACCTTGGCATTGGGCTATCACAACCGTGGCACAGCAGCGTCCCGCCGTATTGAGGCACTTACCCAGCTTTCACGAGTAGGCATGGTAGAACACGCCAATAAATACCCACATCAGCTCTCGGGCGGACAGCAACAGCGTGTAGCCATTGCCCGCGCCTTGGCGATGCACCCCTCCATCATGCTGTTCGATGAACCTACTTCTGCGCTAGACCCAGAGCTAGTGAATGAAGTGCTGCGTGTGCTGGAGTCCCTTGCTGCCGAGGGTATAACCATGCTGATCGTGACGCATGAAATGCGCTTTGCCTTCAACGTGTCTAACCGCGTCATCTTCATGGAAAACGGTGCCATCTTGCACGATGAATCGCCTGCTGATTTACGTCAATCCAGCGATACACGTGTGAGCGAATTCCTGCGCCAACTGAATCACTAACACGACATGGGTACAGCCATTCACACCACAGCCCATTGCTTGCAGCGTATTGCTGCCTTGCCTAACGAGGCAGCGCTCGCGCTGACGGCCATTGACCAGACTGCTAAGCCTGCCAGCGAAGGTCCTTTACACGGTCTAAACCTAAGCGTTAAGGCCAACATAGATGTGCAAGGTTGGGTAAGCCACGCCGGGTCCGCCGCCTTTGCGCAGCACCCTGCCGCCGCACAAGATGCTCCCCTCGTACAGCGCTTACGCCAGCAAGGTGCCACCATTCTGGCACAAAGCAACATGACCGAATTTGCCTACGGTGCCCTTGGTCTAAACGGGTATTTTGGTACGCCCATGAACCCCCGCTACCCTACTGAAGCCCGTGTGCCGGGCGGTTCCAGTTCGGGTGCCGCCGTCGCCGTCGCATCCGGTTTTAGCGATGCGGCACTGTGTACAGACACCAGCGGCTCGGCCCGTATCCCCGCTGCGTTCTGTGGCGTAGTAGGCTTTATCCCCACCAAAGGACTACTGCCTGAAGAAGGCATATTCCCCTTATCGCCCAGTTTTGATGTGCCTGGCATTATGAGTCGCCACGTACAAGGCTGCCAACGCATTTTCACTGCCCTAGCGCCTACCCACGCCACCGAAGTACCACTGCCGGAGCGCTGGACCTTACTGATCCCTTCTGAGCTAGCCACTCTAGGCATAGATGCCGCTGTACAGCGGCAGTTTCGTGCTGCCTGCCATGCCTTAACTAAGGCTGGGGCCACCTTAATAGAAGCTAATTTCCCCGCCTTAATCACGGCAGGGGCTACCGCAGCAGAAGGCGGCATGATCAGCGCCGAGGCCTATAGCATCCACCAACCTTGGCTAGAAACAGATGGCGCACGTTATGACCCACTTATACATCAACGTATTAGCGCTGGGGCCACACTGCCTGCATGGCGCTATGCCCAAGCACAGCACGCACTGCGTACGCAAACCCAGCATGCACAACAACAGTTAGCACACGTTGATGCTGTGCTCACCCCCACGTGCCCCATGTTGGCGCCTGAACTAGCACCACTGCATGACCCTGAAACCTATCTAGCGACTAATAGACGCTCTTTCTCGCTCACCGAATTTGCTAACCGCTTACACCTACCTAGCCTGAGCCTGCCCTATACCCCAGCCAACGCACACAGCATTGGCTTATTACTGACAGCAAAACCCCACGACGAGCCACGCTTATTTGCGCTGGCCCAGTGGATAGAAACCCTTTTACTTGCCGAGGAGCAATACCATGATTGTGATTAATGCTGAACAACTGCGCGGAACCCCACGAGACGCTAGCGGCCCAGGCTGGCAAAGCGTACGCATGATTGTAAAAGGCGATGGCATGGGCTATTCCGTGCACGAAACACGCATCACCGAAGGAGCAGAGCTAGAGCTGGAATACAAAAACCATTTCGAAACCAACTACTGTGTGGCTGGCGAAGGCGAAGTGAAAGACCTCAATACGGGCAAAACCTACCCTATTAAGGCAGGCGATATCTACGCACTAAACCTAAATGACCCTCATATTCTGCGTGCCACCAAGGGTGATCTGCATTTGCTATGTGTGTTCAACCCACCGCTAAACGGTGACGAAACCCATAACGCGGATGGCAGCTACGACGTTCGCGACTGATCTCACACTTCCTCATTAAAGGTAATCACATGGGAAATTATCCTGCCGCCTACCAATCTACCCAAGGCTCGGCCCTCTCGGTAGACAAAGCCTTTTATAACCGTCTCATCACACGCCCTGAAACGCGCACCTTGGTGGACAAATTTGTTGTGCCTATTCGCAGTGGCAAAGCGTGGGAAGTACCCGCCGGCCATGTTTGCCGCATTGTGACCATTGATGGCCCTCAAGTTGCTGACCTGAACATATGGAACCGCCACGACCCACGCGAACGCATGTGGGCTTCTCGTACCCGTCAATTACAAGCAGCACACGTCAGTATTCATGACCGCCTGTGGTCTACACTGCCCTTTTTACGCCCACTGGCCACCATTACGGATGACACCTTAGCGAACTACGGTATTGATGGTGACGGTGGCCGTGTGCACGACTTGCTTGGTACCCGCTGCGACCCGTACGTCAATCATCTGCTCACAGGTGAAGACTTCCACTTTCACTGTCACTCGAACCTCACCCGTGCCGTTGCGCCCTACGGTTTAACGGAATTCGACGTACACGATGTCTTAAATGTGTTTCAATGCACTGGCTTAAATGACGACGATCAGTACTTCATGAAAGCCTGCCCTGCCCAAAAAGGGGATTACTTTGAGTATTTCGCAGAAATAGACCTGCTATGTGCGCTATCCACCTGCCCAGGCGGTGATCTATCTGTACCACTTTGGGGGCCAGATGCACGTGATCCTATTGATGTTTGTCGCCCATTAGGTGTAGAAGTATATGCGTTGGCACCTGAACTGCTTGAAGGTTGGTCACAACCTGAACGTGCCCAATACAAAGGCCATCACGGCATGAACCCTGAACTCGTTCAATGGAGATGAGTCATTGAAAACCAAAATCGATGCGGAAAAGCTATCTATTGTTGATGTCATTGGCTACAAACTGCGCAATGACATTATCGAAGGTAAGTTAGCGCCCGGCGAACAATTGATAGAAGTAGATTTGGCCCAAACTTACGATGCATCACGTAATAGCATCCGCGAAGTGCTGCATCTGCTTGTACGCGATGGCTTAGCCACGGCTATACGTCATCGCGGTGTCTTTGTGCGCAAATTCCACGTCGATGATCTTCAAGACCTATACACAGCACGTCGAACCTTGGAGCTGCACGCCGTGCGCTCCTCGCCCCCGCCCTCGCGTGCACTCTTAAACAAAATGGCCCGAAACAACAAACAAGCCGAACGTGCACTAGCCAAAGAACAATGGCAAGAGGTGGGTTCGCTCAGTTTGATGTTCCACCAACTACTGGTGTCTATGCTGGGCAGCAAGCTGTTGGATGAGTTCTTTCTCACACTCTGTGCGCAGTTGCGATTGGTGTTCTTTGCCGGACCAGATGAAAAAATCGTACAAGCCCCCTTGTGGATAGAGTGGGAGCGGCGCATTCACCAATGTCTATGTGACGGTGATATCGCTCAAGCCGAGCACGAATTAGCAGAATATCTGGATGCGTCTGAAACCGCATTAAGCAAGGTAGTCAGTACATACCAAAACTCTGGTCTGAAATAAGCGCAACTTTTACCTGTTATTACAGCCTTTTGCTATAGGCTACGAACTTTACTGATATAGTTTTTAACAGGACAAGCTAAATAGCGTAAAAACACAGGGAACACGGTGGCTTGACCCGTATCAATCCCTTTTTTACCTATCATGGCAAAATGTGTTTAAGCCCATTGTTTTTTCATCAAGGTATTTCAACATATGAAAACTGTACTCTTGCCCTACGACGGTTCCGACACCGCCAAACGTGCTCTGCAATATCTGATTGATCTGTCCAAGGATTACTCTGGCTTTTCAGTGCATGTACTGAATGTGCAGTTTGATCCGCAAATTTATGGCCGCAGCTACACAGCCTTCATTGGTGATGCGCTGAAGCAACTGCGTGAAGACACACACAAATACGCCATCGACATGGCTGAGCAAGCCGCTGCACAACTGCGCGAAGCTGGCATTAACACCACCGCCCACGCTGCTGTGGATACCGATATCGCGTTCGCAGTGGGTGAGCTGATTAAGTCCCAAAAATGCGACTCTATCGTCATGGGTACCCGTGGCATGAGCGGTTTGGGTAATCTGTTCTTGGGCTCTGTTGCAACACGCATCATCCATCAGGTAGACATCCCTGTCACCCTGATCAAATAAGCAGGTAGCACCCAACAAAAACAGGCGCATAAAGCGCCTGTTTTTTATTACCTACCGCTTTATTACATGCGGCCTAATACATCGGTAGCGGGATTACGTCTATGCCAGTACGCCAGCACAATGTGCATAAAGATGGCGATAAACAGCACAATACCTAAATTACCGTGCCAGTTATTACCCAAGGCCACCATCCATTCAACCTTGTTGTCGCTCGCCTGGGTAATGGGGATGCCAAAGTAATCAAAGGCGCGTCCCGATCCATATTGGCGGAACAAGGCCATACAGGGCACCACCACCATAAACAGATACAGCAAACGGTGTCCCCACAGTGCAAAAGTGCTGATGGCTTCTGGCGATTCCTCGCGCATTTTCCATGCCCACAATACCCGTATCCACCACAGCAAGAACAAGGTAAAACCGATCAGCCTATGCCAGGGCCAGAGCGCATCCGAGAAAGGAGTCTCATCTGCGAATCGTCGTGCCAGAATCGTTACTAGCATGACTCCAAAACCTACCGCCATTAACCAATGCAAAAAACGGCTCACCCCATCGTACCGTGTTTGCGCATGGGAAAAAGAACGCATTACTGCCTCCTTCATCTACAAAAAGTTAGGGAATAGGACGAGTAGATGCTGCTTGGTGTGTCCACTCTCGCCACATAGCTACCAACAAAGCCATCAAGACTGGGCCAATGAACAACCCCACAAAGCCCATAGTCTGTACACCACCTACCAAACCAAAAAACGTAGGCAAGAAGGGAAGCTTCACCGGGCCGCCTACTAATCGAGGCCGCAGAGTTTTATCTACGATGAAGAGCTCTATCGCCCCCCACAAGAACAAGCCTACCCCTGCTCCCACACTGCCAGAACCTACTAAGTACAGCGATACCAAAGTAAAAGACAACGGTGCACCGCCTGGTATTAATGCCATGAAACCCGTGACCACCCCCAATAACGCTGGAGACGGCACACCGGCTACCCAATAGGCAATACCCAGCACAATCCCCTCGCCCAGTGCGATTAAGCCCATACCGGTAACGGTGGAGTTCACCGTCGCGGGTACCACACGGGAAAACCGCTGCCAGCGCTCAGGCACTATACGCTCCCCGATCACATCTAACTGAGACAATATATGATCGCCATCTTTGTAGATGAAAAATAAGGTAATCAGCAGAAACAACAGCGTCAGCATCAGGTGAAAAACGTTACCTGTAGCGGACAACACCATGCGGTAAATATTGCCTAAATGCTGACCACTTACCATCTCTACCATGGTGCCCAACGCGTGGGGTTCACCTAGGTATAGTGTCCAATACTCTGACACGCGATCCCCTACCAACGGCAAGGCGCTGATCCAATCTGGTACAGGCATACCATCACGGTTAGTCTCTAAAGCCCACGCAATAAAGCTGCTAGCCTCTTGGATAGCAAAAGAAAGGGCTAATGAGATAGGTACTACCACCACTACAATCACCACCAATAGCGCTAGGGTGGCGGCTAAGGTATTGCGATTATTGCAGCGTATTAATAAACGTCTATACAGCGGCCAACTGGCCAACCCTATAATCAGTGCTGCCAGCACTGGGACCAGAAAACCCCGCAAAAAATATAAACCGGCCAGAACTATAAGTAGCAATAACCAACGAGCAATCAGATGAGCCGGTAGTACAGGTTGCATAGATAAAGCGTCCGTGAGTAAGGATCAAGCAGTAAAAGGTGGCGTAGCGGGTAAGGCGCGCTTATGTGCAGAGGCCGCAAAGTAGCGCAACATAATTTGAGCGGCCTCATCGCTGACTGCTTTACCTTCTAGAAAATCATCGATTTGCTCATAACTTACACCAAAAGCATCTTCATCTGGCTTTAGCGGTGACAAATCTTCTAAATCGGCGGTAGGTACTTTATACACTAGCTGATCGGGCGCTCCCATAAGAGAGCCTAAACCACGTACTTGGCGCTTCGTGAGCCCCGACAACGGCATAACATCAGCGGCCCCATCACCAAACTTGGTAAAGAACCCCATCAAGGCTTCCGCAGCATGATCACTGCCCAACACTAACCCAGATGCCGCAGCCGCGGCGGCGTATTGCGCCACCATACGTTGTCGAGCTTTGATATTGCCTACAATGAAATCTTGCTGGGCTGCACTGGCAAAACTTTGCCCTGCTGCGACCAGCTGCGCCACCATCGCGTCTGTTGCTGGCTTGATATCCACCGTTAAGCGTTCGTCGGGCTGGATCACATCCATACACGCTTCGGCATCGGCCGCATCGGCTTGTTGTCCATAGGGCAGCCGCATCGCAATAAAACGTACGTTTTCGCCCTCGCCACGTAAGCGCTCGGCCGCGCGTTGGGCTAAGCATGCTGCGACGAGGGAATCCACCCCACCACTAATTCCTAACACCATCGCCCGTACACGACTGCGCTTCACATAGTTCATTAGAAAAACCAGACGACGTTCTAGCTCGTGCTCTAGGTTAAGCTCGGCTTTCACGCCTAATTCTTCAATAATTTGTTGTTGTGCCTCGCGCAATCTTGCATCCTGCATAGTCTTTTCCTACTTGAGTTCCAACTGCATTGAAGCACTTATTGTAATGCCATGCAGCTAGACTCACGGTTAAAAATCGACCCATTTACCCTACAGATCCTGACAGTCTGACAGAACATTACCCGCTATACTGATAATACTTTACCAATTGCGTCATTTCGTTACTGTCTATCAGGATGACAACCTCTTCCTTACACGACCTAAAAACACTGAGCATCGCTTCGCTACAAGATACCTTCTCTACGCGTTATCACTCCAAAGACTTCAGCTTTGCCCGCAGTGAATACCTATGCGTTAGGATACAGATCATTGCTTTGCTCTTTGCCTTACTGACCCCATTATGGGCAGTCATGGACCACTTAGCGTTACCGGAAGACACACTCAACACACTGCTGTTTTTACGTGTGATGATGTTTATTGGCTTGGTCGCTATCTTGCTAATCTCTAGGTTCAAACGCTCTAACCGCAGCAGCTTACTGCTTAGTGCCGCTCTGTTTATACTGCCGGCTCTGTTCTATGGCGCTGTGCTGTTCTATTTACCTAAAGACGGGCATTACTCACTAGTAGGCTATAGCTTTATCCCGTATTTACTCACGGCCACCTTAGGGATCTTCCCCTTCACACTGATAGAGTCTTTGGGCATAGGGTTGTGCTTACTTGTGCTGCAGTTTTGTTCCGGTTTTGTAGATGGTTCGGTGTTTAGCCCTAGAGCCTTACAAGACCTATGGCTGCTGGCAGCCCTGTTGGTGATTGCCATGACCACCAACCATTTTCAGTTGGGTTTGCTACTGCGCTTATACAGACAGGCCACCCACGACCCGCTAACGGGCTTACTGAACCGCACGGCGCTGACGCGTCACATCGAACACCACACACCGCAAGAGCTAACACCTCCCGTAGCCGTGATGCTGCTGGATCTAGACCATTTCAAACAAATCAACGACCAACACGGCCACTCCGTAGGCGATCAGGTGCTTAAGCGTTTTGCGCTACTGCTGAAAAAAGAAAGCCGCCAACAGGATGTCATTTGTAGATACGGCGGTGAAGAGTTCTTGCTACTAAGCGGCCCCTGTACAGTAGAGGCTGCCATGACCCACGCCGAACGTATACGCGAAACCTGCCATCAGCTTTGCTTGACCAACTTAGAGGGTGAATCTGTCAGCCTCACTGTCAGCATAGGCATCAGTATGTTGCGGCATGGCGAGCACTTAAACGATGCTATACAACGTGCGGATCAACGCCTATACCAAGCCAAACGAGCAGGCCGCAACTGCATCATGGCTGGCACGGCAATCTAAGCTGTAATAGTCGTTACAGCCCACTTAGTCACCACCTGCTGCCGTAGCCTAAGGCTGCGAAAGTATTTTTTTATTTGAGACACCAAATAAAAAAACACTTCCATCCGCCTTTTGCTCGTCGCTTACAGAGGTTTTTGATTGGGTGGCTACTGTCAGGTATTTCTATTTCTGTAGCAGGTAGTGAAAGAGTGGTGGCTCACGCTGGTAATGACAAATCTGTATGCAAAATAAGTGAGCCTAATCGCTGCTGTTAGGTTTGATTAAAGCGCTATTGAAGAAAGGGCAGTAAGCCTATCAATTGCGATACTTCAGAGGCGGCGGAGGAAAACTTTTTTGATTTGGTGTCTCAAATCACAAAAAGTTGTTCCGCAGTCCCTCAGCATGTGCGATGAATACAGTGGTTACTACGAATCAGCATCACGAGTAGAAGCCCACCACGCGTTAATCCACAGCGCGTGCAATGAACAGCAGTAACCCGACAACGAAAAAAAGGCAGCACTAAGGCTGCCTTTCTTCATGTCTACAACGACGTAACTTACTTACGGTACAACTGACTCACGTCACGTACTGCACCACGGTCAGCCGAAGTAGCCAATGCCGCATAAGCACGCAACGCTTGGGATACTACGCGTTTGCGGTCCTCCACAGGCTGCCATGCATCTGCACCGCGCGCTTCCATTGCTGCACGACGTGTCGCCAATTCGTCATCGCTAACGGCCAAGTGAATACGACGATTAGGAATATCAATTTCAATCACGTCGTTTTCTTCTACCAAACCAATGGCGCCGCCTTCTGCCGCCTCAGGCGACGCGTGGCCAATCACCAAGCCAGACGAGCCACCCGAGAAACGGCCATCGGTAAACAAGGCCGCTTTAGCGCCTAGACCTTTGGATTTCAGGTAAGACGTTGGGTACAGCATTTCTTGCATGCCAGGGCCGCCTTTAGGGCCTTCGTAGCGAATAATCACTACGTCGCCTTCGCCTACTTTGCCATTCAAAATACCATCTACCGCGCTTTCTTGGCTTTCGTAAATACGCGCACGACCAGTAAAGGTCAGAATGCTTTCATCCACACCCGCTGTTTTCACGATACAGCCGTTGACTGCCAAGTTACCGTACAACACCGCCAAGCCGCCATCTTGTGAGTAAGCGAACTCTTTGCTGCGTATACAACCGCCTTCGCGGTCTAGGTCTAAGTCTTCGTAGTAACGATCTTGGCTGAATGCCACTTGGGTAGGAATGCCACCCGGTGCAGACAGGTAGAATTTTTCTACCGCTTTCAAGTTTTCACCCTTAACGTCCCAACGACGAATGGCTTCGCCCAGCGTACCGCTGTGGATATTGTTCACGTCTAGGTTCAGCAAATCAGCGCGTGCCAGCTCTGCCAAAATACCTAAAATACCGCCCGCGCGGTGTACGTCTTCAATGTGGTATTGCTGTGTAGCAGGGGCCACTTTACTCAAGCATGGCACACGACGCGAAATGCGGTCGATATCGCTCATGGTGAAGTTCACTTCGGCTTCTTGCGCTGCTGCCAACAAGTGCAATACGGTATTGGTAGAACCACCCATGGCCACGTCTAGTGTCATGGCGTTCTCAAAGGCTTCAAACGTTGCTACGTTACGTGGCAACACCGATGCGTCGTCTTGTTCGTAGTAACGTTTGCACAGTTCTACAATCAAACCGCCAGCCATTTCAAACAAGCCTTTACGGCGTGCGTGCGTGGCCACAATGGTACCGTTACCTGGCAGGGACAAACCCAGCGCTTCGGTTAAACAGTTCATGGAGTTAGCGGTAAACATACCCGAACAGGAACCGCATGTAGGACAGGCGCTGCGTTCGGTTTCGGCAACCTCTTCGTCAGACACATTGTCTTCAGCCGCTTGGATCATGGCATCTACCAAGTCCAACTTACGCACCACGGTTTTGCCATCTTTGGACATCACTTTACCGGCTTCCATCGGGCCGCCGGACACAAAGATGGTAGGAATGTTCAAGCGTAAAGACGCCATCAACATCCCGGGGGTAATTTTGTCGCAGTTAGAGATACACACCATCGCATCGGCACAGTGAGCATTCACCATGTACTCGACGGAATCCGCAATCAGTTCACGTGAAGGCAGCGAATACAGCATGCCATCGTGACCCATAGCGATACCATCATCCACCGCAATGGTATTGAATTCTTTGGCTACACCACCTGCTGCTTCGATATGACGTGCCACAAGCTGGCCCATATCTTTAAGGTGTACGTGCCCCGGAACGAACTGCGTGAACGAGTTCACAACGGCAATAATAGGTTTGCTGAAGTCGCCATCTTTCATGCCCGTTGCGCGCCACAATGCGCGCGCGCCGGCCATGTTGCGGCCATGAGTAGATGTACGTGAACGATAGTGTGGCATGTGTGCTGCTCTAGTCAAAAAGCATGTAAAAGAAGACTATGATAAACGTGCAAGCAACATAAAGCGACCAGACTGCTAAAAAAACACAGCCAATTGCTTGCAAGTGAATCTAAAACGCCCCGCATACCCCACATCTACAGGAGACACCATGCCCCAGTTGCGTCCAACATCCACCGAATTACCCCTGCTACGCCAAGACATACGCCTGTTAGGCAAAGCACTGGGAGACGTGATTTACGACACGGATGGGGCAGAGATTTTCACGATTATCGAGCGACTGCGACGCAGTGCTGTGGGCTATAGACGCTCGGGCGATAAGCAAGAACTGCAGACCCTTACTAACGCCATTCCGCAACTCAGTCAGTTAGATGCCCATACCGTGGCACGGGCATTTGCCTACTTCCTGCACCTGTCTAATATTGCTGAAGACCGCGAACAAACACGCCAACGCCGCCAGCACAGCCCCGAACAAACACCCGGCTCGCTAGAGTACGCCTTGGCCTTATTTGCCAAGCAACCTGAACCCGAGCAACTGCTGGCTTTTCTAGAACAAGCCTGTATTGTGCCGGTGCTGACTGCTCACCCTACCGAAGTGCAACGCCAAAGCACGCTCGCACTACATCAGGCGATTGCTGCGCTATTGCCTCTATTGGATCAACAAGCGGCTGGACACCAACCCCAACTGCGTCATCGCTTAACCGCGTTAATCACTACCATGTGGAAAACGCGCATGCTGCGCCAACATAAACTGACTGTGCTGGATGAAATTGACAACGCGTTGGCCTACTATCCGCACACGTTCTTCCAAGCCATTCCGCAGCTGTACCACGACTTAGACTTACTGTTGCACCCCGCAGCCGCCAACACCCGCTCGGCGTTAAGCCAACCTCCGCTGCGCCCCTTACCTGCTTTTTTACGCATGGGAAGCTGGATTGGTGGTGACCGAGATGGCAATCCCAACGTCGATGCCAACACGTTGGAACAAGCGTTACTGCATCAAAGCAGTACGGCTTTGCGTCACTACTTAAGCGAACTGAAAGCCTTAGGCACTGAGCTGTCGTTATCGGAATCTTTGGCCCCAGCCAGTGAAGCCTTGATGGCATTATCAGCGCAAAGCCAAGACCAATCCCCACACCGCGTGGATGAACCCTACCGACGCGCCTGCATTCATTTATATGCGCGCGTTGCTGCCACTAGTCAGCACTTAACCGGCAAAAGTCTGGCAATGCACCACACTTACGCGGCACCGCCGTACGACTCCCCTGACGCCTTGCTAAGCGACCTGCAGTGTATTGCTGACTCGTTGCAAAACAGCCATGCGGCGGCCATTGCTGACTTACGTTTACGCAACTTGATGCAAGCGGTCAGCATCTTTGGCTTCCATTTAGCCACGCTGGATTTACGCCAAAGCTCTGACGTACACGAGCGCGTGTTACACGAACTGTTCCAAGCGGCTGGCGTGCAATTTCAAGGCAAACTGGTGCAATACAGTCAACTAAGTGAAGATGACCGTATTGCGCTGTTGCGCCAAGAAATGGCCGAAACCCGCCCGCTAGTATCGCCCTGGTTAACCTACTCGGACGAAACCGAGAAAGAGTTAGCCATACTGCGCTATGCGGCCAAAGCCCGCCAACAATATGGCCACCGTGCGATTGAGCAAAGTATTGTGTCGCACACTGAAACCCTCAGCGACTTGCTGGAAGTACTGGTGCTGCAACAAGAAACCGGGTTACTGATCCCCGGGCTGCACGATAAGCAATCCTCTGGGTTAATGGTGGTCCCCCTGTTCGAGACCATTCCTGACTTGCAGTGCGGTGCAGCCATTATGGCGGCCTACTTGGCCTTGCCTGAAGTCTCGGCCCGCATACGTCATGCACAAGACTCCGTACAAGAAGTGATGCTGGGGTATTCAGACAGCAACAAAGACGGCGGCTACTTATGCTCTAACTGGTCGCTGTACCAAACCGAGCGCGAACTGCTGGAAGTTTTTAACCAACACGGTGTTCGACTGCGCCTGTTCCACGGGCGTGGTGGCTCTGTAGGCAGGGGCGGTGGCCCTAGCTTTGACGCTATCTTGGCTCAACCTGCTGGTACGGTTAACGGCCTGATTCGCTTAACTGAACAAGGCGAAATCATTCAAGGTCGATATAAAAATGCCGACGTAGGCCGTTGGCACTTAGAAATGTTAGTAGCGGCTACCTTACAAGCTAGCCTCAACAGCTCTACCGATGTAGAACACGAGCAAGTCAGCAAGTACGGTGCGGCCATGCAGTTTATGTCGGATGCTGCACGCGATAGCTACCGTGCCTTGGTGTATGACACCCCCGGCTTTAACGACTACTTCTTTAGTGCCACACCCATACGCGAAATAGCAGGCCTGAACATAGGCTCACGCCCCTCGTCACGCAAGGCATCGCAAACTATTGAAGACTTGCGCGCAATTCCGTGGGGTTTCTCATGGGCGCAATGCCGTCTGCCCATTACCGGCTGGTACGGCGTAGGCAGTGCCATAGAGCGCTACCTCAATGAAGGGATTGCTGGTGGCCCACGCACCCAAGAACTACGCCTGCAACAACTACGCGATATGGCTAAAGAATGGCCATTTTTCCGCACTCTCCTGTCCAACATGGAACAAGTGCTGGCTAAAACTGACCTAGACATTGGCGCTGCCTACGCGACTTTGTGCCCTGACGACGCCTTGGCTACCCGTATTTTTGGTGCCATACGCGAAGAGTACGAACGCTGCTGCACGCTATTTACTCTGCTCACCGAGCACGCCCTGCTAGAACACGACCCAGCATTGCAAGCAGCTTTAGCCGAGCGTTTTGCTTATATTGACCCGCTTAATCACCTGCAAGTAGAGCTACTGCACCGTCTGCGTCAGCACCCGCTAGACACGGCCACCGAGGAGCAAGAGGCTATACATATTACGATTAACGGTATTGCGGCTGGCCTTCGTAATTCGGGCTAAAGCCTGATTCTGCCTGCTGGTCTAGCTACCGGCAGGCAGGCTACAATGCTCTATCCGGTTATTGTTTATGCCATGAAAGCTTTCTTGCAACGCCCTATCTGGCGCGCCATTATCCTTTGCATACCCCTGTGGATAATTTTCAGTAATTTCGTGCTCGCGGTGATTAGCGCGACGGCCATCAGTTACCTGATAGGCATGATTACTGAACTTCGACGCTTACAAGCACGCCAACGCAACAAGTCTGAACCGCCATCCTCTTCTTGATCACATGAAACTGCTGCAAACACCCCACTTTCCTTCAGGTCTTCCTATGTTGGAACCTGAACTGGCTACTGTTCTGGATCAACACCATCAGGCGCTTAGCGAACTCATCCACGCCGAGTCGGGCTTTGTACCCTTTGACCGCTGGATGCACCACTGTATGTATGCCCCGGGTTACGGCTATTACACCGGCGGCAGCACAAAATTTGGCAGCACTTCGCCACAAGGCGACTTCACCACGGCTCCCGAACTTACCCCCTTATTTGGTCAAACCGTTGCCACACAAATACACCAAGTATTGCAACAGCTAGGTAGCGTACAGGTGGTAGAGTTTGGCGCAGGTACAGGCGCATGGGCCAAAGCCATTATTCCTGCGTTGCTAGAACTCGGTATCACCGTGGAATACGCTATTCTTGAACTGTCGCCCGACCTACAACAGCGCCAGCAACACACCTTGGCCGAGTTTGGTGCACAGGTGCAATGGTTGCAGCAGTTACCCGAAGACTTTGTAGGCTGCGTGATTGCTAACGAAGTCTTAGACGCTATGCCTGTACATCTGGTAGAGCGTGCTGCTGACGGCAGCATTCTGGAAGTAGGTGTCACGCTCGTTGATGCGAGCAGCGCAACAGCTCCATTAGTCAGCCCCTTTCAATGGGCTGCCAAAGCGGCTAGTCCTGAATTAGCCGCTATCGCTGAACAACGCTTGCCCAACATTCCAGGCTACCGTACAGAAATTAATCTACAAGCTGAAGCGTGGATCAAAGAAGCGGGCCGTTGGTTAAAGCGCGGGGCGATTTTGCTGTTTGACTATGGCTTTCCTCGCCACGAGTACTACCACCTGCAGCGCATTGAGGGCACCTTAATGTGCCACTTCCGTCATTACGCACATGCTGAAGCCTTGTTGTACCCCGGCCTGCAAGACATTACTGCACACGTGGATTTCACCGCTATGGCAGATGCCGCCTTAGAAGGTGGTTTAGATGTATTGGGCTACACAGCACAAGGCCGCTTCCTGCTTAACTGTGGTCTGGCACAACATTTAGGCCATGCACCAGACAGCCAAAATGCTGAGGCCACTGCACGCTGGGCACATACTGTGGGTGCAGCACAAAAACTGTTGTCTGAAGCCGAAATGGGTGAGCTGTTCAAAGTACTAGCATTGGGTAAAGACGTAGACCCACCGCTCATTGGCTTTTTTAGTGGCGACCGACGCGATCGCCTTTAGTTCGCCATCAGGCTGGATAACACCACCACGCGGGCAGCCTGCACAGTTGCCCGTATTTGTGCACCCTGTCCAGCATACTGACGAGCAATACTGGCGGCATCCACCTGTAAGACAGCCTCTAAACGCAGCAACCATAGCGACTCATCTACGGGCCTATAGCAGCGTAATGCCCCTACCAATTGCTTGAAGCGCTCGGGCCTACGTAAGGCATCTAACTGTTCTAGCCACTGCAGTTGTGTCTCGGCTGACGCACCCGCGTCTAAGGCGGCGTGCGATAACGACACCGACACCAACTGCGACAAATCTCGGCATTCGGCAGAAGCTCGTATACTCGTTGCCAACGCTAACGCATTATCACTAGCACCACACAGTACGGCGTAACGCTGAACACTGTCCAAATCGTGCTCAATCGCCTGATGCAACGCCTGCTCTACTCGCGTGTCATAACGCAAGCCCGGTAATACGCGCTGTGTGGCGTGTACAGATTCCAGCACCTGTATAAAACGCCACGGCGCTTGGGTGTTCAACGCCTTACGCAGTTCTTGCCAAATACGCTCGGGCACCAATGCATCAACTTCGCCATCTGCCACTAACTGCTGAGCTAGCTGTTCGGTTTCAGCAGCAATACTAAAGGAGCTGAAACGTGCTGCAAAACGCGCTAACCGTAGTAACCGTACGGGGTCTTCTACAAAGGCATCCCCCACATGACGCAATAACTTCGCCTGCAAGTCTTGCAGCCCATTTAGGGGATCAATAATGCTCCCCGTCGCCCCTAACGCCATCGCGTTGATGGTTAGGTCCCTACGGCGTAGATCGTCTTCTAAGGTGACTTCGGTACCCGTATAAAAGGTAAAACCTTGGTAGCCCCGACCCGACTTACGTTCTGTACGCGCTAAGGCATATTCCTCTTTACTACGTGGGTGCAAGAAAACGGGGAAATCCCCCCCTACTGGAATGAAACCACGTGCTTGCATGGCTTCGGGGGTGGTGCCCACTACCACCCAGTCTTTGTCGCCAGCGGGTAGGTTGAGCAGCGCATCACGCACTGCCCCACCCACCACATACACCTGCAGCCCCGCAATAAAGCGATCATTGGTTGCAGGCCGTAATGTAGCCAGCTTTTGTGCTAAACCTTCATCAACCATTAAGGCAACGCCGCCACGCTGTTAGCGGTAGGAGAAATCACCCCTAATCGTCGTTTCAACGACTGCGGCTCGCCCGTAAACATCATGGAATAGTACGTAGCGTTAGACAGCACGTTTTTCACGTATAAACGGGTTTCAGTAAACGGAATAGTTTCCGCGAAGATGGCCCCTTCTACCGGTGCTTGCAAGCGCGAACGCCACAAAATAGGACGTTTTGGCCCGGCGTTATAGCCAGCAGAGGCCAATACCTCAGAACCATCTAACTGTTGCAACACCATATTCAAGTAGTTAGTACCCAAGATGGTGTTGGTATCAAAGTCATTCACGCTAGACGGTGTGAAATTACTCATACCAATCTTATTGGCTACCCACTTTGCTGTGCCAGGCATCAACTGCATCAAGCCAGACGCCCCCACACCCGAACGGGCATCGGTAATAAAGCGCGACTCTTGACGGATCAACCCGTACACCCATGCTGGGTCTAGACTGACCAGCTCGGCTTTTTCGGCTACTCGATCTTCAAAAGGCGCAATAAAACGCTGGTCAAAGTCTATTTCTTGACGGGTTAACAGCGATGTATTCACCACGCGGTCATAGATGTGTTCTTGGCGAGCCAACTCTGCGGCAGCACGCAACTGCCTATCGCTCATGCCACGCAATGCAAACGACCACTCTGATACTGCCTCCGGACGCCAGCCCAAACGGAACAGTTCTAACGAGCGCATCAAGCCGGGGTGCAAACGCATATCGGCAATTTCTTGTGCACTCACGCTAGCAGGACGTGCGGGCAACTGTGGCAAGCGACCTAGCTCTTCGTGGGCCAACTGACCATAGAAGTTCAAATCACCCGTGATGGACTCAAACAATGCATTCGCTTCGGCTGTTTGCCCTTGCGCTTGTAACGCACGACCTTTCCAGTACACCCAGACTGGCTCAGCGGCTTGGCGCGCCGACATCTTTGCTATAGCAGCTTGTACCTGCGGCCAATCAATGACTGGTTCACGCAGCTCAGCACGCACTTCCCACGCGTGGTTGTAATCAGTTTTAGGCGTAGTACCCGACAAACGGTACCAACGTGCAGCTTCAGGCTCTACACGCAGTGCTGTCGTTAAGCCAAACTGCCCCCATACCCAGTCCATATTTTCACGGGGGATACGGGTTTGCCAGCTTTGCTGGATGTAGGCAGCCTGAGCAGCGCGGTTTTCATCACGCCCCAAACGGGACAACGCCAAAGTAACCAGCTCTTGCTGACCACGATCTTTGATAGACCCCTGATTTTTCAACCACTGCTGAGGGGATTTAAGTAGCGCGGTATAGTCTTTCATTTGCGCTGGCGTAAAGATAATGGCGGCTAAGCGTCGTGCTTCGGCGGCTTTACCCTCTTCCAGTGCATTGCGCATCAAACCGCGCACATCTTGCCAACTAATGGCTTGGTCGGCGTATAGCTGATCCAACATGGTCCAACAGCTAGCACCGGGTTTAAATTGCGACAACACAGTTTGACTATCCACGGCTTGGCCTGCCATATGGCGTGCATAGCTTTGCGCACAGCGTGTCTGCGAGTTACCTAGATCGGCCGCATTAAGCTCGTTAATCAAGGCATAATCGCCGCCACGCATCGCCACGAGCGACCAATCGCCTTTTAAGCGTTCTGCCAAGTAGTGGTCAGGATAGGTGCGCAAGAAATGACGCAAGGAATCGGCTGGCGCTACAGTACGACTGTCTTGTAATTGCTGACGTAACGACCAATACTGCGGATAGGCCCCTAGCACTGGGTCATCTTTAGCCTGACTAGCCAAACCCGGCAAGGCATTCCAACGTTTAGCGTCTAAGGCATCTTTAGCTTGTAATACGGCTTGGCGTGCTTGAGGCGCCACCGCAGGCATCGCCGCCAAACGCGGTAAAGTAGGTTCTGCTGCCGCTACCTGAGTGGTAGGCGGTTTAGCATCAATCGTTTTTTCTGCATGCTCACTGGATTGCGCTCCGGATGAACATGCAGACAACCCCAATACCGACAAGGCTATCGTCAACATGGAAAGCGTCGACGGCAACACGGAATGTGAAACCGCTTCGTTTTTCTGATACCTTAGGGGCTTTGCACTCATATTTTTACCTGCCTTGAGAACGTGCTGGGGCGGAATCGCCGGACTGTAGGACACCAATTCATTATGTTACGACAAAGACTGCTAGAAAAACGTAAACAACAAGCAAAATCCGATACAAACCGCGGTGCTCTGCTGATGCGCGGTCGGTTGTACACATGGGTAGCAGGTATCAATAAGGCACGTACCGAAATCAATAGAGCCCCCATCAGCCATATTGCCGCATTTTGGTCCTTAACGGATGAGCCGGAATTGCAACCATTGTTATACAAATGGGCAGATGAAGGAATGCACGTTTCGTTACCAGTGGTGATAGGACCAGATCAGCCACTACGCTTTAGCCCTTGGGATCCAGACGAAGACATGAAAACCGGTGCTTTTGGCATTATGGAACCCAACACCAATGACGAAGCCCCAGCTCCCCAACTGATTTTAGTGCCTACCTTGGGTTTTACTCGCCAAGGCGACCGTTTGGGCTATGGTAAAGGCTACTATGACCGCACGCTGGCCGCGCTACGCGATCAAGGTCATCACTTCACCACCATAGGTTTAGGCTGGGCATGTGGCGACTTGTCGGCAGAAGAGTACACCCCTCAGGATCACGACTTCCAATTGGACGCTGTATTAACCGATAAGGGCTGGGCCAAACCCGCCCCCACCACGCTGTAATGCCGACCACACCATAGAAAAAGGGGCTGTACTAGCCCCTTTTTACTGCCTGATTACTTAAAGCTTAGCTTAGGTAAGATTGCCATCGACGCATCCGCACCGTTTAGCGTATAGAAGTGAATACCCGGAGCACCGCCATCCAGCAGGTCTTGGCATAAGCGTCCGATCACATCCACCCCGAAAGCACGTATAGACGCACGATCATCACCAAAATCGGCCAAACGCAAACGCATCCAACGCGGAATCTCGGCACCACACATATTCGAGAAACGCAGCAGTTGCGACGAGTTGGTAATAGGCATAATGCCAGGGACTATAGGTATATCTAAGCCCTTCTCGCGTACTCGCTGCACAAAATCAAAGTAGGCATGAGGCGTGAAGAAATACTGCGTAATCGCACTATTTGCACCTTTCTGCACCTTGTTGATGAAGTTCTGCAAGTCGGTTTCCATGCTGATCGCTTGCGGATGCATTTCGGGGTAAGCCGCTACCTCGATGTTGAAATGATCACCACTGTGCTCACGAATCAAGCTCACCAAGTCGCTGGCGTAACGCAGCTCTCCGGCGGCACCACCCATCCCGGATGGCAGGTCACCCCGCAACGCCACAATACGGTTGATGCCACGTTCGCGGTAATCATCCAAGATAGCGAGCAACTCGTCACGCGTAGAACCCACGCACGAGATATGCGGTGCCACGTCAAAACCCAAGTTTTGAAGCAACTCCACTGCACCCACGGTACCTGAGCGGGTAGAACCACCCGCCCCAAAGGTCACGCTCACATAGGCTGGATTCAACCCTTGCAGAGTTTTGGCTGTACGTACCAGTTTTTCCTGTGCGGCAATATCGCGCGGCGGAAAAAACTCCAGACTAAGAGACTGCGTTTGAGTCATTGACTAATAACCTTGAAAAGAACCCTGAGACCACACTATAAATAATGGCGCCTATCACTGCCCACCAGAAACCATCCACTTGGAAGCCGCTTAGGATTGAGCCAGCCATCCAGAATACCAGCGCGTTAATGACTAAAAGGAATAAGCCCAATGTCACGATAGTAATGGGCAAGGTCAACAACGTCAGAATCGGTTTGACCAAGGTGTTGAGCAGGCCTAGCACCACAGCAGCAATCATGGCTGAGCCAAACGAGGCCACATGAATCCCTGGCAGCACGTAAGCAACCACCAACAGTGCCACAGCATTCAGAATCCAGATCAGTAACAAGATCATCATGAAACTCCCTTAAAAAAAGGGCACTGCACAATGCAATGCCCTGCTCTACACGATTAGTAGCGGTAGTGGCCTGGTTTGTAAGGGCCATCTACAGGAACGTTGATGTAGTCAGCTTGTTGCTGGCTCAACTCGGTCAGGTTTACACCCAATTTCTTCAGGTGCAAACGTGCTACTTTTTCATCCAAGTGTTTAGGCAATACGTAAACTTGGCCTTTTTCGTAGGCTTCGCCACGTGTAAACAACTCGATTTGCGCAATGGTTTGGTTGGTGAAGGAAGCAGACATCACGAAAGAGGGGTGGCCTGTAGCACAACCCAAGTTCACCAAGCGGCCTTGTGCCAACAAGATGATGCGTTTGCCATCTGGGAAAATAACGTGATCAACCTGAGGTTTGATCTCTTCCCATTGCAGGTCTTCAATCGCGGCGACGTCGATTTCGTTATCGAAGTGACCGATGTTGCAAACGATAGCTTGGTCTTTCATGCGCTCCATGTGGTCACGCGTGATCACATGGTAGTTACCTGTAGCAGTCACGAAGATGTCCGCTTTGTCAGCAGCTTCTTCCATTGTCACCACACGGTAGCCTTCCATGCTGGCTTGCAATGCGCAGATAGGATCAATTTCTGTCACCCACACTTGAGCGCGCAAAGCGGCCAATGCTTGTGCACAACCTTTACCCACGTCACCAAAGCCCACTACGACGGCGATCTTACCGGCAACCATTACGTCCGTTGCACGTTTGATGCCATCTACCAGTGATTCGCGGCAGCCATACAGGTTGTCGAACTTAGATTTGGTCACCGAGTCGTTCACGTTGATTGCTGGAAACGCCAATTCGCCACGTTTGGACATTTGGTACAGGCGGTGTACACCTGTAGTCGTTTCTTCGGTTACGCCTTGGATTTGTGCCAGACGTGTGGAGTACCATGTGCCGTCTTGCTGCAAGCGTGCACGAATGCTGGCGTACAGCACGCGCTCTTCTTCGCTGGTGGGTTTGTCCAGTACCGACACGTCTTTTTCTGCGCGTGCACCCAGGTGCAACAACAACGTGGCATCGCCACCATCGTCCAGAATCATGTTGGCTTGTTCACCAGGCCAGTTGAAGATGTCGTGGGCGTATTCCCAATACTCTTCCAGCGTTTCGCCTTTTACCGCGAATACAGGGATGCCTGCATCAGCAATAGCAGCGGCTGCGTGGTCTTGTGTGGAGAAAATATTGCAAGATGCCCAACGTACTTCTGCACCCAACGCCACCAGTGTTTCAATCAGCACAGCGGTCTGGATCGTCATGTGCAAACTGCCAGCAATACGTGCGCCTTTCAGTGGCTGGGAGGCGGCGTACTCGTCACGAGTTGCCATCAAACCCGGCATTTCTGTTTCAGCGATAGCGATTTCTCGGCGGCCCCAGCCTGCCAAGCTAATATCTGCAATCACGTAATCTTCAGTTTTAACAGTCATGTGTGCTCCGATAAAGAGGTGCGAGAACCGACGGGGCACACTGCTGGCATCACCACGGCTTCTCGGCACGAGAATCTGGTGAGCGTCGTTGAAGGGGATCAACGCTACTGCCTGAGCCTGGCAAACCGCACGGGGTTTGTCGCAACGCTCCTCAGACAGGAATCAAAACGTGTAAATTGTACCTGCTAATTGTCTTCGTGCTAAGACCTAATACCCTGATTTTAGCGAAGGCCTCTAGCAACGAAAGCGAGCATCAAGAACACAAAGAGGCGCCTAAGCGCCTCTTTGTACTATGAGCAATTACGCCAAACCAGCTGCAGCACGCAACGCCGCTGCTTTATCGGTGGCTTCCCATGTGAACTCCGGCTCGTTACGACCAAAGTGGCCATAAGCGGCTGTTTTGCTGTAGATAGGACGCAGCAAGTTCAACATATTGATAATGCCTTTAGGACGCAGATCGAAGTGCTCGCGTACCAATTCGGCAATTCGCTCATCCGACACTACACCCGTACCTTCTGTGTACACCGTGATGTTGATGGGTTCAGCCACACCAATAGCGTAACTGACTTGCACTTGGCACTGACGTGCCAAACCAGCAGCTACGACGTTTTTCGCCACATAACGTGCCGCATACGCAGCAGAACGGTCTACTTTGGAAGGATCTTTACCCGAGAAAGCACCACCACCGTGAGGGCAAGCACCACCGTAGGTATCCACAATGATCTTACGACCAGTCAAACCGCAATCGCCTTGTGGGCCACCAATCACGAATTTACCGGTAGGGTTCACCAAGAACTTGGTGTTTTCGGTCAGCAATTCTGCAGGGAAACTAGGACGAATGATGTGTTCAATCACCGCATCACGAATGTCTTCCTGAGAGATTTCAGGGGAATGCTGTGTGGACAATACTACGGTATCCACTTCCGCAGGACGACCATCCACATAACGGAAAGTCACTTGGGATTTAGCGTCTGGGCGCAACCATGGCAAACGGCCATCTTTACGCAATTCGCTTTGGCGCTGCACCAAACGGTGTGCGTACCAAATCGGGGCTGGCATCAAATCAGGAGTTTCGTCACACGCGTAACCAAACATCAAGCCTTGGTCACCGGCACCTTGGTTCAGAATTTCTTCTTCTGAACGGTCTACGCCCTGTGCAATATCTGGTGACTGTTTGTCGTATGCCACCAAAACGGCACAACCCTTATAATCAATTCCATAATCGCTATTGTCGTAGCCAATGCGTTTGATGGTGTCGCGTGCCACTTGGATGTAATCCACGTTGGCTGTCGTAGTAATTTCACCGGCCAAGATCACCAAACCGGTGTTGCACAGCGTTTCAGCTGCCACACGCGCATTAGGGTCTTGTTCGAAGATGGCGTCTAGAATTGCGTCGGAAATTTGGTCAGCAACCTTATCTGGGTGACCTTCAGAGACAGATTCAGACGTAAATAAGAAGTCGTTATTTGCCACAGCTTTTGCGTCCTGTAGTGATGCGCATTAAAAGGAAACGAGCTGCGTTGCACCACATACACAAAGGTTTAATCGGGCGCGACGCTTTAGCGGGTTTAAGGGCCAGTAAACTGGCATATCGCTCCGCAAGTTGTCGGTTAACTCAGCGATAAATTGCATTTTAAGCGAAAATGACACATCTTTAAATGTATAAACAAATTTCTGGCGTTATGCCCTGGGATTTATGCTGTTGTTTTTATTACGTCTGATGTCTGCGTTGCCGCTGCGCGTGCTGCATGCGCTGGGACGCTTTGTGGGTTCTATTGTCTATTTTGTGCCAGGCCGTTACCACAATAGGCTGCGCGAAAATGCGGCACAAGCCGGTTTTACCAACCGTGGATTTGCGCGCCGTGCGGCTGCCGAAACCGGTGCCATGCTGATGGAGCTGCCTAAAGTATGGCTACAAACTGAGCAGTGCTTACGCATGTGCCAAAACCCTGACTCCGACATCGTGACCCAAACCTTGGCCGAAAACCGAGGTGTACTGTATCTGACCCCACACTTAGGCTGTTTTGAAATTACTGCCCGCCGCTTGGTGCAATATGGCCCAATCACGGTAATGTTCAGACCCCCCCGCCAATCGTTTTTAGAGCCAGCCATGCGCGCCTCGCGCGACACTCCCGGCCTACACTCGGTACCGGCCAACGTGCAAGGTATACGCGAATTTGTACGGGCATTACGCCGTGGTGAAGCGGTAGGAATGCTGCCCGACCAAGTCCCCAGCAGTGGTGATGGTTTGTGGCTGCCCTTTTTTGATAAACGTGCCTACACCATGACGTTAGCCGCTAAATTGGCCTTACAAACCAAAGTACCCGTCGTCTTAACAGCGGGTGAGCGTTTGCCCAAAGGCCAAGGCTGGAAAATTCATTACCTACGTTTACCAGAGCCCTTCCCTGACAACGTAGAAGACATGGCCTTACTGATTAATCAAGGCATGGAAGAGCTGATTCAACGCTTTCCCGAACAATACCTATGGAGCTACAACCGCTACAAGGTTCCGCCCGAGGCTCCCCCCATTCCAGAACACCTACACTAAACTTAACGCTGCCTACCGCTTTTGCCAAAGGATACTGCATGAGTCCCTCTGATCTGAACGCCCTTGCTATCGCCCAGTTTCTGAGTACCCACCCAGATTTTTTCCTGCAACATCGCGACCTCTTTTCAGAGTTACGTGTTCCCCACCCTCATGAAACCAGAGCAATTTCGCTGGGCGAGCGTCAAATACTAGGGCTACGTGCTAAGAACAAAGAGCTAGAACGTAAGCTGCACACACTGATAGAAAACGCCAGTGCCAACCAGCGTATTGCCGAGCAATTACGCACATGGACATGCGCCATGCTGGCAGAAACCGATACAGCGCAACTGCCACTGCACATACAAGAATCACTGACCGAAGTCTTTGACCTAGATGCTATTGCTCTGCACTGCTGGGGCGATTTTGCTGCCACAGAAGCACCTGAAGCACTGCAAACGTATGCACAAACGCTGACCACACCTAAATGTGGCATTCCGCCACAAGAGGTGCTGGCACTGCTACCTGACAGCATTCAATCAGTGGCTGTGGTGCCACTACTGCATCCTGACACCCAGAAGAACTCTGGCATCCTGATTTTGGGTGCAACGCAAGCAGAACGTTTTGCCGCAGATATGGGCACCGAGTTCTTGGTCAATATTGGCCAGCTGTGTTCTGCCGCCCTTAGCCGAGGCACAGCCTAAACATGCCGGCAGCCGATGCGGCGTACGTGCCGTCCTGGTTGGACTACCTACGCTACGAGAGACGCTTATCTGCTCATAGCCTTGCTGCGTATGAGCACGACATACAGCACATACTGCCGTTATCCGAGCCCGTATCACCTAGCTCTATTACCCCTGCTCTTTTACGCCAGAAGTTAGCCGAGCTGCACGCTGGTGGCCTGCACCCGCGCAGCTTGCAACGTACCTTAGCCGCATGGCGTAATTTCTTTCATTGGTGGTGTGAACAACGGCCTGAGCACCCTAACCCCTGCTTAGAGCTTAAGGCCCCAAAAAGCCCACGCCCGCTACCCAGTTCATTATCAGTAGACCAAGCACAACAACTGCTTGATCACCAACCCGCGCAAAGCTTAAAGCATCTAAGCCCCATGCAGGTCCGTGATCAAGCCATGTTTGAACTGCTGTACTCCAGTGGCTTACGGTTAAGCGAATTGGTCAGCTTGGATACCCACTACGTCAAGCAAGCGGGGTATGAATCGTCTAGCTGGCTAAGTCTGCAAGACGCTGAGTTACAAGTACTGGGTAAAGGCAATAAGCGGCGCTCGTTACCCATAGGTAGTAAAGCCTTACATGCGGTGCAATGTTGGCTACAACAACGCAGCAGTGTACGTTGTAGCCCCACTGAGGATGCCGAAAACCACTACGCCTTATTTTTAGGGTCGCAAGGTAAACGCATACACCCGCGTATGGTACAAACCCGTTTACAGAAGTTATGCCTAGAAGCCGGGCTATCGTTAGATGTCAGCCCACATGCTTTGCGCCACAGCTTTGCCAGCCATATGCTGCAATCCGCGCAAGACTTACGCGCCGTGCAAGAACTGCTGGGACACAGCAATATCAGCACGACGCAAATCTACACTCGCTTAGACTTTCAGCATTTAGCGCAGGTGTACGATAACGCCCACCCACGCGCGCGCCGCAAACCCTAATTAAGGCAACAGAGCCTGCTCTACGGCACGCAAATTACTCTGCATCATGCCCAAGTACGTATCGGCTTCATGACCGGGCTCAGCCAGCGCATCGGTGTACAAGGTACCGCCCATCTTGGCCCCAGTTTCGCGAGCCAATTGCTTAGCCAACGCTGGGCTAGCCGCATTTTCCAGAAAAATAGCGCTGATGTGTTCAGCGCGCGCACGTTGCACTAAATTTGCCACGTCACGTGCAGACGGCTCTGCTTGGCTAGAAATACCTAAGAGCGGCACAAACTCAATGCCGTACTCATGCCCCAAGTAGGCCAATGCATCGTGCGACACCATGGCTTTACGACGCTCTGCCGGAATAGCCGCTAAACGCTGTTTGGCGTCCACATCCAACTGCTGCAGTTGCTCTATGTAACGCGCGGCATTTTCTTGGAAAACAGGCGCAGTCTCTGGCGCCACATCGCTTAGCGCATCGCGGATATTCTCCACATACACCACCGCGTTGCTTAGGCTTTGCCACGCGTGAGGGTCTTGCGGGCCGTGATCATGCCCTTCATGACCGTGGTCGTGGTCGTGGTCGTGGTCGTGGTCGTGGTCGTGGTCGTCAGTATGGTGATGAGCGTGCTCATCATTGTCCAGTGGCTGTATGCCTTTTGTCGCCTCGACTTGCTTACCTTTGTAGCCGGAAGATTGCACCAACCCTGCCAACCATGGCTCGAACTGCAAACCATTCACCACTAGCAATTTGGCTTCGGCCAGTTTACGTACATCACCCGGTCTGGGCTCAAACGCATGCGCATCAGCATTAGGGCCAATTAAGGTGTCCACCTCTACAGCGTCACCACCCACCACGCTTACCATGTCACCCAAAATAGAAAAGCTGGCAACTACCGGCACCGGTTTAGCCATTGCAGCAGACACTGCAACGCTAAGCGCCAGCGCGACTGCGCCTTGCGCCATATAGCGCCCAAAGGGTTGCAACCAGCGGCGTTGAGGTTCTGTAGTGTTCATGTGCTTTTCCTTTCTGATGATGAGTTGGCCCAAACAACCTTGTTACCGCAACCGTTGCAGCAACCCGCCCTGTGGACCACAGGCCAAAGATAGAAAATAGGTCAAACCAGCCACCAAGATAATGGCGGGTGACGCGGGCACGTTACCGTAATAGGAAAGCAGTAGCCCTACAAAACATTCGCCCATGCCTAACACGGCGGCCAAAACCATCTGACTACTGGCAGAGCGCGCCCAAAAACGAGCCGCTGTGGCAGGCAACATCATGATCCCCACGACCATCAAGGTGCCCAGCACTTGGAAGCCAGCCACTAGCACTACAACCAGCAGTACCAGAAACAGCATGTGCACCCACGAGCCAGATCGCCCTTCTGAGCGTAAAAACAAAGGGTCCAAACACTCCATCACCAACGGCCTATAAATAATGGCCAGTACCAACAACGCCACGCTAGAGGTACCGGTGACCAGCAATAAGGCTTCGTCATCCAACCCTAATACCGTGCCAAACAGCACGTGTATCAAATCCATATTTGAGCCTTTAAGGGAAACCAGCAGTACCCCTAGGCCCAACGACACCAAATAAAATGCGGCAAAACTGGCGTCTTCTCGTAGCGGCGTCAACCGCGACACCAACCCCGCCAACAGTGCCACCACTAGGCCGGTAATCACCCCGCCTAAGGCCATGGCCCCTACAGATAAACCCGATAACAAAAAGCCAGCCGCCACACCCGGCAAAATGGCATGCGCCATTGCGTCGCCCATCAAGCTCATGCGGCGCAATACCAAAAACACACCCAGCGGCCCAGCTGCCGCTGCCAACGCAAAGGAGCCCGCCAATGCCCGGCGCATAAAGCCAAATTCCACAAAGGGGGAAATTAATACTTCATACAACCACATCACAGGTAATCCCCCTCACACAGGTGACGAGCCATGTGCAGGTTTTCTGCCGTTAGCACGGTTTCGGTATCCCCCCACGCTACCAATTGCCCAGCGAGCAAAACAGTTTCAGGGAAATGTTGTCTGATCGTGTGTAAATCATGTAGCACCACAATGACGGTACGCCCTTGCTGATGCCAGCGGTGCAGCAGCACCAGCAAATCGTCTGTGGTGGCTTTATCCACCGCAGAGAATGGTTCATCCAATAAAAGAATGGGAGCATCGTGCATGATGAGTCGCGCAAACAAGACGCGCTGCATCTGTCCACCCGATAACGTACTAATGGCCCGCTCTGAAAAACCCTGCAATCCCACTTGGCATAACGCATCGTATACACGTTGATGTTCAGACTCATCCAAACCACGCCACGCACCAGTACGACGCCATGCCCCCATGGCCACCAAGTCATACACGCTAATGGGAAAACTGCGGTCTAACTCGCCAAACTGGGGTAAAAATGCCAGGCGTTGTGGCGAGTCAATGGTAATGCGGCCTTTTAACGGGCTAAGTTGCCCCGCCAAACCTTTCAATAAGGTAGATTTACCCGCACCATTTGGTCCTGCCAAGGCATACAAACCACCTTGCATAAACTGACCACTGACATCCCGTACTGCCACTTTATCGCGCCAGCCTAACGACACCTGATCCAAACTGATTACCATCTTTGGAGTTGCCATTATGCTAACCACCCCAAGGCCCACGCACTCAGTAACCACAAGCCCGCAACGACCGGCACGACGCGCAAACAGCGCTGCCAAGCGGAGCGTAACAGTACCGTGCCTCTATAGTTTTTTTTCCCCATTCCTGAATCGGAATGTGCTGCGGTTCTACTGTGATGCATGACTTACTGGTAAGATCGGTAGATTGAATTATCTTTCAGATACGTTATGTTATAACATATCCAACTTTTTGTGTCTCTGAATTTACTATGCCTGTGCATGTTCTGACTCCCCAAGCCCTAGATGCACAACTGCAAACAGCTGAAAAACTCTGTCAGCAGCGGGGTAAACGTTTAACCCCCATCAGAAAGCAGGTACTGGAATTGCTGCTCAAGCAACAGCGCAGCCTCAAAGCCTATGAACTGCTGGATTTGTTTAGGCAGGATCAGCCCGGTGCGGCCCCTCCCACGGTGTATCGCGCGCTCGAGTTTCTGACGGAAGAAGGGTTAATCCACCGTTTGGATGCCGTCAATGCGTGGACGGCCTGTGTGGATGCCAATGGTCACCCTCATGACTTATTGATTGTTTGCACCAAGTGCGGTGCGGTCGCCGAACTGTGCGCACCACAACTAAGCGCCCAATTGGCAGAATGCGTAGCCAAAGCTGGTTTTGCCCTCGCCACACAAGAAACTGAGTTGCAAGCATTGTGCAAAAACTGTCAACAAAGCTTATGTAGCTAAATATTCCTACCTTTTACCGATGGCTTCTCGCGCATAAAACGTATATATTGCTTTATTTCTCGCCGTGCGAGTCGGGGATTTGCCCTGAACGCAAGGCTGTGCTGTAATCTGCAAGTTATTTTCTTGCCGTCCCAGTTTCTGTTTGATACCAACCATGAATGCAACCAACGCTTCTATGATCCCAGTAACCATTCTGACCGGCTTTCTTGGCGCAGGTAAAACCACCTTGCTCAAGCGCATACTGTCTGAACAGCATGGGCAACGCATCGCCGTGATCGAGAACGAGTTCGGGCCTGAAAACATCGACAACGAACTTCTGATCCAAGATGGCGACGAAGAAATTGTTGAGCTCAGCAATGGTTGCGTGTGTTGTACCGTACGTGGCGACTTAATGCGCGCATTGGGCGACCTGTATCAGCGTCGTGCCAGTGGCAGCGTCCATTTTGATCGCGTCATCATCGAAACCACCGGCATGGCCAACCCAGGCCCTGTTTGCCAAACGTTTTTTGTTGATGATAATGTTGCCGCCCACTACCGTTTAGATGCCATCATCACGGTAGTCGATGCCAAACACGGTATGGAAACGCTGGATCAGCAATCTGAATCACAACAACAAATCGGCTTTGCCGACCGTATTCTGATTTCCAAGAAAGACTTGGTGTCAGAAGAAGAATTCCAAGCATTGCGTAACCGCATTGTGAAGATCAACCCCCGTGCCAGCATTTCATCGGTGCACTTCGGTGAAGCCGATATCAACGAATTGCTGGATTTGGGTGGTTTCAATCTGGATGCCATCTTAGATATCAACCCAGATTTCCTCAAAGACGAGGACGAACACCACCATCATCATGAACATCACCATGAACACGAGCATGGTGAACACTGCGGTACCGATTGTGGTCATGACCACCACCACGCGCCGCATCAAGATGAAATTGGTGCCTTTGTGTTCCGTTCACGCAAAGCTTTTGATCCGGAACGCCTGGAAGACTTCCTGGGCGGTATCACCCAGGTTTTTGGTCCGGATCTGTTGCGGTACAAGGGTATCCTCTACCTCAAAGGCGTTAATCGCCGCATGTTGTTCCAGGGGGTACACATGATGATGGGGGTTGAACCCGGGAAACCGTGGGCAGCCAAAGAAAAACCTGAAAGTAAAATCGTTTTCATCGGACGTAAACTGCCTCAGGAGATTTTTACGCAAGGGCTGGAAAACTGCTTGGTCTAACGACCTCGCTCTCCCTTCTGCCCCACTACGTTAGAGAGAGAAAATCATGGCAAACAAATCGAATGTCAGCAATCACCCCACCAAGCTGCTAAGCGTTGAAGAGTTATTGGCCATGCCGGACAGCAACTACATGAACGACGCTCAACTGGCTTTTTTCAAAAGCCGGTTGCGTGAGCTGGAGCAGGAAATTTTGGCTAACGCTGGTGCCACTACTGAAAACCTGCGTGAAACACAGTTCGTGCCTGACCCTGCAGACCGGGCCACTATCGAAGAAGAACATGCACTGGAACTGCGTACCCGTGACCGTGAGCGTAAGCTGCTCAAGAAAGTACAACAATCCATTGCCTTGATTGATGCTGGCGAATACGGCTGGTGTGAGGAAACAGGTGAACCCATCGGGTTGCAACGCCTGCTCGCTCGCCCAACAGCCACCTTGTCCTTAGAAGCCCAAGAGCGTCGTGAAAAGCGCCAGAAGCTCTACGGCGACTAATAGCCACTGTCACAGACTGCCCAGATCTGTACCCTGTGCCACGCTAGCTTCGGCTACCGTGGCACAGTTATTTCTGACTACCTGCTCTTGAATTCCTAACATCTACCCCCATCTGCCAGCTAAGAACAGTAAGGAATGTTATGGAACAATTTCACGCCACTACCATTATTGCCGTACGCCGCGGCGAGGACGTTGCCATTGGCGGCGACGGCCAAGTCACCCTAGGCAATATCGTTATTAAAGCGACGGCACGTAAGATCCGTAAGCTTTATAGAAATTCTGTACTGGCTGGCTTTGCCGGTGCAACAGCAGATGCTTTCACCCTGCTGGAACTGTTCGAAGCCAAGCTAGAAAAACACCAAGGTCACTTGATGCGCGCCGCGGTAGAACTGACTCGCGACTGGCGCACGGACCGTGCCTTACGCCGCCTAGAAGCGATGCTAATTGTTGCCGACAAAGAGCACACCTTAGTGCTGACCGGTAACGGTGACGTACTGGAACCCGAGCACGGCATTGCAGCCATCGGCTCTGGTGGTTCTTACGCCCACTCAGCAGGCTTGGCACTGGTACAAAACACCGACATGGCCCCTGCCGATATCGTCAAAAAATCCTTGGAAATCGCCGGCGATCTGTGCATCTACACCAACGGCAACCACGTTATAGAAACGCTCTGACTTTCAAAGGCTGTATCATCATGTCCGCTACATCCATGACACCCGGAGAAATTGTCTCCGAGCTAGACAAACATATTGTTGGCCAAAATCGTGCCAAACGTTCTGTGGCTGTTGCTCTGCGTAATCGCTGGCGTCGTCAGCAGGTTCCCGAGCCTCTCAACCACGAAATCACCCCTAAAAACATCCTGATGATTGGGCCCACCGGCGTCGGTAAAACCGAAATCGCCCGTCGTTTGGCCAAGCTTGCCAACGCGCCTTTCATCAAAGTGGAAGCCACTAAATTTACCGAAGTAGGTTATGTAGGCCGCGACGTAGAAACCATCATTCGTGATTTGGTGGATGCCTCGGTTAAGCAAACCCGCGAATTGGAAATGCGCCGCGTACGCAGCAAAGCGGAAGAATCAGCTGAAGACCGTATCTTGGACGCCTTGGTTCCTCCTGCTCGCGACAGCTACGGCCAACCCGAGCGCGAAGAAAGTGGCACACGCCAGACGTTCCGCAAACGCCTGCGTGAAGGCAAAATGGATGACACCGAGATTGAAATTGACGTGGCACAAGTGATGCCACAGATGGAAATCATGGCGCCTCCCGGCATGGAAGAAATGACGGAGCAACTGCGTGGCATGTTTGCCGGCATGGGCCGTGACAAAACCAAGAAGCGCAAACTCAAAGTCAAAGAAGCATTTAAGCTGCTGGTAGATGAAGAAGCGGCCAAACACATCAACGAAGAAGAACTACGTGCTGCGGCTGTTCTGAATGCAGAACAAAATGGCATTGTATTCTTGGACGAAATCGACAAGATCACCTCCCGCGAAGGCAACACCAGCGGTGAAGTATCCCGTCAAGGTGTGCAGCGTGACTTACTGCCTCTGGTAGAAGGCACCACCGTCAACACCAAGTACGGTGTAGTGCGTACGGATCACATTTTGTTTATTGCTTCCGGCGCTTTCCACTTGTCACGCCCTTCGGACCTGATCCCAGAACTGCAAGGTCGTTTCCCTATTCGTGTGGAACTGGACTCGCTGACAGCCGACGACTTCGTGTGCATTTTGTCCGATACCGACGCCTCGCTGACTAAGCAATACACAGCATTGTTGGCAACGGAAAACGTTCATCTGGACTTCACACCAGAAGGTATTCGTCGCTTGGCTGAGCTGGCTTTTGAAGTTAACGAGCGTACCGAAAACATCGGCGCACGACGTTTGTACACCGTGATGGAAAAACTGCTGGATGATCTATCCTACGAAGCAGGTTCCAAAGCAGAGCAAACCGTTGTGATCGATGCGGCATATGTAGATGCCCAACTGCAAGAAGCCGTCACGCACCAAGATTTGGCGCGCTACGTGCTATAAGCTGCACTGGTGTCTGTCACAAAAATAGCCGCCCTAGGGCGGCTATTTTTATCTGTCTTGTATGAAATAGGTGTGCGATCTATTTTTGGATACTCAGCACCACGTATTCATCATTCTGACGTATGGCCACAAAGCGCACTTTATCGCCTGGTTTCAAGTCGGCCAATAAGGCTGGGTCGATGCGATACACCAAGGTCATCGCGGGCAACCGCAACACATCTATTTCACCGTGCTTTAATGTGATTTTTCCAGCACCCGGATCAACTCGACGCACTTCTCCTGAGGCTCTGGCCTCTTGGGCCACACTCACACTAGAGAACAACGTCATGAATACAATCGCTAGTAAAGCACTTAGCTTACGCAAAGTTCGCAGCATCGTTTACACTCCTTGACGGCATGATGCATTATTGTAGCAGTCAGTTTTGACTACGCCGTATACGCTTACTTTTTGAATTATCGCACACAGTCCGTATGTCACACCCACTTTCCGCTGGCTATATTTTACGCGAAGCCACCATCGCAGACATTCCCCAAATCCATCAGTTAATGACGGAAATGGCGACCTTTGAAAAACTGCTGGACACTTTCCAGGCCACTGAACAAACCTTACTCGACAACATTTTCACCCAGCCTGCTGCTGTGAACTGTTTAGTAATTTGCCATCAGGACGCCCCCGAAAAACTGGTGTCCTACATCATGTGGTTTCACAACTATTCTTCTTTCCGTGCCAAGCGCGGTTTATATCTGGAAGACATTTATATTGCGCCAGAGCATCGCCGTTTGGGCTTAGGCCAACAAGTGCTGCAATACCTTGCTCGTAAAGCACTGGAGCTAGATTGTGCCCGTTTTGAATGGGTAGTGCTGGACTGGAATCAAAGTGCTATAGAGTTTTACGAACACCTAGGGGCCTCGGTATTGCCTGATTGGCGTATTGTGCGCATTGAAGGCAATGCACTGACAACCTTAGCCCAAGTGAGCTAATCACAATGAGCGACAGACTGTCTTCTATTACCACCCGCACCGGCGACCAAGGCGAAACCAGCTTAGGCGATGGGCAGCGTGTGCCTAAGAACAGTCTGCGCATTCATGCTCTGGGTGAGGTGGATGAGCTAAATAGTCTCATTGGCGTGTGGCGCTGCGAGGCTCTGCCAGCCTCTATAGATACACTGCTTTCTCATATACAGCACCATTTGTTTGATATGGGTGCGGAGCTTTGCATTCCCGGCCACGAAGCCATGCGAGACGAGCAATTGGCTGAGCTGGATGATGCCATTCAAACACTGAATGCACCGCTGCCGCCGCTAAAAGAGTTCATTTTGCCCGGTGGTAGCCGTGCCGCAGCACTCGCCCACCAAACCCGTACCGTGGCTCGCCGTGCTGAACGCAGCATTGTCGCCTTGCTGCAATTTGATGCGGTACGCCCCTTAGTCCAACAGTATTTAAATAGACTGTCGGATCTGTGTTTTATTTTGGCACGATGCTTAAACCAACATGCCGGCCAGCCCGATGTACTGTGGCAACCTCGCGCGCAATCATGATGCGCAACTGCGCACATAACTCGCCAACTGTTTGCTCACCATAGCCAAATCTGCCTGCAACGCCTCAAAACCTGAATGTTTGCGGTGGTGACGTTCGTCCATATACAGCGCTCTATTCACCTCTATCTGCAAGCTATGACGGTTTTGCTCCGGTTTACCCACCTGCTTCACAATCGCTGCCCCCGAATACGGATGATTACGCACCACCCGGTACCCCGCCGCCCTTAATAAGTGCTCAACCGTAGCGACAAAATCGGCGCTGCAACTGGTACCTAACCTATCGCCTAGTACAAAGTCTGGCACCGTACTGGTAGTGAATAACGCTTTCACACCAGAAGGCATAGAGTGCAAGTTCAAATGCCACACTCCCCCAAACCGCCTATGCAAATGACGCACTTGCTGCCCTAACCAGTCATGGTAGGGCCTGTACACCAATGCTAACCGTGCTTGTACCTCGGCCACACTTAAGAGCCGGTCGTATAGAGCTACCGAACCCAAGTTTTTCCATAGCAAACCATGCCCTAGCTGCGTTTTCTCGGAAGGCTCTACGAGCCCTGGCCACGGTGATGCTAGCATCTGTGGGTCTAAATCAGTTTCTTGACGATTAAGATCCACATAACTTCTGCTCACACGCGCCGCTAATAGCCCAGCCCCTTCCGTAGGCAAAGCAGACCATAGCTGGTCTACGAAGGCGTCTTCGGCTCGACGCAAAACCCGCAACGGTGCACGGCTGTGAAAATCCAACGGATACACATGACCGCTATGCGGCGAGTCAGCCAATAGTGGTACCTGTAATGCCCTATCCGGCGCATGCCAATCAAATGGCAGCCGGTGACTGTGAACATCCTGCATGGTCTCTCTCCAACTTCTTCTTATTGCTGCACGATCTCACACCGTAATACGGCATCTTCTTTGTAACATACGCCCATGCAAAACGGGCCATGCACCGTGCAGGTACATGGCCCGTAAACGTTGCGTGTTGCTACGCGTTTAGATCATCTCTTTACCATCACGCTTGGCTGCTCGCCAATCACGCACTAATGCGCCAACCAATAAGGCCAACACGCCAGCCGACAGTACCGGCCAGATCAATATATAGGTCACGATCCAATTCATAGTGGCTCCTTAAAGTTGTGGCTTAGGTGTTAACGCAGGCTGCTTGGTAGATGGCTTCACCATTTTTTCTTGCTCTGCATGGAAAGCACGCACACGATGAGACAGCACGGAGAAGTCAAAACGCTCATTACTACGCAAACTCATCAGCGTACACACGATGGCGCTCGCCCCATATGAAGTCAGTGAACCCAATAGCACGGTGTAATCACGCCAGAAGCCTACGCCGTAATAGATCAATACGACGGTAACCACTGCACCTACTGCTAAAGCAAGATTGCGGCCAAAGAAAGCAAAGGTCATCAAACCTAGCACCACCCCACCACCTACAGAAGCCACTAACTCAAAGAACACAGCGACCACTCCGGTCATGGGAATTAGCTCAAAACGCACCAATAAGAACATGGTGACCGCACAAGCTACCGAGGTCGTAAATGCGGTGTTCGTAACGCGGTTCCAGAAGAAACTACTAATTACTGGGAATACAATCGCCCCCCACAGCGCACCCACAAACACCAGCATCACCAAGATGTCTAAGCGCAGGCTGGCAAACACCACACCACACATCGTGGCCACAATCATGGTTAGTCGCCCCCACAACAGCATACGACGTGGGTCTGGTTTACCTTTAGCGATGTTCTTACCGTAGATATCGGTCATCACAATGGCCGACAACGCGCATAAGTCAGCATCCGCGGTGGACGACAATGAACCAATCACCAAAATAAAAAACAGAGCAATACCAAAGGGAGGTAGATAGGCTGACGCCATTTGCGGGATGATGTTATTCATATCACCGTCGATGGGCTGCAACCCAGTAAACAGCGCGAGCAGACCCAAGATCCCCAGACCAATCACCACTACCCCATAACCTACCGTAGCAGTAAGAAAGGTAGGTTTAATTAAGTCTTGGCGTACGGCAAATAAACGCTGCGCAATGGTTTGGTTACCAATGGCATAAGCCAACACGGCAATAAAGTACGGTGCCCCTTGTTCCAAAATCGCCGTAGTGGAAAAGAAATCGGCCTGTTCGCTGCTTAGACGCCAAAAATTATCAGCAATCAGATCTGGACCACCGGCATTGAAAAAGATCAGAGGAATAATGATCACAGCCGCCAGAATCATCGCGACCAACTGTGCGAAGTCAGTGAGTACGGATGCGCGGAACCCCGACCACAAGGTATAGGACAGTACGCCTAAACCCGCAATTAATACCCCTTGAATAAAACTTAACGGGCTAAGCATGGATACTAATGCCCCAGCTGCTGTGAAGTTCACCATTAAGCTAATACAGCTACCAATAATATTGGACACTGCCATGATCATCTGGCTGGACCTGCCATGACGGGCATACACCACTTCCGCTAAGGTATGCGCCTCGGGAGCCAACTCACGGAATCGCCGTCCAAAAGGGAAGATGAACAAAATCATCAATGCGCCCCAGAATCCATAATGTATGGGACCGGACAGCCCATACTTATATCCCGAGGTGGCGCTAGCGTAAAACGAGGCTGCCCAAATCCACGTGGCAATCATACTGGCGGCTGACAGACCAAACCCTACGGCACTGTTAGACACCATATAACCGTCAACGTTTTCTTCCTTCTTACTGATGAGTAATGAGAGTAGGAATGTCAGTAAGTAGAAACCCAGCAATAATAAAATAGCCGAGGTTGCAGACAGCTGAAAAAACTCTGTTTCTTGCATGCTTTTATAGTTTCCTTAATGTTATTTCAACAAAAAGGCTTTACTGGCAGCAGACGTCGGAAAGCCTACGCCAGTAAAACCAGCGCGCACCAGCCGAAACACCAATAACCGGAAATAAACGCAACAAGGCATCCCAAGGAAATTTAGGATACACAGACACAAAGGGTGCCTAAGGGGCGTGAGAGCCTTAAGGAAGGCCACACGGGCCCCGACGCAGACTGCAAAAGCAGTTGAATGGTTGCCACAACCGTTTCGGACGGGCATAGGTGTGTCGGCTTACAAGCCGGGTCACTGTATAGCGACCTAAGACAAGGTTACCGATTGTCGAGCCTCCAACCTCTTGACCGGTAACACATACGTGCTAATTGCAGCCGTTCTGACTGAATCCCGGTCATTATAGCCACGATACCCCTTAGCATCAAATTCGCATAAACCCGTAAAGCTGCGACTATCCCCAAATCGCCATGGGCAGTAAAATCAGCGCTCAGCTACAGGCTAGAAGCTACTCATCGCCGCTGTATACACACCTTTTGCGATCACTAGCCCTTCTTTACTAAACATTTATTGCAAAAATAATATTTTGTTACACGGTGCACCCTGTGTATTTCCGTAATACTCCGTTAATAAAATACTAGATCCACACTGCAGTTTTTAACGCTTATCCATAACATGCCTGCCTCTTCTCTCTTACCCTCTCTATACACTAGCGTAGCCGTTTTCTTGCTAGGTGCAATCGCCCTAGTAATTCCCTCAGGCTATTCTGTTGGTGCTGCGTTATTGTTGTTAGGTGGACTGTACTGTCTAGCCACTCGCCAGAAACCGCAACTCACCAAAAATGATTGGTTGGTGCTTGCCACACTTTCTCTCTATGGGTTGATGGGAATACTAGAAGCTGCTGTCTATCAGTACTCCTCACGGACCTATGATTTACCGAGCCGCTTTTTAGCAGCTGCTATCGCGTTAATGCTAGTAATAAAGTACCCTCCACGCCTATCTTGGCTATGGGCAGGACTAGCCACAGGGGGCATCCTAGCGGGTAGCTGGGCTGGCTACCAAAAGCTCATTTTGAACATTGAAAGAGCTGGAGGTTTTACCCATGTCATTCAGTTCGGCAATATCTCCATGCTGACAGGCTTATTCTGTTTGGCAGGTATCGCGTGGGCCTGCACTCGCCCAAACAAACTGGGCTGGATAGTCTGGCTAGCTTTGGGAGCTCTGGGCGGCATTGCTGGCTCTTTATTTTCGGGGAGTCGTGGAGGTTGGATTGGCTTACCACTGATTGCACTGGTGTTTTTCCGTGTTTACCACCAGTATTTCTCCTTACGCCTAAAAACTTTGCTACCTATCGCTTTAGTAGTACTTGCTGCCATTATCTATAGTCTTCCACAATTTGGTGTGCAACAACGTGTACAAGAAGCCATCCAGAACGTTACACTCTACTCCCAAGGAACCAGCACCACGTCTCTTGGCGCCCGCTTTGAAATGTGGAAGGGCGCCAGCCAGCTCTTTATAGAAAAGCCTTTTTTCGGCTGGGGCAAAGAACAATATAAACCCGCTATGACCGCCCTTGCCGAACAGGGGAAAGCCCATCCCGTTGTAAAACTATTTGATCACCCTCATAACGAACTTCTGAACAACGCCGCAAAGCAAGGGGTTGTGGGCATACTTGCATTACTTTTCCTTTATTTCGTCCCCTTGCGACTCTTTGCCCCAGGCTTACGTGCCGAATCCCTGACACAGCGCTCCTTAGCCACTGCGGGCTTTCTTTTGCCCGTTGCCTACATAGATTTCGGCTTATCCCAAGCTTTTTTCACTCACAATAGCGGTGTAATGGTGTACGCTTTTTGGCTAGTTGTGCTGTGGGGCAGCTATAGGTTTTACTCTACACAGAAATAAATTGTTAAGAAATATCAAATGATGCTTAGAAACGTACACATTTGCTAACAATACAATTATGCTTGGCCGATGAGTGCTCCCCTCCCTCCCCCTCTCGTTGCAGGCGATCCTCAAGGCAGACTTAGGCTGCCCTTTGGGGTATGGGTAGTATTCATCGCTTTAGTACAAATCACGCTAGGTATAGTGTGGGGTCAACTGATAGACCACAGCCCTACGCTGGCGACGTTACCCGGACTGATTATTCCCTCGGGTGTGGTGCTAGCACTGGCCTTAGCGCGAGACTCTCGATTCTGGATCAGCGCTGCCGCAGCCCAATTCATCTATGCACTAGCTGGCAATACCTCTGTAGAGTACAGCTTCCTGCTGGCAGCCATCGCCGCCCTAGAAGTGCTATTTACCTGCTGGGTGATGCGTAAGCTGAGCTTCTCAGCGCAGTTAGACTCACCACGCCAGTGGATTGCACTAGTGGTAGTACTGGCCCTAGGCACACAGAATTTCAGCACGCTGGGCTACATTTTCGTACTGCAGGCCAGCCAGCCATTACTACACACCAGTTTGTGGGATGCCTATAGCCATCTTTGGGCACTAAGCCTCATCGAAAAGATGCTGGTGATTCCAATCGTACTGGCCTGCATAGGCCCACGATCCCAACACCCGTCTATTCCTGAGTTCTTGCTCAGCACGCTGGTATTAGGCGTGGCCTCGTTCTACGCCTACCAGTTTGGCTCTAATGGGCTGTTTTTGCTGCTCCCGTTGCTTGCCCTGCTAGCGACTAGACTAACCCTGCTGTTATTCAGCTGTAGTTTGCTGTGCATGACCGTCATCATGTTAGGTGTACAGTGGTTCCTATACCCCACCGCCACAGAAGAAGCTCCTGCTCTGCTATGGTTTTTACTGGGTAGCCTACCCTTGGCAATCACCTGTAACCTCAGCTACCGCACGCAGCAACTGAAGCAAGCTCAGAATCTGCACACCTCTGATCAATACGACAAGCTATTCACGCATGCGCCGGTGCTAATTAACGGTTTTGACGCCGAAGGGCGCTGTGTCATTTGGAATAAAGAGTGCGAGCGCGTATTTGGTTGGAAACGAGAAGAATTACAGCAAATCGCCGACCCATTATCTGTGCTGTACCCTGACAGCATTCAACGCGCTGCGGCACGCCAAAGCATTTTCAGCCGAGAAGTATCCTTCCAAACCTGGCACCCCCGTACCAAGCAAGGCCATAGGCTCAGCACCTTATGGGGCAACATACAGATTGATGAAAATCAGGCTATAGGCATAGGCATCAACCTTAGCGACCATGCTCGAGCAGAACAAGAACTGCTGCTGGCCAAAGAGCGCTATGAAAACCTGGTCCAGCGTATTCCTGTAGGCGTATTCACCCTACGGCAATCGTTGGATGGCGCCATTCTGTACGAATACGTCAGCCCACGACTCTGTGAAATGTATAACCTGTCGGATAAAGCCATTTATGCCGACCCTAAAGCCATTAGTGATTGCTGGCATGAAGAAGACCGTGCAGAAACCATACGCCTAACCGCCGAAGCACGTGCCTGGTTACGCCCTATGCGCTTAGACACACGTGCCATCATCAATGGGCAAGAGCGCTGGATACGCATAGAAAGCAACTCCACCCGCCTACCCAATGGCGATATCTTGTGTGATGGCGTACAAACCGACATCACGGAAAGCCGACGCAACGAGTTCGAACAACGTATTGCTGCGAGCGTATTCAAACGCAGCTACGACAGCATTCTGATACTGGATGATCAACATCGCATCATCAACGCCAACCCTTCGGCTATTCGTTTAAGCGGTTATACGCTTAGCGAATTGCGTGGCCATACGGTTGATTTACTCTTGCCCCCCTCTTCTCAAGCGGTGGACTACCAGCGTGCAATCTGGCAAGAGGTCATGACCACAGGCGCATGGCAAGGCGAAGTGACCATGCACTCACACAACCAAACAGAGCGCCCTTTGCAGGTCTCTATTGTGCCGGTGCGTAACAACAAAGGCGCTATTCTGCGCTACATCGTTGTGGGTACAGACGTAAGCCTACTCAAAGCTCGTGAAGCTCGTTTAGAACGCTTGGCACACTTTGATTCGCTCACGCAACTACCTAACCGATATTTGCTTACCGACCGTTTACGACAAGCCTTATCGCACGCCGATCGCAGCCAGAACCTCCTAGCTACCTGCTATGTAGACCTAGACGGTTTTAAAGCCGTTAACGATCAATATGGCCATAGCATTGGCGACATGCTGCTGAAAGAAGTGGCGTTACGCCTGACCAGCAAACTGCGTAAAACCGATACTGTTGCCCGCTTAGGGGGTGACGAGCTGGTATTGCTACTGGGTGATTTTAAAGCCCCTGAAGACAGCACCGCCCTATTGCAAGAGCTACTCACACTACTCGCCCAACCCTACCATATTCATGGCCAACAACCTATTACGGTATCGGCCAGTATAGGCGTGAGCTTCTACCCCACAGACGCCACAGACCCCGACCGCTTGCTACAACTGGCAGATCAAGCCATGTATCTGGCCAAGCAAGCTGGAAAAAACACTTACTATTTTCACAATCAGGCCACAAAAGAATCGCCCCTCGCGCCTGTCTCGCACTAAGCCCTGACAGTACAATGTAGCGTTCATTCTGGCCCTCTCTGCCTCTTATGTTTTCTTTGGAGAACACCATGTCTCACGCGTTTCGCCGCCGTACACCTACGGCAGCACTGTGCGCTGCCCTCGTTGCTATAGGCCTACTCAGCAGCCCGCTGACACTTGCACAATCTGCTGCTACTCCTGCCGCTCCCGAAGACAAGCCAGCAAGCACCAGTACAACCACGGCAGCCCCTCAACCAGATCAAGCCGCTACCAGTACCGACACCACTGCACCAGCACTTGCCCCTGAACCACCTGCCAATGCTGGCACCCCAGACACCCCACACAGCGCTCCACCTACTGAGACGCTAACCATTAACGATCCGGTAGAGGCGTTTCCCGCTCCCGAACCTGGTTTTGTGCGGCACGTGATTCATTTACCTGTGGGTAACTATGAAAATGATCTGAAAGTAGAGCTGTTGCCAGGGAAGGTAATAGAAACCGACTGCAACACACGCCAATTCATTGGTCAACTTCAAGAAAAAACGCTAGAAGGCTGGGGTTATACCTACTATGTGCTTCCCAGTATAGAGGGCCCCATCTCCACGATGATGGCGTGTACAGAAGACAGCAAAAAGCTGCAGTTTGTACCCGTGACCGGCAGTGCGGGCTCATTGTTGTACTACAATAGCCGATTGCCTGTTGTAGTCTATCTACCCGAAGAAGTAGAGCTACGCTGGCGCACTTGGGTCGCGACTCCTGTAGTCAGCGCCAACAGTCAATAATAACTATCCTTTAGCAGCCGGCGGAGAGGCTCCATGATTGTTGCTATTACAGCCTTATTCGTCTTTCAATTGATAGGGGAAGTCGTTGTCCAGTATTTGGGCATTCCCCTGCCTGGCCCTTTAGCTGGCATGCTACTGCTACTAGCTGCGTTCATCATACGCGGCGGTATTCCTACCGAACTGGACAAAGCGGGTACGGCGCTCTTACAGCATCTAATGTTGCTGTTCATTCCTACGGTTACCGGCATTATGCTGTTCTTCGACAAAATTGCCGAAGAGTGGCTGCCCTTTATTGTGGGTAACTTACTTGCCGTAGCGCTCACCATCTTCTGTACGGCGTTTGTACTAAAAAAACTTATGGCTAAACAAGCAGATAAGGAAGAACAATGAACGACGATTTCTTCCGTATTTGGGTATTTCTCACCGAATCCCCGCTGCTGTGGTTAACACTTACACTATGCGTGTACTTGTTCACCCTCACCATCTACAAGCGCGCCAACTCGAATTCGTTCCTGTTGCCAGTACTGACATCCGTCGTGATTTTAGTGCCCATTTTGCAATGGACAGACACCCCCTACGAACACTACTTCGAAGGTGCGCAGTTTATTCAATTGCTGATTGGCCCAGCTACTGTTGCCTTGGCTATTCCTTTGTACAAACAACTGCAACTGCTGCGCCAACACTGGAAGCCCATTATGGCTGCACTGTTTGTGGGTACTAACGTCGCCATGTTCAGCACCGTATTTATTGCGTGGGCTTTGGGTGGTTCGTCGGCCATCATTATTGCCATGATGCCTAAATCGGCCACTATGCCTATTGCCATGGCGTTAGTGGACTACTTTGGCAGTGAGCCGTCTCTGGCTGCTGTGTCAGTCGCTATTACGGGTATTGGTGGCACGATTATTGCCGTGCCTTTGCTGCGCATGACGAAGGTAACAGACCCCATCACTGAAGGCTTTACCTTAGGCCTAACTGCACACGCTATCGGTACCGCACGCTCTATGCAGTTAAACCAAACCACGGGGGCTTTTGCGGCCCTAGGCATGAGCTTAACGGGTATTGCCACCGCGTTACTTATGCCTGCTGCCGTGGCTATTGGTCGCGCAGTAGGCATGCTGTAATTAGTCGGTGTGACGATCCAGCGCTAGGATCTGTTTCTTGCGCCAACGCAGCAAGAATAGTCCTGGCAACGCAATCACAATAGTGACTAAAAAGAAGGTGGGCCAGCCTAAGCCTTCTACTAAGAATGGTGTAAGCGGACCTGCCAAGTAGGTACGCCCTACTGCCGCTAAGGCGGATAATAAGGCGAATTGCGTGGCGGAGAACTGCCTATTACACAGCGCCATCAGCAACGCTACAGACGCGACAGTACCCAAGCCTCCACATAGGTTTTCCAAGCCCACCACAACGGCCATCAGCCATAACTCTGACGAGTTAACGGCCAGAACCCAGTAGCCCAGATTAGACACCGCCTGCAAAATACCAAACAGCATTAAGGCCCTGTACAACCCTAGTCTAGCCATCATGCTGCCACCTAGCAGCGCCCCTGCAATGGTGCTCGCTAAACCAAAGATTTTGTTGATATAACCTATCTCGCTTAGGCTAAAGCCCGCGCCACGAATTAAAAAGGTGGTGGATAAGGCTCCAGCAAATGCATCACCCAGCTTATACAGCACAATCAACAGCAATAAGCTCAGCGCCCCTTCGCGTGAGAAAAACTCTTTAAAAGGCTCTACGACGGCATCGCGCAAATTACGTGGTGGCTTCACCTTAAGCTCTGGCTCGGGGGCCAGCAGCGTCGCGACCATACACCCTGCCATTAACAATCCCATGAGCATATAGGTGTACTGCCAGCCTAACCATTTATCGGCCAAGATTAAGGCCAAGCCACTGGATACCAACATGGCCACCCGATAGCCCAACACCCGTAACGCTGCTCCTGCGGCCCTTTCGTCTTGATGCAACACATCCGTACTGTACGCATCAAACGCAATGTCTTGTGTGGCTGACATAAAGGCCACAAACACTGCCAAGAGCGCTAGTGGCATAAGGTTTGTACCAGGCGATAACAACCCCATGCCCACAATGGACAGTGCCAATAATAACTGCGAGATAAGAATCCAACCGCGCCTGCGTCCCAATATAGGGAAGGCAAAACGGTCAATTAACGGCGCCCACAAAAACTTCAGTGTGTAAGCAGACCCCACCAGCGTCAAAAAGCCAATTTGCGTCAAACTGACATTTTCTACGGTAGCCCAAGCCTGTAACGTCCCACTGGTTAGCGCCAGTGGCAAGCCACTCGCAAACCCCAGCGCCAGCAATGACAACACTCGTGGACTGGCATAGGGAGACGCCATGATTCTAAGACCTTTATCTAAGCTGCCGCATGCGGCGATTCAAAACGATACACAGCCAAACGGCTACGTAAACTAGGCAACACACGTACTTCCGCATCGTTACCAAAAGCAGCTCTATGCGTAATACGTAAATTCAATGATCGGGCTAAATCTTCAAAGTCTTTGAAGGTACACAAGTGGATATTGGGCGTGTCATACCATTGATAAGGCATTTCACCCGATACGGGCATACGCCCTGCCAAAATGGACAACCCGTGTGACCAGTGACCAAAGTTGGGAAAAGACACAATACCAAAACGTGCCACCCGCGCCATCTCACGCAAAATATGCTCAGTATTAACCATGGACTGCAGGGTTTTAGACAGCACCACCGTGTCAAAAGACTGGTCAGTAAACAAGGCCAACCCTTGCTCCAAGTCTTGCTGAATCACTGGCACGCCACGACGCACACAGCCAATCATGGCTTGTGGATGGCGCTCTACCCCTATGCCGTCCACCTGCAAGGAATCGCGCAAATGCGCCAATAACTTGCCATCGGCACAGCCCAAATCCAGCACGCTGGACTCTGGCTTAATCCACGAGGCAATACGTTGTAAGTCAGGGCGCTGTGCCAAGGAAGCTGCGTTTATGTTGCTCATGCCAATACTCCCGTTACGCTAGCACGGGCACCCAGCCCCATCGTTTCTGCAATATGGTCATAATACCCCTGCACCACACCGTGATAACGTTCGTCATCCAACAAAAACGCATCATGGCCATGCGGTGCATCCACTTCGGCATACGTGACCGACAAACGGTTTTTCAACAATGCCTGCACAATTTCTCGTGAGCACTCGGGCGAGAAACGCCAATCAGTCGTAAACGACACCAACAAAAACTTCGCCTGCACATGCGCTAAGGCCTTAGCCAAATCACCATTATGCAATCGCGACGGATCAAAATAATCCAATGCTCTCGTAATCAGCAAGTAGGTATTTGCATCAAAATACGTAGAGAACTTCTCGCCTTGGTAACGTAAGTAGGATTCCACCTCGAATTCCACATCGTAACCATAGCGGTACGCTTGCCCATCTAACGGGTTGCGCTGACTACGCCCGAATTTCTCGGCCATTACCGTGTCAGACAAATAGGTGATGTGCCCCAACATACGCGCTACACCTAAGCCACTACGTGGCACGGTGTTGTGTGCATAGTAATCCCCAGCATGAAACTCGGGATCTGAAATAATGGCGCGGCGTGCTACCTCGTTAAACGCAATATTTTGTGCGCTTAATCTAGGCGTGCTAGCAATCACAATGCAATTTTCTAGGCGATCTGGCTGGCTAATTGCCCACTCTAAGGCCTGCATGCCCCCCAAAGACCCGCCCATAACGGCCGCAAACTTCTGAATACCGAAATAATCTGCCAAGCGCGCTTGGGCATTGACCCAGTCTTCTACGGTCAGAATGGGGAAATTTGCCCCCCACGGCTTACCTGTTGCCGGATTTGTAGAAGCTGGCCCAGTAGAGCCAAAGCATGAGCCAATATTATTCACACCAATCACGAAGAAACGATCGGTGTCTAAAGGCTTGCCGGGGCCAACCATGTTGTCCCACCAGCCAATATTTTTGGGATTTGCGGCATCAATGCCCGCCACATGATGTGACGCATTGAGCGCATGGCACACCAATACCGCATTACTGCGATCGGCATTCAACGTGCCATAACTTTCCACACACAGCTCGTACTGTGGCAACACTTGGCCGCTTTTCAGCAGCAAAGGCTCTGAAAAACCAATGATCTCAGGTTTCACAATGCCCACTGAACCGTTAGGAACAATGGCATCAGACAAGCCTGCCGAAGCAGGAATAGAATTAGCAGTAGTACCCATAGGGACCTCTTTAGCTGGATTTATGGAGCGCCCGCAAGCGGATCAGGCAAATCGGCGCAAACAAATGAATTGATCGCTAAAAGTGTATCACTTGGCGTTCACTTACACAGCCCTCCCTCCGCTTTTTTTGGTCAAAGCCTACCTGATCGGCATATACTGCTTTAATTCCTATCAAACTAGTACTATTTAGTCGCTTTATCCAACCCCCGTGGTGGCCTCAATGAATACTCGCTCCAGCCGACTCCACGTCCTTCAAAATCAACCCGATATTCTGCGCACCTTACGACGTGGTATCGAGAAAGAAGGCCTGCGTGTTGATACGTCTGCACATTTGTCTTTACGCCCACACCCTGTTGCCCTGGGCTCTGCTCTGACCAACGAGCACATCACTACAGACTACTCAGAATCCCTGCTGGAGTTAATCACGGGCACGCACCACGATGTGGCTAGCCTGATGGATGAGTTGCAATCCATTCATATTTTCACAGCCCAAGGTATAGACTCTGAAACCATGTGGAATCAGTCTATGCCGGCTTTGCTGCCAAACGAGGCCGATATTCCCATCGCGTGGTATGGCAAATCTAATGTGGGCATGATGAAGCACATTTACCGACGCGGCTTGGCCGAGCGTTACGGTAAACGCATGCAATGCATTGCAGGTATTCACTACAACTTCTCGTTGCCTGACACGCTGTGGCCACTGTTGGGGTTTGATGGCCTAGATCTACAAGAACAACGCTCTACCGGCTATCTGGCACTGATCCGTAACTTCACCCGTTATTCATGGTTGCTGATGTACCTATTTGGTGCCTCACCGGTGGTGTCCAGCAGCTTTTTAAAAGGGCATAACCTACCTTTAGAAAAGGTTGCTCCCGATAGCTATACCCTGCCCTGGGCCACTAGCTTACGCATGAGCGATCTGGGCTACCAAAACAAAGAGGCACAAGCCGAACTACAGCTGTGCTACAACGATCTGGACACTTTCTTGATGCGTATGCTGCATGCTACGCGTACACCGTGGCCTGACTACGAACGCATTGGCACCCACCGCAATGGCGAGTGGATACAGCTCAACACCAACATTCTGCAGATAGAAAACGAGTACTACTCCAACATACGCCCCAAACGCACCACGCAATCAGGCGAGCGCCCTTCTGCCGCGCTGGCTCAACGCGGTGTGGAGTACGTGGAGGTACGTTGTTTAGACATTGATCCCTATGCACCATTAGGGATCAGCGAACAGAGCTGTCACTTTTTAGATACCTTCCTGCTGTTCTGTACACTGGAATCCAGCGATGAGTTCCCGAACAACGGTTTCTGTCAGCACAGCAAGAACAACTTTGCACAGGTAGTGCGTGAAGGCCGTAAACCTGGTCTGATTTTGAACACACCCGAGCACGGTAGCATTAGCCTCAAAGACTGGGGCCAAAAACTGCTAGAAGATATGGAACCCTATGCTGACCTTTTGGATCAGCACCTGCAATCTGGCCATGCTCACCGCGAAGCCTTGCATGCTCAGAAACACAAGCTACTAGACCCTGACAACACACCGTCCGCACAGCTTCTACGTGATTTAAGTGGTTCTGGCCTGAGTTTCTTGGACTTCACCTTGCAACAAAGCCAAGCACATCGCCAGCACTTATTAGACACGGCATTGTGCCCTAAACGCCAAGCCGCCTACGAGCAAGCCGCCACAGACTCGCTTACCCTGCAAGAAAATATTGAAGCCGCGCAAGCCAATCAAAGTTTTGAAGACTACCTTAGCTCCTTTGAGACCAATAGCTAAGTCATGCAGTAGGCAATAAAAAAGCAGAACCTTATTAGGTTCTGCTTTTTTTGTACTGCACTACCCTATAAAGGCAGCTAGAGTTACTCAGACGCTACTTCGTCTTCGGCTGGTGCTGCTGGCTCATCGAAACCGGCACCCGCTTCATTTGCCATATACACCATGGCACGCGCAACTTCGATGTCTTCGAGGTTAGCGTTACCACCACGTGCCGGCATAGCGCCTTTACCGTTTAGTGCCACGCTCAACATCGCATCGTAACCTTGTTGTACAAATGGAGCCCACGCTTCTGCACTACCAAATAGCGGAGCACCTGCAAGCCCCGCGGAGTGACAGGTCGCACAGGTGGAGTTGTACACTTCTTTACCTGTTTTCAGTACTTTAGGACCTTCAGCAACAATTTCTGCTGGCCCTAATACAAAACCTGCTACAGGTTGAATACGAGTAGCAATGGCTTCCTGTGCCTGATCGTTATAGCTAGCACCTGCTTTCAAACCCACTGAAAACAAATTCACCAACATCACTACTAACGCGATAGGCACAATCACCGCCAATATCACGACCAGCACGATTTGCTGTAAAGAGAATTTTGGGCCTTGCTGGCCGCTTTGATTATTATGGAGTTGTTCCGTATTGCTCATAATCGGATCCCGCAAATTTGAACAGTAGCAGGCGACAACTCGTTACGAGCCACGCCAAAATTAAAGACGCATACACGTACTGCCAGACCTACGCTTCCCTTCTAGGCAATCCGTACATAGTGACCAACATCGCATTATAGCGGACTGCACCCAACTTGTACGCACACCTTGCGCTAACGTGCTGTCTACACCCTATAGCTTTCAGCATTTTTTCCAAAAACAAGGTAAAATAGCGAGTTCCGCGACCATAGTTCAATGGATAGAATTAGAGTTTCCGAAGCTCTCGATACAGGTTCGATTCCTGTTGGTCGCGCCAGATAAAACGCTCCGGTTTCTCCGTCGCAGCAAAGAATTCCCCTCTTACACGTTCTCAAACACTGATTTTACGTCGCCCTCTGCGAAGATCAGCGTAAACACATGCACAGCGTTATCTGCGTCTTCTATGTGCAGTTCTAAACTATCGCCCTGTAAGGTGGCGCAACTAAGCACTACCTCGGTATCCCCTATCCACGCGGTACCGGTGATTTCTTGAAAGCTTTGCTGTAGTTCCACATAGTACGTGTTGCCGTCCAAGCCTTCCCATTCCCAGGCACCTTCTACCTGAGCCGGTACTACCCATTTGTAGAGGCTAATGCCACTAAGCTCCAGCTCTTCGTCGGCTTTCCAGTCCCCCATGCTGAAGGCATGAGAAATAATACGCGTGCCGGGACGTAATTCGCTCAGCAAGCGAGGGCGTAAATCTAGATTCACCGACTCTAACAAATACAGCGTTACTACCGTTGCTCCGCTAATGTCTACCGTGAAGATGCTTTCTTCTATGAAATCCACCAAATGCTCTACACGGGCATGGGCTGCATTTTCCATGGCATCGGCAACACGCAAGGGGTCCATTTCTACGCCTATGCCTTGTGCACCGCAAGCCTTAGCCGCCGCAATCACAATACGGCCATCGCCACAGCCCAAGTCATACAACACATCAGTAGCCTTAACCCGCGCCAACCCCAGCATTTTCTTGATGACACTGTCATCCGTAGGCACAAATGGCACATCTAGCAGTATCTCTGGCCCTGCAGAAATGTCATCTAGGTCGTCAATTAAGTCTCTAAACATTGGCAACACCCTATAAAAATGCAGTGCGTGGCACGTACCCCGCTCTACCAGAGTAGCGTACTGCATGGTGAATGGAAACACCCCACGCGTAGAAGAAGCCTTCCACGTTGGGGTGTTCTGTAGATTAGGTGAGGAGCTAGTGGCCGTAGCGCCACGCGCTACGGGTGGGGACTTAGCAGCACATAATCCTGCCTTTGCCACCGTAACGTGCCGCCTGTCGCTCTTTAAAGAAGGTGGCGTAATCCATAGGCTCTTGATCGGGGTGCGTTGTTTGCATGTGTTTTACATACACATCGTAATCTGGCACCCCTACCATCAGCCGCAGGGTACGCCCCAGATAGCGTCCTGTTTGCGCCCCCGTCTGGGTGGCCGAGCGTGCAAAGCTCGTGAATAATCCTGTGGTTTTCATGGTTACTCTGCTCCTGCCAACGCTTGTGCTGGCAATGGCTCAAACGGTGTTTCAGCCGTTGTATTCTGAGGGCTACGACGTGCTTTCTGAATAGCTCGTATGCCAAAGAACACCATGCTGATCACCACAAAAATAAACAACGCGCACAAAATAGAGTTCACGTAGTCGTTAATAATCACCTGACGCATTTGCTCTAACGATTTAGCGGGCGCCATGACAGTGCCTTCTGCCAACCCTGCACTGTAAATTTCAGCATGCGACAAGAAACCAATTTTTGGATTGGGGTGGAAGATTTTCTGGAAGCCCGCCGTCAGGGTGCAAATCAACAGCCATACGGTAGGTGCTGCAGTTACCCATGCGTAGCGGTCTTTCTTCATCCTAAATAGCACCACCGTACCCAAGGTCAGCGCAACCGCAGCCAGCATTTGGTTAGCAATACCGAACAGCGGCCACAAGGTGTTAATACCACCCAGCGGATCCACCACGCCTTGATACAAGAAGTACCCCCACGCTCCCACGCACAGTAAGGTTGCCGTTAAGTTAGCGACTAGAGAGTCCGTTGCTCGCATGCTGGGCGCGAAGGTACCTAGCAAGTCTTGCAACATAAAACGGCCTGCTCGTGTGCCGGCATCCACCGCTGTCAGGATGAACAGCGCCTCAAACAAGATGGCAAAGTGATACCAGAATGCCATCATGCTAGGGCCACCAAACATGTAGTGCAGAATATAGGCCATACCCACCGCCAACGTAGGTGCACCACCCGCACGAGAAATAATGGTGTTCTCGCCTACCGCAGCCGCCATAGAGGTAAGCTGCTCAGGTTGAATCACAAACCCCCAGCTGGATACCACTTGGGCCACTTGCTCTGGCGTGGTGCCGATTAACGCTGCTGGACTGTTCATGGCGTAGTAGATGCCGGGCTCGATCACGCATGCGGCGATCAAGGCCATGATAGCGACGAAAGACTCCATCAGCATCGCACCATAGCCTATGTAGCGCGCTTGGGTTTCGTTCTCGATCATCTTAGGCGTGGTGCCTGAAGAGATTAGCGCATGGAAACCAGATACCGCCCCGCACGCAATAGTGATGAACAAGAAGGGGAATAAACCGCCAGCCCAAACTGGGCCAGTGCCATCAATAAACTGAGTCACTGCCGGCATTTTCAGTGGTGGGGCCACAAAAACAATATCAATGGCCAAACCCGCGATCGTGCCGATTTTTAAGAAAGTAGACAAGTAATCACGTGGTGCCAGTAACAACCAAACGGGCAGTACGGCAGCAATAAAGCCATAGATAATCAGCGCCCATGTCAGCTCTTCGCCATCTAGGTTGAATACTTGGCCCCAGTACGGGTGCTGAGCAACGTCTTGACCATAAATAATAGAGGCCAGCAACAACACCAAACCAATAATAGAGACTTCACCAATTTTCCCAGGGCGCAAATAGCGCAGATAAATACCCATGAAAATGGCTAATGGAATTGTCGCGGCAACGGTAAAGGTCCCCCACGGCGAACCAATCAGTGCTTTCACCACGATCAATGCCAATACCGCTAGGATAATGACCATGATCATAAAGGCACCAAACAACGCAATCACGCCAGCTACCGGCCCTAACTCTGCCTTGATTAAGTCGCCCAGCGAACGACCATCTCTACGGCTAGAAATAAATAGTACGGTGAAATCTTGCACGGCACCGGCAAAGACCACCCCGCCAGAATCCACAACATACCGGGCAAATACCCCATTTGGGCGGCCAAGACTGGCCCGACTAACGGCCCGGCACCTGCGATAGCGGCAAAGTGGTGTCCAAATAAAATGTGCTTGTTGGTAGGAACATAGTCCAAACCATCGTTATATTTCCAAGCGGGCGTCATGCGATTCGCATTGAACTCAAAAACTTTATTAGCAATGAATTTGCTGTAGTAACGGTACGCAATCAAATACACGCACACAGCCGCGATGACTACCCACAGGGCACTCACGGTTTCCCCGCCGAGTCAGCGCTACCGTCCCCAACGCGAAAGCACCTAGTAAGGCTACCGCTATCCATATCAGTATGGATAAACCTTTATTCTTTTCTGCTACATGCATAGACGTGTTCTCCAAAATATTTTTAAAGTTAACCACCTCTCTACCACGACGCATTACAGCATGATTGTTATGTACTACTCCTTATATAAACCTCAACAAAAAAATCAAACAATTCAAACACTTATGAATTTTAGAAATATATAATCAGCCATTCCAGTCTTCATTAGACTGCGCATGAATTCAATACAAAAAAACCCTACTTCACTGGTTACAAATCTGCTTTTTAGGCATTTTTGTCACGAGCTAGTAGGGTTTGCTGTTTGAGTGGACAAATAGAATGGATGAGAACGTGTCTCATCCATAAAACACTTATATAGGCTGCTATTACTTGTTGTAGGGGCCACTCAACGTAAAGGTGTCGCTGTAATAGCTATGATCTATCAGTAGCCAGCCGTCAAAGTAGCTTAGGGGCGTGAGTTTGAACCCGCCGCCAAATCGAGTAGAAAGCGTGGACGATAAAAACTCAAACGTGGCACTGGTGTTATCTTCGTAAAAGATTTTCACCTGAAAGGCTGAAATCGGCGTCGTTCGTAATATCAAGCTCGTTCTATCATTACTGCTCATCGCCATATGCGGCGACTGAAACGCAATGCCAGTTATCTTGCCTTGATAGGCATATTTGTACCCAATAGCAGGCTTATCTTCGATGTTATAGCGGGCATAGTCTTTTTCTGAGTTCAAACCCAGTTTATAAAAATGTGTGCTGTAGCCCGCCATCAAAAAAGTTTCGTCTTCCACACGCGCTACCAAACCTATGCCACGAGTTTCTTTGGTAGGCGGGTTATTCATAATCTGGTCGAACTCTTCTTGAGTAGCAGGCTCTTCTACTGTTGCTATGTAGTCTTTCTCGTACTTAATCCCGTAGATATCGTTGGCGACTTCTTGCACGAGTTCAGATGAAGGCGCGGGATGGCTCCACCTCACGTTGGCACAGCCCGAAATAGTTAAACCCAAAAAACAGATTACGACGGTCTTGTAGAGTCCTATGCCCAAGATTATTACTCACTGAAAAATCGTTTTATGATAACCCAAGCCACTACCACAGACAGAATCACCGCACCATCTATTGCTGCAGAGCAGTCAGCAATGTATCACCTGCTTCTAAATCAAAAACGGCTTGTACTCTGTCTATCACCAAAGACACTTGATGACTGAGCAAACTACGTTTGAACACGGCGTAATATTGAATTTGTGGCAACTCGGGCTGCACATGTAACTCACGCAGCACACCACGCTCTACCAAGGGCCAAAAATACCCTCGAGGTAAATGACTAATGCCTTGGCGCATAATGGTGAGCCGCGCCATCATATCCATGCTGTTGCAGGTTAATAACCGATTAAGCGTGAAGCCTTGTTCCGCAAACCACGTATCGTACAGGTGAGACAGAGCAGAATTAGGCGGCTGAGAAATCACCGGAAATGGCATGAGGTCTTTAGGCGTCAGACAAGCATCAAAATCCAACGCGAGAAATGGGCTCGCCATCCACACATTGGTCACAACACCCAACTTCACACAATCGTACTCATAACTCCAAAATGGCCCCGGCATGACAGCCAAATCTAGGTCACCACTCTCTAAATGTTCATAAAGGGTAATACCACCATCAATTTCTGGCACCAATTGTATATTGGGATAGTGTTCTCCCATGTCACCAATCAGGTCGGCTAACCAGGTCAAACCGCTTAGTTCGGTCACGCCTAAGCGCACCACCCCTTCAAATCTAGAGGAGTCCGCCATTTCACGCACAATACGGCTATTGAGCTCTAATAATTGTGTGGAAAGCTCAAACAAGCGGCGCCCCACCAGCGTCAGTGCCAGTTTACGTTGTGAACGATCAAACAACTCAGCACCCGCGAATGCCTCTAGTTCGCTCACGCGCTTAGCTACCGCTGATTGGGTAACATAAAGCTTTTTAGAGGCCGCATTAAAACTCCCTAATACGGCACTCCAGTGAAAAGACTCGAGCTGCTTCAGGGTATACATGGCTGCTGTAGAAACATGAGATGATTTATCCATGCCTAGCATACCCCCTTACTGCTAACAGCCCAAGCCGGATCACTGACGACCATACTCTATACGCGTATGATGTCGGCCAAGAAACGCTTGGTGCGCTCGTGCTGCGGCTGGCTAAAAAATGGCTCCGGCTTGGCAATTTCAACAATGTGTCCCGCATCCATAAAAACAACACGGTCGGCCACATCACGCGCAAACCCCATCTCGTGCGTGACACACACCATGGTCATACCTTCACTGGCCAAGGTTTTCATAACCTGCAAAACCTCACCCACCATTTCCGGGTCCAAGGCACTGGTAGGTTCATCAAACAGAATCACAGGCGGTTTCAGCGCCAAGGCTCTGGCGATGGCCACACGTTGCTGCTGTCCGCCAGACAGGGCGCCAGGGAAAGCATCGGCTTTATGGGCCAGACCCACACGCTGCAATAACTGCTCGGCTTGTTTTCGGGCATCCTGTTTGTTCTGCTTTTGCACATACACCAGCGAATACATAATATTCTCGGCAGCACTCATGTGCGGAAACAAATTAAATTGCTGAAACACAAAACCAATACGCTGACGCAACTGATTCAGATTGAGCTTCTTGGCATGAATATCCTGCCCATCCACCGTAATCGAGCCTTTTTGTATTTCTTCCAAGCGATTAACGGTGCGAATTAATGTGGATTTTCCGGAGCCTGAAGGGCCGCAAATGACTACCACTTCGCCTTTGCCAATCGTAAGGTCCACATCATGCAGCACATGATGTTCGCCATACCATTTGTTTACTTTTTCAAACTTGATCATGTTTACCTAACCTTATTAGATCAAATCACTGCCATCTGTCGCGAGCGCTGAATGCGACGCTCAACCCAATTCACCGTACGGCTTAAGCTGAAACACACGATGAAATAAATGATCGCCAAGATACCAAATACCTGTAACGGCTGCGTCAACACCAAGTTATTGACCTGGTTAGCCGCAAAGGTTAGTTCATTCACGCTGATCACATACCCCAATGAGGTTTCTTTGATCGTAGAGACAAACTGGCTGGTCATGCCAGGCAACACATTAAAGAGGGCCTGCGGCAAAATTACTTTACGAACGGTGGTCCAGTACCCTGCCCCTAACGAGTTAGACGCCTCAATTTGACCTTTAGGTATGGCCTCTATACCTGCCCGTATCACCTCAGATAAATACGCGCTTTCATACACTACCAACGCCCAGATCAAGGTCCAAAAACCGCTAATGGATTCGCCAGTGAGTTTGGGAATGACAAAATACGCCCAAAAAATCAGCATCAGTAGCGGTACGCCACGCACAACGTTCACAATCAGGCGACTGGCGGTGGATAACCACTTGCAAGGGCCTACGCGGGCCAAGGCCAGTCCGATGGCTAACGGGAACGACAACAACAAGCCACACGCCGCCAAAATCAAGGTCAGTGCCAACCCGCCCAAGGGCCCGTTGGGGTACTGCCCTACCAAGAACATGGGCCAGTAATTTTGTATAATTTCTAGCATTATGCGCCCCCTTTCTTCAGGGCAAAACGCGCCGTAATGCGAGCACCAATAAACATAATCAGAAACGCACCACACAAATACAATACTGTCGCTGTCCCAAAGGTCGCAAACGTACGATAGGTTTCGTTTTCTACTTCACGAGTCTGATAGGTCAACTCCACCACACCAATCGCCATCGCCACACTGGTATTTTTAAACAGTAACAAGGCTCGACTGATTAACGGTGCAATCGCAATACGTAAAGCTTGCGGCACAATAATGTGGCGCATACATTGCAAATAACTAGACCCCAAGGCGCGGGCAGCCTCGAACTGCGTGCCAGGGATGGCTCGCAAGCCACTACGAATATCCTCAGCTATATAGGCTGAAGACCCTAGCGCTAACGCAATCGCCGCTAACGACAGCTCGGCATTATGGTCGTACAACCAGAAACGTATATTTTCTGGCAACAGTTCTGGCATACCAAAATACCAGAACAGCACCTGCACCATAAGCGGCACATTACGGTGGTATTCCACAAATATATCCACCAACCATCGGCATACCCGTAGATTGGTAGTACGAATAATGACTAGGAGAATGGCTAAGGTAAACGCCATCACCCAAGACACAGCAAAAAGCTGGATGGTTGTTACCATCCCATCCAGCAGCTGTTCTACATAAAAGAACTCAAGCATGTTTTGACTGACTGAAGAGCAGGCCTATTCTTGTATAGGCGCAATGCTGAATGAACGCTCTAATTGATATGGAGACTCCATACCAAACCATGTATCAAAGATACTAGCGGCCGTACCATCTTGCTCGGCCTCATCCAAGATTTGGTTTACTTTCTCGATGAATGCAGGCTCATCCTGACGCAAACCTAAGCCCCAATACTCCATAAACACAGGCTCTTCAATAATAGTGACTGGCGCGGTAGGTGGGCTTTGCAACATCAAACGCAACAACACCAATTCCGATGCAAACTGCGCATCCACTTTACGCTGCTGCAAGGCCAAGTAGGTAGCAGAGCTGTCGGAGTAACCAATCACGTTGGACTTGTCCAAGATGCGTTTGATTTCACGCTCTGAACTCGATCCCTTGGTAGCACCGACTCTACGACCATTGACTTGACTAATCTGCTCTAAACCCGCATCCGCACGCACTAATAACTTCTGGGGGCTGACATAATAGGCATGACTAAACGCAATTTGCTTAGCACGCTCAGGTGAGTACCCTAGGTTAGCCGCCAATACGTCTACACGCTTTTCATTGAGCTCAGGAATACGCGCACTCACTGACAACAGTTTGTACTCCACCTTTACACCCAACTTATCGGCCAGCAACTGACATACATCGACGTCATAGCCCACCAATTTGCGTGTTGTTGGGTCTTGGAAGCTAAACGGTTGAGACGTGCCCAGCGTACCGCACACTAAGGTGCCGCGCTCCTGTATTTCTGCCAACTGATCTGCCTGTGCTGTGGATGCCATGAGCATACTGGTGGATGCCAACAATACTGAAAACATCGTTTTATACATGATGAGTCTCCTCTTATGAACCACTATGTGACAAGGTAGCTGCCTTTTAAGAAAGGCTTAATGTAATTTCTCGCATGCTGCGCGGATGCCTTCACATCCTTGCTCTATATCGTCCAGCGATGCTGCAAAAGACAAACGGAACGTGCCGGGTGCGCCATATGCAGTGCCGCCGATCACAGCCACACCTGCTTCTTTCAACAAATACAGCACCAGGTCTTCATCGTTTTCGATACGGTCACCAGCAGGTGTGGTGGAACCCAGCAGTCCAGAACAATCCGGGAAAGCATAAAAAGCGCCATCCGGTTTAGTTAAGGTCAAACCCGGTACTTGTGCCAGCAACTCGCAGGCTTTATCGCACCGCTGTTTAAACACCTGCGCAAACTCTTCCACACACTCCTGTGGACCTGTCAGCGCTTCCAGTGCAGCTGCTTGACTAATAGACGATGCACCAGAGGTACTTTGTGATTGCAGCACAGACATCGCCGCAATCAATTCCGCAGGTCCAGCACCATAGCCAATACGCCATCCCGTCATGGCATACGCCTTAGATACACCATTTACCAACAAAGTGCGCTCACTTAACTCTGGTGCCACTTGTAGTAAGTACGGTGTAGGTTGGCCAGTAAAATTCAAACGCGCATACATATCGTCTGTCATAACCCACACGTGTGGATGACGCACCAACACATCGGCCAACGCACGCAGTTCGGCTACGCTATACAAAGTGCCTGTTGGGTTGCTAGGTACGTTGAACACCAACCACTTAGTGCGTGGCGTAATCGCCGTCTCCAATAGCTCCGGAGTAAGCTTATAGTGATTGGCAATGGTGGTTTGAACAATCACGGGAACCCCGCCGTTCACCAACACCATATCTGGATACGACACCCAATAAGGGGCAGGCACAATAACTTCATCACCCTCGTTTAACGATGCTGCCAACCCGTTATATAGCACTTGCTTGCCACCAGTGCTCACAATCACTTGGGATACTGGATAGCTGATACCTGTCTCACTGTGTAATCTGGCTGCAATGGCTTGGCGCAATGCAGCTACACCTTGTGCTGGTGGGTACTTGGTTTGGCCTTTATCAATCGCGACTTTTGCAGCAGCACATATATGCGCTGGTGTCGCAAAATCCGGCTCCCCAATAGTGAGATCGATAATTCTACGCCCTTGTGCGCGCAACTCGGACACTACCGCACGGGTCGCAACGCTAGGAGACAATTTAATACGGCGAATGCGCTCAGCCACAATACTCATGTTAGGCACCTGTTCTTTCAGCAATAGTTTTCTCTAGCCAGGGCTTGGTGTAAGTCCCAACCGCAATTTTTTGTTTAGCGACTTGTTCAGTGGCTTCTTTTTTCTGCGCTAAGGCTAGTACCTCATGCGCTTGCGCATACGGTACGGCCACCACGCCATCGCAATCACCAACGATAATGTCCCCGGACTGTACGACCTGCCCGCCAACAGACACCGGTACATTCACTTCGCCAGGACCATCTTTATACGGGCCCAAGTGCGACACATCACGTGCAAAGCATCCAAAGCTGGACTGTGCGGCAAACACATCAGAGTCACGGATGGCGCCATCAATCACAAAACCTACAATACCGCGGCGCTGAGCATCTAACATCATCAGTTCACCCACGAGCGCATTGGTCGTATCGCCGTGCCCATCCACCACAATAATCTGATGTGCGCCAGACATCGTCATCGCTTTATGAATCATCAAATTATCGCCTGGGCGCACTTTCACCGTTACAGCAAAACCCACCATGCGCGTGGCGCACTGATGGAAAGGACGTAGGCCCACTACGCCATACAAACGCTGCATACAATCGCTGATCTGCGCCACGCCGATTTGAGCAAACTGGTCTAATAAGGCTGCATCCTGCTGCGCGTCAGCAGGATGGGGGAATACTCTATATCCTAAGTTACTCATAACAATGGCTGCACTAAAGTAATTAAACAGTAGTGCTATTACAAGCGATGGGACACGATACGCAAAACGATATATATTCCCCTCTTATCAGGAAGTTTTCTCCTGTTAGGGTTAACCCTTCAACGAATTTTAAGGCTGTATCGGCACAACCCTCTATTCAGGCAGTGGCTTGAATTACATAATCAAAACCATGGCGCAGCCCACCCTCTTGCGCCACATAATTCAGGGCTCGTTGACGCAACTCGGCAATATGCTCTGTGAACGCTATAGCCAAGCCTCTATCGCTAAAACGCTGGGTACGTGTTGCGCACATATCTAGCTGGCCATTCACGAAATTAGCGCCATAACGTATAGAAAATTGCTGCACTTCTACAGGCGTAAAGTTAGCCAGACGCAACTGTCGCAACACCCATTCCAACGGGTATTCTCGATAAGGCCGTTCATTAGCAAGCAACAAGCACGCATCGCGCAGCCGCCCTATTTCGGTAACTAGCTTGCCTGCCTCGTCGTCCGCGTCATACGGCACATAGGGGTTAAGACCAATCACATACAAGGTGCCACGCGTTAACTGACGCAAACGCGGGAAGAGTTGATCTTGCCAATAGGGGGCAAAGCCTTCGATAGCCCCCAGCAAATAATCTGCTAACACCGTATCAAACTGCTCACCCTCTAAAAGGCTGGGGTTCATCCAGTTATCGGTTAACAAACGATCCTGTGCTCTGGCCTGAAAAAAGGGCGCACGCGTGATCTGACGCGCCATGCTTTCTGCACCTGTAATCGCCGTCCAACTGCTGCTGTCTATGGAGTGCAGCCAGCGCATGGAACCCAACCCTGTGCCTGCATCCAGCACCTTCCCCCATGGGGTGTGTGCTTGTAGCTCGGTCACTTTGCGATACAGCAGACTAATACTGGGGGTACTCATGCTTAAAACTCCATCCTGACACCAGCCATCACATTGCGTCCTGCTAACGGTGCTGCCCTAGAAATAAAAGAGGCGTGGTTATAGCCCAACTGGTTAAACAAATTGCTGCCTTTTACGTAGAATTCGTAGGCATTACCTGCCAGTTTTGTACGGTAACTTATCCCTGCACCAAACATGCCATAACCGGCTGTACGGCTTTCATAATCCGCCACCCGATTCTGACTGAAATGCTGCGTGTAGTTCAAGTAGGCCTGCCAACTATTCCAAGCAAAGTCTGTACGCACACCTACACGTGCCGCCGGAATACGAGCTAGCGAACCACCGTTATGGCGCAAACTACCGCGCACATAATCCCCGTATAACGTGGCTTTCACAATGGGAGTAAATTGATAAGATGCCTCGGCCTCTACACCGGTAAAACGCGCATCTCGCTGGCTGTATTCGATAAGCCTGAAGTCTTCGAACTTGTCTAAGGTGTTGGCATAAATATAGTTTTTGATGTCGCTGTGGAAAAGGTTAATCGCAAACTGCGCCGCCCCTTCTGTCTTGCGCAAACCTACATCAATGCTTTGGCTGGTTTCTTTTTTGAGATTCGGGTTGCCGCGCTCATAGGTTAAGGTCGCAAAGTGCACCCCTTTGGCATACAACTCTTGGGCATTAGGCATGCGCTGCGAACGCGATAACGACAATGACGCTACATACTGAGGGGCAAACGCCCATGACACCCCCGCTGACAGCGACGTAGCCTGATCACTGTAGCGTTTTAATGTGCGATTTTCGGGCCTAATGTTCTGCCACTCATAACGTGCTCCCACTTCAAACCGTAGTGCATCCCACTCGTAACTCTCCACCATAAACAGCCCCGTACTATGGGTTTTGCTAGGAGGAATAAAGTTCTCGCTGCCGCCTACCGACTTAAAGTTTGAATGCGCGGTCTGTATACCTACTACCCCAGTCAGCCCACCCCATGGTTTGTGCTGCAACTCAATGCGGCCATCGTAGCCACGATTTGTGAATCGCGTGCCGGTTACTCCATCATCGCGTTCATCGTGTCGATAATCGGTATAACCTGCTCGGAACCTAACACTGTCAAAACCCTGCAGAGGATCATCTAACTCGCCACGTAAATCAAAGCGGTCACTGCGCAAGATTGCATTCGTTTTATGATCGTGATCATGATCGTGGTCGTGTCCATGCTCGTGACCGCCGTGGTCATGCCCATGATCATGGCCGTGCCCACCGCAATGCAACGATGAGCCATGCGGGTGACAATCCTCGTATTCATGGGTATGCCCTGGCAAACCATACTTATCGTATCGGTACGAATACGCCGCACCTATGTAGCCCCTATCCCCCACAAAAGACACACCCACACTCATGTTGTCACTTCTAGCATTGGAATTTTCTACCCTGCTGTCTTTCCAATGGGGGACACGGTAATCCTTACCCTCGCTACGATTTGCATTTAACTGCACCACGACAGAGCCTGTACTACCTGTTAGCGACAGGGCTTCGGCATTTCCACGGTCTACGCTACTACCCTGCAATTGCATACGACCAGAAAATGCTTTTTCTGGAATCGCGGTGGGTATCTTGTTATCCACAATATTCACCACACCACCAATCGCCCCGCCCCCGTATAGCAAAGCAGACGGCCCACGCAGCACTTCAATACGTTCCGCCGAGAAAATGTCGGCAGGAATAGCATGATCAGGAGACACTGCAGACGCATCCATAAACTCAATCCCATCGCTCAGGACCTTGACGCGCGGCGCTGTTTGACCACGAATCACAGGCCTACCGGCTCCGGCACCAAAAGTATCACTATGAATACCAGGCGACTGTGCCAATACCTGCCCTAACGTATCGGCCGCATTCACCGCCAGCAAATCATGCGTTTCAACAACCGTAATAGCCGTTGCGCCTTTATTCATCTCTGTCTGTAAAGGCAGCGCCGAAATTCGGATGGCGTGTAGTGTGGGCACGGTAGCCTGTTCAGTGTGTTCCTGTGCGACGGCAAGCTGCATACTGCCCAGCCCCACTAAGACGCTAAGGCTAAGGGGTTTAAGAGGGAATTTCATAAGATCGTGTAAAGGTAAGTTTCAGGAAGCGTTATGTTATAACATAACAAACAATGCCTATTGCTATTCCAATACACGCTGTACTGGTTCTAGGAGTTGTCTATGTGTTGGTTTGGAGTGGTAAAGCAAGGCTGAAAGCCCGCTTACTGGCGGCTGGACTGCATTAGCCTAAAGCAGAAAACCCGCATATCAATCACTGTCTGCCGTAGCCTAAGGCTGCGAAAGTATTTTTTTATTTGAGACACCAAATAAAAAAACACTTCCATCCGCCTTTTGCTCGTCGCTTGCCTAGGTTTCTAGACTGGTGATTTCTGTCAGGTATTTCTATTTCTGTAGCAGGTAGTGAAATAGTTGTAGCTCACGCCGGTAATGACAAATCGGTATGCAAAATAAGTGAGCCTAATCGCTGCTGTTAGGTTTGATTAAAGCGCTACTGAAGAAAGGGTAGTAAGCCTATCAATTGCGATATCTAGGAGGAGGCGGAGGAAAACTTTTTTGATTTGGTGTCTCAAATCACAAAAAGTTGTTCCGCAGTCCCTCAGCATGTGCGATGAATACAGTGGTTACTTCGAGCTAGCATTGAGCGTAGAAGCCTACTAACTGCTAAGCCACATCAAATAGCCCGCGTAATGCCCCCATCAACGCGCAGATTCTGCCCCGTGATATACCCCGCATCATCAGACAATAGAAACGCCACCGTACCGGCCACCTCTTCCGCCTTGCCATAGCGCTGCATAGGCACACTATCACGCCGCGCATCGGTAGCAGGCAAACTGTCTATCCACCCCGGCAGCACGTTATTCATACGTATATTCTGTGCTGCGTACGTATCCGCAAAAATCTTCGTGAAACTGGCTAAACCAGAACGCATCACCGCCGAGGTAGGAAACATATCAGACGGCTCAAATGCCCAAGCTGTGGATATGTTTACGATTGCCCCTTTGCCCTGTTTTTGCATCACTGGCACCACCAATCGTGCTGCACGTACGGCATTTAAGAAATACACTTCCATGCCTTTGTGCCAGTCTTCATCGCTAAGCTCCAAAATAGGGGCTCGCGGGCCATGCCCAGCCGAGTTCACCAAGGCATCTATACGCCCCCAGCGCTCTACAGCCAGTTCCACTACACGCTGTAAGTCATCTTGTGATTGGTTGGAACCTGTCACCCCTATACCACCTAACTCTTTGGCCAACGCCTCGCCTTTTCCTGAGGAAGACAATATCGCCACCGCGTACCCATCTTTGGCTAAGCGTCGTGCTGCTGCTGCGCCCATACCCGATCCACCAGCGGTAATCAGTGCTACTTTTTCTACAGACATGATCTACTCCTAAAGACAGTATATGGCGTTATTATCAATCTATAGCTGCGAATTTTCTAACGATAAATATGCCCATAACACTGTAGAAAAACTACTGCCTTATCATGCCTATCAGCCGACGAAAACTCCCCCCATTAAATGCACTACGCGCCTTTGAGGTTGCCGGGCGGCGTCTCAGCTTTAGGGCTGCTGCCGATGAACTAGGTGTGACACAAGGCGCGGTAGCGCAACAAGTACGCGCGCTGGAGGCTCACTTAGGCGCGCCCCTGTTTCAGCGCTTAGCACGCGGTGTGGCGTTAACACCGGCTGGAACTAGCTACTTAAGTGATATTAGCCATGCTTTTGATACGCTTACTACGGCTACAGAAAGGCTTGCCCATCGCCCTGATCGCGTCACCATCAGTGTGACACCTACCATTGCCGCCAAACTACTGATTCCCCGTTTAGCCCATCTCTATACCGAGTTACCGCAGGTAGAACTGCAAACCATTGCCACGGACGCACTGTCTGATTTTGATAGAGACCATGTGGATATCGCCATACGTTTAACCGCACGCAGTATCCCTGCCACTGTGGAGGCAGAGTTGCTCTTTCATCAAGATCTCATCGCTGTGGCCAGCCCTCATTTAGTGCTGCCCCAACCGCCTCCGCTGTCAGCGCTACAGTTGGCAACTTTGCCCCTACTACATGATGCCCACGATCGCTGGCCTGCCTTTTTAAACAGCCCCACTCGCCTACCCGGCACCCTATTTAACCAAACGGCCTTAGCCATTGATGCCGCCTTAGGTGGGCAAGGCGTAGCTCTCACTAACAAGGCGTTTGTGGCTGACGACTTAAAAGCTGGCCGCTTAATTACCGTCAGCGACCACTACATTACGTTACCGGCTTCGTACTACTTACTACGTAAACGCAGCAGCACACGCCAACCCGCCGTAGCGGCAGTGTGGGACTGGTGCCTACAGCAATTTCAGCACTAAGCTCACGCATATGTACCACTATGCAAACCCCTTTGCACAACGCCTTTAAGCTGCTTATACTGATTTCATGACTATAGTTACCAGCCCCTTCATGACTGAGATGATTCGTCGCCCCAAAAAGGCGGGTTAGCTGGTGCGCACAACCATTGCACAGACCCGCCTACTCTGGCGGGTTTTTTTATCCCCACACGGGATGCCACTTCAATCAAGGAACAAGCACCTATGACTTCTGCCTTCAAAACGTCCGCTACCTCGCCAGCCATGTTGCACTTCATTTGCGGGAAAATTGGATCAGGTAAGTCTACGCTTGCTGCTCAACTTGCTAGTGCGCCCCACACGGTATTGATCAGCGAAGACAGTTGGCTAGCGGCGCTTTACCCAGACGGTATAAAAACCATCACAGACTATGCTCGCTGTGCTGGGCTACTACGTACCGCCATGACCCCACACATTGCCCAACTACTAGAAACAGGCGTTTCGGTAGTGTTGGACTTCCCCGCCAACACATTGGCTAGTCGTGCATGGATGCGTAGTTTAAGCCAAGCATCTGCCTTGTCTCACGTGCTGCATTTTCTGGATATACCCGATGCCATTTGCAAAGCCAGGCTACACCAGCGCAATCAATCGGGTGCGCACCCTTTCCAAACATCCGAGGCTGAATTTGATGCTATCAGCAGTTATTTTGTAGCGCCCACCGAAGACGAAGGGTTGGTAGTACAGCGTTATACCGCCGACCACACCGCAGAACTACCCCATATACATCGTGTGATCGCTGCTCACCACAGCGAGTTCCCCGACCCTATCACCTTCACTAAAGGCACAGCCTTAACCGTGGGCGCCAAATATGCAGGCCCCGAAGGCTGGGATAACTGGTTTTTTTGCACCCTGCCCGAACACACTGGTGGCTGGGTACCAAGTCAGATTATTGCTAGAACATCCGACGCACCGTCACACGGTGTGGCGCTAGAGGACTATACCGCTCAAGAACTGAATGTGAGGGTGGGGGAAATTGTCGCAGTGCTTAAACACCTGAACGGCTGGATGTGGTGTAAGAATCTGCTCACTCAGCAAAGCGGTTGGGTACCTACCGCTTCGCTTGAGTCATTAGCCAAACCCGTTACACCTTGATATAGGTGCGTAGACGCTCTGCCGCATTGCGTAAATGGCGCTCTGCCGCCGCAGCGGCTGCATCGGAATCACGCTGTTCTATGGCCTGAATGATGGCCTGATGCTCGGCTTGCACATCTTCGATCAAGTCTTGGTGGTACTGCGCGGTGTGACTACGTGTTTGGCGTATCAAACGACGCACATGCTGTTCCAAGTACTCATTTAAGGTAATAAAGTGAGGGTTATGTGTGGCATCAACAATGGCTTGGTGAAACGCGTAGTCTTCCTCGTCACCCAACTGATCGCAAGCAATGGCGTACTCCATGCCTATCAGCGCTTTGCGTATCTTTTTCAGGTCCGCTGCCGTATGGCGCTGCGCTGCATGTTTAGCCGCCGCCACCTCAATGGCTACCAATAGTTCTATCACATGCTCTAGGCTAGTCAGATCACCCAATGTGGCACCCGACATGTCTAAACTGAACATGCGACGCTCACCTCGGGCATTCACAAACACGCCCCGCCCTTGCTGTGAATGCACCAATCCTTCGGATTTCAGCTGTGACAATGCCTCGCGCACAACGGAACGACTCACCCCAAAGCGCTCTTGTAACTGCGCTTCACTAGGTAGCTTTTGGTCGGCAACAAAATTGCCGGTTTCTATTTCCTGCCGTATCCACGCCACAATGGGCGTGGAGTATGCAACGCTCTGTTTATGCCCTGCCATAGTGGTCAAACAATCCTGATCTGTTTTGGTAAGGTGTGAAACTCCGCCAGTATAACGAGACTGGCGGCCTAACGTTACACCATGTACAAACCACCATTCACATGAATGGTTTCACCGGTCACAAACGACGCTAGGTCTGAACACAAAAACAGAATCACATCGGCCACTTCTTGGGCGGTACCAAAGCGCTGCAACGGCGTAGAGGCTAATAGGCTCTGACCTTTTGCTTGTAGCAAATCACGGGTCATAGGCGTTTCGATAATGCCAGGCGCAACGCAGTTCACGCGTGTACGCGGCGCCAACTCTAAGGCCAAGCTTTTGCTGAAACTGGTTACTGCACCTTTAGAAGCCGAGTAATGTGCATGGGCATAACTACCGCGATGCCCTGCCATGGACGATAAATTCACGATGCTGCTACGTTCAGACAAATACGGCATCACGGCTTGGCACATATAAAAGGTGCCATCCAGATTAATTTGCATCAATTGACGCCATTGCTCGGTGCTCATCTCGGCCACTTTTGCCTCGGGATAAATACCAGCGGAATGCACCAATGAATCAATAGCGCCAAACCTATCAGCCACCGATTTTGCTAAATCCTGGCATGACTGTTGCGACCCTATGTCTGCCGCGTAACGCTCTGCCACGCCGCCTTGCTCACGTATTTCTTGCTCCAACTTTTCCAGTGCATTGGCATCACGATCACACAGTGCAATCTGCGCGCCAGCTTGTGCCAAACGCAGCGCTAAAGCACGCCCAATTCCCCCAGCCGCACCGGTAATTAACACCGTTTTTTTCTCTAGTCCTAGCATAGTTCCTCCTCGTATTCGGGTTTATACCTATAAGAGCAACACATTGATTTATAACGACTTAATCATGATTACCGTGTTTCTTGATCAATGCTCGTTGACACTCTTTTTGTTGCTGATATAGTATTTTTCAAATCGTCTGACAAGCATATCAAACTTATCAGACAAGTTACATAAAAATTATCCTTTGTGCTGGATATTCCTAAACCAATATCTGTCCCACACGAAGGCCTCGCCACATGCGAATTCTTTTCGGAGAATGGAGAGCAAACGATGAAACTGAAACACCTGACACTAACGCTGGCCGTCACTGGGTTGAGCAGCTTGACTACCGCACAAGCCGCACCACTCAAAATCGCTTTAGTGGAAACACTGTCTGGCCCCCAAGCTTCTACCGGCCTGCTGTACCGAACCGCTGTCAAATTTGAGTTGGACAAAATCAACCAAGCCGGCGGTTGGAATGGTGAAGCCATTGAAATCATGGAATACGATAACCAGGGCGGCCCAGCTGGTGCATCAGACAAAGTGAAAGCGGCTATTGCTGATGGCGCGGATATCATCATCCAAGGTTCATCGTCTGCTGTGTCGGGTCAAATCACCGAAGACATTCGCAAACACAACATCCGTAACCGTGGCAAAGAAGTGCTGTACCTGAACATGGGTGGCGAAGCACTGGAACTGACGGCTGACAAATGCCACTTCTACCACTTCCGCTTCACCACTAACGCCCCTATCCGTGTGAAAACACTGGTTAACGCCATGCAAGAAGATGGCGTGCTAGGTTCTAACGTCTACGCCATGAACCAAAACTACTCTTGGGGTAGTGACATGGAGTACGCCACAGAACAACAAGCGGCTGCCAACAACTACACCGTGGTAGAAAAAACGCTGCACGATGTGAACCGCATTCAAGACTTTGCCCCGTACGCTAACCGCATCAAGAACAGCGGTGCAGAAACCGTCATCACTGGCAACTGGTCCAACGACTTGTTGTTGCTGATGAAAGCCACACGCGATGCCGGTTTGAAAATTCGTTTCGGTACTGTGTTCTTGGATCAACCCGGCAACATCGCCAACGCGGGTGACTTGGCTCTGGGCCACTACATCTCTCACGCGTTTAACGTAGAAGCCAACGACGCCACTAAAGCCTTTGCTGAAGACTACAAAGCGGTTACTGGCCACTACCCTACCTACGTAGAACCACAAACCGTGTTTGGTATTCAAATGCTGGGCGAAGCACTGCGTAACACCGAAGCTAACGCTGATGGCAAGCTGAACACCACACAACTGGCACTGAACTTAGAAAACGTCACACTGCAAGGCCCATTGGGTGAAATTGCGATTCGTGCTGATGACCACCAAGTCATGTTGCCTATCGTGGTGTCTCAAGTATCCCGTGATGCCGAATACAAAGTAGACGGCACAGACATGGGCTTTAGCGTTGTCAAACTGTTCACCGGAGCAGAGGCCGTTAACCCCGTAGAACAAACATGTTCTATGAAACGCCCCTCCTAACTCCTGTTCTGATGCGCCCGCTGTGATGTCATGGCGGGTGCCATCCTCCCTCTAGTCTCTAGCCCCTGATAGCTCTACCTATTGCGCTTGGCAGAGCCTATACCTCCAACTTAGGCAAAAAAAGGCATACGCATGGAGTTTTTTGTTGTGTCCCTGCTGAACGGTAGCATCTACGGATTGCTGTTGTTCATGGTCTCCGCCGGCCTGACCCTTATTTTCGGCATGATGGGCGTTCTTAACTTCGCCCATACCTCTTTCTACATGGTTGGCGCCTACTTGGCGTACTCCCTGCAAAAATACACAGGCTACTGGCCTGCAATTGTGATCGCCCCCATTTTGGTTGGGCTGATTGGTGCCTTCGGTGAGCGCTATATGCTGCGTCGCGTACACCAGTACGGGCATGGTCACCAATTGCTGCTGACTTTCGGTGTGTCCTTCATCATCACCGAAGTCATCAAGCTCTTTTACGGTAACTACCCTGTGGATTACCGCGTACCAGAAGCGCTGAATTTTTCAGCATTCAGCATTTTCGGTACCAACTACCCCTTCTACCGCTTGCTGATTGGTGCCACATCCCTGCTGATGTTTGCCTTGATCTACTTGCTGCTCACCCGCACTCGTGTCGGGATTGTGGTGCGCTCTGCTATCTACAAACCTCGTATGGGTGAAGCCTTAGGCCACAACGTACCCATGGTATTCATGGGCGTATTCGCCGTTGGTGCTGGCTTGGCTGGTCTCGCTGGTGCCGTAGCAGGTGCGTTTTACACCACTAACCCCAACATGGCGCTAGAACTTGGCGTGTTGGTATTTGTGGTGGTGGTAGTAGGTGGCTTGGGCTCCTTAGGTGGTGCCATGTTGTCCTCCCTCATCATCGGTTTGGTGTCCTCGTTTGCCGTGGGCATTGATTGGAGCTTAGCTGACCTATTTAGCCTAGTAGGCATGGGTGACTGGGCACGCACTACTGGTGGTTTACTCACACTGAAAGTTTCTTCCATGGCAGCCACGATTCCCTTCTTGCTCATGCTACTGGTGTTATTGATCCGTCCGTCGGGTCTGATGGGAAATAGGGAGTAATACGGTGAAACGCATTTTTCTGTTCGCAGTGCTTATCGTCGTTCTCGCGTTAGCACCTTCTTACCTGACTCCTGCCCTGCTAAACGCCGCCATTCAAATGCTGATTGCCGTGTTATTCGCAACGGCCTTCAACGTGTTGGCTGGCCAAGGTGGCATGCTGTCTTTTGGTCACGCTGCTTACTTCGCCATCGGTACTTTTGCCACCATTCACGCCATGAATGCCGTGGATGGCATGGGCCTGTTACCTACTCCACTGCTGCCATTATTGGGTGCACTGGCGGGCTGTTTACTGGGTATCGTAGCGGGTTGGTTCTCTACACAACGTAGCGGTGTTTACTTCTCTATGATCACACTGGCGTTGGCTGAACTGCTGCACGCTCTCGCTCCCCACCTTAAAGGTGTGTTTGGTGGTGAAGGCGGTGTATCAGCGATGCGTATGCCGGCGTGGGGCTTTGACTTCGGTACCTCTACCGAGGTGTATTACCTCACTCTCATCTGGGCACTGATTGCTATCGCGTTACTGTTCTACTTCACTCGCACCCCACTGGGTCGCCTGTGTAACGGCTTACGCGAAAACACCAATCGCCTACGCTTCTTGGGCTACAACGTACATCGCCTACGCGTCATGGTGTTCACCATTTCGGCCACCTTTGCCGGTCTGGCCGGTGGTCTGCAAGCCATGCACAACGAAGCCGCCAACTACGTGCTGTTTGACATGACCTTGTCCACCCAAGCCGTACTATTCTCGTACATAGGTGGTATTGGCAGTTTCTTCGGCCCTGCCCTAGGTGCGGCGGTAATGAGCTTCTTCGGTTATGCCGTATCCGACCTTACCCGTTCCTGGTTGCTGTACCAAGGCATCATCTTTGTACTGGTCATGATGTTCTTGCCTGCTGGCTTGTTTAGCATTCTGCAATGGTGGCAGCGCAGCAGTGTGCGTCACAACATTGCCGTATTAGTCGGTGCCCTCATCACGTGGACACTGGGCATTATTGCTGGTGCTGCAGGGGTAGTGCTGATTGTTGAGCTGCTAGGACGCATTCTTAGCCCCGACTATCACACCACTCCAGATGCTGCGTGGCCCGCCATCCAGCTCTTTGGGCAGGAATGGTTACCCGGTTCTGTGATGACATGGGTATGGCCTGTATTGCTAGTCGTCATTGGCGTCATGATCACCGCGACCATGACACGTAAATGGCAAGCCATGAACGAGGAATAATAGCCATGACGTCTACTACTCATTCCCCTATTCTGACCATCAAGGATTTGCACAAATCCTTTGGTGAGTCGCACATCATGCGCGGTGTGAACCTGACCCTTGAAAAAGGTGAACGCCACGCCATTATCGGCCCCAACGGGGCAGGTAAATCCACGTTATTTCACCTAATCTCGGGCTTATTGCGCCCCAGCAGCGGCACCATACATTTGGATTCCCGCCCTATTCAGGGCATGGACCCACAACGTATTAACCGCTTGGGCTTGGCACGCTCTTTTCAGATCACTAACGTGTTTCCTGGCTTAAGCGTGTTTGAAAACCTGCGTTTAGGTGTGATGCGTAGGCATAAGCTGGACTACAACTTCTGGCGTCCCGCCTCACGCGCTACCGCCGTCACTGCTGAAGTTGATGTGCTGCTGGAAAACGTACGCTTAAGCGGGCAACGCGACACCTTGGCAGGTGAGCTTAGCTATTCAGAGCAACGCTCACTGGAAATTGGTATTGCGTTGGCTTCTGACCCTAGCGTCCTGCTGTTGGATGAACCCATGGCCGGTATGTCCAGAGAAGAAACCGACTACACCACGGGCTTGATCAAAGAGCTTAGCCAAGGCCGTAGCCTCATGATCGTAGAGCACGACATGGATGTGGTGTTCTCGTTAAGTGACCGCATTAGTGTGCTGGTGTATGGGCAAATTATTGCCACCGGTACGCCTGAAGAAATTCGCAACAACAAACTCGTACAAGAAGCCTATCTGGGTACGGAGGTACAGGCATGAGTACAGCCCAATCCCCTCTTTTGCGTGTGCAAGATGTACACGCCCACTATGGCAAAAGCCACATTCTTCATGGTGTGAGCTTTGATGTGCAACAAGGCGAAGTGCTAAGCCTGTTGGGCCGTAACGGTACAGGGCGCTCTACCACCCTTAAAGCCATTATGGGTATGTTGACGCCCACCTCAGGCAACGTGGTGCTAGATGGCCAAGAGCTAGCTGGAAAACCAGCCTATCAAATTGCCCGTGCCGGTATTGCTTATGTGCCCGAAGAGCGCGACATTTTCGCCAACCTCACCGTAGACGAAAACCTGCTGATGGGCATACAGCCCAAACGCGATAACGCGCCGTTGTGGAATGTAGAACAAATGTTCGACTACTTCCCACGCCTTAAAGAACGTCGCAATACGCTGGCAGGCAACTTGTCTGGTGGTGAACAGCAAATGCTCACTATCTGCCGTTCGTTGCTGGGCAACCCACGCCTGATTCTGGTGGACGAGCCTACCGAAGGCTTGGCACCCAAGATTGTAGAAGTCGTAGGTGAAGCACTAGAAGACATCAACAAACGTGGCGTTTCTATTATTTTGGTAGAGCAAAAACTCACCATCGCCATGAAGATTTCTACCAGTGTGTGCGTGTTAGGCCATGGCTCCGTGGTATTTCGCGGTAAGCCTGATGAGCTGCTTAACGATGCACAACTACTCAAAAACTGGTTAGCCGTATGAGCACCCTGTGGCCCAGTTTCTGTCACGCATTCACCTCCCAGCCTGTGCTGGACGCTACGTTTGAACCTAATTTTCTCATGTGAGTTTCACTATGCCAGACATTACCCCTTTGCAATCCCAGGCTCCCTGGGTTGAATTCCAAACTACCGACAGTGATTGGCAAAACGCAGACCCGGCGGTACTGGGTACGCTACTCACTCATGTACACCTAATCCGCGCGTTTGAAGAAACCGTGGTTGGCCTTGCCATGGAAGGCTTGGTACACGGCCCAGCGCACTCTAGCGTGGGTCAGGAAGGTGGTGCGGCAGGCTCGTTAGCATTGCTGCGCACTACCGACCAAATTAACGGCTCGCACCGTGGTCACCACCAGTTCTTAAGCAAAGCACTGGCACACTTGCACCCTAATGGCATTTCTCCCACCGCTGAGCTAGACACCCCTACCACGACACTGCTGCAACGTACATTGGCCGAAATCCTGGGTTTATCCCAAGGCTTTTGCCAAGGCCGTGGCGGTTCCATGCACCTGCGTTGGGACGAAGCCGGCGTACTGGGTACTAACGCGATTGTGGGCGGTGGTATTCCATTAGCTGCTGGTGCGGCATGGGCACATAAACACGCTGGCACCAGCGATGTAGCCATCACCTACTTTGGTGACGGTGCGGTGAACATTGGCTCTGCACTGGAAACCATGAACTTGGCCGCCGCGTGGAAATTACCATTGTGTTTCTTCATTGAAAACAACCGCTACGCTGTGTCTACATCGGTAGAAGAAGCCACTGCCGAACCCCGCCTGTCAGCTCGCGGTCAAGCCTTCAACATTCCTAGCTGGAAAGTAGATGGCATGAACCCACTGGCCGTGCACTTGGCGATGGAACAAGCCTTAGCCCACATGCGTGCTGGCCGCGGCCCAACCATTATTGAGGCCGACTTGTACCGTTTCTATCACCAGAACGGTGGTTTTGCCGGTAGCGCCTTTGGCTACCGCAGCAAAGAAGAGGAGCAACAATGGCGTGAACGTGACCCTGTCACCTTGATGAACACCAAAATGGTGGAATTAGGTCTGATCACCGCTGAAGAAATTGAGCAGCTACAAGCTCGCATTCAGCATGCCATGAAGCAAGCGACTGAAGCATTGGTAGAAGCGGACCCTGAAGGCAAAGCTGGTAAACGTCGTATTCGCCCTGAGCTGTGGCCTGCTCCACACTTCCGTGACGTAGGTTTGCGTGGTGATCTAAGCGAAATGGATGGCATCGTAACGGTTGAACAAGCCGCCTCTACCGCTGAGCTTGCCCCACGTAAATTCATCGACGTCGTAGCAGACGTGATGGGTAGACGCATGGAAACCGACCCCGGCGTGGTCATTATGGGAGAAGACATTCACCGCCTAAAAGGCGGCACTAACGGCGCAACACGTGGCTTGGCTGATCGCTTCCCTGATCGCGTATTGGGTACCCCCATTAGCGAAAACGCTTTTGCTGGTTTAGGTGGTGGTTTGGCCATGGATGGCCGTTACCGTCCTGTGATCGAATTCATGTACCCCGACTTCATGTGGGTAGCTGCCGACCAAATCTTTAACCAAATTGGTAAAGTGCGCCACATGTTTGGTGGTGACATCAATGTGCCACTGGTACTGCGCAGCAAAGTAGCCATGGGTAGTGGTTACGGTTCACAGCACTCCATGGACCCTGCCGGTATTTTCGCCACCAGCCCAGGCTGGCGCATTGTGGCACCCTCCACCCCATACGACTACGTAGGGTTGATGAATACCGCACTCAAACTGAACGACCCCGTACTGGTCATTGAGCACATAGACTTGTACGCCTCTACCGGTTTGGCCGCAACTGACGACTTAGATTACTGCTTGCCAGTAGGTAAAGCTGCGCTGCGTCGTGAAGGTAAAGCCCTCACCATCCTGACCTACTTGTCTATGGTGCAACACAGCCTAGAAGCCGTTGAGCAAACTGGCGTTGATGCTGAAGTGATCGATTTGCGTTGGCTGGATCAAGCTAGCTTGGATTGGGACACCATCGGCGAAAGTATTCGCAAAACCAACAATGTACTGATCGTAGAGCAAGGTGCTAAAGGTACCTCCTACGGTGGCTGGTTGGCCGATGAGATCCAACGCCGTTACTTCGACTGGCTGGATCAACCTATTCAACGTGTTACTGGTGGCGAAGCATCCCCAAGCATTTCCAAAGTACTGGAACGTGCCGCCCACGCCCGCACTGAAGAAGTGGTTGAGGGCTTGCAACGTATGCAACACGGCCAAGGCCTGAACTAGGAGTAGGCACATGAGCACTACGATGGTATCCCCCTTAGAAGTAGGCATTTGCTGCCGTGATCTTCCTGCTTTGCAACGCTTCTACGAAGAAGGGCTAGGCTGCACGGCAATGAGCATCATTCACGTGCCCGCCGAGAAAGCGCTACCCGCTGCCATGTCGGCACAAGGCTACAGCGTAGTGCGTCTGCAAACCACCTATGGCGAGCGCATCAAGTTAATACAACCCGATGCCGCGCCGCTGGATGCAGAAGCAGACCTGCCCTTTCTCTTAGACCGAGCAGGTAGCTTCTACCTCACGTTTATCGTGGCAGATATTGATGCTGCCATACAGCGTTTACAACAGGCTGGCGCGCAGTTCCTAACAGGCGATCACCGCGTTGAAGTACGCGATGGCGTCTACCTTGCCTTCTGCAAAGACCCAGAGGGCAACGTCTTGGAACTGGTCACCTATGCTGACCTGCACGCCTACCGTAATGATTTGCAAAACAGGAATTAAGTCATGGCTACACTTATCACCATGCCCGGCGTAGCCGCCGGCAATGACGCCGCTCAAATCCTGAGCTGGTTGAAAAAAGAAGGTGAAGCCGTCAACATCAACGACGAGCTTCTGGAAGTAGAAACCGACAAAGCAGTAGTAGAAGTCGCGGCTGAAGCCAGCGGTACACTCGCACGTATTCTGGTGCCCGCCGGCCAATCCGCCGAAGTCGGCGCACCCATCGCTGTTATTTTGGCGACTGGCGAGGGCGATGCCGAGCTGCAAGCCGCGTTGGCAGGCATCCCTTCGGCAGCACCCGCTGCTGCGACCACTGAGGTGGCTGCACCGGTGGCAGTAACGCCTGCCGTTGCCGCACCCGCCGCCAACAGCACACCGTCTGAAAACACTACAGGCCGTATTTTCGCCAGCCCCTTAGCGCGCCGTTTAGCGCAAGAAGCCGGCCTAAACTTGTCTACACTGCACGGCAGTGGCCCCCATGGCCGCATCATTAAAAATGATGTACTCAAAGCTCAAGCTCAGCAGCCTGCCACGGTGGCTACCACTGCCGCACCCGCTGCTGCGCCAGTAGCCAGCAACGCGGCCTACACAGCGCAACCGCACAGCGCCATGCGCCGTACTATTGCCCGTCGTCTGACAGAAAGCAAATCTACTGTGCCGCATTTCTACTTGCAGGCAGAATGCCGTGTGGATGCCCTGTTGGCTCTACGTGCGCAAATCAACCAAACTGCTAGCCAGAAAGTCTCGGTCAATGACCTGATCGTTAAAGCTGTGGCCGTCACCTTGCAAGCCATGCCTGAGATGAATGTCAGTTGGACAGACGAGGCGTTGCTGCAGTATCACGATGTGGATATCTCAGTCGCTGTGTCCACCGACTCCGGCCTGATTACCCCGGTGGTACGCAACGCGAACAATATGTCATTGTCCGCATTAAGCCAGAATGTGCGCCAACTGGCAGAACGTGCTCGCGATGGCAAATTGCAGCCTAACGAATACCAAGGCGGCAGCTTCACCATCAGTAACTTGGGTATGTACGGTGTGCAAAACTTTGCTGCCATCATTAACCCACCACAAGCCGCTATTTTGGCAGTAGGTGCTGCTGAACGTCGCGTGATTGCCGAGGGTGATGACATGGTGATTGCACAAATGCTCAGCATGACTTTATCGGTAGACCACCGCGCTATTGATGGTGCCTTAGCTGCACGTTGGTTGGCTCGCTTCAAAGAAACACTTGAAGCTCCACTGTCCATTCTGATTTAAGGCTGGCCATGACTACCTCCTCTTTTGACGTCACCATCATTGGTGGTGGCCCTGGCGGTTACGTGGCTGCCATTCGTGCTGCACAGTTGGGCTTACGCACTGCCTTGGTGGAAAAAGAACACCTAGGCGGCATCTGCTTAAACTGGGGGTGTATCCCCACTAAAGCCTTGCTGCGCTCTGCCGATGTGCTGCGTTTAATTCGTGACTCGGCTAGTTTTGGTATTCAGTGTGCTGCCCCTACCGTAGATTTAGCGGCCATCGTCAAACGCTCGCGCGGCATTTCAGCGCAATTGCAGCGCGGTGTAAAACACCTGATGCAGAAAAATGGCGTGCAAGTTTTTAACGGCCATGGCAAATTGGGCGCCCCCGCCGCATCGGGGCTAAACATTGTGGTGGAACAAGCCGACGGCAGCACCCAGTCGCTACACACTAAAGACCTCATTTTGGCAACGGGTGCTCGTGCTCGCACGTTACCCATGTTCCCTGTAGACGGCCAATCGGTGTGGAGCTACAAAGAGGCCCTAGTACCTACGTCGGTACCTAAATCACTCACTATCATTGGTGCAGGTGTAATTGGTATTGAGTTTGCTAGCTTCTACCGTGCATTAGGTTCTGAAGTGCACGTGGTAGAAATGGGCGATCGCATTTTAGCTTCTGAGGATGTCGAAGTATCCCAACACGTAGCCAAAGCCTTACAACGTGATGGCATACAACTGCACTTAGGCTGCCGTATCCAAGACGCTAAAAAACAAGGCCAAGGCTGGACACTGCAATTAGAAGGTGCTGCGGGCGCACAAAGCCTGCAAGCCGATGTAGTGCTGGTCGCTGCAGGCATTGTGGGTAACACCGAAAAGCTGGGCTTGGAAAACTATGCGGTGAAGGTGGAAAACACCCACATCATCACACAGGACTTCAGCGCAACCGGCCACCCCCATATCTACGCGATTGGTGATGTAGCCGCCGCCCCCTGGTTAGCACATAAAGCCTCGCATGAAGCGGTAATTTGCGTGGAACATATTGCAGGGCTAAAACCGCACCCCTTAAATGCAGACCGCATTCCTGCCTGCATTTACAGCCACCCACAAGTTGCCCATGTTGGCCTCACTGAAGAGCAAGCCAAAGCCAGTGGTCGCACCCTACGCATAGGCAAGTTCCCACTAGCCGCCAACGGTAAAGCCCTCGCCATGGGTTCGTCTGACGGTTTCATCAAAGTCATTTTTGATGACCAAAGCGGTGAACTATTGGGTGCGCACATGGTGGGGGATGAAGTGACCGAGCTAATCCAAGGCTATGGCATTGCGATGCAATTAGAAACCACCGAAGCCGAACTGATGCAAACCGTGTTTGCTCACCCCACGCTGTCGGAGTCTATGCATGAAGCCGTGTTAGACGCTTACCAACGCGCCTTGCATTACTAGTGCGACGTTGATGCAGCCAGCACGGCTAACGCCTGTTCTACTTTAGCGTTATCCAGTGCTGTGCTGCCTTTCCAACTTTCTTGCAATACCTGCAACGCCATCGTTAACGCGGCAGAGTCTGTTCCCGATAACAGTTGAGTACGCACTACTTGAGCACTGTGACGCTGTTCTGCTGAGACATCGGCCGTGTGCAGCAATACACTTATATGCTGCTGCAATACCCCCATCGCCTCCACACGTTGCCCCCAAGCCAACGCATTCTCGGTTTGCGTCGCCGCGGTACCTGCTGTGTGATAGCGCGCTAACTTCAACATACCCAAGCTTAATTGCGCATACCACTGCGACTTGCTTTCGGCCTCCATGGGTTCCGCTGCCTGTTTTAACAAGGCATACCGTACTTTGGCGCGCACGTTAGCAATCTGCGTGGCGCTATTGGCTGGAAAAATCAGCCAAAATGCCACCATCGCCATCACAGGCCCCAGCACCACCGCAATACCCGCCTGCCAAGCGTGCGTCCAATCGCCCAACAAGGGCCAACCGGGTTGCACCAACAGTAGGAGCACCATATTGAAGTCAAAGCCACGTGGCCCCGCGCCAATACGGTGACCAAAGAACAAACCACCCATCAAAATAAACGGCATTAGGCTCAGTATTTGCGCTGTTTCACTGCCCATGTACGGCCACACCAGCCACCTACATGCCCACGCTGCTAATACACCTAAGGCCTGCCCTATCACCACCTGCTTCAAAATAGGCAATGGCTGCGTGACGGTAGAAAACACCGACACCATGATGGCAGTTCCCACCAACATGAATGCCCCCATTTCTATGCCACTTAGCAACCATGCAGCGCCCGCCAAGGCCATCATTAAGAATGATCGCAGCGAGGCTCGCATAGCTTCATGCGTATCGTAATAGGCGGCTACCTCCCTAGGTAACGACGGGCTGCCAATCTGCGATACATCACTGTTTAGCAAGGCTTGTACCAGTGCTACCATCTGCCCCCGCCAACGGCGCACCCGCTGGCGCAAATTCCATGACCCTGCCACTTGGGTTTCTAGGCTTTCTTCCATTAATGCCAACTGGCGCAGAATATGCTGCTTTTTTGCGTCCAGTTCTGGCGTATTTTGACCTGCTGCCTGCTCTGCCCGTAACACCTGCTCGGTATCACGCACCAAGGCTTTTAACCGTTTGGGAATGTTGACGGCATTCGCCACAGGAGCAAAACGCCACCCCACTAATAAGGCGATTAACACCCCTAGTGATACGGTAAAAATACGGTCTATACCAATGGCAAAAATAGAGGTGAAGTGATGGCTTTTTAGCAGCGTCACCATCACGGCGGTGTAGCCAGACAGCATGGCACCATAGGAAATGAAACCACGAATACGGTTTCCTGCCCACGTGCATAAACCTATCCATACGGCTAAACCAAAGGTCAGCCACACCAAATTACCCGCTGTCAGCAACAGCAGCAACATGCCAAACACGCCGCCAATCAATGTGCCCAGCAACCTGAACACACTTTTCTCAGCCAATTGACCGCGCCACGGCTGAGAACCGGCCCACACGGTCATGCCCGACCACTGCGGATGTTCTAGGCCCAACAACCATGCAATCACCACAGCGGCACACGCTGCTAACGCCGTGCGGCCAGCAAAGGCCATACGAGGCTCATCAAAGCCCCATTTACTTAAGCCCCGCGTCCAACTCATACCTTATTCGCCTCGCTATGCAGGGCACGTATGTTGGCGTCTATGTGTTCTAGCATGACGCTGAATTTTTCTATCTGCTCATCACTCAAACCGGCCAGCATGTCGCTTTCTGCGGCAAACAAGCTCTTTTGCAGCGGTGCCAAAGCAGTTTTGCCTTGCTCGGTTAAGTACAACAACTTGCTGCGCCTGTCGTTTTCATCGGCGCGCCGCTCTACTAGCAACTTACTGACCAGCACATCAATTAACCGCACTAAGGTAGAAGCGTCTAAATCCAGCCTAGCGGCTAAGTCTTTTTGTGAGATCCCGCCGCCACTGCGCTCTATATGCACCAACGGTCGCCACGTGGCATCCGTAAGCCCGGCCTGTGCGAGACTGCTGTCCACACCGGCTCGCCACCGACGTGACACGCCCACAAACATCATGCCAAAACGTTCTCTGGTGCTGGATTGATTGCTCATAATATAGATGATATCAAAATGATTTGAATACCAAGTATATACACGCATCCCTAAACAACGCTAGCCCACACGGTCTATACAGTTCGTGTATGCTGCTTTTTTTCTACTGTTTTTTAGATGCCATGATGCAGAAGTTTCTACCCATAGTGCTGCTGATTTGTTCCAACGTATTCATGACTATTGCGTGGTATGGGCACCTGAAATTTCCCCACAGCCCTATTGTGAAAGTAGTTCTGATCAGTTGGGCCATTGCGTTGGTGGAATATTGCTTAGCCGTACCGGCTAATCGCTTGGGCCATACGATGTACTCCGCTGCCGAACTAAAAACCATGCAAGAAGTGATTACCTTGGTGGTGTTTGCGGTGTTTTCGGTGCTGTACCTAAAAGAAAGCCTCACCATTAATCATGCGGTGGGTTTTGCCCTGATTTGTGCCGGTGCATTTTTTGTCTTTAAAGGGCCGCTGTAAGCAGGCTCATAGCAAGGGCACTACCACAACGAAAACTAGCCCGCCTACGGCCAGCAATACAAAGGGGTTCACACGCCCCGATAACAACAGTGCCGTGCTGCCTAAAGCCACCACCCACGCTAATTCTTTATAACTGCTGGCATCTAAAATGGTGCCAGCAGCGGCAAACACCATGCCCGCAGCAATAGGCACCAACCCTTTTTCCATGGCACGTACCCATCGCTTCCTGGCATGACGTTGCCATACGCGAACAATGGCATACATCAACAACGCCGAGGGTAAGAAAATGGCTATGCCTGCTACCCACGCCCCCCAGAAACCCGCCACCTCCCAGCCAATCACTGCGACTAATAAGGTTTTAGGGCCGGGAGCCAACCGTGATAAGGCAAAAGCGTCTAAGAACTCTTGATTCGTTAACCAGCCTTGCTGGGTAACCACTTGCTCGTGAATAGCTGGAATAATGCTTTGCCCACCACCAATCGTAAGCAACGACAAGGGAATAAACACCCGCAACAACGCTAGCAGCAAGAACCACATGGTTAGTCCTCCAGCGTGTAATAGGCGTACCACACCGATAGTGGTGCAGCGATCACAATCACCACCACTAGGTTGATCTGCCACACATAAATCGCCGCAAACACCGCCAGCATAAAGAGCAGCCCGATTTTGTCGGGTATGACGCGTTTCGCCGCATGCACACCCATTTCTAACGACAACCCAGTCGCTGCCGCCGCAATACCGGCCATCAACACCGGCACCCAGCTAATGGCTTTTACTGTGCCATAAATTTGTGCCAACACCATAATGAGCAGCAAGGCGGGTACCACCATGCCCACGGCACTCCAAAAAGCACCTGCCCCGCCCCGCAATCTATAGCCCACCCAGATGGCTAGGTTCACTACGTTTAAGCCCGGTAATGCCTGTGATAGTGCTACGCCACTTAAGAATTCGTCTCGCGTTAACCATGCGCGCTTTAGTACAAAGTCGCGCATCATCCACCCGCTCACACCCCCCCCAAAACTGGTTAACGCAATACGCGTAAAAATCCAGAACAGTAGCCATAATGAGGGCTTATCCGAGACAGTTTCCTTAGGTGGCAAGTTCATCAGCAGCTCTCCTACGTTGCCAGGCTTTTTCCTGACGCCACGCCAATAGCAGCACGACTAAGCCACAGAACGACAAGCCCGCCCCTGCCCACGCCGTAGACTGCAGGCCAAAACCGGCATCAATCACCACACCACCCAGCCATGCACCTAAGGCATTAGCAAAATTGAAGGCAGAATGGTTTAGCGATGCCGCTAAGGTTTGCGCATTGGCGGCAACGTCCATCAAACGCACTTGCAGTATCGTGCCCAGCGCTCCAATCGTGCCAACGGTAAAAATACCAATAAACAACGTCACGTTATGACGCATCATCAACGGGAACATCAGCAATAAGCACAGCCCCCATAACAAGATCACACCTGCGCCTCGGAATAACCAACGGTCAGCCGCCCAACCGCCTATGTAATTCGCCACAATCATGCCCGCGCCAAACACCGATAACGCTAAGGGCACCACCTGAGTAGGTAACCCAGCACCTTCGGTCACAATGGGGGCGATATAGCTCATTACCGCAAACATACCACCACAGCCTATACCGCCTATGGCTAAGGTCATCCAGACTCTAGGGTTACGTAACGCGCTAAGCTCTTGCCTCGCCGAGCTATGTACCTCAGGCAAATCACGGGGAACAAAGCGGCGGATCAAATAAATGGTCAGTACCGCAATCCCGCCTACTAAGGCAAAGGGCCATCGCCAGCCAGCCCACTGCCCTAGCCAAATCGCAATAGGGTTACCGACCAACGCGGCAACGGTAAGCCCCATCATCACCCGCCCTACCGCATACCCCCGTCGGTACGGTTCTACCATCGACGCGGCAATTAACGCCGCCACCCCAAAATAGGCACCGTGTGGCAGCCCACTTAAAAACCTAAACAGCATCAGCCATTCAAAAGTAGGCGCCAACGCACTGGCAAAATTCGTGATGGCATACATCACCATCAAACTAATGGCCAACCAAATACGGGGTAAACGTGCTCCCCATACTGACAAAATAGGCGCTCCAATCACCACCCCTAGCGCATAGGCACTAATCAAGCGGCCGGCTTGTGGCTCGGTCATCTGATGGTACTGCGCCACCTCGGGCAAAATACCCATGATGGCAAACTCACCCGTGCCTATACCAAAGCCCCCTGCAGCTAAGGCGATCAACGCTAACCATAGCGTTGCCCCAGCGACAGGACGGTACTGCACCGTTTCTATGGGTTTTGCCGACATAACGTTACTCCTGCGTCACCGCTGCTGACTGTGACGCCAACCAACGTATTACACCTTCTGCAGCCACCTTCCCACTGGCAAAACTGGCCGTCAACAAATAGCCACCCGTGGGGGCATCCCAATCCAGCATTTCACCCGCGCAAAACACGCCGGGCACGGTGCGCAACATCAGGTTCTCGTCCATGTTTTCAGCCGCTACACCACCCGCTGTGCTAATGGCTTCGTCTATATCTTGTAAACCCGTAATCCGTAAGGGCAACGACTTAATCGTTTGCGCCAACTGTGCCGCATCGTCAAACGCATCGCGTGCTAACACTTCATACAGTAAGCCTAGCTTCACCCCTTTAAGCCCTAGCTGACGCTGTAAGAAGGTAGACCACGACCGCCCAGCACGCGGTGCACTAACGGCTTTCTCCACAGCGGCTACGTCTCGGTCGGGCGTTAAATCCAGCGCAATATCGGCATGCCCTTGTTCACGTAACTGCTGACGAATACAGGCCGATAAGGCATACACCAAACCGCCTTCTATACCAGTGTCAGTGACCATAATCTCGCCACGTCGCCACGCTGGATCACTAGCTACCTGCATGGCGATGGTTTTCACCGCCTGCCCAGCAAAACGCTGCGAAAAATGGCTGCTCCACGGGATCACAACACCACCGTTTGATGCCTCTAGCGCCGTCATCTGTACATGGCGTTTGCCCAGCCACTGTATCCACGCGGCATCACTGCCTAAGCGCGACCAACTGCCACCGCCTAACGCCAAAATTACTACTGGTGCCTCTACCTGCACCGGCCCTTTAGGTGTATCAAAACAGAGGTGTCCAGCATCATCCCAGCCCGTACAGCAATGACGAGTGTGTAACTGTAAACCTTGGCTGCGCAACCGCTGCAACCACGCACGCAACAATGGGGCTGCTTTCATTTCTTTAGGGAACACACGCCCTGACGAGCCTACAAAGGTTTCTGCCCCTAAGGCATCAGCCCATTGTCGCAATGCGGCCGCATCGAAACGCTGCAGCCACGGCTCCACCCAACTGGCTGAATCACCATAGCGAGAAAGAAAAAGGGATGCCGCTTCACTGTGTGTAAGGTTTAAACCACCTTTACCAGCCAATAGGAACTTGCGCCCTACCGATGGCATAGCGTCATATAACGTGACCTGTACACCAGCTTGAAGCAAGGTTTCAGCTGCCATCAGACCGGCGGGGCCTGCTCCAATGATGCTGACCGAATGCGTGACCATACTTGCACTACACAAAAAAATGCCGCGACCTGCGACTACATCGCATTATATCGCGGCACTTGCCCTCGCTGTGGCGTGAGTCTTTTACTGTTGGTAAGGACGCGCAAACTCGTTAGCGAGGAAGTCTTTCAATGCGATGGCTTCTTGCCCCACAAAGCCAGATTGCGGCAACTTACCCTGACGGAACAAATCCACCGCCACACACAAACCAGAGGTTGTAGTTTGTTGTATAGCACTTTCATAGCCAAAGGAGGTTTGTGCCGACTGTACACAGCGCATCAGTTTTTGCTCTTGCAGCACACCATTCTTAAACCCAGAGGCCGATACCACCACCAACACCATATCGTCATAGGTACGCGGAATAGCCTTCATCAGTAATCCTTTCAGTACCTCTGGCTGAGTGCGTAGCTGCAAGTCATCTAACAAAAACTGCATGTAGTTGTGATGCCCGGGGTAACGGATGGACTTATAGTCCAGATTTTGTGCTTTGCCTTTCAAGGTACTGCACAAGGTACCCAAGCCACCCGAGGTATTAAAAGCCTCGTATAGCACCCCATCAGCATGTAGGTTTTCTAACCCTTCCATGGGCATAATGGACACCGACTCGCCATCCCGCAACGCTTCGCACGGATGTCTATACTCGTTAATCAGCCCGTCTATGCTCCACGTCAGGTTATACATCAGCCGGTTATCGGGGTTGCGTGGCAACGCCCCAACTCGTAGCTTCAAGTGCTGAACGTCATCAAATTCCGCTGCTAACGAATGCGCTGCTACCCCTACAAAACCGGGGGCTAAACCACATTGGGGCATTAACACAGTGCGCGCCCCTTTACCCAAGGCCATCATATGTTGGGTGGCTTGCACGTCTTCCGTTAAATCAAAATAGTGGCGACCATGCTTTACTGCTGCTGCCGATACCTGCTTAGCCATATGAAACGGCAACGCATTAATCACGGTTTGAGCATCCGTCTCTCGCATCAAGGTTTCTAAGGCCTGTGCATCGCTGACATTCACTACCTGCGTAGAAATACCGCGCTTGGCCACAGGCTGTAAGGCCTGTTCGTGCTGATCCACCACCACTAATTGGTAATGTCCAGAATGGGTAAGATGATGAGCGATAGATTGACCGATGTGACCGGCTCCCAGCAACACGATTTTCATACACTGCCTCCTATGTGAATAGAAATAGTCTACGAACTTTGCCCGTTCAACCCAAGATCACTTTTATCATCTTTTTGACTAGATTACGTCATAATGACGAAAAAAACCGTCATTATGATCAAAGGCCATCATGAACGCATTTAGGCATCCTGAGCTAGACAGTTTAGACAGACAACTTATCGCCGCTTTACAACTTAATGCGCGCGAATCGGTTGCCAGCTTGGCACGTACCTTGGGCGTTGCCCGCACCACAGTGCTGTCACGTATTCAGCGTCTAGAAAAACAAGGGGTAATACACGGCTACACCGTGCAATTAGCCGCCCCCTTTCACGAACAAGGCTTGCAAGCCTATGCTGGCATTATCGTGAAGCCTAAATTGGGCAATCAGGTGTTACGCCAGCTTAGCCAAATCCCCGAAGTGGAATCAGCCGCCACCGTCAGTGGTGAGTTTGATTTGATGATTTGGCTACGGGCACGTAGCACGGAAGAATTAGACCTACTGCTAGATACCATCGGCGCTTTAGAAGGCGTAGTACGCACCCACAGCGCTATTGTGTTGGCACGCAAATTTGACCGTCGCCACCAACGCTAGCTTTTGGGCAACCAGTGCTCAAAAGGTCTAACGTCCTTGCCAGCGGGGACGTACCACACACGGCCCGCTGGGTCCCACATGGCGCCTAACGCCTTGGCTTCGTCTTTTTGCGCATAGGGTACCGCCAGTACTACACGGCCATCACGCTGCGGTGCTGGCTCTCGGAAACTGTATGCCCCAGACGGGCGACTAACGGCCTGATACGGCTGTGCTTGGTGACGCTGTTGGTTCAACCGTAGCGCCTCATACGCCCTATCGTTCACCTGCTCTAAGCCCATGCGTGCCACAAAGGGGCTTTGCATCAACGCGTCTTGCGGCACGATTAAACTCAATTGCTGTTGAGCTCGAGTCACCGCCACATAGAACAGGTTTTCCTCTTCTTGCGTTACCCCACCCTCGGCTGGAAACTCGCCTTGCTCCAACCACGGCAATAGCACATGCATGTACTCTTTGCCCTTGGATTGCGCCACACACTCCAGCACCACCGCCTGATCACCACGACGTTCAGGTGCAGCGCCCGCTGTACCTAACCAATCGTATAACGCGCTTAAGCTCCACCCTTGCTGCTCGGCAATCGCAATCAAACCATGTATGGATTTCTGTATCACCCGCGCTTGTTCTTCGTGCACAAACAAACGTCGGGCCACCATCTGTAAGTCCAAGGCATCACATACGTCGCGCAATGCCGTGGCAGCATGGGCATCTTCCCCTGCTGCCGTTAACTGCTCAATGGCCACCCTCATACGCTGGGCTGACATGAGTGGCGCCGTACGCTCTATCTGCCCATGGAAAAACGAATGCAATAGCTCGGGGTATTCGGCGATTTCCTCTTGCGCTTGCTCTAAGGTGTGATCGTCCATGTCCAGCTCGGCAAAAAAGGCCAAAGCAGCCACGATCTCCCCACGTCTAGTGGTGTTGTGTACCGTTTCTAACGTACCCACTGACAAGGCCAACAAGCCTTGTATAAACAGTATTTCACGACGTTGCAGGTAAGAGGTAAAACCTTGAATGCGGTACGGTACCTTAGCCTGCAACAAGGCATTTTCCAGTACCACTGATTGGTGTGTATCACGCAATAAGATGGCGCAGCTATTTAGCCCGTGGCCCAATCCCACCCATTTACGTACAGCGCCTAAGGTTGCCAATGCGGCGGCTTGCGCATCCGTGTGATCGTATGTGCTTAGTTCTACACCCGTGTGTAACGGTAATGCCGAACTGACTACTTTGTTCTTGAAGTGCTCTACCGCAAACGCCAAGTGCGGGCCATGACGGTAGGTTTGCGTCAATGGTAACGAGCGCGTAGCCGGATAGCGGTCTCTAAAGCGTTCTAACAGAAAGGCCTCGTCAGCCCCCGCTGCACGGTGAATCACCTGGTCCTTATCCCCTGCCCCCACAAAGAACACATCGCCTTTATCCAACAAGGCGCACAACACCTGAAAGGCTGATTCGTTCATGTCATGCAACTCATCGGCCACGATCAGTCGACATGTGGGCAGATATTCATGCCAAAACTCGTCTTCCTGCAGGTTCTTAGCCAAATCGTAGGTGGCATCCTGCGCGCCACGGAACATCACCCCGTCATAGCGGTTATTACGTAAGGCCTCGAACTCTTGGGCGCATAAATAATCCGTCAATGTCGCCTGCGCATGAATAGCCCGGTCTTCCATATCTAGACTGGCATCATCGCTCTCAAGCAACATGCTGGCTTTTAAGCGTTGCTGGCACTCTAAAAACTGGCTTACCGCCACATGATGCGTACGTATATCCAGATATTCGTAGCGCTGCGCATAGCGATTGCTAACTTGTTCTAGGGCTTGCAACACGTACGGGCGTAAGGCGGCCGCATCTTCTATGCGTGGCACTGCCATCTGCTCGCCCTTCAATAGCACCTGTGCAGAAAACTCTTCAAAGGTATGAATAGGGATTTGTCTGGCGCGCGCAGGCGCCACCCCTATTTCTAACAAACGCTGCTGCAGCACTTGTCGCGCTTCGGGCGTAAACACCAAGCCCAACAAACTAGAAGGAGCCGCGCCCCACGCCAACGCCTCGGCCAACCGCAGCGCTAGTGTTGTAGTCTTGGCCGCACCGGCATTCGCGTGCACCAAACATACCCGCCAGCGCGCTGCCTGAATGGCGCGCTGCTCGGCAGTAGGCTCAATGTTAAGAGGCTGAAATCGTGGGCTACCCTCGTTTCGCATAGTACTTAGTGCTGCAAACGTCGTTCAGCACGACGCGCTAAAGTTTGGATGCGGTTCAAGGACAATTTATGCTGCTCTATTAGCCGTAAAAAGCCATTGTGGAACATTTCAATCACACGCTGATCATCTAACTCGTTATAGCGCTTGTCATCCAGCACCCAAAAACCGCCTAAGGTTTTATCTGGGCCCAACTCATCACTAACCGTAATTTGCTGTGGTACCAATAGCTCCAACTGATGCAAGCGGTTCACGAACTGCTGTGTAGCAGCCATCTCATTTTGGTAGGCACGCAAAAAGCTCATGACTTGCTGCAAGTACTCAGAAGCTTCGCTCTCTTTAAAAAAGGCCGTACCTTCAGCATGGTTCAACCCAGCGTAATCAGCATCTACCTGCACCGCCAAGGCTTGGCCATCATCCGACGTACCCAACATAAAAGGGTAACGACGCACAAAAGCTGGCACGTAGGTTTCTGCTTCCCAACGGCCATTAGCATCCACAAACAAGTTGTTATCAGGCTCTAGGCCCGTCAATGCCATCGCGTAAAACACCTGATCCGCCCCTTGCACAAACACAATAGGGTAATGGCCAGCGGCAGCACTGAATTCACTAATGCTCAATGGCATGACATGCATAGTGCGCGCAAAAGCGAAGTGATCGTCTAGGGTTTTGATGGTGAGATCAGGATGCTGATCTACATTTAGGGTCAGCAAATTGGAATATAAAGCGCTCATGCGGTGGTCTCTGGCTTTGTTGGTCACAAAGCTATAGCTAAATCGTCAAACCCTTAGTGTAGCGACTTTTAGCACATCATGATGCTATAGACGCCGTTGTATGGCCTCTAAATAGGCCTGCATATCGGGCTGTAAATTACCGGCTTGCGCCACTTCATGCATGAATAAACGAGTAGCTGGTGATAACGATGCCCCCTTGCGAGTAACTAACTCATAAGACTCGCTACGCGAATGCAACGTCAGCGGTAAACGCAACAACATGCCTGCATCACAGAAAGGCTGCGCGGCATCCATGGCCATCAAAGACACCGATACCCTATCGTGCTGCAGCATGAACATTGTTGTAAATGCTGATGCTGTCTCTATGGGGTACAACGGAAACTGCAAGTTCGCTTCATGAAACTCACGCTCTAACAATAACCGCATAGGCATGTTGGCGGGATACACAATCCACGGCGCCTGCGCCAAGTCTTCCAGTGTTAAATGCGCTTGGTTAGCTAAGGGGTTTTCAGGGTGGCAAATCACAGCCAACTCTTCGTCGTGAATAGCTAAGCTGTCATAAAGATGCGGCATTTGATTCACCCGCGACCTACAGATAGCCACGTCTAAACGCCCATGATCCAACAAACGCAGTAATCGGGCGCTGGTGTCTTCTACTACCTCTATGGCAATGGCTGGCTGCAAGTGCTGCACACGCGCCAACGCGGCCGACAAGATGGGCACCGCCCCCATGATTAACCCTACAGACAGCCGCCCACCATGACCTTGCAGTATGCCCTCCATCTCTTCATGAAAGTGCGCCAGATCGGTATTAATCAGCCGAGCATAACGTACCGCACACAAGCCCATTTCGGTGGTTTCTAGTCCGCGATGCGTGCGCTTGAACAGCTGTACACCCAAGGTACTTTCTATCTCCCCCAAGGCTTTGGTCGCCCCCGGCTGGGTAAGTGCTACCGCTTCTGCTGCTTTCTGTACGGTGCCATGTTCATGCAGCGCAATAAGCAGCCGCAAGTGGCGCATACGCAGTCGGGAAATGATGGAAGTAAGGGAAGGCAGTGCAGGCATGAAGTTTCGTTATGAGCCTATCAATGGTTGTCATTATCCCAAAGTACTAGCCGTGGATATAGTTGATGCCATCTGGCGTTAACACACAGCCATCTCCTAGCAACTAAAGAAGAAATACGACAATGGCGCTTATCAACTATATTACGCAAGTGCAGTTTGGGTTTGGAACGATCAAAACACTGCAAGAAGAATGTACCAAGCTGGGCATTAAGAACCCACTCATTGTAACAGATGCCGGTATACGTAATGCGGGCCTACTGGACACCGTACAGCAACAGCTGACAACGCCTGCAGCCGTTTTTGACCAAACTCCTCCCAACCCAAATGAAGCCGCTGTACGTGCTGCTGTAACGCACTATCAAGAACACGCCTGCGACGGCATTATTGCATTGGGTGGTGGTTCTGCCATTGACTTAGCGAAAGGCGTCGCCGTCTGTGCCGCACATCCCGGCCCGTTGCGCCAATTCGCCGTCATCGAAGGCGGCTTAACACGTATTACGTCAGCGACCGCACCGGTCATTGCCGTACCCACTACTGCTGGTACGGGCAGTGAAGTAGGCCGCGGTGCCATCCTAATCCTAGACGATGGCCGCAAGGTAGGCGTGATCTCCCCCTTCGTTGTCCCCCGCGTTGCCATTTGCGACCCAGAACTTACCATGGGCTTACCCGCTGGCATGACTGCCGCCACAGGTATGGATGCCATTGCTCACTGCATGGAAACCTTCATGGCCCCTGCTTTCAACCCACCAGCAGACGGTATTGCTCTGGATGGTTTACGCCGCGCGTGGGCACACATTGAGACTGCCACCACAGAACCTAGCAATCAAGAAGCTCGTCTGAACATGATGAGTGCTTCTATGCAGGGTGCCTTGGCCTTCCAAAAAGGTTTGGGTTGCGTACACAGCTTAAGCCATGCGCTGGGCGGCATTAACCCTCGCCTGCACCACGGCACACTGAACGCCATCTTGCTGCCTGCTGTGATCCGTTTTAACAGCAGCGTAGACACCATGATTAACGAAGACAAGCTGGCTCGTATGGCTCAAGCCATGGGTCTGCCTGCGGGTGCAGACGTCGCTCAGGCCGTACTGGAGCTCACCGCTCGTTTAGGTTTGCCCACAACATTGAGCCAAATTGGCGTAGGCCCAGAATTGTTTGATCGCATTATCGAAGGTGCTTTGGCTGACCACAGCCACAAAACCAACCCCCGTGACGCAAGCCCCGAAGACTACCGCCGCATGTTGGAAGAGTCTCTGTAATACCTTGCCACGCTATTTATAAAAAGGAGAAAGTCAGCCATGCAGACTTCCATTACCGGACAACAATTCATAGGCGGCCAACGTACCGCCACAGGTGAAGCACAGTTACGCAGCATCGCTGCTGCCGATGGCCATGTACACCCCACTGCTTTTTTTCAAGCCACGCCAGAGGAAGTACAACAAGCCGTAGCTGCCGCGAACCGTGCTTACTCCAGCTACCGCCAACTGTCGCCCTCAACACGTGCTGATTTCCTTGAGCAAATCGCAGCAGAAATTGACGCTTTAGGTGACGATTTCATTGCTGATGTGGTACGTGAAACTGCGTTGCCTGCTGCCCGTATCATGGGTGAACGTGGCCGCACATCTGGCCAGTTACGTTTGTTTGCAGCAGTACTACGTCGTGGTGATTTTCTGGATGCTCGTATAGACCCAGCCCAACCAGACCGCTCCCCTTTGCCACGAGCAGACATTCGTTTAGTCAACATTGGTGTAGGCCCAGTAGCAGTTTTTGGTGCCAGCAACTTCCCTCTCGCTTTCTCTGTCGCTGGTGGCGATACCGCCTCCGCCTTGGCGGCAGGCTGCCCAGTTGTCGTCAAAGCACATTCCAGCCATATGATTACGGCAGAATGGGTAGGCCAAGCAATTGAACGCGCCATTGTCAAAACAGGTATGCCTGCTGGCGTATTCAATATGGTGTATGGCAGCCGTGTAGGTGAGGATCTAGTACGTGCACCAGACATTAAAGCCGTGGGTTTTACTGGTTCGTTATCCGGTGGTCGCGCCTTATGCGATTTAGCTGCTGCACGCCCAGAACCTATTCCTGTGTTTGCCGAAATGTCCAGCATCAACCCTGTATGGATGATGCCCCAGGCACTGCACGTTCGTCATGCCAGTTTAGCTAAAGACTTGGCTGGCTCTGTCACCATGGGCTGTGGACAATTTTGCACCAACCCAGGTTTGATTCTGGCTATAGACTCGCCAGAAACCGAACTGTTTATCAACGAACTGCAAACAGCCATGGCTGCCATACCAGATCAAGTGATGCTAAACCGTCAGATTCTTGGTCACTATCAACAAGGTATTGCTCGCTTATTAGCCACTCCTGGCATTACACAACTGCATGGTGGAGAGGCCGCGGAAGGCAAAGCACGTGCTCATGTGTTACGCGCCACTCCTGAGTTACTATTTCATCCGGAAAAATTACTGGAAGCGGAAGTGTTTGGGCCTGCGACGGTGGTGGTTACCGTACCAAACGTAGAAATGCTTCAGCGCTTCTTCCATGCCATACAAGGCCAACTCACCATCACGCTGCAAGGCGAACCCGATGATTTGCATGCTCACCCCGAGCTGCTAAGTGCTTTGGAACAACGCAGCGGTCGCCTGCTGCTCAATGGCTACCCCACTGGTGTAGAAGTCTGTGATGCCATGGTACACGGTGGCCCTTACCCTGCTACGTCAGACGCGAGGGGTACCTCTGTAGGTACCTTGTCTATACGTCGCTTCTTGCGTCCTGTCTGCTTCCAGAATTATCCAGACACGCTCTTGCCTCCTGCCTTACAGAACAGCAATCCCTTGGGCATTCTGCGTCTGATTGATGGGCAAATGACTAGAGCACCTCTAAGCAACTAAAGCTGTTAGCTATTTACACCTATTTCCTATAAAAAAAGGGAGACATCATGCAAAAAAGAACTGGCACCACACCTTTTGCGCTGGGCATCAGCGCCCTTGCTCTAAGCTTAAGCGCCTCGGCTGTTATGGCCGCTTACCCCGATCGCCCCATCACGTTAATTGTGCCGTGGGCGGCTGGTGGCGGTAGTGACAATATCGCACGTACTATCGCTATTGCGATGGAACAGGAACTGGGGCAACCCGTCAACGTTGTTAACCGCGCTGGCGGTGGTAGCGTAGTGGGGCATACAGTGTTGGCAAACGCCAAACCAGATGGCTACACGCTGGGTTTAATGACTGGCGAAGTCAGTATGATGCACTGGCAAGGTCTGACCAAATTGGATCATACGGCCTACACCCCTATTGCACAGATCAACTATGACTATGCTGGGGTACAAGTCAGTGCCGACTCACCCTACCAGAATGTAGGTGAACTGATTGAAGCCATTCGCGCACAACCCGCTGGCACCTTAAAAGCCTCTGGCGTGGGCCAAGGCGGTATTTGGCACATTGCCTTTGGTGGCCTGTTGGTAGACCAAGGCATTGACCCCAAAGCCGTGCAGTGGATTCCTAGCGAAGGTGCAGCGCCTGCCATGACGGATTTGGTAGCGGGCGGTATTGATATTGCCCCCACCTCAGTTCCTGAAGCCCGTTCCATGATGGATGCTGGGCGAGTGAAATCGTTAGCCATCATGGCCCCAGAGCGTAACCCAGTCTTCAATCAGGTCCCTACCCTGAAAGAGGAAATCAACTCTGATTACGCCCTAGGCGAGTGGCGTGCTATTGGCGGCCCTAAAGGCATGGATCCTGAAGTTGTTGCCACCTTGGAAGCTGCTTTGGAAAAAGCCTACCAAAGTGATATTTACCAAGACTTCATGACCAAACAAGGTTTTGGTGCGGTATGGCGCAATACAGCAGACTTCACCCAATTTTTGGTTGATACCGATGCTGTGATGGGCGAAACCGTTGAAAAACTGGGCCTAAAACGCTAAGGACATCATTCATGAACACCATTTTTGCCCAGAAACTCAGCGAGTTACTGGCCGGATTGGTGGTGACAGCCTTGGGCATCTACGTACTCGTAGAAGCCCAAGGCTTTCCCACGTTACCCGGCAACGATTATGGCGCAGACCTTTTCCCAAAAATCATAGGTCTGGTGCTCACCCTAGGCGGTGCATGGGTATTTGCTAACGCAATACGCCCTTTTCTTCAGGCTAAACTGCAACGCCCCGCTACCCCTCTAAGCAACACGCTGCTGTTTCTCTTCAGACTTATCCTTCCCCTTCTTCTCATCATCGCTTATCTGCTCTTCGCCGATGTACTGGGTGCCATTCTCACGCTCACACTTCTAGTGATCATTTTGATGCTGTGTAACGGTGTGCGCTGGCCTCTGGCCATTGTGCTGGCCGCTGCCACCAGCGGTGTGATTTGGTTTGCTTTTGTCTACATGCTCAAGGTTCCCCTACCTTTGGGCGTGCTGCTGGGATAACGATTATGGATGCAATTCTTGGAGGCATGGCTCTAGTCTTTAACCTAGAGACCATGGCTGTCATATTGGCCTGTGCGGCCTTTGGCGTATTTTTGGGTGCTGTCCCTGGGCTTACCGCGACGATGGCCGTTGCCTTGCTCGTGCCTGTCACCTATTTTATGGACCCCATTCCGGCGATTGCCGCTATGGTGACTACAGCCGCCGTTACTATTTTTGCGGGTGATATTCCAGGGGCGTATCTACGCATTCCGGGTACGCCCTCATCGGCTGCCTATGTAGACGAAGCCTATCAGTTTTCATTACGTGGCAAAGCCAGTGAATGCTTGGGTGTGGCCTTGGTATGTTCCGTTATCGGTGGCGTAGCTGGCACCTTAGTGCTGATTTTCGTGGCTCCTTCTCTTGCTGAAGTAGCTCTGAAGTTCAGTTCATTCGAATACTTCTGGCTAGCCGTACTGGGGCTAAGCTGTGCCATCTTCATTGCCTCAGCCTCTAGGTTAAAAGCCCTGCTGTCGTTGTGCATAGGCTTGTTCTTATCCACAGTAGGTTTGGATCTGATTACCGGCTCGCCACGCTTCACCTTTGATGTGCCCGACTTAATGGCTGGAGTGAACTTCATTCCTGTCATGATTGGTATGTTTGCAATTGCCGAAGTGATGCGTTTTTCCGCCGAACGCGGTGATGACCTAAAAGTGGTGGTAAAAGACTCCGGTAAAGTGTTTGGCGAAGTACGCCCTGCACTACGTAAACACTGGCCTTCTGTACTGCGTGGTAGTGGCACAGGTAGCCTAATTGGTGTATTACCTGGTGCTGGTGCCGATATTGCCGCTTGGGTTTCATATGCCATCAGCCGAAAAATGTCCAAAACCCCCGAGAAATTCGGTAGTGGTCACATAGAAGGCATTGTGGAAGCCGGCTCCTCCAATAACGCTGCGGTGAGTGGTTCATGGGTACCTGCGTTGGTCTTTGGTATTCCTGGCGACTCTATTACAGCAGTAGTCATTGGCGTGCTGTACATGAAAGGCATGAACCCAGGCCCTGCCATTTTCTTGAATGGTGGCGAAATGATTTACGGTTTATTCACGGTTTTCATCGTAGCCAACTTAGTCATGCTGCCCGTTGGGTACATTGCCATTCGCGCCAGCAAAGGTTTTGTCGCCACCCCTCCACGCATCGTTATGCCCATTGTGCTAGCGTTTTGCGTGGTAGGAGCCTATGCCATCAACAACTCCTCGGTAGACATCATCTTGATGTTACTAGCCGGTTTGGCAGCCTTCGTGCTGGGTTTAGCCTCCTTCCCTATTGCCCCCATCATTCTTGGTTTAGTGTTGGGTGGCTTACTAGAGAAAAGCTTCATGACATCCATGATGCGCAGCAATGGAGACCTGACCGAGTTCTTCTCACGCCCTATTAGTGCCGGCTTAGGCACTTTAGTACTGGTAGTCTGGTTCCTACCTTTGGTAGTGCGGTTACTAAACTCTCTACGACGTTCTACTTCCACAGCAGCGTAAAACCTAGCAGGCATAAAAAAACCGGAGTAGCACAATACGCTGCTCCGGTTTTTTATCGCTGGCCGCTGCTTAGCGATTCGTCGAGGCAGGCTGCAAGAGGCCGCGCACCAACGCTACCATTACACCCAAAATCAAGCCTCCCACCAACGCCAGCAGCACAATCAATGCACGTTGTGGCTTCACGGGTTTGAGTGGCTCTACAGCAGACTGGTCCAGTCTTACCAATCGGATATCGCTTAAATCCACGCGTAGACTTTCCAAACCAGCAATCTCAGAGCGAATTTCTGCTTGTGCCTTCAAGAACACCTGTTCGTTTTCACGTGATTCCAGCATCTCGATATGGCGATTATTTTTCAATAACTCTAGCTCTTTGAAAATCTCGGCAATACGTGGTGCTTCGAAGTCATCAGACTCACGTGCAAGTAAGGTCTCTCGTTCAGCGCGCAAGGCACGTGTACCTAGGAAGTACAGTGGTTCTTCTTGCCCAGCCACACCCGTACTGATCACGCTGGTACGAGATGGCGACAATACTTGCGCCATGCCCAACAATGTAGTGGGGTTTTCTATACCCAGTTTCTGAGCAATTTCTATCGCTTCATTCAACGCTGCCAAACGGTTCTGGCGCTGGATTTTTAGCTCTAAGCGCAAAGCCACCAACTCGTCTTCCAACTGCTGGCGCTTCAGTGTGTCTAGCTCTTTCAGGTTTTCTATCTGCGATTCAATCAACGCCTCATACGCCACTTTTGCCGAGCGTAGTTTGCGCTCTAGCATTTCGATGCGGTTGTTGATCAATACCTCGATGTTTTGCTTAACGCGATCCTGTCCTTGTTGCAGCACAAAACGTACCAGCTCATTCAGGATTTTTGCACCCTCTAAACCATCTGGATAGGTCATTTCCAAGCCAACAAATACATTGGTTTGTGCTGCCCCCTTAGGCGGAATAGGTGGCCACAGCACCTTAAATGCCTCATCGTTAAATTGCGCAAAAGCTTGTTCAGCCGTTAGATTGCCTTGCTTTAGCTTCGCAAACAGCTCAGGGTTCGCCTCAAAAAACTCTTGGCGCAGACTGTAGGACTCCAGCTCTTGGCCCACCATTTCTAAGGCTGCCGTACCATCAAGCTCGATTAAACCCAACGAGTTCAACCTATCTAGGTCTTTAAGCTGTGCAATACGCAATACGCTCTTAACTTGATATTGAGGCGTCGAGAGGAATGCATACAGTGCCGCACAAATTGTCACGGCAAGTGTAATTGCTAGGATCAACAAGCGCTGTTTCCATATAGCGCTAAACACACCCAGCAAATCAATTTCATCTGTAGCACCAGCGCTATTTGGCTGCCTTGTGTTGAGTTCACTCACTATGCGTATACCTGAAACTTGTTATATAGAATTGTGATTCGTTTTTATTCTTTTTATAGTACATCGGGGAAGTATAAACGAATATATTTCACAAGGTTGTGAATCATCTAGTTACCTTACAAAAGATCATATTTAAAGAAATGTAACGAGTATTTCCGATTTCACATCAAGAATAAGCTATGGATTTCCCTATTATTTACCACTTTTCAATCGTAAATAAAAATCATTCTCATGTATGAGAAATAAAAAACCCTTTGCCCGATACAAAGCAAAGGGTATGTCGTAAAGCGCTATAAAGCCAAATTACGAACGATATCTCAGCAAACTACGCACTAACGCTGTACCCACTCCTGCTATTAAACCCAGTACTAAACCTAATGCCAACACAAGCAGGCGCTTGGGTCGTATGGGTGTCACAGGCTCTACTGCTAATTGATCTACCCGCACTAACCGTAAATTTCCTAAATCAGCTTTGAGTTCATTGATACGAGCGATTTCAGAACGTATCTGAGCATTAGATTCTAAAAATAGTTTTTGATTATCTCTAGCCAACAACATATCTATTCTTCTATTATTTTTTAGCAACTCTAATTCTTTGTATATTTGAGCTATTCGTGGATTCATAAAATCATCTGATTCACGAACTCTTAAAACTTCTTTCTCTGCCAACAAAGCTCTTGTTCCCATAAAATACAATGGATCTTTGTTTTGAGAGTTTATTTCTGCGCGAATTACATTTGCATTAATTCTTTGCTGCTGATCCTGAGAGAGGCTATTTAATGTAGTGGGGTTTTTAATCCCCAATTCTGTAGCAATGTAAATCGCCTCATTTAATTTCTCTAATCTATTCAAACGCTGATTTTTTAGCTCTAAGCGCAATGCAGTCAGCTCATCCTCCAACTCGCCTTGCTTCAGCGTATCTTGCTCGCGCAACTGTGCGACCTCAGTTTCAACCGCTGCCTGGTACCCCACCAGTGCAGTGTTTAACTGTCGCTCTAAACGTTCAATACGGTTATCAGCCAAGGCCGTTACGTCAGCTTGTACTCGTCCTTGCTCTTGCGCATGCACATAGGCAACCAAGCGGTTTAAGATGACCGGGCCGTCTAAACCTGGCGAGTAATCCATCTTAATTTCTACATAGCGGCTACGCTGCTGACCATCCTTAAGCTGTTGTTCTGAACGTGTAACTTGGAAGGCATCTTCGTTAAACACATCAAATGCTTGCTCTAACGAACGCTTAGAGTTATCCAGCGCAACAAACATCTCAGGATTCGCACGGAAGAAATCTAGCCGTGTACTGTATGACTCTAACTCGTTGCCTATCTGTTGCAGTGCCGCTTCACGTTCCAGTGAATACAAATCCAGCAAATTCAGTCTATCTAAATCACGCAGTTCGGCTACGCGTAAAACACTTTTTGCTTGGTATACCGGTGTAGCAAACACTGCATATAGCGCCGACAAAGAAAACACGACGGCAGTAATAGCAGCGATCAGTTTCCACTGCTGTCCTAAAGAATGTAGTAATGCTGATAAATCTATTTCTTCAACACTTTCTTTTTGATTTAAGCGGTTTTCAGTTTTCACAGCGTAATAAAGTTTAGGGTAAATCATAAATTATACCCATTTATAACGCTATAACAGTAATAGCACTGGAATCTTTACACCTTATCTATGTTTTACAAGATTTCGCTGCTTTGCTGTGGTACAGGAGGTTCACTATACAAAACCTTCTGTTTATCCAAACCTTCCAGTGTAAGCACTATATTTTTTAATACCTCTACCCGTGCATAACGTTTGTCATTAGCAGGAATCACATACCACGGGGCTAGCAAAGTATTGGTGTGCGCTAGCATCTCTTCGGTTGCCGTATGATAGGCCAGCCATTTACTGCGGTTTCGCCAGTCGTCTTCGGTAATTTTGTACTGTTTAAATGGCGAATCTTCCCGCTCTTGGAAACGGCGTAGCTGCTCTGCCTTCGAGACCGCTAACCAGAACTTAATCACCACCGTGCCATTTGCCACCATCTGCGACTCAAAGCTATTGATCTCGTCATATGCCTGACGCCAGCGAGTAGGAGGAATCAATTTCTCTACCCGCTCTACCAACACACGCCCATACCACGTTCTATCAAAAATCGCCGCATGACCGTGGCGCGGCAACGAGCGCAAAACCGCCATAAGTACGGACGCGAGAGTTCCTCAGTAGAAGGTGCTGAAATGGGGTGCACGGCATAGCTACGTATATCCAAGGCCTCGGTGACTCGGCGTATAGCGCCCCCCTTGCCTGCCGCGTCTTGCCCTTCGAATGCCAGCACCAAGGATCGCTCTTTAAATGCATCACTGCGTACCACTTGCGCCAAGCGCCCCTGCCAGTGGCTAAGTTGTTCAGCATAGTTATCTTTTTTCAGTTGTGTGCGGTAGTCTAGCTCGCGCAGCGTAGCTTTATGTGCCGCCATGGGCCACGCCGGTGCCTCGTCAGTGTGTATGGCCTGCCCCAGTGGTTGCTGCAAGGCCTGCAACACGGCCTCTGCGGTACGCACTGAACGTAGTGTGTCATCCGCACTGGGTACAATCACCCACGGAGCATAACTGCGATTGGTGAGCTCCAATGTAGTCTGCGCAGCATGACGCAGCCGCTGAAATTTTTTCTGCACCTTCAAATCGGCTTTGGTCACACGCCACGCTGTCGCTGGGTCTGCCAATAACTGCTGAGTACGCTCGTGCTGCGCTTGTTTGGACAAGTGGTACCACAATTTGACCACCTGTACGTTCTCTGCCGCCAACATGGCTTCAAACCTATTAATCATTGTCGAGTACAGCATGATCTTGTCGTGATCAGGCCGCTTGCGTACTGCCTCACTCAATAACGAGGCATACCACGACCCAAACACCACCCCTATACTGCCCTTGGCTGGCAAATCACGCCAATACCGCCACATCGCTGGCCGCATGGCCTCGCCAGAGGTTAATTTCCCGTACGCCAAGGTATGCACATAACGCGGATCCAACCAGGTATTCAGTTGGTTAATGGCGCTGCCTTTACCCGCCCCATCCAACCCTGCCACCACAATCAACAAACTTTGTTTTTGCTCATGCAATCGGCGGTATTGCTGATGTTGTAATGCTGTACGCAACTCTGCGATGAGTGGTTGCGCCGCTTCTTTGGATAAACAAGGGTCGTTTTCTGCATCTTCGAACATGGGGGCTTCCTGAATGAGTGCACAAGACACATAATATACACATGTCATTTTAGGTATGTATATGAACTCCAGATCCAACCCTGCTCAGCGTGCTAGCCTTGCCCACTCTCATTGGGGAGTAGAGAGCATTGTGGCGGCATTGCGTGAGTCTAGAGAAGTTACCCATAAGATTCGTTATTTAGGCCGTGTACGTGAACTTCCTTCACGCGAAGCCGTGCAAAACATCATCAAAGGCTTATCTGCGGCGATGTTTCCTACACACTACGGTCACGCCGACCTGACGGCTGAGACCATAGACTATTACGTAGGCACTACCCTTAGTTCTACGCTGGCCATCTTAGTGGAACAAGTACGACGCGCACTCTGTTTTGTGCCAGGTCGTGAAAACTGTGATGATGACAGCATCGAACAAGAAGCCATCGCGATTACCCGTGAGTTCGCTGACGGACTTCCTGCTGTACGCGCACTGCTAGTTAGCGATATTCGTGCTGCCTACCAAGGTGACCCCGCTGCAGGAAGCACCTCTGAAGTGCTGTTGTGCTACCCCGGCGTGACTGCCATCATCGCGCACCGCATTGCACACCCGTTGTACAAACGTGGGGTGCCATTACTGGCGCGTTTGATCACTGAAATTGCACACTCACAAACCGGTATAGACATACACCCTGGAGCTCAAATTGGTGAGAGCTTCTTCATTGACCACGGCACAGGCGTAGTAATAGGTGAAACCGCCATCATTGGCCGCAACGTACGTCTTTACCAACAAGTGACGTTGGGCGCTAAACGCTTCGCTGTGTCTGAAGATGGCTCGTTAGTAAAAGGCAATTTACGCCACCCACTGGTCGAGGACGATGTGGTGATTTACGCCGGCGCCACCATCTTGGGTCGCGTCACCATTGGCCGTGGCTCGGTCATTGGCGGTAACGTCTGGCTGACTCGTGATGTGCCTCCGAATAGCCAAGTGTCACAGGTGCAATGCGCTCAGGTGTAACGCACTAACGGCCTGTTTCCACACTAGCAGGCAACCTCATCCAAAGGCTTTATCAGGCATGCTCTGATAAAGCCTTTACTCTTTCTAGCCATACACCAGCCACCAAATCTCTTGGCACAGATCAAAGCCCATCCCCCATTCAACACCTAGAATGGCTAACACTGACCTCACACTCTAAAGAAGGTATGGTGACATGAATGTAGACGTAACTATTGTCGGTGCAGGGCCTACAGGGCTATGTTTAGCGTACACGTTGGCAAAAGCGGGCATGGAAGTAGCCGTACTAGAGCGACAGCCACGCTCAGCCTTAGCCGACCCCAAGTTTGACGGACGCGAAATTGCGCTCACCCATGAATCACAGCGTTTGCTGCAAGAATGGGGCCTGTGGGAACACTTCCCTGCCGACGAGGTGTCCGACTTACGTCACGCCAAAGTGCTGGATGGCCATGCCCTAAAAGGCATGAACATAGGCCCAGACTTAGGCAAACAGTCCCAACTAGGCTGGCTAGTCCCCAACCACCTGATTCGACTGGCGGCTTTCAAACAATGTGCGACCCAAGAACGGGTGCATCTACTGGACGACATTCACATCCGCCACACACGCACACATACACACGGCGCCGAAGTAGAACTCGCTGATGGTCGCACCATTAGCAGCCGTTTACTGGTTGCTGCTGACAGTCGCTTTTCTGAAACGCGCAGGGCACAAGGCATACCCACCCAAATGCACGACTACGGTAAAAGCATGATGGTCTTTAGGGTGAGCCATGAAGTGCCACACGATCATGTGGCCTGGGAGTGGTTCGGTTACGGCCAAACACGCGCCCTGCTGCCACTAAATGGGCAGCAAGCCTCTGTGGTGCTGACCTTGCCGCATCATGCCATGCACGCGCTACAACAGTTGGACGACGATGCCTTTGACCAAGACATTAGTCAACGCTACGAGTACCGGCTAGGGGCCATGAAACGCATCAGCGAACGTAATGTGTACCCGCTAGTAGGCACCTATGCCTTCCGCTTCCATAACCCCCGTTTTGCGCTCATTGGCGATGCTGCCGTAGGTATGCACCCAGTGACTGCACACGGTTTTAATCTGGGTGCGCTTAGCGTCAAACACTTAAGCGAACGTGTGATTCACGCATATCAACAAGGTAACGATATTGCGTCAGAGGATGTACTACGCCGTTATACCCAAGCACATAGACGCAGCAGTTTGCCCTTGTATGCCGCCACTAATATGGTGATTGCGTTATACACCAATGATCTGGCCCCTGCCCGACTCTTACGCAAAACCGTACTCAAAGCGGCCGATGCGCTGCAGCCTTTCAAACGTTTGGTGGCATCACAATTAACAGGTTAATGCGCAGCACACACACGCTCATAGCGTAAAAAAACACCCCAAACGGCATGACCACTTGGGGTGTTTTTATCTAAGGGCTACTGCCCCGTACTACTTAGGCCGTTTGTTGGCTACGATCTGGCAAGAACCAGTTCATCAACAATGCACAAATGCCCCCAGTCGCTACGCCAGAACCCAGTACATTACGTACACCTTCAGGCACATTAGCCAGTAGTTCAGGCACTTCAGACACCCCCAAACCTAAACCTAGGGATACCGCAATAATCAACAGTGAACGACGATCCAAAGTAGTACCCGCCAAGATGTTGATACCCGATGCTGCCACAGCACCAAACATCACCATTACCGCACCACCCAGTACAGGCTCAGGTACCGCTTGCAGCACACCAGATACCACTGGGAACAAGCCCAAAATCACCAACATACCGGCAATCCAGATACCCACGTGACGACTCGCCACGCCCGTTAACTGAATCACACCGTTATTCTGTGCAAACACAGAGCTTGGGAAGGTGTTAAAAATACCCGCTAACAGCGAATTCACGCCGTTCACCAGCACACCACCCTTTATACGCTGCATCCACACCGGACCTTCTACAGGCTCTTGGGAAATCTTACTGGTCGCAGTCACATCACCAATGGCTTCCAAGGAAGTCACCAGATAAATCACGATCATGGGAATGAACAACCCCCATGAGAAGTCCAGACCAAAGTGCAATGGCACAGGGACTTGGAACGTAGCCGCTTTTTCTAAGCCACTGAAATCCAAACGGCCCAAGTAAGCCGCCATGGCATAGCCAACCGCTAAGGCAATCACAATGGCTGCACTACGCACCCACACCACGGGAATACGGTTCAACACAATGATGATCACCAGCACGGAACACGACAGTAGCAAGTTTTCACCACTCGCAAAGCTGCCATTCCCCATCGCACTGTAACCGCCACCCATGCTGATAATGCCCACCTTAATCAACGTCAAACCAATTAGCAGCACTACCGTACCCGTTACCAATGGGGTAATGAGCTTACGGATGACTGGCAAGATGCGCGATACACCAATCTCAATAAACGAGCCGGCAATCACTACACCAAAGATGGTCGCCATCACAGTTTCTACAGGCGTACCCTGCTTCACCATCAACGCACCACCCGCAATCAACGGGCCCACAAAGTTGAAACTTGTACCCTGAACAATCAGCAAGCCCGCACCAAATGGGCCAAAGCGTTTGCTTTGCACATAGGTCGCAATCCCAGAAATCACCAAGGACATGGACAAGATCAAGTTAGTGTCATGTGCCGACACACCCAATGCCTGACAAATCAGCAGACCGGGGGTCACAATGGGCACAATAATGGCAAGCAAGTGCTGGAGTGCAGCGAAAAAACTGATCCAAGGACGGGGCTTGTCGTACGGGCCGTACACAAGCTGCGTATCGTCAACCTGAGTAGAAGTAGTGGGTTGCATGGCGATAGGGGCGCAAAAGCCATGATTCTACACCACACTATAGGGGTATGAACGGCCCCACGCGCGCGTGGGGCCTAACCACAACAGGCTTATACGCCTAAAAACTGGAACGGCTTACTTTCTTTAAACTCAGCATTCACCATGCCAGAGTAAATCGTAGTCTGGTCTGTACCCAGCTCTAACTTCAGCACTTTGCCTGTTTGTTCAGACAAATCGAACTTGCTCAAGTCTACCCAGAAAGTATTAGGCGTAAGGGCTGACTCAAAGAAGTAGTGCAGGCGTTTTTGGTCTGCTACCGTACGCCAGCGTGTAGAAGAGATATTAGGTTGATCTGGCGTTGTAATACCGTACGGCACCGATACGTTACGAATCACACTAAACACGCTAGCAATGGTTTCACGTTGATTCGTGGTTTTGGGAATTGCATTCACATAGAACGAGGCACGTGCGAAACGGTCTGCTGCACGGTTAGTACCTGGCAACATCACCGTACCGCCAATTTGCTCCCAGTACTCATTCATCGCTAACTGCTTGTCATAGGTAGGCGAGTTAGTCATTACCTGATACTGCGAACCATGGTGAATACGCTGTTTGCCATCAATATATTCAATAATCGCGCTATCGCCGCTAGCATCAGAGATCGCCAAATGCAGTGTGGCCAAACGCTGTTCACCCGGCACGTTGTCAGTAATAAGCGTGAAAGGTTCTTTTTCTAGCTCAGCTACGGCTTCAGACACGGTTGCAAAGTTATCCAACACATACTGTGCCCAGGCAGCAATAGTCAGGCCGGGTTTACCGTCGTCACGCACAGGGTACTCAGACTCCACCAACCACAACACACCAGCGGACAGGCCAGCTTCGTTTAACCCATCAGTGGTAGAAATATCATAGCCGGATGCAATGACGCTGCCGTACTTAGACGTCCACTCTAACGAGTTATCCCCTGCCTCACCAGAACGCTTCATACCTTTGGGGAAAATCCACAAATTGGTATCAATAGAGGTTTTCCAATCCATAGAACGCGCAGTCACAATCTGGTTATCTGCACCGTGATACACCAAACGGGTACACGCATGTGCCGCTTCAGAAAAGACCACAGGGCCAGCAACCAGCGCTGCTGCACACAGCATGGCCGATAAAGGTTTAGGCATCATGATGAAGGCTCCTAGAGAAGGGTTAGATTGCGACAGATCATGCCACAACCACCCTTCTTATACATCTAAATGTTACACAGCGTTAAGCTTTACTCTGATTATTGCGCGGTATAGCCACCGTCAATCACCAGCTCAGAACCCGTCATAAACTTGGACTCATCTGACGCCAAATACAAAATACCGTACGCAATGTCATCGGCCTCACCCAAATGACCAATAGGGTGCAAGCTCACTAAGCGCTGGTATTTCTCGGTTTGCTCACTATCCGCCAAGCCGGCCACCATCGGTGTCCAGATATAGCCTGGGTGCACAGAGTTAATACGAATGCCATAACCGGCTTGTGCACAATGCAGCGCTGCCGACTTAGTGAAAATGCGCACACCACCCTTGCTGGCGTTATACGCCGCCAACCCCGGATCACCCACCAAGCCTTCAATAGACGACAAGTTCACGATAGAACCGCCACCGCTTTTGCGCAGTGCTTCAATACCGTATTTAGTACCTAGAAACACGCCATCTAAGTTAATTTCTTGTACTTTGCGCCATTCCGCCAGCGTGGTGTCTTCCACGGTCTTACCCAACGCAATACCGGCGTTATTCACCACAATATTTAACTTACCAAAAGCCTTAAAGCTGGCATCAATAGCGGCTTTCCACTGGTCTTCGCTAGAGGCGTCGTGCAGAACAAAAATGGCCTCCCCCCCTTGCGCCTTGATACGCGCTACCACTTCCTCGCCTTCCTTTTGCTTCACATCCGTGACCACAACCTTCGCACCTTCACGAGCCAGCATTTCCGCCGTTGCACGACCAATGCCTAAAGCGCCCCCAGTTACCAATGCTACTTTTTCTGCTACGCGTCCCATAAGACTCTCCTAGAAAGGGTATTGGATAGTGATGTCATCTTGCCCCACTATCATGACAACAGCTAGCGCCTTTGTGGCGCAGACTCGGTTACGAATCTCTACTTACACTGTAGTCCATTTACGCGTTGTCACAGTTGTTCGCTATCAAGAGGATGGTGTTTCCTTTCATGTGTAAAGGAATAGCGGAAATAAGGGTGGACGGTGCTGATATGCATAGCGTTTAAAAGCCCGCTTACTGCCAACTGGCTGCCGTAACCTAAAACAGAGAAACCCGCATATCAATCACTGTCTGCCGTAGCCTAAGGCTGCGAAAGTATTTTTTTATTTGAGACACCAAATAAAAAAACACTTCCATCCGCCTTTTGCTCGTCGCTTGCAGAGGTTTTTAGGCAGATGATTTCTGTAGGTGTGCATACTTCTGCACAAACACATAGTGTCGCGCTGTATTTCTTATTCAATGCTGCCATTAGTTGCCTGATGTGACTCAGAAATACCTTAAGAAAAGGTAGCCAACCCAGCACAGAGCAATAGCAACCGCTAAGCCAATACGAAACAATCTCTGTAACTAACCAACATCAAGTATAGAGGCCTATATCTAGGCTTAGCAGAGCATTTCGAGTCTAGCGTACTGCCCATAAGAAAGGGCGGTAAATCTGACAGTAACGACTTCTTCGGGGAGGCGGAGGAAAACTTTTTTGATTTGGTGTCTCAAATCACAAAAAGTTGTTCCGCAGTCCCCCAGCGCAAGCCATGAATACTGCCGCCAAATTTCTACCGTCCGTTGCTGCCTCATAAACAATAGCCAAAAACGAAAAACCCCCAGTCAACGACCAGGGGTTAATCTCAACAAACGGTTTAGCAACGCTAACTTAGCCCGCCGCGTAAGCACCCGCTTGCTCAGCTTGTTGATCCGCATGGTACGACGAACGCACCATCGCACCTACCGCCGCATGGGTAAAGCCCATTTCATACGCAGCCGCTTCAAAAGCCTTAAATTGCTCAGGCGTCACATAGCGCATCACTGGCAAGTGGTGCTCAGACGGCTGCAGGTACTGGCCAATGGTTAGCATATCAATGTTATGCGCACGCATGTCGCGCATCACTTCCAGAATTTCCTCGTCTGTTTCGCCTAAACCCACCATCAAGCCGGATTTAGTAGGAACAGTTGGGCAACGGTCTTTAAAGTCTTTCAGCAACTTCAACGAGTGCAGGTAATCTGCGCCCGGTCTGGCTTGCTTGTACAAACGAGGCACTGTTTCCAAGTTGTGGTTCATCACATCAGGAGGGGTCTCCTGCATGATGTCCAATGCCTTGTCTAAACGACCACGGAAGTCAGGCACCAATACCTCAATGGAGGTTTTAGGCGATTGGGTACGGATTTCAGAAATACACTCGGCAAAGTGAGCAGCCCCACCATCACGCAGGTCGTCACGGTCTACCGAGGTAATCACCACGTACGACAAGCGCATTTTACCAATGGCGCTGGCTAAGTTACGTGGCTCGTCTTGGTCTAGTGGATCTGGTCGGCCATGCCCCACGTCACAAAATGGACAACGACGGGTACATTTCTCGCCCATGATCATGAACGTTGCAGTACCTTTACCGAAACACTCGCCTATATTCGGACAGGTAGCTTCTTCGCACACGCTAAATAAATTACTTTCGCGCAGAATCTTTTTAATGTCGTGGAAGCGCGAGTTAGGTGCAGCCGCTTTCACCCGAATCCACTCTGGTTTCTTCAAGCGCTCAACAGGCACGATTTTGATAGGGATACGTGATGTCTTAGCCTGTGCTGTCTGTTTAGCCGTAGGGTCGTAGCGCTCTTCACGCGCACGAACCGTAGGTTTACGTTCAGCAGTGGTATCTAGGGTAGTCATAAAGCAAGCACCGCAAGGTATACAAAAGCAAAATTATGGGTTTCGCACGCACGTACAAAACCAACTAAAAATCTAGGGTATCATGTTCGCCGCAATCAGGCAGAGCAATACTCATGCTGCTTTGCGGCATCGGACAGTGCTTGTTGTAAAGTCGAAACGAGCAACTCGCCCACTGTGTTAGTGCTTAGCTGCACACCGCAGTGCCGTATGTCGCTGGTTTGTAACCCTTCATAGCCACAGGGATTAATGCCTAAAAACGGCTGTAAATCCATATCCACATTCAGCGCCAACCCGTGATAACTGCAGCCATTGCGAATCTTCACGCCTAAGGCAGCAATTTTTACGAGTTCATCAGGCGGTGCCACCACAGGGCTGACACAACGCCCCGGCACGTACACACCCGGAGCACCGGCTTTTCTACAAGCCTGCGCCAATCCTACTGACGTTAACACATCGATGATGGCTTGCTCTAGCATCGCCACATACGATTTTACGTATAAGCCTATTCGGCGTAAGTTGATAAGGCAGTACACCACCACTTGGCCGGGGCCATGGTAGGTCACCTGCCCGCCACGATCAGAACGCACCAACGGTATACCTGCCGCATTCAACACGTGGCTTTCCATGCCGGCTTGCCCCAAGGTATACACAGGGGAGTGCTCTAGCACCCAGAGCTCATCCGGTGTGTCCGTCGTTCGCTGCTCAGTAAACGTACGCATGGCTTGCCATGTCTCGTCATAACTGACCTGCGCTCCTAAATGGCGCACCACCGGCATGAGCATCTCGGCCATTACAACACCATGGATACCAATGGATGGCCGTGCAAAGCACGGTACAGGTTATCCAACTGTTCACGTGATGTGGCCGTGATACGGAAAGTCAGGCCCACATAATTCCCGTTCTTGCTAGGACGTGTTTCTATAGTTTCCACATCAAACACAGGGTCGTGCTCAAGCACCAGTGCCGTCAGCACCTCGGCAAACTCTGGCACTGATTTTCCCATTACCTTAATGGGGAATTCGCTGGGGTATTCAATCAGCGAGTCTTCTGGTGGAATTAAATCGCTCATACTCTTTACTCAAACCACATGCGGACTTTATCCGCCATACGGCCAAAAAAGCCAGCTTGCGGCACAGCTTCCAAGGCCACCAAATCATCCTGACGCAAAACAGCGTCGCCCAACATCAACTTTACTTGTCCCACTTTAGCGTTATCCGCAACTGGAGCAATTAACGGCTGGGCATATTCAGCGATAGGCTGCAGCTCAGCAGCACGCCCACGGGGCACCGTAATCATCACAGGTTTGGTAACACCCAACCCTACTGACTCCGCCTCGCCTTCCCACACACGGGCACTGACTACTGGCTGTCTGGCACCGTAGAGCTCTACCGTTTCAAAGTTCTGGAAACTCCAGTTCAACAGCTTCAAGCTGTTTTCCGTACGCGCAGCATCATTCGCTGTGCCTACCACTACCGAAATAATACGGCGGCCATCACGCATGGCCGTAGACACCAAGCAGTAGCCGGCTGAGTTGGTATGACCCGTTTTCAGGCCATCTACCGTATTGTCTAACCACAGCAAACGATTACGGTTAGGTTGCTTGATTTTGTTGTACTCAAATTCTTTTTGGCCGTAGTAATGCAGATGCTGTGGGAAGCGTTGCACCAAGTTTTGTGCCAAGGTGCCCAGATCGCGCACCGATGTCAGGTGAGTAGCTCCTGGCAAACCACTGGCATTCTCAAAATGCGTTTTGGTCAGGCCTTGTCGTGCTGCTTCTTCGTTCATCAAGGTAACAAAAGCTTCTTCGCTACCTGCTACGGCTTCTGCCAAGGCAACGGTTGCATCGTTACCGGATTGCACGATCACACCTTGCAGCAGATCATTCACGCTAACTTGTGTATTAGGCTCTACAAACATGCGAGAGCCTTCGGTACGCCATGCGTTTTCCGAAATCAGCACTGTTTGATCCAGTGATAAACGACCTTTTTCTAAGGCGTCAAACACTAAATACGCTGTCATCAACTTGGTAAGCGATGCAGGCTCTATCTGCTCATCTAGACCTTGGGCTGCAATCACTTGGCCGCTATTAGCATCCAAACTTAACCATGCCGTCGCACCTAAAGTCGGTACGGGGATAGTAGAAAGCTGACCTACAGTTTGCACAACACCTTGCTCAATCGCGAAAACAGGCGACACAGCAGCTGGCAACGAAAAGCTCAGCACACCGATTACAGCGGCTGCCACTTTCTTGCGCATAAATAAAGGAGTAATGGGCTGAGTACGTACACTCAGCTTGGAACGAATTCGGGACAAAAATTTCATGAGACTGGCGTAATTTCCGGATTAATTTCTGAATGGCCACGCCGGGCGGCTGCATCCCATTATAAGCAGATGACTGGAGCGCAGCACGCCTCCAGTCTTTCACGCATACAATTTTTTACACCCTACGCTTTCTCAAGCAAACAATTGCAATTGCTGCGAGACCAATTCACGTAGTTGCACCAGCTTGCCATGGAAAAAATGAGATGAATCTGGCAATACCGTTAAAGCCAAATCCTGCGCTCGGGCAAAGTCCATGACCTCAGACAACGGGACTACCTCATCCACTTCACCATGCAGCAAATACGTATGGGCAGGAATAGCCAACTCGCGAAAGCGGAAGCGCTCTACCGCAGGCCCTGTTAGTATCAAAGCATCCGGCACACGCTGCCCCTCGTCTGCCAACCAAGAGTACAACTGGGCAGCTACCGAGGTACCAAAAGAAAAACCTGCTAATGCCCATTTACCAGCCGCCAACTCTGGATACGCGGCTTGGAATTGCTGCACCAGCAATCGCATATCTGCCGTTTCACCGCGCGCATTATCAAAGCTGCCCGCCGATGCCCCCACACCGCGAAAATCGGGACGCACAACCACTAAGCCCTGCTGCGTACAGGCTTTTGCAATAGTGGTGACCACTTTATTATTGCGTGCGCCGCCATGCAAAGGATGAGGGTGCAACACTAGCGCCCAACCTCTAGGTGTACCCTCTGGCCAATCCAAGGCACAATCTATCGCGCCCGACTCTCCGTTAAAAACCGCGTTCCTAATCTGTGTCATAGCTCACAAAATGCCATAATAGCGATACATGTATTCTGCATTCTAACGGAACTTCTTCTTCTCGCTGTCATTACCATGTCTGAACATGCGCCTTCGCTTACCTCTCCCAGTCGCATGGTGTCCCAGTTACGCCAAGCACTACCGCACTTCCCCCGCATTGAGTGGGTAGCACGTACTGACTCTACCAATGCTGACTTGCTGCAATGGGCCAGAGAAGAGAACCCCTCCCTGCGTCCTTGGCTACTAGGAGCCCACTTGCAAGATCGCGGTAGAGGTCGCGCAGGCCGTACATGGAAAAATAGCGAAGGGGCGCACCTGATGTTTTCGTGTGCTTTTGATATTTTTGTCCCCCCACATGCACTAGCCACCCTATCCCCACTATGCGGCGTTGTTATCTGCGAGGCTCTACGCAAACTTCTGCCTGAACGTCATCGCGTGGCCTTAAAACTGAAATGGCCCAATGACTTGCTGTGGTATGACGCCAAACTGGCCGGAATCCTGACTGAAGTCACACGCGCCAGCACTGCCCCCGAAAGCAAAGACCACCATGTAGTGGTCATTGGTATAGGGCTCAATTTAAATGATGCACGCTCACTCAGCGAGTCACTACAACGCCCCGTGGCCGACTGGCAGAGTATTAGTAACGAATGCAGCGACATGCCTGAGCACCGCCCTAGCGACCTAGTTGCTGCCATGTGCGCCGCTCTGTACACCGCCATGAATGAAGCCACAGCCTACGGTTTTGCTACGCTACCCGAGCGCTTTGCACACGTAGATGCCTTGTTAGGCCAACACATCAACATCATTCATAACGATAAAATCTTACAAACTGGCATCGCTCAAGGCGTCAACGCTCAAGGACAATTGATGATGCGTAGCGCACTGGGCACGCAAGCCGTATCTGTAGGGGAAGTCTCCGTCCGGCCTTCTACCGCACGCTAAGGGAAATACCACCATGTATGTACTCGTAGACATAGGTAACACCCGCGTCAAACTAGGCCTAGTGGATACCAACAGCCGTACGCGTCTGCCTTTGACCTTAGCCTGCCCCCACACCGACTTGAGCCCCATTGGCACCTGGTTGAGCCAACATCTGACACAGCCAGTTACCGGAGCCATAGGTGTTAACGTCGCCAGCGAGGCCCTAGCGGCTCAAGTACAAGCCGTGCTACATGCGCATGGTATTCCAGCTATTCATTGGCAAACCGGCGACACGCCCTACCAACACTTACACAACCGCTATCAGCACCCCGAACGACTAGGCGCCGATCGCTGGGTATCCGCCATAGGCTTACAAACACACGCTCCAACCACTGCATTTTTACATGTAAGTTTTGGTACAGCGACTACCGTGGATGCAATCGTACCCTACGATGACGCCCATGAATTTAAAGGCGGTTTGATCTTACCTGGCCCACAACTGATGCAACATGCACTCAGTCAGAACACAGCACGACTAGGCGCTGAAGATGGCGCGCTGCAGGATTTTCCTAACCATACTGCCGCGGCGATTCATTCAGGCATAGCCGCAGCACAGGCAGGGGCTGTAGTACGCCAATGGCTGATCACCCATCAGGCTACAGGCCATGCCCCACAGGTATTTTGCAGTGGTGGCGGTAAGCCTTTAGTAGAAGACGAATTACACCAAAGTTTCGCTAGAATGCGGCAATTGACTGCGCTAGCGCTGCCCGACCCCCGCTGGTTTGATACCCCTACACTAGACGGCTTAGCGATTCTTACCAATCATCTCGCATAGATTCATGCGATCATAAGCGCTACAATTCCCGTCATTATTCATAGTCATCACTATTCTCTGATCGCCATATGAAATACATCGCCCTGCTCTGTCTGATTGCAAACGTGGCGCTGCTAGCTTACGGTCAGGGCTTTTTTGGCGTTCAACCCAGTGAATACGGACGCAGTATTAGCCCCGCTCCATTTGTAAATGAAGAGGCGGTTACTGTAGGTTCGGCCTTGGCACTGTCTTAACACCACATCCTCTGGACTTAGTTACCTTTATGAAACCTGTACGTAAAGCCGTTTTCCCTGTTGCGGGCCTAGGTACCCGTTTTCTTCCTGCCACCAAAGCAATGCCTAAAGAGATGTTGCCCGTGGTAGACAAACCGTTGATTCAATATGCGGTTGAAGAAGCCATTGCAGCAGGCGTTACTGAACTGATTTTTATTACAGGACGTAACAAACGTGCTATTGAAGATCACTTCGACAGCATGCCCGAGCTGGAAGCAGAACTCACCAACAAAAACAAAATCGAGCTGCTTGAGCGCGTACAAAACATTATTCCACCCTATGTAAGCTGTATTTACACACGCCAGCCTGCTCCCTTAGGTCTAGGCCATGCTGTGCTGTGTGCTGCCCCTATCGTGGGTGATGAGCCATTTCTCGTGCTGTTGGCAGATGACTTAATTGATGCACAAACGCCCGTTGCTAGACAATTAGTAGAAGCGGCTCACCAATATAACGGCAGCATCGTAGCGACTCAGCAAGTAGATCGCCAAGACACCAGCAAATACGGCATTGTGTCTGGTACCAGCGTGGACTCCACTACCACTAGACTGCAGGGTATTGTGGAAAAGCCACGCCCAGAAGATGCACCGTCTACACAAGCCGTAGTAGGTCGTTACGTATTAGAACCTGAGATTTTTGAGCATTTGCGCAAAACGCAACCCGGCGCTGGTGGCGAGATTCAACTTACTGACGGTATCGCTAGTTTATTGAAAACGCGTAATGTATTTGCGCGCCAATACGAAGGCACTCGCTATGACTGTGGTAGCAAAGATGGGTTTTTTAACGCCACTGTAGAAATTGGTCGTAAATATCACAACCTTTAAATGCTCCTAGTATTAATACCAGTAGCCTCTATTAACAATTTCATGCGTTAATAATTGTATTCGTATACGGGTTCTGCTTGACGCCAATCAATGCCCGTAATACGATTCGATTCGTAGGTTATCAAGATAGTTGTAAGTTCGTTCAATGCGGTATACATATACCAGTTGCCTGATTTTTACACCTTGACAATCTTTTCTTAGAGCACGTGCTCGTCATTTTTAGGGATTGCAACAATCATGCAAACAGAAACTGGTATTGTTAAATGGTTCAACAACGAAAAAGGCTTTGGCTTCATCACTCCTGAGAGCGGTGGCAAAGATCTGTTCGTTCACCACTCCGACATCATCGGTACAGGCTTCAAATCTCTGCAAGAAAACCAACGCGTTTCTTACGAGCCAGCTGAAGGCCAAAAAGGCCCACAAGCCAAATCCGTGCAAGCTCTGTAACATAGCCTGACACGATATTCGTAAAGAATATTAAAAAAGCCCTGATTTAAATCAGGGCTTTTTTTATTTCTTCTTAATCTATATCAATAAATTATTATTTTATTATTTCTTTTCATTTTCCTGTTTGTTATTAGCAACTGTTTTCTTTGCAGCGCGTGTAGATACTTTACGTGCCTTAACAGTTTTAACAGGAATAGAAGCCGGTATAGATTTGTTTACATTTTCTGTAACAGTTGATGTCACATTAGCAGCTTGCTCCTTCTGCGCTAATACGCCACCTAATATCACAATGATACGTTCCAGCGCTTTGGCCTCAGCCTTAGACAACTGATTCTCACTGCTACGTGCCAACCCTAGCAAGAACTCTGCCAACTGCTTAATGGCTGCTGGTGATGCGTCTTGCAACAAACCTGGAATTGCCTCAATAGCTGCATTCTCATCCATATGCAGTAACAAAGCTTGTTCACGCAATAGCTGACGAAACGCCACGCGTTCACTACCCTTGAGCCAACCAGCCTGATCCATCTGTGTGGCATGATGGAAATGCCTATCATCCGCCTCACCACGTTCCTTCAACACATAAAACATAGACCGTATCGCTGCCTCTGCCAGCCCACCTTGATCCATACGTGCGCCTAAGTGCTTCAAGGTAGCCTCCACATACGCCTTATGTTCTGGCGACTCTCCTGGGTGCTGTCGTACCGCTGACGTATCCTGCACGGCTCTACCTGCCAAGGCCTGTACCCATGGCGAACCATAGAGTGCATCAAAAAATGCCGCATAACCCTGATCTCGGTTATCTCTATAGTGATTCAGAAAGCGCGTAATCGCACCCGACACCTGCTCTTGCCATAGCAAGAAGGGGTTATCCGCGCTCGCCGGTGCTCGGTTAGCTCGCACTTGTTCAGCTTGCTCGCCTAACCATGCAGCAAAAGGATGATTGCTGCTCCACCACTCATATGAGGTACGTAGCGGATGCAAGGTTTGCATCCAATACGCGGTATACGGTGTCGCAAATGCACGCACCCATGGCTGCATCAAATTACGGTACAGCGCTAGGTTGATCTCGGACACCTTAGCAGCGGCAGCAAAACGCTTTTCAGACTCTTGGTCAGGCCGCACAATTTCGCGCACTTCCTCTACGCTACTACGGCGCAGCTTCAGCATATACGGGTCATCCACCGGGCATGCCGCGCGCACCTCGTCGCAATCTTCTACCGAAGCGTGATAGATCCCTGCTGGCAACAAATCTATGGTGTCTATGTGGCTAGTAAATTCTCTGTATTCTTTGCTGCCTACCCGTGACGATACAAAAATACCCAAATGACCAATACTGTCGTGCGTAGCGTAGACAATTGTTTGGTCATGGCTCAGCACTTCATCGTCATTTCTATATAAATCGGTAATCCAGCCTAACGCCTGACCGGGCGGCGTAATATTGTCCCCATACGAGCAGAAAACCAGTATGGGTGAACGTATATTACGTAAATCAATACGCAAGCCATCAGAGGTCATTAAACGAGCTGTGGACAACTTATTGCCGATGAACAATTCATCGACGATGTATTGCATTTCCACATCGTTTAAAAATACATAACCACCCCAATATTTCTCGAAATCCAAATACCGAGGGCCTTCGGTATCTACATTCGCAAATAAGTTATATTGCTTATTCCATAAGGTATTGGCGGGATCAAGGTTCTCGAAGTTCTCTACCAACCACGCGCCGTCAAAGCGGCCATTGCCCAGGTCGCTAGTCATGGCCGTCAACCAGCTACCGCCTAACAGACCACCTGTGTAACGCATAGGGTTATCGCCCGCCCAGTACGACAGCGGTGCACCGGCCACGATAATGGGACCAAACAGCTCAGGCCATAACGCTGCCGTCATCAAAATCTGCCAACCCGCTTGGCAATTACCAATAACAGCGGGTTTACCTTCGCTGTGCGCATGCAACTCACCCACATGCCGTACAAACTCTGCTTCGGCACGAATCACATCTTCTACAGTTTGACCGGGGATTGGGTCTGGCAAAAAGCCGACGAAGTAACATGGATGGCCAGCGCTTAATGCCGCACCCATTTCACTTTCCGCCTTAAAACCACCAATACCGGGGCCATGCCCTGCACGCGGATCGATAATGATAAATGGGCGCTTGTTCTCATCCAGCTTCACATCAGCAGGAGGAATAATACGCATCAATGAATAGTTCACCGGACGTGGCAAGTCCTTGCCGCACAGCAACTGCTCGTACTCAAACTTCAATACCGTTGGTGCATCTTCTTCTAAGTGTTCACGATATTGGTCGCCACGTTGGCGTCTCACATCGGCATACAGCACGCTACGCTGCCAAAAATCCTTAACGTACTCAGCCCCCGCCTCGGCGTAATTCCATGCTGCTGAAAAGGGTGTGGACTCTGAAGGTGAAGTGGGTTTACGACTCGCCATCTTTGCTCTCCCAAAAGCTGTAAAGCAATCTGAAAAATGCCGCTGCATGACTCCAAGGCCCTACGTTAACTACCCGTTACACCTTGTCCAACGGCCTTTAAGCCATTTGATTGATCGTGCTTCTGAAGCGTCGCAATGACAGCAAAAACAGCACAACACCAATCGCGAATAGGGCTAAGAATGCAGGCCATACCACGGCAAGCCCGGCGCCGCGAAAAAGAATAGCCTGGCCTATTTCCACAAAATGCGTCGTCGGAGCGGCCTGCATGATGATCTGCACCAATTCGGGCATACTCTCACGCGGTGTCATCCCCCCAGACAGCATTTGCAAAGGCAATAAAATCAATACCAGCAGCAATCCGAACTGCGGCATACTACGTGCCAGTGTTGCCAAGTAAATCCCTAGTGAGGTCATGGCAAACACGCATAAAGCGGCACCGCACAGAAACAAGCCTATAGAGCCTTCAATAGGCACTTTCAGTAGTCCCTGTACCACTAGCATCAACGATGTAAAGGTTGCCAGCACGACCACCAAACCCATGGACCAGATCTTCGACACCATGATCTCTCCTGGTGTGACCGGCATCACCAGCAAATGTTCAATTGTGCCGTGCTCGCGCTCACGGATTAACGCTGCACCGGTCAAAATAATGGACAGCATGGTGACCGAGTTAATCACCTCTACGATACTACCAAACCAACTACGCTCTAGCGTGGGGTTAAAACGCTGGCGAATTTCTAAATTAATGGGCAGCGATTGCGTAGTGCGGTAACGCTGCAAGAACTCCTGCACCTCACCATTCACAATTTGCTGGATATAGTTATTCCCCGTAAACGCTTGGCTCATACGGGTAGCATCCACGTTCAACTGCACATCGGGGCTACGTCCAGCCAGTACATCGCGTTGGAATCCTGGAGGAATATTCAGCACAAAGGTGTAATCCCCCCTGTCCATCCCTGCATCCATTTCACTTAATGTGATGTTCTGTGGTGACGCAAACTGCGGTGGATAAAAAGCGGAGCTAATACGTGTGGATAACGGTGATTCGTCTTCATCCACAATAGCAATCACCGCGTTGTGTAACGTTTCAGGCATGGCCGTTGCGCTGGTGTACACCGACACACTAAAGATATACACAATCAGCAGCAACAGCATGGGGTCGCGCCACAAGCTCCATAGCTCTTTACGCCCAAGAAGAAAGATATTGCGTAACTGTCGCATCTCAATGCTCCTGCTTGCGTAATAACAGCACAGACAAGCCTATGATCACGGGCACCGCAATCAATAGCGGCACAAAGGTACTGGCCAAATCGTGCAAGCCTAACCCTTTACCAAACACTCCACGGCTAATAATGAACATGTAGGTAGCAGGGTAAATATCCCCCACCAACCGTCCCACCCCTTCCAAAGAAGATACAGGGTTCAACATGCCGGCGAACTGCACTGCTGGAATTAAGGTACCAATCAGGGCCAAGAACAGTGCGGCAATCTGACTGCGTGTAATCGCCGATGCCAATAGCCCCATGCCGGTAGAAATAATGGTGAACAGTAAAGCCGCCAAAAACAGCGTCACAAAGCTGCCTTTCATAGGCACACCAAACACCGTCACCGCCAACAAGCACATGCACAAGAAGTTCAGCAGCGCTAACAGCACATACGGAATTTGCTTCCCAAGCAAGAACTCCAAGCGGGTGACTGGCGTCACATACAAGTTAATAATGGCACCTAATTCTTTCTCTCGTACTACAGCCAACGCTGTTAGCATCGCAGGGAACATCAATAGCAACAGCGGTATGACTACAGGCACCATCGCTGGCAAACTACGCACATCAGGGTTATAGCGGTAGCGGGATTCTATGCCCGCAGGCAGCGTATAACTTAACCCTGACTGCTCGGCTTGGTCTAACAACCAATGCTGGTGTATGCCCTGCACATAGCCTTGAATAGTTTCCGCACGCGTAGGCATTGCACCATCTACCCACACACCTACTTCTGCATTTTGTCCGCGCTTCACACTTTGCGCAAAACCTGGTGGTATTTCTATAGCAAGCGACAATTCACCACTACGCATACGCCTATCGAGCTCGTCGTAATCTTGTATAGGTGGCTGCTCGATAAAGTAGCGCGAACCCGCCAAACTCAGGGTGTAATTCTGACTAATAGAGGTTTGATCTCGGTCTAGCACCCCATATCTAAGGTCTTCAACGTCTAAGCTGATCCCGTAGCCCATGATGAACATCATGATCAGCGAACCTGCCAGCGCTAACGTCGCACGTATAGGGTCTCGCTGTAGCTCTAGCGCCTCGCGCCAGGTATAGCTTAATAAACGCTGTAAGCTAAACCCTTTTTGCACATGCGGTGTCTCCACAGGCTCAGTGACAGCTTCGTGCAACGCTTCGGCCTCGCTGGGCTTACTGCTCATGGTTTCGCCACTGGCTTCTAACAAATAGCCAATAAACGCTTCTTCTAGGGTCGCTGCACCACGCTTTTCTACCAGTTTGGCAGGCGCATCACTATCTAGCACTTTACCGGCGTGCATCATGGACATACGGTCACAACGAGCCGCTTCGTTCATGAAGTGCGTAGAAATAAAGATCGTGACTTTATCGCGTCTAGACAGCTCCACCAACAACCGCCAGAAGCCATCCCTAGCAACGGGGTCTACACCCGACGTAGGCTCGTCTAGAATCAGCAGCTCAGGTTTATGCACCATCGCTACAGCCAACGACAAACGCTGACGTATCCCCAACGGCAACGCAGAAGGCAGGCTATGGCGTACATCGCCCAAATCAAAACGCTGCACCATTTCATCAATACGTTGCTCTAACTCGTCCTCAGGGACGTGGAACAACTGCGCATGCAGCACTAAGTTTTGATCGACGGTGAGCTCGCTATACAGCGAAAACGCTTGGGACATATATCCCACACGACGGCGGGTATCTAAATCATGCGGGTCTACCTCATGCCCAAACAACCATGCTTTACCGCGCGTGGCAGGCAACAAACCTGTCAGCATTTTCATGGTCGTAGATTTACCGCAGCCGTTTGAGCCCAAAAACCCAAAGATCTCGCCCCTACGAATACGGAACGACACACTATCCACCGCGACGAAACTACCAAAGCACATGGTGAGGTCTTCAGCCTCAATCGCAATATCGTCGTCATCCACCTCTAATGGCGGGATGACCACCGCAGCGTGACCTTGCTTCTTAGACTCTGGCAGCAGCTCTATAAACGCTTCTTCTAGGTTCTGTTTACCGGTGCGCTCAAAGAATTCTTCGGGTGTGCCTGTGGCCAAAATCTGGCCATCATCCATCGCCATTAGCCAGTCAAAGCGTTGTGCCTCGTCCATATAGGCCGTGGCGACGATCACACTCATACTGGGCCTGTCTACCCGTATGCTGTCAATTAAGTCCCAGAACTGGGCACGCGCTAGCGGGTCTACCCCAGTAGTAGGCTCATCTAAGATCAGAAAATCAGGGTCGTGAATCAGGGCGCAGCACAAACCCAGCTTTTGCTTCATCCCGCCCGACAACTTCCCGGCAGGTCGCGACAAAAACGGATACAAGCCTGTTGCCGTAGTCAGCTCATCGATGCGGCGTCTACGTTCAGCAGCATCGTGCCCAAATAACCTACCAAAAAATTGCAGGTTTTCTTCTACTGACAACGTGAAGTAGAGGTTCTTCCCCAAACCCTGAGGCATATAGGCAATGTTGGGGCACACCTTATCGCGGTGCTCCTTGCTAGACATATCACCGCCCAGCACATCAATACGCCCTTTCTGAATGGCACGCGCGCCTGCCAGTAACGACAACAGGCTAGACTTCCCCACCCCGTCGGGGCCTAACAACCCTACCATGCACCCGGCAGGAATATCCAGACTCAATCCCTGCAGGGCTACTTTTTCACCGTAGTGTTGCCAGACCTCTCGAACTTGGGCAACCACTGCTGGGCTACCTTGTTCAGCCATGGCTTACTCCGTTACCGAAACAACGTTAGATAACGATGCCGGCCACGACGCCTCTGCATCCAACTTAATCCACGCGACACCAGGCAGCCCCACTTTGACTTGCTCCATGTACTTGCGTAGCAGCTCTGGGGAAATATGTGCACGCACGCGGAACATCAGTTTTTGGCGTTCGTTTGCGGTTTCTACTGTTTTAGGGGTGAATTGCGCATTACTGGCCACAAAAGACACCTTGGCAGGAATCACCAGATTCGGCGCAGCATCCAATACAATGCGTACGTCGGTGCCAATGGCTACACGGCCCGCTACCGACTCTGGCAAGAAGAAGGTCATGTACACATCTTCTAAATCCAGCAAGTTCAGCACTTTACCGCCTGCGCCCAGCACTTCACCAGGTTGAGCGATACGGAACTGCACACGACCGGCGCGCGGCGCTTTCAACTCGCTATCGCGCAAGTCGGCATCAATACGAGCAATCGTAGCTTCTGCGGCTTTCACTGTGGATTGCGCACCAATTAACTGTGCTTTAGCTGCTTCTACTGCGGCATCTGACGACGCTGCTTGTGCTTTAGTTGCAGCCAATACAGCCTCTGCACCGCGTACACGCGCACGGTCATCGTCTAGTTCCTGAACCGAGGCTGCACCTTCTCTGGATAGCGTACGGGAACGAGCTAGCCTGCGTTGCGCCGCATCTAACTCGGCCTCACGTTGGGCAATGAGCGCACGGGCTGCCAGCACATCACTCTCGCGCAATCGTACTTGCGCTTGGGCTGCCGCTACGCCATGTTCAGCTTGCTGATGACTGGCGACTGCCTCATCACGCTGAGCCAACAGCACATCGACTTGCATAGAAGCCAATGGCTGATCTTTAGTCACAAAGTCGCCCTCTCGGACCACAATATTTTCAATACGGCCGCCCAACTTAGCGGCCACATCTACCTCTGTGGCTTCTATACGTCCATTACCCTTAACAAAGGCATCGCCCAAACCATCATCGTTAAACCACTCCCAGCCCTTCCAAAGCAGGCCTAAGGCAATCAGAACACCCGCTACCACCACAATTTTTTTCTTCATTGTGCATTACTCTCTTTGACTCGCTACATTCTCTGAGGCAGATGCTGCTTTGGCCTCTTCCTTGGACTGCTGTGTGCCACCACCTAAAGCGGCATATAAACTTACCTGACTGGCTAATAACTCATAACGCACCTGTACCAGTTGCTGGCCTGCTGCTAGTAAATCACGCTCAGCATCCAGCACTTCCAGATACGCCGCCGAACCATTGTCGTAACGTAATTGCGCCAGTCGTGCGCGTTCTGCCTGCGCCTGCTGAGCATTACGTTGAATAATCAATTGCTCACCTAACCAGTATTGGGCAGACAACGCATCAGACACCTCTCTAAAAGCAGTCTGAATAGCCTTTTCGTATTCTGCTACTTGCATGGAATGTCGTACCTCGGCTATATCAAGGTTTGCCTGTCTACGCCCTGTATCGAAAATAGGCAACGAAATAACAGGCACAAAAGTCCATGCTCTACTGCCCGATGAGAACAAATCGTCTAATTCTGCACTAGCCGTTCCCACACTGGAGGTCAGCGCTATACGTGGCAAAAAGGCCGCCCGTGCTGCACCAATATCCGCGTTGGCGGCTTGTAACTGATGCTCCGCCGCCATGATGTCAGGTCTATTCAATAACAAATCAGAGGGCAGACCCGGCGTTAATGCCACCATGGCATGCTGTGTGTCCAACGGCGGCAAAGACTCTGGCAAACTAATGTCCGTACCGACCAACTGATATAGCGCATGCCATTGAGCGGCTCGCGCTTGTTGCAAGCTCACATGCAAAGCTTGTGCCTGATGCAGCAGTGTTTCTACTTGAGTAAGGTCTAGCCTAGAGGTAGCGCCCTCTTCATAGCGACGCTTGAAAATACGGTAAGATTTCTCGCGTGTTTCGACGGTACGTTTTGCTAACGCTTCGCGCTCATCTAAGCCCCGCAACTGAAAATAGCCATCCGCCACTTGGGCGATTAATGCCACTCGCACCGCTTGTTGCGCCGCTTCGGTTGCCAACCAGCGTTGTAATGCCGCATCTTTTAGGTTGCGTACACGCCCCCAAAGGTCGATTTCCCAACTATTAAAACCTACCTCGGCACGGTATTCGCTACCTACCCGTGATTGCCCCGTTGGTGATAAGTCAGCGGGCACTCGTCCACGTGCCCCTTGCCCACCTACCGTTACCGTTGGCAGTTGATCCGCACGTTGGATTCTGAAAGCCGCCTGCGCCTCTTCCATTCGGAGGATGGCCAAACGTAAATCACGGTTATTTTCTAATGCAACCTGAATCAGTTGCTGAAGCTGAGGGTCCGTAAAGTAGCTTTGCCAAGGTAAACTAGCGGCTATCGACGCGTTAAGATTCTGATCAGATTGAGCATCCACCGGCCATTGTGCTGGTATAGGTGAAGGCGGCACTTCATAGTCAGGCGCCAGTGACATGCAACCACTGAGCGCCAATGCTGCCAACAACACAGTAGGTCGTTGTAGCCATGTAGCAGTGCCCGTACTCAACACAGGCTTTATTGTGTAAACCATGCTCTATTTCACAGTATGAAAAGATTTGATAGAATAAAACGTCCGGTCGGTTGTTTTGTATTATACAGAAGTTCAGCATTATTATGATTACCAGCCACCATCCTTGCACGCCCACCCCTGATTCTTGCGCCACATCGTCCGAGGACGACAAAAAGGCGACAGAGAAAAAACCTCGTAGGCGTTATCTACCTGCTGCAAAACGCAAGCAGGAAATTTTGGATGCTGCCCTCACTGAGTTCACCAGCAATGGATACTCCAGTACCACCATGGAGAGCATTGCCGCGAGCGCAAAAATCTCCAAGGCTGGTATTTACGCCCATTACCGCAGTAAAGAAGAAATCTTCCAAGCGCTGATGATGACGGTACTTACACCCGTTAAGCCCGTAGATTCGTCATGGATGCCAGACACTGAAAACCCGTCCGTAGAAGAAATCGTGGATGCCTTTTTAGCACAGCAGTACGACAAGCTAGAAGACCCAGCTGTGCTGACTACCTTTAGGTTGCTGATTTCTGAAAGTGTGCGTGTACCCGAACTGATTCAGCACTGGCATTCGCAAGTGATTGATAGACGCGTACAACGCGACCAATTGATTGTGGATGAATGCGTGCGTCGTGGTTTGCTGCGAAAAAGCCCTATTACGGAAAACTTCTTCTTGGCAGCAGCACCCTCTTTGCAGTGGGTAATTTTGGCCGTGCTTTTTAACGACACTGATACCGATAGGCTGCATAACCTGCGCCATGCACACCGCGAACTGTTGTTAGAACTGTTACGCCCGTTGGCTGTTTAGGATTGCTGGCGCTGCAGTATTTCGTTAATACCGCCTATCACGCGCTGTACAGAACCTTTATGCTGCTGCACCCAGTGCAAGCCTGCATCCGACATGCTCTCTAGCTTGTGCCTGTCTTCCAACAAATCCATGGCTTGTTTTACAGCCGTAGCCGCATTGGGTGCACGTAATGCTGCACCCTCTAAAATGGCGTCCGTCACGGCTTGCTCAAAATTACGGGTGTGACTGCCTACAATCACCGGTACACCCAATGCGCAGGCTTCAATAAAATTCTGGCCGCCTAAGGGTGCAAAGCTCCCCGCGACAATTGCTACCTGCGCTTGTGCGTAATACCAGGGCATTTCCCCTAAGCTATCACCCAACACCACATCGGCCTCTCGGCACATGGACACAGCAGAACTACACCCATCACCAGCAGCTAACAAATCCGTGCGTCTACACACATGCAACCCCTGCGCTTGCAACAACGCAAAGGCAGATTCAAAACGTTGTGGATGACGTGGGATTAGGTAAAACAGGGTACGCTGCGCCGGGTCCAAATCCATTTGCTGTTCTTTGCGTGTTTGGCGAGTGAGTTCGGGAATGAACATCTCATCCTCACCTTCACGCGTGCTCGCTACCAGCACAATACGTCTACCCACACTGTGCGCAAAACTGCGCCCACGGCTCACTTGCGATTCGGATAGCTGCACATCGAACTTAAAGTTGCCCGATACGCGCACGGCATGACCACCTGCTTGCTCTAAGCGTTGCGCATCGTGCAAGGTTTGCGCATAGATTTCCGTAAAACGTGAATACGCCACCCGCATCATGCTACCTATACGCAAACTTTGACGTAGCGACTGGTCAGAAAACCTCGCACTAGCAAGCACCACAGGTAACTTGGCCTTGCTGGCCGCGTACATTAAGTTAGGCCATACCTCGCGCTCTATCATGACCGCGATAGCGGGCTGATAATGCTTAATAAAACGCTTGCAAGCACCTGGGAAGTCATAGGGCAACCACTGCTGGAACAAACGCCCCTCAGCAATTTCCTGCGTAAACATGCGCTCACCTTCTGCCCTACCGGTATAGGTCAAATGCGTGAGCAAAATAATATGGCCTTGCTTCAATAACGCAGCAACCAAAGGCTGCGCTGCACGAATTTCGCCCAGACTTACGGCGTGAATCCAAATAGGTTTGGACTGCCAACTTGGCCCTCGGTAATAGCCGAAGCGTTTAGCGCCTAAGATATCCCAACGCCCACCCACACGTCGCGCTCGCAGGCCCATCCATGCCAGTAGCAGTGGTGAAAACAAACGCAGTAATAGAGTGTAGAAAAAACGATTCACAGTTGGGTCATCATCGTGAATTATGGCTGATAGAAGCCATCGGCTCCGGTGAGCGTTTCATTTCTGGGGGAGCTTAAGGCCTGATTGATGGCACTTAAGACAGTTTCAGCAGAAGGCTCTCTGCCCCGCTCACCCAAACTCGCTGTATACGCAGAACCTTCTAATGGCGTGCGCACAGGTGTAGAGGCTTTATAAATACCAATAGTAGGACGCCCCAAACCTGCAGACAAGTGTGTCAAACCGCTATCTAAGCCCACCATCAATGTTGCACCCGCCAACTGCTCGGCAACTTCGGACAACGCCATACGCGGCATAACCTGCGCATCTGTTCTGCCTTTAATCAAGGCTTCAGCGCGCGCACTTTCTGACGGACTACCTGCCAACAGACGTAACGACAATCCACGACTTTGTAGATCATCGAACACACGTAACCAGTTTGCTGGTGCCCATAACTTATCATCCCTGCTGGCAGACGGCATGATGATGGCATAAGGCTGCACAGGAACGCGCTCACTAATAGCCTGCAAACCAAAATCAGGCGCGCCATCGTATGTGTAGCCAAAAGTGGCAGCGGCCAAGGTACGTTGACGTATCACCGCAGGTTGCCAGAATTCAACTCGGTGCTTCACGTTATAAAACAACGACGCCAAGGGTTCACGTGCTGATTTCCAATCCAAGCCATGACGCACACCATTGGTTTGACGTACGATCCAAATGGATTTCATTAATGCCTGCATATCCAAAACAATGTCGTAGCGCTTGTTCGCCAACCGTTGTTTTAGTTGTTGACGTTCGGCCCGCACTTCAGCGGTCCACCACCCTTTACGCCAGCGCCTGTGCGCTACGGTAATCACATCGCGCACAGCCGGATGCCAGGCAGGAATTTCGGCAAATGCCTCTTCAGCTACCCAGTCAATGCGTGCGTCTGGCACATGCCTAGCTATGTCCGAAATAGCCGGCAGCATATGCACTAGGTCGCCCAGCGAAGAAGTGCGTACGATTAGAATTTCACAGGTCATCTTTGCATTATAGCGTAGGGGAAATGCAGCGATTCAACGTACCTGCATTTCTTTTTTGAGACGTTTTTTCATCTTTTACAACAATCCCTGCTCTTTTTGCTAGGACGCCAGACAAGGTGTAGCAAACAAGGGATAATCATTTACATAATTAAAAATTTTCACGACGAGACACCGCAGGAATCGCTTCATGGCTGCACCCAATCCAATCTTTGGCATTTTGCTTCTGATTCTTTCCTCTTGGTCGCTCTCTGGCCTTGATGCTAGTGGAAAATGGATCATGGGTGCTGGTGCCTCATTAGTCTTGTTGTGCTGGGTACGCTATACCGTTCATCTGGGCTTAATCCTGATGATCACCTTGCCCTCAAAAGGGCCCTCCATACTACGAATTCGTTACCCCGGCTTGCAGATGCTGCGAGGCACTGTGGCACTGGTTGGTACCTTCACTTTTTTCACAGCGCTGCATTATTTACCGCAAGCTGAAGCCACTGCTATCAATTTTCTATCGCCACTATTAATGCTGGCCGTAGCACCGTGGGTACTCAATGAGCCCATGCGTATTTCACGTTGGGTGGCCGCCGCCACGGGTTTTGCGGGTGTATTAATTATTATCCGCCCCAGTTCAGGGTTAGATATGGTGGGCGTGGCATGGGGGCTAACTACCGCCTGTTTGTTTGCTGTACAGCATATAGTGACACGCAAATTAGCGCTGGATGACGCTTTTAGTACGCTTATTTGGGGCGGTATTACCGGTTCTGTACTCAGCTCCATACTGGTGCCATTTCACTGGCAAGAAATCAGCAGTATTTTGTCTGGCTTTGACCTCACCCAATGGCTAATTTTGCTGTCCACTGGCTTTTGGGGTGGGCTAGGACATTTGCTGCAAATTCAAGCCTATCAACGTGCCCCGGCCTCGATGCTGGCACCGTTTTTATACCTGCAGATTGTGAGCGCTGCCACCTTAGGATGGCTAGTGTGGGGGCACTTCCCCGATGCACTCACGTGGCTGGGTATTTCTATTATTTGTTGTAGCGGCATTGTGATTGGCATTATTGAATGGCGTCGCCAAGCAAGTGTGCAAAGCTAACACAAAGGCTTAGGCGTAATGGCGCACCACCAACTCGGGTAGCGGATCGGGGTAATCCCAAAACGCCTGATCCAATTCGTACATTTGGTCGTTATCGTCTTCTGAAATCATGACCGGCAAATCGCCTAATGATACCTCGCGGTCAGTTTCACCGTACGGCTGCACCAACGCATACATTTGCTGCACGATACGGTACATGTGCTGAGCCCCTATAGCCTCTAACGCATGCAAAGCAGTTAAACAGTTTGCCTCACCCCAATTACAGAAAAACTGTAAAAACCCGCCATTATTCACGTCGGCTTCTAAGCGCCACAATGCGACCAGCTCTTGCTCACGTGGAGAGAGGCGTGACACATCCCATTCTTGCTCTGCTGCCTGCTTCAACGCAGCATCATACAAAGGGTCTTGCAACAAATCCCACACTGACACCATCCCTGTTGGGAAAGGTTTCCACAGAGCGGGCCAATTCACCCCATAGCCATCATCAGTCAGCACCCATGCTGTACGTTCGTCTGGCGATGCTTTCTCTACCCGTATATAACGCTGAATAGGGGTGTGCAGCACCACGCCACTGCGCAAGGTCAGCACAATATCGCTATCTGTAATCTGCACCTCTGCAATGCGGTATGCGTCCATTAACTTAGCTTCTGGACCAACCTTGTACAAAACTGCTCACAGGCTGACGTTTACTGCCGGGGCGCTGTAGTTCAGTAATGCGCAACACACCGTCGCCTGTTGCCACATCGATGCCGTCGGCCGTGGCGGCAATCACGTGTCCAGGCTCGGCTGCACTGTTAGCCGGTAAGACCTCAGCGCGCCACACTTTCACCAAACCATCGATACCATCCAAGGCCATGGTGGAACCTAACATAGGATCAAAAGCGCGAATACGGCGCTCCAACGCCACAGCCGGTTGCGTGAAATCTAGAGGTGCTTCGGTTTTCAGCAGTTTTTCGGCATACGTTACGCCGGCCTCAGGCTGCTTCACCGCTGTAGGTGCGGTGCCATCAGCCAGTTGCTGCAGAATTTCCACGATGCATTCCGCGCCCATATGGGTAAGCTCGTCTTGCAAGCTCGCACCGGAATGATCGGGGCGTATATCCATCGCACGCACCAGCAACATATCACCAGTATCCAACCCAGCGTCCATTTGCATAATGGTGATACCTGTTTGCGCATCACCCATTTCGATGGCGCGCTGTATAGGTGCCGCACCACGCCAACGAGGCAATAAGCTGGCATGAATGTTCAAACATCCATACTTAGGCAAATCCAACACCCATTGTGGCAAGATTAGGCCATAGGCAGCCACCACCATGACGTCAGGTTGCACAGTTTGCAATAGACGCTGCGCGGCCTCGGCATCTTCGGGGTATTTACCATCTAAACGCAGGCTTTGTGGTTGTGCCACTTCTATACCATGCGCTAAGGCTGCTTCTTTTACAGGGCTAGGGCGTAGTTTCATCCCTCGCCCAGAAGGACGATCAGGCTGCGTCATCACGAGGGGCACCTCGTGACCAGCAGCCAAAATAGCTTCTAGCGCCTGACGCGCAAACTCGGGAGTGCCCGCAAATACCACGCGCATACTGACTACACCTTTTCAGCTTCGCGTTTCTGCTTGCGTAAACGAGTACGAATGCGGTCTTGCTTGAGGTTAGAGAGGTATTCCACAAACACTTTGCCTAGCAGGTGGTCCAGCTCGTGCTGTACACACACAGCCAACAAACCGTCGGCGTCGAATTCGTAGCTTTCGCCTTTTTCGTTCAAGGCACGCACACGCACTTGGGCAGAGCGCTCAACTTTGTCGTATACGCCAGGCACAGACAAGCACCCTTCTTCGTACACGCGCCCTTCGTCGCTGTGCCAAATAATTTCGGGGTTAATCAGTACGTGTAAGTCATTACCCTCTTCGGATACGTCGATGACTACCACGCGCTCGTGCACGTCTACTTGGGTTGCAGCCAAGCCTACGCCGGGAGCATCGTACATGGTTTCAGCCATGTCCTTCACCAATTGGCGAATGCGATCATCCACTTGCGCAACAGGTTTTGCCACGGTATGCAAACGAGCATCAGGATATTGGAGTATAGGAAGTAAAGCCATTTAGTCGGTACACAAAAACGATACTTAAAAAGGTATTTTAAGCCATCATGCGGTCTGTAGACAGCCATTCCATGGCTAATACACGCTACACCCTTACAAATACATGGATAATGGCAACACTTATGGCCATTTTTAGCGCCAGTTTCATGGCACACTCTGCTACATGATGTCTACCACCGGCCCCTCTGATTCCGAACTGTATTACTGGCTACGCCTAAGCGTTGAGCCATCGCTTGGCCCTGCTCACGCACGCACATTGCTCTCGCATTTTGGGCTACCGCCCGATATTTATAGCCAACCAGTAGGGATGCTAAGCAAAGTGCTGCCCAGCAATCTTGCCGCACAGCTCAAAGCCTCTGCTAGCCCCGATGTAGAAACACACATTCAGCAAGCCCTAGAATGGGCCTCGGTTACGCCTAACCATATCATCACGTTGGCAGACCCTGATTACCCACAAGCTTTGCTAGAAAGCCATGATCCACCACTATTAATTTACGCCAAGGGCAACAAACAGCTCTTGAATGTGCCCAGCCTAGCCATTGTTGGTGCCCGCAGCGCCACGCAAGTGGGTAACGAAAATGCGCATGCCTTTGCCAAGCACCTTACCGAACTAGGGTGGAGTATTGTCAGCGGCTTAGCCAGCGGCATTGATGCCGCCGCACACGCTGGTAGCTTAGAAGCCCAAAACCCTAATGCCAGTACCATTGCCGTTTTAGGCACTGGGCTGGATATTATTTATCCAGCACGTAATCGCGATTTGGCCCATCGCATTGCACAGCACGGCATACTGATTAGCGAATTTCCGTTAGGCACGCGCGCGTTGCCTTACCATTTTCCGCAGCGCAATCGCATTGTGGCCGGATTAGCTACCGGCGTTTTAGTCGTAGAAGCAGCCCTAAAAAGTGGCTCGCTAATTACGGCCAAACAAGCGCTAGAACTAGACCGCGAAGTTTTTGCCATTCCAGGCTCTATACATTCACCCTTGGCGAGGGGCTGCCACCAGCTCATACGCCAAGGTGCCAAGCTGGTGGAATCTGCTGAACACATACAGGAAGAAATTGCGCACAAGCAACCACGCTTATCGCACTATGCACTGCCAGTTCGCCCTCATACGGCTACCCCACGCACACCAGCACTGGCTCGCGAACAACAACACATTTTGGATGTAATGGGTTTTGAACCCATTAGCCCCGAAGCCATCCAACAACGCACCAGCATGGACTTGGCTACATTAGCTACCCATTTACTGGAGCTAGAGCTGGCGGGTAATATTGCCCTGTCGCAAAGCGGCCATTACCAGCGCATTAACGCTGATCACACCTAAACACCTTGAGTTTTTCGCACCAGTAGCTTGCACATGAACCCTTCAATCCCCCCTACATTACTCGCCGAATTAGGCACATTACCAGTACAAGGCAGAGCATGGCCCAAAGCCATCGCATGGCTAGCATGGTTGGTAGTGATAGGGATTGGGTTGCGCTTACTACTCACGGCGTCTGGCCCACATGGGCAGGCCGCAAGCCCTATGATTATTGGTGCCATTGTGTTGGCCTACACAGGGATTATTGTGATGGCTTGGTATATGTACCATGGCCAAACCACCATCACAGAAGATGGCATTAGCCAAAGCTGGCTATTTAAACGCCACATTGCATGGCAAGACATACGACACGCTAAATTTGTGCCCATGCTATTTTCTAAACGTTTGATCTGCTTTCCGGTACGGGGCAGACCTGTCACCTTCCAAGGCAGTGACCAGAACGTGCAAGTTGCATTTGCTCGCATCGCTCTGGCCTACCGACATAAGGCTTAACGTACTGGCAAGCCGTACATCAAACCACCGTCAGTCCACAACGCGTTCAAACCGCGTTTGATCTGCAGTGGGCTGCCTTCACCTACAGTGCGGTTAAAGCTTTCGCCGTAGTTACCCACTTGTTTGATGATGTTGTACGCCCATGTTTCGTCCAGACCCAGGTTTTTACCCGAACCGGCGGTAACACCCAACAAACGTTGGATATTTGGGTTTTTGCTGTCCAAGTAGCTGTCTACGTTGGCAGAAGTTAAGCCCAACTCTTCAGCATTCAACATAGCTTGGAAAGACCATTTCACAATGTTCAACCATGCATCGTCACCTTGACGCACAAATGGTCCCAGTGGCTCTTTAGAAATAATTTCAGGCAATACTACATAGTCTGCTGGGTTAGCAGTGCGTGAAATACGAATAGAGGCCAAACCAGACGCATCGGTAGTGAACACATCGCAACGACCCGACACAAACGCGTTAACCACTTCGTTAAACTGGTCGTACACCACCGGTGTGTATTCCACGTTGTGAGCACGTGCCCAGTCGGCCATGGTGTTTTCGTTAGAGGTACCTGTCTGCATACATACCGTGGCGCCGTTTAAATCTTTGGCACTATTCACACCCAACGATACTGGTACCAAGAAGCCCTGACCATCGTAGAAGTTAATACCAGCACTAATCGCGCCTACCGCTGTATCGCGCTGTTGCGTCACCGTCGTATTACGTGCCAACACGTCTACTTCACCTGACTGTAGCGCCGTAAAACGCTGCTGAGCATTCAAGGGTACAGCTTTAAATTTCTCGGCATCACCCAACGTAGCTGCGGCCACGGCGCGACATACGTCAACGTCCAGACCTTCCCACTCACCCTTGTCATTCGGGGCTGAAAAACCTGCAAACCCAGTAGTTACACCACACGCTACATAGCCACGCGCCTTAACTACATCCAATGTCCCTGCTTGTGCTGCCGACATCCCCAGAACTGCAGAGGCTACCGCTGCAACAACGTGTTTTAAACGCATCTCTGATCTCCTTTCTTCCATAAGTAGTGCAAGCAAATAGTACCGCAGCCCATGCGCCGTCGCCCTAGTATTAGTTTATGGCTAACGGGTATTTACACGTAGTCGCGGTGGCCAAATAATGCCGACCCTATACGCAATTCTGTGCTGCCTTCTTCAATAGCCAACACATAGTCTTGGCTCATTCCCATCGATAACCGGTGCACCGGATAACCGGCCTCTAACGCGTGCTGCTGTGCAGATCTAGCGGCGCTAAAACAACGACGTATTTCGGCTTCATCATCCGTTTGTGTGGCCATGGTCATCACACCCTTAACGTGTAAGTGTGGATACGCTTTCAATTTCTGTAAAAACGCGACCAAGTCAGCAGGCTCTAACCCTGTTTTGCTCTCTTCAGCAGCCGTTTTCAGTTGAATCAGCACATCCAGCGTGCGCTCTTCCAGCTCTAACCGCTTTTCTAGTGCCTCGGCAAGCGATTCTCGATCTAAGGACTGTAACTCGCTCACATAACGAGCAACGTCTCTGGCCTTATTGCTTTGCGCATGACCAATCATTACCCACTCAAACTGCTGGTCTGGCATGTGCTCGCAACGTTTGCGTATATCCGGCAAGCGGTTTTCACCAAAGCGCGTTAACCCCAACGCGGCGGCTTCCAGTACCTTGCTGTCCTCAAAGGTTTTGCTCACCGGTAATAACGTCACCTCAGACGCATCACGGCCCACCTTTTGACAAGCTTGCTCAATATTGCGCCTAATGGCGGCAAGTCGTTGCTGCATAGTGCTTTACCAAAAATAGAATGTGTACAGATAACAGAATAGACTATTGAATCATAGGTCAGGTGTGTACGTATTTAGTACAGGGTTGCGACACACCTCAATTGGCGTAAAAATGAAGTACTGCCCAAAGAGGCAGATCACAATCTTTACAACAACACTATTTATAGCACCGTAATGTCGCAACCCTTTCAACTTCCTTCATACCTATCGCCAGATGACCCCGGCCCTTGGGCCGTGTATCTGGAACAGGTAGAGCGTGTTACGCCCTACCTTGGCAAACTCTCTCGTTGGGTGGACACCCTTAAACACCCTAAACGTATACTCACCGTAGACGTTCCAGTAGAACTTGATGATGGCACTATTGCCCACTTTGAGGGCTACCGTGTGCAACATAATATGGCACGCGGCCCTGTCAAAGGCGGTATACGCTTTCACCAAGACGTCACCTTATCTGAAGTTATGGCCTTATCGGCATGGATGTCAGTGAAGTGCGCCGCCGTCAATGTACCGTTTGGTGGCGCTAAAGGCGGGGTACGCATCGACCCACGCAACTACTCCCAACGAGAACTAGAACGCGTCACTCGCCGCTACACCAGCGAAATCAGCGCTATTCTTGGCCCTAATCAAGATATTCCAGCACCCGACGTCAATACCAATGCCCAAACCATGGCGTGGATTCTGGACACCTACTCCCAACAAACGGGCCACCTCAGCCCTGGCGTAGTCACCGGCAAGCCTTTAGCGCTAGGCGGTAGTTTAGGTAGGGTAGAGGCAACTGGGCGTGGTGTGTTTACCGTTGCCGCCGAAGCAGCACGTGATCTAGGCATTAACCTTGAAGGCGCACGCGTTGCCATACAGGGTATGGGCAATGTGGGTGGCACCGCCGCCAAACTGTTCGCTGAAGCGGGTGCCAAAATCATCGCGGCCCAAGATCATACCGGTACTATCTACAATGCAGCAGGCTTAAATGTTGCCGCTGTACTAGAACATGTACGCAGCACCGGTGGCGTCGCCAACGCGCCAGGAAGCGAAGCTATCGCTAATGACGACTTCTGGACACTGGAAAGCGAGATTCTGGTTCCTGCCGCATTAGAAGGTCAGATCACCGCTAAGAATGCAGCGTCTATACGCACTCGCATCGTTGTAGAAGGCGCTAATGGCCCTACTACGCCCGAGGCTGATGATATCCTCACACAAAACGGTGTGTTTGTTATCCCCGACGTACTGGCCAATGCTGGCGGCGTGACAGTCAGCTACTTCGAGTGGGTACAGAACTTTTCCAGCTTTTTCTGGGATGAAGAACTGATCAACCGTCGCTTAGAAAGCTTAATGCGCAATGCGTACAAAGATATCTCTACCATTGCCCGCCAACATGCCATTAGCTTACGTACGGCGGCCTTTATAACTGCCTGTTCGCGTATTTTGGAAGCCCAAGAGTTGCGTGGTCTATATCCCTAAATAGTCACGACAAAGCGGTGCTTTCGCTGCAGTCGTGCACGAAAGCACCGTAATTTCGGCAATAATGCCCCAGACTCTTTATAATTATCTGTTTGGCATTTATTTTCCGCCCGAGATTATCACGTGAGTACCCCTTCTAGCCCCTATGCCGTACAGGTTCATGATGTGCATAAAGCCTTTCAAGACAATGAAGTCCTGAAAGGAATTTCGTTCACAGCACAAAAAGGTGAAGTGGTTTCTATCATTGGCGCATCGGGCTCTGGAAAAAGCACCTTGTTACGCTGCATCAACCACTTGGTGGTGCCAGATCAAGGCGAAATACACATAGGTGCAGATGTACTGCGTAGTAAGCGCTTACGTAACGGCACTATGGTCAGTGCAGACCCTAAACTACTGGAACACGTACGCCGCCGTTTGGGCATGGTGTTTCAGAACTTCAATTTGTGGTCGCATCGCACCGTTTTGCAAAACGTCGTTGAAGGCCCTGTGCATGTAAAAAGCATGCCCAAAGCCCAAGCACAACGTTATGCCATGGAATTGCTGGATAAAGTAGGCTTGGCAGATAAAGCCGCCGCTTACCCAGCTCAATTATCAGGTGGACAGCAGCAACGCGTGGCCATTGCCCGTGCGCTGGCGATGGACCCTGAAGTCATGTTGTTTGATGAACCCACTTCTGCCCTAGACCCTGAAATGGTGGGTGAAGTGCTGCGCGTCATCAACGACTTGGCCCGCGAAGGCCGCACAATGATTCTGGTGACCCACGAAATGCAATTTGCACGCAATGTGTCAGGCCACGTCATCTTTATGCACAATGGGCGCATTGAAGAATACGCGCCCCCCGAGGAACTGTTCCAGAACCCAAAATCCGAGCGTTTACGTCAGTTTCTAACACCATCGCACTAAACAGTGGGTGCGATGGCATTCAGCCTTTACAATGCCTTTTCGCCGTGGACGACCCACTGCGCCTTTCAAGGGAGACTACACTCATGAAAACTCTGAAAAAAGCGGCACTTTGCGCCAGCTTTGCCCTATTGGGCCTGGGCAGCGTCAACGCCGCCACGATGAAAATTGGTACCGAAGGTGGTTACCCACCATGGAGCATGGTAGATGCCACAGGTACAGTGACTGGTTTTGATGCAGACGTGGGCGCAGCCCTCTGTGCACAACTGGGTAACGATTGCCAATTTGTGGTTCAAGCCTTTGACAGCTTGATCCCTTCCTTGAACGCTAACCGTTTTGACTTGATCATCTCGGGCATGTCTTACACGCCTGAGCGTGCAAAACGCGTGAACTTCAGTATTCCTTACGCGGTAGAAGATGCGATCTTCGTCTTGCCCGCTAACAGCGAACTGATTAAAGCGGCTGATGCCGACAGTATTTTCAAAGGTTTGGACGGCAAAACCATTGGTGTTCAAGGCGGTACTACACACGGTGCCTACCTGAACAAAGTTGCCCCTAACACCACCGTTCGCAACTACGACACGCTGGATCAGATGCAAATCGATTTGGACGCAGGTCGTTTGGACGGCACCTTTGCTGACCTGACATCGCAGTCCCGTTTCCTGCACAAAATGGAAAACAACGACTACGCGCTGACCGAATACGTGATCAAAGGCTCTTCTGACCCTGAGACACTGGGTTACGGTATTGCTGTGGGTATTCACCCTGACAATGCTGAGTTGAAAGCTAAAGTAGACACCGCACTGTGCGAACTGATCAATAACGGCACCATGAAGACCGCAAGCGAAAAATGGTTCGAGATTGACATCGCCAACTACGACGTCTGCAAAAAGTAGGTCTGAATTACCATGCTGGACACCATGCTGCACATTTTGCAGAAAGGCTGGGGCACTATGCTGATACGCGGTGCCCTCATGACTGTATTCATTGCCTTTTTTGGCATGCTATTGGGTACAGTGATAGGCATAGCAGGTGCCAGCATTAAAGTGAGAGGACCACGGTGGTTAAGCTGGCTCATTAGCTTGTACACCACCGTAGTACGCAGTATTCCCGAGCTGCTTATTATCTACCTGCTGTTTTTTGGTAGCGTACAAGCAGTCTCGGATTTAGCCGACTTCCTGCATTGGCAAGAAGCCATCAACAACTGGTTCCCTGCCTTGGTCGGTATACTCGCCATTGGGCTAATTTCCGGCTCCTATAGCGTGGAAGTATTTAGGGGTGCGCTACAAGCCATTCCCGAAGGCCAACTAGAAGCCGCCAAAGCCATTGGTATGTCGGCACCTAAACGCCTCTTTCGCATCACTCTGCCACAAATGTTCTGGTACGCCCTGCCGGGTGCGAACAACGTTTGGCAAACCGCATTAAAAGACACCGCCCTGATTTCCCTTGTAGGCCTCATCGAACTGATGCGTGCCGCTGTATTGGGTGCTGCCTCTACCCGCGAACCCTTAGCGCTTTACCTCATGGCTGCTGTGCTGTATTTCTTTATTGGTGCCGCCAGCCAAGGGATGTTTGTGTGGGCTGAGCGTCATTTTGGCCGTGGTATGAGGACAGTCGCATGATAGACATGGAGCTGTTCAACTACACCGTCGAGAACCTACTTAAAGGTTTTGGCATTACCCTGCAAATAGGGGTGTCTGGTATCGCGCTATCGCTGCTGGTAGGCATGCTACTGGCCTTAATGCGCGTTTCTGGCAACAAACTGGCCGTAGGTTTTGCCTTTAGCTACAGCACGATTTTTCGTGGTACGCCGCTGCTAGTACAACTGTTTATTCTGTACTACGGTTTAGGCACACTAGGATTCATCCGCCACACGCCAGCACTATGGTGGTTATTTAGCGATGCGACACGCTGCGCCATCTTAGCCATTGCGTTGAACAGCGGCGCCTATATAGGCGAAGTATTCCGTGGCGGTTTCCAGTCCATTCCCAATGGGCAAATCGAAGCAGCCAAAGCCATAGGCATGCGCCCTTTTAAACGCTTTTGCCGTGTGAGTTTTCCCTTGGCCATACGCCAAGCACTGCCGGCATACAGCAATGAAATCATCTTGGTGATTAAAGGCACAAGTCTCGCTTCCACTATCGCGGTCATGGATATCACCGGCCATGCCAAACGCTTGATGAACCAAAGCTATGCCATCGTCGAAACCTTCATGATTGCAGGTTTGCTGTATCTGGCGATTAACTTCACACTACTGACCATCGTGCATGTGATTGAACGCTGGTTACACATCGCCAAGCGTTAAGCCTGCATTCTCACGCTGGTAACGCCGCCAATGTACGCTGACTTGAGAATTCTCTAGTTTGACCGTCTACGGGGTCAATAAACGCGATACGTCTTGCCAATAGCTGTAAGGGCTGGCTGTAGTCATCCACCGGCCTAGACTGGTCCCACTTGGGGTAATAACTGTCGTTCACAATGGGGCAACCCAGACTGCTCATATGCACGCGCAATTGGTGCTTACGCCCTGTAGTAGGCTGTAAACGGTAATGGCTATAGCACTTCCCATCCTCCGCCTGCCAACGAGACAACTCGCTGATATAGGTTTCACTGTTTGGGTCTAGATCCCCACGCTCACGCACTAAAAACACCCCTTTTAGCGCTTCAACATGGCTGCTATAAGTAGCGGGCAACGCAAGCGTTAACTCAGATGATGCAATGGCTTCATATTCTTTTTGCACATCACGGCTTTGAAACAAGCTTTGGTACACCCCCCTATACTGCGGCTGTACGCAAAACAGCAATACGCCTGCGGTGTCTCGGTCTAAACGGTGAAGCGGCGTAATATCGGGGTTTTGAAACTGTGTACGCAAGCGCACCAATGCCGTTTCTTTTAAATAGCTGCCAGATGGTGTGGTCGCCAAAAAGTGCGGTTTATCCACCGCAATCAACCTCTGGTCTGCGAACAAAACCGGCATATCAAAAGGCACGATGGCCTCGTCGGGCACTTCACGGTAGTACCACAACCATTGCCCTGCTACATAAGGCGTGTCTAAGGCCTGCGGTTCACCCGCATCATTCACCACATCGCCACGCTGTATACGTTGCTGTAATGCCTCTGGGTTCAGGTATTCAAAACGCTGTAAGAGAAACTCGCCCAAGGTAGCCCAAGCACCTTCTGTTAGCCAGACACGGCTAGGTGATACGCCATCCCGTGCAGGTAAAGGCGAAACCGGGGCACGGCGCCTAGGTGCGCCGGGCGTAAGGTGTGTATCCTGCATAAACTTAGTTTTTCACCCAGCCTTGTTCGCGGAAATAACGCAGCGCACCGGGGTGTAATGGCATAGTTAAACCATCTTTTGTCATACGCTGTTTATCCAAGTGCTCTAACGCTGGATGCAAACGTTTAAAGTTATCCAGATTGCTGAAAATCGCCTTCACCAAATCGTATACACGCTGCTCATCTACATCGGCTCGTGTCACAACGGTAGACAACACACCATAGGTAGGAACGTTCGCTGCATTATTCGTGTAAATACCGCCTGGGATATCAACTTTGGCGTAGTGCGGGAACTGCTGTGTGAGTGCATCAACCGCCTCCCCCTGTAACGGTAGTAATTGCGCGCCACACAAGGCCGCTGGGTCTTGCACCACCGCAGAGGGATGTCCCACGCTGACGACAAACGCATCAATTCTGCCGCTACATAACGCTTCAGTGAGTTCATCAGCGCGCAGCTCTGTCACTCTGGAAAAGAACTGGTAGTCGGTGCCCATTGCGCCCAGCAATTGATCTACTGACGCCCGTGCTACCGAACCGGGGTGCCCGATATTGACACGCTTACCTTGAAGGTCTTGAAAGCTTTTGGCTTCCAGCTCTTTACGCGCCACTACCGTTACAGACTCTGGATGCAACGACAATACGTCTCGCAACGGTTCGTAAGGCCCCACAGCGGCAAATTGTGCTTCGCCTGTATAAGCATGGTGACCTATATCGGATTGCACCATCGCAAAATCCAACTCGCCCGTTTTCAATGCGTTTAAGTTAAATACAGATCCCCCTGTCGCATCCACTTTGCAGATGTAGGGAGTTTGCAGCACAGCACGACTTAACATCCTGCACATTGCGCCACCTACGGCATAATACACACCCCCTACTCCACCTGCGCCAATGCTCACCACTGTTGCTGGCCCGGGAAGGGAGGAAGCCTGAGAAATCGCCGCCATTCCACTCAGAATGAAGGCAAATCCAAACCGTAAAAAACCGCTATTAAATCGTTGCACCATGATCTTTATCGTATTTGAAAATGCTGGTATCGTCTGTCATCGTATGAACGTATAACGTGTACATGCTCTACTCGTGCGTGCTCCGGCCCTTGATACAGCCATGACAGCAATCTATCAACTTTGTCCGTCTTTCCTTGCAGCAATAGCTCCACTGAACCATCAGGGGCATTACGGACCCAACCTGTCACTTCATGCAGATGAGCATGCCGTGCAGCGGCGGCACGAAAACCCACACCTTGTACCTTGCCCGTTACTACCACTTCCACTGTTTCACTATCCAGATCTGACTCAGACATTATCTCTACCCTTTTACTGCGCTTACGGTGATTGCTATCCCTACCACCATTAAACTCATACTTTACAGCGTATTCTTATGCTTTAGTAGCGCGTCCTGGGCCACAGCAGACGATGCCATACACTCTCACATCTGGTTTTGGAGTGCAGGCCTACTGATGGCGGCTCTTCTTGTTGTCAGCACTATTTTGCTACTACTGCAACATCGAACCTTGCGCTGGGCCAAAACTGAGTCTAATAGCAATCTACAGCTTAAAAGCATTCTGGATAATATTGATGCGCTCATCACCATCAAAGATGCCAATCTGCAGTATCTGCATGTGAATAAAAAAGCCTGCGACTTTTTTAACATCAATGCCGTGGATGCGTTGGGTAAGCGCTTTGATGATATTTATGCTTCCACACAAGAACAAGCTAAAAACCGTAAAAGTGATCTACAAGTTTTGCTGCACGGTGATCATCTTAGTATGGAAGAGCAGTTTATCAACGCACACGATAAACGTATTAATACCTTTTTATCGCTAAAGTTTCCGCTACGGGACAAACACGAAAGAATCACTGCCGTCTGCAGTATATCTACCGACATTACGGCCTACAAAGCCATACGCGATATTAACCATCAACTGATTTTCTACGACCTGCTCACCGAGCTACCTAATCGCCGTCTGTTACTCAACCGGTTAGAAAACCTCTTGCTTACCGCACGTAGAGATCAACAAAACAGCGCTATTCTGTTTATTGATTTAGACAGCTTCAAGCATATTAACGATGCCCGAGGGCACCATATAGGCGATGAGTTACTGAAGAAAGTGGCCAGACGCCTATTACGTATGATGCGCCAAGATGACTCGGTGGCCCGCATAGGCAGCGACGAGTTTGTGGTGGTGCTCACCCAGTTATCGTCGGATACCGACACGTGCTACGCGACGGCCGAAGAAGTCAGCTCACGCATACGTCGCGCGTTAGAGGTCCCCTATTTTATTAACGGCCAAGCCTACTTACTGAGTGCTTCTATTGGCGCCGCCTTTTTAACCGCACAAAGCGTGGACACCGAAGAGGCCTTGCGCGAGGCCAACGTCGCTATGCATCGCGCCAAAGACAATGGCCGAAACCAAGTCATGTTTTACCAACCCACCATGACACAAGAAGCGGAAGACCGTGTCAGCATTGGCCGTGACTTAAGCTACGCCATTGGCTCAGATCAGCTAAAAGCCTACGTACAACCCCAATTCGATATGCAGGGGCAAACGGTAGGGGTAGAACTGTTATTACGTTGGAACCACCCCGAGCGCGGCTGGATTACACCCGAACGTTTTATTCCGTTAGCCGAAGAAAGCCAGCTTATTTCCAAACTAGGCGATTGGTTACTGGAACAAGCCTGCGCCCTGTTACTGGCCTACCCCACACATTGCTTTACTGTATCGGTAAACATTAGCCCGTCGCAGTTTCGTGACCCCAGCTTATTGCAACGTATAGAGCACATCCTAGATACCCACCATACTCCGGCGCATCGACTGATCTTTGAAATTACCGAAGGGATGTTGATGCAAGACCCCTACCAAACCACCGCTCTGATGAACAGACTGGTGCAGCGGGGGATACGTTTTGCCATTGATGACTTTGGTACTGGCTATTCCAACTTGGCAGCCTTAAAACGCCTACCACTGTATGAGTTGAAAATAGACCGCAGCTTAATTCATGATGTGGATACCGATCCAGACAGTGCCGCTATCGTGAGAGCCGTACTCGCACTGGGTCAGCAATTACGCCTGCATATTGTGGCAGAAGGCGTTGAAACACAGGCACAAGCCGACTTCCTCAACCAACACCATTGCTCTGCATTGCAAGGCCATTTATATGCTGAAGCCATGCCACAAGAACAATGGCGTCAGCAGGTAGAGCGTCGCATTCACTAAGTACCAGCCTACTCGCGAGGCTGGTCCTCGCCCTCTGGCTGCTGCTCTTCAGCCACTACGCCATCCAACCTATACAGCTCAACATCGTGCTGTTGGCTATCTAAAGCAGGTAAGTGTTTGGTGCTGCGTGCCGATAACTCTTTAAAGCGTTGCAGCTTGCCATACACCCCTTGCTGACCCGATAACGCCGTCACCGTGCTGTTGAAGTGCCCATTCATCTGACGCAAGCTTTCGCCCATGCGTTTAAAGCGATCGGCCAATAACACCACTTGGTCATGCAAGTCTGCCGCCCGTAAGCCCAGTTCATGTGCATGTTCGTTACTGCGCACAATCATCCATAAGTTCGCAACGGTACGCAGCACCGGTAACAGCGTTGCGTGTGACACCAACATCACGTGGCGTTTCATCCCGTACTCAAATAGCTCGGGTTGATGGCGTATCGCCTCTATGTATGCCCCCTCAATAGGCACAAACATAAACACAAAATCGGGGCTACTTAAGCCTGGCAATTGATCGTAACGCTTAGACGATAAATCATCCATATGATGGCGCATGGCCCGCAACAAGTTATCCATATGCTGCATGCGCTCGTTATCGTCCTCTGCGCGCACAGCGCGCTCGTAGTCTACCAACGAGGTTTTGCTATCTAGCACCATATGACGGTTTTCAGGCAACTTAATCAAGAAGTCTGGGAACCGTTTATTGCCATACTCCGTTTGTAAGGCCGCCTGGCTAAGAAAATGTTCACCGCGCACCAAACCAGCCGCTTCCAGCGTGCGCTCTAGCTGTAGCTCACCCCACATACCGCTTAATTTTTTATCGCCTTTTAAGGCTTTAGTTAAGTGCTGTGCTTCGGACGACATCTGCAACCCTATGTCCAACACGCGGCGAATTTCAGCTTCTAAATTGACCTGTCCTTTTAAGGACTGATCATGCAACTGATTCACACGCTGTTGGAAAGCAGAAATTTGCTCTCTAAAGGGTTGCAATAACGTTTGCAGAGCCTGCTGATTACTGTGTTGAAAACGCTGGCCCTTTTCTTCCAGAATGGTATTGGCCAGATTCTGGAATTCCGTTTGCATCAGTTGTTTGGAGTGTTCTAGGTTCTGCTCCAAACGTTGGTAAGCCTGCTCTTTTTCCTGATGCCGCACCTGCAGCTCAGTTAATTGTTTATCAAGCTGGCGCACATCAGTCTGGCTTTGTTGCCACTGTGCTTCGAGGTATGCCGCCCTATCTAAACTTTCATCTAGCCTATCTTGTACATGCTGGGTTTGCTGCCTAGCCAATCGTAGTGCCATCTGCCGACCGTACAATAACAGCAATACAACGACCAGCGCAGCGCCTAACAACGGTGTCCAAAAAGGGGCTAAACCCGCCAACCAACTACTCACGTTTATTCGCTCACCAAGAGCTCAGGAAAGGGATCGTGTTCCTGAGGTAAACCGCTGTCGTCACCAATACTAAAGCGGGGGATACTTTCCACTACAAACTGACGCAATGCTTCGATCAAAACCGGTGCCTCGGCATGCAACGGCCTATCAATATGACTGACCACGCCTATCATCGCGGGAATATAGTTTTGGATGTCACGCACGACTACGCCATCCAAGGGATAACAGGCCGCTAAATAGGGGTCTAAAATTCCCACACCTAAGCCCACACGCACCATGCTCAGCACGTTGACCGAGCTGGCTGTTTCTATACGGCGTAGGGAGTCAGGGTTGGCGTGTGCTCGCACCAAGGCCGTCGCTTGCCTATAACGCATGCGATAGCGATGAAACACCGATATCACCATTTGGTCTTGCACGGAAGCAAGGTCTATCACCTCGTGGTCTGCTAACACATGCCCTTCAGGCAAAGCCAGCATATAAGGGGCTTGCCCTGACCAGTGCAATCTATTGCTGCCCAGATCTACCGGCAGACTGGTTAGCCCTATATCTACCTTCCCCTCGCTCACCTGCTTAATGACCTCATCAGGCAATAAGCTATCGATGAACAGTTTTTGCTGGAAGAAGGGTTGTTGCTGTTCGAGTAAAGCAATCACTTGAGGCAAGACACTCATGCACAGCGACGGGGTAGCGGCCACCCGTAACGGACGACTCAGCCCCTGAGCGATATCACGCGCTCTGGCATCCAACACCTCTAAACCTGCCAAGATAGGCCTAACCTCTTCGTAGAATTCCCTACCCTTTTCCGTCAATTTGACGTGAGGACGGGTACGATGAAACAAGGTAAAGCCCAGTCGTTGCTCCAGATCTTGAATTTGGCGGCTAACTACCGGCTGCGAACGCTCTAAAAGGCGTCCCGCAGCCGTGACACTACCCGCCGTCAAAACCGCAGCAAAAGCTTCCAGTTGACGTATTTCCATGCGTTGATTGTCTCACCCTACTGGGTGATCATAGTTATTCAGCGTTACGTTTCACACCGAAGCAATTCTCCAGCCCTGGGAAGCTGCCATTGCGTACGGCATCTGCGTACGCTGCTGCTGCACCGCGAATCACCGCACCCGCATCCGCGAATGTTTTGGCAAAACGTGGAATATGCCCATCACCCAAACCTAGGATGTCTTCCGTTACCAGTACTTGGCCATCACACGCCGGAGACGCGCCAATACCAATAGTGGGAATACGTAGATCTTCGGTTAGGCGACGCCCCAATGCCTCGGCCACCCCTTCTAGTACTACCGCAAACGCGCCAGCGGATTGATGAGCTAGCGCATCGTTATAAATGCGTTGTGCTGCAGTGTCGCTCATACCTTGGGCTTTAAAACCGCCCATGGTGTTGACATACTGGGGCATCAAGCCCACATGTGCCAGCACAGGAACGCCACGTTCTACTAAAAATCTAGTGGTTTCAGCCATGGCTTCACCACCTTCCATTTTAACGGCTGATGCACCGCTATGTGCCAACATATATGAGGCATTACGGAAGGCTTGTTCGGGTGACTCTTGGTAGGAACCAAAAGGCATATCTACAACAATGCAAGCATGGGAGGTGGAGCGTACTACTGCACGCGCATGTGCAGTCAGTTGTTCTACGGTAATGCTTAGCGTGTCATCCATCGCGTAGCCAACCATTGCCGTAGAATCCCCAACCAAAATCATGTCCATATAGGGGTCTAGTTGTCGGGCAATAGGCGCAATATAGGCCGTTAGCGATACTAGTTTCTGCCCACCCTTAAAAGCCATTAATTCGGGAACTGTACGACGCTTAGTTTGGCTGTGCACACTCATGAATAACTCCTGTTGACTACATTTTTCTTGTTAATAATGCCTACTCACACCAGCTTCTGGCTACCGGCAAACAGTGCCATATTTCCGCAGAAATATGGCACTGCACAATACAAACCATAGCACCAATTTTGCAATACGACACGCACTGTCTACATCATTGCTGCCATGGTGAAACTCAGTCGCTCATATCCAACATTTACATCAGACTGCGCAACACGAACTGCATGATCCCGCCATGTCGGTAATAGTCAGCCTCGGTGGGGGTATCAATACGTACCACCGCTTCAAACGTCACCGCCCCTGCCTGCACATGTACGGTTTTGGGAATGCGCCCTTCATTGAGCACACCCACGCCCGTAATGCTGAATACCTCTTCACCTGTCAGCCCTAGTGATGCCGCATTTTGGCCTGCAGGAAACTGCAGTGGTAGCACCCCCATACCGATCAAGTTAGAACGGTGAATACGTTCGTAGGATTCCGCAATCACAGCACGTACACCCAGCAATGCCGTACCTTTGGCTGCCCAGTCACGTGACGAGCCAGAACCATATTCTTTACCAGCCAAAATCACCAAGGGTGTTTTTGCGGCTAAATAATGGCTAGAGGCCTCGTAAATGGTGCTAACCGGGCCACCTGCTTGGGTGAAGTCGCGCGTAAATCCGCCCTCGGTACCGGGAGCCAGTTGGTTACGTAAACGTACGTTCGCGAAGGTCCCACGAATCATCACCTCGTGGTTACCACGACGTGAACCGTAAGAGTTAAAGTCTTGTTGCGCCACACCGTGCGCCAGCAAGTATTCGCCTGCAGGCGTGGTTTTGCTAATGTTACCGGCAGGGCTAATGTGGTCGGTTGTCACCGAATCGCCCAACATGGCTAACACGCGTGCACCCTGAATTTCCTGTACAGGAGACGGTGTTTTAGGCATGTGCTCAAAGTAAGGTGGATTACGTACGTAAGTAGACGTAGGGCTCCACTCAAACTGCTTGGTTTTAGGCGTAGGCAGATTGCGCCAACGCTCATCACCCGCAAACACATCCGCATAGCCTTTACGGTACATATCGGTAGCGATCACCGCACTGACTACCTCTTGAATCTCCGCTGTGCTTGGCCAGATATCTTTTAGGTAAACGGGGTTGCCAGCTTTATCTACCGTCAGCACATCGTTCATCAAGTCGATGTTCATAGTGCCCGCAATCGCGTAAGCCACTACCAATGGAGGCGACATCAGGTAGTTCATTTTCACTTCAGGGTGAATACGGCCCTCGAAGTTACGGTTACCGGACAGTACCGACACTACTGTCAAATCTTGCTCGTTTACCGCGGCACTCACTTCAGGAATCAACGGACCCGAGTTACCAATACACGTTGTACAGCCGTACCCCACCAAGTTAAAGCCCAAGGCATCTAATGGGCCGGTCAGTTTAGCTTTATCTAGGTAGTCAGTAACGACTCTGGAACCTGGCGCCAAGCTGGTTTTGACCCATGGCTTACGTGTAATACCCAACGCCTGCGCTTTTTTGGCAACCAAACCAGCCGCCACCATCACACTGGGGTTAGAGGTGTTGGTACACGAGGTAATCGCTGCAATCACTACGGCACCATCATCAAGCTGGAAGGACGGCCCATCGGCCAGCTTCACTTGTGCATGACGAGGTTCTACTGCTTGGTTTCTAGACTTGTACAGTGCTGTCAAATCTTTGTGGAAAGCCGGTTTAACATTGCTGAGCACAATGCGATCTTGCGGACGTTTAGGCCCAGCAATGGACGGTACCACTGTGGATAAGTCTAGCTCTAAGCGTTCTGAGTAACGCGGTTCATGGTGTGGATCGTGCCATAGCCCTTGCGCTTTAGCATACTCTTTCACCAACGCAATTTGCTCAGCCGAACGGCCTGTTAACGCCATGTACTGCAGTGTGACGTCATCAATGGGGAACATGGAAACGGTGGAACCGTACTCGGGGCTCATATTGCCGATTGTGGCACGGTTAGCCAGCGGCACCGCCCCCACGCCAGAACCATAAAACTCTACAAACTTACCCACCACGCCATGTTGGCGCAGCATATCGGTAATGGTCAGCACCAAATCAGTTGCGGTCACACCGTCATTTAACTGACCCGTCAGCTTAAAGCCCACCACGCGTGGAATGAGCATGGAAATAGGCTGGCCCAACATCGCCGCTTCGGCCTCAATACCCCCTACGCCCCATGCCAGCACGCCCAAACCGTTCACCATAGGGGTGTGCGAGTCCGTGCCCACACAGGTGTCGGGGTAGGCTTCATTCACGCCATCTTCGGATCGGCTAAACACCACACGCGATAAGTGCTCCAAGTTCACTTGGTGCACAATCCCTGTACCCGGCGGCACAACTTTAAAATTATCAAATGCGCTTTGACCCCAACGCAGGAACTCGTATCGTTCTACGTTACGGTGATACTCAATTTCTACGTTACGACGGAACGAATCATTATGCGCAAAGTCATCCACGATCACCGAGTGGTCAATCACCAGTTCTACAGGCACCAAGGGGTTAATGCGCGTGGCGCTCCCACCTAGCGCCGACATGGCTTCGCGCATTGCGGCCAAATCTACTACCGCAGGTACACCCGTAAAGTCTTGCAGCACCACACGAGCTGGACTAAAGGCAATTTCTTTATCGGGCTCGGCGCTTGGGTCCCACGCGGCCAGTGCACGTATGTCGTCTGCCCGTACGTTCACACCGTCTTCGGTGCGAAGCAGGTTTTCCAGCAAAATCTTTAAACCGTAAGGCAGGGTTTTAACATCCAGCCCTTCACCTTTCACGGCATCAAGTCGGTATATACGATAATCCTGATCATTTACGCGCAAAGAGGCTTGTGCGCCAAAGCTGTTCACGTTACTCATACCGCATCTCCAATTCTTGGTTACACACTACTTGAAACCCCGAAATGTTCTGCTGCATACCACCACAACCGTAGTCGCTCAGGGCATGGTGATGCCCAGAACTTGCAGGGCCAGCCTATGGCCTCTGTTACTGGCGTAAGAACAACTGCACACTGCACGCACGTAATGCCACATCATGCTTGTTCAGACATAACAGAATCATCGCCACACGCTACAAAGTCTGGCTTGGCTCCCACTACTGCACGGCTGTTACCCTCACACCCGCCTGTGGATAATTTCCCAAGCACTTTCTACATAGTTTATAGAAAAAAGAGAACTCTGCCCAAATGCCATACGCAAATATATGGGTTAGGACAAATTCATCGCGGTAAAACTATTATTTTTGAATACAACACCTTAGCTTTAGCCAGCATCAAAAAAAGAGCGTTATACCCCATGCCACAACCAGGGTATAACGCTCTGTGCTAGGGTGACGCTTTATTCAAAAGATAGCTTGGCTACACTCTCGTTGCTGCCTTTAGTGGCTTGTTCACCATTTTTAATCGACACATACAACGCCCCCGTTTCAGGGTCTAAACGTGGTGTGTTCGGGAAATCAGGTAACGCGATACTGTGCAGTTCTCTATCGTTATCGTTACGGTCGTAGACCGTCACCGTACCAGAGACGCGGTTGGTCACATACAAACGGCCACGCTGTTCATCTAAAGCTAAATTCACAGGGCCAGTTCCGGTAGGAATACTTTTCTCTACCACGCCTGTTTCAGGATTAATCACCACCACACGGTTACCGGTACCACGGGGTTGGTAATCCAGTTTTGCTAAATTTTGTCTGACACCATCAACGTTGGCACCACCTTGGTCAATCGCCAAGATACGGCCTGCCTTGTTATCAAACACCATGTTCAACAACTGGTCGGCCTGCACTTCCATCACGCGATCAAGCTCTAAGGTTTTGGCATCCACCACAAACACTTGACCCTGCATGTTGGCAACATAGACTTTGCCCGCATTAGGGTCCATCGTCACACCAGCCGCACCAAAACCGAAACCTGGCATCACTTTTTCTACTGCCAAAGTTTTTAGGTTCACCACATACAATGAGCTGTCATCTATCCAAATACCGGGGGCAAACAAACGCCCTGTGGTGTTATCTACCAGTAGCTCACGCAAGTTGTGTGGATAACGTACGGTAGGTTTCCCATCAAAACCCAAGGCGTTTATTTTCTCGGCCAGCTTCGCCACGCCCACCACATGGTTGGTGCGTGTATCAATGACGGTAACGGCTGCATCAAACGCATTACCTACATATAAACGGTTGTTGGCATCATCAAGCGTGACGCCCAAACCTGGGAAATCCAAAGCAATTTCTGCTTCTACCGCCAACGTATCTGGGTTCAGACGGAAAATCTTAGGCGCTGCAGCCCCTTCACCTTGACCGCCTACCGATGCGACAAACACCGCCTGCTGTTTAGGCGAATAGGCCAATTCGTATAACGCCGGCGCAACTGCCGTACGCAACACAGTAGGAGCTGCTACTTCTGCCGTCATGGCATTTCCTTGTACTGATGTCGCTCTAAGGTCTTTAGACCCTGCGCATCCTGCGATTAATGCTGCTACCACTACGGTAGAAATCAGAGCTACTTTCATGTTTACCTCGTTGTTTTGTTATTTCACCTAACTGATTAACGCTGTTTCAAGCGTGTAAGCAGAACAAAAAAATACAGAACCAACCCCGCAGCCACACTGGTATGCCCGCTGTATGCTGCCAAGCCTTTTCCCCATCCAAACTGCTGTACGGCCATGACTGCTGCCACACTCAACAACAACCACCCCATGCCGCGTAATGTGCGAGTCACACGTGTGGATAGTGCTCGTTCAAACACATCCTCTTGATGCCGGATCATGCTCAAACCCAAACACAAGAAACCCAGCCACGACATTAGCAACAGCGCAATGTGCGACCCCCACCATGCTTGCTCCATCATGACTCCTGTGTGGTTAATGCTGGCGCGGCGGCAGGCGGCCGTTTTTTCACGACGGTGCGTGCTTTAGCAGGCTGATGCCGCGCTACCCGCCATGCCATCGCTGCATGCACAATCGCCAACAGCCATAGGCTTAGGTCAAAGCTCAAAAACAACCATCCTGTTTGAGCCAAGCTGGATTGCATGCCCTGTCCTAACCCCAACATATTTGCAATAGGGAGCAAAAAGCACAGCCCTGCCGCCACTGCCAACAACTCTACCCACGCACGTTTAGCTGGCCGTAGTAACGCCCACACCAAAGTGGCTAGCCACACTAAGAAGAAACCGTGTATTTCCCACTGCGCCCGTTCTAGCATTTCTACTGGCAACCAACGATTCATCCAGAAGAACGCCACCATGGCCACCGACAACCCCGCAATAGAGGCAATGTTGAGTCGCTCCACCAGCCTAAAGCCAAAGTACGGTTTTTCTGGATCGGGCAATTTGCTGCGACGTTTCACGGTCCACAACACCAGCCCTGACCCCACCATCGCCGTACCCACTAGGCCCACAATGAAGTACAACCATCGTGTTTCTATATCGGCAAAACGCCCTAAATGCAGGCCATAGAGCACACCTTGCGTTGTTGCTACCGCACCAGAGCCATCTTTGGCGTGCAATAGCTCACCCGTCACGCCATCAAAGACCACGTACTTAGCTGTGGTAGACACTCGTGCCGTCTGGCTTTGCACCATTGATACGCGCGCATTAGCATCGTTTATGTTGCTCACTTGTACGCTACCTACGGTAGATTTTCCCCATCGCTGTTCAGCTTGCTCAACCAACGGTGCTAATGCCACTAAGGTTGCCGGCACACCCGCAGGCTTCGGAGCCGCTGGCTGCATAAACCGCATCTCACTGGTAACCGCGGCTTTATCGGCCGGCGTAGGTAAACTTTGCAGCCCCCACGGCATGTACAACACCATCAGGGTGACCAAGCCACTCCACGTAATCATGAAGTGAAATGGCAGCCCAAATACCGATAAAGCAGCATGCGCATCTAACCAAGAACGCTGCCCTTTTCTGCGCCTAAAGGTAAAGAAATCAGTGAAGATTTTTTTATGCGTGATCACCCCACTAATAATGGCCACCAGCATGAACATGGCACAAAAGCCGATAATCCATCTGGCCCACAAGCCCGACATATAGTGAAAGTTAAAGTGAAACGCGTAGAAAAAATCGCCCCCACGGGTAGCCCTAGCGCTAACTTCTTGCCCACTAGCGGGGTCCAGCGTGACGCTTTTAAACCCGCGCCCACCGGCTTGTGGGTCCCTCCACGATGCTGTGATAGTAGGCTTACGCTCTGTGGGCAACTGAATGCTGACCTGGGTTAACGCCGGCTGTTGCTCACGTAGGCTATCTACCGTGCGCTGCACCAACGCGGACACTTCGCCCGTATGGTGTTGCACCGCCAGTTCAGGGCGCATGTATTGGGTGATTTCTTCTCTGAAAAATGAGGCTGTACCGGTTAGAAACACGGCATAGAGCACCCACCCTACCAGCAGCCCTGTCCAAATGTGCAGGTCAGACATGGTTTGGCGTATGCCACGCGGTTTGGGCGCTGCTTTTTTGATGACCTCGCTCATAGCATTGCCCTCAAATCAGGCCAATGTGCCATAGGCCACAACACCGCCACCGGAACCATCACCCCCAACCACGCTCGCTTTGCTGAACGTACCGCAAACACCCAAATCACGACAGCCGCATACACCAAAAAGCTATACAACATGCCGAGCATCGCCGCCTCGGCGGGCTCTTGTGGTAAGCGCAACATGGCAATAGAAAATAAGGCAGCCACCACATATCCACCCACGATGGCCGCCACACACCGCGACATCAGCGGCAAATAACGCAATGCTTGCATGCCGCTTAGAAGTCCACGCTAGCCGAGAACATAATGGTACGAGGCGCGCCTAAACCACTGCCCAACGAGCTGGCCCAGTAGGCTTTATTGCCTACGTTTAATACTTGCGCACGCAAAGTCACATCTCTACCCGCAATCACGGTGTTATAGCGTGCGCCCACGTCATAAATGGTACGACCAGCCACAGACAGCGAGTTATCCGCATTGATGTATTGCTTGGACGTTGCAACGGCATTCGCGGTTAAGGTCAAACCATGCAGGTATGGGAAATCCCATTCCACACCAGCTTTAGCTTGCCATCGTGGCGTAGAAGTAGCGTAACGCCCTTGATTCACTCCACCAGCAGTGCGAGTCAACTTAGCTTGGGTATACGCTACGCCCCCTAACACTCGTATACCTTTACCTGGCTCACCCATGAAACCGAACTCCAGCCCTCGGTTACGCTGTTCGCCATCAAATGAAAATACATTCGTAACCGGGTCGGTATAGCTGCTGGGTCGTTTGATTTCAAATGCACTTAACGTGGTCATGAAATCACCCGCATCCCACTTAATACCCACTTCGTGCTGTTTGGTTTTATACGGTGCAAACACCTCACCCGCATTCGCAGCGGTAACCGGTGCCGTCGCCCCTTGGCTTAAACCTTGTATGTAATTGCCATAGAGCGAGACTTGCTCTGTCACTTTGAACAATGCCGCTACCGTTGGCGTAAACGCCCCCTCGTCATAACGAGCAGTTCGTCGCCCTGTATTCGCATCAAAGGTATCACTCACAATATTCTGGTGACGTATGCCTACCGTAAGCTGTAAGCGATCATCAAACAAGGACAGCATGTCCGCCACGCCTAGGCTGGTAATTCTGACTTCACCTGTTTTAGGCAAACTCGCATACCTAAAACTGGTATCGACTTTGGGGCCCCACTGCGGATCGTAAATGTTGGTGATCCAGTCGGTGGGCATCATATTACGTTGAAAACCAAAGTAATAATCGTGATGATAATAAGAGGTATTAAAAGCCAATTCGTGACCAATAGGCCCCGTATCAAACTGTGTACGTATACCCGCATCAGCAGAGTCTTTTTTATAGATCATGCGCTGAAACGAAAAATTGTTCTTGTAATCACCCTCTTCATTGAAAAGCGTGTTGGTTGAACTGGCTAAGGAATTAAACTTTGTTTTGCTATGACCATAATTGGCATAGGCCATGGTTCTGTCGGTGATATCCACTTCTGCATGCAACAGAGCCGCTTTGTCTTCGGTGGTAGTGAACGTCCAATCCGGCGCCAATAGCGTGTTGGATTTCGGAGGTTCGGGCACTTCCATGCCTTTGGCTAGCGAAATACCGCGATTCAACCCGCTGATATGGTCTTTATTGGTGTACAAGTCTGCGGAAATACGCACACGATCCGTGCGCCAATCTAGGCCCAACGACGCTAAGTCAGCGCGTTTGGATTGACCTTTGACAGCACTGTCACCATCTCTATACATGGCATTAAAGCGTATGCCGAACTGCTTGTCTTCACCAAAGCGCCTACCCAAATCAATGTGGGTACCAAACTGCGATTTCTCGGCATACGTACCTGTCAGGCGCGCCAAAGGCTCATCCCCTGCACGCTTAGGCACCAAGTTGATGCTGCCGCCCACTGAACCACCAGGAGGCATACCATTGAGCATGGCTGCAGGCCCTTTTTGTACTTCTACCCGCTCAACAAACTCTGGGGTAATACGCCAGTAAGGCACCATACCGTACAACCCACCCAGAGCGATGTCACTATTACTGACTGAAAAGCCACGCAAACTAAAGCTATCCCCAATCATGCCAGTCGTCCCATTACTAAACACACTGGGGTCAGTGGCGGCAATAATGCTAGACAGCTCTTGGGCTTGCTTATCTTGTATGTAACGCTCGGTATAGCTCACGACGTTAAAGGGCGTATCCATCACGTCTTTGTTACCCAACAGCCCGACGCGACCGCCGGTAGCAATCTGCCCACCTGCATACGCCGGTTCCAGACCGTTTTCTGTTCGGCCCGATACTTTAATCGCGCTTAATTGCGTGGTTTCCCCGGCTGTAGCGGAAGCGTCGCGTGACAAGGTCACATTTCTACCTTGGCGACGATACTGTACCGACGTACCTGCTAGCATGCGCTGCAACGCTTGCTCAGGCGTCATTACCCCTTTAATCGGCGAAACACGTATGCCATTGACGACGTCCGGCGTGTAAAAGAACTGCAAGGAGGTTTGACGGCCAAGCTCTATCAGAGCCTCATCCAACGACCGCGCAGGCAGATCAATAGATACCGCCGCATCTTGTGCCTGTACCCAGGATGAAAAGCCCACCATACCTACCGACATCACGGCAGCAGTAACCAACCTCAAACTCAAGACAGAACGACATGCCAAGCGGCGCGGCGCATGATAAGCAGAATGACGACTCACGATTCCAAGCATCCTTAATGCAGCATGAAGGCACCACCACATGGCAGTGCACAATACACAGTTATGAGGTCATCCCCACAACCTCTTCATGCATACAGACGCTTTACCCCCACCGCAACCTGAATGAGAGTCATTCTTATCTTGTTACTAATTGTAAAATCGCTGCAAAGGGAAGATCTCAAACACGCCAGTCTGCGTATTTTCTTTCACACCAACAGGGATAATATGCGGCAGCGCTTCTAAGAACGCATAGGGGTCATCCAATCTAAATACCCCCGATACTTTTAACTGCGCCAATTGTGCCGTCGTAAGCTGTACCGACACGGCGTTATACCGTTTTAATTCTTGAATAGCATCGCGCAAGGCCGTGCCTCTAAACACCAGCTTACCTTCGCTCCACGCCACCGCCTTGTGAGTATCAGCAGGCACAGCAGTGAGCACGCCATCCGTTACCCGTAGTGCTTTACCAGCTACCAAAGCTTGGCGCTGCGTGTTCCAGCGCGGTCCGGTTTCCACTTGCACAGACCCTTCTAATACCGTCACCGTAAAGCCCTGATCGGCTTGATAGATAGTGAACTGAGTTCCTGTCACCTGCACGGATCCCGCCTCCATCTGTACGATAAAAGGCGCATTTTCTACGGTTTGTACGGCAAATAGAGCCTCACCTTTTTGTAGGCGTACTACGCGCTTGTTCTGGCTAAACTGTACCTCAGCAACCGTATCCGTATTCAGCATCATGCTGGAACCATCCGGCAGCAATACATTGCGTTGCTCGCCTTGTGCTGTGAGATAGCGCTCTTGAAAAGTAGTGGCTCCCCCCCATTGCCAAGGGCCTACCGTTACGGCGGCTACGCTAGCTGCGCCTGCCATCGCCAATCCGTACCCCAAGAAAGCACGACGCGAACGTGCCGCTTTACGGCGATGCGGTGTTTCCACTGCGCGTGGCGATGCTTCGTAGGACTGCGGTATGTGTTCAGTAACGCTCCATAACGCTTGAATACGCTGAAAGTGCTCCAAATTTTTGGGGTCGTGAGCTATCCACGCATCAAAGGCTTGTTGTTCTTGCGACGACACATTGCCCGAGCGGAAACGCTCATACCAATACGCCGCTTTATCTCGGGGATCAGTCAATGTGTCTACGTCTATACGGTCACTCATGCGCCACGCCACCTCTATCAATACAAGACATCAAAACACTCATAAATGATCTTGTAAATGTCGGATGGTACGCATCATATAACGCTCTACCATGTTTAGGGATACACCCATTTTCTGGGCGATCTCGTTGTTGCTAAGCCCTTCTACCTGACGCAACCTGAAGGCCTCTTGGCAAGTATCAGGTAACAACGCCAAAGCCTGCTGCATGGTACGCATCAACTCATTGGCCTCATAATGTTCTTCTGCACTGGCAGACGTAGGCACGGCATCGTCAGCGAGATCATCCACATTTTGCGTTTGCCTCACCTGTTCAGATCTGAAAATACTCACCGACTGATTCATCACCATACGGTGAAAATAGTGCGTTGGATTTCTGGGCGCCACCTGCCCCATCTCTAGCATTTTGAGTGCAGCGTCTTGCACAGCGTCCTCGGCATCCTGCTGAATACCGGCGCGCTTAACCCATCCTCCTAGCAACTCCGCATAACGAATAAGCCAGTTTTTCTCTGGCACCACAGGCTGGGTCATGACCGCACACAATTTGACTCAAAACACATAACGATAATAATTATCATTTATTAACGAGAAAAAACCAAGAACTACCCCATTTAGTCTCGCTATGCAGACAAAAAAACAGCCATGGAAACCCATGGCTGTTTTGTCGCACCGCTACGAATGACTCGATATTAGGCAGCAGGCGTAGCTTCTTTTTTAGTTTTACGGCTAGCCATCCATTTACCTATCACCACGATCAACACAGCACCAGCAATGTGCGCGCCGTAGAACACGGTATTGCTAGGCTCGCCAAAGCGTTCCGTGTAGGCAATATCGGTCACCATTAGGCCACCAGCGATCCAGCCCAACAACGCAGCACCCAAGGTCACAATCACAGGGAAGCGGTCAATCATTTTCAGAACAATGGTGCTACCCCAAACGATGATAGGAATACTCACTAACAAACCAAAGATCACCAAGCCCAACTGATGACTTGGGTCTGCCATCTGTGCTGCGCCCGCAATAGCAATCACGTTATCTAAGCTCATCACAAAGTCAGCGATGATAATGGTTTTAATGGCACTCATAATAGACACGCCACTCTTGATATCGCCATGCTCGCCTTCCTCAGGAATCAGCAAGCGAATCGCCACCCAGGCCAACAGCAAAGCACCAACGATTTTTAGATATGGGATAGCCAACAAGGTCAGAGCAAAAGCGATCAGTACCACACGCAAGATAATCGCGCCGGCTGTCCCCCACAGTACCCCTTGCATACGCTGTTTAGCAGGCAAGTTACGACACGCTAACGCAATCACTACCGCGTTATCACCGCCCAGAAGAATGTCGATCATGATGATCTGAAAGACAGCTGCCCAACTAAGCGTTTGCAAAAATTCCAACATAAGCACTCCAAAAACAAAAAAAGCCTGATCCAAAAGGACAGGCTTTCTCGTGATGGAGTCGTACCTTGCCCTTTGACGGCAAGGTCTTGCTTGTAACGATACAGTCTAAAGCCTGTGTGTTACCCGGGCACCGGGAGTACTCATGGTACTGCCGTGATGACGATGCGACGGAAATTAAGCTACTCCCCTTGATTGAGCGATTATAGCGAAGAAAACGTTAAAGAGTTGGTTTTACTGACGCTATACCGGCATAAAAGCGAAAACCCGTTGGTAAGGCTACACAGCACCACCTACTTGTTACACGCTCCCACAGTAGAGTCTAGAGGCATGTATGGCTCTACACCACCGTAGTTTTATAACAAAAACGTATATTTATAAAAAACATTTATGTACATAAAAATAAAATCTCTTCATTTTCCACATATTCGTTAATTATCAATTTACTTATTATAAAAATTAAAATTTTTAAATTCTTATAATTTATTTTTCAAAAAAACTCATTCACCTATCATAAAAAAACTATTTCCGTATCTTGGAGTTTTTTATGCTGGGTAGATTATCAATTCAAAAAACAGTACACGCCCTTTTACTGCTAGCTGGCGTAGTCAGCGTCACTAGCCTTACACCTGCTTATGCTACTGAAGCACCGAAAGCCATACGTATAGGCGTTGCTACGGCTGGTGGTGGTGATCCTATTACGTGGGGGGGATCACCTGGCAGCATCGTCCGCGAGAATAAGTGGCTGGAGTCTGCATTGGGCGACACCGAGGTGCAGTGGTTTTTCTTTAAAGGTGCTGGCCCAGCTGTTAATGAAGCTCTTTCTAATAAACAAATTGATTTTGCTTATTTAGGCGACCTGCCCACCATTATTGGAATTTCTAACGGATTAAACACCAAGGTTCTATTAGCCAGCGGACAACGCACCAACTTATATTTAGCCACTCCAAAAGATTCAGAAATTTCTACCATTGCGGACCTTAAAGACAAAAAGGTAGCAATTTTCAAAGGCACGAATGGCCATTTGGTCGCTAATAACCTGTTGCTGGATAGCAATCTTAAAGAAACAGATTTACGTAGCATCAACTTAGATACGGGCAGCGCCCAAGCAGCTTTGGTATCTGGCAGCATTGATGCCGCTTTTGGCGGCTTTGAGTACATACGTTTGCTCAACGACGGCTTGATTGCTGTGCCCTACTCCACCCACGGCAAAGACCCACGGTTCACTCGTCAAACATCACTCGTCACCCGTGACGACTTTATTGCTGACTACCCAGAACACACCCAAAAAGTCGTGGACGAGTTTGTACGTGCGGCACACTGGGCCTCACAAGAAGAAAACCGCGAGGCCTTACTACGCATCTGGGCAAAAAGTGGCGTGCCCTATGAGTCCTTTGTCGTGGAGTTTGACGGCACGCCACTGGCTCAACGCAATAGCCCATTGCTAGATAACTTCTTCAAAGGCCGCTATCAGGCCGTCGCCAACGACGCCAAAGAACTGCAATTCATTCGTCGCCCCGTAGATGCTAGCCAAATTTTTGACGACCGCTTTCTGCAACATGCACTACAAACCCAACAATTGACCGACTTTTGGGTGGCCTATGAGGCCGATGGCACAACCCCTAGCCCCAAGAGCGCGCAATGAGCCTAGCCCCTCAAGACAAACTGGTGCAGCCACTACGCCCTCACCGCACTAACCGCTACCCATGGGCAACACAGCTTAGTCATGCCGCTTCGCTGTATGGCCAAGCCTTACTCGTGCCTGTTGTGCTGTTTGCCGTGTGGGTACTAAGCACTGAACAAGGCTGGATCTCGCCCCAAGTGTTGCCCCCGCCGGCTTACGTATGGGAGTCCCTGTTGGACTTAATAGGTAGCGGCGAATTATGGCTGCATGTGGAAGCCAGTGTGCGACGCGTCGCTGTAGGTTATGTGGCCGGCTCCATCATAGGACTAGCGCTGGGCATTGTGGTGGGCGTATCTAGGCACGCAGAACGTTTGCTCATGCCTACGTTAAATGCGCTGGTGCAAATCCCCGTATTGGCATGGTTGCCGTTTGTGATGCTGTTAGTAGGTATTGGCGAAGCACTGAAGTACATCTTGATTGCCAAGGCTGCGCTAGTTCCTACGTTAATGAGCACCTTTCAACTGCTACGCCAGCAACCCCAACGCTTACTGGAAGTGGCCCATGTATATGGCTACAGCCCTTCGCAACGTTTTTTGCACCTTAGCCTGCCGGCTGGTATTCCCGTGCTGTTTACAGGTCTACGACTGGGCTTTACCAAAGCCTGGTTGTCGTTGGTAGTCGTTGAACTCGTGGCCTCAAGTGAAGGCCTTGGTTACCTCATTGTGTACGGTCGACAGCTCTTTCAACTGGATTTAGTGATGGCAACGGTGTTCATCGTAGGCCTGATTGGTTTGCTGATAGACCGTGCACTGGACTGGCTAGAGCGTCGTGTACTGACCTCGTCCACCCCTAGAACAAGGATTGTGTAATGCAGCACCCTACTACACGCTTACAGCATCTGCTGTACCGCATCGAACCGTGGTTACTGCCTACGTTTCTAGTCCTACTGTGGCAATGGGCCGCTGCGCAGCAGCTATGGCATTCCTCATTACTCGTGTCGCCAGCTAGCGTCTGGCAGCAGCTCATCGAACTGTGCCAAACAGGGCAATTACAGCGAGCCATTCTTGCTAGCGTATCGCGTGAGCTAAGTGGTTTCTTTATTGGCTCTGCCCTTGGTTTGCTACTGGGTATCACGCTGGGGCTATCTACACGCTTTAGGCAGCTATTAGGCCCCAGTTTCAACACCTTTAAACAAATTTCGCTCTTTGCGTGGATTCCACTGATTTCTGTCTGGTTTGGACTAGGGGATACCGCCAAAGTTGTGTTTTTATCGCTGGCCGCCCTCGTACCCGTCACCGTTTACACCGCCGATGGCATTCAGGCCGTGCCCTTACGGTTACTTGAGGTAGCCCGTGTCTATCACTACAGCACCGCACAAACCATTGCCTACGTTATTTTGCCTGCTGCCTTACCGGCCATTTTCACCGGTATTTACTTAGCACTGATCTACTCCTGGCTTGCCACCATCGGCGCGGAATACCTGCTGGTTTCCGGGCCTGGATTAGGCACTATTTTGATTGAAGGCAGTGAGCTATTTCGCATGGACCTAGTGTTGATAGGCATGACCGCCATTGGGCTGATTGGCGCCTTACTGAATTGGTCTGCTCGCCTTCTAGAACGACGCTTGCATCTGTATTTTCCGCAATAGCGCCTCACCTGAACGCACAAAGAGGTCTGTATGACACGTCAGCAAAAGCCTGCACTCACACTGCAGCACATCAACAAATACTTCCACCAACCCGACAGCCACAACACCCTGCAGGTACTGGATGACATCAACCTAGACATACGCCCGGGCGAGTTCATCAGTATCGTAGGCAGTAGTGGCTGCGGTAAATCCACCTTGCTACGCCTGATACTCGGGCTAGACACCGACTTCGACGGCAGCATTACCTTAGATGATGCGCCCATACGCGGCCCCGGCTTAGATCGCGGCATTGTGTTCCAAGATCACCGCTTACTGCCGTGGCTATCGGTCAGCAAAAACATCCAGTTCGCACTGCGCAATAGCAAACTGTCTGCCCAAGAGCAGCAAGAGCGTGTGCAGCAGCATATAGATCTAGTGGGCCTACAAGGCTTTGAACACCACCTGCCCAGTGCAATCTCGGGCGGTATGGCGCAACGCGTTGCCATTGCCCGAGGGTTGGTCAATCGCCCTGCTATTTTGCTGCTAGACGAACCCTTAGGTGCATTAGACGCCCTCACTCGCACACGCTTGCAGAACGAAATACAAAACATCTGGCAAAAAGAACAGATCACCATGATCTTAGTCACCCACGATGTAGATGAAGCCGTGTTTTTGGGTGATCGAGTGGTGATCATGCAGCCCAATCCCGGCCAAATACAACGCATCGTAGACATTGATCTAGAGCGCCCCCGCAATCGTAGCGACCCGCGTTTCATTGCCTACCGCGACAACATCCTTAGCAGTTTTCTAAACACATCCTCTACTCCACCCTCCACCCCGCCTGCCCCTCGCGCCCCACTCTGGACCACCTTAAATGGGCTCAATGTGGCGTGGTAATTTCACAGGAAAAATCATGAGCAAACCGTTGAAGAAACAAATAAAGCTAGGTGCCTTTCTGATGCAAACAGGCCACCACATTGCTGGTTGGCGTCACCCGGAAGCAGCGGCAGAAGCTAGCTTTAGCTTCCAGCACTACGCCGACTTAGCCAAACGTGCCGAAGCTGCCAAGTTTGATGCTGTGTTCTTGGCAGACTCGGTAGGCGTACGCCAGCCAGACAAATCGGCACTATTTAGAAGCGCCAGAGCCGCACACTTTGAACCGCTGACCTTACTGTCTGCCCTAGCCGCCGTCACCCAGAAAATTGGGGTAATAGGCACGGCCTCTACCTCGTTTAACGAGCCTTACACACTGGCCCGCCAATTTGCCTCGTTAGATCAACTGAGCAATGGGCGAGCAGGCTGGAACTTAGTCACCTCCAGCAGCGGCGAAGAGGCCAAGAATTTTGGCTTAGAAACCCACTACGCCCACCAAACCCGCTACCAACGAGCGCAAGAATTTCACGATGTGGTAACAAACCTCTGGGACTCCTGGGATGAGGATGCGTATGTGGGCGACAAAGTCCAAGGCATTTATACCAAACCTAACTCAGTGCGCCCCTTAAACCATCGTGGTGAGTTTTTCTCGGTAGCTGGCCCATTAAACGTGACGCGTTCCGCCCAAGGCCATCCCGTTGTGGTGCAAGCAGGCGCTTCTGAGGCAGGCCGCAGCCTAGCCGCCGCCACTGCCGAAGTCATTTTTGTAGCTCACCAAACGCTGGAAGAAGGCCAGCAGTTTTATAAAGACATCAAAAACCGCGTAGCGGCATTTGGGCGCAACCCTGATCACACTTTAATCATGCCCGGCGCCTTTCCTGTGATTGGCGAATCCCGAGCACACGCCCAAGAAAAGTTCGAACAACTGCAAGAACTCATACACCCCGAGGTAGGACTGGCATTGGTATCCAGTTTGCTAGGCATTGACCTGCAAGGTGTGGATGTGGATAGCCCTCTACCCGCCATCCCAGAAACTGAAGGCGCTAAAAGCCGTCGCCAATTGCTGCTGGATCTAGCCGGTAGAGAACAGCTCAGCATACGCGACCTGTACCTAAAAATTGCTGGCGCTCGAGGCCATTGGCAATTGGTAGGCACGGCCAACGACATTGCCGACCAACTACAACTCTGGTTTGAAAGCGGCGCTGCCGATGGCTTCAACATCATGGCTCCGTGGTTGCCTGGTGGCTTAATTGAGTTCATTGACCACGTACTGCCGGAGCTACGCCGTCGCGGACTGTTCCGCACAGAATACAGCGGCAGCACCTTACGCGAACACCTAGGCTTGCCCATTCCCGCCACTCATGCCTCCAGAAAACTGCAAGGAGCCGTGGCATGAGCCAAGCCTATGACCTCGTCGCCATCTCTGGCAGCCCCAGTGAGCGCTCCCGATCAACCAGTCTGTTGAACTACTACACCGCTGCCTTGGAACAATTAGGCCTACGTGTAAAACACATACGCTTGGGCGACTTGCCTGCTGAAGACCTGATTTTTGGACGCTACGATGCACCGGCCATTACTGCGTTACATCACCACATAGCCGAAGCAAAAGCCGTCATTCTGGCTAGCCCTGTGTATAAAGCCACCATCTCGGGTGGCCTTAAAGCACTGCTGGATGTACTACCAGAAAATGCGTTTGCGCATAAAACCGTGGTAGCGCTAGCCTCGGCGGGCAGTTCTTTGCACCTACTAGCGCTGGACTACAGCCTAGGGCCCATTCTGGCCGCACTGGGCACGCCCAAAGTATTAAAAGGCGTCTATGCCGCACAAAGCCAGCTTACCGCTGTGGGTAACGGCTTCGAGCCCGCTGCCGACGTACGCACTCGCTTGGATCAAAGCATCAAAGAGCTACACCACGCCTTGAGCCCCATAGAACCCGCTCTAGCTAAGCAAGACGCGTGGATCAACCGTCACTTTATTGCCGTTTAACCTTACAAAGGAAATCATTATGAGCACCCCAATCATCAATGCTAGAAACCAATTCAAAGGCACTATTTCTGCCATTAACCGTGGCCCTGTGGTGTCTGAAGTTGAAGTCACCACGCTGTCTGGACTGGTTACTTCAGTCATCACCACCCGCTCTATTGATGAACTGCAATTGGCTATAGGCAGCGAAGTGCTCGCGTTTGTGAAAGCCACTGAGGTGGCTGTAGCGAAGTTGGCCTAACCATAAAAAAAGCCTGGGTGGTATGCCCGGGCTTTTGCAAAAATTTACAACAATAATACAAAGCACACTCTCATGGGGCTCGCCCCCGCCCGGCCCCTCGCGCCACCCAATCAGCCCTTCCTCTTTGTAGAAATTCCGCTGTGCGGAACTCTATCTGTCCTTCATCAGCGTTAACACCAATCGACTACAAATGTTTCACGATTCTATTATTAAATAACACTTGTTTCATAAAAATATTCATATAAATCATATGGATAAAAATATCAATAAATAAACCGGAATTAAAAACAACTTTCCAAGCAACACAGCATATCTATTTCAGAAGTTTTCTCACTTAGGAGTAAGTTACATGAAATATCGCATTGCTTACGCAGGGTTTGCTTTAGAGTCCGTAAGCTCCTCCCCTTTCATCATTGATCAGGATTTGTTTGAAAAAAATGCCCTCCATGGCACGGAGCTATTAGAAAAACAGAAAGGGACAAATACCGTTGCCGGTGGGGTGATAGAACAGTTAGAAGAAGAGTCCATGCAATGCATTCCTATTTTTGAAAGTAATGCTGGTGCACTAGGACCTGCCTCAGACAATGCCGTCCGTTATGCCGAACACGAAATCATTACAGGATTACAGGCAGCAGGACATCTGGATGGCATTGTGTTGTTTCTGCATGGTGCGTGCTGGGCACCCAGCTATCCCGATGTAGAAAAATACATTATTGATGCCGTACACCATGCTTTCCCAGACACTCCCATCGTGGTCGCATTGGACTATCACGGCAACGTCAATGCAGATACCTTCACTCATGCAAAAGCTGCTGTGGCGTACCATCACTCCCCCCATACCGATATGGGCGAAACAGGCAAACGTGCCGTTAAGATACTGTCGCGCATTTTACGTACCGGACAAATCCCAGGCTTTGCGCTTGCTCACCCCAATATTGTGATTCCCTCCATCATGTCAGCGACAGCTCTGGAACCACTTGCAAGCATCATTGCAAGTGCTCGCAATCTGGAGAAAACGGGAGATTGTGATATATCAGTGATGGCTGGCTTTGCTTATGCAGACAGCCCCAACACAGGTATGACTGTCATGTGCGTTGACTGGGATGGGCAACACGCAGCACACGACAAAGCAGACCAACTCACTAAAGCACTACACGCCGAACGCAAAGCTATCTCCACCGCACAACCCGTCATGAGCGTGGAGCAAATGCTTCAGACGTTAACGCCTTTCGCACCTAAGTCTCGCCCTACTGTCGTGTTAGAGCACGCCGATAGACTCAACGACTCCACACACGGTATGCACGCATTACGGGGTAAACCAGTGGGACGTGTGGCCGTGCCTTTCTTGTTTGATCCTCACACAGCAAAACAAGCGGTAACGGCAGGTAGCGGTGCAGAAATTCAGGTGGCGCTTGGCGGCCATAGTTCTCATCATGCAGGCACCCCACTTACCGCTACGGCGAAAGTCATTTGGAGCGGCGAAAAAAGCTATGCCGTTTCCGGTCGGATGATGCATGGCGCTCAAGTGAATCTTGGTGCTACGGCCTTACTGGAAATAGACAACTTGCGCATTTCCGTTGTCTCAGTATTCGCTTTCGCAATTGATGGCGACCCCTTCTATATCTTCAATGAGCGCCCTGAGGACTATGACGTCATCTTGCTACGCTCTAAAACGCATTACCGGGACTTTTATGTTCCACGAGCAGAGCAGATTCTCATTATTGACACGCCCGATCTGGGCCCTGCCAACGTTAAGCAACTGATCTATAAGCAGCTAAATACCTCTACTGCCTACCCTTGGCACCAGTAGTCATCATTCTGAACTCGATAATAAAGACATCAGGAGACAAATAATGAAGAACAGCACGCTCTCAACAATTAGTGCCGCACTACTGGCCGCCAGCCTCAGTTACAGCTCCTTAGGATGGGCAGAAAATGTGCTCAACGTTGTACCCCATGCTCCCTTACGCACACTAGACCCCTTAGTTTCCACCGCCAACATTGTTCGCACACATGGCTTCATGGTATTTGACACCTTGGTAGGTATGGACTCGTCCTACCAACCACAGCCACAAATGGCAGACTTCACTATATCGGATGACAAATTAACCTACACCTTCACCTTACGGGACGGCCTACTGTGGCACGACGGTACCCCCGTAACAGCTGAGGATTGCGTGGCATCATTACGTCGATGGGCAGCCCACGATACCGCTGGAAAACGCATGATGGCTCTTGCTACCTCGCTAGAAGCCACCTCTGATCGTGAGTTTGTACTGACCATGTCCGAACCCTTCGGATTAGTACTGGAGCTGCTGGCCAAACCATCGCCAGTACCCGCCTTCATGATGCCTCGTCGCTTAGCGGAAACCCCTGCCGGTGAACAAGTAACAGAAATGATTGGCTCTGGCCCGTTCCGCTTTATCGCGGATGAATATCGCCCCGGAGATCAAGTGGTCTACGAGCGTTTTACCGATTACAAACCTCGTGCTGAAGCAATGGACTGGACGGCAGGGGGCAAGCAAGTCAAGGTTGATAAAGTCGTTTGGAAAAACATGCCTGACATGCAAACGGCACTCAATGCGCTACAAGCCGGCGATGTGGATTTTGTAGAGCAAGTCGCCGTAGACCTCCTTCCTTTATTGGATATGAATCCCGATATAACGACTGGCCGTTTGGTGACCTTAGGTAGCCAAGTGACCGGACAATTCAATCACCGTATCCCACCATTTGACGATGTGAAAGTTAGACAAGCTGCTGTCTTAGCCCTGGATCAGGAGCTAATGATGCGTGCCGCATTTGGCGATCCCAAACACTACACCCTGTGTACTTCGGTATATGGCTGTGACGTTCCCCTAGCATCTGATGCTGGCGCTGAATACTACACCGGTACGGCAGAAGAACGCATGGGTAAGGCACAACAGTTACTTAAAGAGTCCAGCTACGATGGCCGTACCCTACTCATCATGCAGCCTACTGACGTTGCCACCCTCAATACTCAACCCATCGTTGCGGCAGAAAGACTACGTGAGGCCGGATTTACGGTTCAAGTCGCTCCCATGGACTGGGGTTCACTACAAGCACGTAAAGATAGCTGGAAGCCCGTAGAGGAAGGCGGCTGGAATATGTTTTTCACCTTCTGGGGCGTAGCGGGGATCTGGAACCCTCTCGTCAATATGCTCATTGATGGTACAGGTGAGGACAACACCTGGGCAGGTTGGCGCGTCAGCCCTGAAATAGAAGAACTACGACAGAAATACGTACGCTCTACGGACCCTGCCGAACAAAAACAAATCGCACGCGACATTCAACAAATCGCCCATGACCAAGGGTTCTATTTCAATGGCGGTGAGTTTGGCATGGTTGCAGCGTGGCGTAATGAGATCAAAGACCTACAGCCAGGCCCGCTTTCTTTGTATTGGGGTGTGCATAAGTAAACAGCATACACGCGATCCTTACCCACACTTCCAAGGGGGCTTCATCTCATGATTCGCTTTTTTCTAAGGCGATTACTTATCGCCATCCCCGTTTTATTTTTTGTCGCACTGTTTATTTTTCTTTTATTACGGCTCACCCCGGGCGACCCTGCCACGATTATTGCCGGTGAAATAGCCTCACCAGAACAGATAGAAGCCATACGTGCCCGACTAGGCTTAAATGCACCATTGGGCCATCAATTTGCTACATGGATGGGGCAATTATTCATGGGTGATTTTGGCCACTCATTAATTTCCAAAAAACCCGTTTTACAACTAATAGGTCAACGCGTAGGGCCCACACTATCACTGGCTATAGTCAGCATGTGCTTAACACTACTCATTGCATTGCCTCTAGGCGTATTAGCAGCATGGAAACACGGTGGCCTTTTAGATCGTACAGTCATGGCAATGTCAGTGTTGGGCTTTTCAATCCCCATTTTTGTGACCGGTTATGTACTGATTGGTATTTTTGCCGTTAATTTTGGCATTTTTCCTGTTCAAGGCTACCAACCCATCTCTAATGGTATAGGCCCATTTCTCTATAGGATATTTCTACCAGCTTTAGCACTGTCTTCTATCTTCATTGCTTTAGTCGCAAGAATGACACGCGCCTCTATGCTGGAAGTGCTACGTGAGGATTACGTACGCACAGCCAGAGCTAAGGGCCTACAAGAGCGTACGGTGCTGTTCAAACATGCACTACGTAATGCAGCCATTCCTATCCTGACGGTAGTAGGTACCAGCTTTGCTGCCATGATCGCTGGTGTAGTAGTGACCGAAACGGTATTTAACATCCCCGGTCTAGGCCGCTTGGTTGTGGATGCCGTGCTCGCCCGAGACTACCCCCTTATCCAAAGCATTATTCTGCTCACTGCGGCCTGCTACGTGATTATTAATCTGCTTGTAGACCTTTCCTACGCGTTAACTGACCCAAGGATTCGTTATCAATGACAGCCAGTATTTCTCAGAGCACTCACGTCATGCCAAAACGACGTTTTTTTCAGAGCCGCCCCCACTGGACAACAGTATTCGCCCTCATGATTATTGTTGGCTTTATTGGCGTAGCAGTTTTTGCACCCCTTATTGCTCCGGTGGAACCTACTCGTATCAATCCAATGGTACGCCTGCAAGATAGTTCTATCCATTACTGGCTAGGTACAGATGCCTACGGTAGGGACATCTTTTCTCGCTTAGCCTATGGAGCACGGGTATCGCTCTTAGTAGGAGCAGGCTCCACGCTAGGTGCACTCATCATAGGACTGCCCTTAGGGCTCATCGCAGGATGGTTCCCACGCATTGACACGGTGCTGATGCGCATGATGGATGCCTTAATGGCCATTCCAGGCATTTTGTTGGCCATCGCTATCGTCGCCTTGACCAAAGCCAGCTTGCTGACCCTAATCATCGCGATTATGTTGCCCGAAATACCGCAAGTCGTCCGTCTGGTACGTTCTCGTGTCCTAGCCACCGTATCAGAACCATATGTACAAGCCTCCATCCTGTTGCACACCCCTACCCTACGACTTATCTGTAGGCATTTATTGCCCGCCACCGTAGCTCCGTTGATTGTGCAAGCCACCTTTATCTACGCCGCTGCCATTTTGACCGAAGCTGCCCTCTCGTTTTTAGGGGTGGGCCTTGGTACAGAAATCCCCAGTTGGGGCAACATGATGGCCGAAGGACGTGTGTACTTTGCCATGAAACCATGGCTGATTTTCTGGCCTGCGCTTGCACTCTCGTTGTGTATTCTTTCTATTAACCTGCTTGGGGATGCACTGCGTGACCGTCTTGACCCCAAATTAAAAGGACGCTGATTATGACTACCGTAGCCACTGTGCTCTCCATACACAATTTGCGTGTCAGGACGAAAAACTCGAATACAACTGAAATCCTGAAGAATATCCACTTTGATATTCACCCTGGTGAAACACTGTGTCTAGTCGGTGAGTCCGGCTCAGGTAAATCTGTCAGCTCCTTAGTGGTGATGGATCTGCTGCCTCATGATGAGTTGGAAGTCATGTCTGGCACGGTCATGCTTGGCACAGAAAATATCTTAACCAACAGCTCTTCCCGTAATCGCCAATTACGTGGTGCTGACATGGCAATGATTTTCCAAGAACCCATGACCGCCTTGAACCCCGTCTTAACGATTGGCACGCAGATGGATGAGGTGTATCTGGCACATACCAATCTCAACGCTACCCAGCGTTATAGCAAGGCACTGGAAGCCTTTGAGTCCGTAAACTTGCCTAGCCCTGACCGAATCTACGCTAGTTACCCACACCAGCTTTCTGGTGGCCAACGTCAGCGCGTCATGATTGCCATGGCGTTAGCCTTAAAGCCAAAACTCCTCATCGCCGATGAACCCACTACTGCACTGGATGTCACCACGCAGAAACAGATACTGACACTCATCAAAACACTGCAAAAAGAGCAGAACACCGCTGTACTCTTTATCACTCATGATATGGGTGTAGTTGTGGATATTGCGGATCGTGTTTGTGTGATGCGTCGTGGCGAAATCATGGAAACGGGTAAAACACTGGATATTCTTAGCAACCCTCAAACCAGCTACACAAAGGAATTGCTACGCGCTGTTCCCTCATTATTACCTCGAGATGCACATGAGGCCCCAGTTACCCCCCCTATCCTAAAGGTAGACACACTCTACAAACAGTTTTCCTCCCACACTTGGCTAGACCGCTTACTAAAGCGCCCCGACCATAGCGTCAATGCGGTCAACAATATTACCTTCAGCCTCTCACGTGGCCGCACCCTAGGTATCGTCGGCGAAAGCGGCTCAGGAAAATCCACCTTAGCCCGTTGTCTTGTTAGACTGGAAAACCCCAGTGCAGGATCAATTTACGTCAATGGACAAGACATCGCCTTCCTACAAGGCAGCCAAGCACTAGAGCCTGCCCGCAAAACCATGCAGATGGTTTTTCAAGACCCAAACCGTTCACTCAACCCTCGTATACCTATTAGCGAAAGCATTATAGAAGGGCCCATCAATGCTGGTGAATCCAGAAACAGTGCACTAAAACGCGCTGCAGAATTAGTAGAGTTAGTGGGACTCCCTGCCAATAGCCTAGAGCGATTTCCACACCAGTTTTCTGGTGGTCAACGGCAACGCATTGCTATTGCCCGAGCATTGATCATGAACCCCGACATCATTATTGCTGATGAAGCCGTATCAGCACTGGATGTATCGGTACAAGCACAAGTGCTTAACCTGCTGGCCGATATTAAAGAGAAACGAAACTTGGCCATGTTATTCATTACACATGATCTACGCGTTGCCGCCCAAATCTGTGATGACGTATTAGTGATGCAAGCAGGGAAAGTGGTAGAAGCAGGCCCTGCCAAAGAGATATTGATCCACCCTAGCCACGACTACACACGCTCACTTATTAATGCAGCCCCAGGACGAGATTGGGACTTCATACACGGCCGTCGGATAGAGGAAACGGTATGATCGCTACCAGCTTAGTACAACTAGACAGTAAAACTCTTTCGCCTACCTATAATTTTCAACGCGTTGCCGAATTTATACATGCGGAAGCAGCGGCTGGCGCTCAGCTTATTCTATTTCCTGAACTCGCGAACACGGGCTATATAGAACCCATTTCACCGGGTAGTGGGTTTCATGCCGACGTCCCTCACTACGGCACAGCACTCTACCAAGCCTGCGCCACACTGGATGACGACAACATCAAGAAATTGATTGCACTAGCTGCTCAGTACAACATTCATATCGTTATAGGGCTTGGACTACGCGATCCCACCCTATCCGGTGTAATGCATAACTCATCTGTTTTGATTGGCCCCTATGGCATAGTAGGCCACTACAACAAATGGCATTTATGGCAAAACGAAAAGCTCTACTTCACACCGGGTAACACTGTTTCTACTTACGAAATTTTAGGTACACGGCTAGGTATGCAGGTGTGCTATGACATACGTTTTCCAGAAATCACACGTATCTTAGCCATGCAAGGTGCATCCATCATTACCAATGTGTGGGCCTCCGCTTTCCCGGAGGATGCTCCTGTATCAGACCCAGACCTATTCATACATCGCGCCTACACACGAGCCATAGAAAATGGTGTTTTCTTTTTAAGTTGTAATCGCTCAGGCACACACGGTAATTTTCGTTTCTTAGGCCGTACCTGTGCTATTGTCCCCGACGGCACGCTACTAGGCGAACTCGCTCATGACCAAGAAGGTGTATTACGGGTACAAATAGACCTGTCTTTACTCGAAGCCTACAGAAGCTTTACCGGTATTTGGGCAGATAGGCGACCTGATTTGTATGCGCAGTACTTTGCTTCGCCCTCTTCGTAAACGGCTTCACCGTCAGCTCCCCCCACAAACAAGAAGGCCTGAGTTCCATAACATGTAGAACTCAGGCCTTACATAACTACTACGCTTGCTACAGCACTGTGGGCGGACAAAATAGTTGGGAACTGGGAGGGGTGGAAATGGAGTTTTTAAGGATTATTTAGGGAAGAGTGACAAAATAGATGGGAACTGGGTGTAGCGTCGTAAGCTAATACGAAAATTAAAAATGACAAAATAGTTTGGAACTAGATTTCACTTATCTGGTTAACTAATCTAGCTAACCTGCCGCTCAGCTTAGTACGATCCTATATCCAACTGATCATAATCCTTTCATCAGTATCCCAAATTAAATCCCCCTCCTAGACTGCCTCACCAACACTTTACAGTGATCCCGTATTTCCGGACAGGTGATTGATTTTTTTCGCTTGTACAGGTGTTAAGCCACAGTTATCTTGATGTGGACATTATGCATTGTAATAGCCCATTAACATGCGCTAAGAGCATAAATTAATATACAGTAACAAGCATTACGAGGTGCTAATGTTTGGAAAGCAGCCTCTTCCAACTACAATAATAAGTTAACTATCCTCCACCCACAAATAATTACAAATGACCCCTTTCCGCTATAACTCCGATCTCACCAGCGGCTCGCTACAAACCCGAGAGTGTCGCATTATTACTGGCTTGTTACTCCAAGAGCTTGATGAAGCTGCCTGGGATAAAGCCATGTATAAGGAAAATGTGCTTCAGAAACGCACGCAATCTACGGTAAGACGTATTTCTTCAGCGCTTAGAAAACGCCTAGAACACCTAAGCTCTGACTTTTGGGCTTTTGCGTTTTTATGTTAGGCATTGTCTGGCAACTGGAGGAAGTGTAATGACCATGAATGGTCACTGTGATTGACAGTATCTTGCTTAAACTTATCTGAACAATGGTAGAACTGGCTCATATTTATCCCCTCTATGATTGTTTATCTTTTTCACCATAAAAAGTATCAGGGGCTACTCAGGGCTACATAAAGATATTTATCTACTTTTACTGATTGATAAGTAGCATCAGTCCATCCGCAGGACTGGTGGTGCCGGCAAAATGCTGACCCAACACATGCGTATAGATTTGCGTGGTCTTAACATCGTTATGCCCTAAGAGTTCTTGCACGGTGCGAATATCACGCCCAGCTTGCAATAAATGCGTGGCAAAAGAATGCCGAAAGGTATGGCAAGAAATGCGCTTATTAAAAATACCCGCTTTTCCTACCGCCTGCTTCAATGCTTTACGCGCAACAGAATCATGTAAATGATGGCGGCAAAGCTTTCCAGATACTGGATGAGTGCAAAGTGTTTGCGAAGGAAAAATAAACATCCACGCCGCTTGCCGATACGCTGACGGATATTTTTTATCCAACGCAAACGGCATAGATGGTCCCACACCTTTGGCATTATCCGCCTGCTGAATAAGTAGCGCCTGTTGAATCAGCGCCTGAATATCGGGAATAAGTTTAGTCGGTAATAAGGTCGTGCGGTGCTTATTGCCTTTACCATCCTGCACAGCAATGCAGCCCAAATTAAAATCGATGTCTTTAATACGCAACCGTAAACATTCAGTAATACGCAAGCCCGATCCATAAAGTAACGAAAAAATAACCTTGTTTCGTAGATTATCGACCACCTGTAAAATGCCTTGGATCTCAGCAACTGATAGCACAGTGGGCAAATGCCTTGGCTTGGACGCCGGCACAAAATCCAGCTCACCAAGCGAGCTATTTAAAAATTGGTTATATAAAAAAGCGAGCGCATTAAGGGCGATTTTCTGAGTGTTGGTCGCAACATGTTCATTGTTGGCCAAATGCGAAAGAAAAAGCCGAACCTCCTCGCCAGTCATCGTATTTGGATGACGTTTGCCGTGAAATAAAATAAACCGCTTAATCCAGTGGATGTAAGTTTTCTCGGTGCGTAATGAGTAACCTCTCTGGCGCATATCTTGGCTAATGCTCAATAAAAAAGGGCTTTTCATAGCAACTCTCAAATGCTGTTCATTTATACAGTATATTTAGCCAAAATCTTACATTATGCACGCTTTCATACACAGCTTATGCCTGACTATTTATCGAACTAAATAAATATTCTTTATAAAACAATGAGTTATGAATTTTTGGCGAAGATTTCTGAGCATGAGCTTGCGACAAAACAAGCATGCTCGTTTTATCGCTATAAGAAAGTTGACTAAGCCTCAGAACTTGTGCAGAATCATGGGCTTAAAATAAATAAGGAATAGGGTGCTTGGTAGAGAAACGAGCATGCCTATGAATAAAATGTTATGCCGCACTCACCTCTATGGAGTCTTGATGTTAAAAGTTATTAGTAGTTTATTGGTCTACATGACCGCGTCTGTCATGGCTGTAGCTAGTCCGTTAGCCCATTCCGGGGAGCCGAGTGGTGAGTATCCGACAGTCAACGAAATTCCGGTCGGAGAGGTCCGGCTTTACCAGATTGCTGATGGTGTTTGGTCGCATATCGCAACGCAGTCGTTTGATGGCGCGGTCTACCCATCCAATGGTCTCATTGTCCGTGATGGTGATGAGTTGCTTTTGATTGATACAGCGTGGGGTGCGAAAAACACAGCGGCCCTTCTCGCGGAGATTGAGAAGCAAATTGGACTTCCCGTGACGCGTGCAGTCTCCACGCACTTTCATGACGACCGCGTCGGCGGCGTTGATGTCCTTCGGAAGGCTGGAGTGGCAACGTACGCATCACCGTCGACACGCCGGCTAGCCGAGGCAGAGGGGAACGAGATTCCCACGCACTCTCTAGAAGGACTCTCATCGAGCGGGGACGCAGTGCGCTTCGGTCCAGTAGAGCTCTTCTATCCCGGTGCTGCGCATTCGACCGACAATCTGGTTGTATACGTCCCGTCAGCGAACGTGCTATACGGTGGTTGTGCCGTTCTTGCGTTGTCACGCACGTCTGCGGGGAACGTGGCCGATGCCGATCTGGCTGAATGGCCCACCTCCGTTGAGCGGATTCAAAAACACTACCCGGAAGCAGAGGTCGTCATTCCCGGGCACGGTCTACCGGGCGGTCTAGACTTGCTCCAGCACACAGCGAACGTTGTCACAGCACACAAAAATCGCTCAGTCGCCGAGTAGCAGATGCGGCATAACAAATCGTTGGAGAGGGACTTTTGCTACGCAGGCTGCGCCTGCTCCGCAAAAGCCCCTCAACTCAAGCGTTAGGCTGCGGCGCGCGGCTTGGTGGAAGCCGTGATAAAATCAACAGCAGAATTTGATTATGAATACGAATCTCGACTATCAAGCATTGACTGACTGGATGAAAGTTAATGCCGCACCGATAAACACATTAACTCCCTCGGATTCGGTCGAAGATTTGGAACCAATTCGGGAAATAATTGGCGACGCGCGCGTTGTGGCTCTTGGCGAAAACTCACACTTTATCAGTGAATTTGGATTATTGCGCCATAGGATCATCCGTTTTCTCATTGAACATTGTGGATTCACGGCTCATGCACTGGAGTTTGGTTTCAGTGACGGATTCATAATTGATGATTGGTTGCAAGGACGACTAAATGAAGCTCATCTCAAACAACTGATTTTTCATTATTTAATCACTCCCGAAATCCTCCAGACGCTACGTTGGATAAAGAACTATAACCTCCAGTCCCAAACGCCGGTGCAATTCATGGGTGTTGACATCCCCTGTGCCGGAGGCTCCTTGTTACCCGCACTTTCACCAATAAAGGAGTACTTAAGAACAGCAGATGCCGACACGTTGTCTCTGATAAAAGAAGCCTGTTTGATTGCCATAAAGTTTGAGGGGACATCAATGGCACAAGCGGCTCCACTTTATGGAAGCTTATCAGAGGAAGAGAGAAATATCCTAACGTGTTATTTAACCCGAATTAATCATCGTCTCCATGCTCTTGCACCAGAGCATATCGAGCGTTTTGGTCAGCAGAAATTTGATGAGATGGTTCAGCACCTTAAAAGTGCCCTTTATGCTGACTACAATTTATCGGCTATGTCCGATTTCATCGCAGGCACAGGACTTTATGGCGATATGGGTGCGCGCGACTCCTACATGGCTGATTCTGTCCTATGGCACTTACAGCACATCGCGCCTGGCTCGAAAATCATCCTGGTCGCTCACAATGCTCATATCCAAAAAACTTCCGTGAATTGGCCTGGTTCGACCACATTGCCGATGGGACAACACCTTGCCCAACAATTAGGCAAAGATTATGTGGCTATTGGCCTCACTTCTTCAAAAGGCGATACAGCAGCACTTTATCCAGATGAAAATGCCACACATGGATTCCGCGTTGAAAAAACACTTCTCGACAACCCAATTCCCAATAGTATTGAGTCCGTATTTACAAATGCAGAATTGGGAACAAGCTCGATCAACCTAAAGCAGATACCGCGCGAATATGAGATGCCGACTTACACTCGCTGCGATAGCGAGTACTTAGAAATCCCGATTCAGGAATCGTTCGATGGCTTGATTCATATCCCGCATTCGCACGTCATTAAGGAAATCAATATGTGAGCGCCAGTCCCAACCGCAGCCCAACAAGGCGCTGCACCCGACCGCCTACAGCCTGCGCTCCTTCGCTCGTGCCTCGCTTCGCCGCTCCGGCTTCCGGCGGCGGGTGAGCTTGGTCGTTAGAGAGCTGGGGAAGACTATGCGCGATCTGTTGAAGGTGGTTCTAAGCCTCGTACTTGCGATGGCATCGGGGCAGGCACTTGCTGACCTGCCAATTGTTTTAGTGGATGAAGCTCGTCTTCCCTATGACTACTCCCCATCCAACTACGACATTTCTCCAAGCAACTACGACAACTCCATAAGCAATTACGACAATAGTCCATCAAATTACGACAACTCTGAGAGCAACTACGATAATAGTTCATCCAATTACGACAATAGTCGCAACGGAAATCGTAGGCTTATATATAGCGCAAATGGGTCTCGCACTTTCGCCGGCTACTACGTCATTGCCAACAATGGGACAACGAACTTCTTTTCCACATCTGGCAAAAGGATGTTCTACACCCCAAAAGGGGGGCGCGGCGTCTATGGCGGCAAAGATGGGAGCTTCTGCGGGGCATTGGTCGTCATAAATGGCCAATTTTCGCTTGCCCTGACAGATAACGGCCTGAAGATCATGTATCTAAGCAACTAGCCTGCTCTCTAATAAAATGTTAGGCCTCAACATCTAGTCGCAAGCTGAGGGGAACCACTAGTGTCATACGAACCTCCAAGAGACGGTTACACAAACGGGTACATTGTTGATGTCATGTATGACAATCGCCCAAGTAAGTATCCAGCTGTGTTCAGAACGTACGTCCGAATTCCAGACTATGTCGAACTAGATAACGCGGAGGAGCTGGCCGACGCAATCATTCGAGAGGTTGAGTTAAAGGAGGCATGGCTCACAAGGGTCTTGGGGAACTCAGCCGATCCTGACGCTTCTGTGGGCAAGTGGGACCGGCGCCTAGCGCAGTGCGGTGGTATTGATGAGATGTCAAGTGGGGTGCAGGCAACATACTTCAGTCCAAACGGTCAGCTGGTCGGCTTAGTGGCATACATTGATGCCGAATGGATGGATGAATAGCTCTGACGTTACGATTCAGGTGAGACAACCAGATGGGCATTGCGTACAAGCTCAGTTGCCACCGATGTGGCTACGAGTCTGATCTTCTTTACCTAGGCCAAGGTATGGCGATGCTTCCTGAGCAAATAGTCGGAACGTGCACATGCTGCGACAATCTAACGACGATTTCTATAAATGAAAGCTACGGAGTATGCTCACTTTGTGGGGCTAAGGATCGTGTGATATTTACAAGCTATCAGCATGAGGCAAGGCCAAGAAATCCCTGCTATCTAGAGAGAAGTTTCAAATATCAATGCCCAAGATGCCATGCCTTCAGTATGGAGCCTCCGGATCTACCGGAGATGCTTTGGGACTAATGCTCCGCTTTGCCTCGGGTATCCGTTCGACCTATGTTTAAGAGGAAACGCACGTGTCTGCCGCCAAAGCTCTTGCCTATGCACTTTGTGACAAGTTGGAAAGCAAAAAAGTTGATGAAGTCGTACGAAATCTTGTTTCTAGCGGCTGGAATATTAGGGAAGTGGCCTGGGAAGCTTCGTCCTTTGATCATGAAATGCCCTACTTTGACACGGGGCGGGACTTCGATATTGGATTTCCTGACACGCTGTCATCCAAGATTGAGTTTTTGACCGCGAATGGATCAATCGTCCAAGCACGTGCTCGCCTGCACTTCAAGCAGGCTCTAATTTTTGCCAAGGCGTCCAAACATGTCGCCGCGCTCAAGAACTCATTGGATTACTACTATGGATCGTCTGTAATCCCCCCTCAAAACCACGGAGGCTATTTGTAGAAAATTCCATTAATATGAACTCAAGGTGTTCCCTACGGACGAATCAGCGATGAAGGTGGTGTACCTGGCTATCCAGGCGGCGACCAAGAAATGGACGATGCCGATCCGCAACTGGAAGCCGGCCATGAACCGTTTTATGATCGAATTTGGTGACCGTTTAAATGGCCACCTTTAACTGACCGGCAAAAGCACTTACACAAAAGGGTTTACAGGCTCTTTCAGTCATTCCTTTAATGCGTAAATTGCTCTCTAACCACTCTCTCAGCCCACCCTTCCATATCCTCTCTCGATACTTGCAGCTCCCCCAACCCCTTTGGATGATTCACCCCTCTATGCCCGTCTTGTCCATATAATTGATCAAACAAACTATTTGGCCAATTCAATGAGCTCTTCACCACTCCACGCCGTATCTTTTCAAAATCATTCCGCCATGTTTCGCTATCAACGCCACTCAACACTTTGGTAGAAAGCATTTTCACCCCATCCGATGCATCCACCTCTAGCAATACAAATTCACTGCCATTACGTTGCACCCCAACGGCTTTAATCACTCTTGGTGAGCCATCTTTACACAGATGTAATCGGCTACGCCCAACTTTTGGCAAAACCAAGGTTTCTTCAAAAAGCACCCGACATGCAAATTTAGTTTTTAGAATTGAAAGTAGCTCATCAAAAGCAGCAAATCGATTAGCAAAAATAGAGTTGTAATTGGTTGCATCCTGCTTCCCACCCACATCTGCCGCTGCTAGGACACCACCTAAGTGTGGCTCATCAGTACTAACCAAATTACTATTTTCACTTGTTGTTGCTTCTTCTTTTTCTAAAATAGTTTGGCTACTTTTTCTTGCCCTGCGAGATTTTTCAATTCGACTAGGTCTACTAAAACTTATCCATGTCGGCTCAGCCTCTATGACTCGTGTGTCTGTGTCTATATTGGCTGTTTCCTCATCGTCCAACTGTAGATGCTCATCATCAACAACTGACTCTGTTGAAACCGCTATGTGCTGCGTACTACCATCACCTGCCTCCTTTTCCTGAAAAGAGGCATGGCTAATAGCTGTTGTGCTAGGAAGCATAGCGTTGATTTCTAAACCTACTATTTCCTCAACTAAATAATCCTTATCCTCGTTAGAAGAACGTCCTTTTACATGTAATTTCCAACCCTGCATGGGCGGAGGGTCAAAGCTAAAGCACCAGCTTTCAACGCCGTTCTTAATTTCTCTATTTTGTTGATAGTGCCTAAAAATACTTTCATACGAATCCATAACATCTTGATCCGAAAACAACCAAACCAAAAGCTGCACTACGGCCGACTGCTCTAACGCCCCTTTAGGAAACGATGAACTGGGTAAGATCCTTATCTCTAAATGATCTCGCTCAACCTCATACTGAACGTCGAACTCTTGCTGTAAAGCGGTACTGCTCAAACAGCTTCGACAGAAATAGGAGTTAATTAAAAATAATGACCGAGCTAGCTCTAACTGTGGGATGTGATAACGAGTCTTGCTATATGGTGTTTCAGCTTCGTAAATAAATGAACTCTGCGCTCCATCCTTGTTGCGTACGGAAGCAAAGGACGAGAGATTAGGAAAATCGATTATTTTGGCTCGTTGAAGATCCGATGCTTCAAACTCAATCACACGATCCGCCTTATTTATTTGCTTTGTTGTACTGTTAACCACCTTAGCTCGACTTAATAAAGGCAAATGAGTAAATCGAGTCCATTTCCGTTCTTGCATTGGATTAAACCAAACAAAAATACGCCACTCCTTATGACCCGAGTTACGGAATAAATGACCAATATGTACAACCTGCACATTGTCATTAAATGTAGCTAGCCTAACCACTCACTCTTCCCCATAAACCATTTCCAAGAATCTTTGTGCTTCCTCAGTTATCCGCTCTTTAGATAACGTTGCACTTCTTAATAATCGCCAGCGCCTAAGCTCAACATCTTCCTGTTTAAGCTTAATAAAAGCTTGGCTAATCCGTCTAATTTGATAATCTTCCACACTCTCTGAGTAACGCTTTAAGCAAAGCGCTACCAAAGGCAGTTTCTGTAGATTTTTTGCAAGAGAGGTTCCGTTAGGAGTTTGCTTTAACAGCCAGCTCGATGTCGCTCTTGGGTGATCAAGGCTACTATCTAGACGCTTTATGATTCTTAATAGTTGTCGTACAGCAATTCGATCTCTTTGGTTCCAATCAACTCTAGGGGCGGGTGCCAGACGCTCTTGTTGATGCTGTTGATTCCAGTGAACTAGCCAATCCCTGTCATGTCGGTAAAGCCAAGCGTATAGCACCCCACCCTCTAAAGACTGTCTTGCCGCCTTAATTCCTTGGTATTTATGCACTAGTTGCTGCCAGTCTTTATGCTTAACAGATAAATCTTCAGAGTTAGGTTGCACAGACTGGCTAACAGGTCTTGTCGTTATAGAGTGCTCAGTAAGAGCACTTGCCTGCTGTAGCGCTTCTATAACCGTTAGTTTTGGCAATAAGGCTTGCCACACAATACTATGCTGTAAATAACTAAAGGCTTTTCTATGCTTACGGAATATACTTTTCAGCCAACACGTGTCCTTGTTCTCTGCCAACTTTAAATCCAGTTTCTCTAGTGCCTCATCACTAAAAGTCTGCCTCACTCTCTCCGCCACCAAGTCATGACGAATGTGCTTGCTTTTGGTTAGCCCTAGATCCTGCGCTAAGCGCTGATAAAACAGCGTCCACTGCTCAAGGCTTGGGGAAAGCTCTTGCGCTCGTGGAGCATCTAACAGAGGGGCTATATAAGCAGCTAGTGCTGTTAATTGAGATAGGGAGTCTTTGGGGTAGTCTGAAAGCAGCTCAGTATGACCCAAAGCCCAAAATTGATGTCGGTGATCATCTACAGCTCTATCAAAGAAGACTAAAGCACCGTGTTTTGGACAATATGGCAAAGCGGGCAAATACCAATCTCGTTGCCAAAAGGCTTCCCCATACCTATTTAGCTGAAGAGCAACGCAATCAGGGCAGTATCTAAAGCGGTTATCGCTCTTAACTCTAGAAGCAGCGACTCCTAGCATTAAATGCACCGCACCTTGCGCTTGGTACTCCATTAACCGAATAGCTTCGTCTCGGCGCTCCTTGCCTACAAACGGAGCATATAAAGGGAATAAGGTATGCTCATAAATAAGCTGCTGAACAGCGTAACGTCCTGTTTGATGTAGATGTCTTGCTATCACACCTAAATGCGAGGGCAGACCTAAGGTAGCGACCACCTTGCGGTTGCCATACACCTCATCCAACAGCTGCTTAGGACTAACAATCCCTTGATAAACGCCTGCCCGTGCAATAGTGCTATAAATCAGCTCATTCGAGTACGGAACAGGAAAGTTTCTCATGGCTAACCTGCTTGTTTAAATAAGCTCGCCATATCCACTATTACCCCTTTCCCTTTTAACCGTTCATGCATGGTTTTTTCAGGTTGGCGTTGTGAATAGATATAACGTAAATCCGTATCAGGCAAGCTATCCCAGTCGCTGGGCTTGACTACCTTTATAGCCGAAACCTTTTTACTCTTGGAGGGCTTTTCTAGTTCTGACACTACCGTTTCGCCTTCCATCAACCACTGCAAAACAAGAGGCAGTAACTTTTGTCTTGTCATCGTTGGATTCTGGCTAAACGCTTTTTTAATAGTGGGAATTAACAGGCTTGAATCGTAATCCTCTTTCAGCATCAGATATAAATGACGCTGATCTTCGGTATCTAACTCTTGAAGGGCTTTTTCTTCTGGTGTTTGTTCTTGTATCGCTGCGATATCTAGCTGAAGTTGGATTAACCGTTTATCAATCTCGGGAACGACTAGATCAGAATAACGAGCAATGCGTTCTGGGATACCCGAGCGTAATGCCTCTAGCATGGGGTGCACAGGCTTTAACTCATCTTGATACACTTGCCGCAATAAACCAGCGGTAATACGCTCATTGCCTAAAGCTAGCGCACGGAGCTGAGCGAGTACAAAAAGTTTTACTACAATGTCCATCACTCCTTGGCTTAGCTCGTACCACACATCACGGACCTCATCCGATAACAGCGCATCTTTGCGTTGTAAAAGCTGTAATTGCCAAAGATTATCCGTAAAAGCGATCCACTCTTGATTGGGCTTTCCACGTTGCGTTTGTTGTATAGGATCCCAGAATATAGCTCCAAACCCTGCCCCTCTACGTGCAGACCGCAAATCAGCCTCAAAAATCTCTCGTGCTTTAGGGGTACCAATCAACATCACTGGTACGCCAATAATATTCACCATCGTCACAAAAAAGTTCAGCATCTCTTGAGATCCACCCGAACGAGAGCGGCTTAAATGCTGAATTTCATCAATAACCAACAACCCTAAAGCATGTGCATTGGCTATTTGCGACATCAAAGCCAACATGGTTTCTATACCATGACGTTTTAAGCCATAACGACGCTCATAGTTCGAGCCCAAGGCTCGATCCAACGCTCTGAAAAAATTCAAGCAGATTTCTTTTAGCGAACCATTATGCGAGCAGTCTATTTTCAAATACACCACCTGCTCTACATTGAGTTCACGATGGTAAATCACCTGAGGATACGTGGCTAGAATACGATGAAGAGAGGTCGTCTTCCCACTACCAGAACAACCAATTAACAATAAGCTTTGTGCCGTAGATCGTGCCTCCTCAAAGCGAAATGTCTCCAACTCTCCCGTTTGAACACGCTCATAACCATTTTGTAAATGCTTTTGTAAATCTCCTGTTTTAGGATTTCTGCCTACGTAGCCACCTCGAATCATGACCGAAATACGCTCACTTAGTAGCAAATGCGTACCTAATGGCTGAAAATAGTCATCTGGAATACGACAAATGGTATGAGCTCTGATAACACGGGGCTTTTGCAAGTCAGAGGAAGTAAGCTGTAAAGAGGATTTCAGTGATGCAGCACTATTCACTGACTCTTGTAATGGTGGTAAGGCCTCGATAAAAGGATTACCACGATAAGCCTCTACCCCCGTATCACGATAAACTGCTTGAATCCGGGTAGCACTCATGACTCATCCTTTTCTGGTGGATCCTGAAATAATTCAGGCACGTATGTGGGTAGGCTGTAATCTTCTTGATCATCCGCTTCCACTGCGTTGAAAGGAATAACTTTAGCCTCATCACCTGAAGAGCTTCGCTTCAAATGCTCCGCACGTTTTTTACGCTCTGAGGTCACGGCTTCTTTTTTATTAGTTTTAATCTGCTTAATGCGTGTTGATTTGGGCTCAGTAGTACTGGGCGTTAACTTATTCGCTTTCTGAATGGTTTGCTGAATAAACGCCTCAAGCTCCCTGCGTTTAGTTAACTCATCCTGCTTCGCATTGGCTTTATTGTGTTTTTCTTGTGCTTGTATATCCCAAACCTCCCAAAATGAGAGACCTTTAAACTGCCGACTACGTTCCGTCAGATTACAGCGCCAAAATACACGGCTGCCAACTTGCGGAAACAAATAAATCGTATCAACCAGCACTGGGTCATAAGCCGCCTCTAAATGTTGAGGTCTAGCTATATCAGTGCTCCGCTGCAACCAACCCTCACGCAGAATCTCTGACCCCGAGTAATACAAACCCCACAAATTAACGCCAAATGAAGAAATAGAGACCTTTCGGCGAGGCAGTAACGCTACTCGCAACTGCTCTTGCTCCACAGCCCTTAAACTACCTGTACGATGCTGCATACCCCATTGCCATAGCTGGACAGGAATAGACGGTAAATCTGTAGGAAAATCAGCATCTCGATCGTATTTATCCATCACCAGATGGTTATTTCTGAATAAGATCGTACGCAAAATAATTTGTGTGAACTCAAATACCGACAGAGATGCATCTAACCTATAGTCTGTTTCACCATGGCTTTTGATCCGACTGCCCTCTACAATGCCAGGTGCAAAGGACTTAAACTCGGCTTGTAGTGTTCTAAAAGTGCTTTCCACTATGCCTTTAGCATCGCCACGTCTAGGTGGAGCACTTTCCACTCGCACATTAAAACTAGAAACTAAGGCTTCGACCTGATGACTCATTAATTCGCCACGGTCCGCTAGCAACACATCTGGCAAACCTACACACGGCCAGTCTGAGCTACTAATCTCAATATCATGCTGGGCACAAATGGCCGTTTTGTCAGAGCAAGCATTTACAAAAGCCTGCATCGCCACCACATAAGACGGATTTTCAAAGCCGATATAAAAGCCCGTGATCATCCGACTAAACACATCAATCACAATGTAAAGCGTTGGTCTTCCTATGATTTTTTGACGATCATGATGATCCACTAAATAAATATCAGCAATCGTGGCATCAATCTCATAACGACTCCCAGGGCCTAACGCCTGAGAAGTGGCTGTACTACTTAAGGGTCGTACGTCTTTTTTATATACCCCTGCTTTAACTCTGGACTTTAACCGCTGAGCTTTAGGGTATTCTCGATCATAAAAATAACGAAACTGACGTAGTGTTGGGTAATCCTCTTGGGGAATGCGAGGAAAATACTGAGCAAACAAATCTACAAATCGTCTATAGGCAACGGTGGTCTTTGTGCCTTTTTGATTTAATAGATGCTTTTCTATGGTTAATCTAAAAAGACGTTCAATCTCAGGCGTTACCTTGATTCCTTCACCCTTACCATATTCTCTGGCTCGGCCAATTTTTGCTGTTCCTGTCGCTGAGCGTCTTCCCCCTGGTGCACCGCTGTTTTTGTAGTCGGGAATTAATGCATTAGGCGTTTGACCACGCTGCCAGTAACGGCGCAAAATTTTATAAATGTTTGGTTTAGAGGCTTGGTGCTTATTAGCGACCTGCTCGATAAGAATGCCCCTACCTCTAGAATCAAAGCGGACTGGGCTATTAATGATAGGAAGGATTCGTTGATAAGTCTCCTCTCGCTTTACAAACTCAACGGAGCCAAAGACTGGTTCCTTTAAATCTATATCAGCAAAAGGATCTTCTGCTCTCGAAAGCCTACCCTCCTCAAGATATTGAGCTAGCATTAGCTCTGGTAGTGTTTGGGGCACACCTTTTTCTTGTTCAATTTGGATCCACACCACTGAACCGTTATCTACAGATAAGATGCGATGCAATACACCATCAAAGCGCACAACCTCATTGATTTGCCACATAGAATGCCTCTTCCAGATTTACGGCCTGGGTAATATAAAACTCTGAACAAGTACTCAATCTAAACGGCTTATAAATATTGAACTTAATAAAACCATTAGCGGCTAATGCTCTCATCTCACTCAATGTTTTACCTAGCTCCAAACCATAAGCAATATCAACCTGCTTACAGACATTGATAATATTTTCATCTCCTTTTTCTTGCAGGATATGAGCCAATGTTGGCAGTTGTGCTAAAAGCTCCGCAGAAACCCCTTCTGTTTTCACTGAATAAAGCCATTCAATATTTTCTTTTACAACGGGATTTATTTCTTTATCTGTAAAAATGAACCAAGGAATTTGTTTTTGCTGCCAATAACGACGCTCTAGTTCTAATTTTTCTAGGGTGCGCTCGTCTTGTAAGGCTGCTGCAGGTTTGACTTGAATAGCAAACTGCTCAAAAGGACCATCTTTGCAGTCCACTAAAAAATCAGTAGACATAACCTGATCTGCACCACGAATAGCAGGATGCTTAATGCCACTATCTATTGCAATCTGCTTGGTGTCACTAGGTAATAAGGGAAATTGCTCACGTATATCCAACACGCTGCTCTCCCATTCAAGACTGAGAAAAACAGCAAGTTCTAAATCAGAGAGCAAATGGTGAACTCGTCCCGTTTTATGAGAGTAAATACGGTGGGAACGACCTGCTGAAGGGACTTCTTGTACTGTTATCCATGGAATATAGTCTTTACCATGCCCTTGGCCACGCCCCTCTTTAATACGACGGGCAATTTGTACTTCTGAGAATGAAGATTTTGCTTTAGCCATAATAAAAGTCCAGTATGCTTTTTCACAGCATAACTGGACCTCTAAAAGTTCTCAATTATTTTGTTAAGTTCCCATCTTTCGTGTCATAGTTCTCAACTATTTTGTCCGCTTCTCAACTTAATTGTTCGTACACAAGCACTGTCAAAAACCAGATAGTGCTTACTCCACCGTCACGCTCTTCGCCAAGTTACGCGGCTTATCCACATCTGTGCCGCGAGCGCAAGCCACATGGTACGCCAGCAACTGCAGCGTCACAGCATGCAATACTGGAGACAATAAACCGTAGTGCTCAGGCATGTGAATCACATGAATAGTGTCGCTGCTGTTGATTTGAGTATTGGCATCCGCAAACACATACAGCTCACCACCACGTGCATGTACTTCCTGCATGTTGGATTTCAGTTTTTCCAACAAGGCATCATGCGGTGCAATTGTAATCACCGGCATAGCTTGCGTAACCAAGGCCAGCGGGCCGTGTTTTAGTTCACCAGCAGGATAGCCTTCGGCATGGATGTAGCTAATTTCTTTCAGCTTCAACGCACCCTCTAGGGCGATGGGGTAATGCATACCACGCCCCAAGAACAAGGCATGCTCTTTGTTTGCAAAGCGGCTTGCCCACGCAATCACTTGAGGCTCTAAGGCCAATACAGCCGAGATCGCCACAGGCATGTGACGCAATTTACGCAGCAGATCTGCTTCTTGCTCTGCAGACAGTTGACCTTTTACTTGCGCCACCACCATTGCCAACAAGAACAGCGCTGTTAACTGTGTGGTGAAGGCTTTGGTAGAGGCCACGCCCACTTCCACACCTGCACGAGTAATGTACGCAAGCTTGCTCTCGCGCACCATCGCACTAGAGGCCACGTTACAAATAGTCAGTGTGTTTTCCATGCCTAATTTACGGGCATGCTTAAGCGCTGCTAGGGTATCGGCCGTTTCACCCGACTGTGAAATAGTCAGCACCAAGGTACGAGGGTTAGGCACGCTATCGCGGTAGCGGTACTCGCTCGCGATCTCGACACTTACAGGCACTTTGGCTAATGATTCTATCCAGTACTTAGCAGTTAAACCTGCATAAAAACTAGTACCACATGCCAAGATCAACACTTGATCAATGTTTTGGAATACTTCTTTAGCACCTGCACCAAAGAGTTCTGGGCTAACCACCTCTACCCCTTGCAAGGTGTCGCCTACGGCACGTGGCTGCTCAAAAATCTCTTTTTGCATGTAGTGGCGGTATGGGCCTAAGTCGGCTTCACCAGCATGCAAATGCACCGTATGCACTTCACGCTGGCAGGGTTCACCTTGCGCATCGTAGACTTGCACGCTGTCTAGGTGCAGGTCTACTACATCACCATCTTCCAAATAAATGATCTGGCTGGTTTCACCGGCTAATGCCAAGGCATCAGAGGCTAAGAAGTTCTCGCCTTCGCCCAAACCGGCTACCAATGGCGAGCCATTACGTGCGCCCACTAAACGGTGTGGTTCGTCTTTAGCAATCACTGCCAATGCATACGCACCGTGCAGCTGCACACACGCCGCTTTCACGGCTTGCAGCACATCCCCTTGATACAGGGAGTCGATTAAGTGCGCCACCACCTCGGTATCGGTTTGACTCTCGAATACGTAGCCTGCTTTAGTCAGCCTTTCACGCAAAGCTTCGTGGTTCTCGATAATGCCGTTGTGTACCAACGCTATACGTGTATGACCTGTATGGCCCGAGAAGTGAGGGTGGGCATTGTGTGTGGCGGGTGCACCGTGCGTGGCCCAGCGTGTATGGGCAATACCGGTTACGGCTTCCAATTGTTGGGACTGCACTTGCTCAGCCAATACAGCTACTCGCTCAGTGCTGCGCACGCGCTGTAATTCTGCACCTTGAAACACGGCAATACCGCAGGAGTCATAGCCTCGGTATTCCAAGCGCTTCAACCCTTCTAGCAATACTGGGATAACATTTCGTTGTGCTACGGCACCTACAATTCCACACATAATACTTGCCCACCTAAGGTGTAAGAGAATCCGGAAATTTTAATTTTCCTGAAGCCGGTTGTATATTTTTTTTTGGGGGACCAACCCCAAATAACCGTACCGCACTTGCACTACTTTGCCAACAGGCTGCAACAGGCGCTCACAACTGTGTCTACCGTTACTGTTCCTATAGCTTGCCCTACTGTTGGCACCAGGCACACGGCATTAGGGCGCTTCCAAAACCATTCTGGTTTCGTTTCATCAAATACCGCTACCACAGGCACCCTACAACCTTGTGCTATATGGGAGGGCCCACAGTCATTTGTCAGTACTAAAGTCGAGGCCTGTACCAATGCACAAAGATCGGGCAAAGCGGGTTTATCCCAGATTTCGGCTTTATTGATGAGGTGCCAACGCGCGATACGATCGCGTTCTTTGCTCTCATCTGGCCCTAAAACAAAACACACTTTATCTACTACGTTATGCTCTAAACACTGTTCTGCAGCAGCCAAGAAGTTCTCAATACCCCACTTCTTAAACTCGCCCTCGCCGGCCCCAGGCATAACGGTTAAGCGGCGCTCTTGTGCTAACGATGTGCGCAACTCGGCGTTGGCCAACGACTCCAAACAGGCACAGGACACATCATAGGCATTCAAGGGCTGTAGTAAGTCCAATAACGCTAAATGCCCTTCGGTACGATAGACGTTCAAATCCTGCTTACAACGCTGAGTCCATACCCAATCCCAGCCCAACCTACCGCTATAACTTAAGCGCTTAGCTGGGCGCTTCAACAACGCAAGCAAACAATGCTTAATACTCGTGGTATGCAATGAAATCATCAAACCACAGGACGGATCAATAGCGGCTAGCTCATCTTTAAATGAATCGGCCTGAATTACCTGATCTACCCATGGAAGCTGGCGTAAGAATGCAAAAGCACCCGCGCGCACTACAACCTTGAGTGTTGCGTTAGGGTATAACTGTTTTAATTGCCACAGTGTGGCAAACATAGTGACCTGCGCACCGAAAAATGGACGATTACGTGCAAATACCACTATGGTTTGTGGCTCTATTCCTGCCATGTTCTCTCTAGATATAAAGAATCTTATAAAAGCTAGCAGCGTATGCTTCCCCACATACACTTGCTACGACTGACGCCCATGGTTGTACAAATCACAATAACGGTCAACCATCAGCGGGATAGCATGTTCTTCAACCACCCATGCTTCGGCTTTAGCCACCATGTCTCGGCATAAAGACTCGTCTTCCAGTAACTGATGGCATGCCGTAGCAATTGCTTCTGCATCGCCCACGTCACACAGTAGCCCGCGCCCCTCATCCAATACTTCAGGGATGCCGCCTGCACGAGTCGCTACCACCGCAGCCTCGTACAAAAAGGCATCTAGAATGCTAGAGCCCAATGCTTCTTGTTTGGAACTCAATACAAATACATGCATCAATCTATACATGTTTTCTATGTCGCGTCTAAAGCCTACGATTTTGTACACCTGCTCTAGGCCCAACTCTTGAATCAACTGCTGTGCTGCGGCGAGTTCGCTGCCCCCTGCACCAAAGTGTAAGAAGACAAAATCTTGCCGTTTTTGCCATAACGCATGCACTGCACGTACACAGGTTAATGGGTCTTTTTCAGGGGTGAATGCCGCGCATGTTGCCAACACAAACTTACCGGCCAAGTCTTGCTCTTCAGAAAAGGCAATAATTTGGTCTGGGTCTGGCGGCACAAACTCTACAGCGCTAGGAATAACTGCTACCTCTATACCCATTGCCCGTGGTGCTTGTGCTGCTGCTTGGCTAATCGCCACAAACTGATCCACACGCTCCCATTTCGCCAAGGTGCGCGCTGCTTTGGCGGGCTTCACCTCAAAACTGGTACGACGGGTATAGACAATGGGCGTTTGCAGCCATGACTTCATGGCCGACACTACTGTTAATGCACCTGCCGTCTGCACATGCACCACATCAAACGCTTTGCGATGACGCAGCAAAAACCAGAACAGGCCCGCATTCCCGCCTACACCTTTTACCCGTAAACCTGCCTGCGTCGCTCGCTTAAAGAGCGCTTCGCCCGTACGTGCTAAGACAGTGACGCGGTAGCCGCGCTGTTGTAGCTCGCTAGCGGTCAACAACGTCTGGCGCTCCCCACCACGCCATCCGCGCTCGAGGTTTACCATCAAAATATGCTGCATGGATGTTCTACTATAAAAAATCGGGATCTGTTTCGGGATTGCGCTGACGCACCACGTTAATCCCCAGCGCGACCAACGCGCAAATCACTGCGGCGCCTATACCCCAGACGGCACCTTGCTCAGGGCTGGCGCCAAACACCAACGCCACCAAGGCCGTGCCAAAACTTTGACCAAACACGCGTGTAGTCGCTTGCAAACCTCCAGCCACACCACTGCGACGACGTGGAACCCCGGCCAACATGGCTTTGTTATTGGGTGTTTGAAAGAATCCAAACCCTACACCGCACAGCATCATAGACACCATGATTTGCCAATCTGTGGCACCTGCTCCCCACCATAGCAAGGAAGAGAGCCCAATGGCTGTTACCACCATACCCACAATGCATAGCACCGCTACCGTAACGCGGCCAGACAAGTAAGCCGATAACGGTGCCATCACCACCACACCTAGTGGCCACATGCCCATGTACAAACCTATGTCGGCATAACTGGCTTCAATCACCTGCACAAAATAAAACGGCAAGCTCACCATGGCAGACATTTGGGTGGCAAAAGCAAACAGCGACGCTAAAACAGCATAACCTACTGAGGTAATGCGCAAGATATCCACAGGTACCACCGGTGCCTCTTGCTGCAACGAACGTGCCAACAAAATTCGCGCACTAAATGCCGCCACCACCAAACAACCTAAGGACCACATGGGGTGTGACGTTAGCAAGTCTAAGCCTAGAATGGCCAATCCAAAGACGGCAGCGCTCAATAGGCAAGCAAGCCAGTCAAACTCGCGGGATACGCGGGGACTTTCTGGTAAGTACCTCACACCTAGCCAAGTCAGCGCGCAAATAGGGACCGTGATGAAGAATATCCAGCGCCATGACGCCACATCCAACACAAACGCCCCAATGGAAGGCGCTAGCACGGCTGCTGTAGACACCACCACAACGTTCAAACTGATGCCCACCGCCAGCTTTTTAAGCGGGTAGATCATCCTTACCAAACTGCCAAACAAGCACATCAGCATGGAGGCACCTAAGCCCTGCATAATGCGCGACATCAGCAACATGGCAAAAGACTGCGAGAACGCCGCACTACACGACGCCACAAGAAAAATAACTGTCCCCGTCACGAACAAACGCCGCAGCCCTATACGCTCAGCCACAGCGGATAACGGCAATAGCGTCATCACAATAGTCAAACTATACGCAATGGGAATCCACACGACTCTGGACGCATTGATGTTCAGTTCTTCAGCGATGACAGGCAAGGCCACGTTGGACATTGCCGCGTCTAATACCGAAATTGCGATGGCTAACAGCAGCGTGATAACTGCCGGTATACGTTCGCGTAACGGCAAGCCATCAGGACCCTCACAACTTGCAGGGTTAATGACCTCGTCTTCAAGAGGAGAGTATTTTTCGCTTGGCACGTCGGTTATTTTTTTACAGGCCGTTTCCAGTTACTAATGGTGCTTTGTGGTGTGCGAGACAAGGTCAGTTCAGCATCGGGTGCATCACGTGTTAGCGTGGTGCCTGCGCCTATAGTTGCGCCTCTGCCTACACGCACTGGTGCCACCAACTGTGAGTCTGAACCGATAAAGGCATCGTCTTCAATGATAGTGCGGTATTTATTCACACCGTCATAATTGCAGGTGATGGTACCGGCACCGATATTGACCCGCTCGCCTATTTGCGCATCGCCTAGATACGACAAATGGCTAGCCTTGGTGTCTGCACCTAAGGTACTGTTTTTCACTTCTACAAAGTTACCCACAGCCGCACCGCGCTCCAGCACGGCACCGGGGCGCAAACGCGCATAAGGTCCGATGCTAGCCAGTTCTGCTGTACGGCTTTGATCTAAATGGCTAAAGGCGTGTACCACCGTACCTGCACCCAACTGCACATTTTTTAAGACGCAGTGTGGACCAACTCGTACGCCATCGCCCAACACTACATCGCCTTCAAACACGCACCCCACATCAATGTACACATCGCGGCCACATTGCAAGCTGCCACGTACATCAAAACGAGAAGGGTCCATGATGCTCACGCCTTGCTCTAGCAAGCGACGAGCTTGCTCAGCCTGCCAGGCACGCTCTAATTGAGCTTGCTGCACACGGCTGTTCACCCCCAAGGTCTCCCAAGGAAACGATGGATGTGCGGCATTAACCGCCACACCATCAGCCACCGCCAACCCTACCACGTCGGTAAGGTAGTACTCACCTTGGGCATTTTTGTTATCAATGCGTGATAACCAATCGCGTAACCGTACGGTAGGCGCTGCCATAATACCGGTGTTTACTTCGCGGATTTGGTGTTCGGCGTCAGTAGCGTCTTTGTGCTCCACGATACGACTGATCGTACCTTGTGCATTACGCACGATACGACCATAACCAGTGGGGTCGTCTAAGAACTCGGTCAAAATAGCCAAACCATCTTGACGCGCTGCTAGCAGTGCTTTCAGGGTATCGCTTTGCACTAACGGCACATCGCCATACAACACTAAGGTGGTGTCATCAGGATGCTCACCCAGCAGTGCAGGCTCCGCTTGCATCACGGCATGACCAGTACCCTGCTGGGGCTGTTGTAACACTACATGTATGTCGGTTTGGCCGGCCAAGTACTGCTGCAATTGCTCTGCACCATGACCTGCAACCACGACGATACGGCTGGGCTCTAGCTGACGCGCTGCCTCTACAACATGCATCAACATAGGTTTACCCGCAATGGGGTGCAACACCTTAGGCAATGCAGACTGCATGCGTTTGCCCATGCCCGCTGCCAGTATTACCACATTCAGCATCATGTTCCTGTATTCCTCAACCTAGTTATTACTTACTGCTTTTACGTGCACTTTTGCTCGCACTGGCACCACTACTGGGTGCTGTTGCGGCTTTCTTTACTGCTTTTTTCGCTGCCTTTTTGACCGCTTTTTTAGCGGCAGGATTGCGTGCAGCAGTTGACTTAGGCTTGGCCTCGCGGCGCATAGTGGAATCGCCTGAAACCGGCTGTACTACCCCTGCCATGCCATCTACCATGCTTTGAGCACTTTGCATGGACGCTGCAGTCGCCGAGGCAACAGCATTAAACTGCTTTTGCAGCAAATCCCAAACGGCTTGGCCTGCATCTTGCATACCTTGCTCGGCGGCCTTTTTCATACGCTCGTCAGCACCACTTGCCATTTGTTCACCAGCCATTTGAGTGGCTTGCTGAGCAAAGTTCTGCACAGTGCGCAATGTCGCTTTTTGAATTTCCAGACCCTGTATCGTGCCTTCCAACATGGACAGGTTTAATTTCAACCAGTTTTCCACCGCACGTAGGTCACGTAGACGTTTTTCTAGCTCTTCGGGTGACAGCATGGCAGCAGATGCATCAGCAAAGTTGCCAAAACCTGCCCCACCTCCCATGGATTCCCACGCAGAGCGCATCATATCTAACGACGCAAATAATGGATTCTGTGAGGAATCCGCATTCATACCACTTCCCATCATTCCGGGTATATCAAAAGGATTACGCATGGTTTTACCCCTTTTCACAAGCAGCTGTTAATGACTACTACGCTATGGTATCCGGTATTGAGGCACGGTGACAGATACTATCTAACGTCACCAGTTCAGCTTCCAAGGTAACTTCCCCTGCCACCGCCATTTCCCAATACTCTTCTACGCTGATATGGCGTATTTCGCTCACCTCGCCATCTTGGTTGGCGGGTTGTACATCGTGATCCAACACACAATCATTTACCCATGCATTTTCCACCTGATAGCCTTCAGGCAATCGGCGATGCATACGGGTAATCAAACGCATAGGTTCTAAAGCGTGTAAATCCTTGGCATATAGCCCGGCCTCTTCTTCGCTTTCTCGCAGCAATGAAACATCTAGGTCTTCTTGAGCGCTCACCAAACCGCCCACTAAGGTGTCCCACATATTCGGGTTGGTAGATTTATGGGCCGCACGTTTTTGTACCCATAAGCGGCCTTCAGGTGTCCATGCATTTAAGTGTACGGCCTGAGTAAGTAACCCTAACGGCCTAACGGCACCACGCTCTATAGCGCCTAAACAGCGCCCTTCAGCAAACACATCCAGTAATTCACCACGCCACGCCTTCACGAAACCGGCATCATTCAATTTATTGGCAATGCGTTCCAGCAACCTATTGGCCTGGACGGTGGGCAAACGCATATCGCCTATGTGTACCGCATCCCCATCACAACGTACCCCGTCTATGGTTAAGAGTTCAGGGATAGTTTCTTTGATAACCCAACCACACACACGACCGCAAAAGGTAAGAGGACGGCTGCCTACGGGAGGCAGTTCTTGAGCTTGAGCCAGCAACCATTTGAATCGTTGCCGCATTGGCTTATGCAATGAAGGGGAAATTTCGATTTTCATGTAAGAATTGTAGTGCAAGCATTCATGCCGCAACACTAGCCTATGCAGTTTTTTACATTAGACCTAAGCAGGCTAGCATTCGTGAATGCATAACCCAGCAGTCACGATACACTACATCTGATACTGATTAGCGACTTGCCTACTATGTTATTGCGTTTCCCTACCCTATCGCGTTTGCTACCCCTGCTGCTACTTAGTCTAGGATTAGCCGCCTGCTCCCCTGAACCCGACCCCCTACCGTTCGTGGGTAACGATATCTCTAAAGCTGGCATAGGCCGTACGCTAGAACTTGTGGATGGTCACGGCAACACCCGTCGATTAGCCGATTTTCAGGGTAAAGCGGTAGTGGTATTTTTTGGATTCACACAATGCCCTGACGTATGCCCCACGGCAATGGTGCAGCTAGCCAGTGCGATGGAGATGCTGGGCGACGATGCCAAACAGGTACAAGTACTACTGATTACAGTAGACCCCGAACGCGACACCCCAGAAGTCATGCAAAGCTATGTAGAAGCATTTTCGCCAGACTTCATTGGGCTAACTGGCTCCCCCGAGCAAATACGTAAAACCGCGCAATCTTTTAAAGCCTTTTACGCCAAAGCACCCACGGCACAAGCGGGTCAATACACCATGGACCACTCTTCCTCTTTTTATCTGCTTGATAAAACCGGGAAGACCCGTGTGCTTATGCGTGGCGATGCTAGCCCTGAAGACATCAAGCACGACTTGCAACTGCTACTGTCTTCTACTGCACCATAAAAAACGCGCATAAAAAAAGGACACCTGGGCAGGTGTCCTAAAGCATCTACTTCTATCAGAGAGGGGGAAGAGGAGAAGCCGAAGCAGATGCACGCAACGCCCCACAGGGATATGAAAGCGTTGCAGATACTACTTTGAGGGCCTATCTTCTGGTTAGTTCTCTACCTGATAAAACTTTTATGTAAGTAATTGTTACAACGCTACTTGCAAGTGCGTGCGCATTTTTTTCATCGCGGCTACTTCAATTTGACGAATACGCTCGGCGGATACCCCAAACTCGGCTGCCAGTTCGTGCAACGTAGCCGTTTGGTCATCTTGCAACCAACGCGCTTCAATAATGCGTCGTGAACGAGGGTCCAGTTTTTCCAGTGCATTTTCCAAACCTTCGCCCTGCAATGACTGCGTTGCACGCTCAGCCAATACTTGCGTAGGTTCAAATGCCCCTTCGTCGGACAAATAGCTAATAGGTGCAAAACCGTCATCGTCGTCATCCATAGAGGACTCCAATGCCAGTTCACCACCCGTTAAGCGTATTTCCATTTCGCTAACGTCTTGCGGACGCACATTCAACTCGCGTGCGATATCATCAATTTCCGCAGGGTTTAACGTCTGCCCATCTTCAGGGCGCATACGACGCAGATTAAAAAACAGTTTACGCTGCGCTTTAGTCGTAGCGATTTTCACCAAGCGCCAATTGCGCACCACATATTCGTGGATTTCAGCTTTAATCCAATGCACGGCAAACGACACCAGACGTACACCACGATCTGGATCAAAACGTTTAACCGCTTTCATCAGGCCAATATTGCCTTCTTGAATCAGGTCAGCCTGCGGTAGGCCATAACCTAGGTACTGGCGGGAAATAGACACCACCAAACGTAAATGGGACATGATCAATTGACGAGCAGCGTCAAGATCACTTTCTTTTTGAAGGCGCTGGCCGAGGGCCACCTCTTCTTCCGGAGTCAACATAGGTTGCGCGTTAACAGCGGAGATGTAGGCCTCTAACGTACCCAACGCGCCTGGATTGGATACAGCAGCTGCTAATTGAGTAGCAGGTGCAAGAGCCAAAGATTGCGATGTATGGGTCATGAATAATCCTGTATCAAGGTTACCAACCCCGAGAAAGCCTCGGCGCGATAACGAAGTCTCTGCATAATCCTTTTATTATTTTAGCACTCTAGCACACTGAGTGCTAAATAGGGAAACACATAATAAGAGGGCAAAAAGCGCAGAAAGTTCCGAGTTTTTATGTGTTTTTATCAGCTTTCTGTGTAAATTTCTTGCGCTGATACACTTTGCTGTAGCGGAAGAAAACGCCCGTTGCTTCGCCTACAGCAATGATCATACCCCTAGAGCCAGATAGAATGCCGGCTTGCAGAAAGTACGATCGAATAAATCGAAAAGCCGCTTTTAACACCACCACAGGGAAGGGGTATAAACGAGCGCGTTCTGAGTTGGCATATAGTTCGGAATAATACTGCGTTTTCACCAATAGCTGGCCCACATCGGTCACTGCTTCGTGCTCTAAACCACCCTTCAGACGCACCACTTGGCTGCGACCGTCTAGTTTTACCTTCTCGTGTACTTGGCTGTCTGTGAAGCAGTGTTGGCGACGGTTATACAGGCGGCATAACCAGTCTTTACCCCAACCATTAGTGCGTATGTGCTTACCGCAAAAATAGTTATTGCGCAGCACCTCGCCCACCTTGGTGTCTTCTTCTAGCGGCCAATCAGCTAACGCTGCCAACAATTGCGCGTTCACCTGCTCGTCTATGTCTAAAGACAGGATCCAATCGGTTTCCGCGTGTGAGGCCGCTGCATTCTTAGTAGGGCCAAAGCCCATAAAGCTGCCTTGCACCACTTTGACGTTGGGGTACTCGCTTAACAAGCGCAGCGTATCGTCCGTAGAGCCATTGTCATACACCACCACTTGCCTAAACGCTTTCAGAGCACTAATCGTACGGTGCACATGCGCAGCGCCGTTTTTCACAATGATTACCGGCGTGATGTGGGCGTAGATATCCTCGGCCATTTAGGGAAGTTCCAATTCGGTCAGTATAGGTGCGTGATCAGAGATCTGTTTCCAAGGCAAACCTTGCAGCACTTTAGCAGTACGCACAGCAAAACCTCGCTGGTAGATACGGTCCAGTCGTAAAAACGGAAATGCGGCGGGAAAAGTACGTGGCGGCAAGGTTAACCGCGCATTGCCATCCACGCCTAATTGTGGCGTATGGATTTCACTGCCGTCCTGCTTGGACCACCCACGCAACCAGCTCATGGGCTGGCGCAACGTAAACCCAGGCCCTGTCTTACCTTTCACCATGGAAGCAAAGGAAAACACCTCGTATAAGCCTAATTGCTTCACGAAGATAGGGGCTAACTTGTTATTCCAGTCGTTGAAATCGCCTGCAATAAGTAGCGGTTCATCATCCGGCACCAGCCGGTGAATTCTATCTACCAAAGCTTGTGCTTGGCGCGCTCTACCACCGCCAAACAAACCCAGATGCACCACAATACAGTGCACTGGCCTGCCCTCAATATCTACCACGGCATGAAGCAAACCACGCTGCTCAAGGCGGTGATCCGAAATATCTTCGTTCTCGTGGTGCAAGATAGGGTAGCGGGATAACAGCGCGTTACCGTGATCGGTAAACTCACGCACAGCGTTACACCCGTATGCATTACGCATGCGCAACACCGCCGCTAAGGATTCGTGTTGTGCGTCTAGCGTTGCTTGTTGATCATTTCGTCCCTGAACCTCCTGCAAAAACAGCAAGTCTGGGGACAGGCCATACAGGCCTAGCTTCAACTCTTCTAGAGACTCACGACCACCGGTGGCCGTGCGTCCCTTATGAATGTTGTAGCTGATGACCCGTATGATTCCCATAGCCTTAGGCGGGCTTTGCTTCCTGTGGACGCAAACGGATGTGCAATTCTTTCAATTGCTTCTCGTCTACACCAGAAGGAGCATGTGTTAACAAACACTGTGCACGCTGTGTTTTGGGGAACGCAATCACGTCGCGGATAGAATCTGCACCCGCCATCATGGTGATCATGCGATCCAAACCAAAAGCGATACCACCATGTGGAGGCGCACCGTATTGCAACGCATCCAGCAAGAAGCCGAATTTCTCGCGTGCTTCTTCAGCATTGATGTTCAATGCCGAGAACACTTTACTTTGAACGTCAGCGCGGTGAATACGTACCGAGCCACCGCCCATTTCCCAACCGTTCAACACCATGTCGTAGGCTTTGGCCTGTACTTTGGCTGGATCGGTTTCCAAGAAGTCTTCGTGACCATCTTTGGGGCTGGTGAATGGGTGGTGAGCCGCGTAGTAACGCTTGGTTTCTTCGTCGTACTCAAACATGGGGAAGTCTACAACCCACAATGGTTTCCAGCCGGCTTCTACTAAACCGTGCTTGCGACCATGCTCGCTGTGACCAATTTTGATACGCAACGCGCCAATAGCATCGTTCACAACCTGCGTTTTGTCGGCACCAAAGAAGATCAAATCGCCGTTTTGAGCGCCTGTACGTTCCATCACGGCACGCAGTGCGTCGTTGTCGATGTTCTTCACGATTGGGGACTGCAACCCTTCAGGGATGTTCGTCACATCGTTCACTTTGATGTACGCCAAACCTTTTGCACCGTAGATGCCTACAAACTTGGTGTACGCATCAATTTCACTACGTGGCATTTCACCACCAGCCGGTACACGCAATGCTACAACACGGCAGCTAGGATCGTTTGCTGGGCCGGAGAATACTTTGAAGGACACTTCACGCATCAAATCAGCGACGTCAGTGAACTCCAGTTTCACACGCATATCGGGTTTGTCGGAGCCAAAACGTTGCATGGCTTCTGTCCAGCTCATCACAGGGAAAGGCTGAGGCAACTCAACTTTCTGTACTGTGGAGAACACGTGACGAACCATGTTTTCGAAAATATCGCGGATTTGGAACTCGTCCATGAACGACATTTCGCAGTCGATCTGGGTAAATTCTGGCTGGCGATCAGCACGCAAATCTTCGTCGCGGAAGCATTTAGTGATTTGGTAGTAACGGTCAAAACCCGCCACCATCAACATCTGCTTGAACAACTGTGGAGACTGCGGCAACGCAAAGAACTCACCTGGGTTCACACGGGATGGCACCAAGTAGTCACGCGCGCCTTCTGGTGTGCTTTTGGTCAGCATTGGGGTTTCGATATCAATAAAACCCATGCTATCCAGATACTTACGCACTTCCATGGCCACACGGTAACGCAACATCAAGTTGTTTTGCATTTGTGGGCGACGCAGATCCAACACACGGTGTGTCAGGCGTGTGGTTTCTGATAGGTTGTCGTCATCCAACTGGAATGGAGGAGTCACCGAAGCGTTCAGGATTTCCAGTTCTTGGCAAACAATCTCTACTGCACCCGAAGCCAAGTCTGAATTCGCTGTACCTTCTGGACGTGCTTGAACCACGCCTGTTACACGCAAGCAGAACTCGTTACGAATACGCTCTGCTGTGGCAAACACCTCAGCATTTTCCGGATTCACAACAATCTGTGCCAGACCAGCACGATCACGCAGGTCAATAAAAATGACACCACCATGATCGCGTCGGCGGTGCACCCAGCCGAACAACGTAACGGTTTGTCCCAAGTGTTGGGTATTGACCTCGCCGGTATAGCAGGTACGCATCTAGGATGACTCCCTCAGTAAACGAATCAGAGAGGTGGGCGCTCAGTTGGCACCACAACTCCCATGGAAACAATATATTTAAGTGCCGCATCCACAGTCATATCTAGCTTGACCACATCAGACCGCGGCAACATCAGAAAAAACCCCGAGGTAGGATTGGGTGTGGTGGGCACATACACACTCACACACTCGACGGGCAACTTACCCACCACCTCACCACCTGGAGCACCTGTCAAAAAGGCGATGGTCCACGCCCCTTTACGGGGGTACTCAACCAATACCGCTTCACGAAATGCCTGCCCATTTGGAGCTAGCACCGTATCGCTCACCTGCTTAACAGAATTATAAATGGAACGCACCAATGGAATGCGTCCCAATAGCTTTTCCCACTGCTCAAACAGCGTACGGCCGATTAAGTTTGCCGTAACCAAACCGGTCAACAGCACCACAACCAGTACCAGTATGACACTGAAACCCGGCACTGAAATACCGAACAATGCCTCGGATGTCAGAAACGTAGGAACAAAGCTTTCAAGCGTATTGATCAACAACATGATGACCCAGACTGTGATCACCAACGGGATCCAGACCAATAGGCCAGTAATGAAGAATCGCTTGAAAAAACGCATAGCTGTTAGGAACCGCTACTATCGCTTGACGAACCACTGGAAGACGAACTTCCAGAATCAGAAGATTTTCCGCCATTACGGAAATCAGTAACATACCAACCCGAACCTTTCAATTGAAAGCCCGCAGCAGTCACCTGCTTTTGATAGGTATGTTGACCACAGCTAGTGCAAACCTCTAATACAGGGTCAGACATCTTCTGCAGTACATCCTGCTCGTGATGGCAGTTACTGCACTTATACGCATAAATAGGCACGACGCAACTCTAAAACAGTAGGACGAAACACAATTAGCCCATTCTAACGTAAACGGGCTAAATTCAGATTCCTGATTTTAGCCCGTTTACTGCTACATCGCACTGTTTATGCGCAACAGCCTACTTTACTAGGCATTTTTTTGCCTTAAACAGGCAACAAGAACATACCTGCTGCGATCAAGGTTGGTATGGCTGCCGACAGCAACAAACGCAATGGAGAAATAGCGCCGTCTGGGAATGTACCTTTCAAAATCGAGAAACCAGCGGGGTTGGGTGCGTTAGCAATCACAGTCAAACCACCACCCGTTACCGCACCGGCCACCAACATGTAGCGCCAGAACTCATTAGTTCCTTCCACCAACGAGCCCAGGTAAGTCAGTGCCGCGTTATCGGTAATGGCTGTCAAAGCGGTAGCACCCCAGAACAATACGAATGGAGGCAAGCCACCTAGCAAGTCTTGCAACCACCATTTCTGCAAACCGCCCAACACCACCAAACCAGCCAAGAAGAAACCTACCATTAGGCCTTCGCGAATCATGAGTGGGTTTTGGTGACGTGCGTAAGCATGGGCGTAACCGATAAACATCATCAGCAATGCCATGAAAATCACGGGGTGATGGGCAAACACCACTACACCTGCCAAGAACAGCATATGTATCACCATCACTACAGGTGGTACAGGTGGACGTTTTGCCTTAGTAATCACCGTGCTTGGGTCTGGCTCTGGCATCACCAATGCTTCGCGCGACAGCCATGTCAGTAACGCAGCGTTAATGATGACTGCCAATGCTGCACGCCAACCAAAATGCGTGAACATGTAGGCAGAATCCCAATTGAAGGTTTGCGCAACCATCAATACTGGTGGCGCAGCATAGGCGGTTAATACACCACCGATGGAAATATTTACGAACAGTACACCTAGTGTCAGGTATTTAAAACCATCCAAATTGGACTTAGAGAAGTAGCGATCTCTAATCATCAGCGCAGCCAATGTCATGGCAGCAGGCTCGGTAATCAACGAACCCGATAGCGGTACAAAGGCCATGATGATGAAAAACATGGCATATTCTTGACGTACTGGCACCAAGCGCGACAACAAACGCACAATCACCGACACCAACTCAAGAATCGGTCGGCTGGCCGCAATTACCATAATCACGAACACAAAAGCCGGTTCAGTGAAATTACGTGAATCCATGTATTCCACAGCAGTATCCAAACCAATGAATACGGCCACGTACACAAATAACACACAGGCCCATACACCGAAAACGGCTTCTACTTCTGACAGCAAATGCCATAAACCAGCATGCGAACCACCACGATTAGCAAGGCGCGCAAACACGGGAACGGAAAAAGTATGGACAATGGCGATCGCAAACAATACGGTTGCGACAACTTCCATGGTACTGGGCATGATCAACCTACTAAAGACTCACCCGACTGCCTAAGCAGTTGAGGTTCTGATATGGATATGAAAGCCACTGATTTTACACAGCGAATTTCGTAGGCACGATCTTTTTAGGGATTTTTTTAGTATTTATAAGGGTTTACCCTAGATTGTTCCAGCCAGCGCTGCCACGATCATCAAGACCCCAACGGTCATGTTGGCACGGAACAGCCCCAGCCCAAATTCTGGACGCTTAGGGTCAAAACGGCTTACCTGCCACACGAAGTGCACGGCAATCACCGCCATCACCACGAAGTAGCCCCAGCCCATGCCCATGCTATAGCCAGCCCACAGCCAACATAGCATCGCCAAAATATACAGACCGCCAATCCACTGTTTGCCATTATCACCAAAGCGTATGGCGGCTGATTTCAGCCCCAGCTTTACATCGTCGGCAATATCGATATAGCCATAAATAGCGTCGTAACCTATCTGCCATAACACCGTGCCCCACCACATGGCGATGGCCGCCAACGGCACAATATTTTGGGTATCCGACCACGCCATCAACATGCCCCAGTTAAACGCTATGCCCAAGACTGCTTGCGGCCAGTAGGTAAAACGTTTGCATAACGGGTAGATCACCACAATCGGCACCAACGCCAGTGCTAACCAACGGCTATAACTGTTAATCGCGAACAAAAACAAAGCTGCCACAACCAACTGCGCAAACACAAACCACAAGGCTTTTTTAAGCGTCAGTTGCCCACTGGTTAGAGGTCTGAAACGCGTGCGCTCTACTTGGTGGTCAAAGTTTCTATCAAAAATATCGTTGAAGCAGCACCCCACGCCACGCATCAACAACGCGCCTAGCGAGAAAATCAGTAAACGCCACCAATCGGGCACACCGTTAGCAGCCTGCACCAATGCCGCAATCGTTGGCAATAACGTCAGCCATGTTCCTACTGGCCTATCTAGCCTACACAGCCTTGCATAAGGTCCCCACGCAGCGGGCAACCAACGCGCCACCCAGTCGTTGTGACGTATATCGTTCAAATCAATGCGTTCTGGCGTTTTTAATGCAGACATGGCAAACAATGGCAGTAGAAAAAAGTACAGCCGTGCAAAACACGGCTGTGTGTGATGATAACGCGAAAATCGCCTTGCAGCGTTATGCCTGTAGCTCTTCGCGTATCAACTGGCCCAGTATTTCTATGCCCTTACGGATTTTTTCTTCCGATACGGTCACAAAACTTAGGCGTAAGGTATTACGTTTTAACCCTGCACCTGAATAGAAAGGTGCGCCGGGCACAAACGCCACGTTGCGAGCAATCGCTTTTTCTAGCAAACGCTCAGCGTCCAACTGTTCAGGCAACGTTACCCACAAGAACATACCGCCCTCGGGCTTAGTCCACTGCACAGAATCTGGGAAGTGCGCATCTAGGGCCTCTAGCATGTAGGTGCATTGGCGTTGGTACAACTCGCGCACCACAGGCAAGTGACGGCTTAGAAAACCATTTTGAATAGCGTTATACACCGCCATCTGCGTCACGATCGCCGTGTGCAAATCGGTAGCTTGTTTAATTTGCACCAGTTTATTGATGATTTCTACTGGCGCCACGATATACCCCAACCGCAGACCAGGTGCCAATACTTTAGAGAATGAACCCAAGCGAATCACCGTTGCACCCGCTTTACGCCCCAGCGCCAACAAACTAGGCTGTGGCGTACCGGCATAACGCAGCTCGCCATACGGGTCGTCTTCCACCACGGGGATACCTGCCGCCGCACAGCGCTCTACCAATTCTTGGCGACGTTCAGCCGTTAGGCTAATACCCATGGGATTCTGAAAATTAGGCAACGTATAAATAAACCGTGCACCCTGCGCTTTGGCCGTGGAGACCTCGGCCGGTATCAAACCTTGCTCGTCCGTCGCAATCGCCACGTACTCTGGCTCAAATAATGAGAACGACTGCAACGCCCCCAAATAGGTAGGCGACTCTACCAATACTTTGCTACCGGGATCAATGAACAGCTTGCCCAACATATCTAGAGCTTGCTGCGAGCCTGACACAATCAATACTTCATCAGGTGACACCGTAAGGCCATCGCGACTTAAGTCCTTTGCCACCCACTCGCGCAGTGGTCTATAGCCTTCGGTAGGGCCGTACTGCAAGGCCTGTCGGCCTTCTGTCGCCAACACGTTATCGTAGGCCTGACGCAATTCTTCAATAGGGAAACCATCTGCAGACGGCAACCCGCCCGCAAAAGAAATCACTTCGGGTCTGGTCGTAACTTTAAGGATCTCTCGGATGGCCGAGCTGGTTAGTTTTTGTGCTCGCTGAGAAAAAACAAAAGAAGGCGTATGTGCAGTCATGGCGCAAAAATCAACAAATCAGGGGAAATGCAGGCAGCAACCTGCTCGTTACAGTACAGATTATCGTATTCAACTCACTAGGCATAGAGCCACGCAGCAACACTAGCGGCGTGTGCGCAACCGCTATTTCAGGCTAGTGCCTAGTTGGGTGTTTGACGCCATGCCGTAGGCGACAAGCCATATCGACGTCTAAACGCATGGCTAAATGCGGTGGCATCTCTAAAGCCGTATTGATAAGCCAACTCGGTAACGGGGCGTTGATAGTGCGGATTCGCCAGCAACTGTTTGCAGGCTTCTAAACGTTGGCGCTGTATATAGTCGGCTGGCGATAAATTTTGCAGGGCGAACAGCTTATACAAATAGCGCCGCGAATAACGGAAATGCGCACAGAGTAGCTCTACCCCTAATGCAGGGTCGGTCAGGTTTTCGGCAATGTAGTGCTTCAGCTTCATCAACTGCACATGCTGCACGGAGTCTTGCTCTTGTTCTAGGGTGACATCCGCACATTCACTCAGTTGTGCACCTATAAGGTGTAATAAGGCTGTGGCAACACCACCTGCTGCCACATCAGACAGCAAAGGACGCTGATGCAACGCCCCTAACAGCATTTGGCGCATTAACTGGCCGCTGCCTTCTTGGGTTTCAAAACGCCGTACTAAAGCCGCCTGCAGACACGGCAGCCAGCTTTGCATATGGCTAAGCCCCAACTGCAACACCAACAAATGAGCATCGGCATCCACGTTAATCGTATAGGGACGAGTGGTGTCGTACAGTGCCCATTGCCCAGCATGCAGCAATACCCTGCGGTTCTGTTGGTGAATTTCGCTCACCCCAGAAAGCTGCAGCGATACTTTGTACAGTGCTGATTCAGTACGGTCTGCCAACGCATGTGTGCGGTCTACTTGCAGCGCTGTACACCGCATTTCCGTCACCATTAACGACCCTAATTGTTCGTTAATCGCCGTGTTGGAAAACGGTTGGCTACCTTGAGCCTTTACATCCAGCGGTACAAATGTTTGCGACAGAAAGTCACTTAATAACCCCACATCTTGAAAATGCAGTGGCGAAGCTTGCAACAACATTTTCTTCTCCTAGTCGTGCTGCTATATCTCATCCCCTACTTTTATTTATCGTTTTTTCTTGGCTTTGCCTAGACAGACAAACCCCAACTAATCTACCACACCGGGTTTAACGCCCCGCTTGCCCGAATAAATAAGGCGCTGGCTCCCAGCCTTGTTCTGACATCTGTTGCTCTAACGCCTTGCGCGCTTCGGCCACATCGTCAAATTTGTACGGACGTGATGCCCCTACCTCTGCCGCACTGAACAACCTGAATTTTCCGCCATCGTATTCGTCAGGGCTAAAACGAGCCACCACATAATTCAACACCATCGCTAATTCATCGTTATTCAACTGCGATTGTGATGCACCCGGCACTCGTATCATGTACGCACGACCATCGGGAATTCGGCTAAACAGCCCTATGGAGTCTACAAAACTAGGAATGCCACGATTTTCAGCACCTTTGCCATCAAAACGGTGGCAGCCTGCGCATTGCAGCATGTAGTCTTTGTATACCCCTTCACTGTTTAAAAAATAGGCTAATTGGGCATCGCCATCGGTAGGCAAGGGGCGCTTTGCCTCTGCTGCATTGGCGCCCAACCCTGACACACAGCCCAATAGAACCAGTATCAACGCTCTCATTCTTGTACTCCAAACCAAGAGGTCGGTAAGCCACTGGCTACCGACCCTTTTTCTTAGTTTTTAGCTAAGCCTACCAACACAGACGTTGTGCAATGGAAGGTGCTGTTGTCGTTTGCCATGCACCAGTTCACGTCATTATGCAGGAAGAACTCGTACCCAGGACGCTCACGCGTTTGGGTATTACATCCACAACGGTTACACGCCGTTTTCCCACAACAATCGTTATAACTGATGAGGTAATCTTTGCCGTCATACGGGTTATGACACGTACCCACCCACGAAATGGGCGAGGCTGTGGTGCCGGGTGGGCACGAAGACGCCGTACCACCACAACACGAACACAAGAACCCGTCTACTGCGCAATGACGCCAGTAGTCGCACGAGTTAAATTCCTCTTCAGGAATCTCGTTCGGGTCTAACCCCGTTAATTTAGGCGTATTGCCTGCTCGCGCTACGGGCAATACCGGCAAGATAGCAGCCGATGCCACCATCACCTTCCCCAAACCGTTTAAAAACCCACGGCGTGAAGAACGATGTGCCAAACGCCTAGACACACGCTCCCCTAAGTTATCCAACCAATGCATTTGCCTTCTCCTTACGTGAAACGTTCACGTCCTTCATCTCTGTAGTACGCAGGTAATCCTGCATGGACGCCACACCCAGCTCTTTGGCTGTAAACAGACTCTCCAACTGCTCGCGCGAATTGATCAGTCCTTTAGCGCGAATCACACCGTTTTCATCCATAAGCACAGCGTAAGGCAGCTTGCTGATGTGAAAACTCATGCCCAATGGTGTAGACAACAAGTAGGGGAATGGATCTAAACCTGCTTGCTTATAAAATGCCAAGTGCTCAGGCATTTCACCATCACTGGCCAACACCACTCGCAACCACTGCTTTTCAGCTTGTGCGATAGAACGCAAGATAGGCAGCAGCTTCTTACATACAGGGCAGGTAGGCGACAGGAAGAACAACAATTGGCTGTATTGGCCTGGCACGCCAATGCTCTGTGGTCTGCCCACAATATCTGTTAGCTCAAACACAGGGGCGGCGCTACCTACTTCTGGCCCTTTATCCATGGTTAACGCACCCATAGGCGCTACGCGCTCATACAGCACACCGATTTGTCGTGATAGCGCCAATACCAACACCACCAGCATCAACACCACTACCCACAACACAATATTTGAAATCACTAATCCACTCATTTAGATCTCCTTGAGTTTTTGTAATTTGCTATGCGATTCAATCAACATATTCAGCGCGTGGTACATCCCTAGCAATGCTAAGGTGGCACCAAAAAAAGTCAGGCCATCTACCCAGCCCAAGGCACGCTCGGGTTGGCTGATTGGCAGCCAGACAGCACTTAGCACCACCAGCAATAGCGCATTACGTACCACCAACCACCACGACAACCCGGCTGATTGATCTTTAAGACTGCCGCAGCCGCAGGCTACATCGGTGTGACCACGTAGCAAATTGATGGCCATGGCAGCCGTTGCCACTACCAACAACGCACTGGCTACCACGCCCCCCAACACGCGTGTACTGGGCCACAACAACAGCAATGCGGCCGCCAGCTCCGTTGCAATAAACCCTCCTGCAACCAGACGCACTGTCAGCTCAGGCACCAAGCGGTATGCCGATACAGCGCCTTCGAACAAACTGAAATGGCGGATTTTTTCTAGGCCACTGGCCAGTAATAAAACACATAAACTGGCTGCGGCAACGTACCCCAAAATAGGATCCATACTAGCCTCCGTTTTTCATCACCACGTGAGGCTCTACCTGTAGCGCTGCCTCACCGGCATTTTCAATGGTGCGAATCAGCGTAGGTGTATCGCCGCTAATATCAAAGATATGCACGTTGCCACCATCAATACCCAACAAGCGCTGCCCGGGTTCGTCTACAGAAATAGACAGAATCCCCATGCCTGGCACACGTGCGATGCGTTTTTTAGTGGGCAGATCATAGACCCAAATTTCTTCGGCAGGTGACTTATGCGTACCTTCAGCACCACCAGAGTGCATCAAGACGTACAAGCGCTCTTTTCCTTCATCTGCTGCCAACAAGTTATAGCCGCCCGGTGTCCAACCCGCTGCCCTGTCTTGCTCGTCTAGCAACGACCAGCTAGGCTCGAAACTTACTTTGTCGCCATTGAAATCAGCGGTGTACATGGTGCCGTAGAAAGACACGTAGTTCGCCTTGTTATTCACCATGGCCTGAGCAATGAAAACAGGGTCGTCTTGCACCGAGAACATGCGCTCGCTGCGGTGCTGTGACGCTACTTTCCCGTTTTCATCTAGATCAATGGTCAGCAACGTACCATCACCACACACTGTCATAAAACTGCGTGGGCGATTTGGCAGTGGATTCACGCTCCAGCAACCCGCTACGGCAGTGATTTCCTCTACGTGCTCACCCTTTTCTACGTCCACGACGGCAACCGAAATCGCTGGTGTGGCGTTTTGCAGAATAATGAATTTTCCATCCGTGGTTTGGCGGAACATGTTGCGGTAGTTCAGCCCTTGTACACGGTTGTTAGGCAAGATGATTTCTCTGTCGAAAGTAAGCCCTTGGGCATCCCAAACTTCTACCACATCGGTACGTTTTCCACGGGTAACGCGCTCGTGGTAAGTCGTCATGGTGTAGATTTTTTTGCCATCATTGGACAACTGCATGTGGCCGTTGAAGCTAGTGGGAATCATGCCCAAAAAACGGCCGGTTTTACCGTCAAACACGTGCACACGGCTTTCGGTCATGTGCATAAATACCGTATCCATAACGTAAATACGGTCTTGTGCATCGGCCGATAGTTTCTGCCCGTCAGTCAGCGTTTCCAACGGTTTAAATTGTTGGGCTTGGGCGCCAAGAGCCACACTACCCAATACCATCGCCGCTACCCAGCGGGCACTGGTTCGCATGATATTCTGGGTTAATCGCATTGTCTTCTCCTGAGTAAATACGTTAGAACGCATAGGCATAACGCAACTGCACACCATTTAACCGGGGGCCATTACGCACCTCTAGGTCGTGGATATACTGCAGTTGCACTTGATGCTGATCATTAAGTTGATGAGTAATTTCGGCCGCCAACTGATGGCTATTTGCCGACCCCACTACCTGTGTGCCATTCACTTTTTCTTTGCCGCCCGTTTCATAGCGGTAGCGCATACCCACATACGTAGACTCTGTCAGATTGGTGGACAGTAACGCCATCAACCGCATAGACGGGTCTTTCTTGAGTGTTGCACCGTAATAGTTGGTGTTTTTACCGTAGAACTCGAACTCTGCTACCCCTTCAACGTAGCTGCTTTCCCCGAAACCTTGGGCAAAGGCAAAGTCTTGCACGGTAGTCCAGCGATTAGCACCGGGAGACAAGTCTGCCCTTGAGCCGTGATAACGGCCGGTGGGCACCGTCACAAAAGGTTCCCATGCAAAATAGGTGCGGCTTTCTTCGTTATTCACAAACCATACCGCCGCCCCCAAGCTCACATCGCCCACGCCTTGCATATGCTCACGGGGATTACCCATGTTTTTTCGCAAGACCGGTACGATGATCTCGTATTGCACGGTTTTTCCAGCTAGCTCGCGATAATGCATTTGCCTATAAATAGCCATTTGCATATCCATACCCGGCGCGCCCGAAATACGTTTACCGTTTTCGTACATGCCATGTGAACTTAAGCTCGCCATATACCCTACTAGCAAGTTAGTGCCTACTGGCGCAGGCAACCAGTCCCGCGCACTGGGGTCTCCGGCCACACTACTGCCACTTACCACTAGCCCTGCCATACACAGCCACACCCTCACTGTTTTACTGGGAATTCTCATGTCTCCTCCCCCTGTGTTTTTTATGGATGCTGCGTTAGAGCGTTACGTCAGGAAGCATAGGCAACACACACCGATTTAGTGTCCAGATAGGACTCCACCGCTGCTTTACCATGCTCACGCCCCAGCCCAGATTGTTTGAAACCGCCAAAGGGCATGTGTGGATCCAGCATGTTGTGCGTATTGACCCAAACCGTTCCGGCTTTAATCGCATTCACCAAACGGTTTACGCGGTTTAGATCATTACTCCACACACTGGCGCCCAGCCCGTATTCCGTTTGATTCGCAAGGCGTATGGCTTCTGCCTCACTCTCAAAACGATTAGCCACCAACACTGGCCCGAAGATTTCTTCTTGCGATACGCGTGCCATGATGTCCACATCGGCAAACACCGTGGGGCGTACAAAGAAACCTTGTTCAGGACGGTCTTGTGCTTTGGTCAGCAATCTCCCTTCTTGCTGACCAATTTTGATGTACTTCTGCACACGCTCTTGTTGGCGAGCAGAAATCAGCGGAGCAATCTGCGTGCTCTCGCTAAAGCCATCGCCTAGCACCATGTCGTCTGCTAGCTTGGCGATGCCTTGTACTACCTCTTCATAAATACTGCTCTGAATATACAAACGCGAACCCGCTGTACACACTTGGCCTTGGTTAAAGAAGATGGCGTTAGCTGCGCCTTGAATAGCCTGCTCTACATCACAATCATCAAAAATCAGCACCGGAGATTTACCACCCAATTCCAGTGCAACTTTTTTCATGTCTTGCGCCGCTTGGCGGGCAATGATGTAGCCCACCTCGGTAGAACCAGTGAACGAAATCTTGTTCACCAATGGGTGTGCAGTCAGTGCCGCGCCCGTACTATCGCCACGACCAGTAATCACGTTCACCACACCGGCGGGGAAACCTGCTTCTAGTACCAGCTCTGCTAAACGGATAGCCGTTAACGGTGTTTCCTCTGCGGGTTTGAGCACCACAGTGCAGCCAGCAGCCAGCGCAGGCGCAATCTTCCACACGGCCATCAACAAGGGGAAGTTCCACGGCACAATCGCAGCCACTACGCCTACAGGCTCCAAACGGGTGTACGCGTGATACCCCGTATTTGGGGGAAACGGAATAGATAAATTCAGCACATCGCCAGACACTTTCGTGGCCCAACCTGCCATATAACGCAACCACTGTACCGCAGAGGCAACTTCCATGCCCAATGAGAAGCGCAGCAACTTACCGTTATTTAGGGTTTCCAAACTTGCCAGCTCATCGGCATGCACTTCAACCACATCAGCCAGTTTCAAGAGCAAACGCTCACGCTGTGCTGGCAGCATAGTTGTCCATGCAGAATCGGTTAGTGCACGGTGCGCAGCCTGTACTGCTTGATCCACGCCTTCTACGCCGGCCTCTGGCTGCATCGCAATTACAGCGCCTGTTGCGGGGTTATACACGGGGATGCGGTCACCATGACTTTGCTCTACCGCTTTACCCGCGATAATCATGTGCTCACGAATGCCCTTTAGCTGTTGTACGGCCATGCCCAAGTCTCCTGTAGAGGGTAATTTTCACGGCCTGAGTATATCCACCCTACTTTTGGCTACTTGTGCCGTTGTGCATGAGCATTTGTGCTATTGGGCACCTTTGGGCTAAACCAAGGGTATTCACCAAGAAAAAAGGTACATACTTAAAGCATGTACCTGATGGTGGGGTGTTGAAAAGCTGGATTCATTGCTGATGCTGGTTCAGGGTAACGGCTGTATTCATCGCACACGCTGAGGGACTGCGGAACAACTTTTTGTGATTTGAGACACCAAATCAAAAAAGTTTTCCTCCGCCACCCCCGATATATCTGAAACTGATAGGTTTACTGCCCTTTTATCTGCCACAGAAATAGAAAAACCTGACAGCAACCACCAAAGCAAAGGCCGTGGCAAGCAACGAAGGAAAGGCGGATGGAAGTGTTTTTTTATTTGGTTTACAAATTAAAAAATACTTTCGCAGCCTTAGGCTACGGCAGACAGTCGTTAGTACGCAGGCTGTTACTAGACAGTAGTTAGGCTATCTACCACTTACTCCGCCAACTCAATCACCACCGCACCTCGCGGTTTAGAACAGCACAACAGCACTTTGCCCTCTGGCGGCATATCTAGCGGCTCTTCTACGTATTCCACCTCACCCGATACCAAGGTGCACATGCAGCTATTGCACAGACCCGATCGGCAGTTGAAGTAAGGCTCTAACCCTTGTGCTTCTGCAAAATCCAGTAATGAGGGTTGTGCTGGATCCCACGCTAGAGCCGAGGTTTTACCCACGAACTCTACTGTCTCGCCTGAAGCATCCACGGCTTGCGCTGTTGTGGGCGTAACGCTTACAGAGGCTTCGTCTGCTACTGCTACCTCACTGCCCACTGGCTCTTTTTCCAGCACAGTGGCTGTACCAAAGAACTCGTAATGGATACGGTCTTGAGCAATGCCTAGGCTACGCAGCATCTGCCATACGGCTTGCATGAATGGTGTGGGGCCGCACACGTAGCATTCGTAATCATCTAGCGGTAACCAGCTTTGCAAGTGCTCACGCGTCAGCAGCCCTTCTACCTTAAACGCTGCGTGTTGGCGGTCGGTGTCGGTAGGGGTCAGATAGCAAAGATGGCTATGCACATTGGCTCTCTGGGCCACCAAGGCTTGAACTTCACTCGCAAATGCGTGCAAATTGCCGTCTTGGCAACCGTGGATGAAATCCACACGTCGGTCTGAATGTTGTACCAATTGCTGCAACATGGCGAGCACCGGCGTTACGCCCACACCACCACTGATCAACAGCACCGGACGTTCGCTATTTTGGTTCAACACAAAGTCGCCCAACGGCCCTGCCGCTACCAACGTATCGCCTACGTGCACAGTGTCGTGCATGTGCTGCGAAATCACGCCAGCCGGAGCATCGGGAAACTCTGCGGGCGCTGCTTCGCGCTTTACGGCAATACGTAGTCCAGCTGGGTTACCCGGTGCTGCCGCAATGCTGTAATGACGTAAGTAAGATTGGCCCTCTAGGTCAAACTTGAAGATCAGGTACTGCCCGGGCTGCCACGTTGGCAACGCTGAGCCATCTTCAGGTTGCAGCACAAAAGAGGTAATACAGGCACTTTCAGCAGTTTTAGCAACGACCTTATACCGTTTGAACTGACGTGCATCGCTTGCTGACATCTCAGACACCAACCTCTGCCTGCTCGGCGTCAATTAATTGCTGCAAGCGACGACGGAAGCGCATAGGACCGGAGTCTATAGGCAAATCTAACGCCGCGGGGCGTGCATCCATACCTACTTGCACCAATTCCAAGATAGCTTTGTCTTCGCTGAACGCAAAACGCACATCTTCGTTGAACTCGCGCGAGACTTCTTCGTCGTTAGGGCTGAAGTTACGCAACTGGAACCAGAAATAGCGCGTGTGTTTGTCGTCAACGGGCGTTAAGAAGTTATAGGAATCCATCAAGAACACATCTGGATGATTCACTGCTTCTTCTCCGCCACTACCGGCTGGCACAAAGATAGCCTTGATCACCGCTAGCGAAGGGAAACGCACTTCGTACTGCTGTTTTCTATCGCAATTACCATCGAACTTCACAAACTTCTTGTAGAACGGTGCCACATCTACATCTTCTAGCCAGCGAGATACCGTCACACCGTTGTCGGCCATGTCCACTTTCAGCGGCTTACCAATCATGGAGGCACTGCCAAACGAGGTTTGGTGTACCCACGATACGTGGGATGGGTCTAGCAAGTTATCGGTGACATACAGGTAGTTGCAATCAATGGTCATGGCATCACCACTGTTTACACCCCAACCTTCACGACCCCATTCGGGGATATCAATGATTTTGCTTTCATCGGCCAGCGCCGCATCGCCCATCCATACCCACACCATGCCGTAACGCTCAGCACAGGGGTACTGACGAACCACTGCTGCACGCGGAATTTGCGCCACACCTGGTGCTTTCACACATTGGCCGGAGCAGTCAAACGTCAAACCGTGATAACCGCACTCCACCTCGTCGTTAATCAACCGCCCTTTGGACAGCGGCAGACGACGGTGCGGACAGGAATCTTCCAATGCCACCGGAGTGCCATCCTGTTTGCGGTACATCACAATGTTCTCATTCAGCATTTTCACCGCATGAAGCGACTGCCCCAATTCCGATGACAATGCCCCTACATACCAGGTATTACGCAAAAACATGCTTAGCTCGTTTTCTATTCAGTCAGTGAGTAACAGAGCCTGTCTAGCAGGCCCTCTACATTAGTTCGGGTATACACGCCCGGCGTTCAAAATATTCTGAGGATCTAGCAGCTCTTTAAGCTGGCGCATCAGTGCTAATTCTTCTTCGTTACGGCTGAAATGCAGGAAAGGTTTTTTAATACGGCCAATGCCGTGTTCGGCCGAAATACTACCACCTACCGCAGCAACCTCTTCGTACACCAACTCTTCTACCGCCAACAGATCTTCTTCTGCAAAAGGCCCAGTGGTTAAGTGCAAGTTGCCATCACCCAAGTGGCCAAAGAATAAATTATGCGCCTGTGGATAAGTTTCTTCCAGACGCTGTGTCACGCGCTGTACAAACGTCTCGCTGTGTTGCATAGGCAGACCCACATCAAAGGCTACGTATGGTGTGAGCTCTTTCAGGATTTCGCCACTGGCATCACGCATGTGCCATAACTGTGCCGCTTGCTCGCTGCTTTGCGGCAAGATCACATCGCTGATCAGCTCTTTTTCCAGCTGAGCCTCTAACCATTCCTGCAATGCTTCTTCAGCGCGCACATCTAAGTCGCCTTCCGTTTCCAGCAAGACGTATAAGGGGTAAGACTGATCAAAAGGCTCTGACCTACCAATGGTTTTACACGCCATGCTTAGGTATTCGTGCCACATCAACTCGAAGGAGGACAAGTTAGCAAAGGCGGCGCGTGCCGATTTCAGCAGTTGTGTTACTGCCGAAAATGACGGTGCGGCGACCAAGGCGCTGTAACGAGCTTGTGGTTTAGGGAACAAACGCAGTACCAGTTTGGTGACCACGCCCAAGGTACCTTCTGCACCAATAAACAAGTGTTTAAGGTCTAGGCCTGTGTTGTTCTTCAAACCTTTGTTCAGCATAGACAGCACACGACCATCGGCCAGTACTACCTCCATACCCAACACCAACATACGTGTAGTGCCGTAACGCAGTACACGGTTACCGCCTGCGTTAGTCGAGACGTTACCGCCTACTTGGCAGGAGCCGCGTGCACCGAAATCCAGTGGAAAATACCAACCCGCTGCCTCTACATGCTCACACAGTTTTTCCAATACGATGCCGGGTTGCACTGTGATGGTGCCACCCACTTCATCAAATTCCAGTACCTGGTTCATGCGCTCCATGGAGATGGCTACATCACCTGTATCGGGCGAAGCACCACCCGCCAAACCCGTTAAACCGCCCTGTACCGTCACCTGACGTTGTTCCGCCGAGCAGGCGCGCAAAATAGCAGCGACATCATCCGTTGTTTGTGGCCTAAACACCATGTCAGGACTGGCACTTTTCCAACCACTGAAATCCTGCTCATAACGTTGCAGCCCTTCGGGATCCCTAATTGCTGACAAGCGTTGGGCCAGCAAATCCAAAGATTCCGTTTTACCCGACTGCATCATACGTTTCTCCATCATCTCAATACGGTACGGTGCGCCGCCAGCTCACTGGCACGCAACACATTCAAATCAATCCACTATTTTCTGCGAAGCGCACACGAATCACAAGCAAAGAAGCGCCCTCTACGCCCTAGACACCGTACTCCGCTAGCAAAAGTAGCGCGATAGCCCACAAACCGTGGCAGATGCGCCCTACGGCTTCACACCCAGTAACGTTCCAACCGCAAAGGCGGCGATGAGGGTTCCGGCCTTAGGCAAACTAATGTGTAAATCCAGCGCAATCATGGGGAGTATGCCCCCATGAGGAACTCCGCACTGCTCATCACCGTAACTCCTTGCTCTTACTACTATGCTTGCAATGCGACGGCCGGCACATACATGCCCACACCCAGCACAGCATGTGTGGCAACGCTTTGCAAACGACTCGCCCAAGGTGCAGGCGTACGTGATGCAGCTATACCCGCACCAAATGCAGGCTGCATGACAAACCATGGCATCACTACGGTTGCTACCCCTACAATGATCGCGGGTAACCACGTGGGGTTGTGTAACCACGCCTCGCCGTACACACCCACCAATACAGCGGCAAATACGATGCCCGTGACGTAGTGAATGATCCACCCCAACGCCACTTCCCCGTTAACAGGAGCTGCTTTAGCAATGTGTGCGTGCGCAAAGCGCCCTTCGCGCCAATGCCCTACCCATCTACCCACCATGGCGTAATTCAAAGTGGGGAAACCCATCGCTTTTAAAATAAGTGTCCACACATCCATCACCAGTGTGGCCCCTATTCCTATGCCCAATACGGCGACTATGTTGTTCATCATGCCCATATCCTTTTTTGTGATTGATGAAGCCAGATTTTAAGAATCGGATAGAAGTTCAAGTGAACTTTAAGTCAAGAGCTAAAGCATGGATATTTCAGAAGTTGCACGACGCACTGGTGTGCCAGCGTCTACGCTGCGCTACTACGAACAAAAAGGGCTCATTCACACCACTAGCCCTGCCGGTACACGACGCCGATTTGCGCCTGAAGTATTGGATCAGCTAGCCTTGATTGCACTGGGGCAAGCCGGTGGTTTGTCGTTAGACGAGATACAAACTATGCTGACGCCTGATGGCTCACCGCGCGTGGATAGCCAAGTGTTACTGAACAAAGCCGATGAAATTGATAGCACCATTAAACGACTGCAAGCCATGAGCGACGGCTTACGCCATGCAGCAGATTGCCCTGCAGAAAGTCATGCCCAATGCCCTAAATTTCAACGGTTGCTGAAGGCAGCCGCCGCCACCCGTCTAAAACACAGCAGAATGACGCGCCCGTAATGCTATAGGCGAAAAAAATCCCCCTACAAGAGGGGGATTCTTCATTCACGCAAGCGTGAATTAACGCATACCGGCACCAGCGTGGTTAGCTGGACGTGGTTTACGATCGCCACGAGAGTTTGGACGTGCTGGACGGCCATTTGCACCTGCAGGTGCGTGACGGTCACCACGATCGCTACGATCGCCACGTGCTGGGCGGTCGCCACCACGGGATGGACGGGTATCACCACGACCAGCCGATGCACCAGCAGCAGCGTTAGATCTACGTGGTTTACCAGAGAAACCACCTGGACGACGTGAGCTGGAACCTGGGCGTTTTTTCTTGGGTGACAGTTTTTTCACTGGTTCCAAACCAGGGATTTCTGCCACATCAATCGTTTGCTCAGTAAAGCGCTCGATACGACGCACTTTATGGTGTTCAGAATGTGTTGCCAGCGTGAAGGCTGCACCTTGTTGGCCCGCACGGCCAGTACGGCCAATACGGTGAGTGTAGTCTTCAGCTTGCATAGGTAAGTCGTAGTTGATGGCGTGGCTGATGCCTTTAACGTCAATACCACGAGCCGCTACGTCAGTCGCTACCAATACACGGATACCACCACGTTGCAACAGACCCAATGTGTGGTTACGTTGACGCTGGTTCATGTCACCGTGCAAAGAACGTGCTGCAAAACCTTCGTCACGCAGATCATCCGCCAGCAATTCAGCACCACGTTTTGTGGCCGTGAACACAATAGCTTGGTTCATGTCAGCGTCGCGCAGCAGGTGATCCAACAAACGACGTTTGTGGGAATCATCATCCGCGTACAACAAGGTTTGCGTAATGTTTTCGTGACGGCTCTTATGACCAGACACTTCAATACGCTTAGGCTCGTTCAACATATCTTTAGCCAAACGGCTTACTGTGTCTTCCAGCGTAGCGGAGAACAACAGTGTTTGACGTGTACGAGGAGTTTTTGCCACGATGGCATGGATGTCATCGATGAAACCCATATCCAACATACGGTCAGCTTCGTCCAACACCAGTGTTTGCACGGTGTTCAGCTTAACGCGACCAGATTGCAGGTGGTCGATCAAACGACCAGGAGTTGCCACCAGCACGTCTACACGGCGGGACAAGGATTTGATCTGTGCGCCGTAAGGCATACCGCCTACAACAACAGCCACACGTAGATCACGCATACCAGTACCCAGCAATTTCACGTTTTGTGCAACTTGCAGAGCCAGTTCGCGAGTGGGTGTCAGTACCAGAATGGAAACACCAGAATTTTTGGCAGGTGGGTTTTCCAACAAACGGTGCAGGGAAGGCAACATAAATGCTGCTGTTTTACCGCTACCAGTTTGTGCAGAAACCATTAAATCTGAACCTTCCAGCGCTGCAGGAATAGCTTGCAACTGTACAGGAGTAGGCTCAGTAAAGCCGGCCTTGTTCACCGCCGACAACAACGCGGGATGCAAGGCTAAAGTATCAAAAGACATGAAAATCGTCGCTCTGAGGCGACCCACTATGCGCCAACCACTCACATAAGGCGGTGGCACGGGTTGATTGTAAACATCGTGCCGACCAATCAACCTGAAGAATTGCCGCTCAGTGTGCAAGCTATAGGGCGTGGGGTCAGAAAGCGATGAAAGATCGCCACCTACTACGCGGCGAATCAATTAGTATAACCCCTTATACCCCTATACGCCTATTAAAACCTGTAGTCCACCCTTTTTTAGTCGTGTATTGACGCAGCGAGGACACACTTAAAAAGTACCTTTTTAACGGTGATCACGGCGCAATAAGGTGCTTTTACCAAACAAACTTTGCAGTAAATCTACCACCAACTCAGCCGTTTGATTATGGCTATCCAACGCCGGATTCAGCTCTACCACATCCAAAGAGCGTAATAAGCCAGTGTCGGCAATCATCTCCATACACAACTGCGCTTCACGATAGCCCGGGCCACCACGCACAGTGGTGCCTGTGCCCGGCGCAATGCTTGGATCTAAAAAATCCACATCGAAGCTCACATGCAAATGGATAGAGTCTGCGTCAGGCCCATCTAGGCCACGCAATGCACGCTGCATCACTTCGCGCATGCCTAGTTCGTCAATGGCACGCATATCGTAGGCTTCGATTTGTAAGGAATCCAAGATGCGCTTTTCTTGATCGTCCACACTGCGCAAGCCAATTAAACATAACTCTTCGGGGCGTACTGCCGGCGTATGACCTGCCAACGAGGTAAACGCCGTAGGACCTAAGCCGCATAAGCTGGCTACAGGAATGCCATGCACATTGCCACTGGGTGAACTTTCTGGCGTGTTGCAGTCGGCATGAGCATCTAACCACAGCACTCGCAATGTTTTACCGTTATCACGACAATAGCGCGCCACAGCGCTGATAGAACCCATCGCAAACGCGTGGTCACCCCCCATCATGATGGGCAACTCAGAAGCCTCTAAACTACGTAACACGGCATCGTGCACTCGCTGGTTCCACAGCAAAGTCGTCTCAAAATTACGTAACCCAGCGTGCTCTGGATCGCGCTCAGAGCGTAGATTTGGTGGGCCTGGCAAATTGCCAATGTCGGATACCTGCAGACCCATCGTTTCTAGAGCAGGCTGCAAACCTGCCACGCGCAATGCGTCCGGCCCCATCGCCGCCCCCAACCTACCTGCGCCACTATCAGAGGGCACACCAATCAGTTGCAGGGCTGTAGATAAGGATGAGTGATCGTGTGTATGCATGGGCTTGCCTCGCTATTCAGTAACGCACAGTGTCGCCCGCTGTGTTTTCAATGTAAATGCATAAAAATATGCACAAAACGCCATAAATTTAGCAGTTTGCACAAGTAAATTTACCACTTTGCTAATTCAGCTTTAAGGTGTTTAAGTGAATGCTGGTTTCTGTCGCTGAAATACCTTTAATAAGACGTATACGCCCCAACACATCACCCAGTTCATTCAAATCTGACACTGACAGCTCAGCCAACAAGTCCCACCGTCCATTGGTATCGTGCAATGCCACAATCGCGGTTTCCCCCGTCAGCAATTGAATAATACGTGGGGTTTCATGGCCTTCTACCGCAATGCTAATCCACGCCACAATGCGCTCGGGCTGCGAATCGGGACGCACTCTTACCGAATACCCCAAGATCACCCCATCACGTTCTAGTTTGGTGATGCGGTTGCTTATGGTGCCTCGCGAGACATCCAGTTTCTTTGCCAACGTGGCCACAGAAAGCCGTGCATCGGCACGCAGTAAAGCCAAGATTTTTCGGTCCAAGTCATCCATATTCTGTCTCTTCGCTAATTTTGTCTGTCACTTTGCTAGAAATATAGCGTTTTTTATAAAAAATTGCCGCTATGAATTAAGCAGCCGTTTTTCAATAATGGATAAAACAGCAATCACAACGGAGCCAAACATGACTATTCTCTTACGCCCACACGACATACGACATATTGTTCAGCAGGTGGGTTTGCCTGCCGTGTTGGGGAAATTGGAATCCTGCTTACGCGATGACTTTCTGCGTTGGGAGGAGTTTGATAAAACCGCCCGCGTCGCCACCCACTCATCCGTAGGGGTCATTGAATTAATGCCCGTTGCCGATGATTCGCTGTATGCCTTCAAGTATGTGAATGGTCACCCTGGCAACCCTAAACTAGGCTTACCAACCGTCATGGCATTTGGTGCGCTGGCTGAAGTGCTAACTGGTCGCCCCATCGTACTCAGTGAACTCACGCTGACGACGGCACTGCGTACAGCCGCTACCTCGGTCTTAGCAGCACGAACCTTGGCACGCCCCAACTCACGCACCATGGCCCTAATTGGCAATGGCTCGCAAAGTGAGTTCCAAGCACTGGCCTTCCACTATTTACTGGGTATTGATGAGCTACGTTTGTACGATGTAGACCCCGCCGCCTCGCAAAAGTTGGTGCAAAACTTAGCCTCTATTTCAGGGCTACGCACCACGGTATGCAACAGCACAGCCGACGCTGTTAAGGGTGCTGATATTGTCACCACCGTCACAGCCGATAAAACCAACGCCATTATTCTGGAACAGCATATGCTGGAACCCGGCATGCACATTAATGCCGTAGGTGGCGACTGTCCCGGCAAAACCGAGCTATCTACCGACGTTTTACTACGTGCTACCACCTTTGTGGAGTTTGAGGAGCAATCACGCATTGAAGGCGAGATTCAGCATATGCCAGCTGACTACCCTGTAAAACTGCTGTGGAAAGTGCTAGCGGGAGAGGAAACAGGCCGCCAAAGCGATGACGAAATCACCGTATTTGATTCGGTAGGTTTTGCGTTGGAAGACTATTCCGCCCTGCGTCTGATGCAGGAATACGCACAGCAACACGGTTTGGGCCAAACCATTGCGCTCATGCCCGATTTGCAAAACCCTAAAAATCTCTATGGAGAATTGCTAGGCAGCGTAGAAAAACAACCGGTTTAACGTGGGCAGGCAAGAGTGGCACGGCATTGCGCGGCATGCCACTCTTTTACTCACGAATTAGTACAGCTTTTTCTGCGGTGGGCCCGCAAAGTTTAGTGGCCCAATGCTGTGCATATCTACTTCTACAACAGATGGCCCTTGGTGTGCCACAGCCTGCTGCATCACCGTCTTGAACTCGTCCAAGGAAGACACTAAGTAGCTTGGGCAACCCATTGCGCACCCTACATCACGGTAGCTAGGGGTATGCAGTTGGTTGTAATACTGTCGGTCATCAAAATAACGCTTTTGAATACCACGCATCACGCCGTAACCGCCATCATTCATCACCAGCAAGATGAGGTTGCTTTGCTCTTGCACCATGGTGGCCATTTCGCCAATGCCCAGCATTAAGCCACCATCCCCCACCAGCGCGACCACTTTTTTGTCGGGATTCGCTTTGGCAGTACCAATGGCATGCGCCAGCCCCAAGCCTATCGCCCCCGCTAAGGAATGGATGTTGCGCAATGGCGCTTCTACGGGGAACAAACGGCTACCCCATGTGCTACCCGACATGGTGATATCACGCACCAAAATACCATCCTCAGGCAACGCATCACGTAAGGCAAAACACAGCTCTGCATACGGTCCCAATTGCTCTGCCAGTTGCGCCACAGCCGAAGACCGTGCTTGGGCAATCGCGGCATCGTAGTCAGCATCCACAAAGCTATGGCCGTGCAGGTCAGACACCAACGCCGACAACGCCTCATTCGCATCGGCACACACGAATTGGCCTATGGCGTAATTACGTTGCTGTGCAGCGGGATTCGCATCTATCTGTATGGTGTTTTCGGGGAAGCGGATGGAATAGGTTTTGGTTTCATTGCTACGCAAGCGTGAACCTACTACCAACACCACATCGGCTTCTGCCAACAGCGTTTCTACGTCGGCAGCATTGTGAAACGCCCCCAAACTGCGTGGATGACTATCTGGCAGGACCCCACGAGCATGCGTAGACGACACCACCGGAATACCCATATCTGCCAACTGGCGCACGGCATCACCTGCTTGCAGGGTACCACCTCCTATCCACAACATAGGACGTTTGGCGGCTTTCAACGCGGTTACCAAACGGGTTCTATCTTTGTCTTGCAACGCAGGTAACTGCAGTGGAGCAACCGGCTCTAACGACACTGGCCATGCGATTTTTGCAGCCTGCACATCAATGGGGATTTCCACACTGACGGGCCCCATAGGCACAGTCGTTGCTACACGTATGGCTTCTTGAATCATGCCTACTGCATTGTCTGGGCTACTAATGCGATACGCTGCTTTGCTAGATGCACGCAAAAAACCTAATTGGTCTTTGGCTTCGTGGATAAAGCTGGCATCTCTATCCAAGTACTCACGCTCTACTTGCCCCGTCAAATGCAATACGGGGCTTGCCGCGTTATAGGCTTCGATTAACGAGCCCACCGCATTACCCGCCCCTGCACCCGTACTGGTTAAGGCGACGCCCAAACCTGTAAAACGTGACTCGGCATCGGCCATGGTGACGCTACCCGCTTCACCCCTCGCGCACACAAACTGCACGGTGTCACGACGGCCCAGTGCATCGGCAATGGGTAGGTTATGAATGGAAATCACGCCATATACATTGCGTACCTGATGTATCTCTAACACACGGGCAATGGCTTCACCCACGGTAATGGTTTCTGTCATTTCTACTTCTCTCATCCTTCGCACCACGGATCAGGCTGTGAACTCAGCCCCATATAAATACTTTTTTGCTGCATGTACGACAAAATGCTCAGTCGGCCTTTTTCTCTACCCACGCCACTTTCTTTGAACCCACCAAATGGGGTGGAAATAGAAAACTTCTTATAGGTGTTAATCCACACCGTACCTACGTCTAGCGCTCTCGCCAGTTGCCACGCCTTACGGTAGTTTTCAGTCCAGATGCCTGCCGCTAACCCATACACGCTGTCGTTTGCCTGCAGCAATAAATCGTGTTCATCTTCAAAAGGCAGCGCCACCAATACCGGGCCAAAGATCTCTTCTTGGCACACGCTGGCGTGGTTGTTCAACCCCGCAATAATGGTGGGTGCATAGTACGTACCTTGAGCTAGCTCACCTTCTGTCAGCCTATGGCCACCCGTTAGAATCTGTCCGCCCTCTGCCTCGGCTTGCCGCACGTAAGCGTCCACAGAATTCAGGTGTTTTTCATCAATCAATGGACCCACTTGCGTACTGGCATCTTCAGGGTGCCCTACACGCAAGGCTTGTGTCTTCGCCACCAAACGCTGCATAAAGTCGTCGTAAACACTGCTGTGTACAAACAAGCGTGCACCCGCAATACAGGCTTGCCCAGACGAACTAAAAATACCGTAAATCACGCCATTCACGGCCAAATCCAAATCGGCATCGGCCAGCACGATGGTGGGCGATTTGCCGCCCAACTCTAGCGACGTACCAATCAACCGTTCTGCTGCCGTGTGCGCCAATTGACGACCTGTACTGGTGCCGCCGGTGAACGAGATTTTCTTCACTAATGGGTGCTGCACAATGGCATTGCCCACAACAGAACCTTTGCCTGGTAACACACTGAGCAAACCACGTGGTAAACCAGCCTCTTCAAACAGACGAGCCAGCTCTAACGCAATTAATGATGTGGCTTCAGCCGGTTTAAGAATCACAGCATTACCCGCAGCTAACGCTGGCGCTAGCTTTTGCACTTCAGACGCAATAGGCGAGTTCCACGGTGTAATCGCCGCCACTACCCCTAAAGGTTCGTGCACGCTCATGGTCAACCACTCGCGGGATCGTGCATTGGTCAGTTCGGTATCCAGCGTTTCCAAACACGCGGCGGTATAACGCGCGGTAGACGCGGCACTCATCACTAAGCCACGGGTTTCTGCCAGCGGTTTGCCGTTATCGCGTGTTTGCAATGCCGCCAGTTCAGTAGCGTTTTTTTCGATGAGTTCGGCTACTTTGTACAGCACTCGGGCACGTTCCACCGGCAAGCTATTGCGCCATGATGGGTCTTGCCATGCCTGATGTGCGGCTTGTATGGCCTCTTCCACATCGTCTGTACTGGCAGTAGAAAACTCGGCATTCACACTGCCATCTGCGGGGAAAATGCTGCGCGCAGCCGGCCCCCGGCCTTGCCGCCATTGGCCGGCCAAAAATAATGCTTTCATGTTTATTCTCCGCCTAGATGACTAAGGCGTCACCCAATTGATAGCAGGCTCGCACCACACTTAGTGCCGCCAACGTAGAGGTTTTAGGGTTACTCGCCAGCGCTACACCCTGCATTTCTATCTGCATCTCGCCAAACGCACCCTCTGCACGAATACGGTGCTGGTTGCGCGTCATGGCAGGATCAGCAATCAGTTCTACCTGCGTAGCATCCATGCCCACACCTGCCAACGCAATGGTGGCTGCCACATTCGCATTCGCTGGGAATTTTTGTGCAGCTTCACGTGCTGAACCACGGAAAAATACGGTAGCTTCGGTCAGTGCATCCAAATCCACTAGCTGCTCGGCATAACTACCCTTCCAGCTAGCGGGCTTTTTGCGCCCTTGATACACCACGCTATCCAACCCCATGGTACGTGCTGCCGCAATACCATCTACCCCCGCAATCGCTCCCGGTAGAATCTGCAGTTGCGCTCCCTGCGCCATGGCATATTCACGTATCTCGTGCTCAAACTCGCTGTCAGCAAATGCACCCACAGAAATCACTGCCAACGGTAATTGACGCTGCAATACCGCTTTAGCATGCGCTTTCAGCCCAGGTTGGCCCGCCATTTCCAATACTAAATCGGGTGTGCCAGTCATAGCCGCTATGCTGCTAACGACTTGCACATCCGGCCCCAGCTCTTGCTGAGTGGCTTCTACACCGGCCTCGGTCACCACTACCCAGCCCAATGTAATGGACTCAGGCAGCAACTCATGCACCGTTTTTGCCATGGCCCCATAGCCTATGAATGCTACTTTTTTCATTCTTTTGCCCTAAATTTCCTGACTAAACCCACCGGATACATCAATCACTGAACCGGTGGTATATGAAGACAGTGGTGACGCCAAAAACACCAATGCTCTGGCTGCTTCTATGGGTTTACCCAAACGCCCCATGGGAATACCGCGCTTACGCGCAATGCCTGCCAACCAGTCTTCCCAACTTTGGTCGGGGTCTGACCTATCTTGATACCGGCGTTGCCACTGACCAGATTCCACCATGCCTATCAAAATGGAATTAACCCGTATGCCTGAACCCACAAACTCTTTAGACAAGCCTTTGCTAAGATTCAGCAAACCAGCACGAGCGGCTGATGTCGCGATCATGTGCGGTTCTGGCTTATAGGCCAGCAGCGAGTTCACATTGGCGATAGAGGCAATAGACGACTGGCGTAAATACGGCAGTGCTGCACGCACAGGGTTCAACACGCTGAAGTACTTTAATTGCACCTCAGTCATCCATTCTTCGTCAGAAGTATCGTCAAAGTTAGCGACCTTACCTTGGCCCGCGTTATTAATCAGCATGTCCACGCCGCCAAAACGCTGTGCAACTTCATCAATGAAAATTTTGACTTCACTGGCATCCAATACATCGCAACAGCGTATGTGCAGACGCTCCGTATCGAAGGCTGCTGCCATGGCGTGCCATGAGTCTTGTAACCGCGCAGCATCTCTACCGCACCACGCCACCTTTGCTCCTTGTTCAAGTAACAGCCGTACTGTTTCCAGCCCTATACCTGAAGAGCCCCCAGTCACAATGGCGACCTTGCCGCTTACCTGAAAACTCATGTGTTGTTCTCCTTCTGAGCTGCCTGTGTTTGACCAAATACCGCGCTATCAAATAGCTCGGGTTGATCCACATACAGCAAGTGCCCTGCTGCAGGCACTGCATGCAATGCCATCTGTGTATAACGTTGTTGCAGCGCTTGCATACCAGCAGGCGGCGTGATGCCGTCGTCGGTGCCATACAGCACCTCGATGCTGCCACGCACAGCCGGTAAGTAATAAGTAATGCTGTCGTAGGCCAATAAATACGATGACGCTGTAAAACCTGCGACGCTTAGCCGTTTCATGGCGTGAGTCACCATGCTTAGGTTTTCGGCTGTGGGCTGCCCCAACAAGAATGGCCCCCGTTCGCGCGCCATCGCCTCTGGCCCCAACTCGGCCAACATGCGTGGACGTTTCTCGTACACCTGACGCTGTTGTTCAGGCGTGCTTTGCCCATAACCCTGTGCCACACTGGCTAACACCAAGCGCGACACATCGTCTGGATACAGCGATGCATACGCACTCGCCATTAAGGCCCCCAACGAATGGCCCACTAACGTAAACGACCTAAGCCCTAGTTCATCCACTAATGCTTTTAAGGCACGAGCATAATCAGCCGCTGTGGGCGTGGCCGACGCTAAGGCGATGCTATCGCCATAACCCGGCGCATCCCAGGCAATGAGCCTATTTTTCCCAGCCTGACTGGCAAACTGCTTCGCCCACAGCCCTGCCCCAGAGCTAATACCGTGCAACAAGACATACACCTCGCCTTGCTGCGCCTCGTTATCCCAATACGACAAACCACATGTGGTCTGACGCATCGTGCTGTATGTGCTCTGTGGCATGCTTTCTCCTGCTCTCGTGCTATTTTTTACTTCTTGGCTGTTTTGGCCGATTCATGCCATGGAATCACTACTTTACGCAGTGAGCCTACGGTGAAATACAACACGAAACCAATCATCGCCAGCAAAATCACCACGGCAAACAAGGTGTCTACTTCTAAGTCTTGCAGCTTGATGGTGGCCAAGTAACCCAGACCACGTGAACCCGCTACGAATTCCGACACCACCGCACCGATAATGGCCAACACAATTGCCATTTCCATCCCGGTCAGGATGTAAGGCAACGACGCTGGAATCACCAGCAGCTTGAAACGCTGCCACGTGCTGGCTTTGCCCACTTGAAACACTTCAATCAAACCTGTATCTACCGACTTGGCACCCAAGTAACTGTTAGAAAATACGGGGAAGAAGGCCAACAGCGCCGAGATAATGATCTTGGACTCAATACCGAAGCCAAACCACAAAATAAATAGCGGAATCAGTGCCACTTTAGGGGTCAACTGCAACGCAATCACAAAAGGCTTGAAGATCGTGTCCAAAATGGCGATACGGCCTAGTAACTGACCCAGCAACGTACCTACAATCACAGCGATACAGAAACCACCCAAGCACTCCACCAAGGTAGTGTAGATATGGTAGTACGTGTCATCGCGTTGCATTAAACGCGCCAAGGCGTGCAAGACGTCTTCAGGCGGTGGCAACACCAACGGTGACACTTCAAAAGCAACGACATACCCTTTCCAGAGCAGGAAAAACACCAGCACGGAAATTATTTGAATAAGAAGACGATTCACTTACAACTCCAGATGCTGACGCAGCTCATCACACAAACGTGCAAACTCAGGATCACCCAAGAAGTTTGTACGTGGGCGTTCCAGCGTAATAGGAATTTCTGCCACCACACGCCCTGGGCGCGCTGACATCACAAAGACTCTATCGGCTAGATGCACGGCTTCACTAATAGAGTGCGTAATCAGGAAAGCACCAAACTTTTGGTCCATCCAAATACGCTCTGCATCAGCAATAATTTTTTCTCGGGTTAAGGCATCCAACGCCCCAAACGGCTCATCCAATAACAGCAGGCTAGGCTGCGAGAACAACGCGCGTGCAAACGACGCACGCTGACGCATACCGCCAGACAGCTCAGATGGACTTCTGGTTTCAAACCCTTTTAATCCCACCATTTCGCACAAAAGCTGAGCACGTTTTTCATCTTCAGCGCTGTAGCTACCTTTTTGCATCAAGGTAGGCAGCAAGATGTTTTTCTGGATATTCATCCATGGCAACAAACGGTGCTCTTGAAACGCTACCCCAATATCAGGCGTGCTTTTATCGGCGCTGGAAGGCCAGCTCACCTCTCCCGAGGTGGGCTTTTCCAAACCACACAGCAAACGCAACAAGGTAGATTTACCGCAACCCGAAGGCCCAATCACCGCAACAAACTCACCCGCCATAATGTGCTGGTTGATGTTTTGCAAAGCGATGGTAGTGCCTGTTGATGTCTCAAAATGCTTAGAGACATTGTTAAAAGACACAATGGGCTGTGCGCTAGATGACGAGGTTTTTGCTAACTCAGACAACGGTAGACTCCCAGATGGCATTGGTATAAAGCTGTCTGGAGGTTTCCTTCATCAGACCTGCTCCCTGTAACAGTGTGGTGGCTTCATCCCACTGCTCAGGTACGTTACGCAGTACATTTTCTTTGCCATGCGCCAACCACAATTCGCGGTTACCTTTAAGATCGCTCAGCGCAATGTCTTCTTTCTCGATACCGGGCACATCGTAGCGACGGGCAATCGTACGAATCACTTCCAGCAACTGCGCATCATCCATGTCGGCCATCGCCAAAATAGCATTACGCGCACCTTGCAAGAAGGCTACGTGTTGTTCACGGTTAGACGCGAGGTCTTCTTCACGTGCTACGTACACCTGACCTGGCACACCATCATCCACATGCATGGACACCAATGGTAGGTTTTCCGCACGTAAGCGGGAAACGGTACTGGCATTACCAAAGAATGCCGCAATACGACCGGCCTCTACCATGGCAAAAGATGCTGGACCGTCAGCCACACGCTCACGACGTACCGATTCAGGATTCACCCCTGCTTTCGCCAACATCAAGTTCAGCGTCGCTTCCATAGAACCGCCGAATGACGCCACGCCCACCACTTTACCTTCCAGCGCTTTCACATCGCGTATAGGTTGGCTTTCGGATGAAATCACCACGAAAGGTGAAATCTGCGACACCGTAGCAAAGGCCAGCACATCGGAATTATCTTGCGCGCGCGCTGCCAAGTAGTTAGCACCACCAGTACGGCCTGCTTCTACTTGTTTGGCGGCTACCAATTGAATAGCTTGACCAGCGCCCCTGCCCACCTCCACTTTGACGTTTACGCCTAACTTGTCGTAATCGCCTGAAGCACTGGCGTACAACACGGGTGCAAACGCCAACGATAGCGTGAAGGGAGTTAGGTAAGTGTAGGTACCCGTTGCCTTAGCAAATGCAACAGTGGACGTCAGCGGCAATGTCATTGCCCCCACTGCGCCGGCACTATAAACCAGAAATTTTCTGCGGTTCATATGGGATGTCTCCTGAATAGGATTTATTTGGACTGATTGTTTTGCGCAGCTGCTGCTTTGGCCTGCATGCGCAGTTTTTTAGCGGCTGTCAGTGGGTGATCATCGGGGTAATCCGGCAGATCGGGTCTGTTAGCACCCAGCATCACACACATCAAAGACTCTTCTTGACCTTCGTTGCGCAAGCCGCGATACACGCCTGGTGGCACAGAAATCACATCACGTTCGTTCATCACCACTTCGCAACGCTCGCCGTTATATTCTAAGAACAGACGAATGTTGTCGCCACGCAAAATGAAAAATGCTTCTTCAACGTCGTGGTGCACATGCAAAGGACCTTCGCAACCCGCTGGCAAAATCATGGTAGAGAAAGTGAAGTGCTCTGCCGGAATGACGTTGTCATCGTGGGTTACGCCTGCTGCACCGGTGCCGATGTAGCGAGTTTGTGCGCGGCGATAAGTAGGGTCTACTTCTGCTTGCCAGCCCAAGGCGTTCCAATCGTATTGACGGGTTTTACGGCGAGCAATGCGTGATTCGATCCACTCTTGCAGGCTTTTGTCTTGTGGACGTTTCCAGCTAGCAAACAGGGGAGATTCCTGATCGGGAATCGGCACGATTTGTTCAGTTGTCTTATCACTCATGGCTTTTCCTTTCTACTTCCATTACTTCAAATCAATCAAAATGAGTGCTGCAGCCCTACACCAAACTGGTGTTTGCGCTGTTTCTCATCAATAAAGTGGTTACGCACGCTGTACACGTTACCCATCACATAGACGTTGGTGCGTTTAGAGAGCTGATAGCGGTAACCTGCTGCAAAACCGCCGTTATTCGACATCATGGCGCGCTGATAGCTCAACATGACGCTGCCACTTTTACCGGTAGGAATAGATGCTCCCACGGTAAAGGCACGATCTTTGTCGCGACCTGTTTCTACATAGCCAGGTGCGGGATTAAGGTTAATGTTGCGCTGTTCGTTGTAGCCGCTGAATAAACGGACCGGCCCGAAGTCGTACGACAACGCAAACTGATAGTTTTGCGCTTTGCGTTTATTGCTATCTTTAATGGGGTCTAAGCGCTCGTAGGTCAACGCGGCTTTCAATGGGCCATTGGTGTAGCGCAAGCCAGCTGTTAACACACGATTGTTGTTCGACGCGCCAAACGACTGCTCGTCTGCCGTAGAAAAGCTATACCCAATACCGGCTTCAAAACCGCCCACTATTGGGGTTTGGTAGGTAAAAGCATTACTCAAACGGCCATCGGCACCATAGTCACCGCTTTTATAACCAAAGGTAGACCCAATAGAGTTACCCGACCACGCCACACCAAAGGGGCTGGCAATAAACGGTGTCCATGAATAGCCAAATACCGTTTGTCTACCCATTTTCAGCTCACCAAAACCGCCTTTTAGCCCTAAGGTAGCTTGCCTACCAAATAAGCGACCTTGGGTGGAATTACCCGTCGTGGTCAACAAACCACCTTCCAATTGGAAGGTGACCGAATACCCATTACCCAAATCTTCGCTACCGCGCACACCAAAACGCGACTGGCCAGAAATACCACTCACCACGCCAAAGCGTTTACCGCCATCTAGCCTTTTTTCTAATAGCATGCCGGTGTCTAACAAACCGTACAGCTGCACGTTGGACTGCTGTGCCAATGCGGCGCCAGACCAAGCACACGCCATAGCCAGTACACCTGCTACTGCTCCTCGTTGTCTTTTGCTCATCCCCATTCCTTTTTGTTCCACTAATGGAACATTGTTTTATATTAGGAACACGAAGTATAAAATCATTTAAACTTTCAAATAAATGAGTAGAAACCCTTTAAGCATGAATTACCTGAGCACCTTGCACAGCGATCTGTCACAATTTCGTCCCCCCTCTTATACTTAGCCACATCAAATAACCGCTGTGACCCATACAAAAGAGACCTTATGAGTACAACTTTGCCGGCACAACAAAACTACACAGTTCCAGGACTGGAACGCGGCCTGCGTTTGTTATTCGAATTCAACCGTAATGAGCAAACTCTTACAGCTCCCGAGCTGGCTAAACGGCTAGACCTACCCCGTACCACCACCTTTAGGCTGCTGGCTACACTAGAAAGCATGGGCTTTGTTCAACGCGTAGAAGGCGGCCATGCCTACAAGTTAGGAATGGCGATTTTGCGATTAGGTTTTGAGTACCTTGCCTCGTTGGAACTAACCGAGCTGGGCACACCCATTCTGGAACGGGTGCGCGATGAAACAGGGTTATCCTGCAACCTCGCCATTCAAGACGAGCACAGCGTGGTAGTGATCAGCAAGGTAGCTGCCCCCACGCCGTTTGTGAGTACTGTTCATGTGGGCACGCGCTTACCGTTGCACGCGACGCTACTGGGTCGAGTGCTATTAAGTGATATGAAACCGGCTGATTTACGCACGCTGTACCCAGACGACACGCTGACTAAATTCTCCGAGCGCACCCCCACAAACACCACTACGCTTTACGAGTTAATACGCCAAGATGCCGAACGCGGCTATGGCTATGATGAAGGCTACTTTGAGCCTGAGGTGGGCAGTGCTGCCGTGGCGGTACGCAACAAACACGGCCATATTGTGGCGGTACTGGGCGTCACCATTCCGGTCAGTTATTTACGCTCTGGCAAATTGGACACCTCGCAGTTAGTGAACACTGTGCGTAGTGCGGCCACTGAGCTTTCGCAATTGCTGGGCTATCACGGCAACTCCAGCAACCCATAAAAAAAAGGGGATCAACAGATCCCCTTTTTCTTTGCCCAAGTCGTGCTTATGACCTGATTTCCGCATTCAATGCAGACGTCACAGAAGGATTAGGACGGCCAAACATCACACTGGCTATACGTTCAATGGATACCGGTGTTTTAGGGTCCATCGTGATACGCAAAGTGCTTTTATCGCCCGTCGCAAAACGCACTACTGCTTTACATGATGCTTCAGGGTCTTGTGTCATCAGAGCAAAACCCTCACTGCGACACTGAGTCATCATCTCTTCCGCCTCTTGCTCAAAAGCTTTTTCACGCTGCGACTTTGCACTGCCCTCGCCTATCTGCACAGGCAAGTTATAGCGTTTGTACAAAGCAATGCCACGCTCCATCATGCCTCTGTCTTTGACCTTGATATCCAGCTCTTTAATGCTGATGCGTGACAACATCTGCAACGGCCCCATAATACCGAAGCCCATCATGGCATCAGCTGGTAACTGCCCGTTCGCTAAGCTTTGCAGTGCCCCAATTTCCGTCATGCTCACCTTGAAGTCTAGGTCAGCCATGTCTTTTTGCTCTACCGACAGCGCAATGTCTGCTTGGTTATCATCAAAACGTACATCTGCTTTCAGCACCACATCCATAGGTGGCAGCTCTGCCCGACCAGAGGCCAAGCCCAAGCTGTTCCCCAGCATGGAGTGTGACTTACCATCAGGCAGCACTAAACCTGTGACCGACAAGGCAATACGCTGACGTTTAGCGTCTTCAATCACATCGCTGATTTGCACTTTCTTGGCTTGCACTTGATCGCGTGGCGACATGGTGACCGTCACATCTTTCAATGTCACGGTACCAAACGGTGAAGCACTGAGGTCCGCCCAATGCACTTGGTCTTGCATGCCCATCGCTGTCAGCTTTTTGCGTAAAGACTCTTCAGCGTTACTGCTGGCATAACTAGACGCCCCCCACCACAACACTGCTACCCCTGCAACGGCGGCAGGGATAATCCACTTCATTTTTTGCTTATCCATTTTCATCCCTTACCAAAAAAGGCCGCCTTCAGGCACACTGTCTATCACCGCTTGGGCCGCTTCAGGTGTCCACTCAAGATCACCCAACTGCATACGCATTACTGCCAGTGGTTCCAACAACTCGGCGCAACCTTCTTGCTCACACTGTTGAGCTGCATTTGAGCCAAGCTCTACCATCGTCATAGGCAAGTCGTCGTCATCCAAGATGCTGGAATCCAACGAGCGTGACCCTCTAATCCAGTACCAACCTTTCTTCAAATCAGACTGCCCAACGATGCGCATGGGGTACGGCCAATCTACGGTTGCGTCATCCTTTTTAGAGCCATCTACACGCACAATGCGCGCGAAATCATCCGATTGCCCTGCCACTAAACGTGCATAGGCGTTTGCGCCTGAAGCGGCTCGGTACTGTATGTCCTCTTCCAGCATAGGCAACAAGGCGTCCTTACCACCAGCTTCTACACGCTCTTGCAGGCGCTGATATGTGTTCAGGTTATTGCGTTCTACACGGGCTTTTTGACGCAGTTGATTCTGGCGTTCACGCTCTAGACGCTCTTCCTCGTAACGCTTCTGCTCAGCAGCGCGCGCTTCACGTTGGAACAAGTAGTTTTGTGCATGCTGTAAGTTGTACTGCCAATCGCCTTGAGGCTGACCAGTACGGTAGTTATAGCGACGCGATGCACTCACGCTGTACAACAGCCCTGAGGCATCATTTTTCCATACGCCTTGCGGCATATCGCTAAACACCAAACGTACATCTGTCGCGTTAGGCATAATCAACGCCAAGCGCTCTAAGGCGTTATCCACTTCTTGACGAATTTCTGCTGCCTGACGGAAGGACTCGGCCTTAGGTGTAAGCACCGCCACTTCCGGCCCAATCTGCCAAGCGCCAATACCACCACGGAACTGGCCTAACGACGCTTTCAACAAATAATGGCTGCCCGACTCTGCATCGCTAGAAAAACCAAACCAACCCGTGTTATTGCCTTCGAAGGCCACCAAATCGCTAGGCTTCAACCCTTGCACTGGCTTATTGAAAATCAACCCATTGCTGAACCACAGGTCGCCGGTACGCATTATCTGTGCGCCATCTGAACGCTCTAGCTTCAACCTACCTTTGCCCTGTGCATAACCATCGGCATTGCAGCTTACGTCCTCAGTCACCAGATTCAAGTACGCAGCATCCGTACCCAACTCAAACTGGGACACAATCTTGCAACCGTTCTGATCTGTAAGTGTGCTCAAGAAACTAGACAACTCTGCACGTTGCGTGGCAGTAGGCACCACCCAATCTCCCACCGCAAACTCAGCCAAACCCACGGTTGGCGTGACAGCTGCCTCTACTACAGCGTCTGCTGTTGTTTCAGGCTGGGCTTTTTCAACTGGGGCTACTGTAGACGATGCCTCTGGCTTAGTTTCCGCTGTCTTAGCGGATGTAATGGCCACTTTGTCTTTGTTGATTTCTACCGGCTCAGACTCAACAATCGCAGGCCTCACTTCAGGTTGAATCTCAGACGTCGCAGCAGGAACCGGTGCTTCAGATGCAGGTTCTACTGCAGGTGCAGCCTGTGCAGGAGCGGACGCAGGCTTAGCTTCGCTGGGCTCGGTGATGGTAGGTGTAGGAGGTGCGTCTACCAAGGCTGTATTTGCCGGTTCAGGCGCAACGTTTTCTACTACTTCTGCTGGTGTAGCCGCTGTCGTAACAGGGCTTTCTGCCACATCCGGTGCAGCAGCCTGTACCGCTGATGCCACGGTAGGTTCTGGTGTTTGTATCAACAACGCCCAGCCAGCAGAACCTTCACTGATACCATCAGCCACTTGTGTACCTTGGCTATTTATTGCACGCCAGGTCACACGTTGAGCCTGTGGACATTGCTGCGCAAACAATGCCCCTAACTTAGGCAACAAGCGCCCCAATGCCGCAGTATCGCCCGATGCACCATACACCGCACGTAATGCCAGCTCTGGTTTGCACCAGTTATCAGCCGACGCATTCTCTACAAAAAGCTCAATATCTTCTGCTTTAGAGTACGCCAAACGGAAATCTTCGGCGGCTGCACTAGCTGCGTACAACCCCGCCCCCGCTGCCACGATGGCAGCACTGATCAATCGTTGTTTAAACATGATTATCCTATCTGCCAAGCGCCATCAACAGCCTGACACGCATCTACTGTTTTGCTTTCCGTGCCTTTTTCAGTGGTCAGCTCGTAACTCATGGTGCGGCATGTAGTTTGTACCGCCACGGTTTCCGTCACAGGACTCGCTGGCTCAAAAGTATCCAGATCAAAACCTTGCTGACCCGCTTGTGCCACAGTAATGCTGTCTAAGTCAGTGGCTTGATCCGCTTTAGCCACGGTTACGGGTGCCGCTAATGGTGCATGTACATACCCCACCAACACACCTTTACGCCCTACTGCAATCCAATTATTGGGAGTTTTACCCAAGGCAGTAAATGTTTGCCCTGCTTGGAAACCACCCACTTTTTCTGCATTGGTATCCGGTGCTGCACGCAGGTTCACCGAACGCAAAGCATGGTACGACTGGTTCAACACTGTCAGGTTTTCAGCTTTCGCAATCACTGGCGCACGTTTCACTTGCGCTTCTTGTGTCACAGTTTTGCTGGATACGGGGCGAATAACAGCCGATGCACCACTGTGATCGGACTCCCAATTCACCGTTCTACCTGTTTCTAGCGATTGCTGCGTACTGGCTGCTAAGGCCTCACGGTCACGCTCGTCTAGGTTATCGCCGATCCAGTTACCTAGTGCTCCGCCCGCCAACGCGCCCAAAATAATAGCGATGGTTCTACCGCTACCACCGCCAATCTGACTACCCAACAATGCACCGCCCACCGTACCAATCACTGTGCCCCATGTTTGCTTGTTGCCCCACTCGCCCATGTTGGCGCAACCGGATACGCCCAACGCACCAATTAGCGTTGCGACGACCAACTTTTTGGATAAAGCCATGATTCTCTTCCGCCCTGATTTACGTATTTTTAGCTAATAAAGACCAAAATTCTACCATGTGCAGAATGGCGGTTCACTGGTGCAACGGGTAATGCGTGCTTAACATAGGCACTGCACCTCGTTTCACTCTCTCACCCAACTAAAAATTATGAAAAAACGCCACCTGTTCATAATTATTTTGCTCGTTTTTATTGCGCTGATAGTAGGAATACTATGGACCAGCCATATTGATGACTTTGAGCTTAACAATAGCAAACACGAAACCCTTAGCTTTAGTCATGCGAATCAGACACTATCTGGCACGTTAATTCAGCCGCACGATAAAACGCCTGATGCAGTACTCGTTCTGATTCATGGCGATGGCCCAATGGATAGATATGCCAACAATGGCTACTACCCCTTATTCAACCTACTGTTAGCGCAGAATCTGGCCATTTTTAGCTGGGATAAGGCTGGTATAGGCCAAAGCGAAGGCAACTGGTTACACCAATCTATGGCCGACCGTGCCAATGAAGCCATTGCCGCCAAAAATATGCTTAGCACCTATTACCAAGGCCAAAACATCCCCATTGGTTACTTTGGGTATTCTCAAGCGGGCTGGGTCATCCCCATTGCCGCATCCTTAGCGCCTACCGATTTTTCGGTCATTATTGGTGGAGCCATCAACTGGAAAGACCAAGGCCAGTATTACCAAGCACTGCGTTATCACGCCCAAGGTAAAACACCTGCCGAAATTGACGCCCAACTGGCTATAGAGCAGCAACAAAATGACGCGTTATTTGCTGCGGGCTTAACTAGCCCAGCTGTTTCGCATCGCAGCGACATGACACCCGATCGCCACACCTTTGTGCAAAAGAACTACCTGAGCGACTCGCGCGCTGACTTAGCCACTATGCATGGTCCCGTACTGATTGCTTTAGGTGCTGATGACCTGAATGTAGATACCAACACCGATAGCTGCCGCTTTCAACATGCGCTACAAGCCAATCCAGCAGCCATGGTGGCCTTAATTCCACACGGCACTCACACCCTAATGAAAGCGCCTACATTTAACTATCAACTGGAGTCAGACTGGCCTTGGTATAAACAGCTGTATTTTCTTTATGAAGGCAGCAATGCTTACCTGCCCGGCATTTACACGCAAATCGCTAACTGGATTAAACACAAAGACAACGATTTGGCGCAGTACCAGCCAGCTTGCGCAACAACAACCAACTAACAAAAAGCCCAGCAGACTAAGTCGTGCTGGGCTTTTTTACTGCGTAAGGGACGCTACACCTTAGAACGGAATATCGTCATCCATATCTGCCAAGTTATCCACAGGAGCTTGGTATGGATTAGCCGCAGGTTGCTGACGTGGGGCTTGTTGAGGAGCCGCTGCACGTTGTTGCTGTTGTGGTGCACGTGGTGCGCTGTAGTCGCCACCGCCGAAATCAGCATCGCCACCGCCATCACGACCACCCAACATTTGCATTTGGTCAGCGATGATTTCAGTGGTGTAGTTGTCTTTACCGTCTTGGCCTTGCCATTTGCGTGTGCGCAGGCGGCCTTCTACGTAAACTGAACGGCCTTTTTTCAGGTACTCGCCAGCGATTTCAGCCAAACGGTTGTAGAACACCACGCGGTGCCATTCGGTTTCCTCACGACGCTCGCCGCTGTTGCGATCTTTCCAGTTAGAGGTAGTGGCAATAGAGATGTTGCAAATGGCATTGCCTTCTGCGCCATAACGTACTTCGGGATCACGACCCAAGTTGCCCACCAAAATTACCTTGTTTACCGATGCCATGACTGTATCCTGTTCAAAAAATCTATAACCCGTATTATCTACGATCGTTCCCACTTAGACTACGCCATCTCAGATAATTACCGATGGCCATAGTAGTGCGGCTTATTCTGTGTAATTAGTCTGGTGTTTTCAGACCACGCCCCAACACCAACCAAGCAATGGCTAATGCAGCGCCTAACCACAACACAGTTTGGGGGCTTTGCTTAGCGGCCAATAGCCCACCTGCCACACCGCCACCAAACACGCCTAACGATTGCGACATGTTGTAAAAACCTAGCGCTAAGCCTTTGTACTCAGCAGGTGCTTGGCGCGATACCAGCGACGGCTGTAATGCCTCTAACACGTTGAAGGCCACAAAAAACAGCACCAACAACGCCACCAACCACCAAAAATTTTGCAGCGCCAAAGGCATGACCAACAGTACTGCTGCAAGCAACAGCACCATCTTCATCAAAATGGCCTGATGGCACTTGCGTGTTTCAGTGTAAAACACCACCGGAACCATAAAGACGAACGATACCAGAATCACTGGCAAATAGACTTTCCACAACGTTGCTGTCTGTAAGCCACCGGTATGTTCTAACAAACCAGGCACTACCATGAACATCATCATCAAGATGGCATGCAGTGCAAAGACGCCAAAGTTCAGGCGCAACAGGTTTTTATCGCCTAATACATCGCCCATGCGTGCTGACTGCAGCACAGGAATGGCTTGTGGGGCCGCTGGCACCACAAAGGCAGCCAGCAACAAACAGACAAAGCCTAAGGCACTAATGACCCAGAACAGCCCCGATAACCCAAATTGGCCTACCAAGACAGGGGACAACACTAGCGACAAGGCAAACGACAACCCTATAGACGCCCCCACCATGGCCATAGCACGAGTACGCACTTCAGGGCGAGTGGCATCCGCTACCCACGCTGTAATCGCAGCCGATACCGCACCCAAACCTTGCAGCACCCTACCCACGATAATGCCGTCTACGCTATCGGACAGAGCACAGATTACGCCACCCACAATAAACAGCAGCATGCCCGCCACAATCACAGGCCGTCGGCCAAAGCGGTCTGATGCCATCCCTAGGGGGATCTGCATAATAGCTTGAGTAAGGCCATACGCCCCCAAGGCAAACCCCACCCTCATGGCGTCTTGCCCGCCTACTAAACTGCTTGCTGCCACCGCAAACACGGGGGTAAGCAAAAACAACCCCAACATGCGTGTCGCAAACAACCACGCCAACATGGTGCTGGTACGACGTTCTTGTGAGGTCAAGCTAAGGCGCGCCGGGCGACCGCCCATCTTTTTATTTTCTGTATGACTCATGCAACACTCTATTCTTACACTTCTTTGTGCAGTGCTATGCCAGACTTTTGGCACAAAAATGGCCTAACAGGCTATAGTAACAAGTTACCCTTTTAAAGCCCTATACCCTACACGATGGACGCAATACGTATCAGGGGTGCGCGCACGCATAACCTCAAAAACTTGTCAGTAGATTTGCCCCGCCATGAATTGGTGGTGATTACCGGTTTGTCCGGATCAGGCAAATCTTCCTTGGCGTTTGATACCTTATATGCGGAAGGGCAGCGACGCTATGTAGAAAGTTTGTCGGCCTACGCCAGACAATTTCTACAACTGATGGATAAGCCTGATGTTGATTTGATTGAAGGCTTATCTCCCGCAATTTCCATCGAGCAAAAGGCCGCCGGCCACAACCCACGTTCTACGGTTGGCACCACGACCGAAATACACGACTATTTGCGCCTATTGTACGCTCGTACTGGCACACCTCATTGTCCAGAACACCACTTGCCGCTGCAAATGCAAAATGTCAGCCAAATGGTAGACCAAACACTGGCCTTACCCGAGGAAAGTCGTATCGCTATTTTGGCACCGGTACTACGAGCCACCCACGACGATTTCAACCAACAACGCCAAGCCTTGCAAGCCCAAGGTTTTGTACGGTTGCGTGTGAACGGCGAGATGGGCGCGATTGAAGACATTGCCGCCCCCGCAACTAATAGTTCATCGCTGGTAGAAGTAGTGGTAGACCGCCTGCGCGTCAAACCTGATAGCGCACAGCGCTTGGCCGAAAGCTTTGATACCGCATTAGAGCTGTCTCAAGGACGCGTTACCGTACTGAACCTCGATACCGCAGAAGAGCTGCAGTTCAGTAACCATTACGCCTGCCCGCTGTGCGATTACCAACTCAACGAGCTAGAGCCGCGTCTATTTAGTTTCAACAATCCTGCCGGTGCTTGCCCAGATTGCAGCGGCTTGGGCTTGGTGGATTTCTTTGACCCGCAACGCGTGGTTGCCTTCCCCGATTTAAGCTTAGCCAGTGGTGCGATTAGCGGATGGGATAAACGTAATGCCTTTACCCACACTTTGCTGACCAGCCTTGCTGCACACTATGACTTCGACTTGGACACCCCTTTCGAGGCGCTACCCGAAGCCATACGCCACTGCATTTTGTACGGCTCTAACAACGAAGAAATCGCCTTCTTGTACTTAAACGAGAAAGGCAAAACCACCGTTAAACGCCATGCGTTTGAAGGGGTGATTCCGAACTTAGAACGCCGTTGGCGCGAAACAGACTCCACTGCTGTACGCGAAGAACTGTCTAAGTTACGCCGTACCCAACAGTGCCCGTCATGCCACGGCTCACGCCTGCGCACCGAAGCCCGTAATGTGTTGTTGGGCGAAAATGACCCACGTGGCATCTATGAAGTAGAAGCCATGTCGTTGGCCGACTGCCAACATTGGTTTAGCACCTTGCAGCTCAGTGGGGCCAAAAAAGAAATTGCCGAGCGTATCGTGCAAGAAATTCTGGCGCGGCTGCAATTCTTAAATAACGTAGGGCTGAATTACCTTTCACTAGACCGTAGCGCCGACACCATTTCAGGCGGTGAGTCGCAACGCATTCGCTTAGCTAGCCAAATTGGTTCGGGCTTAACAGGTGTGATGTACGTACTGGACGAGCCTTCTATTGGTTTACACCAGCGCGATAACGACCGCTTAATCGACACCCTGAAACGCTTACGCGATCTAGGCAATAGCGTCATTGTGGTAGAGCACGACGAAGACATGATCCGCCAAGCCGACTTTATCGTCGACATGGGCCCCGGTGCTGGGGAGCATGGCGGTCACATCGTTGCCGCGGGTACACCAGATGTTATTTTGCAGTCGCCTAAATCCCTGACCGGACAATACTTAAGCGGCCAGAAGCGCATTGCTATTCCTGCGCGCCGCCCAGTCACGCCTGATATGCCTGAATTGGTGCTGCATGGTGCCAGTGGCCATAACCTGAAATCGGTGAGCCTGCATATTCCCGCTGGCCGCTTTGTGTGCATTAGTGGTGTATCCGGCTCAGGCAAATCCACGCTGATTAACGACACACTGGCTACTGCCTTGTCGCAGCATTATCACCGTGCACAAACTGAACCTGCGCCGTACCAAAGTCTAGAAGGGCTAGAACACTTCGATAAAGTCATTAACGTGGACCAAAGCCCTATTGGCCGTACACCACGTAGTAACCCCGCGACTTACACGGGCTTGTTCACCACCATTCGCGAACTATTCGCTGGTGTGCCCGAAGCGCGTACGCGCGGTTACGACCCAGGCCGTTTCTCGTTTAACGTGAAAGGCGGTCGCTGCGAAGCCTGCCAAGGTGATGGCGTGATGAAGGTAGAGATGCACTTCTTACCCGACATCTACGTGCCTTGCGATATTTGCCACGGTAAACGCTATAACCGCGAAACGCTGGATATTCAGTATCGCGGCAAAAACATCAGCGAAGTGCTGGACCTTACCGTAGATCAGGCATTGCACTTCTTTGGAGCGGTACCAGCCATTGCCCGCAAGTTAGAAACATTGATGGATGTGGGTCTGTCGTACTTACGATTAGGGCAAAGCGCCACCACACTATCAGGCGGCGAGGCCCAACGCGTCAAACTGGCGCTAGAGCTATCACGCCGTAGTACAGGGCGCACTTTCTATATTCTGGATGAGCCCACTACAGGCCTGCATTTCCAAGACATTGCACTGCTGTTGGATGTACTGAATAAACTTGTGGACGCTGGCAATACGGTGGTCATCATTGAGCACAATCTGGACGTGATTAAAACGGCCGATTGGGTCATAGACATGGGGCCAGAAGGTGGTGCAGCCGGTGGTCAAATTGTGGCCCAAGGTACACCAGAGGTCATTGCCTCTACCCCTGAAAGCCATACTGGCCGTTATTTGCAGGCACTACTTGCTGTGCCTGCCTAACCGGCTGGCTACTTACATGTGGAACAATTGCTGGTGTTCGCGGATCGCATAACGGTCCGTCATGCCAGCAATGTAATCGGCAATAGCACGCGCTTGTGCTTGAGGGTTATCGCGTCGATGCTCTGCCGTAAGTAAACGCGGATCGTCCAAATAGGCCACAAACAATTCGCGGATAATGCGACGCGCCTTACTCATCATGCGCAACACTTGTGGGTGCCGGTATAGATTCTCGCGCAAAAACTTCTTCAAATGGTCAGCTTCTACCCGCATTTCCATCGAAAACGCGGCCATTTTCCCAGCTTGGCGTAACTCATCCACACTACCGGGCCTCGCCATATCCAGGTTTTGCTGCGTGGTCAGCGTTAGGTCTTGAACGAAGGTATTGATCATGGTGCGTATGGTTTCAGCCACCAATCGCTTTTGTGATACGGCGGGGTACATCTGCCGTGCCGCCACAAAGTGCTGAAAGAAAATAGGCACTTCGCAAAGCTGCTCTACTGTGATCAACTTTGATCGTAAACCATCATCGATATCGTGGTTGTTGTAGGCGATTTCATCCGCCAAGTTGGTCAACTGTGCCTCTAGCGAAGGCTGTTGGCGCAACAAGAAACGCTCGCCCACATCACCCAACAAATGGGCATGACGCAGATTACAGTGCTTCAAAATCCCTTCGCGGGTTTCAAAACACAGGTTCAGCCCGTCAAAGGCGGCATAGCGCTCTTCTAAGGTGTCGACTATACGTAGGCTTTGCAGGTTGTGTTCAAAGCCACCTGCTTGCGGCACAAGCTCGCGCATGCATGCATTCAGCTCTTCTTGCCCAGCATGACCAAACGGGGTGTGGCCTAAGTCGTGCGCCAACGAAATAGCCTCGACTAAGTCTTCGTGCACCTGCAGATTTCTAGCTAAGGAGCGGGCAATTTGCGCCACTTCAATGCTGTGCGTCAGGCGGGTACGAAACAGATCCCCTTCATGATTGATGAAGACCTGTGTTTTGTACTCCAGCCGTCTAAACGCTTGGCAATGAATAATACGGTCGCGATCGCGTTGAAATTCATTACGCCTTTCAGGGCTCTCTTCAGGGAGGCGTCTACCCCGGCTATGTTCTGGAAAACATGCATAAACTGCCAGTGACACCATAATGATCCCCTTAGTCTTTAGTTTATTGAAACCCTGCTAAGACCGTAGCCACTGTTTCTGGCGCTACGGCCTGTACATGACTTTTACCAATGTCGGACATCAACACAAAACGTAGTTGACCGCCTTCGGCTTTCTTGTCTATGCCCATCAATTCAATCCAGCGCTCGGCAGGCCAAGACGGTGGCACAGTTGGGCAACCAATGTTTTTCACGAGTTCCCGTACACGCTGTACTTTCTCAGCCGGAAAGCCACAACACGCTACCGACAGCTCGGCTGCCATAATCATGCCGCAACCTACCGCTTCACCGTGCAGCCACTTACCATAGCCCAAACCCGCTTCAATCGCATGACCAAAGGTATGGCCCAGATTCAGCAACGCACGCAGCCCCGATTCACGCTCGTCTGCAGACACAACTTCTGCTTTGACTTCGCAAGAGCGCTGTACCGCATAGGCCAGTGCTGCTGGATCACGTTTTACCAGTGCATCTACGTTTTGCTCGCACCACTGGAAAAAGCCCTCATCTACAATTAGGCCATACTTGATCACCTCTGCCAATCCCGCCGCGATTTCGCGGTCTGGCAGGCTTTGCAGCACATTAATATCTATTTCTACGGCGATGGGCTGATAAAACGCACCAATCATGTTTTTGCCCAAGGGGTGGTTCACAGCGGTCTTACCCCCCACCGACGAGTCCACCTGCGCCAACAACGTAGTAGGCACTTGCACAAAACGTATACCACGCATAAAACACGCCGCAGCAAAACCGGCTATATCACCCACTACGCCACCACCCAGCGCCACAATGAGTGCTTTACGGTCTAAACGCTCACCCAACAGGCGATCAAAAATACTGTTCAGCGTATTCCAGTCTTTGTAGGCTTCGCCATCAGGAATAGACACCTCGATCACCGCTTTACCGGTTTGCTTCAAGGCCTCGAGCACTTGCGCGCCATACAACCCCATAACAGTAGGATTACTGACCAAAGCAATACGGGTCACATCCGCAGGAATGCTTTCAGCCAAGTGCGCCAACCGCCCCGCTGCCACATGGATAGGATAAGCGCCACCAGGCGTCTGCACCGATACTACACTCATTGTTTGACCTCACATTTATTCAGTAATTCAGCTGCCAAATCACGCACCGCCGCAGAAATTGGTGCACTGCCTGTGTCGAACACAATATCGGCCACTTCTTCATACAGCGGCTCACGGCGTGCTAACAACTCCGCCAAACGTTGGCGGGGATTTTCCGTTTGCAGCAACGGCCTGCTTTTATCTTTAGCCACGCGTTTGAATAATTCTTCCGCACTGGCACGTAAATACACAACCAGACCACGCGCTTTAAGATGGGTGCGGTTTTCAGACAACAAAATAGCGCCACCACCCGTCGCCAACACTAATCCCGGTTGGCGCGTGCACGCATCCAGTGCAGCGGCTTCGCGCTTACGGAACCCTTCTTCACCTTCGATGTCAAAAATATCAGCGATGCGCACTCCGCACCTAGCTTCCAGTTCGTGATCCAAATCGGTGAAGCTGCGATTTAAGCTGCGAGCTAGCTGTCTGCCTATAGTTGTTTTTCCGGCTCCCATCATGCCAACCAAAAAAATGGGGCGATGTTCAGGTTGCCGTAAATGCTGCAGTTCTCTTTCCCCCAACGGGGGTAAAGGGTCTATTTGCATGAGTTCTGTGGGTAAAGAGTCTGTCATTTGTGTATTATCCCATTAGCGCACCCAAAAAAAAGTACACTATTTGAGTTTTATAGCGTCTGATAGCAAGTAAACTGGCACACACGCTCTACATTCTGTTTCTAGGGCCTAAAAATCACCCGCAATGAGTTCTTCCGCCCAAACCTCTACTAAACGTTCCGGATCCTGGTTGAGCCGGTTCATCGTGAAATCCATCGTGGTACTGACTGGTTTAGCCGTCAGTGGTGTGCTGCTGGTTGTATTAGCACTCGCTTTGGCATGGCCTAACCTGCCTGACCTTACGGCCATGACGGATTATCGTCCTCGTATCCCCTTGCGCATTTATACCGCAGACAAGGTGTTGATTGGTGAGTTCGGTGAAGAACGGCGTAATGTTATGCCGTTCAATGAAATTCCCGATGTCATGAAATCAGCCTTGCTGGCTGCTGAGGACGACCGTTTTTATCAGCACGGTGGGATTGACCTGCGCGGCGTAGCCCGTGCAGCAATCACCAACATGCTCAGCATGCGTAAGTCGCAGGGTGCTAGTACCATCACCATGCAGTTAGCGCGTAACTTCTATCTGTCGTCCGAGAAAACGTACACTCGTAAGTTCTACGAACTGCTGCTGACGTTCAAGATTGAAGCCACACTGACCAAAGACCAGATTTTGGATCTGTACATGAACCAAATCTATCTGGGCCATCGCTCTTACGGCTTCCCTGCTGCATCACGTACCTATTTTGGCAAAAGCCTAACTGAAGTCACCTTGGCAGAAGCGGCCATGTTGGCGGGTATTCAACGTGCGCCGTCACGCTACAACCCTATCACCAACTTTGCTGAATCCACTCGCCAACAACAAGGTGTACTGCGTCGTATGCTGGACTTGGGCTACATCACTCAAGATGAATACGAGACCGCACGCGCACAGAAAATTGAAATCCGTTCCGCATTGGGTACGCCTGCTGGTGGTTACGCCATCCACGGTGAGTACGCTGCTGAACTGGCACGTCAACTGCTGTACAACGTTTACCAAGACAACATTTACAGCCGTGGCTTCAACATCTACACCACCATCAACTCAAAAGATCAGGAAGCCGCTTACCTAAGCGTGCGTGATGGCATTCTGAACTACACCCGCCGTAAGCCTTTCCCAGGCCCTGAGGGTCAAATCAGTTTGGCAGAAGGTATTGAGCAAGACGCCGACGCCTTGAACGATATTTTGGATGAAGTACAACGTGACCACCCTGACACCGGCGATTTGCTGACCGGTGTGGTGTTGTCGGCCAGCCCCACCAAACTTACTGTTGCTCGCAGTGCCGATAACATTATCGACATTACCGACAAACGTGCGTTGGGTATTGTGGCGCGTGCCTTGGCACCCAATGCCACTGAAGGCCAACGCCTAACCCGTGGTTCGGTGGTGTATTTGTTCAAAAACCCAGAGTCCTGGGAAGTTGTGAACATGCCTGCAGTACAAGCAGCATTGATTGCGATTCGCCCCCAAGATGGTGCTATTCAAGCCATGGTGGGTGGGTTCCACTTTGCTGATGGTAAGTTCAACCGCGTGACCCAAGCATGGCGTCAGCCCGGTTCGGCCTTTAAACCGTTTATCTATGCGTCGTCTCTGGAAAAAGGCTTAACACCTGGCACCCAGATTGCCGATACCCCGTTCCAGCTCACCCGTGAGCAAACAGGGTCACGTGCATGGAACCCTAAAAACTACGGTGGCCGTTACGAGCCTATGCTGACCATGCGTCAGGGGCTGTATAAATCCAAAAACATGGTTTCTATCCGCATCATGCAAGCGGTGGGCCCTCAATATGTTCAGGATTACATCACCCGTTTTGGCTTTGACCGCGAACGTAACCCTGCCGTACTGCCGCTGGCATTGGGCGCAGGTAGCGTCACACCCTTGCAATTGGCGGGTGCTTACTCGGTATTTGCCAACGGTGGCTACAAAGTACAGCCTTACCTGATTGACTACGTTACCGACAGCAACGACCAAGTGGTCATGCGTGCCAAGCCTGTAGTGGCTGGCGATGCGAATGCTCAAGTGATTGACCCGCGTACCGCCTACGTCATGAATGACCTGCTACGTGGTGTAGCGACATCGGGTACAGGTGCTCGTGCTTCTGCCACGCTGAAACGTAATGATATTGGCGGTAAAACAGGTACCACCAACAACTCGTTGGATGCGTGGTTTGCTGGCTACACCCCTGACTTAGTCAGTATTGCTTGGATGGGCTTTGACCGTCCGCAATCACTGGGTTCTGGTGAAACTGGTGGTGGTGTTTCCATGCCTATCTGGATCAACTTCATGCGTGAAGCTCTGGCAGGTAAACCCAACGTACCACTAGGCCCTATGCCTAGCGGGTTGACCAAAGCCAACGGCGACTACTACTACAGCGAGTTCCCGCCAGGCGTCGCCATTGAACGAGTAGGTTTGCCTAGCGCCATGGACAACTTCGTCTCAGATGTACCAGACGATGGCATTAACTCCCTGCTACAAGGCCTGCAAAACGATGACAATGTATACGATGACAGCCCTCAAAGCTTTGCAACCCCTTAATTAACAACAACACAATGGTGCCTTATGGCACCATTGTTGTCTGGAGGTTTGACGTCTACGTATAGACTGTCATACTTCAAGCATAAATCAGTTTTTGACCACATCATGCAGCCAAATTTCTCACCTAAACGTGCGGCGCTTATCCTTTTACTAGGTGCCAGTGTCGTACTTGGGGGCTGTGGCTATAAAGGCCCCCTAGTCTTACCTGAACAAGCCGCGGCGTCTAACGTCAGCGCAAGCGCTGTACCCACTGCCTGACCCGCTTGCGGATCAGTCCCCTGCCTTTTTTCATGACTTATTTTTACCATCATGACTGTAGCTCCGAATTTTCAATTTCATAATGGCGTACTGCATGCCGAACAATGCTCTCTGGAAGATCTAGCCAAAGAGCACGGCACCCCTTTATACGTATATTCGCGAAAAGCATTAAAAGACGCTTGGGACAGCTATGAACAAGCTAAGCAAGGCCGTGATGTACTCGTATGCTATGGCATGAAAGCTAACTCTAACTTAGCGATTCTGCGTGAGCTGGCTAATCATGGTGCGGGTTTTGATATCGTTTCAGGTGGTGAATTAGCACGCGTGATTGCCGCTGGTGGCGATCCCCGCAAAGTAGTGTTTTCCGGTGTAGGTAAACAGCGCTGGGAAATTGAAGCCGCACTGGATGCGCAAATCAAATGCTTTAACGTTGAGTCCAAAAATGAATTGCTGCACATTGCGCAAATCGCTGCCGACAAAAAATGCGTAGCGCCCATTTCGTTACGTGTGAACCCTGACGTTGACGCCCACACTCACCCTTACATTTCTACCGGCCTCAAAGACAATAAATTCGGTATTGCCATTGAAGACGCCCCCGACGTTTACGCCTTGGCAGCACAGCACCCACAACTGAACATCGTGGGTGTAGATTGCCATATTGGTTCACAGATCACTGAGATCAGCCCGTACCTAGACGCGTTAGACAAACTGCTTAACCTGATTGATACGCTTGCAAAACAGGGTATTCAGCTGTCTCACTTAGACTTGGGCGGTGGCTTAGGTATTCGCTACACCGACGAAACACCTGCAACCCCAACCATGCTGCTGACTGAAGTCTTCAAAGCCTTGGATGCCCGTGGTTTGGCGCACCTGCAATTGGTGCTAGAACCTGGTCGCTCTATGGTGGGTAATGCTGGTGTGTTGCTCACACGTGTGGAATACCTAAAACCGTCAGAAGCCAAAAACTTCGCGATTGTAGATGCGGCCATGAATGACCTCATCCGCCCCACACTCTACGACGCCTGGCACGATGTAGAAGCAGTTAGCCCTCGCCAGAGCGGCACAACGGCTTTGGAATACGACATTGTTGGCCCTATCTGCGAAAGCGGTGACTGGTTGGCCCGTGGCCGTAAACTGGCCTTGGAACAAAACGACCTATTAGCCATTATGTCGGCAGGTGCTTATGGCTTCACCATGGCAAGTAATTACAACACCCGCCCGCGCGCTGCTGAAATTCTTGTAGATGGCACCACGGCACACGTAGTGCGACCACGGGAAGATCTACACAGTCTATTTGCCTCAGAGCGTTTATTACCCTAAGCACCATTTACTAAGCCCTGATTTTCAGGGCTTAGTTTTTAAAGAACGCAGACGCCTCACCGTTAACAAACTATAACAATTTGCCACGACCGCTGATCCGTGTCTGTCGTGGTGATCAAGGCTGTCTAAATTCATGATGGATTCCACTATCACACGTAATGATCGTACACGGTCTGGCGTAAGCCAACGTATTACCGAAATACTTAGCATTTATGTGCTACCGCTGTTTATCTGCCTGCTCTCGCTGGCGGCTTTGTTGCAACTACCCGCACACTACCCCAGTGCTGCGGGTTTTTCGTTAAGCCTGCAAACGCTACCGGCCCCGGTGACGCCTTCTGCACCCTCAATCAACACCCAAACAGCCTTAGCACAACAACCTACTGAATCACGCCTTTCCACACACGATCCTTTTTGGTTGAAGTTTTCACTACCCGAAGACTTCAACAGCAACGAATACGACATACGCTTTGCCACGAGCCCCCTGCATAGCCTGTACTGCTACGGTACACAACCCGATCAAACAGACCTCACCGCCCTGCCTACCGTAGCCACACACGCCAGCCACGGCTATGCGCTACACACTACTAGCCTATCGGCGCTAGCAACGGTGTACTGTCATGTACTGCCTAGTGTGGCTGGTCCCTTTAGCGTACACAGTTGGACTACCACCGACTGGGCGCAGGCGAATCAGCGCCATACTCGCTATATTGCTTTGCTAGAAGGTGGGCTTCTCACCTTAGCCGCACTGCTGCTGGTCATCGCCCTGATTAATAAACACAGCCTCTATCTGCTGATTGCCGTCTGGCTAGTGGGTAACCTACGACTGGGCGCGATGGCCATGGGTTGGGACAACTTATGGCTAGGCCACGAATTACCCGCAGTCTGGCTACCCACCATACGGCAAGCCACACTCGCCGCCTATTTCGTGGTGAGCTATACCCTATTTACCCAACTGTTACGCACCGTTATACAGCCCTTGCCATTTACGTGGCTGCTACGTGCTCTGCAATGGGGTGGATTAGCCTTGCTACCCGCTGCGTTCCTGCTAGAACGTGCAGTGTTCATGCCTGCCATGTTGCTGCTAAGTGGCCTAGGGCTAGTCAGTTGTATTGTGATGGTATGCACCGCCATGATACGGGCCGAACACCCCACACCGTTATCACTGTGGCACATCATGCTGCTCAGCGCATCGTTGTGCGTGCTGGTCTTAATGCTACTCATGCTACTGGGGCTGTCTAGCAACTTCCTAGACACCTTCCAAAGCGTACTCGCCCTACCCTTATCTAGCCTGATGGTCGCGATCTTATTAGGCGAACGCCTACGTGAAGAGCACCATGCCAAAACCGTAGCCGAACAAGCCTTACTCGCTAACCACTGTATCAGCCCCTTTGCCATTTTCAGCGTAGACGAAAACGGCCAGTTCATCTATGCCAACAGTGTGTTCTATGACTTTTTAGGCTTAGCAGAAGACACCAACATTGACGACTACCACTGGGAACAATTTTTTGGCACCACTGACTGGGATAGCATCATACAAACCAGTCAAACAGGCGAAGAAACCGAGATCAGCCGCCTAGATGCAGCCTCACACCCTGGTCTGCCGCAGCAATTCGGGCTGCGAGCACTGCAGGCACAAGGGGTGATAGAAGGTTCGTTGCAAGACATCAGCAAACGCTCAGAAACCATACGCAAGCTGAAGCAGATGGCGAACCATGACCCTATTACTGATGTACTGAATAAACGCGGTATAGAAAAAGCCCTGTCGTTCTCGCTAGACAAAGTACGGGAAGGCAATAACTGTATCTTGGCGTATTTGGACCTTAACTACGTTAAACACGTCAACGACGCCTACGGTCATGCAGCGGGTGATGCCTTACTTAAAGAAGTCAGCCATCGCATTGAAACCACGCTGCATCCCGGCCAAGAACTAGGCCGACTGGGCAATGATGAGTTTTTGATTCTGTTTAACGACACCACCCCAGAACAAGCGCAAGCCACGGCCGAAAAAATCATCAAATCGCTAAACCAAGGCAGTATTTATGCGGGCAACCGCAGCTTCAACCTGCAAAGCGCCATTGGTTTAGTAGAGCTGTCTTCCGACACCCGTGCCGAAGATGCCTTGGCCGCTGCCAACCGCGCCTGCCGAGACGCACGCCGCACACAGTTACCATCCGTACTGTACAAACAAGGCTCCACCGAGCTGTACCAACACGCCGAAGAGCTACGGCTCTTTAAAGAGTTGGAAAATGGCGCATCAGGTGGGCTGTACCTAGAAATGCAGCCACTCATGGCGTTGCAGAACCCGCTTAATTCACTCAACGTAGAAGTGCTGCTACGTGTACGTGACTCACAAAATAACCTCATGCCATCGGGCAAGATTATTGCGGCAGCGGAAGAAAGCGGTACGGTTTCCATTATCGACAAGTGGGTATTTGCGGCCACCTTAGAGTGGCTAAACAAACACCACACGCAGCTACCACGCACACAACAAATCAATATCAACCTAAGCGGCGTTTCCTTAAATGATGACAAGTTCATTGATGAGCTCTTCACTATTCTGGAAAACTTCGACCACTTGGCTAACAGGCTGTGCGTAGAAATCACCGAGGGGGTTGCACTGCAAGACCTAGAGCGTACGCGCCTGTTTATGCAACGTTTGCAGCATAAAGGGGTACGCATTGCGCTGGATGACTTTGGTGCAGGCTACACCTCGTTCTCATACCTACAAGAACTGCCTACAGACGCCATTAAGATTGATGGTTCACTGATCCACAACATGCTGCTGAAGAACACCAATGTCGCCATTGTGCGCACCATTGTGGAACTGGCACGCAATCTGGGTATGGTCAGTATTGCCGAATGGGTAGAAGACGTAGACACCTTGCATATACTGCGCGACATAGGCGTAGATTATGTACAAGGTTTTGTGGTGTCTGGGGCCAGAGCGCCAACCGAGATATTGGCGGCCCGCGATATTCGAGACTTAGTGAAATCACCGGAAGTGCTGTCTTTCATAGACAAGCACTCCCGATAAGTGCTGGCGCTGTACTACTTACAATTCACCGTAAGAGTGCAGGCCAGACAAGAACATGTTCACGCCCAAGAAAGCGAAACTCGTAATCAGCAAACCGCCTAGCGCCCAGTACGCGCCAATAGTACCGCGCATGCCTTTCATCAAGCGCATGTGCAACCATGCCGCGTAGTTCAACCACACGATCAGTGCCCACGTTTCTTTAGGGTCCCACTGCCAGTATGTACCCCACGCATCCGCGGCCCACAACGCCCCCAAAATGGTGGCAATAGTAAAGAACGCAAAGCCAATGGCAATGGCGCGGTACATAATATCGTCCAGCACTTCCAAGTCAGGCAACTGACGTGAAATAGGACCACGTAGCGCCAAAATGGCCCCTACGATCAGTGCGCTAATGCCGAAGAACAGCATCCACGTAACGGAAAACTCGCTGCGTGAACCAAAAATCATGGGCTCTGCACAGAGCAACATGCCCAGCACAAACACAGGCCACAATTTGCTCCACGAACGTGTTTGACCATTTTCTTTGATCAAGTAAGCAAAGCCCACCATCGCCGCTAAGGCAAAAGTACCGTAACCAATAAAGTTAGCGGGTACGTGAATCTTCATCCACCAGCTTTTTAATGCAGGCACCAACGGTTGAATTTGGTGAGCATCACGGGCAAAGGAATACCACAGCAAGAAAATAACCGATGCGTTAATCACCATCAGCACAAAACCACCCAAGCTACGGGTCGCGTAACGACGCTCGTAATACAGGTAGAACAGCGCTGTGATTAAGGCAAACATCACAAACACTTCGTACAAGTTGCTAACGGGGATATGGCCTAAGCCAGGACCTAACAAGTGGCCTTCGCGCCAACGCACGAACATACCCACTGTACCGGCATACACACCTGCCCACGTTAGTGCAGTACCCAACCATGCTGCGGTTTTGCTCACATAGCCAATCCAGTAACACACCATGGCGATCATGAACAAGGCACACATCCACAAAATAGCGGATTGTGACGAGAACAGATAACGCAGCAAGAACACACTGTCTGCACGGCTTAGATCACCGCTCAGCAAACTGCCATCATTACTGTATAGCCAGATAGCCAAGATGGCTGTTAAACCGCTTAATACCGTCAAGGTGCGCAGCGGACGCCACAACCAACCCATCCATACCAACAGCGGCACAGCACCACAGAGAATGACCTTTTCGTAGCCATCCATAAAGTCGGTATAGGCGGTCAAACAGTAGGCCACGCCCAACGACAATACAATAAAGTACAGATAGTCACTTAGCTGCAAGCGACCACGCACACCACGGGAATCCCCGCTTGCTGCCATGGAAGCCTGCCACTGTTGTGACTGGGAAAGCATTGCTGACTCAGACATTTTTTAGACTCCTCTCTATGCGGACAAGCGCTGGAAGCTCTGTTTGAACTCGTCAAACTCGCGGTTGAAATCCAAATTGCGCCGTTGTGAGGTCATTGCAGCCTGCATAGAGCTGCCACCCTCTTGTGGTCGTATCCACACCCAAATACGTCGATCACGAACGTAGAACATCGTAAAGACACCAATCACCAAGAACAATGAGCCGGTATACACAATGTACATACCTGGACTGCGTGCTACTTGGAAAACACTAGCCTGCACATGGTCAAACGAACGTAAACCCAACATGACGGGGGCAGGATAATCGGGCAGATTGGCCAATGCTAATACAGCCAATTGCGTCCACTGCTGGGCACGCATGCCTTCATCGCCTTCATACACAATTGCTTTTTCGCCAGCACGTTCACGCAGAATATCACGTAACTCAATCAACGTAAGCTGAATCATTGGCACCGTAAACCCAAGAATTTTCTCGCGTTCTTCTTCGGGTACTCGGCCAATTAAGCCGTTAAAACCTTCACGGGCGAAACTCATTACCGCATTTTGTGCCGCCGTGTGCAGCAACGAGCCTGGGGTGGCGTCACCATTACGCTCAGCAAAGCGTAACGCCGCTTCACGCACCAAGGCGGGGTCTTCTAACGCTGCACGCAAACGCATAAACTCCTGCATTGCTAGCTGATCATCGGCTGGGATACGCACATAGCGAAAACCTACTTGCGGCGACACATTCATACCCGCCAGAAATACGGGGAAGCCATCTAGGATCACTGGAGCCATGTACTGGGTATATTCACGTGCCTGACCACTGTTATCGGTCAGCTTGTAATGAATGCTAGGCCCAACGTTTACCAAGTTGTCGTTACGCTTACCGGCAGCACTACCTGATACCGCAGCCACGTGCTCGGCTAATGCCTTGGGTTGTGGATCCCCTTCACGCAAATCTTCTACGTTAATGGTACGTAGTTCAGTGAAGTTCACACTGACTTCATTACCCGCGTCATCCACCACAAAACGGGTACTCTCGCCAATTTTCCCAGACACAGGGAAAGGACGGCTTTGTGTGCCATGCAGTGGATACGCCAGCAACTCTACGGTAGAACCACCATCATCAAAGCCAGATTGATACACCGTTACGCCTTTGTAGCGCAGGGGCTCGTTCACTTCGATGATGCGATCAAAACTGTCGCCGGTATCGGGGTCGGTAATGCGCACTTCGCTCTTAAAGCTACTTGGCATACCGGTAGAGTAGTACTCAATGAGAAAGCGTTTAAGCTCCAGCACAAAGGGCATAGGCTGCACCAATACGCCTTCGTCTACGTTCACCACAGCAGTGGCTGTGCGTACGCCTTCTGGTACCAACAGGTTCGCCCTAAAGCTAGGGTTGCCCGCTGGCAAACGCCCTTCGGGTGGAACCTCAGAGATCAAAATGTTTTCAGTAATGGGTTTTTTGCCGCCTAACCATACCTGCAATCGTGTGGGCAGCTCGCTATCCATCAGCCCACCAATACAGATCACCACAATTGCTGCGTGCGCAAAAATGTAACCTAAGCGATTAGAGCTGCCTTTTTTGGCGGCCAACATCACACTACCATCAGCATCTTTACGTACTTTGTACTGATAGCCTTTTACCTTCAACCACGCTTGCACATCGCTAGCGTTCTTTTCGGTGTCGGCATGGTTGCTCACTTCTACCTTATGTGGGAACGCCCGTAAGCTATTACCTCGCACATATTCTTTGAAGTTGCGGGCATCTTTGAGCATTTTTGGCGCATGACGGATCACACAGACGGTAGTAGACACTACCAAGAAACCCATAATGACCAAGAACCACCACGTGTTATAGATGGTCCAAATCGAGAACCTATCAAACACATCTACCCAAAATGGCCCGAACTGGTCCACATAGATATTCATGGCTTGGTTTTGCGCCAGCACAGTACCAATGATACTGGCCACACAGATGAACATGAGCAGGCTCACTGCAAAACGCATTGAACCCAATAGCTCGAACAGTTCAGCAGCGCCAAATTGACGTTTGGTAGTCACAACACTCTCAGGTAGAAACTAAACAGATAATTCAGGGGCTTATAAGTCTGGGCTATTAGAGTCCGTTTAAGACTAAAGGTTCCTGCCCAGACAACAAAAGCTCCCCAAGAGGGGAGCTTAGGTATCAACACCTCACCCTGTAAGGGTTACAGGATGCAACACTGAATATAGCAGTCGCTAAAAACAAGAGCTTTGCTCTAGCGCAAGCCAGCAGCGTAATCCGCTACAGCAGACAAATCGGCATCATTCATGCGATCAGCCAGCTCGTGCATCGCCGCTTCGTTATTGCGGTCACCACTGCGGAAAAGTTTCAGCTGTTCCAGCAAGTACGGTACGTGCTGACCAGCCAAACGTGGGTATTTACCGGGCAAACCTGCGCCGTTAGGCGAGTGACAGGCCGCACAAGCAGCTACGTTACGATCAGGCAAACCACCGCGCCAAATTTGTTGGCCACGCTCAAAGGTTTCTTCGTTGGTTGCACGAGCAGCCAACTCCCAATCTACTTTCTGCTGGGATACGTAGAAGGCCACATCACGCATTTCCTGCTCTGTCATGCCAGTCACAATACTGGTCATCACAGCAGGATTGCCGTTGGCGGCACGACGTAATGGGGGGGTATTATCTGCACCGGGGCGGAAATCATGCAGCTGTTTAACCACATACTCAAACGGCTGGGCAGCAATACTAGGGTACATTTCAATAACACTGTTACCCGCTGCGCCGTGACAGGTCACACAGGCAAGTACGCCACGTGACAGTTCACCATTCAAGTAGAGTTGCTCGCCCTTAGCTGCATCAGGTTTTGCAGCGGTATCTGCAGCATGCGCCAAAGAGAGAGTGGAACAGGCTGCCACAAGGCCGCTGGCAATAACGATTCTGGAAAGCACGCGCTTCAGCTTCATGTAGTCCTCGACGATCGCGATTTAGACACAAATACCGCAGTATTTGAAGTCACTGGTCGTCGTATACCGTATTATTTCTGCTGTAAGGGATCTGCACGGAACACGACGGTTACTGTTTCAAATCCCAAGATTATACAATAGAGCTTGGATTTAAACGGGAAATTGCCTTAATCATGTCAATCTTACATCGCGCCAGCTTCACTATCTCCGCCGCAAAGCTGGATCAACTCCCGCCCCCCGGCCCACCCGAGGTCTGTTTTGTTGGTCGCTCCAACTCTGGGAAATCGTCCTCCATCAATGTGCTGGCGAATCAAAAACGCTTGGCGTTTTCCAGTAAAACACCGGGTAGAACTCGCCTGATCAACATGTTTGGCATTCCTGACCCTCTAGAGCCCGAAGAGTCTCTAGGCTACCTCGTCGACTTGCCTGGCTACGGTTACGCCGCAGTAGGACGTCAAGAAAAACAAGACTGGGATGAAATGCTGGGCGGCTACTTGCGCCAACGCAGCTCGCTGGCTGGTGTTGTATTGATGCTGGATATACGTCGCGGCGTCACCCCGCTGGACCTGCAATTAGCACGCTGGATTGCCCCCACTGGCAAGCCATTACTGGTATTGCTCACCAAAGCGGATAAATTCGCGTATGGTAAACGTATACAAGCGGCTGCTGAAGCTCGCAAACAACTCGCTGCCATGGGGAACATTCAAGCTGTCCCCTTTTCGGCCACGCACCGTATTGGCATTGAGGAAGCTACCTTACTTATTGAAAACTGGATATCTCCAAAGGTTGTGCCATGACTCAATTTCTACCTCCCGTTAACTACCCCGTTAGCCGTCCCCGCCGTAACCGCCGCGATGACTTCACCCGCCGCCTTGTGCGCGAGAATGCATTAAGCGTAAATGACCTGATTTACCCGGTGTTCGTGCGCGAAGGCAACAACATACGCGAAGCTGTGGAGTCCATGCCCGGCGTATACCGCTACTCTCCAGACACTATTCTGAGCGTTGCGGAAGAGTGCGTAAAACTGGGTATTCCTGTGTTGTCGTTGTTCCCCGTGATCGAGGCAGACCTTAAAACACCGGATGGTAGCGAGGCCACCAACCCAGACGGTTTGATCCCACGCGTAGTGCGCAGTTTGAAAGAAAATTTCCCTGATCTGGGCATTCTGACTGACGTGGCGCTGGACCCTTACACCAGCCACGGCCAAGACGGCATTCTGGATGAAAACGGCTACGTATTAAACGACCCTACCGTCGAAGTATTGCGTGAACAAGCCCTGACCCAAGCCAATGCTGGTGTAGATATCGTTGCGCCTAGCGACATGATGGATGGTCGCGTTGGTGCGATTCGCCAAACGCTGGACGAACATGGCCATATAGACACCCGTATCATGGCTTACTCCGCCAAATACGCCAGCGCCTTTTACGGCCCATTCCGCGATGCCGTAGGCTCTGCCAGCAACCTAGGTAAGTCAGACAAAGCCAGCTACCAAATGGACCCCGCTAACCGCGACGAGGCCCTGCGCGAAGTGGCTGCAGACATCCACGAAGGTGCGGATATGGTCATGGTTAAGCCTGGTATGCCTTATTTGGACGTACTGTGTGACATCAAACAAGCCTTTGGTATGCCTACCTTTGCCTACCAAGTAAGCGGCGAATACGCCATGATTAAAGCCGCCGCTGCAAACGGTTGGCTGGATCACGACAAAGTCATGATGGAATCCCTGTTGGCGTTTAAACGCGCTGGTGGCGATGGCATTTTGACCTACTTCGCAATCGAAGCAGCCAAACTGCTACGACTGCAAAGCAAGTAAGCACCACACCCCCTACTGTTCAGTAGGGGGTTCTTTTTTCTGGCTGCCGCCTCATACTCTCAGCACACACAAAACACCGTCTTAAAGACGTTTTCGTGATAAACGAAATTAGCAAAAATACAACGACGTTAATGGATAATTAAGCACCGATTCGTTAAATAACAATTCATTCCGCCAAAACCATTCAGTACAGTGAACTTCAAAGGCTGATATTCCAATCATAATTATTCCTGGAGACAACTATGCCTATGAAGAAAGCCCTCGCCGCCGCATGGGTGGCAACCCTCTGCATCAGTAGCACTGTACTCGCTGACCCCTTAGTCATTAAATTCAGCCATGTAGTCTCACCCGACACACCAAAAGGCAAAGGGGCAGACAAATTTAAAGAACTGGCCGAACAATACACCGATGGCAAAGTAGTCGTAGAGGTGTACCCAAACTCACAACTGTATAAAGACAAAGAAGAGCTAGAAGCTCTGCAGCTAGGGGCTGTACAGATGTTGGCACCGTCCCTCGCTAAATTTGGCCCTTTAGGCGTACGTGCTTTCGAGGTATTTGATCTGCCATTCATCTTCGAAGACAAAGACGACTTAAATCGGGTCACGCAAGGCCAAGTCGGGCAAGATCTGCTAGCCATGCTAGAACCTAAAGGCATTAAAGGGCTAGCCTACTGGGATAATGGCTTCAAAATCATGAGCGCTAACTCCCCTTTACACTCGCCTGACGACTTTCTAGGCCTAAAGATGCGTATACAGTCATCTAAGGTGTTGGAAGCGCAAATGCAGGCCCTAGAAGCCATTCCACAAGTGATGGCCTTCTCGGAGTCCTACCAAGCGCTACAAACCGGTGTGGTCGATGGCACCGAGAACACGCCCTCTAATCTCTACACCCAGAAAATGCATGAAGTGCAAAAACACGCCACCTTATCCAATCATGGCTATATAGGGTATGCCGTCATCGTTAACAAGAAGTTTTGGGATGCCCTAGACCCTAGCCTGCGTGAGCCCTTGGAAAGAGCCATGGCCGACGCAACACTCTACGCTAATGATATTTCCCAACGTGAAAACGACGAGGCATTAGACGCCATACGTGCTGCGGGACAAACCACCTTGTACGAACTAAGCCCAGATGAGCGGCGCGAATGGGTTGCTGCGCTGCGCCCAGTCCATGAGCAAATGGCCTCGCGTATAGGCCCAGAAGTTATTGAGTCTATTTACCAAACCCTACAACACTAAATCGCTGCCTCAACAGCAAACAGGCCATGCTAGTGCATGGCCTGTTCACTACTGTTCATACAAGCAACGGTTAATTTGCCGAGTTCAGCACCCGTAAAAACTTATCTGCTGGCATAAAGCCAACCACACGCGCATCGTGCAGTTCACGACCTTGGGCATCAAACAAAATAATCCCAGGCGGGCCAAACAAATTAAAGCGTTTAAGCAAAGCACGGTGCTCTGGCGTGTTCGCCGTCACATCGGCCTGCAACAGCAGCATAGAGTTCATTTTGGCGGCAACAGCCGGATCACTGAAGGTGAATTTTTCCATCTCTATGCACGACACACACCAGTCAGCGTAGAAATCCAGCATGACTGTTCTGCCGCCACTATTGGCCAGCTTTTCTTCCAGCTCAGCAATGGTTTCGACTTTCTGGAATGTAGGTGCCGTCACCGCACTGCCCACCCCCATCACGCTACCACTACCTTGCCAATGCTTTAGCGGCTCCATCACGCTGCGCCCACCGCTGGCCACGCTGACCAAAATGAAGATTGCCCAACACATAGACAACCAACCCAGCGCTTTTAAGAATAATTTTCCTGCAGAAGTACCCGCTTCGTGAGAGCGTCCTACACCTAGCAGCAAACCCAGCCACGCTGCCAGCACGGCCCACCCCAACATGAACCACACCGTAGGCAGCACAGAGGTCAACATCCACAGCGCCGTAGCGATCAACAGCCAGCCAAAGATCTGCTTTACCGTGTTCATCCACGCGCCTGCTTTAGGCATCAGCACACCCGACGTTGCACCCACCAGTAGCAAGAGCACACCCGATCCCCACGCCATGGCAAACAGTGCCATCGCACCAATCGCGATGTTGCCAGTCTGTGAAATGAACAGCAGCACTCCCGCCAGAGGCGCCGCCACGCAGGGGCCTACAATCAGCGCCGAGAGCATCCCCATCAAGAACACGCCACTATAACGTCCACCCGGAATGCGGCTTAGCACCCCTTGCAAACGTGATTGCATGCCCGACGGTACTTGCAACTGATACACGTCAAACATAGACAGAGCCAGCACAAATAGCAGCACCGCAAAGGTACTTAGAATCCATGGATTCTGCAGCCACACCGCTAAACTCGCGCCTAGCAAACCTGCGACTACACCCAATGCGGTGTACACCACGGACACGCCCAACACGTAAATCGCCGCTAAACCCAAACCACGCTTACGTGAAACACTTTTGATCGGAGCCCCCTGCCCAGCGATAATGCCCAGCAAAATAGGCACCATAGGCAGCACACACGGCGTAAAGGAAAGCAGCATACCCAGCCCAAAGGCCAGCAGCATAATTTGCCACCACGACGCGTCTAACAAGTACGCCGCTAAACCCGTATCCGACAAATCCAACAAACTGTTGGCCGATGATGAAGCAGATGCCGCCTTTTCCAGTGCCGCATCCGCCAACACCACCTCGGTTAAGGGTGCAGGCACACTATTTACTACGCCCTCACCACTTAGCTTGTAACCATCATTGGTGGCCGTAAGCGTTAACTCATGTGTGCTGGGTGAATAACACAGGCCGGCATCCGCACAGCCTTGGCTAGTAATTTCCACCTGCAACGGCAACATGGAGCCTTCGTTAATCGGCACACGAAGCGTGACTTCGCGGCGATAAATAGCCATGTCTTTTTCAAAGGTGGGGTCGTAGACGATGGCGGCAGGCGGGTACGCCACCTCACCCAACCAGTCACTGCTAGGCATAGCTTCGAATACGAAGCGATCCCTATACATGTAGTATTCAGGGGCGATAACAAAGTGAATATCCAGCTCAGTAGGACTGTGCATGGCCGCACTAAACTGAAAGGCATCTTCAGGGTCTAGGTACTCCTCTTCTGCTCGCGCAGGCTGCATCATCAATGCCCAACCTACTACCAGCAATAATAACCACCCTACTACAGCACTTAAGCTGCTGCGCTCATCCGTTGTCTTCGCCGCTACACACTGCATGTGTCACTCTCAATTATGATTTCTTCAACACAGGAGGTGCTGCTGTTTCATCTTGAACCCACTTGATGTAACTGCCTAGCCCCGCCACTACTGGTACCACAATCACTTCGGGTATCTCGTAAGGGTGTAGGGAAACAAGACGTTGAATCAATGCCTCTACGCGGCGAGCCGTTGTTTTAAACTGCAACGGCACCTCGGTCTCCCCCTGTAGCTCACCCTGCCACATATACATAGACAGCGAAGCAGCGCCAAGGTTCGCACAGGCGACTAAACCTTCTTCAACCACATAGTGAGCAATACGTTTTGCCAGCAATTCGTCAGGTGCATTACTAAGCACCAACACCACCGCATCAGGGCTAAGCGAAGACAAAGCATCGCACGTCAATACAGTCATTCCACCACCTACCGAAGTCTTATCAAACAGTTTTACGTATAGTACCTGTTGAATCAGTCTATTTCAGACATAAAAAAACGGACCTAAATATAGGTCCGTTTCTTCTAATACTGGCGAGCCGTATTATTCTGCAGCAGCTTCTTCAGCTACTTCTGGACGGTCAACCAATTCCATGAAAGCCATGGGAGCGTTATCGCCTTGGCGGAAGCCCATTTTCAGGATACGTGTGTAGCCGCCGTTACGAGCTTGGAAGCGTGGGCCCAAGTCGTTGAACAGTTTGGTCACAGCGTCGCGATCGCGCAGACGTGCAAAAGCCAAACGACGGTTAGCAACGCTGTCTTCTTTAGCCAAAGTGATCAGAGGCTCGATTACACGACGCAGCTCTTTAGCTTTAGGCAAAGTTGTTTTGATTGCTTCGTGAGTAATCAAAGATACGGACATGTTGCGGAACATAGCCAAACGGTGGCTGCTGGTACGATTCAGCTTACGTAAACCATGACGATGACGCATGATATTTCTTCCTAAAAAATAAATCTTAAATCAGATGAAAGGATTTCATCTGCGTTGGCTCTTCTATCGGTATTGCTGCGGGCCAACTGATACATGGGACTTTAGCACGTTTTTATACGCCGCTAAAGCCCCAGTTACAACTATTTATGGACGCTCTAGCCCCAGAGGAGGCCAGTTTTCCAGTTTCATACCCAAGGTCAAACCACGGGAAGCCAACACTTCTTTGATTTCGTTCAAAGATTTGCGGCCCAGGTTTGGTGTCTTGAGCAGTTCGTTTTCCGTACGCTGGATCAGATCGCCGATGTAGTAAATATTTTCGGCTTTCAGGCAGTTTGCGGAACGAACAGTCAATTCCAGATCGTCCACAGGACGCAACAATACTGGATCGATTGGAGGTGTAGCGCGTTCTGGTGTTTCTTGTGCTTCTTCGGCACCTTCCAACGCAGCAAACACAGAGATCTGATCCATCAGGATGCGAGCAGCCTGACGTACAGCTTCTTCTGGGTTCAACACGCCGTTGGTTTCAATGTCCAGAACCAATTTGTCCAAGTCAGTACGCTGTTCCACACGTGCGCTTTCAACTGCATAGCTAACACGGCGAACTGGGCTGTAAGACGCGTCCAACACAATACGACCAATCGTATGTTGACGATCATCAGACAACGCACGCACGTTACCAGGAACGTAGCCACGGCCTTCTTCCACGCGAATAGTCATTTCCAACTTACCGTCGTCGGTCAGGTTGGCGATAACGTGATCGGGGTTCAGGATTTCCACGTCGTGTGGCAAATCGATGTCGCTGGCCAAAACTTGGCCCAGACCGGATTTGCTCAGCGTCAGTGTCACTTCTTCGCGACCGTGCAGTTTGAACACAATACCTTTCAGGTTCAGCATGATGTCTACGACATCTTCTTGTACGCCTGGCAGTGTGGAGTATTCATGTACCACGCCAGTGATTTGCACTTCTGTAGGTGCAAAACCAGTCATGGAGGACAACAGGATGCGACGCAGTGCGTTACCCAGAGTGTGACCGTAGCCGCGCTCGAAAGGTTCCATAATCACGCGAGCGTGATTTTTGCTGACTGCTTCAACTTCAATGGAACGAGGCTTCAAAAAAGCTTGAGACATGTAGATTCCTTTTCAATACCCTCGGCTCGTTACACCGATAAGGCTGATGGAAAACGCCGGAAATTCCAGCTCTAAAAACCAGAGACACCCATTACCGGTAAAAACCAATAATGGGTGCTTGAATCAGATACGTGAAGTAGCTGATTAACGGGAGTACAACTCAACAACCAGTGATTCGTTCACGTCACGGGCCACGTCAGCGCGGTCCGGAACTTGTTTGAACACACCACTCAGTTTGCTGCTGTCAACTTCAACCCATTGTGGGAAACCTGTGCTGGAAGCCAATTCCAAAGATTCTTTGATACGGCCTTGTGCACGAGATTTTTCACGGATAGAAACTACATCACCAGGTTTAACCAACATGGAAGCGATATCAGCGGTGTGACCGTTGATTTCGATTGCACGGTGAGTAACCAACTGACGTGCTTCTGCACGTGTGGAGCCGAAGCCCATACGGTATACAACGTTGTCCAGACGGGATTCCAGCAACTGAATCAGCGTTTCACCAGTGTTACCACGGCGGCGATCAGCTTCAGCGAAGTAACGACGGAACTGTTTTTCCAGAACGCCGTACATACGTTTCAGTTTCTGCTTTTCACGCAACTGCAAACCGTAGTCAGAGGTACGGGCACCAGAAGTGCGACCGTGCTGACCAGGACGTGAGTCCAGTTTGCACTTGGAATCCAAAGAGCGACGAGCGCTTTTCAGGAACAGATCAGTACCCTCGCGACGCGAGAGCTTACATTTAGGTCCAATATAACGAGCCACGTAGCTTCCCCTTAAATGCGACGACGCTTGGGCGGACGGCAGCCGTTGTGCGGAATCGGCGTGATGTCAGCGATGCTGGTGATTTTAATACCCAGCGCATTCAACGCACGCACCGACGAATCACGGCCAGGACCGGGCCCTTTAATGCGAACTTCTAGATTTTTGATACCGTATTCCATTGCTGTACGACCGGCGGCTTCAGCAGCAACCTGAGCAGCAAATGGAGTGGACTTACGCGAGCCTTTAAAGCCCGCACCACCAGAGGTCGCCCAAGACAACGCGTTGCCTTGACGATCGGTGATGGTAATGATTGTGTTGTTAAAAGTAGCTTGGACGTGAGCGATCCCGTCCGAAACGTTCTTTTTAACTTTTCTGCGAGCGCGCGATGCGCTAGAAGCTTTAGCCATCTTCTAATCCTCGATTATTTCTTCAGAGCCTGCGCTGCACGACGTGGTCCCTTACGGGTACGTGCATTGGTACGGGTACGTTGACCGCGTACAGGCAAGCCACGACGGTGGCGCATGCCACGGTAGCTACCCATGTCGATCAGACGTTTCACAGACAGTTGAACTTCACGGCGTAAATCGCCTTCAACCAAAAACTGAGAAATCTGTTCGCGGATTTTTTCGAGTTCCTCATCGGTCAGATCTTTCACTTTTTTATCGTGAGCAACGCCGGAAGCGTCACAAATCTGACGAGCACGAGTACGACCGATACCGAAAATCGCGGTAAGACCGATTTCGGCGTGCTGATGCGGCGGAATATTAATGCCAGCAATACGGGCCATGGTTTTTCCTTGTTAAATCGGTTGCGTTTCGGCGTATCAGCCTTGACGCTGCTTGTGGCGGGGGTCAGTGCAAATTACACGTACCACGCCATGACGTTTAATAATTTTGCAGTTGCGGCAGATCCGCTTAACTGATGCCATTACCTTCATGGTTTGACTCCTAGGTTCCTTTATCCGGGCCGCTTATTTCGAGCGGAACACGATTCTGCCTCGGGACAAGTCATAGGGCGTGAGCTCCACTGTGACCTTGTCACCCGGAAGAATCCGGATGTAATGCATACGCATCTTGCCCGAAACATAGCCCAACACCACATGGCCGTTTTCTAGCTTGATACGGAATGTTGCGTTCGGCAGGTTTTCTAAAACCTGCCCCTGCATCTGAATGACGTCGTCCTTTGCCATCGTGTTTATTTATCGCATTGGCAAACCCGCACCCTTGAAGTTAGCCTTCTTAAGCAACGAGTCATATTGTTGAGACATCATGTAGGCCTGAGCCTGTGCCATGAAGTCCATGGTAACCACCACAATAATCAACAGAGAAGTACCACCAAAATAGAACGGTACATTCCAGTGCATTTGCAGGAATTCAGGCACCAGACACACGATCGTAATATAGAGGGCACCTGCCAGCGTTAAACGCGTCAGAATGCGATCGATATAACGTGCTGTCTGCTCACCAGGACGAATCCCAGGTACAAACGCACCACTCTTCTTCAGGTTATCTGCTGTTTCACGGCTGTTAAACACCAAGGCCGTATAGAAGAAACAAAACAGAATAATCAGTGCTGAAAACAGGGTTATATACAACGGTTGGCGAGGTGAAAGCGCTGCTTCCAAATCGCGCAGCCAAGACAAACCTGGCGTTGCAGAAAACCAGCTAGCAATAGTCGCTGGCAGCAAAATAATGGAGGAGGCGAAGATTGGAGGAATCACCCCAGCCATATTTAGCTTCAGCGGCAAGTGCGAACTTTGCCCACCGTAAATGCGGTTACCCACTTGACGTTTTGCGTAGTTAACCGTGATACGACGTTGCCCACGTTCAACAAACACGACAAAGTAAGTAACGGCAGCAACCAGCACCAAGATGAACAATGCCGACAAAATAGACATTGCATCGGTACGGACCAGATCCAGCAAACCACCCATAGCACTGGGTAGACCTGCAACAATCCCGGCAAAGATTAGAATGGAAATACCATTCCCAATGCCTCGTTCGGTAATCTGCTCGCCTAGCCACATCAAGAACATTGTGCCCGTTACCAGTGTTACCACTGTAGTAAAGCGGAACAACATCCCTGCATCAATGACTAAACCTGGTTGTGTTTCCAAAGCAATAGAAATACCTACTGCTTGGAATAACGCCAGAAACACTGTGCCATATCGGGTGTACTGCGTAATTTTACGCCGACCCGATTCGCCCTCTTTCTTGATCGCTTCAAGCGTGGGCACCACTGCCGATGCCAGCTGCATGATAATCGATGCAGAAATGTAGGGCATAATCCCTAGCGCGAATACGGAGAAACGCTGCAGAGCACCACCCGAGAACATGTTAAACAGACCCAAAATACCTTCTTGGTTCTGTTGGAACAGCTCGGACAGTGCATCAGGATTAATACCTGGCACAGGAATGTGTGTTCCCAAGCGATAAACAATCAGGGCGAGCAGCAGGAAAATGATGCGACGACGTAAATCGCCGTAACCCGAACCTGATTTACTCTGTGCCTGTGCTTTTGCCACCGTAACCCCTTTTATTCAGCCAACGAGCCGCCCGCTGCTTCAATTGCAGCGCGGGCACCAGCTGTTGCACGAATGCCTTTCAGCACTACTTTGCGAGACAGCTCACCAGACTTGATGACTTTGGCGAAACGTACCAGTTGACCAACTACACCGGCTTGTTTCAGAACGTTGATATCAACTTCTTCTACATCCAGACGTTGTAAGTCGGACAAACGGATTTCAGCATGCAGGTGACCACCAGGAGTCGTGAAACCACGCTTCGGTAGACGGCGTTGCAAAGGCATTTGACCGCCTTCAAAACCGACTTTATGAAAACCACCAGCACGTGATTTCTGACCTTTGTGACCGCGACCTGCGGTCTTGCCCAGGCCGGAACCTGGACCGCGACCAACACGACGAGCGGCGTGTTTAGCGCCCTCAGCGGGTTGAATCGAATTTAATTGCAATTCTGACATCGCGATTCCTTTAGGCTTCCGAAACCGTAACGAGGTAATCAACCTTACGGATCATACCGCGCACTTCGGGCGTATCAACCAGAACGCGACTGCTGTTTACTCGGCGCAAGCCCAGGCCGCGTACTGTGTCGCGGTGGTCTTGTTTAGTACCGATAACAGAGCGCACGAGAGTAACCTTGATTTGCTTCTGTGCCATGATTTACCCCAGAATCTCTTCAACTGTCTTGCCACGTTTAGCAGCAATTTCAGATGGTGTGGAGCAAGCACGCAAACCGTTCAAAGTTGCGCGAACCATGTTGTATGGATTGCTGGAACCCAAGCTCTTAGCAACAACGTTACGCACGCCCATTGCTTCGAACACAGCACGCATTGGACCACCAGCGATAACGCCAGTACCTTCTGCAGCTGGGGAAATCAACACTGTGGAAGCACCGTGCTTACCAACAACTGTGTGATGCAGCGTACCGTCTTTCAGAGCTACTTTGAACAGACCACGACGGGCTTGTTCCATAGCTTTCTGAACAGCAACTGGCACTTCGCGAGCTTTACCCTTGCCCATTCCGATACGGCCATCACCATCGCCTACCACTGTCAATGCAGCGAAGCTCATGGTGCGACCACCTTTAACGACTTTACTGACGCGGTTAACCGCGATCATTTTTTCACGCAGGCCGTCATCGCGCTCTTGTTCGGCATTGTTTCTGCCTTGTGCTTTAGCCATTTGACAATTCCTTGCTTAGAATTTCAAGCCGGCTTCACGCGCGGCATCAGCCAACGCCTTGACGCGGCCATGATAACGGAAGCCAGAGCGGTCAAAAGCAACGGTTTCTATACCGGCTGCTTTCGCTTTTTCGGCTACGCGCTTGCCAATCAAACTGGCTGCAGCGACGTTGCCGCCATTGGCCAGTTCTTTGCGTACTTCTGGCTCCAGCGACGAAGCGCTTACCAGAATGCGATCGCCTTCTGGCGAAATGATGTTGGCATAAATATGCAAATTCGTGCGATGCACCGCCAAGCGATGAACGCGCAACTCGGCGATTTTTCGACGGGTTGCCACTGCACGACGCAAACGGGATTGTTTCTTGTCCATAATTCGTCCTTGCCTGTGCGATTACTTCTTCTTGGTTTCTTTCAAGATGACGCGTTCGTCAGCGTAGCGAACACCTTTACCTTTGTAAGGCTCAGGTGGACGGTAGCCGCGGATCTCCGCAGCACACTGACCTACGACCTGTTTGTTAGAACCCTTCAGAACGATTTCTGTAGGAGTCGCACATTCTGCTGTAACACCAGCAGGCAGATCGTGAATAACGTCATGCGAGAAACCAAGTTGCAGTTTCAGAGCGTTACCTTGAACTTGTGCACGGAAACCCACGCCAACCAAGTTCAGTTTGCGAGCAAAACCTTCGCTCACACCAGTAACCATGTTGTTTACCAAGGAACGGATGGTACCGGACATTGCGTTAGCGTGACGTGAGTCGTTCGCTGGTGCAAATGTCAGTTGACCGTCGTTCAGCTCGATAGCAACATCACCTTTCAGTTCTTGGGTCATTGTGCCCAAAGGACCTTTAACGGTGATTTGATCTGCTGCAATAGTCGCTTCTACGCCTTTAGGCAAAGTAACGGGATATTTAGCAATACGTGACATTGATATTCTCCTTACGCCACGTAGCAAAGAACTTCGCCACCCACGCCAGCTGCACGTGCTTTGCGATCGGTCATCACACCACGGGAGGTGGATACGATTGCAACGCCCAAACCATTCATCACTTGAGGAATATGGTTGCTGCCTTTGTAGACGCGCAGACCTGGACGCGAAACGCGGTCGATGCGCTCGATCACAGGACGGCCTGCGTAGTACTTCAGTTGAATTTCCAGAACTGGCTTCGCGGCTTCGCCAACGATTTGGAAATTATCGATATAGCCTTCATCTTTCAGCACAGCAGCAATAGCTACTTTCAGCTTCGAGGAGGGCATGCTAACCGACGTTTTGTTGACCATTTGTGCGTTACGTACGCGAGTCAACATGTCGGCGATTGGATCGCTCATGCTCATTTATGTTTCTCCTACCAGCTAGCCTTGGTCATACCGGGAATCTCGCCACGCATAGCCATTTCACGGACTTTGTGACGGGTCAAGCCGAATTGTTTGTACACACCGCGTGAACGGCCTGTAACAACGCAACGGTTACGCATACGAGTTGGGTTTGCGTTGCGAGGCAATTGCTGCAACTGCAAACGAGCTTCGTAGCGCTCTTCGTCGGACTTGGACTGGTCGTCGATGATTGCTTTCAGCGCTGCGCGCTTAGCTGCAAATTTCTCTACCAGTTTTGCGCGTTTAATATCGCGATTGATGAGTGAAAGTTTAGCCACGTCATCACCCCTTAGTTACGGAACGGGAAACTGAAGGCTTTCAACAGCGCTTTAGCTTCGTCGTCAGTCTTGGCAGTAGTTGTGATGCTGATGTTCAGACCACGCACTGCGTCAATTTTGTCGTACTCAATCTCAGGGAAAATGATTTGCTCTTTCACCCCAAGGTTGAAGTTACCGCGTCCATCGAACGCACGACCAGGAATACCGCGGAAGTCACGAACGCGAGGCAGAGCCACAGCGATCAGACGATCCAAGAATTCGTACATGCGGCGGCCACGCAAAGTTACTTTGCAGCCAATTGGATAATCTTCGCGGATTTTGAAACCAGCAATAGCTTTGCGGGTTTTTGTGATAACAGGTTTCTGACCTGCAATCTTAGCCAAGTCACCAGCAGCGTGCTCGATCGCTTTACGATCAGCAACAGCTTCAGACACACCCATGTTCAGAGTGATCTTAGTGATGCGAGGTACTTCCATTACGCTGTTGTAATTGAATTGACCTAGCAGCTCAGCTTGAACTTTTTCGCGGTAAAAATTTTGTAAACGTGCCATGTCTATGCCCCTTAAGCTTTCGCACCAACAACTTTGCCAGTGGAACGGTACACGCGTACTTTCTTGCCATCTACTTCGCTAATGCTAACGCGATCGGCCTTTTCGGTCTCAGCGTTAAACAGCGCCACGTTAGAAACGTGGATAGGCATAGTTTTGTCTACGATACCACCTTGAGAGCCAGCCATTGGATTGGGTCGCACGTGTTTTTTCACCACATTGATGCCTTCCACGATTACGCGGTCGCCATCAACGTTCAGTACTGTGCCACGGCGGCGTTTGTCGCGGCCTGTCAGTACGATAACTTCGTCGCCTTTGCGGATTTTTTGCATATCCTCGGCTCCTTACAGCACTTCTGGTGCCAAAGACACGATCTTCATGAACTTCTCGGTACGCAATTCACGCGTAACGGGTCCGAAGATACGAGTGCCGATTGGCTCCAGTTTTGCGTTCAGCAAAACGGCGGCATTGCCACCAAATTTGATCAGCGAACCGTCTTTACGGCGCACGCCTTTGGCAGTACGAACTACCACAGCGTTGTAAATTTCGCCTTTTTTGACACGTCCGCGCGGTGCCGCTTCTTTAACAGTGACTTTAATAATGTCACCAATAGCGGCATAACGGCGCTTGGAGCCGCCCAACACTTTGATGCACATTACGGAACGTGCACCCGTGTTGTCGGCCACATTCAGCGTGGTCTGCATTTGAATCATGATTATTCCTGTTCCAACTTAACCGCGATAAACCCAACAAGCAAAAAACCTGCTAGGCACGCAACCAGTTTTGGTCCCGTCAGGTTCGGTAACCCTCCAACCAAGCTTGTGCTTAAAAGGTTTTTTACCGTACCCTGGGTTGAAATCTTGCGATATACAAAACGTGTTTTATTACCCGCATCTTCGCGAAAATATACGGGTAAGCATTCAATAATACCAAAAAACCGCTTTTACAACAAGCACATCAATCACTTACTGTTGGTATAGCCTCACGCTCGTAGGATTTTTTGTGCCTCTACAGGTATCTCGGTAATAGGCGCGTTCAACTGTATCTGCACCCCTAGTCTAGCGCACGTATTGCTAGCCGCCACCAACAACTCCATGCCGCCAGGACTTTGCACCATCTCTTTAATAACGTCGGTAGAAAAGCTGACATATGACAGTTGCAGTGTCTGCACACTGCGCAACACGCCAATGTGCTCCAACAAACGGCGCAAGCCTACGCGCACACCCATTTCTTTCATGGCCGAGCAGAAAGTTTCTAGCTCATCACTGTGCGCCTCTACCCCATACGCATCCAACTCTATATAGAGACGGGATAAATCCACACTGCTACGCGACAAGCACGATTGAATCTCTTGCAGAAAACGCGGCTGCACAATAGTCGGCAGTGACATACGTATAACCAGATCACCCTGATTATCGGTCAACCACTCCAACGCCAGCTCTACAGCGCGAAGATCGCATACCGCCGACAAACCTAAGCGTGCTGCTACAGGCATAAACAAGTACGCCGAGATGGGTTTTTCGTCCTGCCCTTCGCTGTGCCCCGTATGACGCAACATGAGCGTTGCCTCATAACGGGTATAGCTGTTTTGTTTTAGATGATCTGGCTGCTGACGCACCGACAGCAAGAAGCGGCGCTCTGCTAAGCCCTCTTGCAACAACTGGCGCCACTGTGTTTCACCAGCCGCATTCAGCCCTACGCCACCATCATCACTACGCGACACAAACTCTACCGTGTTATGACCAGAGCTTTCGGCACGCATCAGCGCCCTATCCAATCGGCTAAGCACCGTCGCAATATCTTCTTGATAACGGTAGTCCGTTAACGCCAATGCCCAGCGGCAAAACTGCCCCGAGGGCAATTGCACACGCAACCTCGCCAATACTGTCAACAGCATGTCGGTAAGCGGTGCAATGTCTGGCCCTTCTAGGTTCGGCAATAACACTACGAAGTCAGAACCATTAAGCCTTGCCAACTGTACAGGCTGATTATGATCTTGATGAAAGACTTGGCTTACCTGCTCGCCCACATTACGCAGCCAGTTATCGACATTAGCACGCGTCATGATCGTATTAATGGCCGCCAAATCGCGCTGACGGAACAGCAGCACATAGCCGCCATTTTTGTCTGCATCCAGCACTCTACGCATTTCATTAATGAAATACTTGCGATTCGCCAGCCCCGTAACCTCGTCTTGATGCAGCTCTAGTTGCAGCGACTCAATGCGCGCACTTTGCTCTTGCTGCGTAACCATGACTTTTTCACGTACTTCATCAATAGTACGAGTGACTTCACGTAGCTCACTAAACCGCGCACGCTTCCAATTACCAATTTGTACCTTATTGGTCAGCATGCCCTCTACGCGTACTTCCACCTCGTCACGCAGTGCTTGGCGCAACCAGCGCATCAACACCCAGACAAAAAATGCCCACACTACGCCAGCGATCAGCACCACCATTAAGATTTGCATAAAGCTGGCCCACAGCGTATCGCGCGCCAACCCAGCATCAGCCTCTACCACTAAACGGCCTGTTTGACGCCAGCCATCGCTAACTTGTGCCATGGACACCGCTTTTCGCAAGGGCAGCATATCGCTAAACCACGCAGGCGAGCCTCGCACAATAGTCGGTAGGCTTTCATCACCCACGCGTGATACCAACAACTCGCCCTTTGCACTGTAAAGTTCGATACGATAAAACTGACCCGTATCATACAGTGCAGTAATAAGCAGTTCTTGCGTAACTGGATCTTGGTTAAAAGGCTGCGACAACGTCAACGCGAGTGACGTAGCAGCCGAGTCGCTTTGTGCTTGCAATTGAGCCGATAAATACGATCTTGCCGAATCCACACTCAGCCATACCGTCCCAACCAAAATCACCGTGATGGCCAGGCTTACGCTTAACAGCAAATGCTTCAGTAATGACATACTCCACCTTCCGTGGTCTTCAATATTTCTTCGGAATTCTTGCCTAAGCTAGATTGCTTACGGATTAAATCCCTCACGCCTCATTTTTTCCAATAACCCTCGCCAGTTACTGATCTTGTCCACTGACGATGCGGGCGCACCCGCCACATACACCCCTTCTGAGTTAAAACTAAACACGGGGGTTAAATCGGGACGCTGACTCGCCGGACGAATAACGCTGGTTAGGTTATCCAGCAGCAATGGCTCCGCATCTGGCGTCGCATAATAGCCTAATACCATATGCGCAATACTACTAGTACCTACCTGAGCTCGTACATAAATCAGGCGTAACTTACTTGCTGGAATGCCCGCATGCAACAAAGTAAAGTACTTCCCAATGACGTAGTCTTCGCAATCTCCGGCCCGTTTAGTTAGGCTTTCTAACGGCGTTGCCCAGTAGTCTGGCCTGCCCCAGATTGTAATATCCTCGCCACCTATTACATTGGTGTTCCAGAAATCGTTAACGACTCTTAACAATTGCAGATCGGGGATGCCATCTAACTGTGTCAGCAGATCCAGCCATTTCTCAGCGTTGCGCACGCCCGCCGCACCATATTGGTGAGGAATAGACTGTCGCACCTTTGCTTCATCAAAATTCAGCCGCCCCTGTACCCATGGAGCGAAACACAGCATCAGGCCTGCCAGCAAGGCAAACAGCACAGCAATGATGCGACGTGTTAAGCAGAACAACATGACTATAACAACAGAAGGCTAAATAATTCTTAACGACTACTCAAGCATCTTTTTTATGGTCGGCATTAAATAAATTCCTACTGCCTCTCATAACAAAGCGCTTATTGTATGGCTACATTTTTCCTAGAATATCAACATGATAGTCAGAAAATGTTTTTCCAGACTATTGGCGTTGACGACAGGTTGCATGCAGAAAAACCCCACCTTCCCGTCAAGGAGTGTGGGGTTTCAAAGCACTACCTTTTACTGCCGTGTTTCACGACGTAAACAGTTTAGAAATCAGAAGATTTCAAAGTGCCGTCTTTCAGCGAGTTGGCGATCTGAGTTGCCGTGTATGGGTCAAAGTCGATGTTGTCCAGAATGATCTTCTGATCGATCTGGCCATTACCTTGAGAGCTGATACCGATTTCCATCTTGCCGTTATCCGAGCTGCCTACCGTCAGGTACTGGCTCAGGTCACCGCTGTTAAGATCGTGGCCCGACAGCAGATTCTTGATATCCAAGGTGTCAGTACCCGAGTCACCGAAGTCCATCACGTGATCCACAGCCGGTTTGCTGACGGTACCTTGATCACCCTTGTTCCACACGAAGGTGTCATCACCCTCGCCGCCGAACATAATGTCGTCGCCAGCACCACCAATCAAGATGTCATTGCCACCTTGGCCGTACAGGATGTCGTTACCAGCACCACCATCAAGGGTGTCGTTACCACCACGTGTGTCACCAGCCACATTAAAGTCAGCGTGGTTTTCCTTGATGTACTCGTACAGATCATTACCTGTTGCTGGAGTACCGGCGTTCTTCATCTGCAAGAACACTTCCAGTGCCTTCAAGCCGGAGCCGTCTGGCAGGTTGTCTGGACGACCACCCACTTCGTGCCATGGCAGTACTGTACCGTCGGTGTTGATCGTGTCACCAAAGATGATGTCATTACCGTCGCCACCGATGATGTGGTCGTTACCAACAGGTGCTGGATCGTTCGTTACCGAACCACCCTTCAAGGCTGCATCCAAGTCTTCCTTGGTGTTAACGATATCCACCTTGTTGAGCACCTTCCAATCATCTGGATTGCCGGAGGACAACAGCGTTACGTCATCAATGTAAACCTTGTAGTCACCCCCGCTGGAACGATCATCCACCAAGAACTCGAAGCGGTACTGGCCTTCGCCAACTGGCTTGGTCGATATGGTTCCGGAGCTACCTGGGCGACCACCTTCCTGCACAACTTCCCAGTTACCTGTTTTCTCGTTGTACTTCTGCAGTTGCCACTTGAACACGTCCTGCCTATTGCGACCGCTTTCAGTATAGGTAAAGCTAAGCTTGCCATAGCTACCAGCGGCCACTGCCATACCGGGGCCACGAACTGTCGTAGACGTATCGCTCCACCAGTGATAGGTATCCGTGATTTCCAGTCGGTTATCAGGATACCTAGAGCTACCCAGGTTCTTGACTCCGACCGTGCCGCTACCTCCATCCTTACTCCAACCGTCGTGACGACCGTTCTCGAAGTCAGTAACGGCCTTCGTACCACCCACAACATCAAGAACCTCTTCTATACCGGTGTTGTCGTACTGTTGCAGAATATCTTCTCGGATATCGTTGCCAATACCTACACCATAGACCTTGCTACCGGTATTCTCTACCAGACTGTCATACGCAGCCTTCCCTCGTTGGTCAGCGTTAGGATCATATTTATTACCGTAACCTTTAATAGGATCATCCCGTGTCCCAGAACCGTACTGGGTAGGATTGCCATCAGTCAAGAAATAGGTAACGTTTTCGTAGTCATTGCCATACTGATCTTTATCAGATGTCTCTTCTCCAAACCACTTTTCAGCAGCCTTAAAAGCTGCTTCATAGTTGGTACCACCAACTTGGTCGTTGCTGTACAAGCCTAATGAATCGATGGACTTAATCAAATCCTTCAAATCATCACTATCCAGATCCATCAATACTATCGGTTCCTTATCAGCATGGGTACCAAAACCAATAATACTTAGATTAACCGTACCGCCCTTATGGTTGGCCAGAGTCGTTGCTAAAGTCTTCAGCGCCTCCTTAAGCAGCGTCATACGATCCATACCCTTAGTACCAGAACCCTCATTCATACTATTGGATCGGTCAACCAGAATCGCAATGTTGTAGCTCTGGCCGTGCACGATGTTCTCTTGCACACCGCCGCGGTCACCAATAATGATGTCGTCACCGACACCACCATTTGGATTGCCACCACCGTTGCCATCAATAATCAGCTGATCAACATCCAGGGTGTATGGGCCTGAGTCGTTCGCAGACGCACTGTTACCAGCCGAATCTGTCGTCGTTACCTTGGCATCAACCTTGTCGTTCTTCAGCAGATCCTGTACTGACACAGGAATCTTGAAGGTCAGATCGTTGCCGACGGTACCGGTGTATTCCTTGCCACCGATAGTCAAGGTCACGGTATCGCCGGCCTTCACATCCTTGCCAACCGTACCAGTCACATCAATCGTGCCCTTGCCGTCACCAGCTTCATTGTGATCCAGCACGCCGTCACCGGCGATCAGATCCAGAGTGATCTCGGCTTCAGGCAATGTGGTCTGCACATCGTAATCACGAGTCGCCTCCGCTTCGTACGCATTACCGTACTGATCCTTACCAGTCACTTCCGCTGTGATATCGCCTGGTGCAGATCTTTCACCGCATCCGCAGGAACCGTCACGCTCCAGGTGTTGCCAGCCTGGACAGTGGCAGGGTAATCCTTGCCACCAATCGTGACCACAACCGCATCGCCTTCCTTGGCCGCACCGCCCACGCTACCAGTGATTGTCTGCTCAGCCTTGGACTCGTCCTGATTCAGAACACCGTCAACAAACGGCTTATCAATCTCAATCGTGGCAGTTGGAGTCTCTGTCTGGACATCA
>NZ_JAANPV010000005.1 GCF_011290505.1 Paenalcaligenes suwonensis
TGAGCAGACGAGGAAATTGCCACGACAATGCTGTGGCCGAAAGCTTCTTCCAGTTACTGAAACGAGAACGTATCAAACGTAAAATCTACAACACAAGAAACTTAGCTCGTCAGGATATCTTCGACTATATCGAGATGTTCTACAATCCGGTTCGCCGACATAGTCATGCCGCGAATCTTTCACCTGTACACTACGAACAGCAATATTTTTCTGAGGCAACGAAGTATCTATAAAAGTCTGGTCGATTCAGAGCAAAGTTATTGTTGCTCTGAATGCAGTTGTCTTTGCTGCTGCGCGCACTCTCCCGTGAGAGCAGCTATCAAGGGGTACTCATACGCAAGCATTCCCCAGCCGCATTTATTAAAGCTGTATAAAAAACAGACAGTTAGTATGCTAAGTGTAATGCTCAGGGAAATTATCAACAGTACCAGATTCTTCATTTTTCTTTTTGGTGTTTATTCTATACGTTATTCATCAAACAGTACTTCAGCAATTTTTTTACAACCCTCATAAAGCTAAGCGTATTGTCTTGTCAGCTTAGTCTAGCTTCTCTGATATCACACTAAGTCCCAAATAAAATGGGAGGGGTGCTAACGCAAAAATAAATCCTAGAAAATAGGGTAAGCCGAAAAACTCATAGCCAAAGGGTGCTAAAGCAATATTCACAAAGTAAATAGCCATGCCAGCGAAATTGCTCATCAGGGAGTTAACCCAGGAATAGATAAAAAAACCTATTCCTATCATAGCTAAAGGTATGGTGATACCAAACCAAAACTCTACTCCTGTAGCCCAGCTTAAAGCTGCTCCCAGCCCAAAAACACTAGCGATAACATTTATCACACTCAAGAGTAAGGAGCCTGCGAGAGCTACGCCAGGAAGGTGTTTGAGCATCTTTTTAGCCACCTAAAAACAGTCACATTAATTAACACTGCGTAACGAACCTGCGGATTGTACACGCAATCGAACTCAACCAGCACAAATGTTTTACTCGTTTTTGTGTACTCATTAACACCCCTGCCTCAACTAAGAAACCAGTAGCAATTGTCTACAAAGAATCATTGGTGCGAAGCGTTATTTCTGACCTTGCCACCTTCGGCCTGCTACTGCTCTGCGCCTATGTCAGCCACGGCAGCGCATGGTGGACGCTGGTTACCGTGGTGCTTTTCTTAGCTACTTTATCATGCAGCTGCAGCGCTTCATAAACAGCGACTCAACAATACGCTTCTGCTCACTAGATGACATGCAGGCTTGGCTTGATAAGCAAAAAGACGGTGGCAATAACTCGGACTGCAAATTCTATTTTGATGAGCACGGCGACTTCCATCTCAACCTAAATAACAAAGAAGTTCAAGAAGGTATACGAAAAAGCCTGCAGAACTTAGAGGGCTTCCCTCTACCTAAATCCAAGGAGCCTGGTAATGAACAATAAGACTGTTTTTAGCAAAGAAGAAGTACAGCGCATTAAGAAGCAGTGGCAAGACGATGATGGAGCAGCAAGCGTGACCGATCTTATCCAGATGGCTGGGCAAGCCTTACTGCAATCCCCTGAGATACAGCAGCTGCGCAAAGAAGCCGAGGTATGCAAAGCCATAGAATTGGCGTGTGAGAAGCTGCCACTCGATTGCGACATTCGCATAGAACTAGAGCGTGACGCTGGAACCGTAGTTTTATTTGTTGATGGTGATCGCGTTGATTTTCCAAGCGACCACGAAAGCATGGATATGGCAATACGCGATGCAATAGACGCCGCAATGGAGACAAAGCCATGAGCAACGTTAAGAAACCTGAGCCATTCGGTTATTCGCGTGATGGGAACCTTGGTGCCGGGTTAGTGTTTCAACACAAAATAAGCGAAATGGAAGCGCTAGTCTGTTCAACTATGCCACTCTACAGTCCCGCTCAGATGGAAACTTACGCAGCCGAGCGCGTGCGGGAGGCGCTAAAAAAGGCGGCAGGCATATTAGATCGCATGTATGTAAACGCCCTAAAAGCCAAGCAGTAACTAGCCATGCAACTAATTACGTAATATTTTTCAAAACTGCTAGAGCGGGTTTTACCTTAATTGACAGTAAATGCCATGCACTAAACACTACTCTCTTAGTACTTTAGTCTTAATCATATAGTGGAGTTTGCTATGGCTATACACAGGGTTCTAGTTCTCCTAAGTATCTTGATTATTATGTTTGCATTCTCTAATGCCTATGTAAACGGCTACATCCTGAAAAATCAAAATGACACTCTAGCTCAGAGCCAAACACCTGCTACATGATCTAAGATCGGCTGGTTCGATTCACGCATCTCACTCCAGCCATAATTCCGTTAAACTCGAGGGAATTAAAAAAACACCTTGCCACATGATGCCCTCATAAATGAGGCCACCAAATCAATTGTACTGAGCTAGTACTCCTCAACTTCTTTAGCTCAACGGATAGAGCATTGTTCTTCTACACACCGCCTGCAGGTTCAAACCCAGTCAAACGCATCGAATTAACAATTGCCTTTCTTGGCCTGACCTGGTGGACAGTGTCTTTGCTGTAAGTTCCCATCAGGATCGACCACAACGGAACCTCTCGGCGTATACACCGCACAGGCCGTTAATCCAAAAGCAAGTAAGCAAATTAGTAGTTTTTTCATCGCTGGTTACTCCAAGAAACTTTGGCAAGTATAGCGCGCACTTTTTATGCTTCAAACATTTATCCCCACGATCTGTTGATAACGCTGGGGACACTCCCTTAACAGCACAGCCAGAGCCACTATTACAGCGGCTCCGCACGGTGCTGGCTATTTACTATCCAGCGCTGAGGCGCACTAGGAATCCACTATGAACAAAAATTACGGTGAGCGCTGGCGAAAACTGCTGGCTGAGATTGATCTTTACAGCAGTGAAATAAGAGCATGTCTTTATATGTTTAGCGGCTCAAAGATTGAAGTTAACGTGAGTTGTGCATCCACGCGCCAAGAAAAGCACTTCCTCACATCCCCAAAAGGATTGGCAGATGCGCATAAGTGGGTTGTAGAAACTAAACGCGAGATGACCAAACACATCTCAAACCCCGCACATCAAAGAGCGGAAACCGTCCAAAAATTGGTGGGAGCATCTAATGAACTGGTTTGAGATCATGCGCTGCTTAGATCAACACAGACTGCGCCAGCATAAAGGCTGCTACACGCTAGGTTTTACAGAGGGCCGCCATCGTTACTGCTTTCACCTCCACGACACTGGGCAGCATATAAAAATCTACGTGGTAGACGGCGACAAAGAGCTTCATGTATTTGAAAGCACAGAGTGGTTTAGTGGTAGATACCACTCCAATGGTTTTGGTAGAGGCTGGATTCACCAAGGGCCGTGGGTAGATGCCATTAAACAAGACTTTGCCAAGTTTGAAGCGGAAATCACTAAGCATGCTGCATATCTTGAAAATAAAGCCGCAGCAGCTAAGCAAGTAGCCGCAGAGCATGAGATTTCAGAGTTAGCGAGTTTCGCGGCTCTCTATAACTAGGAGCATTCAGTGCCTGACAAATACAAAGACCTGCGCAATGCTCTGGCCTCGATCTCTGCCGAGGCTAAGCACTTCAACGGAATTACTCCATGGTTTCCAGAAGGGGCGCCGCTCTTTCAGGAAATGGTGGGCGAGTTCGATATGGAAATGGTTCCGCTGTCAGAAACGGATATGCGGGTCATTGCGCTAGCAAGCCCTGACCTCGTCAGCAGCCTACTCGCAGAGCGTGACCGGCTACTACAGGCATGCGAAACAGCACTTTCATATGTAGAGGCGGTGTGCTTCAACACGCCAAACGAGAAGAAGCGTCGAAACTACGCTGATTGCGCAGCCAAGATTCGTGCTGCTATGGGCGAAGACGAGGGAGAGCCTGATGACTGAATCACAGAAAGAGCGTAAGACCATAGACGGTCTACGCGAGCGAATCTTAGATGCACTGGTGGCCGGGAATACCCCGGCCGTTTTTATGGCTTGGAATCACTTAGACCCAGCCAAAAGCGTACCAGCAGAAGAAATCGCCGATCAGGTGATGCACGACCTTTACAAGAATGTGCCAAACCTTGATGCCACTTTGCTAACGGCCTTGTTTGATGATGGGGCGCGCATCAGGCTACGCGAAGAAACGGAGAAATCTATAGGCGACGCAGCGGCTTGCACGGTAGGTCAGATGACGCAGCAACGGCTAGACGAGGTGGCGTATGGATGCCGATAGATACCCCATCAAATGATGGCACACACCCGCTGCCATCCTCGCTTTTCTGGCTGCCGGTCTAATGCCAGCAGCCCCTGAGCCAGAGCCTACAGACAATCAGTATTTGACTGAAACGCACTATGAGCGCGATTACGCCGCTCTACGAGCCCAAGACATAAACGATCAAGTATTAAGGGAAAGACATGCAAGCAAACCAAACGACTGAATTAGTCACCCTACCCGACCCAGCCTCCGCGCTGGAAGCATTCACTACACCAGGCGGCCTAGACCGCCTTTTTGATGAAGTGAAGCAAAAGGTCTCTGGCGTCGTGTACGACATGAGCAAGAAAAAAGACCGCGATGCCTGCGCTAGTGCCGCGTACAAAATTGCTCGTAGTAAACAGGCAGTAGAAAAGGTCGGCGCTGATTTGGCTGCGAAGTACAAAGAAATACCGAAGCTGATTGATGCTGCTCGACGCCAAAGCAAAGAACGCTTTGATGCGCTACAGGCTGAGATTCGCAAACTACTTACTGAGTGGGGGGAAGCTGAAACGCAGCGCGTTCAAAGCCATCGCGAAGCTATAGAGGCTATCCAGACCCTAGCCGCTAATCTTGATGGTCGCACCGCTGAGTCGCTATCAGTTTTACTTGCATCAGCCCAAGCCGTTGAGATCAGCGAAAAATGGGAAGAGTTTGAAACAGAGGCAGCCAGAGCAAAAGATAAAGCGGTAGCTGCTTTAAGCCAGACACTCACAACACGGCAGCAGTACGAAGCCGAACAAGCGGAACTCGCAGAACTACGCTGCAAACAGGCCGAGCAAGAGCAGAAAGATCGTGATGCCCGTATCGCTCAGGAGGCGGCAGATAAAGCCCGTGCAGATGCCGAAGCTAAGACACAGGCTGATCGTGACGCAGCAGCTAAGCGCGAAGCCGATGCTAAGGCCGCCGCAGAACGAGCCGAACGCGAAAAAGCCGAGGCCATCGAACGCCAGAAACAAGCAGAAGCCCATGCTGAAGCAGAAAGACAGGCAGCAGAGCAACGCGCTAAAGATGCTGCTGAGGCTGCACGACAGGCTGAAATAAAACGCCAAGCTGACGCGCAGGCCGCAGCAGAAGCAGAACAGCGCCGCCGCGAGGCTGATAAAGCCCATAAAGCCAGCACCAACAACGCCGCATTAGCTGCTTTCATCGAAAACGGGCTACCTGAAAAATGCGCTAAACAGGCAGTCATCTTGATTGCTAAGGGCGTCATTCCTGCGGTCGCTATTCATTATTGAGGAAATTATGAGCACAGACATTATTGAAGCACCGCAGGCACAACTTGCCGCGGTTCCTGAAAGCGCTCCCGCCAACTCTCCTATGGGAATGATGATGGCAGCCATGCAGCAAGGCGCAAGCCTAGATCAAATCGAAAGGATGATGGATCTACAGGAACGCTGGGATAAGGAGCAGGCGAAGAAAGCTTATGACGTAGCGTTCGCGGCCTTCAAGGCTGAAAGCATCAGGATCATTAAAAGTGAGGATGTAAAAGACGGCCCGCTGCGCGGCAAGTCCTACGCCAAGCTGCACGACTGGGTAAATGCTGTAACCCCTGCCCTGTCTAAACACGGACTGTCATCGTCGTGGAAGCTAACGAAAGACGATAAGGACTGGTTAGAGGTCACCTGCTACCTGCGTCACGTAGGTGGCCACGAAGAAAGCGTAAGCATGGGCGGTCCACCCGATGTTGGTGGCGCGAAGAACGCTATTCAAGCCAGAGCAAGCGCCAAGTCTTACCTTGAGCGCTACACGCTGAAAGCCATCACCGGCCTATCTGAGCAGGATGACGACACAGATGGCAACACACCCAGCAATACAGACTTACGCGACGACTGGATCAGCAAAGTGGCACAAGCCGAAACACTGGAGCAGCTTGAAGCTATCTGGAGCAAAGGCGGCAACATCATCTACGCGACCAACAACCTTGCCGATTACAACGCCTTCAAAAAGGCAGTTACCGACCAGAAAAAAATACTCACACAGGAGCAATCATGATTGAAGGTTTGATTATTCATACTGCCGAACAAGGCACACCAGAATGGCTAGAAGCACGTAAAGGCGTAATTACCGGCAGCCGATTCCGTGACTGCCGTGAAAAGCTAAAAAGCGGTACACCGGCCAAGAAAAGCATTGATTATGCGAAAGACGTGGCGCGTGAACGCGAAGGCGGCGAACCTTTGCAAGCATTCTCTAACAGCGCCATGCGCCTCGGTACCGAACAGGAACCTTATGCGCGAATGCTCTACGAGCGCAAGACGGGTCACATTGTAGAAGAAGCTGGCTTCATTACCACTGTGGATCGCCTCTTTGGTGTAAGCGTGGATGGTCTGGTTGGTGACGATGGCCTTATCGAAATCAAAACCATGGTTAACAGCGACACCCTATTCACCGCGTTCGTTGATGGGGACGTATCCAACTACCTCGACCAGTGCAATGGTGCGCTCTGGCTGCTTGGCCGAAAATGGATTGATCTTGTTCTATGGGCGCACGACCTACAGAAAATGAAAATCATCCGAATTGAGCGTAACGAGGATGCTATCGAAGAGCTTGAAGCTGATCTAGTTGAGTTCGAGCGTACCGTCACCCACCATCAGAAGTCCCTACAACTCGCACTAAAGGAAGCCGCATAATGGCACAACTCATAGGATTAGCCCGCGTCGGGCGTGATGCCGTGGTTCGTTATACCCAAAACGGTGATGCTGTAGCCAGCCTTTCACTGGCTTTTAGTTATGGTCAGCGTGGGCAAGATGGCAAGCGCCCTACCCAATGGGTGGATGGCTCGCTATGGGGTAAACGTGCTGAAAACTTAGCTCCACACTTGACTAAAGGCACGATGATTCTGGTGACGCTCGATGACGCTCATATCGAAACGTACCAGTCTAGAGATCAAACAATAGGTCACAAGATCGTCGGCCGTATCAGTGCGCTAGAGTTTGCTTCCAGCCCCAACAATAGCGGTCAGTCGCAAGCACCTGCGCCTACGCAAACGTATCAACCGCCTCGCCAACAACCAGCCGCCAACCCATACCAAGCTCCTGTCGATAATCTGGCTGATATGGATGACGATATTCCATTCTAGTCCTGAGCAGGATCTGCGACTACTGAGAGCTTCTCCACAATCTTTTCACTATCTATAAAAACCATCAATCCAAGCCCTATGCAAAGCAGTTGGTTGTTTTGAGCGCTCTTGATATTGCCTTTTGGGCTACGCATTAAATTGTTTCTCATAACCCTCATACTCTCAATCGCAGTGGAAAGAGTTGCTTCCATAGCTTTTTCGCTGTGCGAAGCATTGCCATCAGAGTTAATGACTTGTTGTCCATTGAAGCAGAGGTCGTGAAACTCAATTGGAAGGCCATTTAGCCCTCTTCTCTCCAGCTCCCTCGTAACTTTATCCCACGATACTCGATACCTATCGTCCATCCTTAAATGCGGATACGCCAGAACGCTGTGCTCTAGAGAAGTGAATGCAAGCATAAACCTTGGCGTGAGCGATGCTTCAGGTGTCTGTGTCCATCCAGCTTTATTAAGCCCATCATTCATCAGCTATTAATCCTATGCAAATTAAAAACCTACGGATCTACCGTTTAGATCCATCGTGGGCGCTCGATGCTGCCCAACTCTCAGAACTGCTTGAACAGCACCACTTCCACCCCGGTACCAGCCAAGACCCTCTCTCACTCGGCTGGACTGAGCCACGCGCTGGACACGGCCTAGTCTACCAAAACAACGAGCAAATCTTACTGTGTATACGCAGCGAAAAGAAGTTGCTGCCAGGCACCGTGATTAACCAAGTAGCACGCACCAAGGCTGCTGAAATCGCCGAGGAACAGGGTTACAAACCCGGTCGCAAGCAGATGCAAGAAGTCAAAGAGCAAGTAATCACTGAGCTGATGCCTCGCGCCTTTAGTGTTGCCCGTGACACCCAAGTCTGGATTGATCCGATAAATCGCTGGCTATGTGTTGATGCAGCAGCTGCCTCTACTGGCGACGAAGTTATGGGCTTGCTGGCAAAGACCATTAACCCCTTCCCTGTGCTGCCGCTTTACACCGAGCTTTCACCTGGTGGGGCCATGACTTCGTGGCTGCTAGAGGATGAGGCTCCTGCAAACTTCAGCATCGACCAAGACACCGAACTACGTTCCACTACCGAAAGCCGCGCACTAGTGAAGTACGTGCGTCACAGCGCAGAGCCTGAAGAACTCGGTCGACACATTCAAGCAGGTAAGCAATGCACACGCCTGGCACTCACTTGGGACGACTGTATTAGCTTTGTTCTGACCGATAGCCTAGAGCTGAAACGCATCATCCTGCTAGACGTTATCAAAGAGCAAAAAACGTCTATTTCCGGCGACGAGGACGAGCTATTCAACTCCGATATGTCGCTCATCACTCTTGAGCTTAGTCGCATGTTTGCTGACCTACTCCATGCCATGCATTGGGAGGTGAAAAGCGTGTGTTGTAAGAAGTGTGCAGGCTGGTCCATTCTGGCAGTAGTCATTTGTTTGGCTGCTGTCGGTTGGCTAGCCTATTTCAATGAAGTTGTATTGCGTGGTGGCGTATGAGCGAACCCGAAAAGAAAACAACATCCGCTGGATACAAGCCTAAGCCCCGCATTCAGCATATTGAACCGGGGCAATTTTTTACCCTAACAGCAGTAGATGGAGGCCACACATACAAAATGCTCAGCCGCTGCAAAACATACTGCTATCACTCAACAGGAAAAATCGCACTCGGAACCGAAGTCTCGCCTATTGGTATGAGATTTGGTGAGGGTGGATGGAAGCGACTATGAAACGAACCGAGAAAGCTGTTACCCCTGCCCTATCATCTCTTGAGCACTACAATCTACAACGCGCTGAACAGGGACAAACAGCATACGGTGGGAAAGCGCCTGCCCTACTAAGCTCTACCGTCCGCTTTAAACGCAACTTGGATGACAAGGTTATCCGATAATTTAATCATCTTCTCTGCTCTTGAGCCTGACCTTTGCATACTCCACAATCCATAAGCACAGAAAATAGAGAAGCACCACAAAAAAGTAGAACACAGCTAGCCTGAACCAGCTAACCACCCAAACAGGAAAACAAAACATTTCTCCTCCTTGTTGATGTCTCTACCCACACACATTAGATACACTTATTACAATACGTTACCTTGTATCGTTTTGTCGATACAGATTAGAGTAATTACCTATGGATGCCCAAATGAAAAATATCAACCTCCACTTGTCTAAAGCACGAAAAAGCGGCATAAAAATGCCGCTCCTTTTATATTGATTATCTCTCACTTATTCCACGGTGTTACTCAAAACCTCCTGTTGAATTATTGTCTTATACGAATGGTACACGCCCACACACCCCTCCGGTGTGAGCGCTTCTTTAGCGTAAGACTCTAAAATGCTTTTTGAAACCCAACCTAACGCCTTATCCTCACCCCTTAAAAAAGAAAAAAGCACACCAGATGGCTCCTCTATATACTCAGCACGCATAGCACTCTCTTTCTACCGATTTCACGAGTTTGATACAAGCACAACCAGCTCTATTAATGTAGATAAAGCACCAATATTTCTACATCAATATCCTAGCAATCAAAACACCGAAACTTAAGGTTCAGGTTGCTACAAAAAATAACATCCCCCATAGACTCACCAAGCATAACGCTTAGTGCGTTTCTTTTTGCGCCCATCGCATAGGAGCTATTTACATGGCCCGCCGAATTTCATGGTTTAGCTGCGGTGCTGCCAGCGCAGTTGCAACCAAACTCACTAACCCCGACGTTATCGCGTACTGTGAAACTGGTAGCGAAGACATAGATAACGCTAGGTTCATGCGTGATTGTGAGCCGTGGTTTAACGCTCCAATAACTAGACTCTCAAACCCTGAATACAAAGACACTTGAGAGGTCTGGGAAAAGCGCAAGTACATTGCAGGCATTTCAGGTGCGCCATGCACTGGTGAGTTAAAGGTCGCACCTAGGCTAGCGTTTCAACTGCCAGATGACATCCCTATTTTTGGCTATACAGCAGACTCCAGCGATGTGCAGAGAGCTAACGCATTACGTGATAACTGGCCGGATTTGCATATAGAAACGCCTTTGATTGATCGCGGGATAACAAAAGCAGCTTGTTTCAGCCTCATTCAATCGGCAGGCATTCAACTCCCCCGCGTGTACGCAATGGGGTTTCCAAACGCTAACTGCATCCCTTGCGGTACGGCGACATCACCAGCTTATTGGGCACTTGTTAGAGATCAATTCCCCGCCGAATTTGAGCGTATGGCCACATTAAGTCGTGAGCTAGGCGCAAGGCTGGCGAGGATTGATGGCACACGAATTTTCATAGATGAAATCCCTGCGGACTACCCCACAACACAAGCAATCGCACCTGAATGTGATTTTCTCTGCTCCATCGCCGAGCAAGATTTAGGAATGATATGACACAGATACTAGCATACGAAAACATGAGCAAAGAAGCTCTGATAGAGCATCACAAGCTCACACTACAGCAGCATGCAGATGATATGGACATGCTGTCTAAAGAGTTGGCTGAGCGCTCCCACGCTAAGATTGATCGACCCATGGCTATTGGATGCGTTCGTTTTGGTGTCGGCATAAAGGCATCCACCGTCCTTGATGCAGCTGCTCGTCACTATGATTTTGTGACCAACGAAAAACGGGAACAAGACCGCATAGAGCTTGGCAAACTTAAAACCGATAATTTCCTACAGTACGGCGCACCAACCGACCTTGAAGCATATACGGCTTGGCTGGAAAAGGTTAGTAGCCCTACCCCTGCCACCCCCATTGAGCTAGGAGTGGTGGCCGACATATTGGCAGAGGGTAATGGCTGCTGGGTTACCTGCTCTGGCTGTCATGAAAGCTATGATGGGGCCCCTACCGGTCCATATAGCCAAGTGATGAAGTGCACCTTGGGTGTTGGGTGTAGAGAATGCGGTGGTATAGGCGCTATCTGGGATACAACCAATTACGCCGAAATGGGCGATGCTATGGCCGCTGCAATGCAGGGAGAAAACTCACCCATCGCCCCCGCTACTCATCAGGCATCAACCGATCCCACTGCTGTACAGGCAACAGGCACACCGCACGATAGCAAAACTCTAGCCGATTGGTTAGCGGAGGCACCTTCATCGTGGGATGAGGAATACCGCTCTAGCAAGTAGCGGAAGCCAAGGCGGCGCAATATCGCAAGCAGTGGCGATCTGCCGTAGTCGCACGAGTTGTCAGCGATCAATTTACGGATTGCACTTGCCCGGGCTCCGGCAACGGCTCACTGCGATGGCCTTGCCCTGTGCATCCGCCTGAAGTTTGAGTGATTTAAAACTGAAACTCACTATGCATCTAAGGAGGTCTCATTAGTCGTTAGTTTGTTTTTCAGAACATCAGGTAGTGTCACTGTAATAAGTTCACTATCGCTAGTGCCACGCCTGTCTAAGACAACAGAATGGATAGCTTCTTTGTGCAACGCATAAGCCTCTATACACATATCAGCATTGCGCAATTCTCTCCCAACCAGTCTCTCTAGTGCGTAAAGCGACACTTGCGCTGTAACCCTTTGATTTTCTGCTGCCTGAAAGGCAAATATGATTCGAGCTGGGCTTATTTCGTATCTAACAAACTCGCTCTCACCCATGATGTCCTCCCAACGCAAAAAGTCTCTTAAATTATGATTATTTCATCAGCGTATGAACAGTCTACATAGCAGAATTTTAAATTCACCACGCAAAACGTAACAAAAAGAAAATCACAAACCTAAACCCGCAGACACAGACACAGTCTAACGCCCCGCAACTGCGGGGTTTTTACTGGAAATAATATGACAGAGAACGAAAAAAACCGCTCTCTTTACGTTGAGCGTATCCGTAAATTATTGGCCCTAGCCGGGTCTAGCAACGAACACGAATCGGCTATTGCGCGTAAACGCGCCGACGCCATGATGGAAAAATACGCCATCACTCACATGGAATTGGGCGAAGCAGAGTTTGGAAGTGGCGACTTTGAAACAGCCACAAAAGACCGTGCCAAGTGGAAGACAAGCCTCTACGTAGCTATTGGATATATTTTTGGCTGCCAGACTACCTACCATACCAACCGAGATCAAAAGCTAGTCATAACCTTCTACGGTAAAAAGCCTATGGTAGAAATCGCACTCTACATCAGCGATGTAATCACCAGAGGCCTAGCCACCGCCTGGGATAATCACAAGAAACTCCTGAAGCAGCATTCCATCCCCTTAAATTCCACTACACGCAATAGCTTCCATGAGGCCTTTGCCGGCGGCGTAATTACGACTGTTAGCAGAATATTTAACGGCATGAGCCCTGAAGAGCAAGACCAGCACAGGGCCGATGTAGAGGCAGCAAACCATCTAACTCAAGACATCCCAGAAAGGAAACGACGGGACACTAATCGTAAGCATCAAGACCGTCTAGCCACAGCCGCAGGCTACCTTGCAGGCAAAGCCCAAAACATCAACATCGGTGTTGGTACCGCGGCCCCCAATGCACGGGTTACTACAGACGCAACTACACACCCGGCATAAGCCGGGTTTTTATTGGATACAGTATGGAAAGGACTACATTCTTAACGCCCGAAGAGGTGGCCGAGCTCACTGGAATACTTACGGGCAAGAGGGTTCACGGCAAACCATTTACACGCGAGCAGCTTCAAGTTAACTGGCTCCGCAGTGAAGGTATTCCCTTTTTTGAAAATGCCCGTGGCCGCCCTATCATTGCACGCACAGTTATCGAGGGTGGATATAAACCACCTAACAGCCATCAGGAAAAGAAAACAGCAGCCTGGCAGCCTAAAGTTATACAAGGGAGATCGTAATGGGTAGAACCCCGACGAAAAATCTTAACTTGCCGCCCCGTATGCGGAAGCGTAAGCAGAGGTCGGGGCGAATTTACTATTATTACGACACTGGCGGTAAACCCAGAAAAGAAATCCCACTAGGATCTGACTACGTAGAGGCTGTTCAAAAATGGGCTGGCTTAGAAGCTGACGCAACAGTCTTGGCACCCAGTATGACCTTCAGGGACGCTGCACTACGCTACATTCACGAGATATTGCCTACAAAATCCGTTAGAACACAGCGTGATAACCTCAAAGAGCTAGATAACCTTTATGAGTTTTTTGACGATCCACCTGCCATGCTAGATGTTATTGAGCCAATCCATGTTCGTCAGTAACGGACCTGGAGGGTAGAGAAGGCAAGGAACTGGTACAAATCACAGGACAAGTCGCCCCCTGTAGATGCGGGTGGCGTTAGGGCAAACAGAGAACTTGCCCTCTTCAGCCACATCTTTAACTATGCACGGGAAATCGACATGACCTCTGCTCCTAACCCATCTCTCGGTGTTAGGAAAAGCAGAGAGCGAGGACGATACTTACCTTGCTGTTTACCAAGTGGCAGATCAACCGCTTAGAGATGCGATGGATCTAATCTACCTTACCGGCCAACGCCCTGCTGATACTTTATCTATCTCTGAGACAGATATCAGAAATAATGAAATCGAAATCACTCAGGGCAAAACTGGGAAACGCCTGAGGATCAGTATCCAAGGAGACTTAAAAGAAGTCATTGATAGGATGCTGCTACGGAAGTCTAATATTGGCGCTTTAAGCCAAAAGCTGCTCGTTAACGAGTCCGGCCAAGCCCTCAGCAGCGACGCTCTAAGAAGCCGATTTGATAGAGTAAGAAACGCCGCGTGAATCCCAAAGGATGCATTCCAATTACGTGACCTACGGGCCAAGGCTGGGACTGATAAGACCGACCTCGCCGGCGACATCAGGCAAGCCCAAAAGCAGCTAGGCCATACTTCGGTAACAATGACAGAACACTATGTCCGAAACAGGCGCGGCGACAAGGTGGAACCGACAAAATAGCGCTCCGCAAATAGAATTCACCATCTTAAAAATCAATGAGTTAAGTAAGCAAACATGCTATGCCATGCGGAGCAAAAAACAGCCTAATATTTTGATTCAATGAGCTATTTGCTCGGACTCATAATCCGTTGGTCGCTGGTTCAAGTCCAGCTGGGCCCACCATAAACCTAAGCAATATCAAGACATTATAGCAACCCTGCACGGTTGCTCTTTTTCTTTTCCGGCTTGCTGTGCCCAAAATGTGACCGAACTTGCGTGATGGGCCAAATGCGCATACCTTTGCACCATTTCCAACGTCTCCTATCCGCCTAATCTCCCCGCATCGAGGGCATGAGCCGCCCCAAAACGCTTGTTCGTTTAAGAAGATGCCGCAGCCACCACAACGCCATTGCTCTTTACGCTCAGTCTTCAGGGGCTGTAGGATTACGCCATTAGGGTTGATGTGGTTTTTAACGGGCCGCGCTCTTTCTTGATGGGCTACCAGCGTTCAAGCGGATGTGTCACAATGGCAGGCTTTAGCAACCTACAAACTAGGGAGATTCCCATGAGTACCAAAATCGTTACTGAAGCTGACCGCAAGCGCACTCCGCGTCCCGCCCTGCCCAAGGGCATGTCCATTTCCACAAAATCCGCAAATGTGAGCAGGGAGCGTGGCCCGCATACCCACCACAAGAAAAATCCAGGAAAGCGTCACCGATAAGAGCAGTTCGCCACCAGTATTCTTCTGCCGACTTGGTTGCTGATAAACCAGCGCATGTCGAGGCAGGGGCGCTGGTGGCCTGTGGTTGCATGGTTTTCTCCGGTTGCTACTCAGCGCTGATCTAGTGCGCCATTTGCTTGCAGCTTCTCAATCCAAGCGCCTTGCATCCGAGATTCGCATCATTGACTACATCGAGGATAAGCGCCGCACCATCGAGAGCTACATCACTGACAAAGACCAAGACAGCCTAGCGCAACGCAGTGGCATACTATGTAGCCTGCAATGTCATCTCTAATCAAGGCAGGAGCCACTCAGTATGGCCACCCACTTACCTGAATCCATTTCACACCAAGTCCTCCAAGCACAGTCCGTTCTAGAGCAACACCTCAAAACCATTCAAGCAATTCACTTGTTTGGCTCCGCAGTGGATGGTGGGCTAAAGCCATTAAGTGATATAGATCTGTTGGTTACTGTGTCAGCCCCTTTAGATGACTCAACTAGAAATGCATTGATGACATCCCTGCTAGCAGTCTCTGCTTTCCCCGGCACTCACCCCCAACGTCGAGCGTTGGAAGTGACGGTTCTAGATCGTGAAGACATCGTGCCTTGGCGGTATCCCACGAAGAGACAAATGCAATTCGGTGAGTGGTTACGTGATGATATCAACGCTGGCATTGTTGAACCTGCAATGTTGGACCATGATTTAGCCATCCTACTCACAAAGGTTCGGCTACATAGCATAGCTCTCTACGGGCCTCCCGCTCATGAGTTCTTTGAAGAGGTGCCCGTCAGTGATGTGCAAAGAGCACTACTAGAAACGTTGGCACTTTGGAATACAGAGGCAGATTGGGAGGGTGATGAAAGAAACATAGTCCTCGCCTTGGTTCGTATCTGGTACACAGCAATGACTGGAGACATTGCCTCTAAGGAGGCCGCTGCAAATTGGGCGATTCCCTATTTGCCTATATCAACCAAACATATTGTTGTAGCAGCACGTGATGGGTATCTTGGACTGAATGCCATAGACCTATCAAGCTATCCTCAAGAACGCATGGAGCTACTTAACCACATCCGTTCAAGCGTGAGGACAAAACTCCGTAGCGAAACAGAGAACTAAATTCTCTAGGCTGTTTTGCGCAGGACGATGCAGTAACAATGCTCCCTATTGGTACTGTCTTGCATTTTTTCTCGTGCTTGTTCGTAAGATGCTCTATTAGAAAGTACTAAGCCCAGACTTTCCGTGATTTCCCTAGGCCTCTATGGCATTCAACCACTGGCGTTGGTATCCTTACGGGTTACTTATTTCTAATAGTGATTAACTCACTCTTCCAAAACCTTAAAACATAGGATAGTAATCCTAGCTCCTCGGAGAAAAAATGCATGTCGAATAGTAAAAACATCCTGAGCATAGCGATGGCTTTTGTGGGGGTCGTGGTAGGCGCCGGTTTTGCATCAGGGCAAGAGGTATTGCAGTTTTTCAGTAGTTTTGGCTATTGGGGGCTTCTAGGGGGCGTGGTCAGCGGGCTGTGTTTTGCTGTGCTGGGCATGGCGGTGGGAGAGTTAAGCCAAGTATCGGTATCGCATTCTTTTAAAGAAGGGCTGTACCTTATTTGCGGTCCACGACTAGGGATAGTCGCGGACATCATGATCACTTTCTTCATGTATGCCATTGCCGTAGTGATGTTTGCGGGCGGTGGCTCGTTGATGGAACAGCAATGGGGAATTCCTGCGGAATACGGCAGCATTGCAGTGATGTTGGTCACGGTGCTAATCGTTTTTTTACGTGTTAACCGAGTCTTGGCTTTTATTGGAAGCGTCACACCGTTGCTAGTACTGATGATGATTATTCTGTGCGTTTACAGCTGGAATACTCGTACTCTGCCTTTAGATGAGCTAGATGTTATTGCCAATACCAAACCCCAAGGTGCAGGAAACTGGCTAGTCGCGGCTTTACTTTATGTGTCGTACAACATGGTGGTAGGCGCACCATTTTTGATGATTGCTTGCTCTCAAGCCACGTCGCGACGCAATGCGTTGCTAGGCGGTCTGGTGGGTGGATTGCTGCTGGGCATATTAATTGTATTGATTAGCACCAGCGTGTTCGGGCGTATTGATACTATTGGCTCTGCTGCCCTGCCTATGTTGATGTTGGCTACTGAACAATCCACCTTATTAGGAACGCTGATATCAGTAGTGATTTTTGCCATGATTCTGACCACCTCTGTGGGTGTTCTGTATTCGTTCTCGGCTCGCATTTTTACACCCAACACCCTGAAGTTCAACATTGGTACAGCCATTGCAGGCGGTCTAGGCTTGATTGGTGCCAAGGTTGGTTTCATCAATTTAGTCGGCACGGTCTATCCATTTTTTGGCTATTTTGGTTTCGTGTTAATGGCTTGGATTCTGATTGCTTGGTTCCGTTTGCGTAGCCTTAGAAGCAAGAGCGTTACACAATAAACTATTAGGCAAGAAACCAATAACAGCTATCCAACACATAAAACTTGCTACGCAGTGGAGACGAGGCATATGGCTTGCAGAAATGCAGGCCATGTTTTCGTCTGTAAGATGCTTCGAAACCCATCAGGTACCAGGCACTTGGGGCTATTGTCGTATTTTGTTACCGAAAAAATGCTCAGCTCCCCATTTCAACCTAGGCTGGGTGACTCCTGTACTGCCCTCAGAGCCATCACCAGCACCAAAAATGCAATAACTCATCTAAAAACCACACAAAAATACCTAAAATTCATTTACTTCATCAATCTTGAAAAAAATAATGTGTTACAAAATAAGATGCTGCGAATTCTCGAAAGAAGCCTAGTATAAGGTTGTGCTTTCAGGTTCACCCCTAAAGCACGTACTGCCGCTAAATATCAGATTTTCTGAAACTTACTGCGTCAGTATATTCAGGAGTACCGTATGACACGTAGTCTCCAAAGCACAGGAAGGCAAACAAAAATCCCAGACTTTCCTGCACAGCTCCTCACCTCCACCTCTGATCCCGACGCAACAGATCCTCGTGATAAACGTCCTACAGAAATAGAACGGATCAATGATGCAGATCAGCCTCCTCCATCACTGGAACCACCGATTGGTGACAAAGAGCCTGAACTCACCCCAAAAAATGCTTTTGTGACAAAAGCAAAATCGATATTGCAGGGTTTTATTCTGCCCCCGCTATTCAAATAAACTGGATACACATCATGACCGACTTAAACAAAAAACCCGCGCAAACACCTGAGAAGAAACCAGAACCTCAGACTCCTCCTTCCTCCCCTTTTGTGAAAAAAACTGAAGCATTTAATGTTCAGAGAAAAGAAGGTAACAGCAACCAAGGAAAGACAAATAAGTAGTCTGTCTATCCAAAAGCACGCTTCTGCCCGCCTGGTGCGGGCATGAACTAGGCAACACCACAACAGTACCCCCAGTAGTTCCCTTGACAAGACTGTTACAAAATATAGGTATACTTTGCCACCCCTAAGCCCCATAATGGTTAGATGCGTTAACACACAACTACAACAATCATAAAAAAGGCCAGCACATTCGCTCGCCCATAACCTTTACTACGCGTTCACTTTTTTCTACGCTACGCTATTGGCAGCACCCGCTCCCAACCGCTCTCAATGATCAATATGAAGAAGCGTTGGAGATCTTAATGATTTACCAAAAACTGAATCAGGGCGGCCTAAGCCCCCTGCACGTTTCCCCTTTGCTTGAACCCAAACCAACTGCTAAACAGCAGGAAGAACAGGCAAGCGCTAGAAGACTAACCGAAATTCGTCGAAACTTTGCTCGCAACCTAAAAAATAGGTTTCCAGGGCTACCCTACTAAGTAGTGCCCTATAACACCAAAGCCCCATTATGAGGGCTTTTTTGCATTCTGAACAAAAGCCTTAAGTATGAGCCGCGTCATCAACACAATAGCTTACTAGATCAGTCAGACATAAAAAAACCGGCACTTTTTTAAGGTGACCGGCATAAAACTTACTATCCTTGCTTTGTTATGCAAAGATCAGGTTAAAGAACTTGAACTCGCGTTGCACATGGGCCCTTTTGACCTTGGCCTAGCACAAAAGATACACGTTGCTTTTCTTTGAGTTTTTTATGAGATTCATCGCTTTGAATTTCGCTGTGATGCACAAAAAGATCTTTGCTACCATCTTCAGGTGCAATAAAACCAAAGCCCCGTGAATTATCAAACCACTTCACAATACCAATTTCTGTTTTCACTATATTTCCTAAACAGGCAGAGATAAAAATTTCTCTACTTCAACATGAGATAGAGCCGTTCAGATTGGATCGTGCAAATTGTTTCTATGCTACCTATGTCATTTTTGCAATTCTGCCACTAATACCCTAAACAACGAGGACAAATACTTCGCGTCATACTCTCCACGCTTAATATTTGTTTGATCTGCCCCACCTGTAATACCTGTTGTTGGGCCTAAGATTTTCAAGGATCCACTATTAGCAAAGGCTACTAATAGCTCTTCAACAAAAGCCGCTGCTTCCTGTTCATTTAGTGCCATGTCGAGCTACTCTTTCCAATGATTTTCTCACTATGCTCTCTAGAGCCCTGTAAAACATAGCCTTGGGTCTTCTCTTTCAGTTGACTCGCCACCGCTCTTGTTTTCTGGCACAAATAGCTTTGCTTGTTACTTTTCGCTTTCTTGCTCATACATCTCTCCCTAAGGCGTCAGCACACAATGCGGTTAGTCCTAGAGTCACTCATACTCCAACTGCCATCTCTAATTGGCACTAGAATTTCCATCAATGGATTGAATCAGCAACGCCGCAACTGACTTATGAAAGGGTACAAAACCCTCTTTATGATGTGTTATCTACCGCGTCCTGAACCTCGGTTCACTGGTTTGCGATTATAAGCAGCACTTTCTCTTTTAAGGCCTTCATTGGAAGGTTGATCTTGCCAGTCTGCCTGATTTGAAGCGTGCTCAGATTGTCTAGCCTTCGGCTTCTTTGGAGCTTTACCTCGTTTGTCCATTTCGACCTCCATTGGTCAATGGTGACCCAAGCAAAGATGCGGAGTCATTAACACAGGATAGGCTACTTCCTTCTAAATAGCTCGTTATATCTTCGCCCCAGCGCTCAAGCCCGAAGCCACTACGCAGATTTCGGCGGGAGCAGATGGAGACGACTGTGAAACGTCAACACGAAACTCTAGCCCCCTCTCTTTCAGCGCTAGCTCGGTACAACCTTGAGCGCGCAGAACTAGCACAAACCAACTACGGAGGCAGACCAATTAAAAACATAAGTTCACGCGTACGATTCAAGAAGAATATGATAACGGATATATCTTCTAAATCACGTAGAGAGTTTCATTGCAAAACAGCCGTGGCAATAGATGCCTACTCAGCCTCCCCACAATAAAATACCAGCCAGTTGAACTCTCAATCTGGCTGGTACTTTAACCCCGAAACGATTTCTATTTAGTCGTTAGGGTTTTTATATTTAGTATAGAAACTGCTTCCACACATGCGCTGAATAAAGGTGTGCCCTGCTGTGGCTGCAGACACCGGCTTATCGGTGGCTACATAGATGAACCCCTGCTGAATATTGCCGGCGGTATCCAACGGAGTGGGTTTACCATTCTCCCAACGATTTACATCATAGTTCACACAATAACCAATAGTTTTAGCTGTTTTTTCTCTTTAACCACCATAATCTGATTGTATTTAAAATGGTAGCCTTGGTTTGCGGCATCTAATTCTCTTTTCGCATTATCATTGGTCGCAAATGGACGCGATAAACGATCCACTGCTGCTGCATATTCAGCATCTATTTTTCTGGTCACAAACTGCGTCTCTGTGGCGTTTGCTGTGGAGTACGTTACCCCTTGAGCAGTTTTCTCAATACTGTACTGCTCCCACGACTCCGACTCTTGAATAAAGGGCGTTGTACCCTCTAATAAGGTAGCGAACTGATTTAAAGCACTTAATAAAGAACTATCACCATTAGTACTACCGCAGCCCGAAACCAATAATACAGTGGGCAACGCCATTAATAGGATGCGTTTTTTCATTTTTCCCCCTAAATAGTGAGTTCAGTAGCATACAGCGCGCTGCGCGCCACGACATTAACAAAAGCAAGCGTTACGCCAATGTACAGAATTACCTGTTGTTTATGTCCGCAATTTCCACTATTCATTGCAACAACTAGTAAATAACTCGGCTTAGCCCTACCCACGCGCACATAAAAAAACGCCACCAAACTCAAAGAGTGGTGGCGCCTAAATTTCATTTCTTTCTCAAGAATGAAAAAACATGTCCGGTCATTATGTACTATTTGTTTTTCTTTTGAAACAAAAAACTACTCAAGTAACGAAAAATAATCAAAATTCGCTGTTTTAGTGTCAGCATCACTCCCCACTGCACTACACCAGCGACATCAATCTCTATTTTGCTCGTGCTCTTGCTGTGTTTCCCCAGTGTAGGGCCATATGCCTAACAAGTACACAACAAGCTGGGTAAGTGCCTATGAGAATCACATATTGAGATGCAAAAGCACAGACCGTAAATGCCTCTTTGCAGGATAATGCAGCATCCTCAACACTCGATTCGCATGCCGTATACTCACCCCACCTTCTTACTGACTTAGCCACTACAACTAAGTTCCCTAGAGTCTGACGATTTAGCGTTTATGCTTACACAACCGCCGGGCCAAAGCTCGCCCGATGCCGTTGCCATGGCCTACATTACCGCCTTTTATTCTGGTGATAGCAGAAGTATTAAAAAACTCTTGGAACCCAGTGTATTAGCCGAGATAGAGGCAGACTCCGACACACGGTTGGTATTTGTGGCGGTTGAAAATATCGGTAACTATGTGAGGAGCGGCGGTGGGTGGACGAAGTGGATGGCATCTACCAACTCTAACCACTTTAGCAGCACTTTTGATTCAACACTGGAAGAGGCTTATGCCATTACGTAACGTTTTTTATTTGCTATGCCTTAGTCTGCTGGCGGCTTGCTCTACGCCTAATCAACAAATACAGACGTATTTAGGCCCTTTTCCTGATTTCGATATGGAAGAGCTTAGCGATGTAGAAGACCAAGAGTTCGTGGCCTATTACGACGATGGCACACTTAAACAGCACACATGGATAGTGAACGGGTGCTTTGACAACATGCTGCACACCTACTACGAAAATGGCAAGCCTAAACTGGCTATCCCCATTACCAATTGCAAAGCAAACGGAGTGGTCAAAAGCTACCACCCTAATGGCAATCTAGACTATGAGCTCTATGTGGTGAATGGCGTTCCAGATGGGTCTTTTTTAATCTACCACAACTCCGACAGCAACTACGTCGCTAAGCGCGCCTCTGTTAAAAACGGCCATGTGGAAGGCTTAGTCGAGGAAATCAGTGATGATGGTGAAACGCTAAAACGCGGCGCCATTAGAAATGGCAAAGCCATGCCGTTTTAAACCCTCAAAATGGCATAACCCTTAACCACAAGGCCCGTCTGCAGTGACGGGCCTTTTGTGTTCAAACTTACTTTGCCAATAGGTTTGCCAGCATATACCCCGAGCCAGCCCCTGTTCCCGCACCGGGCCACGTCGACGCACCGCATAAATACAAACCTTTAACCGGCGTTTTGTATTTGGAATACCCTGCCACTGGGCGAAAAAAGAAGTTCTGATCCAAATGGTGGCTACCGGACAGATTATCACCCCCAATCAAGTTGGCATTAAAGTGTTCTAAGTCTTGCGGGGACATCACATGCATCGCCAAAATCTTACTACGAACACCTGGTGCGTAATGCGCTAACACATCTATCACCCGCTCAGCATAAGCCTCCTTCACCTCTGACCACTCTGCGGCGGGAATCGTCGCTAAAGCATCCCCTTTTATCAATGCAGGCAACACGCGAACCTGTACCCATAAGGTATGTTTGCCAGCGGGCGCACGCGATGGGTCCAACGCAGTTCCCTGCCCTACCACTAACACGGGCTCTGCCGGTAACAAACCCGCGGCGGCTTCAGCGTAGACTTTACTCATCATGGCCAAATCGGGTGCCAAATGCACGTAAGAGAAAGCCTGTAGCTCTGGCCCTGCCTTCCAGTCTGGCAACTCATCTAAGGCCAAATGAATCATCATCGTGCCTAAACCGGGACGAAAGGCATCCACTTTTTTCTGATACGCAGTAGGTACGGCTGGAGCAGCTACTAAACGCCCAAACACCAACTGTGGATTAAGGTTAGCAATCACCGCTTTAGCCGCTGTAAAACGTCGACCGTCTTCCAACACCACGCTACTGGCGCGCCCCTTATCTTGCTCTATGCTTTTGACTGGCGCATTCAGCAGCAGCTCTCCACCTAGCTCCTGCAGCACCCCCACCATGGCATGAATAATGGTGTCAGCACCACCTTGTCCTATCACCATGCCAAAGGCTTGGTTAGCCATAGACTCCAAATACGGAAATAACGCACCGCCCGCTGTATCTGGCGTGAAATCCACATGCAGCCCCCACGCTGCCATCATGGCTTTAAGCGAGTCGCTTTCAAAATGCCGATCTAAGAAGTCGCGCGGTGTGGCCAATAACAACTGCAACAACTCGGCCACGCCATCTTTACCCAATTCGCGCCAACTACGCCATACACTTTTTGCCAACGCGGTAGATGGCATGGGGCTGCCAAGTACAGAAAATAAGTGCGGGGCTTTACGCTGAAAGTCTTCCAGCATAGCCTGCCATGCGATGGCGTCTTTTTCCGACACACTACGTATGCGCGCTACGGTAGTTTCTACATCCGTACTAACGCCTAGGTAGCTGTGATCCCTAAAGATACTCGCAAAACAGTGCTGTGCTGGCACAAAGGCTAAGCCATGGCGTTCCAATGCCGCTTTATGGCGCTGATAAAACGCTGAACCCGCAAAAGACGACAAATTCATTGCACACACGTCGTGCTTAAAACCAGGCAACGTGAGTTCTTGCGTACTGACCGCACCGCCCGCTGAGCTTTTGGCCTCTATCACTCGCACTTTCCAACCTTTACTGGCCAGCTCTACTGCCGCGGCCAAACCATTGTGCCCCGCCCCAATCACAATGACGTCTGCTGTTGTCTCTGCTCCCATTGCCAACTCCTTTAGTTCTAAACTATTTTATAGTTTATTCTACAACTGAAATTTGTTTTGCAGAGGGCAATTCAAGACAACCACATTATTTTTTCTGGGCTGTAATCTCTCTACACGCCCAGTAAAGACGATACATACACGAGTACATCAATATGCTGTTTCTATATCCTCTTCCACACCCATCACCAAACACAGGTTTATCTATTGCTTATAATGTGAACACTATCTCTACACCCATTTCCCAAATAAGCTATGTTTAAAAAGAGCCTTCCTGTTTTTATCACCGGCCTAATACTCCATGCCTTTACTAGCGTAGCGTTGGCACAAGCTAGCTCGTATTCGCCAGAACAAGTAGAACAAATGCGTCAATTGGCTGAACAAGGGGAAAGTTTTGCGCAGTCGGCCTTGGGTGTGCTGTATATAGAAGGGGACTCTGTACCACAAAATTATGCTGAAGCGCATAAGTGGCTGGAGCGCGCCGCGCTACAAAACGAAGCGCTTGCTCAATTTCAATTAGGTGTGCTGCATTATCGAGGCCAAGGCGTGCCGCAAAATGATGCCGAAGCCTTACGATGGTTTGGTAAGTCGTGTGCGGCTGGGCTATCCGAGGGCTGCACCATGTATAGCAAAATTAAGCTGCCTTAACGCTATACAAACCGTATTGCCTTCACACTTTCTGTGTTGTACCTTGTCACCAAAAAACAAAGCATTCGTTAAAACATAGAGCAGTCCCTTTTACCCACAGGAGATTGAATATATGTCTGAACCTATTTTTCGTCGCGCACAAGAATCAGACGTAGAAGCAATTGTCGCCATCCTTGCCGATGACGTCTTGGGCCAAGAACGGGAAGACTCTCGATGGCCCCTGCCTACTAGCTATCTGCACGCTTTTCACGCGTTAGATGCTGACCCCAACCACTTTCTGGCCGTTGTAGAAATTGATGGCACTATTTGCGGCACGCTACAGATTTCTTTTATCCCCGGCCTGTCTTACCAAGGCGCGTGGCGCGGTGAAATCAACAGCATTCGGGTAGCACGTACCATACGCGGTAATAGCCTACTAGAAAGCATGATCACGTGGGCAATAGCCAAGTGCAAAGCCAGAAACTGCCGCTTTGCACAACTCACCTTTGATAAAAAACGGCCTGATAGTCACCGCTTTTATGTGCAGTTAGGATTTAGTGCCAACTACAGAGGCTACATGTTAGAACTCTAAGCACAACAGCATCATAAAAAAACAAAACCCGCAGCCCTTGTAGGAAGCGGGTTTGCTAGAAGCCTAGACGCTGTTGCTAGATTATGCGTTTATGCCGTTTTCTGCAGCAAGGCAGTGCCATCCAAGCTACTCGACTGAAACTTCGCTAAAGGCAACAACATGCGTTGGCTAGATTGCAAAAGCGTAGGCAAATCAAACTGCACGTAGTTCAGTTGATCGTAGGTTCGTAAATACATACGGCCCTGACGTAAATCAGTAAGCGATGTCCAGGTGGTGTACTCAGAACTGTATCCTGCAAAACCCATTACATCAGGTGCCATGGCATCGGCGCCTTTGTTCGCACTTTGCGGGTCAATCGTAATGCCACGCGGTCTATCAAAATTGTTCATGATATGTGCCAGCGTTGTCACTGCCGTGTTGGCGTCTTTAGCTTTTTCACTAAAGTGCGCGTAATACACTGCACGTACAAAACGCCCTACAGCCGTATTGGACGATGGCAAAGCAGCCGTTGCTATACCTGAATCAGGCTGCTGAAAGGTTTGCCCATTTAAGGTCAAGCTGGACTGATCAATATTAGACAAGAAGGTGTAATTACTGAGATTTGTTAGGTGCCATGGAAAGTCAGGGCCATTAGTCATTACACCTACTGGGTTGTCATAGACTTGCTGTTTGCCGTGCGCATACTCAATCACAATTGACGCACCCGTGGCATCGTGTACTGTGTAATGAAACGGTGTTTCAGCACCGCCCATTTGTTCAATGGCTGTCGTCAACACAGGCTGATTTGCCAATGCTTTTTTAACGTCAGCCACCGACTCAAACTGCGATAGCACCCAATTGCCTAAATCAATGGCCGCCAATACGGCTGTACTGTTATCCAGCGTATCGTCAGGACCTTTAGTGGTAGCAAACGCCAATAAACTAAAGGTTAAACCCTGGCTATTAATACCCTCTACGGTTTTAAGATCATCCACTGAGCCATTAGGAATACTAACGGATAAAAAACCAAACTTAGCCGTAAAAGACAAGGCTGCATGTTGATTGGCTTGCGATGAAAACGCTGTACCCTTGGGTTGATACACCACGATATAAGGCATATCAAAAGGAAGCTCTAACGTGCGCCCTGCATAGGGAGCTGCTTGCTGATCAAAATAGAGTAAAGAGGTGCACATAGTTAGAGTCCAAATAGCCTAAGAAATTGGGATAGCACTAAACAAAACACAACGCTTTTTAGTGTGCGTTGCGTTGTCATGAGCATAACCCAAATGCCTTATCACCACTATTTATTCACGTAGAGATTAACCAAAATTACCGGTTTACGGCTTTAACGTGATTGCCCCGATAAACACACCAATTTTGCTAATGCTTTTGCTGATTCTATTCTCTCTGGCTGATACCCCTGCACCTGACTTGTCACGATTAACCCCTCACCAATTAAATACAATTGCTCCCCCAGCTCTGTAGGCTGTTTTAACGTCGCCTGTTGGCACAAACTTTGCACATAGAGCAATACTTCTTGTTTATGGCTGGCAGCCTGTTGATGTGGTGCCATTTCTGCCGCTGCAAACTCTGCTGCGGCATTAATAAACGCACAACCAAAAAAGCCTTCTTCTTGCGTCCAGCTAGCAATGAAATCTATATACGCCATGGGTCTTTGGGCCGTAGGGGCCTGCTCTACAAAACGGCGCATTTTGTCCATAAACCAATCATGGCGCAAGGCTAAAGCAGCCTCTATTAGCAAGTCTTTGCTGGCGTAATGCCTATACAGTGTTTTCTTGGTCACCCCAGCTTCGCGGCTAAGCAGCTCTACTCCGGTGGCGTGAAAACCGTGGCGATAGAAAAGTGTTAGTGAGGTTGATGCAATGTGTTGTGCAGTAGTCATGACAGCAAGTATACCGATCGGTTGACACAAAGATACTGATCAGTATACTAACTCAATCCCATACAACCTGCCTATCTAAAAAGAGTCTTAGTCATGCCCCTACGTCGCCTATTGATTTCTAACGCTCCCCCTGCACCGCCATTGCGGTTCATTGTTATCTCATCTGTAGGAGCGGCCATAGCCATTGCTATCACTGGTTGGTTTAGTGTGCTGTCTGGCACACCATGGTTAATGGCCCCTTTTGGTGCCAGTTGTGTACTGGCCTTTGGCCTACCGGACTCCCCGTTAGCTCAGCCTCGCGCTATTGTTGGCGGCCACCTAGTTGCTACCGCTGTGGGCTTACTCGTGCTATTTTTGTTTGGTGATGGCTGGTTAGCCGCTGCGTGCAGCGTGGGCTTGGCATTAGCTGCCATGCAAATCACTCGAACTGTTCATGCCCCTGCTGGCGCAGACCCTCTAATTGTGATTGCCGCCCACACTTCCATAGGCTATTTGGTATCGCCCGTATTGTTAGGCTCATTAGCCATTGTGCTGATTGCCTACCTTGTGAATAATGCCAGAAATGCAGGTAGTTACCCAAAATACTGGCTCTGATGCCCCTCTATTTCAAACTCAAGACCTGTCATCATTCGCAAATCGTTACTCCCTGTTGAAGATGCTTTCTTGACAAGGTATCCCCCTACCCATAACAATCAATTAGTTTATTGAATCAGCACCAACCCAGCATCTAGCCCCCGTATAGGAAAGCACACTTGGGCAGCCTTCCTTACACCGGCATCTGGCACGTATACATTTTATGCATCACGCACAGTGCAGGCGCTACCTAGCCCTGTGCGTGACTGTCATCCACTGCTACTAGGCATACAGCGATAAGGCTTAACGCATGTTCACGAAAACCATGCATCAGCAAGTGTTTCTGCTTGCTAGCGCTCAGGCGCTCTTTCAAATCGTTTATGTGGCCGTGATGACTATAGGTGCACTGGCTGGCGCTGCCATTTCCGGCTCTGCCCGCTGGGCCACACTGCCTATTGCCAGCATGTTCCTAGGTACCGCTGTGATGATGTTTCCGGCGTCGCTATGGATGGCTAAAGTAGGCCGACGTGCAGGGTTTTTGCTCGGTGCAGTGTTAGGTACCGTGGGCGGCCTTATTGCCAGCCTAGGGATTGCACAAAACTCCTTAACTATCTTAGGCGCAGGGACCTTCCTGATTGGGTGCTATCAAGCTTTTGCCCAGTTTTATCGGTTTGCAGCAAGTGAGATAGCCGATAGCACGTTCAGACCCAGAGCCATTTCACTCGTATTAGCTGGGGGCGTCGCCGCAGCGCTTATTGGGCCCGCATTAGCACAGCTAGGTGGCCCACTCATGCACCCCCAGTACTTAGGCTCATTTCTGATTATTGCCATGCTGTGCTTAGTGTCCATAGGCGTGCTACAGGGTTTTCATGTGCCACCGGTGTATGCCGCTGTTACCGACAAAGACACACCCGCACGTCCATGGCTGGCTATTGTTACGCAGCCTACGTATTTGGTGGCACTATTTGGCGGTGCAACGAGCTACGGCATCATGATCTTAGCGATGACGGCCACCCCCTTAGCGATGCTACTGCACAGCCACGAACTGGGTACTGCCGCTGCCGTCATTCAGTTGCACGTTCTGGCCATGTTCTTACCTTCATTTTTTACCGGATCGCTAATCTCTCAATTTGGTGTGTTACGCGTCATGCTCATGGGGGCCTTACTGTTTGTTGGGCATATTTTGCTGACACTTACCGGCACCAGTTTACTGTCATTTATGAGTTCGTTAATTTCGCTGGGTATAGGCTGGAATTTTATGTATATAGGGGGGACTACACTGCTCACCAGCACCTACAGCCCCTTAGAGAAATCGCGCGCCCAAGCCACCAACGACATGGTCATTTTTATTGTCGGTGTGCTCTGTTCTTTTAGTGCTGGGTGGCTGCTAGAGGTAATAGGCTGGAGCCTCATGAATCTCATACTGCTACCGTGGTTAGCGCTTTCTGTGTTGTCATTGTTTTGGCTGCAACGTCGCACCACACCCATAAAGTAATCGTGTCATACTGAAACTGTTTGATCACTACATCAGTATTCTATGGTTACCGTCCTCCCCCTAGAGACACAGCAGTGGATGCAACACAAAACACTGCGATTACGTGCTTTGCTCGATTCTCCCGATGCCTTTGGTAGTACCTACGACGCCGAATGCATACAGTCTGATAACCAGTGGGAGCAGCGCATTGCCACCGCCTTATCCCAACCACGAAACAAAGCGTTTATTGCCTACCACGACCATCAGCCCTGTGGCTTAGTGTGGTGCCAACTAACCATGGACAATGCCACCACCGCCGAGCTGTTTCAGATGTGGGTGGCTCCCGAGCAGCGCGGCTTAGGCGCAGGAAAACACCTGCTGAACGCCGCCATACAATGGCTACAAACAGTGGTGGTGCAGCGCATACAGTTAGGGGTTACACAAACCAATACGGCTGCCATACAGTTATACCAACGCTATGGCTTTAGCGCTGTGGGTGAGCCCACAGCCTTACGCGAGGGCTCACCTTTGCTATCGCAAACCATGCAGCTCACTTTGGCTCCATAAATCTTGTTCTAATCTCCACACTCTCTACATGTGATGGCATTAGCATTGATTATCCCTACGATTTATCTTTATCTCTGCTATGTCCAGCCCTACTCAATCGCACGTCAGCTCTACCCTACCTTGCCTTGACTACACACCACTACAAGCCGAGTTTCAGCCTGTAGTGGATGAAGTTAGCCACGCCGTAGCGCGCATCGTGGGTGATAATCTGGATAGCCTTTACCTCTATGGCAGTGTGGCCAAGGGCATGGCAAAAGTTGGGGTTTCAGACGTAGATATCTGCTTAATCACCACCCATCCCTTATCAGCAGCACAAAACGAACAACTTGCTACCTTGTGCGAAAACACGGCAGCGCGCCATTTCAGCGTGAGCAAAATAGACATTGACTGCGGTACACGCGAACAAGTGCTAGCAACGCAAAACCACTATAGCTGGGGGTACTGGATTAAGCACCATTGCCGCTGTATTCAAGGCGAGGATTTAGCCCAACACTTCCAACCCTTCGCCCCCTCGCGTGACATTGCGCTGGCCGTGAACGGTGATTACCACGGTGTGCTTCAAGGCTACCTACTGCGGCTACAAGAAACCGCATCAGAACATCATCTGCGACGCCTGCAAAAAGAAGCGTCTAGAAAGCTGATTCGTGCGACAAACATCTTGCGTCCAGCCTCATCCACATACTGGCCTGCCACATTGGCCGAGCACGTAAGCTTTGCTGCTCAGCACTCACCTGGCTCTGTTGAGTTTTTACCGTTCTTCTTACTGCAAGCCCATACCCCCACGGCACCAATACCCGAGTTCTGCGAACGTTTGCAACAGGCACTGCAATGGATGCAGCAACAGGGTGATTACTAGGGTGACAAGCAGGTTCGCCCACGGTACAACGTAGCCTTTCCCTTTTGACGGCTTATGAGCTTTTTATGCAGCTAAACGCTATTCCCTTTGGCCTTACTGACTGGTCAACGATTACCCCCACCGAACACCCCGGTATACAAGGTGTTGCCTACTGGCGTACCTGCCATTTTGGCGATATACGTGTGCGTATGGTCGAGTATTCAGCCGGCTATTTAGCCGACCACTGGTGCAGCAAAGGCCATATTCTGCTGTGTTTAGAAGGCAGTTTAGACACCGAACTAGACGATGGCCGTCGTTTTACACTCACACCTGGCATCAGCTATCAGGTGGCAGACAATGCGGAAGCTCACCGATCAAGCACCCAAACTGGTGCTAAACTTTTCATCGTAGACTGACAACTAGTCATAAGGCGCTACACTATCTGCACCTCTTGTTGCCAGACAGTTGCCATGCGCCTTAATCTTTTTCTAAAGCTCTTTTTAGCCATACTCGCAACCAGCATCTTATTGATTGTTGCCATGGGTGGCGCTATACGCTGGAGTTTTGACCGCGGTTTTGTGGACTACCGACTAGAGCGCGAACAGCAACGTGTAGAGTCCTTAGCATCGTTCTTATTAGATGAGTATGAGCAGCAAGGAAATTGGTCTTTCATCGAAGGCAGCCGATCTAGATGGTGGCGCGCATTACGCGCCACCAGCGAAGACTCCCCCACCCATGGAAACCCCGGCCATGGTGGCTCCTCGGGGCATGGCCCCGGCCCCGGTGTTATGCCTCTTATTGCCTTAGTAGGGCCAAACAACACCCTAATCGCCGGTTCGTTAAGCCGACAATCGCCCAACTGGCTACGCCGTGAACTGCTACAAAACGGCACGCTAATTGGCACCCTACTCTATGCACCTCCACCACCCGATGCGGGTGTGTTAACCAGCACAGCAGAGCAACGCTTTCAACAGCAGCAACTGCAAGCCACATGGTCTATTGCTGGGCTGAGCGTGTTGCTCGCAGCCTTGGTCAGTTACCTGCTTGCCCGCCTACTGCTAGTCCCCATACAACGTATGGGGCGTGCCACCCGACAAGTTGCCGCCGGCGACTATAGCGTACGTATTCCCATACACAGCCAAGACGAGCTGGGGCAGCTAGCGCAGGACTTCAATGCGATGGCGCAATCCTTAGCCGCCACTGAAAAACTACGCCTAGCCTTGGTGGCAGATATTTCGCACGAGTTGCGTACCCCCCTTGCTATTTTGCAAGGTGAAATAGAAGCCTTGCTAGATGGCCTACGCCAACCCACACCAGAAACGCTGCAGTCGCTTAAACAAGAAGTGGTGCAGCTAAACCAGTTGATTAACGACTTGCATATGCTGTCACTGGCAGACTCCGGTGCCCTAGAATTTGAGCTGCGCCCCAACACTGACCTACGTGCTATTTTGCAGCGCTGCTATGACGCGTACAAACCTCGTCTAGAAGCCAAAGGGTTACGTCTGAGCATGGATGTACCGCAGCTTCCTACCTTACAAGCCGACAGCACACGCTTAAATCAGTTATTTAGCAATGTATTGGAAAACTCCCTGCGCTATACCCATGCGCCGGGTGAGGTACATCTGCACGCCCACGCCCAAACCGATGGCTTGCACATTTTCATTGATGACTCAGCCCCCGGTGTAGCGTCTGAGCATCTGCCTCGCCTGTGTGAGCGCCTGTACCGGGTAGACCCCTCCCGCAGTCGTGCTTTGGGGGGCTCTGGCTTAGGACTGGCCCTATGCGAACGCATCGCCCATGCTCATGGCGGCCATATTCACGCGCACCACTCACCCTTAGGTGGCGTGCGCATTCACGTTGTGCTTCCGTTAACACACACATCATGACCTCTACTGCACGCATTTTGATCGTTGAAGATGAACCCAAGCTGGTAGAACTGCTCACGCTGTACTTAGAAGCAGCGGGCTATGCTTGCCATGCCGTGTACGATGGCAATCACGTAGACGAAGCACTCACCTCTTTCAAGCCTGACCTCATGCTGTTAGATCTCATGTTACCGGGTAAAGATGGGCTCACTATTTGCAAAGAACTGCGCCAACACAGCCAATTACCGGTCATTATGGTGACGGCTAAGGTCGAAGAGATAGACCGCCTGCTGGGCTTGGAATTAGGCGCTGACGATTATCTGTGCAAACCCTACAGCCCACGTGAAGTGGTCGCTCGTGTTAAAGCGGTACTGCGACGCTATCAACCGCAAGCCCCCGCTGCCGCTTCAACAACATCGGGCGTACACATCGATGAAACACGGTTTCTCGCCCAGCTAGATGGCGTCACCTTAGACCTCACCCCGGTTGAGTTCCGATTGTTTGCCTTAATGACCCATTCGCCCGGACAAGTATTTAGTCGCGATCAGTTGCTAACCCTTATTTACGACGATCACCGTATTGTGACTGACCGTACCGTAGACAGCCACATCAAGAACTTACGCAAGAAACTAGAGGCCGTACGCCCCGAGCAAGAAGTCATACGTTCTATCTATGGTGTGGGCTACAAGTTTGAAGAAGGCAGCGTCTAAGCTTCACATTTTCTCCATATTTTTTGCCAATTTGCTGCACAGTGTAGTCCTACTATGTAGTCATCAGCTCAACGCTTAACGCAAAAGGAGATTCACCATGCTGAAACTACGTACTTCCCTCTTGGCTGCCACTGTTGCCGTAGCGGCTGTGTTTTCCCCTCTGTCTCAAGCGGTAGAAAGCACACCTCCAACCTCTAGCGCTATCCAAGTATCGGGTAACCATGGCCCTAACGCTAACATGTCGCACTTTCGCGATTTGAACCTGACACAAGCACAACAAGACCAGTTGTTTGAGCTACGTCACCAGCAAGAGCCTGAAATGCGACGTCTGCATAATGTAGTACGCGATGCACGCAATGAACTGCGCGACACCTCAAATGCAGCCACCTTTGATGAAGCCAAAGCAAAGGCCAGCAGTGAAAAACTGGCCAAAGCCGAAGCCGATCTAAGCTTGCAACGCACTAGACTACATGCACAGCGCATGGCGGTGCTTACCCCTGAACAACGCGAACAGGTACAGCAACACCAAGCGGCTAACCGCGATCACAACCGAGGCGATAGACACGGTAGTCGTGGTGACCGACGTGACCACCGCGGTAACAACATGGGTAATCACAACAACGGCCCACGCCACGGCGGCGGTCAGCAACACGGCAACTGCCTATAACTAAGGCAGTAGGTTTGGACGGCAGCACACTACACGCTGTCCAAACCAATATCTAACACACGCACACTGTGTGTTAACCAACCCATCGCAATTTGGTTTACCCCAGTTTTCGCTACTTCTACGGCGCTTTCTGGGGTAATGCTGCCAGAGGCCTCACTGATTGCACGTCCCCCTATACGTTGCACAGCTTCGGTTAGCATGGGTACGGACATGTTATCCAGAAGTAGCATGTCCACCCCGCACGCTAGTGCTTCGTCCAATTGCTCTAAGGTATCCACTTCTAATTCAATTTTGACCAAATAACCCGCGTTTTCCTTAGCCCGTGTTAAGGCAGCACGTACGCCCCCGGCTATGGCCACATGGTTATCTTTAATCAAAATGGCATCATCCAAACCAAAGCGGTGATTGCTGCCGCCTCCTACTCGCACCGCATATTTTTGCAGCATGCGCATACCCGGCATGGTTTTACGGGTGCAACTTACCTTCGTCCCATACGGCGCAATCGCCCGCGCAATAGGCCTAGTTGCCGACGCAATACCGCTTAAATGCCCAAGAAAATTCAGTGCAGTACGCTCTGCTGCTAATAAGGCCTGTGCATCACCCTGTAAGGTAGCAATAACAGTGCCGGGTAAGAGATCTGCCCCATCTTGCTGCAATACCTCGATATTGCACGCATTATCCATCAGCATAAACGCCAGCTTTGCTACATCCATGCCTGCTAGCACCCCTGCCTCACGCGCCACCAACTGTAGCCGTGCCGTGGTACCCGCCGGAACCACAGCCTGACTCGTAATATCGCCGCCACGTCCTAAATCTTCTGCTAACGCTGCTCGCACTACCGGCTCTAGCATCACCTGTGGCAAAGCGTAGTGAGTGGCCATCCTGGTTTCTCCTTCGTTTATTATGCTCATAATGAGTATTTATAGTGGTAAATAAAGCGCCTGTAAAGGCGCTGTGATGGAACTCAGTATAGTGTGTGCTGGCCTACCCCGCAATGCTTACTATAGCTGGCGTTGTACTGTTGGCAGTGCCGTAATGACATCCTCAGGCACCAACCCCACACCGTGGCAGTGTGCCGCTTCACCATGCCACCATACTGCTGCACAGGCCGCTTCAAAAGCGGGCATCCCTTGCGCTAACAATCCACAAATCATGCCCGCCAATACATCACCACTACCGCCAGTAGCCAAATAAGCGGGCGCGTTGGCATTAATGGCCACTCGCCCATCGGCTGCTGCAATGACTGTATCGGCCCCTTTAAGCACCACCACTGCCCCCAATTGTTTGGCGGCACTCACTACATCCTGTAGTTTGTCGTCGCTGCGCGTAAAGAGTCTAGCGAACTCCCCTTCATGCGGCGTCAACACACACGGTGCCGCAATATGCTGCGCCAATAGCTCAGCCTGATCTTTGAAAACCGTTATGGCATCCGCGTCTAACACTACTGATTTCTTTGCGGCTAAGGCGTGCAGCACCAACTGCTGACTGTGCTGCGTTACGCCTAAGCCCGGTCCCAGCAACCATGCATTTTCACGCTCGTCATGGAACATAGATGACCACTGTTCTAGCAGAACCTTTTGCACCATGATGCTACTTGGTAACGCCGTAGCATACACCTGCCATGCGTCTTGTGAGGCCAACACACTGGTTAGCCCGGCCCCCACTCGCTGGGCTGCCATAGCAGCCAACCTAGCGGCACCAGTTAACTGATCACCACCCACTACACACGCATGACCGCGATGGTATTTATGCCCTGTCATCGTAGGGCTAGGCAATTGTTCTGCCCATAATGCTGGTGTGTTGACGTTTGCCACCCTCCCCACTGTATCCCTAAACGCGTTATCGCTTGCTAAGCGCTGCCATAAGCGCAACGGAAAAGGCAACGGCAAGACCTGTACTTCACCAGCGTGTTCACGACCAGGCAACAAATAATGCCCCGGCTTTGCACTTAAAAATGCCAAGGTCAGATCGGCGGTAAACGCAGGCCCTAGTACAGCACCTGTAGCCCCATTCACACCAGAAGGAATATCTAAGGCACACACAGGAACACCAGCTTTCTGTATCTGTGCGACCCATGCTTGCACCGTAGGGCTTAAGGCGGCATTCAGCCCTGTACCAAACAATGCATCCACAACCACTTCATGCGGTTGTACATCACACACATCACTGGCTTGTACTGGTTCTGGCCACAAGCTGGCTGCCCATTGCACTTGTGCATTCGCACTTTCTACCGAGCTAGGCGTGCACACGCGCACAGCATGGCCTAAGTTACGTAAATGTTGAGCGGCTATCCAGCCATCTGCACCGTTATTACCCGGCCCGCACAGCACCACGATAGCATTGTCGGGCCAGCGTGCATGTATGGCCTGTGCTGCATGAGTACCCGCCACATACACCAACGATTGCAACGACACCCCAACCTCAACGGCGGCGGCATCCAATACGGCTATCTGACGTGGGCTAAAAAGTGGCTGTACTGTTTGCATGGCACTATCCTTAAGACTAACGAGCCTGACGTGCCAGCGGCAGTTTAGTCCCTGCAATCGCTCGCTCTAACACTACATCGCCTTTAAACCTAAATAGCTTCGCAGGCCTACCGGCCCCGCTAGATACTAAGCCACCGGCTTCTTCTACTAGATTTTGTTGTTCCATTAAGCGGCGGAAGTTTTGTTTATGTAGACCCCGCCCTGCCAATGCTTCTACGGCTTGCTGCAACTGCAACAACGAAAACTCAGGTGGCATCAGTTCAAACACCACGGGGCGATATTTGATTTTTGCACGCAACCTAGCAGCCCCCGTCGCCAAAATTCGTCGGTGATCGTAGTGCATAGGCAAGCCCAACTTACCTTCATCGCCGGGGTGATCATCACGACTATCGCGCTGTGCTTCAGGTACTAACTTGGCCTCAAACAACAGCTCGTAGCGCTGCAAGACCATATCTTCGTTCCACGCTGCGCCTTCTAAACCAAAGGCATAACACACGCGTTGCCAGCGTTCTGGCTGTAACGTCGAGTCTTCTGCTGCCCACGCTTGTAATTTAGGGTAAATATAGTCATGTATCAGTGCTGGCTCGCCTTGACGCCAATCTTCCCATGGGAAGTAACGGTACCAGTCTTGCCAACTCACGCCCGCATCTTTAGGGGTATCACCTTCGCGTGTTAACCCCAAGTAACTCACCGAGATAATACGCTCACCCGCTGCAGAAAACCGGCTGCGATCAGCAAAGGTGTAGAGCTGTTCTACATAACCTATAGGGTGATGAGTCTGCGTTTCTACCCAGGCTCGCAAGCCCATTTGTAGTGAATGGTGGGTATTTTCCAAAGGCCCCGCTGGCAAGCAGCGTCCTTGGCTAGTGGTTAATACTCGCGGTTGGCCTTGATTCACGGCAACCAATACCGCTACCAATTCTGTTCGCACCAAAATATCAGAATGACTCAAATTCACACAAACCTGTCAATGATGGATGGATCACGCTTAGGATTATAGCCGTAAGCCCCTCGCTATACTGACAGAAGAAACTATTACTCTTTATGACCATACCTAAAGTTTTCAGGCAATCAACCGTTAAGGAGTACCCTATTCTAAAATCTGTTGTGACAAGGTTTAGCCGTGCGCAAGAACTACCCCATTACCGAGGTAGAAACCAAGGTACACCCCAACCAGTATCTGATTTCTAAAACGGATCTTAAAGGCCGCATTACGTATGCGAACTCTGCCTTTGTGGACATTAGCGGTTTCACTCGTACTGAGCTGTTAGGTAAAGCGCACAACATTGTGCGCCACCCTCATATGCCACCTGCGGGCTTTCAAGACTTGTGGGATACCTTACAGGCCAACAAACCGTGGTTGGGGCTAGTAAAAAACCGCCGTCAAGACGGTGGGTTTTACTGGGTTCAAGCCTTAGTATCACCCATATTTGAAAATGGCCACGTCACAGGCTACGCCTCGGTACGCGTGCGCCCCTCGGACGCACAAGTGGCAGAGGCCGAACACTTTTACGAACAGATTACTAATAATGAGGTAAGCGGCTACATCCTTAAAGCCGGCCGCATTGTACCCACAGGCTGGCGGCGTGTGCTGCAATGGGCTCGCTGGCCCTTTAATCGTTCACTACGCGCCAGCATGTTTAGGTTAGCCATGTTGGCCACCGCCATTACTGGCACCATTAGCGTCGCTGCCTTTAACCAAGGGATTCCCGAAGGCTACCAGTTAGCCGCTGGCTTATTTCTGGGCGTAGGCTTTTCTGCCTTCATGGCCTATGGCTGGCACATTAGCCAACGCTTCAATAAAGCGCTTAAAAGTGCCTCGCAAATTACCCAACAAATTGCAGCGGGTAATTTGGATTTGCACATTACTGATGCTGAAGATGCCAAAGCGCAAAATCACGAAACCGGCGAACTGAACTTCTGCCTAGAGATCATGCGTAAAAGTTTGATTGCAATTGCAGCGGACACCCACCGCGGCGTATTGGCTTCTATTGAAGTCGCTAAAGAGCTAGATCACGACAACCGACTACTGTCTGAACGTACGGCACATCAAGCAGACTCTTTGCAAAAAACAGCAGCCAGCATGGAAGAGCTTACCGTTACGGTAAAACAAAACGCCGACAACGCCGTGCGAGCCAGCGAGCTTGCTAATAACAGCATGCAAACCGCCAAACGAGGCGGCACTGCCGTGGCCGAACTGACCGAAACCATGCAGGGTATTCACAGTAGCGCCAACCAGATCAGCGAGATCGTCAGCCTCATTGAAGGCATTGCCTTTCAAACCAATATTCTGGCGCTTAACGCCGCCGTAGAATCAGCTCGCGCAGGCGAGGCAGGCCGAGGTTTTGCTGTCGTAGCTGGCGAGGTACGCAGCCTTGCACAGCGCAGCTCTAAAGCAGCAGGTGAAATCAAACTGCTGATTAACGAATCCGTTACCCTGATGAATGAAGGCGTGCAAAAAGCCGATCACGCAGCACAAACCATGCACGACATTGAAGAGTCCGTACAACGAGTAAGCGATATCATCAACGAAATTTCTTACGCCTCTGAAGAGCAATCCATAGGCTTGCAACAGATCAACCAAGCGGTTTCGCACATGGATGAAGTCACCCGTCAAAACGGTTTCTTGGTCGATGACCTAGGCCGCACCACGCAGCAACTAAGCCATCAAGCCAGTGAACTAGACGAATCCATACGCGTACTGAATACCGAGGCCACCCGCCAAACACCGGCTATTGAGCATTCGTCACGCGCACGCTTGCAATAAATATGTAACAGAGAAAACTCGCAAAAACCGGCTCTCATGCCCTATACATGCCTGCCCTATCACGGAGCAGGCATCTTTTTATACTCCTCTGTTTCATTTGTTGCACTTATGTTTCCATTTAGGCTTAAAGCACATACGCCGCGTGCCGTAATCGTCGTGATATCACTTACTCCGACATGATGAGGAGCACTGCCATGCGCATTAACATGCCTATTACTCAGATTGAAACCGAGCTAGGGCCGGAACAATACCTGATATCCAAGACCGACCTTAAAGGCCGTATTACCTACGCGAACCCTGAGTTCGTCACCATTAGTGGTTTTGAACGCGAAGAGCTCATAGGGAAAGCACATAACATTGTGCGCCACCCCGATATGCCTACCGAGGCCTTTGCCGATTTTTGGGAAACGCTGCAAAAAGGTAAGCCGTGGATGGGGCTGGTTAAAAACCGACGCAAAGATGGCGGTTTTTATTGGGTGCAAGCATTGGTGTCGCCGCTGTATGAAAACGGGCAAGTTATAGGCTATGCCTCGGTACGAACCAAACCCACCCGACAGCAAATAGAAACGGCTGAAACCTTCTATAAAGCCCTACAAGAAAAACGTGCCACCGCCTATTTACAGGAAGGTTTGCTCATCCCTACAGGATGGCGACGTATTCTGCACACCCTAAAGCGCCCTTTCCGCAATAGTATTCCCGGTGCACTAACACGGCTCACCACCCTCTCGTTGCTGGCTATTGGTATTACTGCGACAAGCCCTTATGTCATGCCAGACCAGTGCCCTGCATGGGCTCATGCGCTACTGCCTTCGGTGTTAGCAATAGGTGTGCTGCTGTACACCTGGCGTCTACAACGTCGCCTTAGCCAAGCATTGCAACACGCTACTCTGATCGTGCAGCAGATTTCCACTGGCAACTTAATTCTGGATATAGACCACCTTGCCCATCGTGGTTTAGAGGAGCATAAGAAGCTTTTCTATAACTTAGAACTTATGCGAAAAAGCCTAACTGGCATTGCAGGAGAAACTCGCTACGGTATTCAGGCGGCGAACCAAGCCGTGCAATCGCTCTATGATGCCAATGCACACTTAACCGAGCGCAATAGTAGTCAAGCAGCCTCTATAGAGGAAACAGCCACCAGCATGGAGCAACTGACTACTACGGTTCAACAAAACGCGGATAACGCCCAGCAAGCCAACCAACTGGCTGCGGCGAGCATGAAAACCGCCGAGCGCGGCAGCCACGAAGTAGGCCAACTTATACAAACCATACAAGACATACACCAAGGCTCTACCAAAATCGCCAACATCGTGACACTGATAGACAGTATTGCCTTTCAAACCAATATCTTGGCGTTAAACGCGGCGGTAGAGTCTGCCCGTGCCGGCGAAGCTGGACGGGGTTTTGCTGTGGTGGCATCTGCAGTGCGCAGCTTAGCGCAACGCAGTGCGAGTGCTGCCAGTGATATCAAAACGTTGATTGATGCCTCGGTACAGCGTGTGGACGCTGGGGTGAAGCAGGCCGAAAGCTCCGGACAACATCTACAACACATGCTGGAATCCAGTCAGCGGGTATCTGATATTGTGGCGGAAATTTCCTGCGCATCAGAACAACAAGCGGTGGGCTTAAAACAAGTCAGCGTGGCCATCCAACACATTGACCACACCACGCAACAAAATAGCGACCTGATTGAAAACATTCACCACACGGCGGCCGAACTCGCCAAGCAAACCACCCAGCTAGACGAGGCCATACGCGTTTTAAACGTTGCCTAACCCTCACTCGGGCGAGCAACTGTGGGGGCTCGCCCTTTTACAAACCCACCTTGCCACGCTGTTATACATAAAAAAACCGGCCTAAAAAGGCCGGCAACTTTGGAGCAGATAACACTCTGTTAAGGAGTGGAATCAGGAAACACATTGGTTCCCACAGCAATCACCTGATCCCCCACCTGCTGATAAAACGCCCGTCGGTGTTCTACCTGACGGGTTTCAGGGCTTAGCCACCAATAATCAATGGCTTGAATGCTATTGGGTGACGCATTTTCCAGCATGTCACGCAGAAAGTGCTGGCCTTGTACATCCGCAATATCATCCACCGAGACATCATTGTTTTCAGAAAAAGCAGGGTTCAACACCACTTTACGCTGTGCTTTATCTAGCACAAACACATACTGATCCCGACGCCTAAACTCCCCCTGCTTATTACGGAATTTGCGCAATGCCAAACTAGGGTTAGCAAAGTATTCACTCACCGCTTGTTCTAGCATTTGCTTGGCCTGTTCCTCGGTTGGGTAACCAGGGAAAAAACCCACCGCGACGACAATGCCATCCACGACCTCAAAATACGTAATTTTGATCTCATCTTTGCCATCGTTTGGGTTGAACCAGTAGTACTCAATACTACCGGCCTTATTTTGTTTGGCCAGCTTCAGCATTTGACTAAAAAAAGGTTGCCCTGCATCGTCGGTTTCCGCTAATACGTTCTGCCCTATCAACCCTGCAGACCAGCCGCCACTGGATAACATCTGCCCTGCAGGACTTAGGCTGTACACGTATAAATCACGATCAATAAATGCAGGATCATGCGTGAAATCATTTACGGCTTTGGGACCATTTTGTCGTATATGCTCTATAGCCTTATCAAGCAGCCTGTGCACACGCTGCTGTTGTTCGCTAATTTGAGTAGACGACAAGCCTACAGCATGTTCGGTGCTAGACGGGCCTGCCTGCACACTACCTGCTAAGACCATCGCCCCACCTACGACTACCGCGCCGAGTAAATTATGCGTAGTTCTCATCTTAGTACCCCATTAATCCAGGCAACCATAGCGATAAGCTAGGGATGAAGGCGATGATAAAGATAGCCACGACCAGCACCAAAATAAATGGCAACGCTTTAGCTACCACCTGCTCTACTGTCGCCCCACCTATACCCGATGCCACAAATAGGTTTTCCCCTAGCGGCGGCGTAATGAAGCCCACAGACAAGGTACAAATCACCACAATCCCAACGTGCGTTGGGTCTACACCCAGCATGTAAGTCACGGGCAACAATACGGGTACCAAAATCATGATAGCCGCCAGTGTTTCCATGAACATGCCCACAAACAGCAAGAACGCAATCAGAATGGTCCAGATCAAGTACATGTTGTCTGTCCAGCTAATAAGCGATTCTGCAATCAGGGCTGGAATACGCTGTTCTACCAATAAACGGCCAAACACCGTCGCAGCAAACAAAATCAGCAACACACGCCCCGTAATCCATGTAGTCGTGCGCAACGAGTTAAACAGTTTTGACCAGCTCATTTCGCGGTGAATGCACACCCCTACAAACAAGGTGTAGAAAATGGCCACTACCGCAGACTCTGTAGGCGTGAAGAACCCCGCATAAATACCGCCCAAAATAAAAACGGGGGCAAAAATAGACCACACACCGCGACGCAAAGACTTTTTCAAATCCGACAAACACCAGCCTGAGCCCATGCCTTTATAGCCAGACTTACGTGAAATGATGTAGTTCATCACCAGCAAGCTAGAGGCCATCACTAGCCCGGGCACCACCCCAGCAATAAACAGTTTAGAAATGGAAACCGTAGAGAACTGGCCGTGCAAAGCGATAGCCTCTGCTGGTGGGCGCAAGCCTAGGGCTGAAATACCAAAAATCACCATGGGAATAGAGGGCGGGATAATAATCCCTAAACCACCCGATGAGGCCGTTAATGCCGATGCATAGCTCAGGTCGTATTTACGTTGCGTCATGGCTGGGATCATCAGCATCCCCACCGCCGCCGTGGTAGCTGGCCCCGACCCCGAAATTGCACCAAAAAATAGGCAGGCCAGAACGGTTGCCATGCCCAGCCCGCCTGTAACCGGCCCTGCTAAGGTTTCAGCAATATCCACTAATCGCCGCGAAATCCCTCCGGCCTCCATCAATGCCCCTGCCAAAATAAAAGCAGGTAATGCCATCAACGGAAAACTTCCTACCGAGGTAAACGCAATCTGTACAAACGAAATGGGGTTTTTTCCCAGCGCCAAAAACGCAAACATGGCAGCACCGGCTAGCGATACTGTAATGGGTGCGCCCAATAGCAGCAGTACAAAAAACCCGCCAAACAATAACCCTACAATAGACTGCTCCATGACTTAGGCTCCTTCCACCACGCTGTCACGGGCTTCAGCCCCCTGACGTTTAATTGCTTCTAGTTCTTGGCTTTCAGGGTCTACCAGCTCTACGTGTTTAAACCAGACCAAGTAGTTGTTCCACAAAATACGTATAGACATCAGCAAAAATGCAGCCGGTAACACCATAAAGAAATACTTCATGGGAATACCCGTTGTTTGGGATTTCCAAAATGAATTCATACGATTGAACACAAAGTCGTAGCTCAACCAGGTGAAGTACAGGTTAAAGGCCACCCACAACAAGTCAGCAATGGACTCCGTTACCTTCTTCACAATAGGAGGGAAAAACTTGAACTGAAATGTCACACGGTTATGCGCGGACATTTTGGCGGCCACCACTGCCCCTAAATAGGCAAACCATACAAACATGTAGGTAGCGACCTCTTCACCCCACGGAATGCTGTAGGCGAAAAACTGTCGCAAAATAATCTGAACAAACAACAGGATTACAAAGGTGCTTAATAGCAAAGCACAGATGTACTCCTCAAAATGATCCACTATGTGTACTAGTGCTTTTTTTATCCTCATACCTGTCTCCAACATCACTCTTTAGCCTGATTTAGGCGTGTATCAGGCAGCATCAAGGCAGATACCGGCTCATGGCAGGTATCTGCGGTACTTCAGTTTCTTGATGAAAAACGCGGTTTAACGGTTCAGCGTGGCCAAGATGGCATCTAAGCGCTCTTTACCGCCGATGGAGTCATAGAAAGCTGGCCACACTTTGGTGGTTGCCGCTTCAATCCATTCCTGCTCATTGTTAGCTGGCTCTACGATCTCCATACCCGCCGCTTGCAACTCTTGCTTGATGCGCTCTTCGGTAGCTTGGATGTATTCGTAGCTATGCTCAGTCGCCGCTTGACCGGCGGCCAAAATCCACGCTTGCACTTCAGGAGTTTGTGCTTGGAACACTTGCTCACTCATGACCAACGGCTCGAGCGAGAACAGGTAGCGAATGGGGGTAATGTACTTCTGCACTTCATCAAACTTCATGGCAGAAATAGTCATGTATGGATTATCTTGCCCGTCTACTACACCTTGTTGCAAGGCCGTAAAGGTTTCATTCCACGCCATAGGTGTAGGGTTCACGCCCCACGCGTTATACGAGGCAATCATCAATTCGTTTTTAGGCACACGAATGATCAAGCCTTTCAGGTCATCCAATGTGCGTACTGGACGTTTAGAGTTGGTGAGCACACGGAAGCCCGAGTACGACCAACCAATAATACGCACGCCAGCATCACGAATGGTGTTTTCAGTGAGTTCTTTACCCACGTCACCTTGGGTCAGTATTTTGGCGTCCTCTACACTTTGAATCACGTAAGGCAACGTGAGCACGGCCACACTGGGGGAAAACGGGGTGATGTTGTTGATCGCTAAAATGGAGAAATCCAACAACCCCATTGCCGCATCATTAATCGTATCTTGCTCATCGCCTAACTGACTGTTTGGAAACAGATCAGCGGTCATGCTGCCACCACTTTTTTCTTTCAACTGCTCGGCAAATGCTTTGCCCAGTTCATATTGAGTACCACCAGCCGCATCACCAATCGCTACCTTAAAGGTGGTAGCGCTTGCAGCCGTTGCCAACAACAAACTTGCTGCCCAAACAGAACCTGTGAGCCATTTTTTGAGTGTCATCGTAGTCTCCTCCCTCTTTGTCAGAGGTGTGTGTGTATTACAGCAAAACCAAGCACCAGACTCCTTTTTCCGGTGCTTGGGGATTTCAGCCCCTACAGCACCTCATCTTTCAAGTGATACCAGCGATACAAGAAGCGCTGACCAAATCGTCTAAACGGGGCAAAAAACTCGGACTCCACCATTTCCCGTACATTCGGGAACGGTAATCTGTCTTGGAATATAGGCAGATCCAGCTCTTGGCCTTTGCCTGCAATCCACTGGGCCATGCGCCTACCTGCTTGTGATGAATACATCACGCCATTACCGCCATAACCCATTGCGTAATAAATGGTTTGTTTTGGGTCTGGCTGCACAATGCGCGGCATCATGTCGTGACTGACGTCTACCCATCCCCACCAGGAATAAGCAATATCAATGCCTTTTAGCTCTGGAAACTTACGCTCCATTGCACCTACTAGCAGGTCTTGATACTTACGTTGCGGCGCATCTTTGCCCGTAATCGCGCTACGGCTACCAATCTGCAAACGGTTATCCGGCAACAAACGGTAGTAGTTACGCAGCACACGTGTATCGGTTAGTACCTGATGCGTGTAAAAACGGCAGGCCTCAATCTCTGCTGCAGTCAGCGGACGAGTCACCATGGAATTAGACAAAATCGGCAATAAGCGATTTTTAAACTCTTTATGCAACCCATTAGAGGTATAGCCACCAGTTGCCACCCCTACGGCTTTGGCTTTGACCACGCCACCTGGGGTTTGCAAATAGTGATAGCCGTTTCGAGTTTTCCAGCTTTGTACTGGGCTGGATGGGTGCACAGTAGCCCCCAAAGCACGGGCTTTTTTCAAATAACCAAAGGCCAATTTTCCGGCGTGTATACCTATACCCTCAGGCTCATGCATCGCACCATGGGCTTCATGATCATTCACCCACTCGTTACGTACGGTGTCAGCACTTAAAATGCGCGCATCGTAGTTAAAGGTGTCACGCAATAACGCCGCTTCTTTTTCTAGAACCGGCATCACACGTTCACGGTGAGCAATGTACAAATGGCCACCCGGTTGCGGATCACAGTCTATGTCTTTGATCAGCTCTTTGAAGTTCTCCATGCCCTCTACGCACTCACGGTGCATTTTCAGAGCTGTCTCTACACCCCAACGCTGAATCCACTGCGAACGCTTTAATCGGCCCGAGGCACATTGTGCTTGACCGCCGTTACGTGTACTACACCCCCACGCGGTACGGTTGGCTTCTAGTACTGTTGCTTTGATACCGTGTTCTTGGGCCAGGAAAATGGCTGTCGTTAAGCCCGTAAAACCCGAACCAATAATGGCCACATCCACTTCTATATCGTGGGTAATAGGACCATCATCTTCTGGTGGTTCACCAGCAGTACCTACCCAATAGGTAGGTGCATATTCCGTACCTTCACCAGGATTGCTATGCGCGGTGAACGGATCATAGGCTGGATCATAAGGACGTTTAGCAGGTGTAGCATGCCCTAACGTCTCAGCCATAGTCTGTTTTGACGTTTCTTGGAGCATATTATTTCCCGCTAGTCACTGGAGGACGGTTTTTACGGAAGGCATTTTTAATGGCAATTTTGTCACCCTCAAACGTGAACAAATCCACCATCAGTGCTTCGTGTTTGCCACCATTCAGGTCTGTACCTTTAAAGCGCGATGTAGACATGGCGTGGTTGGCATCCAGCATATGGAAGTCACCATCTAACCATGCTGCATCGGGGAAGTTTTTCCACGCCGACTCAAAAGCCACACGTACTTTCTCGTGGCCTTGGTGAATAGTGCCTTCTACTTCATTACCCGCAATCGCGTAGAATGCACAATCTTTGGTCATCATGCTCATGATGGTATCAATATCATGGTCATTCCACGCTTGGCTGTAGGCTTTCAATAGTTCTAGTTTTTGATTCATGTTCTTGTGCTCCTTCCAGTTATCGTCGTTATTGCATTACCGGCTGTGCGTCGCTATGTATTAGCCCTGTAGTAGGTGAGGACGCTTCAGCCAAATAATGTTTTTTGGGCATACGCCCAGCTAAAAATGCATCACGCCCTGCCTGCACCGCCCTGCGCATAGCTCGCGCCATACGAATGGGGTCTTGTGCGTAAGAGATGGCAGAATTCATCAGTACCGCATCGCACCCTAGTTCCATGGCGATGGTGGCGTCTGAGGCAGTTCCCACCCCAGCGTCCAGCAGTACTGGTACGTTTATTTGATCCAAAATCAGACGTATATTCCACGGGTTCAAAATGCCCATGCCCGAGCCGATAATCGAGGCCAACGGCATAATGGCAACGCAGCCCATGTCTTCCAACATACGTGCTTGTATAGGGTCGTCCGAGCAGTACACCATCACGTCAAAGCCTTCTTTCACCAGCGTTTTCGCCGCCTTTAAGGTTTCAGGCATGTTGGGGTACAGGTTTTTCTGACTACCGAAAATTTCGAGTTTTGCCAACGAATGGCCATCCAACAATTCGCGCGCTAAACGCAGCGTGCGTACCGCGTCGTCGGCGCTAAAGCAGCCAGCGGTGTTGGGTAAATAGGTGTAGTCTTGCGGTGAAACATAGTCCAGCAAACTGGGCTCGCCAGCATCCTGACCTATGTTGGTGCGGCGTATAGCAACGGTGACAATCTCTGCCCCGCTCTGCTCTACCGCTTCGCGTGTTTCAACAAAATCTTTGTACTTGCCAGTGCCTACCAGCAATCTGGATTGGTATGAGCGGCCTGCAATAACGAGTGCGTCTTCCATAAAACAGCCTGTTCTTTTGTTGACTTCAATAGGAGGGGGCGAGCCGCCCCCTCCAGGCACTACTCAATCTAGAAAAATTAGACGTAGTCTTTGTATTTTTCCAGCAAACGTACAGGACGTTTCAGCGCATCACGACGGAACGGATCACCCAGTTCGCGTGTACACATGATTTCCAACACGCAGGTTTTGCCCTCGTTCATCTGCATGTCAATGGCGCGTTTCAGTGCAGGACCTACATCCTCCAAACGATCCACGACTATACCCTCAGCACCCATGGCTTTGGCAATATCTGCAAACGATGCGTTATCCAACTCGCCGGCTACAAAACGACGGTTGTAGAACTCCACCTGGTTTTTCTTCTCAGCACCCCATTGACGGTTATGGAACACCACCGCTGTCACGGGAATTTCATGACGTACCGCTGTCATGATTTCCATCATGCTCATGCCCCATGCGCCATCACCGGCGTACGACACCGCTGGACGCTCTGGTGCAGCCGTTTTGGCACCAATAATAGTAGGCAATGCGTAACCGCAGTTACCAAAGCTCATGGGGGCGAAGAAGCTGCGTGGTTTTTCAAAACGCAGGTAGCTGTGCGCCACCGAGTTAATGTTACCGATATCTGTAGACACCATTACATCGGCAGGCATGGCTTTTTCCAGCTCACGCAATACTTGACGTGGGTGTAGGTATTCGCCGCCATTAAAGGTTTTCTCTTTGGCATTTTCAGCAATCATGTCCAAGCTGTATGGATCAGTTTCGTGTGTCCACGCATCCAATTCTGCTTCCCATGTCGCTTTTTCTTGGGCAATGGTTGCTGCGCGATCCGCTTTAGTCGCATCGCTAGCCAGTTTGCGCGCACTCACGCGTGCCAACAGCTCTTTAGCCACGGCTTTTGCGTCACCACAAATACCGACGGAGATTTTTTTCACCAGACCCAGCATTTTGTGATCGGCATCAATTTGGATGATCTTGGCATTTTTAGGCCAGTAATCAATACCGTACTGCGGCAATGTACCAAATGGTCCCAAGCGAGTACCCAGCGCAATCACCACGTCAGCTTGCGAAATCAGCTTCATACCTGCTTTGGAACCTTGGTAACCCAAAGGACCGCACCACAGAGGATGGCTAGCAGGGAAAGAGTCGTTATGCTGATAGCTGTTCACAACCGGAGCACCCAAGCGTTCAGCCAGCGCTTTACACTCTTCAACCGCGTCGCTCATCACCACACCACCGCCCGAAATAATCACCGGGAATTTAGCGTTAGCCAACAATTCCAGTGCTTCTTCCAGTGCTTGTTCGCCACCATGACCACGATCTAATTTACGTGGTGTAGGGATTTCACATGTCACTTCACCGTAGAAGTAGTCACGTGGAATATTCAACTGGGTTGGGCCCATCTCGGTCATCGCACGCTCGAAACACAAGCTTGTGTATTCAGCCATACGAGCAGGATTGGTCACATGCCCTTGGTATTTAGTAAATTCTTGGAACATGGGTAGCTGGTTACACTCTTGGAAACCACCCAGACCCATTGTGTTGGTACCTGCCTCAGGCGTCACGATCACCACAGGACTATGTGCCCAGTAAGCCGCCGCAATACCGGTTACGCAGTTACTGATACCAGGGCCATTCTGGCCAATCACCACACCATGCTTACCGGATACGCGAGCGTAACCATCGGCCATGTGCGCAGCACCTTGTTCGTGCACCACCGGAATCAAGCGTATCCCTGCTGGCGCAAAAATATCCATGGCATCCATAAAAGCGGACCCCATGATCCCAAACATATCCTTCACACCGTAAGACACCATGGTCTCTACGAATGCCTCTGAAGGGGTCATTTTTGTTAGTCCGGTTACCGGCTTACGGTTATCTGCTACCTGGCTCATCACCTAGTCTCCATTTATATACAAATACAGTGTATGGCACACCACATGCATCAAAAATCTTATTTTCCGAGATTTTTTAAACACTTTATCGAGACAAAAACAGTCTGTCAATCATAAAATGGATAATAATCTCAATATTCGATATATTTAGTACCATATATTGTGTATAAATAGATAAAAACCCTTAGTCCAGCAGTAGAGGAGTAGAAATGTCTCAAAAAATAGAAATACCTGAACATAACGTATCAGTAAAAGAAAAATTCGGTATAGAAAGCCCCTTGCATGTACCGGCTTTTAGTGAAGCCACTGAATACGTACCTGCTGTGGATGAGGCCTACCGTTTTGATCCCGAAGTCACGCTGTCGTTGTTGGCGGGCTTTGCGCACAACCGACGTGTACTCATACAAGGTAGGCACGGTACAGGGAAATCCACACACATAGAACAAGTGGCAGCACGACTAAATTGGCCCTGCATACGGGTTAACTTAGACGGCCATATCAGCCGCTTAGACTTAGTAGGCAAAGACACCATCACCATTCAAGACGGGCTGCAAGTGACCCGCTTTCAAGAGGGCGTGATCCCTTGGGCCATGCAACGCCCTATGGCATTAATACTGGATGAGTACGATGCAGGTAGGCCTGATGTGATGTTTGTGATTCAGCAAATACTGGAACAAGACGGGCGCTTTACCTTGCTGGATCAAAATCGTGTGTTACACCCACACCCCTACTTCCGGATTTTTGCTACCACCAATACGCTGGGCTTAGGTGATCAAACGGGTTTATACCGTGGTACACACAGCTTGAACCATGCTCAGCTTGATAGATGGAACATCGTCAGTACCTTGAACTACCTGCCCGCTGCAGAAGAAGAAGCCATTGTGTTGGGGCGCGTCCCCGTTAAAAACACCGAGCAAGGCAAACACGATATACAGGCGATGGTGGCCTTGGCTAACCTTACCCGCCAAGCCTTTGCTGTGGGTGATTTATCGACGCTGATGTCGCCACGTACGGTTATCACCTGGGCTGAAAACTGCACCCTTTTTCACGATAAACGTCGTGCTTTTGTGGTGTCTTTCTTTAATAAATGCGATGAAAGCGAGCAAAACCTCGTCAAAGAGCTGTACCAACGTTGCTTTAACGAAGAACTGCTGCCCAACGACGCTTCAGCCTAATTAGGGAGCACCGCATGAGTACCCCCGCCTCCCCTGACCTGCGCGAGCAGCGCCGCATACGTGAACTGAGCGCCATGGTGACACGCGCCTTGGCCGATGATGCTCAGGTACATATACGGCAGCAGCTATTTTTTAAGGCAAACCGCCCTTTGGTGGCCTTAGCCCCGCATCTGCGTTTGCATGACACCGAAGACTTGCAAGGTATGCGTGGTGTTGCTGACAGCCTTGCCCTGCGTTTGCTGCATACCCAGACCGCCCTGCATCAACAGTTGATACCGTCGGATGCGGTATCTCGATTAATCTTTGACTGGCTGGAAGCACTGCGTACCGAGTCTTTAGCCCCTGCCTACATGCCGGGGATGCGCTATAACTTGCAGCAACGTTTCTATTTTTGGTCGGCAGGCTACTACCATGCCCGTCATACCGAAAGTGAATTGGGTATTTGGCTCTACACCTTGGCACAAATGTGTTGGAGCCGCCTAAACGCTCTGCCTGTCTATGAGGAAACAGAAGACTTTATAGAAAGCACCCGTGCTGGCTTAACCCCCGTACTGGGGCCACTGCTATACCAACTACGCAAACACCGAGATGACCAAGCGACTTACGCGACTTACGCCTTGCAAGTCGCCGCCTTAGTGCATCACGAAGTAGAAGCCATGCGGCAAGCCCAGCCCGAAGCTGCTAATGACACCGAAGACGAACCGGAATGGGACAACTTTTCGTTATTGCTGGATTTTGATGGCGATGACGCGGCGTCATTTGCGCCAACCGCCAGTACGACGGAACGGCTACCTACCACTGCACCTGAACGCTATCAGGTGTATGACAACCAGTACGATAAAGAAGAGCATCTGGCCGAATTAATACGCCCCGAATTACTGAATGCCTATAGAGAACAAATCAATCAACGCATTGCCCACCAACACCTGCACCTTAATTTGTTGGTTCAGCGCTTACGACGCGCCTTAACCCTACACAGCGACCCACGTTGGGTTAACGATCAAGAAGACGGGTATATAGACGGTGCGCGCTTAAGCCAATTGGTGAGCAACCCCAATGAACGCCGCCTATTTAGGCAACCTACACTGGCACCTCACACCCCTTGCAGCATCAGCTTCTTGGTGGATTGCTCAGGCTCAATGAAGCACCATGCCGAAACCGTCACCTTGATGGTGGACATTCTTAGCCGTGCCTTAGAACAAGCAGGCGCTCAAACTGAGGTGCTGGGCTTTTCTACCCATGCATGGAATGGCGGCAAGCCCTTTAAACGCTGGATGGCGCGACAACGCCCAGCCAACCCCGGAAGATTAAACGAGGTTAGCCACCGCATTTTCAAAGCCGCACAAACACCGTGGAAACGCGCTAACCGCGACATCACCGCGCTGATGAAACTGGACTATTACCGCGAAGGTATTGACGGTGAAGCCGTGCAGTGGGCTTGTCAGCGCTTACTGTCGCAACAAAGCGAACGTAAGATTCTCTACGTGCTGTCTGATGGCTGCCCCATGGACAGTGCTACCAACCTAGGTAACAACGAACACTACTTAGAGAATCACCTGCTACAGGTGTTAGCACGCTCGGCTCAACAAGGTGTAGAGGTGTGGGGCATAGGCATAGGGTTAGATCTAAGCCGGCTCTATACGCATTCACTGATTGCAGATTTTGAGCACGGCTTAGACAACCACTTTCTGGATGATTTTGTGCGCAGCCTACGCCCTACTCACCTTGGCCTTGGTTCTCGATCTTAGCCAATGCCGCCGCCGCCCGTTTTAAGGCGGGTAAACACGACAGCGCCTTATCGGGTGTCATACGCATCACAGGCGCTTGCGTGGCAACGGCCATATTAGAACGTCCGCCATCGGCACGAGGCACCAACACGGCTACGCAAAACAACCCCGGCAAAAACTCTTCGTTGTCGAAGGCATAGCCACTTTCCTTGACCAGCGCCAACTCTTTTTCCAGATCGTCCAAGGTGGTGATGGTATTTTTGGTGTAGCTTTCTAAAGGGGTATCCGCTAATAAGCGACGGCGTTGCGCCGGGCTCATTTGTGCCAGTAGCACTTTACCGCTAGCCGAACAATGCACGGGGACGCGGGAACCTGGGCGCAAGTAAAAACGCAAAGGGGCTTCGGTTTCTACCCTATCCATATACAGCACTTCACTACCAGACAGCGCTGTTAAGTTACAGCTTTCGCCTAGTTCATTACCTAAATTACGCAATACGGCGCGTCTAGCCCCGTATTTAGTGTCATTAAGCAGCAAATCTTCGGCTAAACGGCGTAAGCGTCCACCTACGCAATAATGCCTACCATCGGTATCGCGGGCCAACATGCCAGCCCCTTCCAGTTGCTGCAACATACGATGCACAGTTGGCTTAGGTAGCTCAATTGCATCGACCACATCCTGCAAAGCAAACATACGATCTTGACTGGCGATTAGTTCCAATATGCCGAACAAACGCATAGTGGGTGTATCGCCAGAGTTTTTTACTTTTGACTCACGTACTTCTGCTTGTTTTTCAGCCATATACAGAACTCACTTTTCAGACTCTTTGCGTCTCATTGTATATCAAAAAAACCTTGACACTTGTTTATAACGCCAAAAATCTGCTATAAATCTCATTAAACAGAACAATATATCTCGATAAACAAGAAGGAGACTAAAGTGCGCTTACTGGACAACATCATTGAGGCGGCACGTAGTCAACCTGCCACCATCGTATTATGCGAAGCCGATGACCCTAGAGTTTTAGCGGCTGCACGGCGCGCTCAAACCGACGGTATTGCCCATATTATTTTGGTGGGCTCACTACCTGCCATTGAGGCGTGCGCCCAACAAAATGCCATCTCACTTGCGGGCTTGCGCATTGAAGACCCGGCTCACTCTACCCTGCGCCCCACGATGGAGGCTCAGCTTTTACGCTTACGCGCCCCTAAAGGGATGACGACAGAACATGCTGCTACCCAAATACAAGATCCGCTGTGTTTTGCCAACATGTTGGTGCACAGTGGTATTGCCGATGGGTCTGTAGCTGGTGCGGTATACAGCACTGCCGATGTAGTACGTTGCGCTTTGCAATTAATTGGTAAAGCGCCTGAGGCAGAATTAGTATCCAGCTTTTTCTTAATGCTGATGTGCCAACCCCACCACCCCTACCAAGGGGGCATGATTTTTAGTGACTGCGGTTTAGTGATTGACCCCAATGCCGAACAATTAGCCAGTATCGCCCAAGCAGCCGCTCAGTCTGCCCGTACTCTGCTGCAAACTGAGCCGCGTATTGCCATGCTGTCGTTTTCTACCGCCGGTAGCGCGCACCACCCTGCCGTCGATAAAGTCATTAAAGCGGCCCAGTTAGTCAAGCAACGCTGCCCTGATTTAGCCATTGATGAAGACATACAGTTAGATGCTGCACTTGTCCCTGCTATTGCGGCACGAAAACTGCCTGATTCGCATGTCAAGGGGCAGGCTAACGTCTTAATTTTCCCTAACCTTGAAGCTGGTAACATAGCGTATAAAGCCGCCGAACGCTTAGGCCAACTCACTGCCATTGGCCCACTACTGCAAGGCTTACGCAAACCTGCTAACGACCTTTCCCGAGGCTGTAGCAGCGACGATATTTACGCTGTGATCGCCATCACCTCTTTGCAAACACTCTCTACGTCATGAGCTTGATCTCCCCCCTGCTTTTACTGCTCATTATTGTTATTGGTACCTACTTTCAAACCATCACTGGCTTTGGTTTAGCCATGATCGTGATCGGCATTAACAGTGCGGTAGGGCTCACCAGCGTACCGTTTATTGCGTCGGTAGTTAGTTTGGTGAGCTTAGTAAATAGCGGTGTGGCGTTACCTAAGCACCTGCACCATATTGATTGGCGACTGGCCAATACCACCTTGTTGGGGGTGATTCCTGCCAGCGTACTAGGCGTGGTGCTGTTAAATTTTTTAAATGCTCAAGCCACTAGTATTTTGGAGTTTCTGCTGGGGTGCGTGATTGGCTATAGCGGCATTAATTTTGCCCTGCGCCCACGCCAGCACAAAGAGGTGTCCAGCCTACGGTCTTTTTTCTCGGTAGGCTTTATTTCGGGACTATGCGGCGGGCTCTTCGGTATTCCAGGGCCACCGGTTATTTTCCACTTGTACAGACAACCACTAAGCTTGGCCGTCACACGCAATATGTTGCTGCTGATCTTTGCCTGTACCGCTTTTTCTCGTAGCTTGTACGAATTCATTACCACTGGTTTTCCTGACGGTACGCTCACCACCACCTTACTGGCCGTGCCCTGCGTGGCTGTAGTCACGATGCTGACGCAGCGCTTTCCCCCGCCACTTAGCGTTGAAACAGTACGTCGTATCACCTTTGGTACGTTAATTCTGATTGGTATCAGTCTTATCGTGCGTAGCCTAAGCGCACTGCTGTAACCCTCCTTTCTTTGCGATCAGGGGTAAATCCTTATAGGATTTGCCCCTTTTTACATTGCCGTCTGAATAAAAAAAACATACCATCAAATCTCATTAAACAAAACAAAAAGTACCATAAAGGAGATTTCATGAGGAAGACAACCGCAAAACTCTGGTTAATGGGTATAGGTTTATGTGCAGCCTCCTTTGCACAAGCGGCTTACGAAGGCCCTGCAGTACGTTTTAAATTAGCGCACACCGCCCCACCCGGTAACCACATCACCGGTGCTTACGAAAAATTTGCTGAGCTAGTGAAAGAAAAGTCAGATGGCAAAGTGGTAGTACAACTCTTCCCCGGTGCCATTTTGGGTAGCGACCGCGTATTAATTGAAGGCGCCCAAAAAGGCACCTTGCAAGTGGGTGTGAGCTCTACCCCCAACTTGGCAAACTTTTCCAATCAATTCCAAGTCTTTGACCTGCCTTACATCACCACGCCAGAAAAGCAGCAACAACTCTACGCTGCTATGAATCCTGGTGGTGCGCTGAACCAGTATCTGGAAAAAGCCGCTAACGACATTGGCTTACAGCCCATCATGTATGCCGAGTACGGTTACCGTCACTTTGTATCCAGCGACACACCACTGAACAGCGCAGCCGACTTGGAAGGCTTAAAAATGCGCACGACGGACTCCCCCGTCGAAGTTGCCGTAGCCAAAGCCCTCAACACCAACCCTGCCCCCATCGCCTGGGGAGAGGTCTATACCTCGCTGCAACAAGGCACCATTGACGCTGAAGGCAACACCTTCCCTCACCTGTACGGCGCAAAACACCACGAGGCCCTGAAGTACGCCATTACCTCGGCACACAACTATGGCATGCAAGTCGCCATGGCCAACAAAAAATGGTGGGACAGCTTGGCTCCAGAAACACAGCAAGTCATCAAAGATGCGGCGCTAGAGGCCGTGACCTATCAACGTGAAGTGCTATACCCCGAAAACGAGAAGCAAGCACGACAAGCTTTCGAAGACGCTGGCATCACTATCCATGACGCCACTCCTGAAGAAATCCAAACCTTCAAAACCCTGACACGCCCTGTATTTGATGAGTTTGCAGCCAAACTGCCTGCCGAACTGATTGAACTCGTAGAACAAACACAACAATAAGATTCATGCGTAGCCAGCCCCTGCGGTTGGCTACGCCATCAAAGGTTTGAGGAGCACCCACATGGCCCATGCCACATCGCAACGATCCCCTTTGGCTATTCTGAACCAACTGGAAAAACCCTTACTGTTCATTGGCTTGCTGTTGATGATCCTAATCATCAACTACCAAACCCTCTTTAGATACTCCATGTCTACCCTGACCACATGGGCTAGCCATCCCGAGCAATACCCCTGGATCACACTCTTTGGCGACCCCACCACCGTTAAGGCATGGTTACGCAGCAAAATAGGCTGGGCCACGTGGAGTGAAGAGCTTGCTCGCTATATTTTTGTATGGATTTCCTACTTAGCCGTATCACTGTCCATACTGTCTAAGAACAGTATCCGCATGGATGCCGTGCATAATGCACTCTCTCCTAGGCTACAGCAGATTGTATGGGTGGCTATTTATGCCCTAAGCCTGCTGCTTACTGCTGCCTTCTTGCAAATGGGGGTAGAGCACATTGCCATGCAACGCGAGTTTCCCCAAACCACCCCCGCCTTGCAAATCAACTATTTGGTGCCCTACCTGATTCTGCCCTTAGGTTTTGGTCTAATGAGCCTGCGCACCTTACAGTGTTTATATGAATCGTGGAAACAACTGCGCTGGTCTGATTTTGTCATTGGGTTGCTCATTCCTGTAGTACTGTTATCGCCACTCTTTGTTTGGGAATACGTAGACGCCACCTTATTGCTGTTTTGCTATTTTGTCGTGTTTATTGTGCTGGGCGTACCCGTCGCCTTTTCACTGGGGCTTGCCAGCATTGTGACCATTATTGGCGCCGGTACTCTGCCGCTGGACTACATCGCCCAAATCGCCTTTGTCTCTATAGACTCCTTCCCCATCATGGCTATACCGTTTTTTATTGCTGCCGGTATTTTCATGGGCGCAGGCGGGCTGTCTGAACGTTTGCTGATGGTAGCCGATAAATTAGTAGGCTCACTGCCCGGTGGCTTAGCGCTTGCCAGCATCATGACCTGCATGTTTTTTTCGGCCATTAGCGGTTCAGGCCCAGCAACGGTGGCCGCCATCGGCACTATTACCATCCCCGCCATGGCTGCTCGTGGCTACAACATTTACTTTGCCGCTGCAGTGGTAGCGTGTGCCGGTGCGATTGGCGTCATCATCCCGCCTAGCAACCCCTTTGTGGTGTATGGCGTGGCCGCTCAAGCCTCTATTGGCAAACTGTTTATTGCTGGCATTGTGCCTGGCTTGGTGATGGGATTGATGCTCATGGCCATCACCTACATTATCTCTAAAAAGAATGGCTGGAAAGGTGAGGACGGCGATCGCTCTTTACCCTCCGTATTGCTGTCACTATGGCAAGCCAAGTGGGCCTTACTGGTACCAGTCATTATTTTGGGTGGTATTTACGGGGGCATTATGACCCCTACTGAATCGGCTGCTGTCGCTGCCCTATACGGCTTGCTGATTGGTAAGTTTGTGTACCGCGAACTTAGCTGGAAGAAGCTATGGAATGCCAGCATTGAGGCCACACAAACCTCCTCTATCATTATTATTCTGATGGCCATGGCAACTATCTTTGGCAACATCATGACGCTGGAGCAAATTCCGGAAACCGTCGCCAGTGGCGTGCTCACTTTCACCGACAACAAATACCTAATTTTGTTTTTGATCTGCATTTTGCTGTTGATCATTGGGGTGTTCATGGAAGCACTGGCGGCTATTGTCATCATTACCCCAGTACTGTTGCCCTTGGTGCTGAAGCTGGGGGTAGACCCCATTCACTTTGGGGTGATCATGGTGGTGGGCTTAGCTATTGGCTTTATTACACCACCTGTGGGGGTAAACCTGTTTGTTGCTAGCGGTATCGCCAAAATCGGCATCGACAAAATCGCTAAGGCAAGCTTCCCACTGCTGCTCATCATGATTTTGGTATTGCTACTGGTGACCTATATTCCTGCTATCTCGTTGGTGCTGCTATGACCACACTTACTCATCGCCACGTATGCCGTGCCAGCCTAGAGGCGTTGTATCACTACGCGAGTAACGATGGGCTCGCACCGGTGTGTTTTGCCTTAGTCGATGCACAAGGGGATTTGCTATGTTTTGAACGCATGGATGGCGCCCCCGTGCGTACCATTAACATTGCTATTGCTAAAGCTTATACGGCTGCCCGCATGGGTGGCAGTACGCGACAATTTAGGCAACGCCTACACAACGAAAACCTGCACTGTAGCGAATTTATGGACCCAGCTCTATGTGCCTTACCGGGTGGTGTCATCCTGACACTGCCGTCTCAACCTTTTGTGGCCCTAGGAGTAAGTGGCCGCTCACTAGACGATGACGAAAAGCTAGCACTTCAACTGGTACAACACTTGCACGCGCACCTCTCGTAAAACCACAGACCATTCATGGCAAGTCAGATTAACGCTAGGGATACACATAACCCGCATTACGCGTCTGTATAATAGGATGTATTCACGTACAATTTCCTATTCTCTATTTTTCTTTCTTGCCATGACTAACTCCACTAGCTCCACCTCACACAAATTGATACGCCAAGCGCTCAGTGCTATTTATTTCTTTGGTGGAATTGTGGGTTTATATGTGCTGCTTTCCCAAGCCAAAATCTTTATGGTTTCAGCCATCGCGGTTATTTTGTTTTCGCTGATGCTGATTCAAAACTTGGTTGCTATTTATGGTGGCGTAAAGTTTTGGCGTGGTAACCCTGAAGGCGGCACATTACTGTACTGGTTATCATGGACCAGCGTACCCGTGTTCTCGTCCACCATGCTGTCGTATCACAGCATTATCGGCTTGGGCTTAACACCCATCATCACCCTCACCCCCGGTATGTACAACTTCCACATACAGTTCACTCTGGGCTACGAGGGCGCGCTTAAATGGTTCCCTACTTTTGATATTTTCCAATTAGGCTTGAACCTAGCCCCCTTGCTGTTCATCGTAGTGATCCGCATGCTGTTGCAAGCTGGCTCTGACAAACCCATACAAATCTAAGCATGAGCCCTACGCTAAAACAGCCTTGCCCGTGTGGTACGGGCAAGCGCTATGAGCTCTGTTGCAGCCGCTGGCATCACGGTAGCGAGTACTGCCAAGCCCCCGATGCCGAGCAGCTCATGCGCTCTAGGTACTGCGCATTTGTGCTGCGCCTACCCCAATATTTAGTGGACACATGGCACCCTAGTACGCGCCCAACTGAGCTTGAACTGGATGACCGTTTTACCAAATGGATAGGGCTACAAATACATCATGCGCATCAGCATGATGACACGCATGCCGAAGTCAGTTTTACCGCACGCTATAAAGAAAATGGAAAAGCAGGCCGTTTACATGAAGTCAGTCGTTTTATAAAAGAACAGACGCAATGGTTTTATGTAGATGGTCAGTTTCCTGAATAACAAAAACAGAAAACCTTTATAAAATTGACATACTCTGAAACGCGTCAGCCATCAGATTGTCAGAAAATTACGTTATGATCTTTCTGAACATAATCTTTCTCAATGGAGAGCACTCATGACAATTAAATACTCTGCTGCGGCACTATCGCTGGCTCTGCTGTTTAGCCCTCTTAGCCATGCAGACTCCACCGTTCCTTATGTAAACGAGTACCTGCCCGACATCGCCGAGAAAAACACCGCCGTTGCCGAGCGTTTTGTGCACTTCTTTGAGCCTGTTGCCGGTCAAGCTGAGTGGATCAAAAACTATGGTACGACCACTCCTGCTCGTTTAGTCACAGCGGGCGAGAACGAACAAAACTATCTGGTCTTCCAAGGCTGCAAACCGCACGACTGCAACACACAAAGCTACTTGGTGCTGTACAACCCTAAATCGGAACAATTTGAAGCCGGTGCTTTGCGTACAGACACAATGAACGATCAAGGTGCATTGACTGAAACCAAAATCAAATGGTTAGGCGAAGCCAACGACAGCCTGACTCAAGTGATGTGGGATGAGTTCACCCCTAGCGAATAAGACGATCAGCCGCATTGCCTATGCATGCTAGTCTGACACGAAAAAATCCCCCTAACGCTCTATGCCTTAGGGGGATTTTTTTATGCCGTGATTACTACTGGCCGGCAATTACGCCGCCTGATGTAACACCGTTTCTGGCAATAAACTTGCTGCGGCCGTATCCATAATAATGCGCACATTCGTATGCTGTTTTAAGACCGTGGCGGGCATAGCTTCACTGGCCGAACTCTCAAAGTAATTCAGCATAGTCTGCGCTTTATGTGCCCCCGTTACCACCAACAGGATTTCGCGTGCTTGCACAATATCTTGTATGCCCATTGTCAGTGCATGGTGCGGCACTTCGGCACTATTCTCAAAGAAACGACCATTATCTATACGCGTGCGCTCTGAAAGCTCCACCACATGGGTACGGCTATCAAAACTCGTACCCGGCTCATTAAAGCCTATGTGGCCATTAGAGCCTATACCTAATAGTTGCAGATCTAACCCACCCTCTTCCTGTATGCGCGACGAATAGTGCAAACACTCGGCCTGCCAATCGGTAGCCAAACCATTGGGCAAATGCAATTGCGCTTCGGTAAAGGGTAAGAGATTAAACAAATGCTGATGCATGTAGTAGTTATAGCTTTGTGGGTGCGCAGGCGATAAGCCCACGTACTCGTCTAAATTAAAGCTATGCAATTTACTCACGTCTAGCTGCAGTGCATTAACCTGCTGCACAAACTGTTGATAGACAGGCTCCATGGTCCCCCCTGTCGCCAGCCCCAACACAGCATTAGGTTTTTTTTGTATCAGTTGGATCAAGTGATTACTCACATGCGCAGCAACCGCTTGCGAATCAGGCAGTACAAGAAACATGAAACACTACAATAAAAAAGTAAAAATAACGAAAAAATCGGTCACCAAATGGCTAAAGCATCATTCTGGCTAAAAACACAGTGTTTTGCACCCTCTTTTTAACAAAGCTAAACGTTTACAGCGTATTTTTATACACTACGCCATTTTTCATGATCAGGTGAAAGTTTTGCTCTGGGTTCGCCACGAAGTCCAAATTTTTTTCGGGGTCCCCATCGGCAATAATCAAATCCGCATACGCGCCTTTCTCTAGCTTGCCTAAGGTATGTGGATACGGATCACGAGCTCCTGCTAAGGCCACATACTCCCCGTTCATACCTGTGCCCTGTTTCAACACCGTTAACGGGTCATAGAAACGCGTTAACTTAGCAAGCTGCTTACCTTGTGTGCGTGTGTTATTGGCATTAAACAGAACATCGGTCCCCCATCCTGTATGGATATTGTATTTTTGTGCCATCTCATACGCATGTACGGTCCCTTGTGCCACTTCGTGCTGCGCCTGACGGCGTGCATCATCTGGGTAGAAGTTCGCATCTTCGTCTTGCAAGAACGGCTGTAGGCTCCACCACGTATCGGTGTCATGCATCATCTTGACGCTTTCTTCATCGGCTAACTGCCCATGCTCAATACTTTTCACCCCAGCTCGTATGCAACGCTGAATACCCGTAGGCGTATACACGTGCGCCATCACGTAGGTATTCCAGTCTGATGCTGCCGCCACAGCCGCTTTTAGCTCGGCTTCGGTGTATTGCGTGCTATCGAGTGGGTCGTACATCGATGCCACGCCACCACCCGCCAAAATCTTAATCTGCGATGCCCCTAGCATCAGTTGTTCACGCACCCTACGCAGTACCTCATCCGCACCGTCAGCAATCATGGCAACGCCTACACGCTCCACCAAGGCTAAATCAGCCGCCCCCGCACGAGGTAAGTCGCTACGCATACGGAAGTCGCCATGGCCAGAGGTTTGCGAAATCATGGCGCCCGATGGATAAATACGCGGCCCATCAATAATGCCCTCATCAATGGCTCGTTTTAGCGCAAAGGCTGGGCCACCGGGGTCGCGAATCGTCGTAAAACCACGCAGCAATGTGTTTTGGGCTTCTTTGGCTGCGACCAAATATAAATACCCTACATCAGAGGTCATCGCAGTCACCTGATTGATCGCCGCCAACATAGTGTGCCAATGCACATCAATTAAACCTGGCATCAACAGTTTGCCGCCCGCATCAATCAGCTCGGCATCATTCACCGGTTCTGACTCGGGAATAATGTCTTCAATCATGCCACCACGCAGCACCAGCTTCATCCCCAACTGTGGTTTGGAGCCTGTACCGTCAAACAATCGGCAATTATGAATCACTACTGGGCGAGGGGGCGTCTTTGGTGTAGCGCTACTTGCGGCTCCCGCGCTACGCGTCATGCCTGAAAAAGCAGCTGCCATGGCCACCGCGCCACCCAAAAACTGGCGTCTGGACATGTCTGCCATCACTCTGGCATGCAAAATTTGCATAATGGTGCCACCGCACTCACAGCCTCTACGTCGCTGAACTTTACCGGGTGTAGCCCCTGTTAGCGAAAACAGCCCTTGCTGCGACCAGCTTTGTCGTAATGCGTTCTGCATGCCAAAAATCACCCATGAAAATGGTTAAGTAGCCTTCTACAGCTGAGATCATACTCAAAGCTGTGTTCCCTGCCTGCTCTTTCGTACAACTTGTCACATATAAAAAACCCGCTACACCATCGGGTATAGCGGGCAAAGGCACTACTTACTTATTTCTATGCATTACTCAAAAGAGCGAGAACGCAGCAACTCTGGTTTCATAATAGGCTTATGACCCGTATTGGCATGATCCGCCAACAACTCGCCATTCAGCTCTGTACCGTAGCGCGTATTCTTGTGGAAGGTATCTAGGTACATTTCACGTGTTTCACGAACATCGCCGGTGTAACGCGGATCTTGAGGACGCTCACGTGTGTCGATGTACTCGGCCAAATCCCATGCTTGCTGATCTGTCAGCGAGTTAGGCTTACCCAATGGCATGTTTTGTTTCACAAACGCAGCCAAGGTAAACGGACGAGCAATACCAGCTCCCCAGTTATAGGAGCCATCGCCCCACAGCGCAGGGAAAATAACCTTATCGCCCTTCATGGTGCCTGCACCGTCTTCAGCGTGACACATCGCACACTGGGCTTGGTACAGTTCACGACCTCGTTCTACATCAGGTTTTAGCTCAGGGTCTGCCAAACGCGCATAACCACGGCCATACAGTTTTTCATCAGCGGCTGGGTACATAGGTACACCACGTGCTAACCACTGGTGGTAAGCCGTTAGCGCCAGCATATTGTCGCTACCGTACTCAGGTGGAATACCATTCATAGAATAGGCAAAACAACCTACGATACGTTCTTCCAAGTTGTTAACGTGACCATTTTTGCCACGGTAATCAGGCAACGTCACCACTGCAGGCCACACGGGGCCAGCGTTAGGCAAACGCCCTTCCCCCATATGGCAACTGCTACAGTTCATGTTGTTAAACACGTTCACACCGCGCAACTGCTGCGTGTCTACAAATAGATCATGGCCACGACGAATCACCGCTTTTAACTCAGGGTGTAGATCTGACGCTTCCAAATCTTCCATCGTAGGTGGAATGTGCACATAATCACCGTCTGCGGGGGCCTTAAAGCCAGGTGCCATCTGTGACAATTGCTCTAGCAATGCCGGATCAAAGCCGCTGGTTTTTGCAGGCTCTTCAGCAGCCAACACCGATGTCGCCACAACGGAAGCACCAATCCATAGCAAAATATTTTTTTTCATGAGTTACTCCTTGCTAGTGGCTTCTTGTTTGGCCAACCACGCTGACACAGCTTGAATGTCACGATCATTCATGCGGCGCGCGATGCTTCCCATCAAGTCTTGTGGGTCATTTTTCCTGGAACCGTCTTGCCAGTGTTTCAACTGCGCAGCGATATAACCTTCGTGTTGACCCGCAATATTCGGAAAGAAGTGACCTACGCCTTGGCTACCTGGGCCATGGCAGCTTTGACAAGAAACAATGTAGCGATCCCAATCACCATGCTCTACCAGCTTCTGGCCATGTTCCAACAACGCTTCGTCAGCATTTACCGTGACATTGGTGGTGTCTGGGAATGGCAGGCTTTCAAAGTAGATCGCCACATCCATCATTTGATCGTCATTCAGCATCATGCTGAAGGGTTTCATACTGATGTTGTCGCGCGTGCCGTCTTTAAAGGCTTTTAACTGCGCAACAAGATAGTCGCGGTCCTGACCCGCCAAACGTGGCCATGACTCACCACCAGGAATACTCATCCCACCACCATTTGCTTGGTGACAGGCAATACAGACCATTGCGGCGTTTTTACCGCGCTCGATGGCGGCAGCATCATCTTGGGCTAACGCAGCAGGCGACATCACTGCGGTCAATACTAACGCAGCGGCCCCCATCAGCCCGCTCATACAGGAAAAGGGTTTTTTATTCATAAATAATATGTCCCATTGTCACAGCTTTGATAAAGCTGCTGTTTTTGAGGTGCTTAAAAAACTGGTGAAAGCTGATAGACCTTTCACCTGTATTTCATTATGCCCAGCGATGCCGAACAAAATAAATACACAAAATCGTGTATTGCCCCTACTTAAGTTATGGGTTTTCTTGCTCTTTCCCTGTACTGTGTGCTGATTTTTTTCCTGCACTACCTTAGGCGTGGGGAAGCGGTTTATGGCCTCCTAACAACGTGGTCGCCACCTCACTAATACATCGTCGCAACCAAATAGCATCGGGTGCTTTATGGGTACGTCGGTGCCAAAGCTGATAAAACCGCATGGGTGGAAAAGCAATAGGTGCATCCAACACTACAATGGGCAAATGCTTGGCGTAATGCTGTGCAAACTGACGCCCTGTGGTAAACACCATATCTGTGCGCATTAATACATAAGGCACTAAGCCAAAATAAGGCACCGCCATTTGCACACGACGCCGTAAGCCTTGTTCGGCCAAGCAGCCATCAATGAAATTACTACGATGCGAGACATAGGGTGTAGGCGCTAAATGCGGTAATTCCAAAAAGTGCTTCATAGAAATTCCTTTCTGCGCCAACGGATGATGCGCACCCAGCATACAGACCACCTCGTCATCAAACAAACGAGAGCGATATAGTTGCGGTGGCGGTTCTAGCCAGTTGCCAATGACTACATCTAGCTGCCCTTCCTCCAATAACGCAGCGTAGTTACTTTCATGGCTAATGGCGTGCACATACAGTTTGACGTGAGGTGCCTCACTGCGCATTTTTTCGATGATCGTGGGTAAAAATAGCGTGTCCAAATAATCCGGCGCCGCTAAATGAAACTCCCGCTCTGAGTGTTGAGGATCAAAATCTTCCGGGGGGTTAGCGATACGTTCTATGGCTTGTAAGGCTTCATTGGCGTAGTGCAGCAGCTCTGTCCCGCGTGCTGTAGGTACCATGCCTGATTTGCCACGCAATAGAATCTGATCCCCCGTGATTTCACGAAGTCGTCGCAACGCATTGCTGATTGCAGGTTGGGATTGCCCCATCTGCAAGGCCGTACGCGATACGCTTTGCTCGGTAAGCAATAACTGCAATACCCGCAATAAATAAGTATCTAAAGGCTCTTTTGGTCTAATCATCTGAGCATTATCCCTAGCCCATACTGAACTGCCTAGTTATGTAATTCCCTCATGATGCAGTTCTGATAGTCATCATCAGCCCCTAGAAATACTGTAATGACATCAGCCTGTTATGCTGAATGCAGCCATTCATTACATTTACTACATAACAGGCAAGGCTATGGAGACACCCCCTATCCGCTTCTATTATCGCGGACACGTTCACGAGGTGCAGAACGCCCCCACTACGCGCACGTTGCTACAGCATTTACGTGAAGACCTGCACTGCACCGGTACTAAAGAAGGCTGCGCCGAAGGCGACTGCGGCGCATGCACCGTGGTGGTGGCCGAATTAGATGCCGACCAAAACGTACAGATGCGTGCTATTAACTCGTGCATCCAGTTGCTGCCGTCCTTAGATGGCAAAGCCATTTTTAGCGTAGAAGACCTACAAGCCGCTGATCAACGTCTACACCCTGTACAGCAAGCCATGCTGGAGTGTCATGGCTCCCAATGCGGTTTCTGTACGCCGGGCTTCTTAATGTCTATGTGGGCACTGTATTTGCAGCATACGGCAAACCAGACCATTCCCACCCGCGACGAGATTGATGCCGCACTATCTGGAAACTTATGCCGTTGCACAGGCTACCGTCCTATTATTGACGCCTGCGAACGCATGTTCAGCTACGAGCAGCCAGAGTTCAACCAAAACACACTAAAACATACCCTCTTGGACTTACAACGAGACAGCTCGTTGCATTACCAACATGAGGATCAGCAGTTTCATGCCCCACTGACGTTAGATGAACTGGCAGAACTACGTGAAGCCCACCCGGATGCCCGCATATTGGCAGGCAGCACCGACATAGGCTTATGGGTAACACGTCAATTCAGGCACCTGCCGCATTTGCTCTACATAGGCCGCGTTCAGGAACTACAACGTATTGATCACCATGATGGTGACTACCTGTACATAGGTGCAGGCGTATTGTTGAACCCTGCCTTTGAAGCGTTATGTCAGTACTACCCCGACCTGCATGAATTACATCAACGCTTTGCCTCACACCCCATACGCAACTCAGGCACCTTAGGTGGCAACATTGCCAATGGCTCGCCCATCGGTGATTCCATGCCCGCCTTAATTTGCTTAAATGCCCGTATCGTGCTGCGTAAAGGCAGCGTAGAGCGTGATATGCCGCTAGAGGATTTCTACCTCGCCTATCAGAAAAACGCACTACAACCCGGTGAGTTTGTACAAGGCTTACGCGTACCTCGCGAGCAACCAGGCCTACAGTTTCATACCTACAAACTGGCCAAACGGTATAACCAAGATATTTCTGCCGTCTGCGCCGCATTCTCGGTAGTACTGGATGCAGAGCAGCAGGTCAGCCACGTACGTATTGCCTTTGGCGGTATGGCTGCCACCCCTATTCGCGCACGCCACACCGAACAATTCCTGCTAGGTAAAAAATGGGAGGACAAGACCATTGCTGTAGCCGTCAGCACCTTGCGTGATGAGTTCCAACCCCTAAGTGATATGCGCGCCAGTGCCGATTACCGTCGCACCGCTGCGGCGAACTTACTACGTCGCTTTTACCTGCATACCCACCCCAATCACGCTTTGGCCACCCACGAGCTCAATGTGTTTGAGTTCGCTCGCACCACTACTCAGGGAGTACAGCCATGAACCATCGCACGGACTCTCTAGACCCTGCTCTGTTTCTGGAGGCTCGCCAAGTCGGTGTATCGCCTTTTCACGAATCGGCAGTACTGCACCTAAACGGCAAAGCCATCTATACCGATGACATTCCCGAGTCACAGGGTACATTGCACATAGCCCTAGGCCTATCGTCGCACGCTCACGCGAATATCCTGTCTATGGATTTGCAAGCGGTAAAAGACGCGGAAGGTGTAGTAGCCGTGTTAACGGTGGCCGATATACCGGGCGAGAACAACTGCGGCCCTGTGCTGCATGACGACCCTCTCTTAGCCGATGATGTGGTGCACTACGTAGGCCAACCTATTTTTGCGGTGATTGCTCGCAGTCATGAGTTGGCACGGCGTGCCGCACGGCTTGGCAACATCCAGTACGAACCCTTACCAGCTCTCCTGACGGCTAAAGAAGCCAAGGCAGCTGGTGCTAGTGTATTGCCCCCCTTTAATCTAGTGCGTGGTAACCCACATGAACAACTTGCTAGTGCACCACACCGCATTCAAGGCACATTTGAATGTGGCGGTCAGGAACAGTTTTACCTAGAAGGCCAAATCTCTTACGCCATCCCTCAAGACGATGGTGCCGTACGCATATGGTGCTCTACACAGCACCCTACCGAAATGCAGATGTTGGCCGCACGATCACTGAATGTCCCCACCCATAAAGTAGAAGTAACCTGCCGACGCATGGGCGGTGGTTTCGGAGGCAAAGAATCGCAATCGGCCTTGTATGCATGCTTAGCAGCCATTGCGGCACAGCAATTGCATCGCCCCATCAAGCTGCGCCTAGATCGTGAAGACGACATGACCATTACGGGTAAACGTCACGGCGTGTACTACGAATGGGACATAGGCTTTGACCAAGAAGGCCGCATTCTGGGTGCTCACGTAGACATGGCATTAAATGCTGGCTATTCAGCCGACTTGTCTGGCCCTGTAGCCACGCGCGCGGTGTGTCACTTTGACAATGCCTACTACCTAGAACACGTTGCCATACATGCGCTATGCGCACGTACCAATACACAGTCCAATACCGCATTCCGAGGCTTTGGCGGCCCACAAGGCGCACTGGTAATGGAAGTGATCTTGGATAACATTGGTCGCCACTTAGGCATAGACCCGTTGCTCGTCAGACAACGCAACTTCTATGGCCACGACGACCGCAACCTTACGCCCTATGGGCAGGTCGTGACAGATAACGTGATTGATACGCTGGTAGAAGAGCTCAGCGTAGACAGCCGTTATCACGAACGCCGCCAAGCCGTACTAGAATTCAACCGCAACAATACTATTCTAAAAAAAGGCTTGGCACTCACACCCGTGAAGTTTGGGATTTCCTTTAACTTCCCCGCCTTTAACCAAGCCGGTGCATTGGTACACGTGTACCGTGATGGTTCTGTACTGGTGAACCACGGCGGCACCGAAATGGGTCAAGGGTTAAACACCAAAGTGGCGCAAGTAGTGGCGCACGAGTTGGGCTTAACTTTGGATCACGTGCGCTGCACCGCGACAGACACCAGTAAAGTGGCCAACACCTCGGCTACCGCTGCCTCTACAGGCTCAGACTTAAACGGTATGGCGGCGCAAGACGCCGCTGCCCAAATCCGTGCACGTCTAACCGAGTTCTGGGCAACGCGCCAACAGCTACAAGCCGAAGACATACACTTTGCTAAAGGCATGGTATATGCCGGCAGCCTAGTGACTCCCTTTGCGGAGGTAGTAGAACAGGCTTACCTGCAACGCATACAGTTATGGTCAGACGGCTTTTACGCCACCCCCGGCCTGCACTGGGATGGCGTAAAAATGACGGGTAACCCCTTCTACTATTTCTCCTATGGTGCGGCGGTAGCTGAAGTCGTGCTGGACACCTTAACTGGTGAATGGTCGCTGCTGGCGGCGGATGCTCTGCATGATGTAGGGCGTTCACTTAACCCTGCCTTGGATATAGGCCAAGTAGAAGGTGCGTTTATTCAAGGTATGGGCTGGCTAACGCTAGAAGAATTATGGTGGGATAAAGACGGCAGGCTTAGAACACATGCCCCTTCTACCTATAAGATTCCGGCTATTCGAGATTGCCCTGAACACTTTTCCGTCAAACTCTTTGACAACCAGAATACGCAACCCAGCATTCACCGATCCAAAGCCGTAGGTGAACCACCCTTGCTGCTGCCTTTCTGCGTGTTTAACGCATTACGTGACGCCGTTGCCAGTACCAGCAACTATACGCGTCAGCCCACGCTGAACGCACCAGCTACCCCCGAAGCCATACTCGCTGCGGTAGAGCGTGCGCAACTCGGGAGCTAAGTATGCCCGCGTTAATTCGTCAAGCACGGCGACTATTAGATAAGGGCGAGGCCGCCGTATTGATTACGGTGGCCCAAACCAAAGGTTCAGCCCCCCGTAATGCTGGTACCCGTATGTTGGTCAGCAATGACCAACTATGGCAAACCATTGGTGGTGGCCACCTAGAGTGGCAAGCCATACGCCAAGCCCGCGCCCTCATCCAACAATCCCCTATAGGCAAATCAACAAGGCAAGTTGAACACTACCCACTGGGGCCTAAATTGGGACAGTGTTGCGGTGGCATGGTCACCTTGGTTTTTGAACTGTTGGGCAGTGAAGACCTAGAGTGGTTAGAAGAACTCGCTGTATTGTTAGATACCGGAAAAAGCGCACAGCGCCGTGTTGGTATGGGGGCGCAACACGATGTCAGCCTACTGGAACTACCGCACAGCTTAGGCCATACCCGCTTGGATCACGACCTAGACGGCCACACACAATGGTTTACCGATGAACTATCCCCTCCTGCCATTCCAGTGATTTTGTTTGGCGCGGGACATATTGGTAAAGCCCTCGTGCATTTTCTGGGTAGCTTAAGTGATTGCTCAGTCACCTGGGTAGATGAGCGCGAAGCGGAATTTCCCGACAGTATCCCTAGCAACGTGCAAGTGCACATCACCGACTTTCCCGAAGAAGCCGTCGCCTTAGCGCCCGCTAATGCGTATTTCCTAGTGATGACACACCGACACGACTTGGATCAAAAGCTGTGTCAGCATATTTTGCAACGCAACGATTTCCGCTATGCCGGTTTAATAGGATCACAAACCAAACGTCAGCAATTTGAAAAGCGCTTTCGCCAGCGCGGTATAGAAGACAATGTCATTGAGCGGCTTACCTGCCCCATAGGCATAGGCCACATTCGCAGCAAAGAACCTGCCGCCATTGCGGTCGCCATCACGGCACAATTGCTACAACTACACGAATCCTTTTTGTAATCGCCACCTCTTCTACCATGACAAACACACTTCCCCCTTCTTCCGACCTGCATGCTTTTAGAGGTAGCCTGCTGTACTTTCATCAGCAGCCTGATGCCAATATCCCGGATCATCAGCATTGCCTGAACTACCATGCAGATGGACTGCTACTCGTAGAGAATGGAAAAATTCTGGCCTGTGGTGACTACAGCGCACTAAAAGAGTCGTTGCAACCACACACCCCACTGACACAGTTCCACAATAAGCTGATCATGCCTGGCTTTATTGATAGCCACATTCACTTCCCACAAACGGAAATGATTGCGTCACCAGCACCCGACCTATTGCCATGGCTAGAAAACTATACCTTTCCTACTGAAAAACGCTTTGCTGACCCCATACACGCCGCAGAAATCAGTGAATTCTTTTTAGACGAGTTACTTCGTAATGGCACAACCACGGCCATGGTGTACTGCACCTCACACAAAGAAGCCACGGATGCCTTCTTTGAAGCCAGCCACCGACGCAACCTGCGCATGATTGCTGGCAAAGTGCTGATGGACAGAAACTGCCCCGACTACTTGCAAGACACGGCAGAAAGCGGCGCCGTAGATAGTGAGGCCTTGATACAGCGCTGGCACGGCACAGGCAGACAGCTATACGCATTGACACCACGCTTTGCACCTACCTCTACCCCGGAACAACTAGGGCGCTGTGGTGAGCTTGCTAAGGCCTATACCGACGTCTACATACAAAGCCATGTAGCCGAAAGCCAAGCCGAAGTGAAATGGGCGGCCGAACTGTTTCCGAACAGCCGTAGTTACCTAGACATTTACGACCAATACTGCCTACTGCGCCCCAAGGCGGTATACGGACACTGTATCTGGTTAGATGACACCGACCGAGGCCGTATGCGTGACACCCAAAGCGTAGCGGCCCATTGCCCAACCTCGAACCTATTTTTAGGCAGCGGACTCTTTGACGTAGCCGCTGCTGAAAAAAGCCATATGCGTTACGCCTTGGCAACGGATGTAGGCGCTGGCACGTCGTTCTCGCTACTGCGCACCATGGACGAAGCCTACAAAGTCGCCCGATTGCAGCAGTATTATCTGCCCGCACTACAACTGTTCTATCACTGCACCGCTGGTGCTGCCGATGCCTTAGGCTTGGCTGGGAAAATAGGTACGTTAGCAGCAGGAGCCGAAGCAGATTTCATTGTGCTAGACCCCAATTCCACTCCGCTTTTAGCCAGACGCAGCACTGCGGCTAACAGCTTAGAGGAGCTGCTATTTGCTCTTGCATTGTTGGGGGATGATCGCTGTATACACGCGACCTATGCGGCGGGGGCTTGTGTGCATCAGCGTGAAGAGTAGCCTATAAGGCTGCGAAACCCGCATATCAACCAACTGCTGCCGTAGCCTAAGGCTTAGCATGCCATGAGCTTAAAGCCCACTTACTCACCACTGAGCTGCATTAGCCTAAGGTGGCTAAACCCGCTTATCAACCACCGGCTGCCATAGCCTAAGGCTGCGAAAGTATTTTTTTATTTGAGACACCAAATAAAAAAATACTTCCATCCGCCTTTTGCTCGTCGCTTGCAGAGGTTTCTAGGCAGATGATTTCTGTAGGTATGCATACTTCTGCACAGAGCACTACCCCTAATACGAAACAGCCTCTTGTACGTCGCTAACCAACACTACGCATAGAGGTCTACATCTATCCTTAGCGGAGTATTTCGAGGCTAGCGTACTCCCCTACAAGAAAGGGCTGTAAATCTATCAATAACGAAATACTCAGGGGTGCGGAGAGAAAATTTTTTTGATTTTGTTTCTCAAATCACAAAAAATTCTTCTGCAGCTCCCCAGCATGTGCGATGAATACAACTGCCCAAAACAACCACCCACAAACGACAAAACCCCTGGCAAAACACCAGGGGTTCGTCGTTAGCCTACTGTTAGCACGCTAAAACACGCACCATCATTCAGCTTATTGGCTTTCCAAGAAGGATTTCAGCTTGTCAGCACGGCTAGGATGACGCAATTTACGCAATGCCTTCGCCTCAATCTGACGAATACGCTCACGCGTTACATCAAACTGCTTACCTACCTCTTCCAAGGTCTGGTCAGTGCTCATCTCAATACCGAAACGCATACGCAGCACCTTGGCTTCACGAGGTGTCAGAGAATCCAACACTTCTTTCACCACGCCACGCATGTCGCCATGCAACGCCGAATCAGAAGGCGATACGGTGTTGTTATCCTCGATGAAATCGCCCAAGTGGGAATCGTCATCATCACCAATAGGCGTTTCCATGGAAATAGGCTCTTTGGCGATTTTCAGAATCTTGCGTACGCGATCTTCTGGCAAATCCATCTTCTGCGCCAAGGTTGCTGGATCAGGTTCTACACCTGTTTCCTGCAAGATCTGACGGTTGATACGGTTCATCTTGTTGATGGTTTCGATCATGTGCACAGGAATACGAATCGTACGTGCCTGGTCAGCAATAGAACGCGTAATCGCCTGACGAATCCACCATGTAGCATAGGTAGAGAATTTATAACCGCGACGGTATTCAAACTTGTCTACGGCTTTCATCAAACCGATGTTACCTTCTTGGATCAAGTCCAAGAATTGCAAACCACGGTTGGTGTATTTTTTCGCAATGGAAATCACCAAACGCAAGTTAGCTTCGGTCATGTCGCGCTTCGCTTTACGAGCTTTGGCTTCACCGGTCAGCATGCGCTTGTTAACCTCTTTCAGGTCTTTTAGCGACAGCACAACACTGGTTTGCAAGTCGATCAGCTTTTGCTGCACTTCTTGAATCGCAGGAATATTACGTTCCAAGGTTTCAGCATAAGCAGGCGTAGCAGCAATCTCTTGTGTTACCCACTCCAGATTGGTTTCGTTGCCAGGGAAACTCTTAATAAAGTGCGAACGTGGCATTTCAGCGCGGTTGACACAGATATTCAGAATTTCACGCTCATGCGCACGAACTTCAGCGACTTGGTTACGCATCGTATCAGCCAAGCGCTCTACCATTTTGGCAGTAAAACGCACACCCATGAATTCCTCAAGGATGGCTTCTTTAGCTTTCAGGTAACCTTCGCTGCGGTAACCTTCCTTCTCAAAGGCGGTACGCATTTTCTCGAACCAATCGCCGATCAGATCGAATTTCTTCAGTGATTTAGTACGCAGATGCTCCAATTGCTGGCTGCTCATGCCGCCTGCAGGACCTTCGTCGTCTTCATCACGTGTTACACCTGAGCCCGCGTATTCTTCGCCGTCGTCGTCAATCAGACCATCAACAACTTCGTCGATTTCCATGGTGCCGCCACGTACTTGCTCTACATAAGAAAGCACTTCTTTCACTGTAGTTGGGCAAGCGGCAATCGCCATGATCATGTGTTTCAGACCGTCTTCGATACGTTTGGCAATTTCAATCTCGCCTTCACGTGTCAGCAACTCTACTGAACCCATTTCACGCATGTACATACGTACGGGGTCTGTGGTGCGGCCAAAGTCGGAATCAACCGTGGTCAATGCGGCTTCAGCCTCATCGTCCACATCGTCGTCGCTGGATGCAGAGGGAACGGTATCGCTCATCAGCAAGGTGTCAGCATCAGGGGCTTGGTCGTAAACCGAAATACCCATGTCGCCAAACGTGCCGATGATACCTTCAATTGCTTCAGCATCAACTAAATCGTCAGGCAGGTGATCGTTGATTTCGCCATAGGTCAGGTAACCACGGTCTTTACCCAGCTTGATCAGGGCTTTCAGGCGGTTACGACGAGCTTCTTGCTCTTCTGGCGTCAACTGACCACGGCCACCAAACACATCGCGTTCACCGCGACCACGTTTAGCGCCTTTTTTGCTGACAGGTTTCAGATCAGGGATAACCTCGTCACTGTCGTGCAGGTCATCATCTTCATCGTCAAAATTCGTGTTTTTAGCAGGACGCCCACGACGACCTGGGACAGCAGCGACTTTAGCTGCAGCTTTGGCAGCTTTTTTAGCAGCTTTCTTCGCAGTTTTTTTCACTGCGGTGCCATCTTCACTTGTAGCGGCAGCCTTTTTCGCCACTTTTTTAGCGGCTTTTTTAGCTGCCGGCTCAACGTCTACAGAGGTGTCGTCAGAGGCCGCCGCAGCTGCCATCACAACACGTTTTTCATCTTCTGTAGTCACCGATTTCTTACCAGTCGTTTGTGTCATAGTGGATCCCATAGATGTGGCAATGCTAAGCAGCATAATGCCACAGGACAAAACGCAATCGGGTAATCGCCAAACCACTGGATGGACAAGGTGACATGAGTTTTCTGATCAGTACTGTATAAGTGTCCCTGCTATTTGGCTAAGGGCTAGATTAATCAGAATACAGCTGCATGTCGTGCCACATGTTCAAAAGAACAAGGCCCTTTCCCTACCAATGGTTTTGCAAACTACCTAAACCTTATATTTTACTTCAGTTGTGAACCAGACGCATCTTTAAAGCGGGCTCTACGCTTGGAAAGTTCAGAAAACCGTCGGCGCGATGCCTCATCGGGCAGTCCGCCCTTCACCAACGCCTCTAACTCTTCTCCCACCAACATTTGTTCCACACGACACAAGGTATCTTGTAGCTCTTGCTGTGGACTAGGCAATTCTTCCTCTGCCAATAAATCAGTAGTCAGCGCTATAAGCATCTCACCAAGCTCAGTGTCTGGATCAACCGCCTCCAATAATGCACCAGAGTGCTTGGCATCACAAACATTAATCAGTGCAATTAACTCTTGTACAAGTAGTAGATTGGGGCTCTGTACAATAATTTCAAGTTGCTGATCCGCTAAACGGCTCACCAACTCGGGATGAGCAGCCAACAAACGCAATAAACGCTTAGCTAATGGCATGACGGTACGTGAGCGGCTTTCACCACCAAAACCACCGCCGCTATTAGGCGCTTTTCCACGTTGACGTCGGCGTGGCTTACTCGTACCCGTGGATGGCATGTCGTCATACGGCATCCCACCAAAATCACCATACGGTACACCATCATCAAAAGGAATATAGTCATCAGGTGGACCATATTCCATCGCGGGTGCGTCCTGATAATCGGCAGCACCTTGTGACATAGCCACCGTAGTGCCCGCAACCGAACTTAAACGCTGTTGCAGCTCTTCTGGTGTCAGTTGCACCAACTTTGCAAACTCATTTTGAATTTGCACAGCCAACGTAATATCAGGCAGGCTTTTCAGTAACGGTAATGCCTCATGTACACACGCTGCCCTGCCCTCTGCTTCGTTTAACGCATGGGTTTCAGCAAATGCATCCAACATAAAGGTCGATAATGCACTGGCCTTACCGGCTTGCTCTCTAAACGCATCAGCCCCAAACTCACGCACAAATGAATCCGGGTCATGCCCTTGTTCTAAGAACATAAAGCGCATTGCCACATCATCGCGCACCAATGGCAAGCACGTTACCAGTGCACGCCATGCTGCTTTACGGCCCGCTTGGTCGCCATCAAAGCAAAACACGATTCTGTCGCTGCTACGAATCAGCTTCTTAATATGATGTTCGCTGGTTGCGGTGCCTAAGGTTGCCACAGCATTAGCCAAGCCATGCTGCGCTAAGGCCACCACATCCATATACCCCTCAACCACCACCACAAAGCCTTCATCACGAATGCCTTTGCGCCCTTCCCATAAACCATAGAGCTCATGCCCTTTGGAAAACAAGGAGGTCTCGGGAGAGTTCAGGTACTTAGGTTCACCCTTTTCTATTAATCGCCCACCAAAACCAATAATATGGCCGCGACTATTACGTATGGGGAACATGACTCGCTGCCTAAACCGGTCATAGCGACGTCCGTCGTCACTTTCTATCACCAGCCCAGACTCGATTAACAGCGGGTCTTCGTAATTGGGGTACACGCTACTTAAGCCACGGCGCTCATTACCACTCCAGCCTAGGCCGAAAGTTTTGGCAATTTCACCGGTTAAGCCACGTTGTTTTAAATAATTTTTGGCCGCTTCGCTACGTTTCAGTTCTTTCAGGTAGTGTTCCTGCGCAGCATCTAAAATTTGCTGGTGACGTGAAACTTCGACTTTACGGCGCTGATCGGCAGCGCGTTGCTGCGGACTACGTGGTGCTTCAGGCACCACCATGCCCACCTCATTGGCAAGACTGCGAACGGCCTCAGGAAAACTAGCCCCTGTATGCTGCATTAAAAAGGTGACAGCAGAGCCATGCGCACCGCAACCAAAGCAGTGATAAAACTGTTTAGTCGGGCTGACGGTAAAGGAGGGGGATTTTTCGTTGTGAAAAGGGCAGAGTCCAAGCAGGTTGGCTCCACCCTTTCTTAACTGCACATAGCGCCCTACAACATCGGCAATATCGATGCGTACGAGCAGTTCCTGAATAAAGGATTCAGGAATCAATATAGGCGTGGAGGCAGTTGCTGGCTACGAATGCGCTTGTAGTGGCGCTTTACTGCGGCGGCGTGTTTACGCTTGCGCTCAGCAGTTGGCTTCTCGTAGAACTCGCGTGAGCGCAGTTCGGTCAGCAGACCTGTTTTTTCAATAGTGCGCTTAAAACGGCGCATTGCGACCTCGAAAGGCTCGTTCTCTTTTAGGCGAACAATAGACATGTAGTTCTAAATTCAGTTAGTAAATCAATCAAAAGCACTTTCTGCCTGAACAAAAAGGCCACTAGGGCAAAAACATACGTTGCAGTCGCACTACATTATGATCCAGACCACAACATATGACACGTATCAGCGACGTCAGATGTAAGCAAAACCACTTACAACCAAGCTACCATGCTTCGCCCAGCCCTTTTGTATCAAACCGCAAAAGGCATACGGGTTAGCCTTACAGAATACCACGAAACACCAAGACAATAAAGATGTGAACCGCTTAAAACTCACATATGCCTTAATTCTTCGTGGCACTACCTGCGACTATTAGTTACTACTACGACCTTTACGGATCCAAGGCTCTAGCTGATGAGGACGAATGCTATCGTAATCCTCAAATGGCTGGTGAATCCAAGGGTTCGTAGGCAGGTGATCTACGTGGTAATCAGGCTCTACCGTTGAGTGCCCTTTCCACCACAATACACCAGTACGCAATTCGTTAATTGCTGGGAACTGCTGACGTAGGTGATCGCGCACGCGTTTAAAGGTCATGCCTGTATCAACCATATCATCCAGCAATAATACATTACCATCCAGCGTACCGCGTGTGATAGTAATAAATTGCGCAATATCCAACGCCCCTTGTTGGGTACCAGCCGCTTCACGGTAGCTACTGGTTGCGAGGATACCTAGAGGTACATCGTAAATACGAGAAATGATATCGCCCACTCGCATACCACCACGAGCCAAGCAGACAATCTTGTCAAACTTCCAGCCGGACTCATGAATGGTTAATGCCAGACGTTCTATCAGACGGTGATACTCATCCCAACTTATCCAAAGATCACTATCGGTGTTTGGGGGCAAACTCATAAAAATTCCTGACTGACAAACAAAGTAGAATCATATCACTGCCTACGCCTGAAAATCATCAACCACCATACAATCATCGCCCTCATGATGATAAAAACGCACAAGGCGGCTAAAAATAGCCGCCTTGTGCGTTAAAAATACCTAACTGCGTTTAGTTCGTAAACGGGTCACGCAAGACAATCGTTTCACGACGGTCTGGACCTGTAGACACCATATCGATAGGCACATCGCAAATTTCAGCAATACGCTCTAGGTAACGACGAGCATTTACTGGCAATTTATCGTATTCAGTCACGCCCACTGTGGTCTCCGACCAACCTGGCATTTCTTCCAATACAGGCTCAGCACCAGCAACCGCATCAGCACCGTATGGCAGCACATCAAGGAATTCGCCGTTGTAACGGTAGCCCACACCAATTTTCAGTGTTTCCAAGCCATCCAGTACGTCTAGCTTAGTCATGCACAAACCAGTGATCCCGTTGATCATGACGGAACGTTTCATGGCAGCGCCATCAAACCAACCACAACGACGAGCACGGCCTGTTACGGAACCAAACTCTTTACCAACCGTGGCCATACGTGTACCCACTTCGTCGTGCAACTCGGTAGGGAATGGACCTGAACCCACACGTGTGGTGTAGCACTTAGCAATACCCAATACGTATTCCAACTGCTGAGGGCCTACGCCTGCACCCGCCGAGGCCGCGCCTGCCAAGCAGTTGCTGCTCGTTACGAATGGGTAGGTACCGTGGTCGATATCCAGCAATGCACCTTGCGCACCTTCAAACAGCAGCTTCTGCCCTGCTTTCTTCGCGGCGTACAGATTGCTAGACACATCAGCCACCATAGGCTTCAGCGCTTCGCTATAGGTGCGAACTTGTTCCATCACTTGCTCGATAGAAACAGCCTCAGCACCCAAATACTGGGTCAATACAAAGTTGTGGTATTCCAGAATCTCTTTCAGTTTTTCTTCGAACTTCACCAGATCAAAGAGGTCTTGTACACGCAAGGCGCGACGTGCCACTTTATCTTCGTAAGCTGGCCCGATACCACGACCTGTAGTACCGATTTTGGCATCGCCCTTACGACGCTCACGCGCTTGATCCACAGCGATGTGGTAAGGCAGAATCAATGGGCAAGCCTGAGAAATCTGCAAACGTTCGCGCACATTCAAACCAGCAGCTTCCAACTCAGCAATTTCTGCCAGCAAAGCTTCTGGAGACAACACTACACCATTACCGATGTAGCAAGTAACGTGGCTGTGCATAATGCCTGATGGAATCAAGCGCAGCACAGTCTTTTGACCGTTAATCCAAAGGGTGTGGCCCGCGTTGTGACCACCTTGAAAACGTACAACGCCTTGGGCAGATTCGGCAAGCCAATCAACGATCTTGCCCTTACCTTCATCACCCCACTGCGTGCCGATGACTACAATATTCTTGCTCATGTTACGTACTTAGAAAAATAGGAACGGCTACGCCGCTCAACCACCAAAAACCACGCGAACCCACACTTATGCGGAAATCGCCCTTAATTGCCACTGATCCGACTCCAGAACCAGCTCTCTGTCGAAGATGAACTCATCTTGAGTTTGAGGTTGATCCGGGAACATCTGTATCACGATTTTCCCTGATTCACGCAAAGCCGAAATAGCTGCCAGCAAAGACTCATCCAACCCCCACGGGGCACGAATGGCTTGTGTTGCCGTAGCAGGCTGCAACCCACCCGACAATTTACGCAAATCCAAACTAAAACCAGTTGCGGGACGTGAACGGCCATAGACTTTACCTACGCCGTCGTAACGCCCACCGCGAACCAGTGCATCATGCCAACCCGGTGCATACACGGAAAAAACGGCGCCTGTGTGATAGCCGTAGCTACCCGCCATATCTGCCAAATCCATCGCCAACGTTTCGCCTGGCAGCGCTGCAACCAGCACCTCCAAGCCATCTAACGCCGAAACGATTTCAGGCAATGCTGGCAGTTTTTTTCGTGCAGCATCCAGAGTTGTATTGACCTCGCCATACAGGCTGGTTAATACCAACAAATGTTCTATAACAGCAGGATTACTCCCTGCAACTGAAGCCCCCAACGCCTGAATACCAGGCATATCTTTGGTGCTCAACAGATCAAAAATATCTGCCGAATGGGGGACTAAAGCAGGATCCTGATTAATCAGTGCCTGACCAATGCCAGGGAAATTCAAATCAAGGCTAGCGCCCTGCACACCCGCAGCGGCAACACTAGCTAGAGCCAAACGGATGATTTCAATATCCGCTTCTACTCCAGCACAACCGAACACCTCTGCACCAATTTGCAGCAGTTCACGATCAGCCATCAAGCCGGTAGGACGCGCATGCAACACAGGACCACAATAGCACAGGCGAGTTACCCCTTCCCGGTTCAGCAAGTGTGCATCCACACGTGCAACCTGCGGCGTCATATCAGCGCGCACACCCATGGTGCGGCCTGACAACTGGTCCACCAACTTATTGGTTCGCAAGTTTAATTTTGTACCGGAAACGGCCTGTAAGGATTCCAGATACTCTACCAGGGGCGGCATGACCAGTTCGAACCCGTAGGTACGATACAGATCAAGCAACTTTCTACGTAGTTCCTCGATTCGTCGAGCTTCTGCAGGCAGAATATCAGCCAGACTTTCGGGTAACAACCAATTTGACATGTCTAAGACTCGTGCGGCGTAGTCAATCAATACACAAACAACAAAAAGGCGACTTGGGGCGTAAGCCCTCCAAGTCGCCTGCGAAATGGTGTAATAACTTACACGTTAGTATAAACGAAACTTGCCTTGCTGTGGCAAGCCCGTCTATACCAATTGTGGTTTAACGGGAATCCTTAGTCTGAGACCAGAAATTAAAGAACTCCGAATCAGGGCTGATTACGAGGATATCGTTTTCAGAACTGAAGGCGTTACGGTAGGCCTCTAAGCTGCGGTAGAAACGGTAGAACTCTGGATTTTTACCGTAGGCCGATGCATACACACCAGCGGCTTCAGCATCACCCTCACCACGAATAGCCTGAGACTTCGCATAAGCCTCTGCCAGCATTTCTTCACGAGTACGATCAGCCTGCGCACGAATACGCTCGCTTTCCGCCATACCGGTTGCACGCAAACGGTTAGCCTCTTGCTTACGCTCGGCTTCCATACGACGGTACACCGACTCGGAAATTTCGGGCACAAAGCCAATGCGTGTCAGACGTACGTCTACCACTTCCACCCCAAATGGGCGTGCGCGTGCCGCCACCGCATTCAGTACCTCACGCATGATTTCGTCACGCTCAGAAGCCACTACGTCTTTTACGGTACGTACGTTAACAGCCGCGTTCAGCGCATCGCGAATCTGTGCTTGCAAACGCTCTACAGCACCACGATCAGACGCACCAAATGTCACGTAGTACTGGCGTGGGTCAGAAATACGCCATTTCACGTAGTAATCAATCAGCAAGTTTTTCTTTTCTGCTGTTTGAATACGCTCAGGCTCTTTGTTCTCAATTGTCTGCAAACGCTTATCCAAAAACACTACGTTTTGGAAAGGAGGTGGCAGTTTGAAATACAAACCGGGTTTGGAAATGGATTCTTTCACTTCACCCAGCGCAAACACCAACGCCAGATCACGTTCGCGTACGATAAAAACAGATGATAGCAATACCGCCAGGGCGATGGCCAAGGCGATCAATGCTGGAAACAAACGATGCATTGTGATCTCCTAGCGGGAATAAGGCGAGTAAAGGTTAGGCAAGTTATTACCTTGCGTAGACGCTGCCGCTGCTGGACGTGGCACCTCAGTTGCTTTGCTGGTTGTTGCCGCTGTCGCTGCAGCAGACACCGCCGCATCGCTACCGTTAGTTGCCGAACCTGTCACAGCTTTCGCTGCCTGACTGGTGATTTTATCCAGTGGCAAATACAGCATATTGCTGCCAGCAGGTAAATCCACCATAACCTTGGCACTTTGCTCCAAGATCTCTTGCATGGTTGTCAGGTAGAGACGATCACGCATCACACCCGGTGCTTTAACGTATTCTTTCTCTACGCTAGTAAAGCGCGCTGAGTCACCCTGTGCGTCACCAATAACGCGGGCTTTGTACCCTTCAGCCTCTTCCATCATTCTCGAGACTTGGCCTCGTGCTTCAGGAAGAATCTTGTTAGCGTATGCATTACCTTCGTTAATCAGACGCTCTCGGTCTTGACCCGCTTTCACTGCATCGTCAAACGCTGCCTGAACTTGCTCAGGCGGCTGAACGTTCTGAATCGCTACCGTACTGATCTCAATACCGGTTTTGTACAATTCAAGAATGCTTTGCGCCAGTTTTTGCACATCTTGCGCAACCACGGTACGACCCGAGTACAAGATGGAATCCATAGGCGTACGCCCCACTACTTCACGCATGGCTGTTTCTGCGGCTTGACGCACAGCATCATCAGGGCCCACGGTATTAAACAAGTAGTCAGGTGCACCACCCGGCTGCAAGCGGTACTGCACAACGAATTGCACATCCACAATACTTTCGTCCTGCGTCAACATCAGTGACTCAGGCAGAACTTTATTACGGGAGTTACCACGATAGCCCAATTCGATAGTACGCAATTGCGCAACGTTTACGTCTTGGTGCTCTTCGATAGGGCTAGGCCAACGCCATTGCAAGCCTGGGCCCAATGTTGTGGTGTATTGACCAAAGCGCGTAACCACCGCGACCTGACCCTCTTCCACAATCATGAAGCCACTTGCCAACCAAAAGCCCACGGCAGCTATACCAAGCCCCATGAAAATCTTTGGTGAGCCTTTAGGCATACGTGGTGTGTTGCCACCTGCACCACCTGGCGGCTGATTGCCACCATGGCGCTGCTTACGACCAAACACCGAACCCAAACGGTTATTAAAATCACGCCAGACCTCGTCTAGATCAGGCGGACCCTCTTGACCGGACTCAGGACGACGAGGAGGCTGCTGATCGCCTTTTTTCTCGCCGCTGCGACCCCAACCGGGATCATTCAAGTTGTAAATTCTGGACATTAAACGCATTACTTTCTGAAAGTTGACCTGATTCGGCAATCGCTTCGCGTAAATAGTCTAGCCCAACCCGCTCAAGGGCGCTGACAAAGACACGCAAAATCTTACCATGTTCATCGCGCTCGATCCTAGGTTCAAAACCTGCTTGATCGATCTTGTTATAGACCAGCACACGAGGTATCTGTGCCGCCCCAATATCATCCAGTACTTTATGTACTTCGTGAATTTGCTCGTCACGCTGTGGGCTAGACGCATCCACCACGTGCAGCAGCAAGTCTGCATGCACTGTCTCTTCGAGCGTAGCACGGAATGCAGCAATCAATGCCGGTGGTAGATCACGAATGAACCCCACCGTATCCGACACCACTACCTGCCCTGTACCTTCAATCCAGATTTTCCGGGTTGTAGGGTCTAGCGTGGCAAATAACTGGTCTGCCGCATAGGCATTTGCACGAGTCAGTGCATTAAAAAGTGTGGATTTTCCGGCGTTGGTATAACCAACCAAAGCAACCGTTAAGGTACTGCTGCGCATACGTGCTCGGCGTTGTGTAGCACGTTGTCGCTGCACTTTTTCAAGACGCTCACGCAACTTGCGTACTTTGTCACCAATCATTCGGCGGTCCAGCTCAAGCTGTGACTCACCGGGTCCACGTATACCTATACCGCCCTGCTGACGCTCTAAGTGCGTCCATAGTCGAGTTAAACGTGTAGATAAGTGCTGTAGCTGCGCGAGCTCCACCTGCAACTTACCTTCATGGCTTTGCGCACGTAAGGCGAAGATATCAAGAATTAGCGCTACCCTATCCACCACGCGACGGTTAAATTGTCGCTCTAAGTTTCGCTGTTGCGCTGGACTTAAGGGGTGGTCAAACAGGATAAGCTCAACTTCGTGAGCCTCTGCGATACGTACAGCTTCTTCAACCTTGCCCGAACCTATGAAGTAGGCCGCATCTGGTTTACTGCGTTTAGCCACCACCACATCGGCAATGACCGCACCAGCACCAGTCGCCAACATCACAAACTCTTCAGCATGTGCTTGGTAGTCTGGTTCGCCCATGTCCACACTGATAATCAGCGTCTTCATCGGCTACCCCTAAAATAAATACCCGCCCATCTGTAGCGATAAGCGGGTATTGGGAAGATGGCACTACACTTATTCAGCGTCGTCATCCGCTTTCAGGGATACGGGACGAGCAGGTACCACAGTGGAGATGGCATGTTTGTAAACCATCTGAGTCACGGTATTACGTAGCAGCACTACGTACTGATCAAATGATTCGATTTGCCCCTGCAATTTAATACCGTTTACCAGATAGATGGATACAGGGATATGTTCCTTACGCAGGGCGTTTAAAAATGGGTCTTGTAATATTTGCCCTTTATTGCTCATTGGCTAAACTCCAATTGTGTTGTTATTCGGTTGAATCTTGTAAACCTATACTTTACAGGGTTTCACCCTGTTGCGCACCCTGCAAACCATAGCATGTTAACAAACGCTTACTCTGCGTTGCGCTCTAGTATAGTTGCTAGCTCTTGAGTCAGACGCTTACACTGCGCCAAAGTTCCCACTGTAATCCTTAAAAACTGCTGAATGCGCTCTTGCGAGAAGTGACGCACCAAAACACCGCGTTCTTTCAAGGCTTGTTGCAAATGCGCCGCATCATGCTCTGGATGAGCAGCAAACACAAAGTTCGTCGCTGACGGCAGCACGGTAAAACCTAAACCTTGCAAGTCTTTGGTTAACTCGTCACGCGCATCCATCACCGCTTTACGCACCTCATTAAAGTAGTCCTGATCGTCAATGGCTGCTTGCGCACCCGCCAACGCCAGACTATCTAATGGGTAAGAGTTGAAACTGTCTTTGATACGTTCTAGGCCTGCCACGATTTCTGGGCTTGCCAAGGCAAACCCCACACGCAACCCCGCCAAGGCATAAGACTTAGATAAGGTTTGCACCACCACCACATTGGGGTACTGCTTAACCAAGCCAGAAGCACTTTTACCGCCGAAGTCGACGTAGGCTTCATCCACCACCACTACCGTATCGGGGTTGGCCTTCACAATGCGCTCTACATCACCCAGCTCTACCAGCAAGCTAGTGGGCGCATTAGGGTTCGCAAAAATAATGGCCGCAGGTGCTACATCACGCTGCTGTGTGTAGTCTTCTACACGAATGGAGAAGTCTTCAGCCAGCGGGATGATTTCAAACGGTACTTGATAGTAACGGCAGTAGGTACGGTAAAAACTGTAGCTAATGTCAGGTAGCAGCAGAGGACGACCGCCACGCAGGAATAAACCACTGAAAATATGCGCCAGAATTTCGTCTGAACCATTACCTACGAAGACGTTCTCAACCTCTAGATGATGCAAACGAGCAATGCTTTGGCGCAAGCCTTTAGCATCGTAACTAGGGTATAAACGCAGGCTGTCATTGGCAGCCTGTTTGATCGCAGCAATCGCTTTAGGCGATGGCCCGTATGGATGCTCATTGGTATTCAGCTTGATCAAGTTTTCTATAGCAAGCTGCTCGCCGGGCACATACGGCTGCAAGTTATTTACGTGGTCACTCCAAAAACGGCTCACTTTTTATCCTGCACATAAGGGTTGTGGGATGACTTCAGGTCTATACGCAATGGCGTGCCCTGCAAGTCAAACGCTTCACGGAAACGTCCCTCAAGGTAGCGTCGATAGGAATCTGATACGCCTTCCAAACCGCTACCATGAATAACGATCAAAGGTGGGTTCTGCCCCCCTTGGTGAGCATAGCGCAGTTTGGGGCGGAAAATACCTTTACGTGGCGGTTGTTGCTGTTCTACCGCTGCATGCAAGACACGTGTCAGTTTTGGTGTAGACAAACGACGGAATGCTGCGCCATGCGCTTCACGCACAGACTTCAGCACCGGACGTATGCCTTGGCCCTTTAAGGCCGACATCGTGTGCATTTTTGCGAAGTTCAAGAAGTGCAACTTACGTTCGAATTCGCGCTGCACCCACTCACGCTTGTAGCTGTCTAGGTCATCCCATTTATTGATACCTATCACCAGCGCACGACCTGTTTCTTGAATAAAGCCCGCGATACTGGCGTCTTGATCCGAGATTTCAGTTTGCGCATCCAGCATCAACAGCACCACATTACTGGCTTCAATCGCTTGCAAGGTTTTAATCACCGAGAATTTCTCGATGGTTTCAAACACTTTACCCTTACGTCGCAACCCAGCCGTGTCTATTAATGTGTAGGGCACACCACCGTGCTCGAACTCGATTTCGATGGCATCACGTGTGGTGCCAGGCATATCAAATGCGATTACCCTTTCCTCACCCATCAAGCTATTGATAAATGTGGATTTACCCACGTTTGGTCTACCCACAATCGCCAATTTAATGCGATGCTCAATGGGTTTTTCCGGCGCATCTGGATCGAATTCTTCTTCGACTTCCGGTTCGATTTCTGGCTCAGGCACTTCCGTCAACGCGGATTCAATCAAATCCATCACGCCGTCCCCGTGCGAAGCAGAAATCATTTTCGCTTCACCCAGACCCAACTCGTAGAAGTCAGCCACGGCCGCACTATGACGCATGCCTTCTGCTTTATTCACTGCCAAAATCACGGGTCTACCCGAGCGACGCAGCAAATTCGCAATATCAAAATCCAGTCGGTTTACGCCTTCACGCGCATCGACTAAGAAAATCACCACATCAGACTCAATAATAGCCTGATGGGTTTGACGTGCCATTTCCCGCACCACCCCCTCTTTGGCCACCGGCTCAAAACCGCCTGTATCCACCACCAAATAAGGACGTGATCCCATTCTGCCTTCGCCGTAATGGCGATCGCGCGTCAGCCCTGGGAAATCCGCCACCAACGCCTGGCGGGAACGCGTAAGACGGTTAAACAACGTGGATTTACCCACGTTGGCCCGCCCTACTAGCGTCACTACCGGCTTGAAAGCAATCTTGCTCAATTGACACCAACCAATAATAAATTACCGTTGCCAGTCTGTACGATCACACCGCGATCAGTAGCCACCAACGGAGAAGTAATTGCACCACCACCAACGCTTACGCGTCCTAGGAAGCGCCCATCTGAGCGGGATAACAAATGCACGTAGCCTTCGGAGTCACCCACCACCACCGCTTCCGGCACCACTGCAGGTGCTGACAAGCGACGGTTGCGCAGCCCTTCTTGGCTCCACAGTGACGTCCCGTCCATCATGCTGAACCCACTCAGCACATCATGTCTGTTTGCAGCGTATACGAACCTGTCGTCAGCCGCGATCCCTACACTAGTAGAGAAATCACGCGACCACACGGGCACACCACCTTGGGACACATCAAAACACACAATACGGCCTTGATATGCTGCTGCACATAGTAATGGACCGCGAATTAACGGCTGGCCCACCACATCAATAATACGTTCTAAGTCAGTAGCCCCTTTGGACACCGCTACCGTGCCTTCCCACTGCACAGAACCGCTGTTCAGGTCTACTGCCATCACACGACCATTAGGCATACCAGCAATCAACATGCCATCGATCATGTCCATCTGAATACTGGTTTTCAATGCCAAGGCTGGGCCTGGTCGCTGAATGCTCCACAACAGCTCGCCATTACGTGCATCAAAAGCTTGTAAGCGGTAGTCGCTACTACGCACCACCACCACGCCGTAACCCACCACAGGGGGCACGTTTACCTCACTAGCCGCCGTAGCACGCCAGGCTTCTTTACCCTGGTCATCCAGAGCAATAACGGTGCCGTCATTCGCCGCTACCACCACCAATCTACCATCGGCACCCACGCCAGCACTAAGACGTTTATCAACGTTAGTACTCCACACAGGGCGGCCGCTAGCCAAGTCTACTTTGCTCACTACACCTGATGGTGTTGCCGCATAAACGTTTGTACCCGATGCAATAGGCACAAAACCATAACCACCACCGCTACCAATAGAGGTAGACCAACGCACACCAGCCTGAACCTCGGGCTGGAAGTCGGTGAGTGGCACGGGATCAAAACGGGGGTTGCTGCTAGAGCATGCTGTTAACAAACCCAAGCCCAACACAGCCGCTACAGCAACCACTGAACGTTTAAATACGTATTTAGCCATTATTGCTGCTCTCCAATTGCATCAATCTTCAGTTGAATTAATTGTTCTACGGCATCGCCCTTCAACAAGCCCAAGGCTTCTTGCCATGCGGCACGTGCGTCAGCCAGTTTCTGCTGAGCAAACAAAACGTCACCTTTACGATCTGCATACAGGCCAGCAAACCCTTCTGGAGGATTATTCAACTGCGCCAAGGCTGCATCGAAATTCTTTTGTTCCAACAACAAACCTGCCAAGCGCAGTCTAGCTACAGCTTTCAGAGCAGGATCGGAGCCTTGCTGAATCAGCCACTCCAGTTGCTCACGAGCACCATCAGCATTACCACGCTCTTGCAATGCCCAAGCGGCTACCAATGCACCACGACTCGCATAGCCGGACTTAGGAAAGTCAGCACGCAAGGTTGAACTCGCTGCAACCAAACGTGCATCAGCTTCTTCACCAGTCATCACACTGGCCGCTTCCAGCGCTTCAAAATAACCCATGGCTTGCGTGTTCTGGTGATTTTGGTACCACTGCCAGCCGCGCCAGCCCAAAATACCTGCCAACACCACGAAGGCGAGAACCACGCACAATGTACCGTAGCGGGTCCACCAGTCTTTAATCGCGTCCAGCTTTTCCTGTTCTTCCAGATCGTAAGCCATGTCGTGTTTATACCTTCGTTGTTAAAACCGTTGCCAATTGATCAAATGCCACGCTTTGTTGCTGGGCTTCGTCTTCCTCTAGACGCAACCACTTCACGCTTGCAGTGCGTGTAGTCAATTCGTTTTCGCCCAGAATTACCGCTACGTACGCACCGCTTGCATCGGCACGTTTAAACTGCGATTTAAACCCCGACGAGCCTGCATGCACAATCACACGCAAACCCACATCGCGCAATTGCTCAGCCAATAAGCTGGCTTGGCGCTGAGCATCATCACCTTGGTGCACCATGTACACATCGCATTCGCTTTGTTCGGTTTGGTTGGCCTCTTGTTCGCATAAATCCAGCAAACGCTCCATACCAATCGCAAACCCCACCGCTGGAGCAGGCTTACCACCCAGCAGAGGAATCAAGCCGTCATACCTACCGCCACCACACACGGTGCCTTGAGCGCCCAGTCTATCGGTAATCCACTCAAACACAGTGAGGTTGTAGTAATCCAAACCACGCACCAAACGAGGGTTTAGCGTGTAAGCAATACCGGCATCGTCCAAACGTTTACATACACCTTGGTAGTGCGCCAGAGACTCTTCGCCCAAGTAATCAAATAACTTGGGTGCATTGTTAGCCATTTCTTGCATGGCTGGGTTTTTAGTATCCAGCACACGCAGAGGATTGCTGTACATGCGACGTTGCGCTTCTTCATCCAGAATAGATTTGTGCTCTTCCAGATAACGAATCAATGCCTCGCGGTGCGCTGCACGCTCTTCAGCTTGGCCCAACGAGTTAATTTCCAAACGAATATCTTTAAGACCCAGAATCTTCCACAGACGATTCAGCATGATGATCAGCTCAGCGTCCACATCGGGGCCGGGCAAGCCCAAGGCTTCTACGTCAATTTGGTGGAACTGGCGGTAGCGACCACGCTGTGGGCGCTCATGCCTAAACACCGGACCCATCGCATACACACGATGTGGACGGTCATACAACAAGTTATGCTCAATACTGGCACGCACCATACCCGCTGTAAATTCGGGGCGCATGGTCAGCAAGTCGCCATTTAACGAGTCGGTAAAGGAATACATTTCCTTTTCCACAATATCGGTCACTTCACCAATACCGCGGCTAAACAGCTGCGTATGCTCTAACACTGGCGTACGCATGTTGCGATAACCGTAGCTGGCCAACCATTGGCGTACGGTTTCTTCTAGCTGTTCCCACTGCCAACTGGTATCGGGAAGAATATCTTTCATGCCGGTTAGGGCACGAAGTTTTTGAAACGACTGCGTCATAACTCTACTTTTTTGTATTGAAGCCGCACAGTATTATTGCTGCGCTTGTTTATTACCATAGCGACGCTGAACATAGTCCAGCACAATGCCTTGAAATTCTTTGGCAATGGTATCGCCCTTCAATGTCACTACCCGCTCACCATCCAAATACACGGGTGCGGAAGGAACCTCCCCCGTGCCTGGTAGGCTAATACCTATATCGGCATGGCGACTTTCACCGGGGCCGTTGACCACACACCCCATGACGGCGACATTCATGCTTTCTACGCCAGGATACTGCTGGCGCCAAATGGGCATTTGCTCACGCAAAAAGCGTTGAATATCATCCGCCAATTCCTGAAACACCGTACTACTAGTACGACCACACCCAGGACAGGCCACCACCATAGGAGCAAAGGCACGCAGCCCCATGGTTTGCAGAATTTCCTGCGCCACAATCACTTCACGCGTACGATCGCCACCCGGCTCTGGTGTCAACGAAATACGTATGGTATCGCCTATGCCTTGCTGTAACAATACCGATAACGCAGCCGTAGAAGCGACAATACCCTTGCTACCCATACCTGCTTCGGTCAAGCCCAAATGCAGTGGGTAATCACAGCGCTGAGACAGATCGCGATAGACCGTAATCAAATCTTGTACATGGCTGACTTTGCATGACAACACGATGGCGTTAGGTGATAAACCTAGTTCTTCGGCTCTACGTGCATTACTGATCGCCGAGATTACCAGCGCATCACGCATCACCGCTTGGGCTTCCCATGGCTGAGACTGACGATTGTTATCGTCCATCATTCTGGCCATGAGGTCATGATCTAGACTGCCCCAATTCACACCGATGCGTACAGGTTTTTCGTAACGGCACGCAACTTCGATCATTCGCGCAAAGTTATCGTCCCTGCGTTTCCCACCGCCCATGTTGCCCGGATTAATACGGTACTTAGACAGTGCTTGCGCGCATTCGGGGTAATCAGTAAGCAACTTATGCCCATTAAAGTGGAAGTCACCCACCAACGGCACGTTCATCCCCATACGATCTAACTGTTCGCGTATGGCTGGCACTTCGCGTGCCGCTTCGGGGGAGTTAACCGTAATTCGCACCATTTCAGAACCCGCCAAGGCTAATTCCTTAACCTGTATCGCGGTTTCTATCGCATGGGCAGTATCCGTATTGGTCATGGACTGCACCACCACCGGTGCACCACCACCAATAACCACCTGCTTATCGTTCCAGGTAACAGGTACTGCGCGAGTTTGACGTCTACTCTGTGCACCTACAGCCAAAGGGGCTTGATGAGCAAAAGGGGTAATGGCAGAGGTCATTTTTTCAGTTCTTTCAACCAGTCAAAAAACAGCCAAGAATCAGGAATCCAGCCCCTGTCCAAAGCATAAAACACCGCCACAAACAGCAGCAAGGCAATTACCAACCCCCAGCCCCATGCTCGTTGGCGAGGCTCTTCGGCATACAGCGGCGTATCGGCACCTGCCCAAGAACCTTTAATTTTACGAGGCACAGGTGGTCGTGGTGACGTACCGGCTTGTTTATCCAACACAGCCAGTACAGCATGTTCATCGACTTTAAGGTAGCGAGCATAGTTGCGCACCATGCCACGCAGAGCGGCAGCTTTGGGCAACTGATCGAATTGCGAAAGCTCCAGCAGACGCACTTGCGCTTCGGAGTACTTCAATCGGCGAGATACATCGCTAACCGATAATCCACGCTGCTCGCGTAACTGCTGCAGCATTGCTCCCACATCTGTAAACTCAGGCGCTGCCGGCGCAGCCACTTCAGTATTCAACGACGAATCGTACGTCATTAGACTCATTAAGGCTCCTGCTTGAGTATGATCTGCGCGCGTTGCGGCATACGCTGGTCAATGCGCGTGCGATCTCGAATATCACCAGCCAACTGGCCACAGGCAGCATCAATATCATCACCACGCGTTTTACGCACCGTAGTCACCACACCACCCTCCATCAAACGCTGTGCAAATTCGCGTACACGCGCATGAGACGAACGTTTTAGCCCAGACTGCGGGAAGGGGTTAAATGGGATCAAGTTGAACTTGCACTTCACTTCTCGTGCAATCGCCAACAACTGATCTGCATGCTCATCCAGATCATTAATCCCATCCAACATGATGTACTCGAACGTGATGAAATCACGCGGTGCATGCTTCAGATAACGATTACATGCTGCCAACAATTCTTTCAGCGGATACTTCTTGTTCAGCGGCACCAGACGGTCCCGCAATGCGTCATTAGGGGCATGTAACGACACCGCCAAGGCAACTGGGCACTCTTCTGCCAGTTTATCCATGAACGGCACCACACCCGATGTAGACACCGTGACACGGCGGCGAGATAACCCATATGAGTTATCATCTAACATCAATTTCAGCGCAATCAGCACTTGGCTGTAATTCAGCAAAGGCTCGCCCATACCCATCATCACCACGTTACTGATCACGCGATCAGGCGGTGTAGCACCACCATCAGTACGGGCAGTCAGCAAATCTGCCATCACGGCACGTCGTGCGTGCCACAACTGACCAATAATCTCTGCGGCAGTCAGGTTACGGTTAAAGCCTTGATAACCTGTGGAGCAAAATGGACATGCCACGGTACAACCAGCTTGGCTGGAAATACACAATGTACCGCGGTCATCTTCTGGAATAAACACCGTTTCTACGGAGTTGTTCTGCCCCACATCAAATAGCCACTTACGTGTGCCATCCGCAGAGCGTTGCTCATGCACGACCTCAGAGGCCTGAATGATGCAATGCTCTGCCAACTGCTGGCGAAAGTCTCGTGCCAGGTCGGTCATCTGATCGAAATCGTCCACACCCCGTTGGTGTATCCAACGTTGTAACTGACGTGCGCGAAAAGGTTTCCCTCCCCACTGTGCCACGAGGTTGCTTAGCTGCTCAGGCGAATGCCCCAACAGATTTATAGGTGTAACGACTTCAGACATAGGACCCGACACGATTCTTTCAATACTCAGCAATTAACGGCTGAAAACCTGGCTAGCTGGGAAGAAATAAGCAATTTCAACCGCTGCTGTTTCAGGGGCATCAGAGCCGTGAACAGCGTTAGCATCAATGCTTTCTGCGAAGTCAGCACGGATGGTGCCAGCAGCAGCTTCTTTAGGGTTAGTTGCACCCATCAACTCACGGTTTTTCAGGATTGCGCCTTCGCCTTCCAACACTTGTACGAATACAGGGCCGGAGATCATGAACTCAACCAAGTCGTTGAAGAAAGGACGCTCTTTGTGAACAGCGTAGAAACCTTCAGCTTCAGCGCGGGACAAGTGAGCCATGCGAGCAGCGATAACTTTCAAACCAGCGTTTTCAAAGCGAGATACGATTTGACCCACTACATTTTTAGCAACGGCATCAGGTTTGATGATAGACAGAGTGCGTTCAATAGCCATGTAAAATTCCAAATAATCAAAAATCCAGCCATTTCCCTAGGGAAAGGAAAACAGCCATTTAAATCAAAGCGTTGTTTTTTTCAATAAAAACAATCACTTTTAATGCTTTTACGGCAACCAGACATTTTAGCATGCCCACGAAGCAGCGCAGCATCATAAAATAACTGCTTCAGCTTCCGATTCTTAGGCACTTGTCTGCGTTACATTCATACAACGACAAGCCGCAAAATTTTCGAATAGACAATGACAAACGCATCTACAACTAGCAATACCGATCAATTAGCCAAGAGTTTTGAACCCAGCGACATCGAATCTCGCTGGTACGCCCGTTGGGAAAAAAGTGGTTTTTTCTCCGGTGGACAGCATGTAGCCCCCGCACCTGGGCACCAAAGCGAGGCCTTTGTCATCCAGTCTCCTCCCCCTAATGTCACTGGCACGCTACACATGGGGCACGCATTTAACCAGACCATCATGGATGGCCTGACGCGTTACCACCGCATGCGCGGTGACGACACTGCTTACATTCCAGGCACCGACCACGCCGGTATCGCCACACAAATCGTGGTAGAACGCCAACTCGATGCCCAAAAAGTTTCCCGACACGACTTAGGCCGCGAGGCTTTTGTAGAGAAAGTCTGGGAATGGAAAGAAAAATCCGGTAATGCCATTACCCAACAGTTTCGTCGCTTGGGCGCTTCCTGCGACTGGGGCCGCGAATACTTCACGATGGACTCCAACATGTCCCGTGGTGTGGCTGAAACCTTTGTACGCCTGTACGAGCAAGGCCTGATCTACCGTGGCAAACGTCTCGTGAACTGGGACCCCGTTCTAGGCACAGCCGTTTCCGACCTAGAGGTAGTGAGCGAGGAAGAAGATGGCCACATGTGGGAAATTCGTTACCCACTGAGCACGCCTACCGCCGCCCTTACCCACCTAGTCGTTGCTACCACACGCCCTGAAACCATGCTGGGCGACGTAGCGGTGATGGTGCACCCCGAAGACGAGCGCTACAAACACCTCATCGGCCAAACCGTTACCCTGCCATTGGTAGGTAGAGAAATCCCCATCATCGCTGATGATTACGTGGATATGGAATTCGGTACCGGCGTAGTGAAAGTCACTCCTGCGCACGACTTCAATGACTATGCCGTTGGCCAACGCCACGGTTTAGACATGATCAGCATCCTAACGCTGGACGCCAAAGTTAACGAAAACGCTCCCGAAGCTTATCGTGGCTTGGACCGCTTTGTTGCCCGTGAAAAAGTGGTGTACGACCTGGACAGCATGGGTTTGCTGCAGCAAGTTAAGCCACACAAACTCATGGTGCCACGCGGCGACCGTACCGACACAGTAATCGAACCATTGCTAACAGACCAGTGGTTTGTAGCCATGAGCAAAGCCGCACCCGCTGACAGCCTGCACCCAGGTAAAAGCATTACCGATGTTGCCCTAGAAGTGGTTGCCGACGGCCGCATTAAGTTCTACCCAGAAAACTGGACCACCACCTACAACCAGTGGCTGAATAACATCCAAGACTGGTGTATTTCTCGTCAGTTATGGTGGGGCCACCAAATCCCTGCGTGGTATAGCGAAGACGGCCAAATCATCGTTGCTCGCAGCGAAGAAGAAGCTAAAGCCAAAGCCGACGCTGCTGGCATTCAAGGCCCACTGCGCCGCGATGAAGACGTACTAGATACCTGGTTCTCATCCGCCTTGGTACCGTTTACCGATTTAGGCTGGCCTGAGCAAACGCCTGACTTGGCAAAATACCTGCCATCCAGCGTGCTAGTAACGGGTTTTGACATCATTTTCTTCTGGGTTGCCCGTATGGTCATGATGACCATGCACATGACCGGCCAAGTGCCTTTCCATTCAGTGTACGTGCACGGCTTAGTGTGCGACATGGAAGGCAAGAAGATGAGTAAGTCCAAGGGCAATACTATTGACCCTGTAGACATCATCGACGGCATTGATCTGGACAGCCTGATCAGCAAGCGCACCACCGGCTTGATGAACCCACGCCAAGCACAAAGCATCGAGAAACGCACTCGCAAAGACTACCCAGACGGCTTCCCTGCCTACGGTACCGATGCGCTACGCTTCACGATGGCGGCTTACGCCACCTTGGGTCGCAACATCAACTTCGACTTAAAGCGCTGCGAAGGCTACCGCAACTTCTGCAATAAATTGTGGAATGCGACACGCTTTGTGCTGATGAACACCGAAGGTCATGTGCTGAACGGCGCAGAAACAGCCGAATTCTCGACTGCAGACCGCTGGATCAGCAGCCTACTGCAACGCCTGCACAGCAACGTGGAACGTGGTTTTAGCGAATACCGTTTTGATAACGTTGCCAACTCGCTGTACCACTTTGTGTGGGACGAGTACTGCGACTGGTATCTAGAACTCGCTAAAGTACAAATTCAGCAAGGCACTCCAGCACAACAACTGGGCACACGCCGCACGCTGATCCATGTACTGGAATCCGTACTGCGCCTCATTCACCCCATCATGCCCTTCATCACAGAAGAGCTATGGCAAAAAGTGGCTGAAGTTGCTGGCGTTCGCCAAGCTGGTGACGATAGCACCATCGCGCTGCAACCCTACCCTGTTGCAGACCAAAACTTGGTGGATGAAGCAGCCGAGCAAGCCATTACAGAGCTTAAGGCTCAAGTGGATGCCATTCGTGCTCTACGTGGTGAAATGAATCTGTCGCCCGCTGAGCGTGTGCCCCTGTTAGCACAAGGTGATGCAGCCGTGTTAGAACACAACACGCCTTATCTACAAGCCTTAGCGAAACTGGAAAAAGTCGAAATCCACGCCACACTACCAGACCTGGGAGCTCCCGTTCAGGTAGTAGGCACCACACAGTTGATGCTGCACGTTGAAATTGACGTTGCGGCAGAAACCGCTCGCTTGACCAAAGAGCTAGACCGCTTGAATGGTGAAATCACTAAAGCCGAAAGCAAACTGGGTAATGCCAGCTTTGTTGAACGCGCCCCTGCTGCAGTAGTAGAGCAAGAGCGCGAGCGCTTAAACCAATTCAGCGAAACACAAGCGAAGATCCAAGCTCAGCTCGCAAGACTGAACGGTTAACGAGCACCCGCCTCTAGCCAGCGTAGCCTGCTACGTAAAAGCGCCCTTGGTTGTCATGACCAAGGGCGCTTTGCTTTTAAGGAGCTGCCGCTAAACGCTTCAAAAACTTAACGACGAGAGCGATAAATCACGGACTCAAGCGCGTCATCAGCATAGGCACTCGCGTTGGTCAGATGCCCATCAAAAGGCCCAAGCTTAGTAATGGTTAAGCCATTTTTGAACACGATCTGCAAGCCATGCTCAACCTCCCAATCACACCCGCACTCTAGCGATACATAGACAGCGTTATCACCATAAGCACTGCGAGAAACCATAGGCTCAGCCCCGAACCGCACGCGCTGCCACAACTCCTCTGCAGTAGTAATGGGCGCATTACCCTCTTCTAGCCAGTATGTTTCGGAGTCTTTGTAATAGCTAAACAGAGCGTCATCCGCCTCGCGCAACACCTTAGGGTCTGCCGCCAGAAAATTGGCAATCGCCGCATGGAAATCCGCCTTGCATTCATCCTCGTCGTACTCCTCAAGGACAACCTCACACTCCTGATCACCCAGAACGGCAATTTCTATAGGATCACTAAAATACCAATCCGTACTTTCATCTTTTTCCACCACACCCAAACCTGGAACTTGCATCCCTCTACCCCACTCTTAACAACGCACACACCCGCTCATCTCAATCGCACAACAGGCCACTAACTGTTATTACGCGCTGAAATAAATACGGTTATCACCCACTTTTTTACTGAGCTCAATAAGCGTGGTCACAATAGGCACCAAGTCAGCCGGATCGCATTGTAACTCCTCAGTAGCCGCCCACTCCACAGCCAAGGACTTAATATCCGCTTCGTTTTTAGCAGCCAGCACCTCTACCAATCTCACAGGCAGCTCAAACACCTCGTACTCTTCCAATTCATCCATAGGGAGAATTTCGTGCAGATCAAAATCGAATTCTTCTCCCGCCGCAATAGAAAAGAAAATACTGATATCCAAGTCGGTAATGCCACCGAACTCATACAAATCATGGATCGTCGCAGGCTCACCCTTAGCATGAGCAATAGCATCTTTTCGAGTAGCGTAAAACAGGGTGTTTGGTAACGACATATAGGTAGGCTCCGTTGGCGTAGTGATTCAGTAGTAATGCGGTAGATTCTAACCAAAATATGCGCCAAGGATCATGTAGAGATGATGTGGCTCTATAGAGAATTACTGTGATTAGACTTTCTTGAATGGAAAGTGAGCTTCAAAGCCCGCTCACTCACCACTAGGCTGCCATAGCCTAAGGCTGCGAAAGTATTTTTTTATTTGAGACACCAAATAAAAAAATACTTCCATCCGCCTTTTGCTCATCGCTTGCAGAGGTTTTGAGGATGGTGATTTCTGTGGGTGTGCGCGCTTCTGCATAAACACACAGTGTCGCGCTGACCGTACCACCCCATAAGAAAGGGCTGTAAACCTACAGTAGCAGCATGCTCAGGGGGACGGAGAGAAAATTTTTTTGATTTGGTATCTCAAATCACAAAAAATTCTTCTGCAGTTCCCCAGCATGTGCGATGAATACAGTCGTTTTCTGAACCAGCCTTGAGCGTAGCTGCTTAGCAATCATTAAGCTGCATCATGGATAAACTGTATTCGCTCTCAAGAAAGGGCAGTAAGCCTATCAATTGCGATACATCAGAGGAGGCGGAGGAAAACTTTTTTGATTTGGTGTCTCAAATCACAAAAAGTTGTTCCGCAGTCCCCTCAGCGTGTGCAATGAATACAGCGGCTGCCCCAACCCAGCATATGCAATAGATACAGCAGCACAAAGACTAGACGCTTAACCCTCAAATGGAGGTTCTCCCCCCAGCGTCGCCAAAAACGCCAAATCCTTCTTAGTCAGCGCCCCACTTTTCCACGCTGCGATCAACAAATCCGGACGGTTCTGCAAACTCAAGCGCAAGGACTGCTCTCGACGCCACTGGGCAATATGTTTGTGATTACCCGATAACAACACATCAGGCACTGCAACACCCTCGTAATTCTCGGGACGCGTGTAGTGTGGGCTGTCTAGCAAGCCATCCAAAGACGGATGAAAAGAATCTTGCATCGCCGACTGCTCGTCATTCAGCACACCCGGCAATAAACGCACAACGCTATCCATCATCACGGCTGCCGCCAACTCCCCACCCGAGAGCACAAAGTCTCCAAGTGAGTACTGATGCGTTACGCATTTATCAATGAAACGTTGGTCTATACCTTCGTAACGACCACACACAAAGATCGCCCCTTGCTGCTGATCAACAATTTGCTGGGCATGGCGTTGCTGAAACACTTCACCAATAGGACTAAGCAAAATCACAGGTGCCTGTTGTGGCTCGCCCTGCTCTTGCCTTGCATTATGCACGCTGCTTAATGCCGCTTCCAACGGCGCAGCCATCATCACCATACCCGGACCACCACCATAAGGGCGATCGTCTACAGTACGATGCGTGTCGTGTGTGAAGTCGCGAGGATTCCAAGTATGCAATTGCCACGCCCCTTTTTTATGGGCGCGCGCATTCACACCGCTGTCTAACAACGATGTAAACATTTCTGGGAATATGGTCAGTACATCAAAGCGCATGTTTATCCCTAACGGGCCAGACAGTCAGAGCACCTGCCGCCAGCAGGCTTAGAATCCAACCGGCCAGTTGCTATCTAACCGCTTGGCGGCTAAATCAACTGTATGCACACACTCTTTGACAAAAGGTACCAGAATAGTCTGTCGCTTTCCTTTTGCAGAAAGCACAGGTGTAAAGCATTGGGCATCATCCAAGTTACCTTGCTCGACCTCCAGCACTGCATGAGCACCGTTATCTAGCACTTGCACCACACGGCCCAATAAGGCAGATTGACCACCCTCTTCTTCACCGTATAGCAGGCAATCTAGTAGATCTACCCAATAGAATTCTTCTTCGTCGGCAGCGGGGAAGTCAGCACGTGACACCCATACCGTATGCGCTTTTAATGGCTCAGACTGGTTTCGGTCATCGAAGCCCTTAAACAGAGCAACTACCGTACCACTATGCCATTTAGCTTGTTGCACCGTAAAAGGTGTAATGGACGCAGAAACGCCTGCGCCTCCGCCGTGAGCAGGAGAAACAGGCGTTTTCAGCCACCACCGTTTTGCGGTAAGCAAGGCATCGCCATCTGCAGCATAAGGTTGAATTTTCACCCAACCGCGCACGCCATAAGCAGATACCACACGACCCAGCTCAACTAGATCATCAGGAATAACTGACATTGCGTTGACTACAGACGATACCCAGCAACAGTCTATTTAGACTGCGCTGCTAACGGTTTTAGCGTATTCTTTAACCAGACGGCTAACGGAAGGCGACAATTGCGCACCGTTTGTTGTCCAGTATTCGATACGATCCAGTTGCAGGCGCAGGTTTTCCTGGCCTTCACCACCGACGGGGTTGTAGAAGCCCAGACGCTCAATAAAGCGGCCGTCGCGGCGATCGCTACGATTTGCGGCTACTACGGTATAAAACGGACGCTTTTTGGAGCCACCACGGGCCAAGCGAATTACCACCATTGATAATTCCTTTTTCTGTTAGTAAAAGTGTAAAACAAAAGAGTTTATCATCATACAGCCAGAAACGGTACGTTTGGCCGCAAAAAACAATTATAAACCCAACCGAAAACAACATCCAGCGCTTTATGATCAGCGCCGCTGTAAATAATGCACCAACGTTTCCCCGTCTTCCTCTTGTTTGAGCAAAAGGTTGCCGGTTTGTGTTGCAAACGCCTGAAAATCAGTGAGTGCATGAGTATCCGTAGTGATGACCTTTAATACGTCACCACTTTGAATTTGTGCTAAAGCCTTTTTAGCCCGCAATATAGGTAGCGGGCATTTCAGGCCGGAAGCGTCTACTTCTAAAGCGACGCTTCCTATTTCTTGGCCACTCATAGCTTGGCTTCCACCCAAGCCTGTACAGAGGCCAAGGCTTGCGGCAATGCGGCAACATCAGAACCACCACCCATCGCCATATCGGGGCGACCACCACCCTTACCGCCTACTTGCTGAGCAATATGGCCCACCACATCGCCCGCTTTAACGGTAGCGCTTAGCGCTTTAGTAACACCAGCCACCAAGCTGATTTTACCGTCTTCGCTAGTGCTTAACACCACCACTGCCGACTGCAGCTTGTCTTTCAACTGATCTACCAGATTACGCAGTGATTTAGCCTCAACACCTGGTAAGTTAGCCACCAGCAATTTTACACCGCCAGCCAACTCAATTGCCTGTTGTGCCAAATCCTGGCCAGCAGAGCTCGCCAATTTGTCTTTTAATTGATCGCGCTCACGCTCTACGTCTTTCAGTTGAACCTGCAGCGAACCAATACGTGAAGCGATATCTTCGGGCGTAGTACGCAACGCAGCCGATGCTTGGCTGAGCAAACCATTAATGCCTTGCACCCACGCCAACGAGTTCAAACCTGTAATGGCTTCAACACGGCGCACACCGGCAGCCACACCGCTTTCGGAGACGATTTTGAACAAGCCAATATCGCCTGTACGGGATACGTGTGTACCACCACATAGCTCACGCGAGAAGCCAATATCCAGCACGCGCACTTCGTCGCCGTATTTCTCGCCAAACAGTGCCATGGCACCGCCTTCAACCGCTTCGTCAAAGCCCATCAATTGCGCAGCCACAGAAGTATTCTGCAAAACCTCACGGTTCACAATTGCCTCAACAGCCGCAATTTGTTCGGCTGTCATAGCGGCATCGTGTGCAAAGTCAAAACGTGTTTTTTGAGCATCAACCAGCGAACCGCGCTGCTGCACGTGACCGCCCAATACTTCACGCAACGCTTTGTGCATCAAGTGTGTGGCGGAGTGGTTGCGAATAGTTGCCTCACGCTTAGCCACATCCACTTGGGCTTGTAGCTTGCTGCCTATACGCAGCTCACCACTTTCCAGCACACCTTGGTGACCAAACACTTGCGATTGGATTTTTTGCGTATCGTGCACCACAAAGTGGCCTTCAGCACTGTGCAACACACCTGTATCGCCCACCTGACCGCCAGATTCGGCGTAAAACGGTGTGTTATCTAATACCACTACCGCCTGTTGACCAGCATTAACCACGTCTACCGATAAACCATCTACGTACAGCGCCAACACGCTGGACTGTGTTTGCAGGTGATCGTAGCCTTCAAACTGCGTGGCTGCACCGTCATACACCAATTCGGCTGCCGCTTTGAACTTACCGGCTGCACGCGCTTGTTCGCGCTGGCGTTGCATAGCGGTTTCAAAACCTGCCAAATCAACGTCTACTTCGCGCTCACGGCAAATATCTGCGGTAAGGTCTACGGGGAAACCGTACGTGTCGTACAACGTAAAGACCGTTTGGCCATCTAGCACCTTGCTGCCATCTAACTGCTGCAACGCACCTTCCAAAATTTTCAGACCGTGCTCCAGTGTTTCACCGAAACGCTCTTCTTCCTGCTTCAGCACTTGCTCTATGCGTGCTTGTTGAGCAAGCAGCTCTGGGTAGGCTTCGCCCATTTGAGCAGCCAAATCACCCACCAGCTTATGGAAGAACGGACGTGTTTGGCCCAACTTGTGACCATGACGCAATGCGCGACGAATGATACGACGCAGCACATAGCCACGACCTTCATTACCGGGAATTACGCCATCCACGATCAAGAAGCTGCAAGCACGAATATGGTCGGCAATCACTTTAAGTGAGTTATTGCTCAGGTCTGCACATCCAGTTTCACGTGCTGCACCCGCAATCAGTGCTTTAAACAAGTCTATATCGTAGTTGGAATGCACATGCTGCAACACAGCCGCGATACGCTCCAAACCCATACCGGTATCTACACATGGGCTAGGCAGCGGATGCATCACGCCATCGGCGGAGCGATCAAACTGCATAAACACCAAGTTCCAGACTTCGATATAGCGATCACCGTCCTCTTCTGGAGACCCGGGAGGGCCACCCCATACTTCTGGACCATGATCAAAGAAGATTTCTGAACAGGGACCGCATGGGCCCGTATCAGCCATTTGCCAGAAGTTATCTGACGCATAGCGTGCACCTTTATTGTCGCCGATGCGAATAATACGCTCAGCCGGCACACCTACTTCATTTTGCCAAATCGCGTAGGCTTCATCATCTTCGTGATACACCGTCACCCACAGCTTGTCGGCCGGCAAACCATACACAGAGGTTAGCAATTCCCAGGCGTTCAGAATGGCATCACGCTTGAAATAATCGCCAAAACTGAAGTTACCCAACATTTCAAAAAATGTGTGGTGACGTGCGGTGTAACCTACGTTTTCTAGGTCATTGTGCTTACCACCCGCGCGCACACAGCGCTGCGAGGATACCGCTCGACGGTAGGGTCGGGTTTCTTTACCGGTAAACACGTCCTTAAACTGCACCATCCCTGCGTTGGTAAACAACAAGGTTGGGTCATTTCCAGGAACCAGCGAGGACGACGGCACGACTTGATGGCCCCGCCCCTCAAAAAACGAGAGAAACTTCTGGCGAATTTCGGATGTCTTCATTGATCGCTACAAAAAAATACAGATAACCACTCATTATAAGTAAGAGGGCTCACTACGCCTAACAAATGCGGGGAAGCTGTGGGGTTCTCACCGCAAAGCGGCGCTCACCGTACTCAGTGAGCGCCGCCCTAAATACACTGCTAACCCGTATTAACGCTGGGCTTGATACGGATGTGTTTGCACCCAATGACGGGCAATCTCTTCACGTGTCGCCACCCATACACGATCATGCTTTTGCACGTGATCCAAGAAACGCTGTAGCCCACGGAAACGGGATGGACGACCAATCAAGCGACAATGCAAGCCAATAGACAGCATTTTAGGTGTTTCTTCGCCCTCTTCGTACAACACATCAAACGCATCGCGCAGGAAGTGGAAGAAATCATCACCCGTGTTGAAACCTTGCGGTGTGGCAAAGCGCATATCGTTGGTATCTAAGGTGTACGGCACGATCAACTGTGGGTGGATACTGCCATCTTGCAAACGTACTTCCTCCCAAAATGGCAAATCATCACCGTAGTTATCTGAGTCGTACAAGAACTGCCCCTCTTCAGCCACCAAACGACGGGTGTTAGGGCTATCGCGCCCGGTGTACCAACCAGCAGGGTGTTTGCCAGTAAGCTGCTTAATAATGTCCACACAGCGCTTCATGTGCTCACGCTCTAGCGCTTCAGGTTTATCTTGGTAGTGAATCCAGCGGTAACCGTGGCAAGCAATCTCGTGACCAGCATCTACAAAAGCCTGAGCCACTTCGGGGTGACGCTCTAGCGCCATACCCACCCCAAAGATTGTCATGGGCATACCACGACGTTCAAACTCTTTCAGAATACGCCACACCCCAGCACGGGAACCGTATTCGTAAATAGACTCCATGGATTTGTGACGGTCAGGGTAGGCGGCCGCCCCCACAATTTCCGATAAGAATTGCTCAGAAGCCGGGTCACCATGCAGCACGCAATTCTCGCCCCCCTCTTCGTAATTCAGCACAAACTGCACAGCAATACGTGCTTTACCCGGCCAGTTTGCATGTGGCACATCGCGCCCATAGCCGCGTAAATCTCGTGGGTATTCGGAAGTCATGGTCATATTTTGTCTCCAGGATTTATCAACGTGGGGCACCAAAAGCTTGCCAAGGGTCTGGCTTTGTCGATGCCTGTTCTTCATTCATACGCTGCTCGCATGCCAACAAGTGATGTTGCATGGCATGCAACGCGCCATCTCGGTCGCGCTGGCACAGCAAGTCCAAAATTTGTTCGTGTTCGCAGAAAGAGCAAGCTTGCTCTCCCGGCTTGTCGTGGTAGGCAATGATTAACGACGTTCTGGCACACAACATGTGCATCAACTCGGTTAATACGTCATTCCCCAGCAAACGCGCCATTTCTACGTGAAAGGCGTTGGATAAACGTATCCAACTAATGCGCTGACCTGCGTTATACGACGCCTGTTCTCGCTGCACCATGTCGTATAAGCCTTGCAACTTTTGCTCTAGATCAGGAAAGCGCAGCAGCTTGTCGATGATCAGGCACTCCATATCCCGTCGCAACTCAAACACTTCGCGTGTTTCTTTGGGATCTGGCTGCCATACAAAAGCCCCTCTATTGGTTTCCAAGCTCACAATTTTGTCGTGAGCAAGCTCGGCCAATACGGTACGAATCACCGTACGGGAGCAGGAAAAAATCTCGCACAGCTTCGCCTCGGTGAGTTTCGTACCGGGCAACAACCGTCTATCCATCACTGCATCGAAAATTTCATTGTAAATACGGCCATTTTCGGAGGCATGGCGCTTGCCGCCCAAAAGCGAAGAAGCCGAAGGCGCTTCAACATCCACAAAGGAGGGAGAAGGAGTGGATGACAGCTGAAGCATAAAATTTCCTAGTGATTGACCTTGACAATTATTAGAGATGCTTTCAAAATCGTCAACATAAATTGTCGACAATTTATTTTCATGGGGCGGAACCCAGCGCACTGATCCTTGCACCGCTTGCCCCACGGCCGGTTTCCCAAACTGGGCTCGCTGGACTTATATTTTTCTTATATAGAATCCAAAAAAACCGGAGACACCAATGGGAAAGCTATCTACCCACGTTCTGGACACCATGCATGGCTGTCCTGCGCAACACGTCGCTATAGACTTGTACCGTCACGAAAACGGCACTCGCTCTCTGATCAAGAGCGTAAAAACCAATGCTGACGGGCGCTGTGGCGAACCTCTCTTGCAGGATCAAGAGGTGGCGAAAGGCCAATATGAACTGGTCTTTCATGCAGGAGACTACTTTGCTGCGCGCGGCGTAGCCCTTCCATCCCCCCGTTTTGTAGACCAAGTATCCATTCACTTTGGCATCGCCGAAGAAGGTGGCAGCTATCACGTACCTCTGGTCGTGACTCCTTGGTCCTGGTCTACCTACCGCGGTAGCTAATCCATACCTGCTCTAAGAGTCAGTAAGCAACAAACACAGAGAGGTTTATATGGAAGCGTATTTGCTTGATTTCGCCAACCTATTATTGCGTTGGCTGCACGTTATCGCTGCAGTAGCATGGATCGGTGAGTCCATCTATTTCGTGATGCTAGACAATGGTCTGCGCCCCCCTAAAAGTGAAACCGCTAAGAAAAGCGGTGTATTTGGTGAAATGTGGGCCGTTCACGGTGGCGGTTTCTACCACAGCCAAAAGTACTTAACCAGCCCGTCTGAACTGCCTTCAGATTTGCACTGGTCTTTCTGGAAGTCTTACACCACATGGTTGTCAGGTTTTGCACTGTTCGCATTGCTGTATCTGACCAAACCTACGTTCTATCTGGTGAACCCTTCCAGTCCGTGGGAATGGGCCGCCAACCTAAGCGGTACCGAAGTAAACGTTGTCGCCATTTTGTTCCTGATTGCAGGCTGGGTGGTCTACAACGAGCTGTGCAAACGTATCAGCCCCAATATGGAACGTGATGGTCTGCTCAGTATTGCTGTTGCAGTGATGATGGTGGTAGTGGCTTACCTAAGCACTCACATCTTCTCTGGCCGTGCCGCCTTCCTGATTACTGGCGCTGTTATGGCTACCAGCATGTCTGCCAACGTGTTTTTCTGGATTATTCCAGGCCAACGTCGCATGGTAGCCGCTCTGAAAGCCGGCCAAACGCCTAACCCCATCGATGGCAAACGCGGTAAACAGCGTTCGGTACACAACACCTACTTCACGCTGCCTGTACTGCTGCTCATGCTGAGCAACCACTACTCATTCACATACAACAATGAGTACGCGTGGATCATCATGACCCTGTTTATTTTTGCAGGCGCTCTGATCCGTCAGTACTTCGTGTTGATGCATGCTGGCCATAACAAGCCTCTGTACCCTATCGCGGGTGTACTGCTTATTTTGGTAATCGTATGGATTGGTGCACCAAAATCTCAGCCTGCTACTGAAGTAAGCAGCGCAGAAGAAACCATCACCATTGCTCAGGTGCAAGACATCATGGAAGCACGCTGTATTCAGTGCCATGCTGCCACGCCTGACAAGCAATTTGGTTTTGCCGCACCACCACTGGGCATGCAAATGGATAGCGAAGCACAAACCCTTTTGCACGCCGCAGACATTAAAAAAGTGGTGTCCAACCAATACATGCCATTGGGTAACCTGACGCAGATGACACCAGAAGAGCGTGAACTGATCGCTCGCTGGGATGCCCAGAACACCCACTAAGTTTTACTCGTTTCACCGTCCCTTTGACCAGCCCACCTCCGTTTGGAGTGGGCTGTTTTTTTATCTGGTAGCCAACACGCCCCCATTTCCGTCTACGCACTTACCCTAGATTGCATATAGCACCATGCTTTTATGCACTACCGCTAAACTCCGTAGCTTGTAAGCACTTGATATGACTCATAGAATGGTAAAAAACAAAAAAGCAGTTTATGGAGACTCTTAGGCTACCTTAGCCGTAGCCGTCGAACAGGAGGAGTTCATGGTGAATATCAGCCATTGCACCACCAATGAAGCACCTCAGAGCCAAAAGCGCTACTGGGAAAAAATCGTCACGGAAACATACTTCCCCCTATCCCTACATTTCAAGGATAGCCCCAGTTTTTCGGGTGCCTTGAACTCATGGGATCTGGGACTGATTTCCTTATCCAAATTGGAGTCTGACGCTCTGCTCTACCAACGCAATAGCCAACACCTAGAGCAAGCCGAAGCGGAAGAAAGCTACTTAGTGACCATTCCCGATAATGACAGCATAGATTTCAGCCAAAACGGCAGGGATGTAGGCTGCTCACCCGGCGGGTTTATCTTACAGCGCAGCCACCTGCCCTATCAATTTAGCTACACCCAACCTAACAGGCTATGGGTACTAAAAATTCCCGCGCCCTTACTACGCTCACGCGTAGGCATGCCTGAACGCTTAGTCTCTTTGGCATTTGATGCCAGCCAAGGAGCGGGTGAGCTGATGACAGAAATGGTACGTATGGTTGCCGTGCGATTAGACCAAATGGATCAAGCCGCTAGGCAAACCATTGGTAGCCACTTAGCCGACTTACTTGCCTTAGCCGTGCTGGATCATTCCCCCATGCAATCGGGTTTAACCTCAGTGCAAACCGCCCACTTGTATCGCGCCGAAAAGTACATACGCGACCATATACAACAGCCCTTGCGCCCCCAGGACATTGCCAGCGCCTGTGGGATTTCACTGCGCTATTTGCACATGCTGTTTCAAATGCGCGGGCAGTCCGTCAGCAGTTGGGTGCAAGAACAGCGCCTGTTGTTTAGTGATACCGCGCTACAGCAACATGCACACACCAAAAGCATTGCGCAGATTGCCTATGAGTGGGGGTTCAGCAGCCCCGCTGCCTTTAGCCAACTGTATAAGAACCACTTTGGACAATCCCCCAGCGAAGCACGCAGCCAATACCGTGCTCGGTTAAACCAACACAACGATCATCACTTTCTTGTAGACAGCTAATCACACTCTGCATCGCTACACCGTATGCGATCAGCAAGCCTAGCGTTAATACCCGTCTGTAGAGCGCTCTAGCGTTCTACCTACCCTTTACATTTTTTGCCTAGTTTTCACTGGGCAGGGGATTTTTTGTCCTCAAAATATCTGGAGCACACTATGAAAAGCACACGCGTTGCCGTCGACGTTGGCGGCACTTTCACCGATATCTGCGTCATGGATGAGCACACTGGACGCATTAGCATCGAGAAAACCTCCTCTACCGTAGATCCCATAGACGGTATTTTGAATGCCGTAGATAAAAGTAAAGTAGACCTAAACCAGGTATCACTGTTTTCACATGGCACTACTGTCGCTACCAATGCGCTGATCACACGCCGCCTGCCCCGTACCGCCATGATCTGCACCGAAGGCTTCAGAGACGTCATTGAAATACGTAGAGCCAACAAAGAAGACTTATGGGATATCTACAAAGACGTAGCTCCACCACACGTCAAACGTCGTGACCGTCTATGCGTGACTGAACGTATAGATGCTCAGGGCAACGTCGTCACCGCACTAAATGTAGAAGAAGCGAAGCAAGTTGCCCGAACCTTGCGTCGTCGTGAAGTGAAAGCAGTAGCTATCTGCTTTATGAACTCCTACATGAATCCGCAGCATGAACAACAAATGCGCGACATCTTGCGTGCCGAAATGCCAGAAGTGGCTATCTCTCTATCGTCTGAGGTCATGCCCGAAATCTTCGAACATGAACGCTTCTCTACCACCGTCATTAACGCAGCCTGCAGCCCCGTGGTGGTGGACTACACCAAGCGCTTAGGTCAGGAACTAAAACGTCGTGGTTATGAAAGTGATTTGCTGCTGCTACACAGTGGTGGTGGCGTCATGACGACTGAGGCGGTAGAACACTTCTCTGCTCGCTTGGCGGGTTCCGGTATTGCCGCTGGCGCCATCGCCAGCCGACACATTGCTATGTTGTGTGGCTTCAGGAACTCTATTGGCTTAGACATGGGTGGCACCTCTACCGATGTATCTTTAGCCTATGACGGCCAATCGCGAATCACCAATGACTGGTTTATTGAGTTCGGTTACCCCATACGTTTCTCTAGCATTGAAGTGCTCACTATCGGTGCAGGTGGCGGCTCATTGGCGTGGCAAGATGAAGCTGGCTCACTACGCAACGGCCCACAATCAGCTGGCGCCAACCCCGGCCCTGCCTGCTATGGCAACGGCAATATGCAACCCACCAACACAGACGCTAACGTCGTGTTAGGTAGACTGGGTACACGCTTAGCCGGCGGACAAGTCACCCTTAACGCTGAACTGGCGCACGAAGCGGTGCGACAAGGTGTGGCCGAACCCTTCAAACTAGAACTGCACGATGCAGCCCAAGCCATTGTGGATGTGGCCAACGCCAACATGGCCGATGCCGTACGACTGCTATCTATTAGTCGGGGATACGACCCTAGGGATTTTGCCCTAGTATCCTTCGGTGGCGCGGGAGCCTTACACGGTGTAGCCATTGCACAAGAGCTGTCTATCCCCGCCGTCATTGTCCCTCCTAACCCCGGCGTGGCATCTGCTTTGGGTTGCTTACTGGTGAACATCCAGCACGACTTTGCTGAAAGCTATATCAAACAAGCGTCTGACGTGGATATAGCCGAACTAGAAGCTGCCTTCCAACGCCTCGAAGCCGAGGCAATCTCGCACCTTAGCCATGAAGGCGTGCAAGAGCAAGACATGGTGTTAGAACGCACTATAGACATGATGTACCAAGGACAATGGCGCTCATTGGCTATCCCCGCACCACGCCCCGTCCAAACACTAGACAGCTTGATTGATATTTTCCATCAAGAGCACGAACGCGAATATAACTACCGCCGCATGGATGCACCAGTTAGCGTGTTCCGCCTAAACCTAAAAGCGGTAGGTTTGGTTGCCCAAGCCGAGTTACCCCGTCACGAACCTACGAGAGTAATCCCAAATCCTGTAAGTCACCGAGAAGTTTGGTTTTCCAAGTTTGGTGCCTGCCACACCCCCGTTTATGAACGCACAGACTTACCAGCCGGCCTGCAATTGCAAGGCCCTGCCGTGATCGAGCAATTGGACTCTACCGTCGTCGTGCCACCCCAGTGCCATGCCGACATTGACGAATACCTCAACATCATCATCCGCTTCTAAAGGGACACATCATGACTACTACAACCACTTCCAGCACCTTGGACCCCGTCACCTTTGAAGTGTTGAAAAACTCCTTCATTACCAGTGTTGACCAGATGGCAGAACAAATTCTGCGCACTTGCTATTCCTTTGTAATTTATAACCGCGACTTTTCCAGCGGCCTACACGATGCGCAAGGTAACTCTGTCGCTCAAGGCAACCAAGATATTGCGGTGCACGTTGGCACCCTGCACTTCACATGTAAAGCCGTCATTGAGGCCTTTGACGGTGATATACACCCCGGTGATGTCTACGCCATTAACGACCCTTATGCGGGGGGTACACACTTTAACGATGTACGCTTAATACGTCCTATTTTTTCGGGCGATACCCTGCTGGGCTTTAGCCAGTCCAATGGTCACTGGTCCGACTTAGGCGGCAGCGTACCTGGTTCGTTTGACGTTACCGCCAAAGACATGTTTAAAGAAGGCATGCGCATCACCCCAGTACGCTTATTTCACAGGGGGGTGTTTTGCCGTGATGTGGCGCACCTCATTGCCTCTAATACACGTGATCCCGCCTCTATCATTGGCGACATTCACGCGCAGTCTCAAGCCACTCAAGTGTGTGAACGCGAGATTATCCGCCTCAGTGAAAAATACGGCGTAGACACCGTTCTAGAAGGCATGGGTGCCGTACAAGACTACGTAGAACGCGCAGTACGTCAGCGCTTAGCCGCTCTACCCGATGGCGAATGGGAAACTCAGGACTTTATTGATAGGGACCCCATTTCCGGCGAAGGCATGATTCCCATCAAGGTAAAACTCACCATCCAAGGGGATCGTGCCACCTATGACTTCACTGGCAGCCACCCTACTATTGGCTCCATCTACAACTCCGCTTTCGGCTCTACTTTCTCTGCGGTCGCCGCTGGGATGAAAACCTTCTTCCCAGACCTACCGTTAAACAGCGGTTTTTACCGTGTGTTCGATGTGATTGCCCCCGAAGACAGCATTGTGAATGCGCGCTGGCCAGTCGCCGTCACCGGCTTTTTGATGCCATTTGAAAAAATCATGAATGCCATCTACGAGATCTGGTCGCAAATCATGCCCGAACGCGCTACAGCATGTGCCTTCAACCTAGAGTATCTGCTCACGGGCGGTAAAGATGCGCGCAGTCCAGAAAAACCCATTTTCATGTTCTACGACTGGCTACCCGGTGGCTGGGGTGGGCGTAATGGTAAAGACGGCAGCAACGTCACCACAGCTTCGTTTGGCGTGGGTTTGATGTCGCAGCCCGTAGAAGGCCAAGAACGTGCTAACCCTATCCTTACCACTGAATTCCAAATCCTGACCGACTCCGCCGGCCCTGGTAAGTGGCGAGGCGGTGTAGGCGTACGCAAAACCTCCATTATGCAAGACGCCGAAGACCCCGTTATTTCCTACATTTGTGACCGCGAACGCGCCATTGTGTGGGGGATTAATGGTGGGCTACCCTCTATGCCGCATGGCTTAACCTTAAAACGGGCAGACGCTACTGAGTCTGAGTGGTTGGGGTCCGTGTTCTCGGATGTGTCCGTTAGCTCTGGGGACGAGTTCAGTCGCCCCACTGCGGGTGGCGGTGGCTTTGGGGACCCCTTAGAGCGAGACCCAACTCTAGTACTAGAAGACGTGATTGATGAATACGTTTCTATTGCTAGAGCGGCTAAAGACTATGGCGTCATTATTGAAGCCATAGACCCGGAGATTTGCGAGTACCGTATTGATGAAGCAGCGACTCACACACTACGTGAGCACATGCGTGCCAACCGCAGAGACTGGATGCAGACTGATCCAGAACAGGTGGCTCAGTGGTACCGCAGCGGCGACATAGATCAGTTGGATGCTGTACGCCGCTACGGCGTTATTTTGGACTGGGACCAAGGCACCGTACTGCCTATCTCCACCCAACAATTCCGAGAAATGCTGGAAAAACGTACATTACAACATTGGCTACAAACCGAAACCGTAATGGCATAACCGCACCAACAAACTGCCCTTCTTAACACTAGCGTAAGCCTATAACCTAGGCCATAAAACAATCCCCCAGTGTTTGACTGGGGGATTGTTTCTTTCAGCACAGGGGTTAACAGCAGCCCCGTGCGCGTGTTAATGCCTTAGCCGTTAAACACGCCGGTAGACAAATAGCGATCGCCTCTATCGCAGGCAATAAATACGATGGTGGCGTTTTCGACTTGAGCCGCCACTCGTAAGGCGGCGACCAACGCACCACCCGTAGAGATACCGGCAAAAATACCTTCTTGAGATGCCAAGGCTCTAGCGGCATCTTCGGCTTCTTTCTGGCCAATCAGTTCGTAGCGATCTACATCTGAAGGCGTAAAAATAGCGGGTTGGTACGCTTCTGGCCACTTACGAATACCAGGAATAGAAGCCCCTTCAGCAGGCTGGGCACCCACAATCATCACGTCTGGTTTCTGGCGACGCAAGAACGACCCCACACCCATGATGGTACCGGTAGTACCCATAGCACTCACAAAGTGCGTCACACGCCCCTGTGTTTGTGCCCAAATCTCTGGGCCCGTACTGTGAATGTGAGCCTGTGGGTTGTCGTCATTCGCAAACTGATCCAACACAATACCTTTACCTTCGGCTTGCATTTTCAGTGCCAAATCACGCGCATATTCCATACCCCCCGCAGAGGCAGGCGTCAGGATTAGCTCTGCACCATAGGCCGCCATCGAGGCCCTACGCTCTACCGAGAGGTTATCAGGCATGATCAAAATCATTTTGTAGCCACGTACTGCAGCAATCATCGCCAATGCAATACCGGTGTTACCACTCGTAGCTTCAATCAAGGTATCGCCTGGTTTAATTTGGCCGCGTTCTTCGGCACGGCGAATCATAGAACTAGCGGCACGATCTTTTACCGAACCGGCGGGATTGTTACCTTCCAACTTGGCCAGAATCACATTCCCACGCTCAGTGATCAGTTCTGGATGCAGGCGTTGCAAACGCACCAGGGGGGTTGAGCCAATGGTATCTTCAATAGTCGGATAAGCAGTCATAGTCTAGTATCAGCAAAATCAAATAAGGAGCGCACCAATGGCCTACTCGTCACCTGGCGATTGGGCTGGTGTCTTTGTATCACGTCCATTTTGAATGCTATACCAAGGTTCTGTCTACTCTCTTGCGGAATATACGCGCATATGCCTTGTGTAATGTCATCTATAAAACCTACAGTTTTATAAAAACCAATAAACATCAAGATATGGTTATTAAAAATCATCAGCTCTTGCGCGGCTATGAGCCCTGCCCATCGCCGCACCCTTATAGCAGCAGCATTAGCGCCCTACCGTAGATGAAGCTGCCTGCGCCCCACCCTCTATAGTGAGCCCTTCTTGTTGCAACGACTGTGCGCGCTTAGCACCTATACCTTTGACACGTTCTTGCAAGTCTTGAAAATCCACAAAGGGGCCGCCACGTTCACGCTCTTCTAGAATCAACGCAGCCGTTTTAGGACCTATGCCTTTAATTTGTTGCAGTTGCTCATCCGTGGCCACATTCACATTCACCGCCCATGCCCATGCACTAACACTCCATAAGCATAGGCACAGCAATAGCCCTATCGCAGCACGTGCAAACCGGTGCTGAATCACAGAAAAAGGGGAAGATACAGGAAGAGAGATCATCATCAGACTCCAAAGAGAAAAAGGAGCCTTGATGATGCGGGATGGTTGCGCTGTTACGGCGACAGTTGACGCGCGTTAACCATGCGCAACCTTACCTAAGGAATTAGGATTTCTTGCTCAGTTCGTGTCTAACGTAAGACGACACACCTTCGGCCACTGTTGCAAACTCAGCGGTATAACCTGCCGCACGCAATGCGGTCAGATCGGCTTGAGTATGGCTTTGGTAGCGCCCTTTCAGGTCATCGGGAAACTCCACATAACGCAAGTAGCCCTGATGTACTAAATCCGCTAACGGCAACACATCTTTACCCTCAGCTTCACGCATGGTGTTTACCACCGCCATAGCCACATCATTAAAAGGCTGAGCTCTACCTGTACCGCAGTTATAAATACCCGATGCCGATAACGATTGCGCCATAAAGTGCAGGTTCACATTAACCACATCATCCACAAAGATGAAGTCACGTTGCTGCGCACCATCGGCATAGCCATCCCAGCCGCCAAACAAACGCACCAAACCTTCGGTTTGATACTGCTTCATGTTGTGCAGCGCGACCGAGGACATACGACCTTTGTGCTGTTCACGGGGGCCATACACGTTGAAATAACGTAAACCCACTACAGGCGCAGTCAAGGTGTCAAAGCGACGACGTAGCACTTGGTCAAACAACAGTTTGGAGTAGCCATACACATTCAGTGGGCCTTCGTTTTCTGGTGCTTCGGCATACACCGGACCTGCACCATACACCGCTGCTGACGAGGCATACAAGAAGGGAATACGCTTTTTCTGGCAGTACTCGAACAACTCTAGGGTCACCCGGTAGTTGTTGTCCATCATGTAATGACCATTACGCTCTGTGGTATCAGAACACGCACCTTGATGAAAAATAGCTTCTATAGGGCCTAGTTCATCTTTAGCCACACGCGCGCGGAACTCGTCTTTGTGCATGTAATCTGCAATGGATAAATCAACAAGATTGACGAACTTATCGCCATCCAACAGATCATCCACCACCAGGATATCGCTAATCCCTTGCTTATTCAGACCGGCCACCAGATTACTTCCGATAAAACCAGCTCCGCCTGTTACTACGATCATTGCAATTCTCCTGAGGTCACAATGGATGTGCCCAACTTACCTACCACGATACCACCGGCAATGTTTGCCCAGCTCATGGCATCGCTCCACGATAATCCTGCCGCTTTAGTAACGGCCAATGTCGCCAATACGGTATCCCCCGCACCCGACACATCAAAAACTTCCTGAGCTTGCGCATCAGCATGAAAACGGCCATCAGCCGTAAAGATGGTCATACCCTGCTCTGAGCGAGTAATCAAAATCGCCTCTAAATTCAAGGCCGACCGCAATGCTTGAGCGCGCTCTTCTAGCTCGTCCTCACTGTGCCACACGCCTACAGCCTGTGACATTTCCAACCTATTAGGCGTCAAGATAGTCGCACCGGTATAGCGCTCGTATTTGTCACCCTTAGGGTCTACTAACACAGGAATACCACGCTTTCTGGCTAGTGCAATCAATCCCTCTACTTGCGCTAAACACCCTTTGGCATAGTCAGACAAAATGACTAAGTCATGTTCAGCGATAAGGCTCTCGGCCTCTTGCTGTAAAAGACGTAGGCTAGCTGTACCGGGGCGCTCTTCAAAGTCCACTCGCATAAGTTGCTGCTGTCTACCCAGCACACGCAGCTTCAACGTCGTAGGCATCTGAGTATCACGCACCATGCTGGTGGTGATACTTGCCTCACGAGCGCGCTCTTCAATCGCATCCGCTGTGGCATCGTCCCCTACTACACCTAATAAGCAGGCCTTGGCGCCCAAGGCGGCCACATTACGGGCCACGTTCGCCGCACCACCTAACCTATCTTCTTGACGCCCCATTTTGACAACAGGCACCGGCGCTTCGGGTGAAATTCTATCTACATCGCCAAACCAATAACGGTCCAACATGATGTCGCCTATCACCAATACCTTAAGGTGGCGGATTTTTTCAGCCGGAAAAGCAATCATCGCATTTCCTCCAATCGCTTGGGTGCGTAGCTTTCCCATGAGTTACATCCAGGGCACTGCCAGTAGTAATGCTGTGCCTCAAAACCGCATATATCGCACGAATAGCGATCTAAACGTTGTGCGTGTTTGTGCACGACTTTGTACAACAAGCTTAAGTCGGCTCCCGCTACAATTTCGGCAGCAGCTGCACCTGGAGGAATACTTTCGTAATCCGGCACACGTAAGGTGTGATCCGCATGTTTAAGCTCGGCTTCTAGCATACGGTCCAGCCCCAACAGCAACGGGTTCTCACGCAGCGCTGAGCGTGAAAATGCCCACGCCCGTATGTGACCTTGCTGTTCACGCAATTCTTTAAACACCACGATGAACACATCCAATGAAGGGTGCAACTCATAGTGTGCTTTCAACCGTGATAACCCCTCTGCAGCCAACCCTAGCTGCGTGCAGCATTGCATAAACCGCGCTGCCACTAAACCGGCGTACTCTGGCGCAATGCTCATCGCCTCTAGCAGATAGTGTTGCTGTGCCTTGAGATCACCCTTAGCCTGCGCCAAATACCCCTGTAGCATGCGTATGCGAGCACGTGACGCCAAGCTACCACGCTCTTCGCCTAGATCGTCAGAGGCTTGCTCTGCTGCTGCCAAGGCTTGCTCGGCTTTTTCCAGATTTGGCTCACGTCGCTTCAGTGCAGATTCTGCTTCCTCACATTGATAGTGCACCAATTGCGGTACAGGTTCGTCCACCAAGGTACGCAAATAATGCACAGCAGCAATGGCTTTGGGCCAGTCGTGTTCAGACTCGTAAATGCGGATTAATGCACGCGCTGCATCTAACGAGAAACGTGTATCCAATACCGCTTTAAATGCCTCTTCAGCTCTGTCTAGCAAACCGGCTTTAAAGAAGTCTTGAGCCAACTCGTACTGCGCTGCATCTTTATCGTTTTGAGGGAGATCTGATCGCGCCAACAAACTTTGATGAACACGAATAGCACGCTCAATTTCACCCCTGCGTCTAAACAAACTACCCAATGCAAAGTGCAACTCGGTAGTTTCAGGATCTAACTTGGCCACCTCTACAAACGCATCAATCGCACGATCGGGCTGTTCGTTAAGTAGAAAATTCAGGCCTTTAAAATACGAATTCGGCAAATTTTTTGACTCGGACAATAATTGTCTAAAGTCAAAACGCGCTGCCAGCCATCCCAGTGCAAACAGCACAGGAAATATTATGAGCCACCACGGTTCAAAATCCACGCACCCTACTCCTTATGCTACTTACAGAGGCGTAACCACATCAGCGACGTCATTACGCTCAACCACTATAGGCTGACGTTGCTGACGCTCTAAACGCACAATTTCTTGCTTCAACTTGGCTACTTCTCGACGTTTACGCACTATAGCCAGCACCATCAGCAACACACCGATGAATAACCCTACGATTAAGGCTGTCAGCATCACCACGACCAGAGGGACACCCGTAATCATATAGTTAGCAAAAAAGTGCACATCTACAGGCTCTGTATTTTTCAGTGCAAACAACAACACGATGACAAAAACCAGCAGACGCAATACCCAGACTAGATAGCGCATGTCATGACTCCACTTTATTGGCAAGAAACCATTGTAATTTGAAATTCGTATCTACGCCCATACGCAAAACAGGCCCTACGATGAGGGCCTGTTTTTTCAGACGGACTAGTAGACCTTGCAGTGCTCTACCCGTTAGCTTTCTGATGAAGCCTCAGAGCGCTTTAGCTCTTCCAGATACGCCGCATCTACACGTTCACGTAGCTCTTTACCAGCTTTAAAGTGAGGTACCTGCTTAGCAGGTACCAGCACTTGTTCGCCGGATCGAGGGTTACGTCCTATACGAGGAGAACGCGTAGATAACGAGAAACTACCAAAACCACGTATTTCTATACGTTGACCACTGGCCAAAGCCTGGGTCATTGCATCCAACATGGTTTTGACCGCAAGATCCATATCACGCTGGGCCAACTGCGGGTAGCGGTTGGCCAGCAGTGTAATCAGTTCCGACTTAGTCACGCTGATTAACCGTCGTCGCGCTGCTGCTGATCCAATTTGGCACGCAGCAGAGCACCCAGGTTAGTCGTCCCCGAAGAAGCGCTAGCTTCGGAAATGCGCTGCATGTTGTCAGCGGTATCAGCGTTATCACGTGCTTTCACGGACAATTGGATGCTACGAGCTTTACGATCCACGTTCAGGATCATTGCCTCGATTTCCTCGCCTTCTTTCAGCACGGTTGTTGCATCTTCAACACGACCAGCTGCCAGCTCGGAAGCACGCAGGTAACCTTCAACGTCAACGGACAGTGTCACCACAGCGCCTTTGGCTTCTACGGATTTCACTACACCACTTACTACAGCACCTTTATCGTTTGTAGCAACGTAGTTGTTGAATGGGTCGCCTTCCAACTGTTTGATACCCAGAGAGATACGCTCTTTCTCGGTGTCGATACCCAGCACAACGGCGTCAACTTCTTCGCCTTTCTTGAAGTTGCGAACGGCTTCTTCACCTGTGTCTGTCCAGGACAGATCGGACAAGTGAACCAGACCATCAATACCACCGTCCAGACCAACGAACACGCCGAAGTCTGTGATGGATTTGATTGCGCCACGTACTTTATCGCCACGTTTGAAGTTCACTGCGAACTCTTCCCATGGGTTAGCACGGCACTGTTTCATACCCAAGGAGATACGACGACGATCTTCGTCGATATCCAGAACCATAACTTCAACTTCGTCACCCAAAGTTACTACTTTGCGTGGGTCAACGTTTTTGTTGGTCCAATCCATTTCGGATACGTGTACCAGACCTTCGATACCGTCTTCTACTTCAACGAATGCACCGTAGTCGGTCAAGTTAGTTACTTTACCGAACAGACGTGTACCTTGTGGGTAGCGACGTGCCAGACCGATCCAAGGATCTTCGCCCAGCTGTTTAACGCCCAGAGAAACGCGGCTGCGCTCTTGGTCAAATTTCAGCACTTTAGCTTCGATTTCTTCACCAACCTGCAGAACTTCTGATGGGTGACGAACACGGCGCCATGCCATATCTGTGATGTGCAACAGACCGTCGATACCGCCCAGATCCACGAACGCACCGTAATCGGTGATGTTCTTCACGATACCCTTGACCACTACGCCTTCGGTCAGGGTTTCCAGCAGTTTCTGACGCTCTTCGCCCATGCTTGCTTCCAGCACAGCACGACGAGACAACACAACGTTGTTACGTTTACGATCCAGCTTGATCACTTTGAATTCGAAGGTTTTGCCTTCGTAAGGAGTGGTGTCTTTTACTGGACGCAGATCAACCAAAGAACCGGGCAAGAATGCACGGATACCGTTGGTCATTACTGTCATACCACCCTTGACCTTGCCAGTTACCGTACCGTTTACCAGTTCGCCGGATTCCAAAGCTTGTTCCAAAGCCAGCCATGCGGACAGGCGTTTAGCGCGGTCGCGGGACAGAATTGTGTCGCCGTAGCCGTTTTCGAAGGAATCGATAGCAACTGAAACGAAATCACCTGGTTCAACTTCCAGTTCGCCCTGATCGTTCAGGAACTCTTCCAGAGGAATCAGAGATTCGGATTTCAGGCCAGCGTTAACCAACACGTAGTTGTGGTCAATACGCAGCACTTCTGCAGAAATAACTTCGCCAGCTTTCAGGTCTTGGCTTTTTACGCTTTCTGCAAACAGGTCGGCAAAGCTTTCGCCGCCAAGAATATCGGTAGTAGTTGAGGACATTAACAATCCCATATCAGCCATTGCTGGCTTCTAAATAAACACACCGGAACCATTTCCGGTGGAGTTGTAAAACGCTGACGTAATACAGCAGTCAGCACCAATCAGGAACGTTGCCAAAGAGACAGTACTTTCGCCACGGTATCTTCAATACTTAAGTGTGAAGAATCTATGGTGACAGCGTCGGCCGCAGCAACGAGCGGAGCACTTGCTCGGGTGGTATCCCGTAAATCACGTGCCTGCAAATCTTCCAAAAGACTCGTAAGACTAGCAGAAATTCCTTTTTTCTTCAACTGTTTGTAGCGTCTTTCAGCTCTAATCCGAACATCGGCCACAAGGAAAATTTTAAGCGGGGCATCAGTAAAAACCACAGTACCCATGTCTCGGCCATCAGCCACCAAACCAGGCAGGGTTCTAAAGTTACGCTGACGTTGCAACAACGCCTCGCGTACCTGCGGATAGGCGGCTATTTTTGAGGCGGCATTACCTACTTCTTCAGCACGTATTGCATCACCCACAAATTGGCTTTCTAGCATGGCTCCTTCCGCACTAAAACTCACATCCAAATTTTCAGCAGCGTGAGCAATAGCCGCCTCATCATCTAGGGAAAGTTCTTTTTGCAACGCCGACAACGCCGTCAATCGGTACAGCGCACCGCTGTCCAGCACATGCCAACCCAGCGCTTGGGCGACTTGGCTAGTAATAGTACCCTTGCCTGAAGCGGTAGGGCCATCAATGGTAATTACAGGTACAACACTCACGCGCTCACCAAACGGTTAAAGACTGAGAAATAATCAGGAAAGGTTTTGCTCACACAATCCGGATCCAAAATCGTGACGCCCACAGGCGAAAATGCCGCCAGCGAAAAGCACATGGCAATACGGTGGTCGTCGTAGGTTTCTATCTCTGCCTGCCGCCATGCACCATCGGCTATGGGCCACACTTTCAGCCAATCCGGGCCGGATTCCACCTGCGCCCCCAACTTCTGTAGCTCCGTGTGCATGGCATGAATACGGTCTGTTTCCTTGACACGCCACGACGCAATATTGCGCAAGGTACACGGGCCATCCGCAAACATCGCCAATGCGGCAGCAGTCATGGCGGCATCCGGGATCACGTTAAAATCCAAATCAAAGGCTTTTAACCGCTGCCCCTGCGCAACACATACACCACGCACTTCCATCGCATGCGGCTCAAAGCTGACTTCTGCGCCCATGGCTTGCACGACTTTGGCAAAATCCACATCACCTTGTGTAGAGGCAGAACCCACACCTTCAATACGCAACGGACCTGCACCTATAGCACCCAATGCCAGAAAATAGGACGCGGATGACGCATCGCCTTCTACTTGAAAATCACCGGGTGACACGTAATGCGCAGCCGCAGGAACCGTAAAACGCTGCCAGTCGTGGTGCTCCACTGTCACACCAAAGTCCTGCATCATCGCCAGTGTAATAGCGATATAGGGCTGCGAAATCAACACACCTTCCACTTCAATGTGCAAAGGCTGTTGATGCACCGCTGTCCACAACGGGGCAGCCATTAATAACGCCGTTAAGTATTGGCTAGATACATTACCCTTTACGCGTATGCAGTTCTCTGCCCGCAAAGCGCCCTGCCCTATAGCCAAAGGTGGGTAACCTTCATTACCCAAGTAACGTATGTCAGCACCTGCACTGCGCAGCGCATCCACTAAGTCGCCTATAGGACGCTCATGCATGCGTGGAATACCGCTTAGGCTGAACTCTCCGCCCATAAAAGCTAATGCAGCAGTCAACGATCTAAATGCCGTACCGGCATTACCCAAAAAGAAATCACCCTTTAGGTGCGGAAAAGGCATTTGGCCACGCACGTGCAATGCTGCGCCGTTTTCCGCTACGCTCACGCCCATCTGGCGCAAGGCAGCTTTCATTACTTTGGTATCGTCGGACTCTAGCAAACCAAACAAGCGCGTTTCGCCTTCTGCCAACGCAGCCAACAACAACGCACGATTTGAAATACTTTTTGACCCAGGTAAGGTTACTGTGCCGCGCGCCTGTTTCACAGGCTTTAACGCCAACTGTTCTGTTCTACTCATAATCCACTCCTACCCGCCCATAATCGACGAGCCAATGCAGCACGCTCGAGGAAGTCCTCTAGAGCGGCGCCATCTTCATTGCGTAGCGCCTGCTCAGCTTGAGCAAAGGCCTCGCGCACTTCTTCTAATTCTTGCAATACCGCCTCGCGGTTAGACAGAAAAATATCCCGCCACACCTCGGAGGAACCTGCCGCAATACGCGTGAAGTCTCTAAAACCGCTACCGGCCACAGCAAAGCGCAAATCCGCATCGGGTGCCATTGCCACCTGCCACATAAACACGGATGACAAGAAGTGCGGCACATGACTCACCGATGCCAACACCCTATCGTGTACATCTGGCGTCATCAGTAGCACGCGCGCTCCGCATGCTTTCCACAAAGCGATCACCGTATTGCGTGCTTGCTCGGTGTTTTCATCTAACGGCGTCAAAATCACATTACGCCCTTGATAAAGCTCTGCGGTGGCTGCCTGCGGCCCTACTTTTTCTGCGCCTGCAATAGGATGACCCGGCACAAACTGGGCAACCTTATCACCCAGCGCCTGCCTCGCCGCCTCTACAACGTTTGCTTTGGTACTGCCCGCATCAGTGACAACAGTATGGGGCTGCAAATGTGGAGCTAACGTGCGCAAGACAGTTTCGGTTGCCCCTACTGGCATAGTCAGCAAAACAACATCCGCTTGTTGCGCGGCCTCTTCAAGGCTGACTACTTCATCAATCAGCCCCAAATCTTTAGCTACTTGCACGCTTTTGGGGTTACGCCCCGCACCGACTATACGTACTGACGGGTACTGCTTGCGCAACGCGGCAGCGACTGAGCCACCGATTAAACCTGGGCCCACTATCGCAAGCGTGCCCAGTTGCGCCATGTAGCCAACAGTCGCCTCCCCTCTCTCCATACCCGCTCTCGTTATTGTGCTGGGTAAGAACCCAATATTTTGAAGAAAGCCACGGTTTGTTTCAGCTCTGCCAATGCTTGCTGCATAGCAGGTTCATCTTTATGGCCTTGCAAATCCACATAGAAGTAGTATTCCCACTGCCCTGTACGCGCAGGACGTGACTCAAAGCGAGTCATGGAAACACCATGTTTGGCTAACGGTGACAGCATGTCATACACCGCACCTGACTTATTAGGCACAGCTAAAATAATGCTGGTTTTATCGCGCCCACTTGCCAATGGCTCAATATTGCCGATAGTCAGAAAACGCGTACGATTATGTGGATCGTCTTGTATGCCTTTTTCTACCACAGACAAGCCCCACACCATCGCTGCAGAAATACTAGCAATCGCCGCTACATCGTCTTGCTCTGAGGCCAAACGTGCCGCTTCAGCATTGCTAGATGCGGGCTCACGACTAAGCTCTGGATGATTACGCATCAACCAAGACTGGCATTGGGCCAACGCTTGTGGGTGCGCCATGACTTTAGTCACACCATCCAAATTGCCACTTTTAGTCAGCAAGTTATGGTGAATATTGACCGAGTGCTCGCCCAAGACTTTCAGTGGTGAGTTCAGCAACAAATCTAAGGTACGGTTCACCGCGCCTTCAGTGGAGTTTTCCACTGGCACAATGCCCACATCTGCCTGACCCGCCTCAACGGAGCGAAACACCTCATCAAAACTATCGCAATATACATTGCTGATGAAGTGCCCAAAATGCTCGTAACCCGCTTGTTCAGAAAAAGAGCCTTGTGGGCCCAAACAGGCCACACGCAGCACACTTTCCAAACCTCGGCAGGCAGAAATAATCTGCCCCCACACGGCTTGCACGGAATCCGCAGTAAAAGGCCCTTTGTTCACCCCTTGCAAGCGACGAACAATCATCGCTTCACGCTCGGGCTTCAAAATAGCATCTTCGGCGTCGTAGTTTTGCTTAACTTTACCCACTGCCAAGGCAGCCTGAGCACGCTCATTGAGCAATGCCAGGATACTTTCATCAATACGGTCTATTTCTGCACGCCACGGCGCCAACTGTTCTTGCAAAGTTTTAGCCATGACGCTGCTCGAACTCCTTCATGAAAGCTACCAATGCCTGCACACCTTCCAATGGCATAGCGTTGTAAATAGAAGCACGCATACCGCCTACGCTTTTGTGACCTTTTAACTGCAGCAAACCACGCTGATCCGCTTCAGCCAAAAACACAGAATCCAATGCCGCATCACGTAACTGGAATGGCACGTTCATGCGGGAACGGTCAGAGTTCTGAACCGCATTGACGTAGAAGGAAGACTGGTCCAAGTAACCGTACAAGGTTTCGGCTTTCGCAATATTCGCTTTTTCGATTTGTGCCACACCACCTTGCTGCTTTAACCACTTGTACACCAGGCCTGCGATGTAAATAGAGTACGTGGCCGGTGTGTTCACCATGGACTGATTAGCCGCCAACAGTTCGTAGTTAAAGACATTCGGACACGTAGCATCGGCTGCGCCTAGCAACTCTTTGCGAATGACCACCAAGGTCAAACCCGCTGGACCCGCATTTTTCTGCGCGCCAGCATACAACATATCAATATTCTTGAAGTCAAAAGGACGCGACAACAAGTTAGACGAAGCATCCACCACCAATGGCACATCAAACTCAGGCCATTCGTTATGCTCTACACCGCCAATCGTCTCGTTACTGCACACATGGATGTACGAAGCATCTGCTTGCAGATGCCACGTATCCACGGCGGGGAACCACGCGAAAGGTTTGTACTCGCGGCCATCCAACTTGGCTGCAGCAGCCGAGCTTGCTGCAACGTTAATGTGACCAAACTGCGTCGCATCTTGTTGCGCTTTGGATGACCAATTACCTGACACGATGTAATCAGCTTTGCGTCCGGGCTTTAACCCGATTAAGTTCATAGGAACAATGGCGTTTTGGGCCTGTGCACCACCCTGCGTAAACAGAACGGCGAAGTCATCGGGTAATTGCAGCAAGTCACGCAAATCCGCCTCGGCTTCTTGCAGAATTTGCATAAACTCTTTACCACGGTGGCTCATCTCCATGACGGACATGCCACTGCCCTGCCAATCCAGCATTTCTGCTGCTGCACGTTCCAGTACTTCCACCGGCAAGACGGAAGGACCCGCTGAAAAATTCCACGGACGCATCATTGATTCTCTCTATTCATTCCCTTCATCAGCAGCCAAAGACGGGGTATCCCCTTGCTCGGTTGATCCTGCAGCATCAACCGTTTCGTCACCTTCTTCTTCATCAGCTTCTACGTCATCGGTTTCCAGAATTCGGTAGACGCCTGACAACTTGCTCTCTTCATCCACACTAATCAGCGTGACACCCTGAGTAGAACGGCCCATTTCACGAATTTCTTCCACTCGTGTACGCACCACCACCCCAGAGTTGGTGATCAGCATCAGCTCATCGCTTTCGCTCACCAATACTGCGCCAACCAGATCGCCATTACGGGCCGAACACTGGATAGCAATCATGCCTTTGGTACCACGTCCGTGACGTGTGTATTCCTCGAGAGCAGTACGTTTACCGTAGCCGTTTGCCGTTGCGGTCAGCACAGAAACACGCTCTGCGGTTTCGCCTTCTTGTGGCTCAGCCCCCTCAGGATCAGCCACCAACAAGGAGATCACATTCTGACCTTCCTCTAGACGCATACCACGCACACCACGTGCGGTACGACCCATTGGGCGTACATCACCTTCGTCAAAGCGTACGGCTTTACCTGCATCCGAGAACAGCATCACATCGTGTTTGCCATCGGTAAGCTGTGCACCGATCAAGAAGTCACCCTCGTCCAGATCAACCGCGATAATGCCGGCCTTACGTGGATTAGAGAAGTGCGACAACGGTGTTTTCTTCACAGTACCTCGGGAGGTTGCCATGAAGACAAACTGATCATCACTGAACTCTTTGATGGACAATACGGCAGTGATTTTCTCGTCGTCTACCAACGGGAACATATTCACAATTGGACGACCACGAGAGTTACGCGAACCCTGAGGTACTTCCCACACTTTCAGCCAGTACAGGCGACCGTGATCGGAGAAACACAACAGCACGTCGTGCGTATTAGCCACAAACAACTGATCTACCCAGTCGTCTTCACGCATGGTTGTTGCTACCTTACCGCGACCACCACGACGCTGCGCGCGGTACTCAGACAACGGTTGGCTCTTCACGTAACCTGCGTGCGACAAGGTCACCACCATATCCATAGGCGTGATCAAGTCTTCGGTATCTAGCTCAGTTGCGTTGTGTTCGATTTCAGAACGACGAGCGTCTTTGTCGCTGCGTGAGAACTCTTCTTTAAGCTGCAATAGCTCAGTAGAAATGATTTCAGTCACACGTTCTGGACGGGACAAGATATCCAACAAGTCGGCAATACGCGCCATAATTTCGCGGTATTCGTCGACAATTTTATCTTGTTCCAGACCAGTCAAACGTTGCAAGCGCATGTTCAGGATTTCCTGAGCTTGCACTTCGCTTAAGCGATATTGGCCGTCATTCAGCAAACCAAAGCGAGCTGACAGGTTATCTGGGCGATACGCCGCGCGGCCACCGGGCACACCGCTGTCATCAGCACGTGACAACATCTCGCGCACCAACGTGGCATCCCATGTACGGGACATTAACTCTTCACGCGCAACGGGAGGTGTAGGGGCAGCACGAATGATGCGAATGAACTCATCAATATTCGCCAATGCAACCGCCAAGCCTTCCAGAATGTGGCCTCGCTCACGTGCTTTACGCAATTGGAAAACAGTGCGGCGTGTTACCACCTCGCGGCGGTGCATCAAGAAGTACTCTACCAACTGCTTCAGGTTCAACAAGCGCGGCTGGCCATCCACCAGCGCCACCATGTTCATACCAAAGGTTTCTTGCAGCTGAGTATTTTTGTACAGGTTATTCAGAATAACCTCGGGTACCTCGCCGCGTTTAAGCTCGATCACCAGACGCATACCGTCTTTATCGGACTCGTCACGGATATCAGAGATACCTTCGATTTTTTTCTCGTTAACCAAGTCAGCAATACGCTCTTGCAGCGACTTTTTATTAACTTGGTACGGCAAGGCATCAATCACAATCGCCTGACGGCCATTGCTGCGCTCAATGTCTTCAAAGTGAGCACGTGCACGCATCACCACACGGCCACGGCCAGTGCGATAGCCTTCACGCACACCTGACATGCCGTAAATAATGCCGCCTGTAGGGAAATCAGGTGCTGGGATGTAATCCAGCAAATCGTCTACAGAGCACTCTGGGTTTTTCAGGCAGTACAAACATCCCTCTACGACTTCACCCAAGTTATGGGGAGGAATATTTGTCGCCATACCTACCGCAATACCCGAGCTACCGTTTACCAATAGGTTAGGTAAACGCGAAGGCAACAGAGCAGGCTCTTGTTCGCTACCGTCGTAGTTAGGGATGAAATCTACGGTTTCCTGGTCAATATCAGCCAGAATTTCGTGGGCAATTTTAGCCAGTCGGATCTCGGTGTAACGCATTGCCGCCGCGCTATCACCGTCGATGGAGCCGAAGTTACCTTGTCCATCTACCAACATGTAGCGCATAGAGAAATCTTGCGCCAACCGCACAATCGTATAGTACACAGCCAAATCACCGTGAGGGTGATACTTACCAATGACATCCCCCACGATACGGGCAGATTTCTTGTAAGCGCGGTTCCAGTCGTTGTTGAGCTCGTGCATCGCAAACAGTACTCGCCTGTGCACGGGTTTCAAACCATCTCGCACGTCAGGCAAAGCACGTCCAACAATTACGCTCATTGCATAATCAAGATAGCTGCGACGCATTTCCTCTTCCAGAGATATGGGAAGAGTCTCCTTAGCAAAGGAATCCATATGAAAGGTCTTTATAGATATTAGTTAAGCAAGAAGCTGGCCGTTCTCGGTCGAATAAGAAATTCTAGCACTTACTGAGCCCCTATATGGAATTGGGCTCGATATTCCTCATCTACGGTTGACTTTGACCCTTTGCCAGACTTTACTCGGCCTTAACTCGCCCTCTTGTTGCCCAAACCCAACAGATTTAGGGCATATATGCATTTATTCCTGTCATCAGGCGTTTATGCCTAAAACGCGCTTAACTTAAGGCCTACAAATGACTTAAGATTCCAGCTAACAAGCGTGAAACAGGGCTTAATACTAGGCATCATGCGTAGTCTTGCATATACTGGTTCCGTTACATATAAGCGGCGGGAGTTCGCTGCGGTCACTTAACAGGCATTAGCTTAAACGAGGAGAAACATGAACAAAACCTCCAAAATCGCACTTGCACTCGCCTTTGCGGCAGCCACAGCCACAGGTACTGTGTCGGCACAAACTGGCGAAGTTAACAACTGGCAAAATCCATTCGGCAACGTATGGATGAACGGCACAAACGAACTGTGCTGGCGCGATGCATTCTGGACCCCAGCAACAGGTATTCCTGGTTGTGACGGTGTGCCAGTTGCTCAAGCAGAAGCACCAGTTGTTGCTCCTACAACCACTAAAGTTGTTCTGAGCGCAGATACATTCTTTAACTTCGACAAATCCAACCTGAAACCAGAAGGCCGTCAGGTTCTGGATCAAGTTGCTGAGCAAGTTCGTGGTTTGCAACTGGAAGCCATCATCGCTGTTGGTTACACAGATGCTATCGGTACTGATGCTTACAACTTGAAGCTGTCACAACGCCGTGCCCAAACTGTTAAAGATTACCTGATCAGCAAAGGTATCCCTGCTGACCTGATCTACACAGAAGGCAAAGGTAAAGCCGATCCAGTTGCTACAAACAAAACAGCTGCTGGCCGTGCCGAAAACCGTCGCGTTGAGCTGGAAATCGTGGGTCTGCGTAATCAGTAATCCACACGTAGCCATCTGTCTTACGACAGAGTCTAAACAGGCTATACTAAAGGCTCCGCATTTTGCGGGGCCTTTTTCTTTGCTATCACCGTACTTCCTATGAGCTCACTAAACAGCGTTAACGTCGATCCCGCAGAAATAGAAAAATTCAGTGCTTTGGCTTCTAAATGGTGGGACCCCACCAGTGAGTTCAAACCGCTACATGCGATCAATCCCCTGCGCTTATCGTGGATCCTAGAACACACCGGCCCATTAGCAGGCAAAAAAGTTCTAGACGTAGGGTGCGGCGGCGGCATTCTGACTGAAGCCATGGCCACGCACAAAGCAGACGTTACCGGCATTGATCTGGCCGAGAAATCACTGAAAGTTGCCCGCTTGCACAGTTTAGAAAGCGGTGTGCCCGTGAACTACCAAATGATCAGCGCAGAAGCCCACGCGGCAGAAGCAGCAGGCCAATACGACGTGGTTACCTGCATGGAAATGCTAGAGCACGTTCCTGACCCTGCCTCTATTATTCGTGCGTGTTCTACGCTGGTACGCCCCGGTGGCTGGGTGTTTTTCTCTACCCTAAACCGCAATCCCAAATCTTTCTTGTTTGCAATCGTAGGGGCCGAATACGTGCTTAAGTTGCTGCCCACTGGCACACACACCTATTCGTCCTTTATTAAGCCACACGAACTAGCACGCAGCGCACGTGAAGCTGGTTTAAGTAACCTAGACTTACGTGGGCTTGAGTACAATCCGCTGTCGCAACACTACTGGTTGTCGCGCAACACCTCCGTCAACTACTTACTTGCCACACGCAAGGAAGCCTAAGTCGTACGCATCATGACAACCTCTAAGCTGGTATTGTTTGATTTTGATGGCACGCTGGTAGACTCAGCACCTGATTTGGCTGCAGCCGTAAACCGCTTACGCCACGATCGCAACCTTCCCCCTCTGCCCTACGAGCTACTACGCCCCGTCGCCTCACACGGCGCTCGTGGCTTATTAGGTACAGGCCTAGGGCTAGACACAGAGCATGCCGACTACCCTATAGTACGTCAGCAGTTTCTGGACTATTACGCTGAAGACATTACAACGCTCAGCCACTTATTTAGTGGCGTAGAAACCATGTTAGATGGCCTCAAAGAGCACAACTTACCCTGGGGCATTGTGACCAATAAAGCCCTTGGTTTAACGAAGCCCATCATGGCTAAGTTTGAGTTGAACCACGACTGTAAGGTATTGGTAGGCGGCGATAGCACCCCTTACCTAAAACCCAACCCAGCCTCGCTATTGCTCGCCACCAGCACCTACGGCATTGCCCCTGAGCACTGCATTTATGTGGGGGATGACCTACGCGACATACAAGCAGGCAAAGCAGCCGGCATGCCCACCATTGTGGCAGCATACGGCTACTGCAAAGACGATGCCAGCGTATCCGAATGGGGTGCAGATGCCATTGCGCACAGCCCAGAAGAACTACTGCATCAACTGCAAGAGTGGGCTCACACAGCCTAAGCACAAAAAACGCCTGTACTACACAGGCGTTTTTTATATTGTCTATGACAGACGCAAAAACTGTTAGTTACTTGCCTGCCACTTATCGGCTAACCAAAATGCGCACGATAAGGTCTTAGCATCAGTAATGCGCCCATCTTTGCAGGCCTCAAGAAACTCTTCAACAGGCATACTAAACACATCCAAAAACTCCCCGTCATCGAGCTTGCGTGTGCCTGCTTGTAAACCTGTCGCAAAATAGGCATAAAGCACCTCGTTAGAGTAGCCTATCGCCAGATGTATTTTCCCTGCTAAATGCCACTCGCTCGCGGTGTAGCCTGTTTCCTCTAACAGTTCGCGCTGCCCACATAAAAATGGATCTTCGCCGGCATCCAGCTTACCAGCAGGCAGTTCTATCATCACCTGCCCTACGGGATGTCGGTACTGACGCTCTAACAATACATGGCCGTTATCCAACAATGGAATAATCACCACAGCTCCGGGATGCACCACGTAATCTCTAGTACTTTGTGCACCATCTGGCAAACGTACGGTATCGCGCTTAAGCGTTAAGAAACTGCCTTCGTGCAACGTTTTGCTTTCCACTAACGTTTCAGTTAAATGGGCAAACTCGCTGTCGTGATCCGGATGTAGAGGTTGAGTCATTATGTGTTCCAGTACTTGATAGGTTGCGGCATCGTTACGATGCCCCCGTCACTATACCGTTACCATAGCCCCTTATGCACTTTGTTAAGGGGCCAGTATGTTTTTTGCACTACCAGCCACCCACGGCAACGGCACAAACACCTCTTGCTCTACATACTTTGTTTGTATGCCCTGCGACGAATCTACTGGTGCAGCCACTGCCTCATAAGCCACCACACACGTGCTAGTTAGCGGCATCACACGTAACACCTGATTGCTGTAAAAACATGGCCGCAATGGGTAATCACCTAGCTGCGTGCTAAGCAGTAACTGCTGTACGGCATCCGTAAAACCGCCCTGATACGAAAAAGGGCCACTTAAGGGAATCTCTACCCTTACTGCCCAGTGCTCATCATTAAACACCCAACCAGCAGCAAGTGCCCATCGCTGCAAAAGCTGCTTGAAGTTATTGTCTGACGCATGAGAGCCAAACGCATTGTGCTCCATCACCTTGTCAGCAGGCTCTTGCTGCACAACAACAACCGATGACTCTACCTGCTGCACTGATGCGGCCACAGGCTCTACCTCAACCGCCATCACCTCACTACTATGCCTACCGTCACCGCCAGTAAAGCTTGCCATAGGCTCTGTTGCCCCTGTAGATACAGAGCTATTGAGATTTTCCTGCCATGGTGGGCTATAGGTATGCATAGAAGCCTGCTGCTGCCGTAAGTAGCTTAACAACGCAGGCATAAATGAGCTTCTGTACGCCCACGCCTGCTCTGTACCACGCCGTAGCAACAGCACATCCACCCTGCTATTCACCACATGGTAAACACCCTGCCTTTTCGCCTGCAAAGGCACCAAACCGTCTTTTTGCAGTGCAAATAAAGCCGGTAGAGACTCATCAGCCGAAAACTGTAGCCACAACTGCTGCGCGTTGCTAAATACCTGTAAGGGAGCCAATTGATCACTACCCGTAAGCTCCCACTCAAAATCAAACTGATACTCCTCGCCTGCGGATGCCAAGGCCCCCCAGCCATTCCACCATGAGCCATTGTTTGGAGCAGCACACCCAGACAGCACACCGCAGATCAGAATACTTACAATACCTTGCCTCATCGTTCGCCCAATAAAAAAGCACCCAACCAGTAATGATTGGGTGCTATCTTCGGCGAATTACACGAGCAAAACTAGCGTAATGATTGCCTATGGCTTAACTTAGCGCGGCCTAGCATTCGCAATTTTATTCGCTTCTGCAGCCGCCACACGCAACGCCGCTACAGCAGGAGTTTTACCATCTAATGCTTCTTCTAGCGTCAGGTTAAACATGGCGCGAATCTGATGGTAATTGTTTACGCGGAAACCACGAGTCGTGTTTTCAGGGTTTTTCTCGTACACATCCACCAATGCTTTCCAGTCGCCCAAATTAGCATAGTAAGAAGGTTCTGTTTTCGCATACGCCGCTTGAGTCAGTGGCAGGTAACCAGTGGACTCATACCATTTTTGCGCCACGTCATCAGACGCCAACCAGTTCACAAATTGTGCGCTAGCTTTGTCTTCATCGTTAGACTTACCTTTACTTGCCCAAAAGCCTGAACCAGACACAAAGGGGTTACCGGGTTGTGCTGTAACTTGTGGGTAGTAAGGCAAGCCAGTCACAGAGTAATTCAAACCACGCTGTGCAGTTAGTCGGCCGATATTGCCTGAGTTGGACAGCAACACGGCACACTCACCACCTTGGAAACGGTCTACCGATTGTGGACCGAACTCAGGTTTCACCATCAACTCGCTACGCACCCAGCTGATCATGGTAGACAAGTGACGCACGTACAGAATATCAAACTCAAAACCACGGCGATTATTGCTATCGCCAGCATAGAATTGCTTATTCACCGCCGCCAAGTTTTCCAAGTTAATGGAAACAGGTTGGTCAGAGGTTAATGGACAACGACGTGAACCATTATTCGCCAGTGTCACTAATTGATCTTGCAAACCCTGCCATACACGCTGTGGCTGTGTAGGTTCTAAACCGGCACGTTTGAATGCGTCTACGTTATAGAACATCACAGGGATTTCAGCCATAAATGGCAGCGCTAACATGCGACCACGAGTGTCGTGCATGAAGTTGTTCGCTGCAGGCAAGAACCAGCGCTGGTTACCTGCTGTCGCTTTGGTCAGCAAGGTATGCATAGGCTGCACATAAGAGCGCTGCGCTACGTCATCCAGACCCGAGGTTTCACCCATTTGGAATAGGTTTGGCTTGCTTTGATCAGCCTGCAAGGCTGTATCTAATTGTTCTTCACTTTCAAATGCACGCAGATTGACACGTACATCGTCCTGATTACGATTGTAGTTGCGGACCAGCTCTTCAAAAACGACTTTATTGTATTCTGGCAAGGCGTGCCAGACCTGAATATCCGTCGCTGCGGATGCTGCCGAGGTAGCAGTAATCAGAAACGCAATAGCCGTTAAACGGCCTGATACAGCTGAAGAAAAAAATGTTTTTTCCATGAAATGCCTAGCGCAAAAAAGGAAATTCCGCTTCGGGTTGTCTGCCTGCAATTAGGTCAGCCAACGCTTTGCCAGAACCGGCCCCAAGAGTCCAACCTAACGTACCATGTCCGGTATTGAGATACAGGTTTCGTACTTCAGTGCGTCCGATTAGGGGAACATTGGATGGAGTCGCTGGACGCAACCCCGACCAAAACTGAACATTATCAAAATCAAGCGCATTTGGGAATAACTCTTGTGCTTGCTTAACCATTGCCAAGCACCGTTTGCCATTTAAAGCCCGAGAATAGCCACTGAGTTCCGCCGTTCCCGCCATACGCAAGGTATTACCCAAACGAGTATACGCCATTTTTCTGGCCGAATCGGTAAGACTAGTATCCGGTATGGCGCTGGCATCTTTGATATCAAAAGAAGCCGAATACCCCTTTGCAGGATACACAGGGCAACTAATACCCAACGGTGAGAGCAATGCCGCTGAGTGCGCCCCCAAGGCCACAACCACCGCATCCACAGGAACATGTTGGTAGTCGCCTTCAGCATCAACAATTTCCAAATGCTGCACTTGCCCTTGCTCAGCACACAAGCGCGTGACTTGAGTGCTGTACTGAAACTCCACCCCTTTACTCGCCAATTGTGCTGCCAGTTGAGTCGTCCACTCGTAGGCGTCTCCGGACTCATCCTCGGGGTGAAAATCACCACCAGCAATTTGGTGCTTAATGCCTGCTAAGGCAGGCACCAACGCCACCAGTTCATCGGCGCTTAGAATGCGGCGGTCTATGCCAAAATTACGCATCACATCCGCCATTTCCTGCGCCTCATCAAAACTGCGCTCATCACGGTAAAAGCTCAGAATGCCTTTTTCTAAGCAGTGATACTCCACATTCACCGATTGACGCATTTCTTGCAGCACTGTGCGGCTGTATTCCGCTAATCGCAGCAACGCTTTGACGTTAGGTTCAAAGCGCTTAGGCTGGCACTCCCACAAGAAACGCAGCCCCCACATCCATTGTTTTGGATCCAGTGACGGTTTAAACCATAGCGGGGCATCGTCTTTAAATAGCCATCTCGCCAAGCGCCACGGCGCTTTGGGATTAGCCCATGGTTCGGCATAAGACACTGAAATTTGCCCGCCATTGGCACGCGAACACTCTAAAGCTGGCCCAGGCTGCCTGTCTATTACCAGTACCTCATGCCCATCTTGATGCAGCCACCATGCAGTGGCCACTCCTAGCGTTCCACTTCCTAACACAGCGATTTTCATGGCCCTACCCTTCTATGGCTGTAAACACGTCACGGCTTTCACCCAGCACTTACAGGGCGTCAGCCTCTGATGTAAATGCATCGGCATAAAACTCAGCATCTGGCAGCTTGCACTGCTCGTTGAAGTCTTTACGTGCGCTTTCTACCATCGCAGGAGCGCCACACGCGTAGACTTCCCAACCGGACATATCTGGCAGATCAGCCATCACTGCCTGGTGCACAAAGCCCGTACGTCCAAACCATTCATCGTCGGCATGCGCATCCGAAATAACAGGAATGAACTGGAAGTTTGCGATGGTTTGTGCCCACTCTTGAGCCAATTCCATCATGTACAAATCTTTGGGTCGACGGCCACCCCAGTACAAACGTACTTCACGAGAAATACCTTGCTGCTGCATGTGTTCAACAATGGCTTTAATGGGTGCAAAACCGGTACCACTAGCCAGCAACACTATAGGTTTATCGCTGTCTTCACGTAGGAAGAACGAACCCAGTGGTGCTTCAGCACGTAAGATTTCTCGCTCTTTCATTTGTGTCGCACCAGCACCAAACACGTGGTCCGTAAACGCGCCACCTGGCATATGGCGAATATGCAGTTCTACCAAGTTCTGCTCATTAGGCGGATTCGCCATGGAGTAGCTGCGGCGACGGCCATCTTTAAGAATGAACTCCAAGTATTGACCGGCATAAAACTTGAATGGATCGCTTGCTGGCAATTGCAGTTTCACGATCATGACATCATCACTAACACGCTCTAAACCCGCAACACGTGATGGCATTTTTCGAATTTGAATGTCACCCAGTTTTTGTGCCTGCAAAGACTCAATCACCATATCGGATTGTGGTCGCACTTGGCACATCAAAGTGTAGCCTGCTTCTAGCTCTGCGGGCTCCAGAATTTTTTCTGGCGCGCTGCCGGCTTCGTACTCACCCTCAATGACCTTAGCCTTACAGGTAGAGCACGTACCACTTTTACAGCTATATGGCAGCAAAATCTTGGCAGCAATGGCTGCGTCCAACAAGTTCTGTCCGGCCTCTACCGGAAACTCTAACCCTGAGGGTTGTACAGTTACCTTCATCTTATGTTCACTTATCACTATTCAAATTTTCACGTAGAGCGCTGAGCGTAGGTTCGGCAATTTTACTGTCCAACAAGCGACCTTTACGTGCTCGTTTAGCGCGGTAAGGCTCCAACGCAGCCCAATCCAGATGCTCGGTGCTTTCCTTGCGTCTATAGATCCCAGACAGCTGAATACCTTGCGGCCCTACAGCTACCCACTGCGCCAGAGAATCATCGTCATCCAGCGTCATTAACATGGTACCCCGTCCGCCGGACGATAGCACTCGCAATTCTTCTCTGTCCACGACCATGAAGCGCCCTTTAGCACTTAAGAGTGCAACGGCCGTGTCATCGTCTCGCAGTAACAGCGGAGGCATGAGTGTATCCCCTTCTGCCACGGTCATAAACTGTTTGCCTGCACGTTGACGCGATGTCATGTCGGTCAGCGCGCAAATAAAGCCATACGCGCTTTTCGCCCCCAGTAAATACTGGGTTTTCTCGGAAGCGACTAGCATGTGCTGCACGGGTGCTCCGGTGGCGATGTCAGCCAACGCAGTCACCGGCTGGCCATCCCCCCTGCCTGATGGCAAGTTCGCCACAGGAATGGTGTAACTGCGGCCATCTGTTCCCAGCGCAATTAAGTCGTCTGTACTACGGCACTCAAAGGCGGCATAGAAACTATCCCCTGTTTTGAATGCCACCGCATCGTTATCGTGCCCATGGCCTTGGCGTCTACGCATCCAACCTTTTTTGGACACAATCACGGTCACAGGCTCGTCTAGCACTTTGTTTTCCAATACGGCGCGCTCGGCCTCTTCGATGATGGTGCGACGCTCATCCCCATAGGTTTGGGCATCGGTTTCCAACTCTTTGATCATCATACGTTTAAAGGCCGCAGGGTTATCCAATAACTTTTGCAAACCGGCTTGTTCTTCACGCTGCTTGGCAAGCTCTTGCTCAATTTTGAAACCTTCCAATCTGGCCAACTGGCGCAAACGCATTTCAAGAATGTCTTCGGCCTGACGCTCTGACAACTTGAAGGTTTCCATCAGCGCTTCCTTAGGCTCATCGGCTTCGCGAATGGTTTTGATGACCGCATCTACGTCCAGATACACCACCATGCGCCCTTCTAGCACATGGATCCTATCTTCTACCTTGTCTAAACGATAACGGGTACGACGCAACAAGGTCTGGTGCCTGTACTGCAACCACTCTTCCAGCATTTGACGTACAGATCGTTGCCCCGGACGCCCATCAATACCAATGCTCACTAAGTTAATGGTCTGATTGCATTCCATGCTGGTATGCGCCAGCAAGGTATTGATGAACTCTTGTCGGTCTACACGACTACTTTTAGGCTCAAACACCAAGCGCACGGGCGCATCTTTGCCAGACTCATCTCGAACTGCATCCAACAACCCTAGCAACAACGCCTTGGTTTGTTGCTGTTCATTGCTTAAGGCTTTACGGCCTGTACGCACTTTGGGATTGGTACGGTCTTCTATCTCTTCCAGAATTTTCTGTGCTGATGCTCCGGGTGGAAGTTCGGTCACCACCAATTGCCACTGCCCTCTGGCCATTTCTTCGATGACCCAACGTGCTCGCACCTTAATGCTGCCACGCCCTGATGCATAAATCTGGCTAAGCTCTTGGCGGCTAGAAATAATTTGTCCACCGCCAGGAAAATCTGGCCCTGGGATTAATTCAGCCAGCGCTTCATCTGACAATTTAGGGTCACGAATCAGCTCTACACACGCATGCGTCACTTCACGCAGGTTATGCGGAGGAATATCCGTTGCCATCCCCACGGCAATACCCGAGGCGCCGTTTAGCAGCACCACCGGCAAACGCGCTGGCAGTAACAACGGTTCTTTTTGCGAACCGTCGTAGTTAGGAATAAAGTCTACGGTGCCTTCACCCAGCTCATCTAACAACACTTTAGCAAACGGTGTTAAACGCGCTTCGGTGTATCGCATCGCGGCGGCATTATCACCATCGCGTGAGCCAAAGTTACCTTGACCATCAATCAATGGGTAACGCAGGCTGAAGTCTTGTGCCATACGCACCATGGCGTCATAGGCGGCCTGATCACCGTGCGGGTGGTACTTACCCAGTACATCCCCCACTACGCGAGCCGACTTCACTGGCTTCGCACCCGCAGCCAAACCCATCGCCTGCATGGCGTACAAAATACGTCGTTGTACTGGTTTTTGCCCATCGGACACATCCGGCAACGCACGTCCGCGTACTACTGATACCGCATAATCCAAATAGGCTTGCTCTGCATACAAACCTAAGCTCAAGCTGTCATCATTGCTACTTTGATCAAATAGCCCTGGTTGCTGAGAATCCATGATGTTTACTCGTCAATTCGTTAAATGAAAGCAGGCGTGATTACACATCCAACTCAGCCAAATTCCCTTTAGTCTCCAACCAGCTACGTCGCTGTGAAGACTCGCCTTTACCCATCAGCATGGTGAACATCGTTTGGGTACCTTGCATACCCAGATCACCGTAGCTGACTGGCATTAACCGACGCGTGTCTGGATTCATGGTGGTATCCCATAATTGCTCAGCACTCATCTCGCCCAAGCCTTTAAAGCGACTAATGGCCCAACTGCTTTCTTTGACACCTTCAGCACGCAATTTCTCTTGCGCCACATCCAGCTCTTTTTGATCCAAACAATAAATTTTGCGTGCCGCGCGTTTGCCCACGGCAGGCACATCCAGCCTAAAGAGCGGTGGACGTGCTACATAAATATGGCCGGCCTCAATCAACTTAGGGAAGTGGCGGAAAAACAGCGTTAGCAGCAAAACCTGAATGTGCGAACCATCCACGTCCGCATCCGACAAGATACAAATGCGGCCATAACGCAAACCCGACAAATCTACCGTGTCTTCTGGCCCATGCGGATCTACCCCAATGGCGACTGAAACATCATGGATTTCCTGGTTCGCAAAAAGACGGTCTTTATCCACTTCCCACGAGTTCAACACCTTACCGCGCAAGGGCAAAATAGCTTGGAAGGATTTGTCTCGGCCCATTTTGGCAGAGCCACCGGCAGAATCGCCCTCTACCAAAAACAACTCGGTACGATCGTTGTCGGTAGATTCACAGTCTGTCAGTTTGCCTGGCAGCACAGCAACACCGGAACTTTTACGCTTTTCTACCTTCTGTAACGAGCGCACGCGCGCTTGTGCATGGCGAATAGCAAATTCAGCTAATTTCTTCGCCATTTCTACGTCAGCATGCAGTTTCAGCTCTAGCGCATTACGTACAAAGCCACTAATCAATCTAACCGCATCACGGCTATTGAGCTTCTCTTTGATCTGGCCCTGGAATTGAGGATCTAGAATTTTGGCAGACAGCACGAAACTGACACGCGCGAATACATCCTCAGGTAATAGCTTCACCCCTTTGGGAATCAAACTATGTAGCTCGGCAAAGCTTTTCACCGCTTGGTATAAGCCATCTCGCAAGCCAGCCTCGTGGGTCCCGCCTGCGGGCGTAGGGATCAAGTTAACAAAAGACTCGCGTACCACGTTACCTTCCGCTGTCCATGCCACTACCCAGTGTGCGCCCTCGCCTTCAGAGTAATTGTCGTCGTCGGCGTCAGCATACTGTTGTGCCTCAAACAAAGGCACTAAGAACTCGGTGGTATCTAGGGTTTCCTGCAAGTAGCTGCGCAAACCGTTTTGGTATTGCCAGCTATAGGTTTCGCCACTTTTTTCGTTGATCAGCTCAACCAATACTCCACCTAACAACACGGCTTTGCTACGCAGCACGTGCATCAATTCGTTCAGTGGAATCGTTGCGCTATCAAAATACTTAGCCTCAGGCCATACACGCACTACCGTACCGCTGTGTTTTTTAGGTACTTTCGCCACTTCCTCAAGCGGCGTAATCACCTCGCCTTGAGCAAACACAATACGATGCTGTAGGCCGTCCCGTTTTACATCTACCTCTAAACGTGTAGATAAGGCGTTGGTGACTGATACACCCACACCGTGCAGACCACCGGAAAACGCATAAGCGCCACCGTCTTTCTTATTAAACTTGCCCCCTGCATGCAGGCGGGTGAACACCAGCTCCACGACTGGAGCGTGCTCTTCGGGGTGCAACCCTACTGGAATACCGCGTCCGTTGTCTTCTACGGAGACACTGCCATCCGCATGCAATCGAACCCGAATTAAAGATGCTAACCCTGCCAACGCCTCGTCTGCTGCATTATCAATAACCTCTTGAATAATGTGCAGGGGACAATCAGTACGCGTGTACATCCCTGGTCGTTGTCGCACAGGTTCTAGCCCTTTTAGGACCTGAATGGAACGTTCATCGTAATTAGAAGTGGCCAAAGTCATCTCTAGCAGGATTAAAAATAAAAAGTATTTTACGGAGTTGCGCCAAAAAGCCAAAACAGGACTCACACAACACGTTAAACTACCACTACAATGTAAATGCGCTGCACCTGGCTCTGCTGTCAAAATGCGACAGCCTATCTGCCCTCATTCCAAAGCTAGACTACCATACTGCCATGAGGCCTTATCAGGCTGCAGATTCTCTATTTTTCTTATTAAAACTGTAATTCTCATGAGTGATTCCATCAAACACGTTACTGATGCCTCTTTTGACTCGGATGTGTTGAACGCCGATCTTCCTGTACTGGTAGACTACTGGGCTGCGTGGTGTGGTCCTTGTAAAGCGATCGCCCCCTTGCTGGAAGAAGCGGCGGAAGAGTTCAAAGGCCGTGTTATCATTGCCAAAGTCAACGTTGACGAAAACCCTGATATCGCTGCCTCTTATGGCATTCGTGGCATCCCCACTTTGATGCTGTTCAAAAATGGCGAAGCCACACAAACTAAAGTGGGCGCATTGAATCGCTCACAACTAACTACGTTTCTCAACGACTCCCTATAACTTGCGTTCAACTATGATGCTGCGCGGGCCTACGATTCTTCGGCCCGCCGTCATAGATTGAGCCCCTTCTTTTCCTCTCATGCACCTCAACGAACTCAAAGCGCTGCATGTTTCGCAGTTGCTGGAAATGGCTGCCAGCCTGGAAATCGACAACGCCAACCGCCTGCGCAAACAAGAACTGATGTTTGCCATCATGAAAAAGCACGCCAAAAAAGGCGAACAAATTTTCGGCGATGGCGTATTGGAAGTTCTGCCTGACGGTTTTGGTTTTCTGCGTTCTCCAGAAACCTCCTACCTCGCCAGCACTGACGACATTTATATCTCTCCTTCACAAATCCGCCGTTTCAATTTGCATACGGGCGACTCTATTGAAGGTGAGGTACGTACACCCAAAGACGGTGAACGCTACTTTGCTCTGGTAAAAGTAGACAAAGTTAATGGCATGCAGCCAGAGGCTATCAAACATCGCATTATGTTTGAAAACCTCACTCCTCTGCATCCAGACCAGCCTATGCGTCTGGAGCGTGAGATCAAAAGTGAGGAAAACATCACTGGCCGTATTCTGGATATCTTTGCCCCTATTGGTAAAGGCCAGCGTGCCCTGATCGTTGCTAGCCCAAAATCCGGTAAAACCGTGATGATGCAGCACATGGCTCACGCCATCACCACCAACTACCCAGAAGCCACGTTGATCGTGCTGCTGGTAGACGAACGTCCTGAGGAAGTGACCGAAATGCAACGTACCGTTCGCGGTGAAGTTGTAGCGTCCACTTTCGATGAGCCAGCGACACGCCACGTTCAAGTTGCCGAAATGGTGATCGAAAAAGCAAAACGTCTGGTAGAACTAAAGAAAGACGTTGTGATTTTGCTGGACTCCATCACACGATTGGCGCGTGCATACAACACCGTGGTACCTGCTTCTGGCAAGGTGCTAACAGGTGGTGTGGACGCAAATGCATTGCAACGTCCTAAACGCTTCTTTGGTGCGGCACGTAACTTGGAAGAAGGCGGTTCTCTGACTATCATCGGTACAGCTCTGATTGAAACCGGTAGCCGTATGGATGAGGTGATCTACGAGGAGTTCAAGGGTACTGGTAACTCTGAAATCCACTTGGAGCGCCGTTTGGCTGAGCGTCGTATGTACCCAGCCATCAATTTGAACAAGTCTGGTACACGCCGCGAAGAGCTGCTGATCAAGCCAGATTTGCTGCAAAAAGTTTGGGTATTGCGCAAATTCATCCATGACATGGATGAGGTTGAAGCGATGGAATTCATCCTCGACAAGATTCGCGCCACAAAAACAAATGCAGAATTTTTCGATATGATGAAAAAATAAGCATAGAATAAATAAGCCTCCATAGTGAGGCTTATTTATTTTCCAGCCTGGGCTGGAAACTGCGGGCATTCAGACCCTGCTTCCCTGACTTTTCTGGGATAAAACCGTTTCACGGTTTAACTCTGCACTGGCATAGGCGGGCCTGATGGCAGGCCTCACCTTAGGTGTTACTTGCTCCCCTCATAAGCCAGCCCTCTTTTTTGCAGAGTAGTTATGAGATCATCTAGTCTAGAGCAGTTCCTCGATTCTGTGCGCGCCCGTGACCCACACCAGCCTGAATTCATGCAGGCAGTCGCTGAGGTCATGGGCAGTTTGTGGCCATTCATCCAGCAGAATCCTCAGTACGCTAAACAAGGATTGCTGGAACGTTTGGTTGAACCTGAACGCGCGATTCAGTTTCGTGTTTCCTGGGTCAATGACCAAGGCGAAACCGAAACAAACAGGGCTTTCCGCATCCAGCACAGCAGCGCCCTAGGCCCCTTTAAAGGCGGCATGCGTTTTCACCCTTCTGTAAACCTCTCCATCCTCAAATTCCTGGCTTTCGAGCAAACCTTTAAAAACGCCCTCACTACCCTACCTATGGGTGGCGCTAAGGGTGGGTCTGACTTTGATCCCAAACACCGCTCAGAGAACGAAATCATGCGCTTCTGCCAAGCGCTGGTGACTGAACTCTACCGTCACATTGGCCCAGACACAGATGTGCCTGCTGGTGATATTGGCGTAGGTGGCCGTGAAGTGGGCTATATGTCCGGGATGATGAAAAAACTGTCCAACAATACAGCCTGCGTCTTTACTGGCCGCGGCATCAGTTTTGGCGGCAGCTTAATACGCCCAGAAGCCACCGGCTACGGTTTGGTGTACTTCGTGCAAGAAATGCTGCAACGTCAAAGCATGGCATTGGAAGGCTTAACCGTTTCGGTATCTGGTTCAGGCAATGTGGCGCAATACGCCATCGAAAAATGCATGCACTTTGGTGCCAAAGTGGTGACTGTTTCTGACTCACAAGGTTATGCCTACGACCCAGATGGTTTCACACCTGAAAAGCTAGAACGCTTGATGGAAATCCGTAACCAGAACCAAGGCCGTGTAGAGCATTACGCCAAAGAGTTAGGTATTCAATACATTGCTGGCAAACGTCCATGGGAAGTACCTGTAGATGTCGCCCTGCCATGTGCTACCCAAAACGAATTGGATGCTCATGATGCGCGTGTATTGCTGTCTAACGGTGTACGCTGCGTTGCCGAAGGCGCCAATATGCCTTCAACACTGGAAGCTGTAGAGCTGTTCTTAGAAGCTAAGATTCTCTATGCACCCGGTAAAGCCAGTAATGCAGGTGGTGTAGCGGTATCTGGCTTGGAAATGAGCCAAAGCTCACAACGCTTGTTCTGGACTCAAGAAGCTGTTGACCAAAAACTGCATCACATTATGCACGCCATCCACGAGAACTGCGTGCAACATGGCCAACAAGCTAAATTTATTAACTATGTAGACGGCGCTAACATTGCCGGCTTTGTAAAGGTGGCGGATGCGATACTCCAACAAGGTGTATATTAATCCTTATACGTTCTATCAATAAAAAGGGGCCTAGGCCCCTTTTTTCATGCGTGAAACCCACCTTACGGTAAGTCTAAGGACTGCTCCTCTACCTGGGGATCATCCCAACTACCCTGTACCGCGTAACGCTGCGTCATGGCTCGTGACAATGGCTCTTGCATTAACCACTGCGTCACAAATGCGCCAAGTCCGACTATAGGATTTACCGCAATAGCCGCCGCAACCGCTGCACCACTGATGTCCACCTGCGGGATCACCACTACGTTTAAGGCTAGGGTTTCCTGCTGCACACCCACATCACCCTCAATCACAATAGTCCCTACAGGGCCTGTAATCCTATAGTTATTGGTGTGCAGTACCATTTCTCGCAAGCTCACATCGCCCTTGATCGCATCGTAGGGGAAGCCCTCGCGCAATACACCACCAATATTCAGTTCTAAGCGGGCCAATCGCGTTAGCGACTGCAGTGATAGCACCTCTAGCAAGCGGGCTGAGCGTGACTGTATTTGCTTTAAACGCCCCTTGCCTAGAACCACATTAATATCACCCTCTAAATCATCTAATGCTACGCGCCACGGCAAATTGCGCCAGCTGAACTGCATCGCCACGCTACCTTTAGTGCCCTGTACTACATCAGGCACACCGAAGAAATCCAGATAGTCTTGTAGACTTTCTATCGTCGCTTGCGCCTCTATATACAACCCACGAGACTCACCATTTAACAACCAATGCCCCGCCCCCGTTAAACTCATCCCGGGCGCTACCAAAGACAGATTTTCTAGCTGCCATACATCTGAATCTGGCTCTGACCTACCCTCTGCCAACACGCTACCTATGCGCTTGCCTGCAATTTCCAACTGTTCTATGTGCAAATTCATATCGGGCAGATGCAGCGTATCATCCCCCCATCGCTCGGACTGGGACTCTGACTCAGTACTTTCTGCTACCTCACCCTCAGCCATTTCACCCAAAATAATGCGCTGAAAATGGGCTTGCAACACCCCTTGTATTTGTCCGGCTCTATCTACCTGCCACTGTAAGTTTCCGGCGGCCTCGCTAGAGCTGATATCTACACGCCAATGTTGCTGTTGCGGCTGCTGTGCGGTGAGAGTCAGATGCTCAAATGCCATCCCCAATCCCTGCGCCTCATCAGCCTGCACTCGCAGCCGTTTCAATGCAGGAAAATACCCCTCTCCCTGTGATTCATCGGCTTGTGCTGTTTGTATCAGGGCTTGCCACCCATCTAAATCCACTTTGGGGTAATGCACATCCACCACCAAACCATTTTGCTCTGGCTTAATCTCTTTATTGGCAGTGATGGTGCCAGCCTTGAAATACGGCTGCGGGACCGTTTTATCATGCAAGAAGCTAGCGTAAAAAGAACGCCCTAACGCCACGCTGAGCTGTGAGGTGCTAGGATTCACGGCCTGCCACCGTAATTGCAAAGGCCAGCGTTGCTCAGCCGGTTTTTGCATAGGTAAAGGCAAATCTACGATCAAGCCTTGCAGTGTAGAGTCCAGTTTCAACACTACGTCAGACTGCTGCACACTGAGCACAAACTGAAAGGGGGTACGCCCTTGCACACGCTCATGCCACATTGCTGGTATCCATGGGCGAGCTTGCTGCATATCAGCACTGCCTTTAAAGGTCAGCCCGGGGTATTTATTGGGTTGATTTCCGTCGTAGGCTACGCCTTTCTCAATAGATAAGGGTTGGCCTAACCATGCACCACGCAAATTCTCTGCCCACACCGCCGTGTCAGAAAAGTTCAGGCGTCCATGTAATCGGCGTATAGGCGGAAGCTCGTCATACACACGTAATGACGTGTTTTGCATCGCCACGTGCCCTGTAATGGAAACATCCTTACCGGCTTGCAACGGCACAGCAAGTTTCAAGGGAACCTCCCACTGCCCTTCTGCCCGTAAGCCATCCAGCTCGTTATTCACCAACTCCCCCAAGGGAGAGTTTTTAAACAAGGGTACATACGATGCGGCACTACCGTGGCTCTGTGCATCAATATGCACGACGGAGTCGTGTTCCATATTAGGAATAGTGATAGCCAACGCGGTGGCCTGCACGGGTGAGGCCGGGTCTATCAAGACAGAGGCTTGAGTGAAATTACCATACAAGCCAGCACGTTCAATGCGTAACTGACCTTCTATATCGCGCAGCAGCGGCCACGTACGCTCATGTGCTGCCGCCTGCCAATAGTCAATTTGCGCGCCACGTATTGTGCCCGTAACATCAAAATAGCCTTTTTCTTGTTCTGATTGAAACGGGAACGCATCCACATCACCTCGCAGCGTAAAGCGCCCCTGCTCTAAGCTGCCTTGCTGCAAACCCGCTTTAAGCCAACTAATAACATCAGTCCCCACATCGTCTGGGAAATACTTATATAAGCTGCTGAGCTGCACATGCTCTAAGCGGCCCTGAAGCTCTAACCACCCTAGCTCGTAATCGGGATCAGGACGCCAGTTTCCTTGGGTATAAAGATACAGCTCAGGGTTCTCTACCACAAAGGTTGTTAACTGCCATGCTCTGCCACGTCCATCTAACTCAAACGCCATGCGATCCAGTTGTAGGTCTTCTTGCCACAACTGGCCGCCAGCGACGTGAACGTCGTCTAACATGACAATACTTTGTACGGGTGCCGTGCTCAGCCAATCACGCTGCGCTAACCATCGGTCCAAGTCCGTCCACGATGAGGACATGAATACCGATAGTTTTTTCGCCGCCAAGTCTTGGCCGTAGAAAGCCCCCTGCAAGGCTGACGCTTCGGCCTTAAAACGTATATCCGTGAAACGCCCCTGCTCTACCTTCACCACCAATTCTAAGAGTTCGGGGTACACCGACCAGTCTGTGTTTTTATCCAAACCTAGCGCTAACAAGGACTCAAACCCCGTCCGAGCCCGCACATACAACTGACCATTCATGGCAGAGACATTATCCCCGGCCTCTGAACTGGGCGTTTGTAAGTCGGCTAACACAGCCAAGCCATCCGTATTACCTGGCTCGCCCTCTTGCAATGCGACGTAATGCCGCCCATCACGATTCTGTACATCGATTTGTACAGGGGTCACCACCTCTGGTGGCAGCTTTCTATAGTGATCGTCCCAAATAATGGTGGCATTGGTGATCTGTACTTGTCGTTGTAACGCCAGCCACCGTAAAAAAGCTTGATCGTCCTCCCTAGAACTTTCTGCAGCCGTGCCATCATCAACCACCACGCCCCCCACGCTGATATGGGCATTACTATCGCGCTTGATAGTGAGCTGCAGTCCATCGGCATACACCATATGAAAAATGGGCTTGGCGTATAACCACGACGACCAACTAAACTCAAACTGCAACATAGGGATGTGCATAGCGGGCTGTTCGCCCTCGCCCTGCTGCACCCTGACATTATCCAGTTGTAATCGGGCACGTGAGCCTTTCCAATCGCCTGTCACCTGATCAAAAGTAAGCTCTACGCCCAACGCGTCAGACAACACTTTTTCCAATGGTGCCTGCCATTGCTGCAAATTGGGTATCACCCAAAAACGTATTGCGCTGACAAACAGCACTGCGCTCAGGTATAAAGCAAAAAGCACATACAGCAACGTGCGCCGTAGTCGTGACATAAGCCTCCAATCGTCACACTAATCCGCAAGACTGCAAAGTGCTAACATGAACATGCTGTACACCGTTGATTAATGCTCTGACCTTTTTATCGATTATCAGATGAACGAAGCCATTATATTGAACTCTGCCCTCGCTTGGTCAGGCACATTACAACGAAAGTTAACCGCCTTCCCGGATTTTGCTCACCACCTGCAGCAAAACAGCCTACATCCACTCACGCTAGAACGTTTAAATCAGCTCGCACAGTTGGCGTTAGCTAATGCGCCCTACAGTGAGATCAACGACATTAAACGCCCACTGCGTTTATTGCGTACAGGCGTGTTCTATACCCTAATGGTGCGTGACATTGCTGGTCTTGCCAGCTTTGAAGAGGTTACCCAGGCCATGAGTCATCTGGCCGACTTGTCTGTACAACATGCTTACGAAACTGCCTACAGAAAACTAGCAGAACGTCACGGCACCCCGCTGGATCCCAAAACAGGGCAGCCCTTAGAAATGCTGATTCTGGCTATGGGTAAATGGGGGGGTAAAGAGCTAAACGTGTCATCAGACATAGACCTAATTTGTATTTATGGGCCTGATGGCGACACCACCGGCCCGCGCCCTATTAGTCACCACGAGTTTTTTGGCAAACTTACGCAACAAATCAGTGCGATTTTGTCTGAGGTCACGCCAGACGGTCAGGTGTTTAGATGCGATCTACGTTTACGCCCTGATGGCGACTCTGGCCCGTTGGCATGGAGCATGGCTGCCGTCGCTAACTACTTGATTAGCCAAGGGAGGGAGTGGGAACGCTATGCATGGATTAAGGCTAGACCCTTGGCATTACAAGCAAATCCCACCAGCAACCCCCATAGTTTGCGCTACCAGTTCGAACAATTGCGTACGCCTTTTGTGTATCGCAACTACTTTGACTTTGACGCGTTAGCTGCCTTACGTGAACTACGTGAACGTATACGCCAAGACTGGAACCGACGGGTGCTCAATAGAAATGGCATTGATAGCCTGCACAATATCAAGTTGGGCGATGGCGGCATACGAGAAATTGAATTCGTAGTGCAGCTGAATCAGCTCATTCGCGGTGGGCGCTTACCCTCGCTACAGCGCAGCAACCTGTTGGATGCTATGCGCGCCCAACAACGAGCAGGCGTACTAACGGCCACAACAGTAGAAGAGTTAAAACAGGCGTATTTATTTTTACGTCGCACCGAACACATGCTGCAGTACCGTGAAGACACACAAACCCACCTACTGCCCGTAAAAGTGGAAGAACGCCAAGCGCTGGCCACCACATTAGGCCTTGAGCTTGATGAGTTCGAAACCCAACTACAGCACCACCGCAGCGTCGTCAGCCGGTATTTTAGTGATGCCTTTAGATTGGCGGGGTTAAATGACAGTAGCCCCACAAACGTAGAAGCCAGTCCGCCTCCCACACCGGAAGCACCGGCAGTTACGCCGGATGACTTTCAAGCTCACGCTCAAGAAAAAATCACGCACTTTTTGGACAGCCATAAGTTGCGACGCTTACCACGGCCTAGTCGCGCACGATTAGAACAACTGCTGCCGCAGTTAAGCCTTGCTGCTGCCCAAACGGCTAACGCAGAAGAAACCTTAAGCCGGCTCTTAAATGTAATGGAAAGCATCGCACAACGTAGTGCATATGTGGCCTTGTTAAGCGAGTACCCCGAAACCATTAGCCGTTTAACCATGCTAGTGTCTGCCAGCCCATGGGTAGCGCAGTACTTAGTGCAATTCCCCTTGGTATTAGACAGGCTGATCAACTGGAAAAGCTTGATGCAGGATACGGATTTCAATGCCCTGCAAACTCAGTTGCATCACGAGTTAGACGCGTGCCGCCTACCCGATGGGCAGCCCGATATAGAACAGCAAATGAACTTGATGCGCGACACACTGCATCAACACACCTTTGAACTACTGGCTCAAGACTTATCTGGTTGCTACAGCGTAGAGCAACTGGCGGACAAGCTGTCTGCCTTAGCCGACCTGATGCTAGAAGAAACGCTATACCGCACGTGGCCCTTAGCCCAGCCTAAAGGTACTGATACCGCAACCTTGCCCGCCCCAGAATTTGCCATCATTGCCTATGGAAAATTAGGCGGTAAAGAGCTGGGCTATGCCTCTGACTTAGATTTGGTGTTCCTGTACGACGACCCAGATCAAAACGCGTCAGAACACTACGTCAAACTCGGTCGCCGCATGATCTCGTGGTTGTCTACCCTGACATCATCAGGGCGGCTTTATGAAGTAGATATGCGCCTACGCCCCGATGGTAACGCCGGGCTAATCGCCGTGAGCATTGATAGCTTTGAGCAATACCAGCAACAACAAGCGTGGAGTTGGGAGCATCAAGCCTTAACACGTGCCCGTTTTGTGGCGGGTAGCGCTCGTATAGGTAAACGCTTTGAGCAAGTACGGCGAGACATACTGGTACGCCCTCGCGACTTGTCACAGCTTAAAGCTGATATACGCCAAATGCGTGCCCGCATTTTTGAAGGCCACCCTAACCGCAGCGAACTGTTCGATCTAAAACACGACAGCGGTGGCATGGTGGATATTGAATTCATCACACAATTCATCGTATTAGCGCATGCCCATCAATACCCTGTGCTGTTGGGTAACCTCGGCAATATCACCTTATTAGGCTTAGCTGCTGAACTGGGGCTGATAGACAGTAGTTTGGCTAGCCAAGTCAGCAGCATTTATAGAAACTACCGCAAACTGCAACACACCTTGCGATTACAGGCTCAGCCATGGGCCCGTGTGCCCCCTCAAAACCACGAACAAGACCGCCAAACTGTGCGCGCGCTTTGGGAAGTGGTGATTGAAGGCTAAAATAGCCAGTTCAGCTCCATTTATTCTGTAGAAGCGTCATGTCCACATCTGTTGATCGTCCTGTACTCACACTACCTGACAACCGCAAGAAGGTTTTATTGCACTCCTGCTGCGCCCCCTGTTCGGGCGAAGTCATGGAGGCAATCACGGCCTCTGGCATTGACTACGCCATCTTCTTTTACAACCCTAATATTCATCCTGTGCGCGAGTATGAGATTCGTAAACAGGAAAACATACGCTACGCCGAAAAACACGGTATTGAGTTTATTGATGCCGATTACGACGTAGATAACTGGTTTGAGCGGGTAAAAGGCATGGAGCACGAGCCCGAGCGTGGCATACGCTGTACTGAATGCTTTGACATGCGCTTTGAACGCACTGCCCTTTATGCACACGAGCATGGCTACGATACGTTTAGCAGCTCGCTGGGTATTTCGCGCTGGAAAGACATGAACCAGATCAATGGTTGCGGTGAGCGTGCTGCTGCTCGCTACCCCAACATGCTGTACTGGACGTACAACTGGCGTAAAGGCGGTGGTGCTAAACGTATGCTGGAGATCAGCAAAACGGAAGAGTTCTACATGCAAGAATACTGTGGCTGTGTGTACTCTTTGCGGGATGCAAACCAGTGGCGTCGTGAAACTAATCGCGAACGTATACAAATTGGGGTGAAGTTTTACTCGTGGGACGCCACTCGCGAAAACCTGAATGAAACGCCTGCCAAACGTTTAGATAAACCAATACTTTAAGCGCATTCATCGCACCTGCTAGGAAGGCAGCTTAACGATTAGTAGGCTTCTACGCTTGATGCTAGTTCAGGATAACGGCTGTATCCATCGCACGCGCTGGGGAGCTACAGAGGCTGTTTTTTGTGCAGAAGTATGCATACCTACAGAAATCATCTGTCTAAAAACCTCTGCAAGCGACGAGCAAAAGGCGGATGGAAGTGTTTTTTTATTTGGTGTCTCAAATAAAAAAATACTTTCGCAGCCTTAGGCTAATGCAGCAGGTGGTTGATAAGCGGGTTTCGCCACCTTAGGCTAATGCAGCCCAGTCGTGAGTAAGCGGGCTTTAAGCTCATGGCATTCTAAGCCTTAGGTTACGGCAAACAATCAATCATTGATGGGCAGTGACTACCTAGACGGGTATAGCCTCACACTCAGAAGCAACGACAACATCAAGGCCGATGCAGCCATCACCAACGCACTGGTAAAACTATGGCTGTAGCTGTGCAACATCTCCGCCAACACAGGACCAACAATCTGCCCCACGCTGTACACCAATGTCATAATCGCCAATAAATTCGTACCTGTATGGCGTGCCAAACGTTGTGCTGCGGGCATCGCGATAGTTACCGTGCCTGTGAAGGTTCCCCCCACCAGTAACGCACTGAGCATATAACTCGTCGCAGACTCCACCAGTACCGGCAGCCCTACTCCCAATGCTTGTACTGCCAGATTCCACTGTAATGCTGTACGAGTCCCTAGTTTTTCATGCAGACCATGCCACAAAAAACAGGCGGGCACCGCTCCTAATCCAAATACTGCCCACACGTGTGCTGACTGTAAGTCTGGCAATGCCATGTGCACCAGCATGGGTAGATAGGTAGCCGTCACGATATAACCCAAACCAGCCAGGCCATAAATAACCACCAAAGGCAATGGCGCAACCAGCTTTGGCTCTATGACTTCCACGGATGACTGCATAGACTGTTCTGATGTCTTACCACGCCCCAATAATCCTGGTACGGCAATCGCCCCCATGATGACGGCAACCACGGCCAATAATAGCCACATCCCAGAACTACGCAGCCCTAGCTCTGCCCCTAACACCAAGAGTTCGGCCGATAAAGCTATACCCACCCCAACTCCGGCATACAGCACTGGAGCTCCTCTGAAGTTTTTACGCTCAGAAAACAACCATAATGACGCCGCGACAAAGCCCAAGGCACTAATAGCCCCGGCCACACCACGCAATAGCAAAATCCCCCATACCGGCATGGGCAACGCCAACAACGCCAAGGTTAAGGCTGTACCCAATACAGCCCACACGCACAAACGATAGGCATACCTGCTGTGCAACTTAACCGCCAACAAGGCCCCTAGCAAATACCCTGCATAATTCGTAGATGCGGCCCAACTGCCTTGCTGCACGGTGATCACAGCATCTTCAACCATGTAGGGAAAGACCGCTGTGAATGCAAAACGCCCTATCCCCATGCCTACAGACAGGATCAAGGCAGCTTCAAACGCCGAGCGCCATGGCCCCAGTAAGGCCGTGCGGTTTCCTGATGCAATCACAGCTTTTCCTCTGCGAGCAACGCGAGCAAATGCTGGAAAGCCGGCACGTCATAGCCTTTACGCCACACCAATAAGGTATCCACTATCCCTACCGATAAGGTTGTGAGGCTATGAGGTACACCAGCCAACTTCAAGACACTTGCGGGCACTAAGGTCACGCAATTACCCGCCGCCACACACGCAATCATGGCATGGTAGGAAGCAATTTCTAGTACCCGCCACTCAGGAGACTCAGCCATGCCCAAAAACTGCTCAGCCATGCTGCGATAGGTACAGCCCAGCGGGAAGGCCACTAAGGTACGGGCACGAATATCTGCCACCTGTTTCACGTCTGACTCGCTGCTTGGCAATAACAACAGCAGTTCCTCTTGCCACGCTGGTAGTGCCTGTAAAGCTAACTCATCCAGCAAAACTCCTTCCTCTGCTGTGGGAGACAACGCCGCAAATGCACAGTCCAAAACACCTGTACGCAACTGCTCCAATAGCGCTCGCGTAGGCCCCGTACGTAGCTGTAACGAGGTATTGGTATGCCTAGCATGGTACGTTGCCAACAACGCCGGCAAGCGGCTAGCTGCCGTACTTTCCATGCTACCCATGCGCAAGAGGCCACCATCACGCCCACCGGTGATGACATGCCTAGCCTCAGCTTCTAAGGCCAACAGCTTATTGGCATAGCTCACGAAGCCCTCCCCAGCCACAGACAGCACCATGCGCTTACCTGTACGTACAAAGAGCTCCACTCCCACATCAGCCTCAAGTTGCTGTATACGTGTCGTGATATTGGAAGGTGCTCGGCCTAATCTTGCTGCTGCTTGCGTAATACTCAGTTCGCTCGCCACACAAAGAAAAATGCGTAGTGTTTCTGAATCCATTAAATTCCCCATTAGAGAACATTACTTAACTATCATTCTTTTTTAAGAAATTAAAATATACGCTTATTTGCCACGCTTGCCAAAGCTTTAGACGAAAAAAAGCCCCACTCTTTTTCAAGAGGGGGCTTTTTTGTGACTACTTCAGCGTAGTGTTAAGCAGCGCCTGCTTTCTGGTCAAACACGAAACTACCGTCTCTCCAGTCTACAGGTACTACATCATCTTCACCGAACTGGCCTTCCAAGATCAGTTTAGCCACTGGGTTCTCGATGTTCTGCTGGATAGCTCGTTTCAGCGGTCTAGCACCAAACAATGGATCGAAACCAACTTTTGCCACTTCAGCCAAGGCAGCATCGCTAACTTCCAACTGCATACCTCTGTCTGCCAAACGTTGTGCCAAACGTTGCAACTGGATTTTGGCAATAGATTGAATCTGCGCCTCGCCCAGTGCGTGGAACACCACAACTTCGTCAATACGGTTCAAGAACTCTGGACGGAAAGAGAGTTTGACCTCTTCCCATACCGCAGACTTCACTTTCTCGTAAGGTTCGCCCACCATTTCTTGGATGTGATGAGCACCCAAGTTAGAGGTCATGATCACCACGGTATTACGGAAATCTACTGTTCTACCTTGGCCATCAGTCAGGCGACCGTCGTCCAGCACCTGCAGCAAGATGTTAAACACATCAGGGTGAGCTTTTTCTACCTCGTCCAGCAAAATCACACTATAGGGTTTGCGACGTACGGCTTCTGTTAAGTAACCGCCTTGTTCGTAACCCACATAGCCCGGAGGCGCACCAATCAGTCTCGCTACGGAATGTTTCTCCATAAACTCTGACATATCAATACGAATCAAATGATCTTCAGAGTCAAACAGGAAGGCAGCCAAAGCTTTAGTCAGCTCGGTTTTACCCACGCCGGTAGGACCTAAGAACAAGAACGAACCATACGGTTTAGAAGGATCAGCCAGACCAGCACGTGAACGTCGAATAGCATCAGCCACCAACGATACCGCTTCATTCTGGCCCACCACACGCTCTTCAAGGTGCTGTTCCATATTCAGCAGTTTTTCACGCTCGCCTTGCATCATGCGCGAAACAGGAATACCTGTAGCACGTGATACCACCTCAGCAATCTCTTCTGTACCTACCTGCGTACGTAAAAGCTTAGGTTTGTCTTCCAATTTGTCTTTGGAATGCTCGGCGGTAGCCAAACGGCCCTCTAGCTCGGGCAACTTACCATACTGCAACTCAGCCAACTTATCGAACTGGCCTTTGCGTTGCAGCTCAGCCATTTCTGCTTTTAACTGTTCAATTTCTTCCTTAATGGATTGCGTACCTTGCACGGCCGCTTTTTCGGCTTTCCAAACCTCTTCAAAGTCGTTGTACTCGCGTTGCAAACGCTCCAGCTCTTCTTCGATGGTTGCTAAACGACGTTGTGACGCATCGTCGGTTTCCTTACGCACCGCTTCGCGCTCAATCTTGAGCTGAATCATGCGTCGGTCTAGCCTATCCATCACTTCAGGCTTAGAGTCGATTTCCATACGAATACGGGCAGCGGCTTCGTCAATCAAGTCAATCGCTTTATCCGGCAGGAATCTGTCGGTAATGTAACGGTTAGACAGCTCAGCAGCAGCCACAATCGCGGGGTCAGTAATCGCCACACCGTGGTGCAGTTCATAACGCTCACGCAAACCACGCAGGATCGCAATGGTGGACTCTACATCAGGCTCATCCACCAACACTTTTTGGAAACGGCGCTCTAACGCAGCATCTTTCTCTATGTATTGACGGTACTCGTCCAGCGTGGTTGCACCAATACAGTGCAGTTCACCACGGGCCAGCGCGGGTTTCAGCATATTGCCAGCATCCATCGCACCCTCAGCTTTACCTGCCCCCACCATGGTGTGGATCTCATCAATGAAGAGAATGGTCTTACCCGCATCTTGAGACAGTTCTTTCAATACGGCTTTCAGACGCTCTTCAAATTCACCACGGTATTTAGCACCGGCCAGCAAGGCGGCCAAATCCAATACCAACACCCGTTTGTTTTTCAGGTTCTCAGGCACCTCGTTATTCACGATACGCTGAGCCAAACCTTCCACAATCGCGGTTTTACCCACACCAGGTTCACCAATCAACACAGGGTTGTTTTTGGTTCTACGTTGCAGGATTTGAATAGAGCGACGGATTTCATCGTCACGTCCAATCACAGGGTCCAACTTGCCCAAACGTGCGCGGTCTGTCAGGTCAGTGGTGTATTTGGACAACGCTTCACGGTTGGCATCGCCTTCCGCATCGTTTACCGATTCACCACCACGAACTGCTTCTATCGCAGCCACCAATGCTTGTTCATTTAAACCCGCTTCTTTTAATAACCTACCGGCCTGCCCTTTATCTCGGCTTAATACCAATAAGAATAATTCGCTAGCAATATAGGTATCACCGCGAGAGGTAGCTTCTTTTTCAGTTAGCGCTAATGCACTTTGCAATTCGCGACTAATATTTAAATTCACATCACCAGAAGAAATCTGCGGTAATGCATCAATCGCTTTTTTCACTTCCGCTTGTAAGCGGGGCACGGCCACACCTGCACGCGCCAATAGACTGCCTGCTCCGGAATCCACGTCAGCCAACAAAGCTGCTAATACGTGTACAGGTTCCAGATATGAATTGCCCTGTTGCAATGCCAAACTTTGGGCATCTGCCAAAGCTTGTTGGAATTTTGTCGTTAATTTATCAATTCGCATGTTGCCTTACTCTAAGTAATGTGCAGAATCTTGCGTTGAGTATTCACAGACTGCACCAGATTAATTTCGCTTGACTTATAGATGATGTCAAAGAGTCAAACTTCAAGAGGCGTTAAAAATCATTTATGTGCTTATTTGCATTTTATTACAATTATTGCAAGCCTCTAAAATAAAAGAAAAAGCAAAACCCTTGATGTTTCAAAAAGAGCTTTTAAATACGCTAGAATAGCAAGTGTGGCACTTCACTCCGAAGTGCGATTTTTACGCTGTGCTTGATTACAGCATCTGGTTACGGTTTACCGTCCAGAGTGTTTTCAGACACAGCCGCTTTCTATGCAAAAACGAATCTCTGTCAATCACGATGCTATACGTTGCTCATCCTGCATGCTGAATGAAATCTGCTTGCCGCTTGGGATGTCCAGCCACGACCTACAAAAGCTGGATGATCTGGTCAAGGAGCGTATACGTCTGAGCAAAGGCTCTGTCCTGTTCCATCTTGATGATGAAGTGGACGCAATCTACGCATTGCGCACCGGCAGTATCAAGACACAACTGGAAGATGCTTCTGGCCAAGTGCAAATCACCGGCTTTTTACTGCCAGGTGAAATTATTGGTATGGATGGTTTACTTAATAACCGCCATGTCTCGCACTCCATTGCCTTGGAAGACAGCGAAGTCTGTGTCATGCCATTAAACGAACTGGATAAACTGTCGTTGCAACTGCCTATCTTGCAGCAGCAACTACGCCGTTTGATGAGCAAAGAAATCAACCGTGCCCATACCCTTATCATGAATCTGGGTGCACTACGCTCTGAGCAGCGTTTAGCGGCCTTCTTGATTAATCTTTCGCAGCGTTTGTCTACCTTGGGTTACTCCCCTTACCAGTTCATTTTGCGCATGAGCCGGGAAGAAATCGGTAACTTTTTAGGCCTAACACTGGAAACGGTTAGCCGTTTGTTTTCTCGCTTTGCACGCGAAGGTCTGTTACGCATTCAACAACGCGAAGTCATGATCTTAGACCTACCTGCCCTGCAAGCCATGGCCGGGGTCGACTGCTAATACGCGTTTGCCTCTGTTACGCACAACACCTTAGTTGTTGCACCATAAAAAAATCCCACGCTAAAACGTGGGATTTTTTATTGCTATCCGCTGTGTTTATTCAGCTTCTACTACCGCTGGAGCTTCTGGTGCCGCATCTCGTGTAACAACTAAGCCGCGCTTCTGGCCACCGTCGTTAATGGTTTCGCTCACACCTGTAGGCTGCAATACCAACGCAATAGTGATGAAACAGCCCACCATTGCAAGGAAAGGGCCAGCCATTAAGATCCATGGCCATGGCTCTTTAAACCACGGTTGAGTATCCAATTCCTGATCAACTGCATTTGCCATGATGGGTCCTTTATCTAGCGTGCACCTTAACGTGGCACATAAAAACGGGTTTTCTCACTGATGAACTCTTCACCGGAATCCGCATCTGCAGACTTACGAGCGGTAATCACAATGTCGTGCATCCCCTCTTTCAAGCCCACATCTACCGGAACCTGTACGTGCACAGGAATCAGCTCATTTGTGGCCGCTGGAACAACGACCTCTGAGCTGCCACCGCTCACCGTACTAATAGTGATACCAGAGAACCCTTCCGCACCAAGTTCAATACGCATAGGTTGTTCTGATTTGTTCATCATTTGCAGTCTGTAGATGTTCTCTATATGACCGCCTGGCACTTCACGCCCCATTACCCCTCGATCTCGAATCACATCCATGTGCAGATCATTACGGGCCATCAGCGAGTAAACCGCTGCTACAGTAATAAGGCTCAAAATGGCAATATACACCAAGATACGCGGCCTAAACATATGCCTACGAACTTGGTCTTGGGTCAGCCTTTCTGTAATAGCACGACCCGAGGTATAACGGATTAAGCCTTTAGGATAATCCAGTTTTTCCATTACATCATCACAGGCATCGACACAGGCCCCGCAACCAATACACATGTATTGCAGCCCTTCTCGAATATCGATGCCGGTCGGACAGACCTGCACACAGAGGGTACAGTCTACGCAATCCCCTAAGCCTGCCTCTTTATGGTCTACCTTTTTAGAACGCTTACCGCGTGGCTCACCACGTACATGGTCATAACTCACCACAAAGGTGTCGTCATCCACCATCACACTTTGGAAGCGTGCGTACGGGCACATGTATTTACAGATAGCCTCGCGCAGGAAGCCTGCGTTACCCCAGGTAGCAAAACCGTAGAACAACAACCAGAACCACTGCCATGGGCCTAACGTGAAATCCATGATCTGAGAACCCAGCTCACGAATAGGCGCAAAATAGCCTATGAACGTAAAGCCAGTCCACAGCGCAATTACTATCCAGAAAAAATGCTTAGTGGCTTTGAGACGCAGCTTCTTGGCACTCCAAGGTGCTTCATCAAGACGGATACGCGCCATACGGTCGCCTTCCACCTTGCGCTCAACCCACATAAATATTTCGGTATATACCGTTTGCGGACAGGCGTAACCACAGAATAGTCGCCCCGCCATCGCCGTAAAAAGAAACAGCGAGAATGCCGACAAAATTAATATGACGGTCAGGTAAATAATATCCTGAGGCCACATCACAATGCCGAACATATAGAACTTTCGTGTACCCAGATCAAACAGTACAGCTTGACGGTCATTCCACTGCAACCATGGCAAACCGTAATAAATAATCTGTGTGAAGAATACAAGGGCGATTCGCCAGTTGGCGAATACCCCTTTTACTGATCGCGCATAGATCTTCTGATTAATATCGACGACCTTAACAGCATGAGCGGACGCCTTAGCTGTTACCGGATTGGAGGAAATAGGTGGTTGCCATTCCGGTACCTGCTCTGTATTTCCTTCGTCTGGACGACGATGGGGAGCGTCACTACTCATGCTTTACCTCAACTTACACAATAATCACACCACAACGCTTACTTAGAAGTGTTGTTGCTCAGACCCCATACCCAACCAGCCAGCAAACGAATTTGCTCTTCGGTCAGACGGTTTTTCTGGGCTGGCATTTGGTTATCACGACCGTTCAAAATACCTTCAACAATCACGGCCTCTGAACTGCCATACAGCCAGTTACCGCTAGTCAGGTCAGGAGCACCCAACAATTGATTGCCTTTAGCATCCGCACCGTGACATGCAAAACATGTTTGTTCAAACAGTTTTTTGCCAGACGGTACACGTGATTGGTCATGTGCCAAGCTATTCAAGGAGCGTACATACTGAGCGATGTCGGAAGCCTCACCAGGAGTCAACACACCTTTGTGTGCTGTCATGATGCCGCGTCTACCTTCAGTAATGGTATGCAGAATATCCTCAGGCTTACCGCCCCACATCCATGTACTGTCTGTCAGGTTAGGAAAGCTTGGGCTACCTTGAGCATCAGAACCGTGACACTGCGCACAATTGTTCAGGAACAAACGCTGACCAATAGCACGTGCTTCAGCATCGTCAGCGATTTGCTCAAGTGGCATCTCACGGAAACGCTCGTAAGTAGGTGCCAAACGGGCGTTAATTTGCTCTTGTTGCGCTTGCACTTCTTTAGCTGCTGAGTAGCTCAGCATACCTTGGTAACTACCCAGACCTGGATACATGATCAGGTAGCCCAATGCGAAGATACACAGCAACACGTACATCACGGTCCACCAACGTGGCACGTTTGTATTGAGCTCAGTGATGTTGCCATCCCATACGTGGGAGGATTCTTGCTCTTCCATCGACGGTGATAGCCATGCACGCTGTGTCCATAACAGCCACAGACAGAAGGCTATACCCAACAAAGCTATAGCGGAGATATAAATACTCCAGCCTTGATTAAAAAAATCACCCATTCGAACCTCCCTGCTCGTCAGCTTCATCCGGTAATGCGAACGGAAGCATAGACCCATCATGGTTGGCCTTTTTACGGCCATCCGACCACGCCCAGATCACAATACCAATGAACGTCAAAATGCCAAGTATTGTCATCAGACCATTCAAGAATGCAACCATGATTAGCGTCTCCCTTCGGCTACAGCTTGTTCAGCTGCTGCACGACCTTCAACCCCCATACCTTGCAGATAAGCGATCAGCGCATCTTCTTCGGTTTTACCAACCAATTGCTGAGGTGCTTTTTCAATCTGCTCGTCGGTATATGGCACACCAATAATGCGCAGAGCATTCATACGTGCACGCACGTCGTCATTTTCTACACTGTTATGTTGCAGCCAAGGGTAAGCCGGCATGTTAGAAGCAGGTTCAGTATCACGTGGATTACGCAGGTGAATACGGTGCCAGTTATCAGTGTACACACCACCTACACGAGCCAAGTCAGGACCAGTACGTTTGGAACCCCACAAGAAGGGGTGATCGTACACAGTCTCACCGGCCAGTGAGTAAGGACCGTAACGCTGCACTTCAGATTGCAGCATACGGACTTGTTGGGAGTGACAGCCTACGCAACCCTCACGAATGTAGATATCTCTACCTACCAAACGCAGAGGCTCGTAAGGCTTCACGCCTTCTGTGGGCTCAGTCATAGAGTGCTGGAAAAACAGCGGCACGATCTGTACCAAACCCGCAAAGGAAATCACCAGAATACTGAGCACAATCAGCAAACCAACGTTGCGCTCAATCGTGGCGTGTGTAAAACCTTTTTTCTCAGATGAGGACATTGATTGCTCCTTATTCCGTAACAACAGCCGGACCAACGTTAGTCGGACTGATCGCATCAGGGTTAGTCAGCGGAACAACAGGGTTCACACGAGGTTTGCCCCATGCTGTCAAGAAGACGTTCACGCCCATCATGACAATACCGCAAACAAACATAAAGCCACCCAATGCACGAATTGCATAGAACGGATAAGTTGCTTTCACCCCTTCGACGAAGCTGTATGTCAACAGACCATCAGGAGCGGTTGCACGCCACATCAAACCTTGCATCACACCGGAAATCCACATCGCGGCGATATACAGCACCACACCCAATGTAGCCACCCAGAAGTGAACTTCTACCAGTTTTGGCAGAGCCATCTGTTTTTGGCCATACAAGCGAGGAATCATGTAGTACAGGGAACCAAAGGTCACCATCGCTACCCAACCCAACGCACCCGAGTGCACGTGACCGATAGTCCAGTCAGTGTAGTGGGACAGGGAGTTCACTGTGCGGATAGCCATCATGGAACCTTCAAAGGTAGACATACCGTAGAAGGACAATGAGGTTACCAAGAACTTCAAGATAGGATCTGTACGCAGTTTGTGCCAAGCACCCGACAAGGTCATGATACCGTTGATCATACCGCCCCATGATGGAGCCAACAGGATCAGCGAGAAGGTCATACCCAAGGATTGGGTCCAGTCAGGCAAGGATGTGTACAGCAAGTGGTGAGGACCAGCCCACATGTACGTAAAGGCCAATGCCCAGAAGTGCACAATGGACAAACGGTAGGAGTACACCGGACGGTTAGCTTGCTTAGGTACGAAGTAGTACATCATCCCCAAGAAGCTCGTGGTCAGGAAGAAACCTACGGCGTTATGGCCGTACCACCACTGCACCATCGCATCTTGCACACCGGCGTAAACCGAGTAGGACTTCCACATGGAAACCGGAATTTCCAAGTTATTGAAGATGTGCAATACAGCAATAGTGGTAATGAAAGCACCGTAGAACCAGTTCGCCACATAAATGTGACGCACACGGCGTTTAACGATAGTGCCAAAGAACACCACAGCATACGATACCCAGACAATCGTAATCAGGATATCCAGAGGCCATTCCATTTCAGCGTATTCTTTGCTGCTGGTGAAACCCATAGGCAAAGTAATCAGCGCCCCCAACATCACTAGCTGCCAACCCCAGAAGGTGAAAGAAGCCAGTTTTGTACAGTACAGACGTACCTGACAGGTACGTTGAACCACGTAGTACGATGTAGCGAACAGTGCGTTACCGCCGAAGGCGAAAATCACCAAGTTGGTATGTACTGGACGCAGACGGCCATAGCTAAACCATGGCGTTTCGAAGTTAAGTTCAGGCCAAATCAGTTGCAAGGCAACCAGTAAGCCGACACTCATGCCGATAATTCCCCAAACCACCGTCATGACAGAAAACTGCCGCACGACACCGTAGTTGAAGACTTCGGCCTGTTTCCCGACTATCTCGGAAGTGCCCATTTGCTTCCCCTATAACACTAACATTACAAAATTAATCTCCTGAGCCATGATCGCTCATGCTCGGCCGTTGCTCCCTGATCTTAATCAGGGAACTTATTATTAGTGTGGTAATTGTGTGGATTTATACCAACTGCCACACATCCTCACAAATACACACTATTTCTTGGTGCGCTCCACATCCCTGTGCGTACTGTCATCATCTTTTAGTATTGATTCGCCAGCGGATTGGGAGTTTTCAAATTGTCCAGCAAAGATAGCCCACCATAGAGCCACCCCAATCATGATCACAAACAGCAACGAGATCGGAATCAGGAGAAACAGTGACTCAAGCATGGTGTACCACCTTTTGGATTATGCAGTGACCTCACTACCAGACAAGTGATTACCAGAAATACGCTGACGATAAATTCGCCAGGAGTTCAGGGCCACCAGTAGTGAAGACAACAACATAGAAACAGCAGCCACCCAAGGAGAGACCAACCCTACAGCAGCAAGGGGGGTCATCAACAGGTGCCAGACAATAGAACCGTATAAATTTTGTTTTGAAATGTGTTCTGTGCGTTGGATGAGCGCAGAAATATCTGCGTCAGATTGTGCAGGTTGCACCATCAATCCCGCCTGTGCGGCGGCAACGGCAGTGGGAACGGACATGGACATGGCACAGGGACAGCTCATGACGAATAACGCCACCATGACTGCCACAGCATGATCTGGTTGATAAAAGAACCACACCACACCTAAAACCAAGGCCAAAATCACTTGAATAAGGACAAACCAGAAAGCTAATGTATTGGCTCGCACCGAAATACCAGCTCGAAACTGCTCTACGCGATCAAAAGACTGACCACGACTAATAGATTGTCTAGCACAGAACTCTAAATAACGGGCTGTCAGCAAGAACGCCACAAACATGCTGACCGAGTCGAAATAGACTTCGCCCTGCCTTTGCCACGTGTTGACTACGCTGGGGATGAAAGCCACGATAATCCCTAACGCAACGGGCACATCCATCCCAACTTTGAATTTTTTAAGACTGTTCCATGCCCCTACCCAGATAGGCTGAGCACAGTAAAGCATTACGGGAACAGTCAGCACTAAACCCGCCCAGTTCATCAAAATGATGGCCTTATCCATCAAGGCCAAACTGTCAGGCTCCATAGTCTCTGAGCGCAAATACCCTGGAAAAGCAAACATCATGACCTGCATCATAACCAACCACGCCAAGCCCAACCGCGCGAGCATATGTTTGCGCTGGCGGCGCTGCTCGTCGGAAAGACCCGCAGGGATAGTAAATATAGAGTATGCGCGCATAAAGAGAATAGATAAGCGTTAACTGCTTATTAACCATTTACATGCATGCTAACCGTTATCCGCGAAAGCTTGAATACATGATATGAGTTACTAGTCGGGGGCATTTTACTACAAAGGTACCAGAAGGTCTGCCAACGTCTCGCTTCTGTTTGATACAGAACAAGCCGTAGCATCCAAAGATGCTACGGCTTGTATCAACCCCTGATGCTAGCCTTATTCAGCAGCTTTAGCAAATTGGGCAGCTTCGGTGGAGCCTGCCAATGCTGTTGTAGAGGACTGGCCGCCTTCGATAGTTTGTGTTACGGCATCGAAATACCCAGTACCTACTTCGCGCTGGTGACGTACCGCTGTGAAACCACGTTCAGCAGCAGCGAACTCACGCTCTTGCAAATCAACAAAGGCCGTCATGTTGTTGCGTGCGTAGCCATGTGCCAAATCAAACATGCCGTAGTTCAGTGCGTGGAAACCAGCCAAGGTGATGAACTGGAATTTGTAACCCATTGCACCCAACTCGCGTTGGAATTTCGCAATAGTTTGGTCATCCAGGTTTTTCTTCCAGTTAAACGATGGCGAGCAGTTGTACGACAGCATTTTGCCTGGGAACTGGCGGTGAATGGCCTCAGCAAAGCGTTTTGCGTATTCCAAGTTAGGTGTAGATGTCTCACACCAGATCAAGTCAGCATACGGTGCGTAAGCCAAACCACGGGAAATAGCTTGTTCTACACCTGGACGAGTGCGGAAGAAACCCTCAACCGTGCGCTCACCGGTGATGAATGGCTGATCGTTTTCATCCACATCGCTAGTGATCAAATCAGCCGCTTCAGCATCCGTACGAGCAACCAATACTGTAGGTACATTCAGAACATCGGCAGCCAATCGAGCCGCTACTAATTTAGAGATAGCTTCGCGGGTTGGAACCAACACTTTACCGCCCAAGTGACCACATTTTTTCACTGCAGCCAACTGATCCTCAAAGTGAACACCTGACGCACCAGCCACGATCATGGCTTTCATCAGTTCAAACGCGTTTAGCACACCACCGAAACCGGCTTCTGCGTCGGCAACGATAGGAGCTAAGTAGTCAATATAGCCCGCATCACCAGGGTTCATGCCTTCAGACCATTGGATTTGATCGCAACGCATCAGAGCATTGTTAATACGGCGTACTACTTGTGGAACCGAATTGATAGGATACAAAGACTGGTCTGGGTACATCTCGCCCGCACCGTTCGCATCACCTGCAACTTGCCAACCGGACAAGTAAATCGCTTTCAAGCCTGCTTTCACTTGCTGCATGGCTTGGTTACCTGTCAATGCACCCAATGCATTCACAAACGGCTCTTGGGTAATCATTTGCCACAGCTTTTCGGAACCGCGACGTGCCAGTGTGTGCTCTTCTACGGTAGAACCACGCAGACGGATCACTTCTTCTGCACTGTAGGTGCGTTTGATACCTTGCCAACGAGGGTCTTCAGCCCAGTATTTTTGCAAATTGCGGATTTCGGTTTCGCGGTTACTCATGCTGCTCTCCAATACAAGAAAAAGAAAACGTTCAAGATGAGTATTAGTCTACGCAAATACAGCGCCCGCAACACACTTATATCTTATATAAGACCATATATTTTTCTTATTAATATCAATTAGATAGTTTTTATATTTCAAGATATGAAACAACATTTTTGTTTATGGAAAAACTTATTGTGCAGCGCGCCATTTGCTTTTCATAATATGAAAACAAATAACCACCATATGAAAAATGAACCTTTTTGTACCGGAAAACAATAGGAAATAAAAAAACACCTCAGAAATTGGCGCCATCCCAATTTCTGAGGTGTTTTTTTTCTACCACTCTATAGCGAATACTATAGAGAGATAGCCTTTTCAGAGCATTATTTCTTTGCGGCTGCCTTAGCAATCCACACTGCCATCGATGCCGAAATACAAAAAGCCAGAGCCGCCCCAAACCATGGGCCGCGGTTCAGGCCTGCATCTAACATAGCACCGAACATTAACGGTGCTAATGAAGAACCCACATCCATACCGGAGTACACCAATCCATACACAGTACCCGTGGCTCCTTTAGGTGTGACGCGTCGAATGAGCATATCGCGAGACGGAGCTGCCACGCCTGAGAAGAACCCGGCCAATCCCACCATGACCACAGCTACTGACGGACTTAGCCACCCTGTACCCAGAAACACCAACATTAAGCCAGCAAAGCACAACGACATGAATACCGTGCGTTCACTGCGGGCATCAGCACCCACCAGAAAACCGCCAGCTAGCATCCCTACCGCCGCCGTCACCATATAGGCTGACAATGCTGTACCCGCTACGAGTGGATCAATGTGATACACGCTACCCAACATAGGAATGGTGTAGTTCTGTACCGACGACAACGCCATAGAAGAGAAGGCGAAAAACAAGAACGCTCCCCAAAGCGCTGGCTGCCTACATAAAATCTTCAGTGTTTGCCACGCACTTTCACGTGCCAAGGATTTCTCGGTAGTTTCTTCTGCGGCTTGCGCCACCTCTTTGGCGTGCTGCCCTGCCAGCAAGTGTCTACCCAAAAACGCAGCGCACCACACGATGGCCACCAACCCTGCTGCTGAGAATGCGGCAGCTCGCCAACCATGATCTGAGGCAATGGCTGACACAAACAATGGTGTTAAGGCCCAGCCCAAATTGCCGGTGAGCCCATGCACGCTAAAGGCATGACCCAAGCGTCTAGCGCTAACCCGGTGGTTAATAATGGAGTAGTCTACGGGGTGAAAAATAGAATTGCCGGCACCGCCAATGGCTGCCGCTATCCACAACATCCAATAACTGGTGGCGAAGCCAATAATAATGCCCGACACCACAAACCCGCCCAAGCCGAACAACAATACGGGAATGGGTCCAATGCGATCCACAACAAAACCTGAGCTGGCCTGCCCTAAACACGACACCAAAAAAAAGGTAGTGGCTAAGGCTCCTAGCTCAACATAGTCGAAACCAAACTCGCGTGCCAGAAACACATAAAGCGTAGGCAGCAGCAGTTGAAAAAAGTGTGAACTTGCGTGCACCACACCGATCAGACTGATAATGCTCCAGTCTTGTTTACGGCTAATGGTGTCTTCTACGCTTAACTCTGATGCAGCCATAGTCTTAACTCTTACGGGCGATTTCTGGCCAAGCTTTCTTCAGGTAGTAACACATGGACCACACGGTCAGAATGGCAGCAATAATAATCAATACCTGCCCAATGGTGCCAACGGGTATGCCCTCGTAAGGCTCCCAGTACAGCAAGCAGGGAATCGCTAACATTTGCGCTGCTGTTTTAAATTTGCCTAACCAGTTTACCGCCACACTGCTGCTCGCCCCCATTTGCGCCATCCATTCGCGCAAGGCAGAAATAGCAATTTCACGGCCAATAATAATAAAGGCGATCACAAAACCCACACGCCCTAGGTCTACCAACACCAATAGCGCTGCAGATACCATCAATTTATCGGCAACCGGGTCTAAGAATGCGCCGAAGGCGGAGGTTTGATTCCAACGTCGCGCCAACCAACCATCAAACCAATCGGTAATGGCCGCCACAATAAAGGCACCACAGGCTAGTACATCGCGTGAATGTATGTTCATCCAGCTTTCTGGCAAGAAAAACAATGCCAGCACCAGCGGGATCATTAAGATTCTCAACCAGGTCAGGGCCATGGGAAAAGTAAGTGGCATCATGTGGCTAACTCGGTATTACAAAACATCAACGTAACGCATAGTAGATACGCTCAGCTAATGCTGCAGAGATTCCTTCAACAGACGCTAGGTCATCTATGCTCGCATTTACTACGCCTGTAAACCCACCAAAGCGTGCTAACAAGCGTTGCCGGCGTTTTGCTCCTACGCCTTCTATATCTTCTAATCGTGACACATTCCTAGATTTTGCGCGACGTGCCCGCATGCCGGTTATGGCAAATCTATGCGCTTCATCGCGCGCTTCAGCTACCAACATCAGTGCTGGCGAGGCTACTCCTAATCGTAACTCAGGTCGGCCATCGGCAAAAATCAAGGTTTCAAGGCCCACTTTACGGCCCTCACCTTTGGCCACCCCAACCAAGACATTCGTATCTAAGCCAAGTTCGTTAAATACTTGTTTTGCCATGGATATCTGGCCTTTCCCACCATCCACCAAGACTACATCTGGTAAGGTTGCCTGACCTTCTGCTACACGTTCATAACGTCTAAATAACACTTGGCGCATCGCCGCATAATCATCGCCCGGCGTAATACCCGCAATGTTGTAACGCCTATACAAAGTAGGCTGCATATCATGATGCCTATACACCACACATGACGCTTGCGTGGCTTCACCGGCGGTATGGCTAATATCAAAGCACTCTATAGTCAGCGCCTCTAGTGCCTCATCATCCACCTCTAAACCCAGCACAGTGGCTAAATCTAGCGTACGGGCTGCTTTGGTCATGGATTCATTCAGCTTACGGGCTAAGGCCAACTCACCATTTTTAAGGGCTTGTTCCAACCACGCTTTACGTACTCCTTGAGGACGTATAAGCAACCTAGCTTCTTTACCCGTTTGCTCTTTCAGCATATCCAAAATAGCCGTGTCTTCTAACTTGTGTGACACCACCAGCACTGGCGGTAAGGGGCGCTCTATATAGTGCTGACTAATAAATGCCGCCAATACATCCTCGGGGGTGTCGTCTTGCACTTGGGTAGGGAAAAACGCCCTATCACCTAAGTGACGACCACCACGCACCATCGCCAAGTTCACACACACCTTGCCCTCTTCGCTTATCACCGCAATCACATCAAGATCATCGGTGCCAGCATGCTCCATCGTTTGCTGCTGCAAGACCGTGGACAACGCCCGCATCTGATCGCGCAGCATAGCTGCTTGCTCAAAGTCTAGTGCCTCAGAAGCGGCTTGCATGCGCTGCTCTATTTCTTGCAGTACCTCATTGGCCTGCCCTGACAAAAACCGCACCGCACGTCGCACATCAGCTTGGTAGTCTTCAAGAGCAATACTGCCTACACAGGGCGCAGAACAGCGCTGAATCTGATGCAGCAAACAGGGGCGCGAGCGATGTGCATACACGCCATCTTCACAGGTACGCAGTTGGAAGACCCGCTGCAATATTTGAATGGTTTCGCGTACGGCCCACGCATTAGGGTACGGCCCAAAGAACTGTCCGCCCACATTGGTGTTGCCCCTGTAGTAGGCAATACGTGGTGCATCGTGTGCGCTTAACTGCAAGTACGGGTACGACTTATCGTCCCTAAACAGGATGTTATAGCGTGGCCGCAAACGCTTGATGAGATTATTCTCCAGCAATAACGCTTCCGCTTCGCTGGGAGTAATCGTCACCTCAATGCGGGCTATGCGCGCCACCATGTGTGCAATACGCGGGCTGGCCAAATTTTTCTGAAAATACGAATTAACGCGTTTTTTCAGATCTTTGGCTTTACCCACGTAAAGCACCGTACCCTCTTCGTCCAGGTGTCTATAGACACCTGGTAAGTTAGGCAGCTCAGCTAGAAACGATTTGAGATTGAAGCTCTCGGGCATGCTGATAATATTCGTCAGACTGCAAAGCATCCCACGCAAGCGCAGGGTCCACACAACGCAAACGGCGTATACGCTGCACAGACTCTGGGTCAGATGTGTGCTGCAAACGCTGCAACAGCTCGTCGGCTAAGTCGGGTCGGTTGCATACCAAGACCATGTCACAACCCGCACCCAATGCTGCCTCGGCTCGCGCCAAGATATCACCCGCCACCGTTGCGCCTTCCATGGTGAGGTCATCCGAGAAGATCACGCCCTCATACCCTAACGCTTTACGCAGCACACGCTGCAACCAGTAGCGAGAAAACCCAGCGGGTTTATCGTCTACTTTAGGGTAGATAACATGAGCAGGCATCACACTATCTAGCACCATGGAGCCTAACCAACCATAGGGGGCCGCATCATCATTCAAGATTTGTTCTAAGTCGCGCTCATCAACGGGAATTTCGTGGTGAGAATCAGCCTCTACCGCACCATGCCCTGGAAAATGCTTGCCACAACTTGCCATACCAGCACGATGCAAACCTTGCACCAAACCCGTTGCCAACATCGATACCGCTTTAGGATCACGGTGGAAAGCGCGATTACCAATTACCCCACTCACACCCCAATCCAAATCCAGCACGGGTGTAAAGCTCATGTCTACACCACATGCACGCAATTCAGCCGCTAACACATACCCAACGGCAGCGGCCATTTCAGCCGCTTGCTTAGCATCTTTTTCCCACAAGGTACCTAAGTGACGCATCGCAGGTAAGGCCGTAAAACCATCGGTTTTGAAACGCTGTACACGCCCGCCCTCATGGTCTACCGCAATTAACAAAGGCTCGTCTCTGGAAGCATGTATAGCAGCACACAAAGCAGTTAACTGTTCGCGGGAACTAAAGTTTCGCGCAAATAAGATCACACCCCCAACAAGAGGATGCTGTAACCGCAGTCGTTCGGCTTCGTTAACTCCGTACCCGCCACATCCACCATTACTGGACCGGGTAACAACACTGAACTCTGCTCACTTTGCTTCATGTTGATGTTTCCACTTTTAGTCATTAGGTCTGACTTTCCACAATCACAAATGCCATCACCAAATCAGACTCGTCTGTCAGACTGACATGTGCAGCACCAAAACGTTGGTTATACCAGTGCGCCAGCGGTTCTGCCAGCACTACTGTAGGTTTACCACTGGGTGCATTCAGCACTTGCATACGCGACCAGGCCATGGGCATACGCATCCCCAACCCCACCGCCTTAGAAAATGCTTCCTTGGCAGCAAAACGGGTGGCCAAGTAGCGCATACCACGCCGCGGATCTCTCTCAACGCGACGCGCAAACACCACCTGTTCTTCAGGCCCCAATATGCGCTGCACAAAACGTTCAGGCCGTCGTTCATACGCGGCCTGAATGCGTGATACATACGTAATATCAGTACCTATACCCGCAATGCTACTCATGTAGTGCTCCCTATTCATACACGTAAGGCTTAGTCCACTTTCAGGAAATGCTCACGGTAATGTTTTAGCTCATCAATAGACTCATAAATATCAGCCAAGGCTTCGTGGCGGCTATGTTTTACAAAGCTGCTTACCACTTCAGGCTTCCAACGACGCGCCAACTCTTTTAATGTGCTGACATCCAAATTACGGTAGTGAAAGTACTGTTCTAGACGAGGCATGTATTTGTACATGAAACGTCGGTCTTGGCTAATGGTGTTCCCACACAAAGGGGAAACGCCCTCAGGCACATGTTTTTTCAAGAAAACCAGCAGTTCATCTTCGGCTTGAGCTTCAGTGGTTGTGGAAGCTTTTACTTTATCAATCAAGCCACTACGACCATGCGTACCTTTGTTCCAGTTATCCATGGCATCTAACAATTCATTACTTTGATGGATGACGATCACCGGACCTTCTGCCACAATGCTTAAATCAGCTTCAGTCACTACGACTGCGACTTCGATAATACGTTCTTTTTCTGGGTCTAGTCCGGTCATTTCCATGTCAAGCCAGACCAAACGTTGAGTAGTAACCGCCATATAATCTTCCTTTAAAAACCTTATTTTCGCACACCTACCAGCACTACATGTTCACTTACCTTTTCCTAGGCTTTTTTCTGTTGGATCTGTTTACCCGCTTTTGGTTAGCGCAACGACAGATTCACCACGTGATGCTGCACCGCAGTACTGTACCAGAGGAATTCAGCTCGCGTATTTCTCTACACAGCCACCAGCGTGCCGCTGACTACACGGTTGCCAAGGTCAAGCTAAATCAATATGAACGCTTGGTCGATGCTATGGTGCTCATTGGGCTAACCTTACTTGGCGGCTTACAACAACTAGACCTTTTCTGGGCGCGCCATATTGATCACGAGATTTGGCGACAAATTGCCTTAATACTTAGTGTGGCGGGTTTACTTGGGCTGATTAGCCTGCCCTTCAATGCGTGGAAGAAATTCCGCCTAGAAGCACATTTCGGTTTCAACCGCCTCACCCCGGCTTTGTTTGTACGCGATGCGCTAGTAGGCACCTTATTAAGCATGGTGCTATTAAGCGCCTGCGCCGGTGCAATCTTGCTATTTATGGAAAAGACCGGAGCACAATGGCCGCTCTGGGCATGGCTATTCTGGGTGTGCTTTAACTTATTTTTGATTTGGGCCTATCCCACGTTTATTGCCCCGCTATTCAACAGCTTTAAGCCACTAGAACGTGACAGTCTGCGTGATCGCATTAATGCTCTTGCCGAACGCAGTGGCTTCAAACTCAATGGTTTGTTCGTAATGGATGGCTCTAAGCGTTCTGCCCATGGCAACGCCTACTTTACGGGCCTAGGCAATAACAAGCGCATCGTATTTTTCGACACTTTACTGAACAAACTGGATGATGAGGAAATCGAAGCCGTATTGGCGCACGAGTTGGGGCACTTCAAACACCACCATATACGTCAGCGCCTCATTTTTAGCTTCGTCGGCTCCCTAGTTCTGTTTATTGTGTTGGGCTGGCTGTCGCAAAAAGCCTGGTTCTATGTAGACCTAGGCGTGATTCCACAATTAGGTCGTGCCAACGACGGTATGGCGCTAGTGCTGTTTTTCTTATGCTTGCCGATATTCACCTTCTGGGTTACCCCGCTAACCAATCTATCGTCCAGAAAACACGAATACCAAGCCGATGCCTTTGCTGCCGCGCAATGCCCACCCATACACCTGCGCCATGCGCTGCTTAAGCTGTATAACGATAATGCGGCAACCCTAACCCCCGATCCCCTACACTCTGCGTTTTACGATACGCACCCAAGCGCGTTAAGCCGCCTCCAACACCTGGAACGTTATGAAAACCAGCAATCTATCTAGTGGTACCGTTATTGCGGCACATGGCCGTCACTATTTTGTAGAAGACCAAAGTGGCGAGGTACGCAAGTGCTATACACGCGGTAAACGTAGCGGGATCTGCGTGGGGGATACGGTGGACTTTAGTGTGCAAAGCGCAGAACAAGGCACCATTGAAACCATACACCCACGACGCAACCTGCTGTATAGATCTGACGAAGCACGCTCCAAACAGTTTGCCGCCAACATTGATCAATTATTGATTGTTGTGGCCTCTGAGCCGCCTTTTTCAGAAGACCTGTGTGGGCGCGCCTTAGTTGCTGCAGAGTTTGCAGACATTGCCCCTATCATTATTTTGAACAAGGCAGATCTACCTAGCGTAGAACACGCCAGAAAACAGCTGCAGCCTTTAGCCGATCTAAATATACCCATCATTGAATTAAGTGCACTCAATGAAGAACAAGTAAAAGAGCTGCTGTATCCTGTGCTAGAAAACCGCTGCACCTTGCTGTTGGGACAAAGCGGGATGGGCAAATCCACACTGCTAAACACCTTAATCCCTGAGGCCAAAGCGCATACCCAAACACACTCTGAAGCCCTAGGCACAGGCAGACACACCACCACCAGCACCCGCCTGTACCACATACCTGGTATTACAGGCGATCTAATAGACTCGCCCGGATTCCAAACCTTCGGATTAGCTCACTTAGAGCCTTCGGATATTGTGCGCGGCTTTCCTGAGTTCATGGCGGAACTGGCTAATTGCAAATTTTATAATTGCACACACCGCCATGAACCCCACTGCGGTATTGTGGAAGCCTTAAAAGCAGGAAGAATTCATGCTGAGCGTTATGCGCTGTACGAACGCTTGCTCGCCGAGTACGAAGCGCAAAGTCGTTACTAAGGACTTAGGCTAAACGTTGGTACGCAGCGTGTAGGTAATGGTAGAAATTACGTACAATCACTGCCGTTGCACCCCAAATAAAATGCTGCTGCCAACGAATAGCAAAATACTGCCTATAGTTCACGCCATCCACCTTCACTTGATGCAAGGTATGTAGGCGAGGGTCTAGCAAGGTAGACAAGGGTACTTCAAACACCTCGGATACCTCTGCTGGCGACGGCACGATTCTATAGCCAGGATGAATCATACCCACCACAGGACACATAGCAAAACGCGTAGAGCTTAAAAAAATAGGCTGCTGCCCTAATGGCTCTAAATAATCGGGTTCTATGCCCACCTCTTCGTGGGTCTCACGCAAAGCAGCTGCTTGCACACTGCTATCTTCAGGGTCTATGCGCCCACCCGGAAAGCTAATCTGCCCGGCATGATGCAACAACTGCGCTGAGCGGCGCGTGAACAGCATAGACAAGCCTTCCTTACGCTGCAGCAAGCCCAGATACACCGCCGCTGGTATAGCCGTAGGAGCCGTAGTGAAACTGTCTACAAACTGATCTTGAAAGTAAGGGTCTACCTGTCCAGAGGCCAAGGTTTTGAAAGCCTCACGTATGAAATCTTCTTGCAAGGCTTCTGCAGCCAAGCGAGGTAAAGCGTCTAGTGCAATAACGGGTTGAGTCTCTGGATTAAACCAGATGCTCCGTTTAGCTTCTGTAGGCGAGATTTCAGACATTAGCACCCTCTAGTTTCAAAAAAGGCACCCTAAGGTGCCCTTTCTGATGGTAGTACAGCTTTTACGCTTAAACTGCTTTGCGTACCAATTTTTCTTTGATACGTGCAGCTTTACCGGAGCGGTTACGCAGGTAGTACAGTTTCGCGCGACGAACAGCACCACGACGTTTAACTTCAATACTTGCAACCTGTGGGGAGTACAGTTGGAATGTACGTTCCACTGCTTCACCGGAAGAGATTTTACGTACGATGAAAGAAGAGTTCAGACCACGGTTGCGGCGACCAATCACCACACCTTCGTAAGCCTGTACACGTTTACGTGTACCTTCAACTACGTTAACGTTCACAACAACGGTGTCACCAGGAGCGAACTCAGGGTGTGCTTGACCGTTTGTCAGGCGTTGGATTTCTTCCTGTTCCAGGATTTCGATAAGATTCACAATTAGCTCCAAAGCATCTTGACTGGGTATTGTTTGCCATTTGTAGGGCTATTTTTAGTGTTAATAGACCTAATTACCCATCAGAGGATGAACTCGGCATTTTAGCACCCATCTTGAAAAAAATCCTTATTTTCAAGGCCAAACGTAGCGTATCTTCCTAAAACCTACAGAATTTCGCTAGCATACAACTTCGTGCAACGCCGTCTCGCTGCTGCACGCTTATTTATGTACGTCTGGTTTACACCACGTAGTGCAAACCCTCTCGTTTACTCAGGAACCTACACATGAAGCATGGTGAGTATAAAGTCCCCAGTGGAAAGCTGGTGGTCATAGACTTTGAAGTTCACAACAATCTGCTGACTAACGTACAGCTTAGTGGCGATTTTTTTCTAGAGCCGCCAGAGGCACTGGACTTGATCAACCATGCTTTGACTGGATTAGCCGCCACCAGTGATGCCACTACCATTCAAGCTGCCGTAGACAATGCCCTGCCTGCCGATGCCCAGCTTTTTGGCTTTGATGCCGCTGCCGTTGCTGTTGTAGTAGGGAGAGCCTTAGCATGAGCCAACGTACTGACTGGAACCACTACCGCTGGCAGCTCATACATGACCTGCCACAAGATCCCGCCCTGCACATGGCCTTAGACGAAATTCTCACCGACGACGTAGGTACAGGAAAACGTCCTCCGTTACTGCGTATCTGGGAATGGGCATCGTCTACGGTCATTATTGGCCGTTTTCAATCGCTTAAAAACGAGGTAGACCCAGAAGGGGCTGCGCGCCACAACATTTCGGTAGTGCGCCGTATCAGTGGTGGTGGTGCTATGTTTTTAGAACCAGGTAACGGTATCACCTACTCTATTTGCGCTCCTGACGCCCTAGTGCACGGCATGAGCTTTCAGGAATCCTATGCGCTGATGGATAGCTGGGTAGTGGAAACACTCAAAACCCTAGGCATAGACGCGTGGTACCAGCCGTTAAACGACATCACTAGCAGCAAAGGGAAAATAGGCGGCGCAGCCCAAGCTAGGCGCTCTAAGGCTGTGCTACATCACACCATGCTGGCATACGACATCAATGCCGACAAAATGCTGGAAGTGCTGCGCATTGGTAAAGAAAAGCTCTCGGACAAAGGCACCACTAGTGCTAAAAAACGCGTGGACCCTTTGCGTAGCCAAACTGGACTAGAGCGTGAAGCCATTACTCGCTGCATGATTGAGCAGTTTAAAAAGCTAGCCCCGTTAGAAGAGGTTTCTTTGGATGCTGACACCCTGCATCGAGCAGAGCAATTAGCAGAACAAAAGTTCAGAACAGCGCAATGGACTACATTGGTTCCGTAAAGATCTATAAACCGCTATACGCCCCTAGCCACATTAAACCCGGGATAGATACGCCCCACAATGCCACCAGGCATACATCCAAGGCTTTTGAATAACGCTGGGAGCGCTTAGCAGCCGCATAGTAGTTTTTTTCTACCTGTGTAGATCGGCTCAATACAGACGAACGGATATGGGAGGACACGTTGTGGCTCTGCTGTTCTCTATACGTAGTAAAAGACATCACACACCTCAATTAACTGTTTTCTTATACAGTACTGTATAGATACACAGCAATTGATGCAAGCAAAAAAAACCCTCTGTGGCTGATAACACCACAGAGGGTAGAACTACATAGCAAGCAAACGTCTATAAATTACTTGTTAGGCTGAGGGGTAATGCGCAAGTAAGGGCGCACCTCTGTATAGCCTTTAGGAAACTTCTGTTTAATCAGCTCAGGGTCTTTCAACGATGGCACGATAATCACATCTTGGCCATCTTCCCAGTTCACAGGTGTGGCCACGCTGTGACTATCTGTCAGTTGCAGGGAATCAATCACACGCAAGATTTCATTAAAGTTACGACCTGTGCTGGCAGGGTAGGTAATCGTCAAACGTACTTTCTTAGCTGGGTCGATGATAAACACTGAGCGCACAGTCACTGTGGTGCTGGCATTAGGGTGAATCATGTCGTACAGCTCGGACACTTTACGGTCCTCATCCGCCAGGATAGGGAAATTAACCGTAGTTTTTTGTGTATCGTTGATGTCGGCAATCCATTCTTTGTGGGACTCGTTACCATCTACGGATACCGCAATGACTTTCACGCCGCGTTTTGCAAACTCATCTGCCAATTTTGCGGTGTAACCCAGCTCGGTCGTGCACACAGGTGTGAAGTCAGCAGGGTGAGAAAACAATACCCCCCAGCTATCGCCAAGGAATTCATGGAAACGAATCTTGCCAGCGGAAGACTCTTGTTCAAAATCAGGGGCAATGTCACCCAAACGCAATGTAGCCATGATTACTCCTTAGTCATTTTCATGAATCTATGAATAAGCCGCCTATCACCGACGACCTAGAATGAATATATTCTCCCAGCATTAAAAAGCACAAACAAATAACTATTAGAAATAAACTTATGATACCTAGAGGCTCGCGTCCACACGCAAAAAGGCCGGGTGCTCTATAACGAAGCACCCGGCCCTATGCCCTACTGTATGACTTACCTTAGCCTCAAAGCTAGCCTACTTGTAGGGCCTATTACCCTTATATCTGCACTGATTACAACGCAGACTCCAACTCAGGTAACACAGTAAACAAATCAGCCACCAGACCGTAGTCTGCCACACCAAAAATAGGTGCTTCCGCATCTTTGTTCACCGCAACGATTACTTTGGAGTCTTTCATACCAGCCAAGTGCTGGATTGCACCGGAGACACCAAACGCCACGTACAGTTGTGGAGCCACGATCTTACCGGTTTGACCAACCTGCCAATCGTTAGGTGCATAACCAGCATCTACCGCTGCACGAGAAGCGCCAATAGCAGCCCCCAGTTTGTCGGCCACAGGCTCCAACAACTTGAAGTTTTCAGCACTGCCCATACCACGACCACCCGTTACCACTACGGTTGCAGCGGTTAATTCTGGACGATCATTTTTTGCCACTTCACGGCCCACAAACTGGGACTTACCGGAAGCAGCGGCGGCGGCAACGCTTTCTACCGCAGCAGAACCACCTTCAGCAGCTTGAGGATCAAAGGCCGTAGTACGAACAGTGATCACTTTTTTGGCATCCAAAGATTGCACAGTAGCAATCGCGTTACCAGCGTAAATAGGACGCTTGAAGGTATCGGCTGACTCTACCGCAATGATGTCAGAAACCTGTGCCACATCCAGCTTAGCCGCTACACGTGGTGCAACGTTTTTACCTGCTGACGTTGCTGGGAACAAAATATGACTGTAATCCCCCGCCACTGCCAATACTTGTGCAGCAACGTTCTCAGCCAAACCATCAGCCAAGCTCGCATCATCAGCCAACAACACTTTGCTTACGCCGGCCACTTTAGCGGCGCTATCGGCAACCGCTTGTGTATTATGACCTGCAACCAATACATGGATATCACCACCCACCTTAGCGGCAGCGGCAACCGTGTTCAGAGTCGCAACGTTCAGACTCTGATTATTGTGTTCTGCAATTACAAGAATAGCCATGACTTAGATTACCTTCGCTTCGTTTTTCAGTTTCTCAACCAAGGCAGCTACATCTGCCACGATAACCCCTGCTGAGCGTGCAGGCGGTTCACTGACTTGCAGTGTTTTCAAACGTGGGCTCACGTCCACCCCAACCTCTTCAGGCTTGATGGTTTCCAAGGGCTTTTTCTTCGCTTTCATGATGTTTGGCAGCGTGACGTAACGCGGCTCATTCAAGCGCAAGTCGGTAGTAATCACGGCAGGAAGGTTTAGCTTCAATGTTTCCAAGCCACCATCAACTTCGCGTGTTACTTGTACGGAATCTGCAGCCAACTCTACTTTGCTTGCGAAAGTAGCTTGCGGCCAATCCAACAACGCTGCCAACATTTGGCCTGTTTGGTTAGCATCATCGTCAATGGCTTGTTTGCCCAGAATTACCAGCTGTGGCTGCTCTTTATCCACTACTGCTTTCAACAGTTTGGATACGGCTAGCGGTTGCAGTTCAGCATCCGTTTCAACCAGAATGGCACGGTCAGCACCAATAGCCATTGCTGTACGCAAGGTCTCTTGGCAAGCTGTCACACCGCACGATACGGCAATCACTTCACTGACCACGCCCTGCTCTCTTAGACGTACGGCCTCTTCGACTGCAATCTCGTCAAAAGGGTTCATCGACATTTTGACGTTAGCGATATCCACATCGCTTTGATCAGATTTCACGCGCACTTTTACATTGTAATCAACGACGCGCTTCACGGGTACCAAGACTTTCATCCGGTTATCTCCAAAACACTTTTAAACAAATTTCAATGGCACTCATAGTTTGAGCGATTGCAAATCACCATACCCAACCTATCACTATACCTAAATCTGCAGCGTTCATACTGCAAAATTATCACAACGACTGCAGTTTTACTCACAATCTCAGTACCGAACTTTTACGGTTTCAGCATATACAGTAGCCACTCAAAACCAGTAACATAGTGGCTCTTGAAGGAAAGCCACTATGCCTATTGCCGTGACCATTCTACGAAGCTGCCTCTTACTCTCTTTGCTGACTGGCTGTGCTGCGCCGCAGACAACCGCCCCTACAGATAGCACCCCCGTTGCCGCTACTACCGCCCCAGTGGCTAATGCGAAGCAATCAGGCCATCGAGAATTAGTCATCTACGACGACCTCAACGCCGGTGATTCCAGTGCTAGCAGACGTCAGCCACCGGTACGTGCCGACGGTTCACTTCAACCCTGGGCTGCTGAATGGGCGCAAGCCTTAGAGGCCCAACGCCAAATTCCAGTAGCCTACACGACGGCCCTACTGCAAAACGCTAACTACAATGCCACCGCCGCCAAGCTCATGGCACCAAGCAAAGGGCGCATTAAGAAAAGCTGGGGCACATACCGTAATCGTTTTGTTGAGCCTATTCGCATTCGCGAAGGCTTAGCCTTTTGGCGCAACCATGCCGAAACTCTGGCCAAAGCAGAACAGCAATATGGCGTGCCTGCTTCTATATTGGTTGCCATCATCGGCGTAGAAACCTTATACGGTAAATACACGGGTGACTTTAATGTTTTGGAAGTGCTAAGCACCTTAGGTTTTAGCTATCCTGATGACAACCGCCCCGAACGCGGTGAACTGTTCCGTAACCAGTTGGCTGACCTTATTTATTTAGACCAGGCAGGTATTTTGGATGCCAGCTCGGTAGAGGGCTCTTTTGCTGGTGCGATGGGTTTGCCGCAATTCATGCCCGGTAGTTTGCTGCGTTACGCACGCGACGGCGACAACGATGGCAAAATCAGTTTGCATGACTCTATTGCCGATGTCAGCGCGTCTATTGCTAACTTCTTGCTAGAACACGGCTGGTCAGTAGGCCAACCACCGTTCTTAAGCGTGCCTTTGCCATCACAACCCGAAAAACTGGTTACTGGCGGCTTAGAAGCCACCCTAAACTGGAATGATCTGTACCCAAATCAATCGGCACCTAATCAGCTAAGGTCTGTGCCTTTGGGCATTGTGAACTTGGTGGATGAGCCTCGTGGAACGGTAGAGTATCGTGTTGCTACACCTAGCTTCTTCTCTATCACCCACTACAACCGCAGCTACTTCTATGCTGCATCGGTAGTGGAACTGGCTAATGCGTTGGAAGCCGGCATGAAAAAACAGTAAGGCTTGCCTTACAGCAATGCGGAGTATTCCACACTACCTGGCGAATACTCCCATTGCTCTCTGGACAGCGCGGCACGAATACGGGCTATAGCCTGACTACGTAGTTGCGAAACACGGCCTTCTGTTACTTCCATCACCATCGCAATTTCTTTTTGGTTTAAGTCTTGCTCAAACTGTAGCGACAACAATAGTTTTTCACGCTCAGGTAACTGATCTATGGCAGAGATCAAGGCACCACGCAAAGCCTGAGACTCCAACTGCAGCAACGGATTTTCTAGCGGTGACGACGGTTTGGCACCACCAGATAAAAACTCTAACGCATCACCCGCCCCCTCTTCGCGGCGAGCTAAGTCTTCATAATGCAGCACTTGTACACCACTGGCTTCTTCAAGTAGTTGGTAATACTGCTCTATGGTTAAATCCAATTGCTCTGCAATTTCAGACTCTAAGGGCTCGCGCATAAGCTGCTGACGCAACAACGTCACGGCATTATCAATTTGCCGTGCTTTAGTACGCACACTACGCGGCAACCAGTCTTGACTGCGTAACTCGTCCACCATTGCTCCGCGTATGCGGGTAACGGCATACGTTTCGAACTGCGCCTCTACCATCACCTGATAACGCCTAACGGCATCCAGCAGGCCAATCATCCCTGCTTGAATAAGGTCATCAAGCTCAACACTTGATGGCAGACGCGACACAAGCAGCAGCGCCTGGCGTCTAACGAGCGGCGCGTACTTCTCGATCAAAGCGTTTTCTGAAGCGGTCATGTGTGATAGATCCGGAAATACTTACACATAATTTAGCTATTCTCAGGCCTACACCACATTTGAGGTCTATGAATCAAGCGCTGATTTCCACGCCTATTCACATTATTAGCTTAGCGATTGCGCTTTAAGGGCTCGCTAAAGATTCCGTAGCGCTGTCCGTTAAGTTCAATAGATTCCTTACACCCTTACTGGCAGCTTTTACGCTTGCCCTGTGCTAACCGTCCCGGATCGGAGCCATCGTCATGATCAACCCAACAGGACACGCTTTATCACTTTCCTCTACGAGCTTAACCACCGCCCAGCAAAATCTGGAGTCGGATGCCGTAACGGATGTGGATGCAGCGGTAACCGTCACTGAATCAACTGCCGCAGACAAAGCAACAAACCACAAGCAACCTTCAACACCTTTTGATAAGCATGCTGCCGCCTACGCATCCGAATGGGAAAAGAGCACGCTAGATAAAGCGCTAGAAACGTTGAATCAAGACATGCAAGCATGGGCAACAGGTTTGCGTTTCGACATAGACCCTGACACACAACGCATTGTGCTTTCAGTAGTCGATAACGACAGTGGTGAAGTCATTCGTACCGTACCCTCAGAAGCCGTCATGGCCGTCGCCAAAATGATTGCGAAATTCCAAGGTAAAGGCATTAACACTAAGGCGTAAATGGTAACGAAACCATTGATCTAAGGAACTTTAGGCACGCTAACAGCCGCTTTGCAAGCAGGCTGCCTCAGGCACAATACAGAACAAGGAGCTTTTTTATGGCAATTTCATCCGTTGGGGTAGGCTCAGGCTTACCTGTAGACAAAATTCTCGCTGACCTACGTAAAGTAGAAAATCAGTCGCTGGCGCTCATTCAAAACCGTAAAACGGCGGCTGAAGCACGCTTGTCTGGCTATAGCGTATTGAAAGGCTCCTTAGATGGTTTGCAAAGTGCAGGCAAGAAGCTGGCTGACCCAGATATTTTCAGTGCGTTTAAAGCCACTGCTTCCAATGATGCCATTACCGCCAAAGCGAACAGCAATGCGATTCCCGGCTCGTACGAAATCGAAGTCAAAGCCCTTGCCACGGCACAACGTCTCACCAAAACTGATGATCGCGAAAGAATACTCAGCGATCAAGAAGGCGGCAAGATTAGCGTCACCATGGAAAATGGCGACACACATGAGGTAGACTTGGCCGGTTTTGACAACACCATGGAAGGCATGGTGAAAGCCATCAATAGCGACCCCAAACTGGGCATTAGCGCTACGCTCATTAATGCCGGCGAGGGGAAAACACACTTGGTGATTAGCTCTACCAAAACAGGTGTAGGTAACGCAGTTAGCAAAATCGAAGTCAAAGACAATGCACAACTAAATGACTTCTTAGGCTACGAGAAAGAAGTCAATGCCAACGCGTACACAGAGCGCGCAGCACAAAACGCTGAACTTACTATTGATGGCATTGACATCACCAGCCAAAGCAACACGGTTGAAAATGCCGTTGAGGGTGTCACCCTAACACTCAACCAAACCACCACTGGCAGTGAAAATGGCAAAACCACCCGTCTTGCTCTAACTCGTGATGATGCGGCGACAAACAAAACCATCCAAGAATTTGTGACGGCTTACAACAATGTAATCAGCACAATTTCCTCGCAGACTAAATATGACATAGACGCCCAAAAAGGTAGCGCGCTCACTGGCGAAGCCCTGCCTCGACGTATTCAGTCTGATATTCGTAATGCTATCGGCCATAACCTAAGTGCTGGCGAGGTGCGCAGTCTGTCGCAAGCGGGGATTACCATCAATCTCAGCACCGGCATGATGGAAGTAGATCAGAAAAAACTGGATGCTGCCCTCAAAGATAATAGCCAAGACCTCGCACGTCTGTTCTCTGGCAAAGAGGGTATTGGACAACGCTTGGTAGACAGCACCGAGGTCTATCTAAAGAAAAAAGATGGCTTGCTTTCTGTCACCAACGACAACATCACCAAAAGCATCAAAGATATTGATAAGCAGATGAAAGTTGCTGAGGCCCGCATTGAAAACACAATGGAAGCCTACCGCAAACAGTTTTCCAACTTGGACAAAATGATGAGCCAAATGGGCGGCATCAGTGAATACCTTGGCCAGCAGCTTTCTATGCTGGGTAACATGAACGACAAGAAATAGTTATGACTTACGCCCCCACTAGACGCGGCTACGGCCAACGCTCAGTACAAACCTATGCCAACATAGGGTTGGAAACCGAAGTATTAAGCGCTTCTCCAGAACGCCTTATTACCTTACTGTTTCAGGGGGCACGAGCCGCCATACTTCAAGCCAAACTGCATTTTGACAATAACAATATTGCTGAGCGCGGCAAAGCCATCTCTAAAGCATTAGACATTGTTGACAGCGGCCTTAAGGCTTCTGTTAACACCGAAAAAGGTGGCGAGGTGGCACAAAACCTCATCACTGCTTACGACATTATTTTGCATCACCTACTGCGTGCAAACTTGGACGCTGATCGCACCAAGCTAGATACTGCTGACAAGCTACTAGAAGAGCTTGGACAAGCCTGGACCACCGCTGTTGATCCGCAACGCGCCTAAAGAGGTTACCCCTCTTTACTCTGGCATATCCACACCGAGCACTACCATCATGAACACCACTGCCCCCACCCTGCTGCAACAGTACGAAACCATTGCAAACATTACCAGCAATATGCTGCAACAGGCCCAACTTAACGCCTGGGATGAGGTGCTTATACTCAGCGAACGCTACATTGAAGCGGTAGACTGCTTGCGTACACTAGATTCGTTAAGCGGCAGCGATAAAGACACCAGACGCGAATTACTCACTCGCATACTGGAAGATGACGCACAAATACGCCATCTCGCCACACCCGAGCTAAAACGCCTAGATCAACTGCTAGGCAACATGAAGCGCCAACAGAATATTCTGCAAACGTACTACCCAAATACAGCTAGCCATTCATGAGCATTGGCGGTCACTCCCCTCTAGGTACTCTACTGATACAGCGCCTAGATGCTGCGCTGGGTAATACGGTTGGCCAGCAAAGCAACATCAGCACTGGCGCCAGAGCGGATGCAGTTAGCCAACCTCAGCAGTCTGAACGCAATCAGCGCAGCGACAACACCACGACACGCCATCCACAACATAGCGTGGAGCAAGCCAGTCGTCATGCCCAACATGGCAAACAACAGCAACTACGGCAAGATGTAAGCCTAAACCGTCAGGCTGCCATTGAGTCGCTGCTTCGGCACACCAGCACTGCCGCCACAAAGTCCGCCCCCACTACTCTGGGTAAGGCGGCACAAACTATTGTGCAAATTATTGATCGCTACCCAGAGATCAAACAAGGCCTACAAGGGCGTCACCCTCTGGCAAACAATGGTGACTTGCGCAGCTTACTTCACGCCGCGCTGACTCAGGCCCGCACCCACACCGTTAGCTCGCCTGCTCAACAAACACCACAACCGCCTACGCCCACAACCGAGCAAGCTACTGCAAACACTCAACTTGCTCGTCCCGCTGCTGCAGCTTCCAGTTTGCTGCAGCAACTAGACACCACAGCACTGGCGCAGAGCTTCATGAAAGGCCTGCAACAAACCGTGCAACACAGCGGCATGTTTTACGAAGCCCAGCTTGCACGCTTTGCCTTTGGCCAAGGCGCATTACAAACCTTGGCGCAACAGCCGCAAAACCAAACAACTAACGCTCAACAAGCACACTCCTCACACAAAAGCGGTCATACGGAAACGCAACACACATCGCCCACCACACACAGCGCACCAGCCGCCACAACGGACAGCAGCGATTCTCCACACTCATTGCTGATACGACAGCAATTAGAAGTACTAGCGAATCAACAGTTTCAGTGGCGTGGTGAAGCATGGCAAAACGTACCGCTAGACTGGTTAATCCAACGCAAACAACAACACGAAGGCTCTCCTAACCACAAACGTACCGTTAGCAGCCAACAGTGGGACAGCCACCTACGACTGCAACTTCCTTTGCTAGGAAGCATAGAAATTGCCGTAACACTGGTAGATAAACAATTATCGCTACGCATTGTTGCCCCTGATGGGCATGATGCCTTGCAAGCTCATTTACCCACCTTGCAAGGTAGGCTAGCGGCTCTGGATTTCAATTTGCATACCCTCACCATGCAAGAAGACAGCGCTTCAACTCCTTCTGCATCAGAACAGCATGACGGATAAAATTTTTTCTCCACCCTTGCGCCCTAGTGCCGTTGCATTGCGCTACGACGCCCACGACCCTGCCCCTAAAGTGGTTGCCAAGGGCTATGGCAACATCGCTGAAACCATTATTCAAACCGCTACCGCCAATGGCCTGCACGTGCATGAGTCTCGCGAACTCGTGAGTTTATTGATGCAAGTAGACTTAGATGCTCATATTCCGCCTCAACTCTACCAGGTTGTGGCTGAGCTACTGGCATGGGTCTACAGCATTGAAAACCTTGATAGTCAGCCCCTCACCTCGCCTGAAAAAAACCATAAGGCTTGAAAAGCCCACTTTTTTGGCGGTAGATACACCGCTTGCCTTAGTGCGTACACAGGTACAGTAGGCTGTGTAATCGACTCATTATGAGAATGGGTTCCGTGCACCACTTTGGACGAGTTTTAAATGTCTACCTCCATGCTTTCCAGCCTAGAGTCTGTCTTGGCAAAAATGCAGGCCCTTAGCGACGTAGCCGGCAATCGCCCTATTAGCGCTAAACCTACTAGCTCTACTGAATCCGGCTTTGCCGCCGAACTGTCTCGTTCGTTGCAACGCCTATCTGCCATGCAAAACCAAGCCCAAGATCAAGCCAAAGCGTTTGAAGCTGGTGTACCCGGCATAGCACTGAACGACGTCATGATTGATATGCAAACCGCTAGTGTGGCATTTCAAACCACCGTTCAAGTTCGCAACCGTTTGGTAGCGGCCTATCAAGAAATTGCCAGCATGCCGGTATAAGTCCCGCTGCTATCGCCACATTTAACTAGGCCACGTCCGTTTTCATGTTTCACATGGTCGTATCACTACTCCCGCACAGTCCTGTCGCGACATCCCGCGATGCATTAAGATGAGGTAATCTGTCGTGAATCAGGCAGTGCAGATTTTTTCTCGCGTTCCCGGTTTTACTAAAATCATGGCCCTTCCCCGACCCGTACAGTTGGGGATAGCAGCGGCGATGATTGCTTTGGTTGCTGTTGCAGCCATGTGGGCCCGCAAACCCGACTACGGTGTTTTATTCTCCAACTTGGATGACCGCGATGGCGGCGCCATTGTGAGCGCACTGGGTCAACTCAATATCCCTTACCAGTTTTCTGATAACGGTACCGCCATTCTTGTGCCAACAGCCCAAGTGCCAGAGGCCCGTATGCAACTGGCGAGCCAAGGCTTACCCAAAGCCGGTAACGTAGGCTTCGAACTGCTGGACCAATCCCGCTTTGGTGCTAGCCAATTCACCGAGCAAGTGACGTACCAACGCGCACTAGAAGGCGAGCTGGCTAACTCCATACAAGCGTTGCACTCGGTACAAGAAGCCAGAGTGCATTTGGCGATTCCGCGTGAAACCTTATTTGTCCGCGACCGACAAGAACCCACCGCGTCTGTACTGCTAAGCCTCTACCCTGGCCGTAACTTAGGTGAAGATCAGGTGTCTGCCATCACGTGGCTAGTGTCCTCTAGCGTACCCAACTTGAATGCGCAAAACGTATCAGTAGTAGACCAAAACGGCAGATTGCTCACCATGCCTGTAGGTGAAGGCGGTGTGAATAGCCAGCAGCAGAACATGGTAAACGATATAGAGCACCGCTCTGTACAACGTATTCTGACTTTGCTGAATCCCATTCTGGGCGCCGGTAATGTACGCGCACAAGTTAGCGCCGACATGGACTTCGCCAAACGCGAAGAAACCTCTGAAATCTACCGCCCCAACCAACGCCCTGGTGAAGCGGCTGTTCGCAGCGAACAAAGCAGCACCTCTATTAATAACAATTCCCTGCCCGCTGAAGGCGTGCCCGGCGCACTGAGCAATCAACCTCCTGTAGACCCTGTTGCTCCTATTGTGAACCCGGTTGCCAATGCAGCAGAAGGCACCGCCACAGAGGCGGCAGCACCACAAGACCAACAACAGAACGCCCTGCGCAACCTTAATGAGCAAGCCAGAGAAGTCTCTGCCACCGGTAATGCACGCCGCGACGTCACCACCAACTACGAAGTAGACCGCACCATCAGCCACATCAAAGGGCCTAATGGTCAGTTAAAACGCCTGTCTGTCGCGGTTGTAGTGAACTACCGCCACGAGCAAGGTGAACTGGTTGCCTTAGACGACAGCGAGTTAGAGAACATACGCGAGCTAGTTAAACAGGCCGTGGGCTTTTCCGTAGAGCGCGGTGACAGCATCAGCGTCGTAAACAGTCGATTCAGCGACCTACCTGACACCTCGGTTCCTTTCTGGAAAAACAACGACTATCTAGAGCTAGGCATGTCCCTCATCAAATATCTGTTGTTAGCGATACTGTTCTTCGTCTTCTGGCGCATTGTGATCAACCCCATCATCCAAGGGTTCATCCAAGCCTCTGCGCAAGCTGATGCGCGTCGCGCCGAACAAGACCAAGAGTTGGAGCGTCAGCAACAGGCTCAAGACAGGGCCTCTGAAATCAACCGTTATGAAGACAACCTGAGCACCGCACGCTCTATGGCCGAACAAGACCCACGAGCCGTAGCCATGGTATTGCGCAGCTGGATGACCAAAGAAAATAAAGATGAAAAGCGCGGATAACAAACTAAGAGAAAGTGCCATCCTAATGATGGCCATAGGCGAGGATGCCGCTGCCGAAGTATTCAAGTTTTTGAACCCTAAAGAGGTACAAGAGCTTGGCTCAGCAATGGCCAGCCTAAAGCAACTGACCCGAGCCGACATGGACTCCATCTTGGAAGAGTTCAGACAAGAGGCCGATCAGTTTATGGCCGTAACATTAGACTCCAACGAGTACATTCGCTCTGTCTTAAATAAAGCGCTGGGCACCGACCGTGCGGCAGGCTTAATTGAAGACATTCTGGAGGCCGGTGATGGTGTCAGCAGCGGTATTGATGCCCTGAACTGGCTGGATGCCCACAGCGTGGCTGAACTGATTAGCGATGAGCACCCTCAGATTATCGCCACCATTTTGGTGCACTTAGAGCGTGACCGCGCCGCAGACATTCTGACTGAACTGCCCGAGCGTCTGCGTGACGATGTGATCTTGCGTGTTGCCACCTTTGGTGGGGTGCAACCCAATGCGCTGCATGAACTGACCGAAGTGCTAAACGGAATGCTGTCTGGGCAAGGTGCCAAACGCAGCAAAATGGGTGGTACGCGTACGGCTGCTGAGATTCTGAACTACCTAAGCGCCAGCGACGAAGAGTCCGTGATCAAGAGCTTGCGTGGTATCGATAATGATCTTACCGATCGTATCGTGGAAGAAATGTTCGTCTTTGACAACTTGGCTGACATTGAAGACACCGCTATCCAGCTGATCTTGAAAGAAACAGAGACAGCCTCGCTAACCGTTGCCCTGAAAGGCGCAACCGACGAGCTACGCGACAAGTTCTTCAAAAACATGTCCAATCGTGCGGCCGATATGCTGCGCGAAGATCTGGAAGCCCAAGGCCCTGTACGCATGTCCAAGGTGGAACAAGAGCAAAAAGCCATTGTGGAAGTGGCTCGCCGATTGGCCGAAGGTGGCCAAATTACATTGGGCGGCTTAGGAAGCGACGAGTATGTCTGATCACACCCCTTCCTCACCTTATGGTCACTGGCAACGCTGGGAGATGCAAGCTTTCGAGTTACCGGAACTAGCATCCAAACAGCGTAAGCGAGAAGAAGCTGCCAAACCGGCTATGCCTGATGTCGCACAGTTGATGGCTGAAATTGAAGAGCTACGCCAGGCGGCCGTTCAACGCGGTCACGCTGAAGGCTTTCAAAATGGCCACGATCAAGGACATCAACAAGGCTACGCCCAAGGGGTAGAGGAAGGCAAAGCCAAAGGGCATGAGGAAGGGCTGACTCTAGGCCATGAGAAAGGCTTTGCAGAAGGCCAAACGCTGGCACATGAACAAGCACAGCAGCTCAACACTTTACTGACCAGTACTCAGCAACAACTTGAAAGTCTGTATAGCGACATGGGTGAGGCACTGCTCAATACCGCTGTACGTATTGCTAGCCATGTTGTGCAACACACTTTGCACACCCAACCTGAGCACCTACTGCACCTAGTACGCCATCTGCTGGAGTCCAACATGGATGACCAAAGCGGTATTAGCTTTTACGTGAACCCAAGTGACTACAACGTGGTGCATGACTACCTCAGTAACCGAGAACACGCTCCCGCATGGCGTGTACTGGAAGATAACAGCATCACCGCTGGGGGCTGCAAAGTACGCACAGCGTTAGGCGATATTGATGCCACCTTGGAAACTCGCTGGCACCGTGCTATCCATACTCTTAACCTTGCCTCTTCTGAGGCAAGCGCGCTGGAACTATCATGAGTACACTGCCAGCCTCCCCCTTCTCTCGCTGGCAAGCTCAACTGCAAAACGCGGTCTTGCGAGTGGAGTCCACCGATCCTTTGCTCTATAGTGGACGCGTCATACGCGCTACTGGATTGGTAATTGAAGCAACGGGGCTGCGCTTGCCTGTGGGCTCCGCCTGCCGCATCGAATTATCCTCAGCACAAGACTTGTGGGCCGATGCCGAGGTGGTAGGCTTTGAAGGCGGAAAACTGTTTTTAATGCCCCAAGGCGATACTGCTGGCCTAACACCTGGCGCCCGCGTGCTGCCACTGGAAGCCAGTTACGATCACCCCGTCGCCTTACCTAAAGATGGGCAATCTACCCCACCTCCGCCGCCCGCCATCACCCACCATCTTCCCGTAGGAGATCACCTGCTTGGGCGTGTGCTAGATGCTTCGGGCAAGGCACTGGATGGTTTTGATGAGCCCTCTACCGCCAAAACAGCCAGCCTACATACCGAGCTGATCAACCCCTTAGCCAGATCCCCTATTGATACAGTATTAGACGTTGGCGTCAAAGCCATTAACGCACTGTTAACGGTGGGCAGGGGTCAGCGCATGGGGCTTTTTGCAGGCTCCGGGGTGGGTAAAAGTGTGCTGTTAGGCATGATGGCGCGCTACACCCAAGCCGATATTATCGTGGTGGGGTTAATTGGCGAGCGTGGTCGCGAGGTTAAAGAATTTATTGAGCACAACTTAGGCCCTGAAGGCTTAAAACGTGCTGTGGTGGTCGCCGCCCCTGCTGACGTTTCACCCCTGCTGCGCTTACAGGGTGCCGTATACGCTACCCGCATCGCTGAGTACTTTCGCGATCAAGGCAAGCATGTGCTGCTTATTATGGACTCCCTTACCCGCTATGCCATGGCACAACGGGAAATTGCCCTAGCTGTGGGCGAGCCTCCAGCCACAAAAGGGTATCCACCTTCCGTATTTGCCAAACTGCCCGCATTGGTAGAGCGCGCCGGTAATGGCGCCGTCAATCAACACGGTAAAGCAGGTTCTATCACGGCGTTTTACACCGTGCTGACCGAAGGCGATGACCAACAAGACCCCATTGCTGATTCTGCCCGCGCCATTCTAGACGGTCACATTGTGCTGTCCAGAAGCCTTGCTGAAACGGGGCACTACCCCGCCATTGATATAGAGGCCTCTATTTCTCGCGTGATGTCTGCTGTTGTACCGCCAGAACAAATACAGTCGGTACATCGTTTCAAAGGGCTGATCTCTCGCTATCAACGCAATCACGATTTGATTGCGGTAGGTGCCTACACCAAAGGTAACGACCCCGCCATTGATGAAGCCATAGACCGTTTCCCATGGCTGGAAAGTTTTCTCAAACAGGACGTCAACGAACAAGTGAACTACGACGACTCCGTCGCTTTGCTGCGTACCGTCCTGCATTCAGGGAGCAATAGCCTATGAAGCCGCAACACTCATTAGCCATGTTGATTGAATTGAGCGAACACCGCCGAGACGAGGTAGCTCAGCGACTTGCAGCGCTAAACCAAAGCTATAACGCCGCTCAACAACAGCTCACGATGCTGCAGGAATACCGCCAAGATTATGCCCAACGCTTACTAGAGGCTGGTCAAAATGGTGTTGCCATGTCGAACTACATGAATTTTCAGCGCTTCATTGGCACTTTGGATGAAGCCATTCAGCAGCAAAATACTATATTGGGTCAGTTGTCAGAAAAAATCAGCAAAGAACAAAGCCTGTGGCTGGAAGAGAAAAAACGCCTACATGCTTATGAAACTTTGCATGCCCGTCGTCATGCTGAGTGGCAGCGCACACAAGCGCGCCAAGAACAACGCTTAAACGACGAGTTTTCGGCAGCTTTATTCCAGCGTTTACACCCTACACATTAGTCCGAGGCAGTTATGACTACACAGGCTCTTACTCTGGTTGCTCCCGTTTCTGCCAGTGCCCCTACTACCGCTGCAGCACAAAGCAGCCCAGATACAGACAGCTTCGCATCGGTGCTGGCGTCGCAAAACGAAGGTGGCAACAGCAAAGAAGGGGCTACAGATTCTGTCATAACTCTCCCTAGTCACACCCCTCGCGACAAACAAAAGCTGGACTCTTTACTTGATGTCGCTGAAGAAACCGACGACAGTGCAGACTCGGCGCTAAGCATGATCGCGACCACCTTGTTTATTGCTGCCGAATCCGTCAGCATTCAGCAAGGGTTACGCCAACACGTAGCCGCCAACAACGCTGACTCAAACGCATCAGATGCCGCGTTTTCACACGCTAAAACGGCGGATAATCTCCCACAACGTTCCAGGCTACCGCTAAGCGATACAACTCCTGCGCTATCCAAGCCAATGCTAGAAACAAGCAATGATGGTGCGCTACGGTTCACCAATGCCGCACTGCCTCATGACGTGAGCACGGCCCCAGTTGACACCAAAGCCTCTAGCAACGTGGCACAGCCGGCCCTAGCAAAAAATGAGTCTACCGCTAGTGTGCTCAGCACCGCACCGCTTGCCGGAAAAACAGCAGTGCTTACCGATAACGTGAAAGCGGCATTGTCTTCTCTGCCCGCCGCGCATACTCCCGTGTCCACACAGGCAGAGCAGATCCCCCTTGCGCAAGACACTCCCACTGTCACCACAGCCATTGCTAGCGCCACGAGCAACATCACCACGCTGGCCACACCTGGCTCCTCTCCCGTCCTGCAAAGTAGCTTACATCAACCGTTAAGCTCGCCAGCATGGGGCCAAGAGTTCAGCAAAACCATGGTGAGCTTCTCGCGCCAAGGCATACAGCACGCCGAACTACGACTGGATCCGCCAGAGCTGGGGCCGTTACGTATTAGCTTAAAACTGAGTGACAACATCGCGCACGCCTACATTGTGTCAGCGCATGCCAACGTACGTCAGGCAGTAGAGCAAGCCTTACCTCAACTGCAGCAGGCCTTGGCACAATCTGGTCTCTCTTTGGGGCACACCGACGTAAGCGACCAGCCATCAGAGCAAGCGTTTTTATTCCAGCAAGGCTCAGAAGAGTCCTCTTCTGAGTCGGCGTCTTCTAACCGTTTTGACGACCTACTGCATGGACGCACTTCCTCGTCCACCGAGACAACAGCACCACCGGTACGCCGAGCTATCCCTGACGCATTAGTAGATACCTTTGCTTAATCAAGCTAACTAGCTCAAGTTTTTACTTAGCACACCGTAAAGAGTGGATTAAGACGGCAATACCTCCCTTATTCCACTGCATTTGAATTGACTGCCTAGGGCACAATGACCTCAGGCTTTTTTTGCTGCGACACAGAATTTCGCGCGACATTGTTACTATGGCTACTTCTACTACAGTTCGCTCCAAAAACGCATCCTCATCGGCAACCACCACGACTGAGCGACCACCTCGTCGCCCAGCACGCTCTGGTTTTTCCCGTTTTCTTAAAAATCTGCTGATTGTCTTGCTGATTATTGCAGCCAGTGTAGGCGCTACGTTGTACTACTCATGGCAACAAGGCGGCATTAGCTTTTTTGCGGCTCCCAAAGCGGCTGGCGCAGAACCAGACGCAGAGGTCGAAAAAACCGTTGCAGCACCTGCTGCTCCCGTTGTTTCCGCTAAGCCTATTTTCACATCGCTAGAGCCCTTCACCGTTACGGTTAGTGATGGTCAACGCTCGCGTATTCTCTACACTGCGTTAACGCTGCGTGTAGAAGATGAGGAAACCCGTTTACTACTGGGTGAGTTCATGCCAGTGGTTCGCGATCGCGTACTTAAAATCCTCTCTGCTCAACACCCTTTCCACGTGCAAACACCACAAGGTAGAGAAGAGTTGGTTAATGCGCTCACTCTCGTGCTGAACGCTCCTTACGAGCCCAGCCAAGTAAAACCTCGTATCGCTAACGTTTTATTCACCGCTTTTGTGGTCCAGTAAATGTCGTACCAAAGCTTTTTATCGCAAGACGAAGTCGATGCCCTGCTGGCGGGTGTCACCGGTGAAGGCACCGACAACCCCAGCAAAGAGCTCCCTGCCAGCGGTGTAAGGCCCTATGACTTGGCCTCTCCCGAGCGGGTAATTCGACACCGTATGCAAACGCTTGAGCTAATCAATGAGCGTTTTGCCAGACGGTTGCGCAGCACAATGCTCAGCTTTATGCGTCGTAATGCGGACATTACGGTAGGCACGATTAAAGTACAAAAGTACAGCGACTTTGAGCGTAACCTGCCCGTCCCTAGTAACCTGAACATGGTGAATCTCAAGCCTTTACGTGGCATTTCACTATTCACCTTCGACCCCAGCTTAGTTTTTCTAATTATTGATAGCTTGTTTGGTGGTCATGGTCGCTACAGCACTAGGGTTGAAGGCAGAGACTTCACCGTAACCGAACAACGCATTATTCAACGCTTGCTGACGCACACGTTGGAAAACTATTGCGAAGCGTGGGAGAACGTCTACAAGCTCGAATACGAGTATGTGCGCTCTGAGATGCATACCAAGTTTGCCAGCATCAGCTCAGGCAATGACTTGGTGGTGGTGACCTCCTTCAACATAGAGTTTGGTGCACAAGGCGGCAATCTGAATATTTGTCTGCCCTACTCCATGATCGAACCGGTGCGTGACTTACTGACTCGCCCACTGCAAGACACCAGCAGTAGCGCCATTGATCAACGTTGGACCCAACAGCTAACACGCCAAGTACGTAGCGCTGATGTAGAACTGGTGGCCGATTTTCAAAAAATCCAAGCCTCTATTTCTACGCTGATGCAGCTACAAGTTGGCGATGTATTACCTATTGATATTCCTGAACGCATCTTTGCACACGTTGATGGCGTACCCATCATGGAATGCCAATACGGCACTTCCAATGGACGTATGGCACTACGCGTACAAAAAGTGCTGACCTACACAGAGCCTGATTTCCGAAAAGCGAACCAACATGACAGAACCTCAGAATAACAACCCTACACAGCCTGTTTCTTCTGACGACAACACCGAGCTAGACTGGGATGCTGCCATGGCTGAACAATTGGCCGGCCAAACTGACGACAAATCCTCATCCACCCAAGCGGCTGGCTTGGAAAGCATGAATGATGATTGGGCATCGGCTCTGGCCGAACAAACCGCCGCTACCTCTAGCGACAGCGCGAGTGTGGCCGCTACACCCAATGCAATCTTCCCAGCTCTCAGTGGTGGCGCGGGCAGCAGCCAAAGCGATATAGACATGATCATGGATATTCCTGTTCAGTTGTCTGTAGAGCTGGGCCGTACACGCCTGACCATTAAAAACATTCTGCAGTTGGGTCAGGGCTCTGTAGTGGAACTGGATGGTTTAGCTGGTGAGCCTATGGATATTTTTGTTAACGGCTACCTGATTGCTCAGGGTGAGGTGGTAGTCGTAGACGAAAAGTACGGCATTCGTGTGACCGATATCATCACGCCTTCAGACCGTATTCAACGCTTAAACACGCGTCGATAAATCACTATGAACGAAGCCGACCTACTACGGATCAGCGCAAGCTTGATTGCGGTCATTTTATTGATCGTAGTAGGTGGCTGGCTGGCCAAACGCACGAAGCTGCTACGCCCCTCGGGTAAAAAGCCCTTGATCTCCATCTTGGACAAGCAAAGCGTGGGGCCACGCATGCAGGTGTTACTCATCGAGAGCGAAGGCCAGAAACTACTGCTAGGGGTAACACCACAGCAGATTAACTTGTTGCACTGTTTTGAATCCTCCGCTGCGACACCAGAGAGCTTTCAACAGCATCTGCAACAACACCAACATGAGCAGAACCCTAATTCTTAATCAACGTGCTGATCGCCAGCCGCTACGCCTTAGTTGGCTTCTGTACGGCTGCGCTCTGATCGCGATGTTGCTGCTAGTGCTTTACCCACACAATGTCTGGGCGCAAGCCAGCTTACCTGCATTCACAACGTCACCCACCCCTGATGGTGGGCAACGCTGGTCACTCAGCCTAGAAACGCTAGCGCTGCTGACCATGATGTCGTTCCTGCCTGCCATTTTGTTATTAATGACAGGCTTTACTCGCATTGTGATTGTATTGGGCTTGCTGCGTAATGCGATGGGTACAGGCTCAGCACCACCCAACATGGTGCTGATTGGCTTAGCCTTATTTCTGACTTTCTTCACGATGGGCCCTGTGTTTGAAGAAATTCATGAACAGGCCTATGCCCCCTTATCCCGTGCAGAAATTTCATTTCCAGAAGCCTTGGAGCGCGGTAGTCAGCCTTTAAAAACCTTCATGCTGCACCAAACCCGCGAAACGGACCTTAAGCTGTTTAGCGAAATGGCTGGGGTGAGCAATCTGGAATCCCCTAGCGACGTACCCTTGCGCGTACTGGCCCCCGCTTTTATTACCAGCGAACTGAAAACAGCCTTCCAAATAGGTTTCACTATTTTCATTCCCTTTCTCATCATCGACTTGGTCATTGCCAGTGTGCTGATGTCATTAGGGATGATGATGGTACCGCCTGTAACTATTTCCCTCCCCTTTAAGCTCATGCTGTTTGTGCTCGCTGACGGTTGGAATTTATTGCTGGGCTCGTTGGCGCGCAGCTTCTATATATAAGAGAAAGACCATGACTGCTGAAACCGTCATGACCATGACCTACATGGCACTGAAAATAGCACTAACCATCGCCGGTCCACTGCTATTGGTAACGCTGACAGTAGGTTTGGCCATTAGTATTTTTCAGGCGGCCACACAGATTAACGAGATGACACTGTCGTTTATTCCCAAGCTGCTAGCTGTGGGCATTACCATCGTCATCCTAGGTCCATGGCTAATCAGCACGCTGGTGGACTACATACAAAGCCTGTTCTCTTCTATACCAGGCTTGGTGCAGTAGCACCTCTACATGATTCAATTCACCACTGAACAGGCCTACCTCTGGCTCAATAGCTTTATATGGCCTTTTTTTAGGCTATTAGGGCTAGTTGCCACAGCGCCTTTGTTCAGTGAGTCCTCTATTCCCAAAAAAGTGAAGGTAGGTCTAGCGGCGCTGATTGCCATTGTGATTGCACCCAGCTTGTCTGACATGCCGACGCTACCCACAGGCTCGTACCCTGCTCTACTACTGGGTATACAGCAGATATTGATAGGTATAGCGCTGGGTTTAATTATGCGCATTGTGTTTGCGGCGGTGCAAACAGCAGGAGAATTTATTGGCCTGCAAATGGGGTTATCCTTTGCCTCCTTTTTTGACCCTGCTACCGGCTCTAACACCGCTGTGCTGTCACGTTTTTTAAACTTGGTAGCCATGCTGGTATTTTTGGCGTTAAACGGCCATCTCATCATGCTGCAAGTGGTATTTCGTACCTTTGAAATACTCCCCATCCAACCCGGTAGCTTGAACAGTAATGGCTGGGGAGTGTTGCTAGAGTGGAGCGCTCAGCTCATGATTAGTGGTCTGCTGCTCGCCCTACCACTGATTATTGTGCTGCTGACCATTAACTTAGCGTTTGGGATTTTGAACCGTACCGCCCAGCAGCTAACGGTATTTGCCGTGGGTTTCCCTATTAGCCTATTGGTAGGGCTATCGCTCTTAACGGTGGTCATCCCCCAAATCACCCCCTTTCTCATGCGCTTCTTTGATTCTGGCTACAGCGCTATGCTACGTATGGCCCGAGGCCTAGCTGGCTTATAAGCACTTAATACCCACGTTTCTTACGCTGTATCTGACGTAGTTGCCGCAACTCTGCCCAGGTAGTAATGCCTTGTTGTGTTGCCTTGCGCAAGACAATTTGTAGCAGCTCAGCCGTCACCATGGCATCCCCCAACGCATTATGTCGCTCTATGGCATGCAAACCAAAGCGCTCTACCCAATCATCTAGGTTTTGCTGCGTTGCAGCATGATCCGAAAATAATGCCGGTAAATACTCCGCCACATTCAAGATCACGGGTTCACACGACCACTGCAATACCGACTTGAAGGCCTGTTGCAGCAACAACGCATCAAAGCCCGCATGGAAACCTACCCATACACTATGCTGGCCTTGCTCGCACAATGCGCCCAGCACCGCTTCGGTACTATCGCCTTGCTGCAGTGCAGTAGGCGACAGACCATGGATCAGCATGGCATCTGCCTGCAAGTCGCCCGTGTGATGAAGCACATGATAAAAAGCCTCGCTATAACGTAATGTCTGCTCAACTACCGCGATGGCTCCTACCGATAAAATCCGGTTATTTTTGCGCTGCAACCCATCCGACTCTAGGTCTACCACAAAGTAGCGCGTACCCAGCAGAGGAAGCTCCCATGGGTCTAACCAGGGCGGCGTTATCACCGACGCTGAGTCGGTTTTTTTCATATAACATTGGAAGAACTTTCTCAAGCGTGTCGTGGTCATTTTTCTAAGGCTTCACGCAACGGCATAATTTGTCGTAATGCCTCGCGAAACAACCTTTTTTCCAAAGGCGTTAACATACTGGCTTCGTCCGGTGTGTACTCACTTTTTACCGTTTGCTGGTGCTTTAGCAAATGCAGATAATTGAATGCTTGGCGTAAGGCATGGGCCGATTCTAGCGGTATAACCTGATGCTGCACCAAGCATTGCAAACGCAGCAACGTATTGGTATCGCGACAACCCTGCTCTAACGCCAAGATGCGCACGGCTTGCGTCAACACTCGTAACCCTTGTTTACGGAAATCTTGATCAGCCACCACAAACTGTTTGCTTTCCAAAAACCGCTGTAGTTGCTCTGCCGTTGGTAGCCTATAACGCAATACCGTTTTCTTTAAGCGCCGTAAGGCGGCGTCATGCTGTTGCAGGCGATTAAGCCAGAACTCATGCACCTGCTGCCACGCCAAACCACTGCCCCATACACACCGTTGATCTAGCAAAGACTGCTGCTTAGAAAGCAACCGGGCGGAGCCCTTTTCTAACCATTTCTGCATGGACTGCTGCCACCCTTGTACTGGCTGACAATAATCGGGGTGGCTAGCCAGTTTCTCACTCAGGCATAGCTGCATGCCGCATTGCTCTAAGAGCCCTATCACCTGCTCGGCCAGCGGCAAGAGTAACTGCTGCCGACCCTGAGCCTGCTCGGCATCCACCGCATCAAATACAATCCCACTTTGCTGTTTACTAAACAGCCACTGCTCTGCTCGAGCCCCCGCGCCGAACACAATCCAGTCAAAGGGAAAACTCACACCGGGATGGTCCAGCAAACATAGCTCTATAGCTCTGCTGATGCAATGATCACGTAAGCCACTAATTAGCTCCATCAGCTGTATAGCATCAGCCCCATGCGCTTGCATGGTGGTGAGTACCGGCTGTACGCTGCGATACACTGCTACTAATTCAGCCGCACTACTGGCGTGATACAACTTGCGCGATACGCTCACCAGATCTACCCTCTGCAATGCAAATACATCACGCTCGGAAATAACACCGTATAACCTACCGCCCTCGATAATACAGATATGACCTATACGCTGCTTTGCCATCAATAACGCCACATCAAACACCGAAGCACTCAAGCCCAAAGCCACCAACTGGCTACTCATCACCTGCGATACAGGCTGCTCTAAGCTTTCCCCCTGCGCCACAATGCGACGTAGATCCCGTAGCGTGAATATCCCTATGGGGTACTCGTTTTCTACGATCACAATGCTACTAATCGCCTGTTCATGCATCTGACGCACGGCCTCACGCAAAGGCACCCCTGGTGCACAGGTGATGGGCTCGCGTGACAACAGGGTATCTAAGGGGGCATTCAGGTTTGCGCCTACAGCGTTGCGCTCGTAGGCACTGGTGCGCGTTTTCTCGTATAACTGCCCAAATAAACTGCTCACACCTTTGAAGACGAAGTGACGCAAACTGTCAGACTGGTGCACCACCTGTAAAAAATCGGTTTTCGCTATCTGCACACAGAACACATCTTCGGCGGCCACATACAGGCGACTGGTAGGCCGCTCGGCCATCAATGCTCCCATAGGAAAGCAGTCGGCCACGCCCAACATACCTATTACTTGTTTTTCAACGCAGGCTTCGCCTGAAGAATTATCTACACTTGCAATACGCACCATGCCCTGACGCACAATCCACAACTGCTCGCACACACCCTGCTCCGGCGAAGCAATCACATCGCCTTGCGCATAAAACACCAACTGACCGCGCTTGAGCAGTTGCTGCATTTCCTCCACCGACAAACTGCTAAACGGTGGGTATTGCGTAAAAAGCTGAATTAACGCGTGCAAGCCTTGTCGCACGGCTTCTTGTCCGGTGCTTAATACGGCTGAAGGTCTGGATACTAAACTGGAACACATCGCGTAGTCTGCCTCAGGAAAATATCGTGGCTACCTGCGGTAGCCCCTACTCTTACCCTAGCATAAAAGCCTATTTTTCACGATGAACCAAAAGTCGTAGAAGCTACGTGCTGAATACAAAAAAGCACACAGGGTTGCTGTGTGCTTTTTGGCGTAAAACGCTGTGGTACTTAACTGGTGGAGCGACGCAATATTTGTCGTAGTACCTGATTAGGGCCAAACTCCAGCCACAACTCACGCTCTACATAAATCGCATTAGGCACTATAGATTGGCTAGAAAACCATACCTGTATAGAACCACCATCCGTCTGGGGATACACCGTGGTAGGTGCCGTCCCCAAACCTAAGCGTGCATCAGCAACCGTGGTAACACCCGGCTCTAACCATGCCGTATTGCTGTTGTATGAGTTACCGGTGCTGTAACACGCGGATAGCGTTATCGTTACAGCCACCACACCTGCACGCCAAAGCTTCTTCACGTTTTAGAACTCCACCCAATCGTCATCACTGTTTTGCGCTTTTTTAGTACCGCTCAAATCAGGACGCAACAAGGTCATGTCATTTGAAGCCGCGCCACTGCTTTTCTTAGGCAAGCTAGGCGTGCTGTTCGCCGCTGTTGCTGTACGTGCAGAAGCCAGTTTTTTGCTGGTTGTAGCGTGGGTAGCAGCGGAAGTCTGGTCATTGCTTACTTGCGCTTTACGGGATTGTCGGGCGCGCACTTGGCGTGCCGCAATATCAATCACTTCGGACTCAGGCAGTCTGAAACTGGTCACTGCATCTTGCACATGCTTTAACTCTGCATTCAAGGTAGTCGCTGCTCTTGCCGTTTGCTCTACTAATCTAGAGTTGTATTGTGTGGCTTCATCCATTTGGCCCACAGCACGGTTAATCTGATCAATCCCTGAGGACTGCTCTATCGTCGCTGCGGTGATTTCGCCCATGATATCGGTGACACGTTTTACGGAATCCACGATTTCCTGCATGGTGGCACCAGCGCGCTCTACCTGGCCTGAGCCTTCGCTTACCTTAGAAACAGAGTCATCAATCAACGCGGTAATTTCACGAGCGGCTTGCGCACTGCGTTGTGCCAATGCACGCACCTCAGACGCCACCACTGCAAAACCGCGGCCTTGCTCACCAGCACGGGCCGCTTCCACTGCCGCATTCAGCGCCAGAATATTGGTTTGGAAAGCAATGCTATCAATGACGCCCACAATGTCAGCTATTTTGCTGGAGCTTGCCGAAATACCTTGCATCGTAGCAACGACCTCTCCCACAGCCTTACCGCCGCGCTGTGCAACATCAGAGGCTGTAGCAGCTAGCTGGTTAGCTTGGTGTGCGTTATCGGCGTTTTGACGTACAGTACCCGCCAATTGCCCCATGCTTGCTGCGGTTTGCTGCAGTGCAGCCGCTTGATCGCTAGTACGGTCGCTGAGGTTACGGTTACCATCGGCAATGTCTACCGAACCCGCACTGATTTCATCCATACCGTTGCGTACGGCGCTGACCATACGAATCAGCGCATCTTGCAGTCTACGCAGGGCAGAAAACATATTGCCCATTTCGTTATTGGTTTTAACCGTTACACGCTGGCTTAAATCACCCGATGCCATGCTATCGAAATGCTGCATCACTTGATGCAATGGACGCACAACGCGTGTAGACAAGTAGTGGTACATCAAAATTGCCAAAACAACGGTTAGTACACCCAAGGCAATAGACCAATACAAACTAACTTGATACAAGCCTTCTGCTTGCTGCAAATGTGTTTTCAAGGCGGATGCACTAGCGCTACCACTGGCCAACTGCTGCAACGCCGTTAAACTTTGCGCATGAAAATACAGGCCCAGTATGGCAATCAGTACTGCCGACAAGAACAACCCTGCCAGCAAAACGGTAGCACCCGTTTTGATTTTAATATTTTTGAATAACATCTGCTTTTACCCAGTTTAGATAGTCAACTGCCTACTACGAATCAAAATTCTGTGCGTGATCAGCGATTACGCTTTCATTGCCAGCAAACTTGCGCCTTGGATTTTTTTGAATGCCAACACAGCTGCTTCCAGCGCAGCACTACGCTGCTCTAACTGTGAAGAGGCCGTGTAATAATCCAAATCTTCTATACGTATTAGCTCTTTACTTAGGTGTAATGCCTGTAACGTACCGTTGTCGTTAAGCGCGGAAATTTCATTCATACGACCGCCCACCGACGCACGTACCGTCAAGATGTTGTCGTAGTTAATATCTAAACGCTGCATGGCACCGTTTAGCTGGTTACGCAATGCCGCTTGTGCAACTGGGTCGCCAGAAGAAGGCTGCTCAAGCACATTAATCAAATCACTCAGCGTGTTGAACAGGTTCACATCTGTTTGTGGGTAGTCACCACGTGCTGTAGCACTCGCGCGTTCCACGTTAAAGGTATCTCCAGCAGCCGGTTTGCCGCCAAAGAAAATGCTGATCCCAGAATCATCGGTGCCTGCTGGCAGATTGATAATAGTTTCGCCTTTCTCGTTAACGGTATAGGCCTGCGCTGGTGACACGACATTCGTAATAGAACCATCAGCCTCTAGGTAGTTAGCCTCTACTTCGTAGGTGGTTTCGTCGATGAAACGCACTTCGAAGCTCACCATATTCTGGGCCGCTTTAGGATTCACAATAGACGGCTGGGCAATAATCCCTGTACCACCATTGCTACTGGCTGCGCTGGTAATAAACGAGTTGGCGCCTGGCGTCACGCGTGAAAACACATCCACACCGTGGTTGCTGGTGGGCAACTGACGGGTTTGATCTACTTGCACCAAACGCTCTACTTGGTCGCCATGGTAGGTGACCGACGTGCCGTCGTACACGTACGGGGCCACATTGCCTTGGCTACCTGAAAACAGATACTGACCCGAGGCATCTTTACTGTTTGCCAAGCCCAGCAACGACTCCATGCTATCGCGCAGTACGTTTGCCAACGTGGCTCTATCGGCGTCAGACAACGTGCCGTTACCCACTTCCACCAAACGTGTTTTTACATCACGTACTTGGGAGGTTAGTGAGTTCAAAATATTTTCTTCTTCACCCAACATACGGGTGGCCACGTGGCGGTTTTCAGCAAAGCGTTTATTCATGCTTTGTGCTTGTGCCAACGTAATGCTCTGCGCGGCAGCTAAAGGATCATCAGCTGGCGTCAAAGAACGTTTACCACTACCAATTTGCTGAAAAATTTCCATCAATTGGTTCTGCTGTCTGCCAATGGAATTCAAACCCGTCTGAAAATACAGATTAGTACTAATACGCATGACTGTGTTCCTGTAAAAACAACGGGTTAATTACGCAAACCCAATAGTGTGTCGAACATGTTTGAGCTCACCTCAATCATGCGTGACGCGGCACGGTACTGTTGTAGGAACTTATCCAAGTTCAGTACCTCTTCGTCTTCGTTCACACCAGAAATTCGTTGTTGCGACGCATAGTTCTGTTGAATCAAGTTCGCTTGTGCTTTGGCTGCCGTCGCATTTTGCTGGGCCTGCACAGCCACTTTGTTCACCAGTTGGCTGTAGGCTTCGTTAAAGTTCAGCGTGCCGTTGCCCATCGTGCGTTGTTCTTGTAACGCGGCCAATTTCAGTGCAATGTCACCGTTGGCCGAACCCAATGGGTTGCCATCTTTATCTTTACCAGCCGCTGCTACTTTAGCGGGGTCGTCTAACACCAGTTCAATACGGCCAGCCGCATTACGCGTAGGCTGCACCAACCAGCTATCGCCCTCTACTGCTGTTGCGGCGTCATCAAACTTAAATTTCACGCCATCAATCTCAAAACCTGCTTCAGCTTCGGCAGGAGTAAAGACTTTGGTGGGGCCATTTGGCAGAGTTTTTACGCTGTACTCACCATTACGGAATTCCACTTGGTAGTCGGAACCGGTGAGTTTATTGGCGTCGCCCAGCTCAATATTTAAATCGGGGGCTGGTGACGAACCAGACTTATTGCTAGGAATGGGCTTACCTAGCTCGATACGGAAGAAATCACCGCCGGCATTACCCGCCAAATCAAAACCTTCAGCATGCACAGCGTTAATCGCTGAGGTAATACCAATGGCCAAGCGGCCTAAATAGTTTTGGGTAGCATCCAGTGATTCGCTGCGATATTTCAACAAACCGCCTAACTGACCACCTTTAAAGTTGCTGTCTTGCAATTGCACGGTTTTACCCACACCGTCTTCAAACGCTGCGGTATAAGCCACTACAACTTTAGATGGATCGCTAGTAGACGTTTGCGCTTGCAACGGGAACACTTGGCTACCGCCCAACAACACCTGCCCATTGCTAAGCGTTAGGTTAAATACACCGTCTTGCTCAATAACCTTCACGTCTACCAATTGGTTTAATTCCATCACCAATTGCTCGCGCTGATCCAGCAAATCGTTAGGGCTGTGATCAGGCGTAGCAGCCTTAGCAGCCGTAATCTGCTGGTTCATGTCGTGTATACGTTCCACATAACTATTGATCTGCGAAACAGTAGTACGTACCTGCGTATTCAGGTTGTCACGCTGTGCTTGCAACGAGCTTTGTGCATTATTGAACTGCGTGACTAAGCTTTGAGCGCGACCCAGAAGCTCTTGTCTGGCATCGGGGTCGCTTGGGCTTGAAGCCACGGCATTCATGGCATCAAAGAAATTCTGTATCGCGGGGCTAATCCCTACCGTACGATCGCCAAACAAGTTGTTGACTTGCCCAATTTCAGTACCGTAGGTAATCAGTGCTGCACCAGCACTTTGTGACTGCACCAACTGATTCCACACAAAGGAATCGTATGCTCGCTGCACTGTGACTGCCTGCACGCCACGCCCTACATAACCCGCCCCTATGTTTTGAGCGCCCGCTGTTTGGGACAATACCGTTTGGCGGTTATAGCCTTCAACTTTAGAGTTGCTGATGTTATGGCCAGTTATCTGAAGATTTTGCTGGGCATTCTGCAGAGCTGACAAACCGAGGCGGGATAAATTCATAACAAATTCCGTTTTTGAGAAAGCGCCGCCAACTAGGGCAACGCAAACACGATCAATGAGCTATTAACGGGCTGTAAGAGCGAATCTTTAGGGAAAATTAACGACTTCCCGCGTCAAAATACGCCATGATCTGTATTAGTTTTTGGGCATAGTTAGGATCCGTCGCATAGCCGGCATCTTGCACGCGTTGTGCAGCCTCTTGTGGCGTAGCCGCTTGCATCACCGACTCGTAGCGCGGGCTAGTACTAATCAAACGCGCATAGTCGGCTAAGGACTCCTCGTAGGAGTCATAGGCTCTGAAAGGCTGTTTTACTTTTTTGTATTCGCCATTTTCAAATTCAGTGGTCATGATGTGGGCCACTTTCCCTTTCCATCCCTTGCCGGCTTTAATACCAAACAAGTTATGCGTGCTTTGACCATTTTCATGCAGAATTTCGCGCTTACCCCAGCCAGACTCTAAGGCTGCCTGACTTAATATCAGCTTCATGGGTACACCACTTTTTTCGGCTACCACTTCGGCTGCTGCATACATTTTTCCTACAAAACCACGCACATGCTCAGGCGCACCACGCACAGCCGAGTACACCTGATCCAAGCTCCCCTTGGCGCTAAGCTTACGAATCAACGCACTGATAGACGGCGCATCCACGTGACGAGCCGTACCTTGATCCTGACTAGCTATACCCTGCTGCCAAGCGTTGCTGCCAGGCTGACCCATAGAAGCCTCACCGCCCTGCATTTGACGAATTAACGCCTCTGCCAACCCCATACCGGGGTTTGCCAACTGCAACGACAACTGCTCATCACCCATGCTTTGTGTCATGCGTACTTGCTCGCTATCGAACATGCCATTACCACTGGCATTCGCACGCGCTTGCTTTAACAACTGTTGAATAAACAGTGCTTCAAACTGCTGAGCAATTTTTTGTTGCTCAGCCGTGCTGCCACCATTACGGTCCTGAGCATTGCGCTTCAACTGCGCCAACTGCTCGGCATCAAACATGGAAACAGCTTGCTCGGCACCTGAACCAGGACGGGGGTAGTAATGGATACTCATAACACTAAATCACCTCTAAGTCGGCGCGCAACGCACCTGCACTCTTCAGGTTTTGCAAGATGGACAATAGCTCTTGCGGGGTAGCACCCAGCGCATTCAATGCACGCACCACATCCGCCAAATTGGCACTGGTGCTCACACGCTGCAATGCCCCGCCGTCTGAACGCATTTCAATATCGGTGCGATCTGTAACCACGGTTTGACCATCCGTAAAGGGTGTATTGGGCTGGTTAACTTCGGCTTGCTTACTGATCACAATGGATAGATTGCCGTAAGCGATGGCCGCTTCATCAATGGTCACCGTGCGATTCATCACTACCGTGCCGGTACGTGCATTCACCACCACTCGCGCTCTGGCCGGTGGCAAGCTCACGCGTAGGTTTTCTACTTGTGATAAGAAATTCGCCTGCATTTCAGGCCCTAAAGGCGCTTGCACTTGAATCACTCGCGCATTTAAGGCGGTTGCGATAGTGCTGCCGAAATGCCTATTCAATGCAGCCACTACGTTTTGTGCCGTACCAAAGTCCGAGCTATTCAGTTCTAAAGAAATCAGCCCATCGCGTATATAAGTAGTAGGCACATCGCGTTCAACAATGGCGCCGCCCGGAATCATGCCGCCGTTCAGTTGGTTCACCTGTACGCTGGAACCGCCAGCCTCAGCCCCGGCACCGCCCACAAGCAAGTTACCTTGTGCCAACGCATACACCTGACCGTTTGCCCCTTTAAGCGGTGTCATCAACAATGTACCGCCACGCAAACTTTTAGCATTCCCCATCGAGGAAACCACCACGTCCACCGACTGCCCTGGCTGAGCAAAAGCCGGTAAACGCGCTGTCACCATCACAGCTGCCACGTTTTTCAACTGCATGTTGCTGCCTTGGGGAATAGTCACCCCCAACTGCGACAACATGTTGGTCAAACTTTGTTGGGTAAACGGCGCCTGACGCACCTGATCCCCACTACCATCCAAACCCACCACCAAACCATAACCAATCAATTGGTTATCGCGCACACCTTGGATGGTGGCTAAATCTTTAATGCGATCTGCCGCATGCAAGGGAAACTGCAACCCCAGCAGCACGCTCGCCAATAAAACCCGTAATACCGCTCGTATAGACATAGTGATACTCATCAATTAGAACGGAGAAATATTCAAGAAGAAACGCTGCAGCCATCCCATGGTCTGCACTTCATCCATAACGCCTTTGCTACGGAACTCAATACGCGCATCAGCCACTTGCGTAGAACTGACGGTATTGCTGCCGGAAATAGAACGTGGGTCTACAACGCCCGAAAAACGCATGTATTCACTACCTCTATTAATAGCAATTTGTTTTTCCCCGGCAATTTGCAAGTTGCCGTTTGGCAAGACACCAATCACGGTAGTGGTCAGCGTGCCTGAGAACATGTTGTCAGCACGACTACTACCCGTACCGTTAGCTTGGTTTTTCCCTTCCACTTCAAAGTTTTGTCGGGAACCCAATTCGCTAGGAAAATTGAAGGGTCTGCACCAAAGTTCAAACCGCCACTGGAGTTACGGTTGGTGCTAGTAGAAACGTTTTTCGCCGCATTCGTACGCTCTTGAATAACGATGGTCACGATATCACCCACGTTACGCGGCCTACGATCTTCAAACAGCGGGTAGTTACCGTAGGCACTGGGCTGATAAATAGAACCATTCGCCACTACCTCGGGTAAGATTTGTGCGGGTGGTTGCGCCGTTAACGGCCCAGTCACCACAGCCTCTGGAGGCACCAAAGCGCAGCCTTGTATCAGCATTATGGCGACCGCCATGGCTACAAACAGACTACGCATCATCACTTTCATTACTACCACGCTGTTATCCACTTGGCTGATTACAATTGCGCTAAACGCGCCAACATCTGGTCAGATGTCTGCACGGCTTTACTGTTCATCTCGTAAGAGCGCTGGGCAATGATCATATTGACAAGTTCTTCAGCCACGTTCACGTTAGACGTTTCGGTATAGTTCTGGCGCACAATACCAGCCCCATCCAAACCAGGTTGCAAGAAGTTAGCTGCACCCGAAGAGTCGGTTTCTACGTACAGGTTCTCACCCATGCTTTGCAAACCACCGGGGTTAGCAAAGGTAGTGATCTGCAACTGCCCTACTTCCACGCTAGTACCTACTGCACCAGGCTGCGTCACAGAAACCGTACCGTCTCTACCAATGGAGATTTCCAACGCGTTGTCGGGAATGTTGATAGGCGGCTGAATGGGGTAACCACCCGCAGTAGTTAACTGACCGTTTTGATCCATCTGCAATGTGCCAGCGCGCGTGTAAGCAAAGGTGCCGTCAGGCATTTCCACTTGCAAGAAACCACGCCCTTCAATAGCCACATCCATGGTGCCACCAGTGTGACGCAAGTCACCTTGAGTGTGAATACGCTCGGTAGATACCGTGCGCACCCCTGTACCCAATTGCAAGCCTGTAGGCAACTGATTAGCAGCACCCACTTGGGCACCTGGTTGACGTATGGTTTGGTACATCAAGTCTTCAAATACGGCACGGCCGCGCTTAAAACCAGCCGTATTCACGTTTGCCAGGTTATTGGAAATAACATCCATACCTGTTTGTTGGGCTTCTAAGCCCGTTTTAGCAATCCAGAGAGATCGAATCATTTTGTATTCCTCACATGCACCATGCGTGCATGGCTTAACCGTTCATGGACAGAATGGAGTTCGCCCGTTCTGCATTGGTATTGGCGTCTTGCAGAACCTTCATCTGCATTTCAAAGCGACGGGCATTATTAATCATGCCCACCATGGCTTCTGCCGCACTCACATTACTTTTTTCCACAAAACCAGATACCACCTTGACGCTTTCATCCATAGGCTGTGCTTGTCCGGCAGGCAGTCGGAACAAACCATCATCGCCACGTATCAGGGTTTGAGGATCAGGGTTCACCAGTTTCAACTGCCCCAATACCTGAATATCTTTAGGACTATCCCCCGCACCTAAGGCCGTGATTTGCCCATCGGTGGAAAAGGTCAGTACCGCTCTATCAGGAACCTCAATGGGTGCGCCATCCGCAGACAATACAAATTGCCCTCGACGGTTCACCAGCATATTGTCTTGGTCTATAGAGAAATCACCGGCACGCGTGTAGGCCTCACCTTCGGGGGTTTGCACCGCAAACCAACCTTGATCCGCAATGGCAATATCCAATGGATTACCGGTTTCGCTTAAGGGACCCGCTTGCATGCGACTACCGGGCGTTACGGTGACGGTGGACACACGCGTTGGCAGTGCAGGCGCACCTTGTACAGGTACGGCGCGCTGCAATGCCAACTGCTCTCTAAAGCCTGAGGTATTGATGTTTGCCAAGTTGTTACTCAGCGCAGACTGCTGTTCTAGCAGTCGCTGAGCACCATTCATGGCGGTGTAGATCATCCTATCCATGACTCAAGCCTTAGCGCATGGTGATCAGTGTTTGCAAAACCTGATCCTGCGTTTTAATGGTTTGCGCGTTCGCTTGGTAAGTACGCTGAGCAATAATCATGTTGACCAGCTCTTGCCCCATATCTACGTTGGACTCTTCCACCGATTGGCCACGCACCACAGCCATGCCGTTCTCGCCTGGTCTACCTAAAATAGGTTGACCCGAGGTGGCTGTTTCCGCCCAGACGTTACCGCCTAAAGGCTGCAAACCTTGCATGTTGTAGAAGTCAGCCAATACCAAGGTACCCATAGTTTGGGTTTGGCCGTTGGTGTAGTTAGCCACAATGCTGCCATCGGCGGCGATGGACATGCTCGCGTACTCACCCATTTTGTAGCCGTCTTGATCTGGCGTCGCAGCAAATGGACCACCCAACTGGGTAGAACCAGCGTATGACAAGGAAACCGTTAAGTTTTCAGCTGGTGAGTTTCCACCATCCACAGGCAGGGTCAGACTTACCGCTGTTGTTGGACTAACCAGCTCACCCGCCTTATTAAAGGTTAGCGTTTCGCTCATAGGCTTGTGATTCGCAGGATCAGACTCATCCATCAACTGCTTACCGTTCATGAAGTACTGCACTTCCCACGTGGATTCACCATTAACTGCGTCACGTTTGATGAAGTACTGCGTCACCTGATGGGCGTTACCCAAGGAGTCGTATACGTTGTACGGGAAAGAGCTGGTATAGGTATCAGGATTGGCAGGATCAACCGTCGTGGTTGTCGCTGGCACCACCTTCGCATTGGAGTCCAAGTTAGCACGCAAGCTCATGTTGCTGGTTGCTTTAGGAGCAATGTTGCCAGTAGGAATACGAATAGGCTGTGGATCTGTAGAACCTGGTAAGTAGCCGGTTAAACGGTGGCCTTGAGAGTTAGTCAAAAACAGGTTTTTATCGGGAGCAAACTGACCATTACGTGAGTACACGATGGCGCCGCTTTGATCCTGCAGTCGGAACAACCCTTTTTCGCCATCGATGGCCATATCAAACTGGTTACCCGTAATGGATACGGTACCAATGGTGAAGCGTTGGTTTACCCCCGCCACACTCACACCCAAACCCACTCTGGAGCTTGCGTATACGTCAGCAAACTGAATATTTGAAGACTTGTAGCCCACTGTGGACGAGTTAGCAATGTTATTACCAATCACATCCAAATTCTGCGAAGCCGCATTTAACCCGCTTAAACCTTGTCCAAAACCCATGATTTCTCTCGCTTAAATCCGTTTGAATTCCCCACCTATAAAAGGTGAAGCCTTACATAATCTTGCGTATATCCAATAGCGAATACGTACCCGCCAGGCCCAAGTCCAACAACAAGCCTTTGGTGCTGTACGACACGCTACCCACTTTGCCTGAGGTCAGCATCTCGGCATTCACCGCTTTACCCTCGGTGTCTAGCGCCTCTACTTTGGTGGTGTAAGCGCCATCGGGAACAGGGTTGCCTGCATCGTCTAGGCCGTCCCACTGCACATCGTGCACACCTAACTTCATGTCTTCCAATTCAAGCTGGCGCACCACACGGCCCGCTTGGTCGGTAATGGACACCACCACGCGATGGGCTGGTGCCGCCAAGTCCACACCAAAACCCGTCGTAGACTTAATACTGCTGTCCTCTGGATCGGTGCCTACTTTGACCTTGTTGCCTGGCACTAAGACATTTTTGCCAATTAGCGATGCGGCCTGCATAGACTGAGACACATCTAACTGCCCCGACACCGCCAACAAGGTATTGTTTAAATCTTGAATCCCTTGCACCGTCGACATTTGCGCAATTTGGCTAGTGACTTGGGCGTTATCCATAGGGTTCATAGGATCTTGGTTTTGCATTTGCGTAATCAGCAACGTCAAAAACCTGTCCTGTGTTTCTGCCATCAGACTGTTATTTTGCTGACGTGCATAATTCATTGGGTTGGCAGCCGCATCTGTGCCATTAACAGTAGTCATTTACGTTCCTTTTACTGGCCTAAGCTCAACGTACGCATCATCAAGTTTTTAGAGGTATTCACTACCTCTACGTTGGCTTGATACGAACGTGATGCCGAAATCATATTGACGGTTTCAGCCACCACATCCACGTTGGGCATAGCGACATACCCTTGATCATTTGCCAAGGGATGATGCGGGTCATACTGCATACGTGCTGGCGCGTTGCTTTCCACCACAGAGGCCACTTTGACGCCTCCCACAGCGGTTTGCGGACTAAGCGGCGCAACTTGAAACACCACTTGGCGCGCTTTATAAGGCAAGCCATCAGGGCCGGCGGCGCTATCGGCGTTAGCAATATTGCTAGCCGTCACGTTCATGCGCTGGGACTGGGCATTAAGCGCCGATCCAGCAATCTGAAAAATACTGAAATTACTCATGGATCACCTTATTGCTGCAACGCAGCCATCAACCCTTTGATGCGCTGAGACAAAATCGTCAGCGAGCTTTGGTAGTGCATACTGTTATCGGCAAATGCCATACGCTCTACATCCATCTCTACCGTGTTGCCATCTAAGCTGGGCTGCAAGGGTTGGCGGTACAGCAGATCGGTTTGCAAGGCGTTAGAACCCGCACCCGAAATATGGCGTGCTGAGGTCATATCTAATTTGACGGCTGGCAAATTCATGCTGTTACCCATGGCTTGCTGCAACGCTTGGCTGAAATCAATATCACGCGCTTTGTAATGTGGCGTGTCGGCATTCGCTATATTGGCCGCCAGCACCTCTTGACGCTGTTGGCGCAAACTTACTGCCGTTTTGTAGAAACTGAAATCCTCACCTATACGGTCGATCATGTTGTATACCTTTGTCTTGCGTTTCCAGTACAGAAACCTGCAGGCAGCAGCCATTTGCCACCGAATGCCATAATGGTAGCCGCGAGCCTCGCTCTACAAAGTAGGAAATAAGACAGTATTTCTTTGCTAGTTCAGTTCTTGATGCTGCCTTGCACTGACTACAATGCTGTTATGCGCTATGTTTCTGCTTTACTGTTCTCGGCCGTTACGGCCAGCTTTTCTCTGCATGCTTCATCGTTGCAATCCGCCGATGAAATCATGGAGGGCGTAAGCCATTATGTGCTTGAACAAGCAGAGTCATTGCCCGGCACCCCCACCATTACGGTGACGCCTCCACGGCTGCAACAACAGCAGGCCTGCGATGCGCTGGACTATGCCTTGCCTGGCAATACCGCCCTACGCTCACGTATGCGCGTTATCGTTAGTTGCCACGCACCGGAACGCTGGACCCTTCCGGTACAAGTGGCTGTTAGCATTCAAGGCTTTTACTACGTCAGCAATAAAACCCTCAATAAAGGCGAGCTGATTTCTCTGGACGACTTAATTACCCGCGAAGGCGATCTACTTCGTTTACCGCCCAATGTGGTAACTGATCCCAGCCTGATTGTTGGCTACATGACCAGTCAACGCCTCAATACGGGCAGTACGATTAAGTCCACACTGCTACAAAACCCGCAGTCTGTACAACGCGGCCAAATGGTGCGCACCATCGCCAGAGGCAATGGCTTTGTCATCAGTAACGAGGGACAAGCACTACAAACCGCTGCCCCAGGCAGCCAAGTACAAGTACGCGTGACATCCGGTCAGGTCATTACAGGCACAGTGCTTGATTCTGCTACGGTTCAAGTCCCGCTTTAACGTAAAATGACGCCATACTTTCCAACATCACTAGACACCATTAAAGAAACGGCGATCACTGCCGTTACTGTTGGAACCCTGCTTCAGAACTTTTGCTTTTACGTTCATCGCCATGAAAATTAATCTTAGCTCCAGCAAACAGCCTGCTACCGACCGGCTTACCGTTGGTCAACAAAAACGCGCCATGACGGACGCCTATCAGGCAAGTAACAGCCCCGCCTCCAGTCAGGTTGATCTCAGCACTACTGCCCGACAATTGCAAAACCTGCAATCGTCCGAGCACGACCTGAACATTGAAAAAATTCAGTCCATTAAGGACGCCATTGCCTCTGGCAAACTGGAAATTGATACCAGCCGTATTGCGGACTCATTAATTGCCAGCGCCAGAGAACTTCTGAAATAGCGCGAGTTACGCATCATGAGCCTACAGTCACTACATTCCTGTCTGAACCAAGCCATTACCGTCTTGGAAGCGTTTAACCAGACATTGTCACAAGAAAATGACTTGTTGCTCACCACTCATGATGATGCGGACTTGTATGCGTTTACACAGCAGAAAACTGAGTTTCTGGCCGAACTAGAGCAACAGCATGAAGCCTGCGGGTTAGCTCTGAAAGCATTGGGATTAACGCACTCACACGAAGGGTTAGTGGCCGCCGCCGAACTGGATGCGGAACTTGCCCCTGTAGTGCAACACTTCGTTGATCTGGCTGAAAAAGCCCAGCACCAAAACGACCAAAACGGCATTATCATCCAGACTTATCTGGAGCATAATCAGCAAGCACTGCAAGCCGTTACTGCATTAATGCAGCGATCGGAGCAGGTTTACACCGCACAAGGTAAAACCCGCTCTCATAAACCGCTGCTTACCCCCATCAAAGCCTAAGCACTAGGCCTCTTGCAAGGCCTCTTTCAATGCAAAGCAGCGCAGTATAGCTTCCACCAATTTAGGTGCTGATAGCGTATTACGCTGCTGTAGCAATAACTGCAACTGACCATACAAGCCTTGCTGCGATGAGCCAGACTGTAGATCGCTACCCGCCAATGCCAGTAGGGCTGCTAGCCTCAGTTGTTGTGCCACAGGTAGTTCAACGCTAGATTCATCGTGCACCGCGCGCCATGCCGGAATCAGCAAACGACCTACCAATCGTTGTTCATGCTGCAAGATCGCCCACATCGCCACATCGGCTTCGGACAGCATAGACATCGCACCGGCATACACCAGCACCACCATGTCTCGCAACACCGCACCACTGTATCTGTCGGTTAACCGTACAGCCACCAAGTCCAATGGCAACTCTGCCACGCCTCGTTGACGTATAGATACACGCTCTTTTGCCACCCATAAGGTCAGGCTAGGAATGCTCTGCCCTACCAATTGCTGCAACTTCAACTTACGTGATAAATCAGACACGGCATTGAATTGCATTTGTTTAATTCTGGCCGCCGCACTGGTGGTGCCATTTTCATGCCAGAATCGGCTACCCAATGGCACGCTTGCCATGAATGCCGTATCTGCCGCCACTAAAGCCTGCCATACGGAGGGCGTGAAACCATCCAGCATATGCATCACAGCCGTTGTATTACGACGTGCCTCTACCCACTGCACCGCTTGCAATAGCTGATCTGCCCATTGCGGCTCTTTCAGCACATGCTCGCCTACCGTATTTAACCACCCCATGGGGCCAGCCAATTGCTGTAATGGTGCTGCCAGCGCCTCGCCATGCTCAGTACATAAATTAGTGAGCAACGCTTTGCTTTTTTCAGGCTCATCATTAATCGCTATATTGACTGCCTGATAACTACTGAGCATTACTGTGCCGGTTGATTCACTCAACTCGTGTATGGCCGAGCGCATCAAATCTTCCGCCTGTTCGGCTAAGTAAGGAGTATCCAACTGCCCCGATGACAAATCACGCCAACTATCAAAGGCAGCGGACAAGGGCAACGAGTGCTCAATAGCTGAACTGTGTTTGCGTAAGCCCTCTACATCAAGTTTACGCATCCCCGCGCCACTCATCACCAGTGACGTGAGCTTCTGCTTACGAGCCAAGTCATCCGCGTCACTGACGCTCTCTTTTTGTTCCGCTACAGACAACAGTGCCGCCAAATCACCCGCTGTTGGCGCATACAGCGCTTTGCTGTTGTACGCTGTACGCGTGAATGCCATATCCACCAATTGCTTGGCAGTCATAAAGCGCAGATTCTCGGGCACTTTCTGTCCATCCGAGACGTAGTGCACGGGCAACTGGTAGCGTATTGCGGTATCCAATGCAGGCCCTAACCTACTGGCTTCATCTACCTTAGTAATAATGCAACCTGACAATGGCGTACCACCATCAGTTTTATACACGCGAGCCACTTCGTCTAACGTATCACCATGACTAGACGCGTTAAGCGCCAACAAACGCTGTATGCGCCTACCCGCACTGGATAACAACGCAGCCTGATCCGCCACAAAGCTGTCGCGCTGACTAATGCCCACGTTATCAATCAAAATAATTTGGTCGGGCCTGATGGTTAACAACAACTGGCGCAAGCCCGCGCTGTCTTGCTCCACATGTACCGGCACACGCAAAATATCCGCGTAGATTTTTAGCTGCTCATGCGCACCGATTCGGTAGGTATCGGTCGTAATCAACACCAACTTATCTGGGCCAAAGCGTTTGACACAACGTGCCGCTAATTTAGCAATGGTGGTGGTTTTTCCCACCCCAGTAGGCCCCACCAAAGCCAGCGCCAAGCCTGGTTGCCATAAGCGATCTTCACTAGGCAGCACAGGCAAGTGAGTGTCTAGCTCATGTCTGGCCCACTCAAAAGCCGCTCGGTCATTTAAATGGGCCGGCATACGTTTCAACATTGCCCGCAGCAAGGCAGTACTAAAGCCGTAGCCCAATAAGGTTTGAAATAGCGACAGTGTTTCGGGTGCACGCTGCAGTTGGTTGCTCCACAGCAATTCATCAATACGGTTTTCTAAGGCACCGCGCATAGCACCGATGGCGGACATGAGCTCAGCAGGTTGCTGCTGACTCACCCCTGCATACGGCGCATTACTGGGCACAGGCATCGCCGCGGGCGACATACCCACGGGTGCAGACTGCGACTCCTGCATAGGCGCTACCGCCGGCGCAGGCACAGCACTAGCCGTGGCATCCGTCGCCAAAATTTCTACCCCACCATTGACCCGTCTGTTCGACACAATCAATGCATCTGGCCCTAAAGCCAAACGCACTTGACGCATGGCTTCCCTGCTCGTACTACCAAAAAAACGACTTACACTCATGCCTGATTACCTATCACTGCCGTCACTTTCATGACGCGTTCATCTGGAATTTCTTGGTTGGACAACACACCTAACTGCGGTAAATGGTGACGTAAGAAACGCGACAATGACGGCCTTAACAATGCTGGCACGACCAGCACGGCGGCATCGCCCCGTTGCTCTTGCTGCTGGGTTGCTCGTTGCGCTTCTGCCAATAGCGTCTCGGCCAAACCTGGCTCTAAGGCACCACTGCTAGTCAACGCTTGCGTGAGCACTCGCTCTAAACGGGCATCTAAACCAATAACGTGCAACTCGCCCTCGCCGGGGAACCATTGCTGTGTAATAGCGCGACCTAGTGCGGTACGCACCATGGCTAACAATTCTGCCGCCTCATCCAAGTTGGCACCCAGCTGATTCTGCGCTTGTAAACGACCAATATTTTCGGACACCACCTCGATAATGGTGCGCATATCGCGTATAGATACTTCTTCGTCCAACAGCCCACGCAGCACTTTGTGGAATAACCCCAAACTGACCGTTTTGGGCACAAAGTCTTCCACCAGTCGCGGAAGCTCTTTGCCAACACGATCCAACAACTGCTGCACTTCTTGTCTACCCAACAACTGCGCACCATGACGATGCAGCAAATGATTCAAGTGAGTAGCCACTACCGTGCTGGCATCCACTACCGTATAACCAGAAATTTGTGCCTGTTCACGCAACGACACGTCTATCCACACAGCCGGCAAGCCAAAGGCGGGGTCCGTAGTAGGCGTTCCCGATAAGTTCATGGTGACGCCACCGGGGTCAATGGCCAACCACTGCCCTGGCATCGCCACACCACGCCCCACTTCTACGCCATACAACAGAACACGGTAATCATTAGGCTTTAACTCTAGGTTGTCACGAATGTGCACCACCGGAGGCAAGAACCCCACGTCCTGCGCAAACTTCTTGCGCAAGCTACGGATACGGTGCAAAAGCTCACCATTTTGGGCATGATCTACCAAGGAGATCAACCGGTAGCCTACCTCTAAGCCTAGAGGGTCTACCATGGCCACATCATCCCAACTGGCTTCCGATGCCGCCGCATCAGCGGCTTTTTCTGCCTCACTAGGACCTATGATTTCTGCTTGCGCCACCTGTTGTTGGCGTTTTTGTATGGTCCAACCTATGGCTCCAACAATCGCCGCAAAGGTCAAGAATGCCAAGTGTGGCATGCCGGGAATCAACCCCATCAAGCCCAAAATACCGGCTGTCAAAAACATCACATGCGGGTTGCTAAACAGCTGGTTAACCATCTGTTGACCCACGTCCTCGTCGGTAGCCACTCGGGACACCACCACACCCGCAGCGGTAGAAATCACCAGCGCCGGGATTTGCGCGACCAAACCGTCACCAATAGTCAGCAAGGTGTATACATGCCCTGCCTCACTAAAGGATAAATCGTGCTGCATCACCCCTACGATCAGACCACCGATGATGTTAATCACCATGATCAGCAAACCAGCAACCGCGTCACCTCGCACGAATTTACTGGCCCCGTCCATCGCCCCGTAGAACTCAGCCTCTTGCGACACTTCCTGACGACGACGACGCGCTTCTTCCTCACCAATCAGGCCAGCATTTAAGTCAGCATCAATCGCCATCTGTTTACCGGGCATTGCGTCCAAGGTGAAACGTGCGCCCACCTCAGCAATACGCCCCGCACCCTTGGTAATCACAATAAAGTTAATGATGACCAAGATAATGAAAACAATTAACCCAACCGCAAAGTTCCCGCCCACCAGAAAGTGACCGAAAGCCTCAATCACCTGACCAGCGGCATCTGGCCCTTTGTGACCATTTAGCAATACCACCCGCGTGGAAGCGACGTTTAGCGCCAAGCGCAGCAACGTCGCAAACAACAGCACAGCCGGAAATGCCGCGAAATCTAAGGGTTTCTTGGTGAACATCGCCACCAACAGAATCATCACCGCCAAGGCTATGTTGAAGGTAAACAGCAAGTCCAACAAAAAAGGCGGTAATGGCAGCACCATCATTGCCAAGACCAGCAAGATCAGCACCGGGCCTGCCAGCATCTTGGCATGGGCCGAACCATTATTTTTCAGTAAGGTTAAAAAGCTATTCATTCAGCAGAAGCATTGGCTGAAGGCGACAAAGGATCAAAGCCTTTGGGCACTTCCAAATTAACAGGCTGTTGCGGTTCAATTCCCACTCCTTTATTCCAGCTACGTAGCTGGAATACCCAAGCAAGCACTTCCGCAACAACGGCATATAACTCAACAGGAATTTCCTGATTTAATTCAACATGACTATGTAAGGCCCTCGCCAACGGCGGAGCCTCTAAACGCGGCACACGGTGCTCTGCAGCCACTTCACGTATACGCTGCGCAATCAAACCGGAGCCTTTAGCCACCACCCGTGGTGCACCTTTTTCACCCTCTGCATAACGCAGCACCACCGCATAGTGGGTAGGGTTGGTAATCACCACATCGGCATTCGGTATTTCTGACATCATGCGTCGCTGGGCCATCGCTCGCTGTTGCGAACGTATGCGACCTTTGACGTGAGGATCCCCTTCGCTTTCTTTGTGCTCTTCTTTGAGGTCCTGCTTAGACATGCGCATCTTTTTGAAGAAGCTAAATAACTGCCACGGCGCATCAATAAGCACAATCACAATCAGACTGGAAATAATCATCGCGCAACTTAGCGCAACCAGCCCCAGCCCCTTCACCAACGCCTCAGTAGGGTTTACATGCATCAGGCTGGTCATTTGATCTCTGTAGTGCCAGATCACCATCACAGCAACCGTGCCAATTAAGCCTGCCTTAGCCAAGGCTTTCACGAGCTCAATTAACGTCTGCGCTGAAAACATCCGCTTAATCCCTTTAAGCGGATTCATTTTTTCAAACTTAGGTTCTAGTGACTTCCACGAAAAAAGAAAGCCACCCAGCAAGGCTGAACCCGCAATAGCGGTCACCACCAAGGCTAAAAATAAGGGCAACAACCCCAACAAAGCCTCAAAAGCCTGCGTGGCTGCTTGGGCAGTCATCACATTTGCTTCGCGCGAAACGCGTACATCAAACCACATGCTGCTGCGCATAACGCCGGACAAAGCCTTGTACAGCAAACCACCGGATAGCCACAGTGTTGCTGCACCCACGGCTAAAATCAAAAACGTGCTGAGCTCTCGCGAACGCGCAACCTGCCCCTCCTCGCGCGCCTTTTCTAGGCGCCGGGGTGAGGCGGGTTCGGTTTTTTCTAGATCGCTGTCCTCAGCCATGCTATGCGTTGCCAACAAAATTACGGATACATGCCAAAGCGTTATCGTGCTGGCACACGCATCCAAGCGTAAAAATTGTAGAGCAAGCCGCCACAAGCTAAGGACTAAGCAAAGGCGATAAACCGGCTTTATTCACAAAGCCGGATCGAAGTCTGAGGAACTATAGGAGGCTTAAAAGCCTAGGCTGGACAGCAAATCGTCCACTTGGTCTTGGTCGGTCACTACGTCGGCTGCCGCTGTATCGATGACGGGGCCATTTAACAAGCCCGCCGTTTCCTCGCGCTTTTCAGGCGGGACGCTATCAATAAGCACCTGAACCAGTTCGGTTTCTATCGTGCCTATCACTTTCAACATCCCCTGAATGACCTGCCCAGTGAGATCCTGAAAATCTTGCGCCATGATAATTTCCATCAGGTTTTCCTGAGTGGATTTACTGTGTCTACCCACCAGATCCAAAAAGTCTCTGGTGTCATCCACAAGCTCACGGGCAACCGGCAGTTCTGCAGGCTCATCAAACCAGTGCTGCCAGCGTTCGCCTAAATTTTGCGAACCTGCGGCCAGTTGCTCCTGCAATGGGCCGGTTTCTTCTGCGGCAGTTAACACCTTGTTGGCAGCCTGCTCGGTCATGCGGCCTACGTAGCGCAGCCTATCCCTCGCATCGGGAATGGCATGCGCAGCATCTTTAACCGCCTGATCCAGCCCCAACTCATGCATACTCTCGCGCACCAACCGCATGAGCTGCGCGATACGTTGCACGACATCAATAGGCATCACCGCCAATGATTCGTCATTGTTTATCTTGCTGTGATCTTCATCCATCCCGACTCTCCTGCCTTAGCCCATTTTTTCGAAAATCTTATTGAGTTTCTCCTCGAGCGTAGCGGCAGTAAAAGGCTTCACCACATAGCCACTGGCACCAGCTTGAGCTGCTGCAATAATATTTTCTTTCTTGGCTTCCGCTGTCACCATCAGCACAGGCATATTGGACAAATTAGCATCGGCACGTATTTGCTTCAGCATTTCCAAACCGTCCAAATTGGGCATATTCCAATCGGACACTACAAAATCAAAGTTGCCATTACGCAGCTTTTCCAAGCCCATAGCACCGTCTTCTGCTTCATCCACATTCTCGTAGCCTAAATCTTTAAGCAGATTACGGATAATGCGACGCATCGTAGGAAAGTCGTCTACTACAAGAATTTTTATATTTTTATTAGCCATTAAAAGCTCTCCATCATAAATAAAGCACTGGCGAGGGCCTTTCGCCAAATCAAACCCTGTGTCCGTAAGATCCTGCACTCGCCAGCAACTTTGCGCTGATTTCACCTAAAGGCACGGCCTCATCGGCAGCACCTATCATTAATGCTTCTCTGGGCATACCAAAGACCACACTAGTCGCTTCATCTTGAGCAAAAGTGACGGCACCGGCCTGTTTCATTGCCAACAAGCCTTGCGCCCCGTCTTTACCCATGCCCGTCAACAAAACGCCTACGGTATTTTTTCCAGCCACTTCGGCTGCCGAGCGGAACAACACATCCACTGCGGGACGATGTCGATTCACAGGCTCGCTGTCTTCCAGCTCAATCACATAATTTGCACCCGATCGCGCCAACTTCATGTGCGCAATACCACCGGGCGCCAAGTACACATGTCCAGGTAAGACACGTTGCCCATGCTCTGCCTCGTGCACCTGCACTGCACATAAGCTGTCTAAACGTTGCACGAATGACCGTGTAAACCCTGCAGGCATATGCTGCGTAATCAAAATGGCCGGGCTATTTGCCGGCATAGGCTCTAACACTTGGCGAATCGCTTCCGTCCCCCCTGTGGAGGCACCTATTAGTATGAGCTTTTCAGTCGTCGAGAAATGATGAACCAAGCGTGAACGGGGCTCACTACTTGATGGCACCATACTTTGTCGTGGCTTAGACATCGCTGCCGCACGAATTTTGTCGGCGATCAGGTCTGAGTACTCCAGCAACCCATCGCGTAAGCCCAACTTAGGCTTGGTCACAAAATCCACAGCCCCCAGCTCTAACGCCCTAATGGTGACATCTGAATTGCGCTCCGTCAGTGATGACACCATCACTACCGGCATAGGACGCAATCGCATCAATCGCTCTAAGAAGTCCAGCCCATCCATACGCGGCATTTCCACGTCTAGGGTCAACACATCTGGATTGTGCTGCTTGATCAACTCACGTGCGACCAATGGGTCTGGAGCCGTTGCCACCACCTCAAGATCAGGATGGCTATTGATGATCTCTACCATCAAACTACGTACTAGTGCCGAGTCATCAACACAAATCACTCGAATTTTTTTCATGTTACGTTCAATCAGTCAAAGGGATACATGCATGTGTCTAGCGCTTAAACGCGCACATACACCGTTTGCCCCTGTAAACGGAATGCCTTGCTCAAATGAGAAATATTTTCCGAATGCCCAACAAATAACAAAGCGCCTGGCTTCATCACCTGAGCAAACTTATCCAGCAGTTTGCTTTGCGTTTCTTTTTCAAAATAGATCATGGTGTTTCTACAGAACACCACATCAAAGCTTTGGTCCGTAGGCCAGTTTTCGGATGACACCAAGTTAATCATCCTGAAATCCACCATATTGCGTAGCACTGGTTTCACGCGCACCATACCCGCACGCTTCCCTACCCCTCGCTGGAAGTACTTACGCAGTAACGACTCCTCTACAGGCTGCACTCTATCTAAGGAGTACACCCCCTCTTCTGCTCGCACCAACGCTTGCGTATCAATGTCGGAAGCCAGCAAGCTACAGGAGATTTCTGCATTGCTTACGTTTTCCTGCAGCACCATCGCAATGGTGTATACCTCTTCGCCCGTAGACGCTGCCGCACACCATACCGACAAGGGTTTACTGCGTTTTTTCACAAACTCAGCCAACGACACAAAGTGATGGCTTTCTCGAAAAAAAGCAGTGTGGTTAATGGTGAAGGTATTTACAAAGCGCTCCCATTCAGGGGCTCGCGGATTGTGATCCAGAAAATCCAAATACTGGCGCACTTCTGCGACACCTAAGTTTTTGGTCTCTAGGCCCAAACTGCGGGCCACCATATCTTCTTTGTGCTCGCCCAGCACAATGCCCGCTCGCTCTTTGAGCATGCGGGCCGTACGAATGAAATCCTCCCGTGTCGCTTGCGGTATTACCGGCAAAGAATAGACAAAGGATTCCGTCGAAAGATGAGTCATAAGCCTCTAATACTAAGTCGCCAGCACCTGAGGACGCATCGGGGATATGTCGTCATGTTCGTCGTCGTAGTCATATCCCAGCTCATCTGCCTGCATTTCAATAATTTCGCCCGAATTAATCTTAAATACTGCTACTACTTCCATCAGGTGCGCTGCCTGACTTTGTAGTGAGCCTGCTGCTGCCGCAGCCTGCTCTACCAATGCCGCATTTTGCTGTACTACTGCATCCATCTGCGATACGGCTTGGTTGACCTGATCTATACCTTCTGACTGTTCATGTGAGGCAGAGGAAATTTCGTCCATCAGCACAGTAATACCGCGCACAGAACTCACTACTTCTTGCATGATGCCGCCCGCATCATCCACTTGCCTTGCCCCCACATTCACTTTCTGCAGTGAGCCTTCAATCAGGACTTTGACCTCTCTAGCGGCCTGTGCACTGCGCTGTGCCAACGAACGCACCTCACCTGCCACCACTGCAAAACCTCTACCCTGCTCTCCCGCTCGCGCTGCTTCTACCGCGGCGTTCAGCGCCAAAATATTGGTCTGGAAGGCAATACCATCAATGACGTTCACAATATTGGCGATTTCATTAGAGCTAGCCGCAATATCGTTCATGGTATCGACCACCTGCGCTACAGCCTGACCACCGCGCTCAGCCACGTTAGAAGCATCGTGTGTCACCCTATCGGCTTGCTGCGCATTATCGGCATTCTGGCGCACCGTGCTGGATAGCTCTTCCATACTGGCTGCGGTTTCTTGTAAGGCCGCCGCTTGCTGTTCTGTGCGACTGCTTAGATCGGTATTACCTTGAAAAATCTCTTGAGAGCCCTGCTCAATCGCCTGCACACCATCGCGTACCGCCAGCACCATTTTTCGCAAACTATCTTGCATGCGACGCACGGCTTCACTGAGCACACCAATCTCGTTATCAGAAGTCACTTCAATGCGCTGCGTTAAATCACCACTAGCAATACGATCAAAGTGTTCTTGTGCGGTGCGCAATGGCGTCAATACCATGCTGCGCAAGAACGCATACACACCCAAGCAAATCAGTACGCATAACGCCAATGCCACACCCACCAACTGTATGACCAAGTCGTATTGCTTTTCTTCTTTCTCAAAACTTTCATCAATGTACGCCTGCTGGAACTGCTGCAAACGCTCGGCAGCATAGTACATGTCTGACTCAGCGCCCGAGGCCAAAATAGCCAAGTGCACTCTAAACTCTTCCATACGCCCCTGCTTCACCAAATCCAGCAGTGGCGGCACAGCTTCTAGCAACTTTTCAAAGCTGGCATACAACGGCACATAGGTATTATTGATATCTTCAAAACTCTCGGAATACTCATGGAACTCATCAAATGCCATTTTGGTACGTTGGTAGTCCATGTCTACACGATTCAGCAACCGAATCGTGTTGTCATCCAACTTACGTACTGCACCATCACTACTGTTTACCCATTCGCTAGCGGTGGTGTAGCTCTGATTGTTTTGATTTGATATATAAGCAGCCGAAGCCCTACCCAACGCGGTTTGTGTATCTTTATAAAAACCAATACTGCGATTCAATAACTCATTAGCCTTTTGGTTGGTCACAATGACATCCAACGCTTGGTTATTTGCTCGCAAAGAGAAAATGCCCAATGCCGCACCGGCCAATAACATCACCATAAAGAAAAACATCACCAGCAATAAACTGGTTCGTACTTTCAAATTAGCAAGCCCTAACCTTTTCAGCATATACATCTCCTCTTTTTTTGCTTTTGGTTCAGATCACTTCGTGCGCCAGCGTTATACCAATGCGCTATCCATCAGCGCCATTTCCTCGCTAGTCATCAGTTTTTCTATATCTACCAGGATCAGCATGCGCTCATCCAAGGTGCCTATACCGGTTAAGTACTCGGTAGAGAAGGCTGTACCAAATTGCGGTGCATCGCTAATCTGCGAGTTTTGCAACACCAGCACATCCGATACGCCATCCACCACTACCCCCACAACCCGTGAACCTAGGTTCAGGATAACGACGACAGTTTGGTGGTCGTAACTCACTTCATCTAAATTGAATTTGATGCGCAAATCTACGATAGGTACGATCACGCCGCGCAGGTTGGTCACCCCTTTGATAAAAGAGGGAACGTTCGCGATGCGTGTCACGCTTTGAGCGTCATAGCCGCGAATTTCCTGCACTTTCAGAATATCAATACCGTACTCTTGCTGCGCGAGGATAAACACCAGATATTCTTTACCCGCACCTTCGTTCTGATTATCGTGTTTGCTTTCTATAGTCGACATGTGTACTCCGTACTGAAATTTCTTTAGCTCAGCGAACCAACACGGTCACGCGTTAGTCGGTGCAAGGCAAAAACATCTACGATCAAGGCAACACTACCGTCCCCCAAGATGGTGGCGGCCGATATGCCCGGTATTTTTCGGTAGTTAGCTTCTAGGTTTTTCACCACCACTTGGTGCTGGCCAATAAGGTGATCCACCAACAAGGCAAAGCGCATGTCTTCTGCCTGCAAGATGACCGCAATAGCCTTAGTCATGTCGGTTTCTGCCCCGTCAACCGAGAAAATATCTCCCAGTGAAATAACCGGCAGATACTCACCCCGTACATGAATCACATGGTCGTCGTTAGACAACTGACGTAATTGCTCTGTAGTGGGCTGCATGGATTCCGTCACATGGCTAAGCGGCAAAATAAAGGTTTCATTGCCCACCTGTACCGACATGCCATCCAGAATCGCCAAGGTCAGTGGCAGCACAATACGCGTGGTCGTACCATTGCCTTCACGCGAGAACATTTGCACATGCCCGCCCATGCTCTGGATATTACGGCGCACCACATCCATCCCTACGCCACGGCCAGATATCTCGGTGACCTTCTCTGCGGTGGAAAAACCAGGCGCAAACAGCAATTGCCACAACTCGTCATCAGGAATGTTGTCATTACTGATTAGGCCTTGTGCCATCGCCTTTTTAAGAATTTTTTCACGATTCAAACCACCACCATCGTCTATTACTTCGATGATGATATGACCGCCCTGATGCTGAGCCGACAGGGTTAAGGTGCCTTCACGGCTTTTACCTGCTGCCTCACGTTTTTCAGGAGTTTCAATACCGTGGTCAATACTGTTACGCACCAAATGAGTCAGCGGATCAATAATGCGCTCAATCAGGCTTTTATCCAGTTCGGTACTTTGCCCTTTGGTCACTAAACGTATTTGCTTATCCAAACGTGCGGCATTTTCACGCACCACACGCGGGAATCGGCTAAACACATAGTCCATAGGCATCATACGAATGGACATCACCGACTCTTGCAAGTCACGTGCATTACGCTCTAACTGCTCAATGCCATTGATTAATCTATCGTGTACGACTGGGTCCAGCGTAGAGGCCGTTTGCACCAACATGGCTTGGGTGATCACTAGCTCACCCACCAAGTTAATAATTTGGTCTACACGTTCCACACCCACCCGTATCGTGCTGGACTCACTGCGTGCATTGTTGCTGGCACTATTTTTGGCTTTGGCCGCAGGAGCAGGCTTAGCTTCTGGCGCTTCAGCCACAGCAGTTTCGGGTTCAGCTGGTTTTTCCTCTACCACCGTGGCAGGAGCTTCTACAGGAACCTCGGCCACAGAGGGCGCAACTGCCGTATCAGCAGCAGGCAACGCTTCGCGCTGAACACTGATTTGGTCTTCGTTCACCACAAAGCAGCACACAGCGATTAAATCATCGGCGCTAGCAGTGGTTTGCAGCCACACCGTTAACTCTGTGTCGGTACTTTGCTCATGCAGCACATCACCCATGATGGCCATTTCATCTTTAAGTACCGCAATATCTTTAGCACTGCTACGCTGCACACGCACGCACAACGGCAGATTCTGCGAATCCGCAGCAGGTGCTGCCGCAACTACAGCTTGCGCCACCACGGGCTCGGCCACTACAGCAGCGGGTGCTGATACACCCTTTTTATGCTCTTCGGCCAGTTGACGCAATTGAGCGCAAATGCGCTGATACGCTTCTTCATCAGGATCTTCTTCCTGACGGTAGGCTGCTACTTGATCCGTCAACACGTCCTTAGTCTCAAGAAATAAATCAATCATTTCCTTACGCAAGGACATTTCACCGTTGCGCACCAAATCCAGCAAATTCTCTAGTAAATGGGTGGTCTCTGCTAGGTGACCAAAACAGCCAAAGGTGCCTGCTCCCCCTTTGATAGAATGGGCGGCGCGAAAAATGCCGTTCAGCTTGTCTATGTCTGGGTTCTCAAGATTGAGCTCCAGCAACAAGCTTTCCATGTCTGTCAGCAGTTCATCTGCTTCATCAAAAAACGTCTCAAAAAACTGGCTTAAATCAACGCCGGAGCTCATGCGTGATTCCTTCGTAGAAATAGGGTCCGAACAAGAGTAGTCATTGCACTGATTGATCTACATCAGGGGTCGTAAAACGGACCTGCAATTTCTGGCACCATAGTTTCGCCAGCTTTGATCAAGCTTTGCAGATCGTGTCCTACGTCTTCGTACTGATTCTGAGCGTCCAACCGTTGTTCTGCTCTCTGGTTCAATACGACAATACTGATACGTCGATTTACGGCTGCTGCGGGATTATCTTTAACTAAACTAATAGTGTCGGCCAAACCTAGCATTTGTTTGATTTTTGACTCGCCCAAACCACCTGCCACCAACTCGCGTCTGGCTGCATTGGCGCGGTCTGCCGAGAGCTCCCAGTTGGAGTACTCGCGCTCACCACGCGCATATTGGAAGGAGTCTGTATGACCGGCCACCTGTATACGGTTAGGCAGTGCGTTTAATGGGCTACTTAACGCACGCAAAATACTGCGCATATACGGCTCTACCGTTGCGCTACCCAACATAAACATGGGGCGATTTTGTTTGTCGATAATTTGGATGCGCAAGCCGTCTGGCGTCATGTCTATCAGCAATTGATCCTTGAACTCATTCAAGATCGAATCGCTATCAATCACATCCAGCAGCTCTTCACGTAAGTCTTCTAAGCGTTCTATATCGCGACGATGGCTATCGGGGTCCGCCCCATTTAGCGGCATCACACTAGGAATCACACTAGGATTGCCACCCGGAATGACAGAACGAGAGGCATCCGAGCGCATCCCTCCCGACACCGCTTCAGCTAATGGCATACGAAAATACTCAGCAATGGTTTGCAGCTCTTCACGGGGAATCAGCGACAAAATCCACATCACCAAGAAAAATGCCATCATGGCCGTCACGAAGTCGGCATAAGCAATTTTCCAACTTCCGCCATGGTGCTGAGACTCAACAACTTTCTTGCGCCGTACAACAATACGGTCTGGCCTAGACGCACTCATGATCAGCCTTGTTTATTCGCAGTACTGCGAGACTGACGCACGTGGTCTTCCAGCTCGGCAAATGATGGTCTATCGGTGGCGTACAGCACTTTACGGCCAAACTCTACCGCTAGTTGTGGAGGGTAACCGTTCAAATTCGCCAGCAATGTCACTTTGATGCACTCCAGCACTTTGGCTGCTGCTTCGGTACGACGTTCGATCACGCTCGCAAATGGCGACACAAAACCGTAGGCCATCAAAATACCTAGGAAAGTCCCTACCATCGCTTTAGAAATTAAATCAGCCAACACGGCAGGAGGCTGATCAACGGAAGCAAGTGCTTTAATTACCCCCAACACCGCCGCCACAATACCAAAGGCTGGCAACGCATCTGCCACCACATGCATGGCTCTACCGGGGGTATTACGTTCGGCGATAAAAGCTTCGATCTCTTGGTCCATCAAGGTTTCGATTTCAAACGAACTCATATTGCCGCTGATCATGAGTCGCATGTAATCCGACACAAACACAATCAGTTCTTTTTCCTTCATCACCGAAGGGTAGGCAGTAAAAATAGCACTTTGAGTAGGGTCTTCGATGTCACCCTCGATGGACATCAGACCATCACGACGAGCTTTATTCAGCAATACATACAGCAGCCCCATTAGCTCCATGTACAACGCTTTGCTATAGGGTGTACGCTTCATCGCTGTTGGGATAGCCCCCATCATCAGCTTGAAAGATTTGCCGCTCCCCGCTGCAATATAAGAGCCTAATGCAGCCCCACCAATCAGTAACAACTCAAATGGCTGGTAGAGGGCCCCAAGATGCCCACCCAGCGCCACATAGCTGCCGAATACTGAGAAAAAGACAATAAGATAGCCAAGCAGTATGAACACGGTACGCCTTTAAATTAGTGTATCCCTCTTATGATCGCCTTAATCCTCGCTAGGGAAAGCGCCTTTAAGACGGGTTTTTTATGGGCATTTCATCCATTCAGCACAGTAAACATTTCAAAAACCTGTACTTAGCCACGCAAAAAGCGCCTTCTCATGGCAATGAGAAAGCGCTTAGGTTCTGTCGCTTAGAGTGATGCTGTTTGTTTGGTGGCGCTTTTAGTCGCCGTTGTTTTACGAGCACGTTTCGCTTGTGTCTTGCCAGCGCGTGGTGGCGGTCTGCAAATCGCACACACAAAGCCTGCCGACGGGTCATGCGCATGCGCCACAAACTGTCCGGCACATTGCTCGCACGACGACAACTGCACCATGCCGCTTTCAAAAAAACGCAGCAGCATCCATGCTCGTGTAAAGCTCAGCACAGGTTCTTCGTCGGGATCTATGCCATCACGGCCTGCATTGGCCTGCTCAAGATAGATGCGATAGCTTTCTACTAAAGCCTGCGCCTTACGGGCAGGTGTTACCTCATCCATATAGCGGTAAACACTGTAAAACATACTGGAATGTATGTTCGGCAACCAGGTCATGAACCAGTCTACAGAGAACGGCAACATACCTTTGGGTGGAGAGCAACCCCGAACTTCCCGGTACAGCCTCGCCAAACGGTCGTAACTTAAGGAGGTTTCTGCCTGCAACACCTGCAGCCTAGCCCCCAACTTAATCATTTCTGTTGCTAGGCTGATGTCTTCAGCTTCTTTAGCAACACTACGCGTAGCCATACACCACTACCTGAAAAACGTTAGGCGCTAACCATTGTGCGCTGGGACAGCAAAATTGTGGAGTGCGCCTGCTGCAACACGCCACCCAATACATCTTGAGTCAGGGTAGACAACAACTCGTAGTCATTCAGTCTGAATGCACACAGCAATGTGTTGGAAGCAGACAGCTTGACCAGTTGAGCAGGAGACAAGCGCAGCACGGTTTCAGCCACATCAGCATCAAAACCCAATCTGTACATGCCCGCAGCAAAATTTTCACGCAAGAGGCGCTGTGCCAGCATGAGATAAGACAGATTTACTTCCTGAATATCGCTTAACAACGTGTTTTCCGTGACGGACATGGCGCCTTCCTTGCAAAAACCACAAATGACACATTTCTAACACAAAAATAACACATGTAGAAACGTAACAAAAATTCATAAACCGAAACAAAAACAATCAAAGCATACAGAAAATTGTATTTTTTCGGAATTTATACACAAAAGAATAATAATTGAGCTTTGTATTATGCGATTTACGTATAAGTCTTAACGAATATTAACAGAAGCCAAACAAAACTCCTACTTACGAGCCCCTGTAAAGCATGACAAAGATCAAACAATGTCAGTAAATTTACATTTTGATGTAATAAAAGCAACATAACATTACATGCAATCACTATAGAAACCATTGTTTTCGCATAATTTTGTTACATCTATTCATGTACTCCATGCATGAAGACACATCTCATATGCGTTTTTAGGCTGCCCTGCTCTATTTGTTGATCGCCCTCACCCGCCCTATACGCTCTCATGGCACAAAAACCAGAGCAGCCGTATGATAAAGACCCTTTTATCAAGAAGCGGCACCCTCTTGACCATGACTTATATACTGGCCCTTGATCAAGGCACCTCTAGCTCTCGTAGCCTTCTGTTTGATAGAGAGGGCCGTTGCATTGCCCAAGCTCAACAAGAGTTTGCCCAGCACTTTCCCCAATCAGGGTGGGTAGAGCACGATCCACACGACATTTGGGCATCACAGCTGGCCACCGCCACACAAGTCCTAAAAGAAAGTGGTATTGCGGCCTCACAACTGTCTGCCATAGGCATTGCCAACCAACGCGAAACCACCCTAGTGTGGGATAAACAAACCGGCGAACCTATACACCCTGCCATCGTGTGGCAAGACAGACGTACCCAGCCCTTATGCCAACAATTAATTGATGCCGGTCACGAAACCTTTGTCACCGCCAAAACTGGGTTGCGGTTAGACCCTTACTTCTCGGCAACCAAACTGCGCTGGATACTGGAGCACATACCAGGTGCATTACAACGCGCTCAGAAGGGAGAGCTGGCTTTTGGCACGGTAGATAGTTGGTTAATGTGGAAGCTGACTAGCGGCCAACAACACCTCTGTGATGTAAGCAATGCCTCTCGCACCCTGCTGTTTAATATCCATACCCAAGAATGGGACAGTGAGTTACTCACGCTGTTTGGCATTCCCCACGCCGTATTACCCACCGTACGCGCCTCGTGCGACGACTTTGGGCATACCACCCCTTCCTTATTTGGCGCAGCTATTCCTATACGTGGCGTAGCCGGTGACCAGCAGGCCGCTCTATTTGGCCAAGCTTGCTTTGACGAAGGAATGGTAAAAAACACCTACGGCACAGGTTGCTTTATGTTGATGCATACCGGCCACCACGCATTGAGCTCAGAGCACGGCTTGCTGTGTACCAGCGCCGCACAACCCACAGCCAAGTCCCCTCAATACGCCTTAGAAGGTAGCGTTTTTATAGGGGGAGCCGTCGTGCAATGGCTACGTGATGGGCTTAAAGCCATTTCTGCCAGCCACGAAGTGGAGGCCTTAGCGGCAACCGTATCAGATTCCGATGGTGTCATTCTTGTACCTGCCTTCACTGGCTTAGGTGCTCCCTACTGGGACCCCGATGCCCGTGGCAGTATCACAGGTTTAACACGTAATACATCGATGGCGCATATAGCCTATGCCGCACTAGAAAGCATTGCATTTCAAAGCACTGCCCTCTTACAAGCGATGCTTCACGATGCCCAAAAAAATGCTATTGTGCTAAAAGAATTGCGCGTAGATGGTGGCGCTTGCAGCAACAATATGTTGATGCAATTACAGGCTGACTTGCTAGGCATTGACGTGGTACGCCCCGCCATGATTGAAACCACAGCACTGGGTGCAGCCTACCTAGCAGGACTGGGCTGTGGCTTGTTTAGCTCACACGCAGAGCTAAGTCAGCACTGGCGTATAGACAGACGCTTCTCCCCCCGCACAACGGCAGATGAACGGGCTCAACGCTTTGAACACTGGGAACGCGCGGTACGACGTACACGCACCCTCTAACACATAGACAACTTATGCTTCAGAAAATCCTTGTAGCCATCGCCCTATTTCTACTGATCTTACTTGCACTAAGTTTTGGCGAAAGCATACTGGCCTCATTTTTTAGCTGGATCAGTTGGCTAACTGGTTCCTTAGTACAGAACATCAATGACCTGTATGTACTGACCGCCAACTATGTCAGCGCCCAACCCTTTAAAGTAGTACTGGCCGTCATCTTGACCGTACCAGCCTATTACTGGTTAAGCCGTCGCGACAAAGAAAAAGGCGAACAGCAGCCCTCACAACGCAAAACAGCTATTTTACTGGCCTTCTTTTTGGGCTGGCTAGGGGTACACCGTTTCTATCTCGGTAAATACGGTAGTGGGATACTGTATATATTGCTGTGTGCGATCTACCCACCGCTAGCGGTACTGCTGGGCTGGATGGATGCTATTCGCTACTTCAGCATGACGGATCAAGGCTTTGCATTACGCTACTCGCGACGTGTGTCGTAGGCTAGAGAGAGCAAGCCTACTGATCAACCATTAGTGACTGCAGCCTAAGGCTAGGCTCTCAACGGATGCAATGAGTTCAAAGCCCACATACTCATGACTGGGCTGCATGAGCCTAAGGCTGCGAAAGTGTTTTTTTATTTGAGACACCAAATAAAAAAACACTTCCATCCGCCTTTTGCTCGTCGCTTGCAGAGGTTTTTAGGCAGATGATTTCTGTAGGTGTGCATACTTCTGCACAGAAAGGGCTGTAAACCTTCCAATAGCTACATACTCAGGGGGGCGGAGAGAAAATTTTTTTGATTTGGTGTCTCAAATCACAAAAAATTCTTCTGCAGCTCCCCAGCGCGTGCGATGGATACAGCCGTTATCGTGAACCAGTATGACGAGTAAAAGCCCACTCATCGTTAACCCACATCACGAATAAAACCGTATGACGCTTAAGAAAGGGCGGTAAACCTAGAAATTGCGATACTTCGGAGGAGGCGGAGGAAAACTTTTTTGATTTGGTGTCTCAAATCACAAAAAGTTGTTCCGCAGTCCCTCAAGCATGTGCGATGAATACAACCTACAAACGTTAGCCAGCCGCAACCTCCCCGGCACTAGCCTTCTCTTTCTCCCGCAGCGTTTCATGAGCCGCCTGCAACGCCTGCTCTACCGTTTCAAACAGCAATTGCTGACGTACCTTACGCAGTAGCCCCGCCCTCGCCACCTGCCTACGTAAATGCGGATTAAGCTCTGACATCACCACCCTGCAATCAGCCTGCTGCAGATCAAGAATTGTTTTCTCTAGTACCTGCAACGCCGTGCCATCCATAAATGGCACGTAACGCATACGCAGCACCAACACCTTAGGTATTGGTTTTAAGTTTTCGATGCGTCGCTCAAATACATCCACGCCGGCATAGAAAAACGGCCCCTCTACCGACAACACTTTGATTTCTTCATCGCTGTCGTACAAAGAAAGAAACTCGGGCGCTACCAAACCATTCAAGCGTTTTTTCTCGATTTTCTCTACCGAAACGCTATCCGACATGCGCTTCAAGAAGTGCAGCATAGCCAATACCACACCAATATTTACCGCTACCACCAAGTTGGCAAATACCGTAATCAGCAGTGTCACCACCAAAATAAACACATCAGCCCAAGGCGCTTCGCGCACTATTGCGTACACTGTTTTAGGTTGGCTCATGTTCCACGCGACCATAAACAGAATCGCTGCCAAACTGGCTAAGGGGATATAAACCGCCAAAGGTGCCAATACTAGTAGCACTAAGACCAGCACCAGCACGTGCACAATACCCGCAATAGGACTAGTACCCCCGTTACGGATATTGGTGGCGGTACGCGCAATGGCGCCGGTTGCGGCAATACCGCCAAACAACGGCGCTAACACGTTTGCTATGCCTTGCCCCACCAGTTCTTGGTTAGAGTTATGTCGCGTATGGCTCATGTTGTCAGCCACGACAGCAGACAGCAGCGACTCAATCGCCCCCAGCATGGCAATCGCAAAGGCTGGCCCTACTAAATCCAACACTCTATTAAGAGTGATTTCGGGTAGTTGAAAACCGGGTAGTCCTCGCGGTATTTCACCAAATGCCGACCCGATGGTCGCCACCGATTCAAATTGAAAAATAGCTTGTATTAGGCTGGCTACAATCAGCGCTACCAATGGCCCTGGCACCCGCTCCATGCGTTTGATGCGCGGCGTGATAATAACCAAAAATAACGATAACAATGCCAACAGCGTTGTGGTGAGGCTTAGTGACGGCAGGCTTTGTAGTAAAAACCAAAGCTGCTCATGAAACATGGCGTTAGAGTCTGGCGTGGGCAAGCCAAAAAAGTCTTTCCATTGCCCTACCCAAATAATGATCCCTATACCCGCCGTAAACCCAACGATCACCGGGGCGGGGATAAATTTAATAACCGCCCCCATGCGCGTAAAGCCAAGTATCAACAGCATCACACCGGCCATTAAGGTGGCGATCTGCAAACCATCAATACCGTGTTGAGCCACCACCCCCGACAAGATCACGATAAATGCACCGGTGGGCCCCGCAATCTGTACACGGCTGCCGCCAAACAACGACACGGCTAAACCCGCAATGATAGCGGTATAAATGCCTTGCTCCGGCTTCACACCTGAAGCGATAGCAAATGCCATGGCTAATGGCAGTGCCACGATCCCCACAATGATCCCCGCCACGATGTTGGGCAACCAATGTTTACGTTCCAGCAAACCGGCCCGTTTGGCTTCTAAAATGGCAATCATGTATGAACCTCAGAACTAAGAATCAACGTGAGCATATGCATCGCTCTATCATAATATGCCATGCTCCAATACACAAAAAGCCGCTGTACCACAGGACCATCCTGCGATACAGCGGCTTTTTTATGCGGCTATGTTTACTTCTTTAAGATACGCAAGCTATTCATAATCACCAATAAACTTGCCCCTACGTCTGCTAACACAGCCATCCACATGGCGGCGCTACCAAACAAAGCCAAACACAAGAACACGGCTTTGATTAACAAGGCGGCACTAATGTTTTGCACCAACACCACATGCAGTTCTTGAGACAGCTTCCAGCTTGCTGGTAACTTCGCCAAGTCATCATTCAAGATGGCGATGTCCGCGGTTTCGATGGCGATATCAGAACCCATGGCCCCCATCGCAAAACCCACATCGGCCTTGGCCAACGCAGGGGCATCATTAATACCATCCCCCACCATGGCTGTAGGTGCGTGTTGCTGTAATTGCTGCAACCACTCCAGTTTTTGCTCGGGCAGCATTTCTGCTTTGTAGTCAGTGATCCCCAACGACTTAGCAACCGAACCTACTGCATAGGGGTTATCGCCCGAGGCAAGGTACACATTCACACCCAATTGGCGCAAGTCACTCAGTGCGGCTTTAGCCCCTTCTTTCACCGGGTCGCTGATCGCAAACGCTGCGACGATTTGTTTACCGTCAAACAAGAATACAAAACTTGCACCTTCAGACTGCCAACGCTGCTCCCACGTTTGTAACGCATCCGAGCTTTCGCTTGCACCCAACGCTTCAGCCCAGGCACGGCTACCCAAACTATAGGTAGTATCCACCAATGCCGCCTTCACTCCTTTACCCGGTATAGCCTCAAAACCTACCATGGCTACACGTTGATCCGACAACTTTGCTTCGGCCAACGCTTGCGATGCAGGGTGATCAGACAAACTCGCCAACGCATGCGCAACTGCCAAGGTGGTGCTGGGTTCGGCGTCTTCTCGAATAAAGTGGTCACGTAAGGCTGGTTTACCTTCGGTTAGCGTACCGGTTTTATCCACCATCAAGTTACGCACTTGACGCAGTTTTTCCAGATATGCGCCACCTTTCACCAACAGACCTTGTCGCGCGGCATGCGTTAACGCACTGACCACCGCTACAGGCGTAGAGATCACCAAGGCACACGGGCACGCAATCACCAACAGAACCAATGCACGGTATAACCAATCTGCCCATACTCCACCCATAAACAATGGCGGGATCACGGCAATAGCAAGCGCAAACAGCACCACTATAGGGGTGTAAATACGCGAGAATTTATCTACAAAACGCTGTACTGGCGCTTTGTTCTGCTGAGCATCCTGCACCGCATAGGTAATACGTGCGAGCAGACTTTGATCATAGGCAGAAGACACGCGATATTGCAGTTCACCCATACCATTTACCGTACCAGCAAACACACTATCGCCAGTACTTTTACTAACGGGCAAGCTTTCCCCTGTAATAGAGGCTTGATTCACCGCTGACTGACCGCTTTCTACTATACCGTCTAGCCCCAAGCGCCCACCTGGCACGACACGAACCAGCGTGTTCATGGCTACCTCTGCGGGGTGCGCAGACACCCAGCCTTTATCGTCATCCCATACTTCTACGGTTTCTGGCGCCAAGGCTAATAAGCTATCTACCGCTTGACGCGCTTTATCCAGCGACCGTGCCTCAATGAGTTCGGCCAAACTAAACAGCGACATTACCATCGCCGCCTCAGGCCATTCACCCAACAGCACTGCACCGGTAACAGCGATACTCATCAACGCATTAATGTTGAGATCTAGGTAGCGAATAGCGATCCAGCCCTTGCGATACACGCTTAGCCCTGACAGCAAGATCGCGCCAATGGACATTATCACTACCAACCAGAAAGGTGCGGATAACCACGCAGCAATTTCTGCTGCCAAGGCTAAGCCCACACCGGCGCTGATACGCCCCCATGCCGCCAACCACGTTTTTTTGGTGGATGCAGGTTTAGCCGATAAGGCTGCACCTTTGTTTTCCAGCAGCTCTGGGCTCATACCCAAGCGCGACACGATTTGAATCAACGCATCACGAAAACCAGTTTGATGCACAACGCTTAGTTGGCGCTGCATAAGGTTAAATTCCAACCCCACTACCTCACCACGCGGTGTTAGCGCTTTACGCAACAACGCCTCTTCGTTAGGGCAGTCCATTTGCTCAATACGCAAGATAGTCTGTTGCTGATTTTCACCAGCCCCTGCGAAGCGCTGTACAGCAGAAGCTGTTAAATCAGCAGGAGTGCAGCACGATGCGGGTTGCGCAGATGCGGTATCCTTATGATCATGGGTGTGCCCATCATCATGGCTATGGTCATGATCGTGGTTATGATCATGACTATGTTCATGCGTAGCGTTTGTCATACACAAAACCTCTTTATCACAGTGTTTTAGGTAGTACACACCTTGTAGTGGCTTTAAGGTCAAGCCCCCACGCATCGTTAGGATGAAAACTTCATGAAAATTGGTGAATTAGCACAATTGGCGCGTTGCGGCACCGAAACCATACGGTATTACGAACGTATAGGTTTACTGCCGCCACCTGTGCGCGGTGACAATAATTACAGACGCTATACAGAGCAGCATGTGGAGCAACTGCGCTTCATACGCAATTGCCGCAGCTTAGATATGACGCACGAAGAAATACGTGCTCTGTTGGATTACAGCTCGGCTGAACCCACCCCCGACTGCAGCCCCATCAATGACCTAATACAAGAACACTTGCAGCACGTCACTATACGTATACAAGAACTGCAATCATTGGAAAAACAGTTGCGCGATCTGTACCTGCAATGCCAGCACCCTGGGCATGTTAGTGATTGCGGTATTTTAGAAAATCTCAGCAAATTGCCACTAGAAGAGCGCAGCTCGCAAAGCCATTTAGGCTAATCGCCACAACGGCTTTGCATAGGCTGTGTAGACGTTATTTGCCAAATGCCTTATCGCTTACCCACATCCCTACCAGCATGGCTGGCACAAACCACCATGCAGTAGAGATCAACGCGCTGAACGACACCAAAGCAGGCCCAGGGCAATAACCTGCTAATCCCCAACCTATACCAAACAACGCCGCACCGCTAAGCAAGCGTGTATCCACTTTCTTGTTAGTAGGTAGCTCAAACGAGACAGCCCCCATGGGAGGCTGCGAGCTTCGTTTTGCCACCCTAAACGGCCACCATGCCACGGCAATAGCTCCCACCATCACGAATGCCAGTGAAGGGTCCCACTGCCCAAAGAAATCCAAGAAATTTTGTACTTTGGTAGGTTGCCCCATGCCGGACAGCATCAGCCCTAAACCAAACAACAAACCGGCTAATAACGCACTGACTGCCGCCATGATTACAGCCCTCCTACTACATGACGCAACACATAAACGGTTGCACCACCTGTCACAATAAAAAGTACGGTAGCCACTAGCGAGCGAGTAGACAGCCGCGCTAAGCCACACACACCATGGCCACTGGTACAGCCCGAACCTAAACGTGTACCTATACCCACCAGCAGACCGGCTATAACGATGCCCACAATGGACTGCTCAGATGGCTGAGGTACAGCACCACCCACCAAGGTATACAACCATGGAGAAATCACCACCCCTGCTACAAACCACCAGCGCCACGACATACGCGGTGCTTTACACAACCCTGCTAAAATCCCACTAACCCCTAAAATCCGTCCATTTACTAATAACAACAGACTAACGGCTAATCCTATTAGCAGCCCGCCTGCCAATGATGTCCAAGGGGTAAACGCATCCCAGTTAATTGTCATCACTCTTCCTTACTTGCACTGCCATGAAAGCAGTATCCACACGACTACGCCATACAACACTATATATAATTATATATTATATTTTTATATTTCAAAATCCGAACCATGTACAGTGGGCAGTAAGACTATAAGGGTTTGCTGCGCAAAGCGCTGACACGTGCCCTATACTGAGCCCACTTATTGCTTTTAAAACAGGACTTTCATGTATTTAGCCCTTAAACACTCTCATGTCACGGCTGCCGTACTCAGCATCTGTTTTTTTATGATTCGCGCATGGTGGTCGGTCACAGGCTCAGCCCTACTACAAAAGAAATTTGTACGCATTGCACCGCATGTCATTGATACTGTGCTTCTGGCCTGTGGGTTGGGCATGGCGGGTATGTTAGGAGCTGCCGCTGCTGCCCCATGGCTGTACACCAAAATCGTTTTGTTAGTGGCTTATATTATTGTGGGAACCTATGCCATTAAACGTGGCCGTACACCGCAAACCCGTGCCATTGCAGCGGTGATTGCGGTGCTAATCTTCATGTATATCGTTGGCGTAGCGCTATATCGCAGCCCAGCGTCATGGTTTATCTAAACGCGTACTTAGCGTTTTTTACCCAAGACCAAGGCACCACCCAATACAAATACTGTTCCTAAAATTTGCATCACGGTAATGGGCTCGTCTAAGAACCAGCTGGCCAAAAACAGCACGGAGACGGGCCCAACCAACCCCATCTGGGCACTCATGGGTGCACCAATACGCTCTACTGCCCACATGGTCATAAAGGTAGGTAGCACGGTGTGAAATACCGCATGCAATACCGATAGCCCATACACAGGCGCAGGCTGCACCAATACACTCCACCCCTGGGCTGCAATCAGATGAATCAGGGTGTACACCGCTGAAATACTCATGGCATAAGCCACCAAGCGCGTAGAGCCTATATTTTTGATTAGCTCACCAGATGCAATCAAATAAATAGAGTAAGACAGGGCCGATCCGAGTACAAACAACGAGCCCAACAGCACGTCATCCCCTGAAAAGGATAAGTCCTGCACAAACACTAGCCCTACCCCCAAGTACGACAAAGCCAATGCTAACCATTGCTTGGGCAGTATTTTTTTACGCAAAAACACCGCTGACAGTAATAAAACAAAGGTGGGGGACAAGAATAGGATGAGTCGTTCCAAGCTTGCTGAAATGCGCTCTAAGCCCATGAAATCCAGCAAACTTGCCAAGTAATAGCCCAGAAAACCCAAAATCAGCAGCTCAAACATTTGCTTTAACGTTAGGGGTTTAAGCTGCCCCGCTTTGACTTTGCGCATTTGCCAATAGGCAATCATCAAAAATACTGGCAACGCCAATAGCATCCTAAAGCCCAACACGGTCAATGCGTTAACGCCATACTGATACGTCAGCTTTGCCACAATGGCTTTGGCCGAAAACAAAATTGAACCCAAGCCTGCCAGTAACAGCCCGGTATACAGTGAGTTAGAGCGCAACGCGGCGCGAGCTTCAGTATGCATGAGGGGTTTGATGCTAAAGATGTAAAAAAGATTGCCTAGGCAGAAAAGTACACCATACAATGCATTCTTCACGCAATTTTTTGCTGGCTTTGCTACCTATACGCGACACCATGACAAAATCCTCTTTCTACAAAGAAGGAACGGATGTTCTGAAAACACAGGCCAATCTGGGGCTGCTCACCAAACATGTATTGGGTTCCATACATGCGGTGATTGCGTTGCGCATTGCGCACTTGGGACTCACTGCCATGCAATGGCGCCCTCTGGTTACCCTGCGCTATCACGAGCACATTAATACACCTGCAGGTCTTGCCAAAAAAATGGGTATGGACACAGGAGCGATGACGCGCACCCTAGACAGACTAGAAGCTAAAGGCCTGTTGTCGCGCCAACGCTGCGAACAAGATAGACGCGTGGTATTGCTGAGCCTTACCCCTGAAGGTCACGAGGTATCCGGCAAAATTTTGCCTGAAATTGCTGAAGCCCTGAATGTGCACTTAGCAGGGTTTAGCAACACTGAAATTTATCAATTGCTCTCTTTTCTGGATCGCTTACGCGAGAACGGTGAGGCGGCTTTGCTTTCCTATTCCTCCGAATCCTAAACCGCTACAATTTTTTTCCACAGATAACTGCCTAAGCAGTAAGCGCTTAGTCAGCATGTTTAAGCTAAATGTAAGAATGAAGCGAATTTATCCTCTGTTACTTGCTGCCCTTCTAAGTGGTTGCGCCGCGATAGATACGCAGCCCTTACCTCTCTCCCAAGTGGAAGGTGCTGCCCTTGGTCTACAATCCAGCCAGATAAGCTGGCCTGAAGATCAATGGTGGTTACGCTATCACGACCCGCAGCTCAATCAGGTAATAGAACAAGCGCTACAACAAAGCCCTAGCTTACAAATCGTCGAGGCTCGCTTACGCAAAGCCCAAGCCTTGGTGGGCAACGCCCGCGCGGTGCAGTTACCACAAGTGGATGCGAACTACAGCCTCACGCGCCAACGCTACTCTGAGCGCTACTCCACCCCTGCCCCCTACGCAGGCTCCATGTATACCGATAATTCACTACGGTTAAACGTAGGCTTTGATTTGGATATTTGGGGTAAAAATCGTGCGTTGTATGCCAGCGCGCTCTCACAGCAAGACGCTGCCTCGGCAGACATTCAGGTAGCACGTAATGCCTTAATTAGCGCCGTCACGCAAAGCTACTTCAATTTACAGAATGCCTTGGCGCAAGCCAGCATGCTGAAGACATTGGAGCAGCAGTATCAAGAAATCCTCACCATTACCGAGCAACGCATTAACGCTGGCTTGGATACCGAGGTAGAACTGCAGCAGGCTAGATCATCGCTGGCTAGCACCCGCGCCCAACAATTACAGGCTGAAGGCAATGCCCAACTCTTGCGTAACCAAATCGCAAGCCTAATGGGTTTTGGCCCTAGCGCTGGTGAGCAATTAACCGCTGTCAGTTTGGCCTTACCCGCCCAACTGCTGCCCACCCAGATTCCTATGGAACTCTTAGGCAGACGCCCTGACATTTTGGTTGCCAAGCTCGCAATTGAAGCCAGCCAGTCCAAGATTGATGCCGCCAAGGCGGACTTCTTTCCCAATATCAATCTAAACGCCTTTGCTGGATTTTTATCGTTAGGTGCCGACAACTTATTGCACGGTGACAGCGGCGTGTATGGCGTGGGCCCGGCGATCAGCCTACCCATTTTCCATGGCGGTGCGTTAAATGCCCAATTGCATGCACGCCAAGCGGAAACCGACGAAGCCATCGCCACCTATAACCAACGCGTCATCGATAGCGTGCGGGAAGTGGCTGACGCGATTAGCGCCATCCACACCCTACAAGCTAGACAGCAGCAACAGCAACAGGCCTACGATGCCATCGCGTTGGCCAGAGACATTGCTGTGGAACGCTATAAGTCTGGCTTAGGTGACTATGTGCAAGTACTGCTTGCCCAAAACACGGTTACTCAACAAGCGCTACTGACCACCGATCTTCGTGTGCAAGCCTTTAATCTGGATGCCCAACTAGCGACAGCGCTAGGTGGTGGTTTTCAAGCAGAGTAATTCCGCCCTATTCTCCACATACAAACAATCATGACTACACAATCTTCGCAACGTAAACGCTTGCTAACCGGCATCACCACGGTTTTTGTCCTGATAGGAATTGCTTATGCCGTGTGGGCACTCTTTCTGGCTGGTAATACCGAAACCACTGAAGACGCCTACGTACATGGCAACATGGTGCAAATATCCGCTAGACAGCCCGGAACAGTACAAGCCATTTTGGCCGACGATACGGATATGGTGGAACAAGGCGCTGCACTGATAGAGCTAGACCCTACTGACGTAAACATCGCCATGCAGCAAGCCGAAGCACAGTTGGCGCAAAGCGTACGTAAAACACGCACAGTATTTGCACAAAACGATGCCTTAGCTGCCGACGTACAAGTACAAGAGGCCGAAGCTCGCCAAGCAAAAGTCACGCTTGAAAAAGCGGAAAACGACTTAAAACGTCGCCAAAGCTTGCGCAAAATTGGTGGAGTAAGCGGGGAAGAAATCCTGCACGCTGAAGCTACCGTTAAAACAGCACGTAGCGCCTTAAACAAAGCAGAAGCAGCAGTACAAGCAGCCAAAGCCCGTTTAAACACCAACCTCGCGTTAACAGCGGGCACCACGGTAGAAAACCATCCTGACGTACAGTTAGCCGCCGACAACTTCCGCAACGCGTGGTTAGCCACTACCCGTACTCGTGTAGATGCTCCGGCTAGTGGCATGGTGGCACAACGCTCTGTACAAGTAGGCCAACATATAGCGGCTGGCACCACCTTAATGTCAGTCGTTCCGTTGGATCAGTTGTGGGTGGAAGCCAACTTCAAAGAGAACCAACTCAAAGACATGCGCGCTGGTCAGAAAGTGGTCTTGAACGCTGACTTCTACGGTTCTTCTGTGCAATATCACGGTGTGGTTGAAAACCTAGCCGCGGGTACGGGTAGCGCCTTCTCCTTACTACCTGCGCAAAATGCTAGCGGCAACTGGATTAAGGTTGTGCAACGCTTGCCAGTACGTATCCGCCTAGACCCTAAAGAGCTACAAGAACACCCGCTGCGCATTGGTTTATCCATGCACGTCACTGTTGACCTAGACAGCGAACCGCAAACCCTCAGTGCCGGTGCCCCCCACTTGAGCACCGATATTTACCAACAGGCTAACCAAGCCGTTGAGCAGCGCATCGCTGAGATCATTCAGGCCAATCTTGCATCATGAGTGACGCCACACTAGAGCAAAAACCGGCAGAAGGCCCCATCATCTACCCGCCACTGCAAGGCCGTGCGCGGGTAATGGGTACCATCGCCTTGTCTGCAGCCGTGTTCATGAACGTGCTGGACTCCTCTATCGCCAACGTGTCTATTCCGACCATCGCGGGCGATTTGGGGGTGAGTAGCACGCAAGGCACATGGGTCATTACCTCCTTCGCGGTGGCGAATGCTATTACCGTGCCACTGACCGGGTGGCTTACCCAGCGCTTTGGCCAAGTGCGCTTGTTCACCTTATCTGTGCTGCTGTTTGTACTAACCTCGTGGCTGTGCGGTTTTGCCTGGTCATTAGAATCGCTAGTATTGTTCAGGGTATTACAAGGCGCCGTCGCTGGCCCTATGATCCCGTTATCTCAAGCCTTGATGCTGGGGAGCTACCCCCGCGATAAGGCGGGTTTTGCCCTTGCCATGTGGTCGATGACCATTTTGGTGGGGCCTATTGCTGGCCCACTGCTTGGGGGCTGGATTTCCGATAACTACACATGGCCGTGGATTTTCTATATCAACGTTCCCATTGGCTTGTTAGCCGGCTGGGCGGCATGGCAAATCTACAATGAGCGCGAATCCAGACGCCGTGAACTGCCTATCGACACCATAGGCCTAGCCCTGCTAATTGTTTGGGTAGGTGCGCTACAGATCTTACTGGACAAAGGTAAAGAGCTAGATTGGTTTGCTAGCCCCTTTATTGTGATTTTAGCGGTGGTTACGGTTGTCGCCTTTGTGTACTTCCTGATTTGGGAGCTCACGGCCAAACACCCTATTGTGGATTTAACGCTGTTTAAAGAACGTAACTTCACAGCAGGCGTACTGTCGGTATCCATTGCCTACGGTGTATTTTTTGGTTCCGTCGTGCTGATGCCGCTATGGCTGCAAAGCACCATGGGCTATACCGCCACCTGGGCGGGGATCGCATTAGCACCAGTAGGGATTTTAGCCATCGTGCTTTCCCCTATTGTTGGCAAACTACTGGGTAAACACGATCCTAGGGTATTAGCCACCTTCGCTTTTCTGGTGTTCTCGCTGACCAGCTACATACGTTCACGCTTCAATACCGATGTGGATATCTTGTCCATCATGCTGCCCACCTTTATTCAAGGGGCTGCCATGGCGACATTCTTTATTCCACTCACCACCATTACCTTGTCAGGCTTAGCCCCAGAACGCGTACCAGGGGCTGCGGGCTTGTCTAACTTTGCGCGTTTATTGGCAGGTGCTTTTGGTACGTCTATTACCACCACCGCGTGGGATGACCGTGCCAGCATGCATCATGCCCACCTTACCGAAATAGCTAGACCAGGTGAACCTGCATTTGATTATGTGATGCAAACCGTGCGTAATCAGGGCTTTACACAGCAACAAGGGGCCGAAATGGTGAACCGCATTATTGAGCAACAAGCGCATACCATGTCGGTCACGGATATATTCTTAGCATCGTCCGTGATCTTCCTCTTACTCTTGGGCTTGGTCTGGATTGCGAAACCCATCAAACCTAGTGCCGATAGTCCCAAACCTCCAGCGGATGCACATTAAAAAACACTTGCATAATATCTGAAACAGATGCTATAGTTACTTTCTATTCCCTGATAGCTCAGTCGGTAGAGCGACGGACTGTTAATCCGCAGGTCGCAGGTTCGAGCCCTGCTCGGGGAGCCAAATTTAAAAAGCCCAACTATTTTTTAGTTGGGCTTTTTTCTTTTTAGCGTCCTACTACTCGCGCGGAAGTACGGTGAAAAATTCTACCGCGCCACGTTTGGGCAATAAACACCCCTAACAAAGCAATACCGCCACCCAGCAGGTGATAGGTTTTAAGCTGCTCATCCAGCAGCACAATCGCTAGCCCTGCGGTCATGACTGGCAATAAGTTCATAAACACACTGCAACGATTTGGCCCCAAATGCTCTATACCTTTAATCCAAAAGAAAGGCAGCACCACAGAGGCTAAGATACCGGCATACAAAATAAGCGGCACTGTGGAAGCATCTAATACGGCTTGCCCGGTAGGTACCCACAAAAACAGAGGAAGCATAAACACCAAGGCCGAGATAGCTTGCATATACGTAGACTGCCATGCCGGCACCGCTATTTTCCACTTACGTAATAACACGCTATAAAACGCATAGCTTAATGCGGCGGTTAGCATCAACACATCACCCAAACGGTAATTACCTTTAATCAGTTCCAACGGCGCACCACCACTAATTAAATACGCCGTTCCCCACAGCGCTATACCACCACCTAACACCATCCCTATCGTGGGATACTCCCTTAACACCAGCGAACTGACCAACATGGTTAACAACGGCGTTAAGGCCGTAATAATGGCCATATTGGTGGCAGTAGACGTGTCGGCCGCCCAGTACGACAAACACTGGTAAAACGCCATACTGAGAAAGCCCAGAAACATCAACTTAGGCCAATACTGCTTAATCACAGCACGATTTTTCCACGCGGGGGCCGCGATAAACACACTCATAATGCTGATCGCTAGCGCCAACCTATAGAAGGTAATCGCCAATGGCGAAATGGCCCCCGACGCCATTTTCGACACCACCACATTGCCCGCCCAAATCGCAATGGCTAAAAAGGGAAACAACAAAAATCGCATGCTCGTTCTCTGCACAGAAAAAAATCTTATAGTGCTGCAAGCCGCAAAGACTGTATTAAGATAATGAGGCATCCGTTATCGCAAAAAAGACATTGTGAGCGTAGACCCTTTAGTACACCTTCCCTCCGAAACGGCTGCTAGACCCATCACAGGTTTAGCCGTGGAATACCCGCACGCCCACGTTATTGCTGCGCATGCGCATACGCGGTCGCAATTTCTTTATGCTACTAAGGGCGTGATGGTGGTGGAAACCAGCGATGGCCGTTGGGTAGTACCACCTACGCGTGGCGTATGGTTACTGGCCGACGTAAAGCACTCTGTGCGCATGAGTGGTGCCGTTAGTATGCGCACCCTGTTTATAGACCCAGATGCCGCCCCTAATCTGCCGGATAAGGACTGCGTACTCAATGTCTCACCCCTACTTCGTGAGCTGATGCTAGAGGCGTCTCAGATCCCTCTTGATTACGATATAGACAGCCGTGATGGCCGCCTAATGCGCCTGATACTCGATGAGCTGCAAACCCTGCCCATTTTGCCCTTTTATCTACCGTGGCCTAATGACAAACGCCTAAAACGTGTCTGCGAGCATGTCGCCCAACAACCAGACTCCACCACCACCGCTGAACAATGGGCAGAGAAACTAGCCATGAGCACCAAAACCTTTCATCGCCACTTTAGGCATCACACTGGCATTACTTTTGGACAATGGCGTCAGTTAGCACGCCTACTGCTTTCACTGGAAAGCTTGGCAAAAGGCACACCTATTGTGCAAGTGGCGTTAGAGCACGGCTACAACAGCCAAAGCGCTTACACCGCCATGTTTAAACGGCACTTTGGAATAACCCCGTCGGCCTTCTACCAATAATGTTCGCGTACTGCGCCATGCAAAAAGCCCAGTTACGTTCACACGCACCGGGCTTTGCTACACCTGCATAGACCTACCTATGGCCTACGGTAAACTGGGTTTTCGTCCGTACGCGTCACGCAGCAAACGCTCAAAGGCTTCGTACATCATTTGCAGACGTTGGAACGTACCTGCATCACGGGTAATGGGGTCTGCACTGTTGGCGATTTCCACCAACAATAGCGACACCGTTTCTACGGGTGTATCTGCACACAACTCGCCGCGCGCCACCGCCTGATGCATGCCCGAAAACACCGAAGCCTGTAACTCTTTGGTGTAGCGCGTGACCGCCTCACGCGCCAACGGGGTAATTTGATCGCGTTCAGAACGCATACGCGCAATCAAACTCCACGGATGCGCCGTATTACCAGAAGGATTGAATATCAAATAGCGCGAACGATTAAATTGCATACTTTGCTGTATTTTTTCGCTTAAATCGTTCTCTGACAGCCAAATTTGATCAAAATGCCCTATCGTACGTTGGCAGTACTCTACCGTCACTTCCTCTATAAGTTGGTGTTTATGGCGATAGTGATAATGCACATTACCACGCGTGCAACCAAGCTCTTCGGCAATCTGCTGAAACCTAAAACCCGCACTTCCGTGCGCGATCAGCATACGCGTAGCCTCTTGTTTGATGCGCTCTTTCATGGAAAGCATTTCGTTCAAGTCTTTTTTCATGCCTATAAATTAACCAATCCCTATCAACATACATTACGCTGCAGTTAAACCACCGTCAGCCACCAATACCGACCCGATACTAAAGGACGAATCCGCTGACGCCAAAAACAAAATCGCCTTGGCAATTTCTTCGGGTTGTCCCAAACGCATCACCGGTTGCCTTGCAGAAAGCTGTTGCAACAAGGCTTGTGGATCATCTGCTTTGGCGAGCATATCAGTAAAGTACGGCGATTGTACTGTGCCTGGCGCCACACAATTAATCCGAATATTCTCTGCCGCATGATCCAATGCCATGGCACGCGTTAGCGCAATCACAGCACCTTTGGACGCACAATACGCCGCCCTATCTCGCAAGCCTACTAGCCCTGCCACCGAAGCGGTATTCACAATAACCCCGCCCCCTTGTTCACGCATTAGCGGGATAGCGTATTTACACCCGAAGAACACACCATCCACATTCACCCGCATGATCCGTGCCCAGTCTTCCTCTGAGGTGTGCTCTACGGTGCTTGCCAGCCCAAAACCTGCATTGTTCACCAACACATCCACACGCCCGAACTGCTCATGCGTGCTGTGCAGTAGCTGCTGCACAGAACTGGAGTCCGCCACGTCTACGGGCATCGCCACTGCATAGGATCCCGCACGAACAGGCAATGCTTGAGCCACTTGTTGTGCGGCGGCTTCGTCCTTATCGGCCACCACCACACTCGCCCCTTCAGCGGCGAAAAGCTGTGCAGTGGCAGCACCTATACCTGATGCCGCCCCAGTGATGACAGCGACTTTATGCTGCAATTTCATCGCCTACTCCTAGCGTACTTTCATCACAGAAAACTCACGCTGCACCACGCTGGCAATACTTTGCGCCACCACCCATGAGGACTTGGGATTAGAAGGCGAAGGAGTATTACTCAGCACCAAACGCATACTGCCAAACTGGCTAGTAATCTGTATCACGTGCTGATTTTGGGTAAGCGTAGGATCAACCACCACTTTGACTTTGGTTTTCTGCATTCCCACGCCTGCCAACGCCAAGGTTGCCGCAACGTTTAGGTTTTTGGGATAACGTTGCGCTGCCTCAGCCGCATTCCCCTCAAACAACAGCAAGTCTTCCGTAACCGTTTCCGCCGCTATGTTCAATTCGGCTAACTCTGGCAACCATGCCGCCACGGGCTTACGCGACTCATACACCACCTGTAAGTCGGGCGCATGGCGTACAGATTGAAATAACCAACCCGCCAATAGCACCAGAAGGCAGCAGTATTTGTGACCCGTGTAGCTCGGCTACATGAATTAGCTCGTCCACCAAGTCGGCATCGGTTAAGGCACCTATAGAGGTAATCACCACCGAAATACCTAAGGTCAAACACGTAGGTATATACGCGCTCACGGCCGCCTGCGCCGCCGCTTCGATGATCAACTGCGGCTTAAACGCCAGCAACTCATCTAGCGACGCACACTCAATGACGCCTTCAGGTAAATCCACCTGAAGCGGATCTGGTCGTCTAAGTACCAGCAACTTCGTTTGGTGTACGTTAAACAAAGGCTGCAATGTTTTAAAAACATCTTGGCCTATCGCACCGAAGCCGATAAACGCAACGCTATTTATCATGTGTAAACCTCGAGAACCAACTCAATAAAGTATCGTTATAACTATGTGACAAGGTGATAGGAAAAAAATGTCCGCCCCGTACCCACTGGGTTAAGACAGAACCTGCAAGTAGAGTCTTCAGCTCTTGTTGTAATGCATGCGGTACCACGGCATCGTCTTCGGCACTTAAAATCAAACTCGGTACAGACAAGGCCGCTGCTTGATCTCTGCCATCAAACTGCAATAGCGCTGCAATGCGTTCCTGCACGGTTTGAATATGCTGTGATTCCCACTTTTTCCCTGCTGCTACTAAGGCGTCGTGTTCCCATATCCATTCTGCGGGATACGATAAATACACGCCTTGCTGCTCGTAACACTGCGGGTCTAGACGCAATAGCTGCGCCCGTAGCGCAAACAACTGCTGCATATACGCATTAGGCCCAGCCCATGTCGCCCCCAATACCAGTGAGCGCACTTTTTCTGGCTGATCAAAGGCCAACTGCTGTGCAATGCAACCGCCGGTAGAGTGGCCCACTACATGCGCCCGCTCTACCCCGCAATGTTGTAATAACTGATGAAAATCGTCGGCTAACTGAGCAATGCTCACGGCAGCCGTACCACGCTCAGACTGACCAATACCCCGTTGATCCATGCGGATCACCTGATAGCCTTGGGCTGTCAGCGTAGCGCTGACGCCTTTCCAAAATGCCGCACTGCCACCTAAACCACTCATGAGCAGAACTGCTGTGCCTTCCCCCTCACGCTCAAACGCTAAGGTTGCACCATCCACATTCGACATAAAGTAAGACGTCATGGCTACCGTTCCTATTACTGCTGACGTGCTTCTTCGATCTGACGCAAGAACTCTTCACCACCGGGCGAGCCTTGCATAATGCGTGGCCAGCCAGCACGTGCTTTTTCTTTAAACGCCGCCAGGTCAGGGCGCGTAATCGTAATACCCTTCGCTTCCATCGTGGTAAATGCATCGGCCATTTTTTGGTCCTGATACTGCAGCGCTACTTCCATAGCAGACTGTGCCGACTCTTTAATGGCTTGCTGCACCTCTTCTGGGTAACCCGCATACTTCGCTTTGGACATAATGAACAAGCTAGGCAACTGGTGCACTTCTGTTACGGCGTAGTGCTTAATGGTTTCGGAAAAACCATCGCCCACAGTTTGATCAGGGCTTAACTCAGCAGCATCCACCACGCCGTTTTGCAATGCCAAGAACAGTTCAGCATAGGCTGTAGGTGTAGGCTGTGAACCCAACGATTTATAAGCTTCTACATAGCCGGGTGACTGAATCACACGTACTTTTAGGTGACCCATATCCTCTACTGTGTTGACAGGCTTCATCGACGCCATGCTACGCGCGTAAATAGCTCCCCAGCCCAGCCCCACCATGCCGTATTTATCCAGCTCTTGCAGCAAGTTATCCCCTACAGGTCCTTGCATAATGGTGTTGGCTTCTTCGTAGTTATTAAACAAGTACGGCAAGGACAAAATACGGTATTCACGCACGGTATTTTCTAATGATGGCTGCCCCATAATGGAGGCATCCACCACACCGGTACGCAACCCCTGTACCAGCTTTAGCTCTCCGCCCAAGGTGCCAGACGGGAAAATCTTTACCGTGACCTCACCATTGGTTTTCTCATTCATCAACTTGGCAAAGTGCTCGGCTGCCACCTGATAAGAGCTGTTTTCACTTAATGCATGGCCAATATTAATTTCTATAGGCTTTGCACTAACACCCAAAGCGGCCGCCAGCAGGGATACCCCAGCTACAAACTTAACGATTTTCTTCATGCTACAGTCTCCAAACTTTATTGTTAGTTGAACCATGCTTTTAATAACAAAGGTCCGTAAGTAATCAGCAGTAGATTAATAAACAAGACGCCAAGAAATACTGACAGTGGCCGCATCAATTTTTCCATTGATACCTTGGCAATTCCACAAACCAAGAACAAGTTCACGCCAACCGGTGGAGTCACCATCCCTACCGCCAAGTTCACGATCACAATCAAACCAAAATGCACTGGATCAATACCTAGGCTGACAGCAACAGGAGCCAACACAGGAGCCAGAATCAAAATGGCAGCAAAGGTTTCCATAAACAGGCCAATCACCAATAACGCAATGTTCACAATCAGCAAGAACACATAGGGGTTATCAGAAATAGCCAAAATGGATGACGCAATGTACTGAGGTACTTGATAAAGCGATAATGCATACGCAAACACCGCTGCAAACCCCACAATCAACATCACAATGGCGGATGTAATAGCGGATTCCCACAAAATGGCTGGCAACTCTTTTAGGCTAATTTCTTTGTAGATAAAGGTACCCACTACAAAGGCGTAAGCCACCGCCATCACAGCCGCTTCAGTCGCCGTAAACGCACCACCGTAGATTCCACCCAAAATAAGCACAGGCAGCATCAACGATAAAAACGCTGCACGTAAGGCCCGCATTACGCCGGTAAACCACTCACCAAACGACACACGCTGCGTATCACCGTATCCCTTAAGGGATGACCAAATAATGATGGTCAGCATCAGGGAAAAACCAATCATCAGCCCAGGAATAATCCCAGCGAAAAACATGTCCGCAACAGAGGTGCCCGTCAACATGGCGTACACAATCATGGGCACTGACGGTGGCAAAATCACCCCCAGCTCACCCGATGCTGCCACGACTGATGCCGAAAAAGGGCGTGGGTAACGATTGCGTTCCATTTCAGGAATCATCACACCACCAATAGCTGCGGTAGTAGCCGACGACGAACCGCTAATCGTGGAAAAGAACATCGTGGTGAGCACCGTTGCAGCCCCCAAACCTCCTTTCACCCAACCAATAAGCGCCATACCCAAATGAATCAAACGCTTTGCAATGCCACCGCTTTGCATCAAACGGCCTGCCAACACAAAGTAAGGAATGGCCATCAATGCAAATGAGTCCATCGCCTCGAAAATAGTTTGCGGCAACACAATCAGCGGCAAGCCTTTTTCCAATACAGCCGGAATGGGGGCAATACCCAAACTCAACGACACGGGGACGCTAAGCAAAAACAACGCCAACAGCAGAATAATTCCAAACCCCATCATGATCGTCCCCTACTCCACATTTTCGCCATTGGTAAACCGTATATCTTCACCACGACTAATGGTCTCGATAATGAGGGCTACGGTATTGAGAATCATGAGACTAAAACCCAAGGGCATTGCGGCGTACACCCACGTTTTGGACATAGACAGCACCGGGCTAGACTCAATCGCACCAAACTCTAAAAACTCCATGCCTAACTGCACCATCAGTACAAAAAAGGCTAAACACACCACTAACGAGACATAGCGCATAAACACACCAATCTTTCTGGGCAGGCTAAACACCACCACATCCAGTGAAATAAGCTGTGCTTTTCTACACGCTATAGATGCCCCCAGAAAAATGACCCAAATCATCAAGTAGCGAGCCACTTCTTCCGTCCAGGGTGCCGCGATATTCAAACTAAAGGTGCCCAGTAGAAAACGCACCGCCACCTGCCACAATGTGCACAGTGTCATGCCTAATAAGCATGCTGCTAACACCCATCGGATAGCGCCGTTCAAACCATCCACCAATTTCACTAGGCCCATCATGTGCGTTCCTCCATCCCTCTGAGTTGTAACTGCACTGCCGCAACGGCTTGATCTCGCCAGGCGCGCTTCGCATCCAGTTGCTCTAACTCCAACGATGCCCGCATGGCGTGATGCAATGTTTGAATCAATGGCGTATCTACCGGAGGACGTAGCCCTTTGGCTTGTGCCATCTCATTAAAAATATGCCCGTAACGCTCTAAGTACCCTTGAATCCCTGTGGGCGCATTTAAATCTATGCCTTCCAAAGGACCTACCACTGACCAACGCAACCCTAACCCTTGGCTAATGATCAAGTCGGCATCAGCGGGGCGAATCACTCCGTTTGCAATCAACTCGAACATTTCCATTAACAGCGCGCCTTGCAAACGGTTCAACACAAACCCCGGAACCTCTTGCTGCAGCACTACAGGTCTTTGTCCTAACTGCTCCATAAACGTGCAGGCTGTTTTGACCACCTCAGGGCTGGTCCACTCTGCCCCAACCACTTCCACAATAGGCATTAAATGCGGAGGGGTCATGGGGTGTACAACCAAACAACGCTCACGCTGCGCCAAATCACGTGTAAATAAACTCGCCCCATACGTAGAGGTAGAACTTGCAAAAATAGCTGTGCTTTTGGCGTGCGCGGCTACATCCGCAAACAACTTCTGCTTCAACTCTAGGTTTTCTGATGCTGCCTCTTGTATATAGTCAGCATCGTGCACCGCTTCTGCCAAACTATTGCTGATGGTGATTCGCGCTACCACATCGTCAACACTATCGCCTTCAGTCAGCAATGCGATAGAGTTTTGTACGCTCTCTCTGATGTTGGCGCTGATGCGTGCCGCACTCTCTACATCATGATCGTACAAACTGGTTTGCAACCCTGAACGCGCAAACACCACCGCCCATGAGCTACCAATAATTCCACCACCTATAACAGCTACTTTCTTCATGCTACTCACCACTAGCCTATAGGCGAAAACGAAACAGGCTTCAAAATACGCGTCTGCTGCGTATCAATTAAATCAATCACTTTGCTTAAATAGGCTTGCCATCTCTCGTCGGCCAACATTTGGCTGCGCGCTCTATCACGCTCATCCAAGCTGTCATACGACCACAATGCCACCACATGATTAAGCTCACCGATTTCAGAGATGAAATACCCCAAAAACTTGCCTAAATACTGTTTTTGCAAAGCCAAGCCATGCTCTTCATACGTACGCACAAACTGTGGCACCAAACCAGGTTTAATACGGTAATCACGTTCTTCTATATACACTTTTCTCCCCTTCTACGACTTAGTCCAACCAAATACTGTGTTGGCCTCTATTTCTTCAATGTTCTCTGGGCGAGGAAACGGTGCAGGTGGGGTATCACCAGCTTGACGCTCTCTACCTATTTGTTTAAAAAAATCATCTAAACCACCCGGCATTAGCATCCAAAAGAACGACAGCGGGCCAGTACCTGTATTCACAAACTTATGCGTACTGTGCGGAGCCAAATACAGCGAGGCCCCCGGTGCTAACACATGCTCTACACCATCTAGCACCACCACACCTTCGCCTTCATAAATGTAGATAACTTCCTCGTGCGTATCGTGCATGTGTTCACGCACATAACTGCCCGGATCAATGGTTTGCGTACCCGCAGAGAAAGCCGCCTTCGCCTCTAATGCCTTGCTGTTAAACAGACAACGAACAAAACCATTGGCTGGCACAGGCTGCCAGTAACTCTCACTACCCGTGGGTTGCACTAGACACGATCCAGATTCAAAAACCTGCTTTCCCATTAACCCCTCCAATTAACTTACATGTTTGTCAGTTTTGTTAGGAGTAAGTATCTGGATTTTTGTTTGTACAGTGAATTAGGGAAAGCACTAGATTTAAAACAATGCAGACAAAAACTAACAAACATGTAAGTTAGCAAGAAAAACACACTGCATTCCTAATAGCCACACCCTACTGCCATCATCGCTTTATGCTGAATTTCACAATAAGCTGCTCTAGGGGCTTGTATTTCGTTTTAGGTCTATGCTATAGTTCTTTCTTTACCGATTCCCCGATAGCTCAGTCGGTAGAGCGACGGACTGTTAATCCGCAGGTCGCAGGTTCGAGCCCTGCTCGGGGAGCCAAATTCAAAAAAGCGCTTATGTTCACTCATAAGCGCTTTTTGCTTTTCTAGCCCCACAGAAAAAAACGCCACCCTTAGGTGACGTTTTTGCGTGTCCGCTGCTTGCTTAAGGATTCGCGTTATAACTGCTGTAGCCCATCATCTCGGACAGCTCTTTGGCATACCCATCCACAATCTCTTTTAACTCGTCTACCGAGGGCTGCACGCCCAGATCTACGCGCTCTAAATACGGCACATTCAAACAAGCCACCACCGTTTGATTCGGCCCAAACACCGGGTAGGCAATATTCACAATACCCTTCACTTGCTGGCTAGGCGTTTCCGCATAACCACTGACACGCACCTGTTTTAATACCTTATCCAACTGCGATTTGGTCAACGTACTTTCGCCATCCACCGGGCCATGCTGTGCCAAAATGCGCTCGCGCTCAGCCTCTTCACGATAGGCCAGCAACACGTGCCCTGATGCGGTATCACGCAACCCCACCAACGCCCCAACCTTCAAACCAAAAGACCAGCGCTCAGGGCTATCAATTTGCGCAATCACCACCACCTTGGCATCTTGCAACACCGTTAAGTGGCACGACTGCCTTGCTCGGTTTACTAGCTTTCGCATTAAGGGCGTGGCAATACTGACCAACGACCGCAAAGGCCTATGTTGATGCGCCAACTTAAACATGCGTAATGTCAGACTGTATCGGCCATTTTCATCCACCTGCACCCAGTCGCACCGCTCTAGTGTCATCACCATTCGGAAAATCTCATTCATGCTGCGATCCAGCTTTTTAGAGATTTCGTTCAAGGTGTAGCCCTCGTAGGAATCGGATAACACCTCGAGAATGTTTAAGCCCTTCTCAAGCGCAGGAGCTGCATAGCGCGGTGTTGTTGTTGTATCGGCTGTTTTTTTCGCAGTAACCATTCAGGACGCTTTGCTTCGTGTTCGTACACAATCATAAAAATGGGCAACGCCAACATACTGCCGACGTGCCCACCACTTTATGCTGATCACGTTAGTAATAACGAGATTGCAGGTACGTATGTTACCAAAGCCAAAGCGACTAACAAGGCCAATAACAACGCTACCGACTCTTTAAGGAACTCGTTCATGGTCACGCGCGTGATATTGCAGACCAATAGCATCACTGTTCCTACAGGGGGAGTCAGTGTGCCAATGGACAAATTTAAAATCATGATCAAACCAAAATGTATGGGGTCTATACCCATTTGCATCATGACTGGTTTTAGCAACGGTACCAGCACGATGATCAACGCTGTACCTTCAATAAACATACCCAGCAGCAACAGCAAAATATTCACTGCCGCTAAAAACACATATTTATTATCGGTTAAGCTGCTAATCCAACTCGCCATTGCAACACCAGCATGCTCTAACGAAAAGATCCATGCCAAGGCCGAGCTGGCCATAATGACCAACATAATCGAGGCCGTCGATTTAGCTGTCGTGGTAAGCGCGTGACCCACATGGCCTAGCGTCATTTTTTTATAGATCACAAAACCTATAAACGCCACGATCACCACACCCGCAGCACCCGCTTCTGTAGGCGTAAAAATATTGGCACGTATACCGCCTACCACCCCAACCAATACCAATAATGCTGGCCATGCATTAAAAGTGGCTTGCCCTAGCTCGCGCGGTTTAGGCCACTCTTTAAGCATAGGCTTATAACCACGCTTCACCGAGACCAACCACACCGCCACCATCAACAACAACGCACACAGCAAGCCTGGCAAAATACCCGCCATGAACATACGACCAATGGAAACGTCGGCCACCATGCCGTAAATAATCAGCGCAATACCTGGCGGAATAATAGGCGTTACCAATGAGCCCGATGCCGTCACCGCCGCCGCAAAGGCACGGCTATAGCCCTGACGCTCCATTTCAGGCACCATCATCTTGGACAGCATGGCAGCATCGGCCAAGTTAGAGGCACTTACCCCACCCATTAAGGTGCTCATGGTGATGTTTGCCATCGCCATGCCACCCCTAAATTTCCCCACCAGCAAATTGGCCAAATGCAAAATGCGCTCGGCTACACCTGTGTGAGACAACAATGTGCCCAACAAAATAAAAAACGGAATCGCCAACAACGTACTGTTTTGCGCGGGGGCCACCAAACGCTGAACAGCCACCCCAAAAGGCAGACTATTAAAGAACAAGAAGTAAACGACAATCGCCGTAAACATGGCCAGATAGATGCGCATGTTCAGCAACATCAATCCAAACATTATGGGTAATATCCACATCCAGCTCATGCTTCGTCTCCACTATCGTTTGCCACAGGCTCCGGCAAGAAAAGGCGCCTACACATCAGCACGGCTGTAGCGGCAAAACCAATCGTTACGGGCACATAAATCCAAAACAACGAAATCCCTAAAATACGTGTCATACGTGCTTGTACAGCACCGGCCAAATTCCAGCTCCACCATGCGGCAATCACTAGCACCGCAACGGACAACACCCCTATCACTACAGACACAATCTGACGTAACCGCGGACGCATAGCATCCGTCAAAAAGCTAATAGTGAGGTTTTCATGATCGCGCTCAGCAAAAAAAACGCCCATGAAAATAATCCACACCATTAACAAGCCCGACATTTCCTCAACCCAATGCCACGGCGTGTGCATCACGTAGCGCATAAACACACCGCCCACCGTAATGCATACCAGCACCCCTAACAGCAGGCCCAGCAGGGCATTCCCCCACTTGTTTGCTACTTGTCTCATCATCATTCACCCTCGGCCATAACGCTCATCACCCTTGCGCTTACCGTGGCACAGACACCCACCGCAACGCACAACAGTGATGAGCAGCAACACACTACAACCCGTCTTATTTCAGCTGGTCTTGCAGGGTTTGGTACAAGTTAGGCGACCACTCTGGAAACTGCTCATACACCTTCAGAGCTTTGGCTTTAAAGACCTCACGGTCAGGCTCAATAACCTCTACCCCTTCGGCACGCATCAGCTCTAACACCTTGGCATCACTTTCTTTGGCCAGTTGCTGACTGTACAAACCTGCCTCGCGTCCTGTTTCGTGAATCAACGCTAACTGCTCTTCAGGCAACGTGCTGAAGAAGGCTTCGCCACCCACCCACACCGCTGCGGTGGTTAAGTAATTCACCAGTGACAAATACTTGGCAGGTTCATGCAGCTTTTGCCCGTACAGCACACTAAGTGGGTTTTCTGCACCATCAATCACCCCTTGCGTCAGCGCTGGGTACACATCCGCCAATGGCATAGGAGTAGGCGTGGCTCCCATGGCTTCAAAGGTTTTGATTTGGATGACGTTATTGGGCACACGAATTTTCATCCCCGCCAAATCTTCAGGTGTGCGAATAGGTTTTTTCGCGATGATGTGACGATCACCATAGTTATAGTTAGTAATCACCAAGTGCACACCTTGTTCACGCAAGGATTTGTTTTTCTCAGCAAACCACGGACTATCGTAGAGCTCAAAAAGCTTTTCTGTGTTTTCCGTCAAAAAGGGGCCATACAGCGCAGCCAAGTCTGGCTCATAATCGGCCATGAAACCCACATCACTAATCGTCACCACGTTCATCCCCATCAGCGCCTGATCCATCACATCGCTTTTAGAGCCCAACTGTGAACTAGGGTATAGCTCTAGCAGAATTTCACCGTTACTGCGTTCCTTCAGCAAATCAGCCCAATAATTCATTACCAAATCGGCCGGCTCACCAGGGTGATTTTCATAGGCTACTTTGATGGTAGTGGGAGCCGCCAAAACCGCCATAGGCGCTGCTAATGCAAAGGTTGATAACGCTGCTACGGCATAAGATTTTAGTGTTTTCATTGTTGTCTCCAGAATAACTAATGATGGTTGCCACATGCTGCTTGAAACATCACCGCACACCTGTTCTTGTTGTCGCCGAACGATGTAACGGTGCGCGGCCATGTAGTCGTGTTTAACCCCTAAACTCGTACTGATCTATAGAGGCCCGTTTCATTTCAATGGAATAGCCCGGCATGGAAGGTGCTACGTAGGCGGCATTTTTAATGCGGCAAGGGTCTACAAAGTGTTCATGCAAATGATCCACAAACTCGATCACACACCCATCTTTAGTACCTGCAATACACACGTAGTCGATCATGGACAAGTGCTGCACGTACTCGCACAACCCTACCCCGCCAGCATGAGGACATACTTTCAAGTTGTACTTAGCAGCCATCAGCATTACAGCTAACACCTCATTAACACCGCCCAAACGGCAGGCATCAATTTGCACCACATCAATCGCGCCTTCCATAATCAACTGCTTGAACATAATGCGGTTCTGGCACATTTCACCGGTAGCCACCTGCATTTTGCCTTTCATGGCTTCGCGGATTTTTCGGTGGCCTGCAATATCATCTGGGCTAGTAGGCTCTTCAATAAACCACGGTTTAGCAAAGGCCAACTGATCCAACCACTCAATGGCTTGGTTCACTTCCCAGACCTGATTGGCATCAATCATGAGGTTGCGTTCACCCAGCACTTCACGCGCAATACGTAGACGACGTTTATCGTCTTCCAAATCGCGGCCTACTTTTAATTTCACGTAATCAAAACCAGCGTCTACTGCCTCTTGCGCTAAACGGCGCAGTTTCTCGTCGTCATAGCCCAACCATCCCGCTGAGGTCGTATAGCAGGGGTAGCCGTTTTGCTCTAAATCGGCGATACGCTCAGCCTTACCCTGACCACGGCTACGCAAAAGTGCTAGCGCTTCTTCTGGTGTGATGCAGTCAGTGATGTAGCGGAAGTCTATAAGTTTGACGATTTCTTCGGGGCTCATATCGGCCACTAAGCGCCACACCGGTTTGCCTTCGGATTTCGCCCATAGATCCCACATGGCATTAACCACGGCACCAGTCGCCAAATGAATCGCTCCCTTATCTGGACCAATCCAACGCAATTGGCTGTCGCTGGTGATATGACGCCAAAAACGCCCCATATCTGCTGCCACCCATGCCAAATCCAGCCCCACTACCAAGTGCTCCATCGCCCGGATTGCGGCACAACAAATATCGTTACCGCGGCCAATAGTAAAGGTCAGCCCATGCCCCTCTAGCCCTGCCGTATCGGTATGTAGCACCACATAAGCCGCCGAGTAATCGGGGTCCAAGTTCATGGCATCCGAGCCATCCAGATTGTCCGACGTAGGGAAGCGAATGTCCCGCACTTCCATTGAGGTAATTTTTGTCATTACTTACTTCATCCTGAGGATTAATACGAACCACCACTTAGAGCCTCTAAGCACACCGTAAATTTCATTTACCTCTAAACAAAGATTTATAAATGAAAGTTACTTTTTTATATGAAAGCATACGGTTAAAAAAAATTCCAGCGATTGTCAGCGCTGAAATTCAAATACAAGGGCAAACCCCTACTTCAAGCTGTAGTGGCGATGCACGCCACCACATGCGGCTAGCTCGCCACAGTTCTGCATTTTTTCTTCGTCTTTTTAACCTTCGTCCACAGTAGAGGCCTTCTATTTCGGCCTTATGCCCCCTCGTCAAACCCTCTTGCATCACCTATCATATTATTTATTGATATAAGTTTATTTCTTTTAGAAATTTAGATATTTGCATATGTGGGCAGTTAGCTTAGGTCTCATCATTGGTCTTTCTTTGGGTTTAACAGGCGCGGGCGGCGGTATCTTAGCGGTACCCGCCCTCATGTTCGGTCTGGGATTAACGCTCCCCCAAGCCGCACCTATAGCCTTAATTGCCGTAGGCGCTGCAGCATTGGTAGGTGTATTACAAGCCTTGCGCGACGGCAAAGTACGCTATAAGGCGGCGGCTGTCATGGCTGTGGCAGGTGGTATTACCTCCCCTCTTGGGCTTTGGGCCACCCACTTTGCTGACCCTTATTGGCTAAACATCTGCTTTGCTGTTGTGCTCTTTCTGGTGGCTTTGCGCATGTGGCATCAGACTAGAAAACAGCAATCCTTACCCATGAATGACACGAGTCCACTACCTGCCAAGGTATGCGTGCTCTCGCCCACAAGTGGCAAATTTATCTGGACTCTCGCCACCGCCATCACACTGGCAGGCATAGGTGCAGTAGCAGGTTTTTTTACCGGTCTATTAGGCATAGGGGGCGGATTTATTATTGTGCCGGCCTTGGCTTATTTCAGTAATGCAAAAATGGACAACATCGTACCCACTTCCCTAATGGTGATTGCGCTAGTCTCGGCTACGACAGTGGTCTCGGCCTTTTCACACGGGCTGGCCATTACAGCCCCACAGTGGCTCTTTATCTCCTGCACCATGTTGGGCATGGTTGGCGGGCGCTTAATAGCACCACGTATTCCCGCCCCCCTATGGCAGCGACTTTTTGCTGTGGTGTGCACAATTGTGGCTGTCGTGCTTCTTGCACGCTAAGCAGGCTTTTGTATTTGGCCTTAAGCCCCCTACAATAGCCTCACCATAATAAAATCCTCAGGCTACTTTAGGCATGACCGCGTCAGCCGCTTTTCCCATGAACGAACCCCTAGACTCCTCAGACGATCGTACATCCCGCTCAGAACTGGCTTATCAAAAAATTCTGGACGGTATACGTGAAGGTGCACTAAAACCAGGACACCGTATTACCGAGGTAGAAATTGCCACGTGGCTAAAGATGAGCCGCACCCCTGTTCGAGAGGCTTTACGTCGCTTAGAGACCGCTGGTTTACTTACTAGCGCACCATACAGTGGCATGCAGATTACCCGCCTAGGGTACCAAGAGGTCATGGAGCTTTACGATATGCGTGTAGTGCTAGAAAGCACAGCTGCCGGTTTAGCCGCTAAGCACGCCAGTGACGCCGAGATCTATTCACTAAACGAAATCATGAAGCGCTACGAAGCAGCCAGCACTCCCGTAGAGCAAGCGCGTCATAACCGTGTGTTTCATCACGCGTTGGCCTACGCTGCCCATAATCGCTATCTATTGAAATCCTTGAATTCCATTCGCGATTCTATGATTTTGTTGGGCAAAACTACCTTTGAAGTGGCTGGGCGCGCTCAACAAGTGATTCAAGAGCACCGAAACATTATCAACGCCATCATTGCTCGTGACAGCCAAGCTGCCAGCGATGCTGCTGCCTTGCACATACGCGAAGCTCAAAAAGCACGCATCGCCCTGCTAGGTGAGGAAATAGACGGCGACTAAACGCCTAGATATTGCTCTACCAGCAACCTGTTATCTTGCAGCGCCTGACTACTGCCAGACCACACCACATGCCCTTTTTCCAGCACTACGTGTTGGTTCGCTAACTGCAATAAGGGCTTCAGGTTTTTATCCACAATAATCATGGCTAAGCCGGTCGCGCGCAGCTCGCCTAAAACCCGCCAAATTTCGGCGCGCACTAAGGGCGCCAAGCCTTCGGTGGCCTCATCCAAAATCAACAACCGAGGGTTGGTCATTAAGGCTCGGCCTATGGCTAGCATTTGCTGCTCGCCACCTGACAATTGATTTCCCATATTGCTGCGACGTTCATGCAACCTAGGAAAAAAAGCATAAATACGCTGTAAATCAAATGCAGGGCTGACACCATGCCGGTTTGCTGCTGTGGCCAACAGGTTTTCTTCCACATTTAAGGTAGGAAATATCTGCCTGCCTTCTGGCACGTAACCTATGCCCAAGCGCGCCACTTCAAATGCAGCCAGTTTCTGAGTCGCTTTACCCGAAAAACCAATGCTGCCACGACGCACCGGCAACAACCCCATGATGCATTTCAGCAAGGTGCTTTTACCCATGCCATTACGCCCTAGAAGGGTTAAGACCTCTCCCTCGTTTAGCGTCAGGTTCACGCCATGTAAGGCCTGACTTCTGCCGTAACTGGCGTGTACATCTTGTACCGTTAGCAAGGTAGACATAGCTTACTCCTCATCCCCCAAGTAGGCTCGGTTCACCGCGTCGTTTTGACGTATAGCCTGTGGGGTATCGCACGCAATAATGCGCCCATATACCAGCACCGAAATTCTATCGGCCAACTGAAATACGGCCTCCATATCGTGCTCTACCATCAGAATGCTGTATTGGTTTTTTAGCTCTTGCAGCAAAGCGATCATTTGCTGCGACTCCGAACGACTCATACCCGCCAACGGCTCATCTAACAGCAGCAACGTGGGCTTCATGGCTAAGGCCATGGCTAATTCCAACTGCCTGTGTTCGCCATGCGCCAACGCCATGACGTCATCGTGCGCTCGGTGCGCAAGACCTACCTGCTGCAATGCAGCGATAGCTTCATCACTCACAGCCTGATTGCTACGCACCGGTTTCCATACCTGCCATGCCGAACCCGTACGCGCCAGAATCATCATCATGACGTTTTCCAGCACGCTAAAGCCTTTCAGCAATTGCGTGATTTGGTACGACCTCGCAATGCCCCGCAACGACCGCTGATGGGCAGGTAAAGCGCTGATGTTTTTACCCTGAAAATAGATAGCTCCTGCGTCGGGAGCTAGCTCGCCCACCAACAAGCCCATCAACGTGGTTTTACCCGCGCCGTTAGGGCCTATTAAGGCGTGGCACTCACCAGGTAACACGTCCAACGACACATCATCCGTCGCCACTAAGCCACCAAAGCGTTTTTGTAATCCCTGCACCGACAAGAGCGCGCTCATGATTGGGCCTCCTTGCTAGAGCGACCTATCAACGCTCCCCACAGCCCTTTTCTGGAAAACAACGCAATTAAGAAGATAAACAAACCAATGATGGCCATCCAATGCTGCGTCATACCCGACAAGGCTTCTTCTAGCAGTAAGAATACAGCGGTGCCCAACAACGGCCCCATGACTGTGCCCATGCCACCCAACACAATCATCAACACATAGTCACCAGAAGCCTGCCATGACAAATAGGAGGGTGACGCAAACAAGGTTAGGTTAGCGAGCAACACACCCGCTATCGCGCAAATAACAGCAGAGGCCACATAGGCTGATAACTGATAGCGCAAGCGCGGGAACCCCGCTGCCACCATACGTTGTTCGTTGGCTTTAAAGCCTCGTAGCACATAGCCAAAACGACTATGCACCACCCGCCATATCACGCCCATCACCAACAGCAATACCGCCACCGATACGTAATACAACGTCACTTTATTGTTTAAGTCGGGGAGAAAAGCAAACTGGCTACGCTGTGGGATCAATAACCCATCATCACCACCATATTGCTTTAGGCTGACAAACAAAAAGTAGAACATTTGCCCAAACGCCAAGGTGATCATGATGAACCCTATGCCTCGCGTACGTAAGGACACCAACCCTGTTAGCAATGACACCGCTATGGTGATCACGATTGCTATACCTACCTGCATCCAGCCATCATAAAACCCATGGAAACTGCTAATGCCCACCACATAAGCACCCAGCCCCACGAACATGGCGTGGCCCATACTGACTAAGCCACCAAAGCCTAAAATCAAGTTCAGCCCACTGGCGACTATCGCAAAAATCACGATACGCGTGGCTAAGGTGAGATAAAAACTTTGCCCCAACCACTGCGACAACACCGGTATGGCTAACAGCAAGCCTATCAATACAATAGCGGCTATAGTCCGCACCGAACACCAACGTATGGGCTCAGGGAAGCACAGCGGGAGAGCAGTAGTACGGTGGCAGTTTTTGCCTTGCGATGAAGACGTCATACCTGAAACCCTCAGCGCTTAACCGGAAACAGACCATGCGGCTTAAACGCCAGCACAATAGCCATAAACAAATAAATCAACATAGACGCCAACGCTGGTCCCGCTGCATCTGCCACACTACGCTCTAAAAACCCACGCAGTATCTGTGCCATATACGCACGACCAAGGGTGTCGACAATACCAATCAACAGGGCCGCATAAAAAGCCCCGCGTATAGAACCTATGCCGCCAATCACAATCACGACCAAGGCCAAAATCAATACGTTATCGCCCATACCGGACTGCACCGACACAATGGGCCCCACCAACCAACCTGCTAATGCCGCAAGGCCCGCCCCCACACTAAATAACAGTGTATTAAGCAACCTAGCATTGACCCCCAAGGCCGACACGATATCCACATGCGTAGAGCTTGCACGCACCAGCATACCCACACGGGTGCGGTGTATAAGCCAATAGATCAGCACGGCGACTGCCAACCCCATCGCAATGATCAGCAATCTATACAAGGGATAAAACATACCAAAGATGCTGACTGCACCGTTGGCCCAGTCAGGCACGCTGGCAAACAAGGGCTGCGCGCCCCAGATCATGCGCGCTGTTTCATTGAAAAATAAGATTAACCCTAGCGTTGCCAACACTTGATCCAAGTGGTCACGCGCATACAGGCGCCGTAAGGCGACGAACTCCAAGGCCATCGCCAACAACATGGTGCCACCTACGCCCGCTACCCCCGCCAACACGAAGGAGTCAGTGTGCGTAAAGGTAACGGCCGAAAAGTAGGCCCCCATCATGTAGAAAGACCCGTGGCTGAGGTTCACGAAATTCATGATCCCCAATACCAGCGTTAGCCCAGCGGCAAACAGAAACAGCAACATGCCCAACTGAACCCCGTTGAGCAGTTGCGAGAAAAAGAGATTCCAAAACATCACTGCATCGGGCACGCCTGGTAATAACTATCCTTGGCATCCGTCAAGGTTTTGGTCACCGTCTTCAAGGTAGTTTCCCCACCATCTTGGTTCACCACCTCAAACACGTAAAAGTCTTGTATGGGGTAGTTATTGGTGTTGAATCTGAAGTTGCCACGTACCGACTCAAACTCAGCGGCTTTAATCGCGGCTTGCAACGCGGCAGTATCGTCTACATTACCTTCTACTTTTTTCAACGCAGAATCCAGCAATCTGGCGGCATCGTAAGACTGCGCAGCATACTCAGAGGGAATACGGCCGTATTTCTGCGTGAAATCTTGCACAAACTGTTGGTTGGCGCTGTTGTCTAGGTCTGGCCCCCAGTCTGACGCACTCAATACCCCTACTGCAGAGCCTTTAAGAGCCGGCAAGGTAGTACCGTCCACCGTCGATACACTCATCAACGGAATGCGGCCCATCAATCCAGACTGCTGATACGCACGCACAAAGCTCACGCCCAAGCCACCGGGGTAAAACACATACACGGCATCGGGCTGCTCAGCCATAATGCGCGAAATTTCTGTGGAAAAATCCAACTGATTCAGCGGTGTGTAGATTTCATCTTGCAGTTCTGTTTCGTAGGCTACTTTAAAGCCTCGCACAAAATCTTTACCCGCCTGATAGTTTGGTGCCAGCGTAATCACACGCTCGTAGCCTTGATTCTTGGCATACACACCCATCGTTTCCGCAAACTGATCGTTTTGTTTGCTCATGACAAACACATGGGGATCGCACTGCTCACCCGCCAGTGGCGCAGGGCCAGCACTCGCACTCATGACAATGACATTAGCATCCGCAAACTTCTTGGCCACCGCCATCATGATGTTGGTGAAGGAAAAGCCTGTGACGATAGCCACTTTTTCTTTTTCAATCAGCTCGTCAGCTATTTGACTAGCCACCTCAGGCTTTAGCTGTGTATCACGCTTGATGACCTCTACCGGCACACCGCCCAAGGTGCCGCCGTTTTGCTCTACGACCATCATGAACGCATCAAGCTTATCTTGACCCAATGCCGCTTGCGGGCCGGACAACTCACTCATAAAACCGATTTTGGCAGCCTCTTCAGCTTGCACGCCTGAGCAGGCCATCATCAAACCGATCATCAGTGAAACTGTTCTCATTTTCATCATCATTCCTTTTTAGGCATACCCCAGCATTATAAGCAGTCTTTAGAGACAAGAATGATACGCATTAAGAATTTTTTTACACTTCACAACACCTGCACTACTGACTAGTAGTCATTACCATTCTCAATTAAGAACTACAGGAGTTACCTATGCTTAAAAACGATCTCTCTCATTGGCCGCTTATTACTACCGTCGCCTCGGGCCCCGCTACCATAGAGGAATACGACGGTTTTTTTGAACAATGGGCGCAATGGCTGCAACAAGACCAACCTTTTGCTACCTTGCGTATTTTCATGGATGGTGACTCCCTCACTCATCCTGCGGGTTCAGCCCAGCAATCTAAACTATGGCTACAGCAATGGGGAGCCAACATCCGTGAAAAAGTAACGGGCATGGCTACCGTGGTACCCGCAGACCTTTACCCTAAAGTCAGCAAAATGAATGCTGAAAAACTATTTGGCGTACCAGCACAAACCTTTGACACTATCCCTGCCGCCCTGCAGTGGTTAGAAGAGCAGATTTTCAAGCAGCCTTTGCCAAACTCTGACACACTAGAACATACCATCACTGCCCTGCAAACTGCTGTACGTTCATGACCCCCTCCCCCTCTACACCATTACGCCCTAGGCGTCGCGCCCCTAAAGAACGACGTCTAGAGCTAATGAATGCTGCACAACAGCTGTTCTTAGAAAAAGGCATACAGCACACTAGCGTGGATGACATCGTCATGGCAGCAGGCGTCGCCAAAGGGACCTTCTACGTACACTTTGGCTCTAAAGACATCTTGATGATGGCGCTGCAACAGCGCTTTATTGATGACTTTTGTGTGCGTACTCACCAGGCGTTCCACCAGCCCTATGCCAGTTGGCACCAACGTCTACAGCATTGGTTTGAGGCTGCTCTATCTAGCCTGACGCAACAAGAATTACTGCATGACATGCTGTTTCACGACATACACCCTGCCAGTCGTTCCCTGATGCAGCAGAACCCTGTCATCACACAATTAATTCAGTTCATACAAGAAGGCCTAACGGCTGGTGTATGGCACTGCGAACACCCACACGAAATGGCCATCATGATGTTTCAAAGCATGCACGGTTTGGCCGACACCATGATCTCTAACCACACCCCACAACAGCTTCCTGCATTGGCCTCATTGCTTGCCAATACCTTTGCAGCAGCCCTCTCGCATTAACGCTGTGATTCCCCCATGAGTACTACTGCCTCACCTTCGTTTAACTTTAAACCGCTGTTAGTCGCCAACATGATTTGTAGCATGACCATGATGGCCTTTATTTCGGTGCTAGGCCCCATTGCCCGAGTGCTAGGATTAGCGCCATGGCAAGCCGGTGCTATTGCCACCGCAGGCGGAATTTTCATGATGCTGTCGTCTAGACTGTGGGGACAACGCAGTGACCACATAGGTAGGCGCTCTGTACTACTGCAAGGCGTAGGTGGGTTTTTGCTGAGCAATATTGCCATGTGCATACTGCTCATTGTGGCACTGCAATTCTCGCTGTATGGCATTTTGGTGTTTGCAGGTATGCTGCTCGCCCGTAGTGCAACCGGCCTGTTTTACGCAGCCATTCCCACTTCTGGGCAAGCCTTAGTCGCCGATAATGTCCCACCCGAACAGCGCACTGCCACCATGGCCGCTTTGGGTGCTGCCAACGCGGCAGGTTTGGTGCTTGGACCTGCGCTGGCGGCCAGCCTGTCTAGCCACAGCCTCGCCACTCCGCTTTACCTGATCACGCTCTTACCCTTGGTCGCCCTCTTCATGTTGTGGCGCTACCTGCCTACCCAAGCTCCAAAGGCGCACACCGCCACGGCCGCCGTAGCCTTACACGATCCACGATTACGCAAGCCCATGGCGGTAGCCTTCGTTGCCATGATGTGTGTCGCCATCGCCCAAATCACCATTGGTTTCTTTGCCATTGATCAATTACGACTCTCGCCTGAAGCCGCCGCCCAAGCCTCTGGCACATCGCTGACCTTAGTGGGTATAGGGCTTATTCTCACGCAGCTCGCAGTGCGTCAGTTACAGTGGCCAGCCCAGCGCTTGATACGCGTGGGCGCACTGATTGCTTTAATGGGCTTCGCCACAGCGGCTATAGCCTTATCGACGATGATGCTGGCCACCAGTTTCTTGGTCGTGGCGATTGGTATGGGCTGCATTTTTCCTGCATTTGCTGCGCTGGCATCTAATTCGGTAGAAGCTCACGAACAGGGGGCCGCCGCCGGTTCCATTGGTGCTGCGCAGGGTTTAGGCATGGTGGTAGGCCCCTTAGCCGGAACCTTACTGTATGGGATCACCCCTGGCGTACCTTTCTTTTTTGCCGCCCTACTCTTGGGTGGGATTGCCCTCTTCCGCCTGTAAACATACGCGCGGCTTTTCGATAACAGGGCGCTCCAAGATGTGAGCGCCCGGCCCCAACTTACCCAACTCATCGTACGGGTTGCGCAATGGGCAACTCTCTAACGATAAGCAGCCGCACCCAATACAACTATCCAACTCATCACGTAACCGCGTTAAGCGAGCAATACGCTCGTCCAACCCTTCACGCCACTGCATAGACAACTGATGCCATTCCTCGGCTTTCATGTTGCTGCCATACGCGAAACGCCCAAAAGCCTGCGTAATTTCCTCTAGCGACAAGCCCGCTCGCTGCGCCACTTTAATAATGGCCACGTAGCGCAACGTCACGGCTGGAAAGCAACGGTGGTTATTCGCGCCACGCTTACTTTGTATCAGCCCTTTGCTTTCATAAAAATGAATGGCCGATACCGCTACACCACTACGCTTTGCTACCTCGCCCACGGATAACAATCGCTCGCTAGCCTGTTGCTTTTCCTGCTGGTTCGCTGTTTTCATCGCTTGACCTAAAGTTAACTTGAGGTTTTATAGTAGCGCCAATTAGAACGAGTACACAAGCCGGTATGCGCTTGTGATCTTTTATTGGAGTACAGCATGTCTAACAAAGTAGTCTTTCCGTTTGCCGGCGTTACTGTGCTAGCGCTCGCTGCGCTGGGCTATTACTACCTTCCCGGCGCATCAGCAAAGGCAGGTTACGAATACCCACCCACACCCGTAGCAGTCGCCTCTGTTACGGTGAAGCCTGCCTATCTGGATATTGTGAGCACCGGCGAACTAGAAGCCGCCCAGCAAGTGACCTTAACTGCCGAGGCAGAAGGCCGTATTACAAAACTGCTGATGGAATCGGGCAGCACGGTTCAAGCCGACCAACCCTTAGTGCAATTAAATGACGCCAGCGAACAAGCTGAACGCCAGCGCTTACAAGCCCAACTGACACAAGCAAGGCAACACTACCAACGCACTCGCACCCTACACCGCCAAGGTGTCGCGACGGCCGAGCAACTGGAACAAGCTCAAGCAGCATTGGATATGAGCACTGGCGAATTACGTTTAGTTGAATCGCAAATCGCCAAAAAACAAATCAAAGCCCCTTTCCCGGGCGTATTGGGTGTGCGCCAAGTACACACAGGGCAATACCTGCATACCGGTGACAGCATCGTATCGCTGGTAAATAACGACACGGTCTATGTGAATTTTCAAATTGATGAAAAAAGCGCTGCCCATTTACGCGTAGGCCAACCCCTCACTGTGCAAAGTGATGCCCACCCCGAACAACACTTCGATGCCACCATCACCGCCATTGACCCACTCACCAACCGCTCCCGTAACGTGAGCATACAGGCTCAGCTTAACAACGTAGACGACACACCACGTGCCGGTAGCTCTGCCACCATTCAAGTCAGGATCCCCCAAGCAGGCAACAGCTACTGGGTACCTGAAACGGCGATTAACTATGCCAGCTACGGCAATACCTTATTCACCGTACAAACTACCGAATCAGGCAGCACCTTAGCTAAACGCACCTCGGTAGATGTAGGCCGTCGTGACCAAGGCTTAGCTGAAATTTTGCAAGGACTGCAACCCGACGACCACGTCGTGGTTTCCGGTCAAATCAAACTGCAAGACCAAGCCCCCATTCACGTTAAAGAACACAACAGCTTGGCTTTAGCCAGTAACGAAGGCTAGAACCATGACTTTTACTGATCTGTTTATCCGTCGCCCTGTACTGGCGATTGTCGTGAGTGCATTGATTTGCTTATTAGGTTTACAAGCGTTGGGCAAACTGCCCATACGCCAGTACCCCTTGCTGGAAAACGCCTCTATTACCGTCAGTACCCAATACCCTGGCGCCCCCTCTGATGTGGTGCAAGGCTACATTACCCAACCCATTACCCAAGCCGTCTCTTCGGTAGAGGGCATTGATTACGTGCAGTCCACCTCGGTTCAAGGCCAAAGCCGTGTCACCATTCGCTTGAATCTTAATCAAGACTCCAACAAAGCGCTTACCGAGGTGATGGCACGGGTGAGCCAAATACGCTATAAGCTGCCTAAACAAGCGTATGACCCAGTCATTGAGCGCTCATCGGGGGATTCCACCGCCGTTGCCTACGTAGGCTTCGCGAGCAACACCCTACCTATACCCGAACTTACCGACTACTTATCGCGCGTCGTCGAACCCTTATTTGCCACCATTGATGGGGTGTCCAATGTAGAGGTCTACGGTGGTCAAACACTGGCGATGCGCTTATGGCTAGATACCCAAAAACTCGCCACGCGTGACCTTACCGCCAACGACGTAGCCCAAGCCGTACGCGACAATCATTACATTGCAGCCCCCGGACAAGTCAAAGGGCAATACGTACTGTCTAACATTCAGGTCAATACCGATATTGGTAGCGTGGCTGAGTTTCAAGAACTGGTCATCCGTCACGATAGCGATGGCCCTATTCGCATACGCGATATAGGTACCGTAGAGTTAGCGGCCAACGCCACTGATAGTAGCGGTTTAATGAACGGTGAACCGGCGGTGTATCTGGGTTTATTTTCCACCCCCACCGGCAACCCTCTGGTGATTGTGGATGGCATACGCCAACTGCTGCCTAGCATCCACAGCACCTTGCCACCAGGCGTCAACGTAGAACTGGCCTTTGAAACAGCACGCTTTATCCAAGCTTCTATAGACGAAGTCATGAGCACCCTGCTTGAAGCCATGCTCATCGTGATTGTGGTCATTTACTTGTGCTTGGGCTCATTACGTACTGTACTCGTCCCCTTGGCGACCATCCCACTGTCTATCTTGGGGGCGGCCTCCATTATGCTGGCCTTTGGTTTCAGCATTAACTTGCTTACCTTACTTGCCATCGTGTTAGCCGTAGGGTTGGTGGTGGACGATGCTATTGTGGTCGTTGAAAACGTGCACCGACACATACTAGAGGGTAAAACTCCGGTAGTCGCCGCTTTACTGGGCACACGTGAAGTGGCCGGCCCCGTGATTGCGATGACCCTTACCTTGGCCGCTGTCTACGCACCTATAGGACTGATGGATGGCCTGACCGGAGCCTTGTTCCGCGAGTTCGCCCTTACTCTAGCAGGTGCCGTATTGGTGTCTGGGATCGTCGCCTTAACGCTGTCACCGGTGATGAGCTCGTATCTCTTAAATAGCCAACAGCAAGACGGCAAACTGGCTCAATGGGCTGAGCACTTCTTTAGCACGCTAGGGCAACACTACCACCGCCTGCTGGAAGGCTTGCTACGTCATCACAAAAAAGTACTGGCCGTGGCTGTGCTGATTTTCTTGAGCCTGCCCCTACTGTATAAAATGCCACAGCAAGAGTTGGCTCCGCCAGAAGATCAAGCCCACCTACTCAGTGCCGTGAAGTCCCCACAGTACAGTAACTTGAATTACGCCGAACACTTCTCGCGTCAGCTCACTGAGGTCTTTAATGACATACCTGAAGGTAGAGGCTCGTGGATCATCAACGGCACCGATGGCCCCGCGGCTAGCTTTGGTGGCCTAGAGCTGAGCTCATGGGGCGATAGAGAACGCCCTGCCGTCGAGATTCAACAAGAGCTACAAGGCAAGGTAAGCGATGTAGAAGGCAGCAGTATCTTCATTTTTCAACTGCCACCACTGCCCGGCTCCACCGGCGGCCTACCGGTGCAGCTGGTGCTCAAAAGTACACTGGACTACCCACAACTTTTTGAGGCCATGGAGCAAATCAAGGCTGACGCCTGGAAAAGTGGCTTGTTCGTCGTGGTAGATAGCGACCTAGACTACAACAACCCTGTTACGCGCTTACGCATTGATAGAGCCAAAGCCAATAGTTTAGGCATCAGCATGCAAGCCATTGGTGAGTCGCTGTCCTTATTAATGGGCGAAGACTATATTGCGCGTTTCACCATGCAAGGACGTGCTTATGACGTGATTCCTCAAGGCACGCACTCAGAACGCCTTAGCCCAGATAGCCTGAAACAGCATCGTATACGTACCGCTGCGGGAGACACCATTGCACTCTCTACGATTGTGTCATTAGAAACGGGCGTCACGGCCAACTCGTTAACGCAGTTTGACCAGCAAAATGCTGCCATCTTCCAAGCGATTTTGGCTCCAGGCGTTGCCATGGGAGATGCCGTTAACTTCTTAGAAGACAGCCTAAGCACCTTACCTGCCGACTTTACCCATGACTGGTTGGCCGACTCTAGGCAATTCAAGCAGGAAGGCAACACCTTGGTCTTTGCCTTTATGGGCGCGCTAATTGTGATCTACCTTGTGTTGGCAGCGCAGTACGGGAGTTTTGTTGATCCCTTAATTATTTTGGTCACCGTACCATTGTCCTTATGCGGCGCACTCTTGCCGCTGGCCTTGGGCTTAGGATCACTGAACATCTACACCCAAATTGGACTGGTCACGTTAATTGGGTTGATCAGCAAACACGGCATTTTGATGGTGGAGTTCGCTAATGAACTGCAACACAAATCACAGCTCACTAAGCGCCAAGCCATTTTGCGTGCGGCTGAAATACGCTTACGCCCCGTTTTAATGACTACCGTTGCCATGGTGTTTGGTCTGTTGCCCCTGCTATTTGCCAGCGGCGCAGGCGCAAATAGCCGCTTTGGCCTAGGTGCCGTACTCATTACTGGCATGGCGTTGGGTACCTTATTCACTCTTTTTATCCTGCCCTCTTTCTATTTATTACTCGCCAGAGACCACAGCCAACACAGCCGCACCACACGTCAGCAACAGCTGGAACAATTTGATCTGGAAGCAGGAGTCGAAAAATCATGATCATGCGCCCCCCTTTTCTACTATCGTTGATCGCCAGTAGCGTTTTACTGGTAGGGTGCGCCGTAGGGCCAGATTACGAGCGCCCCATGACACACCAGCTTGCTGAGTCCGCCCTACCGTATCACGACTTTTCTGACGTGCTACCACGCACCCACTGGTGGAGCTGGTTTGCTGATCCTCAGTTAGATCAGCTCATACAACGCGCCTTAGCCTCTAACCACGACATACTCAAAGCAGAGGCCAGGCTCAACAGAGCGCGCGCCTTGCTAGATCAGCAAGACAGCGAGCGCTGGCCGCAAATCACCGGTAGTGCCAGCCAAACCCGCCAAAGCCAGCAAGTGAGCATAGACCCAAACCGTAGAGAGGTAGGCGAACCTCGGCAAGTGGGCATGCAGGTGCAATGGGAAATTGATTTATTTGGTCGGTTAAAACGCTTAAGTGAAGCCGCTACTGCCAACGCACAAGCCTCTAAGGCAGACATCGCTCAAATGCAGCAGCTCATCGCGGCTTGCGTTGCCGACGCGTATTTTTCGTATAGACACCTACAAAAGCAGCTATCCCTTAAAGAGCAGCATATAAAAAGCTGGTCTGAAACCGTCGCCCAACTTCAGGCGGAGTACCGCGCCGGTGCCGGCCTACCAGAAGACAGTGAAGACGCTCAGGCCAGACTGCAGCGCCAGTATCAAGAGCATGAGGCTTTAACCCTAAGCTTGAAACAACAACTGCTCACACTAAAAACCTTGTTGGGGCTAGCCCCTGACGAGGTGTTAGCACTGCACGCAGAGCAAGGCACCACACCCGAAGTGAAAACGCTACCGCTTGCTCACGTCAACGAGTGGATACAGCAGCGTCCCGACGTACGCCGCGCCGAGGCCCAGTTACAAGCCTCTACCGCCCATATAGGTGCTGCCACAGCAAATCTGTACCCACGCCTAAGCTTAAGTAGCTTTTTGGGCTTTTTCTCGCTGGGCACACAAGGATTAAACGCAGCCACACAAGCCTACTCTGCCCAAGGAGTGTTGCAATGGCCGGCCATCAACCTCGCATCCGCCAGAGCACAGTTACGCGCCGCAGAAGCCGATGGTGACTATGCGTTAGTAGACTATCAACAGCGCATACTCACCGCTCAGCAAGAAGTGCAAAGTGCCGTATTGAATATCACCGAGCACCAAAAGCAACTGTACCGATTACTGCAAGCCAGCCAGCACATGCAGCGGGCGGCCGACATTGCACAAGCACGACACCGTGCAGGGGCAGGCAGTTATTTATATGTGTTGGAAACCCAGCGTGCGTTGTTTGATATAGAGCAACAATTACGCCAAGAAGAGTTTACGGCCCAACGTTATGTGGTTCAGCTCTACAAAAGCTTAGGCTGGTGGGGGGCCAATGACGGATAACTGATACAGATAATTTAAACGCAGACACCAGGATTCAGGTTATCGTTAGCACACTTCACGGATTTCTCTTTGCGTATACCTTTCCATGAAAATTGAAACAGCCCTCTATTTCCGCAGCTTCCTGGTGCTGCTTGCGGCGGTCAGCCTGATATTTATCTGGCTGCTACTCCCCTTTTACGGGGCCGTATTTTGGGGAGTGGTCCTAGCCATTATCTTCGCCCCACTGCAACGCCGTATTCTGACGGCCATGAACGGCCGAAAAACACTCGCTGCATTAGCTTCGCTTGTGTTTATTATTCTGATCGTGATTATTCCCGTCATTTTAATTGCGGGCGCGTTAGTACAAGAGATGGTTACTCTCTATAAGCTCATGGAAGGTGGTGAGCTGAATCTAGGGAACTACTTAGATCAGATTCTACGCAGCATGCCCGAAAGCGTACGCAATCTCGCCGATCGCTTACTGGGCGGTGACCTGAATAAAGTACGCGAACAGTTCTCTGACTTTGCGGTAAGTGCTGGTCAATTCCTGACCAAACAAGCCCTAAGCATTGGTAGCAACACGTTCCAATTCTTAGTCAGCTTGGGCATCATGCTCTACCTGCTGTTTTTCTTGCTGCGCGATGGCACGATGTTGGGTAGACACTGCCGTAACCTGATTCCCTTAAGTGAAGAGCAAAAAAGCCACCTGCTACGTAAACTCACCATTGTGGTGCGCGCCACCATCAAAGGGAACTTAGCCGTGGCTGCCACGCAAGGTGCCTTAGGTGGGCTGATCTTCTTTATTTTAGGCATTCAAGCATCGCTGTTCTGGGGCGTACTCATGGCTGTACTGTCCTTGCTGCCCGCCGTAGGGGCGTCACTGATCTGGGGGCCAGTAGCCATTTATTTCTTCGCCACAGGCCAAGTATTTGAAGGTACAGTTTTGACCGCCTTTGGCCTCTTTGTGATCGGTTTAGTCGATAACGTACTTCGCCCATTGCTGGTAGGTAAAGACACAAAAATCCCCGATTACATCATTCTAATTTCCACACTGGGTGGCTTATCGCTGTTTGGCTTAAACGGCTTTGTGATTGGCCCACTGATTGCTGCCCTCTTTATGGCTTGCTGGGACTTATTTCCTGCAGCGCTTGAACAGCGCAATCGCAGTTTGGAAGAAGAGCGCAATCAGCGCCACTAGCCAACCATTCCCTATACGCACAAACAACAGCGGCAGGCTTTTTAGCCTGCCGCTGTTGTTTGTATATGTAAAACGTCTGCGTTAAGCGACTGCAGCCGTACGGCCATAACGCAAGAAGCGCCCAGAAAACCCTTTAGGATTTGCCTCCGTAGGCTCTTCTTTCAGCTCGGTATTTTCTAAAAGCTCAAAACCGTGCTCTTTTAATGCTTTTCCAAAGCGCCCCGCATAACCTCTATTTGGGTCTACTAACCAAAACTCGGCGGTGGGCTCACTATGCTGATCAATGAACTCAGCCAACTCATCTGGCATATCAGGCTCATACAAGACGTCACTTGCAATCACCAGATCAAAACGACTTTCCAACACCTCAAGCCCATAGATTTTGGCTTGCTGGTTGAAGTTTTTACCCCAGCGACCATACTTATAGCGCAGTGGTAAAAGTTTGTTCAAATGTACATTCCTACGCAAAAACTCGCCACCTAAGGGGTGGGTATCACTTGCTGTAATCTGTAGGCCGCGCTGGTGCGCCACCAAACTAGCCAACCCTAAACCGCAACCTATTTCCAATATGCGGCATTTTTTATCTAGCTCACGCGTGGCCACTTTATTCGCCAAATGAATGCTAGATGGCCAAAGCTGACCAAACACTGGCCACATCGCTGATGAAACGCCCAAACGTGCGGCCATACCCTTGTAATCATGGAATTGCTGAGTGTCGGCCAATGTACGCAGACGCATATTGCCAGCCTCTCGTACATTCACAGTTTGTATACGTGTTTCATACGCATGCATACTACTCTCCCTAAAACCCATAACACTCTATAGCATGGACCATTATGGAGAACAATGCAAATTTCGCCGATTTTATAGAAATTTAACGAAAGATAAAAGTAAAATAAAAACTTTTAGAAACAAGAAAAATCCTCAGCCGCTACGTTAACCCACCATTTTCAATGCCACGATAGAAGCAATAATCAACAACAAGTAGAAAAACTTGCGGGCCCCACCTTTATCGCCCCATAAAATGATGCCCGACACCACCGTACCTATCACCCCTATTCCTGTGTAGGCGGTATAGGCAATAGATACATCAATAGTACGCATAGACAGATATAAGAAATACAACGAGCTAGATAAGCCCAAGCCATACACCACGGCTCCGCGCCTATACCGCTTACACACCATATCCCTAATACCCGCCACCACAAAAATTTCCAGAAGCCCCGCTAACACCAAAAACAACCAACTCATGCTAGGCCTCGTTCTGCTTAAGCTTAATCACAGAGAACAAGATCACCGCAATAGCCACTACCGCCGCCCACTTCAGTTCTTTTCCAAAATACAGCACATCCAACATGTAAGTGCCTACTGTCCCAAAGGTCACAAACACCACATACGCAAAAGCCGCCCCCATGCGTTGAGCCGCCAGCACCATAAAGATAAAACTGCCCACGATGCACACTACCGTCGCCACCCACTCCAACGGGCTCACTGCGTACTTCAGACCTGCCGCCCACAGCACCTCCAGTGCACTGGAAATCACTAGAAAAACCCAACTCAACATGAAATAACACCAACTTATGTAGGATGTTTACGTTGCCTGCCTGCCCATCAAGCCCGCAATATCATTAAATGTGTCTTGCCACGCTTGGTCACTCAAATCTGCCAACCCAAAATAGCGCAACACAAATGCCCCTTCGGTAGCAAAATACGCAATACGCGCGTTTCTTCCCTCTGGGGTGGTGGTATCTAACTCGGCCAACCGCTCATAATGCCAACGCTTGATCCACTCTCGTAACTCTTTAGCCTCTAACAACACACTGAGATGACAGGCTGCTCGCGCAATCAACGCCTGCTCATCTGCCGTGATGTGTATGTGGTGGCTAATCTTATCAATACTAGATAAGTCGTCGAGTGAAACGCCTGCGGCCTTTTCTAGACACGCATCGTAGCGATGCCCCCATCGCTCTAGCATGGCATTGACTAAGCCTTGTTTAGTGCCAAAGCACGATTGCACGCCACCTTTACTAATGCCTATAGCCTTGGCTACAGCATCAATAGTGAGCGCGGCAGCCCCGCTTTTATCCACAATTTCCTCTGCGGCATCCAGCACCTTGTCTCTGTCTATACTGCGGGGTTTACTCATTTCACCACCATTGAATACATACGTATGTATTGTATTGGATCAGTAAAAAATCCAGCAATCTATTTTGTCGTAATCCTAGATGGCAAACTTGGCCCTCCCCATCCCTAGAAAACCCATCATACGAGATACAATTGCCATACCTATTCGCCTTTACTAAATCCCTCTTAGTTGGTAACTAAACATTTCTTCTAAGCAAAACTCTTTTTATCAAAATAGGTAGAGTTTTGCTTCCGCCCTTATTTGCTTAGCTTGTACTATTTTTATCCGTGTAATGACTTTCTACCTCAGCTCTGTAGAAAATAACATATCGTTACTTTTGGTGGGTTATATCGCCGCCTAGCGGCCTGCCTTCCCCCTAGATCCAACACAAGAAAATAGCGCATCTTTAGGCTCAAGCATGTCACAATGCCACGAAGCAATCATGATCGTTTATGCTGCATAAGCGTGAGCGCTATACCCCCCAACCTAGGGATTACACATGAAGTCATCACCCCGGATTCTCGTCATTATGGGCAGTGTACGTCTGCAACGGATTAGCCCTTTGCTGGCCGACTGGGTAGCCAATGTGGGAAGACTATGTTTACCAGAGGCTATCTTTGAACTGGTGGACTTGCGCAACTGGCCTCTACCTATGATGGATGAACCCGCCATCCCTGCGCATGCAGCGGATTACAGCACGCCCCATGCACAAGCATGGAGCCAAAAAATCGCTAGTGCTGATGCCTTTGTGTTTGTGACGCCCCAATATAACTGGGGGTACCCTGCCGCGTTGAAAAATGCGTTGGATCACCTCTACCATGAGTGGCAACATAAACCGGCATTAATTGTGAGCTATGGCGCCCATGGTGGTGACAAGTGCGCCGCTCAACTGCGGCAAGTACTTACAGCACTTAGCTTGCACGTTACTGAACAACACGTAGCGTTAACACTAAGCTCTGAACAAATTTTGCGTAACGATGGGTATATCGCTTTACCAGAAGCCGTACAAAGCCAAGGCGCAGCATTACAAACTGGGCTAATGGAATTACGCCAACTGCTGCGTTAAATTCTTTTCTAATTTCGCATTACTAAGCTGTGTCAGGATTATGGCAATGCTCTGTCTTGCGTTCGCCAAAACAAGAGTAAACATTGCCATTCACCATAAAAACCAATGTCTTAAAACATTCAAAAAAAACTAAAAATATAATCATTGGCTATATAAGAACCATTTTTTCTGCATGATGTTTTTATCAATATGCTATTTTTCTGCTATTTATCATCAGAAAACAGAAATCTTTGGTAATAAAATACAATATTTGTTACTTATGTTTCTTTAAAATCCCTTCTAGAATCTCCACATCATTAGAGATTTTGCAGCACAGAAACTAAAACAATAATTTTCTAGCCATCAAAACGTACAAAAGAAGTTGTTTCAAGCCTAACTCGGCCCAACCCTTTTCTTTCCATGAGGTTATAGAAATGGCTCTGCACTCAAAAGATGACATTCGCGATCGCATGTTTGATGACGTGTACGCATCCACCGACCTATCGGTAGTCATGCCTAAGTACAAAATGCCTGAAAATGAGCATGATCCCCGTCACGCCTATCAAGTCGTGCACGATGAACTCATGATGGATGGTAACTCGCGCCAAAACTTGGCCACTTTTTGCCAAACCTGGGTAGACGATGAAGCCCGCCGTCTTATGGATGAATCCATAGACAAAAACATGATTGATAAAGACGAGTACCCACAAACAGCCGAAATCGAGTCACGCTGCGTGCACATGATTGCAGATTTGTGGAATTCGCCTGACGCGGCCAACACGATGGGTTGCTCTACCACCGGCTCATCTGAAGCGGCTATGTTAGGTGGCTTGGCCTTAAAGTGGAGCTGGCGCAAAAAAATGCAAGCTGCTGGCAAACCCACCGATAAACCCAACCTCATTTGTGGCCCCGTACAAATTTGCTGGCATAAGTTTGCTCGCTACTTTGATGTAGAGCTGCGTGAAATCCCATTAGAGGGCGACCGCCTCATTATGTCGCCTGAAGAAGTACTAAAGCGTGTAGACGAAAACACCATAGGCGTAGTGCCTACGATGGGTGTTACCTTTACCTGCGACTACGAGCCCGTCAAAGCCGTTAGCGATGCCCTAGACAAGCTGCAAAAAGATACAGGTTTGGATATTCCTATACACGTGGATGGTGCGAGCGGCGGCTTCTTAGCCCCCTTTTGTGCCCCTGAAATTGAGTGGGACTTCCGCCTACCTCGCGTAAAATCCATTAACTCCTCTGGCCACAAATTTGGTTTAGCGCCACTTGGAGTAGGTTGGGTAGTCTGGCGTGATGCAGCAAGCCTGCCTGAAGAACTCATCTTTAACGTCAACTACTTAGGTGGCAACATGCCCACCTTTGCACTGAACTTTTCACGCCCTGGTGGTCAGATCGTCGCGCAATACTACAACTTCCTGCGCTTGGGTAAAGAAGGCTATAGACGCATTCAAACCGCATGCTATGACACGGCCAAATACTTGTCCCGCGAAATAGAAAAATTTGGCCCCTTCAAAATCATCTTTGACGGTGACATGAAAAAAGGCATCCCTGCCCTGTCATGGACTATTAAAGAGGAATACAAAGGCAAAGTGAACTTCAGCCTTTACGACTTTGCTGACCGCTTACGCAGCCGTGGCTGGCAAGTACCCGCGTATTCGATGCCAGCCAACCGCGAGGATTTGGTGGTACAGCGCATTTTAGTGCGCCATGGCGTAAGCCGTGATTTGGCCGATTTGCTGCTGGCCGACTTCCAACGCACATTAGATTACTTTGCCAAACGGCCTGTCTCTCAGCCGTTGGATGAGCAAGAGGCCGGCGGCTTCCATCACTAACGCATAGCCCCCAGAAAGAGGTCATTCATCAATGGCCTCTTTCTATATCCCCTGCCTGTTCCTGTTTTCCCTACCTTACTAAAGAGGGTAACGATGAGCACGACAACACAAAACCAACCCGCAGCGAAGATGTCTATCGCTACCATTGCCATCATGAACATCACGGCCGTGGTCAGCCTGCGCTTCTTGCCATCTGAAGCGGAGTATGGCTTAGGCTCTATATTCTTCTTCGCCTTTGCTGCACTCGTTTTCCTTATTCCCATGGCATTAGTCGCAGCCGAACTCGCTACTACCTACCCTGAAAAAGGGGGCGTTTTCCGCTGGGTAAGTGAAGCATTTGGCCCTAGATTAGGCTTCTTAGCCATGGCCATGGTGTGGATTGAAGTGATTCCCTACTTCCCCACTGTACTAACCTTTGGCGCCGTATCTATCGCCTTTATTGATCCTACCGTCAGTATGGCCGAATCCATTTCTGCCAACAAATGGTATATCACCAGTTTCGTCCTAATCGTGTATTGGATTTCAGTGGCCATTGCCTTACGCGGCGTAGGTATCTTTGCCAGTGTTTCTAAATGGTGCGGTATTGTAGGTACCATTATTCCTGCGGGTATTGTCACCCTTTTAGGCTTTGCCTATTTACTGTTCAGCGGCAACAAGCCATTGGTAGAGCTATCGTGGGGCGCGCTGATGCCTGACTTCAGCAACTTCAGTACAGTGGTATTGGCCGCCAGTATTTTCCTTGCCTATGCGGGGATGGAAATGAACGCCGTACACGTGAAGGACATGGACAACCCCACTAAGAAATACCCCATCGCTATCACCATAGCATCCTTAGGTACTGTAGCGATTTTCTTGCTCAGCACACTAGGTATTGCCTTCATCGTGCCCGCTCAAGATATCAACCTAACCCAAAGCTTGCTCTTAGCCTACGACCTGCTGTTCAAATGGCTAGGTGTTCCATGGCTAGGTTCTATTGTGGCAGTTATGTTGGCCTTTGGCGTGTTGGGTGGTGTGGTGACATGGATTGCCGGCCCCAATACCGGGGTACTGGCCGTAGCCAAGGCCGGCTATCTACCCCGCTGGTTTCAAAAAACCAATAAACACGGCATGGGTGTGAACCTTATGCTGGTACAGGCCGTGATTGTGTCCATTTTGTCTATCACCTTCGTAGTCATGCCATCGGTGCAAGCTGCCTTCCAAATTCTGTCGCAGCTTACGGTGATCCTGTACTTGGTGATGTATTTGCTGATGTTCGCAGCTGGCATCCGCCTACGCCGTACTCAACCAGATAGACCTCGTCCCTACCGTGCCCCAGCCATGTACCTATGGGCCTCACTGGGTTTCTTAGGTTCGCTCATCGCTTTTGCACTAAGCTTTGTACCACCCAGCCAAATCGCTGTAGGTAGCCCCACGTCGTACTTCCTGTACTTGGTTGTTTTGGTGGCGATCTTTGTGGCGATACCGTTAATTATCTATGCGCAGCGCAAACCCAGTTGGCGCGACCCTAACTCTGACTTTGAACCCTTTACATGGGAAGCTAACGCCACCACAGCACCTAACGGCACTCCAACGGCGAGCAACGCCCACACAGGAGCAGGCACGTGTTAGATCTCTCTACCCTACACTCTGTCGTAGAGCAGTCATATCGCGAGTTTGGCCAGGCCCCTGGTGGGGCCAATGCTGATTACATCCCTTTTCTCGCGAACATCCCAAGTGACCTCTCGGCTCTGGCGGTGGTCACTGCCAATGGTGATGTTATTTCTGCAGGCGATATACACTACCGCTTTGCCATAGAGTCTATTTCCAAGGTATGCACACTGGCTTTGGCCTTAGAGGACTGGGGAGCACAAACCGTGCAGCAGAAAATAGGTGCTGATGCCACTGGCATGCCTTTTAATTCTGTCATGGCCTTAGAACTGCACGGTGGTAAACCCTTATCGCCTCTGGTGAATGCCGGTGCTATTGCTAGCGCTAGCCTCATCAAAGCCGAAAACACGGAGGATCGCTGGAACCGCATTCTGGGCATGCAGCGTAAATTGGGATCACCACAAATCAAGCTATCCAGTCCACTGAATGAGTCCGAGCAAAGCACCAACTTTCATAATCGTGCTATTGCTTGGTTGCTGTACTCATCGGGCTACTTATACTGCGACCCCATGGAAGCTTGCGATGTGTACACCCGTCAATGCTCTACCCTACTCACCACCGTAGAACTCGCCACTATGGGAGCCACACTTGCCACGGGCGGCATTAATCCCCTTAGTAAAGAGCGCGTACTTAGTCCAGACAACACCCCTCGCATTCTGGCAGACATGACAATGGAAGGCTTGTATGACACCTCGGGAGATTGGGCCTACACCGTAGGTCTACCCGGAAAAAGCGGTGTGGGTGGCGGCATCCTTGCCGTGGTGCCTGGCGTGATGGGAATTGCCGCTTTCTCCCCCCCGCTGGATGACATAGGCAATAGCGTACGGGGCCAGAAAATGGTTGCGTCTGTCGCCAACACACTGGGCTACAACCTGTATAAAAGCTAACCCAACTTCGCACACCCCCAACAAAAAGGCCCTGCATCACTAAACTGCAGGGCCTTTTATTGGCTCATACCACTTAATCTTCTGTTCCATCTAACGGCGGGGTAGACATACCTTTACCCAGCACACCGGCCACCGTAAATAAAAACGCCAATCCACGTCTTACCTCGGGATCTCGCGCCAAACGCCATAAGCCCATGATAGAAGGCGGCTCTTTCATGTCTGCCACCTGCGCGTGTGCCATACGTGCCGCATTACCGGCTGTCCACACAGCACCCGTCACATCATCAAACGCCTTGGCTATTTTTTCTACCATATAGGCATCTGTCATATCCACAACATCGGCCGTAACAGAAGCCAAATCCACCAGCCTGTTTAACCTGCCTCCCGCCAACAATGGTGCAACTTTGGTCATTAGTTCTTCTAAGCCTTGCAGTGCTGCCTCATTACCCAGCACCGCATCAAAAGGCGTGGTCTCTGCTTTTTCTGGGGTGATGTTTAGGGTGTTGTGTCCCGTGTTTTCAATATTCGTCATCGTAATCTCCTTGGTCTCGTTCAGTGCTTAGGCTTACACCAACCCACGGGCTACAGCCCAATACGCGCCACGGTTAAACCCCTTGCGCATCAACCCACCCAATTTAGTCGGCGGCGTAGGTTTCACATCAACGTTGTAGTCGTACCAAAGCGGCATACCGTCCTCTAACCCCATCTGCGCAATTGCCACAACTTTACCGTCGTACGCATCGCAAATACGGCCATGCCTAATTTCGGATGCCACGTTATTCACCACTACCGGAGACTGGCTATGGCACGAACCACCCGCCTTACTCACCGGCAAATCGACGGTATCACCCAAGACATATACGTTTTCCAAGCCCAGCACTTTCATACTTTGATGATCAGTAGGCAGCCACCCTTCGTTATCAGCCGCTTGGGAAACCCCCGCTTTTCTAACGGCCTCTACGGCATGAATAGGTGGTGTGGCCATTAAGATATCGAAGTTTTCTTCTTGCCCTTCTGCCGAGTAAGCAATGTTTCTAGAAGGGTCCACACGGTCTAACGTAAAGCCACGCTGGTGCTTAATACCTCGTTGCTCAAAGATTGTCGGCAACACTTCGCAAGTATCTTTTTGCAGGAACAAACAATTGCGCAATAACTGCGCCACAGTAGGATAGGTGTACACGATTTCAATTTGATCGCGTACACCACGCTTACGCAGTAAATCATCCAACATCAACGTGGTTTCAATCGGTGCAATCCCACACTGGTGCGGCACGTTGTGCGTTTTGGGGAAGGTCACCGTAATGAAAATACGGCCTTTTTCTATACTGGCTAATTTATCGGCCAGCTGTCTGGCAGGCGCATGCTGATAGAAATGATCCCCTGCTTCTTTTAAGCCCTCGATTTTCTCGGGTGCAGGTATACATCCTGTAGAAATAATCAGGTGGTCATAATCAATTTTCTTACCGCTGCGACAATGCACGTTGTTAGAGGCAAAATCAAACTGCATCACCTCTTCAAGCTGGAAGTCTATTTCTGGGCGCAACAAACTACGTTGCGGCCTACGCAGCTCATCGCGGAAGAAACTATTAAAGGCCACATACATGAACGCTGGCTTGTAATAATGCCACGGCGAGTTTGAAATCATCGTGATCTTCACCTTCTTGGCACGGATTTCAGGATACAGCTTATTTACTAAATGATTGGCCGTCATGGTGCCGCCAATCCCGCCACCCACAATCAAAATATGATGCGCCATTGATGTCTCCTTTCTTATCATAAAAACAGAACGAACATTCGTTCTAACCCCTGGTATAAAAAAACGAGCTGTTACTGCAACCCGTTTCTCACACTGCTACATCGTATTAGCGCTGTACCGCAGTCCACGTACGCGACCACAACTCATCGAAATAATGCGCTAACGTCTGATCTACTAACCCATCTAAGCGCAAGCACACTAAACGTATCGCGGCCCCGTAAACCAGCGCTCCCGCCACCGACGAATCCATCATCGGGATCTCGCCCTCTTCTATACCTTTCAACACAAACCTACGCATACGTACGAAAGCCGATGCTGAACATATGGATTTTTCCGTAGGCAAAAACTCTTTATGTCTAGCATGAATAATAAAACCCATGGCATCAGGGTCAGAGTCTGTCAGCTCAAACAACATGCCTACTACCGCTTTACAGCGTTGCTCGGCACTAGCATGGCTAGATTCGATATCATCTAACAACCGGTTCATACCGGACAACAGATGGTCAAACAACGCACGGGCAATCCCTGCTTTATCAGTGAAGTGATGGTACACAAACCCCACAGACACATCCGCTGCCGCCACAATTTCATGAACCGAGGTACTGAAGTAACCCTTCTCATTAAACAAGCGCAATGCTGCTCGCAGTATGGCTTCATGACGAGGGGCCATTTCAGGAAACAGACTACAGGTTTTTTCAGTTAGTTCAATCATGAAGCAATTATAGAATGAATATTCGTTTTATAAAATTGAGAATCACTAGAAGGCAACCACGGCTGTATTTTAGCGCTTACTCTACAGCCTAGCGGCGTTACATGCGTAACGCTCTCCTCATCTAACAGGTAAGGATAGCTCTTCAGCGATAGCCTGCCCTAGCGATGCAATTGCTGCATTACGGGCCTCAATGGGAGCCTCTGTTTCTGTAATGTACACGGCCACCACCAAAGGGGCATGCTGCGCAGGCCAGAGCACTGCCGCCACGCCACGTGTTCCGTACTCGGCACTACCACTTCTATCTGCCACTAGCCAATCACTAGGCACACCCGCACGTAATAACGGCCCCGCCACCTCATTAGCCTTCATCCACCCTACTAACTGTTCCCGTTCAGTTGGGTTTAGCGCGGAACCCAACAACAAAGCCCGCATGGTGGCCGCCATGGCTGACGGCGTAGTGGTATCACGCTCATCTCCCGGTGTGGCCTCATTCACCTCAGGCTCCATCCTATCGAGTCTAGTGCTTTGATCACCAATAGTGCGTAAAAATGATGTTACGGCGGTAGGGCCACCCAGAACCTTCAACACCACATTAACCGCCGTATTATCACTGCTACGTAACGTAATTTCACACAGTTGAAAGGCTGATAACGTCTGTCCCACCAGCTCTTTAGTCACGGGCGCATAGGTCTGTATATCGTCAGGTTGCAGCAAAATAGGGCTATGCAGTAACGGTTCACCTTGCTGTAACAGTGCCGCACACACTAGTGTTTTAGCGGTACTGGCCATAGGAAAACGTTCGTCTGCTCTATATAGCCACGACTGTCCGCTACCGGTATCCACTACCGCCACACCCACGCGTGCCTGCAGTTGCTCTTCTATTGCGGCCGCCTTTTGCAAAATAGGCCCCTTGTCGTTAGCCTGTGCTTGCCCCAGTGTTACGAAGCTTGCTACAGCCAACAGCAAAGAGGCCACATAACCGCAAAACGTAGTGCGGTGAGTACGGGTTAAGGTAGGAGTAGAGAATCTATGCAGCATAGGGAAGTGCTCCTTATAACTGGCTCCCCACGCATCGTTCTGCCACTATGACTCGGCTGGTGCTTGAGGTACCTGATGAGGAAGTACAAAAATCTTGTCAAAGCCTAAGGTAAAGAAAAATGTATAGACTAAGAAAAAGACTAACAAAGTCACCTCCATCATGAAAGCCGTCCACACACCAACGCCGTACCACAACATATAAATAGGCAGACAAATCAGGATCAAACCGCCCTCAAAACCAATGGCATGTGCACAACGTAGACGTAAGGTTCTATCCATCACCTGATTACGGCGCTCCCAGGCTTCAAACAGGCTGTTATAGGTGTAATTCCACGCCACAGCTGCTGCTGACACCATCACCGCCACAGGCAACGAGTCATCTGCTCCACTGTCACTGAGCACCATCAGAATAAGGGTAGAAAAAAGAATCGCAAAAACTTCAAAAACGCCTACGTACACGAGGCGGCGCTTAAAAGGACTCAGGGTTATCAATGTAAACTCCAGCGCGCTTGGGCATACAGCCAAAGCCTAACACCGGCCCGCCCCGGGTAATAAATAAACAAGAAGTAGTGCCACACATCATAACGAGCCACGGTTTCCGCTCGCGTAGGTTTTTTACCTTATACAAGAATGCTTGTCAAAACGCTATGTGTTAGCTACCTAAAATGACTTCCCACTAAGCCACGCACGGAGTCTCAACACCGGATTTTTTCCAACGCCTAGGAATCTCGACCAGCGCCCCCCCTACTTGCGGCTGATTCTATAAGCCCCCAGAGAGAAACTTGCCATTTGGTACCAAAACACCGTTACTGCAGGCTAAGCTCTGACACGCACACAATCCAAAATTTACGAGCCCTGAACTTCTGCCATATGAAAAACAAAAATCATAGAAAGTAAAAACCACATAGATATCTACCAATATAAAAAATCACACCCTAAACACAAACAAAAAAGTGTGGTATAATAACGCCAGATTTTTAAATAAAGGTTGTTTAATTTTAAATATAGTTGATTACTAAATTAGAGTTTTAATAAATAGCCTTTTTCTTTTAATAATTATTATTAAAAAACAAAAGCGCAAAAAAAACCATTGCGCCAAAAAGAAACGGAGTTTTATTTTGTCAAAAACAAGAATTGCAATCCTAGGCGCAGGCCCTAGCGGTTTAGCACAACTACGTGCTTTTGAAGCATTACGTAAAAAAACCAATTCTGATGATTTTCCAGAAATTATCTGTTATGAAAAACAAAATGATATTGGCGGCATGTGGAACTACACATGGCGTACTGGCTTAGATAAAAACGGGGAACCCGTACATGGCAGCATGTACCGTTATCTGTGGTCTAACGGCCCTAAAGAATGTCTAGAGTTTGCGGACTATAGCTTCGACCAACACTTTGGTCAGTCCATCCCGTCTTATCCGCCACGTGAAGTCCTTAAAGACTACATCATGGGACGTCTAGATAAGCGCGCATTGTTTACGTATATGCGCTTTGAGTGTCCTGTTCGTTGGGTAACCTTTGACCAAGACACACAACGCTTTAGCGTTACCGTCATGAACCATAAAACGGGTGAGCAAGAAACCGAAGAGTTTGACTACGTCGTTGTTGCCACAGGACACTTTTCCACCCCTAACATGCCCTACTACAAAGGTTTAGAACAGTTCCCTGGCCGTGTCTTGCATGCTCACGACTTCCGTGATGCATTAGAGTTTGAAGGGCAAAATATATTGTTGGTAGGCGGTAGTTACTCAGCCGAAGATATAGGCTCGCAATGCTACAAGTACGGCGCCAAATCGGTCACCATCAGCCACCGTGGTGGTTCGTTTGGCTATGACTGGCCAGAGACCGTCAGCGAAAAACCGGGTTTAGAGCATATTGATGGGAACGTCGTGCACTTTAGCGATGGCACTAGCCAAGCCTTTGATGCCATTGTGATGTGTACCGGGTATATTTTCCACTTCCCATTCTTGCCCGATGAACTACGTTTAGAAACGCATAATTGTTTATACCCAGATAATCTTTATAAAGGGATTTTTTTCCAAAGCAACCCAAAACTCATTTATCTTGGTATGCAAGATCAATGGTTCACGTTTAATATGTTTGATGCACAAGCATGGTATGCGCGTGACGTTATCATGGGAAAAATACAGCTACCTAACGAAGAAGATAGATTAAAAGATATAAATAAATGGCTACAGAATCAAGCAACCTTAAATACTGACTCTGAATCCATTGATTTCCAGGCAAACTATATTGATGATTTAACAGGCGCCACAGATTACCCTAGCTTCCCTGTACATCAACAAGCTGAATTATTTAAAAAATGGCTTGAAGATAAAAAATCGGACATCATGGGGTTTAGAAACAAATCATATGCTTCTACTATTACTGGAACGGTAGCAGCACAATTGCCTAGACCATGGTTAGATATTAAAGATGATTCTCTGGAAGGCTTTATGTCCTTGAAATTCAAAAAGGCCAGCTAAGCGCCTTTAGCAATAGCTTAGGCTGTAATTCTAGGCTCATTACTATAACGCCTTAACAGCCAAACACTTCACACAAAAGAACGAGATGCCCTCCAAGCGTCTCGTTCTTTTTTCTCTCTCGCCCTCCCAATTGAAGCAACATGAACGAGGTCAGCCCCCCCCATACAGACGGGTGAATTGCGCCTATTTAAAATCTCAAATTACGTCAACGTGCTTGTTATTTCAATGGCTACTCTCTAGGATGATGAAGTTTCTTATTCGTCCAAATACTTGAGTCCCCTACATGAACCAAGAAAGCCGCTTCCAAGTCAACCTTGCAGGCATGATTGATATTCTGTCCAACCACTTGTACAGCGACCAAAACGTCTATATCCGTGAACTATTACAAAACGGTACCGATGCCATTCGCGCCCGTAAATTGTGGGACAGTGCATTTGAAGCAGGCGAGATCAACGTAGAGCTACAACAAGACCAAGTCTCTAACCACAAAACCCTAGTATTTTCTGACAACGGTATTGGTTTAACGGCTAATGAAATCGAAATCTTTTTAGCCACGATCGCCAGCTCATCCAAAGGTGAAAAGAATTTTGGTGCTAGCAACGAGCAAAGCTTTATTGGCCGTTTCGGCATAGGCTTATTATCGTGCTTTGTGGTGACCACCCAAATTCGCTTAATCACTCATTCAGCCAAAACAGGCACGGTACTTGAGTGGAACGGCAAAGGTGATGGCACCTATGACATCCATGAACTATCGCAAGAAGCGCGACCAGAGGTAGGCACAACCGTCTACTTAACCTACAAAGCAGAGATCGCCGCGGAGAGCTTTGCTGAATTGCACCGCACTATCCGTGAATGCCTGTTTCAATATGGTGCCTGCTTAGAGGTGCCTATCTACCTTCAAGACCAACGCGCGCGCCTATGGATAAACGAACACAGTAATAAAGTAGGTAGCTTGGCCGATCTGCAAGCGTTGAACCCTAACGAGATTCTGCAATTTGGACGTCTACTTTTTGGTGCAGACGACATGCGATCTCTGCAAGACTACTTCATCTTACATAATGAAAGCGGCGATACCTTTGCCGTCGCATATGTCATTCCTTTTGCCGTCAGCACCCACGCACGCAAACTACATCGCGCCTACTTAAACCGCATGTTCGTGAGTGATGCCATAGAGGAAGTTATGCCTGAGTGGGCGTTTTTCACGCGCACCGTCATCTGGACCAAAGAGCTACAACCCGTGGCCTCACGCGAGGCGTTTTACCAGAATGAAGCGCTAGATCGAGTCAGCCAAGAGCTTGGAGCATCGCTGAAACAGAAAATCAAAGCCATGCCAGAAAAGCAATTGCAACGCTTACTTAACACCCACTATCTGGCCTTCAAAGCCCTTGCATGCGAAGACAGCGAGTTGCTGCAGTTTATTTACCCCCATCTGAATTTCCGCACCTTAAATGGCGAGGAAAACCTGCAAACGCTGCTCTCTCGTTCAGAGGTGGTCTATTACACCCAAAGCGTGGATGAGTTTCGCCAAATTGCTGACGTAGCACGCGCACAGCAAATGCCCCTGATTAACGGCGGCTATGCTTATGACTCCTCTATCCTCAGACACCTGAACAGCATCCTGGGACACGATGTCTTCAAGCTCTTCCAAGCCGAAGACGTAGAGTTTGCATTCCAACCACTCTTCCCTGAAGAAGAACGTGCTTTTTCCGATTTGCTAGCCGGCCTTAATGAACGCATGAAGGCCTATCAGTTAGAGGTCGTGCTCAACTACTTCAGCCCCCACGACATCCCTATGCTCTACATCTGCAGTCAAAAAAACCAAGCAGAACGTGAGTTAGGTCGCGTTGCAGAGGCCAGCAACGATTTATTTGGTGGCATTTTAGGCAGCTTACAAGAAGACAAAAATGAGCCGCTCGCACAGTTGTACTTAAACTTCCACAACGAGGTAGTGCAATCGGTATTTTGCTCAGGGAGAAGCGTAGAAACCATCACCAGCGTGATCGAGGTTTTGTACGTACAAGCCTTGTTGATGGGGCACTACCCACTGAAAAAAGACGAAATCGCGTTGATGAACAAGGGCTTGCTGCACATCATCAAAGCTATGAAATAAAACACTAGGACTGGCAGAGCCTACCTCTGCCAGTCTGCACTGCAAAGGAATACATATATGAATGCTCAAGATTACATAGAACAAGCCTACGAGGTTGGTGAAAACAGCGTAGAAGGCGTGCGCCTACTTGAACAAGCCATGAAAGCTGCTGACGCTGAAAATGATGTAGAAACCGGCTACGAAGCACGCGAAATGCTGATGGATGCGACCTACACCTTAGGCATGCCCAAAAAGCAATTATTAGCGTTTGCATGGATGATCAAACAGTTTGAAGCTAAAGAGATCTACATAGACGAAGACGATCTCATGTGGAAATACAAATGGGTAGCGTTAAGCATTGTAGATTTCCCCGAAATTTCTAAGGCTCAAATCGACCACTTGCTGGAAGATATGAAGCAGAAATATCAGGGCTTTCAATACTCGTTAAAACCCTATTACAAAATTCGCACCATGGTGGCGATGAGCATGGGCGAACCCGAAGAAGTACTACACTTACGTGCAAAATGGCTAGCCGCCAAAAAAGATCACATGAATGACTGCGCCGCCTGCGAAACCAACGATGAAGTGCACTTTCAGTTCTACCATAGCAATTACCAAGAAGCGGTAGATAAAGCTAAGCCCTTGATCTCAGGCAGACAACGATGCGGCGAAGTACCCCACCTCACCAATGGGATGTTGGCCTTATCCTTTTGGCACTTAGGTGATCAGGAAGCCGCAAAAGAACGCTTTCAAAAAGGCTATAAACTCACCAAAGACGAAGTTGAGTTCTTAAACACCAATGCCGATTTCATACTCTACTTGATAGCGAGCCAGCAGTGGCAAGAGGCAGAGAAAATCGCTAAGAACGAGCTCAAAACCTTACCCAAAAGCGAAAACAAATTCCGCCAATTCCGCCTTTATGCGGCCGTAGCTGTGCTGCTACAGGCGGCAAAAAAACAGGGGCTAGCAATGAGTGTAGGTATGGAATTAGACGAAGCGTTGCAACATGCCCAACAAGCAGCCCAAGCTTTTGACAATAGAAATGGCAATACCTTCTACCAACAACAGTTGGCAGCGCAATTAGCGCAGTACAGCTAAAGGGAGGTATGTTTTTGTAGGGATAGTGCGCTTGCCGGAACAAAACACCGTCAAATCATGAGCATTGGCATCAGTGGGAGCATTTACCAGCTCTCAGCTAACAACACCCCATAACGCTGTCTTAAACAGTCATTCCTGGGGTGTTTTCCTATATGTACGCTATAGTGCTGATGTCCCCTGCAAACAGGCAGTTTGCCATTGGCTCTTGAATTCCTTGACCAGTTCAGTTTTTCGCAAACCACTGTCTTCTATTGCAGTGTCATACGCATTTTGCACCATCACCTCAAATAACTCTGTTATATCAGGCTCGCCCTCCACCTGAACTTTGGCGAGCACAGGCTCCCTAGCCGTACCATTTTGCCTTGCTTGCATTATGGATGCTGCTACCTCGGCAACAATTTCGCATCGATCCTCTACCGTGAGTGCCGCTGCCGTCGTGACTTGCATCACGCCCCAAATTGCACATAGTCCTGCTAGGTATTTTATTTTCATGTTCAAGCGAAATTTTTAGATTCATTCATGACACATCAAGCATCTAATAGTGAAGTTCTTGCTATTATGCGGTCTAGGTGGCTTTTTTTAGTGTACGCCATTTCGATGTGAATAGATCTAACGCGACGCAGCCTGTCACCAAAAACAAAAACGCCAATCCACGAGGACTGGCGTAAGTGATTGAATGTAGATGGTGCCGCTTACCGGAGTCGAACTGGTGACCTTTTCATTACGAATGAACTGCTCTACCAACTGAGCTAAAGCGGCACGGTGCGTTTGTACACAACAAAAATTATAATGCCATCATCTGAGCTTGTAAATTTAGCTTTCCTTCCTTTTTTACGAGGCGCATCATGAGTGCAAAATGGATTCTTATCATCGCGGCCTTTCTGCCGTTTTTGGCGGCCGTCAGTGCCAAAGTTGGGGGCAAAGGTTTTCAGAACCATACTCCACGTGAATGGTTAGCCAAACAAGAAGGCTGGCGCGCCCGTGCTAACGCAGCACAAGCCAATACCTTTGAAGCCCTCCCCTTCTTTTTTGCAGCCTTCCTCTATGCGCTTTTTCAGCCTGTTGTTCCTGAGTTAGTCATGAAACTGGGATGGGCCTGGGTAATCTTGCGCGTTGCCTACATTTACCTGTACATTCGCGACCTGTCGTCATTACGTAGCCTGATCTGGTTTGCTGCGTTTGGCGTAAACATCAGCCTGCTTTTTGTATAAGTCCCGTTTAGGATGAGGCCAGCATTTCCCTGACCTTTTCCCCTACACGAGCAAAACCTGCTCTATAGCGCTCATCTACCGGGTTACAGCACGAGATACGCACAGCATTGCTGAATCTACCGCTGGCCGAATACATACGCCCCGGAATTACACTGATTTTTTCACGCAGCAACTGTTGATACAACACGTAGCTATCAATGCTCTCTGGCAACTCTAACCAAAACAAATAGCCGCCATCAGGCTTAGTCGCCTTTGTACCCTCAGGAAAATACTCAGCAATCAGCGCTTGCGTAGTGTTCATATTCTTAGCGTAGTTTTTACGTAATTTACGCAAATGGTGATCATAGCCACCTGCCTCTAAAAACACCCCTAACGTCTCGGATAACAACTGCGACTCTGCTATGGAATACAGACTTTTTAGCTGACGTATTTTTTTATTAAAGCGTGTACTGTGTACCCAACCTATACGAAAGTCAGGCGCTAAGGTTTTACTAAAGCTAGAACAAAAAATTACCCAACCATCATCATCCATAGACTGTACGGCAGGTAGTGCACCTTGGCTTTGCAGTTCGGCATACAAGCCATCTTCTATCAACGGGATCTGATACTGATTCACTAAGGCTGCTAATTTCTTCTTGGCCACTAAAGGCATACTACACCCCAAGGGGTTGTGCAAATTGGGCATACAAATCAGGGCTTGCAGCTGTTTTTCTGCTAACAACGGCTCTATCTCATCCACACACAACCCTGTTTCCGCATGGGTAGGCAACTCCACCAACTTAAGCCCTAGCTCATTTAATAAAGGGATTAAATAAAAGTATGTTGGTGACTCCACGCCAATACTGTCACCCGGCTTAGTGACGGCACGCAACGCTAAGTTAATAGCCTCCATACAGCCATGAGTTAAACAAATATTTTTCTCATGGCTTAGCACGCCCAGATTCAGCATACGCCGCGAGATTTGTCTACGTAAGGTCAGACTACCTGGCGGTAAGGCATAACTGGACAGCAACGACGCTTGCTGGCGTACCAGCCTGCTCATGATGCGCCCCAGCTTTTCCCTAGGAAATAGATCCGAGTTCTTATCAGGGCATGCTAAGGATAGATTCAAAAAAGAAGGGTCTTGCTGCATCACAAACGCTTGCTCTATGAGCCCCAGCACCGATTCTGGTGAGGTAACCTCCTCTGCTCCTAGCTCGAAAGTACGCAATAAACTAGGCAACTGATTCTTCACCACAAACCCAGACTGCGGTCGCGCCTCGATTAAGCCTTGATCCTCTAATGAGCGATACGCAGCAATAACAGTGTTGATGCTTACATTATAGTTTTGCGCTGATTGGCGAATGGATGGCAATGCCCCACCAGCATTGAACACACCTTTCTCTATAGCGTGTTTTAACCCCTCTGCTAACCGCAGATAACGAGGCTGTGAAGATATGGGTAGTAACTCTGGCATAGCGATCTCTAGTATCAAAAACAGCAACCCTTAAACTGTACCCATCATAATTGATAATTTCTGAGCCTGTACCTATTTTTGTGCCTGCTTTACGCTGATATCTCTTTATTCATTTTCATCTAGCCCGAAACACCATGATAAACCCCGCACTCATCAGCTACGTTGCCGTTATGTCGGTAACCCCCGGCCCTAATAATTTACTGTTAGCGACGTCAGGCGTGAACTTTGGTTTTAAACGTACCTTGCCAATGAGCTTAGGCATTAGCTTAGGAGCCGGCTTGCAGTGCTTTATTACCATGCAAGCTCTGGGCATAATGATGCAATGGCTAGGCCAAATGCGGCTACCATTGGCATTAGCAGGCTGTGTGTATTTGTTATGGCTATCTTGGAAAATTTACCAATCTAGTGCCCCAGAATCCAAAAAGAAAAGCCAACCTTTTACATTCATACAAATGGCGGCTTTCCAATGGGTAAATCCAAAGGCTTGGATTATGGCCATTAACACTGCCCTACTTTTTGGCACACAAGACAGCGCACAAGTGTTCAGCCATAACCTACAAGTCTCACTGCTGTATATAGTGACTAACTTTCCTTGCATTTTAGTCTGGGTCATTATGGGTGACCGCTTACGACAGCTCTTACAAAGCCCTGCTTATCTACGCCTATTTAACGTATCTATGGCGCTAATTATGGGCCTCACAGCACTATGGCTAGCCGGCGAAGAACTTCTCACCGCCTATAGAGCCGTGTAACTGCTATTCGCGATGAAAGCTCCTGCATTGTTTAAACAGTTCAACGAATGGACATTGCATGGAATAATCCTCTTTATTACAACATCTATCACTCTTTCTTTATATACAGCCATCGCCTGCTAGGTAGAAAACACACTCTGTCATAAGATGAATAAGATTGTTCTCTTTCCTAGCTGGCTGTATCTGCATGAACTCCCCACTTCCTTTTAAACGTCATATCGCCATTCCTATTTTGCTAGGATTAGGCACAGGCTTTGCCACTAACCACGTTTCAGCACGTATTGCGTTTGACCATGGTGCAGGCTTATTAACTGCCATTTTATGGCGCTCAGGCATGAGCTTAATTTGCCTTACGCTCTTGTTATTGTGGCAACGCCATTCATTGCGCTTTGAGCGCAAGCTATGGCCGTGGCAACTAACCTTAGGCTTATTGGTCGCTTTTCAAAGCTTCTGTATTTTTTCGGCTGTGGCACGCATACCTGTGGGCATTGCCTTACTAGTCGCCAACACATTCCCTATTCTACTGGCGTTACTGAACTGGGCAGTCAGCGGTAAACGTCCCTCTAAAGCCTCGGTTGTCATTATGGGGATGATCTTATTTGGACTGATCTGGGTGCTGGATGCGCCTATGTGGTTCATGAACAGCGAACAACTTAGCAGCACTTGGTTTTTGGGCCTGCTTTTTGCCTTTGGGGCCGCAACCTGCTTTGCCTTTATTTTGTGGATTAGCGAAAACCGTTTAGCCAATTTATATGGCCCTGTGCGCAGCTTTTACACCATTGGCATCGTATTCTTTAGTATGTTGGGGCTTAGCTTTACCGGTGTCCTAGAAGGCGGCACAGCCTTGCCTGTCGATGCTGCGGGCTGGTTCTCATTAATCGCTGTGGGCTTCTTCTATAGTTGTGCATTTATAGGCTTGTTTGTACTAACACCTAGACTAAACCTTAGTCAAAATGCTCCAGCCTTAAATATTGAACCGGTAGCATCACTCATATTGGCGTGGATACTGCTAGAGCAAAGCCTAAACGGTAGACAAATATTTGGTAGCGCTATGGTGGTGACGGGCATTATTGCATTGGCGTCAGTGCATAGAAGTAAGCGGTCTTAAAATCTAGGCATATGAAGCCCACTCGCTAATACACTACACTAGACAAGTGGGCTTACAACTTATCAAAATACTGACCACTCTCCATCAGATCTACCACACGCCTATACTCGCCCGGAGTAATGCCCAAATGTTGACGAAAGAAGCGTGTGAAATGACCTGGTGCAGAAAACCCCACATTGTAGGAGATGTCTCCTATACGAATTTCCGGCTTACAGAGCTCGGCAATAGCCGCTTCCACGCGTAGTGCATTCGCATACACGGCGGGCGTTAAATTTGTACTTCGCTTAAATAACTCAAAGAAATGCGCACGCGACAATGCGCTCTCAGCCGCTAGTTCGGCAAAATTATCACCGTAATGCAGATTCTCACGCATTTTGGCTACAGCTCTACGAATACGTGGATCCATGCTCTGGGTACGTAAACCAGACAACAATTGCGAGGCATCTTTTAACAAAGAGTGATTCTCTGCTGTGGCCATAAACAAGTCAAAAATCTTTCCCTCTAAAATATCAGCAGCTATTTCTTGAGACACCAACATTTCTGCTGCTAAGGCATTAACAAGCTTGCGTGCACCGGGCGGCAAAACAGCACAAGGCTTGGGGAAAAATTGAGGATGACCACTGACCATAAGCGACTTCAGAACTTGGCTTAGCCATGTAGTCTCTAGGTATAGCGCCAATAAAATACAGCGCCCCTCACCGCTAGGAGTATGCTCGTACGCATGAGGCTCCCACGCATTTATCAACACCACACTATCTTTAGTCAGAGGCTGACTGCGCCCTTTCACCAAAAACGAACTATCCACGCCACTGACTTTAATCAGAGCATGGCAATGATGGTGAGCATGCGTGACCAGCGGTTTGCTCATATCAAGCAACGAGACGCGGCCAAATGCTCCTTGGAAGATTTTGATTGCCGTAGACATGGCGTAGAGTTTGGCTACATCCTCAGCGAAAAGTCTTTCAGCAGGTTCGACTAACCTGCTGAATCTTGTGACCTAATTTTATCATTTACTTCAAGTACACAAGGTGTCTAGCGTATCCTCTTTTACCCTGATACTTTAGCCAATGGCTCTGCTTTAGCTGGCTTTTCGCTCATCACTTTATCAGCAAGTAATGACGCTAACACACCGAAGACTAACGCCCAAAATGGCGCGCTAATACTTAGCAAGTTAAGTGAGCTCATCCCCACAACAAAGGCCACAAAAGAACCTACTTGATTTCCAAGCTTAGGCCCAAACGCCCCCTGTAAGGCACTCAACAATACACCTATCATTGCCAAGCCAGCGACCACACCAATCAATGCTTTGGGTAAGGCCATCACTACAGGAACCGCTAACCCCGCAACTAAGCCAAAGGCACCAAACAAAATACCGTTCACCACCGTGGCACCATAGCGCTTATCTTTATCTTCACCCGCTTGCTCTGAAGAACAAATCGCTGTCATTGGACCGGCAATATTGGCATTATGACCACCCATCATGCCAGCCAAAATCCCACCTACGCCACTCACTACCGTCATGGCATTAATAGGCGGCTTATAGCCTTCTGCCATCAACACACCAATCGCCTGAGCATTCTCGGCACCAATGACCAATGCCGCTAACGGCACAGCAATGCCAAAAAAAGCGCCCACCGTGAATACAGGGGCCGTGAACTCTGGCATGACGAACGCCAATGTTGATGCTCCTTCTTGCAAACCACCGGTCACGAATGTAGCGATAAGCCCCACCACTAGCGCAGCTAAGACTGGCGGCACTTTTCTAGTCAGACGTCCGGTAATAAAAAAGGCAATCACGGCAAGCCCTGCAATCAATGGCGCAGCGCGTACAGCCTCTACAGCAGCAATGCCAAAGCGAATCATGGCACCTGCAATCATGGCCATTACTATTGGCATAGGAACCCAACGCATGATCTTTCCTATCACGCCGGTAACTCCTAAGATCAGCACCAAGACTCCAGCCATAATAAACGCCCCCACTGCTTCTTGATAAGAAAAGCTAGCAAAAGCTGCCACCATAATGGCTGCTCCGGGTATGGAATAGGCCCCCGTAATAGGCATGCGATAACGTATGCCCATAAACAAACTGATAATGCCGCCCAACAAATAAATAGCTAGCAACCATGCAACAGTTTGTCCATTGGTTAACTGCCCGGCCTGTGCCGCCCCTATTACAATCAAGGCAGGCCCAGAACATCCGAAAATGGCTGCTACTAAACCTGCACTGAACGAGTTTAAGTTCAAGGCAGAGGGCAACGCTTTTAACCCTGATAGCCAACCTGGGGCTACTGGATCGTTGTGGGTACTATTTTTTGCTGTCCCAACTGTTTGGCTGTCCATGCTTGTCTCCTGAAAGCCGTATATTTTTTGTTTTCATTATTTCAGGCATCGAAAGGATTTAGTCCTATCGATGCCTTCTCTGTTATTTCCCAATAAAATGTGCAGGGCGTTTTGCGTGGAATGCTTCTACTCCCTCGCGGAAGTCTGCCGAACTACGTAGGCGACTGTAGCAATGCCCTTCAAGTTCAATAGCTGCACTTAACGAAGCTTCTTCACTGTCGTTTAATAACTTCTTCGCTGTGCGCTGAGCTAACGGAGAGAACCTCACTAACTCAGCAACTAACTTGTCTGTAGCCACTTCTAATTGATCATCGGCCACACACTCTACTACCAGGCCCCAGTCATACGCCTGTGCCCCTGGAATACGACGTGAGCGCATCACGATATCTTTAGTACGCCCAATACCCACCATTTTTTGCAATCGAGCAGAGCCGCCAGAACCCGGGATTTGACCAAGCTTCTGTTCAGGTAATGCGTACTCTGAAGTGGTGGTCGCAATACGGAAATCGCAGGCTAACGAGAGTTCAAAACCTACGCCAAAACAATAACCGCGATTTGCGGCGATTACAGGTTTAGTGCAACGTTCAGGAGCAGCGACATTCCATGCAAGCTTAGACACATGTTCCGGAGAAGCCTCCAAAAACCCACGTATATCGCCACCACTAGAAAAGTGCTCACCTTCGGCGCGCAGCACAATCACTTGCACATCATCATTCGTATCTAGCGCTTCAAACACTAGACGCAACTGCTCACGTTGCAACATAGAAATGATGTTGAAAGGTGGGCGTCCTAACACGATATCTGCACGTTTTTTCTCTGGATAAATGTCTACCGTAAAACCATCTAAGTTATCCAACAATGTTTGTGCAGGGTGCGTAATATGACTCATTTTTCTATCCTTAATAGATCTCAATTTGTGGCATGAAGCGAAGACTCTGTACTGGTCTCAAGGTCGTACTCCCCTGAAACCAGCTTACGTCTCAGAATTTTTCCAACTGGTGACTTAGGTAAAGCAGCAACAAATACGTACTCGCGTGGTCGTTTGAAATTAGCAAGGTCAGTAGAGCGACAATATTGGTCTAGCTCTTCGGCACTAACTGCTGCTTGGCGCTTCACAAAGGCCACGACTTTATGCCCCCAACGCTCATCCTTCACACCAGCAACGGCAACCTCATCTACTGCAGGGTGCAGTGAAATGACAGACTCGATTTCAACTGGCGAGATGTTTTCTCCGCCACTAATGATCATGTCGTCCACCCGACCACTCACGAACAGTTCGCCATCCCTATCCAAGTAACCAATGTCACCTGTGAAGTACCAACTCCCATTCAGCGACTTGGCATCTGCATCGGGGCGGTTCCAATACCCTTCGAACGCCTCATCCCCATCTAAGTGGGCAATGATCTGTCCCTCTTCTAGGGGCTGCAGCACATCGTTTGGATTCGTGCCTCCTAGCCTAACCACTCGCAATCTACAGTTCAGCCCTGCTCTACCACTAGAGCCTGCCTTCTGCTGTGCTTTCTGATTGATTGCCATGGTGTAAACCTCAGAACTGCCGTAATGGTTCACAAACAAAGACGGAGCAAAGGCTTTATCTATTTTTCTCAGTAACGCCTCTGACATAGGGGCACCCGCAAAACCCAACTTACGTACCTGACTAATATCCGTTGCCGCGAAGGCTGGATGCGACAGCAAGTCGTGATAGAGAGTAGGCACCAGATACAAGTTCGTGATGCCTTCAGACTCAATCAATGAAAGGGCTTGGCTTACATCGAATTTGGGCATGCAGACAAAGCAGCCATCAATCAATGCCATCGCCAATAGAGAACGCACACCCATAGTGTGATACAGGGGCATCACGCCTAAGGTGCGCTCACCATTGGCATACAAATTTTGTGCTACATGCGCCAATGCTGCGGCACGCTCGTGTCTATGCCTGCGCGGTACGCCTTTGGGTTTGCCTGTAGTACCCGACGTATACAACATCAATGAGTAGTCATTAGCATTGGCACGAGACACAGCATCTATTGGAGCGGCATGAAGCAAATTTTCAAAACGCTCTCCGCTCAGTTCGCACACATCACCTGCCGTTACTCTCACTATGTCTGCCGACACCTGTAACTCACGCATGGCCTCAAGACATGAGTCATCATGGATCAGTAATTTGGCTTGTGAATCAGCAATACAGTATTCGATATCTTCAGCTTTAGAGCGCCAATTCAGCGGTGTAATAATGACGCCCAAAAGCTGACACGCCCAATGCACAGTCGCCATTTCCCAGCGATTCTGCATGATCACTACAATGTGATCGCCATGCTGTACGCCTAGCTTTTCAAGACCTCCTGCTACGGCTCTAATCTTGTCAAACCACTGCAAGTACGTCAGACGCTGTCCATCTGCGACTACAGCAAGCGCGTTGGGGCTACGCTCCACACTCTGTATAAAAGTGCTTCCTAAATCAAGCATTCGAAGTCTCCGTTTTCTCTGCTTTTAATTGATCGGCAACATCGAGGATCGCCGCTACTATCGGTGTGTAACCGGTACATCTACACAGGTGACCTGATAACATGTCCCGAACCTCTTCTTCACTGGGTTGTGGGAAACGCTGTAAGAAATCAGCGCTAGACATCAAAATCCCCGCTGTACAAAACCCACATTGCAGGGCATGGTGTTTTTTGAATGCTTGCTGCAACGCACTCAAGGTGTCGCCTTCATCAGCCAAGCCTTCTACCGTGCAGACATCACGCCCCTCTACTTGGCGCGCAAAGCACAAACAAGAACGCACTGCCACACCATCAATCTGCACCGTACAGGCCCCACACACGCCATGCTCACACCCCACGTGCGTACCCGTTGCCCCTAGCTCATGACGAATAAAATCCGATAACAATGTACGATCTTCTGCATAGCCTCTACGGGCCACCCCATTGAGCTTAAGCTCTACTACATGCTTGTTATGTTGTGATGCCGACATGGGCTAACCCTCTTTTCGTGAACAACGAGATATCGCCGTCTCTATAGTTTTCTGTCCTAGCACACGTACTAAATGACGCCGATAAGCTGCTGATGCATGTTGGTCATCCTGCGCTTGAAGCGCCCAAGCCAAGTCATTCAAATACTGCGAAAAGAGAGCTTGCTGACTGCGTGGCCATTGCACTACCACCGGCTTATCGGCAACGCCTCCTACTCCTAGACATATATACTCAGGCCCTGCCTCAACAGCACACGCCACAATGGCAAAATCCCCTCGACGTAATGCAAACTCATCAAAGGCGTATCCATGCCCTTCCTTTGCAACGGGGAAACGTACTTCAGTCACCATCTCGTTATTTTTCTTGGCGGTAGTCAGCATCCCCTGCTGAAAATCAGCAGCATGTAGCTCTCGACTACCTTTCCGAGAATGCAATACAACCTGACCGCCTAATGTGGCAAGGCATAATGGCAACTCTGCACTAGGGTCGGCATGGGCAATAGAACCTACTACCGTTCCCCTATTACGAATCTGATAATGCGAGATAAACGGTATAGCTTCTGCTAACAAGGGCGACACTACCGATAAATCTGACCAATACTGCAATTGCGCTTGGGTCGTGCTAGCTCCTATGCACAGCATGTTTTTGTCTTGTCGTATGTAGTTCAACTCTTGGCAGTGGGAGATATCTAACAAATATGTCGGTTGTGCTAAACGCATGTTCAGCAAAATCACCAGCGACTGCCCACCCGCCAATATGCGTGCATTCTCACCGGCCTCTTGTAACCACTCTAGGGCTTGGGTAGTGAACTCCACACGCTTATACTCAAATGCTAGTGGCTTCATTTTTGCATCCTCAACCAACGCATCAAACGAGACCACAAGCCGCCCACTCTCTGCTCCACTTGGCCTCCAGATGCCTGACGGCCAAGCTGTTCAAACAACTGCCCCAACACCATACGAGCGGCCCCCTCTAACATGCGTCCACCCACAGCAGCTACCTTCCCTTGCACTTCCGCAGCATAGTGATAGGTCATCAACGTACCGTGCTCATTCGCTGCTAGAACAATATCGCCTCCACCGTCTGCACCACCTAGCGATGACACACCAGCTCCTTGCAAATGCAATGAATGTGGTCGTTGAATATTGGAAAGCTCAATGGTCGCTTCGTATCTAGCTTTAATCATCCCTATACTGATCGTGACGTCCGCGCGGTATTTGTTTTCACCTATACGCTGCAACTCACGACAACCAGGAATCACGGCTGCTAAAGCGACTGGGTCTAAAAGCACATCAAACACCTGCTCTGGCGAAGCAGAAATTTGTGTACTGCCCGAGGCAGAAAGCGCGTGAGCTTTACCTGTTTTTTTCGCTGTTTTTTGTACCTGTACCGCCCCAGAAGGCTCTGGATCCTCAAAACCAATGAGCTCTAACACTTTGTTAGGTGTTAACGGTAAACGTATATCCAGCTCACCATGTAACGGGCTTAAGGCATCGGCTACAGCATTAGCAATGCACACGGGTGTGCTCATGTTGTTACCTTCACCCAAGCCCTTAGCACCCAGAGGTGTAAACGGACTAGGCGTTTCTAAGTGCACGATGACGGGCTCAGGCACCTCATAACTGGTAGGCACTAAGTAATCGGCAAAGGTACCCGACTGAAACCCACCATCATCGCCATACCTAAACTCTTCCAGCAGCGCAGCCCCTAGCCCCTGGGCAAATGCTCCTCGGATTTGCCCATCAGCCATCGCGGGGTTCAGTAGAGTTCCTGCATCATGAGCCGTAACGTATTTATCAATACGTACACGACCCGTTTGCTTATCAATTTCTACAGCGCAAATATCAAATGCAAAGCCATAAGCCGCAGAAGTATTCACCCTATCATCTTCGGATGGTGCTTCTAAGGTTTCGGGAGTCCAAAATTCCGTGATGCGCATGGCGGGAGTCATGCCTTCAGGCAACTCCGCAGGCGACCAATGCGCGCTACTTGCCAACCTAGCAAATGGAATGATGGTAGTGGGGTTGCTGTCTTGGAATACATAACCAGCTTCAAACCTGACCTCATCCACATCACAATGCAGTTGTGCTGCGGCGATAGCAGCTAGTTTGTTCCGTAATTTGTTTGCGGCAATGTGTACGGTGCCTGCCACGGCTCCGGCAAAACGACTGGAGTAATTACCAGCGGCAACCGACCACGCATCTTTGCTAGTATCAAAATCAATATTGACGTTAATGTCTTTGGGCTGTAGCCCAAACACGTCTGCTACCACCTGTGCACACACAGTGACATGGCCTTGCCCTGCCGGGGCGGAGGCAATAATCACGGTCACACAGCCCAGTAAGTCTATGCTCACTGTGGCAGATGCAATTCCCCCGTTTTTTGGACCTGCTTTGGCACGCTGCTCGGGCGTCAATGCAATAGTGATATAGCCCATATTAGAAATAGAGGGTTCTACAATGGCGGCATAGCCTATGCCATATAGCTTACCTTCCGCTCTGGCTTGATCCCGTCGTTGTAGCAACTCCTTCAACCCGCCCTCTTCAATCGCCGCTTTCATAACTCGCGGATAATCCCCCGAGTCCAATAAAGCACCTGCTGCAGCACGGTAAGGAAATGCTTCTGGCTGAATGAAGTTGCGCTCGTATATGGATAACGGATCTACCTCTAAATACTGCGCAATGCGGTGAACCATACGTTCTAAAGCGAAGTACACCTGCGGCCCACCAAAACCTCGCACTAGGCCCGAAGGCATCTTATTGGTGACCACCACGCGATTACGTACTTGCAAATCTGCAATGCGATAGGCCCCAGTTAATAGGCCATGCATACGATAAAACGTTGCTGGCTCTGGCGCTCGCAAATAAGCTCCCACATCATCAAGTTGATCTAGGTCTATAGCATTAATTTTTCCATCGCTATCAAATGCAGCCCTAATCGTCGCCTTACGACCATTTGCTGCTGTTGCTGCACTAAGATGCTCTAGCCTGTCTTCAACCCACTTAACTGGGGCTCCACCCACTTTTCTTGAGGCTAAACACATCAACACAACAGCGGTAAACACTGCTTGTTTCACGCCAAAGCTCCCGCCAGAGTCTGGCGCAGAACGGTGACGTAATCTATTGCCTGGTACTTTGAGTGCCAACGACATCACTGCATGCATGGAGAAAGGCCCCATGAAGTTTGAGCACACATCGTAGCCTTCATCGCCTGGCAAGTGCTCTGCGATAACAACCCCACACTCAATAGGTGTACAGGAGTTTCTCGGGTACTCAATATCTAGCGATAGGCTGTGATCGCTCTCTTTAAACCTAGCTTGAGGGTTGCCATACACAAACGAGCGGTCGTGCAATACATTGCTTTCAACAGCCTCATGCAAAATGGCAGCACCCGTAGAGATAGCCGTATCAATACTACTTACTGCGGGCAACGATTCAAACTCTATGGCTATGCCATCTAAGGCGTCTTCTGCTAAATACCGGTCTTCGGCAATCACCACAGCAATAGGCTCACCCACATAGCGCACCTTATCCATGGCCAATGCCCACATTTCCATAGGCACTTTCACACCGTTAATAAACGGCTTTGACCATGCACGCACATCCTCCGAGGTTAAGACTCCGCGTACACCTTGCATTTTTTCTGCACGCGACACATCAATAGATACAATCCGTGCATGTGCATAGCTTGAGCGATAGACAGCCGCATGCAGGGTGCCTGGCTTAATCGCTAGATCATCACCAAAACGTCCTCTGCCTTGTAACAAAGAAATGCTTTCAACGCGTTCAACTCTCTGCCCAACAAACCTGCTTGTAGGGTTTGTTGGCATACTTTCCACTGTGCTCATGCACTGTCTCCGAAAATACCCTGCTCAGAACCAACCAACTTGCTGTAATCGTTCTAGTTGCTGTCAGGCTCTGTATTGCTCTTACCTGTACTCACTATGTGCTTTATTTTGATGAGTTAAATAAGAGTGCAAACATCTGGAAACAGTATATAAATGAAGAGTCGTCTCTCTTTTACCTAAGAGTCGGCTCAATTACCTTTAAGTCTGATTATTATTTCCTACCTCGGCTATCTCATGCATCTATGCAGGCATAATCAATCAGCTCAGTCCAAACAAACATCCGTGCAACACTAACTACAGCTTAAGAATAAGAGATTATTTTTATGGAAAACCTAGATGTACTAGTATTACGCAGACTTTGTGCATGGCGTAATCAAGGCAAGAAAGCCCTCTTAGCTACAGTCATCCGCACATGGGGTTCCTCACCACGTCCTTTAGGTTCTATCATGGCTCTGTGTGAAGATGGGACTGTGGTGGGTTCTGTTTCAGGAGGATGCATAGAAGACGATCTCATACACCGCTATACTAACGGTGAAGATAAAACTGCTCTGCATGAGAACAGCTCACCACGATTACTCACCTATGGCCTAAGCGCCGAGGAGGCTTTTAGGTTCGGCCTACCCTGTGGCGGCACCTTAGAGATACTTGTAGAGTTCAACCCCGACGCAGATGCATTAACTGAACTAGTTGCTACATTAGATCAAGGTCTGCTCGTACAGCGTAACCTGCAATTAGAAACGGGTATAGTGCAACAACAGCCTATTGATGCTCCGTTACCTTTAAGTTTCACAAGAGAATGCCTAAGCAACTGTTTCGGGCCAGAGTACCGTATGTTATTGATAGGTGCCGGCCAATTAACCGAGTACGTAGCTACCATGGCATTGTTCAGCGGTTTCAGCGTTACTATTTGCGACCCTAGAGCAGAACACCGTAGCAGCATCTCTATTAAAGGCGTCACGTTATTATCAGATATGCCAGATGACGTAGTCACCGCATTCAAACCTGATGCCCGTACCTGTATCGTTGCTCTTACTCACGATCCTAAACTTGATGATCTAGCCCTAATGGAAGCTCTATGCACAAAGGCTTTTTATATAGGTGCTATAGGATCACGACGTAATAATCAAGAAAGACGCGAACGTTTACTGCAACACTTTGATTTAAGCGTAGAACAACTCGCTAAATTACATGGGCCTATCGGTATCTACATAGGTAGTAAAACACCTGCGGAAATTGCTATTAGCCTCATGGCAGAGATTATTGCCATTAAGAATGGCCTATCCCTCCCTAACAGCATGAATGTCGCCTACGCTAAAGAGAAGCTGTCACAACAAGTCGCATAACAAGAGCCATAAAGGAGCTAAAAGCCCCCTCTATAGGCTCTAATTAACGCCGAATGCATTGTGCATTACGCCTCTAGTCCATTCGTTATGCTTGCGTCACACTATAACAGCCTGTAGCGTGCCTTTTCAGCAGACGTAAAAAAGCCCCGCATCGGTTGGATGCGGGGCTTTTGGTATAAGAGCCTGACGATGACCTACTTTCACACACGAAAATGCACTATCATCGGCGCGAAGGCGTTTCACGGTCCTGTTCGGAATGGAAAAGGGGTGGTTCCACCTTGCTATGGTCGTCAAGCGTAACTGGTTTGTTCACATGCTACACAGAGCATGTCAACTAAATCTGGAATTAGCACAACTACATCATCAGTATGATGCAGTGTTTCATGTTTGGGATTGCGTTATTGTACTACTAAATTTGTTTGAAC
>NZ_JAANPV010000006.1 GCF_011290505.1 Paenalcaligenes suwonensis
CATCAGTATGATGCAGTGTTTCATGTTTGGGATTGCGTTATTGTACTACTAAATTTGTTTGAACGACACTTAAAACTTATAACCTTAAGAGTTATAGGATCAAGCCGCACGGGCAATTAGTACTGGTTAGCTACGTGCATTACTGCACTTACACACCCAGCCTATCAACGTCCTGGTCTAGAACGACCCTTTAGGGGAATCAAGTTCCCGGGATACCTAATCTTCAGACGAGTTTCCCGCTTAGATGCCTTCAGCGGTTATCTCTTCCGTACTTAGCTACTCGGCAATGCCATTGGCATGACAACCGATACACCAGCGGTACGTCCACTCCGGTCCTCTCGTACTAGGAGCAGGCTCCGTCAAGTATCCAACGCCCACGGCAGATAGGGACCAAACTGTCTCACGACGTTTTAAACCCAACTCACGTACCTCTTTAAATGGCGAACAGCCATACCCTTGGGACCGGCTACAGCCCCAGGATGAGATGAGTCGACATCGAGGTGCCAAACACCGCCGTCGATATGAACTCTTGGGCGGTATCAGCCTGTTATCCCCAGAGTACCTTTTATCCGTTGAGCGATGGCCCTTCCATACAGAACCACCGGATCACTATGTCCTACTTTCGTACCTGTTCGACTTGTCAGTCTCACAGTCAAGCACGCTTATGCCATTGCACTATCAAGACGATTTCCGACCGTCTCTAGCGTACCTTCGAACTCCTCCGTTACACTTTAGGAGGAGACCGCCCCAGTCAAACTGCCCACCATGCACGGTCCCCGATCCCGATAAGGGACCTAGGTTAGAACCATAAACAGACCAGGGTGGTATTTCAAGGTTGACTCCACGCGAACTAGCGTCCACGCTTCAACGTCTCCCACCTATCCTACACAGGCCGGTTCACAATCCAATGCAAAGCTACAGTAAAGGTTCATGGGGTCTTTCCGTCTAGCCGCGGGTAGATTGCATCATCACAACCACTTCAACTTCGCTGAGTCTCAGGAGGAGACAGTGTGGCCATCGTTACGCCATTCGTGCAGGTCGGAACTTACCCGACAAGGAATTTCGCTACCTTAGGACCGTTATAGTTACGGCCGCCGTTTACCGGGGCTTCGATCAAGAGCTTGCACCCCATCACTTAACCTTCCGGCACCGGGCAGGCGTCACACCCTATACGTCCACTTTCGTGTTTGCAGAGTGCTGTGTTTTTAATAAACAGTCGCAGCCACCGATTCACTGCGGCCCTTTCATGCTTTGCGCGCAGGCGCATCACACTACCGGGGCATACCTTCTCCCGAAGTTACGGTATTAATTTGCCGAGTTCCTTCTCCTGAGTTCTCTCAAGCGCCTTGGAATATTCATCCCGTCCACCTGTGTCGGTTTGCGGTACGGTCTTGTAAAGCTGAAGCTTAGAGGCTTTTCTTGGGACCACTTCCAATCAGTTTAGAGCCGTAGCTCTATCAGTGACATCCTTGAATTCGCGCCCGGATTTGCCTAAGCGCCTTCTTCGATGCCCCAACGGAGATATCCAACACTCCGATGACCTTCTGCAATCCGTCCCCCCATCGCACTTTACAACGGTGCGGGAATATTAACCCGCTTCCCATCAGCTACGCATTTCTGCCTCACCTTAGGGGCCGACTCACCCTGCGCCGATGAACGTTGCGCAGGAAACCTTGGACTTACGGCGAGGGGGCTTTTCACCCCCTTTATCGCTACTCATGTCAGCATTCTCACTTCTGATACCTCCAGCATTCCTTACGGAACACCTTCGCAGGCCTACAGAACGCTCTCCTACCACGCACAGTCAAACTGTGCATCCGCAGCTTCGGTAACTGGCTTAGCCCCGTTACATCTTCCGCGCAGGACGACTCGATCAGTGAGCTATTACGCTTTCTTTAAAGGGTGGCTGCTTCTAAGCCAACCTCCTGACTGTCTATGCCTTCCCACTTCGTTTCCCACTTAGCCCGTTTTAGGGACCTTAGCTGGCGGTCTGGGTTGTTTCCCTCTTGAGTCCGGACGTTAGCACCCGGTGCTCTGTCTCCCGTACTGTACTTGTTGGTATTCGGAGTTTGCCATGGTTTGGTAAGTCGCTATGACCCCCTAGCCAAAACAGTGCTCTACCCCCAACAGTAATATACGAGGCACTACCTAAATAGTTTTCGGAGAGAACCAGCTATCTCCAGGCTTGTTTAGCCTTTCACTCCAATCCACAGTTCATCCCCTAATTTTTCAACATTAGTGGGTTCGGTCCTCCAGCACGTGTTACCGTGCCTTCAACCTGACCATGGATAGATCGCCTGGTTTCGGGTCTACACCCAGCGACTAAATCGCCCTATTCGGACTCGCTTTCGCTACGCCTCCCCTATTCGGTTAAGCTTGCCACTGAATGTAAGTCGCTGACCCATTATACAAAAGGTACGCAGTCACACCACAAGGGTGCTCCTACTGTTTGTATGCATGCGGTTTCAGGATCTATTTCACTCCCCTTCCGGGGTTCTTTTCGCCTTTCCCTCACGGTACTGGTTCACTATCGGTCGATCACGAGTATTTAGCCTTGGAGGATGGTCCCCCCATATTCAGACAGGATTTCACGTGTCCCGCCCTACTTATCTAACGCCTAGTACCACCGATTTGATTTCGCTTACGGGACTATCACCCACTACGGTAAAACTTTCCATTTTCTTCAGCTATCAAATCGACTATCACGTTAAGGCTGGTCCGGTTTCGCTCGCCACTACTTCCGGAATCTCGGTTGATTTCTTTTCCTCAGGTTACTTAGATGGTTCAGTTCACCTGGTTCGCTTCGCTACACCTATGTATTCAGTGTAGGATACAGTATCGCTACTGTGGGTTTCCCCATTCGGACATCTACGGATCAAAGCTTGTTTGTCAGCTCCCCGTAGCTTTTCGCAGACTACCACGTCCTTCATCGCCTGTGATCGCCAAGGCATCCGCCGCATGCACTTATTCGCTTGATCCTATAACACTTAAGGCTACAGGATTATGAGTTTTAGCAATTGTGCCGTTCATCAAGTTTCGCTTGGATTCGATTTCTCGAATTCAATAAAAGAACTTTGTTTGAACAAAATTGTTGATTTGCAATCACAACCCGTCTATTCATACAGCCAACAATTAAGTTGGTGTATACATGAATACACTTCGTTGTGCTTTTTCCAGATTGTTAAAGAACATAACCAGCATTGAGCTTTATCAGCCCAACGAGTAACACTGTCATAAACAATGCTATTCGTTAAACTGTCAGAACCCGAGTAACTCGACGTTTCAAGCTACCCTTCACTGATTGTCATGACCAATTTTCAAATCACCACCGCAAAAATCGTGGTGGAGGATGACGGGATCGAACCGACGACCCCCTGCTTGCAAAGCAGGTGCTCTCCCAGCTGAGCTAATCCCCCGTGGTATTCGTGGTGGGTCAAGTTGGAATCGAACCAACGACCCCCGCCTTATCAAGACGGTGCTCTAACCGACTGAGCTACTGACCCAATTCGTTACTGCTTCGTTGGTGACTACCTTGGTCATGAACTTTTATAACAGCCAATAAGTGTGGACGCTTTCGCTTTGTGAACCTTCGCTCTTAAAGGAGGTGATCCAGCCGCACCTTCCGATACGGCTACCTTGTTACGACTTCACCCCAGTCATGAATCCCACCGTGGTAAGCGTCCTCCTTACGGTTAGACTACCTACTTCTGGTGAAACCCACTTCCATGGTGTGACGGGCGGTGTGTACAAGACCCGGGAACGTATTCACCGCGGCATTCTGATCCGCGATTACTAGCGATTCCGACTTCACGCAGTCGAGTTGCAGACTGCGATCCGGACTACGATCGGGTTTATGAGATTAGCTCCCCCTCGCGGGTTGGCGACCCTCTGTCCCGACCATTGTATGACGTGTGAAGCCCTACGCATAAGGGCCATGAGGACTTGACGTCATCCCCACCTTCCTCCGGTTTGTCACCGGCAGTCTCACTAGAGTGCTCTTGCGTAGCAACTAGTGACAAGGGTTGCGCTCGTTGCGGGACTTAACCCAACATCTCACGACACGAGCTGACGACAGCCATGCAGCACCTGTGTTCCGGTTCCCTTGCGGGCACTTCTAAATCTCTTCAGAATTCCAGACATGTCAAGCGTAGGTAAGGTTTTTCGCGTTGCATCGAATTAATCCACATCATCCACCGCTTGTGCGGGTCCCCGTCAATTCCTTTGAGTTTTAATCTTGCGACCGTACTCCCCAGGCGGTCAACTTCACGCGTTAGCTGCGCTACTAAGGCCTAACGGCCCCAACAGCTAGTTGACATCGTTTAGGGCGTGGACTACCAGGGTATCTAATCCTGTTTGCTCCCCACGCTTTCGTACCTGAGCGTCAGTATTATCCCAGGGGGCTGCCTTCGCCATCGGTATTCCTCCACATCTCTACGCATTTCACTGCTACACGTGGAATTCTACCCCCCTCTGACATACTCTAGCTAGGTAGTTAAAAATGCAGTTCCAAGGTTGAGCCCTGGGATTTCACATCTTTCTTTCCTAGCCGCCTGCGTACCCTTTACGCCCAGTAATTCCGATTAACGCTTGCACCCTACGTATTACCGCGGCTGCTGGCACGTAGTTAGCCGGTGCTTATTCTACAGGTACCGTCATCTACAGAAGTTATTAGCTCCTGTCATTTCTTCCCTGTCAAAAGTGCTTTACAACCCGAAGGCCTTCATCACACACGCGGGATGGCTGGATCAGGGTTTCCCCCATTGTCCAAAATTCCCCACTGCTGCCTCCCGTAGGAGTCTGGGCCGTGTCTCAGTCCCAGTGTGGCTGGTCGTCCTCTCAAACCAGCTACGGATCGTCGCCTTGGTAGGCCTTTACCCCACCAACTAGCTAATCCGATATCGGCCGCTCCAATAGTGAGAGGTCTTGCGATCCCCCCCTTTCCCCCGTAGGGCGTATGCGGTATTAGCCACTCTTTCGAGTAGTTATCCCCCGCTACTGGGCACGTTCCGATACATTACTCACCCGTCCGCCACTCGCCACCAAGAGAGCAAGCTCTCTCGTGCTGCCGTTCGACTTGCATGTGTAAAGCATCCCGCTAGCGTTCAATCTGAGCCAGGATCAAACTCTTCAGTTCAATCTCTGTATATTTTGCTTCAAATAACCGTAGTCATCTGAAGCGGAGTAATTCGTACTCAAAGAAACTTAGAGTGTTTTGCACAAGGCAAAAACCTAATTTTCTTTATGTGAGCACTTGATCTATATGTTTGGCGAACCTTCGTGAGAAGGTTGGTCCACTCATTCCAAGCGCCCACACTTATCGGCTGTTAAATTTTTAAAGAACACTCACTACCGAAGTAGCTCGTCGCTGCCGTTGCAGCTAAACTAGAGAAGCGAAATTATGAAGCATTTTGTTTTTGGTGTCAAGTTGTTGCTGCCTTGCTGAACAATCTGTTTGTTTAGCGAAGAAGAGAACTATAACTCGCTTTCTTTGTGCCTGTCAAACATTTGTTTTGCTTGGCTTTTGCTGCTTCGTTTTGAGCCCCCCCTAGGGAAAACCCGTATGCGCTGCTGCGAAGAGAAAGAACTATAGCACCGTTAATGAACAACCCACAAGCTATTTATGACAAATAAATGAAGAATTTATGAAGATTTTCACAATACCTCATTAATTCAATGGGTTAGTAGTTTGAGGGTTTTGAGGATACTCGCCTCTCAACGCTGCTACCTTAACCAAAGCGCACTCCGCACGCCTCAGAACACACCAAAAATTAGCTGCGCATACACTATATGCGCTCACTCCCCTCAGCAATCCAGCATAAAAAGGCCAAAAACTTGCCACTTCTCTACATTCCCAGCCTAGCAGTCAAATGATTTACTCCATCTGTAATGACAAACATGGCGCATGCACTCCATCGTAAACAAAATCAGAGGTAGGCTCTGCCACCCCTGTTTACATTAGGCCAATCCGCTGGCGCTACACAGCACACACTTACGGAGAATGCGGCTTCCTCTATTAGGTATTTCACTTGATTGCTATATAGAGACAGAGCCCCTCTTCCTATACCTCTCTCTATCTATATATAGGGAGAATAACTAACACAGCCCCATGTTCAACCAACCTTGATGAATGGCGTTACCTGCTAGACCCATAAAGTTGCTTACAGCTCTGTCACTTTATGCTAGCCCGTACAGGCACCCCGTCCACAGCTGAGAAAACCGGCGTTGTTTTCCATCTATAGTGCCACCTGCTATCTATATAGAGCATATGCAGGCCACCTCTTCTAAGCTAAAGCCATCCAACAAGTTTCCGTGAGTCTTCATTCACTACACTATCTATATATAGTCTCTATAGCGTAATTAAAGAAACTCTCACTCTTCTTACTCTATAAAATAGAACACTAGCACCTTCTTACACTTCCCCCTACACTGGGTTGATTGCAACTTTGCCCCTACCAACATGCCTGAAGATATTCTGATCAACATCACCCCCTTTGAAACTCGCGCCGTTGTGGTAGAACAAGGGGCCGTGCAAGAGCTACACATAGAACGTAGTATTCAACGCGGATTCGTGGGTAATATTTATTTGGGTAAAGTGGCTAGGGTATTGCCTGGCATGCAAAGTGCTTTTATAGACATAGGCCAAGAGCGTGCCGCCTTCGTGCATATTTCTGACCTGCGACAAAATCGAACTGAGCGCCTAAATGGCAGTAACCCTACTCCTATAGAGAAACTGCTATTTGAAGGTCAGTCGCTTATTGTTCAGGTAACCAAGGATCCACTAGGAACAAAAGGGGCTAGAGTTTCTACACAAGTCAGTATTGCTGGCCGCATGTTGGTGTATTTGCCTTTTGATCCACACATAGGCGTATCGCAACGCATAGAGGACGAAGCTCTGCGTTTTGCGCTGAGAGAGAAAATTGAAGCGCTAAATGGCCCAGATGAAAAAGGTGGCTTTATCGTACGCACACAAGCAGAGCAAGCAAGTGATGAAGAACTGCGTGCCGACTGCGAATATTTGCGAAAACTATGGAGCATTATTCAGCAGCGACTGCGTACACAGCCCTGCCCTTCTACGCTGTATACCGATTTAGATCTGACTCAACGCGTGTTGCGCGATATGGTTACGCCCGAGACGCACAACATTATTGTGGACTCACGCACTGTTACGCAGAAAATGAAAGAGTGGGCTGAAATTTATACCCCCTCCGTACTAGATAGAATCCAGCTTTACACTGGTACTCGCCCCCTCTTTGATACCGTGCATGTGGATGAGGAAATTTCTAAAGCCTTGTCTCGTCGCGTGGACTTAAAATCGGGTGGCTATTTAATTATCGACCAAACTGAAGCGCTCACTACCGTAGATGTAAACACAGGCGGCTATGTGGGTGGTCGTAATTTTGGTGACACAATATTCAAAACCAATTTGGAAGCTGCGGGCGCCATTGCTCGCCAATTACGTTTGCGTAATCTAGGCGGCATTATTGTGCTGGACTTCATCGATATGGATAACGATGAACATCGGCAAAGCGTATTACGCGAATTAAACACGGCGCTCAGCAAAGACCGCACACGTATCACGGTGAGCAACTTTAGTCAGTTAGGTCTGGTAGAAATGACCCGCAAGCGCACCAGAGAATCATTAAACAATCTACTGTGTGAACCCTGCCCTACCTGCCAGTCTCGCGGCAGCGTCAAAACTTCACGCACGATTTGCTACGACATTTTGCGCGAAGTACTTAGGGAAGCCAGGCAGTTCAACCCTAAAGAATTTAGGGTTCTGGCGTCACAAGAAGTTGTAGATTTATTTCTTGAAGAAGAAAGTGAGCACTTAGCCCAAACTGGGGATTTCATTGGCAAGCCCATTTCGCTTGAAGTCGATCCCCAGCATGCACAAGAACAGTACGACATCATACTGTTCTAAATACCGCGTTATCACTCTTCAGTAGCCCAGCACACTTTAGGGTCTTGCAAGATACGCAAGGCCTTAGTGGCTTCTTTACCCGACATGGGGAAGTAGCTATATACCGTCGCAACAACGTAGCCTGTGCCATATGACGTCAAGTCAAACAAAATGCTTTCTTTAAGCTCTGCACCAGGTTGGGGCTTATACACGACTGTGGCGTAATGAATTTGGTAGGGGTCTAATACCCAATCAAACTCAGAACCACATAAACGTTGGTTTGCAAATAAATTCTGCTGCACATCGGCCAACGAGGCATAAAAACGATATTCGTCTCTTTTATAGAGATCCTGTCGCAATGTGCTTTGCCCCTCATCTACCGGAGCCGTGGCCACACACCCGCCAAGCCCACGGCAGCCACCGCCATTATTTTCCCCAACACATTCATACCTGCCTTCCTTGTTTCGAGTTTCACTGCGGTTTGTTTGGTTTTAGGATACCTACTGCGAGGCATCATTATCTTTTTCGGTAAATTCCATGTTATAGAGCGAGGCATACATACCGCCCAGCTCTAACAACTCTTGGTGCGTACCTTGCTCAGCAATTTGACCTTTATCCAATACCAAAATGGAATTAGCGTTTTGAATGGTCGTTAACCTATGCGCGATCACCAAAGTTGTGCGGTTTTCCATCAGTTTGTCTAACGCATTCTGAATTTGCCATTCAGACTCGTTATCCAGCGCCGATGTCGCCTCGTCCAGAATCAAGATCGGACTATCTTTAATCAAAGCACGCGCTATAGCCAAACGTTGTCGCTGGCCACCCGACAACATATTTGCTTTTTCACCCACCGGCGAATTCAGCCCCTCAGGCAAAGCGCGCACAAAATCAGCAAGGCTTGCTGCCTCTAAGGCAGCCCACACTTCATCATCTGTTTTATCAGAGTAACCACCATACGCCACGTTTTCGCGGATGCTACCTTCAAACAGCACCACATCTTGGCTCACCATAGAAATCTGAGAACGTAGCGCTCGCAGTTCGATATCTTGAATATCCATGCCATCAATAAGCACTTGCCCACTATCAGGCACGATAAATCGCGGCAGCATATTCGCCAAGGTCGTTTTCCCGCTGCCTGAACGCCCTACCAAAGCAATGGTTTGCCCTGCCTGCACACTGAAGCTTAAGTTACTCACGACGGGGTTATCAGAACCATCAAAAACATGCGTAACCTGCTTGTACTCTACATTCCCAACTACTTTAGCTGGCAGAGGTTGCTTCGCCCCCTCTTCTTCCACTTCCGCATCAATCAGCGAGAACACGCTTTCTGCAGCCACCAACATACGTTGTGTGGTGCCAGCCATACCCGTAATACGGCGAATAGGGTCAAATAGCTGCGCCAAGGCTCCCAAGAAAGCCGCAAAACTACCTACCGTCAAACCACCTACGGATGACTGGTACAACGCCATAGCAACCACCCCTGCCACAGCCAGAGAGATAAAGAACTGGGTAATGGGCGACAAGGCCGAGTTCGCTGTGGCCGCACGCATTGCAAAACGACGCAGCTTGCCATTTACATAAATAAAGCGATCGTTCTCATGTTTATAACCATCGAACAACTTAACAACACGCTCGCCCTCAATAACTTCGCTTACCACTCGCACCATCTCGGCGTTCATGTTGATGGTGTCGCGGTTAATTTTCTTTAAGCGCAGCGCCACAATGCGCGCCGTAATAAAGGAAATGGGCAGCATGATAAATACAATCAGCGTTAGCTGCCACGACATGTAGAGCAATACTGCAATCAGCGCGATGATCGCAATGGTTTCCCGCACTAACACAGTAATGACTTCGGTTGCCACCGTTGCCATTGTTCCCGCATCAATAGTGAACCGGTTTAATAAGCGCCCTGTATCACCACGCTTGAAATACACATCGGGTAGCGTCAGCAACTTTTTAAACATATCAGCGCGCATAGTGCGCAACATATTGTTGGCAATTAAAGCCAATAAGTAATCGCTACCAAATGACGCCACACCACGTACAAACATCAACAACACAATGACAAGCGGAATGCTCCACACATAGTGTGGTTTTACGCCGGAGAACCCCTCATCCAGCAATGGCTCCATAATCAAGGCCAACACTGGTTTCGTAGCGGCAACAACGACCACTAAGATCAAAGCTACGATGGTCAATTTCCAGTAAGGAGCTACACGCTGATAAATACGCTGCCAAACGTCGGCATCAAATAACTTCTTTTTTAGATCCGATGATACTTTTTGTGTCTTCAACTGTGGCTCACTTTATACTAAGAGTCTGCGTGCATTTTAACGCTGATCTGCACCCAGTACTCAACCCATGACGTGATGCTGTTTGTATGCCTGTTACTACCACCTCTGAATCGCCTGTAATTTATCTACGGATGCCCAACTGGGTAGGTGATTGCCTCATGTGTTTACCCATACTGCATGCGCTGCTAGAACAACGTGTGCGAGTCGTTGTGTGTGCCCGTCCTTGGGCCAAAAGCCTACTGTCGGCTTATACACCACAACTGGAAGGTATTGTCGCAATATCGGGAAAAACGGTGGCAGATGCCTCGACAGTACGTAAGTTTCGTCAGCAACACGAACACTCTACTGCCTACGGCCTTATTCTACCTGACTCACTTTCTAGCGCCTTGGTGTTTAAACTCGCTGGGTTACGTAGTGCCGGCTATAAAGATGAAGGGCGTGCCATTTTGTTGAAATGGCCAGAAGCTAAACCTTCTACCCCCATGCATGCCGTAGAGTTCTGGTACCACTTAGCGCGTCAAGCCTGCCTACACTGGCAGATCGCTTTACACTATGCTCCCGCCAAACGATTAGCCTTGCTATTACGCCCTGAGGCGACGTCTACATGCTTACAGGCCATGCAAGCAGCAGGATTGGAATCAGGCCGCTTTATACTGCTGGCCCCTACAGCCAAAGGCATACATAAAGGACAAATCAAAACCTGGGCGCAGTATGACGAGTTATATAAAGCGCTACAGCCCTTAGGCATCCCCATCGTAATGTGCCCTCCCGCCAATGAAGTCGCTGCGGCACATCAACAAGCCCCTACCATTCCCATCCTGCCTGCTTTACCATTAGATAGTTTTGCAGCACTGTGCCAACATGCCGCCCTTGTGGTGTGTAATGATTCTGGTGTTTCCCATTTAGCTGCCGCCGTGGAAGCTCAACAGCTTAGTCTCTTTGGGGTCACATCCCCCTCTCGCACGGGTCCTTGGTCTCCCGTTGCCCATAGTTTGGGGGAACAAGGCAAATGGCCTACTTTGGATGAAGTGGTGCACGCAAGCCAAGCATTGTTAAACGCTCACGAGAACGTTGTAGTATGAACCTGACCTCCTGGCTCCCCCAACTCGTTATTCCCATCAACCTCGCTGGCACGCTGCTGGTTGTAGCCTTCTTGTTTTTCCTGATACGCTGGCGAAAATTTGCTGCGTTACTGACCTTACTCGCCGTAACGTGGGTGGTGGGCTGGTCGCTACCTGGTGTGTCGTTATGGGCAGGCGGCTACTTAGAGCAACGCTACCCCCATATCAGCATAGACAGAATCCCTGAGGCCCAAGCCATTATTGTGTTGGGTGGAAACACCGCCAATAACCGTACCAACTGGTTTGAGGAGCTAGATCCAAACAACACGTTGTCTAGAGTAGATTACGCCGCCTCACTGTATTCTGCTGGCAAAGCCCCCCAAGTCATTGTGTCGGGAGCCGCTCTAGATGGCGGTATGAGTGAAGCCCAGATGATGGCTCGTTCGTTAGAGCAATTAAATGTGCCTAGCAACAAAATCTTGCTAGAGCCTGAAAGTCAAAACACACGCGAAAACGCACTATTCAGCATTAATAAATTACGCACTAACAGTATTACTAAAGTACTACTGGTGACGTCTGCCCTGCATATGCCACGCTCTATGGCCACATTCGAAAACCGAGGCATAGAAGTGATTCCTGCTCCCGTAGCACCACAAATTGTGCTGCCTGAACGTAGTGATGTGGATCTATGGGTGCCATCATGGCGTACGCTACATGCCAGCCGCTCTATCATCAAAGAGTACGTAGGCTTAATCGTATATTGGGCTAGAGGCTGGATTTAATGCAATGTAGGCCGCAATGCGGTGCATGCTGCACCGCCCCTTCCATTAGCAGCCCTATACCAGGTATGCCACAGGGCAAACCAGCCGGCATACCCTGTATACAGTTAGACCAGCAATTACGGTGCAAAATCTTTGGTCTACCAGAACGCCCTAGCTGCTGTTCAGGCTTACAACCCTCGGAAGAAATGTGCGGCGATACAAGGGAAGAAGCACTAATTTGGCTGGGCACCCTTGAGCGCCTGACGCTTCCCTCATAATAGAAACCACCTAAACCTAGCGGTTTTTCAGTTTTCTACTAAGCAACTTCCAGTTATTAAATACCGGTGCGATCAACGGATGATGGCTGGCTCGTATGCGTTTAGCTAAGGTTTTAGCGGAACGATTACGTACTGCAAAACGGTGTATGCGTGCGCTATCTGTATCAGACGTGTTTCTGCCAAAAGCCATCGTTGTATAAAGATGGCTAAAGCCATTCTTCTGCGCAATGGCGATGTAGTCATCATCGAAGTAACCTTGCGGCCAACACAGGTGTTCAGACACTTCACCTAACTCTTTTTGCAAACACAGTCTGGACTGCTCTAGCTCCCACTGCATGCGTTCGTTCTTAGCTTCATCTGGCATCAAATCCCAGCGTGTATGAGTATGGGTATGGCTATGAAACTCAATGAGGCCACTCTCGCGCATGGCGTGCACCTCACTCCAACGGGCAATGACCTCATCACTACGGCCTGCCTCAATTAAGGCTTCACACTCTCTATGTTCTGGGCAATTTGGTACATTTTCTTGCCCCATTACCGGACGTACTGGCCCATGGTGCAACCATGAGGTCACCAAGAAAATAGTCGCTTTGAACTGATATTTTTGCAGTAAGGGAAACGCATAGACCCAATTATCGAGATAACCATCATCAAAGGTGATCAGCACTGCTTTACCTTGATCTTTCCCTGCCAAGTGCTGCGCGAACTCATCTAAGGTCAGTGACTTATAGCCCTCTTGTTTCAACCAACGCAGTTGGTCTTCAAAATGCTCAGGCGTGCAACCAATCATGCCGCCAACTGGACTCACATGATGGTACATCAACACAGGTACAGAAGACTTAAACATGTTGTAATTGCTCCAACCAACGGTAATAACTGCGTTCGGTTTGATCGCATAAGGCACTGAGCGTAAATCGATTCTCGATAATAGCGTACTGGTAGCCGACATCCCCCATTTTCTGCCGCAACACAGGGTCATCCAATAAGCGCGATATCGCTTGCGTTAATGCAGGTACATCACCTAAAGGCACTACAAATCCGCTTTTCTCAGGGACCATCATTTCAGATACGCCCCCCACATCGGTACCTACAACAGGAACACGCGCAGCAGCCGCTTCGGCAAAGGCGGTACCCGATGCTTCTATATGAGTCGCTAAGGCAAACACATCAAAATCACCAATAAGCTCAGGCACATCATTGCGGTTGCCTAGAAAATGTACCTGTGACGCAACTCCCGCTTGCTGCACCTGTGCTTGCAACTTCTGCATTTCACCACCATCGCCCACAATCACTAGGTGTGCGTGCGACTTAGCATGTAACAATGGCACCATCGCCTCAATCAGGGCATCCATCCCCTTAGGGCGACGCAATACGGCAATACTACCCACAACCAAATCGCTGGCTTCTAAGCCTAGCTCTTGACGCAGCTTTTGCGGCGGCAAAGGATCAGGCAAATTGACCGCAGGCGGTGCAATATCCACGTAATCTTTAGGTATACCTCTGTCGGTAATTTGTTTGCGTACAAACTCACTTACCGTGATGAGCCTATGCGGAATCCATTTGTAGGTCAGCAAAGAACCTATGGGTCTCGCTAAATGCCGGCTACGCACTACCAATGGCACTCCAGCCAAGCGCGCTGGAATACCAACTTGCACGGTATCAATGCGACTTGCTGTATTGACTACATCATAATGATGAACTTTGAAGAACTTACGCAGTCTGAACAGGTTACGCCAGAAATCCAACCCTTTTTTCATTCTAACCGTGTGCACAACAAAACCGTCTTGCTCTAACAAGGTGCGCAATTGAGCCTGCGGCTGGCACAGCATCTCCACCGAATGTCCTTTAGCGCGCAGTTCTAGCATCAGGCGGTGCACATAGCGTTCCTGGCCACCATAACTGGTGGCTGCTTCAGCAAATAAAATGCTTAATTTACGCATGCTTAATACTCTATTTCCATAGCGTCTTCCCCTAACCAGTCCGCAAGTTGTACGAACATAGAGTCAGCCAAACGCACCCTCCATTCATCACCCAATCGTACGGTACACGAATAATCCGGGTGATGAATTTGTACATCCACCCATACGCCCGGAATGTTATTTTCAGGTTCTGCTCTAAACGGGTTCAAGACTTGGCGTAAGCGCTGTACGTCTTGATTGTCTTTCAACACCAAGCTCAAACTGCGTGCTCTGGCTTCGCGAGCACCCTGCAAGCTAAGAATTTCATCGGCTGTCACGCGTAAGCCACCGGTGTAATCATCGTGGCTGACTTTGCCTTGAATAATCACCAACTGATCTTCGCGCAAATGCTGCTTGTTGGCTTCAAAGACCTCGTTAAAGATAGATACCTCTACCTGCGCGGAACCATCATCCAACAAGGCATAGAGCATTTTTCCTCGGCGAGTCATGCGTACACGCACAGACGCCAGCACACCAGCAAACCACTGCGGTGAACGAGATGGCTCTAATTTGGCTAAGGGACGTGGAGCAAAACGTCGTACCTCATCACGCCATGCATCAAACAAGTGCGCACTGAAATAGAAACCAATGGCGGTTTTCTCTTCGCGTAACTTAGTTTGCAAATCCCACGGACGCACACGCGCCAATTCGCTTTCTACAATTTCATCGGTACCGCTGTCATCAAACAAACTCGCTTGATTAGCATTTCTAGCCACTTGTTCGGCGGCTTCTACAGCATGTCCAAGAGAGGTTAACAACGCGGCACGGTTTTCTTCCACACTATCAAACGCTCCGGCACGTATTAACGCTTCAATGGTACGCTTGTTCACCACTTGGCGGTCTACCCTACGGCAGAAGTCGAATAAGCTGACAAAGTTGCCGCCCTCTTTTCTGGCTTGAACAATAGACTCTACAGCTGCTTGGCCTGTGCCTTTAACCGCCCCCAAACCATATCGAATGGTGCGAGGTGGCTTACCTTCTTTGGTATAGCGATCTTGTACCGGTTCAAATCTATAGTTAGACGCATTGATATCCGGTGGCAACACATCAATACCGTTGGCAATAGCGTCTTGCCAGAAAATTTGCACTTTGTCGGTATCGTCCATATCCGACAACATCGTCGCGGCCAAGAACTCAGCCGGGTGATGCGCTTTGAGCCACGCCGTATGGTAGGCAATCAATGCATAGGCGGCAGAGTGACTTTTGTTAAAACCATAACCTGCAAATTTTTCCATCAGGTCAAACAGCTTCACCGCCAAATCGCCGTCATACCCTTTTTCTATCGCGCCTTTTTCGAAGATCTCGCGGTGCTTGGCCATCTCTTCGGGCTTTTTCTTACCCATGGCTCGACGTAATAAGTCTGCACCGCCCAGCGAGTAGCCACCGATGATCTGTGAAATCAGCATCACCTGTTCCTGATACACAATCACCCCATAGGTGCTGCTCAGTACAGCTTCTAGATCTGGGTGAAAGTAGTCTACTTCGGCCCTACCGTGCTTACGGTTTACGAAATCCACCACCATCCCAGACTCTAACGGACCGGGACGGTACAAGGCTAACATCGCGATAATATCTTCAAAGTTACTGGGTCGTAGGCTACGCAGTAACTCTTTCATCCCCCGCGACTCCAGCTGGAATACGGCGGTGGTATTGCCCTCACACAGAATACGATACGCATCTGGATCATCTAAGGACAAAGACATTAAATTGAAGTCAGCTCTGGACGGGTTAAAAGCACGCACGTACTTCTCGGCCCAGTCCAAAATGGTCAGGTTACGCAACCCCAAAAAGTCGAACTTCACTAACCCAGCTTGCTCAACGTCGTCTTTATCGTACTGGGATACAGCATTGGTATCGATGCCTGGCTGTCGATACAGCGGGCAGAAATCCACCAATTTACCGGGGGCAATTAATACGCCCCCAGCGTGCATGCCTACACTTCGCGTCAAACCCTCTAGTGGCTTAGCCAAATCGATGAGCGCGCGCACTTCCTCATCGTTCTCGTACCTGTCTTTAAAAGCAGGTTCGTCCGATAACGCTCTAGATAAGGTCCATGGGTCAGCCGGGCTAAAAGGAATCAGCTTAGATAAGCCATCACACATGCTATAAGGCAGTTCTAATACACGCCCTACGTCACGCACCACGGCCTTCGCCCCTAAGGTACCGAAGGTGGCAATCTGACTGACGGCCTGAGGACCGTATTTTTGCTTAACGTAATCAATGACCCGCTCGCGGTTATCCTGACAAAAGTCGATATCGAAGTCAGGCATGGATACACGTTCAGGATTCAGGAATCGCTCGAACAGCAAGTCATAACGTAAAGGATCCAGATCGGTGATCCCCAAACTGTACGCCACCAACGAACCAGCACCGGACCCACGCCCTGGGCCCACAGGCACGCCATTGTTCTTACCCCAGTTAATAAAGTCGGCCACGATTAAGAAATAACCGGGGAACCCCATCGTCACGATGGTGTTGCACTCCCAATCCAAGCGCTTACGGTATTCCGGGTACTGTGAGTTGCGTTCTTCCTCGTTGGGATACAACTGCTTCATGCGCACATCTAGCCCTGCTATGGCTTCTTGCACCAAGAAGTCATCCAGACTCATGCCATCAGGTGTAGGGAAGTCAGGTAGGCAGGCTTTACCCAACGTCAGCGTCAAGTTACAGCGTTTGGCGATTTCCAAGGTATTTTCTAACGCAGAAGGAATGTCAGCAAATTTGCTGTACATTGCCTCTGAGTCTAAAAAGTACTGCTCTGTAGTAAAACGCTTAACCCGGCGTGGATTTGCCAGTTGCTCACCTTCGGCAATACACACCCGTACTTCGTGAGCACGGAAATCCTCAGGCTCCATAAACTGAATGGGGTGTGTAGCCACTACAGGCAGACTAAGCTCGGCCGCTAAGCCGCACGCTGCCTGCACATAAGCGTCATCACCATCGTGCCCGGCACGCTGCAACTCTATAAAGAAACGATTGGGATAATGCTCTGCCCAGAAGCTGGCATACTCACGCGCCAAATCGGCATTACCCGCATCAATAGCCTGACCTATATCACCCATGCGTGCGCCAGATAACAGGATCAAGTTTTGTTGGTTTTCTAGCCACTCGCGACGTACTTCGCCGCGGCCTTTGTATTGGTTTTCCAACCACGCTTTGGTCAACAAATCACACAGGTCTAAATAACCTTGATGATTCATCACCAACACTAAAAGCCGGAATGGTTTTTCCCGGTCGTGCTCGTTTTCCACCCACAAATCAGAACCAGCAATCGCCTTGATACCTTTTTTGCGTGCTTCTTTATAGAACTTGATCAACCCAAACAAGTTACACAAATCAGTCAGCGCCATGGCGGGCTGCTCTGAAGCGACTGCTCTAGATACCAGGTTTGGTATGCGTGCAATACCATCCACCACCGAAAATTCGGAGTGACTACGTAAGTGCACAAAAGGAAAACTCGTCATCGTTATAGTGCCAACCTGTATTCAATTCGTATTTAGCGCTGCATGGCTGCCCATGCTTTTTCCAAACGTTTGGCGGAAATAGGCATAGGAGTGCGTAGCTCCTGAGCAAACAGCGAGACCCGCAACTCTTCTAGCATCCAGCGGAACTCTTCTAACTGCTGGTCTTCAGCCCCTTTAGCCGCCACAACCGCTCGCAAAAACTTTGTTTGCAACGGTAGTAATTCTGCCATCCAACGCGCATCTCGCGCTGGATCAGTACGTAACTTATCTATACGCACCTGCGCAGCTTTCAAGTAGCGAGTAAAGTGCGCAAGTCGCTGAGGGCTATTGTCGCTGATAAAGGCCTTATGCATCAAACGAGATTGGTGCGCTTGCATGTCTTCATACGTTTGAGTATGGCTCTTAATACCTACTACCTTGCGCTGCAATGCCGTCCACTCTGTTAGTACTGCCAAGGTTTGTCTGGCGATTTCTCGCACAATCAAGCCTAGTCGTGGGCGTGCTTGCTCGACGCGTGCAGCAAACTGCTCTGCATTCACGGGCAACGGGTCCATCAAACAGACGCTATCAATCGCGGCATCCAAGATTTGGTCGCGCAGCACATTCTGTGTACCTAATGGCATAAACAACATGCTCATTTTGGTAAGATCCGGAATATTTTTTTCCTGGAACTTCAAGGGTTCACGCAAGGCGATTCTAAATAGCCTACGCAACCCTGCACGGTGCTGACGCAAGGCTTGTTCTGGCTCGTCAAAGACGTCCAACTCGCAATACTCACCTTGATCTATCAGTGCCGGATAGCCTACTACGCTGCGCTGATTTCTACGTATTTCCAGCAGTTCAGGCAACTCACCAAATGACCACTCGGTAATTTTTTCGTGGTCTAACGCTTTGGCCACCTCTGTATCTTCAGCGGCTAAGCGTTGGAAGGACTCTTGTGCTTTTTTCCCATGTTCTGCTTTGAGCTTATCAAGATTGCGACCACCGGCCAGCATACGCCCATGCTCGTCCACCACTTTAAAGTTCATGAACAAGTGAGCAGGTAAGGTTTCAGGCTTAAAGTCGGTAGCTTGCAAGCGCTGTCTACGCTCTTGCCATACATCGTCTATCAAGGCTTGTATCAGCGACAGCTTAGGGTCTTGGGCTTGTTCAAACCACCGCTCATGAAAGCCCTCGGCGTACTCAGGAATGGGCACGCAATGCCGGCGCATGCGCTGCGGCAATGAACGCAACAACCACTGCACTTTTTCTTTCAGCATCCCCGGCACCAACCATTCACAACGCTGATTGTTCAGACGGTTTAACTGAAATACCGGTACCGTCATGGTGACACCGTCACGCAAGGAGCCTGGCTCGAAGTGATAATCCAACGCCATGCTGACGCCTTCCCACGTCACGTTACGCGGAAACACATCGGTGGTAATACCGGCCGCATCATGACGCATCAGCTCATCGCGGTTCAGTAACAATGCTGCCGCTTGCTGTTTATCCAGCCCCTTGTACCATTTCTCTAGTGTGGCAGTCTGATGTATATGAGCAGGAATATGGCGTTCGTAAAAGGCTTGAATCAGGCTATCGTCCACCAAAATATCAGGACGTCTAGATTGATGCTCCAGCTTTTCAATCGCTTGCACCTGCTGCTTGTTATGACGCAAAAAAGGCAAGTTGGATTGGATTTCCCCAGCCACTAGCGCATCGCGGATGAAGATCTCGCGAGACTCCTCGGGATTGATACGACCATAGTGCACACGTCTACCATTGTAGATTTGCAGGCCATACAAGCTGGCACGCTCATTAGCCACTACGCGGCCACTACGCTTATCCCAACGCGGATCAGACCACAGTTTTTTCAGCAAGTGATCGGCTACTTTTTCAATCCACTGTGGCTCTATACGTGCTAAGCAACGGGCAAACAAACGCGTGGTTTCTACCAGCTCGCCAGCCAACACCCAACGCCCCGCCTTCTTACCTAAGGTAGAGCCGGGGTGCAACACAAAACGAATGTCTCGTGTGCCTTGATAGAACGAACCTTCCTCTGCTTTATAGCCTACGTTCGCCACCAAACCTGTTAGCAGCGCACAATGAATTTGTTCGTACGTGGCTGGTTCGGTATTCACACGCCAGTCTGCCTCACGCACCAAATTCAATAACTGCTTGTGCACTTCGCGCCATTCTCTAAAGCGCATGGGCGACAAGAACTGATCTTTCAGCGCTTTACTGAGTTTTCGCTGTGACAAGCGACTTTTCACCTGCTCGCCATACCATTCCCACATTTTCAGAAACGACATGAACTCTGACTGTGCATCGACAAAACGTTGATGCGCACGCTCGGCCCCTTCCCTGTCATGCATAGGGCGCTCACGTGGATCTTGTACCGACAACCCCGAAGCAATAATCAGCATTTCGTGCAAACACTGCTGATCTTGTGCGGCCAAAATCATGCGGGCTACACGAGGGTCTACCGGCAGGTGGGCCAATGAGCGGCCTACTTTGGTTAAGTGACGCTCGTCATCTAATGCCCCCAATTCGTGCAAGAGTTGATAACCATCGGCAATCGCCCTGCCTGTGGGTTTATCAACAAAGGGGAAATGCTCTACATCGTCTAGCTTGAGCACTTTCATGCGCAAAATCACCCCTGCCAAGGATGAGCGCAGAATTTCCGGATCACCAAAGGCAGGACGCTGCGCGTAATCTTGTTCGGCATAAAGCCTAATGCATACACCTGGACCTATACGACCACAACGCCCCGCACGCTGGTTTGCAGATGCTTGGCTGATCGGCTCTATACGTAGCTGCTCTACTTTGTTGCGCCACGAATAACGCTTAATGCGTGCCAAGCCGCTATCAATCACATAGCGTATGCCGGGTACGGTTAGCGAAGTTTCAGCCACGTTAGTCGCTAACACGACTCGTCTAGCATTACCCTGAGGGTGAAAAATACGACTTTGTTCGGCATTACTCAACCGCGCATACAGCGGCAAAATTTCCGTGCCACGTAATTGCGCTTTACGCAGGCTTTCCGCGGCATCACGAATCTCTCGCTCACCAGGCAAGAACACCAAAATATCGCCTTCGCCATAGCGACTACATTCGTTCACCGCGTCTACGATGGCGTCATTTAAATCACGCTCATCGTCTTTTTCTTTCTCTTTGCTACTACCCTCTTCGGTTTTCTTATCTTGCAGTACCGGACGGTAGAGCACCTCGACTGGGTACAATCGCCCTGACACCTCGATAACAGGTGCCGCCACACCGTCTATGGCGAAATGCTCGGCAAATTTTGCTGCATCAATGGTGGCCGACGTAATGATCAGTTTTAGATCTTTGCGTCGTTGCAACAACTGCTTCAAAAACCCCAGTAAAAAATCGATATTCAAACTGCGCTCGTGCGCCTCATCGATAATCAGGGTATCGTAGCGGCGCAGCAAAGGATCTCGTTGGCTTTCCGCCAACAAAATACCATCCGTCATCAGCTTAATGGCTGAGTTGGGGCCACTACGATCGGCAAAACGAATTTGGTAACCTACCCATTCGCCTATCTCGGTATTCAGTTCCTCTGCGATACGCTGGGCCACTGAAGTCGCCGCCAAACGGCGCGGCTGGGTATGGCCTATCATTTTTTTGTGGCCACGTCCCAGCTCTAGACAAATTTTTGGTAGCTGCGTGGTTTTCCCTGAACCGGTTTCACCGCTTACAATAACCACTTGATGCTTTTGTATGGCGCGCGCGATTTCCTCGCGGCGGGCGCTAACCGGCAACTCTTCTGGGTACTCAATTACTAGGGGAAATGTTGGCTTTCCCGCAACGTCTACAGGCTCTTGCATGAAACTCGCTTCTCTAAATAGTCCCTCATTATAATTTTGTTTTGGTTTTGATCACTGACCCATTCAGGCAGGCTTATGAGCAACAATGACAGCGACACCCTTTCCGCCCATGATGCACCAGAATTCGCTCCCGCGCAGTTTGTACGCTGGTTTAGGGAAGTTGCTCCGTATGTGCACCGATTTCGTGGAAAAACCTTTGTAGTAGGCTTTGGCGGTGAGCTCATTGCTGATGACTTTCTATCCACGCTAATACCCGACTTATCCTTGCTTTCTGCGCTAGGTATACGCCTAGTGCTGGTTCACGGTTCTCGCCCCCAAGTCAATGAGCAGCTACTGTTAAAGGGCGAGAAAAACACCTTTGGACGTGGAACATCGCCCACCAGCCCCGCCGCCTTAGAATGCGCTAAAGAAGCCGCAGGTGAAATACGTTTGGATATTGAAGCGGCTTTTAGCCAAGGTTTGCCCAATACCCCTATGTCCCATGCGCAAATACGCGTGATTTCCGGTAACTTTGTGACGGCTAGACCTGTGGGCGTCATTGATGGTGTGGACTACCAACACGCTGGTGCCGTACGCAAAATGGATACCGAATCCATGCGTAAGATTCTGGACCAAGGCGCTATTGTACTGCTGTCACCGCTGGGCTTCTCGCCTACCGGTGATGCCTTTGACCTGAGCATGGAAGAATTGGCGTTAAATGCCGCTGTAGCCTTGCGTGCAGAAAAACTGATCTACCTAACCCCAGCCCCTCTCGCTAACCTAGACGCTGACCAAACCATTGATGGCGAGCTAGCTCGTGCGGATGCGGATCAGCTCTTGAGCGCTAATGCATTAAGCGAGGACTCCAGCGTATTTCTACGTAGCGCCTCTCAAGCCGTCAAACGCGGTATTGCTCGTGCACACATCGTGCCCTACCCGCTGGATGGCAGTATTTTGTTAGAGATCTTTACCCACGACGGTGTAGGCACCATGGTGGTAGAAGACACACTGGATGACCTGCGTCCCGCTACGTTGGATGATGTGGCATCCATCTTGCAATTAATTGAGCCCTTAGAGGCTGATGGCACCCTAGTACCTCGCGGCCGTGCTGTGGTAGAGCGCGAAGTAGAACGCTTCACCGTACTAGAGCACGACGGCATTATTTACGGTTGCGTGTCGGTCACTCCGTACCTGGACGAAGGCATGGTAGAAATGGCCTGTTTGATCGTCCACTCAGAATGGCAAGGCAGTGGTGAGGGTGAACTCTTGCTGCGCCACGCAGAAAGTCGCGCCCGTGCTATGGGTGCAAAACGTTTATTCGTACTCACCACTCGTACATCGCACTGGTTTATTAAGCGCGGTTTTGTGCAAGGTGGCGTATCCGATCTTCCCAAAGAAAAACGGGCTTTGTACAACCGCTCGCGCAATAGCCTAGTATTCATCAAAAAACTTTGACGAGGAATTCTTCATGACCCGTATGGTTGACTGTATCAAACTCAAACGCCAAGCCGAAGGGCTTGATTTCCCACCTTACCCCGGTGAGGTAGGCGTCAAAATCTGGCGTTCCATTTCCAAAGAAGCTTGGAATAACTGGATGGGTATTCAAACCCGTTTAGTGAATGAAAACCGCCTGAATTTGGCTGATGCTCGTGCTCGCCAATATTTGGCTGAACAAATGCAAAACTACTTGTTCGACGATAAAGACGTTGAAGCTCAAGGCTTCGTACCGCACAACGACTAACGTGTAGAGTCGCTCATCAGTGGCTCCAGCAAACGCGTTAAGCTGGGCGAAAAACACTTACTACGATGAGCAATGCGATACAACATGCGTTCTAGGGGCGGTAACGCTGTAGTCAATACAGTCAACCGCCCCAGTGCTAACAAATCTTGCACTGAACAGCTAGACAAACACGCAATCCCTAACCCCGCCCCCACCGCCTGCTTAATGGCTTCCGTACTGCCCAGTTGCATACTGCTGGAAAAGCCACCCAAATGCGGCAGCAACACATTATCTACTGACTCTCTAGTACCTGAACCTGCTTCTCGTACCAGCCAGCGCTGCGCGCGCAATGCCTCTATAGAGCAACGCTGGGAGTCCCTGGCCAGTTTGTGCTCAGGCGATGCCACCACCACCAGCTCATCAATACCCCAAGGTTGCACATCCAAATCATCTGCATGACAGGGGCCTTCAATGACTCCCGCGTCTACATCTAGTCGCTGCACAGCACTGATAATTTCTTGTGTGTTGCCTATACGCATCTGTACTTGCGTAAGCGGCTCGGTACGTAGCAGCTTAGCAATACGCTCAGGCATCACGTAATTACCCAACGTAGTACTAGCCCCCAAGCGTATCCACGCTGGCAAACTACGCCCTTCACCCATACCAAAATTGCGCTCTATTTCTTGCACATTATTGATAGTCCCCCGCGCCGCCTCCAGCAAACTACGACCTGTCTCGTTTAGCGATAAACGTTTACCTATGCGGTCAAAGAGGCTAGTACCCAACAATAGCTCTAGCTCTGCCAAGGCCGCACTGGTTGCCGATTGAGACAAGGGGATTTGCTCGGCCGCAGCCGTGGTACTGCCATGCTCGGCAATAGCGACAAAGATCTGCAACTGACGCAAGGTAATTTTCATGACGCTCTATATCTATAGATTAGATCAACTATAACTATATAACCAATTTAACAAATAAGACAAAGACGGTCATGATGTCTATCACTGTTGTATTGCGAGTACTATCATGGCCACATCACATTCTTCATCTCATCAGGTTACGACTTGGCCCAAGTCGTCTTCTATGTTCGCAGGTTTGCTGCTCACCGGTTTACTGGGGCTAGTCTCCATGTGGTTAGGGCAACAACCTTGGTTTATGGCCAATGGCTTAAGCCCGCTTACCATTGCCATTGTGCTGGGCATGATTTGTGGCCATACCTTCTACCCTAGCGTTCAACCCTATACATCAGCAGGCGTGGATTTTTCCAAAACCCGTTTGTTGCGTACCGGCATTGTGCTCTACGGCCTGCGCCTGACCTTTCAAGACATTGCACAAGTAGGCGTGACAGGGGTTGTGATTGATGCGTTGATGTTAGGCTCCACCTTTGCGATCGCCTGCTTCTTAGGGATGCGCTTATTCAAGATGGACCGACACACCACCTTGCTGATTGGTACCGGCGCTTCAATTTGTGGTGCTGCTGCGGTGATGGCTGCAGAACCCATTGTGAAAGGCCGTGCTGAACACGTCACCGTCGCCATTGCTACCGTCGTCATCTTCGGTACCATCGCTATGTTCTTGTGGCCCGTGCTGTACAACCTGTTCTTCCAACAAGGTTGGTTAGCCATGGATGCCCAGCAATACGGTGTGTTCGTTGGTTCTACCGTGCACGAAGTAGCCCAAGTCGTGGTAGCAGGTCGTGCTGCAGGTGAAGAAGCGGCTGGTGCGGCCGTGATCAGCAAAATGGTACGCGTGATCATGTTGGCTCCTTTCCTGATGCTGTTGGCCTGGGGCTTGCTGCGCTACGAGCGCAAACACAACCCACAAGCCGAACAATCCGGTAAGAAAATTGTGATCCCTTGGTTTGCCTTAGGCTTTATCTTGGTGATAGCCATTCACTCCACATCGGTACTGCCTCGTACTGTGGTTGAAAACGGTATTGTGTTGGATAACTTGCTGCTGGCGATGGCGATGGGTGCCTTAGGCTTAAGCACACACGTTTCTGTGTTGCGCCGTGCTGGTATACGCCCACTACTGTTAGCGTTGATATTGTTCGGCTGGCTGCTGGGTGGTGGTTTACTGATTAACTTGGGTGTGCATGCTTTGCTAGGCTAACCCCAACGTTGCAACGTATAAAAAGTCCCGCTTCGGCGGGATTTTTTTGTGCTTGCAATCTCGTAATATTGCCTCTTCATCATGTCGTCAGTGCATACTCAAGGCTCGCTGCCATAGCCTAAGGTTAGCCTCTAAACGCATGTAATGAGCTTAAAGCCCACTTACTCACGACTGGACTGCATTAGCCTAAGGCTGCGAAAGTATTTTTTTATTTGAGACACCAAATAAAAAAACACTTCCATCCGCCTTTTGCTCGTCGCTTGCAGAGGTTTTTAGGTAGGTGATTTCTGTGGGTGTGCGTACTTCTGTACAAACACATAGTGTCACGCTGTGCCTTTTATTCAATGCTGTTGCTAATTGCCTGGCTTACCTCAGAGTCGCAGTCGCTAAGCTAAAACAAAACTGTCCCAGTAGCTCCCCAACACTCAGCATAGAAGCCTACCTCAGCTCTTAGCAGGGCATTTCGAGCCTACTAGAACGGCCCACAAGAAAGGGCGGTAAACCTATCAGTAGCAGCATGTTCAGGGGGGCGGAAAGAAAATTTTTTTGATTTGGTGTCTCAAATCACAAAAAATTCTTCTGCAGCTCCCCAGCATGTGCGATGGATACAGCCGTTATCTTGAGCCAGTATGACGAGTAAAGGCCACTCACCGTTAACCCACATCACGAATAAAACCGTATGACGCTTAAGAGAGGGTAGTAAATCTATCAATCGCGAACAACCCTGAGGAAACGGAGGAAACAAAAAAGCTCCGGCATCACACCAGAGCTTTTTTAATCGTCGCCCCGCTTTCACGGAGCGTTTAGCACAACCTCACAACCTCTTAGGCTTGCTCAGACGCTGTGCTATCTGTTGCTGCAGCTTCAGCAGTCGCTTCAGGGATAGCATCCATGCTTTCCCCTCTGGCCACACGCTCAGCTGTTTTCACACCAGCGTGACGCACATCATCGCCATGCACCATGTAAATCACACGTTCTGCCATGTTTTTCGCATGGTCACCAATACGCTCTAGCGCACGGGCCAAGAAAATCAGGTCTATAGAACGCGAGATAGTACGTGGGTCTTCGATCATGAAGGTACTGATGTGACGCAAAGAGGCTTTCCACTCACGGTCCACTTCTTTGTCGCTACGTACGATTTCTGCTGCACGAATCGCATCTTGGCGCGCAAAGGCATCCAACGTGTTTTTAATCATGCTAATCACAGACATGCTCATGTGGCGTAGTTCTACGACTGGCTCGTAGCCAGATTCGTTTTCGTAAAGTCGGCGCACCATTTTGGCAATGCGTTCGGCCTCATCACCACAGCGTTCCATGTCGGTCAGCATTTTGGAGATGGACAGCAGCATACGCAAGTCGATAGCGGTAGGCTGATTACGAGCGATCAAGTGAGTAATGCGACTGTCGATTTCGACTTCCAGTGCATTCACCTCTTTCTCTCGCTCACGCACTTTTTCAACTAAAGTGAGATCACCGCTGAACAAGGCTTCCATTGCTTCACGCACCATAGACTCCACGATGCCACCCATTTTCAAGAAAAGGGAGCGTGTGTTTTCTAAATCGCTGTGAAATTGTTTGTTGGTGTGTTCAATCATGGATACTACCCTTGATAGACGCTACTGAATAAAAATAAACCTTAGGATACCGCCTCATTATGACAGAGGTGTTACGAGTCCGATAGCTCTCGTCGTTGTACACCCTCTTGAGAGGCGATCAAGGCGATACTCGCACCTGACAAGGCAAACAAGCCACAACACACCACACCAGGAATATTGTTAATACGTTGTTCTAAGGCTTTAGGATCTTGAATCTGCAAACCATGCACATCCAAAATCTGGCAACCGTTATCCGTGATGAAATCAGCACGCAACACAGGATTACCACCCAATGCTGCCAGTTGACGCGCAACGGCTGCACGCGCCATAGGAATCACCTCTACGGGTAGAGGGAATGCACCCAACACGGCTACTTCTTTGGAAGCATCTGCAATACATAAGAAGTTCTTAGCAACCGACGCCACAATCTTCTCGCGAGTTAGTGCACCGCCACCACCTTTGGTCATGGCAAGACTAGGATCCAACTCATCGGCGCCATCCACATACCACAGCAAGGACTCCACATCGTTTAAGTCGTAAACCGTAATACCCAAATCACGCATGCGGCGAGTAGAGCGCTCGGAGCTAGAAACCGCCCCCTTAAATGCCCCTTTATGTGCCGCCAGAGCATCTATAAACAAATCCACAGTGGATCCGGTACCTACACCTAAAATGCTGTCGGTACGCAGTTGTGGCAATACAAATTCCACAGCTGCTTGTGCAACGTGGGCCTTTAGTTCTGTTTGGGTATACATAGTCATTTTTACTCGTTACAACCACAACCACGCAAAACGCGTGGCCTACGTATTGAGTGATAGGCTTAGCCTAAAAACTCTATCATTTTCTTTTCGTTAAAACCGGCTATGGCACTACCATCCGCTTTAACCGTTACGGGACGACGCACCACTGTTGGATGTGTCGCAATAATGGCCAACCAATCGGCATCGCTTGCTGGTGTTTTTAATGCATCGTCCAAATTACGCCATGTCATCGAAGCACGGTTAACCAGCTTGGGCCATTCGCCTAATTGCTTTACCCAGTCTTGCAACAGTGCAGGATCAACCGGATTAGCACGGTAATCGATGAACTCCACTTGCTGGCCTTGAGCTTCCAACCATTTCAGGGCTTTTACACACGTACTGCAATTTTTGATGCCATAAACACGTAGCATGGTGACTCCTTACTGTTCTGCTTTATTCACTTGGTGCTGAAGACGATTCGCCACAATCACCACCAAGCCAACGATTAAGATAAACAGTGTAGCAAGCGCATTGATTTCTGGCTTCAACCCTAAGCGCACGCGCGAGAACACCTCTACTGGCAAGGTGGTATAACCCGGGCCAGACAAGAAGGAGGCAATCACCACATCGTCTAAGGACAAGGTGAAGGCTAACAGCCATGCTGCCATTAATGCAGGCGCTATCAAGGGCAAGGTAATCAGGAAAAACACCTTTAGTGGTGTTGCCCCCAAATCCATGGCCGCCTCTTCCAGTGAACGATCGAAGTCACGAATACGCGACTGCACCACCACCGCCACATACGCCATACACAGCAACACATGCCCCACCCAAATGGTGAAGATGCCATTTTCTGCAGGCCAACCAAAAAGCTTGGAGAACTCCACAAACATCAACAACAGAGAAATACCCAGTACCACCTCGGGAATCACCAGCGGCGCGCTGAGCATACCTACATACATAGCAAAGCCACGGAATTTACCCATGCGTGCCAACACATAGCCTGCCCACGTGCCCAAAACCACCGCTGCCGTCGCTGTCATGCCAGCGATCAAAAAGGACAGCTTTGCAGCATCCAGCAGCGCATGATCGTTCATTAGCGATTTGTACCAACGCAATGAAAAGCCAGACCACGACGTCATCAAGGTGGAATCATTAAATGAAAACACCATTAAGAACAGGATGGGCATGTACAAGAAGCCAAAGCCTATGAACAGTACGATGCCTCGTAACCAAGGATTAGGACGCACCATCGCTATTTCCTTTCGTTTTGCAGATGTCGCATTTGGCTGTACTGGAACAGCACCAACGGGATAATCAACAGCAACACCATCACACACGTTACCGCTGCTGCCATCGGCCAGTCTGCATTATTAAAGAACTCGTTCCACATAATGCGCCCCATCATCAAGGTGTCCGCGCCACCCAGCATTTCCGGGATTACGTATTCACCTATAGAAGGAATAAAGACCAACATGGCACCGGCAATCACACCCGGCATAGAAAGCGGCAAGGTCACATGCAAAAATGTGGACCATGGACGCGCACCTAGGTCAGATGCTGCCTCTAGCAAACGCACATCTAGCTTCACTAGGTTGGCGTACAAGGGCAAAATAAAGAAAGGCAGATAGGCATATACCAGCCCTATATATACCGCCAATTCAGTGCGGTACAACGTTAAGGGGCTGTCTATCACCCCCAGCCACAGCAAGACGTTATTGATCACACCGTCAGTACGCAACAATCCTACCCATGCATAGACTCGCAGTAACAGTGAGGTCCAAAAGGGCAAAATTACCGCTAACAACAAATAATGCCGAATACCCGGCTTGGCTCTGGCGATGTAATACGCCATGGGATAACCTATCAACACACAAAAGAAGGTGGAGATAGCAGCAATTTTGACCGAGCTGAAATAGGTATCCAGATACAAATTATCGCTAAACAGCAGCACGTAACTACGTAAGTGCAACAGCAGCGACAAGGTATCGTCTTGCATTTCAGCCAGCGGCGTATAGGGCGGCACGCCAAATTTAAGATCCGCAAAACTGATCTTAAATACCAGCAAGAAAGGAATAAACAGGAACAAAAACAGCCAGACAAAAGGCAGACCTATGACTAACGACCTGCCTGATGGCACATAGCGGCGCCAGCTAAAAATCTTCATGATGGCAACACAATCGCACTGTCGTCAGACCAACTGACGTACACCTCATCATCCACGCCGGGCGCATCGGCTTGAGCCAAGGTTAGGCTAGGCATGTGGGACTCCACCACCTTGCCCGAATCTAGGCGTACTTGGTAGCGCACGTAGCTACCCATCCAAGCCATATGGCTGACCACACCGTGGCCCCAGTTTTTTTCCTGCTCGGGTTGAGCATGGCTAACCACTATCTGTTCAGGGCGTATGGACACATAGACTTCCATGCCCAGTGGCTCACTAATACCGTGGTTCACATGCAGCACGCGAGACAGTTCATCGCTACCTATTTCCACATGGTCAGGTTCGTCTACTACGATCTCACCGGTAAACAAGTTTGTAGAACCGATGAAACCCGCCACAAAACGCGAATTAGGAAAGGCATACACATCGTAAGGCGTACCACATTGCTCTATCTGGCCTGCCGTCATCACTGCAATACGGTGCGCCATGGTCATGGCCTCTTCTTGGTCGTGAGTCACCATAATGCAGGTCACACCCACTTGCTCCAAGATTTTGACCAACTCAACCTGTGTTTTGGTACGAATCTGCTTATCCAATGCCGACATGGGTTCGTCTAGCAGCAACAGCTTAGGTCGCTTCACCAAACTACGCGCCAATGCTACACGCTGCTGCTGACCACCCGACAGTTGGCTAGGCTTACGACGTGCATAGCCTGCCATTTGTACTAAATCTAACGCCTCAAAAACGCGCTCATGAATTTCATTCTTAGGCACACCTTCTTGCTTCAGACCAAAAGCCACGTTGGCTTCTACTGTCATGTGCGGGAATAGCGCATACGACTGGAACATCATGTTGACCGGCCGCTTATAGGGCGGCAGGTCAGTGATGTCTTCGTTGTCGAGATAAATACGGCCGGAAGTCACTTCCTCAAAGCCAGCTAACATGCGCAGCAGTGTAGACTTTCCACACCCAGAACTGCCCAACAGAGCAAAAAACTCGTGACGCTGTACCGATAAATTTACGGATTTCACCGCCACGGTATCGCCAAAAATCTTGACGACGTTTTCTACTCTGACGAACTCATCCTCTGCTCCCGCCCACGATGTTGCGGCTGAACGGTTTTCCAACATCGAGTTAGCGTCCTGATTTCAGTTCTGCCCACATGCGTGTTTGCAAACGCTGTACAGGCAATGGTTGCGGCTTAATCACAAACAACGTTTGTGCTACCTCTGCAGGTGGATAAATCATCACGTTATCCGCCACTTCTTTCACCACGAACTCACGTGCTGATTTATTCGCGTTGGGGTAGAACATGGTGTTGGTAATAGCAGCGTGTACTTCAGGCGTTTCAATGTAGTTAATGAACGCGTGTGCAGCCTCTACGTTGGAGGCATCCTTAGGGATAGCCATGGTGTCAAACCAGATGGGCGCACCGCCTTCAGGAATGTAGTAATCCACCTTGTAGGTTTTACCTGCTTCTTTGGCACGATTCGCTGCAATCATCACGTCGCCCGAGAAGGCATACACCATACACAAATCGCCGGTAGCCAACTCGTCAATAAAACCTGACGAACTAAACTGGCGAATGTAAGGGCGTATTTGCTTGAGCAACGCCAAGGCTTCTTTGTAATCTTCTGGGTCAGAACTATTGGGGTCTTTACCCAAGTAGTACAGTACGGCGGGGAACACTTGTGCTGCCTCATCCAACACGGAAATACCGCAGGACTTCAGCTTCTCAGCGTTCTCGGGTTTGAACAACATATCCCAGTTACCTAGGTCTACGTCATCACCAAAAATCTCACGTACTTTGTCTACGTTATAGCCTAGACCATTGGTGCCATAGCCCCATGGAATCAAGTAATCGTTACCAGGGTCTACATCGGCCAATACCGCCATGATGTCGGGATCCAAGTGTTCCCAATTAGGCAGTTTGCTTTTATCTAATTTTTGAAACAGGCCGCCTTCAATTTGGCGCGCTGCATAATGCGTAGAAGGTACTACAACGTCGTACCCTGATTTGCCCGTTAACAATTTGGCCTGCAACGTATCATTACTGTCGTACACATCGTACCGAACCTTGATACCTGTTTTTTCTTCAAAACCGGATAAGGTATCTGGAGCCGTGTATTCTGCCCAGTTGTATACATTAACAACTTTCTCTTGGGCCAAAACGGAAGTAGCTGAAAGCACCAGCGCGGCACCCAACAGGGTGTGTTTTGCATAACCGAAGCTCATTGGCGAACCCCTTTGAAAACGTACAAACCAAAAACCGTGATGATAGCGGTTTTAGCATGGCGAGGTCATCGTTTATTTGGCTATTGTTGCAGATAAGCCCGATTTAATTCCTGCCACCATAATCCGCCATCCGGACCACACACTTTCTGCAAAGATCGCTGCAATCTTTGTAGGTTTCCTTGGCGTTTTTTATCGTCCATGGTGACGCGTCTGGCCCTATCAAAATCGATAAGCCAAACCTGATCAAACGCATCCAACAAAATATTGTAGGCATTCAAGTCAGCGTGCCACACACCCACCTCATGCATCGCCAAAATAGCCTTGGCGACGACTTGTGGATCGGCTTTATCCAAACAAGTCGCCAAGGGCTTAACGTTAGGCACTCGCTCAACAATAATGGCGGCCTCGTACGACCAGCCAAAACGTTGATACATCGCAGCTAACGGTGCAGGCACATGCTGTGGAATACGCGCATGTAAATACTGCATGACCACGAACTCAGCCCACGAGCGTGTATTACCCGCCCCTAACCACGCGTAACGTTGACGCACTACCTTGCCGACTAACCCGCCACGTCTATAAAAACGCAGCACCCCTTGCATATCTATAGGTAGATCCACAAACCATGCCGCTTGACGCCCCCCTTGGCTCACCTTCTCGGCACGTAGCTCTGGGTTTTCAGGATCAAACAAGTTTTCGTCAAACACCCTGCCTAAAGGATTGGCATACAAGGTGTGATACTGCCCATGATGCACATGGAAGGTACGTGAATCCAGCAATGTCATATCAAATCTTTAGAAGCAAAAGCACCATGATTAACAATAACATGCAGGCAAAAATCAGCTTTAGCCTTGGCTCTGGCATACCGTGCGCTAACCGCACACCTACGGGCACCAAACACATACTGCCTAGCGCCATAGGGATACCAATATGCCAATCTACCTGCCCATGTGAAGCGTAGGTTAACAACGCCACCGTCAACCCCGGTAGCACCATCGTCAACCCTAATGCTTGTGCATTGAATTGGGATAATTTAAAAAACCGTGTTAGCACGGGTACGGCGACTACCGATCCACCCACACCAAAAATACCGCCCGCTAAACCCGCTAGCACACCCAATAACGCAAAAGAGGAACGCGAATGGTCTGAGGCTTGTTTGGTAGGTGGTGAGCGGCGATTCCGCAGTGCAGCACTTTGCTGAAAATAGTACAACGCCACTGCCAATACGAACAGGGCATAGATCAAACGTAAGGTATCGGAAGGCAAGCTTAATGCAAAAAAAGCGCCTACCCAGGTAAACAAACTGGCACTGGCAGCACCCGCCAGCGCAGAACCTCTATCTATACGTGCATATTGGTTGTACTTACGTATAGTCAGCATAACGGCGGGTAACACCATAATCAAGGCCGTACCTTGTGCTAACTGTTGATCCATATCTTGCATCAACACGAGCAAGGGAATCGCGAGCAAGCCGCCACCTATACCCAAGATACCACCAATAAACCCTATACCGGCACCTATTGCCATGAATAGGATAAGCTGCAGCACCATATCCATGACTTAGCGTCCTCGCAGTCTATCTACCGCTTCTTCTATTCGTGCCACAGGCCATACTTCTAAGCCTTCAATAGCTTGGCGGGGAGCATTAGCCTGTGGGATCAAGGCGATGCTAAAGCCCAGTTTCGCGGCTTCCTTAAGGCGCTCTTGGCCTCGAGGTGCCGGACGTATTTCGCCTGACAACCCCACCTCTCCAAACACCACCAAACCTTCAGGTAAAGGCTTGTTATTAAGCGACGACATGATAGATAGCAGCACAGCCAAGTCAGCGGCAGGCTCCGTAATACGCACACCGCCTACCGCATTCACAAACACGTCTTGATCATAAGTAACGATGCCAGCATGACGGTTCATCACTGCTAGCAACATTGCCAAACGGTTACCTTCTAGCCCTACCGATAAGCGTCTTGGGTTAGGTACGTGGGCTGTATCAACTAACGCTTGGATTTCCACTAATAAAGGACGGGTTCCTTCTTGGGTGGCCATCACGCATGAACCCGGTACTTTCTGCTGGTGCTGCGACAAAAACAAGGCCGATGGGTTGCTCACCCCTCGTAACCCTCTGTCGGTCATCGCGAATACGCCCAGTTCGTTTACCGCACCAAAGCGGTTTTTGAAGGCTCGTATTAACCTATACGACGAATGGGTGTCCCCTTCAAAGTACAAGACCGTATCAACGATATGCTCTAACACACGAGGGCCTGCCAGCGAACCATCTTTGGTCACATGCCCTACAAACACAATAGAAATACCTTGCTGCTTGGCAACGCGTGTCAATTGCGCCGCGCACTCACGTACTTGCGACACAGACCCCGGTGCAGCGCTAAGCTCACCGGAATACAAGGTTTGAATAGAGTCAATCACCGCCACCAACGGGCGACGCTCTATCAAGGTTTCAATAATGGATTCCAGCCGGATCTCAGCCAGCAGATCTACCCCTTCCGTATCTACCGCTAAGCGCTTAGCACGTAAGGCTACCTGCTCGGCGGATTCCTCGCCGGTGACATAAAGTACAGGCTCAATTTTGGCCAAAGCCGCCATGGCTTGTAGCAACAAGGTGGATTTCCCAATACCGGGGTCACCCCCGAGTAAGATCACCCCACCAGGTACTAAACCACCGCCTAATACCCTGTCAAACTCTTCTATACCGCTAGGCTGGCGCGGCAATTCTCGCGCCTGCACGTCAGTCAGTTTTTGTACAGGACTCGCACCGGCCAGCGCTGCAAACCTATTCGTTTCACCCGCCCCGCCAGAGCTATCTTTAAACTCTTGCAAGGTGTTCCACTCATTACAATGTGGGCACTTACCTTCCCAGCGAGGGCTTTCGCCCCCACACTCGGAACACACAAAGGTAATTTTTGCTTTTTTTGCCGCGCGGCGTTGTGTCACCATAAGGCTTTATCGTCCTGCCAAACTACTTCCACCATCTACACCAATTTCTTGACCTGTGATGTAGCCAGCTTCATCACTTAATAAAAAGGCGACTACAGCAGCCACTTCGCTGGCCTCGGCAATACGCCCCATAGGGATAGACGCCAGCGTTTTTTTCTCGGCCTCGCCACCGTGAGGGTGACCTGCACGGAACAGTTCAGTTTCCACTGGCCCTGGCGATACGGCGTTTACCGTGATGCCATAAGGAGCCAGCTCCAGTGCCCAGGTACGTGTGCACCCCAACAAGGCACTTTTAGCTGCCGAATAACTGGTGCGATCGTAGGCACCATTCACTACTCGGCTACAAATATTCACGATACGCCCTTCTCTGCGTGCTTTCATGGAGGGCAGAAAAGCTTGGGTAACCTGCACGGCGACACGTACGTTTAGATCAAACACTTCGTACAACGCCGCCAGATCCACTTCACCCAATGGGCTAGGCCGCACAATACCTACATTATTAACAATAGCGTCTACCGGGTATTTTTCGCGAATCAATCGCAACATTTCCTCGGTTTCCCCAGCATTGGTCAAATCACATGCGTAGAGATAGCCTGGAAAGTCTATATCTTGCGTGTTACGCGCCAACCCCACTACATGCGCTCCCGCATCGGCCAAACGCTGACTGATCGCCCAACCTATGCCTTTGGTGGCACCCGTTACCAGTACACATTTATTTTTCATTGTAGACCTCGCGATTATTCTGCCTGAAAGTCTAAACCAGAATGTGGCAATACGCTAAGGGGTGAGCACCTTGCGCCACACTGTGCTTTATACTTGCTACATGTCTGTAGATCACTATGAAAACTTCCCAGTAGCCTCTGTTTTACTGCCTAGAGCATTGCGCCCGGCCGTACACGCCATCTATAGGTTTGCACGTAGCGCCGATGATATTGCTGATGAAGGCGATGCAAGCAGCGAACAACGCTTGACAGCCTTGCACAACTATGAAGAGGCCTTGCAATACCTAGAAAAAGGCCACGCGCTTCCTGCAAAACTGGCTGAGCTACAACCCATATTTGAGCCACTGGCCACCCAAATACAGCAGCATCACCTGCCGTATAAACCGTTCTATGATTTGCTGTCGGCCTTCTGCCAAGACGTTCAACAAAGCCGCTATAACGAGCTAGAAGAACTCATGGATTACAGCCGTCGTTCTGCCAACCCAGTGGGACGCTTGATGCTGGGGCTGTATAAAGCGGACAACGCCGAAAACCTGCACTGGTCAGATGCAATTTGCACAGGTCTGCAATTAACCAATTTCTGGCAAGACGTCGCCATTGATTGGCAAAAAGATAGAGCCTATTTGCCACAACACTTGATGCAGCAATACGGGTTGCCGCACGATTTCCCCACACTCTGCCAACAAAACCCTAGCGCGTATCTAGACCCAGCATGGCAAGCACTCATGCAGTTTTTAGTGCAACACGCTCGCCACTTGCTACTCAGTGGTGCTCCGCTGGTTAAACAGTTACCTGGCCGTATAGCCCTAGAGCTAAAGTTGGTAATCTTGGGAGGCTTGCGTATACTTGAACGCCTTGAGCAAGTAGGCTTTGATATGTTCCATCAACGCCCCGTTCTGGCCAAAGCCGATTGGGGGTGTTTGCTCTGGCGTAGCCTACGACCATTGCCTTCCCCTACTCCTTGATAGATGCCCGCTACGCCGCATGAGTCCTGACGAATATTGCCAAAACAAAGCCGCCCAGAGTGGCTCCAGCTTTTATTATGCATTCCTGTTTCTGCCACAGGAGCGACGCCGCGCCATCACCGCTTTATATGCTTTCTGTAGGGAAGTAGACGATGTAGTCGATGAAATTCGTGAAGCATCCGTTGCGCGTATGAAACTGGTTTGGTGGCGCGAGCAAGTCGATGCGCTTTACCAAGGCCAAGCTACACACCCCGTAATGAAAGCATTGTCTGAGCATGTAGCTGTTTACGACATTCGTGCCGAAGAACTCTTGGCCGTTATAGACGGCATGGAAATGGATCTGGACGAAGTTCGGTACGAAACCTGGGAAGATCTACAACGCTACTGCTGGCATGCCGCTGGCGTAGTAGGCGTGATGTCTGCCAAAATCTTTGGTCAGACCTGCCCTGAAACTACCGAATATGCCCAGAAGTTAGGCTTGGCTTTTCAGCTCACGAATATTATTCGTGATGTGGGTGATGATGCCCGCCGTGGGCGTATCTACTTGCCTATTAATGAATTAGAAAAATTTTCGGTCAAAGGCGTCGATATTCTAGACCGTAGACACAGCAGCAACTTTGAAGCCTTAATGGCCTTTCAAACTGAACGCGCCTATGGTCTATACCGTGACGCCCTACAAAGCTTGCCCGAACAAGATCGCCGTGCTCAACGCCCAGGGTTATTGATGGCCGCCATCTACCACGCGTTATTGGTAGAGATCGCACGCGACAAATGGCCCGTACTGGATCAGCGCATTTCTCTGACCCCCATTAGAAAATTCTGGCTAGCATGGAAAACATGGGTACGTGGTGGCCGTAACCTAAAACGTCTTTTTGCACGATGAAGATTGCCATTGTTGGTGCTGGTTGGGCAGGTGCTGCGGCAGCCAGCCAGCTTAGCCACCAACATCAGGTCACCGTTTTTGAGGCAGCACGACAACTAGGTGGACGTGCGCGTTGTGTGCCCAATAGCGTCTTTGGTCATCCCATAGACAACGGCCAGCACCTGATGCTGGGTGCCTATACTCAGACCCTGCAATTGATGCGCAAGCTGGGTATCAACACAGAACAAGCGTTCCATCGTACTGAACTGGGAATTATCAGCGCTGATGCCCAGTATCAATTACGCGCTAAAGCGCTACCCGCCCCCTTACACATGGCGGCAGGTTTACTGATGGCTAAAGGCTATAGCTGGTCAGACAAACACAAGCTCATACGCTTACAACTGGCACTACAACAGCAGCAGTGGCAAGTTCCCCCACAACAAACCGTGCAGCAACTGCTACAACAGCACCAACAGAGTCACACCCTGATTGAGCACTTCTGGCAGCCCCTCTGTTTGGCAGCCATGAACACCCCCATAGACATTGCGTGTGCCCAACTGTTTGCCAATGTGCTGCGCGATAGCCTAGGTGGTAGGCGCGTAGACAGCCAAATGCTCATCCCCAAGCAGGACCTCTCAACACTATGGGCTAGCCATGCATTGCAGCACAGTGAACTATTGCTTGGTCATAGAGTACAAAGTCTGATCCCTACCGATATGGGCGTACAAGTAGATGGGCAGCACTTTGATGCGTGTATCCTAGCGCTCCCCCCGTACGATTGCGCACGCCTACTGGAACCTCTTGCCAGCACGCTTCAAGAGCAAGCGTGGCTGCAGCAGGTGCAAAGCGTGCGCCATCGCCCTATTGCCACCCTGTACTGGCAACCACGTAGCCCTTGGTTAGAACCCGAACCACTACTGATGTTGCACGAACAGCCGCACAAACAGCATTACGGACAATGGCTATTCAACCACCACGCTATTCCCAATAGCTTTGCACGCAATTTAATTAGTGTAGTCATTAGCAATGCAGGTGATGCCAGCCTACTGGGGCGCGAAACACTGGCTCAAAAGACGGAAGCACAACTACGTGAGCAAACACAATCACGCAGCCCGTTACCTGCCTTTAAACAACATGAGTTGATCATAGAAAAGCGCGCTACCTTTGAAGCCACCCCCACCGCCTTCAGAGCCGAAGAAAACACATTCTGGCCTGCTATTAAACTTGCTGGAGACTGGTTACAGAACCCCTACCCTGGCGTGCTGGAAGGTGCCGTACGTAGCGGCATTAAAAGCGCACAAGCACTGACCAAACAGCCATAAAAAAAGCTGAAACGCATCAACGTTTCAGCTTTTTCTTCCCTCTTGCCTACAACTTACTGAGGCAACGCAGCAATCACTACAATTTCCACGCCCAACTTAGGGTTAGCCAGTTCTACTTTACCTGTAGCACGTGCAGGCGGGTTTTGTGGATCAATCCACGCATCCCATACGGCATTCATGGCCGCAAAATCATTCATATCGCTTAGCCAGATAGTGGCTTGCAAGATGTTGGATTTGTTAGTACCTGCCAAGGCCAGAGCACGATCAACCTCGGCCAACGCGGTGCGAGTTTGCTCGGTGATATCTTGGCCTTCGTTACCAATCTGGCCTGCCAAGTACACGGTATTACAGTGCACCACAGCTTCACTCATTCTGGCATTGGGTTCAAAACGTTGAATACTCACGCTGTGCTCCTTGTTACGTGTGCGTGATCATTAAATAGCCGCGTGTGTTTCCACATAACGGCGGATTTGCTCTACATCAGCATCCAGCACTTCTACTTTCTGTGGCAACGACGCCAAGTGTTGCAGATGTGCAGGTACCGGTGCGGGTTGGCCAATAGCTTCTTCAATAGTTTCCGAGAACTTGGCCGGCAAAGCTGTTTCCAGCACCAGCATAGGAATACCCTCTTCCACAAACTGAGCCGCTACTTTTACACCGTCAGCAGTATGAGGATCGATGAGTACACCCGTTTCTTGGTGCACCGAACGAATGGTTTCTAAACGGTCTGCGTGTGAGCTTGTACCCGCAACGAAACCATAGGTGTTTTCAAACTCAGCTTTTTTATCGCTAAGATCGAAATAACCTTGAGTGCCCAATTGTGCCCACAAAGCGGCTAGAGCCTTAGGATCACGCCCCACTAGATCAAACACAAAGCGCTCAAAGTTAGAGGCTTTGGAAATATCCATAGAGGGGCTAGAGGTAGCATAGGTATTTTCTGAACTGCGAGGCTTGTACACACCGGTGCGGAAGAACTCTTCCAGCACGTTGTTTTCGTTAGTCGCCAAGACCAACTTACGTACAGGCAAGCCCATTTGTCGTGCAATATGGCCCGCCAGAATATTACCGAAGTTACCTGACGGTACGGCAAATGATACTTGCTGACCGGGTTTCTCGGTGGCACGTAGCCACGCCCAGAAGTAATACACCACCTGAGCCGCAATACGTGCCCAGTTAATGGAGTTCACTGCGCCCAAGTGCCAGCGTGATTTGAAATCCAAATCACCAGCCAAGGCTTTAACGATATCTTGGCAATCATCAAACACCCCTTTCACCGACAGGTTATGGATGTTGGCATCTTGCAAGCTGTACATCTGTGCACGCTGGAATTCACTCATACGGCCAAAAGGCGACAGCATGAATACATTCACGCCTTTTTTGCCTTTCAGTGCGTACTCGGCAGCAGAGCCCGTATCACCTGATGTTGCGCCCAGAATATTAATGGTGGTGCCGCGCTGTGTCAGCACGTACTCAAATACTTGGCCTAAGAACTGCATGGCCATGTCTTTAAAGGCTAAGGTAGGGCCTTGCGACAAGCCTACCAAACTAATTTGCCCTTTCAAGGGCTTCAGAGGCACCATCACGCCACCGTCGTACAACGCAGGGTTGTAGGCAGCTGCTGTCAGTTTAGCTAAGTCAGCACGCGGAATATCGGTCACGAAAATGGACAGAATTTCCAAAGCCAATTCGTGGTATTCCAGCTTGCGCCAGCTTTCTAATGTAGTGCTGTCTATTTGTGGGTAGTGTTCGGGAATAGCCAAACCGCCGTCTGGAGCCAAACCTTCCAACAAAATATCAGCGAATTCTTGGGGCTGCATGCCACCACGTGTAGAAACATAACGCATTACAAACTCTCCACGCGCAAACGGATTAGGTCTGAACGCACAAATGGCAATTGCTGAATTTGAGCAGTAGCTTGGTCAATATCGCCTTCGCGAGCCACGTGTGTCAGGAAGATGATATCGGCTTCACCATCTTGTGCAGGCTCTTGGAACATGGACTCAATAGAGATTTTGCCCTGCGCCAGAATACGGGCTACATCTGCCAACACGCCGGGTTGATCGGCTACACGCAAGCGCAAGTAGTAAGCGGAACGCACTTCTGCCATAGGCAAAATGGGGGTGTCAGCCATCGCATCTTGTTGGAAAGCCAAGTACGGTACGCGGTGTTCGGGATCAGCCGTCATTAAACGTGCCACATCCACCAAATCTGCCACTACGGCAGAAGCAGTAGGCAACTCGCCAGCACCAGCACCGTAATACACGGTAGAACCTACCGCATCACCATGCACCATTACCGCGTTCATGGCACCTTGCACGTTAGCCAACAAGGAGTCCGTAGGAACCAGTGTTGGGTGCACGCGCAGCTCAATACCTTCTTCGCGGTGACGGGTAATACCCAACAGCTTCACGGTGTAGCCAAGACGCTCAGCATGGCGAATATCTTCAGCAGCCAAGGACGTGATGCCTTCAATGTGTGCCGTGCTGAACTGTACAGGAATACCAAAGGCCAAAGCCGACAACAAGGTCAGTTTGTGCGCCGCGTCCACACCTTCAATATCGAAGGTAGGATCCGCTTCAGCGTAGCCTAGCTTTTGTGCATCAGCCAGCGCTGCCTCAAAAGACAGGCCTCGCGAGCGCATTTCAGACAAAATAAAGTTGGTTGTACCGTTGATGATGCCTGCTACCCATTGGATGCGGTTAGCACTCAAGCCTTCTCTAATGGCTTTAATGATAGGAATACCACCGGCCACCGCCGCCTCAAACGCCACCATCACACCTTTGTTATGTGCAGCAGCGAAAATTTCATTGCCATGCACAGCCAACAGTGCTTTGTTCGCAGTGACTACATGCTTGCCTAGTTCAATTGCGCGCATGATCCAGTCTTTGGCCAGTGTTTCACCACCCACCAACTCAACCACTACATCAATATCAGGATTATTCACTACATCCATGCCATCTGTACTGATGCTTACACTGTCGCCCAGTAAGTCACGTGCTTTTTGCACATCACGAACAGCTACAGCAACCACTTCAATACGTCTACCTGCACGTCTAGCGATTTCATCCGCATTCTGTGTCAAGACTTTCCAGGTGCCACCACCAACAACACCTAAACCCAGCAAACCAACTTTTATTGGACTCATTTCAACAACCCGTCCTTTCGGAACATTTCTTTGATACCACGTACCGCTTGGCGTGTACGTTGCTCATTTTCTATCAGTGCAAAACGCACATACTCGTCGCCGTACTCGCCGAAGCCAATACCAGGGGACACCGCAACTTTGGCATCAGCCAACAAACGCTTGGAAAACTCTAATGAACCTTGAGCACGGTAAAACTCAGGAATTCGTGCCCAGATGTACATAGATGCTTTTGGCACGTCTACATCCCAGCCAATTTCTTTCAGGCCTTTGGTCAATACATCGCGGCGGCTACGGTATTGCTCTACCACTTCTTTGACGCAATCTTGTGGACCTTCCAATGCTGCAATTGCTGCAACTTGCAGCGGAGTGAACGTACCGTAGTCATGGTAGCTTTTGATACGAGCCAATGCAGACACCAGCTCTTTATTACCCACCATAAAACCAATACGCCAGCCGGCCATGTTGTAGCTTTTGCTCATGGTGAAAAACTCCACCGCTACATCACGCGCCCCTTCAACTTGCATAATAGAAGGTGCTTCGTAACCATCAAAAGTGATGTCGGCATACGCCAAATCGTGCACCACCAAGATGTTATGTTCTTTTGCCAAGGCCACAATACGCTCAAAGAAGGACAAGTCCACACATTGCGCTGTAGGGTTACTTGGAAAACCCAAAATCATCATTTTAGGTTTAGGAATCGTTTCGCGCACTGCTCGTTCTACTTCTTCAAAGAAGTCAGTACCTGGAATCACCGGTACGGAACGAATATTGGCACCCGCAATAACTGCACCATAAATATGAATAGGGTAGCTAGGGTTTGGTACCAGTACAGTATCGCCTTGGTCCAAGGTAGCCAGCATTAAGTGCGCCAGACCTTCTTTGGAACCAATAGTCACAATGGCTTCGTCATCAGGATCGATTTTCACATCAAAACGACGCTCATACCAATCAGAGATCGCTTTGCGCAAACGAGGAATACCACGGGAAACAGAATAACCGTGCGTATCTGGACGAGAGGCTGCTTCAACCAGCTTATCCACAATATGCTGTGGTGTAGCCCCATCGGGGTTCCCCATCGACATATCGATAATATCCTCACCGCGACGGCGCGCCGCCATTTTTAATTCGCCAGTGATGTTAAACACATAGGGCGGTAAGCGTTCAATACGAGGAAAACCGGTCATGATCGTCCTTGAGATCAACAAAAGCCACAAAAAATTAATACTAAACCAACAAGTTTAATCTATCGCTGGCAAAGAGGAAAACATCTGCAAAATATTGGCAACACCGTAGTTTGCGCTATGATCATAATTGTTCTCTGGAGATGCACCGTGCTATTGCAAAAAGAAAACAATCCTCACCTAAATACGATTACTGCTTATGGCGATGATTACGTGGAAATCAACCGCGAAAAACACCACCAAAGCATCTGGTTTATGCCTGAAGGCGCCGTACAACCATTGGCCATAACATCGGTCAGTCAGATCACGCCAGATACGCTGCGCATGCTGGCAGGCCTTGATAATATTAAGCAAGACCCTATGGCTTTCTTAGAAGGTGCACCACAAGCACTGCCTGACGATGCCCCCGAAGTATTACTGGTGGGCACTGGTCTGCGCCAACAAATGCTGCACCCTTCTCTTACCGTAGAGTTACTACGTTTGCGCATAGGCGTGGAAGTCATGGACACGCCCGCTGCCGCACGTACCTACAATATTTTGATGTCTGAAGGCCGCAGGGTTGTGGCCGCCTTACTACTCTAAGGAGCACCTATGACTACCTTGGCTGTTGGCCAACCCATTCCCGCTTTTAGCGCTGAAAGCACACAAGGCACCATTTCTGCAGAATCGCTGAAAGGTCAAGCTTATGTGCTGTACTTTTATCCACGCGATAACACGCCTGGCTGCACCACAGAAGCCCAAGGCTTTAGAGACGCTATTGCTGACTTTGAAAAGCTAGGTGTACGCATTATTGGCGTCTCACGCGACAGCATGAGCTCACACCAACGCTTCATCGAGAAACAGGCTCTACCTTTTGCTTTAATCAGTGACCCCGATGAAACACTGTGCGAATTATTTGCTGTCATGAAAATGAAAAACATGTACGGTAAACAGGTACGTGGTATTGAACGCAGTACTTTTTTAGTGAATGCCGAAGGTAAACTGGTACAGGAATGGCGTGGGCTGCGCGTCCCGGGCCATGTTCAAAATGTACTGGAAGCCGTCCAACAACTTTAGTCTTAAGCTGTTCACACTACTTACGGACTAACTCAGTCAGGAGCACTGAATACATGCCTCTACCTCCGCTGCCCAAACGCCTTGGTAGTACTCTGGATGCACAAAGCATCCGTACCACCAACTCTAGTAAAAAAACAGCCAGTGCCGCCAAGAAAGCAGCACCAGCCCCCAAACCAGCGTCAGTGGCCGCCCCTTCAGTACCGGTTTCCCCTCCCCCTGCTGTGGCAACAGCCGAGGTAAAAACCACAACCCCTGCACCGGCGAAGCGCACTGAACGTCGCAGCACACCGCCTAGCACGACCAAAAAACCTATTCGTAGTAGCAAACGCAACCAGTCTCACAAACTGTTTGTGCTGGACACTAACGTATTGCTGCACGACTCGAATTCGCTGTTCAAGTTTGAGGAACACGACATTTACCTACCTATGATGGTCCTAGAAGAATTGGATCATCAGAAAAAAGGGATGTCTGAAGTTGCTCGCAATGCCCGCCAAGTCAGCCGTAACCTCGATGGTTTAGTGGGTGACAATACGCTGGATCACGGCTTACCACTGAATGCTCTGGGAAACATCGAAGCCAAAGGGCTGCTGTTTTTCCAAACCGAAGCACTGGAAGCTGATCTAAGCGTTAAGCTGCCTCTGGGCAAAGCTGACAACCTTATTTTGAGTGTTGTAAGCGCATTGAAAAAAACCATCACCGACAAAGATGTGGTGATGGTGTCTAAAGACATCAATATGCGCTTGAAAGCCAAGTCACTAGGCTTACTAGCAGAAGACTACCTGCACGACCAAGTGCTGGATGATTCAGACTTGCTGTACGAGGGCGCTCGCGCTCTACCCGAAGATTTCTGGCGTCAACACAGCAAAAAGCTCGAGTCATGGCAGCAAGCTGGCGCGACGTACTACCGCATACATGGCCCCATTTGCAATCAGCTACATGTCAATGAGTTCGTCTACACCGAAGGCGAGCAACCGTTGTATGCACAAGTAAAAGAAGTGGCCGCTAGCACCGCTGTGTTGGCAACGATTCGTGATTACAGCCATCACAAAAATAACGTGTGGGGCATTACCGCACGTAATCGTGAGCAAAATTTTGCGTTAAACCTGCTCATGAACCCAGACTGTGATTTCGTCTCACTACTGGGGCCTGCTGGTACAGGTAAAACCTTGTTGGCCTTGGCCACAGCTCTGACACAAACACTAGAAACACGCCTGTATAGCGACATCATCATTACGCGTGCCACAGTACCTGTAGGTGATGACATCGGCTTCTTGCCAGGTACTGAAGAAGAGAAAATGGCTCCGTGGATGGGTGCACTGGAAGATAACCTAGAAGTGCTACATCTAGGCCCTAACAGCAAAGGCGGGGCGAATAACACGTCAACGGAAAATAACCGCAGCAGCACCATGGAAGTGATCCGATCCAAAATTCAGATCAAATCCATGAGCTTTATGCGTGGCCGCACCTTCCTCAATAAACTGCTCATTATTGATGAAGCGCAGAACCTCACCCCTAAACAGATGAAAACACTGGTGACCCGTGCGGGCCCCGGTACCAAAATCATCTGCTTGGGTAACCTCTCGCAGATTGATACCCCTTACCTCACCGAAGGTAGCTCAGGTCTAACCTACGTGGTAGATCGCTTTATGGGGTGGCCACACGCTGGTCATATCACCTTGCAACGAGGTGAGCGCTCCCGATTGGCTGATTACGCCAACGACGCTCTGTAATCGTCCAACCCCGCCCCGGCATTTCGCCGGGGCTTTTTTGTTTTTTGCATTATGACAGCCCTTAGCTCCCTCCCTCTGGGGATCACCATGGGTGATGCTGCAGGCATTGGCCCTGAACTCATAGTCTCTCTACACCACCAAGGCCTTCCCCACCCCACAGTGGTGTACGGCGATGCTGGCATACTTAGACGAGCCGCCAAAGTACTAGGGCTAGAGCAACACATCACCGTTGTAGAGGCCCACAACCTACCCGACAACAGCACACCACCTGCAGGCACCATTGTGGTGCGTAATCGCTGGCAAGCCCTGCCTGACGACCTCGCTTTTGGTGAAATCAATGCTCAGGCAGGACGTGGCGCTTACGAATACCTGTGCCATGCCATTGATGACGCACAAGCCGGCCTCATACGCGGGATTGTGACAGCCCCCTTGCATAAAAAGGCTATGCAAGCAGGCGGTATTGATGCGCCCGGGCACACAGAAATTTTGGCAGAACGCTCACAAACCCAAGACTTTGCCATGATGCTTGCCAACCACGAACTGCGCGTATTGCTAGTCACCATACACATGGCTTTAGCCGATGTACCACGCCACATCACCTTTGATGCTGAATTACGTGCTATACGCTTGGCGCACCTAGCCTGTAAGCAAGCAGGCATTGCTGCCCCTCGCATTGCTGTAGCAGGCTTAAACCCCCATGCAGGCGAGGATGGAAAATTTGGGCTAGAGGAACAACAGGTGATCACGCCTGCCATACAAGCAGCCTGCGCCGAAGGCTTAATCGTCAGTGGCCCATGGCCAGGCGACACCATTTTCATGCGTGCCCGTAAGGGAGAGTTTGATGTGGTAGTTGCCCAATACCATGATCAAGGTCTGATTCCGGTCAAGTATTTGGGGGTAGATGAAGGGGTAAACATCACAGTGGGACTCCCCTTTGTACGTACCAGTGTAGACCACGGCACCGCATTTGATATTGCTGGAAAAGGAATCGCTGACCCCTCATCCTTGCGTGAGGCTTTTGACATGGCACTGCGCATGAGCGCAGCACCCTTATAAGCCTTATTCGTTATCGACGTAGGCGTTACCGCTAGTGTAGTTAAGAAAGCGCGTACTGGCTCCCTGGAAGGCCACACGAACCGTACCAATAGGACCATTACGCTGCTTACCGATAATCAGCTCTGCCGTACCTTTATCCGGTGAGTCGGGGTTATACACCTCGTCACGGTAAATAAACAAAATCAAGTCGGCATCCTGCTCAATCGCACCAGATTCACGCAAGTCACTCATCACCGGACGTTTGTTGGGACGTTGCTCCAAACTACGGTTTAACTGCGACAATGCAATCAGCGGGCAATCCAGCTCTTTAGCTAACCCTTTTAGGGATCGACTGATTTCAGAAATCTCAGTTGCTCGGTTCTCACTACCCGAGTTACCCGACATCAACTGCAAGTAATCGATAATGATGAGGCCTAGCCTTCCGCATTGTCTGGCCAAACGGCGTGCACGAGCACGCACTTCCATCCCCGATAAACCGGGTGTTTCATCAATATAAATCTGTGCTTCTTGTACTTTTTGTACGGCGTGCGTGAGCTTAGGCCAATCTTCAGCCACTAACTTACCTGTACGCATACGGTGTTGGTCTAGCAAGCCTACGGAACCCACCATACGCATGGCCAACTGCACGGCCCCCATCTCCATAGAGAACACAGCAACGGGCAAGCCTTGCTCAATAGCAACATGCTCACCAATGTTCATAGATAACGAGGTTTTACCCATGGACGGACGCCCTGCCACAATGACTAAGTCACCGGGTTGCAAGCCTGAGGTCATACGATCCAAGTCTACAAACCCTGTAGGGATCCCCGTGATCTCGGAATCGCCTTCACGATGGTAGAGCTCGTCAATACGCTCTACCACTTGGGTCAGCAACGGCTGGATTTCCAAAAAGCCCGCACTGCCCCTAGAACCTTCTTGCGCAATTTGAAAAACGCGAGACTCTGCGTCATCTAAAATTTGACGAGCTTCTTTACCTTGAGGATTAAAGGCCGCAGACGAAATTTCATCGGCTACCGTCACCAGCTTACGCAGCATGGAGCGCTCGCGCACAATCTCGGCATAGCGCCTAATGTTCGCCGCCGATGGCGTGTTATGTGCCAGCGCGTTTAAATACTGTAGCCCACCTACTTCTTCTGCTTTTCCGGCTGTGGATAACGACTCGTATACCGTCACCACATCGGCCGGGCGTCCTAAGCCGATTAGACGCGTAATATGCTGCCAAATAATGCGGTGATCGAAGCGATAAAAGTCTTCATCTACCACAATATCAGCAATACGATCCCACGCGGCATTATCCAGCAACAAGCCACCCAACACCGACTGCTCGGCCTCGATGGAATGCGGCGGAACACGCAAATAATCTAGTTTAGTATCCGTATTAGGAATATCTTCAGCCAACGCTAAACCCCATGAAAAGCAAAAGAAAAAGCCGGCTAGGTGCCGGCTTTTTTCACACGTGGTACACCAATTTAAAATGTACCATGTTCACGTGCTGATTAGTCGATATCGCCTTCAACGATAACGGCCAAATCAACAATCACGTCTGGGTGCAGAACCACTGCAACGGTGTACTCACCAATTGCTTTCAGTGGACCATCAGCCAAACGGATTTGCGAGCGCACGATGTCTGTGAAGCCAGAAGCAACCAGCGCAGCAGCGATGTCCATGTTTGTTACGGAACCGAACAAACGGCCATCAACACCAGCTTTTTGAACCAGTTTTACACTGTGCTCAGCCAGTTTAGCGCCTACTGCTTGAGCAGCAGCCAAACGGTCGGCTTGTGCTTTTTCCAATTCAGCACGACGTGCTTCAAATTCTTGGATAGCACTGTCAGTAGCACGACGGGCCATTTTGCGGGGCAGCAAAAAGTTACGAGCGTAACCATTGCGCACGCGCACTACATCGCCCAAATCGCCCAAATTAACAACTTTTTCTAGCAGAATAACTTGCATGACTTAGCTCCCGAATTATTTGTGATTATCGGTGTACGGCAACAACGCCAAGAAGCGAGCACGCTTAATAGCGGTGTCAAGCTGACGCTGATAATGAGCCTTAGTACCAGTCAAACGTGCAGGAATGATCTTGCCGTTTTCTTGGATGAAATCACGCAGTGTGTCCAAATCTTTGTAATCGATTTCTTTAACTTCAGCTACAGTGAAGCGGCAGAATTTACGACGTTTGAACAACGGATTCTGCTGACCAAATCTGCGGCGTTTATCTTTGCCGCCTTTACGACCAAAAGCCATGATATACCTCTGTATTGTTCCGGTTTAACCGGAAATTTATTTCGTGCGGTACAACCCGCACCTTGACTTACACAACAACCGTTGCACTGCCTGGATAACGAACGCGTACTTCTTGTATATGCACAATCATTCGTACCGACGCTTTACGCAACGGGGCGATAAAACCAGTGATATCTACTGTTGCCCCTAGAGGCACATCGACTAACAACAAGGCTGTATCACCAAGCGCCACGGCATCAACCTGAAAATCAAGGCGGCGTTTAAGGCCAGCTTCTATTACTTCTGACTGGTGTTGCAGTGTCAGCTCTATGGCTGGCAATCCCGCTGGGGTGTAACGTAACTCCCCGGGGGTAGCAACAACAGCCGTAAATGTCAGATGATTCACGTACGCTGTTGGAACCTAATTAGGACTCAGAGACTTCTTCGTCCTGCTCGTCAACTTCGTCCTCGTCGTCAGCTTGGCTGTCGGCGCTAGCACGACGGCTGTCTTCACGCTCAACGGACTTCATCATGACGGATGCGCCTTCAGGAGCAGCATCAGTCTTAGCGACCAAGTAACGCAGGATGGCATCGTTGTAACGGAACGAGTGCTCTAGTTCGTCCAAAGTGCTCTGGCCAATTTCAATGTTCAGGCAAACGTAGTGAGCCTTAACCAGTTTTTGGATAGGGTAAGCCAATTGGCGACGACCCCAATCTTCGTGACGGTGGATTTTACCGCCTTCAGAAGTGATGATCGCCTGATAGCGCTCAACCATGGCGGGCACTTGCTCGCTTTGGTCTGGGTGCACAATAAACACTACTTCGTAGTGACGCATGAAACAACTCCTTGTGGATATCGCCTGAAAAAACGTTTTCAGACACGACAGCCCACCCTATACAACTGGGTGAGCAAGAAACCAAGTATTCTACCTTGCGATGAGGCTTACACACAAGCCCCATCATGCACAAACTTGAATCGCGTTAACCTTCCACCACAGCGTAAGCCGAGTGGTTATGGATGGACTCAAAGTTTTCCGCCTCGATGCGGTAATTCAGAACAGACGGCATATCACGTACCAACACCGCTACATCACGCACCAAATCTTCTACAAATTTGGGGTTTTCGTAGGCTTGTTCAGTCACGTATTTCTCGTCTGTACGCTTCAACAAGCCCCACAGCTGGCACGATGCCTGCTCTTCCACTTGCTGAATCAGCGCATTCACGTCTACAGCAGCCGGATCCTCTAACATCAAGTTCACGGTAACGTGCGAGCGTTGGTTATGGGCGCCATATTTAGAGATAGCTTTAGAACATGGGCACAGACTGGTCACGGGTACCAGCACGCTTAGCTCGAACTCTACATCTACCTCGCCATCGTCCGTACGAACAGCATTAGCCGACCAGCCCAACTCGTAATCCAACAAGCTTTGTACACCAGACACTGGCGCTGCTTTGTTAATAAAGTACGGGAAGGAAACGGTGATCTCACCAGCTTCGGCCTTCAGCAGATCCAGCATTTCAGCCGCAATCTGACAGTACAGCGTAGGTGTGATGGGAGTTTGTCTATATTTTTCCAGCAACTCCATGAAGCGGGACATGTGCGTGCCTTTTTCTTCAGGAGGCAACGCAACGGTTAACTCCCACTCGCCCACAGTAGGCGCAGCATCGCCAGCCAACTGAACGAAAAGCGGGTAACGCACGCCACGTACGCCAACCTTCTGAATCGCAACGTGGCGGGTATCCACACTGCTTTGCACGTCCGGCATTGTTCCAGCCGTTTTAGTAGTACTCGTCATGATAATTGTCCAAATATGCCCACCTGGACATAACTGAGAAAATCGTAATGCTTTAATTATGAAATAGATACACGCTGCGCTCTCACTATAACCCCACTAACTACAGGCGTATAACGAGAGCGCAGCGTATAAATAGCTTATTTATTTTCCACGAAGGCCGACACGGACCGCTCAATACCCGCCGCATCCAAACCCAATTGGGCATGCAGCACTTTTTGATCACCGTGGTCGATGAATTCGTCGGGGTAGCCCAAATGCAACATAGCTTTGATGATGCCGTTGTTAGCAAAGCATTCACTAACCGCACTACCTGCACCGCCCATAATGGCCGCATCTTCTACGGTGACAAAATGCGTGTGCTCAGCGGCGAGCTTCACCAGTAACTCTTCATCCAATGGCTTCACAAAGCGCATATCTACCACTGTGGCATTGCTGTGCTCGGCTGCTTTCAAGGCGGCAGGCAGCAACGTACCAAACACCAAGATAGCAACCTTGCTACCCTGACGACGCACCACTGCTTTCCCTATTTCCACACCTTCCAAGCTCTCGCTTATCTCTACTCCCGTACCGGTACCACGAGGGTAACGTACAGAAGCAGGCCCTTCGTGCAAATAGCAGCTATTTAAGAGCAGACGGGTTTCATTTTCATCTGATGGAGTCGCTATCACCATATTTGGCACACAGCGCAAAAAGGCAATATCGTAATTACCGGCGTGTGTAGCGCCATCCGCCCCCACCAATCCCGCACGGTCTAAGGCAAAAGTAACGTCTAGATCCTGTAGTGCGACATCATGCACCAACTGATCGTACCCACGCTGCAAAAACGTAGAGTAAATCGCCACCACCGGTTTTTGTTTCTCACAGGCTATGCCGGCGGCAAAGGTCACAGCGTGCTGCTCGGCAATGCCCACATCAAAATAGCGCTCGGGGAAACGTGCCTCGAACTCGACTAGGCCGCTACCTTCTCGCATTGCCGGTGTAATACCGTACAAGCGTTTGTCGTGTGCGGCCATGTCACAGAGCCACTTACCAAACACCTGTGTATAAGTAGGAGAGCTTGCCGCTTTACCCTGACGTATACCTACATCGGGGTCAAACTTACCTGGACCGTGGTACAGCACCGGATCAGCCTCGGCTAACTTGTAGCCCTGTCCTTTGCGGGTAACCACGTGCAAAAACTGCAAACCGCCTCGTTCTTGCAGGTTTTCCAAGGTAGGAAGCAAAGAGTCCAGATCGTGCCCATCAATAGGGCCTATATAGTTAAAGCCCAGCTCTTCGAATAACGTCGCTGGCGCCAACACGCTTTTGGCATGCCCTTCGAATCGTCGCGCAAGCTCCAGCACAGGAGGGACATGCTGTAAAACAGCTTTGCCCACATGCTTCGCTGCAGCGTAGAAGCGGCCCGACATCAACCGTGCAAAATAACGGTTTAACGCGCCCACGGGTGGTGAAATAGACATATCGTTGTCATTCAACACCACCAACACATTCACACCTGGTGTAACGCCGGCGTTGTTCAGTGCCTCAAAGGCCATCCCTGCCGTCATTGAGCCATCGCCAATCACCGCAATATGCTGACGCGAAATGCCTTGATTGCGTGAAGCCACCGCCATCCCCAACACAGCCGAGATAGAGGTAGAGGAATGCGCTGTGCCAAAATCGTCGTACTCAGACTCGCTGCGCTTAGGAAAACCAGAAATACCACCAGCCTGACGCAGACCACTCATTTGATCGCGTCGGCCTGTCAGGATTTTGTGCGCGTACGATTGATGCCCCACATCCCACACAATGCGGTCATGTGGTGTATTGAATACATAGTGCAAGGCTACCGTCAGTTCTACGGTTCCCAAGTTGGATGACAAATGCCCACCCGTGCGCGACACGGAGTGCAAGATAAACTGACGCAACTCAGCCGTCAGTGTGTCCAGATCACCCCGACTTAGAGCACGTAAATCCTTAGGGGACTGAATTTGTTCAAGTGAAACGGTAGTCATAAAAAAATACTGATCCAGTACGAAGACTTATGCAAGCCTTGATACAAATTGCAGGTAATTGATCATTGTAGACGTAAATAGCAGGCAGCACAGCCGCCTGCGTTCAACAATTAGTAAGCTCGCCCAACAATGTAATCTGCCATATAGCTGAGATACTGACCACCATTGCCCAGCGCTCTAATCGCCATACGCGACTGCTCATGCAATGACGCCAAAAAGGCTTTTGCCTCATCCAGCCCCATCACAGAAACATAAGTAGGTTTATTGTCTACTGCATCTTTACCTGCAGTCTTACCCAACGTTTGGGTATCGGCGGTCACGTCTAGGATGTCGTCCATAACCTGGAAACCCAACCCCATCGCATTACCGTAATCGTTCAACATTTGTCGCTGAGTAGAACTTGCACCCGCCACAATACCGCCTAACACAATGCTGGTTTTCAGCATAGCACCCGTTTTCAGCCTATGCATTTCTTGCAATTGCTCAAGGTTCAGCGCAACCCCCACGCTCTCACAGTCAATAGCCTGACCTCCTGCCATGCCCATTGAACCTGCCGCTTTCGCCAGTAACGTTACCGCTTGCACAGTTAATGCTGGAGCCACAGGCATGGATGCCAACAACTCAAATGCCAAAGGCTGTAGCGCATCCCCCGCCAACATAGCCGTGGCTTCATCAAACTGTATATGCACCGTAGGACGCCCACGACGCAGCGTATCATCGTCCATGCACGGTAAGTCATCGTGCACTAATGAGTACGCATGAATCAGTTCAACAGCGGCTGCCGCGAGGTCTAGTGCTTTTTCTTGAGCTGCGGTGGGGGCCGCGCCTTGCAGCACCGCTTCGCCCGCCGCATACACCAAGGCAGCACGCACACGTTTACCACCGCCCAATACGGCATAACGTATTGCCTGATGTAAACGCTGAGGCTTCACATCTTCTGCCGGCAACATACTCGCCAGCACTTGCTCCATATGCTGCACCCGCTCTTGCAACCAGGCCTCACCTACCGTTTTCTCTACACCCATATCAATCCTCTATGCCGTTATCGCCAAGGGGTTTGAGCAATTGTCCCTGCAGCACTTTTACCTGTTGTTCCGCTTTTTCTAAGCGCTGCTGACAGACCTTAGCCAATTCCACACCACGCTGATAGGCGTTGATGGACTGCTCTAGCGATAACTCTCCACTTTCCAAATGTTGAACCAACTGTTCTAACTCGGCTAATGCCCCTTCATAATCTTCGGGTAGCGGCGCACCCGCAGCATCTGTGTTCTGTATATCACTCATTACTATTTCCTTTCAGGCTGAAAAGGCCTAAAAGGGCCCAGCCTACATGCCGCATTAGCGGTAAACTTCGCCATTTTAACGGCATATGACTAAAGGGTAACAACTCTACGCGAAATCTCAGGGCTTTATGCTTAACACCCGCCCTTTCCCCGCGCAGACACAGTGTATTGCCTACTGCTGACTCACACCCTAGGGGTATATGCATAACCCGTGAAGTTAGCTCCAACAAAAAGGCCTGAGTATCGTTAGTAACTCAGGCCTTCAGATGACAACAGCAGCGCAAAACTACGCTTCACCTACCGCCACAGGTCTATCCGCATCGCTCACCCACTCGCTCCACGAACCTGGATACAAGCTAGAGCCCGTCATACCTGCCAATTCCATTGCAAACAAGTTATGACATGCCGTAATACCGGAACCACACTGATGTACCACTTGCTCAGCAGGACGTCCGCCTAATAAAGAAGCAAACTCAGCGCGCAACGCAGAGACATTTTTGAATGTGCCATCCGCCTGCAAGTTAGCACTGTTAGGACGATTTAACGCCCCAGGAATATGGCCCGCCACAGGGTCTATAGGCTCCACCTCTCCTCGGAAACGCTCAGCAGCGCGCGCATCAATCACCACAAAGTGGGGGTGATCAATGTTCTTCAATACCTCGTCAGCTTGCACCGTAGGCATATCAGGCACAGCACTTTCCAACCACTGGCTAGGTACACGCCCTGCTGTAGTCGCATCGGTTTCCACGCTACCGCTTTCTGCGATCCACGCTTGCCACCCACCATCCAAAATGGCGACTTTCTCGTGACCTAACCACCGCAACATCCACCATAAGCGAGCCGCAAACATGCTATTTCCCGCATCATAAATCACCACTTGAGTCTGGCTTTCCAAACCGTGTGCACGCATCAAGTTGGCAAATGTAGAGCGATCAGGCAAAGGATGTCTGCCATTTTTACCGTTCACCTTACCGACTAAGTCAGAATCGTTATCCAAGAAATGAGCGCCAGGAATATGCCCTTGAGCATAAGCGAGCCGTCCCGCCTGCGGATTCATTAAGTCGTGTCGTACATCGAACAACAGCCAATCAGGTTGATGTTCTTGTTGTAGCTCGGCTGCGGTAATCAAATAGCTATACATTGCCACTCCTTCACTTAATTACTTTTTGCTGCGGTCTCACCACGCAACAATTTGGATTCTGTGTATGTGCGCCACGATGACAACATACCAGACGCAATCACCAATGCCATACCTAGCCATGCTAGCAGATCAGGCACGTCTGCCCATATCACGATGCTTAGCAAAGAGGCAAAGATAATCGTGGAATACTGCAATGCTGCGGACAACAAAGGCGACCCTGCACCAAAAGCCCGCGTCATCGCTAACTGTCCACCCAAGCCAGCTACCCCCACACACAGCAGTGCTAACCATCCCTGCCATGGCAGATCGTGCCACCCATGTATGCCCAACCCGCCAATACTGGATAGGCACACAAAGACTGAAAACCAAAATACGGTGCGCCACTCAGACTCACCCATTTTTCCTAGCTGACGAATTTGCATCATGGCAACCGCCGAGCAAGCACCCGATACCAACCCCACGGTTGCAGCAAACCACTGGTCCTCGCTGATACTGGGGCGCAACACCGCGATGACACCGACGAAGCCCAACAGCACCGCAAACACCCTCACAAAATCGCGACGCATACCCCCCAAGAACACCATCCAGATACCAATAAACAAAGGCCCGGTATAGTTCAAGCTGACGGCAGTAGAGAGGCTTAAATTGGTTAGCGCGAAGAAACCTGCCCACATGGAGGTTACGCCAAACAAATTACGTAAGAGATGCGCTTTCCAGCTTACCGGTCGCAAGCTACGCTTACGCCATTGCGCCCACGCAAAAATACAGATTACAGACGGCAAGCCCCTAAAGAGCACTATTTGTGCCAGGCTTGCGTCATATTCGGCAGAGATCTTGATACCTGCCCCCATGATGGCAAACATAAAACTGGCCACCAACATCCATAACGATTGCATGCAGAAATCCGCTGGAAGGGAAAATAGTCAAAGATTAAAACTATACTCCCCCTATCTTGCAATAGCAGTCTTCAACCGCATATAACACAGTAAACTACTAGGATGTGGTGTTACTCTCGCAAAATAACCACATCAAGACTTATGCAGCACCGCAGTAGTCTATTTATTTTTCTGATCCTCACGGTAAACAACCATGACTCGTATCCTGCTTTTCTTAGCTACTAACTTGGCTGTTATGCTGGTTCTTAGCATTGCTATGAACGTACTGGGCATAGGCCGCTTCCTGACCGCCGAAGGTCTAGACCCTACCGCCTTGCTGGTGTTCTCGGCCATCATCGGCTTTACCGGCGCCATTATCTCGTTGTTAACCAGTAAATGGATGGCTAAACGCAGCACAGGCGCACACGTCATCGACCCACAAGCACCACGCAATGCCCAAGAAGCTTGGTTGGTAGAAACCGTACATCAGTTGGCCGACCGTGCCGGTATTGGCAGACCAGAAGTTGCTATTTACGATGGCGCACCCAACGCTTTTGCTACTGGTGCTTTCAAAAATGATTCATTGGTTGCTGTGTCTACAGGCTTGCTGCAAAGCATGAATGAAGAAGAAGTCATGGCGGTACTGGGCCACGAAGTAGCCCACATCGCGAATGGCGATATGGTGACGCTCACCCTAATCCAAGGGGTAGTAAACACCTTTGTTATCTTCTTTGCACGCTTAGTAGGCTATTTTGTAGACCGCGTCATCATGAAAAATGAACGTGGACTGGGTATGGGTTACTATGCCGCGTCTATTGTCTGTGAGATCATTTTCGGCATCTTGGCCTCCATTATCGTAGCGTGGTTCTCTCGTCGCCGTGAGTACCGTGCCGACGCAGGCTCTGCCTCTCTCTTGGGTTCACACACTCCCATGATTCGCGCCTTGGCACGTTTGGGTAACGTAGAAGCCGGCGAGCTGCCAAAAAGCTTCGAAGCCTCTGGCATTTCTGGCGGTGCTAGCATCGCAGCCCTCTTTGCGTCGCACCCACCTATTGAGGATCGCATCCGCGCTCTGCAACAAGCTCAATAATGAAAACAGGGCAGTCTTGCATTTGCCCCACTTCACACTCACACACCATACCGTCGTGTGTCTGCAAAACAAAACGCCCGATGACATCATCGGGCGTTTTTTATAGTGCTTGGTGACACGTCATCATGATGAGCACAGCTAAAAGTTAGTGCGCTTGCCCCCAGTTATCACCCTCACCTACTTCAGCAACCAGAGGTACATCCAAGGTAGCGATGCCACACATCAAACCAGGCAATGCCTCCTTCAAACGCTCTACCTCATCTACTGGCACATCAAATACCAGTTCATCGTGCACCTGCATCACCATTAGGGTTTTCAGTTGCTCTTGATCCAACCAGTGCTGAACAGCCACCATAGCTTTTTTAATCAAGTCGGCTGCAGTACCTTGCATAGGTGCATTAATGGCGGCACGCAGTGCACCTGCCATTCGTGGGCCCTTCGCCGTTTTTAGCTCAGGGAATGACAACCTACGACCAAAGACAGTTTCCACATAACCTTGATCTTTGGCCTGCTCTTTGATGCGCTCCATATACTGCGCCACACCGGGATAGCGGCTAAAGTAACGATCAATGTAGGCTTTGGCGGCAGCACGGGTAATACCCAAGTTATTCGCCAAACCGAATTCGCCCATGCCGTAAATCAAACCAAAGTTAATCGCTTTAGCTGCATAACGTTGGTCTGGTGTTACTTCTTCTGGCGTCACACTGAAGATCTCAGCGGCGGTCGCTCTGTGCACGTCACCGCCGTCCACAAAGACTTGCTGCAAGTTCTTATCGCCCGACACATGCGCCATGATGCGCAGCTCAATTTGCGAATAGTCAGCCGACACCACCTTACCTTGCGTCGCAACAAAAGCGTCACGCACCTTGCGGCCCTCCGCTGTACGCACCGGAATGTTTTGCAAGTTAGGATCAGATGACGCCAAACGCCCTGTCACTACCGCGGCTTGCGCATAACGCGTATGCACCCGGTTCGTTTTGGGGTTAACCATCTTAGGTAGCTTGTCGGTATAGGTAGACTTCAGTTTCGCTATACCACGATGCTCCAGCATGAGTTTTGGCAATGGGTAATCATTTGCTAACTCGGTCAACACTGCTTCATCTGTAGAAGGCGCGCCACTGGCAGTTTTCTTCACTACCGGTATGCCCAATTTTTCAAACAAGATCTCGCCCACTTGTTTAGGCGAATTCATGTTAAAAGGCTGACCAGCCAACTCATAGGCCTCTGCTTCCAGCTCTAATAAGCGCTGGCCTAGCTCATGACTTTGCTTGTGTAACACATCCGCATTAATAGCCACACCATTGGCTTCAATGGTGGTAAGCACAGAAGACGTGGCTAGTTCTAGCTGATACGTAGCTTCCAACCCTTCATGCGCAGCAATTAAAGGACGCATGACCTGATGCAATCGCAAGGTAATATCCGCATCTTCGCAGGCATAGGCAGTTGCCACATCGACGGACACATCAGCAAACGCAATTTGTTTAGCGCCCTTACCGCAAATGCTTTCATACGGTGTGGTTTGCACATTAAGCCAACGCTGTGCCACATCGTCCATATTCACACGCAAATGCGAATCCAATACATAGGCTTGCAACATGCTGTCTTCAGCAATACCTTGTAGACGCACACCTTCAGTCGCAAATACATGCGCATCATACTTTGCATGGTGCAAAATTTTGGCGTGCTTAGACGACTCTAACCACGGCTTCAACGCCGCCAGTACCACAGCCGGACTTAACTGTTCAATCACCTCGCACCCTTGGTGCGCCACAGGGATATAGCAGGCTTCGCCCGGTTTCACCGATAACGACACCCCTACTAATCTGGCCATCATAGGATCTAACGAGGTAGTTTCCGTATCCAGCGCGGTGAGCTCAGCATGTTCAATTTTTTCTATCCACCGCTGCAAGTCGGCTTGCGTCGTGACCGTTTCATACTGTATGGAAGCGGGTGCTTCAGGAAACTGGTGCTCTACGGCCTCATCAGACGAAACCTCAACGGCAGCTTTGCGAGGTGCTACACGGCCATCTTGCGCAGGAATTCTAGTGGCATCGCCCGTTAACTCACGCAACCACGTTCTAAAACCGTAGTCTTCGTAAATATCCAACAACGTGTTTTTATCTAACGGCAAAGGACGTAATTGATCCAATGACGCATTCAACTCGCCCAAATCGCAATCTAACTTAACTGTCACCAGCTTACGAGTCATCTCGAAACTAGGAATAAAGTCGCGCAGATTCTGTCCTGCTACACCTTTAATTTCATCCGCATGCTGAATGAGCGTATCCAGGTCTTGATACTCATTTAGCCACTTTGCTGCCGTTTTAGGCCCAACCTTAGGCACACCGGGAATGTTGTCCGCGGTGTCACCAATCAGCATCAAATAATCAATAATTTGCTCAGGCCGTACACCATAACGATCAATCACACCTTGGATGTCTTGGCGCTCATTGTTCATGGTGTTAATCAGCTCTACGTGTGGATTTACCAACTGTGCTAAATCTTTATCGCCAGTAGAAATCACACTATGAATACCTTGGGCCGACGCTTGCACCGACAGTGTGCCAATGATATCGTCTGCCTCTACGCCCGGCACGCAAATCACGGGCCATCCCAGTGCTCGCACAGCACGATGAATGGGCTCAATCTGCTGTGCTAGGTCTGTTGGCATAGATGGTCGGTTAGCTTTATAGTCGCTAAATAGATCATCCCTAAAGGTTTTACCTTTAGCATCAAACACGCAGGCCATATAATCTGGCTCATAGTCCTGCAAAATTTTACGCATCATTGCGATGACGCCGTAAAGAGCACCAGTTGGCTCGCCACGAGCGTTACGCAGATCCGGCATGGCATGGAATGCCCTGTACAGATAGCTGGATCCATCAACTAATAATAAGGTTTGTTTCATGTCTGACACTAAAAATGTTCATTTACCCGCCACAGAGCAGATTCCCGTTATATCAGCAGAACTAAAACACGCCGCAGAAACACTACAGGAAGTAGGCTTTGGGATCAGTGTATTCGGTAGCGCTCGCATCCCTTCCGACAATAAATATTATGAAATGGCATGCGAGCTTGGCAAGCGCCTCGCTGAAGCCGGACTGATGCTGATTGCTGGTGGTGGCCCAGGTATTATGGAAGCCGCCAACAAAGGCGCCTACGAAGCAGGCGGTCGAAGTGTAGGCCTTAACATACGCCTACCACGCGAAACCAGCAACAATCCATACCAAACGCACAGCCTGCAATTCGAATACTTTGTATCCAGAAAAGCGACTTTTTTCATGCACAGCTCAGCCTACATTGCTTTACCAGGCGGCTTTGGCACCATGGATGAAGTGTTTGAAGTCATCACCTTGGTGCAGACTCGCAAACTACCTGCTGCACCCATTGTACTAGTGGGATCTGCTTTCTGGGGTGGGCTAATTGACTGGGTTCGTGAACAGCTACTGGGCAACAAGCTGATTTCCCCCGGCGATCTAGACTTGATCACCGTCACCGACGATTTAGACGAAGTTATGCAAGTGGTTAACGCATGCTGCTCGCAATTTGCATTAGAACCCACATGTGAGCCTACGCTGCCACATTAAGCTTTTGCTCCAATTTTCTGCCAACCGTAGCCCTAACCTCTTGTAAGATACAGGGTTTATACGTGTTGGCAGACATAGCCCTACCGCTATGATTTCTACTACATCCTACAGACTTATTACTGCTTATTCCCACAAGGAGAGCATCTTGAAAAAGAATTTGCTGCGCTTTCTGTCTCTGGCTATTTTTAGCGCTGCTACTGCTACCGCAGCAGCTCAGGATTTTACCGAAATCCGTATCGCTACCGAGGCAGGCTACCCTCCCTTTGAATACCTGAATCCATCAGGTGAGATCGTTGGCTACAACATAGAAATCGGTAACGAAATCTGTAAACGCCTGCAAGCTGAGTGCGTATGGGTTGACCAATCTTTCGACAGTTTGATCCCCGGCTTGCAAGCGCGCAAATTTGACTTGGCCCACTCCACCATGACTGCTACCGATGCGCGTCGCAAAGTTATTGACTTCAGCGCACCTCTGTACGTCGTTGCATCTCGTCTGGTTGCCAACAAAGACAAAAACCTAGAACCCACAGCTGACTCGCTTAAAGGCCTGCGTATTGGTGTGCAACAAGGCACCACCATGGAAGCGCATGCGCGTAAAGAATGGGCTCCAAATGGCGTAGAAGTGATTGCTTACCCTAGCTACACCAACGCTTACATAGATTTAGCCTCTGGCCGTATTGATGCGTCGTTCCAAGAAGCCCCTAATGCTGTACAAGGCTTCCTGACCAAACCCGAAGGTGCTAACTTCACCTTGATGGGCGATACCGTTCACGACAGCGCTATTCTTAACGAACCCATCGCTATTGGTGTACGTAAAGGCAATAAAAAGCTTAAAGACGCGGTAGATCAGGTCATCCTGGACATGCAAGCTGATGGTACACTTGCTGCCATTACTGCTAAGTACTTTGAGCCCGGTAACGTTGAGCTACCTAGCACACAGCCTTAACCCTATTCTTTCTTAACCCGTACGAAGCAAGCTTGATTGCTTCGTACCTAGTGCGATCTTTTTTATGTACCTGATGGGCTATGGTCCCCAGCTGCTGGCAGGCACGCTGGAAACCATCCAATTAGCCGTTCTGTCTTTGGCGGTTTCTCTTGTGCTTGGACTGGGCGCGGCAAGTTGCAAGTTATTTGCACCTAGCCGCCTTTTGCGTTTTAGCGCCGCAGTCTATACCACCGTCATACGCGGCATTCCTGATCTAGTATTATTGCTGCTGATTTTCTTCAGCTTGCAGCTTTACCTAAACGATCTGACAGACGCTTTATCGTTACCCTATATAGATATAGAGCCCTTCAGTGCGGGTGTAGCCACGCTAGGCTTCATCTATGGCGCGTACTTTACCGAGACCTTTAGAGGCGCTTTTATGGCGGTTCCTCGTGGGCAACTCGAAGCTGGCATTGCCTACGGCATGTCACGCTGGCAAGTATTTAGCCGTGTTCTCTTTCCACAAATGATGCGTCACGCACTACCTGGCCTAGAAAATAACTGGCTAGTACTGCTTAAAGCTACGGCGTTGGTGTCACTGATTGGCTTGAACGATTTAGTCAAAGTTGCCCAGAATGCAGGGAACGTGACCTTCCATATGTTCCTGTTCATTTCCATCACAGGGCTCATTTATCTCGCGCTCACTACCTTATCTAACAGTGTGTTTTATTTCCTCAATCGCCGCTACTCTGTAGGCATTAAAAAGGCAGAGCTATGGTAACGGTGATTGAAGAATTCTGGCGCGCCTACCTCTATAGCAACCACGGACAGTGGTCTGGCCTAGCCGTCACATTGTGGCTGCTGGTGTTATCGCTATTCTTTGGCTTTATCTTATCGATTTTTACCGCGATAGGACGTAACTCTGCCCGCTGGTACATTTCCAAGCCCATCTGGCTATTCTCTTATGTATTTAGAGGCACACCGTTATACGTACAGATACTGTTCATTTACGGCGGCCTATATGGGTTAGACTTCATCAAAGAAACACCCAACCTGGCGGCTTTTTTCCAAAGCGGCTTTAACTGCATGGTGTTGGCCTTGGTGCTGAACAACGTCGCCTACACAACAGAAATTTTTGCGGGTGCCATCCGAGCCACGCCTGCTGGCGAAATAGACGCTGCACGCGCTTATGGCATGACACGCCCCACCATGTACCGACGCGTGATCCTTCCCTCCGCACTACGCCGTGCCTTGCCTGCCTACAGCAACGAAGTCATCTTGATGCTGCATGCCACCTCGTTGGCCTTTACTGCCACTGTGCCGGATATATTAAAGATTGCTAGGGACGCCAACTCGGCCACCTATGAAACCTTTGCCTCATACGGTTTAGCGGCCTTGCTGTATTTAGCTATTACCGTCGTACTAGTAGGCGGATTCCGCATCATTGAAAAACGTACACTTTCATCTCTGCAACCCCTGAAGCCTTAGTCATGCAAAAACTGCAAGTTAAAAACATTCATAAAGCCTATGGGCAGAATCAAGTGCTCAAAGGTGTCTCTCTGGATGCTAATGCAGGCGATGTCACGTGCATTATCGGCTCCAGCGGCTCAGGTAAAAGTACCTTTTTACGCTGCATTAACTTTCTGGAAATTCCAGATCAAGGTAGCGTGCAACTCAACGACCAAGTCATACATGCCGTCACCAAAGACAATGGCACTACCCGTGTATCCGACTTGAAAATGCTACGTGATATGCGTACACGCCTAACCATGGTGTTTCAGCACTTCAATCTGTGGGGCCACATGAACGTTCTACAAAACGTCATGGAAGCACCTACCCACGTATTGAAAGTGTCTAAAAAAGAAGCCATGGAGCGTGCACGTCATTACCTGAACAAAGTAGGCTTACCTACCAGTATCGAGCAACAGTACCCTGCCCATTTATCCGGTGGTCAGCAACAGCGTGTTGCCATCGCTCGTGCCTTGGCCATGGAACCTGAGGTCATGCTGTTTGACGAACCCACTTCAGCCCTAGACCCTGAGCTGGTTGGTGAGGTTCTGAAAGTGATGCAACAGTTAGCCGAGGAAGGCCGCACTATGTTGATCGTGACACACGAGATCGGCTTTGCACGCCAAGTGAGCAATAACATTGTGTTCTTACATCAGGGTGTGGTGGAAGAATGCGGTAGTCCTTCAGCAGTGCTGGATACCCCGCAAAGTGAAAGGCTGCAGCAATTTTTAACGGGCAATTTGAAGTGATGATTGCTTGAAGATTGCTATGCTGCACTAAAAACTCCCTCCTTGAGAGGGTGTTTTTATTTCTGCTGCTGGATTCTACTGACTTCGGTATAGGTGATGAGTGCAATGCAAAAGCCTCTTAGCAACCACCTGCTGCCGTAGCCTAAGGCGGTGGCATTACGAGCAGAAGACCACACCGCACACCCATAACGCCACCAAACAAAAAAGCCCACAAATCCAAGAGGACTCATGGGCTTCTTCTAGCTGTTACCAGCTACATACCGCTTACCTGATTATGCTTCTTCACGAGCAAACTTACGACGCTCATGCTCTTTCAGGTGACGCTTACGCAGACGGATGGACTTAGGTGTAACTTCCACCAACTCATCGTCATCAATAAAGTCTACCGCGTATTCCAACGACAAACGGATAGGAGTGATCAGGTCGATGTGCTCATCTTTACCCGATGCACGAACGTTAGTCAGTTTCTTCTCACGAATTGGGTTCACGATCAGGTCGTTATCACGGCTGTGAATACCGATGATCATACCTTCGTAAACGGGGTCATTAGGCGAAACGAACATTTTGCCGCGCTCTTGCAGTTTCCACAGTGCGTATGCAACTGCTTCACCATCGTCTTGGCTGATCAGAACGCCGTTACGACGCTCACCCACGGAACCTTCACGCATAGGCTGGTAGGAGTCAAAAATGTGACTCATCAAGCCTGTACCGCGTGTCAGTGTCATGAAATCGCCTTGGAAGCCGATCAGACCACGTGCAGGAATACGGTATTCCAAACGGGTACGACCACGACCATCAGGGATCATGTCTTGCAAGTCACCACGACGACGACCCAACTCTTCCATCACACCACCTTGGTGACCGTCTTCAACGTCCACTGTCAGGTGCTCGTAGGGTTCCATCTTCACGCCGTTTTCTTCTTTGATCAGCACGCGTGGACGGGATACCGCCAACTCGTAGCCTTCGCGACGCATGTTTTCCAACAAGATGGTCAAGTGCAACTCACCACGGCCACATACTTCAAATGCCGTATCGTCACCGGTGTCATTCACACGCAACGCTACGTTGGATTTCAATTCCAAATCCAAGCGGTCACGGATCTGACGGCTGGTCACAAACTTACCTTCACGGCCTGCCAATGGCGAGGAGTTCACGATAAAGTTCATGCTCAGTGTAGGCTCGTCAATGCGCAGCAATGGCAGAGCTTCTGGCTTAGCAGGATCCATCAGTGTGCAGCCAATACCGATTTCATCAATACCGTTAATCAGTACGATGTCACCCGCTTGAGCTTCTTCCACTTGTTGACGGTTCACACCTTTAAAGGTTTGCACTTGGTTGATACGGCCTTTGATAGGCTCGCCTTCAGGACCAAATTTCAGAATCACGTCTTGACCAGCACGTACACGACCACGGTTTACACGGCCTACACCGATCTTACCGACGTAGCTGTTGTAGTCTAAAGAACAGATTTGCAGTTGCAATGGACCATCTGGGTCATCATCACGCTGAGGCACGTGATCCAAGATAGCTTGGAACAGTGGGCGCAGATCGCCGGAACGCACATCGTCAGTCAAACCGGCATAACCGGACAAACCTGAAGCGTAAACAATTGGGAAATCCAACTGCTCTTCTGTAGCACCCAACTTGTCAAACAAATCAAATGTTTCGTTTACAGCGAAATCTGGTCTAGCACCTGGACGGTCAACTTTGTTGACCACCACAATAGGTTTCAGACCCAGTTCCAACGCTTTGCGGGTTACGAAACGGGTTTGAGGCATAGGGCCTTCTACCGAATCCACCAGCAACAACACTCCGTCAACCATCGACAGTACACGCTCTACCTCACCACCGAAGTCAGCGTGTCCGGGGGTATCAATAATGTTGATGTGTGTACCCTCAAACTCTGCCGCGCAGTTTTTGGCCAAGATAGTGATACCGCGTTCTTTCTCGATATCGCCAGAGTCCATAACGCGATCGCTAACATGTTCATTCGCACGAAACGTGCCAGACTGTTTCAGAAGCTGATCAACCAGGGTAGTTTTCCCGTGGTCTACGTGAGCAATAATAGCCACATTGCGCAATGCGCGACTCATAATGTTTCCTTAAGGTTAAGGTTAGCTGGGCGTAGCGTTTCGGGTAAATCAGCCAGCCCGATTAAAAGGGATTCAGGTTCCTCAGAATCCTGTATTGTGTCCAGCGTTACCGCCTTTTCCAATAGAAAGGGTCCCACAGCCGTACGACGCAACGCCGTCAGGTGAGCCCTATAACCTAAACGTTGACCAATATCTTGTGCCAAAGTTCGGATATACGTGCCTTTGCTGCACTCCACTGCTATACGCGCAGTGTTCCCTTCACAGGATAACAATTCAATACTATGAATCGTTACCGTACGGGGTGGTCTTTCCAGTTCTATGCCTTGCCGTGCATATTCATACAGCGGCTTACCATCACGCTTTAAGGCCGAGTACATAGGTGGAATTTGTTGAATTTCACCTAAGAATTCTTGTAATACTTGTTGGACTGCTTCTTTATCAGCCCCACCTTCAGGCAGTTCAGCCGTTGCAACCACCGTACCGGTTAAATCACCCGAGTCAGTTTCCGCACCGAAGGTGAGCTCTGCTTCGTATGCTTTATCAGCATCCAAAAGCAATCCAGAAATTTTAGTTGCTTTACCAAAGCAGCACACCAACAGCCCTGTAGCAAAAGGATCCAAGGTGCCGGTGTGACCTGCTTTACGAGCATCCATCGCTCGTCGGGCGCGTTGCAATGCGTGGTTACTGGACAGACCTTCACCTTTGTCCAGCAACAGCACACCATCGAGCACACGTCCGCGTTGTCGCCTCGCCATCGTATTTATTTTCCGCTAAAAAACGACGCGCCGACTCAGGCTTGGTCGTCGTCAGGATCGTCAGGAACAGCGTCAGTAGCTGTACTGAAAGAAGAACGGTTTGCCTCGTCGATCAGCTTGGACATGGCCATGCCACGCACCACGTGATCATCGTAGAAGAAACGCAGAGTAGGAACAGTATGGATATGCAACAAGCGGTATAGCTGCGAGTGCAGCCAGCCAGCCTTGGCATTCAGTACTTCAGTTGCAATCTGTGGCTCAGCGCCGAAGACCGTAAAATACACTTTAGCGTGTGCATAATCCGCTGACAGTTCAACTTCTGTCAGCGTGATTAAGCCAGCGCGAGACATATCTATCTCTCGCTGAATGAGCACCGCCAAATCTTTTTGAATTTGGTCGGCAAGGCGGACATTACGTCCGCCGCCAGCTTTGTTTTTGTGTCTTGCCATGAATTACAGTGACCGGGCGATTTCCTTGATCTCGAAGATCTCTAGCTGGTCGCCCACTTGAATATCATTATTACCACGTAAGGTGATACCACAATCGAAGCCTTGGCGTACTTCGCGGACATCGTCCTTGAAGCGTCGCAGGGATTCGAGATGGCCCGTCCAATGCACCACGTTGTCGCGCAGCAGACGTACCTGAGAATCGCGCTTGACGATGCCTTCGGTAACCATACAACCAGCCACACTCCCAATACGAGAAATGTGGTACACCTCGCGAATTTCTACCATACCGATAACCTCTTCGCGTTTCTCTGGTGTCAACATGCCGGACAAGGCTGCTTTCACTTCGTCTACCGCATCGTAAATGATGTTGTAGTAGCGAATATCAATACCGTTCAATTCGGCCAGTTTACGTGCGCTTTGTTCTGCACGTACGTTAAAGCCAATTACTACTGCGTTAGACGCGATAGCCAAGTTGATGTCGCTTTCAGAAATACCACCCACCGCAGCGTGCACTACTTGTACTTTCACTTCGTCCGTTGCCAGTTTCAGCAAGGAAGACACCAACGCCTCTTGAGAACCTTGTACGTCGGTTTTGATGATCAGAGACAATGTCTGTACACCTTCACCAATGTTCTCAAACAGGGAATCCAATTTCGCTGCTTGCTGACGAGCCAATTTCACATCACGGTATTTACCTTGACGGAACAAAGCAATTTCACGTGCTTTACGCTCATCTTGCATAGCAACCAGTTGATCACCCGCTGCAGGCACTTCAGTCAAACCTTGAATTTCCACAGGCATAGATGGGCCTGCTTCTTTCAGGGACTTACCCGTTTCGTTCACCATGGCACGAATACGGCCAAAGCTTGCGCCTACCAGCACGGTATCACCGTGATGCAATGTACCTGTTTGAACCAGCACTGTCGCCACCGGGCCGCGACCGCGATCCAGACGGGCTTCAATCACAGTACCTTGTGCAGGTGTGTTGATTGGCGCTTTCAGTTCTAGCATTTCTGCTTGTAGCAGCACTTGCTCCAACAAGTCATCAATACCGTCACCAGTGCGTGCCGATACAGGTACGAAAGGCACATCGCCACCGTACTCTTCAGGCACCACCTCTTCCACCAACAACTCTTGCTTCACGCGCTCAGGGTTGGCTTCAGGTTTATCTACTTTAGTGATGGCTACAACCAGCGGTACGCCAGCGGCGCGTGCATGGTGAATAGCTTCACGTGTTTGTGGCATCACGCCGTCATCGGACGCAACCACCAGAATAACAACGTCGGTCGCTTTGGTACCGCGAGCACGCATGGCCGTAAAGGCTTCGTGACCGGGGGTATCCAAGAACGTTACATTACCGCGTTCAGTTTTAACGTTGTACGCACCAATGTGCTGAGTAATACCACCAGCCTCGCCCGACGCTACTTTAGTGCGACGGATGTAGTCCAGCAAGGAGGTTTTACCGTGGTCAACGTGACCCATTACGGTCACCACTGGAGCACGTGGGCCCTCTTCAATCTCGCCAGTGAACTGATCTTCCAAGAAGGACTCAGGATCGTCCAGTTTGGCAGCAATCGCTGTATGGCCCATTTCTTCAACCAAGATCATGGCTGTTTCTTGATCCAGCACTTGGTTAATGGTAACCATTTGACCCAGCTTCATCAGATGCTTGATCACTTCTGCTGCTTTCACAGCCATTTTGTGAGCCAGGTCAGCAACAGTAATGGTTTCAGGCACAGCCACTTCGCGAACAATTGCTTCCACTACTTGTGGTTGCTGCTCTACTTGGTTCTGACGGCCACGGCCACGTTTACCACCACGGTTGCTGGCATGCCATGCTTCGCGCTCGGTAGAGGCAGAAGCCACTTCAGCTTTGGAAGGCTGTTTACGACGGCTATCGCCCACCCAACCGGTTTCACCTTTAACTGCTGGTTTAGCCGTTGTTTTCTTGGTGCTATCGCCGTTTTTCGCATCTTTCTTCGTAACCGGTTTACCCGCTTTACGAGCAGCGTCTTGGCTTTCTGCCGCACGCAATACTTTGCGAGGACGGTTCAGCATCTCACTGATGGCAGCCGCTTCCGCTTCTGCTGCTGAGCGAGCGCGATCACGATCGCCATCGCTCACAGCAGCCTGGGGCGCTGGTCGGCGAGTAGCAGGATTGCCGCTGGATTGCGGACGGCCTGCGCCTTGCGGACGATCCGAATGACGGTTTGCGCCGGACGACGTATTGCCGCCACGCTGCGCATTCGCTCCACCTTGCGGTCTTGGGCTACGAGTTTGATTGTCAGCTTTCGCTGTAGGGGTGTCTTTGACAGGCTTGTTTTTAACGGCCACGTTATCCAGCTCTTCAGTTTGTTCTGCCTTCACAGGCGTTTCTTGCTCTACCTGTGATGTAACTTCAGGCACTTGCTTTTCAGACTGACTGACAGCGGGTGACACAGGTTGCCGTACCTGTTCTTCCTTGGCTGCTGTTTCTGCAGTCGGTTCGGTTTTTTGAGTCTCTGCAACCGGTGCCTTTTTAACTGGCTCTGGCTGGGCCTCAACGTTGGTTTCCTGTGCAGGAGCAGGCTCTTGCTTAGGAGTTTCTACTGCTACTGGTGCTTCAGCAGCTACTTCAGGTGTAGCTACTGGTGCAACAGTTGGTTTGCTTACTTCTGCTGGTGCAGTATTTTCTACTGCTACCGGTGCGGTCTCAGCAGGTTCAACAGCATTTTGTTCTTCATCACGGGCTGCTGTTGCAGCTTTAGCGGCTTCAGCAAGAAGCTCAGCCGGATCCCGTTTCACAAATACGCGTTTCTTGCGGGTTTCTACCTGAATAGTGCGAGAACGCCCTGATCCATCAGCTTGGCGGATTTCTGAGGTTTTGCGACGAGTCAGCGTGATTTTATTTCCACGCAATGACTCTAGCAGCTTCGCCTTATCTGCTTCGGTGACGGAATCGTCTACCGATCTGAGCTGAACACCTGCAGCACGCAATTGCTCCAACAACGATTCTGCAGGCATTTTCAGTTCTTGAGCGAACTGGGCGACTGTGTTACTCGGCATTCGACTCTCTCTTGCTTACAACTACTTATTCTATTAATAATAACCCCTGATAGTCGGCTCTCCTCTCTAGAGCAGGCCGACCTGCTGCAACGTCATCATGCGTCACCATCAAACCAGTGGGCTCGTGCACGCATAATTAGGTTGCTAGCGTCTTCAGCATTTAGGCCAGTGATTTCGGACAGTTCATCTGTCGCCAATTCGGCCAAATCATCCAGCGTGGTTACTTCTTTTTCAGCCAAAGCCGCCACGATATCAGGAGTCATTCCTTCGATTTCTAACAGGTCTTTCTCAACTGCCTGTACCAGTTCGTCTTTAGCGATAGCTTCAGACAACAAGGCATTACGAGCACGTGTACGCAGCTCGTTAACGGTTTCTTCGTCAAAGGAGTCTATATCTAGCAGCTCTTGCAGCGGCACATAGGCCACTTCTTCTAGACCACTGAAACCTTCGTCAATCAGCACGTCGGCAATACCTTCGTCTACATCCAAGCGCTGCATGAACATATTTTGCAGTTCACGACGCTCTTCTTCCTGACGGTTCTGGCTTTCTTCTGGTGTCATGATGTTGATTTGCCAGCCAGTCAGTTCGGAAGCCAAACGTACGTTTTGACCACGAGCACCAATAGCCTTAGGCAGGTTCTCTTCATCCACCACTACGTCCATGGCATGTTTGTCTTCATCAACAACAATGGATTCCACATGCGCTGGAGCCAGTGCACCAATCACAAATTCTGCGGGATCTTCAGCCCACAAAACGATATCAACCTGCTCGCCGCCCAACTCGTTACGAACGGCAGTCACACGCGAACCGCGCATACCTACACATGTACCGATAGGGTCAATACGCTGGTCATAGGCGATAACGGCAATTTTGGCACGTACACCCGCATCGCGAGCAGCGGCTTTAATTTCCAGCAAGCCTTGTTCGATTTCTGGTACTTCGTTCTCGAACAGTTCCTTGATGAAATCAGGAGCGGTACGAGACAGAATCACCTGTTGACCACGAGCAGCGCGATCAATTGTTTTTACCAATGCGCGAACACGGTCACCCATACGAATATTTTCTTTGGGGATCATTTCGCTACGTGGCAAACGGGCTTCGATTTTACCCATCTCAATGATGGCATCGCCCTTGTCTATACGACGTACTGTACCAGAGACGATTTTCTCGCCACGATCCAAGAAGTCGTTCAGCACTTGCTCACGCTCTGCATCACGTATACGTTGCAAAATAGCCTGTTTAGCTGCTTGCGCACCAATACGTCCAAATTCTATAGGCTCTAAGGCCTCTTCAATGTAATCACCGATCTGCACATCAGGCACGATTTCAATCGCGTCACTGTACATCTCTTGACGATCAGGTTCTTGCAGGCCTGCTTCATCAGGCACTACCAACCAACGTCTGAACCCTTCGTGTTCGCCCGTTACGCGATCCACCGCTACCCGTATGTCGGCATCTTCTTCGAAGCGTTTTTTCATTGCAGACGCTAACGCACCTTCTAGGGCGCCAAACACCACATCTGCTTCTACACCTTTTTCACGCGCCAGCGCATCAACTAGCAAAAGAATTTCGCGACTCATCGCTTTCTACCCTTGAAATCAAGAACGGGATCCAATTTGGCACGATCCACTTCATCAAATGTGAATGTTAGGTCTCTGACATTGCCAGAAGCTTGCTCTAACTCCAACACAAACTGCGTGTCTGCATCCACATTATCCACAGTGACGTCTTCAGGGCTGATCAACACACCCTTAAACACTTTCTGGTTATCCACCGCCTCGTAAAAGCGCAGTTCTACCCTAGCACCGGCAAAGCGTACAAAGTCTCGCAATGTTCGTAGCGGACGATCTATACCAGGAGAACTCACTTCCAGACGAGCGTAATCGACGTTTTCTACTTCGAAAACGCGCGACAACTGTTTGGACACCCATTCACAATGGTCAATGACCACCCCTTCAGGATGATCGATCACGACACGCAACACGCCCAGAGGCGCACGCTCTACATCGATCAATTCGATGTCGCTGCCCAGCAAGGCTTCTTGTGTTAAAGCGAAAATATCTGCCATAAAATCCAAAAAAAATGGGCTGACTGCCAGCCCACTGCTACCTTAAAAGCTTAGATCCGGTAAGTATCTAACATTACATACAATAACGATGATACCGTGCCAAGCTTTACATTTTAACAGAATTCGAGAAAAAATCCTGCCACATCCAGCGCTTAGCCCAGAAATAAAGCCTTCAACTCACAGAAACCGGACTACACCTACCTCATAGCCCGGCCCTGTGGTGCATTAACGACGGTTAGTCCCTATGCGAGCCAAGCGGGATTCATGCGCATTGGAGGAACGCGGCTGCCAATCATCACCCGAGCGATTGCCTGAACGACCACCACGCGCTGGTGCACGCTTCGCAGCAGATCGAGGTGCCTGTTGCCCTTCCTCTGCACCACGCTCACTACCACGACGGCGTTTATTGGCCGGACCAGCTTGCGGGTCTCTAGCTTGCTGCCCTCTTGCGGAAGGCCCTGCATTACCACGCTGCGGAGCACCGCTACGCCCACCACCACGACGACCGCCTCGGCCCGCCTCTGGGTGGCCGTTAGCCAAGCCACCACTAACCAGCATGCCGGTAGTCGCTGTTGGGTCCACATAACCACCACCTTCACTGGTACGCAGACGGCCACGTCGGTTGGTACGAGCACCATTGGTACCGTTTTGCTCCATCGTGCCAAAACCTGGAGGCAATGCACTGTCATGACTTAACGGCTGACTATGGCGACGTGCGCCACGACGACCACCCGCGCTTTCTGTCTCGCCGGTATCACGCCACAACCCTACACGCAGCATCAGCGCAGCGACCATGTCGGCGTTTAACTCTTCCCAACGACCACGACGCAAGTTACGAGGCAACACCACCTCGCCAAAACGTGTACGGATCAATCGGCTCACCGTTACACCGGCAGCCTCAAACATGCGGCGCACTTCGCGATTACGCCCTTCATGCAAGGTCACGCGGTACCAGCGGTTACTGCCTTCACCACCGATAAACTCCAACTCACCAAACTTAGCCTCACCATCTTCCAGCTCAATGCCAGTAGTCAGACGTTTAGCTTGATCATCCGCCAGCTCACCCAACACACGCACAGCGTACTCACGCTCAGCGCCATAACGTGGGTGCATCATTTTGTTGGCCAGATCACCAGAGGTTGTGAAAATCAACAAACCTTCGGTGTTCAAATCCAGCCTGCCTATGGACAGCCATTTACCCACACGCATTTTTGGTAAACGAGCAAATACCGTTTCGCGCCCCTCTGGGTCATCATGCGTCACGATTTCGCCTACCGGCTTGTGATACAAAATCACGCGTGGTGGTTTATTAGCGTTTGGACGTGCAATCAAACGGCCATTCACGCGTACTTTGTCATCCTGACCTACGCGCTGACCAATGTGTGCAGGCTCGCCGTTAACCGACACGCGCCCTGCCACAATCATCTCTTCCATTTCGCGGCGTGAACCCACACCCGCATCAGCCAAGACCTTATGCAACTTAGGCTGTATAGCCTCGCTGGTCAGGTAACGCCCCAAGCGTTGGGACATTCTGGCTGTTTTATCCAAGTACGACAGTGCGTGATCCGCTTCTTGATCATCCTCAGCACTCATACGCACCGGTTGCTCTTGCTCTACCGTCTGAGCTGGCGCCGCTTTAGCACGTGTACTCGTTTTACGCGCACGAGGTGCGCGGGGAGCACGTGGCTGGTCGGCGTTCGCTGCAGCAGCTGGCCTACGTCTGCCTTTAGCGGCTGGCTGCTGATCCGAAACCTCTTCTTTTACTTCAGAGGTGGAGGAGGCATCATCACGATTACGCGCACCGGCTTCGGTTGCGTCACCACGACGACGGCGAAACGGCGTACGCAACTTACGCCCTTTGCCTCGCGATGCCGTAGAAGTGGCATCAGCCCCTTCCGCGCTACGCTCAGGCGCTTGTTCAATATTTTCCGTCATTGATTAAAAGACTCCAGTTTTTCTCATTCATTATGCTTTGATGAAAAGTGTCACTTCTCATCGCTTTCTTCATGTTCCGTAGTGTCGGGCTCATGCAACGTCCCTTGTTGCGTGTTATCCAGCTCCACAAGCTGTTGCATAAACACATCCTGAACCTGCTCTTCATCCAAAGAAGGCAAGTCCTGCAAAGAACGTAAACCTAAATCATCTAGAAATTGTCGCGTTGTACCTAACAACGCAGGGCGCCCAGGCGCATCTCTATAGCCCAGAACTTCGATCCAACCCCGATCTTCCAATGTACGCACAATCTGAGTAGAAACACCCACTCCACGTATATCTTCAATATCACCACGGGTAACCGGCTGACGCCACGCAATGATGGCCAGCGTTTCCAATACCGCACGTGAGTATTTAGGCGGACGGTCCGGATTAAGTCGTGCCAGATAAGGCTGCATTTCAGGTCGGCTTTGAAAACGCCAACCGCTGGATAGGGATACCAGCTCAAGCCCTCTATCGTTCCAATCCAGCTGCAACATCGCTAGATGGTGACGCATCTGATCGGCGGAAATTTCATGCACACCGAACAACTGCCGTAATTGTGACAGATTAAGCGGCTCTTCTGTACATAATAATGCCGCTTCCAACACTTTTAAAATCTCATTATCTGTCATACCTAGTCTATTTTCCAAATGAAGCTTGCTTTTTTGAAACAGTCAGGTTACTATGATTTTTCTGACGCGGGGTGGAGCAGCATGGTAGCTCGTCGGGCTCATAACCCGAAGGTCGTAGGTTCAAATCCTGCCCCCGCAACCAAATTCCGAAAGGGCTGATTTCTTAGAAATCAGCCCTTTTTCTTTGCCCACATTATTTGCACACAAAATAAAGGCGCAACCCATCCCCTGTTCCTGCACACAGCTATTGAACACGAAGGCATTTTGAGTTTTCATCTTTAGTACACGTGCTTAGCTCGCATAACAACCATGCGACTAAACCATTTGGGCTATAAGAAAAAGAAAGGAAGTGTTGGGCTAAAGGATCTGTGGCCTGCACAGCAATCTTGTAGACGTTATTTACGTCACTGATGCCCAGCTAATAAAACCGTGGGGAAAAGACCTCCCCACCAGTTTTACCATTACATCATCAGAGCCCTGCTTTACGCAAGACCGTTTTACTCTTTGGGTTTACGTGTTTTTTCTTTAGTAGGCGCAGGGGACGCAAAAGGAAAGGCCGTAAACAACCCATACATTTGGTCTTGCATCTGGTCTTGCACCTGCGTAAACATTTTCTGACTTTGCTCCGCATAAGAGTTCATCATTTTCTGGATCATCGGTGTTTGCACAGTCATAAACTGTGCCCACGCCTCAGGCCCTACAGGCTTGCCATACACATGCTTAGACTGTGCTAGCAAGCGCTCTTGAATTTCGATGAACGCTTGAATGTTCTGCTCAAGATAGCTGCCCATTACGCCCTGCATGGCACTGCCATAGAACCGTATGATGTGCGACAGCACCTCGGTTGAAAACATGGGCACGTTCGCGCTTTCTTCTTCCAAGATAATCTGCAACAGAATACTGCGCGTAATATCGTCATTAGTCTTGGCATCCACCACAGTAAAGCTTTCGCTTGCCATCACCAATTGTTTTACATCTGCCAAGGTGATGTACGAGCTGGTGCACGTATCGTAGAGCCGCCTATTTGGATATTTCTTAATTAATCTTACAGTTTCTGCTGCAGAATCTTGTGTCATAGACTACCTTTTAATTCCAAAAATACCGTGCATTAGCCCATATGCAGGCCACCGTTGACTGAAAAGTCAGCACCGGTAGAAAAGCCTGAATCATCAGAAGCCAGCCACGCCACAATAGAGGCGATTTCGTCAGGCTCACCCAAGCGACGCACTGGAATCGTTGCAACGATTTTCTCTAGCACATCGGGACGTATGGCACGCACCATATCCGTACCAATATAACCTGGCGAAACAGTATTCACTGTTACCCCTTTGCTGGCAACCTCTTGCGCCAGTGCCATTGTAAAACCATGTATACCTGCTTTGGCCGTGGAATAGTTTGTTTGACCAAATTGGCCGCGCTGCCCATTCACCGAGCTGATATTAATAATACGCCCCCAGTTGTTGGCCAACATGGGCTCTAGCACTTGCTTCGTTACGTTAAACAAACTGTTCAAGTTCGTATCGATCACAGAGCGCCACTCTTCTAGAGTCATTTTACGAAATTGGCCATCGCGTGTAATACCTGCGTTATTCACCAATACCGCAACGTCGCCGTGCTCACGTCGTACTTTTTCAAACGCCTCAACGGTGGAGTCCCAATCCGAGACGTTTCCAGCCGACGCATGAAACTCGAAACCCAGCTGACGTTGCTCATCTAACCACTTTTGGGCGTCTCTGTTTGGCCCACACCCAGCAACAACTTTAAAACCTTCACGCGCTAAACGCTGACATATTGCCGTACCGATACCACCCATGCCCCCGGTCACATATGCTAATTTTCCAGACATACACTTTCTCCTTGTAGTCCTCACTCATACAACAGCACGAGTTGGCCAGCTCTGCACCAACATACTTTTTTTACTCTTGTAGCGGTTACGCTCTGACTCGCACGTAGTTGCCCGGTGCTGCCAGTAAGGCAGGATACTGCGCATTGCCTGTTTGCGTGGTAGCAGTAATGTCTGCTCCGCTATGCTTCTCCAACCAGCTCATCCAATCACCCCACCAACTACCGGGCAACTGCTGCGCTTGATCAAACCAGTGCTCAGACTCTTGCGTCTTATCTAAGCTTCCGGCGGTTGTTTGCGTCCAGTAATGACGCTTTTGATCGGCTGGTGGATTAATAACACCAGCAATATGACCCGACGCCCCCAACACAAAGCGCACGTCGCCCTGTAGTAGCTGGGCGCTGCGGTATGCACTACGCCACGGCACAATATGATCGTCACGCGATCCATATACGTAAGCCGGCATAGTGAGTGTATTCAACGTTAACGTGTGCCCATTAATGGCTACACCTTCTGGTTTTTTTAAATTATTTTCCAGATATGTATTACGGAAATACCACGTAAAAAATGGGCCGGGCAAATTTGTACCATCAGCATTCCAATACAACAGATCAAAAGCTGGCGGCGTTTTGCCCTTTAAATAGTTATCAGTGACGTAATTCCAGACCAGTTCCGCTGGACGCAAAAAGGCAAAGGTCGTGGCCAGCTCATTCGCCGCCAACAATCCACCAGAACCTATTTGCCATTCCCTGAAGCACGCCAACGCTTCATCCACAAAGACTTGCAATGCGCCTACGTCTTCAAAATCCAGCATGGTTGTGAGCAGGGTTAACGCGTTCACTGGGTGCTCACCCTGCGCTGCCGCCAAACTAAGCGCAGAGCTTAATAGGGTACCACCTACACAAAACCCCAATGCATTGATCTTGGGCTGCTGTGTAATGTCGCGCACCACATCAATGGCTTGCAAGACCCCACTCTCTAGATAGTCGCCCCACGTTGCTTGCGCAATGCCATCGTCATCATCCAGCAACGGGTTACGCCATGACATCAAAAACACCTGATAGCCTTGCTCTACCGCGTGCCGCACAAAGGAATTACGCGGCTGTAAATCTAGGATGTAGTATTTGTTAATGCAAGGCGGCACAACCAACAGCGGAATAGCCTTCACTGTCGCCGTGGAAGGACGGTAATGCAGCAGTTCAAACAACGCATTGCTGTACACCACATCACCGGGCGTGGTGGCCAAGTTTTCGCCTAGCTGAAACTGGCTTTCGTCGGTTTGACTCAAGCGCCCTTTTTGCAAGTCTTGCCAGAAATTCTGCGCACCTGTGAGCAAACTCGCCCCTTGTGTGAACAGCAAATCTTGCTGCACATCCGGATTAGTGGCCAAGAAGTTTGCAGGTGAAATAGCCTCTATCCACTGCATTAATGCAAAAGAGAGGCGTTGCTGCTGCTCCCCCCCTATAGAGGCCTGATCAGCAAGCTTTTGTAAGGTGTCGGCGTAGAGTTCCCACACATGAGCAGCCATCAAAGACTGGGGATGCGACTTCCATGCCTCACCTTTAAAGCGACGGCTTTTAGGCATGCCCAATGAGGCTTGCGCAGCAGCTTGTTGCAACGCCTGCCAGCGATGCTCAAAGTCGGCACGAATGCCCTGTAGCGCATCGCTATCAATAAATAGAGAAAGAGGGTGTACCGCAGCCTCAGCCATCGTAATTTGTCTCCCTGTCGCCAAAGCCATCTAGGGGCTTTTATTGAACTACTGAACAACGAATCACACGCAGCAAGCTTGCATGACAAGAAATGCGCAACACATTCCACTTGCCGCCACACCTACACTTTGTAACATCCAGAATAAACAACTAGTTGCCGCTTTGCAACCACGCTACCGTCACCAACCGTCCTGTGGTGGCGTGACGCCTATACGAGTAATAGCGATCAGTGCGCTCAAAACTGCATTCACCACTTAGGGCTACGGCAATACCGCCATCGCAATGTTGGTATAAACGATGCCGTGCAATGCTAGGCAAATCGGCAAAATACTTGCCCGCGTTTTTTGACGGAACAAAATACATGTCATAGCACGCATCTTTAGCTAGGAAAGCTTCACGTACTTCGGTGCCCACTTCAAAATGCTGCTGGCTAATGGCTGGCCCTACCCAGGCTGACAATGGACCTGAGGTGCGAGTTTTAGTTTGCATCTGATCTACCATGCGTTCCAAAACTCCTGACGCTAAACCACGCCATCCGGCGTGCGCCACCCCCACCACACCACCAGCCGCATCATACACCACCACCGGCAGACAATCGGCCGTCATAATGGCTAATACGCGGTTGGGCTCAGACGTAATTGCTGCATCGGCTTGCGGTGGCTCACCACCGGTGGTCACATTGTTATCTGCATTAAATACGCCTGTGCCATGCACTTGCTGCAACCATACTGGTTGACTAGGCACATGCTGTCCCAATAAAGCTCTGTTATCCGCAACTAACAGCGGATCATCTCCACAATGCGCCCCCACATTCAGCCCTTCCCAGTCGCCTACGCTGTAGCCCGGGTATCGCAACGTACTGAAGTAAGCGCACCCCGCCCAAGCGGGGCCCGTAACCGTAGAGAGCTTTAGTTGTCTTTCCATTCAATACACTCCCGCACAGCGTTCATGTCGTCGGGAATCGCTGACTCGAACTTTACCAACTGCCCTGTAGCAGGGTCCTCAAAACCCAAAGCCTTAGCATGCAGCATCTGGCGCTCAGCCCCAAGCATGTGTTTACCGCCGTACAGATCATCACCCAATAATGGATGCTTTTGGTTAGCCATGTGTACCCGAATCTGGTGGGTACGACCTGTTTCTAGCTTACACACTACCTCACTAAAAGCTATGCCTCGCTCTGCTAAGCCATGACGCAAGCAGTGAAAGTGCGTAATGGCTTCGCGTGGCGCCGAGCCATTAACCGCCATACGTACAGGCACGTGAGGGTCACGGCCTATAGGTGCATTGATCGTACCTTCTGCCGCTACAAAACCATGCACTAACGCACGGTACTCGCGTTTTACGCTACGACTTTGCAACTGGCGCACCAAGTGCGTTTGTGCCGTTTCAGTACGTGCCACCACCATTAACCCGGAGGTCATTTTGTCCAAACGGTGCACAATACCCGCGCGAGCCACTGACGCCAGCTCTGGATAGCGGTACAACAAACCGTTTAACAACGTGCCCGTCCAATTTCCTGCCCCAGGATGCGTTACCAATCCAGCAGGCTTATTTACCACAATCCAATGCGGACTTTCCTCTACCACTGGAAAATCCACCGGTTCTGCGGTAAATGCTGTGGATTCAGGTGCCGCCTGTTCCTGCACCGTGATAACATCGCCGGGATACAAAATATGGCGTGTGCGCACTACCTGCTGATTCACCTGTACATGCCCATCTTCTATCCAGGATTGCAGACGGCTGCGCGAATGCTCTGGCAACAATAAGGCCAGTGTTTTATCTAAACGCTCGGGTTCCTGAGTGATAGGTAACACAAAGCGACGCTCTTCTACTGCCTCGTCGGACAGGAGATCGTGTAAATTTTTTGCAGTATTAGTGTCTTGCATAGCAACAAATCATATAATCAGTCTGAAATGCTAACACCAAGGATGCTTCTGTGACTCGTCTTGCTCGTTTTTTTCTATCTCGAATCGCCAACGTTCAACGTTCAGCCAAAGCTCTGGCCACACTTTGCGTAGTATTGGTGATCGCGGGTTGTGGTGCCACTAAACCTACCGTAGACCCTACTGCAGGCTGGACAGCAGAAAAACTTTACCAAGATGCGCGTGAAGAAATGAACGCCGGCAACTGGAAAGCTGCCCGTACTAGACTGGAAGCCATTGAAGCGCGTTACCCATTTGGTACCTATGCGCAACAAGCGTTGATTGACCAAGCCTACATTAACTGGAAAGACGAAGAGCCTGAGCAAGCCTTGGCCGCTATTGATCGCTTCCAAAAGCAATACCCTAACCACCCAGGCAGCGATTACATGCTGTACCTGAAAGGTTTAATCACATTTACGCCACCTAGCGCTATGCTGACTCGCTTTACTCAGCAAGACCCTAGCGAGCGTGACCCTCAAGGTTTACGTGAATCGTACGAGTCCTTTAACGAGCTTATCAATCTTTACCCAGAGAGCCGTTATGCTGCTGACGCTAAACAACGTATTACATGGTTAGTAAGCACCATTGCTGAAAACGAAGTACACGTTGCCGAGTACTACTACACACGTGGCGCTTATGTTGCTTCTATCAACCGTGCTCAACGTGTGATTACCGACTTCCACGGTGTAGCGATTGCTGAAAAAGCACTGTACTTGATGTACCTGTCTTACGACGCACTGGGTGAAACTGCCTTGCGTGATGACACCAAACGCATCATGGACGAAAACTTCCCTGACAGTATTTTGTGGAAACAAGGGCTGAAACCCCCTAGAAACTACTGGAACCCCATCAACTGGTTCTAAACATTTCCGCACAAAAAAGGCTGCCTCATGGCAGCTTTTTTTATTCCTCGTTTTGCCTTTCTTGGAAAAAGGCCAATGCGCGTTGCGGATCACGTGTACGCGAAAAGGGCGGCAACCCACGCCACAACAGTTTTCCATACGGCTTATCCACAATGCGTGAATCCCCCACCACTAAGACCCCCCAGTCCTGCTCGGTACGGATCAGACGCCCCGCCCCTTGCTTCAACGCAATCGCCGCATCCGGCAACTGATATTCCATAAAGGGGTTACCGCCACGCTCGCGGCAAGCATTAATGCGTGCTTCCAGCACAGGATCATCTGGCGGCGCAAAAGGTAGCTTATCTATCGCCACCAAGGTCAATGCATCACCAGGCACATCAATACCTTCCCAGAAACTCGCACTACCCACTAGCACCATGTTGTGCCCATTACGGAACTCTTCTAACAACACGCGCCGTGAACGCTCGCCTTGCCTTAATAAGGGCCTAGTAATCCCTTCATCTTCAAAGCGTTCTTGCAGCAGTTCAGCAATACGCTCTACTGATCGCAAGGTAGTACACAACACCAACACACCGCCCTTAGCCTGCTTAATCAAGGGCATTAATAAGTTAACGAACTGCTCATTAAACTGTGGCGAAGAAGGTGCAGGTAAGCTATTGGGCACAAACATCAGCCCTTGCTGTGGATAATCAAAGGGAGATGGCCACACTTCCGTTCTGGCCTGCCACAACCCCAATTGATGCACAAAGTGGGCAAAATTACCGTGCACCGATAACGTGGCCGACGTCAGCACCCACGCTTGGTGTGGCTCTCTATAACGTGAAAAAATCTTAGCAACCGATAAGGGAGCGCTGTGAAAACGTAAAGACGTTTGTGTGTGTTCTACCCAGCGCACCATTTCATCAGCAGCTGACTCTTTGAGCTCTGCCGATGCTGTGTCTGGCGCCAAGGCATGTCGCCCTTGCCTATCGGGCTGGCTCCATAAGAACAACCGTGCGCGTAACAGCAAAGCCTGCTTATGTGCTGCCCCCAAATCCGGATGTTTCTCTGCCAGCATTTCTAGCAGCTTGATAATTTTATCTAGCTTTTCCAGCAGTACTTCTAAGGCCTCATCGAATGCCTCTGCTTCGGGAATCATCTCGAAAGTTGCTCTAGCCCCTGGCATTCTGGCGACTTCAGCCGTGGCCAGACGCAAATCTCTACAGGCTTGCTCTAGGGCGCCGGCAACGGCAGTCCAATCCACCACACCACGCGCATGCCCCAAACCAGCCACCTCGGTTTGTTTGGCCAAGTCTAGCAAGTGATGCAGCGATACCGATGTACCTAAGAAACGCGTCGCCACATCGGGTAACTGATGTGCCTCGTCGAACACCACCGTATCTACGGCAGGTAATAGGTCAGTGATACCTTCTTCTCGCAGCGCCAAATCAGCCATGAACAAAGCGTGATTCACCACCACTACATCAGCCTCTTGCGCTTTGCGACGCGCTTTCAACACAAAGCAATCGCCCACATAAGGGCAATCCTGCCCCAAGCAGTTTTCTCGCGTGGAAGTGACGCGCGACCAGATTTCGGCGTCTTCGGGGATACTCGCCAACTCAGACTTATCCCCCGAACTACTCACTTCACTAAAACGTTGGATCTCACGCATCCATGCCACTTCACGGCGCGACGCAAAACCTCGGTTATCTTGCTCGGTACGTTCCAAGTGGTAATGGCACACATAGTTGCCCCTACCTTTTAGCAGGGCGACTTGAACCGGCAATCCCAGTGCTTTACGTAGATGCGGTAAATCGCGCCTAAACAACTGATCTTGTAGCGTACGCGTACCGGTAGACACCAAGGCTTTAGCACCACTCAAAAACACCGGCACCAAATAGGCCCATGTCTTCCCTGTACCCGTACCCGCCTCGGCAATCAGTATTTCATGGTCTGTGATGGCCTTATGAATAGAGCGCGCTAGCTCTAATTGGCCCATACGTAAATGGTATTGCTGCACAGACTCCGCTAAAGGTCCACCCTCAGCAAAAATTTCGTCAAGTTCCTGTGTCAGCATAGTCATAGTTCTTTCAATATCTCTGCACGGCTCTATAATCAAAGCCGATCATTTTTTACTGGGTTCCCGTTCATACACGGGATTCACGTCAGCCTCCGGCATGGCACCAAGCCCGACCTCTTGTTTTTTGGCCGTATTGAATCCATGACAACTACCCCCTCCTCTTCCCCGCGTACCATTGACCAAAACCGTATCTTGCAACAGCTCGCTACCGAGTTGAGCATACGCCCTAATCAGGCCACTGCGGCAGTGGATTTGCTGGATGATGGTGCCACCGTACCGTTTATTGCCCGTTACCGCAAAGAAGCTACCGGCGGTCTAGATGACGGCGTACTACGCGAGTTGGAAGTGCGCTTATTGTATCTGCGCGAACTGGAAACCCGTCGTATCGCCATTTTAGATTCGATTGAGCAACAAGGTAAGCTCAATCCCGAACTTCTTTCTGAAATTACGTCTGCAGACACCAAACAACGTCTAGAAGACTTATATACCCCCTACAAACCCAAACGCCGTACGCGTGCACAAATTGCACGTGAAGCAGGGCTAGAGGCCTTGCTGCAGAAAATTTTGGACAACCCTGCTAATGATCCATTGGTCTTGGCAGAGGCCTTTGTAGGCGAAGCCCCCTTTGATAGCAGCAAAGCAGCCTTAGATGGCGCGCGCGACATTCTGTCTGAGAACCAAGCCGAAAATGCCGACCTATTGGCTAGCCTGCGTGAATACCTGTGGAACAGCGGTTTGCTGTACGCCAAAGTCGTAGAGGGCAAAGAGCAAGAAGGCAATAAATTCCAAGACTGGTTCGATTTCAGCGAAACCTTACGTACCCTACCATCGCACCGTACCTTAGCGTTGCTACGCGGTCGTCAACAAGGTGTGCTAACACTGCGTCTAGGCCTAACCGAAGAGCAAGAAGCTCTGCACCCGCACCCTTGCATCGAGCGCATTGCTGAACTTAGTAATAGCGCTGCACGCTTTGACAGCCAAGCCACTGCACACGAAGCATGGATGGCTGAGGTATGTCGTTGGACATGGCGCGTCAAACTGCTGACACTGTTTGAAACTGAATTGATTACTCGTTTGCGCGAACAAGGTGAGCAAGAAGCCACACGCGTATTTGCCGCCAACCTGCGTGACTTATTGTTGGCAGCACCTGCCGGCCATAAATCTGTATTGGGCCTAGACCCTGGTATTCGTACTGGCGTAAAAGTGGCTGCCATTGATACCACAGGTAAATTGCTAGAGACCGTCACCATTTACCCGTTTGAGCCCCGCCGCGATGTGGAAGGTAGCTTAAAAACCTTGGCTGCTATCGCCAAGAAACACAACATTGAGCTAGTAGCCGTAGGTAACGGTACGGCATCACGCGAAACCGAAAAACTGGTAAGCGAACTGCAAAGCCGCCATCCAGAACTGCAACTGACACGTGTGTCCGTATCCGAAGCTGGCGCATCGGTGTACTCTGCGTCAGAACTGGCTGCCAAAGAGTTCCCTGAGCTGGACGTAAGCTTGCGTGGTGCGGTATCTATCGCACGTCGTCTACAAGACCCTCTGGCTGAGTTGGTAAAAATCGAACCTAAAGCCATTGGCGTAGGCCAATACCAGCACGACGTGAACCAGCGTGAGTTGGCTCGTTCGCTAGAAGCTGTGGTTGAGGATTGTGTGAACGCTGTAGGCGTGGACGTAAATACCGCCTCTGCCCCTCTGTTGATGCACGTATCCGGTTTGAATGCCACCTTGGCTAAAAACATTGTGGAATGGCGTAACAGCAATGGCGCCTTCCTGTCGCGCAAACAACTGCTGGACGTACCTCGCTTCGGCCCTAAGGCCTTTGAGCAAGCCGCGGGCTTCCTACGCATTCCTAATGCCGAAAATCCACTGGATGCTTCCGCCGTTCACCCTGAAGCCTATCCTGTAGCTGAACGCATCTTGGCTCGTATTCAAAAGCAAGCCAAAGAAGTAATGGGACAAAGTGGTGCTCTCAAAGGTTTGTCCCCTAACGACTTTACCGATGAACGCTTTGGTTTACCAACCGTGCAAGACATTTTTGCCGAGTTTGAAAAACCTGGCCGTGACCCACGCCCAGAGTTCAGCACGGCGACGTTCATGGAAGGCGTAACCAAGATTTCTGACCTGATCCCTGGTATGACATTGGAAGGCGTAGTCACCAACGTGGCAAACTTTGGTGCATTTGTGGACGTAGGCGTACACCAAGACGGTTTGGTGCACATCTCGGCGTTGTCTGACCAGTTCGTAAGCGACCCACGCGATGTAGTGCGTGTAGGCCAGACGGTTAAGGTGAAAGTGTTGGAAGTGGATGAGCCACGTAAACGCATTAGCTTAAGCATGCGTTTGAACGATGACATCCCTAGCTCACGCCCTGCAGGCGGTGATTCAGACCGACGCTCCTCGGGTGGCGGCAAGCCTCAACGCAACAACAGCCGCGCACCACAACGTCGTGAAGAACCTGCGATGAATAATGCGATGGCAGCAGCGTTTGCTAAATTGCGTAAGTAATACGCGTTAGGTTGGCGATGAAACGGCTCCTGTTTTTTTAGGGGCCGTTTTTTATTGCTGTTAGGTCTAGCTACTGCACAACTTACTTCTTCGAAAGAGGGTTTGCATGCCTAGAAAGAAAAAGCCCGCTGATCAATCACTGCCTGCCGTAGCCTAAGGCTGCGAAAGTATTTTTTTATTTGAGACACCAAATAAAAAAATACTTCCATCCGCCTTTCCTTCGTCGCTTGCAACGAGCTTGGCGTTGGTTGCTGCTGTAGAGCACCCTGCTTCTTGTAGAAATATTATGTGAGGTAGACGCAATCAGGTAGTGTACGAGTTAACTCCCGTAATCACCTCTCCACCGCTGATGCTGCAAACCTAGCGTTTATTACTATCGTTCGAATCTACTCTGACGTAAAAACACCGCTGAACAGTCCCCATTGCAACAAAAGAAAGGGAGGTAAGCCTCGCCACATTCAAAACAACCGGGGGGACGGAGAGGAAACTTTTTTGATTTGGTATCTCAAATCAAAAAAGTATTCCTGCAGTCCCCCAGCATGGGCGATGAACACAGCCCCAACGCATTCCTCATCATCCTCCATCAAATGTGTACGATGGATGACTTACCAATCACAAGCATCTGAACAATAAAAAACGGCCCCAATTCTAGGAGCCGTTCTTACCACTCAGAAACCAGACGACAGCACTTACTCCGCCCGCATCCCTTCCAAAGTTTCCAGCAACGCATCCAGCTCAGCAGCAGGCAAGCTAGCAACTTTAGCGCCCTCTACTACCACCAAAGCCTCATCACCGGCTACCTCAAACTGGTTACGGCTGTTTAATGCAGCCAATGCCTTCTGCGCCATACCAGCTTGACGTGGATCAGCAAACACCTCGGATACCAACAGCTCTGTACCTGCGGCATCCAACAGACGGAAGCGGAAGCCTTCTTCTTCGCGGAAGCTCACAAAACGGCCTTTACGAGCAGCTTTCTTCTCGGCTGGTGCCGATACGGCGACACGCTTCGCTTTACGCAGACCTACCGCATCACGCACTCTTTCCATCAAAGGCTCAGTGTGCTGACGCGCTTTAGCTGCACCTGCCAACAAGATATCTTCAATATCGTCTGGACGTGATAACAAATCTTGGTAACGATCACGCATAGGGGCCAAGTGATCATTGAGCAAGGTGAACAAGGCGTTTTTCGCATCCCCCCAACCCATGCCACGCTCCAATTCAGCTTTCAAGGCCGTAGTTTGAGCATCGCTAGCAAAGCCTTTGTAGATCTGGAAGATCATGGAGGACTCAGCGTCTTTAGGCTCACCGGGCTGACGGGAATCCGTCACAATGCGCATAATCGCTGCTTTCAGTTCTGCTTCAGAGCTTTCAAACAGAGGAATGGTGTTGTCGTAGCTCTTAGACATTTTGCGACCATCTAAACCTGGCAAAATAGCCACGTTTTCTGCGATCTGCACTTCGGGCAACACAAAGGTTTCACCGTACATGTGATTGAAACGCTGAGCAATGTCACGCGCCATTTCCAAGTGCTGAACTTGGTCGCGGCCTACCGGCACTTTGTTGGCGTTAAAAATCAGAATGTCGGCAGACATCAGGACTGGGTAACAGTACAACCCCATGGTCACGCCATCATCTAACTCTATACCTTTAGCCGCATTCTGATCCTGAGCTGCTTTGTAAGCATGCGCACGGTTCATTAAGCCCTTAGAGGTCACACAACTGAGTATCCAGTTCAGTTCAGGAATCTCAGGAATGTCAGACTGACGATAGAACGTTGCTTTATCAGTATCCAGACCTGCAGCCAGCCACGTTGCCGCCAACGCTTGGCGCGAACGGGCTACCCGTTCTGGATCATCGCATTTCACTAATGCGTGGTAGTCGGCCATAAAAAAGAATGCGTCGTTACCCGTTTGGCGACTCATTTGAATCGCAGGTTGGATAGCGCCAGCATAATTTCCCAAATGAGGGATACCCGACGTCGTGATGCCTGTAAGTATACGTGTGCTCATCAGATCAAGACTTTTAAAAACAATTAGTAAGTTAGAGGGTCACAGCGCTGCGGCGCTCGGACTCCAGGTACTCTTTAGACTGCATTTCTACCAGACGTGAGACCGTACGGTGGAATTCAGATGCCATAGGGCCTTCCACATAGAGCTCATCTGGCTCACATTCTGCCGAGATAATCAGTTTGACTTGGTGGTCGTATAACACGTCCACCAACCAAGTAAAGCGTCGTGCTGCCGAGGCATCACGCACCGTCATACGGGGCACATCGGACAAAATCACGGTTTGGAAACGGCTGACCAAATCCAAGTAGTCATTTTGGGAACGCGCACCCTCGCACAACACATCAAAACCAAACCACGCCACACTACCACTGCGAGCCACCATCGGCAAGGTACGATTTTCAATTTCAATGGTGGGTTCCATTGGCGCTGTGTCAGACAACTTATCGAAGACCGACTGTAAGTGTGCACGGCTATCATCGTTTAAAGGCGTGAAATACGCCTGCACTTGCTCTAACGAGCGTCGACGGTAGTCTACCCCTGTGTCGATGGTTAGAACGTTCATGCGGCTTTTAATGAGCGCAATAGCTGGCAAGATACGATCACGATGTAGCCCATCAGGGTACAAACTGTCGGGCGGATAGTTTGAGGTCATCACAAAGCACACACCACGCTCATACAAACCCAGCAAGAGCTTATACAAAATCATGGCGTCAGCAATATCTGACACGTGAAACTCATCAAAGCAGATCAAACGGTAGCGATCAGCAATCACTTGCGCAACTGCCTCTAGAGGGTCAGTTTGGCCTTTGAAGTTGTTCAACTGCTGATGCACGCTGCGCATAAATTCATGGAAGTGCAGACGTGTTTTGCGCTCTATGGGCACGCTACGATAAAACGCATCCATTAAAAAGCTCTTACCACGCCCTACCCCACCCCATAGGTACACGCCTTCGGGTGGAGCCTCCTTAGAGAACCAACGCTTCATCAATGAGCGCTGACTGCGCTCATACGCCTGAAGTTCATCGGAAAAGCGTTGCAAGCGATCAATACCCGCCAATTGGGCGGCATCGGCTTCGTAACCACGCTCTGCCAGAGCATCCTTGTAATATTGACGAACAGACATGTAAATGGGGTAAAAACAGTAAAACGACCAGTATAAACCCTTAACTCGCACGGGGCTGGTCTAAGAAGCATAACGTCGCAAGACGCGTACACACATAGTGCTAGCCGCAACATTATGACCATAAAAAAAGCAGGCCTAGGCCTGCTTTTTCCTGCACAGTACTTGGATTAGAAGTTCAGTGCACGTTTGTCTACCGCCAAAGCAGCTTCTTTCATTGCTTCGGACAGTGTTGGGTGTGCATGGCAAATACGGGCGATGTCTTCAGACGCGCCACGGAATTCCATGATTGTTACCGCTTCAGCGATCAGCTCAGATGCCATAGGACCTACGATGTGTACGCCCAAGACTTCGTCTGTTTTAGCATCAGCCAATACTTTCACGAAACCAGTAGTATCGCCCAGCGCACGTGCACGGCCGTTAGCCATGAACGGGAAGCTGCCAGCACGGTAGTCGCGGCCTTCTTTTTTCAGTTGCTGCTCAGTTTTACCTACCCAAGAGATTTCTGGGGATGTGTAAATAACCCAAGGCACTGTGTCGAAGTTCACGTGAGGGTGTTGGCCAGAGATACGCTCAGCCACTGCAACACCTTCTTCTTCCGCTTTGTGAGCCAACATAGGACCACGTACTACGTCACCCACTGCCCATACGTTAGGCAAGTTGGTCAGGCAGTCGTCGTCTACTACAACGAAACCACGCTCATCTAGTTTCAGACCTACTGTTTCAGCACCCAGACCGTCAGTGTTAGGTACACGGCCGATGGATACGATCAGGCGATCTACTTTCAAGGACTGTTCTGCGCCAGAAGCATCTTCGTAGCTAACTTCTACGCCTTTGCCTTTACCATCGATGCCTTTAACTTTTGCACCCATTTGGATGTTCAAGCCTTGTTTGGTCAACGCTTTCAGGGCTTCTTTAGCTACATCACGATCCGCAGCTGCCAAGAAATCAGATGCACCTTCCAAGATCGTGACTTCAGCACCCAAACGACGCCATACGCTACCCAATTCCAGACCAATTACACCAGCGCCAATAACGCCCAGTTTTTTAGGTACGGAGGAGAAACGCAATGCGCCATCGTTGGATACGATTTTTTCTTCGTCGAAAGGCAGATCAGGGAATTGACGTGCGGAAGAGCCTGTCGCCACAACCACGTGTTTAGCGATCAGTTCTTCAGCATCTTTGCCTTCAACTTTCACAGACCAGCCAGCATCTACTTTGGCGTTAAATACCGCTTTACCGTGGAAGAAGCTAACTTTGTTCTTTTTGAACAGGTACAAGATACCCTGGTTGTTTTGAGTCACTACGGTGTCTTTACGACCCAAAAGTGTATCCAGTTTCAGGCCCAAGCCTTTTACTTCGATACCGTGCTCGGCAAAGTGTGTGCCGGCTTGTTCGTAGTGTTCGGAAGACTGCAACAACGCTTTGGAAGGAATACAACCTACGTTAGTGCATGTACCACCTGGGGCTGCTTTGCCGTTGACATCGCTCCATGCATCCACACACGCTACCGACATACCCAACTGGGCTGCACGGATTGCTGCAATGTATCCACCAGGGCCTGCACCAATCACTACTACATCAAATTGTTTTGCCATTTTCTTACCTTTAGCTTTTTCGTGCAGCTCAACAGTAGCCCTTGTATACACAAACAGGACTGGAGCTCTTCACAGGGAAGCACTGCACTGAAAATAAGACCGGCCAGATACGATGCGCATCTGGCCGAACCATTAAAACATGATCAAAGACCTGATGCTAGATTAAATATCCAGCAACAAACGCTGAGGATCTTCCAGCGCTTCTTTCATTGTGACCAAAGCCAAAACGGCTTCACGGCCATCAATGATACGGTGGTCATAAGACATTGCCAGGTAGTTCATTGGACGAATAACGATCTGGCCATTCTCAACCACTGCACGCTCTTTAGTGGCGTGGATACCCAAAATAGCGGACTGAGGTGGGTTGATGATTGGTGTGGACAGCATGGAACCAAATACACCACCGTTGGAGATGGAGAAGGTACCACCAGTCAACTCTTCCAGAGTCAGTTTGCCATCACGGGCACGTGCACCGAAATCAGCGATTTGCTGTTCGATTTCAGCGATGCTCAGTTGGTCAGCGTTACGCAGAATTGGTACTACCAAACCACGTGGGCTACCTACTGCGATACCGATATCGAAGTAACCGTGATAGATGATGTCTTTGCCATCAACAGAAGCGTTGATGATAGGGTATTTTTTCAGCGCAGCAACAGCCGCTTTCACGAAGAAAGAAGTGAAGCCCAGTTTCACGCCGTGCTCTTTTTCGAACACATCTTTGTACTGTTTACGCAGATCCATAACCGCTTGCATGTTCACTTCGTTGAACGTGGTCAGAATAGCGTTTTCTTGTTGTGATTGCAGCAGACGCTCAGCAACACGAGCACGCAGACGGCTCATAGGCACGCGTTGTTCTGGACGGCCATCCAGAGACACACCTATAGGTGCAGCAGGAGCAGCCGCTTTCTGTCTGCTACCAGCTTGTGCGTTTACAGCGTCTTCTTTGGTTACGCGACCACCACGACCAGAGCCAGCAACATTTTCAACTTCCAGACCTTTTTCTGCCAGGATTTTTGCAGCAGCAGGAGATGCAGCCGCAATCGTCGTAGATTTTTCTGCAGGTGCAGCAGCGGCAGGCGCAGTTGGTGCGGCAGCAGCTTCAGCTTTAGGTGCAGCTGCTGCTGTTGCAGCTGTATCGATACGCGCCAATACTTCACCAGCGTATACAGTAGAACCGTCACCTTTAACGATCTCAACCAATACACCAGCAGCCGGAGCAGGAACTTCCAACACCACTTTGTCAGTTTCAACGTCGATCAGGATTTCGTCTGCGCTAACGGCTTCACCTGGTTGTTTTTTCCATTCGAGCAATGAAGCTTCAGAAACGGACTCAGACAGCTGAGGAACTACAACTTCGATAATAGACATAATATTTTCTTTCCGTAAATGTGTGTATTTGCTAAAAGTGGCCCCGCTTATTTAACCAGCGAGAAGCCCTTGATACGTGGCGAAAAGGCTTGCTCAAGCAAGGCTTTATGCTGTTCTTGGTGTTTAGCCAAGTAACCCACCGCAGGCGAGGCTGATGCGGGACGACCTGCATAGCTCAACTTCTGACCTTCAGCCATATTCTCAATCAGGTGATGCTGGATGTAGAACCAAGCACCTTGGTTCTGAGGCTCATCTTGCACCCAAACCACTTCCTTCAGGTTGGGGTACTGCTGTACAACCGCTTGGAAAGACTTATGTGCAAATGGGTACAGCTGCTCTACACGAACAACCGCTACGTCACCACGCTGCAGTGCTTCGCGCTCAGCAACCAGGTCGTAGTAAACCTTACCCGAACACACCAACAAACGTGTCACGTCTGCAGCTTTGATGTCCTCGTTTACCTCGGCAATGATAGGCTGGAATTTGCTGCCTTCAGACAAATCACTCAATGGCGAAGTTGCTGCTTTGTTACGCAGCAAGGACTTAGGTGTAAACAGCACCAGCGGTTTACGGAAAGGACGAATCATCTGGCGGCGCAACACGTGGAAAATTTGCGCACCAGTAGTGGGTTGAACCACTTGAATATTGTTATCAGCACAAGACTGCAAGAAACGCTCAATACGTGCAGAGGAGTGCTCTGGACCTTGGCCTTCGTAGCCGTGTGGCAGCATCATGGTCAGACCGCAATGACGGCCCCATTTTGCTTCACCAGAGCTGATGAACTGATCAATTACCACTTGGGCACCGTTCACGAAGTCACCAAACTGAGCTTCCCAGATAGTCAGAATATTAGGTTCTGCTGATGCGTAACCGTATTCAAACGCCAATACAGCCTCTTCGGACAGTACGGAGTCAATGACCAAGAAAGAGGCTTGGTTTTCGGAGATATTTTGCAGCGGAATGTAGCTGCCATCATCCCAACGTTCACGTTTTTGATCGTGCCATACGGCATGGCGGTGACTAAACGTACCACGGCCGGAGTCCTGACCGGTAATACGAACGGCGTAGCCAGTGTTTACCAATGAAGCAAACGCCAAGTGCTCACCCATACCCCAGTCTACGTTCTGTTCACCACGGGCCATCGCACGACGGTCGTTCAACAGACGGTTAACCAGAGAGTGTACAGTGAAGCCCTCAGGCACTTCAGTAATACGTTCCCCCAGACGCTTTAGTTCAGCCAGAGGCAAGCCAGTGTCGGCTTGATCTGTCCATTTAGCGCTCAGGAATGGAGACCAGTCGGTAGAGTACTTGTTTTTATAGTCTGTCAGTACAGGCTCAACAGTACGCTTACCGTCTTCCATCAGTTGACGGTAGGCTTTCACCATGCCTTCGGTTTCTTCATCGGACAGCACGTTCTGGGCTACCAGTTTGTCAGCGTACAGCTTACGTGTACCTGGATGCTTACCAATGCTCTTGTACATCAGCGGCTGAGTCAGTGCTGGCGTATCTTGTTCGTTGTGGCCCAGTTTACGGAAACACACAATATCAACCACTACATCGTGGCGGAACTGTTTGCGGTAATCCAAAGCCAAGCGCGTAACAAATACTACCGCTTCAGGATCATCACCGTTCACGTGGAACACAGGTGCTTCGATCATTTTCACTACATCTGTACAGTACAGCGTAGAACGTGCATCACGCGGATCGGAGGTTGTGAAACCAATCTGGTTATTAATCACAATGTGTAGGGTACCGCCTGTGCCGTAGCCACGTGTCTGGGCCAGGTTCAGGGTTTCCATCACTACACCTTGGCCTGCAAACGCTGCATCACCGTGTACCAACACAGGTAATACCTGCTCACCAGTGCTGTCGCCACGACGATCTTGACGAGCGCGTGTGCTCCCTTCTACCACTGGGTTTACGATTTCCAGGTGGGAGGGGTTAAAAGCCAAAGACAGGTGGATTGGACCGCCACGTGTGGACAAGTCGCTTGAAAAACCGTTGTGGTATTTGACGTCACCATCAGTCAGACCTTCGGTGTAGCGGCCTTCAAACTCGGCAAACAAATCACCAGGCATTTTGCCCATGATGTTTACCAGCATGTTCAACCTACCACGGTGGGCCATACCCACAACAATTTCCTGCACACCGTTATCACCTGCGTGGTTCACAACTTCGTCCATAGAAGCGATGAAACTTTCACCACCTTCTAGCGAGAAGCGTTTTTGACCAACGTATTTAGTGTGCAAGAAACGCTCTAAACCTTCTGCTTCAGTTAGCTGCTGCAGAATGTTGCGTTTTTCGTCTGTATTAAATTCGAATGCGCCATGCACGGACTCCAGACGCTCTTGTATCCAACGTTTGGCTACTGGGTCAGAAATGTGCATGAACTCAGCACCAATGGACTGACAATAGGTGTCACGCAATGCTTTCAGCAAATCGCGCAATGTCATTGTCACATTGGTAGTGAAATAGGTGTTGGTGGCCGAGTAAACCTGATCGAGATCAGCTTCGGTCAAACCATAAAAAGAAGGATCCAGCTCAGCAAAACTAACACGTTCGGAGCGTTTCAGGGGATCCAGCATAGCCAGCCTTACGCCCAAAGAGCGGTAAGCGGCGATCAGCGATTGTACCGATACCTGCTTAGCGGCAACACTTAAGTCCACTGAAGGAATACGGGCAGCCAAAGCATTTGCCTTAGCACGCTGAGCAAAAGATTCTACGATTGGAGCGTGTGCTTGGTCACGTGTATGTTCACGACCATCGGTAGCAGGCAGATGCTGCAACTGGTCGAAATAATCACGCCATTCACCAGGCACCGCAGTGGGATTGTCCAGATAAATCTCGTACAAATCTTCCACATAGGCAGCGTTGCTACCAAAAAGATAGGACGTGGACAGCAATTCTAGTTGCGATGATGACATTATATGCTTCACCTGTCCGAGTGTTTCACTCGTAATGAGATGCAGGAATACCTTCCGCGATCACGGCCACGCCGTATAGCGGATAGCAGAGCAGAAGGCTACTTAACGCCTTTAAACAAGCCGTATGTAATTTAGTATACATGTGAGCCTTAAACTATGCACATCGGCTTCTTGAAAAGCCTTTACCAGAGCCACTTTGTTGCGCATACGCCAAAAAAACCAGGTCCACTTGGTACAATGTAGCCCTGCAATTTCGTAGAACCACTTGGTTCTGCGTGCTCTTTTTGTACCTGTCAGGCTTCAATACTTTTACTATGCTGCGTTGCGACATGCATTACTTTGCACATTCACGCTATAACATGCAATTCATCGTAATTTGCCTGATGAACAAAAAAGAGCAAATCCGCTTTTAGCTTTTACACAGATAGATATCCCGCAGGAGCACATCAACAATGGTTGCCAAAGCAGATCTGGCCAAAATGGCGCTGGATTACCACGCTTACCCTACACCCGGAAAAATTTCGGTTACTCCCACCAAGCCTCTGGCGAATCAAGACGACTTGTCCCTTGCTTACTCCCCTGGCGTAGCTGAAGCATGTATGGCTATTCATGCTGACGGTAACGAAGCTGCAGCAAAGTACACATCGCGCGCTAACTTGGTAGGTGTGATCAGTAACGGTACCGCCGTACTAGGCCTAGGTAATATTGGCCCTCTGGCATCGAAGCCAGTTATGGAAGGCAAAGGCTGCCTGTTCAAAAAATTTGCTGGTATTGATGTGTTTGACATCGAGCTGGCCGAAAACGACCCACAAAAACTGGTAGATATTATTGCTGCCATGGAGCCCACACTGGGCGGCGTGAACCTGGAAGATATTAAAGCACCTGAGTGCTTCTACATCGAAACAGAACTGCGCAAACGCATGAAGATTCCGGTCTTCCACGATGACCAGCACGGTACAGCAATTATTTCTACCGCTGCGATTGTTAACGGCCTGAAAGTCGTTAACAAGAAAATCGAAGATGTGAAACTGGTATGTTCTGGCGCAGGCGCTGCAGCGATTGCTTGCTTGAACTTGCTGGTAAGCTTGGGCCTGCCACGCGAGCACATTTATGTTGCTGATTCTCGCGGCATTATCTGGAAAGGCCGTGAAGAAAACATGGAGCCTAGCAAGGCTCAATACGCTCAAGAAACCGACTACCGCACATTGGCTGACGCTATTGTGGATGCAGACGTATTCTTAGGGTGTTCTGCTGCTGGTGCCTTGACCCCTGCTATGCTGACCAGCATGGCTGCTCAGCCACTGATTTTGGCCTTAGCTAACCCTGAGCCAGAAATCCGTCCTGAGTTGGCTAAAGAAACACGCCCAGACTGCATTATCGCAACAGGCCGTTCTGACTACCCTAACCAAGTTAACAACGTTCTGTGCTTCCCCTTCATTTTCCGTGGCGCGCTGGATTGCGGTGCAAGCGTCATTAACGAAGAAATGAAGCTGGCTTGCGTAAAAGCCATTGCAGAATTGGCTGAAGCTGAAATCTACGATGACAGCGAACTGAGCTTTGGTCCTGACTACATTATTCCTCGTCCATTTGATCCACGTTTGCTGGCACACATTGCCCCAATCGTGGCACAAGCAGCGATGGACTCTGGTGTAGCCACACGCCCTATCGCTGACATGGAAGCCTACCGTCAGAAGCTGATTGCGATGACTTATCGCTCCGGCCCTCTGATGCGCCCACTGTTCATGCAAGCCAAACAAGAACCTAAGCGTGTGATTTACGCTGACGGTGAAGACGAGCGTGTATTGCGCGCAGTGCAGTCTGCCGTAGACGAGCGTATTGCTAAACCAATTTTGGTTGGCCGCCCTTCTGTGATCGAAATGCGCATCAAACGCTTTGGTTTGCGTCTGCAACCTGGTGCGAACGTGGAAATCGTTGACCCAGAAAATGACGATCGCTTTAACGAAACATGGACCAGCTACTACCAGCAACGCGCCCGTTTTGGCGTAACACCTGAAGTCGCTAAAGCCTCTATCCGCAAAAACAACACCTTGATTGGTGCAATGTTGCTGGAACGCGGTGATGCAGACGCCATGCTGTGCGGTGTCACTTCCCCGTTCGTAAACGAACTAAACCACGTACAAGATGTTATTGGCCTGCAAGAAGGTGCTACTACTTTCGCTGCCATGAACGCATTGGTACTGCCTACACAGACTTTGTTTATTTGCGATACGCACGTAAACGAAAATCCTACTGCAGAACAAATCGCTAACATGACCATCTTGGCAGCACACGAAGTTCGTCGCTTTGGTGTTGAGCCTCGCGTAGCACTGCTGTCGCACTCCAACTTTGGTAGTCGCGATAACGCTTCATCCAGAAAAATGGCTGAAGCACGTCGCTTGCTGGCAGAGATGGCTCCTGAACTGGAAGTGGATGGTGAAATGCACGCTGACTCCGCACTGGATGACAGCGTACGCTTCAAAGCCTTCCCAGACAGCACATTGAAAGCCCCTGCTAACCTGCTGATCACTCCTAACTTGGATGCCGGTAACATTACCTACAACATCCTGAAAACCACAGGCAGTGGCGGCGTAGCAATGGGCCCAATCCTGCTGGGTGCAAAACGTCCAGTACACATCCTAACCACCAGCGCTAGCGTACGTCGTATTCTGAATATGACTGCTATTGCGGTATTGGATGCAGTGGAAGCAGCACAAAAAGCCTAATAAAAAGCAGACCTATACTGCTACAAGCAACTCCCCCTCAGCACACGCTGAGGGGGAGTTTTTTATGCGTGCTCGCTTTTCATACAGACACAAAAAAACCCAACCGTTCAATAACGATTGGGTTCATTAATTCAGAGCTGTTATCTAGTTTATTAGATATTGCGCTCTGTTTCGCCTGTGTACAACTGACGAGGACGGCCAATTTTGTAGCCTGGATCGGAGATCATTTCATCCCACTGCGAGATCCAACCTACTGTACGTGCCAAGGCAAAGATAGCCGTAAACAATGGAGTAGGAATACCGATAGCGCGCTGTACGATTCCGGAATAGAAATCTACGTTCGGATACAGTTTACGCTCAACAAAGTATGGGTCTTCCAGAGCAATACGCTCCAATTCCATTGCCAGTTTGAACAGAGGATCGTTTTCCAGACCCAAAGCAGCCAATACTTCTTTGCATGTCTCTTGCATCAATTTGGCGCGTGGATCGTAGTTTTTGTATACACGGTGACCAAAGCCCATCAGACGTACGCCTGAGTTTTTGTCTTTGACCTTTTCCATGAACTCGCCAACTTTCTCTACACCACCGTTAGCTTGCAACTCTTCCAGCATGTTCAAGCATGCTTCGTTTGCGCCACCGTGAGCAGGACCCCACAAGCACGCTACGCCAGATGCAATCGCTGCAAATGGGTTGGTACCTGAAGAACCGCACAGACGTACTGTAGAAGTAGAAGCGTTTTGTTCGTGCTCTGCGTGCAGAATAAAGATACGATCCAGTGCGCGCTCTACCACTTCGTTTACTTGGTAGTCATCGCAGGGGGTACCAAACATCATGCGCAGGAAGTTACCTGTGTAGCTCAGGTCATTGCGCGGGTACATCAAAGGTTGACCCAATGTGTACTTGTGCGCCATCGCAACCAACGTTGGCATTTTCGCGATCAAACGGATAGCGGAAATACGACGGTGCTCAGGATTAGTGATGTCAGTGGAATCGTGATAGAAAGCCGACATGGCACCAACCAAACCGGTCAGAATAGCCATAGGGTGCGCATCACGACGGAAGCCATGCAGGAATGTCTGCATTTGCTCTTGAACCATCGTGTGGTGTGTCACCAGCCAGTCAAAATCAGTTTTCTGTTTTTCATCAGGCAATTCGCCGTTCAGAATCAAATAGCAAACATCTAAGAAGTTGCAGTTCTGAGCCAATTGCTCGATAGGGTAGCCACGGTACATCAGCTTGCCCTGGTCCCCATCAATGTAAGTGATAGCGGACTCACATGAGGCCGTTGCCATAAAACCCGGATCATAGGTAAACATACCTGTAGAACCGTACAGTTTACGGATATCAATTACCTCAGGACCCACCGTCCCTTTGTATACGGGAAACTCTACCGAAGGACTTCCATCGGAAAACGATAGTGTCGCTTTCTTATCAGACAGTTGCATCACATATCTTCCTCAAAAATTACAGCTCACGAATCTGAGCTACCAAACGCCGAATATCGGTCGTGTCATACTGGCCCTCAACTTCTTTTCGGGCCAGTAAAACATCGAGTAATTCCGTGTCATCCATTTCAAACAGAAGCGTTAGAGCAGAAACGTCAACGTCAGTTAGAGTTTCTTCATAACGATCCAGAAACTTGGTCACCATCAAATCGTTTTCAAGCAAACCTCGGCGTGCTCTCCAACGCAGGCGAGCCCGTTCTAACTGCGTCAACGTTCTCATTTCTACTCCTAATTACACGCTGCGGCGAACCAGCATTTCTTTGATTTTGCCGATGGCTTGTGTGGGGTTCAGCCCTTTAGGACATACATCCGCACAATTCATGATGGTATGGCAACGGAACAAACGGTATGGGTCTTCAAGGTTATCCAGACGCTCAGCTGTTGCCTCGTCACGCGAGTCGGCAATAAAGCGGTACGCCTGCAGTAACCCTGCTGGACCCACAAACTTATCAGGGTTCCACCAGAACGATGGGCATGATGTAGAACAACACGCGCACAGAATACATTCGTAAACACCGTCGATCTCTTCACGAGCTTCTGGTGATTGCAGACGTTCTTTTTCTGGCGGTGGTGTTTCGTTGATCAAGTACGGCTTGATAGAGTGGTACTGATCAAAGAAGTTAGTCATGTCCACGATCAGATCCCGAATGACTGGCAAGCCAGGCAATGGGCGCAGAACAATAGGTTGTTTCAAATCGTTCAAGTTAGTGGTACAGGCCAAACCATTCTTGCCGTTGATGTTCATGGCATCAGAGCCACAAACGCCTTCGCGGCAAGAACGACGAATAGCCAAGCTATCGTCTACATCGTTTTTGATGCGAACAATAGCGTCCAACAACATTTTGTCGGTAGGCTGGAGTTCTACTTCCAGCTTTTGCATGTAGGGGCGCTCGTCCTTATCAGGATCGTAGCGATAAATTTCGAATTTAATAGTCCGTGTTTTACTCATGACAGCGTCCTGATTAGAAGGTACGTGGCTTAGGCGGAATAGTTTCGGCCGTTAAAGGTTTCATCTGAACTGGTTTGTAGTCCAGACGGCTGCCATCGGCATACCACAAGGTATGGCGCAACCAGTTCTCGTCATCGCGCTCAGGGAAGTCGTTCAGTGCATGAGCACCACGGCTTTCTGTGCGGTTGGCAGCAGAACGGGTTGTGGCACGAGCCACTTCAATCATGTTGGACACTTCCAGCGCTTCAATACGTGCTGTATTGAATACTTTGGATTTATCCTTAAAGTAAATATCGTTAACTTCTGGCACCATCTCTTCGATCAAGCGCTCGCCTTCTTTCAGCAGGTCCATAGTACGGAACACGCCACAGTGAGCTTGCATGATGGTACGCATTTTGCCAGCCACATCTTGAGCTTTTTCGCCCGATGTACGGCTTTCCAGATGCTCCACACGTGCGACCGAGTAATCGATAGCAGATTCTGGAATATCTTGATGGCTGTGTTCTTTTTCTGGGTGGGAATCCACAATGTGGTTACCCGCCGCACGACCAAACACGATCAGATCCAGCAAGGAGTTAGTACCCAAACGGTTAGCACCGTGAACGGAAGTCGCCGCACACTCACCTACTGCGTACAGGCCATTAACGACTTTAGTTTCGCCGTTTTTGTAGTCCACAACTTGACCGTAGTAGTTAGTAGGAATACCGCCCATCTGATAGTGAATGGTTGGTACCACTGGGATTGGGTCTTTGATTGGGTCAACGTTCGCAAATTTGATGGAAATTTCGCGAATGGATGGCAGACGTTTCTTAATAACATCTTCGCCCAGGTGATCCAATTTCAGAACCACATAGCTACCATCGCCACAACCACGGCCTTCTTTGATCTCTTGGTCCATAGAACGAGACACGAAGTCACGTGGGGCCAAGTCTTTCAGGTTAGGTGCGTAACGTTCCATGAAGCGCTCGCCGTCTTTATTCAGCAAGATACCGCCTTCACCACGCACACCTTCAGTAATCAGAACACCAGCGCCAGCCACACCAGTTGGGTGGAATTGCCAGAACTCCATGTCTTCCAGCGCCAAGCCTGCACGAGCTGCCATACCCAGACCGTCACCAGTGTTGATGAAGGCGTTAGTAGAGGCACCCCAGATACGACCAGCACCACCAGTTGCCAACACAGTACGTTTGGCTTCCAGCACGAATATCTCGCCGGTTTCCATTTCTAGCGCAGTAACACCCAGCACATCGCCAGCTTCGTTACGCAATAGATCCAGAGCCATCCACTCAACAAAGAAGTTGGTACGGGAGGCTACGTTTTGCTGGTACAACGTGTGCAACATGGCGTGGCCAGTACGGTCAGCAGCGGCACAGGCGCGTTGAACAGGCTTCTCGCCGAAGTTAGCTGTGTGACCACCGAAAGGACGCTGGTAAATAGTACCGTTAGCGTTACGGTCAAACGGCATACCAAAGTGCTCTAACTCGTATACAGCGTTAGGCGCTTCACGGCACATGAACTCAATAGCGTCTTGGTCACCCAGCCAGTCCGAACCTTTAACGGTATCGTACATGTGCCATTGCCAATGATCTTCGCTCATGTTACCCAGCGAGGCACTTACCCCACCTTGCGCTGCAACCGTATGGGAGCGTGTTGGGAAAACTTTAGACAGTACAGCTACCGACAGACCAGCACGGGCAAGCTGTAACGAACAACGCATGCCAGCACCGCCGGCACCTACCACCACCACATCGAACTGGCGGCGGGGCAATGATTTATGAATAGCAGCCACGGCTTACAGGCTCCAGATAATTTGTGCAAAGAAAATGATGGATGCTACCAACCACAAAATGGTCAGGACTTGCAAAGTCAGACGCAAGCCAGTGGGCTTAACGTAATCCATCCAGATGTCACGTACGCCAATCCAAGCGTGCCATGCCAAGGACATGAAAAACAGGCTTGATAGCAATTGACCCAAAGGCAGTCCACCCACCTTGAATGCAAACAGGCTACGCCAGGACTGGTAATCCAAAGGCATGTTTACCAACAGACCTACCAAAAACACCAGGGTATAGATGATCATGATCACAGCGGTGACACGCTGGATAATGAAATCGAATGTCCCGTAGTGGGCGCCCACTACCAGACGATGTTGCCCAACTCGTTCTGGACTCGCCATTACCATGCTCCAAACAGTTTCAAACCAAATACAACCGTCAAAGCCAGACTGACGATGATGACTGACGCAGCCGTTTTACAGGCGCTGTATTTATCTATACCTTTGCCCAGATCCAGTGCCAAATAACGAATACCAGCACAGAAGTGATGCAAGTAACCCCAGATCAGAACCAGCAATACCAGTTTGAACAATGGGTGACCTACGTAGGCGCCAATCTGGTTGAACCCAGCCTCAGAACCCAAGCTTGCCGCCAACAAAGGCAACAGAACCACAGGTAGGCTCAAGAACAACAGAGCGCCGCTAATGCGGTGCAGAATGGAAGTTTTGGCCGCCAACGGTAAGCGGTATGACAATATCTGCGGTATGCCGATATTGCGATACTCCGGACGCGGTTTGGATGCGGTATCAGACATTATGGCCTCTATAAAAACAAAATGAGTGCATCGTGGTTACGTGAAGATTTTAGTTTTAGTATTTTCGCCTATTTACTTCGTAAAGCGCCAGACTTGACGCACACAAAGATCAATTAAGCAGGTTTCGGTAGTGGAATCGGTCCGTTATATACAACCCTCTACGTACTTCCATAGGGCGATCGCCATAGGTGTAAGCCACTCGCTCAACTTGCAATAGGGGGGTTCCCTCTGCCACACCTAGGTGTTCGGCAGCCTCTGCGCTGGCTGCCACAGCCCGTATAGATTCATCGGCGCGCACCATGCTGACGCCAAATCCACTCTCGAACCACGCGTACATAGGACGTTTATTCGCCGCCACGCTTTCTGCCGTTACACCCTTAAACGCAGAGCCTGGCAACCAAATGTCATCCAAAATAGTAGGCATGCCGTCAAAAGACAGTACTCGCCGCACATTCACCACCACATCTGCAGTACGCAAACCCAATAGGTTCGCAATATCGGCAGGCGCTTTGATGCGTGAGCAGCCTAAAATCACACTACTTGTTGCAGGTTGATGGCCATCATCAGGTGTCAGTCGCAAAAACCGGTAGCGCACTTTCGCTTCGTGATGTGTAGATACGAAGGTACCTTTACCTTGGCGACGAATCAGCAAGTTATCGGCAGCCAGTTCGTCGATGGCTTTACGCACCGTACCTTGGCTGACCTGATAGCGGGCCGCTAAATCAAATTCGCTGGGAATTGCTTCGCCCGGCTTCCACTCCCCACGGTCAAGGCTTTGCAGCAGCAAAGACTTGATCTGTTGGTACAACGGACTGTACGCTGCACTGGCAGCGTTTCGCTCCGAGACCAACAATCGTTCGGGTGTAGCAATGGGATCTGTCATAAGCCTGCTAGCCGGTTACGTGTCATCAATAACCGTGCACAAGAATTTAAACGTAGCCTTTATTTTCGCACGCTATACCGAATCTGTCTAACACTCTTCTGTCTTATATAAGATATAAGAGATTTGACTAGCCCCCCATTTTGGTCTAGTGTTCGCACCATGGGAACCCCCGTTATGAGCCACATCAAAAATCACATGCATTTTTAGGTTTCAGTAACGCAAACTGGCAGTACACTAGGTTCCAAGAACACTGTTTTTCCAACCCAACTGGAGTCAACTCTCATGTCCAAACCCGCAATGCGCGTAGCCGTTACCGGCGCCGCAGGCCAGATCGGTTACGCTCTATTGTTCCGCATCGCTTCCGGCGAAATGCTGGGCAAAGACCAACCCGTTATTCTGCAACTGCTAGAAATCCCAGACGAAAAAGCCCAGAAAGCCCTTCAAGGCGTAATGATGGAGCTGGACGACTGCGCTTTCCCTCTGCTGCAAAGCATGTCTGCTCACAGCGATCCACGCACAGCATTCAAAGATGCTGACGTTGCTCTGCTGGTTGGCGCCCGTCCTCGTGGCCCAGGCATGGAACGTAAAGATTTGTTGAGCGTAAACGCTAAGATTTTCACTGAGCAAGGCCGTGCATTGAACGATGTAGCCAGCCGCAACGTGAAAGTATTGGTAGTAGGTAACCCTGCTAACACCAACGCTTACATCGCGATGAAATCCGCACCTGATCTGCCTGCGAAAAACTTCACAGCCATGCTGCGTTTGGATCACAACCGTGCGTTGTCGCAATTGGCTCAGAAAGCCAATATCGCTGTTGCAGATATCGAGAACCTGATTGTATGGGGCAACCACTCCCCTACCATGTACCCAGATATTCGCTTTGCTACCGTTAACGGCGCATCGCTGGAACAGAAAATCAACGACCAAGAATGGAACCGTGACACCTTTATCCCTAAAGTAGGTAAACGTGGCGCCGCCATTATTGAAGCGCGTGGCCTGTCCTCCGCTGCTTCTGCTGCTAACGCTGCAATTGACCACGTACGCGACTGGGTACTGGGCAGCAACGGCAAGTGGGTCACGATGGGTGTTCCTTCCGATGGCTCTTACGGCATCCCAGAAGGCATCATCTACGGCGTACCTGTAACCACTGCAAACGGTGAGTACACTCGTGTAGCTGGTTTGGAAATCGACGAGTTCTCCCGCGAACGTATGGACTTCACCCTGAACGAACTGCTAGAAGAACGTGACGGTGTGAAAGACTTACTCGCGTAAGACTTTAGATCAAGGCCTGCTCTATGCAGGCCTTTTTTTTAGGTATGCTAGAGGTTCCTATCACCCTTTTTCAAACTTGTAGTAGAGCACCCAAGTCTTTGAACTAACACGTATGACCGAATACAAGCCCAGGCTTTGATTCGTCCCGTAAGTAGTAGTGGCGCATTAAGGTAAGCACACCAGCCCCTTATGATGCACGCGCCAAAAAGCCGCTGCTGCCGTTTCGTTCACATCATTCGGCATCAGAAAATACGCGCACCCCGTTCACAAAATGGGATACCAGTCGTATCGGCGACCACACCTTTGAATTTAAACGCTACTTCTGTGCACACAGAAGACACCCAAAGCAGTTCAAAAGGAGGCAGACATGGCTACAACAACTCGACGCACCGCATCGACCAAACCCGTCAAGTCAGCGGATGCGAGCATTACCCCACCACCCAAACCCAAAAAATCAGTAGCCTTATCCGGCATTGTTGCGGGTGATACCGCCCTGTGTACCGTAGGCCGTAGCGGCAACGACTTACACTACCGTGGCTATGACATCTTAGATATCGCACACACCTGCGAGTTTGAAGAAATTGCCCACCTACTGATTCACGGCAAACTTCCCACCCGCCCCGAACTTAAAGCCTACAAAGACAAACTACGCCGTTTACGAGGTTTACCGGCAGCACTAGTCTCCGTGCTGGAGACGCTCCCACCCGCTAGCCACCCCATGGATGTAATGCGTACAGCGGTATCGGTCTTAGGCTGCGTATTACCCGAAAAAGATGACCACAACCTGCCCGATGCGCGCGATATTGCCGATCACCTTATCGCCAACCTAGGCTCTGCCCTACTGTACTGGTATCACTTCAGCCATAACGGCTGCTCCATTAGCTTACAGACCGACGACGACAGCATAGGCGGACATTTTTTGCATCTACTGCACGGCCAAGCCCCCTCAGAAGACTGGGTACGCGCTATGCATACCTCGCTGATTTTGTACGCAGAACACGAATTCAATGCCTCTACCTTCACCAGCCGGGTCATTGCCAGCACAGGTTCAGACATGTATTCCGCCATTACAGGTGCCATTGGTGCTTTACGAGGCCCCAAACATGGCGGCGCCAATGAGGTGGCCTTCGAAATACAAAAACGCTATGACAATCCTGACGAAGCCGAAGCCGATATACGCAGACGCGTGGAAAACAAAGAGGTGATCATAGGTTTTGGGCACCCAGTCTATACCGTGGCCGACCCACGTAATCAAATCATCAAAGAGGTGGCTTACAAGCTGTCCAAAAAACAAAATAGCACCAAGATGTATGACATCGCTGAACGCTTAGAAACCGTCATGTGGGAAGCCAAAAAAATGTTCCCGAATCTGGATTGGTTTTCAGCGGTGTCCTACCACATGATGGGTGTACCCACCTCTATGTTTACGCCACTCTTCGTGCTTGCCCGTACCGCAGGATGGGCCGCGCACATTATTGAACAGCGCGTCGACAACAAAATCATCCGCCCCACAGCCAACTACATTGGCCCTAACGACCTGAAATTCGTCCCCATCAACCGTCGTACCTAATACAGGAGCTGCTTGTTATGTCTGCAACCATTTCCAACATTCGCCCTGAAGCGGATCAAGTTTTAGTCGATATTGCTGATTACGTCCTGAATTACGAGATCAAGAGCACGCTCGCTTACGAAACAGCACGCCATTGCCTGATGGACACCTTAGGCTGCGGCTTAGAATCCTTGGAATACCCTGCTTGCCGAAAACTGTTAGGACCTATTGTCCCCGGTACCATCGTTCCTCATGGCGCTAAGGTACCCGGTACACAGTTTCAACTTGATCCGGTACAGGCAGCCTTTAACATAGGCACTATGATTCGCTGGCTAGACTTCAATGACACCTGGCTAGCTGCCGAATGGGGACACCCTTCTGACAACCTAGGCGGCATACTTGCCACGGCTGACTGGCTTTCCCGTACAGCCATTGCGGCAGGCAAACCAGCGCTCACCATGCGTGACGTGCTCACCGCCATGATTAAAGCGCACGAAATCCAAGGCTGCATCGCACTGGAAAACTCGTTTAACAAAGTAGGGTTAGACCACGTAGTTCTAGTCAAAGTAGCATCCACGGCGGTAGTCGCCCACATGCTGGGGCTAGACCGTGATGAAATCATCAACGCACTGTCATTGGCATGGGTAGACGGCCAGAGCCTGCGCACCTATAGGCACTCGCCCAATACAGGCAGTAGAAAAAGCTGGGCAGCAGGCGATGCCACTAGCCGTGCAGTACGTTTAGCCTTAATCGCTAAAACCGGAGAAATGGGCTACCCCTCTGTGCTGACCGCCAAAACCTGGGGCTTTTACGATGTGCTGTTTAACGGAAAGCCCTTCACGTTCCAGCGCCCTTACGGCAGCTACGTGATGGAGAACGTCTTGTTCAAGATCTCTTTCCCTGCCGAGTTCCACTCACAAACGGCAGTGGAATGCGCCATGACCCTACACGATCAACTGAAGGCTAAAGGCAAAACCGCCGAAGACATTAAAAAGATCACCATACGTACCCACGAGGCGTGCATACGCATCATCGACAAAAAGGGGCCACTGAATAACCCCGCTGACCGCGATCACTGCATACAGTACATGGTGGCTGTGCCCCTTTTGTTTGGCCGCTTAACCGCTGCCGACTACGAAGACCACATTGCCAGCGATCCCCGTATTGATGCCCTACGCGACAAAATAGTCTGCGTGGAAGACCCCAGCTTCACAGCCGACTATCACAACCCTGAAAAACGCTCCATTGCGAATGCCGTCACGATTGAGTTCAACGATGGCAGCAAGTTGGATGAAATCGTGTGCGAATACCCCATTGGCCACAAGCGTCGCCGCGCCGATGGCATTCCGTTGCTGGAAGCGAAGTTCCGTACGAACTTGGCCCGCATTTTCCCCAGCAAGCAACAACAGCGCATTGTAGAGGTGTCTCTGGATCAAAAAGCACTAGAGAACATGCCTGTACATGAGTACATGGATATGTATGTAATTTAAGCGCTGATCGGCGGCGTTACGAGTAGCCACCCCTGCTCGTAACGCTCTAATTTTTCGTGCTATCACGCACCAGTCACCCATCAAGAATCACTACAAAACGTAACCACTCTTGCTGCGCCACGGTGTTGTTATAACGGCTATGTTACATTTGTCAGACCACTGACTTTTTCCTTGTATGAACATGCGTAACGTCACTCATAATACTGCCGAACACCGTTTCGAAATTCTCGAAGATTCGTATCTGTGCACACTGGAATATCAGCTACGGGATAACAGCTTTACCATCAAACACACCGTAGTTCCACGAGCAGTGGGTGGCAAAGGCATTGCAGGTGAATTAGTCAAAGCGGCCCTGAATTACGCCCGTGAACAACAGCTACGCGTGATCCCACAGTGCAGTTATGCCGCTGTGTATGTTCAGCGTCACCCCGAATACCAAGATCTTGTGTTGTAAAGCAAACAGGCGCATATCAGAAGTCTTATGTCTTATATAAGACCATTGCGTTGAACCTTGCTTCCACCTACAATAGAGGCATTACAAGCCTCTTGTCCCACCCTTTACTTAAATAGGCCTGCAACATGCTGGATTCTTATCGCCAACACGTTGCCGAACGCGCCGCGTTGGGCATCCCCCCACTACCGCTGACGGCACAACAAACCGCTGATCTGATCGAACTGATCAAAAACCCTCCCGCTGGCCAGGAAGAATTTTTGCTGGACTTGATCACTCACCGCGTACCAGCGGGTGTGGACGATGCCGCTAAAGTTAAAGCCTCTTACCTTGCAGCCGTTGCATTTGGTTCCGAAAGCAACTCGCTTTTCGATCGCAAACGCGCCTGTGAGCTGCTGGGCACCATGCTGGGTGGCTACAATATTGCTCCATTGCTGCAATTGCTGGATGACGCCGAACTGGCTCCTACCGCAGCTGAAGCACTGAAACACACACTGCTGATGTTCGACTCTTTCCACGACGTGAAAGAAAAAGCCGACAAAGGCAACAAATTTGCTCAAGAAGTACTGCAAAGCTGGGCTGACGCTGAGTGGTTCACCAGCCGTCCTGAAGTACCTGAGAGCATGACCGTGACGGTATTCAAAGTCACTGGCGAAACCAACACAGACGATTTGTCTCCAGCCCCTGATGCATGGAGCCGTCCTGATATTCCACTGCACGCTTTGGCGATGCTGAAAAACCCACGTCCAGGCATTACTCCTGACGACGCAGGTAAAGTGGGCCCCATCCAGTTCTTGGAGTCCTTGAAAGAAAAAGGCCACCAGATCGCTTACGTGGGTGACGTAGTGGGTACGGGTTCTTCCCGTAAATCCGCCACTAACTCCGTACTGTGGTTCACTGGCGATGACATCCCATTTGTTCCTAACAAACGCTTCGGTGGCGTATGTTTGGGCAGCAAAATTGCTCCTATCTTCTACAACACCATGGAAGATGCTGGTGCGCTGCCAATCGAATTGGACGTTTCCAAAATGGAAATGGGCGACGTAGTAGAACTGCGCCCTTACGAAGGTAAAGCCTTGAAAAACGGTGAGGTAATCGCCGAGTTCAAAGTAAAATCCGACGTATTGTTTGACGAAGTACGTGCCGGTGGCCGTATTCCTCTGATCATTGGTCGTGGTCTGACTACCCGTGCTCGTGAAGCCCTGGGCTTGCCTGCTACTGACTTGTTCCGTCTGCCACAAGCGCCTGTAGACAGCGGCAAAGGTTTCTCCTTGGCACAAAAAATGGTGGGTCGCGCATGTGGCTTGCCAGAAAACCAAGGTATTCGTCCAGGTACATACTGCGAGCCTCGCATGACTACCGTTGGTAGCCAAGATACTACTGGCCCAATGACTCGTGACGAACTGAAAGACTTGGCTTGCTTGGGCTTCTCTGCTGACTTGGTGATGCAGTCCTTCTGCCACACAGCCGCCTATCCAAAACCAGTAGACGTAAAAACTCACCACGAATTGCCTGAGTTCATCAGCACTCGTGGCGGTGTTTCCCTGCGTCCAGGTGATGGTGTGATCCACTCGTGGTTGAACCGTATGTTGTTGCCTGACACCGTTGGTACAGGTGGCGACTCCCACACACGTTTCCCAATTGGTATCAGCTTCCCAGCAGGTTCCGGTCTGGTAGCGTTTGCGGCAGCTACAGGTGTAATGCCTTTGGATATGCCTGAGTCTGTATTGGTACGTTTCAGCGGCAAAATGCAGCCCGGCGTAACACTGCGTGACTTGGTTAACGCTATTCCTTTCTACGCCATCAAGCAAAACCTGCTGACCGTAGAAAAAGCAGGCAAGATCAACATTTTCTCTGGCCGTATTCTGGAAATCGAAGGTTTGCCTAACCTGAAAGTTGAGCAAGCATTTGAGTTGTCTGACGCGTCTGCTGAGCGCTCCGCTGCAGCATGTACCGTACGTCTGGACAAAGAGCCTATCATTGAATACCTGAACAGCAACATCACACTGTTGAAGTGGATGATCGCTAACGGTTACGAAGATGAGCGCACATTGGCCCGTCGTATCCAGAACATGGAAAGCTGGTTGGCTAACCCACAATTGATGGAACCTGATGCAGATGCTGAATACGCTGCCATCATCGACATCAACATGTCCGAAATCCACGAACCTATCGTTGCTTGCCCTAACGACCCTGATGATGTGAAAACACTGTCAGACGTATCCGGCACAGCCATTGATGAAGTGTTTATCGGTAGCTGCATGACCAACATCGGTCACTTCCGTGCCGCCTCCAAACTGTTGGAAGGCAAACGTGACATCCCTACCCGTCTGTGGATTGCGCCTCCTACCAAAATGGATCAGGCTCAACTGACAGAAGAAGGCCACTACGGCGTTCTGGGTACAGCCGGTGCACGTATGGAAATGCCAGGTTGTTCGCTGTGTATGGGTAACCAAGCTCAAGTACGTGAAGGTGCAACAGTCATGTCCACCAGCACACGTAACTTCCCTAACCGTTTGGGTAAAAACTCTAACGTGTTCTTGGGCTCTGCCGAGCTGGCTGCTGTATGTTCCCGTTTGGGCCGCATTCCTTCTCGCGAGGAGTACTTGGCTGACATGGGTATCTTGGAAAAAGACAGCGACAAGATCTACCATTACTTGAACTTCGACCAAATCGAAGAGTACAAGGAAATTGCTGACTCCGTCGGCATTTAAGCAACACACTTGACCTAAAGTGTATAGAGGGGCTGCAGGAATGCAGCCCCTTTGTTTGTGTTCTGTCACAAGGCAACCACCGCGCACTACTTCAAGGGTAAACTGAATCTATTGTTACTGGTCACCTACTTCTGGCATGCATTCCTCTTTGTTACCTGACTATCAGCACCTACACGCACATGCCAAACGCTTGTTGCTCTGTGCAGACGCGCTCAGCCATTCTGTATCCAAAGTGGAAGATTCCTACTGGGAACACTTGGCCGAACAATGCATTGAAACGCTACTGCTTTCTGATGAAAGCACCATTATTGAGCAGCTATTTCAATACTTAAACGAGCACCAGCTTACCGAACACCTAGAGATCATCGCCAGCCTACTTGAAGGCTGTAGTGAGTCCATCACACTAGAAGATGCCTCTTCGGGTCAACGTTATGAAGCCCTGCTGATTAGCATTCCAATCACCACATGGACACGATACAGCTTGCCTGAAGGGCCCATGGAAACAGAGCTGATCCACGCCTTGGAAGCACAGTTGCATCAAGACATCTTGGCCCCTAATGTAAAAGTCGTACTGCACCCTGAGCTATTGTGCTTTGAGGATGTACCGCACAACCTGCATCAAGCCAGACAACTATTAGAGTCGCTAGCCAAGCAAGCGCTAGGTGTACATGGCAAAAGCACCACTAAACTGCCACCACGCTCTGAGCACCCTACCCTCTTAGCCGATGCACGATTTGTACTGGCCGTCATTCTTGCCCCAGAACATGCGCCGTTGTTTGCGTGGCAACAAAACAAAGAACCTGCCGCAGCACTGCAAGAACGCCTATTAAGCACCTGGCAAGAGCACAGCCAAGAACTCTTTGCGGGCGTGTTTACAGGCTGCCAAACCGAATACTGGTTACCGAATGCGTTCCATGCCAACAATCGCGTTGCAGAACAGCATTTACGTCCACTGAATCTTAAAGCGACCGTAACGTGGCTACAAACGGTGGCTCAAGTACCTAAGGGGCAATTAACCGCCGTGATTGCTGCCTGCGGGCAAGAGCAAATAGAAGAATACCGCATCGGTTTTTGCGTAGCCGATAGCGATGTGGTGATACATGGCTGTATCTGGCCACTGCTAGACCCTGATGACCAATCCGACACCCTTGCTCAAATAAGTGCCCTACTTAAAGAGCTAGAGAGCGGAGACGTACTCTTGCTGCCTGGGCTTTACGAGCCTGAGTTTTGCGATGATTGCGAAACCCCCTACTTTCCCAATCCGGACGCTCAATTAGTGCATCCGGAATTCCCTGAACAAATAGATTCAGAACCTCCGCTTCTACATTAATATCCGTGTTTCATTTTGATATTTTCTGCCGTGTTGTTGATAACTACGGCGACATAGGTGTCTGTTGGCGCCTGGCTCGCCAGTTGGCAGCCCCCCCACATCACAAAAATGTCCGCCTATGGGTAGACGATCTACAAAGCTTCAAACGTTTGGAGCCCCGCGTAGACTTAGCTGCAAACCAACAAGAAATAGATGGCGTTACCGTTTATCTATGGAATGAGGATCACGCTTTCCCCACCCCTGCTGAAGTGGTAATAGAAGCCTTCGCCTGTGAGCTACCCGACACCTATAAGGCAGGCATCACCTCGCAGTCGCTCTGGTTGAACTTGGAATACCTTAGTGCCGAAGACTGGGTGGAAGATTGTCATGCTCAACCCTCGCCGCAAGCTCAAGGCCAACATAAATACTTCTTTTTCCCTGGTTTTACTGAGCGCACCGGCGGATTACTGCGCGAGCACGAACTTAAACAGCAACGCTTACGCTGGCAGCAAGACCAACGTAATGCTCAAGCGCTGTGGACCAAAATTGGTTTAAGCGAACGCACACAGATTGAGATTATGCACGGCCAGCGTCGCCAGATTTTGTTGTTCTCGTACCCCTCTGCCCCCGTGATGGCATTGCTGCAAGCCTTACAACAAGGTAGCCATGACACCATTGTGCTCAGCCCAACGGCCTTCACCCCTGAGCAACAGGCACTGGCCAATGATCACCTGCTCTTGCATCACTTCGACTTTGTTAGCCAACATGAGTTTGATCAGTTGCTGTGGAGCAGTGACCTCAACTTTGTTCGCGGTGAAGATTCGTTAGTGCGTGCCATCTGGGCAGCCAAGCCTTTTATTTGGCAGCCTTACGAGCAAGAAGAAGGCTTACATACAAAAAAGCTACAAGCTCTACTGAATCACAGCCCTATGAATCAAGCTGTACAGACGCTCATGCACACCTGGAGCAGTCAAGACAGCCTGCAATTCACAGACCAATATCTATCTTGCATGCAGGCTCCTATGTGGCACAGATGGCGTGAGGAAGCCCTGCAGTGGCATAATACACTCTTGCAACAAGAGGATCTGTGTACACATCTGCTGGATTTCTGTACGAAACACCAGCCTACACAGTAAAATAGTCTTCTTTCGATTTTTGCCCCACACCATCACGTGCGGGGCCATCCTTTACCGGAGTTTCTTTAGTTATGAAAACCGCTCAAGAGGTACGCGTTGGTAACGTGGTGCTCGTCAATGGCGAACCTTTAGTTGTACAGAAATCCGAATACAACAAGTCTGGCCGTAACTCAGCTGTTGTAAAAATGAAGTTCAAAAACTTGCTGACAGGCTCTCCTAGCGAAGCTGTACACAAAGCTGACGAAAAATTCGACATCGTCACGCTGGAGAAAAAAGAGTGCACCTACTCTTACTTCGCTGATCCTATGTACGTATTCATGGATACTGAATACAACCAGTACGAGATCGAAGCTGACAGCATGGGCGACGCACTGAACTACCTGGAAGAAGGTATGGAAGCCGAAGTAGTGTTCTACGAAGGTCGTGCGATCTCTCTGGAATTGCCTACTATGATCGTGCGTGAAATCACTTACACAGAACCTGCTGTACGTGGTGACACTTCCGGTAAAGTGCTGAAACCCGCAACTATCAACACAGGCCACACACTGCAAGTGCCTATGTTCTGCGAAATTGGTGACAAAATCGAAATCGATACACGCACCAACGAATACCGCAGCCGTGTGTAACCCACACACTCAGGCAGAAAAAAAGGATCGCTTTATGCGATCCTTTTTTATTGAGTTCGCTCACCGTTACTGCGGCTCACCTATTGCAAACGGTCATCATCTAAATAGTCCGGTATAGGCAATACCGCGATGCCTTCCTCGGCAAGCTCCACACATTCTTCTACTGTCGCGCTACCACGTATAGAACGCTCTTCCACTTCACCATTGTGGATTTTTCGAGCTTCTTCTGCAAAATTTGCCCCTACGTTATCGGCCTGACTAAACAAGTTCCGTACCTGACGCATCACTTCTGCTTGCATAGCTGCCACATCTGCACCGCCCGCTGCTGGCGCTGTGCTGCTTGAAGCAGAGGAAGTGGGCACCTGAGTAGCCGACGACTCTTTTGTGTGACGTAAGTTGAGCCGTGGCGCCGACAGCATTTTATGCACCACAACGGAATGGCACACAGGGCAACTGAGCAACTTCTGTTCTTGTTGCTGCTCGAAGTTTTCCAGAGATTTAAACCAGCCCTCAAACACATGCTGGTTCTCGCATTGAAGATCAAAAACTTTTAACGCCATACCCTACCTAATGAAGGCTACCGTGACAGTAATGTCATCTATTATAGACGCTATCACCCAGCCCTTATCCTCCTTACAAACGAGGCACTGAGGCCAGCAATTGCCGTGTAGATTCGTGCTGTGGGTGTAACAACACTTGCTCAGCACTGCCATATTCGGCAATACGCCCGTTATCCATGACTGCCACTGAGTCAGCCAAGTACTCCACCACCCCAAAGTTATGGGTGATAAACAAGTACGCCATACCACTATCTTGCTGCAGTTGGCGCAGCAGGTTCAATATTTGCGCCTGTACCGACACATCCAATGCAGAGGTAGGCTCATCACACAACAACACCTTAGGTTCTACCGCCAACGCCCTAGCAATGGCCACGCGCTGGCGCTGCCCACCCGAAAACTCGTGTGGATAACGCTCTGCACTATTAGCCGGTAAGCCTGTCTGATCCAACAGCATAGTAATGCGCCTCTGACGTTGTGCTTTACTGGTATGCGGATGCAATGCACGTATGCCTTCATCAAGAATATCACCCACCAACATACGTGGGTTTAGCGAGGCAAAAGGGTCTTGGAACACAATTTGTATTTGGCTGCGCAACGCCTTTAACTGCTGGCGTTGTGCGGTGAGCAAGTTCTGCCCTCCTAACAAGGCTTCGCCGTGCACATCGGCTTGCCCATCCAGTAATCGCAACAGCGCTTTCGCCAACGTGGTTTTGCCGCAGCCCGACGCCCCCAGCAACGCCAACGTTTCCCCCTGATGCAAGCATAGATCCACATCCATCACCACAGGGATACTACGGCGCTTACGCAACCACCCACTGCCAGCCCTATAGGCAACGTTCACCTTTTTCAGCTCTAACACCGGCGTGCGATCAGCCACATCGGGCACGGATGATGCACTTGCTGGCTGTGGTGCCCCCTGCCCTAAAAATTGCCCTCGTTTCTCGTAGGTAGGAATGGCCGCCAGAAGCTCTTGCGCATAAGGATGATCTGGGTGAGCAAAAAACTGCTCTGCCGGTGAAATTTCTACAATACTGCCTGCTTTCATTAAGGCTACCGTGTGTGCAATACGTTTCACCACCGCCAGATCATGGGTAATCAACAAAATACCTAACCCCATTTCTTGCTGTATTTCTGCCAACAGATCCAAAATTTGTGCTTGTACGGTGACATCTAACGCCGTAGTAGGCTCGTCAGCAATTAACAGTTTAGGCTCTGCTGCCAACGCCATCGCAATCATAATGCGTTGACGTTGCCCACCCGAGAACTGGAAGGGGTACTCATGTAAGCGTTCGCGCGCCTGAGGAATACCTACACGCTCCAACCACCAAATGACTTTTTCCCACACAGCATCACCACGCAACGTACTGTGCAACCGTATGGTTTCGGCGATTTGCTCACCAATGCTCATGATGGGGTTTAAGCAGGTAGAGGGCTCTTGGAAAATCATCCCTGCCCTACCACCGCGCAGTTGCTGCATGCGCTGCTCAGGCACATCAAAAACGGCCTCGCCACCCAAACCCACTTCGCCGGAACTAATCCATGCTGCGTCAGGTAGCAGGCGCACGATAGCTTGAGCCGTTAAGCTTTTACCAGAGCCAGACTCCCCCACCAACGCAAAGGTGCGACCTTGTTGCACCACAAACTCAACCTCGCGCACCACTTCCTTGGCTTGCTCGTCGCTGACCACACTCACGCTTAATTGCGACACATCCAGCAAAACAGGATCATGTTGAACAGTTTGGCTCATTGTGCGGACTCCTTCACAGCACTGGCTTTGCGTCTAAAGCGTTGCAAACTTTGTAGTCGTGGTACGTGCAAGCGTCTGGTTCTAGGATCAAACGCACGTTGCACCGCATCGGAGAAAATATTGGCCGACAACACTAATGCCAACAAGAACACAAAGGCGGCGAGCAAATTCCACCAAATCATGGGGTCCCTAGACATTTCCACCCTAGAGGCATCAATCATGGTGCCAAACGACGGCATGCTAGGGTCTACGCCTATGCCTAAGTACGACAGTACAGCCTCGTACAACACCAAGCCCGAGAACTCTAACACCATGGTGATAAGCACAATATGCATAAGGTTAGGCAAAATGTGCTTCACCATAATGCGCACATGGCTAACACCAAAGGCTCTGGCTGCCTGCACATACTCCATCTCGCGCAGTTTTAAGGTTTCTGCGCGCAATAATCGGCATAAGCCAGCCCAGCCCGTAAAGCCCAAGATCAGGCACAGTAAGAACAACCGCAAATCAGCCCGTGCGGCAATGGTGTCGAACAATTCTGGATGCGACTCTATATACACCTGCATCATCAGCACACACGCCGCAATAAGCAGCACCCCAGGCACGGAGGTCAGGGTGGTGTAGAGATACTGAATCAGGTCATCCACCCAGCCTTTAAAGTACCCTGCTGCAATGCCAAAAAACAAAGCTGGGGGCAACATAGCACACGTAGTCAGCGTACCTATCACCAAGGCCGTACGCACGCTTTTTAACGCTAACGCAATCACGTCATTGCCTGACCTATCGGTGCCCAGTACATAATAATTACCCGCGAGCATGATCAGAGCCAACACCATGATCACCAAGATAGACAAGGCTATCCATGCAGCACGCCATGCCACGCGCTCACTACGGTTACGCCACCACATGCTACGTGCTGCCCACCACCCCGCTGCCTGCTGGCGGCGACGCTGAATATTCCACGCCAATGTATTCACCACGCTCCACGACAGCACCAACCATAGCAACGCATACCCACCCGCCATTTTTAAGCGCTGACGTACATCTTCATTACGCTCTTCCAACGTGCCAATACCCACGGCGGCTTGCTCTAAAGCGGGATAGTCACGTACCGCTAGCCCATCTACGATTTGCGACTCTTTAAAAAACAACGTGAGCGAAAAAGGAGCTGAATAGGTGCGTTCTACTTTGCTCAAGCCCGTAGCATCCAACACATCATCTAAGACAGACCTAGCTATAGGCGCATAGCGTTGCGGTGTATCCGGAGCACTATTTAACGCGGGCAAGGCTTGTCGATAATGAATGGAATCCAACATGCCAATGGTCACAAAGCTTAGCAACACCACAGCCGCCGCCGCGGCCGATGGTGTACGCCATACACTCGCCCAAGCCGCACGCAACGCTGTAGTACGACGCACATGCCACGTATACCCTAGCGCTGCCAGCAACGCTAACCAAAGAAAAATATCTGTCCAGAGCAAAGCAAGTTTAGGCATGATCGTGACCCAGTGCAGTATGGCTGCTCAACATTTATTCAAACCGGACACGAGGGTCCACCACGGTGTAAGAGATATCCGCCAAAATCAGCCCGACAATGTACAAAGCCGAACCTAAGAACACCATAGCTCGCACAATAGAGAGATCTTGCGCGTTAATTGCATCAATGGTGTAGCTACCTAAACCGGGAATGCCGAAGAAAGACTCAGCAATTAGACTACCCATAAACAAGAGCGGTATAGCCGATACCGTACCCGTCAAAATAGGTAGCATGGCATTGCGCAGTAGGTGCTTAAACAATACCGCTTGCTCGGACAAACCTTTAGCTCGTGCGGTACGTATGTAATCTTTATAGGCTTCTTCTAAGAACAGACTGCGATAAAAACGCGATTCTGCGCCTAACCTAGAAATGATGCCCACCAACACGGGAAGTATCAAAAACTTGATGTTTTGCATGCCATCTAACCAACCAGAATACGGCACCCAACGCAGCACCTTCGCAAACATCCACTGCCCTGCGATGATGTAAAACAGCCCCGAAATAGACAACAACACTACACACACCACTACCCCAGTAAAGTCCACTGCTGTTGCTCTAAAAAACACCAACAACAAGGCAAACATAATAGATGCCCACAACCCAAGGATAAAGGTAGGTATAGCCAACGCTAAGCTCGGCCCCATGCGCTGTTTGATTTCACGCGTGATGTCTGCACCGTTGTCGGAGAAACCAAAATCAAACCGCAGCAACGGTACCGAGCGTTCGTAAAAGATCGTTTTAGTCAGCGCTTCGCTACCCGTGGCCTGATCGTTATAAAACAAAGGTTTGTCGTACCCATGCACTTGCTTCCACTGTTCTACCGCTTCGGCACTCACACGCTGCCCACCAATGGCTAAGCGCGCCATATCATCTGGTGTATTCACGGCAAAAAACAGCACAAAGGTAAGTAGATTCACCCCAAATAAGATCAACACGCCATATAACAAGCGTCGTAGTACATAGCGAATCATGGCTGATCCCCCTTGGAGTGATGCGGCACAGCGCGCACCGTTTGTTGTTCACGCTTTTTCACCTGACGCCACAAATAGGCCGCTACGCCCCCTGCCAACAACAGGGCTAACCATAACGGCCACCAGTAAGGCTGATTCCAACGCTGCTGAAACACGACACGTCGCTCGGGATCAAGGCGCAAATACTGCAAGGTGTTGCGCACCATTTGCGAGGGTTTAAGGTTATGCACCCACGCATGGGCTGCGCCACCCGACTTCGGAAAATAGCCAAACATCCATACTGCGTCTTCTTGCAAAATGGCCACCATCTTGCGGATCACCGCCTCTTTTTCTGGGCCATCATCCAAATAACGCATGGTTTTAAAGAGCTTGTCGTACTCTGGGTTTTCGTAATTCGCTGCATTTTCCCCGCCATGAGCCACTTTGGCTTGCGGTCCATATAACTGGAACAGGAAGTTTTCAGCGTCAGGGTAATCGGCAATCCACCCCCACAAGAATAACTGTGCCGAACCCTTGCTCATTTTTTCTTGGAATCGGTTGTAGTCGCTGGCGCGTACCTCAAACTGCACACCTATGGCTTGTAGCTGCCTGCGCATCCAATCTAATGAAGCACTCGCCCCCATGCCCGTCATAGAGTCGTAATACAGGATTAGCGGTGCGCCCGTTTCGCTATTACGACCATCGGGGTACCCGGCTTTGGCGAGCAAAGCCCGCGCCTCGTCCAGCGAACGGCGGCGTATTTGGCCTTGCTCTTTTTGGTACACCGTAGGGTTCATGCCTTCAGGTAAGGGCTCGTAGCCCACCACTCCAGGAGGCAATGGGCTATGAGCCACTTCGGCTTGGTCATTTTGAAAAATGCTAACGAACTCTTCCCAATCAAAAGCAATACTGATGGCTTGTCGTAGATAGCGATTACGCTCAGCTTGCTCTGGTGTGTCGCCTTTACCCACAATAGGGTCTAACCAGTTAAACCCCATATAAAACAAACTGGCCTCGGTATCACTACTTAACTGCAACGCCCGCTCCTGATACAGCAAGGCTTTATCGGGTGAGTCTTCGGCTGCCACCAACATAGCTACCCCGTATTCCCCTCGTTCTAGTTGGGGAATATCGTAATAGCCTTGTAAGAATTTACCCATCAGCGGCACGCTTTCTTTTTCGATACTGAAGATCGCTTTATCGATAAACGGCATAGGCTTGCCACAATCGGCCAACAAGCCAGCAGCTTTATCTGCCGCACTGCCTTCGCATGGGTAAGGCTCGCCACGGAAATTAGGGTTACGGCTAAGCTCGTGACGTCGGTTAGGAATGTATTCCGTCAACATATAGGGGCCAGTACCCACTGGCCAACGCGCAAAAGACAAACCATGTTCGGCCATGCCCGGCTGGTGATAAAACCTATCTGCCTCCCACGCAACCGGCGCCACAAAGGTCATGCCCAACCAGTATTTGAACTGTGGGTACTTGCCTAACACCCGTATGCGCAAGGTATGTTCATCTAAGGCCTGTACACCCGGTAAATCATAATCACGCAAATCCAGCCATTGGTCAGCAGGCAGATTTTGATTCACCGTTTTGAGTTGCTCACCATAGTCACGCATCCCTTCTACGTGTGCAGCCATGGTAGAAAAAATCGGTGACACCACACGTGGGCTCGCCAATCGCTTAAACGCATACACCACATCGTCGGCCACCAAGGGGCGCGTACCACTTTGCGAGAAATCAGGAATAGCGTACTTGCCTTCTAGCTCGGCTTGCGTAATAGGCCAATACCGATAACCACCAGATTCTGTCCGCGCAAAAGCGGGGTGTGGCTGATACAAAATATCGGATCGCAAGGTGATGTCATACACACTAATAGCGACCTGCTCACCGTCGGCATCCGCCGGTAAACGCTCCCCTTGCGCATCCAGATAATAGGGTTCCACTACCTCTACCGCTGCCCTAGGGATGAGCTTATAAGGGCGCTCAAGATAGTGATAGCCGTATAACGGCTCGTACACCGAATAGGTGATAGGCGTTTCGTCACCAGAATAACTGGTAGCAGAATCTAAAGTACGAGGCGAACGCTGTGTAAACGCGGTATAAAACACGTTTTCGGCCACTTGCTCTGACGGGTAGGGGTTATTCACCACCTCGTCGCCGCAGCCCACTAGCCCTCCCACCAGCCCTACTACGACACCCAGCCAGAGTTTTCGCATTAGTCACACTTCCTCTGTTGCCAGCACTGATAGCGCCATACCCAAGGTTCTACGGGTGCGGACGCTTGCCATATGCCTAGTTTATTTTGTCGTGCTTGCTCTTCTAAGACCGGCATCTGCTGATCACGCAAGAAGCGGCCCCGTTTTTCTTGATTCGCCCACGCAAAACCTGCTGCCACCAACTGACGGTTTAGACTCGTGGCTTGCCCCGGTAAATTGACATCGCAAATTTTCCGGCCATAGTTATCTTCTTCATAACAGCTTAACTGCACGTTTTTGCCCCCTACCCGCTGATAGAGAAAATCTCTGGATGCTTGGGCATAGGGTTGACCCGGTTGTTCATTATTTTTATGGGTCTCGGGCGCATCAATACTCGCCAGCCTAATACGATACTGTTCTTTCCCTACTTGCACCGTTAAGGTATCGCCATCCGCCACCCGCACCACTCGCCCTTCTAGGCTTTGCGTTTGGCCTGTGGGGACGGCGGTGGGCGTAGGCTCAGGCCCTACCGATGAGTCAGGTAGCCACTGCTCCCACAACCATGACAGCACAATAAGCGCTACAACCAGTGCTGCACTTAACCCCGTTTTTTTAGCTTTAGTTCTTCGCTGTTTCATCTGACCCATCACGTTGATTTCAGTTCCGGTAGTGCTTGATGATTATAAGTTCAACCACCCCTAAGTCCAGCCCTGTTCCCTGCTTTTTTCACCTGACAGAAAAGCCGTAATACCTGTTAAAGTAAGGCCTCATGTTGGCTTTCAATAGATGACCCCCTATGCAATCTAGAACTCTTTGCGGCGCAGGCGCCCTTTTACTGACTATTGGTGTAGCCGCTGGCGCATTTGGCGCACACGCGCTGAAATCCATACACGTAGACCTGCTTGCCGTGTGGCATACCGCTGTACTCTATCAACTGATTCACGGTTTAGGCTTAATCGCATTGGCCGCTGCCCAGCCCTTCCTGCAACCCCGCACTGCTGCCTTGGCAGGCCCTATCTTACTGGCTGGCTCGGTACTATTTAGCTTTAGTCTATATGCATTGGTGATGTTCCAAATTCCCTTTTTGGCCTATTTAACCCCTATAGGTGGTCTGCTGATGGTCGCAGGCTGGGCACTAGTGGTAGTCGCTGCCTGGACTCGCCCTCGTTCCTAATCTGTCTTACAGGAGATTTTTTATGTTTCAACCAGCTACGGCCCTGCAAACTTTTTTACGCGGTTTGCCCAAAGCAGAGTTACACCTACATATTGAAGGCACTCTGGAGCCCGAACTGATTTTCGAACTGGCTGAACGTAACCAAATCCCGCTGGACTACCCCTCGGTTGAAGCGCTACGCGCCGCCTACCAATTCCAAAACCTACAATCGTTTTTGGATTTGTATTATGCCGGCGCTAGCGTACTGATTCATGAGGCCGATTTTTACGCCATGACCATGGCGTATTTTGAGCGTATCCATGCCAACGGTGTGACCCACACCGAGATCATGTTTGACCCCCAAACGCACACTGCCCGTGGCATTGCCATAGAAACGGTGTTTGCAGGCATTGCTTCCGCCTGTAGAGACGCACAGGAAAAATACGGCATCAGCAGCTATTTGATCCTCAGTTTCTTGCGCCATCTTAGCGAAGATGATGCCTTCAAAACACTGGATGCTGCTCTGCCTTTGCGCGAGCAATACAGCGACCTGTGGATAGCCATTGGTTTGGACTCAGCCGAGCAAGGCAACCCACCCGAAAAATTTGCAAAGGTATACCAGCGCTGCAAAGAACTGGGCTTTAGACTCGTCGCCCATGCTGGTGAAGAAGGCCCAGCCGATTACATTGTGACAGCGCTAGATCTACTTAAGGTAGAACGTATAGACCATGGTGTACGCAGCGAGGACGATCCCGCACTGATGCAGCGCCTGATCAACGAGCAAATTGCGTTAACGGTTTGCCCCTTGTCTAACCTAAAGCTACAAGTGTTTGATGCCATGCATGAACACAACCTAGCCTCGCTGCTGCGCCAAGGCGTAAAAATCACCATTAACTCAGACGACCCGTCGTATTTTGGTGGCTACTTACTAGACAACTACCTGGCCTGTGCACACGCACTAGACCTGCATCGCGACGAGCTCGTCGCCATTGCCATCAATGGCTTTACCGCCTCGTTCCTACCTGAAGAGAAAAAACGTGAATGGGTAGCCCACATTCAACGTTATGCTGCAGAACATTAAGCATGCCTATTCGCCAGTCAGCCCTACCACGCGACTTTTACCTACAAGACACCATCAGCGTGGCCCAGCAACTGCTTGGTCACTACTTGGTATTTGAGCACGAAGGACAAACGCGTTATGGACGCATTGTAGAAACCGAAGCCTACTTAGGTGCTCATGATTTGGCCGCACATAGCTGCCGTGGCGTAACGCCTAGAACCCAGATCATGTTTGGCCCCGGCGGTTTTGCCTATGTGTACCTTATTTATGGCATGCACCATTGCTTTAATATAGTCACGGGCCCTGAAGGCCAAGGCAGTGCCGTACTACTGCGTGCCTTAGAACCTTTAGGCGACTTAGGCACCAATACCGCCGGCCCTGGTAGACTCTGCAAAGCCATGGGTATCACGCGTGAACACAACGGCTACGATATGTGTGATTCGGCTCTGTATGTATGCCATCCTGACGGCCCCTTACTACGTCCCGACGAACGTATGGTTTCCGCACCCCGTATAGGAGTGGACTATGCCGGAGAATGGGCACTAAAACCGTTGCGATTTTTGCTAGATGGTAATCGCTATATCTCTAAACCCGCCCCTAAAACTGTTTGACCTGCACTGACTACCGCCTATGACCTCCACATCCCCCATAGACCCTTTGTTGCAGATTGCCCTAGCCCCTTGGGTACAACTAGAACAGCTGCAACAACTAGAGCGCTCACCCCAACACATACACTTAGCGTTAAGCCTTGCCCCTTTGCTGCTGCAACACCCCGAACACTATGCTCATAGCCTTCACGCTTTAGCGGGCAGTGCCATGAGCTGTTTAGTAGAAGGTGCGCTGCAACCAGGCTTTACCCAACGCAATGTGGCTCTACATGCGAGTTTGATTCACCCCGAGCCCAGTCAACGTGTAGTGCTACACGCTCGCTTATCCCGACAAGGACGTAGCGTGTCGTTTGCCGAGGCTAGCCTTTATAACGAAGACAATATAGTGATTGCACACTATCAAGGCACTTACGCGTTACTGAACGCTGCACAGGCCTAAATAACCTCTTACCATACAAAAGTTAGCGATAAATACAGTCGTTATCCAGAATCAGTAGTGAGGGTAAAAAGCCCACCGATCAATCACTGTCTGCTGTAGCCTAAGGCTGCGAAAGTATTTTTTTATTTGAGACACCAAATAAAAAAATACTTCCATCCGCCTTTCCTTCATTGCATGCATAGGATTTAAGGCAGGTGATTTTTGTAGGTATGCACACTTCTGTATAGAAAGGGCTGTAAACCCAGCAATAGCGAAATACTCCGGGGAAGCGGAGGAAAACTTTTTTGATTTGGTGTCTCAAATCACAAAAAGTTGTTCCGCAGTCCCCCAGCGCATGCAATGAATCTGAACCTTAACGATCAAATCGCGAAGGGTCTAACAAGATACGTCGGTCCACATCCTGTATATCGCGCACCCCACATAACCCCATAGAAACACTTAGCTCATTCGCTAAAATCTCTAAGGCTCGCGTAACACCGGCTTGGCCTGCTGCCCCCAACGCATAGAGAAACGCTCTACCAATCATGGTGGCATTAGCACCCAGTGCCACAGAGCGTAAGACATCCTGCCCTGAACGTACCCCGCTATCCAACCAAATCTCGGTTTGATTACCCACAGCATCCACAATAGATGGCAAACATGCGATGGTAGACGGTGCGCCATCCAATTGGCGGCCGCCGTGGTTAGACACCACAATGGCATCTGCCCCTGCATCAACCGCATGACGTGCATCTTCGGCTTCCATAATGCCTTTAAGCACTAACTTGCCACCCCAGCACTTTTTAATCCACTCTACGTCATCCCAACACAAGGTGGGATCGAACTGCTGCTGTGTCCACGACGCCAACGTGCCCAAGTCATCCACACCAGCCGCATGACCAATAATATTGCCAAAGGTGCGACGCTTGGTTTTTAGCATGCCTTGGCACCAACGCAAGCGCGTTGCCAAATTCAGCATGTTCATCAAGGTAGGACGTGGCGGAACAGATAAACCGTTACGGATGTCTTTATGACGTTGGCCCAATACCTGTAAATCTAAGGTCAGTACCAAGGCAGAGCAATTAGCCGCTTTGGCACGGTTAATTAATGCTTCGATAAATTGTCTATCGCGCATCACATACAGTTGGAACCAAAATGGTGCTTGCGTATGCTCGGCTACATCCTCTAATGAGCAAATACTCATTGTGGATAAGGTAAAAGGCACACCAAAATCACGCGCCGCACGAGCCGCTAAGATTTCACCGTCTGCATGCTGCATGCCTGTCAGGCCGGTAGGAGCCAGCGCCACAGGTATACTCACAGGCTGCCCCAACATAGTGGTCGCTAAACTGCGCCCTTCTATATTGACCGCCACGCGCTGCTTGAACTTCAACTGCTGCATGTCGGACTCGTTATCCCTGTAGGTGGACTCTGTCCATGAACCCGAATCTACATAGTCATAAAACATTTTGGGCACGCGGCGACGCGCCAACTGCTGAAAATCAGAAATACACGTAATCTTGGACAGATTATCCACTTCGGCTCTCCAAAGGGCTCATAAATAAAGCAATACTACACACCAACCACCACGCCAGTGTGCGAAAACATCAAGCGTAACGCTTGTACGCGCTACTAGGCCAGTGCAATCACTAGAATTTTGCCTAGCGGCACTCAAAATGCCGCACTTTTCGCCCTTCAAACAGCTCAAGAACTGACCAAAACAGAAAATTTCTCTATAAATTGGCTTTGCATATCAAAAAACGTTGACACATTAAGAAATACAGTGCTATAGTTTCTTTCTCACAGCGGCTGTAGCTCAGTTGGATAGAGTACTTGGCTACGAACCAAGGGGTCGTGAGTTCGAATCTTGCCAGCCGCGCCATATTTAGTAAAAAAGCCATTTCTTCGGAAATGGCTTTTTTATTTTCTGCTTGTATAGAGATCACCTGCTAGGGTGACTCTATACAGCAGCTATCGCTCAGATAGTTCTACACCACAACCATCCCCAAAACCATCGTGCACCCATACCATCACAGGTACGGGGTAACTCCATCCTCCTGCCTTCCACCAGCATTCTGCAAACCACGCTTTAGTCGTGTTGGCAGCAATACTTAGACCATCAAAATCTTCGTCTACGAAGTAATCTTCATGAAACGCGTCCATCTTATCTAAGCCCATAGAAAGCTCCATCGCTCTGCCTGGGAAAATCGTAGGATCGCTGTTATCTACTTTGTTATTTTCACCGCTGTAGTAAATCCACGCTGACGGGATTTCTAGGCCATCTTCGCCAAAGAAAATTTGCACTTCAGCGCTACGAACAGTATCAGGCACGGGTTGCGTAAACAGCTCGCGAAACTTGTTAATCACGTGCGTAGAGGCTTTGTCTAGGCAACGTCTATAACGCGCTTGAAACTGTGCGGCACTTAACCCAAATGGAACCATGCGTAGAAACTCCCTGTGCAAAAACGGCATGTAGCCTAATGACTAAGCCGCATCATAACACTCCACTTTGACACAACTACCAAGACGATTACATGGTTATATTCCCCAACTAGCAAATAATGCTTGCGTCTGTATTATTGTTAATGCTATAGTTTACTTCTCACAGCGGCTGTAGCTCAGTTGGATAGAGTACTTGGCTACGAACCAAGGGGTCGTGAGTTCGAATCTTGCCAGCCGCGCCATATTTAGTAAAAAAGCCATTTCTTCGGAAATGGCTTTTTTTATTTGTCTTTCTCTACGCTACATCGCTTGACTCGTTATTCATAGCGACGTTGAGTAGATACCAACCTACCCGTCTTTACTGAAAAGAAACCGGCAACAATCCTTGTGCCTGTAAATTCGGCTTTTCATACACTGAATCTTCCGCCGGATAGCGCAAGCCCTCTACCCCCTTTGCTTTAGCAGCAGCCCAAATGCTACTTTCCCCCGCGGGTAAGGTATTCGCTTGCTGCTCGTACGACGGGTCATCAAACGCCAGCAATGGCGAAACAAAACGCCAACCGCGCTGCTCAAAAGCCTGAATAACCTCGGCAATAGTATCCGCATTGATTTGATTGGTATGCAGTAACAGCACATGAGCAGGGCTTTGCTCTAACACTTGTGAAGCCAAGTCTTCATAGTACTGAGATCCTTAGCACTAAAGTGTCCCCCGTCCTCTATACGTATCTCAGCAGCATCTGCACCGTTACCTAGAGATCCTACCACCCTTACCTGATCTGTAACCCGTATCGATGAGTTTGCTCCCGATACTCACACCGTAGAACCTGCACCGGATTCATTGATATACATTCTATTTGCGGTAAGAGAACCGCCATTGGTGACCTCTACCAACCCTTTACCCTTAGGTGAGCTGGTATCTGGCGCCGTACCTATAGATAGAAGATCCTCTGTAATAAAGCTGGACCCAGCCCCATCTACTAACAACTCCCCCGTACTCGACACGCCCACATCGACAGTATCGGTAGCCTTAACGGTTGCTCCACCTTTGACCTCTAAACGGCCATGTGTCGAACTACCTATGGTCAAAGGATTAGACAGATTCCATGTATCCGAGCCAGCTGTTACTTGAGCTTTTTTCACTACGAGCAGCAATTGTTAGGCTACGTTAAGTTTTCTGCTTACATAGCGACTAGTAGCCCGACTCGTCATTGACAGCGCATTGCGCACCTCCGTCACTTCCACATAAAAACATAGCGTTAACGCTATTAACATTATCGCGATATTCTCAATATTCAGTTTCAAAAGATACAGTCACCTCTCAATCTATTCACTTCTCTGTTGCATAACCTTGCTAATAACGCCACACTTTTTTAGTGCAGTAAGTGGCGACATTAGCTGTCAAAACAGCTACAAACTCTCGCTAAACAGGGGGGTAATGAGGGCTCAGTTTTGTAACTGATCCAACACACCATCTACCGCAAAATGCGTGGCTTGTATGTCTGCCCACGAACCCAGCACATCGGTAGGATTAACAAGCCTAAGTGCGGGAAAAACCCCTGCCTGCTTCGCCACCACATCAGGGTCCCGTACCCGGTAGTTGAGCTCGCTCAACACAACTTGAATATCTGGTGTATATAAAAACCGTAAAAAGGCCGTCGCCAGATCTCGGCTACCACGTTCGTCTGCTACGTTATCAACCACCGCCACAGGGAATTCAGCTAACACACTGCTAGGCGGCACAACAATTTCAAAACCTTGATCTCTAAACTCTGGGCTGTTGATGATGTTGCGCTCTTCGAACTCAAAAGTTAGCAATACATCGGCTTGGCCATTTTGAGCAAAAGCGACAGTGGCCCCTCTGCTACCAGTAGGAAAATTCTCTACATTAGCCAGCAACTTACCTACGAAATCTCGTATTTGTGTCTCATCCCCGTTAAAGGCATGATGCGCATATAACCAGGCGCCCAAATAACTGTACCGTGCATTGCCTGAGGTCTTGGGGTTTGAAAAAACGAGGCTCACATCCTCGCGTACGAGATCATCCCAGTCTTGAATTTTTTTAGGATTACCTTTACGCACCAAAAATGTGATGGTGCTGTAGTAAGGCGAACTGTTATACGGCAGGCGTTCTGCCCAGTCTTCAGCCACAATGCCCCGCTCTACCAGAGCAGCGATATCAGTGACCTGATTTAAGGTCACCACATCGACTTTTTTACCTTGAATAATGTCTTGGGCTTGACGCGAGCTACCCGCGAAAGACTGATCTATCTTGATGCTTTGCCCAGTTTTTTGCTGCCAATGCTCTACAAATTTGGGATTTACTGCCGCAAAGGTTTCACGCGCCACGTCAAACGATGCATTTAATAAGCTACTGGCCTGCGCCATAACACTAGAACTACTGATCACAGCAAACAGCGCCAATACCCCTGTCATTATTTTCATCGTCATCTGCTACTCCACATAAGACTGGCCTTGCAGCCAAACTATTTATCCATGCAAAGCATTATGAGTAGCAATTATAAAAACACGAACAACATTATCCTTATTCTCTTATAACCACCATTTTATTTTAATAAATTCAACTTATTTTTTATTTAAATTAACACAAACAAATCAAACAAAAAAATAAAATATCATTATTTAAAAAACACCCATACCAATAAAAACCATTCAAAAATAATTCAATAAATACACAACCACATATTACTTAACAAACAAAAATAAATAAAAATTTGAATCCATATATTAATTCGGTTAGCATTAAAAAATCCTCAACAACTCTCAATGCCATACGTTGAGGTTTTATCACTACCCAAAACACCCTCGTTGTGCGGTAATAGTAAACACGCAGTACCACGAACCTCGACCAAGAGCTGCCATGCCTACTCAAACTTTCGCAGGCCTAAAGCCTACCCCCCGCCGCTCGTCACACACTAGGCGCTCTACGTCCACAACCTCTCCTGCTCATCGCTACCGCGTGGTTGCTACCTGCATACTGGGCTGCAGTCTGCTCGCTGCTACCGCACCACCCGCCTTGGCCGCTAGCAGCAAAGATGAGTCCGCACTATACAAGTTGTACGATGTACTGGCCGAACGGCTGTTAAGCGATAGACCACTAGAAGAAACCTTGGTGAATGCTTTCCCCATCAAACGTCCCATCAGTTACTTCGAGCAGCAATTTGACGAAGAACAAGACAGCAAACAACTCTCTACCCCAGACCCAAGCATTAGCCCTGACGAGTGGGAAGCCATACAAAATTCTGATATTGATGCTTACTCTGAGTCCGGCAATATCTCGTATGCCTTAATGGATTTAGATAATGATGGGCAGCGCGACCTAATTATTGAAAGCTATATAGGCGGTACGGGGCTTTTTAGTTATACCGGCGTACTTAAGCGCTCAGGTGCACAGTTTGTGCCTCACACCGTTGCCGCACTCGAGGATGACTCTCTCATGCCAGGAGAGCTGTTTACCGAAAATGGTAGGGGCGCGAATCAGTGGAGCACATGGGTAGACATCAACGGGCAAATTTATGCCGTGTTTTTCAATGGTACCTTTGGGCAAGAAAAATTTTACTTATTGCGTCCGTTTCATCATGAAGCCGAAGTGCCCGTCATTACCGTCACCTATAAAACTGAGTTCACAGGGCTAACACCGCCTGACAAGAGCGCACGCAATAACCTTGCCACCTACATTGATCAGAAAAAACTCTTTCACGACTTGAACACCATGCAAGATACCCAGGTGGTGAACAACGACGGCCCTACCGCCGTATGCCCCGTGCCTGCAGATACCCCTCCCGAAGAAATTGACGCTTACTCCATGGGCAGCGCACTGCATTACAGCGTAGATGGCATAGGCAACGTACCTGTGTGGGCAGACACTTCGTGCTATGTGGGTTCTGTCTATAGTTACTTTGGTTTGGCTCCTGGTGCCAGACGCGCCGAAGCACAAATACTGCTACGCGACCCCTATACCCCCGACAGCGAAGAACTATCTGAAATCACTGTATGGGGTGCCAGAAAACTGCATACTATCTCCGTAGGCTGGGAAAAATTCTAAGCTGTTTTCCTAACGCTGCGCATGTTGGGTCAGTAACTCGCCCAATAACGCCTTCTGTGGCTCTACTGCTTGTTTATGTACTTTACGCAATGCGGCCTCTGAGCCCCAGATGAAATACACCAGAGTTTGAACAGCGTAACGATCCAACTTACGGCTTTGCTCTAGCAATAACTGCAGCGCCTGCTCACCCTCAAAAACGCTGGCGACTTTCGCTTTAAAGTCACCATTCACGCGGCCTATTCCATCCACTACGATAGCGCTATTAGCGGTGGTCATACCCTGTGTTTCTAGCAAGGTTTTCAAAAACTGCTGGTGCACCATTTGGTGTTCGTCATCAACCTGTTGTAAGTAGCGCTGTAGCAAGGGTAAATAACGCTCATTGGCTAAGGCCAAAATAAACACGGCATAGCTGCCTGGCATGGCACAGTATTCATTTTCTTGATCGGAATACCATTCATACTCTTGCATCGCTACCTCTGCATAGCGTTCTAGCTCGGCATGTAGCTCAGCATACTGTGCCGCATTCGCAAAAAATTGTAGCGTTTTTCCCTTGCCCAGCTTCGGCACTGGAAACACCGCCTTGGCTTTACTGCTTAAGCGAATTTGATAGCTGTGGGGAAAGCCTTGCTCCAAGACATTACTTAAAAAACGTAGTGCCGCCGCATAAGCGCTTGCTGTTTCTTGACGTATTTTGATGTGCACCTGAGCTTGCACATCATTGGCAAGGCACTCTACCTCATCGGTAGTTAAGCGGGTATACGCTGGGTCTATTAACCCGCTGCCCGTTTTCAATAAATCGTAAGCACGCTGATACCCTAGCTCCCCCGCCTGATTTAAGTAGGCAATGCCCGTATCGCGGCTGTAGCTAGGCTCAAACTGCAATATCAACACGGCAATAAAGGCGAGTAGCTCTACGCTTGCCTGATCTTCCTGCACAAACGCCGTACGGTTTCGTACTCCTATATCGTGGTCTGGCACGATAGAGAAAAACATCGCCGACCCATATAAGGGCTCAACCGTTTCAAAATACCGTGGCAAAAACACCTTATTCGCCCACCTTTTCAAGGTGTGGAGCATGCTGTTTCGTACCTGCACCAAGCGCTTGGGGGAAACCTTGCTGAGTTCAAGAATAGCTTTACAGGCTCGCTCTATCTGAGCCGCATCAATGTGCGTATACAACTGCGGGCACACGAGATGCTGCAAGAGGAACATCACATCTAAATCTTTAGGAGGATGCTTACCCTGCCACAAAGCGCTGTCCATATAATTTGCTATGCGTTGGCGCAAGGCAGCTGCTCGGGCTTCGTCACGGTACACCAGCAAAATGCCATGCGGCTCTAACTTTGGGCCAAACTGTGCGGGATACAGTAACTGCACCACCACAGTATGCGCCCAAAAGGCATCCCCTTTTTGGGTATCTAGCCACGCCGTGATCTGTTCACGTAAGGCAGGAATGAAGTGCTGTTGTAGTTGTTCTGACGTCCAGCGCTCTGCGAGCGATACCACCACACTGTGTTCTTGTGTGGATAACTGTGCGGTGATACGCATCTTCTGCGCATCCACGGTGTTTTCCACGCTAATGCCCAGCTCATCAAACATGCCGTCTTGCAATGCGCTACGCGCCACAATGCTTTCGGCAGTGCCATTTAAGCTCGCACGCTTATGCTCTACGAGTTGCTTCAGTGCATCCAGAACACTGCTAACAAATACCGTGGACTCATTCATGTGTATACCTACTTATTTTCTAAGCCACGATTTTGCCACAGTACATCCCAGCCCACGTACTAACTAGTGCTGGTAGCACATCCTTAGCCCTCAGCACCATCCACCCTAATGGTTAACAACGGCTTGCTGTAGTGGTACAAGAAAATCACATAAGCCACCACCCACAAAGTGACGCTCGTGTCATACACCGGTAGGGCAATGGTAGGAAACACCGCCACCACAGGGCCTCGCACTACCGCGGCAATGAGCATAAAAGCCAGTGCCCAACCTATACCGGGTAAGGTTTTAATGGGTCGCCCCGTGTGCCCTAAACTGACCCGTGCCATCATGGCCAAAATCATGGTGGACATGGCACCTATGGTCAACGTATGAATCGCAATTTCAGTACGCATCCAACCCAGTAATGCCCCAGCCCACAATAACAAGGCAATACCAATAACGTAATAGCTAGTGTGCAGCCCCCACAACAACGGCTCATGCCAACAGCGTAACCCTTCCCAACGTAACGCACGAACTAGGTTGCATACCCCTGCTACCACACACACCACTGCCATCAGCGCAGACGAGAACACTACGCCAAACATAGCGAAAATCTGCCAAACCACTAAACACAGCACCAGCAAAATAGAGCCTAGCTCTAGCCCTTTTATGGGTTTAACGGCATCACGGTTAAGTTTTCTGGACGTAAAAAATGGAATAACACGTCCACCTAAAATCACCATTAACAACGTGATTAATAAGATGCCCATATATACCGAATGCTGTATTAATAAGAAGTCGGCGCGCCACGCCCCCACATGCATGCCCACATTTGCCAAGGCCAGTAACAGCAAAATAGGCACAAACATCAGGTTGCGCCATAATTTGGCGCGCCCTACGAGATACGCCATGATCAACGCTACCGCTGGCAAAAATGCCATGTCTACTATCCCAGCCACGACCACGAGACCTGACGGTGGAAACGCCATCAGCACACGCCCCAGCAACCACAACAACACCAGCAGCAGCAACGGTACGCCAGTCAGGCTAGGCAGCCCAGTCCAATTGCGTACAGCCGTCAATAAAACCCAGCCACTACCGCCGAGACAAACGCAAACAGCATTTCGTGCTGGTGCCACCACAGCATCGAGCCATAGGGTTGCAATAACACTTTGCCATGCCAGAACAATAACCACACCACTAAAAACACTATGCTACTTAAGGCTGCTAAGAAGAAAAAAGGTCTAAATGCCAACGCCTTGATAGGCATCCAACCTGTGGTCATGCTGCTATCGTGTGCCATGTTTTACTCCGATACTAAACCGTGTTCTACGGCGTACACCGCAATTTGTACCCGACTGGTTAAATCCAACTTCTTCAAAATATTCTGTACATGAATTTTGACCGTGCTTTCTGCCACATCTAAGGTGCGAGCTATGGCTTTATTGCTATCGCCCCTCGCCAAGCACTGCATAATTTCTCGTTCGCGCTGCGTTAAACGAGTTTGCTGCTCATTACGCTCTTTACTGACTACATTCGTGCCATGTTGGCGAAATTGCTCAACCAACTTTACGGTCATTTGGTTGTCGATAACCGGCTCGCCCGCTGCTGCTTTACGTATAGCCAAGGTTAGCGCCTCTACGTCCATATTCTTCAGTAAGTACCCTCTAGCGCCATAGCTCAGCGCTTGAGCTAACTCTTCTGCCTCTTCAGATACGGTCAAGATAATCACTGCGCAATCGGGTAGCTCTTGCACTAACAGTTGTAAAGTATCCAGCCCAGATAACCCTGGCATATTCAAATCCAACAAGATCACATCAGGCGTTAAAGCGGTAGCGCGTTTCAAACCCTCGGCCCCATCTGCTGCCTCGCCTACCACTTCAAAATCATCTTGACGCATCAACAGCAACTTCACACCAGAACGAAACAGGCTGTGATCATCAATAAGTAGAATTCGTATAGTCATAGTGTTCGCTAGTGTTATGTCACACACCTTCTTGCATGGCGGTGTGCGCTGAGTCATCGGGTCTGTTACGTGAAACGAGTACGGGCAACCACAACGAGACTTTAGCCCCTTTGCCCACGGTAGAAACTTGTTCTAACGTCGCTCCTATGCGCGCTGCACGTTCTTTCATAATGCGTCGGCCTAGTTGTTCTCTGCCCTCGTGGCCTAAGGCTTCTTCCTCGTAACCCACACCGTCGTCAATCACCTGCAAGGTGAAATCCATCCCTTCACGTATCAGAATTTCTACTTTTTTAGCCTGTGCATGTTTACGTACATTCGACAGGGCTTCTTGCAAAATAAACAGCACTTGCAGTTGCTGCTCTTGGGTCAGCGCCGTGCCCTCATCCAACCCTTCTGTTTCAAGTTCTACCAAGACATCCACTTGTCGTTGAAAGCGCTCTACGGTTTCACACACTGCATCTAACAACTCTCCCTCACCTAAACGGCTACGGAAGTTGCTAAGTAGTTCGCGCACATCTTGGTAGCTTTCATCTACACCGGCCCGCAACAAAGGCAGAATCTCTTTGGCTTCATCTACCTTATTGTTTCGTAGCGACTGGTCCAGCATTTGCAACTGTAGGTTTAAAAAATTCAGCCCTTGCGCAATGCTGTCGTGTAACCCCTGCGCAAATAGATTGCGTTCTTGCTCCATCGCTAACTGACGAGTTTCGCCCAATAACCGTCGGTTCTGTAAGGCCACGCCTAAATGCTTACCCAAGGTTTCCAGTAAGTGACGTTCGCTAGCCGTTAGTTTGCGACTGGCTTTGAAATGCAAGGAAAACGAGCCCAACACCTCGTCTTGTGCCATGATCTGAAACACATTCAGGCTTTGAAAGCCGTCATTCAAACAGTGAAACGATTCTGGGGCACGTATACGTCCTACATCTTGAATAGACACTGTGCCACTACGAGTAGCCTGCCCACAAAAGCATGCCCCTACTTTGATGCACGATTCATGCTGTTCGTGAGAAGCCGATAACCCTTGCGAGAGTACTAATCGCAGGTTGTCGTGACGTGGGTCTAACGTACGTATAGACCCTCCGTCTGCTTTAAACTGGCGCATGACGCGGTCTAGGAAACCGCGGCACATCTCTTCTATCTCTAGTGGCTGACTTAAAAAAGCAGCCATCTCGTATAGAGCCGATAACGAGGCATTACGTAGCGCCAACTGCTGGGTTTTTTCTTCTACTCTACGACCCAGATCCAAATATAGGCTGTTGAGTTCTTTAGCCATTAGGTTAAATCCGTCAGACAGCTCTCCAAATTCATCACGTCGCTGTATGGGTAATGACACCGAGAAATCTCGCTCTGCCATTCTATTCACGCCATTCCGTAACACCGTGATAGGGAAAAGAATCCATCTATAGACTAGGTAGATCAGCGCTCCCGCGCCAACTACCGCAATCACCAATAAAACAACTTGCAGCAAGCGCAACAAAAAGGTTTTTTGTGCATTATCCACTTCTATCAAATGCACCAGATGATCGGCTTTTTCTAAGAATCCTGGCAAAGCAATCTGATACTGTTGCGCTGCCTCTTGCGTAGACGCCAGCCTTACACTGCCTACCATCTGCGAGTACCAATACTGGGTGACTTGCTCTAACTGCTCATGCACTGCCGAATCACGCGGCAACATCAAGGGTCTAGAAGGGTCTCCCTGGCGTAGCTGCTGCAGCACAAAGGCTTGTTTGTGCAGTTGCCGGTCTAAGCGGGCAGGAATTTTTCCCTCGTTATCATGGGAAAGTGCCTCTAGCGATAACGCCACCTGATTAGCGCGCATACGCAACGTTCCAGCATCGTTAATCGCCGCCGCCGCACCTTCCATTTGCCATGACAACCATAAGGTCCAACCTATCATGGTTAAAAAAATTGCGAGAGCCACCACCACACTCGCGGTTAAGCGCGTGGATAATCGCTCCCACAATTTCAGTTGGCCAAGCATTGCAGGCTGGCTATTGCCCATAGAGATACCTCATCGTAAGTGGATGATATCTATAGCTTACACCTATGGCTGCTCTACCACTTTGCTTCGCGTTCATTTCCCTACTGCATCAATGGACTATCTGCACCCGTAAAGTGTTCCAGGCCTTCTATACGAGCCTGCCCTACCAAGCGTTGCAAAAACTGTCGCCACGCAATGGCTTCGTTAGCCGCACTCAAGGCATCCCGTATGCTGTCGCTGACTTTTTCGTAAGGTAACAATTTACCCTCTGCTCGCCGTAACACTCTTACCACATGCAAGCCATGGCGCGTTTCTAACAAGCGGGGTAGCACCTGTCCTGCCGGCATCGCAAACACCACACGCTCAAACTCAGGTACCGTTTGTCCGCGCGATAGCTGCCCTAAACTGCCGCCTACTGCCGCCGAACTGCAATTGGAAAACTGCTTAGCCAAGGCGGGCAATTGTTCAGGTGCTTGTTGCACTTGCTCTAGCACCACCTGAGCACGTTCGCGTAATGCTTGCAGGTCTACGTCTGGTGTGACTTGGAACAAAATATGCTCGGCCTCTAAGCACTCACCTACGGTGAAATGTTCTGGGTGCTGAACATAGTGACGCTTACAGATTTCCTCGTCTGGCTGCGGCAAGGCCACCTCTTTTGCCAATAAATTATCGATGACGGCGTCATCGGTATCACCTTGCACCCCTAGCCGGTTCGCTTCGTCTAGCAGCAAACGTCGCACCACCAAGGTATTTAACGCCATTTCCAATGGGTTTTCAGACTCTTGATGGTAGCTAAGCTCTTGCTCTACCTCTGCATCGGTAAGCTCAATGCCATTTACTTTGACTCCCATGTGCGTCTCCCTAGCGACGTGGACGTACGAGCTGCCACGCACGACCCAAATAAAACACCGAGGCAAACCCGCTCCACACGTGTACTAAACGGGTAAAGGGGAAAATTACAAACAGCGTCATACCCATGAACAAGTGTGCTTTAAACACCCACGATGCACTAGCGATATACGCTGCAGCACCGGATCTGAAGGTGACAATATGCTGTGCCCACGACATCAACAACACCATTTCTTCACCATCCAAATGCTGCATGGACACAAAAATAGTGCTTAAACCCAGCAATAACGTCAGCAGTAACCACACAAGCAGCAACTTATCGCCAAACCGTGTTTGTGCTGCGATACGTGGATTGGTTAAGCGTCGATACAGCAGTATTAACAAGCCCGCCAAACACATCAGCCCCATCACACCACCGGCCGCCATCGCAAACACTTGTTTAGTGCTGTGCGAAATACCAAGGAAATCCCACACGGCCACAGGGGTCAGCAGCCCTACTAAGTGACCAAAGAACAAACCGATAATCCCAATATGGAACAGGATATTCCCCAGTCGTAACGAGCCGTGATACAGCAACTGAGAGCTATCGCTTTTCCACGTGTATTGCTCACGCTCAAAACGCACCAAACTACCCAAAAAGAAAATCGTTAACGCTATATAGGGATAGACGCCAAAAAAGAACTGGTTCAGGCTATTCATGCTGATTCTCCTGTGGATCTCTGAGCCGTTCTGGGGTGAAAACGCACCACTTGCTCGCCACCAAAGTTGCCGTGTAACAAAGGCTCGGCACCGTCATTGCCTACCCCAAACATTTCTAATGCCTCATCCATATCTCGCACGGGTGGTAACTCTTGCTCTTCAGGCTGCACGTCGGTGCGTGTGCGCAATACGGCAAAAATCGTGGCATACGGGCTTTGGTTCGCTGCCAATCTATTACCTATAGCGGCTAACACATGAATAGCCTGATCCAACAACTCTTGCGATTGCTCGGGTTGCTGCAAACTTAAAAACTCTAGAAACAAGGGGATGTAGTCGGGCAACTCGGCGGACACCAAGTCAAAACCATGCTGCTGATATTCGTTCAGCAAATCCACCATAGCCTGTCCACGATCGCGGCTTTCACCGTGTACGTGCTCAAACAAATGCAAGGAATGGGCAGGATTACGATCAAAGGTGGCGACATAGTTTTCCTGCACTGCAATCACCGACTTAGCAGACAGAAAATCCAGCAATGGGCGTAATTGTTGCAAAGCCTCTGGGTAATCGTTTAAGGCCTCATTCACTTCTGGCAATGCATCCAGAAGTTCTTGATCGGGATAATCCAACAATGTAGAAAGTACTTTATACAGCAGCATGTTTATCCTCCCCAGCGTTGTTCGGTGCTGCAGGTGTGCGACGTACTTCCCTAGCAATCACGGTAGGAGCACGTTCGCCGGTAGCAGGGCCTTTGGGCTGATCTGCACGATGACGTGGTCGCCCAAATAAGGTGGTTTCCGTTACCCCACCACTGCAACCATTACCAAAGGTGAAACCACAGCTACCTTGATCGGTAAAGCTGTCTTCGGCCATTTCTTTGTGAGACGATGGAATTACAAAGCGGTCTTCGTAGTTGGCAATTGCCATGATCTGGTACATGTCTTCTACGGTGGCAGCATCTAGCCCAACCGTTGAAATCACTTCGTGATCAGGCTGCTTGTGCACTACTTCGGATCGCTTGTACGCACGCATGGCCAGCATGCGTTTCAACGCTAAGGTGATAGGCGCTTCTTTGCCTGCTGTCAGCAAGTTGGCCAAGTAACGTACCGGAATTCGCAAGCTGTCTACGTCTGGAATCATGCTGGCAGCACCAATGGTGGCGTGCGGCATTTGGCCAGACTCAGCTGCCGACTGTATGGGGGAGAGCGGGGGTATGTACCACACCATTGGCAAAGTACGGTACTCAGGGTGCAAGGGGAAAGCCACCTTCCATTCGCAAGCCATTTTGTACACCGGCGATTGTTTAGCAGCTTGCAGCCAACCTTCTGGAATACCTTGTTCGCGTGCTTTAGCGATCACTTCTGGATCGTTAGGGTCCAAGAACAAATCCAGCTGGGATTCGTACAAATCTTGCTCATCTGCAGTAGAAGCAGCTTCAGCAATTTTGTCGGCGTCGTACAGCATCACACCTAAATAACGTATACGCCCCACACAGGTTTCGGAACATACGGTAGGTTGGCCTGCTTCTATACGTGGGTAGCAAAAAGTACATTTTTCGGCTTTACCGCTTTGCCAGTTGTAATACACCTTTTTGTACGGGCAACCCGAGATACACATGCGCCAGCCGCGACATTTATCTTGGTCTACCAACACAATACCGTCGTCTTCACGTTTGTAGATAGAACCCGATGGGCAACTTGCTACACAGGTGGGGTTTAAGCAGTGCTCACACAAGCGTGGCAAATACATCATGAAGGTGTTCTCAAACGTGGCGTACATATCTTTTTGCACGTTCTCGAACAACTGGTCACGACTACGGGCAGCAAACTCACCGCCTAAATCATCTTCCCAGTTAGGACCCCAGGTGATTTTTTCCATCTTTTGTCCCGTCAATACGGACACAGGGCGTGCCGTAGGCGGAGTACGACTTAAGGGTGCATTTTGTAGATGCTGATAGTCGTAGGTAAATGGTTCGTAGTAATCATCAATTTGTGGCAAGTTGGGGTTTGCGAAAATATTAGCAAGTATGCGTAGCTTGCTACCTTGTCTGGGTTTAAGACGCCCTTTGGCATCACGCACCCAGCCACCTTTCCATTTTTTCTGGTTTTCCCATTCTTTAGGGTAGCCCACGCCGGGCTTGGTTTCTACGTTATTGAACCAGGCATATTCCACACCGTCTCTACTGGTCCAGACATTCTTACAGGTCACCGAGCAAGTGTGACAACCAATACACTTGTCCAGATTCAATACCATGCCTATCTGTGCACGAATCTTCATTGATGAACTCCTTTACGAATACTTTCCAGACTGAGTGGCTCTTCCATCCAATCCACTTTATCCAGCTTGCGTAGCACCACAAATTCGTCACGATTACTACCCACCGTACCGTAGTAGTTAAAACCGTAGGCTTGCTGGGCATAACCACCAATCATGTGCGTTGGTTTCAGTACGGTACGTGTGACCGAGTTATGGATACCACCGCGTTTTCCGCTCAGTTGAGAGCCCGGTACGTTCACTATTTTTTCTTGGGCGTGATACATGAAACACACACCCGCAGGAATACGCTGACTGACAACCAGACGTGCTGTCACCACACCGTTCACGTTAAAGACTTCTACCCAGTCGTTATCCACCAAGCCTGCACGTTTAGCTTCACTTTCGGCAATCCACACGTGTGGGCCACCACGGCTAAGCGTCAACATGCGCAAGTTATCCGAGTAAGTACTGTGAATACCCCATTTCTGGTGTGGAGTAACCCAGTTCAGAACCAAGTCGTTTTTGCCTTTACCGTGGATTTTCTGCATAGGCTCCACCGTTTTGGTGTCGACTGCCGGACGGTACACACAGAAGCCTTCACCAAAGTCCAACATCCAACGGTGATCTTGATACAACTGTTGTCTGCCCGTTAATGTGCGCCAAGGAATCAGCTCATGCACGTTGGTGTAACCGGCGTTGTAGCTCACTTCTTCGCTTTCTAAACCAGACCATGTAGGCGCTGAAATAATCTTGCGCGGCTGTGCCTGTATATCGCGGAAGCGAATTTTTTCGTGAGAACGCCCTTGAGCCAAATGCTTGTGCTCACGACCCGTAATTCGCTCTAATGCTTCCCATGCTTTCACCGACACGTGGCCGTTGGTTTCTGGTGCTAAGGTTAGAATCATTTCCGCCGCATCAATGGCCGTATCCAACTGAGGACGACCTTGGCTTACGCCTGGTTCTTGCACCTGCTGATTCAACACCCCTAGTTCGGAGATTTCGTGTTCAGTATTCCAGTTAATCCCTTTACCGCCATTACCCAACTTGTCTAGCAACGGCCCTATGGAGGTGAACTTGCGGTAGATATCTCGGTAATCACGTTCCACCACGGTCATGGAAGGCGCTGTTTTACCGGGGATCAAATCACACTCACCGTATTTCCAGTCTTTAGGATCAAAGGCCTGCCCCAACTCTCCGGGGGTGTCGTGCATCAATGGGGTCAACACCAAGTCTTCTTGTTCGCCCAAGTAATCGCCACCAATTTCACTGAAACGTTTGGCAAGTAACTTATAGATTTCCCAGTCAGTTTTACTTTCCCACAAAGGCTGTACAGCTTCGCTAAGTGGGTGAATGAAGGGGTGCATGTCAGACGTGTTCAAATCGTCTTTTTCGTACCAAGTAGCCGTAGGCAACACAATATCGCCATACAGACAGGTAGTACTCATGCGGAAATCCAGCACGGTTAACAAGTCCAGTTTGCCTTCGTGCTCCTCGTCGCGATAGGCTACTTCTAACGGACGTATGCCGTCTTTTTCTTCACTAAATACGGCGTTTTGCGTACCCAGTAAATACTTCAACATGTACTCGTGCCCCTTACCGCTAGAACCCAGCAAGTTAGAGCGCCAGATAAACATGTTACGAGGGAAGTTTTCAGGTAAATCTGGATCTTCGCAGCTCATGCGCAGGGTGCCTTTTTTCAGGCTTTGTGCTGCATAGGTAACAGGATCTTCCCCTTTGGCGCGCGCTTGAGCCACTACATCCAATGGGTTAGTTTGCAACTGCGGTGCAGATGGCAACCATCCCATACGCTCAGACTTGGCATTCATATCAATCATGCTCATGCCTGAGTAGCGTGAGGTCTGTGCCGTAGGCGACAACACCTCATCTACTGCCAATTTTTCATGACGCCATTGGCCTGTGTGTGCGTAGAAGAAAGAGGTGCCATTCATTTGGCGCGGTGGACGAGACCAATCCAAGCCAAAGGCTAGTGGTGCCCAACCAAATTGTGGTCGCAGTTTTTCTTGACCCACATAATGTGCCCAACCACCACCACTTTGGCCCACGCAACCACACATCACCAACATATTGATGATCGCGCGGTAGGTCATGTCCATGTGATACCAGTGGTTCAAACCCGCACCCACAATCACCATAGAACGCCCTTCCGTGTCGTGAGCGTTTTGTGCAAACTCTCGAGCAACTTGTATGACTTGCTGACGCGGCACTGTGGTGTGCTTTTCTTGCCATGCTGGGGTGTACGGCACATCGTCGTCGTAACTGCTGGCCACATTCGGGCCACCCAATCCACCATCCACACCGTAGTTAGCCATCTGCAAGTCATAGACCGTTGCCACCAACACGTACTGGCCATCTGCACCCAACAAGCGTTTTACAGGCACCCGGCGCTGCAATACGTCGTCGTGCTCACCGCCAAAGTACGGGAAAGCAACCTCTACTACTTCGTCGTGCTCTTTAATCAGACTTAGCTGTGGCAGCACTTCACGACCTGAGCCTGCATCACGCATTTCTAGGTTCCAGCGCCCTACATGCCCGCCTTCGTGCTCGCCCTCGCCCCACCGCAAACCAATAGAACCGTTAGGCACTACCAGTTCGCCTGTGTTTTCATCGATTAACAGGGTTTTCCATTCTGGGTTATTGACTTGACCCAGTGCGTTATCCAAATGAGAAGCACGCAAGAAGTGACCGGGGTGCAGCATACCGTCACGCGACTCCAACATGACCAACATAGGCATATCGGTGTACTGCTGAATGTAGCGGCGGAAATAAGCCGACTTATCTGGGCGATGGAATTCAGACAAAATCACGTGGCCCATTGCTAAGGCCAAGGCAGCGTCTGTACCTTGTCGTGGTGCTAGCCAAATATCGCCGAACTTCACCATTTCACCGTAGTCGCTGGAAACAGCAACGGTTTTAGTGCCTTTATAGCGAACCTCGGTATAGAAGTGCGCATCAGGCGTACGGGTTTGAGGGACGTTAGAGCCCCACACAATTAAGTAGTTAGCGTTATACCAGTCGGCCGATTCGGCCACGTCGGTTTGTTCACCCCACACCTGTGGACTGGCTGGCGGCAAATCACAGTACCAGTCGTAAAAGCTCAAACAGGTACCGCCCAATAAGCTGAGGTAACGCGCACCAGCGGCGTAGCTCACCATGCTCATTGCGGGAATAGGCGAGAAACCAATCAGCCTGTCTGGACCAAACTTTTTAATGGTGTAGGCATTGGCGGCGGCAATGATTTCGGTAGCGGTATCCCAATCGGCACGCACAAAACCACCCAAGCCACGTACCGCTTTATAACGGCGTGCTTTTTCTGGGTCTTGGCTAATGGATTCCCACGCGGCGATAGGATCTAAGGTTTGGCGCGCCTCGCGCCACATTTCCATGAGGCTGCCACGCATTAACGGGTATTTCACCCGCTGAGCCGAATACACATACCAACTGTACGAGGCACCACGCGGACAGCCCCTAGGTTCGTGGTTAGGCAAGTCTGCTCGGGTACGTGGGTAATCGGTTTGTTGTGTTTCCCAGGTGATCAGGCCATTTTTGACATACACCTTCCACGAACAGGAACCGGTACAGTTCACACCGTGCGTGGAACGCACTATTTTGTCATGCTGCCAACGAGCCCGGTACGTGTTTTCCCACTGCCGGTCTTCATTAACCACCTCGCCGTGCCCATCTGCATACGTAGACTTCACACGAGAAACGAATTTCAGCCTATCGAGAAAATGACTCATACTGTTGTCCTCATTGCTCAGCCCACCCTGCTACTTTGGACTGACGTAAAAGAATTGTGATTACGTATTACTGTAGAAAAATTCCGCATGGCGAACCATTCGCCACGCGTATAGTTTTCATGATCAAAAGGCGTAGTCCCTGATAAAAAGAACTACTCCTTTTGAACTAGCGACCTAACATGGCATAGGTGCATTGCGTCTGGCGTAGAACCACCACGTCAGCAGCACACAACTCAAATAAAAGCCTACAAAGCACCACAGCGCAGCACTTACTCCACCGGTCATACTGATGGACGTGCCGAAACTACGTGGAATGAAAAAACCACCGTATGCCCCAATGGCACCGGTAAAACCCAACACCGCCGCGGACTCTTTACCCGCATCAATCAAGGCACGGCTACGCGCTTCTTCGCCTTTACCTTCGGCATCACGCAAGCGCTCTGTCATGAAAATGATAGGAATCATGCGAAAGGTGGAACCGTTACCTACACCAGATAAGGCAAACAGCACGATAAACACGCTGAGAAACACATAGAAATTGCCAGTCTGTCCTTCAGCAGGAATCACAAACAGCAATGCCACCACCGACAGCGTCATCAAAACAAAGGTGTACAGCGTGACCTTGGCCCCACCCACTTTGTCGGAAACCCAACCACCGGCTGAACGCGTGAGCGACCCCACCAGTGGGCCTAGGAAGGCATACGCCACTGGATCGTTTTCGGGGAACAGCAGTTTGGCCAACATGGCAAAACCTGCCGAAAAACCAATAAATGAACCAAAGGTTCCTACGTACAACCAGCACATTAACCAGTTGTGTTTACGCTTAAACACTACCGCCTGCTCTTTAAATGAGGCCTTAGCATCGGCAATATCGTTCATGCCAAACCAAGCTGCCAACGACGATAGCGCAATAAAAGGTACCCAAATAAAACCCGCGTTTTGTAGCCATACAGGCTGAGCTACGGTGGCATCCACCACCATTTGTGGTGGCCCAGCCAACGCACCGAACATGCCCACGCTAATCACTATAGGCACGATGAATTGCGCTAACGACACACCCAAGTTACCTATACCGGCGTTTAAACCCGTTGCCATCCCTTTATGCGACTTAGGGAAAAAGAAACTGATGTTCGCCATGCTGGAGCTGAAGTTACCGCCACCAAAACCACAGAGCAGCGCCAGTATCATCAAGGTGTTGTAAGAGGTGTCGGGGTTTTGTAAGGCAAAGCCCATCCCCAAAGCAGGAATCAGCAGCAACGCAGTTGAAATGGCGGTCCATCGTCTACCACCAAAGATGGGCACCATAAACGAATAGAAAATACGCAAAGTAGCGCCAGATAACGCTGGCAACGACGTTAACCAAAACAGCTCATTGGCAGAAAAATCAAAGCCTGCCCTATTAAGGTTCACCGCCACAATGCTCCATAACATCCAAATACTGAAGGAGAACATTAAAGCGGGAATAGAAATCCACAGGTTGCGACGCGCAATACGATGACCTGTGGTTTTCCAGAACTGCTCATCTTCTGGCGTCCAACGTTTTAAAACATAACTGCCCATGACTCGTTCCTTATGTGATGATTCAGTCTATGGCCTACTTAGCTCACGCTTTCTCGCCAGACATATTGGGTTTAGGTTCCCTAAAGCTGAAATGCATCCAGATTAGAGACACGCAAACCGTGCCATACAGCAGCATGAAACTGCTGGAACGTACGCCGGTAAGGTCCAATAAAATGCCGAAAAGTATAGGTAAGATAAAACCGCCCAAACCGCCTGCTAGCCCTACTAAGCCCGACACTGCACCGATGTTTTGGTCAAATTCATCAGAAATGAACTTAAATACCGAGGCTTTGCCAATAGCCATGGCAATACCTACTACAAACATTAAAACGGTGAACGCTACAGGGCCCAGAGCGATGTGGAAGGTTTGTGGACCATTGACAGTACGTATAGTGAAGTCGGTATCGGGATAACTTAATAAGAAAAACGCTACCCAGCACACCCACATTACCCACCAAGTAGTGCGATATGCTCCAAACTTGTCAGAAACCCACCCGCCTACCGCGCGCAATACGCCCCCAGGTAAGGAAAAACAGGCCGCCAAAAACGCAGCCGTTTTCAGGCTAAAGCCGTATTCACCGATGTAGTACTGTGTCATCCACAGTGATAAGGCCACGTAACCACCAAACACTACCGAGTAATACTGACAGTAGCGCCACACGCGTGGGTCTTTCAGCATGGCCAATTGCGCTGAGAAACTGGTAGTTTGACTGGACTGTTTATGACTAGGGTCTGTGGTAGTCAACAGCCAGAATATGCCTGCTGTTATTAATAAAGCAATGGAGTACACCTGTGGAATGATGGTCCAAGTACCACCCGCAGCCACCATCAACATAGGTGCTACAAATTTGGTAAGCGCGGCACCCGAGTTACCTGCGCCAAACACCCCCATGGCAAAACCTTGACGGTTCTTAGGAAACCAACGAGCCACATAGGGGGTGCCTACCGAAAACACACCACCCACCAAGCCTACAAATAACGCTAGTAGTAAAAACTGCCAGTATTGCGTGGCATAGGACAGCAGCCAGATAGGCACTACAGCCACAAGCATAGTCAGGAAGAAAACAATACGACCACCGTATCTGTCTGTCCAAATACCTAGTGGCACCCTAACTAATGAGCCTGTAAGCACAGGCATAGCCGCTAATAAACCAAACTGCGTTTCAGACAATCCTAATTGTTCGCGTATAGGAATGCCTAACACGGCAAACATCATCCATACCGCAAAACAGATGGTGAATGAAAAGGTACTACCTACTAAAACCGAAACCGCTTTACTAGAGTGTGTGCTCATACGATTGCCCTCCAAGAGCAACAATTCACATCATCTCAAGCGTAGCTAACGGTCTTGTAATGCACCATTCCTCTGGCGAGCAGGCAGAACAGCGCAGAAGAACTAGTTATTTAGAACTAGAGCCTCTACCTCTGCCTTCAAAGAAAACTACAACAACACGAGGAGTCGCCTACGGTGCACATCAACACCTAGCCTTACTCATGAAATCTACGTACTTCTTTGCTGCATTTTTTTATGGTGAGCCTTGTTATGTCTGCGATTATGGCCGGTTCTAGTGTTTCTTTTAAAAAATTTACAAACCGTTGCCATCACTTAGAAGGCGAACAACAGTGACTTTCAGCCCTTAAAACCACTTTTCACCGACGTTAAGGACTATTTACACACCACTAAAGAAACTTCTTGGTTTCACAGCAAAGCGTAGGACTACACAACCACTCGTGGCCATAGCCCAGCCCTCCATTTTCCCGTTGCGCATAGCCTATATTTTTCTTGCATATAGAAAATTATTAATTTTTTCTTTAATTTCAATGGCTTGAAGAAAAATTACAGATATAAAACATACTTACCAAGAGCAGTGGTTGAACCTGATCAGTCAAATCCATGTTGCCAAAACACATCATTCTGTAATTCAACACATCCTAAACAATTATTAACACTTGCTCTGTTACACATTCCCTCCTGTAGCGGTGGTTGAAAGTAATACAAAAGTTCCCCTGAAATTACCTTCCGATACAACCTTAAACCTTTAGAACATAAAAATCATCGCCCCCTCGTACACAATACTCACAAATCGAACGAAAGAAGAAAAGTGATCAACGCGTTATCTGTAAAAGTCTTAATACAGCCCAGTAAAAAATCACTAAAAAGAAAAACCACCTAAACAGATCAGAGCAACAGACAAGGATGACCATGAACACTTACTACTGGCAGCAACAAGAAAAACATAAATCTATATGTAAGCACATGAGCTCTAAAAGTATGATTTCCTATCAAGATTGGATTATGGATTCCCATCACTTTCAAAGGGAGACATCCGAAACAATACAAGAAGGTTATTGCTTATGGGCAAAACCTGTTTTAGCTCTGATTAAAAGAAGCAAAACTTTTGAAAAAATTGCTTCAAAACCAGCTCAATGGATGATTGAAGATCTTAAATTTAAAAAAGGTATGAAAAACAAACCTCATATAAGAGGATTTCTGTTTAGACATACAATTTTTAACCCTATTTCCTGGTGTCTAGGAAATTTAAAATTGCTTGTAATTAGTCAAAAAAACAAGCAAGTCGTAGCAGCAAACAAACGTTGAAAAACGTTTTCTCTTATCTTATTAAGGAAACTCATGATGAAAAAACATGCACTAACTATCGCTTTGGCTTCTGCTCTGATTCTGCCTTCCGCATTCGCTACTGCCGCAACTGGCAACATCAAATTTGAAGGCGTGATTCACGAAGAAACATGCTCTTTGGCAGCATCTTCCACTGACATCACTGTGCCAATGGGCTCATGGTCAACCAACTACTTCAGTGCAGTTGGCGATAAAACTCTGCCTACAGAGTTCCGTATCGAACTGATTGGTTGTGACACTGATACCGGCGCAATCACTGCAGCTAACTTCAAGTTTGCTGGCTCTAACGATACAGGCCCTGACTTCCTGCGCCTGAACAACAAAGGTGCAGCTGGTGCAGCTGGCGGTGTTGCTGTTGGCCTGAGCACAACTTCTGACCTGAGCAACGCTGCTGGTCGTGTGAAATTCGACAACACTACAACTGTTGCTCTGGACATCCAAGATGGTGACAACAGCTTGATTCTGCACGCTTTCTATGAGCAGTTGGATGCTACTGTTACTCCAGGTGAAGCTAACGCTAACGCCACTTTCGTAGTTTCTTACAGCTAATTTTTAGTACAGCGCTACTGCACTAGGCTGAATGGCAGTGCAGTAGCCTGCGGATGCCAATATGACAAACAAATTATCAACATATGCTGCTGTACTTACTGCCTTCATGTTGAGCACATCAGCATATGCTGATACTACAGTAATCAATATTTATGGAAGTGTACGCGCCCCTACCTGCAGTGCAGTGACTGCTAATAATGGCCATCCTGTAGATTTTGGTGAAGTGGATGCAAGATTATTAAGAATGTACGGTTATAGCACACCTCTTCAATTCGATATCATTTTGGAAAACTGCAATACAGAAACTTACAGTAATGCCGTTTTTAAATTCTCAGCAAATACAGTTCCAAATTCTAATGATTATCACATTCAACTAACACAAAGTGTAGATCATGCTAAAGGTGTTGGTATAGCCTTAAAAGATAACCAAGGTAGAGACATAGCATTTAACAATCAGACATCATTTTTATACCCACTAACTGATGGTGATAACAATTTAACATTTGATGCTTTCCTCGTTTCCACAGGAAACAATTGGGATACTTTAGTACCAGGTTTAATCGCAGCACAAGCTACGTTCACAGTCAGCTACTCGTAAGAGTTAGATAGGAAATAAAATGTTGAGAAAAAAAAATATCATTAATCTTTTCGCTTTAGCTGCTACATCTTTTTTTAGCATTCAAGCAATGGCTGCTATTCAACTTGGTGGTACACGAGTAATCATTGATGGTTCGAAAAATACTGGATCCATAGTAGCCAAAAATATTTCCAATGATCCTTTCGTTATACAAAACTGGGCTGAAGGTCCAAATGGTGAAATGGAAACGCCTATTTTTGTTACTCCCCCATTAAATAGATTGGAAGGTAATACAGAGTTCTCTTTAAGTATTAGAAAATTAGATGGCGAACTTCCAGAAGACAGAGAGTCCTTGTTTTGGCTAAATGTGATGGAAATTCCTAAGGCAGAAAAAAAAGACGAAAACACATTAACCTTGGCCATCAGAACAAGAATAAAAATCTTCTATAGACCTAAAGGTTTGGGTTCACCAAAAGATGTAGATCAATCGTTGAACTGGGCTCTGATTCGTAACGGAAACTCATGCCAAATCCATGTAGGTAACAGCTCAGCTTTTAATGTTAATTTTGCTTCCATTTCAATAGATAAAAAAGAGACTGATTTCGGAAAGGGGTATATCTCAGCGCCATTTAGTGAACAAACAGTTGATCTATCCTCCTGCCCAAATAACGGCCAGCTAGAAGCCAACATTGTGAATGATTTCGGTGCATTAATTACGCTGCCTGCAGTACAACTCTAATAAGAAAACGCCATGAAAAAAACTATCGCGATTCATCTTACTTGCGCTGGCTTATTGTTTACTAGCTCTTTCGCTGTACAAGCCGATGACGGGGAGTTTTTTGACAGCGGTTTTTTGTTCCGGCCAGCTAACCAAGAAATCCCTACTGACCTATCTATTTTTAGTCACTCCAATAGAGTCTTACCTGGGCCGCAACAAGTCAAAATAATTGTCAATCGTCGCAACTTTGGTGAGCACACCGTTAACTTTATCCCCAATGAGCAGGAGGGTAAAGATGCTGTACCTTGCTTAACTATGCCGCTATTAAATGAAGTAGGTGTTAAAACTATTACTTTTCCTGAATATGAAACTCAGGATAATGAAGCATGTGTAGATTTAAGTGTGTTGCCTTCTGCTACTTACAGTTTTGATGCAAACAAAGCAACACTTACGTTATCTGTTCCCCAAATTGCGTTAGATAATAACGTACGTGGTGTAGTGCCTATCTCTATGTGGGACCAAGGCGAAACCAGTGCATGGGCCACTTATCAACTGTCCCACTACAACGGTAGTTTCCGAGACAGTAATGCGAATAGATACAGCAGTAACTCTACTTTTTTTGGTCTACAAGCAGGTTTTAACGTAGGTGCTTGGCGCTTCCGTTCTAATGGTAGCCTATACCGCTCTAACGGTGAGCAGCATTGGAACTTCAACGAAAACTACATAGAACGAGACATTCCTACTTGGCGTAGCCGTATACGCATGGGTGATAACACTACCAACTCTAGTACCTTTACTGCATCACGTATACGCGGTATTAAGCTCGAATCCGATGACACCATGCTGTCAAGTAGTGAGCAAGGCTATGCTCCAACGGTTGAGGGCTTTGCTAATGCAAGCGCTAAAGTCACTATTCGTCAAAATGGTAATGTTATCTATTCTACTTTTGTAGCCCCCGGCCCCTTCATGATTAATGACATGTATGCTATTCCTGGCGGGGGGGACTTAGAAGTAGAAATTGAAGAAACCAACGGGCAAGTCATTCGTTATATCCAACCATACTCAGTATTACCATCCATGCTTCGTGAAGGCAGGTGGCAATATAGTGCCTCCTTTGGTAAATATCGAGCGTACAGCAGCAATTTTGAAGAGCCAATGGTTGGTCAGCTTACTTTTGCACATGGTTTGCCAGCCGGCGTCACTGTCTATGGTGGAGCCATGGGCTCTAAAAACTACTTTGCAGGTTCATTAGGCCTAGCATTAAACATGAGCGACTTTGGCGGTCTTTCGGCTGACATTGTCCGTTCACATGCTAAAGATCAAAGTGGAAACCGCTTAAGCGGCCATGCTATCCGCGTGCAATATGCTAAAAATCTACAGTTAACTGGCACAAATTTTCGCCTATTTGGGTATCGCTATAGCTCTGATGGCTATAGAGACTTAGCACAAGTGCTGTCTACCAGCAGGGTGGTGAATTTGAATAACCCAAATAATCAGAATGAGTTCTATAACAGCACTCTCTGGAATAAGTCACATGAATACCAAGCATCCATTTCTCAAAACTTAGGGGATTACGGGTCGCTTTCTCTGTCTTATGCCAAAATACAATTCCGTAATAATGTGCGTGCGTCGAACTCATTTAATATAGGCTATAGCAACAACATTGGCCGTGTAAACTATTTCATTTCGTTCAATAGTATTGACTCCCAATGGCAGCGCCGTACAAACAGTATTATGTTAAACGTGAGCATTCCGCTGGGTGGTGGCGCGAACTATGCTGGCTATAGTTTCTCTCGTCAGACCGGTGGTAACTATTCACATGACTTGACACTGTCAGGCTCTGCATTAGATAACAACGCCTTAACATATAGTGTGCGCGCAGGTAGATCTAAGGACGACACCTCCACTGGCAACAATTACTACGCCAGCACCAGCTATAAAAACTCTATAGGTCAGTTGTCAGCAAGTATTGCTCGAAATCACAAAAACTCACAAAGTCAGATTTCTGCTAGCGGTTCTATCGTTGTAGATAAAGGTGGAATATTACTGGGTCAATACATGACAGGCACAGCAATCATTGTAGAGGCTCCTGGTGCCGCTGATGTACAGCTATCCAGCCATCCAACAATTCATACCAATAGCTCCGGCAGAGCTCTGATTCCTTACGCAACACCGTATAGAGAAAACCAAGTATCTTTGTCTGCCGACTATTACAACGACAACGTGACTCTGCAAGAAAACCACCGTACAGCTGTACCAACAAAAGGGGCTATTGTGCTGGTGTCTTTTGAGACTGAGCAAGGTCGTTCGGAGTTATTTACTCTAAAACATAACGATAAAATCGTTCCCTTTGGTAGCGCTATTTACGATGCTGAAGGAGACCAAAAAGCTATTGTTGGTCCTATTGGTAGGCTGTGGATGTCTGGTCTGACTGAAATTCAAACATTTACCGCAAGATGGGGAACTAACGGCGACAGTGGAGAGTGCTCATTTACTATTAACCCAGAAATGCTGGCTGACTCTACTGCAACAACAGACAAGGAAATTGTATGCGAATAACCCCTGCCTCTTTTGGAGTATTGGCCTTAGGCAGCAGTCTATTATTTTCTGCAACAGCTTTCGCAGCGCCTTCTGGATGTATTGATAACATCGGCACTTCGGAATACATGGCTTATCAACCTGCTCTATTGAACGTTACTTTTCAAACAGGCGCGGTAAGTCAGGTTGTTGTTCCCGCTGATGCAACAGTTGGAACAGTACTGCATACGGTTGAAAATTTTAGTTTTCCTGATCTTAATAGCATGGATTATTACAGCGCTGCTAGGTATGTTGCTTATGCCAACTGTTTACCAGGGAGAATTGAAAATTTTAGAGTTATGGGACAAGAATCGCCTCTTGCCGGCGTCTACCGCTTACAAGGTACAGATAATATTGGCTATCGTGTGAACTACCCTGGTCTGCCCTCTTCTAGACTTGCACCTATCTCTTTCATAGCAGGCCTTGGCAATGAAGGTACAACGGCGTACCCAGGTCAGGGCGGTGTAAATGAGTTTTTTCTTTATCCACCAGTAGGCACTATGCGTGTTGAGTACGTTTTAATTAGTACCACCTGGCCAGCATCAAGACAAGTGACTATCAGTGGGCAATTAGCCAGAGTTGATGTTGATGGTGTGGGCGCAGGCTCTCTACTGCGCTACAACCCGAATCAAGTACGCTTTATACCTGAGCCATGCTCCTTTACTTCAAACAAAGTAATCAATCTGACACTGCCGCCCGTAGATTCTTATCAATTTACAGGCTCTGGCACAAAGCTCGAAACCACTGATGTGCCTTTGTTACAAATGCGCTGCAGCAATGTATCTGGCACACCAGAAATAAGAATAACAGGAACCGCTGACCCAAGTAACATAACCGGTGTACTGAAAAACATTGCGCCTTCTGATGCAGCAACAGGTGTGGGTATTCTATTGGAGCATAAACCTGACGCAGGCCAGCCTTTTCCTGCTGATATAACAGGAGGCCCTGAGAACTCAGCCTTAGCATTAGTAGACGCAGGCTCATGTGGCAGTAACTGTAGGAACTGGAATCTACCTTTACGAGCCAGTTATTACAGCACCAGTGATACAGTAAACTCTGGTTTAGTACATGCGCAAGCCACCGTACTGGTTCAGTACCCTTAACTCCCTATACTCTTTGTAACCATTCAGATCGCCGCACCTGCGGCGATCTTGCTATGCTTGTTACAAAATTATCGATTCAACAAGGAATAGGCATGATTACACTTCCTGAGCGCCCTGAACTGCGGGCAGCTTTAGCGAAAATTATTGCTGAAGTTTGCCGTTGTGACGAAGAAGCCTTACTCAAAGACACTCCTTTTAGTGACATCATTGAGCATTATGATTCACTAGCCATGTTGGAAATTTTGCTCGGTATCGAGGCTCGCTTTGATATCTCTACCGACGATATGCTGCCACCTGAGTACCGTACACAAGAAGAAGTTGCTGAGCTTTTCCCCAAAACGTTGGATGAGTTGGCTGACCATACTTATAGTGTTGCAGCGCGCTTAAACAAAGAAGAACAAGAAAAAGCTGCGGCAATTGAAACGGCGGCATCCACTACAGAAAGTGCTGAACTTACGCCGCAAGCCCCTGCTACTGAACAGCCCGAAAAAGCTAAAGTTTCACCTGATCCAACAGCGTTGAAAACCGCTAAAAAAGCAGCAAAAAAGGCCCCTAGCAAAACGGCCAAGAAAGCAGCCAAAGCAGCAACGACGGATTCCGTACAAACAGATAGTGACACGCCTGCCAAGCCCAAGCGAGCAACTAAAGCAGCTAAAAAGTCTACTGCAGGCCCCCCCCCTGCACGTAAAGCAGCTAAAAAAAGTACGCCTTCCTCTAACTCCTAACTGCTGAGTATTGCTACATGAAACGTCGTGTTGTTATCACTTCTATGGGGTTAACCTCGCCCATAGGTCACTCACCCGAAGCTTTTTTTACGGCGCTACTTGAAGGTTATTGCGGTGTTCGCCCCCATACTGGCATGCAACTGAGTCATTCAGTAGGTTGGGTGGATGCCGATCTAGATGAAGATCTGCCTGGTAATCAAAGCATCATGCTAGATAGGGTTAGTAAACTGGCTCTGTTTGCAGCGAAACAAGCCTTAGCACAGCAGCCACTTTCCGCTGAAACTTTGCAACAAACGGGCGTGTATCTTGGTACTGGAATAGGTGGTATTAAAGCTATTTGTGATGCTTTTGCGGGCTACCACAAGATAGGACCAAAAATTGTGCAGCTATTGATTCCTGCTGCCATGCCTAATGCCCCAACAGCACATATTGCACAACTGATGTCGTGCACGCAAGAAGCTCAAACCTACGCCACAGCCTGCACAGCTGGCTCCGTTGCTATTGGTGAGGCCTACCGTCGTATCCGAGATGGCTATGTAGACAGCGCCTTAGCTGGTGGTACAGAGGCTATGATTCAGCCCGAACTACTGAGAGCGTGGGAGCAGTTGCACGTATTATGTTTGGATAAAGACTCCAACCCTGAAGGCGGCTGCCGCCCTTTTAGCATCAAACGTAGTGGCTTTGCTTTAGGTGAAGGCGCCGCCATGATTGTGCTGGAAACACTAGAGCACGCCTTGGCGCGTGGCGCTACGCCCTTGGCAGAGATAATAGGTTATGGCGTCAGTAACGATGGTACCCATCCTCTGCGACCCAACCCCCATGGGCAAGCATTAGCGATTTCACGTGCACTAAAAGATGCAGACCTCAAGCCTGAGCAAGTTGAATACATCAATGCACACGCAACTGGTACCATGACGGGCGACCGTATTGAAACTGAAGCAATCAAAACAGTGTTTGGAGACCATGCTCACCGCTTGGCTGTCAGCAGTATCAAGGGCCATATGGGTCATTTAATTGGTGCATGTGGTGCTCTAGAAGCCATCAGTACAGTCAAATCGCTGCAAACCAAAACTCTGCCCCCTACATTGCACTTCGCCCCTGGCGATGAACTCTGCGATCTAGACTATGTGCCTAATCAAGCACGACAACTGGATAAGTTGGATATCGCCATTAGTAACTCCTTTGGCATGGGCGGCAATAACTCCGTATTGGTTTTCAAAGCCTATAACGAGTAAGACGCTACGACTGAGCACAAATAGGCTGCGCTACTTTTATAGTGCAGCCTGTTTTTTAGCCGCTTACTTTTCACCCCACGTTATCCACACACCAGACAGTTATTCACTACTGCTGTGAATAAGCTTGGGGACAGTGTGCTAACAAATAGCGCATCCCTAATCTACATGCAGCTTTGCCACAGCTTGGATAGAGAATGCCCACCTTTGCAACAATGGCATGCCTTGCTTGTACGTCTAGGCAATGCCATTATAAGTGTCTACGGTTTACGCCTGTTTCTTACAACAGAACCGCGGATGCCACGCATTCGCGATGCAAAGGAAGCACCATGAACGCCATACAGTTATCCTACCCCGGTGGTTTTGACAGTCTAACCTCTGTTGACCTCCCCCAACCTTCCGCACCACAAGCCCATGAAATTCAAGTGCAACTGCATGCCAGTTCATTGAATTACCATGACCTACTCGTCGCAAAATACACAACCGAAGCGCAAAATGGACGCATTCCTCTGTCTGACGGTGCAGGTATAGTGACAGCTGTGGGCGCAGGCGTATCCGAGTTCAAGGTAGGCGACCAAGTAGTATCCTGCTTCTTCCCTACGTGGCAAACTGGCCCTGGCCTATTGGCTGACTTCAGCACCGTACCTGGTGATGGTATAGACGGCTACGCCCGCCAATACGTCAACGCATCGGTGAACGCTTTTACACTCGCCCCTACCGGCTACAACCATACTGAATCTGCCACCCTTACCACCGCCGGTTTAACCGCATGGGTAGCGTTGGTAGAGGATGGAAAAATCAAAGCAGGCGATTCCGTTTTGCTACTGGGCACCGGTGGTGTATCCATTATTGCGCTGCAATTAGCAAAGTCTATGGGTGCACAAGTCATTATTACGACCTCTTCCCATGACAAAGCTATACGACTAAAAGAGCTGGGTGCTGATCACGTTATTCACTACCCTTCCACCCCTGAATGGGGGAACCGCGTGCTAGAACTTACGCAGGGTCGTGGTGCAGACATCGTTGTAGAAGTTGGTGGCCCTGGCACCTTGGCGCAGTCTATACGTGCAGCCCGAATTGGTGGGCATATCGCCCTTATTGGTGTATTGACTGGTTTTTCTGGCGACATTCCTACCCGTGAGTTGATGGCTAAACGCGTATCCCTACAAGGGGTGCTTGTAGGTAGTCGATCACAACAACAAGATATGGTGCGTGCATTAAATCAGCAATCTTGGCGCCCTATTCTAGATAAGACCTTTGCGCTGACAGAACTCAGCAAAGCCTTTGCGTACCAAGAATCAGGGCAACATTTCGGCAAAATTGCCATCTCGATTTAACTCCATGTGTGTGGTCAGGCTATAGTGCTTGATCACACTCTTTCCCTTACCGAACACGCTACACATGTCATCCCCTTACCTGCCCTTAGCCATCGCCATCGTTGCTGAAGTCATTGCTACTACTGCATTGAAGTCGTCGGAGAGCTTCACCCGCGTACTGCCCAGCATCATCACAGTGGTAGGTTACGCCATTGCCTTTTATTGCTTGTCATTAACGTTACGCAGCATCCCCACCGGTATTGCGTATGCTATTTGGTCTGGCGTAGGTATTGTGCTGATTTCTTTAGCAGGTTGGTTTATTCACAAACAAAGCCTAGATTTGCCAGCGCTAATAGGCTTGGCGCTCATTATTGCTGGCGTAATTATTGTGAATGTATTTTCTAAAAGTGCAGTGCATTAATACACAGCGATACGATCAGACAAGCTACGCTGCCAGCTGACCATAAGCCGCTTCAATAACGGCTACCAACTCTTGTACTGTTTTATGTTTGGCCTTGTTTTTGGCCACATACATGGAATACAAATGGCGTAACACTGGCTCTGCCTTACCTTGAAACGGGCTCACTAATAAGCCCGTTTCTATTTCGTGCTGCACGATACGCTCGCACTCTACATAAAACCCCATGCCCTCTTTAGCGCTTTGTATGGCTTGTATTCCACTGTTGAAATGAATGGCATTACGGAAATTAAAGTCGTCTACGCCATTGGCTCTAAACCAGTCAGCCCAGTCTACCTCTTGGTTATCGTTAAAAATTAACGGGTACTTCAGTACATCGCGTGGAGAGCGGATCTTATTGGCTAACAGCGGTGCGCAATACGGCATCAAGCGGTTAATACCTAAACGTTCTACCCCTTTTTTCTCCATAAACGACTCGCCATATAGCACGGCAATATCGAACTCTCTAAAGCGCTCTGTATTAGGAATGTACTCACTGATGACCGCGAAGCTTACGGACTCTTCCGTCGCTTTCATGTAGTTTTGCAATACTGGGTTGATAATCTTGCTGCAAAACGTAGGTGAACTATAAATACGCACCAAACGTTCGTCGGCAGCCGTCACACCCCGTATGCTATCCCGTATTTCACGTAACCCTTTCTCTACACCGTTTAACAATAGACGGCCGTCAGCCGTCAGGGCTAAAGCTCTACCCTGACGGCTAAATAGCTCTACATTTAGATCCTCCTCAAGCTTGCGTATCGCTTGACTGACCGCACTAGGAGACAGGAACAGTTCCTCCGCTGCCAGCTTGAATGATTCCATTCGCGCTGCAACCTCAAAAATCTCTAACCCGCTTAAGTAGCTTGAAATACGCATTGTCGCCATGCTGACACCACCTCCAATGCCAAAATGGCTAATGCTAGTGGTACAGCCTGTTGCTACACAGATGCCAATATCACCTATATAACCCCTTCCTCTCGTGTGTTAGCCACTCTTGCAGCACTAATTCCACCGTAATACATACTGGTGCCTCAGCCCGTACAAAACGCCCTGAATACACAACTCCCTGGTTATCTGCCACCATGCCAAACAAATTAGCTGTAGGCTGCTGACCATTGTGTTTAACCTCGCCACGTAGTGTTAGCAGCTCTACGGCGTAGCCAGTAATATCAATGGATGAGTCAGGCTCATCAGCCGATTCGTTCACCAACAACTGCGCCCTAAACAAACTGCCCAATCCCCCTTTTACAAACACGTGATCCATACCGTAATGGGCACAGATATCTTCTATGCCCAACACCAGATCATCATTACACTGCAAACGTGCTTTCACGATGCGACCAGGCTGACCTTGTAATAGTTGTGCTGTCATAGCCTAGCCTCTGCCGATACGATAGAGGGATGAAACACATGCATTTGTGAGGTGCTATCTTTCTTGGCAACAAAGCCTATGTCGGCAGTTACTAAAACTTGTACCGAAAGCCCTTGTTTACCCACAATGCAACGCGATAAGTCCAGGTGCCCACCAAAGCTAATTTGGGTAGATTGCTCTACTAAGCAACCATGACAATGCACTAATGGCGCACCGTACTGGTCCTCACCCAACACGGCATCACCCGCCAACAGCAAGCACGGCCCAAACTCGTGGCCCGCTCCGTATTTCACAATAAACTTACCCGCACTATCGGGCGGAGCGGTATGGCACACTCCGCTTTCTAAATAACCTGGCTGGAACGACAGCAGCGCGAACCGTATGTGCTCTGCATCCCGCAATTGTGTTTGTATGGCCTGACTAATAGTCTGCCCTGCAGGTATATGAAGAAGAAACTCTTTTTCCCCATACGCAGCGGCTGCCAACGCGCGGCTTTGTAACATGGCAACTCCTCCTCCGGTGATGAGGTGATCACCCCGGCATAAACAAGTACGTGTCATACTTTATAAAGCGGGGCTACCTTGTGAGTGGCCCAGCATTACCTGCCTACCTCGTCTTAGTAGGACAGCATTTTCCGTATTTCTTTTTTTACGATCTTGCCATACCCAGATTTGGGCATGTGTTCCCAGAAAAAGTAGTGAGTAGGCTGTTTGTATCGTGCTACCCGCCCCTGAATAAAGCTTTGCATCTCTTCGGTATTCAAAATAGTGCCTGCCTTAGGCACAATCACCGCTACACCTACCTCCCCCCACTTTTCGTCAGGGATGCCCAGCACAGCAATTTCGGACACCTGATCATGTGTTAAGAAAATTTCTTCTATTTCGCGTGGGTACACATTAGAGCCGCCCGAAATGTACATATCGGAATGACGGCCTGTGATGTATAAAAATTGCTGTGCATCCATATGGCCTATATCGCCCGTATGAAACCACCCAAAACGGAAGGCCTCGGCATTGGCTTTGTCATTGTTGTCATAGCCTTTAAACACCGCAGGCCCACGCACACAAATTTCGCCTGTTTCAAACGGCGCTAGCCTGCGCCCTTCTTCATCCAAAATAGCCACTTCCATACCTGTACGGGCATAACCGCATGTGCCAACACGCGCGTCAGGGGAATCATCAGCATCGTGCAATGCGGCAGGCAATACGGTGATATTGCCGGTAACTTCGCCTAAACCGTAATATTGCACCAGCACTTTGCCTAATTTTTGTAGTGCATGCTTCTGATCGCTACGGTACATAGGTGCGCCAGCGTAAATCACATACTTTAAGGAGCTGTGATCGTAGCGATCCACTGAGTCATGTTCGACCAAAATTTTCACAATAGTAGGCACGGTGAACATATTGTCCACACCGTACTTTTCTACTAATGCCCAAACCTCTTCAGGTTCTAAACGGCTACCCGCAGGCACGATACTGGCCGCACCACGCGCCACATTCACTAACGCATGAATACCTGCACCATGCGATAACGGTGCTACCACCAGCGAGCGCGACTGATGCGTTAACCCCGGCATCAAATCAGCCAAATGGTTAGTAATCACAAAGGCCATTTGCCCATGCGTCAAAATGCCTGCCTTGGGCATACCCGTGGTACCCGAGGTATAGAAAAACCACAGAGGATCGTCGTACTGCACATCCACCGCTTGGAACTCACCTTTTGGCCTATGGCTAGCAATTAACTTTTCATAGCCATGTTCGTATTCGTTAGGCTCACCTATAGCAATCACATGCTTAATGCTGGTAGAGGCTTCGTGGCACGCTAGCACATGTGACTCATAGCCTTCATCGTAAATGATGACACTAGCCCCACTGTGCTGCGCTAAATAACTGATTTCATGCTCGGTAATACGTACATTTGTGGGTACCCATACTGCCCCCAACTTAAATGCCACCCAGCAACTTTCAAACAGCTGGATACGGTTTTTAGAATGCACCAGAATTTTGTCGCCATGCCCCACACCTAACTGCTGTAGAGCATGCGCCATCGCATCAACCCTAGCGTTGAGCTCTTGCCAGGTGTAGCGCTGTGTGCCTTGCACATACGCCAATTCATGGGGAAGCCGATGGCTCACATCGGTGAGTAAAGAACCAAGATTTTTTACAGTAGACAGCATCTTGACCTCGTTTAGTTACACCCTAGTAGGCTGACGTAATTTGCCACCGCAGCCCCACCCATATTGAAAACACCCGCCATGTCTGCGTGTGGCAACTGCATATCAGCAGCTTGCCCAGTTAGCTGCATTGCCGCCATCACATGCATAGACACACCCGTTGCACCAATAGGATGCCCTTTAGATTTCAGCCCACCCGATGGGTTAATAGGTAGTGTGCCGTCTTTTCTGCTTACCCCGTCTAAAATCACACGAGCCCCTTGGCCTGGTTCTGCCAACCCCATGACCTCGTATTCGATAAGCTCGGCAATAGTGAAGCAATCGTGGGTTTCCACAAACGACAGATCGCCTATGCGTAACCCAGCGGCTGACAAAGCCTGCTGCCACGCAAGCCTCGCTCCTTCAAAGGCAATAGGATCACGTTTGCTTAACGGTAAATAATCGTTCACATGAGCCACGCTTAAGAAGTCCACCCGATTGGCATGATTAGGCGTGTAATGCCTATTACTAATCACCAGCGCTGCCACACCATCCGACACCATGGAACAATCGGTGCGTTTTAACTTGCCAGCTACGTATGGGTTTTTCTCGGACTCTTGTCGACAAAACTCAAAGCCCAAGTCTTTTTGCAAATGCGCGTAAGGGTTATGCGCACCATTCGCATGGTTCTTAGCCGCAATGGCGGCCAACGCATCTAACTGATCGCCATAGCGTTCAAAATAGGTTTTCGCGATAATGTGCCCAAACACACCGGCGAAACCACCCTCTACATTTGCCTCTTCTTCGGCATACGAACACTTCAATAGCACCTTACCTACCTCGGCAGTAGGCAAGGTATTCATTTTTTCGTAGCCTATTACCAGTGCATGTTTGCTTTTACCCGAACGTACGGCATCTAAACCCGAGTGCACCGCAGCCGAACCCGTAGCACATGCATTTTCCACACGTACAGCAGGACGAAAACGTAGTTCGGGGATGTGGTTAAAAATCAGTGAAGACGGGAAGTCCTGATACAAAAACCCGCCATTGAAGTGCCCTATATGTACGGAATCTATGTCTTCCCAATCTAGCCCTGCATGTTCTACCGCTTGCGCAGCCATTTCAGCAATACTGCGCTCTACGTCCAAATTGTCCAACTTGCCAAACTTGCTATGAGCCCAGCCTGAGATAGAAGCATTAATCATTACACCATCACCTACACATTAAGGTTGCAACACACCTGAAGCCAGAAAACCACCGTCTACTGGCAATACATGACCATTGATATACGACGCCCCCTCAGAGGCTAGAAACAATACCGCTGCCGCAATTTCATTGCTGCTACCGTAACGCCCCATAGGCACACGGTCGGTATAGGCTTTGCGTGCCTCATCGCTATGCAGTACTTGCGTAAGCGGTGTTTCAATAGGCCCTGGCGAAATACCGTTAGCAGTAATGCCATATTCAGACAGCTCAATGGCCATTTGGCGGGTTAGCCCGTATACCGCTGCCTTAGATGTGCCATATGCGGCACGCCCAAAGCTCGCAATTTCGCCACTGATAGAGGCCAAATTAATAATGCGCCCCCAGCCATTTTTCTTCATCAACCTGCCAGCATACTGAGACAGTAAAAAAGGCCCTGTCACATTGACACGCATAACCAAGTCCCAATGCTCTTTGGGGTATTCCAAATACGGGATGGTTTTAGCAATGCCAGCGTTATTCACCAACACATCACAACGCCCGTATTGGCGATCCAAGTATTCAAACAACCCAGCAATTTGCTCCTCTGAGCCCACATCTAGCTTGTGGAAATCCACCGTACCGCCTTGCGCTCGCAAGCGCTCTTGCAGCAGCAGTGAACCTTCCTCGTTGATGTCGGCAATAACAGTGGTGTACCCATCGTGCACAAAGGCTTCGACAATAGAGCTGCCTATGCCGTTACCACCACCCGTAATTACGGCTACTTTTTGATTCGTCATGCTATTCATCCATTACAAAAAAGCTATGGAAATCCAAGGCACCAAAGCAATGAAGATGGTGGTCACCAGCAGCACTGCGAGGTATGTCCAACTTTTTGGCATCACGTGATCAGCATTCACTTTGCTGATAGCGCTTGCCGCATAAAAACCAATGCCCAGTGGGGGGGCAAACAACCCTATGCCCATGGAAAGAATGATGACCATGGCGTAATGCACATCGTGGATACCTAATGACTGGGCAGCAGGAAACACCAAAGGCCCAAACAACACGATGGCGGGTATACCTTCCAACATGCTGCCCAACAAAATAAACACCAAGATACTGACTAGCAAGAAGCCCACTGCGCCACCCGGCATGCTGGTTAGGTGCTCTACCAAATATGAGGAAAAACCAGACTGCGTCAGTGCCCATGCCATCGCAGTGGCAGCACCGATAATGAGCAAAATGGCACCCGATAACGAGCAGGCTTCTACCAACAACTTATAGGTATTGGAAAAATCCAAAGAGCGGGTCAGTTGCTGCATGATTAAGGCATAAGCAATCACATACACGATGCCGATGGCGGCCACTTCCGTTGCTGTAGCAATACCGTTCACCACGCAAAAACGAATCAAAACAGGCAGAAAAATTACCGGCAGGGCATACAGCAAAGTACGCATGACTTGTCTCATAGGAGCTTTACTCACCCCTTTAAGACTGACCTTGCGAGCCTTGTAGGCACACACGGAGGCTATCGCCACCGTGCATACAAATGCGGGTAGCAAACCACCAATAAACAAGGCACTAATGGATACCCCACATACCGCCCCTACCGTAATCAACACCAAACTGGGTGGAATGGTTTCCGTCATGGCGCCTGTAGCCGACAGTAAGGCTGCGAGCTCGTGTTCGTCTGCACCACGTTTTTTCATTTCTGGAAATAACGCTGGTGCTACCGCAGCCATGTCGGCCACTTTAGAGCCTGAAATACCCGACACCAAAAACATGGCACCTAACAACACGTAGTTCAGCCCACCACGCACATGCCCCAGCAGTGATGACATGAAATCAATCAGCACTTTAGCCATCCCGCTTAGCTGCAATAAGGCCCCTAAGAAGATGAACAACGGCACCGACAGTAGCACCATGTGCGACACGCCTTCGTCTATGCGGCTCACGATGATCATGCTAGGTACTTCAGCCACGTGTACTACATAGGCTAAGGTGGAAATTCCAAAGGCAAATGCGATGGGAATTCCGCAAATCACAGCAGCCCCCAGCATCACCACAAAGAACAACACCAGATTCCAATTACCCAAGTCGTATAAGTCGTAGGCAAAGTAGTCAATGACATACCAGATCGCCCCAATTACCACGGCTGACACAAACACACTACGCAGCGTAGAGCGCTCTATTAATTGAGCCAGCGCCACAAAAATGACTAGCCCAAACCCCACTGGTATAGCCGATGCTCTAAAGCCGTCGGGTACGTTTAAGGCAGGTGATGTCACCGCCATTTGTTCCGATGCATGTGTTAGTCCAGGTTCTAAAAGCAAACAGGCAAACACCAACACCACCATCAACCCAAAGGTTTCTAACCACTCACGATGAAAAGGTGACAAGCGGCTAACCACCGCCGTCAACCGCATGTGTTCAGAACGGTTTAGCGCCACAACCGCCCCCAACATGCACAACCAGATAAACAAAGACTGCGCCAGTTCGTCTGACCACACCAGCGGGCTATGCAAAAAATAGCGAAACACCACACTCACAAAAAGTATGAGCGACTCTATAAGCAGCAATGCCACTGCTAGGGCTTCTACGGTGTTCATCACCGCTTTTTTAAACGCTAAGAAACTATGTTTGAATGAGTAAGTGGTGGGCGCTAACATGACCTCTGCCCCCGAACTCATGACAAGCTCCCAACAGCGCTCTCCAGCGTGCTCCACAACTCATTGCCAAAGGTTTTATGCCATTCTTCGTAGAAACCCGCTTGTCTAAGCTTGTCGCGGAACGGTGTGGAATCCACATCGTTAAAGACCATACCTTGCCCTTCAAGGGTGGCTTTAATATTCAGCGATAGTTGCACCAAATCGGCCCGCTCATTCATGGCCGCTTGGTTAGCGTGTTTTTGAATCAATGCCTGTACATCGTCAGGTAGCTGTTTGAACTTGTTTTTATTCGCCAAAAACCAAAAACCATCCCACATATGGTTAGTAACGGATAAGTACTTTTGCACTTCGTACAACTTGGCACTTTCAACCAATGTGATCGGATTTTCCTGACCGTCGGCAATTTTGGTTTGTAAGGCTGAATAGGTTTCAGCAAAGTTAATGGTAGTAGGTGCAGCATCAAAACCCCGGAACATGGATGTCCACAATGGGCTAGGTGGTACGCGCAGTTTTAAGCCTACTAAGTCTGCTGGGGTATAAATAGCTTTATTGCTGGTGGTGATAATTCGGAAACCGTTATCCCAGATTTTTTCAAAAGCCATCAAGGACGAGTTGTCTTCTATAGTTTGTCGAACAGCAGCCCCCAAATCGCCGTCCATTGCCCCCCATACCTGATCGTAGTTTTGGAAAGCAAAACCTACGCCTGAAATTTGGGTATTCGTAATCAATGAACCCAAAATAATGGGGGACAGCATAAAGAAATCTACTGCACCGGACCGTATTTGCGCCAAGGTATCGGTATCGTTACCTAATTGACTGCTGGGATAAATACGAATTTCGATTTCACCATCGGATTCCGCCGCAATGGCTTCCACCATTTCTTTGGCCCGAATATTCATCGGATGGCTAATCGGCAAGTTGTTCGCGTATTTCAGCCTAAATTTAGGGCGTTTTGCTGCCCAAGCCGAATGCGAATAGCCCGCACCTAATGCGGTTGCTGCTGTTAACAAAGAACCCGCTTTAATGAAATTTCTACGAGTAACGTTACTCATGTTGTCTCCTCCGGAAAGGTGGGAAACAGACTTCAATAAATAATGTTTTAAGCTTGTGAAGTCTGCGTTTTTATAATTTATTAACGAGACTATATTGCCCGCGAAACATAGGGCTCACAAACGATAAATTTTGCTTTATAAGTAAGCTTAGCTAACCTATTAGCGTCCGCTATACAGCCATCAACTTCTACAGAAAACCGCCCTTTATACAAAAAAATTCGCCACTGTTTTGCAGAGCTAATTTATTTCTGAGCATTTTTTAACCACACCTTGCAGACGGGCCTAATTGCGGGCTTTGTGACAGATGTCATCAGGCTATCCCCAAGTTTATGCACAGCAGCTGTGCACAACCTACAAATAGACACACCGCTATCATTTAGATCCAAAAAAATTGCTCTAAATCAATAGTTTATGCTTTAGTTAACCAAACCACAGTGATGTTGAGCCAAGTCAAATAGCACTGGCAAATCACGGTTTACTCTGTTCCCAATTACAAGATTTTGCTGCTACAAATGCCTGTGATTTAACGTTCATAGAGGCACACCTGTGCCACACCTTGGGGGGTAAAGATGAAAAAAACCAAAAATTTGCGCTCAGCCAATAAAACCATGGGAGTATTCCCATCGGTAGACAGTGCTGAACAAGCAGTCAAAGAGCTTTCTCATATCTTGTCTGACGATGCTTCCCGCATTATTTTGGTAGAGCCTAATGACCCTGCCCTAGAAGCCAAACTTAAAAATGAATACACCCACATGGGTCAGGCTGCTATTTCTGCCCATATTTGGTCAGCGGTGATAGGCGTTTTGGTTGGGGTAGTGTTCTGGGCCATGCTTTACTACTCCAAGATACCTATGTTTGTGCATGAAGCACCTACTGCACTATTGGGATCTATCTGTGTGTTTTTGCTGATTGGCGTATTAGTGGGCTGTTTGGTGGCCTACATGCCCAGCGGGAACAATATTATTCGCCCCACCAAAGAAGCCGCTGCAAACGGCAAATGGGTTGTAATGGCCTATCCAATATCTAGTCGTGAGAAAAAAGCAGCTGTCGCCTACTTCGGCCAACAGAACCACGCTAGAGCATAATAACTTTCTCTCTTATACGCCCTGCCATCTGTAGATGTTCAGGGCGTTTTTTACCTGTGTGTTATCCACGTTAACTGTGTATAAGTTTGAGGAAAGCCATCGTATAGTTTCCTCAACACAAACAAACATGAGCCTCTACGCAACGTGATCAAAAACTGCTCATGCCACATTACTCACAAAATTTAACAACTGCATCGTGTTATATACGCTGCAAAATTCGGGTTTACCCCCCCTTCTATATAACGCACCGCCGTATACTTCTTCTTTTTCCCTGCTTATTGAGAATTCTATGTTGAAAATCGTTTCCCAAGCTGTGACCGCTGGTGCTCTGAGCCTAGCTATGTTGAGTCCTGCTGCTGCACAAGATGCACAAACCATGATTGGTTTGGCTGAGTTGGGCGGTGTGATGCACGCTGCTGCCGAAACATGTGGCACATACTCCAGCTCTGAATTGGCCGAAATGAAAAGCCAACAAATGGCTGCTCTGAAAGAAATGGGTGTATCTGAAGCCGATTTCAACACAGCATTTGACTCTGGCTTCACCCAAGGCAAAGAGCAAATCGGTGGTGCTACTGCTGATCAGAAAAAAGAAATGTGTGACGAATTGGCGAAAATGAAGTAATTCGCTATGAGTTCAGAAAGCATCAACCATTATGTGATGCTTCCTGAACTTGCCACAGCTCGTGCCAATCACGGGCGTACTGAACACGCGTTTCATCTGCACTAACTTTTTTAAAGCCTAGCGCACGCCAAAACTGGTTCGCCGGTTCTTTATGTACATCTGTCTCTAGGTGTACCGCCTGTACGGCTTTCTCGCCCGTCCAGCGTAAAATATGCCCCCACAGCAAACGCCCATAGCCTTGTCGTTGTGACAAAGGCCGTATGTAGAACTCCGCTACGTGCGCAATATCCGTATTTTGTGTATCTATCCATACATTGGCAAAGCCCACAGGTACACGTTCGTCACACAGCAATAAGAACGCCCTAGGCCCTTCTGCATAACGCTGTACAAGTAGGTTGGCATCACACTGCTCGCCAGCCCAATCCTGATCCAGATACTCTTGGTATAGCGCTAAAAACGTTGTCCAATGAGAGGTGTTTGGCACAACCAGGATACTGTTCAACATAGACATTCCTTCTTGATAAGGGAGGTTCTGCTTGCTGTGCTGCTCTAGGCTGGCTATTACTGCAATTGATAATGGCTACTTAAAACAATACTCCAAAATTTCATCGCCTGCGTCATCAAATTCACCCGTTGATTCCCACCCTAAGTATCGATAAAACCCATAGGATCTAACCTGGGAATCAGCTGCACAACTTAAAAACAAACGCTCTAAACCCGCTACCTGCATATCGTTCATCACCAACGTTAGCAGTTTTTTACCTATACCTTGGTCTTCGTACTCTGGCAGCAAGGCTAACACCAGTATTTCCCCCTGCTCTGCTTCACCAAAGCAGTAACCAACAATCTGATGATTGTACGTGGCAACGTAACCAAAGCTCTCGCCTTGCTCAATACCTGCAGCCCAGGTTTCAGGAGTAATACCCAATTCAGCTAAGTCTTCTCTGGAGAACGCATTTTCACGTGTTAGGCCACGAATCTCTATACATTGGCCTACATCACCAGCCACAGCTGCTCTATAATTAATCATTAAAAACCTAATAAAAATTTTGTTTTACTATGCCAAAAACCATACAAGCGGCCTGCGGCGCCGTTATTATAAACAATAATAAAATATTATTATTAAAAAGAAAGAAAACACCAGAATCTAATCACTGGGGAATTCCTGGCGGAAAAATAGATTGGATGGAGAAAATAGAAGATGCTGTATGTCGTGAAACTTTAGAGGAAACCAGCCTACATATTTCCAGTCTGCGACTACTCGTTAACGTTAACCACTTCGATGTAGAGCAGGATGCCCATTGGTTAGCCGGTGTATACCTTGCTACGTCTTTCAAAGGCGAAGCCCAACTGGTAGAACCTGATAAACATGCTGAACTGGGTTGGTTTAGTCTTGATAACTTACCCACACCCTTAACACAAGCCACTGAACAAGCTATTTCTGCGTTACGTGAGCAGCTGCCTTCCAAGGTGGTATCTTAAAAAACAGGGGCCATGTGCCCCTGTTTTTTAAGCTTATTCCGCTGCCTGAACGCTAACACTGTTCTCGCTGCTTACCCTAGGATTAGATCTAAACACTCGGTCATAAGCCAAGTTAAAGAGGAAAGCAAAAAACAAATAGTAAGCGACGATCCAGATATCCATGATCAATGCATCCAACAGTGTTATTTTCAAATACCAGGATATAAATGGTATTAACAAGAATAACAAACCAAACTCAAATAACAGAGCATGTAAAATTCGATCTTTTAATGTTTTATCTAATTTACCGCGCAATCTATATACAACCTTGTCATAAACAATGTTGTATATAAAATTCCATAGTGTTGCCACAATAGATGATACGATTCCTACTACTCCCATAGAGGTAATAGAAAACCCTAGAAAATAGGTAAAAATGGGGATAAATAGCGTTAACGCTATGACCTCAAACATCAAGGCGTGCCGTATCCTATCGGCTAAACTTCTGGCTTGCATCATTACATCCACGATCAACAACAAAGCTTAGGTTATACCGCTATCGTGGCGTTCACTCCAAGTTGCCAACCATCGCTTTAATAGATATATGAATCTTTCTATTGACCAGCTTCAAGCTCTGGTACTTGCCGTACAAGCCGGCTCGTTCTCGCAAGCGGCCAAACAGGCGGGCCGTTCGCAATCTGTGATCAGCACCCACATCGCCAACCTAGAAGCCGATCTAGGCATACAGATTTTTGACCGTAGCACACGGATCCCTACCCTTACTGTTGAGGGTGAAAAAATCTATAAAGAAGCCGAATTCATCCTGCAACGCCGCCAAAACTTAATGCAAATGGCGCACAGCTTTGAAAAGCAGCATGAAAGCCGTGTGGTCATGGCCATTGATGAGATATTCCCCGAATCGATGGTTGCCATCTTATTGCGGGAATTCTCACTGCAATTCCCACATACTGAAGTAGAGATTTACTTTCCTCTGATGGACGATGTGGAAGACTTGGTAGAACAAGGCACCGTAGATTTGGGAATATCGTGGCGACAATCCCCCAGCCGCAATAGCCTACATTTCACGCCCATAGGCAGCGTGCCCTTAGTGCTGGTTTGTGGGTTAGAACACCCTCTACAAAAAGCGACAAAAATCACCGTAGATGAGCTACGTAAACACCGGCAAATATTGATCTCAGGCCGTAATCACAGCCTAAGCAAAAAGACCCTCAAAATTTCGCTAGATGCTTGGTATGTAGAAAGCCATTGGGTATCGATGCAAATGGTGATGAATCACATTGGTTGGGCCTTTGTGTCTAAGTATGCCTATGACAACTTCTTGCACAAAGACCGCTTGGTGGTGCTGGAAGGGCTAGGCACCCAGTTACGCGATATAGACCAAACAGTGCGTATTGATGTGATCACCAGTAAAAGCAAACACATAGGCCCAGCCTTACACTGGCTGATTCAGCACTTCCAACACAGCATGCTGCCTTAGGCTACTTTCGTGGCCTTAATGGCGGCTTGATTCGCTTGCCAATACGCATGCAGGCCTGCCGCATCAGCCGTGCACAGCAAAGGCATACATGCTTGCAGATGTTCTAACGACCAATCCCACCATGCCAACTCTAGCAATTGCTCTATGTGCTCGTCGGTAAACCGTTTTTTGATGACTCTGGCCGGATTGCCCCCTACCACGCTGTAGGGCTCCACATTTTTGGTGACCACTGCTCTGCTTGCTATCACTGCACCGTGCCCGATTTCTACGCCTGGCATAATCAATGCTTCAGCGCCTATCCACACATCGTTCCCAACAATGGTATCGCCAGCAGGCACATAGGCATAAACTGCGGTCGAAAACGCTGGTTCTTCAGACATAAAAAAGAAGGGAAAGGAAGATATCCAATCGTGCCTATGCCCTTGATTACCGGCCATCATGAAGGCAGCACCACTACCAATAGAACAAAAACTGCCTATGCGTAATTTATCTACATCATCACGATCGGGCATTAAATAGCGCGCGCAATCATCGAAGGAATGGCCATGGTAATAGCCTGAATAATAACTATAGCGGCCTACCTGAATATTAGGGTTGGTCACCTGCTCGGATAGCAATTTCCCTTTAAAAGGACTTTCAAAAAAGTTTGTCATAATATCGCTGTTACTTTGTTATCTATGCCTATCCTTTGTGAGGATATGGCTTTGATACGTAGGATGCCCACGTAGACTACAATAGTCTTTTGGGTCCTAGCACCTACTGTATTCCTATTTTTTACTCTGCACACCTACTACGCTATGTTCACAGGTATCGTTCAAGGCAAAGCACGTATTGCCACGCTTAAAGATCACAATGGTTTACGCACCCTAGAGCTAGTGTTTCCAGCCGGTTTCTGTGAAGGGCTAGAAATTGGTGCTAGCGTCTCGGTAGATGGCGTTTGCCTGACAGTTACTGAATTGCTGTCCGACACAGCCGCTTCATTCGATGTAATGCTGCAAAGCCTAAACATCACTACTTTGTCGCAGTACCAAGTGGGCACACTGGTTAATGTAGAACGCGCTGCCAAAGATGGCGCAGAAATTGGTGGCCACCCTTTGTCTGGTCATGTGGATTTTGTAGGCATCATTAGTGCCATTCAACTTCACGATGACAACAAACAAGTGCGCTTTACTGTGCCGCACGAGTTCTGCCGTTATATCTTCGCTAAAGGCTATATTGCGATCAACGGTGCCAGCCTAACCGTGTCTGAAGTGAACAAACAAGAAAACTGGTTCGAGGTTTGGCTTATTCCTGAAACGCGTCGTGTGACGACGTTGGAAGACAAACTGCTTAACGACCCCGTCAATATTGAAATTGAGCGCGGTACCCAAGTGATTGTGGATACTATTCGCGACAGTATTCAAGAAAGCCTAGGCAGTTTGCAGCCTTTACTAGAAAAGCTGCTGCAAAGCCAAGGCATCTCGCTGGAAGAACAATTGTTCAGCCAGCAATTACAACGCCTAAATCAATCTACCAAGACTTCCTAACCTACTTACACAAGTAGGGGTAAAACACGTCCTGCTGCCGCTATGGCGCAGGACATTGTCGTTCAGCTCGTAGCACTAAAACCCATACTATCAACAAAGCCACCAACATAATGCCTACTGCTGACCACGACACAGTAGTGAAAGCTTGATCAAACGCCTCTAAAGCAGGTTGTAATAAATGTTGGCCTGATTCTGCTGGTAACGTGCTGACCAAATACCTGACTTCGTCCAAACTGTCAGCAGCGCTAGGCAGATTCATAGCATTTGCAGTCGCCAGCATCTGGGCACTATAGATGGCCGGCAACACACTGCCCATTATCGCCACACCCATTGCCCCACCAAGCTCGTAGGAAATTTCCTCTAACGAACCCACCATACCCACTTGGTTAACAGGCGCTTGTTCTAGCACCGAATACGATGCTGTGGTCATGGCTGCGCTTAGGCCACAACCCAACAAGATCAAACTGCCAGCACGCGGCCAGGCTCCTAAATCATGCAACAAGGCAAAACACAGCATACCTACCAGTGACAGCAATAGGGCCAGCACTAACAAGCGTTGGTACGGCAGGTAGCGCATCATATAGCCACTCAGCGGGCCAGCCAGTAATGCCGCTACAGGCAATGGCAACAGCACCAACGCAGCATCAATTGGCGAATGCTCTAGCACCAACTGCAGTTGCTGAGTAAAGGCGAACTCTACACCCGATAAGGTCACAGTGCTTAAAAAGGCAGTAATCACCCCAGCACTGAACAAAGGTTTTTTAAAAATAGCAAAGTTCAACATAGGGTACGGACCATGCAGTTGTCTATGCGTGAACCAACCTAAAAATAGCACTGCCAACCCTAAGCTGCCCCAGAAATACGTCCACGACGTATTAGGCGACGCCGCTTCTTTTAGCGCACTTACTGCTGCAATTAACCCTACCATCACCAACAATGAGCTATAGCCATCCCATTTTTTAGTAGGGGTTGGGGTGCTTTTTGGCACTACCCACAGGCTGGCAATTAAGGTCAGCACCACAATGGGGACGTTAATTAAAAACACCGAATCCCACCAAAAGTACTCCAGCAAAATCCCACCTACTACTGGCCCCATTGCGGCACCGCCTACAGCAATGGATGCCCACACCCCAATGGCTAAGGATCGTTCTTTATCGTCGGTAAACACCTCGCGAATAATCGCTAAGGTGGCTGGCATCATCATGGCAGCACCTAAACCCAATGCTGCTCTAGTAATAATTAACACCAACGACGACGGTGAAAATGCCGCCCATAATGACGCCAAGCCAAACACGACCAAACCGCTCATAAACATGCGACGGTAGCCCACGTGATCACCTAACGAGCCCATGCCCAGCAACAAACCCGCTACGACTAGGGAATAGGCATTCACAATCTACAGTTTCTCGCTGGTGGTAGTGTGTAAGGCCGCACTTAGTGAAGGTAAGGCGGTATACAGTACGGTGATATCCACCACAATCAACAAGAGCGCACTGGCTACCGTCAACAATGTGAGCCAACGATAGCGATACGGAACTGCACTGTTTTCTGACAGCATACTTTCCTACTACAACTAGTGATTAATAAATTGCTGATCGGCTAAGCGCCTGTCCTCGTCGGTCACCGACGTCAGCGTGGACAAATGTTTACCCAGCCAATGGCGCAAATCATCCATGTAGCTGTACACCACAGGAATAAACACCAGACTTAAGAGTGTGGAAGTCAGCAAACCACCGATAACAGCGGCAGCCATGGGGGCCCTAAAACCGGCATCGGCTCCTGTGCTTAATAAGATGGGGATCATACCCGCCACCATAGCAATAGTGGTCATCACAATGGGGCGTGCGCGTTCTTTACCCGATTGCAGCAACGCCTCGGCTCTGTTCATGCCCGCTCGGCATTTCTCAGAGGCAAAATCCACCAATAAAATAGAGTTTTTGGTCACAATGCCCATCAACATCAAAATACCAATCACGGCTGATAAGTCTAAGGTAGCCCCTTTTAAGATCAGCCCTGCAAACGCCCCACCTATGGACAAGGGCAATGCCACCAGAATCGTCAGCGGCTGCAAGAAGTCTTTAAACAGCAATACCAAAACGGCATAGACCATCAAAATACCAAAACCCATTGCGAGTGCAAACTTCTCGAACATCTCGACCAAAAACTCAGCATCGCCATACTGCATCAGCGATACGCCTGTGGGTAAGTCTTGCATTTCAGGTAAGGCATACACCGTTTCCAACACCGTGCCTAACGACTGCCCGGGTTGTAGATCGGCTTCTATCGCAATGCGGCGCATACGATCAAAACGCTCAATTTGTGCAGGCCCTATACCAAAGCTCACATCCGCCACGCTATGCAACGGCACAGTCCCACCATTCTGAGATGGCACCCGTAACTGACGCAGCGTTTCCAAATCATTGCGGTCGTGTTCACTTAACAAAACACGAATAGGCACTTGCCTATCGGAGGCATTAAACCGTGCCGAGCTTGCATCTATTTCACCTACGGTCGCAATACGCAACGCCGTCCCTACACTTTGCGTGGTAACACCTGCACGCGCTGCTTCATCGGTACGTAACGCAATTTGCAGCTCAGGACGACCTAACGGTTCTTTGACCTGCACATTCGCAATGGTGCTTAAGCCTTCCATCTGTTTACGTAAACGGTGTGCCGATTGTGACAAGGCCTGCCCATCTGCACTGACTAGAATCACCGATACATCGCGGTTTTCTCCCGCCGTAAACGAAAACTGCACATCCTCAAATTGCGCCAACTCACTGCGCAAACGTTGCTCTATTTGCTTCTGACTGGCATCACGCTTGGCTAACGGCACTAGGCGTATCAACATAGAGCCATTGGCAACCGCCTTATCATCGCCCCCGCCTACATTCGCCAGCACGGCTTCTACTTCCTGATGCTTGCGTACCTGCTCTGACATGGCAATCATCTTGGCATCAGTTTGTGCCAAGGTAGAACCAGGCGGTAGTTTTACTTGTATGGAGATGAGGCTTTGATCGCCCTCGGGCATGAAGCCCACCGGGATCAACGGCAATAACAACCCAGACGCCACCAAAAACAACGCACCTATGCCCAAGGTACGACGGCGGTGGTTTAAGGCCCATTCCAACACAAATAAATAGCGTTTTAACACCCCTTTAACCGGCGCATGTGCCTCCTGCAATTTTTTGGCCGATAGCGGACGCAAAATATAGGCTGCCAACAGTGGAGTCGCTAACCGTGCTACCAGCAAGGATGCCAGTACGGCCACAGACACTGTTACCCCAAACTGCTCGAAGTATTGGCCTATGTCCCCACCTATAAAACTTACGGGTAAAAAGACAGCCACAATAGTAGCGGTAATCGCCACTACCGCAAAACCAATGGCATCCGCCGCATCAATAGACGCTTGAAATGGACGCTTGCCTTTGTATAAGTGCTGCTCGATATTTTCCACTTCAACAATAGCGTCATCCACCAAAATACCGATCACCAAGGTCAGCGCCAGTAACGTGATGCTATTTAAGGTGTAGTCCAATAGCTGCATCACCACAAAGGTAGGAAAAATGGACAGCGGCAACGCAATCGCTGCCACTACCGTCGCACGCCAACTACGCAAGAATACAAATACCACCAGCACGGTTAGCAAAGCGCCTTCCAGCAAGGTTTTCATGGACTCTTTATAGCTGTCTTCGGTGTACTTCACCAATGACAAAATCGGCAAAATACGTATATCGCTATTGTCTTTTTGCAAGGTAGCAATGCCGGCCTCTACACGCTTGGCCACCTCGGTATCGCTAGCACCCTTGCTGCGAAAAACCGAAAACTCCACTACCTCGCGCTCGGCCAAACGTGCCTTACTGCGGGCCTCGGCACTGCCGCCGCTGACCACCGCAATGTCCGACAAGATCGCCCAGCGCCCGTCTGACAACGTAATGGGTAATTCGGCCAATTTGGCTACATCCTTAGCGCCACCCAAAATACGTATGGCTAATTCGCACCCGCTTAATACTGCTCTACCACCGGGTTCGTCTGTATTGCTACGCACTAACTGCGCGTTTACTTCTTCCGCAGTGATACCTAAAGCTTCTAACCTGTCAGGGCGCAGCTCTACGCGTATCTCGCGTTTGACACCGCCACCACGCTGCACACGCTGTACGCCAGGTTCAGCCAACAGCACACGGCTTACCCTATCGTCCACAAACCACGACAACTCTTCTGCTGTACGCTCAGAAGAACTAACCGCGTAGTACAGAATCGCCCCGCCTTCTACATCCACGCAGGAAACCTGCGGCTCTTGAATGCTTTGGGGCAGCTCTGACCTAATAGTCGTAATGGCATCGCGTACATCATTCGTAGCACGATCAGGGTCTACGCCTAATTGAAATTCCACCGTGGTTAAGGATGTACCTTCGTTCAACGTAGAGGTGATATGCCGTACACCGGCCATCCTTGCAACGCTTTCTTCCACCTTACGGGTAATCGCGTTTTCAAGCTCGCTAGGCGCTGCGCCGGGCTGAGTCACCAGCACCGTCACGATGGGAAACTCCACCCTTGGGTTAGAGTTGATAGGTAACTGCAAGAAGGCAAACCAACCTGCAACCGTTAGCATAAAAAACAGCACTAACGTAGGAATGGGCCTGCGTATTGCCCACGATGACAGCTGTGAACTCATGGCTGAGTGCGCTCCAACTCATGCACTTCAACATGATCATCATCTTTAACAAACGCAAAGGCGGTGGCCACTACACTGTCGCCCTTTTTCAATCCATCAACCACTTCTACCCACTGTGCGTCTTGCCAGCCTATACTTACCGGCTGATACGACACTAGGCCACCCTCTGTCACTTTCATCACAGCGGCCTGCCCTAGGCTATCTACCGATACGGCACTAGCAGGCACTGCCGTTGCTAAGGTTTGCGTGGGTAATACCAACTCTGCTCGGCCAAACATGCCGGCTAACACTACCGATGGTGTGCTGTGTAATGCCACACGCACCGTACCCAAACGCGAGGCTTTATCTACCTGTGCCGACACCAAGCGTATAGTGCCCGCGGAAGATTCCGTTTGCCCTGCCCACCGTACAGAGGCTTGCATACCTGTGTGCATTTGCGCGATTAATCGCTCGCTAACATCGGCTTCTAGCTCAATCAACCCAGATTTCGCCACACTGAACAAAGCATCGTTACCGGTTTGCGCCCCCCGCTTGGGCATGACGTTGCAAAATCAGCCCGTCAACCGTTGCCACAATATGGGTTTTATCCAGTTGCTCTTGGCTTTCAGCCAGTTCAGCCTGCGCCCTAACTACCGCGGCTTGCGCGGCTTGCCAGTTCGCTTTTGCGGCATCAGCTTGTGCTCGTCGCTCGTCTAGGGTTTGTGCACTGACGGTGCCTTGGCTTAACCCCATTACGCGTTTCAGGTTTTTCTGTGCTGCATTGTGCAATGCCTGCTTTTCTTGCAGCTCAGCCGTAGCACTGTCTACTACCGCTTGTGCGTGCTGCACCTGAGCTTGCAGCACTGTTCTGTCTAACTCGGCCAATAACTGCCCTTGCTGCACGCTATCGCCCTGTTCTACCAACACACGTTCTATGCGTAAGCCAGTGAGTGCTGTACCTAGTTCTATGGTGTCTCGTGCTACCAACGAGCCGCTGATACGAGCACGTGGGCGCAGTAACACCTCATCTACCTTGATAGTGCTAACGCGCAACATAGGTTCAGTTGGCACTTGCTCTTTGCCCGACAGTTGCAACCATATGCCCGCCACGACTAGCAAGCACATCGCCGTAACCCCCCACTTGTTACGTAGGAAACCCGGCACATACATTCGATTTTCTGTAGAACGACTCATAGTGTTGCAGCAAACTGTACAAAAATTTATTAGACTGATTAGTCGATCTATTATTTAGAAGATAGTTTGCGCAGTCAACTTTTGCTTGTAACCATGCACACATATTGCCCACTTACATTGTGCCGTACCTTTGCCGTGCTTAGCTTGAGCGTGGTTCTATCAGCTTGTACCAGCCCCCCCCCTCCTTGCCAGATCAAGGGGTAACGCTTCCTGACTCATGGGCACAACAGCATGCTTTGCTTGCACAAGCCCCCGAGATTGATCCAGCCTCATGGTGGAACAGTTTCAACGATCCCATACTGAATGCTTTGGTGGCTAAAACACAGGCTGAAAACTTGTCTGTCGCGCAAGCTGCGTATCGTTTGCATAGCGCCCGTGCACTCGTGCAACAAACCGTAGCGGCAGGCTTACCCGAGATCAGTGTGAAAGCGGAAACCCAGCATCAGCGAAAACTGTCGTCCTCGAATAATGCCTCGCCCTTGATGAGCCCTACTATTGATGGTGACCTCGCCCCTGACTCTGAACGCACGACGGGCTACTACCAAGCAGGCTTTGATGCCGCGTGGGAGCTAGACCTGTTTGGCCGGGTATCGTCACAGCGTGATTCAGCTCAAAGTGCGGTGGGCGTGGCATACAGCGACTTACGTCATGCACACGTGAGTGTGGTGGCAGAAGTGGTACGCAACTACATAGAACTGCGCGCCCAACAACAACGCTTAGCTCTTGTCGAACAAAACCTAGCCGATCAAAACACGCTATTTTCACGTACCCAAGAACAACACCAAACGGGCTTAATTGCCGATTACGAACAAGACCAAATACACACTAATCTCATCAGCCTGCAACAGCAACAATTACAATTGCAGCAAGCGATACAACAAAACTTGCTACGGTTAGCTGTGCTAACAGGGCAAAGCAGCATTGACGAAAGCCTGGCACACATTGCGGTGCTACCCAACCCTAAGCACTTGGGTTTTAGCCTGTTACCTGCAGAGCTTTTACGCGTGCGTCCTGCTATTCAGCAAGCCGAATTTAAGGTAGCACAAGCCGGTGCCGAACTAGGTGTTGCGCAAGCTGAGCTCTACCCACGTTTGCGATTGTTAGGTAGCTTAAGCATCAGTGATAACCTTAGCGGCACGCCTTTACTGGGCCGTACAGAAATCGCAGGTGGCTCGTTCTCACTCAACCTGCCATTGCTGGATTGGGGCGCACGACGTGCGGTGGTCAATGCACGTGAGGCGCAGTTGGCAGAGGCGATTTTGGCTTACAAAGAAGCCGTGCTTGAAGGGGTAGAAGAAACTGAAAATGCGTTACTCAGTATCTACACTCATACCCACGCTATAGAACAAGCTCAACAAAAACTACAGTTTGCTGAACGCGCTCTATACCGCGCGCAAGAGCTCTATCAACAAGGCATGATTCCCATGCACGAACTCTTAGATGCCTCGCTTAAAAAGCGTAATAGCCAAATTGATGTGGTGAATGCGCAAGCTGAACAAGCTGCTGCCATCATTGCCTTACACAAAGCAGTGGGTGGAGCCCAGTTACCTGTAGATCTACTGGACATGCAATCTAGGCTACACCCTCACTTGTAGAATTTAAGACTGGGGCGGAACTGCCTCAAGCAGCCACGTTTTCATATCATTAATCACCGTGCCCATATGATTTTCACCCTGAGCATCTTCAAACACATGATCTAGATCAGGGTAGGTCTTATAGTGAACATTGGTGCGCCCGGCTGCTCTTACTTCATTCACCATCTGCTGAACGGCTATTGGGCTCACGGACGTATCTTGTTCTGCTTGTATCACTAATAGTGGTGTATCTACTTTCATTACTGCAGCCTGCTGATCATGTGCCAGCTTTTCTTTCCACCATTTCATGCCATGCACACCTACGATTGCATGCGGTGGTGAATTACCCGCTAGAAAATCCAACTGCTCATGTATACCCTTAACGTAGTCAGGGTTAAGGTCTGCTGGTAACTGCGATACCTCACTGTACACAACATCATCCCTAAACCAGCGCCCACCACCATTAAAAGCAATACTCGCTTCCACTATATCTGACTCTGCCGCCAACATGACAGCCGTTATCGCGCCTTCTTCCCCCCCCATAACCACCACATGGGCGTAGCCGTGCTGTTTCTGTAAGGCTTTTAACACAGCACTGTAATCTTGTACACGTTGAGACAACGAGTCATACAACATCGTAGGAATAGGGCAATCTGTACGATAATCTTCTGGATTCCACGCTAAAGAGGCATCCACCCCATACTTTTCCACGGTGAGCACATCCGCATTTGGCAGCATAGGAACAAACATTTCTTGTATGCGCGGATTGTTGCGCACACTATTGCAGTCTGAGCCTTGCATAATCACCAATAACTGCTTTGCAGGTTGTGATGCTGCTTGTTTTACATAATAGGTAATTTCTGAGCCATCCGCGCGAGGCAAACTTACAGGGGATTGCGCCATAGCCGTCGAACCAGCAAACACTAACATGCTACCCACAATCCATCGCGGCCAACTACCTGAACTTACACTGCTCTGCCTATACACGCTCTGTGCTCCTAAAATGTTATACATTACCGTTTGACCACTCTTCTGTGTGTAAAACATAGTACACGCGCGCCCACCTCTACCGAAGGGAAAAAGTGTGTCATCACACTACAGAAAGGCTCCCAACCTCACCGCAATCCATAGGCAGTAAACAAGACCTGATAAATTGCTTGCACCACTTCATGTTTACTGCGGTTGTAGTCCTGCGCATTATTTGTGGCCTCTGCTGCACTGAGCTTGGATGCTGCATAACGCAATCTATCCGCCTCGTGATTGCACAGCCAGTCCCTGAACAACAGATGGCGTATATGCTCTGCACAACCGGCAGCAAACACATGTAAGTTCACACGTGGTGTCTCGTGACGCAACATACGATGTTGATACCATGATGGCTCTCGTACAGTCAGCGTGTAGCCCAGCTTTTCTAACGCAGGTACATAGCTGGCCTCGTCAGTAGGGTCTGCCACAATAAGGTCTATATCAATCACCGGTTTAGCCTGTAAATCAGGCACAGCGTTAGAACCTACGTGCACAATGCTTAATGCTGTTGCTCCTAGTGCGTGTTGAATACGCTCGTGTTCATACTGATAACGTACCGCCCATAGCGAGTCATACGGCACCACATCCATCTGCTCAATACGAGGCTTGCCTGCTACCCACGGATTCTCGGTAGGATCTCCCTCAGCAAAGGTTGTAATGGCTTGTTTTTCATCTTGTGTCCACGAATGGCGTGTCATTGCATCTGCATTCACGGTTTTCCCCAGCATTTGTATAATCAATTAATTCGTTGAGTTTTATGTACTGCTTATGACTTCTGTTTGCCAACCTTTGGTCAACCCCTCGTTATGCGAGTTGGCCGATATTGCCCGCACACTGGCAAACGAACACCGTCTTGCCTTACTTGTGCTGCTGCAAAACGGTGAGTATTCGGTAGAACAGCTGGCTGAGCACAGTGGTTTATCTATCGCAAATACATCTCAGCATCTACAAAGCCTAAAACGTGCCGATATGGTGCAAACCCGGCGCGGCGGTAAGTACATTTACTACCGCATTGGCACGGGCCCAGTACACACAATTTTGAGCAGCCTGCAACAGTATCTGGCTTTTCAACATGGACAAATTCAGGAACTACTCGTAGACAACCAACACCAACGCGAACGACTGGATGGCTTGTCTATAGAGGAACTGCTGGTACAAATACACAATGACAGCGTGGTGCTGCTCGATGTACGCCCTGAAGATGAATACTGTGCGGGCCACATACCCGGTGCTCTGCACATTCCTATTGCTGCACTGCAAACTAGGCTGCACGAACTACCCACACAGAAAACCATTGTTGCCTACTGCAAAGGCCCGTACTGCTTGCTATCCGAAGAGGCCGTCAATATGTTGCACGTGAATGGCTTACTGGCCACACGGTTGCCTGCCGGCTATACCGCCTGGCAAGCAGCAGGGCTACGTACGTCACACAGCCCCACTACCTAACATTTAGGCGCACTCAGGCCGCAAGGCTTTACGTATCATTTTTTCTAGAATATCCAGCTGCGCTTCCCATTTGAAGCCAGGCTGCATAATACTGCGCCCCAACACCCCATCACCTAGCATCAGCAACCATGTTGCCGTGGCTTCAGGTTCAAGCTCTACATCGATTTCCCCATTTTTCATGCCCTGCTCTATTAGCTGGGTGAGCTTTTGTTTGTTGAAGTCTTCGTTTTCTAAAAAGATGGACATGACCTCAGGATTACGCGCGGCCTCTGCTCCTACCTCTAGGCTTAAACGCGCCGAAATGGGGTCGTGATTCATCACATCAATAATAGTGCGGATAATCTGCACAATGGAGTCCACTACTGTTTTCTCAGTGGAACAACGCTCAAAAATATCGTTAAGCAGTTCTCTATCTTCTTTGGCGATCTCTTGGATGATCTCGTCCTTGGTGGCGAAGTAATGAAACACGTTACCAGGACTCATCCCCACTTCCTTACAGATCTCAGCAGTGGACGTGGCGTGAAACCCTTTTTGGGAAAAACACACCATCGCGGCCTCAACGATTTCCTTACGTTTGGCACGCTGTTTATCGGTTAACGGTTTGCTGCTCATACTTCATTCACCTCCTTACTTTAAAAATAGACTAACTGGTCTACTTATTAAATCACTTTTTCATTCTTGCGCAAAGCACGGTTTCAATATGGTATAAATATACTGTTTATTTATACAGCTAAAATCCCATGCCAACGCCACGTCCACTACAAGCCACACCCGTGTTACTCGGTGCACTGGACACTTCCATACAATGTGGTTTCCCCAGCCCCGCACAAGCCCAACAGCACAAGCGCCTAGACCTAAACGATCTGCTCATTCACCAACCTGAAGCCAGCTATGTAGTACGCGTACGCGGCCCCTCTATGCGTGATGCAGGTATAGAAGAAGGCGACCACGTGGTGGTAGATAGGTCACTCTCCCCTAAGCATGGACGTATTGTGTTGGCAGTAGTAGATGGGGATTACACCATCAAACGGTTATATCAACAGGCGGGGGAAATCAAACTGCAAGCGGCCAATCCGCAATTTGCTGATTTGGTGTTCAAAGAAGGACAAGAGTTAGTCGTGTGGGGAGTAGTCACATGGGTGCTGAAAAACCTGCTACCCGTATAGCCCTTATAGACGGTAATAGTTTTTATTGTTCGTGCGAACGGGCCATGAACCCCGCCTACGAAAACAAACCCGTCGTGGTGCTATCTAATAATGATGGTTGTGCGATTGCGCGCACCCAAGAGGCCAAAGCGCTGGGTATACGTATGGGTGCCCCTTGGTACCAAATACAGCATCTTGCCCACCAACAAGGCTTAGTGGCCCTATCAGCAAACTTCCCACTGTATGGCGATTTAAGTGATCGTATGATGAGTGTGATTGGTCAATTCTCGCCACACCAAGAAATTTACTCTATAGATGAAAGCTTTTTAGACCTCACCGGACTACCCGACAGTGGTAGAAGCATCGCGCAAGCACTACGCCAACGTGTGCGTCAGTGGGTGGGCATTCCTACTTGTGTAGGCATAGGCAGTAGCAAAACCTTAGCAAAGTTAGCCAATCACTTTGCCAAACGCCTACCTAAGCTTGAGGGCGTATGTGATTTAAGTGGGCTTAGCTACCCTGCCTTATTACGCGCCATTCGTCATGTGCCCGTAGCTGACGTGTGGGGTGTGGGCCGCCGCTTGGCACCACAACTACAGGCGTTACGCATTCATACCGCTGCCGATTTAGCGCAGGCTGATCTCGCCATGATCCAACGACGGTTTTCTATTGTGTTGGCTAAAACAGTACAAGAGCTACGCGGTATTTCGTGCCTAGAACTAGGCCAACTCCCCGAACCTCGTCAGCAGTTATTGGTATCGCGCAGTTTTGGAGAAGCCGTGACACAGTTACATGAACTATGGCCAGCCATCGCCAGTTTTACCAGTGAAGCCGCTGAAAAACTGCGAACACAACAATCGCTGGCAGGGGTACTGCATGTGTTTGCCCGCACCAGCCCATTTAAAAGCACTGCACAACATGCTGGGGTTGCCACCCTTAGCTTGCCGCGCCCTACACAAAGTACATCGGCTCTACTTACCCATGCTGAACTAGGGGTAAAACAATTCTTCAAACCTGGAATGGCCTATAGCAAAGCGGGAGTATGCCTTATGGATATTCACCCCAGTCAGCAATCACCACAGCAAGGTTCATTATTTGATGATGTGTTTGACACGGCCCCTACTGCTGATCCGGTGATGCAAACCATAGACCTGTTAAACGCAAAGTTTGGCCACCATACTGTGCAACTAGGCAGCACCTTACACGACCCCACGGCCAAATGGCATTCCCTACAACGCAGACTATCGCCACACCGCACTACCGACTGGGATCAACTGATTGAGGTATGGCACTAAAACGCCACTTATGATGATGCTTATTAACACCCTCATAAAAACAAAACATAATTAACAAATACAATAAAAATCGTGGTATGGTATTTTTAAATTCATTAATAATAAAAATCAAAATATACCAAAGGATATTTATCCTATACCAAATACAAAGCCTAGCATCTGTATTATAAAAAAAAGCCGTCTTATACTTATGAAGTCGATACAGACCAGACCTCGTTAGGTAAGGCTCCTGTACGGAGAAAGGCTACTGCCCAGAAACGTCCAAAGACGCCAATGGGTTTGAACAGAAACCATCGACTTAAGGTGGTTTATAACGTAGCTAGGGTTTAGTCCCTTATGCCGTGCAGTGCTAAAGCTCAATGATTTGGGGTGCATTGGCAGCCTGCTTTTGTGTGCTGCCAATCTGGTGCATGAACAACGGTGACTCGCCTACTCAGGCCACACCTTGCGAACGCACGGCCCCATTCTGGAGAGGCGTGTTTTCATTGCCTGTTAGTTCTCAAACTAATGGACACCGTTACGGTGTCATCCTCTGGATGAGCCGATAAACCCCATGCACAGCAAGGTGTTTTACATGTTAAAGCTCTATCAAGCCCCTACAGCACATGCTGCTGATCAGGCCGTTGGCCGTGTCAGCTGGGACCACCACGTCAATCCAGGGCAAGACGTGGTGCGCTCACTGGCCAGCACGTTTTCTCTGGATATTAAGACCCTGCAAAAACAGTTGAGTTCATCGTGCCGCCCACTGGCTATGGAGTACCAGGGCACCACGGTTATTACGCTTGCCGCTACCAAGAAAAACTCACCCGATGCCAAGCGCCTGTTTGACATGGAGTACCTAACTATTCTGGTACGTGACCAGCAGATTGCCACCCTAGGACAAGACTCTAATCAGTCTTTGCACCACCTTCTAAATACCTTTAATAGCACAGGCAACCACACTAGTGTGCACGCCGTACTGTTTAGTATTTTGAAGGTCTGTGCTCGCAAATTTGTAGAAGCACTTTCTGAAATTAATAACAAAGTAGAAGAAATAGAAAATGGATTAAAAACATCCATTCAAAACAAACAAATATTCCATCTAATTGAAAATAACAAAAACCTTAACCTACTATCTAGCACGCTTAAATCTAATTTAAATATTTTGAAAAAAATACAAATTAGAAAGAAATTTTATTCTGATGAATCCAGTCATGCCTTATTAACGGATGCCATTATTGAAACCGAACAGGCACAAAGCATGGCCGAGATTCACAACATCAACCTCAGTAACTTGATGGATGCGTATTCCGCTGCTGTGGAAAACAACCTGAGCTTGGTGGTTCAGTATTTATCTGTATATGTCATTGTCGCAGCCGTCCCTATGGGGCTAGCCAGCATCTATGGCATGAACATCCCTTTACCTTTCCAGGATGAACCGTACGCCTTGGCAACACTCGCTGGTATTGCCCTGATTATCGCCACGTTGTTGGTGGTCACCCTCAAGGTCCGTCGGATCCTCTAAGTTTCTGGAGAAACCCATGCTGCACATTTACAAAAGCGATGCCCAAGGCTCCCTCATTACGGTTAACGAGATCACCCACAACAGCTTGGTGTACTTGGAAAACCCCACAGCCGCAGAAATTCAAAGCACGGCTAAAACACTGAATATTCCTCTGGATTTCTTCGAAGACTCACTGGACAAGAACGAGCTACCACGCATAGAAAAATCCAGCAGTGCCTCGCTAATCGTAGTGAATGCCCCTGTGCGTGTATCAGAAGAAAGCGCCAAAGACGGTGTGCCCTACAAAACTGCGCCTATTGGCGTGATCCACACACAAGATAATCTGGTGATTGTCGCTCGTGAAAAACTGCCTTTTATTGCTGACCTTATCAAAGGAAAATACGGCGACTACCAGTCTTTCATGAAAACCCGCATCAGCTTGCTGCTGTTCAAAGCTGTGTCTCTAGCCTTTGATCACAGTCTGCACCAGATCAATCATCAGGTCAGTGCACTACAGAAAAAGATCAAATCCTCGTACCACAACAACGAGCTGTTTGGCCTGATCAACCTGAACAAAAGCTTGGTGTACTTCTCTACCTCGTTAAGCGCCATGTCTATTTTGTACAAGCGCTTGATGGAAGGTATGGATATCAAAATTCACGACGAAGAAAAAACCCGTCTGAACGATATCTTGATCGACATCCAGCAATCGGCTGAGATTACCGAAATGCGTCGTGAAAGCCTGAGCAACCTGATGGATGCTTACGCTGCCATTATTCACAACAACCTGAACTCCGTGCTGAAAATGCTTACCACGCTGACCATTGTGATGATTATTCCCACAATGATAGGCAGCATTTTCTCGATGAACGTGGCTTTGCCGTATGAAGAAGAGTGGATATCCACAGTCGTGGTCAGTAGCGCCATGGTGCTAATTAGCGCCTTCTTAGTGGTGCTGTTCTACAAGAAAAAGTACCTGCGCCTCTAATAGCGCCCTGCCCTTGGAACCCATTTCGCACGAGAAACCATCATGAAAACTATCTACTGCAGCCGTAACAACGAGCTCACCAAAGTTGAAAAAATTCGCCAAAACAGCTGGGTGCAACTGATCAACCCAACCTTAGACGAAATTCACGACGTAGCCGCCACCTTGAACTTGCCCATCGAGTTCTTAAACGATGCGCTGGATTCAGATGAACGCCCACGCATCGAACACCGCGGCCCCGCCACCTTGCTGATGCTGCACATTCCCTACAGCGACCCTAACGTCAAAAACCTGTACGACGATGTGAAATACAAAACCATTCCATTTGGCATCATCCTAACCGGTGGGCACATGGTAACGGTGTGCAAAGAAAATGGCTTTATCAACAAAGACTTCTTTGTGCAGCAAGGTTTAATTTTGGATGAGCACAACCAGAGCTACAACCTGTTTGCCATTTTGAATCAGGTAGCTCACGTGTTTGCTGATGCCAGTAAAACGCTGGATGACGCCATTAGCAAAGCGGAAGACGAACTGTCAAAGTCGTACCGCAACCAAGAGCTATACACCTTGCTGTACCTGAACGAAAGTTTGATCTACCTAACCACCGCTCTGAAAAACCTCATGCACGTGATGAACCGTATGCAGCAAGACAATCCGCTGCCTATGGACTCACGTGCCAAGCTGCTGTTTGAAGAGGCGTTGGTAGAGGTTGAGCAGGTGTACTCCATTACCAAGATCAGCCAGATCAACCTGAATAACGTGATGGATGCGTACGGCAACATTATTCAAAATAACGTTAGCCACATTGTGAAGTTGCTAACTGCTGTGACGATTGTGCTGTCCATTCCTACGCTGATCGCCAGCATTTACGGGATGAACGTGCCACTGCCTTATCAAGATGAGCCGGGTGCCTTTACGGCCATTATCATCAGCATGGTGGTGATTAGCGGAGTTGTGGCGTTGTTCTTCCAGAAGAAACGTTACTTCTAAGCGAATGAGAAAAAGCCCAGCACATGCTGGGCTTTTTTATTGCTGCTTTCTCCCTCGTTACTCACCCCAGCAACAGCACAATCACCATCCCCCACAGCGTCAAAAACGTATTGCTAATCGCGTAAGGCACGGTATACCCCAGCATAGGCACGTTACTTTTAGCCGCCTCTGCCACCATCGCTACTGATGCCGTACTGGTACGTGCGCCCCCGCAGCACCCTAGGTTAATGGCTGGGTCAAAGCGGAAGATGTATTTGCCGATTAACGGCGCAAGCAACATGGGTAAGCTGGTCGCAAATAAGCCCCAGAAAAACAGCTCTATCCCTACTTCTTTTACCCCTTGGATAAAGGTAGGCCCAGCGGTAATGCCTACAACGGCAATAAATACGTTTAACCCTACCGAGTTCATAAACCATAGGGTGGCGCTAGGTACACTGCCCAGTTTGGGCTTAAAGCTGCGTAACCAGCCAAAGATCAAACCGGCTATCAACGCACCACCCGAGGTAGATAGGGTAATGGGTACCCCACCTATAGGCACAACGATTGCCCCTACCAAGCCCCCCAGCACAATACCGGAACCCACAAACACCATGTCAGTCACGCTGGTGGGTCTGTCGGCAAAACCGAATTCTTCAATGACAGACTCCACATGTTTGCGACTACCGCTCACGCTCACAATGTCACCACGGTGCAATTTGGTTTGTGCCTGTACGGGGATTTCTACCCCTACGGAACCACGACGTATACGAGTGACATAGACCCCACGTGCGCACGGGCTTTTAGATAGCTCTAGCAATGTTTTGCCGTTCGCATTTTTGCTGGTAACCACGACATCGATGGATTCAATAGGGATCTGCAACAGCTCTTGATCGGCTACCTCTTCGGCGCGATTAGACCAGTCCACTAAGGTCTCGTGCCTACCCGACACTGCCACCACATCCCCCACTTGCAATACCGTATTGCCATCAAACTCGATGATCTTGCCATTGCGGCGCAGGTTTTCTAGGAACAGGCGCTCACCGCCCGTCATGCCCGCCTCAGCTTCGGCCACTGTTTTACCCGCAATAAAGTCTGGCTTGGTTAGTTTGAACGCACGCACAATGTACTGGTACCACGCCGACTGAATGCCGCCGTCTGGCTCGCCTTCAGACATTTCTTTTTCGTAACGGGCACATTCATCCTGCAAGTTGATGCGCAAGATTTTGGGTCCTAGGTACGCAATAATCCAACCCGTACCCACCGTACCAAACAAGTACGTTACAGCATAGGCCACTGGAATTGCATCTAGCTGTGCCTGAATTTGATCGGCACTCATATCCAGCCTGTTAATGGCATCGGTTGCCAAGCCAATAGAGGCTGAAATGGTTTGTGTACCGGCCAATAAGCCCGCCGCCAAACCGGGGCCATAGCCCGACAACACCGCGGCCAAATACACCGAAAACAAGCACAGGCACGACACCACAATGGCAAACACCGCTTGCGGTAACCCGTCGTTCGCCACCCCACGTACAAACTGCGGCCCCACACCAAAGCCCACCGCAAACAGGAACATGATGAAAAACACCGACTTAATGTGCGGTGAAATATCTATGCCTATCTGACCAATAATCACCCCAGCCAGCAGCGTACCCGTCACAGAACCTAAGCTAAAGCTGCCAAATTTCTTTCCACCTATCCAATAGCCAGCCGCTAAGGCTAGAAAAATTGCCAGTTCAGGATAGCTACGTAAGGTTTGCTCTATCCAATGCCAAATTGCCATATTTCCCCCTACTACGCCAATAACGGCCAGAACTACTGCTAGTCTGGCCGTTATGCGTGATTAACCCATAGGTGCGTTAACGAATTTTCAGTAACTGTAGACCACGGCTAGCTTCATAGCCATGCACTTCTTTCACGTCCAACTTACGCATGAATTCGATAGTGTCACGGCTAATCACTTGCCCCGGTACCAAGATAGGAAAACCAGGTGGGTATGGAATCACCATTTTGGCCGACACCATAGGTGGACCATCTTTTAAGCGCTTATCGCATTCCTCGCTGTTTAAGGCTACGTATTCGCAGTTCTCTTCTTTCCAACTCATGAAGAAGGCCTCACGAATATCGCCCTCTACCGCGACAGCACCATTGCTGTCATGACGGAACTTCTCGTGAAAGTGGCTAAAGTTGGGCAAATCAGGAACATCGTGCATCAAGCTGTTTACACGCTCTTCAAAACGCAGTCGCCCTTGTTCACCTGTTTTCGTCAGTTTTTCTTCCACATCACTAGAAATTTCCAGCAAGACACGGATTAAGTGCGCCACGTCACTGCGTGTGTTGTTGATGTTGGACTGTAGCAAGACCGAGTTACGCGACGTCTTGTTCAGCTGAATATCAAACTTGTCCGCCAACAGCTGTTTAAACTGTGTACCGTCAAAACCTGCCGTACCACACACCAAGGTAATGCGTGTTGGGTCTAGGAAGAACTCGTCATCCCTAATGCTGCACACAGCATCATCCCAGTTCGTGCCTTCTACCAAGAAATCTTGGAAACCACTTTGGCGGAATTCAGCAGGAATCATCTTGTCTGCGCCCAGCACTTGGAAATAACGCGAAATCAGCGGATGTTTGTTAATTTGGCTGCGTATATCAAAAGCAATTTGGATGGCGTTATTCACCAAGCCATAGCCTTCTAGTTCCATTTGTCTACGCGCCACGTCCAGCGAAGCAATAAGCTGCTGATTCGGGCTGGTGGTTGCATGGGTAAAGATGGCCTCATGCAACTGAGGTTCAATGCTATAAAAATCTACGTCTTTCACCAGCACCATAGACCCCTGTCTAATGGCCGACATGGATTTATGCGTGGAGTTAGTCTGGTACACGCGCAAACGTACTAGGCGCGGATCAGGCAACAAGTAAGTGTTCAGCAACTGTTCTTCGCTTGGGTTGCTGCCTAACTCCTGTTGCTGGCGCTCATATTCTTCTACCGAGGCAGGATCAGTTAGCCATTTCTCTATGTACGCTGCAGCACCCATCGCGGTGCGTGGTCGTAAAAATGGCGACCAATGCGCAAAACCAAACCATGCCTCATCCCACAAGAACACCAAGTCAGGCTTGATCGCCAAGCATTCCAGCATCACGCGTCTGGTGTTATAGACATGCCCGTCAAAGGTGCAATTGGTCAGGTCTACCGCACGCACCTGATCCAACTTGCCTTCTTTTTTCAGGTTCAACAACGCACGTTTAATGTTTTGCAGTGGCACCGCACCATACATGGAGTATTCCTTCATGGGGAAGGCTTCCACGTAATACGGCTGCAAACCACCTAACACCATGCCATAGTGGTGTGACTTATGGCAGTTCCTATCCACAATGATGATGTCGCCGGGCTGCGCAATGGCCATCAGCACCATTTTGTTCGATGTACTAGTACCGTTAGTTACAAAAAAGCAGTGCTCTGCCCCAAAGGCTTTTGCCGCACGCTCTTGGGCTTTTTTGATGTTACCTGTAGGTTCTAACAAGCTGTCTAAGCCGCCGGTAGTCGCAGACGACTCAGCCAAGAACAGGTTCAAGCCATAGAACTCGCCCATGTCGCGAATCCAATCTGACTTAAATACCGATTTCCCACGAGCAATAGGCAGCGCGTGAAAGGTGCTAATGGGTTTGCTGGCGTAGCGTTTTAAGTTATCAAAAAACGGCGTTTGGTAACGTGCCCGCACCCCTTCCAAGATAGACAGGTGCAACTCCATAGGCTCTTCTACCGCGTACAGCACACGGCGTACACTCTTCGCACGTTCGTCGCTGGCAATATCTTCTGGACGTAGATCTGAAAGCAGGTAGATATCTAGCTCAGGGCGATAATTCGCTAAGGTTACCGCCAACTGCAAGGCCAAATGGCTTTCATCCACATGTACATCCAGCTCTTGAATTGCTTGATCTAACAGCGGTACGGACTGTTTACTTTTGAAATCAAAGCCTTCAAAGATAGCCACCGCGCAAATATTGCTATTCACTGAAATCGCACAAAACGCATCTTGGAAGTTATCCACCACTACTGGCTCGTACACAAAGTCATCTTCTTTGCGGCGCTGTGCTCGCAATAGCTGCACGTTACGCTCTACACGAGGACTGTTTCCAGGGGCTACGACCAATACCTCGAAATAGGGGCGGCCACCACCCAGGCTCTCGCCCTCATGGCGTACCTCACCATAATGGTCTACATCGTTACTGGCTTCCCATTCGCGCGAATCGTCTTTGTAATAGCGCGCCAAAATGGCAAAAGAAATGCGGCTAGCTAGCTCCACAAAGGCTGTACTGCGCCCTGCCTGTAAGTGTGCTGCCAACGTCGCCATCAAATGACGGCCTGGATAAGCATGCAGAATTTCTAGATCACGTAGGTGTTGGAATTTTTCTTGAACTACCTGATCTTGCCCCTCGTTGCGGGCCCATTTCTGGGCGGCCACTAAAAGTTCGCGCCAGAGGTCCGATCGCACGGCCCCCAGTGAAAATATCTGATCAAGGGATGACGTACCTACTCGCGAGCTCATACTTTAACTCCTATACAGACCAGCTAGCCTCAGATGAGGCTGACTCAAAAAAGGGGGTTCTGTGAACCATACCGTAGTTCTATGCAACCAAATGTTTCTATTCAGCACAGAAAATAACAGCTATGGTTCACCGCACTTTTACTGAGTGTGTAGTCTATATAGCAGGGATGACACGCGATTTACACCAACAAACGAGAACGCAGTTGCTCTAGATCAGCCGCATCAATTTTCAAGCCTTCTGTCACGTAATTCAGCACTGAACCGTACTGAGTATCTAGCTCATCAAAGCTTTGTTCTAAATACTGTGCGCTGACGCCCCACAAAATACGCATGACATCTTCACTCATGCCATATTCCGCTTTAAAGGAACGGTGATAATACTGTTCGGTCAGCATGTAGTCCGCCAAGATATCATCACGATGCACTCCTAGCATGCTGAGCAGCAAAGCCGATGCAAAGCCGGTGCGGTCTTTACCAGCCGTACAATGCACCACCAAAGGCTCATCGGCAGCACATATCGTACGTAAACACTGCGAAAAGTGGGCTTGGTTATTTTGATGGAAGTCGTGATACATGCTTTGCATGTACTGGCTAGCTTGTTCTGGGGTCACATGCCCATGTTGCTGCACCATAGCATCTACCAAGCGGGCTACTTCAGGTTCGATGCCACACACAGTGTGCTGCAAGAACTGGTAGTTATACGGTTTTTTCTTACGCTCAAACTGCCCACGCAAATCTATACTTTGATTCACTTGCAAAGCTTGCAGCTGCACCTGGTCAGACGGTGTTAAATCGGCTAAGTGTGCAGATCTATACAACGTCTGCCAACGCACATGCCCGCCATCAACACTTTGGTATCCACCCAAATCACGAAAATTCGTTACGCCTTCAAAAGCAACAGCACGTTGCCCTTGTACATTTTGCTCTGTATCCATTAAACCTTCCTGTGACGAGTTCAAATTGGCAGGCTTCGCTACGCTGCTTATTTCAGCCTATGGTCTGAATCCTGATCGTGCCGCTTCTGGCGGCTTTCCTCTATAACCTGCTTAAAACCTTTAACTACCAGGTACACCACGGCTATGGCACCAAAAATAAATAAGGCTATTCTCATGGCCTTTACCCCTATTTGCGCTGATTTGTAGCCATTATAAAGGCTTAAGTAGACAAGTCTCGTACAAACCCACTTTCTACAGGCAACAAAAAACCCGCTTAAGCGGGTTTGCTGACTGGCATCTACATGCCTACATTAGAACTACTACGCGCAGAAATGAAAAAAGCCCTTGATCAACAAGGGCTTCGTTCAAATTTCGCTGGCGGGAATGGAGGGATTCGAACCCTCGATGCGGGTATAAGCCGCATGCTCCCTTAGCAGGGGAGTACCTTCAACCTCTCGGCCACATTCCCAGCAAAAAAGCTATTCTAGCACGAGTAAAACTAATTTTGCTAGCCCTAGAACGTTTTTTTCCTCTGTACGCGAAAAATACCGCGTACTACCTATTTACTGGGCCTTTTCTTGGTCCAGTTCAAAGGCTTTGTGCAGCGCACGTACCGCCAATTCCATGTACTTCTCGTCGATCACTACGGAAGTTTTGATTTCGCTGGTGCTAATCATCTGGATATTGATGCCTTCTTCGGACAAGGCACGGAACATGGCGCTGGCCACACCGGCATGGCTACGCATACCAATACCTACGATGGATACTTTAGCCACTTTGCTATCGAAAACAATTTCGCCTGCACCCACTGCTGGCCCAATTTGGGTTTCCAACAATTCGTTAGTGCGGTCCGCATCAATACGATTAACAGTGAAAGAGAAGTCAGTAGTGCCCTGTGCAGACAAGTTCTGCAGGATCATGTCTACATCGATGTTAGCTGCGGCGATTGGGCCCAAGATGGAATAGGCTACCCCTGGGGTGTCAGGTACGGCACGCAGGGTAAATTTGGCTTCATCACGGCTAAAAGCGATACCCGATACAACGGCAGCTTCCATTTTTTGATCTTCCTCGAATGTAATCAATGTACCCGAGTTCTTTTCTTCCTCGAGCGCAATTTCTGGGTCGGTAAGCGATGATAATACGCGTACCGGCACACGATATTTACCCGCAAATTCTACAGAACGGATTTGCAGTACTTTAGAGCCTAGCGATGCCAGCTCAAACATTTCCTCAAAAGACACCACGCTCATGCGACGCGCTTCTGGCACCACGCGAGGGTCAGTTGTGTAGACACCATCCACGTCAGTAAAGATCAGGCACTCTTCTGCACCCATAGCCGCAGCAATCGCTACCGCCGAGGTGTCGGAACCACCACGACCCAAGGTCGTAATGTTGCCGTTGTCATCAATACCTTGGAAACCCGTCACAATCACGACGCGCCCAGCATCCAGGTCGCCCTTAACGCGGTCGCTATCAATAGATTTAATTCGGGCCTTGGTGTAGGCGGAGTCGGTATGCACGGCTACCTGCCAACCAGCGTAACTACGTGCAGGCACACCCATTGCGATCAACGCCATAGCCAGCAAAGAGCTGCTGGCCTGTTCGCCAGTTGCCGCAAGCATGTCCTGTTCGCGTGCATCGGGGCGTGGGCTAATTTCTTTAGCCAACCCTAACAAACGGTTAGTTTCTCCTGACATAGCAGAAGGTACGACTACGACCTGGTGACCGGCCGCATGCCATTTGGCCACGCGTTTTGCGACATTTCTGATGCGCTCCACAGAGCCCATAGAAGTGCCGCCATATTTTTGAACGATCAAGGACATCTTATTACTCGAAAATCAATAGAAGTGGTGTCTGTACCTAAAAATGCCCCACTGCCTAGCCGGCTGCGCAAGGTGCGTATCCCCAAGGGGCTCGCTTTTGCCTTGGGACGGCCCGGTGGCGAAAAAGGGCCATTCTATTCTAACGATATTTCCCGTCGTCGAATGGGGCATTTATCAGACTTTTCATGCATATTGTTGCAAAATTACACGCCCTTGGCGACAAATCACGTAAAACTCGCCATGTTTTACTTGCATGTGCCGGTCAAAGCCCAACGCGTGCAAGGTACGCATTTGACGCATCATGTCATCCAAACGTGCTTCGGTAGGCATTTTCAGCCCTGCTAACGCTAACCAATGACGCATCACCTGTGCTTGGCGTGCGGCGCTAAGTTCGCGCCACGCTTTCAAATCAAAACTATGATCACGCTTGCGATAATCCAAGCGCAGCAAATCTTCAGCCGCTACTTCTTCCAATAACTGGGCAGTATCACGGCTTAACTTCGCGTGACGTGTCAGTATTTTTTGCCACCCCGGCCAGCGTTCATTCAAGTGCGGTTTTAAGCGTTCACGGACAGCACCACGCGTGTAATCATCATTGACGTTGGTGCCATCTTGTACGGGCGTCCAGCTCAAGTGCTGCGTCAGTTGCTCGCCTACGGCCAACAATAGGCTACGAGGCATATCTAACCATGGGCGAAGCACCGTAAAGCCCTCTCGCTGGCTGACAGGCGCCATAGCGCCTAAACCTGTAGGCCCTGAACCCCGTAATAAGCGCAGCAATACCGTTTCAGCTTGGTCATCTTGATGGTGCGCCACAAATAGATGATGCACACCTACGCGCTGACACAGCGCCTGAAACGCAAGATAACGTGCATCGCGTGCAGCGGCTTCAATCCCCGTGCCCGACAGCAAGTCTACGTGTACCCGTTCTATATGAATACTTGCACCTAGATGGTGGGCAAGCGTTTGTACATGCTGCGACCACTGGTCAGCTACGTCTTGTAGCCCGTGATGCACATGAAAACAATGTAGTGGCAGGTTTAGGGCATTTGCCCAAACCGCCATATGCAGCGCCAAGGCTGCAGAGTCCACCCCACCACTTAATGCAACCGCAACCTGCTGCACCGTAGCTGGTGGCAGGTTGCTATACAGGGTGTGGATGGACTGCAATAACCGCTTATCGCACAGTTCAGCCAGCGGATGGGCCTGAATCTGTGCGAGCGGAAATTTAGGAACGAACTTCCTGGAAACGGCCATAAGACAGCAAACGCTCCAAGCGACGCTCACGCAGTTGCTCAGGGTTTAAGCCAGACAACTGGCGTAAGGATTCGGCTAATGCACGACCTAACTGACGAGCCATAGTGGCTGGGTCACGGTGTGCGCCGCCTACAGGCTCGTTTACAACGCGATCAATCAATTCCAGCTCTTTAAGACGTGGGGCTGTAATTGCCAAGGCCTCAGCCGCTACCGATGCTTTATCAGCACTACGCCACAAAATAGACGCACACCCTTCTGGGGAAATTACCGCATAGGTTGCGTATTGCAGCATCAACACCGTATCGGCCACAGCAATCGCCAATGCACCACCCGAACCACCTTCACCAATAATGGTGGTGATAATAGGCACATTGAGCTCAGCCATAGCGTACAGGTTATGACCAATAGCTTCAGACTGACCACGCTCTTCCGCACCAATACCTGGGTAAGCACCGGGGGTGTCTACGAAGGTAAAGACGGGGATATTGAATTTTTCAGCCAAGCGCATCAAACGCAACGCTTTACGATAGCCTTCTGGACGTGGCATACCGAAGTTACGACGTGCACGCTCTTTGGTATCACGGCCTTTTTGGTGACCAATCACCATGCAAGGCAAACCGTTAAAGCGTGCTAAGCCACCAACAATCGCTTGGTCATCGGCATACATACGATCGCCATGCAGCTCATGGTAGTCTGTGAAAATTTCATTCACATAATCCATGGTGTAAGGACGTTGTGGGTGGCGTGCCACCAACGCTGTTTGCCAAGGCGTTAATTTTTCGTAGATGCTACGTGCCAGCGTTTGGCTTTTTTGTTGTAGCCTGCTGAGTTCTTCCGAAATATCAACAGCAGAATCCGTTTGAACAAAACGTAACTCTTCGATCTTGTTTTCGAGTTCGGCAATAGGCTGCTCAAACTCTAGAAATGTATTTCGCATTGTTGTGTCTTCGGGTTAATCGCTAATTCATTCGCTTTCGACAACAGGTTCTAGGCTACGCCACAAATACCAAGTTGCCACCGTACACCAGGGAGTCCAGGCCTGAGCCACTTCACGTGCCTCAAAGCGGGATACTGGCTCACCACTGTAATAATGTTGGGAGATAGCCCGAATCAATCCGGCATCGTCCAACGGTAATACATCTGCACGATGCAGGTTAAATATCAGGAACATTTCCGCTGTCCAGCGACCAATGCCACGAATGGCACAGAGCTCTCTGATAATGGCCTCATCGTCCATATCTTGCCAACTTTCTGGGTTTACCTTGCGCTCTTTAAAATGCAGCGCCAGATCCAGAATATATTCGGCTTTACGTTTGGGCATGCCCATCTGTTGCAAGGCTGCGACTTCCAACGCTAACACATCGGCTGGCGTTGCAGGCGCCTCAAAAGCATTATTAAACCGCTCCCAAATCGCCTCCGCATTGCGGCGACTCACTTGCTGGCCAATCACGGCTCGTACCAACGTGGCAAAAGCTTCTGAAGGCGGTTTCAGGTGTTCTTCAGCAAACGTGGGGATGATTTTACGCAGAATCCTATCGCGTTTCATCAAATGTGTTTTGGCTTCATCCCAATAATGCGGTTTATGCACTATCTTTGCTCCTAGGCTCGACGCCACTGCGTGACACCACCAGCCTTGTCTTCTAGCTCTATACCCGCTTCTTGCAATTGCTTGCGCACAGCATCGGCCTTGGCGAAATCGCGGTCTGCTTTGGCTTGTGTACGTTCAGCAACCAACGCATCAATCGCGTCATCGCTAAGTTGGTTTTCGGTAGCACCTTGACGTGCATCACGCACATAGCGCGATGCAGAACGTAAATACTGGGCAGGGTCTTTCTGCAACAAGCCCAATACGCCACCCAATGCTTTCATCAAGCCAGCGCTTTGTTGGCATTTGTCACGGTTGGCCGCCGCTGAAAGCTCAAACAATACCGCTACGGCACCCGCCGTATTGAAATCATCGTTCATAGCCGCCGCAAAACGTTGCGCCGCTGGCAAAGACCAATCAATTTCTTGCTCAGCCGCAGGCACGTTTGCCAAGGTTTGGTACAAACGGTCTACAGCGTGTTGCGCATCAAATAGGTTATCTGCCGCATAGTTTTGCGTACTGCGGTAGTGATTGCGCACAATAAAGAAACGCAACATTTCAGCTTCACGTGGGTTAGCCACATAGGTAGACTGATCTGCTGCATCGCCATCGACGGCAATGGTTTGACGGATATTGCGGAAATTGCCCAACGATTTGGACATTTTCTCGGCATCTACCATCAAGGGGCCACAGTGCATCCAGTAGTTGGCCATGGTGCCGCCAAACGCGCCTTCAGACTGTGCAATTTCGTTTTCATGGTGCGGGAATTTCAAGTCAGGCCCACCACCGTGTATATCTAGCGGCATACCCAATAGGGAATGGCTCATGGCCGAACACTCAATGTGCCAGCCCGGACGGCCCAAGCCGTAGGGGGACTCCCACTTGGACTCTGCCGGCTCTTCAGCTTTGGCAGATTTCCACAAGACAAAGTCCAGCGGGTCGCGTTTGCCATCAGCCACCGCTACGCGTTCACCTGCTCGTAGATCATCTAGCGTTTTGCCCGACAATTTGCCGTAGCCATCGAACTTGCGTACAGCAAAGTTCACATCGCCGTCACTACCTTGGTAGGCCAAACCGTTTTCTTCCAGTTTGCCAATAATACCCAGCATATCGCCCACATACTGCGTCGCACGGGGTTCGGAATCGGGAGACTCCACACCCAAGGCTTTTTCATCCGCATGCATAGCCGCAATATAAAATTCGGTCACTTCGCCCAGCGTGCGATTTGTTTCTACCGCGCGACGAATAATCTTATCGTCGATGTCTGTAATATTGCGGACGTAGTTCACCTGATAACCTGACTGACGCAGCCATCGCTGAATCACGTCAAAACTTACCAACATGCGTGCATGCCCAAGGTGACAAAAATCGTACACAGTCATACCACACACATACATGCGCACAACGCCAGCCTGGCTAGGCTTAAATTCTTCTTTGCTACGCGACAATGTATTATAAATGTGCAACATGTACAGTAATCACTTAAAAATCAATACGATAGAATAAAAAATCACGCCAACGCAAGCGTGAATCACCACCGATCCACCAGACACGCTAAAATGACGGATCGTAAAGTATACCAATAAAGGCATCTGACTTCGTGAACCAGACTCTTAATCGCCTGCAAGCGTGTGTATTCGCCTCGCTTTTCATTATAGGGGGTATTTCCAGCATTGCTCATGCTCAAACACCGCCCACCAAGCTCTCTGTTCAAGATCAAGAGATTTTTCCCAACGAAGTACGGGAAGAACGAGGCTGGAAAGGTTTAGCCCGCATTCTGGACTCTGTTAGCCCCGGCGCTGACACCTCACGCCCACTGACTGCCAGCGAAATTACCCAACGCATACAACGTATGTTAGATGCAGGGCAAGCCGCTGAAGCCTTGGATTCCATCGAAAAACGCTTGGAACAACGCGCAGCACGCAACGAAATAGGCTCTGACGTACAACTGTTGTTTTTACAGGGACGCGCCTTATCTGCCCTGAATCGCCATGACGATGCGATTGCCGCCTACCAACAACTCACTATTGATGCCCCTGAGTTGCCCGAGCCATGGAATAATCTGGCCGCAGAATATATGCGCCAAGGTAAATTAATGATGGCTAAAGAAGCTCTAGAAATGGCATTGGCGGCAGACCCTAACTATAGAGTTGCACGCGCCAATCTGGGTGAAGTACAGCTGATGCTTGCGAATGAATCGTTCAAAGCATCTGGACAACTAGGCCAAGCTCGTACACAACAAACTCAGCAAATTCTGCAACAATAGTTTTTTATCTATTTTTAACGAGCATCGCCTATTATGCAAAACTTATCCCTATTCAAGTCTACGCATGCCTTGGCTATGCGCTTTTTTACTCTTGCCGCTCTGCTTTGCTTTGCAGGTCTGGTATTTTCACCAGCACATGCGGCCTCATCAACTACAACACAAGGTAGCGCCATGAGCACAAACCAAAAAGTTAAACTGCAAACTAACAAAGGCGACATCATCATTGAATTGAACGCCGAAGCAGCACCTAAAACAGTAGAAAACTTCATCGGCTACGTGCAAGACGGTTTTTACGACGGTACTGTTTTCCACCGCGTGATCAACAACTTCATGATCCAAGGCGGCGGTTTTGAAGCTGGCATGAAACAAAAAGCCACTAAATCTCCCGTAGAGAACGAAGCCAACAACGGTCTGAAAAACGACGAGTACACCTTGGCTATGGCTCGTACTTCCGACCCACACTCTGCTACAGCACAGTTCTTCATCAACGTTACCAACAACGACTTCTTGAACTTCACTTCCCCTACACCTAATGGTTGGGGCTACGCCGTATTCGGTAAAGTCGTAGAAGGCCAAGACGTTGTAGACAGCATGAAAACCGTGAAAACCGGCAACAAAGGTTTCCACCAAGACGTGCCTGTGGAAGACTTGGTTATTGAAAGCGCCACTATCGTTGAATAAACGGGCGTTACGCGGCACCGTTTGGCTTGCCGCGGATATACACCTGGGGCCGCAAGGCCCCCACACCGCAGCGGCCTTCTACCAGTTTCTGGAGCAGGCCGCTGACGCATGTGAGCACCTAATTCTTGTGGGGGATATTTTCAACGCATGGATTGGTGACGAACAAATACGCGCACCCGAACCTTGGCTGCACACTGCCTTGCAACATTTGCAGCAGTTTAGCCAACGTAAAAAACTCTACCTAGTACGAGGCAATCGCGATTTCTTGATTGGTAAAGAGCTGGCCACCTTTTTACAGGCCGAACTGTTACCCGATCAACTTATTCTGCACACGGACGCCTTTGAGTTTTTGCTCATGCACGGCGATGAGCTATGTACAGACGATCACAGCTACCAGCGATTTAGACGCATTGTGCGCCACAAGCTCACCCAAGCGCTGTTCTACAGTTTGAGCCTGAAAAGCCGCCAACGTATTGCTAACTTTTTTAGAAAACGCAGCAAAGCAGCCGGCCAACACAAAACCTATCAGATTACCGACGTCAATGCAGGCGCCTGCCTAGACATCATGCTGCTGAATAACCAGCCCACGCTGATACACGGGCATACTCACCGCCCCGCCTTGCACCATCTGGATGCGCAACACCCCGACTACCGTCGTATTGTGTTGCCCGACTGGGAGTTCGATCACAGCCAGCCCCCGCGTGCAGGATGGCTATCCATTACCAGCGAGCACATCACCTTGCACCGCCAAGGCCATGACGACTTACTGTGTGGTGTAGTCTCTGCGCCCCCACAACAGCAACAGGCCAACGTCTAAACGCTGGCCTGTGTGTTTACTGCTATTGCTGGCAAACCTTAGTCGATGACGTCAGGAATGATAGTGCGCTGAATAGAACTATCTAAAGACTCGTAGCCAAAGTAATTAATTAACTCGTACAACTCGGCACGTGTTTGCATGTGCGGTACGCTGCTTGCCGCCGAACCTGTTTTCTTCAGGCTGTTATAGAAAAGCTCCATTGCTTTGGCCGCAATACGTAAGCTGGACACTGGCCAAATCGCCATGTCGTAGCCCAATTTTTCAAACTCTTCCGCAGAAGTTTGTGGCGTACGGCCAAACTCCGTCATGTTTGCCAACAAGGGCACATCGATTTCCTTAGAGAAAATCTCGAACTCTTCTTGTGTAGTCAGTGCCTCGGGGAAAATAGCATCTGCGCCCGCCTGCACATACATCTTGGCACGGGCAATAGCGGCTTCTAACCCTTCACTGCCTGCAGCATCGGTACGCGCAATAATACGTAGATCACGTCGTGCTTTAGAAGCCGCCGCAATTTTGGCCGCCATATCTTCTGGGCTGACCAACTGCTTACCATTCAAGTGACCACATTTCTTAGGCAGGATTTGGTCTTCTAGCTGCACAGCAGCCACACCCACGTCTTCAAGCTCACGCACCAAACGCATCACGTTTAGCGCTTCACCAAAACCGGTGTCACCATCCACCACCAAAGGCAAACGCGTTACACGCACTATAGCTTGCGCACGCGTCACCAACTCTTCCATCGTAATCAAGCCCAAATCGGGCAAGCCCAACGATGCTGTTAACGCGCCACCAGACAGATACAGAGCCTCAAAACCGGCATCGCGCGCCAACAAACCACCAATGGGATCATAGGCACCCACAATGGAAATGAATTTCTTCTGTTCCCAGTAGCTTGCTAGTTGAGCACCCAGACCACGCGGTTGCGGCTGCTCTAACCACACAGCTTTTGCATCGGTATTAGTCATTTTTCCATCCATTCATATAACGAAATTTATAGCGTAGGCACGCACACAGCACCTTCCATCAGGCGACGCTGCGTACGCACAATACTTGCCGAAAGAATTTTCGGTGTAGGCACACCTTCTTGCTGCACCAAGTCCACACCCACCTGCACTACCCCGCTAGGTGACCCCAAACGTATAGCGCGTAAATCCACGCCATCTCCTAAACACTGCTGCACCACACTGCCAGCAATAGCGGCCGCTGTTGCCGTAGCCAACGACACCGTAATAGGCGCCGCACGGTGCGGCTGCCCTGCAGAAATCATGCGTACCATCACGTCCACATCACGCGCTGCGATTTCTTGGCCATTAAGCGCCGTATAGGTTTGTGCCTTACCTACCATGCATAATTTAGGGATAGCAATAATGCGGGCGGCTTCCTCTAGTGACCCCGCAATTCCCATACGCACTGACGCTGCCTGACGTAAATGCTCTAGTTCAGCCAGTAAGCTGTGATGCGCATCCACAGCATCCGGCATAATGGCGGCACTTACCCCCACCGCCTCGGCTTGCACAAACACCGCAGGAATAGCCGAATCCACCAACGTAGCCGGCACTGATGCTCCTGTTAAGGTAGGCAAATCTACCTGCGCAGCCTCTGCCGGCAGCACACCCACCCCCCGTGTATTGGCAGGGTCTTCAAAACTTAAGGTAACCGGTGCCCCAGCAGACGCAAGCCCAGTGATACGGGTGTCACCATGCACACATGCCTCACCCTCTTCAACCAAAAAGCGCGACACAATAATCTTGCCGGAATTGGTGTTATGAATACGCACCACGCACTCCCCATTCCTAGGGCCAGCCACCATTTTTTCGTCGTACGCAAAAGGCCCAACCGCCGAGCTCATATTGCCGCAGTTACCGCTGTAATCCACCTCTGTGCCAGTAACCGAAATCTGCGCAAAGGTGTAATCCACATCAGCACCCTCTATTGAACTAGGGCCGATAATGCACACCTTACTCAACGAGGACTGCCCACCTCCCATACCATCCAACTGTCTGGCATACGGATCAGGACTTCCCAATGCCGCTAAAAAGATAGCAGGCCACTGCTGTTGATCCGCAGGTAAATCGGCACGTTTCAGCATCAGTGCCTTAGAGGTTCCCCCGCGCATAAATACAGCGGGTATACGGTGTTGATGGGCCATGCCTGTTGTCTACTCCACGTTAGTTTCTACTTGGCTGGAGAATGCTTTCCAGCTTGCTGTTAAATGACGGCGCATCAATAACGCGGCTAATTCACTGTCGCGATCCATGATGGCTTCAACAATACGTTGGTGCTCCTTCAGCGCCACTTGCCCCCTGCCCCGCACATTTTTATGTTGCGAACGCAATAAGACCAGTTGCGGATACAGCTCTTCACTTAGCGCACGCCTAATCAGCTCGTTACCGCTTAGCTGCGCGATCAAGTTGTGAAAATCCCTGTCGCTACTACGGTGCAAGTAAGCCCCCGAAGGATGACTGGCCACCGAGTGCGCATCCATTTCCAACAATGGCTGCAACGCTGCCTTAGCAGAATCATCCACATTTAACGCCGCTAATCGTGCCGCTTCCGTTTCTAATGCCGCACGCACTTCATAAAGCGCCTTCGCATCTGCCGCTGTCATGACACGTACGCTTGCACCAATATTGGGCGTAAAGGTCACTAACCCCAAACCCGCTAAGCTGCGCAACGCTTCACGCACCGGACCGCGGCTGATATCGAAACGTTCCGCTAACACTACCTCCCCCAACCTATCACCAGGCTGCAGTTTTCCAGCCATGATGTCATTGGCCAGTTCTTGAGCAATTTTCATGCTTGCCGAACCATGACCTTGGGTATCAATACCTGACATTGTAAACAATATTAGTCTCGCAATAAAAATAGCTAGGGTGTGTTTTTATGGAAATATAGCATTAACCCCTTAATAAAACACACATTCTAGTAGAAACCCTAATTGATGATAGAAACCTATGGAAGTCCAATAGCTCTACATATACACACATTGTAAACATTTTCAGTTTGGCGCTCTGCCTTCATCAGGAATAAACAATGAATTTCAAACGCATCAAAACATGGGCAGCCACATTGCTGGTAGGTAGCTCTCTGACACTGACTGCTGCTGCACCCGCTGTAGCGCAAAAAGCAGATAACTGGCCTAACCAACAAATTACCTTTGTGATTGCGTTAGGGCCTGGTGGCTCTGCTGACCGCACCGCACGTTTGGTTGCCCAACAAATGCAAGAAAAACTCGGTGTACCTATTCGCGCCATCAACCAAGAAGGCGGCGGTGGCCATGTAGGCCAAGTGTATTTCCGCAATATGCCTAAAGACGGTACCTTCTTTCTGGTCACCTCTATTCATCCTTACATCAGCAGCGCCATTCTAAATCTGGATGCTGACTACAGCTTGGATGATTTTGCTTTTGTGAACGGCCAATGGACCGACATGGACTTGTTTGCACTGAATGCCAAACTGCCCTACCAAACCTTGGACGAATTCATTGCCGCTATCAAAGAGCAACCCGGTAAATTTCGCATCAGCGTAGTTCCTGGCTCTACTGGTCACATCAACACCATTCAAATGCTGCAGGCCTATGGTTTAGAGCCTGATGCCGTCAATATTGTGACCTACCAATCTGGTAACGCTGCACGTACAGCCGTAGCTGGTGGGCAAGTAGAAATGGCCGTATTGGCTGCAGATGGCACCCTGCCTATTGCCGAATTCATTCGCCCCTTGGCCGTCGCATCAGACGAGCGTTTAGCGGACTGGGATGCCCCCACCTTAAACGAAGCTCTGCAACAAGCCGGCCACGAACCTGTACAAACCTTGGTGGGTTCCATGCGCGGTATTGCAGCGCACGCTGAATTCAAAGCACAGTACCCCGAGCGCTTTGAGAAATTTGCCGAAGCCTACCGCGAAGTGCTCTCTAACCCTGAGTTCAAAGAAACCCTGAAAAACCAAGGCATTGGTTCAGACTGGCTGGGTCCTGATCGCACCACCGAGATCATCTACAAAAACTTTGAAGTACTAGAGCAGTACAAAGATCAACTCTAATAGCCTTGGGTCTGGCGGGCTTTTTGACTGCTACGCCAGTCGCCAGACCCACCGCTTTGGACTATCCCTACATGGCTACACGAATTTCTCTTACACATCTGGTGTTTTTGCTAGCGGTTTGCGCTGCCGCTCTTTTCCTCAACTGGAGCGCCTTTACGGCCTCAGACAAACTCTACAACCTTATCGTCGTAGTACCCAGCGGCATAGCCTGCTTGCTACTGGTGGTCTGCATTGCGATTAGCAGTTTACGCAAACCCGCCACTCAAGCCTCTGTATCGCCCAGCGAAGCACAGGCCGCCAAAAAATCTACCCTAGGTGACTTATTACTACTAGGCGCTTTTGCGGTGTTCTGCCTTAGCCTGACCACAGTAGGTTTTGATGTCGCCACTTTCGTGTTTGTCTGGGTAGGCATCTTGATGGGCGGCGAGAAAAACAAAATTGCACCACCAATTTTTGCGTTTCTGTTCACCTTTGCACTGATCAAAGGGTTTGGCTCGCTCTTCCCCTTCCCTATGCCACTTCTGGTGTTCTGAGATGATTGATACTTTTGCTTTTTCTCAGTCTTTGGGCTTGCTGTTCACCAGTTTTGACCCTTGGCTATTTGTCATTCCCGGCCTAATTATTGGTCTGGTTTTTGGCGCCGTGCCCGGCTTGCAAATCTCTATGGCGATGGCCGTATTTTTGCCAGTAACTTGGGCGATGGACTTCCTGCAAGCCATGCTGTTCCTAACTGCCATTTTTACGGGCGGCGCTTACGGTGGTGGTGTTACCGCCGTACTCATGAACATACCGGGATCGTCCTCCAGTGTGGCCACCGCCTTCGACGGTTACCCTATGGCACGCCAAGGTAAACACAACGAAGCACTGGGCATCGGGCTAGGCGCTTCTGTCGTGGGCACTTTCATTGGTTACGCCCTGCTAATGCTATTGATCCAACCCTTAGCAGGTATGGTGTTGCGCCTAGGCCCACTAGAAATGGTGATGATTGTGCTGTGGGGCTTGGCCTTAATTGCCACGCTAAACGATAGCACCGTACTAAAAGGCTTATTAGCCGGTGCTTTTGGCTTACTACTTAGCCAAGTAGGCATGTCCTCTACAGGTACCATGCGCGCCACCTTGGGCACACCGTATCTGATTGATGGCATTGCTGTAGTACCCGCCATGATTGGTTTGTTTGCCGCTTCCGAATTACTGCGCTTGCGTTCCAGCACCTACTTAGTAGAAGACAAAGCCGCTCGCAGCATTTCTTTGCGAAAAATTTTGGTGGGCTTCAAAGAAGTCTTCAAATACCCAAAAATTCTGCTCAAAGGCAGCTTTATTGGTGCCCTAATTGGCGCAGTACCCGGTGTAGGTTCCTCCGTCGCGAACTTAGTGGCATACGGTGAAATCCGCCGTTCCTCTAAAGAACCTGAGAAATTTGGTACCGGCTGCACCGAAGGTCTGATTGCCGCCGAGTCCTCTAACTCGAGTTCAGAGGGTGGTTCCATGACAGCCCTACTGGCCTTAGGTATCCCTGGCGGAGCTGCCACAGCCGTATTGCTGGCAGCCTTCTCGTTCCACAATCTGGTTGGTGGCCCCTCTTTTATTCGTGACCAGCGCGACGTGGTCTACGCCATTATTATGGGTAACTTTGGTCAGGTAATTTTGCTGGCTATTGTGGCGCTGATGATTCTGCCTATTTTAGGTTTGGTCGTGCGCATTCCCCTGAACTACTTGGTGCCTTCTGTATTGGCCTTATGTGCATGGGGTGGTTTTGGCATTACCGGCACTATCGCTGGCCCACTGACTGTTATGGTATTTGCTGGTTTGGGCTGGTTAATGCGCCGACACGACTACCCCGTCGCCGCCACAGTAATTGGCTTGCTGCTAGGCCAAATGACGGAAAGCGAACTGGTGCGTACCCTGCAAATTTCCGGTGGCAACCCACTGAGCTACATTACAGAACGCCCCATCGCCATTGGCCTGCTGATTCTGTTCGTTGTATCGGTCATTATCATGCCTATGTTACGACGCCAGAAAATGAAAAAAATGGCGCAAGCACACTAAGATGATGAATAGTGTCTCTCGCTATATGCAATCTCGCGCCAAGGGTTTAATCGCCCTTGGCGTGGGCTTATTAGGTGGCCTAAGCTTCATACAAATAGGCTTATCACTACCGTGGGTGTTGGGTAGTTTAGTGGCCTGCTCGCTTGCCGCACTGTTCGGCTTAAAGTTAGCGATTCCCTCGGCATGGCGTGGCTATGCCTTGGCGATGCTAGGCACCATTCTAGGCAGCAGCTTTGCCCCTGAAACCCTGCACACCCTTAGCCAATGGCTGCCCACCCTAAGCGTCATGCTGATTCTAACGGTGGTGTATTTTCTTATTAGCTTCAAGGTGCTGGCACGCTGGTCTGGCATGAACCGCATTAACGCCATTTTTTCCGCCATCCCCGGTGGGCTATCTATAGTCAGTGCCTTAGCCGATAGCTACAAAGCCGATAGCCGCCGCATCGCACTTAGCCATTCTGCTCGCTTAGTTGCTCTGCTCGCCTTAACCCCTGTTGTTTTGCATTACGTAGGGAATTATGAGCTACCAGCCAGCACCATCCCCCTAGGCCAACACGCCATACAAGAAGGCTTTTCGTGGATGTCGCAACTGGTCTTACTGGCCTGCGCTGTTAGCGGGTGGTTACTGGCCAAACGACTACGTTTTGCCACCGGCATGCTGCTATTCCCTTTGCTGTTTTCGGCCATTTTGCATGCATCGGGTTACACCCAAGCCGTAGCTCACCCAGCCGCTGCCGCCCTATCCCAACTGGTTATAGGAACCAGCATAGGAGTGCGCTTTGTAGGCTACAGCTGGAAAGTCTTAATTAAAGACGGATGGTTATCCATACTAGTGGGCATAGGCTTGGCCTTACTCGCCGTAGTGTGTGCTTTAGCATTACACACCCTAACCGGTGCACCGTTTGGTGCCGTATTCCTAGTACTGCTTCCCGGCGGCGCACCAGAAATTGGAGTGATGGCATTAGCCTTAAACATAGACCCAGCCATTGTGACCACGCACCACCTGATACGAGTGCTATTTTTGGTCAGCTTCCTAGGTTGGGTAACCAGTCGACTACCAAACAGCACAACATAAACTAACGCGACGACTACCCCTTGCCACAAAAAAGCCGTGACATAAGTCACGGCTTTTTACTGTGTAATGTACAGCGGTTAGGCATATAACCACAGCAACACTACGGCACCTAATGCAATGCGATACCAGGCGAATGGACGGTAAGTGTGGCGCGATACGAAGCGCAGTACTATTTTCACCAAGAACAATGCACTAAAGAATGCCAGCACGAATCCTACCGCAATGCCCCAGCCCTGCTCTACGTTTAAGCTTGCGCCGTTACGGTACAAATCGTAAACGGTTGCTGCCAACATGGTAGGCATCGCCAAGAAGAACGAGAACTCCGTTGCGGTTTTACGGTGAATGCCAGCCAACATCCCCCCTACAATGGTGGCACCAGAGCGTGATGTACCAGGCACCATCGCAATACACTGCGCAAAGCCTACCACCAACGCTTGCTTCCACGTAATTTCTTCTAGCGAATAAGCCGTGGCTTTTTCTGATGTGGCCGTCACACCGTCCTCAACTTTGTAATTAGGGTGCTGTTTGGCATAAGCAGGTTTACGCTCTACCCACAGCATAATAAGACCACCAATCACCAAGGTGAATACAAATACCAAGGGGTTATGAAATAGCGCTTTAATATATTTAATAGTTAGCGCACCAATTACCGCCGCAGGTAAAAAGGCAATGATTAGATTTCGGGTAAACATCATTTCGGTGCGATCACCGCTAAATGTACCTTTTACCAATTGCCAAATACGAGCTCTAAACAACCAAATTACGGCCAGAATAGAACCAAACTGAATCACCACTTCAAAGACTTTATTACTGTCTGAAGGAAATGATATCCATTCGCCCAACAGCAACAAATGCGCCGTACTGGAAACCGGAATAAATTCAGTAAACCCTTCAATCAGGCCCAAAATCGCAGCTTTGATTAAGTACAGCGTGTAGTCAGTCATGAAAACCCGAAAATAACAAAAATCAATTAAGAGTGAGCTGTGTATAACACTAGCCCCTGTACAGAACACAGGTAGCGACCTGCCTTACTGTGTATGGTCGAAAACAGGAGTATTTGAACACGACCCAAGAGCAAATCACAATGGGCTGTTTACGCCTGCTTACCTATCACCACATCACACCGTACGCACCAATAAAAACACCCCAAAACCACGATAGCGCTTTGGGGTGTGTGTTACTTCTTTGCTGCTTACTCAGCCAAATGCACCAGCATTTGCGTGAAGATTTTTGGTGTAGCAGCAATGATATTGCCTGACTCGTACCAAGTTTGTTCGCCAGCAAAGTCGCCTACCAAACCACCGGCTTCCAAGACCAGTAAGGCACCTGCTGCCATGTCCCAGGTTTTCAGCTTAGTTGCTACAAAGCCGTCTAGACGACCACATGCTACGTAAGCCAAGTCCAGCACCGTTGCGCCTACGCGGCGCACGGCTGCGCAATCGCTAAGCATGGCGGAAAATGGGGAAGTGCTTTTTACTACGCCACCGGAATCGGCCACATGCGCGCCCAACAAGGCGTCATGGTATTTGCGCAAACTGGACACACGAATACGACGATCGTCCAGAAATGCGCCACCGCCACGGGTTGCGTGGAAGATTTCGTTTTTAGCGGGATCAAAAATCACAGCATGCGTAGGCACGCCTTTGTGCAGCATCGCAATGGAAATTGCGTAGTGAGGGAAGCCGTGAATGAAGTTTGTGGTGCCATCTAAAGGATCAATCACCCACACGTTTTCAGGGTTGTCATTGCCCTCTGGCATGATTTCGCCTGTTTCTTCACCAATAAACCCATGGTCAGGGTACGCAGTGCGCAGTACATCAATAATTGCTTCTTCGGCTGCCGCATCAGTTTCGGTCACGTAGTCGCCGGGGCCTTTGCGGCCAACTTTGATTTTTTCTAGATCCACGCTAGCACGGTTAATGATGGTGCCTGCTCGGCGTGCCGCCTTGATGGCGGTATTCAGCATGGGATGCATAGATAATCCGTTCGGTAAAAATTTCCTGCTCTTGTACTGCCCGAATGCAATAATAGGGCTACAAAAGCTTTCTGTATCAACGTATTTATGACACAAACATCGGCACACACCAACCACCCTGCCTTCGAGCAGGTTCGCTTCATTATGGTACGGCCCAGCCATCCCGGTAACGTGGGGGCTGCAGCACGCGCAATCAAAACTATGGGCTTTAAAGAACTGTGTTTGGTGGCACCAAAACATGAGCACATTACCGAGCACGCCGAAGCGATTGCTCTGGCCAGTGGTGCAACCGATGTTTTAAGCCAAGCCTCTATCGTACCAAGTTTAGAGCAAGCATTGGCGCCTGTTTCACTTTCTTTTGCGCTAACAGCCAGACCACGTTATCTGGGACCACCCCCTTTAGACATACGCCAAAGCGCCACGCTGGGTGCAACACACTTGGCCGAAAAGGCAGGAAAAATCGCGATTGTATTGGGTACAGAGCGCACTGGGCTCAGTAATCAAGAGCTAGAAAGCTGCCAACACTTGTGCCATATTCCGGCGAATTCTGAGTACAGTTCGTTAAATGTTGCTCAAGCACTGCAACTGGCCGCGTGGGAGCTGCGTTATGCATTATTGCAACAGTACGAGCTAGAAACCATGCCTATAGCCTTAGGTAAAGCCGACCCTGGTAAGGCCTTAGCCACCATGGGGCAGTTGGATGCGTTTATGACGCACTTTGAAGAAGCGCTAGTAGGCGTAGATTTTTTAGACCCCGAAAACCCCAAAAAACTGCCTACCCGCATGCGTCAAATTTTTAGTCGTAACCGCTTAACCATAGACGAGGTCGCTATGCTGCGCGGTATGTGTACGGCCATGCTTAAAACAGCAAAACAAGCCAAGTAAAACCTTTACTTTGGCGATGCTGGTGTGGGCTCTAGCACCTGCAACAAGGTAGACAAATGCTGATCCAATGCAGCCAATTGCTCTACTGCCATAGGTGCTAGCATTTGGTGTTCATTATCCACATGCACCGCCACCACCTTATTGGTCAGTGCTAGCCCCACATCGGTTAACTGCACCAACATGCTGCGCGCGTCTTGCTCGTTAGGCAGGCGCACTATCCAGCCTTTGCTTTCCAAACGCTTTAAGCGGTGCGTCATAGTGCCTGAGGTCACCATCAAGGTGGAAAACAACGCCGTAGGGCTTAGGCAATATGGCGCGCCGCTGCGTCGTAGCGCGGCCAATACATCAAACTCCCACAAGCACAGGCCAAACTCGGCAAAACAAGCGTCTAATCGCTGTTCCAACAACATGGCACAGCGATTAATACGCCCTATGGGTCCCATGATTTCCACATCTAAATCAGGGCGCTCTCGCCGCCACTGACTCAAGATTAGCTCTACTGCATCGTTTTTTTGTGCCATGACTAGCCTTTGTATTTATCTTGACTTCAAGATAAAAAATTCTCAGAATAAAATTATCTTAAATTCAAGATTAATCCAAAATGACTGCTCCTGTCTCTACTTTTCCGTGGCGCGATAGCCTATTAACTGCACTGGCTCCGGCTATTTGGGGGTCCACCTATATTGTGACCTCTGAAATTCTGCCACCAGACAGACCTTTTACCGCTGCGCTGATACGTGCATTACCTGCTGGCATATTGCTGGTGTTACTTACTAGAAAACTGCCCTTGCGGCAAGACTGGTTACGCCTGATTATCTTGGCCGCCTTAAACATCGGCATTTTCCAAGCCCTGCTGTTCGTAGCGGCTTACCGTCTACCCGGTGGCTTAGCAGCCGTGCTAGGTGCTATACAGCCGTTATTGGTGATGGTGCTAGTCTGGGCCGTGGATGGCAAATCGCCCGCACAAACCACCTTATGGTCGGCTGTGGCGGGGGTAATAGGTATGGCCATCTTATTATGGTCACCACAAACTCAGTTTGAACCCATAGGCGTGATCGCCGCCCTATTGGGTGCTGCCAGTATGGCAGCAGGTATTTGGTTGACACGGCGTTGGCAAGTCAAACTCCCTATACTGGCACTGACGGGCTGGCAATTGCTGCTGGGCGGCGCCATGCTGGCACCCGTTGCCTACTTAGTCGATGCGCCTTTACCTCAGTTAACCGCCACCCAGTATCTGGCTTATGCCTACTTGTGCTTAGCCGGTGCACTGTTAGCGTATGTGCTGTGGTTTAGGGGAATTGTGCGCTTACCCACGGTAGCTGTGTCTTCGCTAGGTTTACTTAGCCCTTTAACCGCTGTGATATTAGGATGGGCGCTGCTGTCTCAAGCCATGAGTGGCTCTGCGTTACTTGGGCTGGTCATTGTGCTTATCAGTGTGTTTGCCGTGCAATGGACGTCCACCCAGCGCTAAGCAAGAAAAAGGCCATTGTGCAATACCATCGCACTATCAGCTCACTCTGACGGCGATATCACTGATCATCCTCAATATTCAATACGAACTTAGAGCCCCTAAGGAAGTCGTCTGTATCCATGTGAGGGGCTCCCTGTTTACAACAATGCCATACACCCAGAATGCACCAACTTCCGTTACTTCAAGGCATAAAAAACCCGCCCTTTTATAGGGCGGGTTAGATGCTGTAGCCTTTATTTTCTATACTTAAGCGCTGGCTTTTTCTGTGTCCGTCGGAGCACTGATTTCACGCACTGGTACTGGAATGCGCAAACCTTCATCTTTCAGCAAGATTGGTGCTTGACGCAACAGTTCGAAGCGTAAGTTCCAGAAGTTCTCGGACAAACTCCACACACGCACTGTCACCACAACAGCACTGTCTTTGTACTGCGTGACCATAACCTGTGGTGCAGGGTCTTTAAGCACATGCTCATTACCCTCTGCCATTTTTTTCAAAATACGAATGGCTTTATCCAGATCATCGCCATAACGCACCGCTACTTCCACATCCATACGGCGGGTTTTATTGCGGCTGTAGTTGATGATGGCGCTGCCCCAAATAGAGCTATTAGGCAATGTAAACTCAATGCCATCGACCTGTATAAAGCGGGTTAGAAACAAACCCACTTCATCCACCGTACCATCCCCCTGGCCTACGACTGATACAAACTCACCCGCACTGATGGGGCGTAGTATTAGCAACATAATGCCCGATGCCACGTTTTGCAGCGTACCTTGCAAAGCCAAACCTACCGCCAAACCCATTGCACCCAGCATGGCTACGATACTGGTAGTTTGCACACCAAAGCGTGCCAAGACGGCGATCAACACGATGATACGTATGAACCATTGCAGCACGATGGTGAGCATGGGGATCACTGTGCGATCCATGTGTGGCATACGTGTCAGGAATTTGCGCAAAAACCGGGCTGCAACTGACGATAGCCACCATCCAACAATAAGGATAACAGCAGCCAAAAGCAGATTGACACCAAACGTCTGTAATAACGATAACGTTGAGTTTTCGATCAGCTGTGTTTCAGTCATTCACCTTTCTCCCTAAATAAACATCACATGCAACAATCATAACGGGTTTTAACTGCCCTATGATATGAGTATCGTTGTCTGTTACAAGGACTCACTAACATGTCTACTCGTGCCACTTTTTCTGCGCTGGATTTAGCCCCTATCACGCAAGGAGGCTCCGCTAGGGATGCATTTTTGCGTGCCGCTGAACTTGCCCAACACTGCGAAAACCTTGGTTTTACTCGCTACTGGTTAGCTGAGCATCACGGCATGCCGGGCATTGCCAGTGCTGCCACCGCTATTTTGATCAGCCATGTGGCCTCACAAACGCAACGCATACGCGTAGGGGCTGGTGGCATTATGCTGCCCAACCATTCACCACTGGTAATTGCCGAGCAATTTGGCACCTTGGAAAGCTTATACCCTGGCCGTATAGACTTGGGCTTAGGCCGCGCTCCGGGTTCAGACCAAATCACCTCTAGAGCGTTACGCCGCGACTTAAACTCTGACCCAGAACAGTTCCCCCGCGATGTATTAGAACTGATGGACTACATGTCAGATGAGCCCGAGCAGCCGGTAGTTGCCGTACCAGGTCGCGGCAGTAAAGTACCTGTTTGGATTTTGGGTAGTAGCTTGTATGGTGCTCAGTTGGCTGCTGCATTGGGCCTACCCTACGCCTTTGCCTCGCACTTTGCACCAGCGCAACTGGCCCATGCCTGTGAAGTCTATAGGCAGCACTTCCGCCCGTCTAAATACTTAGACAAGCCGTACTTGATGCTGGGCTTTAATATTTTTGCCGCTGATACCACTGCAGAAGCCGAAGACTTAGCCACATCGTGGCAGCAATCTTTTGTGAGCCTGCGCTCGGGCAAACCTATTACCCTACCGCCACCCGCACCCGGCTATATGGATAATGCCAGTCCTCAAGCACAAGAACTCATTAAACACATGATGCACTGCACCGCTATTGGTGATGTGGACACGGTGCGCCAGAAGATTCACTCAACACTCGTGAATACTCAAGCTAATGAGCTGATTGTGACCAGCAATATTTACGATCAGAAAGCACGTTTGCATTCGTATACGTTGGCAGCAGAGGCGTTTAAGTCGCTGTAGCTAAGGCAGTATCGGTAGCTTACGCTGGGGGCTGCAGAAATACTTTTTGTGATTTGAGACACCAAATCAAAAAAGTTTTCTCTCCGCCCACCGAGTGTTCTGATTACTGAACGATTTACCACCCTTTCTAAAGCAATAACAGCAGGGGCTATGAACACCAAAAAGGCTTGGAAATATCCAAGCCTTTTTATATCGCTTACCGCTTATTTCTTTTTGCTGCTGCGCTTTTGCAAAGATTGCGTCAGTCTATCTAGCAACATGGCCAGAATCACTACGGCAATACCTGCCACAAAGCCATCGCCAGAACGCAGTCGCTGAATGGCGCGCCATACTTCGCTACCTAAACCATCGGCACCAATCATAGCGGCAATCACTACCATGGACAAGGCCAACATAATGGTCTGGTTCACACCCGCCATAATGGTAGGCAACGCTAACGGTAACTGCACTTTAAACAGTTTTTGTCGACGTGTCGCACCATAAGCATCAGCGGCCTCGATCAAATCAGAAGGCACTTGGCGTATGCCCAAAATAGTCAGGCGTATCGCCGGTGGCATAGAGAAAATCACCGTAGCAAAAATGGCCGATACCGCACCAATACCAAAAAACGGAATGGCGGGGATTAGGTACACAAAGGCCGGCATGGTCTGCATGAAATCCAGCATTGGCATCACCACTTTATATAAGCGGTTAGACAGTGCAGCCACAATACCTATAGGCAAGGCGATCACAATAGCAACCAAGGTGGCAATGACGACCAACGTCAGCGTTTGAATCATAGGTACCCATAAGCCTAGGTTCCAGATCAAGCCCAAACCGGCCACAGCACCTATAGCTAAACGCCAGCCCGAAGCACGCCAACACAACAGCGCAAAGGCTGCTATCAGCAACCATTCAGGCAATGCCAGCAAACCATCGTTCAGTAGATCAATGCCGTCTTGAGTAAAGCGTGACACACTGCGCGTTACGCCAGAATAGCTAGAAGTCAGCGAGTTAAGCCCCTGCTCGATCCAACGGCTTAACGGTAAGGTTGGAATACTACTCATCATGAGGTTTCTCCTGCTTTAGCCAGCTCATCTAACACGGCACCTTTCACCACCACGCCTAATAACTGTTCTTTGTCATTCACAACGGCAACAGGAATACTGCGATCGAATAACCCGAATAGTTGATTCAATGGCTCGTCTGGCCCTACTTTAGGTATATCGGTATCTATATAGCTTTGTATGCTTTGTGCCTGATCTTGAATGGCTTTGCGCAACACAGCCGCTTCAATCAAGCCAATTAAGCGTCTGTCTCGCGTTGTCACATACACCGAGTCGATACTGTTTTCACTCATCTTGCGCAACGCTGTACGTGGCCCATCATCAGGACGCACCGTCACGCGCGAAGAGCGCATAGCACTGCTTGCGGTCAATACTCGGGCTTTATCCACACCTTCAATAAAGCGCGCCACATAGTCATCGGCGGGTTTGCTGAGAATTTCTTCTGGCGTACCTTCTTGCACGATCTCACCGTCTTTCAGCAAGATGATGCGGTCACCAATGTTTAACGCCTCATCCAAGTCGTGCGTGATGAAAATGGTGGTTTTACGCGTGCGGTACTGCAATTCTTGCAGCTCTTGCTGCATATCTTTGCGGATTAATGGGTCTAGCGCCGAAAAGGCTTCGTCCATCAACAACACGCTGCCGTCGTTTGCCAGCGCTCGCGCAATACCCACGCGCTGTTGCATACCACCAGACAGTTGTGAGGGATAGGAATCTTCCCAGCCTTTAAGGCCCACTTGCTCTAATGCATCGACAGCAATACGACCACGTTCTTCTTTTTCCATGTGGCGTATTTCTAGCCCGAACTCTACGTTTTGCTGCACAGTTCGGTGTGGAAATAAGGCGAAATTCTGAAACACCATCGAGAAATGCTCACGTCGCACTGCCAGCAATTCTTTTTCAGATAACTTAGTGATGTCTTGACCCGCTATTTCCACCTGCCCTTCGGTAGGATCTATTAAGCGATTCAAGCAACGGATCAAGGTAGATTTACCGGATCCCGACAAGCCCATAATAACGAGCAGCTCGCCTTCATACACATCAAAGTTGATGTCATAAAGCCCAAGGGTATGGCCAGTTTGTTCAAAAATCTCAGGGCGTTTTTTACCCTGCTTACGTAAAGCCAGTGCACGATCTGGATTAGCACCAAAAACTTTACTTAACTGACGGACTTTGATTTTTACATTTCTAGTATTCGTCATCCGTTCCTCTTTTTGCTGTAATTGAAAAGTACAAGGCCGGGTCGCAATGCGCCCGGCCTTGTGCCTATAGCGACATTACTGGTTCACCACAATGTGGCTTACTCAGTAGTGGGCATCCAGGCTTGTACTTTTTCTGGGTTAGCTTCTACCCATTTTTTGGCATTTTCATACGGATCACTACCGGCTTCTTCGTTCATCAACATGATTTCGCCCATGTCGTCGGTAGTCCAATTAAAGGCATCCAAGATGGCATACGCCTCTGGTTTTTCGTCTTTCAGACCTTTACGAGCAATGGTATGAATTTGCTCTGCACCACCGTAAATACCTTTAGGGTCTTCTAGGTATTTAAGATCCCAACGCGCAAACATCCAATGCGGTGTCCACGCGGTAATGACAACGTCTTCGTTATTCTGAATGGCATTCGCCAATGCCGCTGTCATGGTGGCATCGGTACCATCACGCAAACGCAGCTTCAGATTGTATTGGTCTACCACATCACCGGTTAAACGCTGCAAACCTGCACCGGGATCAATACCAATAATTTCGTTATTGAATTTCTTGGCGTTGTCGTTCAGCTCTTCAATAGAGTTGATCTCTGTGTAAGCGGGTACAACCAAACCCAGCTTAGTGCCATCTAAGTTCGGACCCAAGTCTTCAACTTTGTCACCCAACTGCGCGAAGTAATCTTCGTGGGTAGTAGGCAACCACGCAGCCAGCATGGCGTCAGCATCACCGTTAGCAACGGCTTGCCACATCGCCGCACCAGTCAGCGAGCTCATTTTTACATCGTAGCCAGCTTGCTCCAGCAATACGCGCATGACGTTAGTGGAAGCTACCTCAGACGACCACTCAACATAGGCCAAATGCACAGTACCTTTGTCTTGGGCATAGGCACTGCCAGTTCCCAATAACCCTAGGCCAAAAACAGCGGTACCCATTGCAACACTTAGACGTTTCAGGATTTTATTTATTAACATAATCATTTGACTCCGAATCATTCTAGAGCTAATCATTATATCAACAAATCAATTTCAGTCTAGCGCAGCATAACGAAAACGGCATAATCAGGCGCATAAAAATGCTGATGCACCGCCCCGTAGTAGAAGGCAGTGCATCAGCACAGAGACAGCAATCAATGAAGTTGCTACAGGTATTGCGCCAGCCTTACTGCCATTGCATCTCACCTTTAGCCACGCTCGCGCTTAGCACCAAGGAGCCGTCGCCCTGCAATTCTGGATAACGTAACTTCATCGCCACGACCAACTCTGGCGAATTACTAGCCTTGGCAGCCTCTTCGTTAAAGGCCTGTATGTAATCCGCCGTGAAAGTGACTGCCTCTACTCCCTTAGGTAACGCGCCCATGTAGTGACCTGGAATGACTACATCAGGTGATAAAGCCTTGATACGCGCTAAGGTTGCCAACCAATCAGCGTGCGACTGCGGTGTTTGCGTATCGGCCATCCATACATGCTCGCCAGACATCACGGGAATCCCGCCCACAACCGTTTTACTAGCAGGTATCCACACAAACGTACGATCTGGCGTAGGGCCATCTAACCCCACCACCTTGAGTTCCTGCCCTTCTAGCAACAAGGTATCGCCCTCTAACGCTTGAGGAACAACAATCCTACTGGGAGCGCTATCGCCCATTTTCGGCCCCCAAAAAGCAAACTTGGCATCCTTAGTCGCTTCTATGTGCGCAATGGTGGCGGGTGTAGCCAGAATGTTGGCGTCCGGAAAAGCCTCCTGTAACGTCGCCAAACCAAAGTAATAGTCGGGATCACCATGACTAATATAGATAGTGCTTAACCGCTTCCCTGTTGCTTTAATTTTCTCTACAAGCTGGCTGGCTTCAGTTGTAGAAAACTGTGCGTCAATTAAGATGGCTTCATCTTTGCCTTGTACCAATACCGACGACACCGCAAAAATCGCCTCGCCACCCCAATTAAACGGCTCTATGGTTAATGCCGCTTGTTGCGCTTGGTGTGTAGCTGGGGTCGCAACCACAGCCGTTTCTGCTGCCAACACCTGCGCAGATGCTCCTGTTAATGTCGCAGCCACTGCCACCACAACCGTAGAAAACACATAGCGCCCCGTTGCGCCTAATCCTGCAATATGTGCCATAGTCAGCTCCAAAAATCTTTAATTAATACTAGGTCACTAAAATAGACCTATGCTGCTACGAATGCTACACTCACCCAACATTGAGCACAAGAAGTCACACGAACGTGCCTCAGTCACCTCAACGTGACCATCCTGCTAGCAAGAGAAACACCCATGTCTGAAAAAAGCACACAGCCCATAGAGTTTGACCAACCCTGCCCCATCCGCGATGTGTTGGATCGCATTGGTGATCAGTGGAGTTTGTTGATTTTGGAATCGCTCAAAGACCGCATACTGCGCTTTAACGAACTACACCGTGAGATAGGTGATATTTCCAGACAGGTACTATCGCGTACGCTGAAACGCTTAGAGAACGATGGCTACATCAGCCGCACGCTCTATCCCGAGGTTCCACCACGGGTTGACTATGCGTTAACAGAGTTAGGGAGATCGTTTCTGGTGCCTATGCAGCAGTTAGTGCAGTGGGCAGATAGTAATCATGAGGCGATTTATTTGGCGCGAAAACAGGCTGCAGGGGTGTAAGTGGTGGGTTAAAAGCCTGCTTACTCACGACTGGACTGCATTCGCCTAAGGCTGCGAAAGTATTTTTTTATTTGAGACACCAAATAAAAAAACACTTCCATCCGCCTTTTGCTCGTCGCTTGCAGAGGTTTTGAGGCAGATGATTTCTGTAGGTGTACCTACTTCTGCACAAACACATTGTGTCGCGCTGTATTTCTTATTCAATGCTGTCGTTAGTTGCTTGATGTGCCTCAGAAACACTTAAGAAAAGCACCCAATTCAGCACAGAGCAGTAGCCAGCCGCTACGCTAATACAAAACAGCCTCTTATATGTGCTAACCAGCGCTACGCATAGAGGTCTACATTTATCCTTAGCAGAGTATTTCGAGGCTAGCGTACTGACTGCCCCACAAGAAAGGGCTGTAAACCTACCAGTAGCAGCATGCTCAGGGGGGGCGGAGAGAAAATTTTTTTGATTTGGTTTCTCAAATCACAAAAAATTCTTCTGCAGCTCCCCAGCATGTGCGATGGATACAGCCGTCATCCTGAACCAGTATTACGAGTAGAAACCCACTAGTCACGAATAAAACCGTACCAGTGCTTAAGAAGGGGCAGTAAACCTATTCATTGAAATACCTCAGGGGAGGCGGAGGAAAACTTTTTTGATTTGGTGTCTCAAATCACAAAAAGTTGTTCCGCAGTCCCCCAGCGTATGCGATGAATACAGCCGTTATCCTGAGCCAGAATCAAGCGTAGAAAAACTCACCAACCATCACCGCGCATCTTTCAAAATCAGATCCGCCCCTTTCTCAGCCACCATCATCACCGCCGCTTGCGTATTCCCGCTGACCATTGCTGGCATCACCGACGCATCCACAATACGCAAACCTTGCAAGCCACGTACTTTCAAGCTTGGGTCTACCACAGCGTTGTCATCAGTACCCATCCTACACGTACCAATGGGGTGATAAATAGTCTGACCATTCTCACGTGCAAAACGTAACCAATCCGCATGACTTTGCACCGCACTACCTGGCGCCATCTCTTGCTCTACATAGCGACTCATGGCGGGTTGCGCCATGATATTACGCGCTACCTGCATGCCACCAATCAAACTATCTTGGTCTTCCTGAACCGCTAAGAAGTTAGGTTTGATGGCCGGTTGCATGTAGGGGTCGGACGATTGGGCATGAATGCTACCTTGTGACTTAGGACGCAACTGCGCCACACCCAAGGTCATACCCGGCAGCTTGTCTAACTTACGTTCGGCAGCATTGGCGTAACTGGCATGCATAAAGAAATACTGCACATCGGGCGCGGTAAGTTCAGGACGACTTTTGACGAAACCAAAGGCCAACCCTGTACCCAGCGTAAGAATCCCTGTACGTCGGGTAAAGTACTGACCCACCGCCGATACCAACGACAAGCCACGCGTGAGTTCATTCAGAGAATCAGTACCTTTCACACGCCAATTCATACGCGTGCAGAAGTGGTCGATGTAGTTCTCACCAACCCCTTCTAACGCGTGACGTACAGGCACCCCAATATTCTGCAGTACCTCAGGCTTACCAATACCCGACAGCTCAAGAATTTGCGGGGTTTGCACAGCCCCCGCAGCCAGAATGACTTCGGCCTTGGCATTCACCGTTACCGTCTGCCCGTTATGCACATAGCGCACACCGGTACAACGTTTTTGCTCGTCTAGTTCTAGATTTAGCACATGCGCATCGGTACGCACGGTTAAACCGGAACGCTGCTGAGCAGGAGCTAAATAACCATCTACCACACTCCATCTGCGGCCTTTATGTTGCGCCACTTGGTAATAGCCAAAGCCTTCTTGGTCACCACTGTTGTAGTCAGCATTTAAGGGGTGCCCGGCTTGTTGCGCTGCATCCAGCAAGGCTGTGGATAAGGTATGGCGCTCTGACACTTCACAGATATGCATAGGGCCATCCGTACCACGACCTTCCCCACCTTGTGCGTAGTTTTCTAACTTGCGAAAGTACGGCTCAACGGACTGGAAATCCCAACCCGATGCCCCCAGCTCTGCCCAATGATCGTAATCTTGCGCTTGGCCACGCACATAGATCATGCCGTTAATTAGCGTTGAGCCACCCAAGCCCTTACCACGCGGCACAGCAATCACTCTGTTTAACGTGCTTTCTTCGGGGGCTGTGGAAAAACGCCAATTGAATTTAGGGTTAGTCAGCAGCTTGCTAAACCCAGCAGGTATAGGAATCCAAAACCCTTTACCTTGCCCGCCAGCTTCTAGCAGCAACACGCTATAGCGTCCATTGGCAGTCAGGCGATTCGCTAGGATACTCCCAGCGGTACCACCCCCTACCACTACATAATCGAAGCTTTGGTTGGTATTAGACATGATCGGCGGTATCCAGCATGAACTCTGCCATCAATCGCACTTGCTCATCCAACATATGACGACCAAAGTGCACGGGACACCCTTTCTGCTGTGCAGCCTCTAACAATGGAGTAAGAGCTGGTTTCATGATGATTTCTGCCACCAATGTACTGGATGCAATGGTCGCGACATCCAGTGGCAAGGCATCGTCTGGCTTCATACCCAACGACGTCGCGTTCACCACAATGTCGTAGCCTTGCGCATTGGCATCACCGGCTCGCACTGGAGCATCAGCCACGATCTGTTTAATACGAGTGGCAATGTCTTCGGCTTTGCTCAAGGTACGATTGCTAATCACTAACTCGCTTACGCCCGCTTGCACTAACGCAAACGCTATCGCACCTGATGCACCACCTGCCCCCACTAGCAATACACGTTTACCTTTGGGGTCATTACCTTGACTGATTAAGCCACTAACAAAGCCTGCACCATCAAACATGTCGCCATACAAACGACCATCAGGCAAACGGCGTACGGTATTGACCGCACCCGTTGCTTTGGCAGTAGGCCCCAGCACATCGCACAGCTCGGCCACCGCATTTTTATGAGGCACCGTGATAATGCAACCGCCCATATTTTTCATGCCACGTATGGCATCTAACGTGGTGGACAAGGTTTCAGATGGCACATGCATAGGCACCAATACGCCATCTACCTTGTGCTGATCAAAATAAGCATTTAGCACTTCTGGGGTACGCACTTGAGCGATAGGGTCAGCCAGAATAGCGAATAAACGGGTATTTCCTGTAATCAACATAATCAGGGTCTCCTTAGGTCAACATCCAGCCGCCAGCCACATCCAGCACTTGTCCGGTAATAAACGCAGCGCTAGGTGAGGTTAAAAATAAGCAAGCGTCTGCTACTTCCACAGGCTCGCCCAATCTACGTAATGGGGTTTCTTTCACCACATCGTCGTTGGCACTGCTGACTACGGTTTTCAGTAAAGGCGTATTAATACGACCAGGAGCCAACGCATTCACGGTAATGCCGTGTGGGCCCAGCTCACCAGCTAGGTGACGAGTAAAACCAATTAGGGCGGCTTTGGTAGTGCTGTAATGCGCCGCCACAATATCCACAATATTGGCTTTACCTGCTACGGACGACATAGACACAATACGGCCAAACTTACGCTCTACCATGCCGGGTGTCAGGATGCGCGACCAGTTAAAGGAGCTGTTTAGGTTCACGTTCATCACGCGATTCCACTCGGCTGGGTCCATCTGGTGAAATGCCATAGGGTGACCATCGTGCTTAGGTGAAATGCCTGCATTATTCACCAAGGTATCAATAGGCCCTAAGAGGCTTTGCAACTGATCAGCGGCACGCTCGCAGGCGTGGTAATCGGCTACATCTGCCGCAGCGAAGGCCACGTTATGGCCCGCATCTTTCCATTCAGCGCACAAGGCTTCACCGCGCTCGGCATCCATATCCACGATGGCAACGCTTGCGCCGTCTTGCACATAGCGTTCTGCAATGGCTCTGCCTATGCCGCCTAGACCACCTGTTACTACCACTACTCTATTTTGATGCTGCATGGCCTACTTCCCTACTTTCAACATAATTTTGCCAATGTGTTGGCTGCTTTCCATTAAACGGTGTGCGGCTTGTACCTCATCAAGCGCGTACTCGGCGTGTATCACTGGCAAGCACTTTCCAGCTTCTAGCAAAGGCCACACAGCCTTTACCAAGTTATTGACCAAGGCCGCTTTTTGTTCACTGCTACGTGCACGCAAGGTTGAACCTGTTACGGTCAGACGTTTCAACATGATGGGCATTAAGTCCATATCAACGCGACTACCTTGTAAGAAGGCAATCTGCACCAAACGGCCTTCTAGCGCTAACGATGCGACGTTGCGGGCAATGTAATCGCCTCCCACCATGTCAAGAATCAGCTCTACCCCTTTCCCATCGGTTTGCTGCTGTACGACGTCGCTGAAATCTTCGTCGCGGTAATTAATGGCGACATCGGCACCTTGTGCTCGGCATACTTCGGCTTTGTCGGCATTACCTACGGTGGTTAATACACGTGCACCAAAGGCTTTAGCCAATTGAATAGCCGTTAGACCAATACCGCTGGAACCACCGTGCACCAAGAAAGTTTCACCGGCTTGCAAGGCCCCACGCTCAAACACGTTGGTCCACACCGTTAAGTAGGTTTCGGGCAATGCAGCCGCTTGCAACATGCTTAACCCAGCCGGTACAGGCATGCAGTGACGCGCATCGGTGACACAGTATTCGGCATAGCCTGCACCCGGCACCAGCGCACATACTTTGTCGCCCACTTTCCATTGACTAACACCCGCACCCAAAGCCACCACTTCACCCGACACCTCCAAGCCTAAGTAAGGCGATGCGTCTTTAGGTGGTGGATACAAGCCTTTGCGCTGCAATACATCTGGGCGATTCACACCGGCGTACGCGACTTTAATTAGTACTTCACCAGCTCCTGCGACGGGGATTTCCGCATCCACCAGATGCAGTACCTCTACATCGCCACCGGCACCGTGTTCTACGCGTTTCATGTTTTTGTCCACTGCTGTCTCCTCTTACTTGAAGCGCTTCATATTTTTGGTAAAACTAAAGATCAGAACTCGAAAAATGAAGCGCTTCAAAAAAACAAAACTTTATCATACGCTGATCTTCTTTTATCGTACATAGTACAAACCCATGCAACACGGACGCTGCCTCGTTGCATGGATACGGGCTTAAATATAGCTGTAAGCAGACCAACCACCGTCAGCCACCGCAACGTGACCATTCATGAATGCAGCTTGCTTTGAAGCCATGAAAATCGCCAAGGCGGCAATGTCTTCTGGTGTGCCTAAGCGACGTGACGGGGTACGTTTGGTCAAAGCGTCTAAATCCATTCTGCCACGTGCTACCAAGTCGTCTACCAACGCTGTGCGTACGTAGCCTGGCGCAATCGCATTTACTCGCAAACCGTGCTCGCCCCACTCGTTCGCCAAAACTTTGGTCAACATCGCCACGGCCGCTTTACTTGCACAATAGGCTGCACGTTGAGGGGCTGCCACCACACCGTACATGGACGACATGTTCAAAATCACGCCCTGCTTTTGTTCCACCATGCAGCGTGCTGCTTCTTGAGCACAATAAAACACACCATTCACGTTGATATCCATCGCACGACGCCAATCGTCACCCGACAACTCCAACGTAGGGGTATTCATAGAAATACCCGCGTTATTCAGCAATACATCCACACGACCCCAGCTTTGCTGAATTTCTGCAAACACGGCTTGTACGCCTGCTTGGTCGTTCACAGCGCAGGTATAGACGGCTACAGCCAGATGTGGATAGTCACTTAGCAATGTATCGCGTGCGCTTGCTAAGGCTTGCGCATCAATATCCAACAATGCCAATTTGGCACCGTTGTAAGCAAAGGCTTGGGCAATAGCAAACCCAATACCACTTGCCCCACCCGTAATTACGACTACCTTGTCTCTAAGGTCGGCATAGCAAGCCCACTGATCTGACTCTGCCTGCGCGACTGTATTTTGATTGCTCATTTTCTCATCCACATTGATTCAAACCAACCTACCTGATAGGATACAAAACCTGTCAGACAGGATAAAGCATTCTATGCTTGGCTAAAAACTCTTGTCAATCGCTTACGGTTTTTCTGGTTCTGTACTCAGTGTCACCACAGTAAAACCACGCTGACTTGTACAATAACTGTGCTTTACTCACCCTTTACTGCCCGACTATGGACACCATTACTCCTGACTCCAGCGCCTCACTGAGCGCCCCTTTGGTCACCTGGTTTGCCGAGCACATCAACAGCCATACCCTATCGCCAGGCGATAAACTGCCCAGCGAAAGAGAGTTATGCGAACAGTTTGGTGTGAGCCGTGCCGTAGTACGCGAAGCTTTGTCGCAATTAAAGTCAGAAGGGCTGGTGATCTCACACAAGGGTAAAGGCGTGTTTGTGAGTGAGCGCGGTAGCAGACAAAGCTTTAGACTGCCCTACACCGAGCTGCACGATGCAGAAAGTTTGGCCCATACCTTAGAACTGATACAGGTATTTGAACGATCTGCCGCACGCTACGCTGCCATGCGCCGCACCGAGCACGATCTTAAAAACATACGGCGTGCGTTAATTGCGATGGAGTATGCCATCTTGAGCGATCAACCCGGCGATGAGGAGGACTATGCTTTTCATCAAGCCATCGTAGACGCCACGCATAATCCACACTTTATGCAGCTCAACGAGTACCTAGAGCAGCATGCTAGACGCTTCATCAGACAAGCGAGGCAGCACACGGCCACCTACCACCACAACCTGATTCAAACCGTGCAGCAAGAGCACCATGCCATTTTGCAAGCGATTGAAGAACAAAACCCCGATGCAGCCGCCAGCGCAGCAGAAACGCATTTGCAAAATGCGGCCCAACGCCTGCATGTGTATTTAAAAAAGGGCTAAGGCAACGAGTTGCTTTAGCCCTTTTTGGCACCTTAAGCCTCAGGTGTCATCACCATACGACCTAAAATCTTGCCTTGCTCTAGGTCTTGCAACGCCTGACCCAGTGCATCCAGCGAACATGTCGTGACCGGAATCAGCGACAGGTTTTCTTTGGCAACTAGTTCCACTAATTCTTGCAGTTCACCTAACGACCCTACGTAACTGCCCTGAATAGTAATAGCGCGCATAGCAATCAACGGTAAGGGCCACGGAGCTGCTCCACCAAACAAGCCCACCAGCACCATGTGACCACCCTTAGTCACTACGTTAAAGCCTAGCTCGGTAGTTTGCGGGTTAGACACAAAGTCCAGTACGTCGTATACCGCACCGCCTACGGCTTTTTGAATCTGCTGTGCTGCATCGTCTGCATTAGGGTCTACAACTGCTACGGCGCCAGCATCCAATGCGGCTTGGCGTCTGGCCGCATCAGGCTCAACCACTACAGCGCCTTTAGCACCCATCGCTTTCAGCAAAGCCAACGCCATCAAACCCAGACCACCAGCACCAATAATCACCATGTGATTACGCTGCAAACGAGCCTGATTGAACTTGCGCAATGCGGAATAGCAGGTCAAACCCGAACATGCCAGAGGCGCTGCTTTAATTGCACTCACCCCTTTCAGGTCTACCAAGTAACGCTCATCCGGCACCACCAGATGGTCAGAATAACCACCGGGACGATTAATCCCTACGGTACATGGTGTCAGACAATAGTTTTCCTGACCTGCCAAACACACTTCGCAGTGACCACAACCGTTCCATGGGTAGACTAAGCGCACATCGCCTACTTTCACGTTACGTACTTCGTCGCCCACAGCCAGCACCATACCCACGTTTTCGTGGCCCATGGTCAAGGGCAGCTTCACCCCACGCTCCGCCATAGACAAACGTTTGCCATGCCCCAAGTCATAGCCACCATGCCAAAGGTGCAAGTCAGTGTGACACACACCGGCTGCTTTCACGCGCAACAAGATTTCTTTGCCTGTGGGTACGGGTACAGCGCTTTCAGTTTGCACTAGCGGCTGCCCGAACTCCAACACTTGCATACTTCTCATCAACTGCTCCTGCTTTATCAATGCCCCAAATAGGCGCGACGCACATGGGGGTTGCCCAACAACTCTTCCCCTGTACCTGACAACACAATGCTGCCGTTTTCCAGCACGTAGCCGTAATCCGCCAAACGTAAGGTGTGAAAAACGTTTTGCTCTACCAGCAGCACCGTGATGCCTTGTTCGGTGACTCGACGCACCACATCGAACATCTGCTCAACCAGCAAAGGCGACAAGCCCAACGACGGCTCATCAAACAGCAACAATTTAGGGCACGCCATCATGCCGCGCGCAATCGCCACCATTTGCTGTTCACCGCCGGACAGCGAACCTGCAAACTGGTCTAAACGCTCACGCACACGAGGGAATAGCTCCAGCACTTCTTCTAAGCGCTCAGCCACCACAGGGCGTGCTTTTTTGCGGTACGCCCCCATCAGCAAGTTGTCTTTCACGGACAAAAATGGAAACAGTTGGCGGCCTTCAGGAATCATGGTGATGCCTAAATCCACAATCTCGTGAGGGGCTAAACCATTGGTTTCCTGCCCTTGAAACGAGATACTGCCGCGACATTTCAACTGACCGCACAACGCTTTAAGCGTGGTAGTTTTCCCTGCACCGTTAGCACCAATCAGCGTAACAATTTTGCCTTCTGGTACCTCTAACGATACGCCTTGCAAGACTTCACTCTTGCCATAGCCTGCATATAAATCACGAATTTTGAGCACGTAGATACTCCTTGCCTAGATACGCTTCAATGACTCGCGTGTCGTTAACCACTTCTTCTGGTGCACCACCGGTCAGCACTTGCCCTACGTTGATCACCACTACGCGATCGGACAATGCCATCGTTGCTTGCATCAAGTGCTCAATAAACAGAACCGATACCCCTGAATCACGAATACGACGCACCATATTGATGGCTCGTTCCACGTCAGTAGGGTTCAAACCTGCCATAACTTCGTCTAGTAGCAAAATACGTGGGCGTGTTGCCAATGCGCGTGCTACTTCAAGACGTTTCAAACCACCAATAGTCAGACTACGAGCTTCGGAATCCAAGCTAGCCGTCAGTTCCGTTAGCTCGGCCACTTGTCTAGCAATGGCTTCTGCTTCTCGTTTGTCTGTGGTGTGCATGAACGCACCCAACATGATGTTTTCTAGAACGCTTAAACCAGAGAAAGGCTGAGCAATCTGGAAGGTACGGCCTACACCCGCTTTAGCAAAATCTTGCGGTGTGCGAGGTTGTACCCAACTGCCATCTTCCAAACGCACACTCACGGTACCGTTATCAGGAATAATGAAGCCTGAGAGCTGGTTAAACACCGTAGTTTTACCCGCACCGTTAGGCCCAATCACACCCAGAATTTCGCCTTCATGCAATGTCAGCGATACATCATTGGTGGCATGCAAGCCGCCAAAGTGTTTATTCAGGTGCTCGGCCTTCAAGATAGGCTCGCCTTGATGCGCTGCACTGCTCTTTGGCATAGCCGCTGCTGGAACAGCTTTAGTACGTGGCCCAGGCAAACGGTCGATGAACTTTAATGCCCACCCACCAAACTGCCCCACAATACCGCGCGGCATGGTCAATACCACCAGTACCAGCACTACACCGTAGATAAAGCCGTGCATACCACTACCAAAGCTACCCAACCAGCCACGGGCCAGCTCAGCAATTGGCACTACTAAAATCGTACCGGCCAAAGGCCCCACTACACTGCCCAAACCACCAATCAAGGCAAACATCGCGATCTGAATGGAAAGTTCCAACGAGAACGCGGCAGATGGCTCAATAAAGGTCAGGTACATCGCGTGGAACGAACCCACAATACTGGTAAGCATGGCGGAAATCACCGCTGCTTTCAGTTTGACGTTAACAGTATTAATACCTACAGCTGGAGCCGCGAACTCACGCTCACGCACGGCCACCAAATAGAAGCCCAAACGGGAATGGCGGATCCACCATGTCACCCAAATGGCCACTACCAGCATGCCAAAGGCCACTAATAGGTAGGCCCATTTCTGACGGAAAATCATCCATTCCAAACCAATGTTTAGTGGCACGCTTAAGCCTGCCGCACCACCTGTCCAATCGGACTGGTGTACGGTCAACAGCTTAAACACCTCTAACACGGCAATGGTGGCCAAGGCGAAAAACGGTCCGCGTAGTCTGAAGGTTGGGTACGCAATCATCACGGCTACCAGTGCCGAAATACCTGCCCCCACAAACATACCCAGCCACGGCGTGATGCCGAAGTTGATCACCAACAGCGTTGCCGTATAGCTACCTACGCCATAGAACACCGCATGGCCCAAAGACAATTGACCTGCATAGCCCCCAACAATGTTCCATGCTGTCGCCAATGCGCCGTAGACACAAATCAGCACAAACAAGTGGTACACAAAGGGGGACTGAATAATTAACGGTATAACGACCAGCAATGCCAGGCAGAGCAAGCCTACATAAACCCGTGGTTGTCGAATATCAGGAAACACGAAAAACCTCTCTTGCCCGGTTTACTCAGAACCTCGTCCCAGCCCAAACAGGCCAGTAGGACGGAAGACCAGAATCAGAATGAAGATGGCGAAATACACCACTTCTTTAAGGTCCGGCGCAACGTAGTAGCCAGCCAAGCTGTCTACCAAACCAATCAGTAACGAGCCAAATAGCGCCCCGGTCAAGCTACCCATACCACCCAGCACAACGATTACGAAAGCGGTCAGTACAAAGTAACTACCAATGGTGGGGAACACTGGGTATTGGGGAGTCAACAATGCGCCACCTACCCCAACAAACGCCGAGCCAATCGCAAAGGCCAAGATGTAAATCACTGGTACGTTTACGCCCATTAACGACGCGGCATACTGATGCTGTGCTACCGCTCTAAAGGCTCTACCCAAGTAAGTACGTGTCAAAAACACGTGCATACCCCATGCCAACAACAATGCCGCAATCAACGTGATTAACGGACCTTCGCCAATACTGAACCCACCCACAAAGAACGTGCCAGTACCCACATCGGTTTGAATAGCCAATACGTCAGCACCAAACACCAGCAACGCGAGGTTCATCAATGCGGTGGATACACCCACAGTCGCAAAAATTTGTATGTGCCCGTCTGCGCTAAGCAGAGGTTGAATAATGGCACGTTGCATTAACGCGCCCAGGCCAAACAATAAGATCGCAATGGGTACGATGGCGACGTAAGGGTGCCAGCCCAATTGCGTTGAAAACAAATAGGCAGCATACATAGCCACCATCAAGAACTCGCCGTGGGCAAAGTTCACTACCCGAATCACACCAAAGATCAGCGTTAAGCCGATACTGATAATTGCGTACGCACCGCCCAACAGCAGGCCGTTAATCACCAGTTGCAGAAAAATATCCATTGCAGCTTCCTTCTATCGTCATGCCCGGCTTTGTGAGCCGGGCAGACGTTTCATGCATTACTTATTAACAATGGGTTTTGCTACGGCAGCGGCTTCTGGCCACACGGTCAACAACTTGCCATCTTGCCATTGCATCAGCGTTGTAGTCGCTGCGGTGTTCTGGCCGTTTTCAGCAAAGTCAAAGCCCCAGCCTGTTGCGGTAGAACCTACTGGTTTTTTGTAGGCCAGTACGGCTTCACGGATTTTGTCTGCATCCATAGAACCGGCTTGCTCGATGATGTCAAAGAACGCTACGGCACCCACGTAGTTAGCCAAGCTGTGGCCGGAACGTGGTTCGCTGTTGTACTGCTGTTTGTAGGCTTCTACGAAAGCGCCCAAACCTGGAGCACCCGCTTCGTTGGTGTTGTACTGAGGGAAGTCCACATCAAACGCACCTTCAATGGTGTCGCCCAATGCTTTAGCTGTATCAGTCAGCGAGTAACCACCACCTGCACCCAATACGGCTTTAGGTTTGTAGCCAGCGGATTTTGCCTGACGGAAGAACAAGATAGTGTCGTTCTGGTAGGAGGTTTGCAGCACTACATCTGCCTGTGCACCACGCAAACGCAGAATCAACGCAGACAAGTCCACCGCTTTAGCCGAGTAAGGCAGCACTTCCACTACGTCCAAGCCCAACTCTTTAGCGCGTTCTTGCTGGAAAGCACCCAGTGTTTTACCGTACAGACCGTCTTCGTGAATAATCGCGACTTTCAGGCTTTTAGGATCCACACCCAGTTCAGGGGCAATTACGTCCTGTACAGCATCAACCATCGCATAAGCGAAGTCTCTAGCGGTGGAGTTACTACGGAAAATGTTTTGGTAGCCACGATCGGTCACGCTGTCAGACACCGCACCCAATTCAAAGTACGGCACACCTGCCAGTTCAGTTACCTGTGTTGCGGCGTAGGACAATGCGGACGAGAAACTACCGAACACGCCTTCTACGTTTTCAACGGAGGTCAAACGGCGCGCTTCACCCACAGCTTGGTTAGCGTCCACCGCATCGGCTTTCACCAATTTGATTTGTTTGCCCAGTACGCCGCCTTGTGCGTTGCGCTCGTTGACGGCCAGCTCTAGACCCCTATAGCTTTCATCACCCAGCTGAGCCAAGGCTCCGCTGAAGGGATACAAAGCCCCCATACGAATTTCTTCAGCAGCCATTGCCGCCGAGGACATGGCCAATACTGCGGCCGTTCCAGCCAGCAAAGAAGTTACTTTCTTGAAACGCATACTGTCTCCTTTATCAACACCAACTTGTGGCGTTACGCCAAACAAATCACTAGTTTCCTTATTTGAAGCGCTTCAAATGGTGTATATAAAAAAAGAGCAGTTAAGATGGATACAAGCTCATTTATAATTTGAAGCGTTTCAATTCATTTGCTGCTCATTATTACAACCACTAAAATCCTTGTCAATGAATAAGAACTACAGACTTTCCCGTACTAAAAAGCCTACCTTGGCTGACGTTGCTAAGCTAGCAGGCGTCTCGTTAGGCAGTGCTTCGCGTGCTCTTTCTGTACCTGAGCAAGTCAAACCCACCACCTTAGAAAAAGTAAATCAGGCTGTTGCACAGCTAGGTTATATACGCGACGGCTCGGCTCGCGCATTGGCGTCACGTCGTACCCACACCATTGCGGCGGTCTACCCTACGCTGAACAACCCTATTTTTGCGCAGTCTACGCATTCCATGCAGCAAGCTCTGTGGGACAGGGGTTACCAGCTGCTGATTGCGAGCCACGAATACCATACCCAAGACGAACTCCCCATCGTGCGCGCCACCCTAGAGCGTGGTGTGGACGGCATTATCATGGTGGGTACAGATCACAGCGAAGAAGTGTTTTCCATACTATCGCAGTTAAATATGCCCTATGTGCTGACGTGGTCGGTGGACGATAGCCACTACCCTTATTGCGTGGGCATTTCTAACTTTGATGCGTCCTATAAGCTTGCCCAGTATGTGATCAAACACGGCCATACACGTATTGCCATTTGTGGTGGCCCCATCGAAAACAACGAACGTTCGCGTGGCCGTCGCAATGGTATTTTGACGGCTGCCGCACACGCGGGTATAGAGGTTCCGGAAAAGTGGATGACCATACAACCCTTCTCGTATAAGGGTGGGCGTCAAGGTTTACGCGAGCTCTGGGCCTTAGAAGATAGGCCTAGTGTGCTATTTTGCGGTACCGACTTACAAGCCATTGGGGCACTGTACGAATGCCAAATGTTGGGCATTCGTGTGCCGGAAGACTTATCTATTGTGGGCTTTGACGGCATGGAAGAAGCCACCATGGTGCACCCAAAACTCACCACCATACGCATACCCGCGCATGATATTGGATCACGCGCGGCGCTGCTCATGCTTGAACTATTGGCCGGTAACACACCCCCTAAAGAACAGCCTATTCAAACCGAAATTATTCCGGGTGAAAGCTTAGGTAGGGTTTAAGCCATTTCCTTCACGATAGTGCGTAGTAATTGGGCGGCAGACATCTCTCGGGCGAGGGGTGCTCCCTGCCCTGCCCATTGTGCGGCGAACTCATGATTACCCTGCGCCACCGCAGCAGCATTTAACTGTTTAGCCAGATCGTAGGTCAGTGGATAAGACGGCACAGCAGGTGCATCTTTGGCATCCCCCCACTGAATCAGTTCATTCACCATGCCACGCGCTGGGCGACCTGACATCACTGGCGTTAAGCACGTAGTAGCAGCGCGTTCGCTGCGTAGGTTTTCGCGATAACTGGTGTTCGCAGCAGACTCAGGGCACAAAATAAATGCCGTACCCATTTGGGCTGCTACTGCCCCTAAATCCAGCATGGCGCGTACGCTTTGTCCATCCATAATGCCGCCGGCTGCCACAATTGGCCTATGGCATTTTTTGACCAACAAACGGGTTAACACCGCCGTACTCAAACGCTCGTCTGGGCCGTCTGGGTTAAAAACCCCCCTATGCCCACCCGCTTCAATGCCCTGCGCAATAATCACATCAATACCTGCTTGCTCCAATGCTTTGGCCTCGCGCAAACTGGTGGCCGATGCCATCGTCAAAATACCAGCCGCTTTTACGGCGGTTAAGTACGCATCGTCCGGAATACCAAAGTGAAAACTCAAGACAGCAGGTTGCTCGGCTAATAGCAAAAACTGCAACGCTGGATCGTGCAAAAATGAGGTGTAGACCTCTGCTAACCCCGTAGGTGGTGTGGCACCGAATCGAGCAAAATGTGGGGCAAAGTAGCGAATCCACGCCTCTTCACGTGCGGCGTCAAACTGCGCTGCTTTATGGCAAAAGACATTCACGTTAATAGGCTTATCGGTTAAGGCTCGCGTGGCTGCCATCATGGCACGCGCCTGATCTACCGTACTCGCCCCTAAGCCCAGCGACCCAAGCCCACCCGCATTACTAACTGCGGCGGCTAACTCGGGCGTTGCCACCCCTGCCATCGGTGCTTGAATAATAGGGGACTCCAACCCCAAGGTGGCTATTAGATCTAGCTGTGTCATGGTTGCGTTCCCCTTTACTCTACATGTGCCCTCAAGCCTTTTATCATACTACTGGGCGCTAGAAACCGCAGGAAGGCACCTTCGCAGAGAAACAAAACGTATCAATCTTTGACTATATACAGTCATTTTTTCCGTAGTTCCTCTGTTAAAATCAACCACTTGCTGAAAAAAATCAGGAGGTAGTGTTGACTCATACAACACGTACACACGCCACACCCCGTACGCTGAAACATCTATTCTCAGCATGCGCCTTGGTAACAGGTCTATTTTCCACCGCCAGTTCTGCCACTTCTATACAAGCGCTAGAAATTGCAGGCTACGTCGAAAAAGTACAAATTGCCGGTACAGACCTAGTTTTTGAAGCAAGACTAGACTCTGGCGCTACCACCTCGTCGCTGAACGCTTTAGATCTAGAAGCATTTGAACGTGACGGCAAAGACTGGGTACGCTTTGACGTCGTAGACCCTACGGATAAAAACAAACGCATTTCGCTGGAATATCCCGTCAAACGCAATGTACGTATCGTGCGGCACGACGGCAATCACCAAAACCGTCCTGTTATTCAATTGCCGCTGTGTATTGGCACTCACGAACGCCTAGAAGACGTGTCGTTAGTCGACAGATCAGAACTTACCTATCAACTGTTGGTAGGCCGCAATCACATGCGTGGTTCTATTCTTATAGATTCAGGCAAACGCTTTATGCACGAGCCCAGCTGCTCTAGTGCTTCTTAATTTGGTCTTTCGCTACTAGTTCTCATGAAACGATTACACCTACCATTACTGGTATTTGTGTTGCTGGCTGTTGCCTGCAGCCTTTTCTTTTATAAAGTCACCGTCCTGCAATTTCCCCTCATGCCTGTCAGTCAGGTTGAGGCGTGGACCGTAGAAGCGAATGTGGACTTTGTGCCCTCAGGCAGCTCGGTCAAAGCTGAACTGCAATTACCCGACTACACCCCCGGCTTCACCATTGTGGACGAAAGCTTTATTTCGCGTGGCTACGGGTTAAGTACCCAAACCACCAAGGATGGCCGTACCGCTACCTGGACACAGCGCCGCCCCGGTGGCCCACAAACCTTGTATTACCGTGTGCAGTTAGTACGCGATAATCAACCCATCGCCCAGCAAGGCTTTCCCGGTGTAGCCGCTAGACCCGAGCTACCTCCCGCCCTAGCAACTGCAGCCGATGCCTTATTAGACGACATTCGCAGCCGATCTGCGGACATTGATTCCTTCAGTACTCTGTTGGTACAAGAGGTAAACCGCAGTCAGCCTAGCGAAAACGTGGCGGCCTTTTTGGCGCGTACAGCAAGCTCATTAGAGCGTACCCAACTGATTGTTGATTTGCTGGCGGGTGCCCGCATTCCAGCACGGGTAGTGCATGGCTTTAGCCTAAGCGATCGCAGCCAACACCAAAACGCTATTCCTTGGCTGCAATTTCACAATACCCGTGAGTGGGTAGCGCTGAACCCCACTACGGGCGAACGTGGTTTCCCTGAAGACTTCCTCGTCTGGTGGGTAGGTGATAGCTCCAGCCCGCTCACGCTAGACCGTGCCCGTCAAGGTAAGGTCACATGGTCCACCAGCAGTAGCTACCTGGATGCTATGACCGCCGCGAGTCAAGCTGCGGCACAAAAACACGAAGACAGTTTCTTAAGCTTCTCGCTAGAAAAACTGCCTATTGATGTGCAAAACACTTACCGCATCTTGCTGCTGTTGCCACTGGGTACGCTGCTGATCGTGTTCTTACGTAACGTGATTGGCTTACGCACCTTTGGTACCTTTATGCCCGTGCTGATTGCCTTGTCCTTCCGAGAAACGCAGTTAGTACACGGTGTCATCATGTTCTGCACCATCGTAGCCTTAGGTTTAGTACTGCGCTTTTATCTGGAACACCTGAAGCTTTTACTGGTGCCCCGATTAGCGGCTGTTGTCACCATTGTGGTGGTGCTGATGACCTTGCTCGCCGTGTTCTCGCATCAGTTAGATATACAAGCCGGTTTGTCGCTAGGTTTGTTCCCTATTGTGGTGCTGGCCATGACCATCGAACGCATGTCCTTAGTCTGGGAAGAGCACGGCCCCGCCGACGCCATCCAACAAGGTGCAGGCAGTTTGGTCGTCGCCGCCGTGTGTTACCTGCTGCTGGTGAACCGCTATGTAGAGCACATATTCTTTGTGTTCCCAGAATTGGTTCTGGTGGTGTTGGCCTTGCTGTTAGCCTTAGGTAGATATACCGGCTACCGCTTGTCTGAGCTGTTCCGTTTTAGCTCACTGCCACGCCTGAAGGAGTAAGCCATGAAACGATGGATCAGTCCGCGAGAACTGCATCGTCTGGGCATTGCTGGCATGAACCAACGCAATGGCGAGTACATTGCCAAGCTGAATCCACGCAGCCGCTACCCTTTGGTGGATGACAAAATACTCACCAAGGAGCTCGCCATCAAAGCAGGCGTGGCGGTGCCCGAACTGTACGGTGTGATTCAAACGCACCGTGACATACGTTCGCTAGGCGCCATGTTGCAAGACAAGTCCAGCTTTGTGATCAAGCCGGTGCATGGTAGTGGTGGTAGTGGTATTTTGGTGTTCAATGGCAAAGACGACAAAGGCGCGTATCGTCGCGCTAACGGCCGCATGATGAGCGCCGAGGCCTTAGCGCACCACGTCAGCAACATCTTGGCAGGGGCGTACTCCCTAGGGGGCAGGCCCGATACTGCCATGATCGAGCAACGTGTAGAATTTAGCCAAGCCTTTGAGCACCTAAGCTACCAAGGCGTGCCAGACACTCGCATTATTGTGTACCGTGGCTGCCCAGCCATGGCCATGATACGCCTGCCCACCCGTCACTCTGACGGCAAAGCCAACCTGCACCAAGGCGCTATTGGTACGGGTATAGAGTTAGAAACCGGGTTGACGACTTCGGGGGTATGGCTGAATCAACACATCACCCATCACCCTGATACCGAAGTAGCGGTAGCGGGCCACGCTATCCCTGACTGGGACGTGCAACTGCGATTATCCTCACGCTGTTATGACCTGACTGAGCTGGGGTATTTAGGGGTAGATTTAGTACTGGACGCCAACCATGGGCCTATGCTGTTAGAGCTTAACGCACGCCCCGGTTTAGCGATTCAAATTGCCAACCAAGAAGGTTTGCATTGGCGCACCAGAGCCATTGACCACTGGCTAGAAGAACGTGCCGACAATCCGCCTACAGCGGATGAGCGTGCGCATTGGTTTGCAGAGAAAGGGCTACGACGCCTAGTTAAAGAGGCGTTGGAGCGCGGTTAATCTCTACCTGCAGACATTACAGCCCCTATTGTTTATGACGATAGGGGCTGTTTTTATGTATAACCCAGATTTAAAAGCCCGCTTACTCACGACTGGACTGCATTAGCCGACTGTAAAACCCGCATATCAACCACTGTCTGCCGTAGCCTAAGGCTGCGAAAGTATTTTTTTATTTGAGACACCAAATAAAAAAATACTTCCATCCGCCTTTCCTCCGTTGCATGCCACGGTTTTTACTTTGGTAGTTGCTGACGTACTTGATCCTTCTGGAGTCACCCAAAGGCGTGTTTGCTAAAACCTCAAATAATTAAACATACATACCACGCAGAAAGTGATGTGACGAACTCCTAATCACTGCACATCAGAAAGGGCTTTAAACCTATCAATAGCGAAACACTCAGGGGGGCGGAGAGAAAATTTTTTTGATTTGGTGTCTCAAATCACAAAAAATTCTTCTGCAGCTCCCCTGCGCGTGCGATGGATACAGCCGTTATCGTGAACCAGTATTACGAGTCAAAGCCCACTCATCGTTAACCCACATCACGAATAAAACCGTACCAGCACTTAAGAAAGGGCTGTAAACCCAACAATGGCAACACCTCAGGGGAGGCGGAGGAAAACTTTTTTGATTTGGTGTCTCAAATCATAAAAAGTTATTCCGCAGTCCCCCAGCGCGTGCAATGAATACAGCCTACAGCCCTCAACGCCTAGCGCAACAACACCCCAGACACCGTCGCCACAAACCGGTTCATGGCACTAATCACCGCCTGAATAGACGCCGTCACGATATTAGGATGCTGCCCCACCCCAAAACGAGACCCCGGCACACCTGGCCACACCACCTCTACGATGGCCATCGCCTGCGCATCGGCTCCCGCGCCCATGCTGCGCTCTTCATAACTATCTAAACGCACTGGTAACCCCAACGCCGCAACGGCCGCCGCGATAGGTCCATTGCCCTGACCTTCTATGCTGACACGCTGCCCATCAGGCCCCGTCACCTCCAAGACAATGGCTTGCAACCCAGCCTCGGTATCGTGCAAACGATGGCCGTGATACACATAGGCTGGCGAAGGCTGATGGCTACCTAAATAACAGCGCTCAAAGAGTGCCCACAACTGCGCACTGTGTAATTCGGTTTCGCTGCTATCGGCATGTTCTTGCACCACTGCACTGAATTCCACCTGCATACGACGTGGCATCACCACCCCATAATCACGCTGTAATAAGAAGGCAATACCGCCCTTACCCGACTGGCTGTTCACCCGCACAATACTGTCGTAGGTACGACCCACATCGTGGGGGTCTATAGGCAGATACGGCACACGCCACAACGCGTCGGGTTTCTGTGCAGCAAAACCCTTGGCGATCGCATCTTGGTGAGAACCCGAAAACGCCGTAAACACTAAATCGCCCACATAAGGATGACGAGGGTGGATGGGTAAGGCGGTGGTTTCTTCCACAATACGAGCCACGGCCGAAATATCGGAGAAATCCAGCTTTGGCGATATGCCTTGGGTGTACAGATTCAGCGCTAAGGTCACCACATCCAAATTACCGCTGCGCTCCCCATTACCAAACAAGCAGCCTTCTACACGATCGGCTCCTGCCAGCATGGCTTGTTCGGCGCAGGCTACACCTGTGCCCCGGTCGTTATGCGGGTGCACAGACAACACCAGATGTTCACGCCTAGATAAATGCCTATGCATCCACTCAATTTGGTCTGCAAACACATTGGGCGTAGAGACTTCTACCGTTGTCGGTAAGTTGATAATCATAGGGCGTGTGGGGCCCGCATCCCACGCTTCGATGGCGGTATTGCACATTAACAGTGACACTTCTAACTCGGCCATGCAGAAAGTTTCTGGCGAGTATTGCAGCACCCATTCCGTTTCAGGATGCGGGTCTGTAAGTTCACGCAATAACCGCACGCTTTCTTGCACCATGGCTTGAATCTGCGGCACCTCCATGTTGAACACGATTTCACGCCATGCCGGTGCAATAGCATTGTAGAAATGCACAATCACGCGGCGTGCTCCAAGCACGCTACGCACCGTTTCACGTATCAAATCAGGGCGTAATTGCGTGATGACCATGGGGGTCACATCATCAGGAATGCGCTTATCGTCGATCAGGTGACGAACAATGTCGAAATCCGTACGTGACGCCGACGGGAAGCCCACTTCTATTTCTTTAAAGCCTATGCGCACCAACTCATCAAACAAGCGCAATTTACGCTCGCGATTCATGGGTTCAAACAAGGCTTGGTTGCCATCACGCAAATCGGTAGATAACCACACCGGCGCTTTGGTCAGTGTGCGCGACGGCCACTGACGATCGGGCAAATGGATGGCAGGAAAAGACTGGTACTTTTGGGATGGATTACTCAGCATATACACCTCAGGAAATCGTAGAAAGATTTGCCTGACTCCCCTTGCTAGGGAAAAGCTGCGGTGGCTGGGGTCACGGGGAATCAGTACAAGTCATGGTGCGCACAGCGTCGCACTGACCCCAACCTAAAGTCAGGGCGCATAGTAGTCGTAGGCTGTGCTGTACGTGAGGCATGGCGTGAAACCCAAAATCCATACAAGGAATACACAGTGTAGACTTGACCTTCCTGTCTATCTACAGAAAAATAGACAAATTATTGTTCAAAATGGACAGTCTTTCATGATGACCATAGATGGCGGCGTCGCCACGTTTCTAGACTTAACGCAGCACGAAAAAAGTACACTGCTGGTCACAGGTGTGCACGGGCATTACCCCGCCCGCACGCACGTCCCTGCGCACCAGCACGATTGCTATCACTTACTGTATGCCGCTGAAGGGTTGATGCGCGTCGAAACTGATGGCGGCGAATGGCTGCTTCCCCCCACTACCGCCGTGTGGCTACGCCCGCAAACAGAGCATGCTTTTTTTACCTATAGCCAAGTTCGCGCACATGGGTTGTTTATCAAAGCAGAAATCACTAACCACTTAGCCGCTCAAGACGATGTACTGCACGTATCACCGTTGCTGCGTGAGCTGATTATCGCGTTGTCACTAGACAGCGTAACGCCTCCCTCTTTCTCACGGCGTCATCAGTTACTGTCAGAACTACTGCTGGAAGAATTACAGCAACAACAACCGCTGCCCTGCTATTTGCCATGGCCTTCAGACGCCACGATGGCTCAAGTATGTGAAACCTTGACGGCAAACTTAGCGCATCCCTTTACGGCTACCGAGTGGGCCAATCAATTGGCCATGAGCAGCAAAAGCTTTCATCGGCATTTTGAACGCAGTACGGGGATAACGTTTGGACGGTGGCGTCAACAGTGCCGATTACTGCATTCACTGCCTTTGCTGCTCAATAATGCGCCTATAGTCAGCGTTGCACTGACATGCGGTTATGACAGCCACAGCGCGTATACGGTGGCCTTCAAAAAACACTTTGGCGTGTCGCCTTCACACTTTGCAGCAGCAACACGCCATGCCTAAGTTATTCTGCGGCAGCCGTAACAGCAGCATCCGCAGCAGGAGTGTCTTGTGGCAAATGAATGGCTCTACCGGCTCCCATCCCCAAGATAGATTGCAATACGCACAACCCAGTACACACATATAACGGAACCTGCCAGTTACCTACCGAGTCATGCAACGCCCCCAAAACAATAGGGCCAGTTGCCGCCAGCAAATACCCTATGCACTGCGCCATCCCTGATAATGCCGCCGCTTGCGCCGTGGTAGCGGCTCGCATACCAATAAATGACAGCCCCAAAATAAAGGTGCCCGTCACCCCAAAACCAAACACCGTGACCCATACGGTGGCTGCGGCAGGGAACAATATCAAGCCCAACAAACTTACCAGCGAGAGGCTCGCCATCGATACCGCAATACCGCGCTGGTCTTTAGAGCGCTTCACTATAGGCACCAAAATCAGCCCAGGAAAAGCTGTTGCCAACTGCATCAACCCATGCAAAGAACCGGCTTGCGCTTGGCTATAGCCTAAGTCCACCAACATGGCGGGCAACCATGTAGCGACCGAATAATAGGTCAACGAGCTAGTACCAAAGAACAAACCAACCTGCCATGCCAAACCCATGGTCCACACACTGCGTGTCGTGGTTGTTTTGTTAGCCGCAGGAGCCGCCTGAGCACGTACTGCTTTTAGCTGCGGCAGCCATACCAGCGCACTTAACAAGGGCAGCACCAAAAACACACCCAGCGACCACTGCCAGTTCAAGCTTTGCGCCAGTGGCACAACTACGGCTGAGCCAGCCGCCGACGCCACACCCATGGTAATGGCATACACGGCAGTCAACGTGGTAATTTGCGATGGAAAATCACGCTTCAACAGACTAGGCAGCAAGGTATTACCAATCGCAATACCCGCACCCAAAATACTGGTACCCGCGTACAAGCTCCACAAAGCACCGGTAGAGCGCAGCACAATTGCTGCACACATAATCAGCAGCGCTACAAACAGCGCACGTTCCAAACCTATTTTTCGTGCCAATAATGGCGCAAAAGGCGACACCACAAAAAAGCTAAGCAGTGGCAAGGTAATCAATAACCCTGCTTCACTGGTGCTCAGCCCAAACACTGGTCGCAAGCTTTCCAGCAACGGACCAACCGCCGTAAAGGGGCCACGCAAGGTGGTCGCAAAAAGTAAAATCCCCAGCACCAGCCAAGCCGAGCGGGGAAGTTTAGAAAACACTGCCATACCGTCACTACATGTTGAATTAGCCAGCCTCTACCATACCCCACCCCCCTTTTCTGAATTTACTTATAATGACTATTTATTGCTAAAAACGGTCAACCTTATGCTAGACCCTCTGTATCACGCTATGCAGAGCTTTGACCCAGATGCTCTGCCCTACCCCGTCACGGCGCTACGTGTAGACAACGCACGCGAAGAATCCAGTGAATTGCCCTTTCATCGTCACGATAAAGCCCAATTGGTGGTGTCACTACAAGGCGGTGTCATGTGTCAGGCTGAAGGTGGAATGTGGATGGTGCCTCCGCGCTGCGGCGTATGGATTCCGGGTGATATGCTGCACAGCAACCACATCACCGCCAACGGCCAAGTGTGCCTACTGTTTGTAGACCCTACCATTACGGGACTGCCTGAACATTGCTGCACGCTGTCGCTCACCCCCTTAGTGGTAGAGCTGATTTTGCATGTGGCCCAAATTGCCAACCCTGCAAACCTCACCCTGCCACATGAAACCCAACTGATTACCGTACTACTGGAAGAGTTGCGCCGTATGCAGGTAGAGCAACTGCATCTACCTATTCCCGAACACCCGGTATTACAGCGTATTGCCCATGCGCTCATACGTCATCCAGACGACCGTAGCACCGTTGCCCAATGGGCCAGCAAAGTAGCCATGAGCGAACGTACCTTGGCTAGATTAGTACAACGCGAAACCCGCATGAGCTTTGGCCGTTGGCGGCAGCAATTGCACATATTGATCGCCCTACAACGCTTAGCGGCAGGCTTTAGTGTGCAACGCGTGTCGGATGCCTTGGGCTACGAATCGGTGAGTGCCTTTATTACTATGTTTCGCAAAGCATTAGGTAAACCACCGGGGCGCTATATTGCTGAGCAGTGAATATCTCGCTACATCGCTGCATCCTAGCTATCAGAATGCGTAGAATAAGAAACGTACTATTGCCTAACAACAAATCAATAAAGCCTAGTTATGTCTTTAGAATTATTACTGTTATTTATACCCGCCTGTTTTGCCTTAAACATGGCTCCCGGCCCCAACAACCTGCTTTCTGTGTCTGACGCCACCCGTTTTGGATTTGGCGTGTCGTGCTTAGCAGGCATAGGCCGCCTAATCGCGTTTATGGGCATGATCGCCATTGCGGCATCCGGTCTAGCCGTCGTACTGCAAACCTCGGCCATCGCGTTCACCGTCATTAAAGTAGTAGGTGCCCTGTACTTGTTCTATCTAGCATGGCAATTGTGGCGTGCGCCCGTGAGCCAAGCCCCCCAAGAAAGCAATGTTCGCCCCAACAAAAACTACAGCCTATGGAAGTTAATGCGACAAGAGTTCATGGTGGCTGCTGGTAACCCCAAAGCCATTTTGATCCTCACCGCATTCTTACCGCAATTTGTAAACCCTGCAGACGCCGCAGCCCCACAATTCATGGTACTAGGTAGTCTGTTCTTAGGCTTAGAGTGGATAGCCATCGCCGCCTATGCTTACATGGGTGCACACTTAGGGAAATGGTTTGCTGTGCCCGAGCGCCAACGCCGTTTTAATCGTGGTTGTGCGGCGTTGTTAGGGGCTGCTGGGTGCGGGCTATTGCTGTCTAAAAACTCTATGCATCAAGGCGCTTAAGCGCCTGTGCCAACCAGAGACTACTGCTCGGTATGTGGCTGGTGTTATATATTCTAATAAAAGCACAATTAGGAGATATTGCTTGCCATGCAAGTGCCATTACTGAACGCCTTACGAACCTTTACGGTGTCGGCACAACGGTTGAACTTCACCAAAGCGGCTGAAGACTTATTGGTCTCACCCTCCGCAGTTAGCCATCAGATCAAAATTCTGGAGGAGTATTTAGGGTGCAAACTGTTCTTGCGCAAGAACCGATCATTAGAGCTAACTGATCAAGGGCAGTTCTTATTCAGCAGGCTGCAACGCCCTTTTCACGAGATCAATCAGGCCCTGAGTGAACTGCGTATGCCCTATGGCAAAAGCCGCATCAATTTATCATTACGCCCCTTTGTTTCAAGCATGTGGTTTACCGGGCAATTACGCGACTTCTGGTCTAAACATCCAGATATTGAAATTAACCTGCTACATAATCTGCAGGCTCCTGATTTTTTCAGGGATAACATTAATTTCGCCATTGTTTGGGGAAAACAAGGCGATTGGCCGCATCTCAACACTGTGCGTATTATTCCCGGTAACCTGACCCCAGTCTGTTCTCCCTCGTATTTACACGCTCACGGTGCTATTACCTCGCCCAGCGATCTAAACCAACACATACTTATTCACGAAGAAAACCACCTGTGTTGGCAACAATGGCTACACAAGGCAACGGGTCAAGATATGACAGCCAAAAAGGGCTTCCATATTGATGACACCAATGTGCGCATGAATGCGGTGCTCAATGGGCAAGGTATCATGCTAGGTTGTCCTGCGTTACTACAGCCACTTATAGAAGAACAAGAAGTTGTTCAACTGTTTGATGTGTATTTAGATGAGTACGCCTATTTTCTAGCCTACCCCAAACAGGCAAATCTTAGCCTTCAAGAACAAGACTTTGTAGATTGGGTAAAGTCCATCGCCCTGCAGTAACCCCCTCTAAAACAGCCCTACTTAGCATCACTAATGCCTGCTCATTTGCAGGCATTATTTTTTGCTCTCTATTCACCATCGAGCCCCTCGCTACAACCGAATAAGTACTTGGCTTAAAAAAAACTCATCTATTCATCAAATTTGCTCAATTCTCAAGAATGGCTCTGTGTCGCATGATTGGCCTCACCCTAACAACAAACCAATAACTGGTGCGATAACCCCCCTCAAAGGAGACGCCGAGATGAATACAACCGTACGCTCACCCATTGATATTGAAGAGTTTGATAGCAGCTATTTTCAGCAGGAAACCGATGAGGTCTACGCCCTGCCCCCAGAGTGCTTCACGTCGGAAGAATTTTTTCAGTTTGAATTGAATGCCGTTTGGAAAACACAGTGGTTCTGTGTAGGCCGTGCAACTGATATTCCTAAAGCGGGTGATTTTTTCACCTTTGATGTAGGAAATGATGCCCTCTTCGCCGTACGCACTCGTGACGGTGACATTAATATACTGTCCAACGTCTGTCGTCACCGCAATATGCTGCTGTTGGAGGGTGCAGGTAATGTGCGCCGCATTAGCTGTCCTTTGCATGCTTGGGTTTATAACTTAGACGGTGAGTTAGTCTCTGCTCCTGGCCTGACAGACACCGGTGCAAGCTTCGACCCTAAGAGCGTATGTTTACCCAAAATTCGCTCCGAAGTATGGGAAGGATTCATCTTTATTAACTACGATGCATTGGCCCCTGCACTGCATACCCGACTGGGTAATTTAAGCACTCAGCTAGCGAACTACCGTATGTCAGAGCTGAAGTCTTCAGAACCGCTGAAGATGGAAAACTTTGACTGGAACTGGAAAATCTTCAACGACGAGTGCTACCACTGTAGTTTCCTGCATGCCTCTTCGTGGGGAGCCATGTACGAAACCAACCCAGAACGTGTAGATGAAAGCGCCGTTTTCAACGACGTTCCTAACGGCATTGTGTCGTACAACCTAATTTCCACCCACAAAGATGCTGCCCCTACCCATACCGGCTCTATTTTGCAGCCTCCTATGGATTCGCTTACCGATGTAGAGCGCACCCAATTATCGTATGTCACCGTGGCCCCTAATCTTTTGCTAGTCGCCATGCCAGACAAAGTGAAGTACTTCATGTGGCTACCTAAAAGTGCCAAGCAATCGACGTATGGTGTGTCGTGGATGTACCCCGAATCTACTCTGAAACGTGAAGATCACAGAGAGAAATTCGACCAAGAACACGATGACCTTTACCCCGTCATGATTGAGGACCTTTTTGCATGGCGCCGTTCACACATGGGCATGCAGTCCAACTTTGCATCACGTGGTCGGTTAACTAACGAAGAGCTGGTCATCAAACGTCTACAAAACTGGCTGATTGATCTCTACCGCGCGGAAGACCTCCGTGCTGACGAAAAAAGCCGAGTATTGCCTATCAGAGTGATTGCTTAAGGTTCCAGGAGCAGCATCATGCAGCAAACATTGCAAACACGCGTGCTAAAAAAAACCATGCTGTCAGATCGGGTAGTGGGGTTAACTCTGGCACTACAGGATGGGACTGAGTTTCCGCACTGGGAACCAGGAGCACATATTGAATTGGAACTGGCAGTGTCCAGAACTGAGCCTTTGTATCGTCAATACTCACTGTGCGGCCAACAAGCCAATACTCGTGAATGGCAAATAGCAGTTCTAAAAGACGACGCTAGTCGTGGTGGCTCCACCTACATTCATGAGGTGTTGCAAGAAGGTGATGCTCTACCTGTCAGCATCCCCAAAAATCACTTTCCGTTTGCTGCAAACAAGAAGTGCTTCTTCATTGCGGGCGGCATAGGCATTACGCCTATTGTTCCTATGATCCAAGCTGCTGCGGCGGCTGGTTTGGACTGGCGCTTGCTGTACCTAGCGAGGAATCAGTCTGACTTCATCTTCGTTGAGTCTCTACAGAAATTAGACGCCTCGCGCATTACTACCCATGCGTCCAATCAAGACGGCTTATTTGACTTAGCAGCAGCCCTGCAAGCATTGGATCAAGACACCACCGTGTACTCATGCGGTCCACAAGCTTTGTTAAATGCGCTGGAAACCTATCAACAGGAGCAGGCGCACATAGGTTGGCAATTAGTAGTAGAGCGGTTTTCTGTGGAAACCACAGCAGAGATGCTAACTGGCAGTAGCTTTACCGTGACGTTACAAAAGTCCGGAAAAAGCATTGCGGTGGCCAGTGACGAGACCATTTTGTCAGCCCTGAAACGCGAGGGCATACGCGTGAAATGTTCGTGCCAAAACGGTAGTTGTGGCACATGTGAAACCGTTGTCATTTCTGGCCTGCCAGAACACCGAGACTTCGTACTTTCTGAAGAAGAACGGCAATCAAATGAAACCATGATGATCTGCGTATCACGCGCGTTATCAAGCGAGTTGGTTTTGGATCTATAAAAATAAACAGGAAAAAAACATCATGAAAAAAGTGGTAGTAACTGGCGGCTCTGGTCGCGTTGGCTCCTACGTAGTTCAGCAGCTCATGCAAAGCATGGAGGTAGTCGTTGCTGACTTGAAACCTAGCCAGCATCAGGTGTCATTTATTGAAACTGATGTAATGGATCTAGATGCCGTACGCGCAGCCACCAAGGATGCTGATGCGGTTATTCATTTAGCCGCCATTGATTTCGACTGGAAAGCGCCGGAAGAACAATACATCAATGTCAACGTACGAGGCACATGGCATGTACTGCAAGCGTGTAGGGAAAATGGCGTTAAGAAAGTGGTGCTGTGTTCCAGTATCTCAGCCTGCGGCCTGTCAGAAATGCGCGCCGACTGGAAACCCCAAAGCCTGCCCGTTGACGAAACCCATGAGAACAAACCTTATCAGGCATACAGCGTCAGCAAAATCATGATGGAACAAATGGCAAAAAGCTTCAGTGATGCCACCGACATGGAAATCATCTGCTTACGCCCACTAGCGGTTGTCTTGCCTGAAACCATCGATGCTTACATACAGTTTGTGGACACCAAAGACCGTAACTGGCTGTTCTATTACATTTGGGCTGCCGATTTGGCACGTGCCTTCGAGGCAGCCGTCAACATAGAAGGGTTACGTTACGGCGTGTTTTTCATTAGCGCAGATGACACCTCGCACCCTCTTCCCACTACAGAGTGGTACCAAAGCATTATCGGCTCTGTTCCTGAAATTAAGAACCCACGGTGGTATCAAGAGAACCCACGAGCGTCTATTTTCAGCAGTCATGCTGCCAAAGAAATCCTAGGCTGGCACCCAAGTACAGACTTTAACCAATTGCGTGAAGAGTACGCCGTCGCCAACGATCCGGCGTAATCACAGACTCACTACCCTACTACTAAAAACTTAAAAACGGAGACGTATCATGACAGGAATAAAAACAGGCATATTGGACTGGACTGGTGATAACCCCTTTATTTACTTAAAAACCGATCCAGAACAGGACTGGTCTTCTCTTTCGTTGTATTTCCGTATTGCCAGCTCTGAGTACGGTAGTGGCCACGCCATATTGGTAGTCGATAATCCATACCAAGCAGGCAGTGACAACGATACCCGTTTGCTTATCACCGACAATCAGCCTTTGGCTGAATATTTAGTCCGTGACTTCGTACGTCACTTTGGCTTATTCCGTAAAGCAGTAGCCTTGGATTCATTAAAAATCATCAGTGATGGCGTATTCCACACGGTCAACCACTATCCCGAAGTAGTGACGGAAAGTGTGTCGTCCAGTAGCGCCAACCTCAAGGTAGAAATGCAGTGGCATAACATGTCACAACCGGCCATTTGCGTCGATCTGCCACAGGACCAAACACAAACTCAAAAACATGAAATGATGTGTGTGTTCCATCCGGCACAGCACGCCCGTGTTTTGGTAAATGATGTTGCTTTGCCTGGTAGCACCATTGAGCGTGACTTCAATGGCACTCGTGCACAATCAGCCAGCCTCGCTAACAGTGAAACGTGGGTACGTGTAGCGTAAGGAGGCATTATGGTTCAGCATGTAACTCACCACGCATCAGCCGTTATGCCTTTCTGGACAGGCGTAAAGCTACTGCAAGATATTCTGCCGTCACACTCTCGCCTGGTACTACATGCCGGGCCTCCTTTTCGTGACGCCAATGAGCTTCCCTCTGCCATACGCAACTCGGTGCTCATCGCTATTCAATATGAGGGCTGGGCAGCAAACAAAGAAACTGCACAAACACTGCTGGACACGGGAGGCGTTCAATTAGCTCCTGCTCAAGACTATGGTGTTGTAGTCCCACTCGCCGGTGTCGCCACCCCTTCTATGTATGCCATAGAGGTGAGCGATCACAATCAGCCTGACAACAAACGATACTCAGTGTTGAATGAAGGCATGCAATGGTGCACCCGACTTGGCATCTATGCCGATGATATGCTGCCCCATTTGCGCTGGTTACACCACGATTTAGGGGCTCGACTTGCGGCCAATTTTAATGGCCATATCAATTTAGCCCCAATCCTGCATACCTCTCTACTGAACGGTGACGATGGCCATGCTCGTACTATGCATGCTTCCCGTCTTTTGGCCGACATTATTGTCTCGTGGGGCATTAATGATGAACGCAGCACCAATTTCCTCTATGGTGCCATGGCGTGGGCTCTGAACTACTGGATGGCTGCTAGTGCACTCATTTTGGCTACCCAGTCACACTCTGATGATGGAGACGCCATTATCAAAGTAGGAGGTAACGGGCTGCGTTTTGGCTTACAACTCGCAAACAGCAACAACTGGTTGGTGGTTGATGCCCCCTCTATTGTGGGCAATAAAGAAGCCGGCAATGAGCACGCCACAGCTCTGGGTGCTCTGGGTGATAGTGCCGTGGTGGACTTTGTAGGGCTGGGCGGGCAGTGCTTAGATATTGCCAGCCTAAGCGCCCAGAACCTGCACGCTTTCTTACCCGTTGACTACCTTACTCGCCAAAACCGCTTCCTGACCACCTCACTGCCCTTTCTGGCTGGACGTAACGGCATTACCAACTTCACCAGTGTGATCTCACAAGATACCGGCCCCCTAGTACTGTTAGGCATGATTGATGGCGCGGGTGAACGCGGGCGCATAGGGGGCGGTGTAGCCACAGTAACTGCCCACTTATTTCAAACACTACAGGAGTGGCCCCATGAAACGACAGTGGTTTAAGCTGCCTTTGCATCAATTGCTGCATGTCCTCAATACCGGTGAAGCCTCTCTACCCGATATTGTGGCCTCTTTTTATGAGCGCATTGCCACACGTGATGGGCAAGTTGGTGCTTGGCAATACCTGATTGATCAAGAAGACTATCTGGCCGAATATGAAAGCCGCAGCGATTTCTACAATGCATCCCCTTTGCGGGGGCTGCCCTTTGCCGTAAAGGATGTGATTGATACTGCCGACATTCCCACTACGATGGGCTCTGTTATTCATCAAGACCGTATCCCTGACATGGATGCATCGTGTGTGACGGCGATGAAAGCAGCTGGTGGCATATTAATGGGCAAAACAGTTACTACCGAGTTTGCCTACTTCCAAGCTGGGAAAACCAATAACCCACACGACCCTGAGCGTACTCCAGGGGGGTCATCCAGTGGTTCCGCAGCAGCAGTTGCCGACTACATGGTACCTATTGCCTTTGGCACCCAAACCGCTGCCTCTGTCATCCGGCCGGCCTCTTATTGCGGTTGTGTAGGTTATGTGGGCAGTAAGAACGAGTTTTCACTGCGCAATATACAGCCCTTAGCACAATCGTTAGATTCACTAGGCATCATCAGTAATGACGTGCTGGACACACTCTTAGTACGAAATATTTTGCTGCATAAATCCTTAGAGCCCACCCCTCATACAAAGCGTACACCCTATCTTTTCGGGGTTTTCTCAGGTGAGTTGTTGGGTAGTATGCAAGAAAAAATGCTAGAAACACTGCAGGAGTGTCAGCAGGAACTTATTGAACAAGGACACCAGCACATAGAGTTTCCACTGCCTGATGCAATAGTTGAACTTACCACCTTACATAGCCAAATTATGGCCTATGAAGTTGCCCGTAATCTACTGTATGAGCAACAACAGCACGCCACACTAAGCAGTCATATGCAAGGATTAATCGCTACAGGTTTAGCCCTACCCTATACCGAGTATGTGGCTGCGTTGCAGAAAGCCGAGCTGCATAAACAAAGGTTATTACAGTGGTTCGAAAACACGGGAGCAGACTTTATTCTGGCCCCTGCTGCATCCGGTGTAGCACCTTACAAAACAGAAGGTACCGGCGCACCTTTCATGAGTAGAGCCTGGCAGCTTGTTGGCTTACCTGTAGTTTCTTTACCCTTAGGCTATTACCAAAAATTGCCTATGGGTTTGCAACTCATCGGCAAGCCGCATTGCGATGACAGTTTGCTATTACACGCCAAACACCTGCAACAGCATTTTGCCAATCACCATCCTGCGTTTGCACTGTAATTCATCGCTTATTTTATTCATACGTCCTGTACTCACAGGACGTTTTTTATTGGCTAAGCAACCTTAGATTTTAGGTAGCAGATATTTCTCCAACACCCATTTCAACCCATATAACGCAGCAAAAATCACAGCTGAAATTGCTAAAAAATCAGCACTAAAAACGCTTTGCTGTGCATGAGGCAACTCTAACAACACATGTTCATTTGCAGGCCTTGCGTAAGTCATCGTCATTGCAGGCCTGGAAAGCTTAGCTTGCAAAACAATATATTGCCCATCCTGCGTTTCCTGCAGAAGCAGTGTTTCTACGTTGATGGTTTGCTGATCTTGCTCTGAACTGCTGTGGCAGATACGTTTAGTACCCTGTGCCCAGTTGTCTGTACTTTCGGGACAATACGCGGTCAACACTTGCCCATCACCAAGATGAACAGTCATCCATCCTTCTGAACGTGAAGCGTAATCGCTGCTTACCGTTACGTCGGCCAGACTTATGGTGGTCATGATGTTGATCCCTTTGGCAGTTAAACCTCGTCCTTCAATCTGCAAGAAGCAGGGAGTGAGTCAATCTGTGGTGAGTGCTATAAAATTCTATTCTATAGAAAACCGGATGAGAAGACGGTTTTCCTATAAGCAGAACTGCGTTTATCTTTGTGACGTTTGCTATAAATCAACGTAATTTCTGCCTCAAAAACAAAAAAACAGCCCTGTAAAACAGGACTGTTTACTCATCAAAATCAAACTATATATTTAGCGTATCAACTAACACTAGCCTTACCCAAACTCACTACAGGTTTAGCATCATGGCCCGGCTCAGTATGATAACGGCGCAGTGGCTTATTCGCTGTCTCAGGCATCAGTATTGTTACCCAGAAGAAGCAGGCTACCGCTACAACTGTCACATAAAATGCGGGTGCCAAATAACTACCCGTTTGTGCTGTCAACCAAATCGCCAGATAAGGGGCTGTGCCACCAAAAATCGCGAACGTAATGTTGTAGCACATGCTGGACGCTGTATAACGCATATCTGTAGGGAACATTTCAGACAATAGCGTTACCGCCACCACACTTGCCGCAACCTGACCAATACCAATGATCAGCATACCGGCAATCGCTGCTTCCAAAGATGCCCCATTACTAACCACCATGTAAGCTGGAATAGTAAACAGAGCATGCCAAATAGCAGCAAATTGCATCATTCTACGACGGCCCACTCTATCGGAAATCACTCCAGCAATAGGTGTAAGCGCCGTCACAAACAGCAAAGCAACCATATTGGCCGTCAATGACTGTACGGAAGACAAACCAATCACTGTACGCAAGAAGGTATTCATGTAAGTTGAGAAAATGTAGAAAGACAGCGCATACAGCACTATGAATCCACCCAACTTCACAATATTGCGACCCTCGGCCTTAAACACCTGGGAAGCCGTATAGCTGACCTGCCCTTTTTTCTCGGCGCGCATTTGCTGAAACTCTGGCGACTCCGACAAATGATCACGAATGAAAAATGCGACTATCCCCATTGGCACGGCCAGTAGGAAAATAATACGCCATCCCCATGATCCCATTGCCTCAGCACCAACAATCGCCGCCAGACCTGCACTGATCCCTGCTGCTAATGCAAAAGCAAAGTACGTTGCACCTGACATTGCCCACGCATACGAGTTGCGTTTGTTCATGGGGCTGTGCTCGACGGTGTATATGGTTGCACCAGTATATTCACCGCCTGCTGACAGCCCCTGAATACAGCGGATAATAATCAGCAAAATAGGAGCCCAAATACCAATGCTCTCGTAAGTGGGTATCAAACCAATGGCAGCCGTAGAGCCCGACATCAGTAATACGGTTAAGGCCAAAATCTTTTTACGGCCTATTCTGTCTCCTAGCCTACCGAAGTAAATCCCCCCCAGTGGCCTAACAATAAATGACACCAAAAACACAGCAAACGTTGCTAGCAACCCTGCCATCTTGTCTTCTGACGGAAAGAAGTTCTGCGCGATATACACGGCCATGTAGCCAAATAACGCAAAATCAAACCATTCAACGATAGTACCGGCCGCTGAACCCGCCATCACCTTTTTAATATGGCTAGTATCAGTATGTTCCGATTGCGCCATAGTAGTTTCCCTTTGCATACTTCTGTCTCCTCAAGTATTGGGACTATCTCTTGTTTTCAAAATAACCCCCTTCGGGGTTACTGGTTTTTATTATTTATCCGGTTGCGAATAATGTTATTCCGATTGATTCAAATATCAACATATGAATCAACGTGAACAGGCTAATACGGTACAAAATGCTTGTCTATTCACTATTCACACACTATTATTGATCGAAATGTTATCAATAAAAAACGAGCCAAATCATGACTCCTAGTCGCCTTGATCTGCATCACTTACGTGCGTTCAAAACAGTGGCTGAGCAATTGCATTTTAAGAAGGCTGCCGAGCTACTTCACATCACACAGCCCGGCCTCACTCGTATCATCAAAAAACTCGAAGAGTCTCTGGAGGTAGAGCTGTTTGAGCGCAGTACACGTCAGGTCAAACTGACTGCTGCAGGCTTTCTACTTTTACAAGAAATAGAACAGGTTTTCATACATCTAGAACGAGGCATTGAGCTTGCACAAAAAGCTAAATTTGGGGATATAGGTCACTTAATCATTGCCTATAACGACTATGCCGTTCAGGATGTACTGCCCAAAACGCTGGAACACTTCAAACAGCAATACTCCAACATCACTACCGATCTGCTGTACATGCCTACTCAGCAACAAATTCAGGGCTTACAGCAAGGCAGTTTAGATTTGGGCTTTGGCTTTGCTTTTACCGATGACCCTGAAGACCTAGGCGTACAGTGGAAACCCATATGCCGCGATGACCCCATCGTACTGCTGCAGAATAATCATCCGTTTGCTGGACGCAAAAGCATTCCCCTGATTGAACTCGCCAATGAGCGCTTTGTAGTGGGTAGTAAAACCCACTGGCAGGTATGGCGCCGTTACTTTTACTCCCTGTGCCGACACGCTGGTTTTTCGCCCAACTCGATACAAGAAGCCAGCACCATTACGGGTATTATGAGCTTGGTAGCCGCCAACATTGGCATCGCCATCTTGTCGCAATCCTTGCGTAAATATGTACACAGAGACTTAGTAGCGATTGATCTGGAGCTGTCTGAACACTACCCACAGTCTTTCATCAACATCATGTGGCAAGAGTCCAATGCCAACCCCTGTGTGCCATTGTTCATTCAAAACATTAGTGCGGACCTGCTGCCCTCCGTCTGACCCGCTTTGAGTATTTCTCATCTATCGTTGATGAATGGTCATGATTGAAGATTGGTGATTTTGCTACATTGCAATTTTCAAATACATACCAGCGTCTATGAATACTTCTGAAATACACTTCCGTCTTGATCATGTCATGCTGCGGGTTTTGGACTTGGAGAAATCCTTGGCGTTTTACCGGGACACGCTGGGCATGAAGGTGCTGCGCCATACTAAATATGAGTCAGGCAGATTCACTAACGTGTTCCTAAGTTTTGATGAGGCCACTCAATCTAGCCTTGAGCTAACTTATAACTGGGATCAAAAAGAGCCTTACGAGAAGGGTCAAGCCTTTGGACACTTGGCCTGTATGGTGAACGACATTCATCTCGCCGTAAAAAATTTGGAACAACGCGGTGTCACCATCAAAACCCCACCCAAACAAATGAGCCATGGGAAACGCACTATTGCATTTATTTTGGACCCCGATGGCTATGCAATTGAACTGATAGAGCCGCTCTAGGCCAGCCTTTCTTCTACCCTTTAGTCTCCGTATCCGTACCACGTTGCGCTCTTAGCCCTTCCCACGCGACAATAGCAGTTGGGCTTTTGGGGATCATCCTTTTACCTTTACGGTAGTCGCATGATCCCTTGCATTCTCTACACCCGTTAGATAGGCGCAGATCGCAACACCATGACCGACCAGAAACGTACAAATTCTTCTACATCATCTACCTCTAGCGTTACCAAAAACATTGATGTGGAGGGCTTGGAATTCTCTAACCATACGCCAATGATGAAGCAATACTTGCGTCTCAAGGCCGAGGCCGGTTCGCATCTGCTGTTTTATAGGATGGGGGATTTCTACGAGCTGTTCTACGAAGACGCCGAGCGTGGTGCTCGACTACTGAATCTAACACTGGCGAAACGCGGTACCTCCAATGGTGAACCGGTACCCATGGCGGGTGTGCCTTTTCATTCTATGGAAGGCTACTTGGCACGTTTGGTCGCGCTGGGCGAATCCGTCGCTATTTGCGAGCAAGTAGGTGACCCTGCTACCAGCAAAGGGCCGGTAGAGCGCAAGATCATGCGCATTGTCACCCCCGGCACCTTAACCGATGATGCCCTACTGCCTAGCAAAGCCGACCGTATTATTGCAGCGCTGGTACCTGGTCGTAAAAATAGGCAAGATGTGATTGGCCTAGCTTGGATGAATTTGGCTAACGGCGACTTTACCGTGAGCGAGTGCCTGCCCGATATGTTGGATTCCGAGCTTAGTCGCCTGGAACCTGCAGAGTTAGTCATGGCCGATAGCTGCCAGCAAGAGCTGTCTAACCCATACCGTTTAAGCCGTGCGCCAGATTGGCATTTTGAAAGTACCAATGCAGAGCAAACGCTATGCACGCATTTTGCAGTAGATAGTTTGTCGGCCTTTGGCTTAGACGACTACCCTGTGGCGCTATGCGCTGCTGGAGCCTTACTGCGTTACGTTAGCAGTACTCAGTCGCAAAGCCTCAATCACATTCACAAACTCCGTGTTCACCACAGTGGCGAGTTTGTGGTGCTGGACAGCGTTACCCGAAAAAACCTAGAGCTAACCGAAACCATTAGTGGCGAAAGCTCCCCCACGCTATTTTCCACACTGGATCACTGCCAAACCCCCATGGGTGCGCGTTTGCTGCGCCGTTGGCTACACCACCCTCTGCGTAATAATGACGCGGTACTAGAGCGCCAGCAGATCGTATCGTCGCTGCTAACAGGCGTACCCACCCAGCACTTTCAAACCCTACACAAACTGCTGCGTAATTTTCCAGATTTAGAGCGTATTTCTACCCGCATCGCCTTAAACAGCGTGCGCCCACGCGAGCTTGCCAGCCTACGCGATGCCCTACAGGAACTACCCGCTTTTCATCAGCTACTTAGTCAGCACTTTCCTGCCACACCCGCGCTGGAACGCTTAACTAGTCATTTGCAACTAGACCCAGAACTAGCAAGTTTGCTGCATAAAGCCATTGCGACAGAACCTGCTTTGCTGGTACGCGATGGTGGTGTGATTGCTGATGGCTACGACAGCGAGCTAGATGAGTTGCGCTCGTTAGCCAGTGACAATGGCGAGTTTCTGCTAAAAATGGAACAACGCGAACGCGAACGCACTGGTATCACTACCTTGCGCGTAGAGTTCAACCGCGTGCACGGCTTCTTTATCGAGGTTAGCCGCGCCCAAGCTGAAAATGTGCCTGACGATTACCGTCGTCGTCAAACTCTGAAAAACGCCGAACGCTTTATTACCCCCGAACTTAAAGAGTGGGAAGACAAAGTGCTATCGGCCAAAGAGCGCAGTTTGGCTAAAGAGAAATACCTGTTTGAAAGCCTGCTGCAAACCCTCACTGACTTCACCGTGCCACTGTCCTTAGCGGCGGCCGCCTTAGCTGAAATTGACGCCTTAGCGTCATTTGCCCACCATGCACTAATGAATGATTGGGTAGCTCCCGAGCTTAGCGATCAAGCTGGCGTATGGATTCAATCCGGTAGACACCCTGTGGTGGAGCACAGCATTGAGCACTTCACACCCAACCACTGCGACTTACGCCACGACCGACGCTTGCTACTGATTACCGGCCCTAACATGGGTGGTAAGTCTACCTACATGCGCCAGAATGCGTTGATTGCACTGTTGGCACGTACCGGCAGTTATGTACCTGCTACTGCTGCCCGTATTGGGCCTGTAGACCGCATCTTTACACGTATTGGAGCTGCCGACGACTTGGCGGGTGGCCGCTCTACCTTCATGATGGAAATGACCGAAGCCGCCGCGATTTTGGCTGCTGCCACGTCACACAGTATTGTGTTGATGGATGAGATAGGTAGAGGGACCTCTACCTATGACGGCTTAGCGCTAGCATGGGCTATTGCACACCGCCTGCTCACCCACAACCAAGCACTCACCTTGTTTGCCACACACTACTTTGAGATCACCCGTCTGCCCGACAGCGAACCCGCATCGGTAAACGTACACTTGGCTGCAGCGGAATCGTCTCAAGGCATCGTGTTTTTGCATGAGGTGCAAGAAGGCCCTGCTAGCCGCAGTTACGGTATTCAGGTAGCACAACGCGCCGGTATTCCTATGGCTGTCATTAGACAAGCCATGCGCGAACTCACCCATTTAGAATCCCAGCACCCTAGCAATCAATTGGATTTATTCTCGGCCCCAGCCGCAGAGGACTCATTGCCAGCCATCCCTAGTGTGGAAGACGAACAAGCCTTGGAACTACATCGTCTCTTTAACGATCTGGATGTGGACAACTTAAGTGCACGCGACGCCTTGGATTTACTGTACGACTGGAAACAACAATTTCCGCGACACTAAGTTCATCTTCTCTGCAAAGCGCATCGCAACAAAAAAGCCCCATGTTTTGTACGTGGGGCTTTTTACTGGTGCTGCATGACAGTGACTTAGCCTAAGGGGTCGGGCACAGCGCTTTGCAGGACTACTAACTCGTGATTCGTAGACAACATGCCATTACGCTCTGCCGCAACAGAAACCTGCACTGTCGCATCGGCAACCGGGTACATCTTATTGCCTATATGCAATGACGTAGGCATACGTTGATCACCCGATACGTGCAGAACAGCAGAACCTGTCAGCATGTGCACTTCTCGCCTATTGCTGTATTGCACCACATTGGCTTTAGCACCGGGTGCCAGTTCCACATAGGCAGACCCTTCCCACGCGTGCGTCAATGTTTTGGTACCCGCATCCAATCTAGTCGTGGAAAAGCGTTCTTGCCACTGTAGACCTACATAGGCCACCAATACAGACGCCAAAATAAAACTCGCCACACATAACAGCATGCCCCAACCACCAGGCTTAAACACCTTACGTAAGATATGATCCACGCGTGATTGCTGCTGTTGATTCGTCATTACTGCCGAAAGATATGCGCTGGTCATGGCCTGCCTCATCACCAATATTAAATGATATTAATTCTCATTATCTATAAGTTGAGGGCTATTGTCCAGCCTTTGCACAATAAAAAAGCCCACCTGCACGCAGATGGGCTTTTCTGGAAAACAGAGAACTTATTTTCCGATATGGTTGGACAATACCGTAATGATACGTCTAGCGGTATCTGTTGATATGGTCTGACCATCTTTATCCAGCACAGTAACCATAGAACCGTTACCTTGGGCCACCACACGAATGCGGAATGCCTGTGCTTCAGCCGTGTTACGGCCACCGAACATACGTGTAAAGATGTTCGCTTGTTCGATTTTCTCGCCTGTGTCGGAATCCAAGTAGCGAATGAAGTACTCGCCACTAGAACGGTCACGATCTTCTAACGCAAAACCAGCGGAATCAATCGCCACACCCACACGACGCCATGCACGATCGAACGGTTCGTTCAAACGTAAGAAGGCTTCGCTAGAGGTAGTCACGGTTTCTACAGCCGTACCACGTTCGGTTTGTTCTGCCTGTGTCACTTTGGACTGTGCACGTTCTTGATCGGTACCTAAGTACACCATCAAGCGAGCCAGCATCGCCGCGTTCAGGTTAGGATCTTCTTTACCGTATACCCACTTAAACGTTGTACCGTCAGGTGTGGGGGTTTCTTCCATGTGCTGGTGACTGATGTAAATTTCAGTCTTGCCATCTACACGTTCCATACGGGTGGTAAAGCGCTCACGCTCACCACTGTCGAACACTTGGTCAACGATGGCGCCCAACGCGCTGCGAATCCAGCCTTCAGGAATCTTGGCACGGTTTTCAGCCCAGTCGGTTTGGATGACACCAGCACGAGGGTCTTGGCTACGAATAGTGAAACCCTGTGTTCCCCAGAACTCGATGACTTCTGGGAAGATCTTTTCAGCAGGCATATCCACAACCAGCCAGCGCAACTGACCATCGCGCTTAACCTCAATACCATCTGTTTGCGGCAGAATATTTGAGCCACTTGCCACAGCTTGTTGCTGGGCTTCGCGTGACTGCATGTAGCTGCTGAAGCTGGTGCCTTCCGGTGCTTTGTAGTGCGCATCGGCTTGGGCTTGTGTCAGATCGGGTGGAACGCTTAGAGGTTCGCCACGTACTGTACTTTTGTAATCTACGCTTTCGGCGCCACCTGTAATTTCTTCCAGAGTGGAACAACCACTTAGCGCTACAGCACCTAGGCCTACCGTCAAGGCGGCACAAATCTTGGTTAAACGCATTGTTCTCATGAAATCAGACCTGCATCCCTTAATGTTTGACGCAACATATCGTGAAACTTCTCGTTCAAGGGAGTCAAAGGCAGTCTATAACCTAGCTGCAGTCTCCCCATTTCAGCCAGCGCCCATTTTACAGGGATAGGGTTAGCTTCGATAAACAATTTGCTGTTTAGTTCCGCCAACGCCATGTTCAAACGACGAACTTCTGGCAAATTACCTGCTAAAGCGGCCATGCACAAGTCGTGCATCATGCGTGGTGCCACGTTAGCAGTCACCGAAATATTACCTTTACCGCCCAACAGTATCAGTGCAGCAGCGGTAGCATCGTCACCACTTAGCACAATGAATTCTTCCGGTTTGTCACGCATCAGCGCGCCCAAACGACCAATATTACCTGTTGCGTCTTTTACGCCAATAATATTAGGCACATGAGCCAAACGTACGATGGTGTCGTTGTCCATATCGGCAACTGTACGACCAGGCACGTTGTACAAGAAAGAAGGCAAATCTACAGTTTCCGCAATTTTACGGAAGTGCTGGTACATACCTTCTTGGGTAGGTCTATTGTAGTAAGGCACTACGGACAAACCTGCATCAGCACCTACGCTTTGCGCGTGGCGTGACAATTCGATGGCTTCTGCTGTGGAGTTACCACCCACACCAGCAATCACAGGAATACGGCCAGCAGCGTGTTTAACAGCGATACCAATCAATTCAGCATGTTCATCCATACTTACTGTTGGGGATTCGCCCGAGGTACCTACTACTACGATTGCATCTGTGCCTTCAGCCACATGCCAATCGATCAACTTTCGATACGCCTCGATATCCAGCTGCCCATCCGGGAACATAGGGGTAACAAGCGCAACCATACTGCCTTGAAATACAGGCGTTGCATTCTCCGAGTTTGCCATAATCGAGGTTTTCTCCAGAATCAAAAAGCGGCACACATCTTACAACATAAAGATCTTTGCAGTTTACAGGATTCACCGCAAAATCATAAGAACCAGCTCACCACATTCTGTCCAAATGACAAAAATGGTGCCAAAGCCAGCCCTAATACATTGGTAAGCATCAAAACAATTAGAATCAGCATGCCATAAGGCTCTATACGGCCATACTGATAGGCCCATTTATTGGGCAGCAAACTAAATACTATCCTACCGCCGTCCAAAGGTGGCAACGGAATCAGATTCAAAGCCATCAACACCAAGTTTACCCAGATACCGGCAATCGCCATACGTGGGAAAAAGTCAGTATGTGCCACACCACTATCTAACATCAGCCGTAAGGCAATTGCCCAGCCTATGGCCATCACTAAGTTAGAGGCTGGACCTGCTAACGCCACCCAAAGCATGTCGCGTTTGGGCTTACGCAAATGCGACCAATTAACGGGTACAGGTTTTGCCCAGCCGAACAATAACCCGGAACCACCCATCATGCTGGTAGTAAACAGCAAGAACAATGGCACTGCGATAGTGCCGATGGGATCTATATGAGGAATGGGGTTTAGGGTGATGCGCCCTGCCTGTGCTGCGGTGTTATCACCAAAGAGCCTAGCCACATAGCCGTGCGAGGCCTCATGCAACGTAATCGCAAACAAAACAGGCAGAGCATAGACCGTAATGGTCTGTATTAAATCATTCATGAAAAACCGTAGTTCAAAGCATTTTTGCCATTATTCACCAGAGTTGTGCACAAAAGCAAAAAAACTGCTTTGACGCTTAGGCCAAACCCAGCTTTGCAGGATCACCAGAACCCACTCGAACCACCTCTGGTGTTTCTTCGGTCAGGTCAATCACCGTGGTAGGCTGCATGGAGCACGCCCCGCCATCGACAATTGCTGCAATTTGCCCTTTGTAGCGCTTCTCGATCTCGGCCACGTCATTTAACGCTTCTACCTCACCTTCAGGAATCAAGGTAGTAGACAACAACGGCGAGCCCACTTGATCTATCAGTTCACTCACAATTTTATTGTCAGGAACACGAATCCCAATAGTTTTACGCGACGGGTGTGACACTCGTCGTGGTACTTCTTTGGTGGCTTCTAAAATAAAGGTCCATGGGCCAGGCGTAGCCATCTTTAGTAAACGGTATTGACTGTTCCCCACTTTGGCAAAGGTGCTGATCTCGGCCAAATCGCGGCACAATACCGTCAGGTTATGGCGTTCATCCAAACCTCGTACCCGTCGCAAATCTTCAGCTGCAGACTTATCATCCAGACGCGCAACCACGGCATAGCTAGAATCCGTTGGCACGGCTACTAACCCACCCTTAGCTAAGATCTGCGCTGCTTGAGCCAGAATGCGTCCTTGTGGATTTTCAGGATGAACAACAAATACCTGTGTCATAGTCAAACTCCTTTGTATAGGTCCGAACCACTATAGAGCAAAGCGCTGTTTCACGCCAAACTCGTTAAACTTTATTTATTTTGATGCAAACTTGTGCAAAAAATAAAAATCCTGCTATAATCATTTTTCTTTGCTACACAATGGTGGCCGTAGCTCAGTTGGTAGAGTCCCGGATTGTGATTCCGGTTGTCGTGGGTTCGAGCCCCATCGGTCACCCCAAATTCTTTCTAGTTTTCATTGGGTTATAAAAACATCAACTTCCCACAAGATGAAAATTAGAACAAAAAACCGAACTTTAGAACAAAGACCGCAACTAGCGGTCTTTTTTTTCGTCTATTACACCTGCTTTCTTTGTATAAAACAACAGGCCTTACAGAACGCATTAGGCGCGATACTCTCTGTAACCCGCCCTATCTTTTTATTGCTTAAAATACTGTTTTTATAATCAGTATCAAAAGCCATGCCAAACCATCCCACACTGATTACCGACGCTACCGTGCAATGCGGGTTCCCGCTGCCTGCACAGGCAACCATGCACAAGCGCCTCGATCTTAACGATCTGCTAGTCAAGCACCCCGGTACAACATACTGCGTGCCAGTCCGTGGCGAATCCATGCGTGATGCAGGTATTAACGATGGCGATACCGTTCTAGTAGATACCTCGCTCATAGCTAAGCATGGGTATATCGTGCTGGCCGTGGTTGATGGAGACTACACAGTGAAACGCCTGTACAACCAAAACGGCATCATCAAACTAGAAGCTGCAAACCCCGACTTCCCAGACATCGAATTTAAGGACGGTCAGGAATTAACCGTTTGGGGGGTGGTTACTTGGACACTCAAGCCTCTTTTATAGCCCTACCGCACCATACTGCGGCCTCTAGCAGCATCATACGCAGCCTCACAAGCTAACCCTGCTACTCTGCTTCTGTCAGCCTCTGCTGCATAGATGCCCGCCAAGCCATCAGATTGGCTAAGCAACTCGGCAAACATTCGGATTGCGGTGTCTGCTGCCTCGCGCTCTGCGGCAGCGGTGGCAAGCGCAACGCCTCGCCGGTAGCGGGTAGCATATTCTTTGGCTGCGTCCCGCACGCGCTGATCAGCAGCAAGCCGCTCAGTAATAGTAATTTGCTCAAGCTGCTCTTGTGTTTCACGATCCCTAACCTCCATTGCTTCTGTGAGCTCATGCTCAATCTGACGCGCTAATGCCTCCGCATGGGCAACATCCGTCATGCGCGCGGCTAGCTCTAACGAGTGCTGCGCCTTTAATTCGGCAAGCTGCGCCTCATAACGCCAGCCCTGTACATTCCATGCGAACAAAAAAACAGCCGCTGCAATAGCGGCCCATCCCAAATACGATTTGATTGCGGTCATTGCACGGCCCTTAACGCTCTAGCATAGAAAGCATCCCACGTATGACGATGCGGCTTACCGGGTCGCCAAGTGCGAATATACAAATCCCATGCGCCCTGCGCATCACCTAGAACTGGCAGCTTACGTGGATCCGTCCATAGCAGCAGCCGAGCAAACGCAGCCGCCAGCACAGGGTCATACTCCAATCTGTCCCATACAGTCCGTGCATCCGGCTCTACGCCACGTTCAGCACACACTAAAAGCGCATGCTGTTTACTGCTTGCATGGCTCAATACGCCACGCACACCTCCACCACGTTCAAACTGCCAATAGCCTCGCGCTGGTCCCTTAGCTTCTGGCCTTCCCTGCACGATTTGATATGTGTATTCAAAACGGCTTTCCTGTAAGCCCATGGCCAACATCTGTACACGCGCCTCTTTGCCATCCATGCGCTCAGGCAGCAAGCGCAACGCCGGATCGACGGCCCGCCTAATAACTTCACTTAGTTGCATTTCTGCGCCCTCCACCACTTTTTAAATCTGCACCAGGTCAAACGTTTTTTGAGCAACATGTGTCGCACGCACAGCATCGCCAAAGCCACGTTCAACGTTACCTCCGCTGTACGTCCTGCCGAATAGCTACCGTGTGGGCTTAATATCACGCCCATAGCTGCTAATGCAGCAACGCTGAATAACACACGGCATGTTGCTCCACACTGCACTCGCTTAGAAACTGCCCCCCACGCCGCCCACCCACAAATCAGCAGGCACGCAAAAATATTGAGATATGCCACCTTAGCCTCTCCCACCGCCGCCCCAGCGGCTCATGATGAACTGCCATAAATCAGCAGCGCGTATTGCCCTGATGACCGACTGCACCCCGGTACCACCGAATAACCCCAACAAAAAACCAATGCCACCAGCATCAGCAGGTGAAACATTTAGGTATCGTGAAATCATCCCAGTTAAAAAATGGGCAATTACCGCTCCGGTGCATGCAAACAAGACAAAATCACGTCTATTACGTAAATCGTCACGCCTAAACCAACTAGCTACCAATGCCCCAATAAAGCCGGTCACACCCCACTGAAACGCCTCAAACTGCTCTAACAACCAAGTCCAAGCATTCAAAACCGTCTCCCCATAAAAAACCCCACCGCTGCATAGTGGCCTCCAATAAAAAAGCCCCAGCCGAAGCCGGGGCAATAAAAAACCCCGATCACTGTCGGGGCTAGATTTCTTCTGATGCTAAGAGCTCTGCTTTTCTGTCAGGCTCTAAAAGTCCCTTGCTTATATATAGGTCAATGCCTGCTTCTACTCGTGCATCAGCTAGATCAACAAACTGTGCAGCCAAGAAGTCGTCATAGACAAGCCCGACAGCAGGGTCTGTGTACGTAGCAGTTTTAATGGCTAGCTGTTCGTTTTGAGTGAAACGCGCACGGAACTCCAAAACACTGAATACGGTTTTATATTGTAGCGGTGGAGGTGGTGGTGCGATGTAGGGCGCTATCTCGCCATACTCACCAGCTAGAGCAGCGGCATATATTGCTCGACCATGTTCTTCGGAATCATGCTTTGATGCGGTGAAGTCTATCCACCCATATTCAGGGTGGTTTAATTTCATATCAATGCTTTCGCCAGTTGAGTCGGCGTAAATAGGTTCTTTTGCTTCAATCATTATGAAATCCTTATAGCTAGGTATACGGCTAACACCGAATTTGTAGTAGGAGAAGCCTTACCAGCATTAAGTACCCTCCAAGTACCCGGTAGTGTGGTAAGTGGGGACTTAGCGGCCATAGTTACCGCACTACCCGAAGCATTAGCATCAACGAACAGCCTAACGTGCACCAAAGCACTGCCAGCCACTGTATCCCCACCATTACGAGCAGAGTCCGCAGTATCCCCATACCTACTCATTACGAGGGCTAATTGCCCGATGGCTGTATACCCCAAACTCTGTTGGGTTGGTGGGATAGCTGGCTTACTAGAAACCTCGTCCCATGTTGGCCAGCGAGTGGCTGTTGCTGGCGCGCCTGTGACTTGCGCCCAAGCGTGAGTGTGGGATGACGGAGCAAAGGCTGTGGGTTTATCAGACACCTCAGCCCATGTCGGCCAGCGTGTAGCCGTTGCCGGCGCTCCAGTTACTTGCGACCAAGAGTGAGTGTGACTCTTCGTCGCATAATCACTAGCACTAGTTATAGCCGCAGTTCCCAACCCCAGATTTGCACGCGCCTGCACCACATCAGAAGCACCTGTCCCGCCTTTATTGACCGGTACAGCGGCTGATAACTGCGCAGGATTTAACTCCGTCACATTTAGCGTGATGTTCGCTGAGCCATCAAAATTTACCGCCGCAGCCGTCGCCCCTCCTGTTAGCGCCATGCTACGGGCCGTCTTTAACTTAGCAGCCGACCCAGAAATACTAATGGCATATTCCGTTGCTAAGTTCCCCCATGAGGTCCCGCTCCATATCTCCCACTTTTTGGCTGCACTGCTCCAACGAATCGTACCCGTTGCAAGGTTAGAGGGTTCACTATTGGCAGGGTCAAACTGCCTAGATACATCCTCTAAACGACCTTTTACTTCTGCCACAAAATTAGGGTACGTGCTTGATAGCGTTGGCTTTGAATGATCTGCCATCTATCCATTTCCTTTGATTGCCCACGAGACTACGCCTGAAGCTCTAGCCCCCTGTTGATTAAAAAGATAAACCCGCATGCTTTGCGCGTAAATACTAGCCCGCCCATTAGCTGCACTGGATCGCGTTTGCACCGTAAAGGTATCTGCCGTTGCTGAGAGTACTTGCACGCGCTGTGACTTCGCTGCACCGCTAATGATGTTGATTTGGACATCCTGACCAACCTCAAAACCATGTGACGCTGCCGTCACAAGCATTATCCCTGCAGCATCAACCACATAAGTACCGCTCTGCACCACGTCCTTAAAGTCATATACGGCAGTCACGGGCGTAGTACCCGCTGGCGTTAACGTGATCGAACTCACATCCAAAAACGTCACATTGAAGTTAGCGACTGTGCCACGCACATCTGACGCTTTGCACTCAACCCGGCCGCCATCGTTTTTCAGCTTCGTGGAAAGCCTGCAACTCAATCCCGTTAGCTGATACAGACCATGGTCACCCACCTGCTCTACCGTAAGAGTGAAGCGTACATACTGGAAGTTCGTGCCAAACACATCACTCATTCCCTCGTAAGGCGTCCAACTCTCACCGTCTAATGACAGTTCCGTTCTGGGTAACAAAGACACTTCACCAGCAAGCGTTTTACCGGTGAAGGTAATCGTCGCTCGACTGGTGGCCACAACCGTACCAAAGTCAAAAACCTCACTGTACGAACCTTTAATCAGCGTGGGCTGGATGTAGATCGGGTACCCAGCATCCACTTGTGCCTGCGGTGTATCCCACGATCGCGTTGCAAAGTGCTGCTCCCATGTTTCCTCTGTGTTAACAGGTAGAAGAACACGAGCACCATCAAGCACAGCATGCACCAACTCCCCGTCTAATGCTGAGATTTGCTCCCCTCTAAACACGAAATCAGGCGGCTCACTGACTGATGCCACAATACTGACTGGCGTAGACTCATGACCATCGGTATCCACTGTCGCCAGCCAATACTGATAACGCCCCGCCTGCAGCTCTGACAAACTGGTAAACGACCCTGACTTCGTGCCAATCTCACGGCCAGTTTCCCAGTCACCCCCCTCCCGCACACGCACATGCGATACAGGCAACGTTGTCATTTCAGGAAGCTCCCAGTACAACAACACGTTGTTATCAATCACCTGTGCACGTACATTTAGCGGCGGTTTGGGTGCAAGTTTAGTGACGGTACGAGAGAACCCTAACGACGCATTCCCTAAGTCATCCACCACCTGCACTGTGAACGTCCGATCACCAATCCAGTCAGCTGGCAGCGTAATCGTTGTGGCTTTAGTTTGCTTTACTACGTCGCCATAGCTCACACGATAAAAGGCCAATCCAAACACGGGATCAATATCCTGCCAATCTAAGGTGACGGTGGCGTTTGTCAGGCTCGTATCAGCAAATTTAATAGCGATATCGTCAATATCCGCTGGGCGTTCAACTGTATAGCTCACGTTTGCTGACACCTCTGAATACAGGCCTGCTGCATTAAGCGTGCGTACATACCAGATAACAGGCACATCAACAGCCCCCGGATGCACTAAACAGCTCGTCGCACTGCCGCGAAACAGGTAATCAGAACCCCAACGCTCATCAGAAAGCGCTACTTCATAAGCCTCTACCCACGCACTGCCACTTTCCTTCCACGCTAAGCGCAGCATGTCGCCTTCCACAGAAACACTTAGCCCTGTTGGCGCTGTAGGTGGATCGACTTTTGCTACAACCACATGCGACGAACTAGCCTGCTTGCCAGCGCCTGCTAACGTGATGGGCGTAACGGTGGCCTGCACCACATCCCCTCGCACTGCCTGCACGACAACGTGACGGGATACCGTTTCCTCAGAGAGCACCTCGATGCCGTTAACCTTAACTACTACACGGCAGCGGACATCTGAAGAAGGTGACCAGTTAATGCGTACATCCACGACGCGCTTGGCTGCATCGGTCACCGTTTCAACAAAACCCAAACCGAATATCCACCCCGCCAGCAGTGAACCATCGCGCGGTGGCACGTGCACATAGGGATTAGATTCACTTGCGTAATAGCCGGCATCATCATCTATAGCCGAAAAACGCACACCGTCATCGCCAAGCGGCTGCACCTCTGTGATTTTGAAACGCCTACCCGGCGTTGCCTGAGGATCAAAAAAGTACGCCCAATCCATGGCTGGGACATCTTGAAAGCGACTATCGCCTGGCAGCGAAAACCCCTGCAAATCGCTGGTGATGGTGACAGTATCGGTTTCCCCTTCTACACCCTCCACATGCACGGTCTTCATATTGCCCTCTGGGTCACGAAGCATCAACACACCAGACCCTGTAGGAATATGCTGAGACAACAGCAACGTCCTGCCATCACAATCAAGCAATCGGCCTGAATAACCCCAAACTGTTAGGTCGTGGCTAATCTCTACGACATCACCACGCGACGCGATCCAGCCTTCAATATCGGTTTCCCAACTCACACGCCGACGGTGCCAGATTTGCGAAGCAGCAATAAGGTTCGCCTCACGCCCTGCCATGTCAGCGTTCGTGCAGCCCTCTAAATCCAACTGCAGCGGGTTCAACGTAGCGGAGGCACCAGGCACTTTGACCCGCACCTCATCCATCTTGTAATCACGCTCTTTGTTGGCAAAGTTCAGGATGATTTCATCAGGCGTATTGTCGTTGATGTAATCCACTTTGAATGAACCTGCTTTGATGTTGAATGGTCCAAACATCCCAACAGACGGCTGATTCTCAGTATCCCACACGACACCCAGCTTGCCACTCTGCCATGTTGGCGATGCACGGCCGCAGCGCGCAATAACCTGCAGCATTTCCGCGCCAGACACTTTTCTATCTAACACGTAGTTAAAACTTAGACGTTTACGGTCACACCATGCTGCCCATGCGCGAATAGCCTCGATATCAATCTGACTCAACGCAAGCCCTGCTCCGTAAAGACGGCCCTTGCCAATCCGCACTTTTCCGAGTGCGAAGAACAAAAACCACCATGCAGGATTACTCGTTACGGTTTGCGTAATAGCCTTGCCATCCCACACAGGCGCTTTCGCTTTTGCTAAGGCACTAAACTCATCTACAGCACCATTTAGCTGGCTCGTTGCCTTAATACGTAACGCCACACGCAACTGCCCTGTGTAGTCCGCATCATCAACCTGAAACGCTAAAATCTGATTGACCGCTACCTCGTTAGACTTACGGCCATTCCCGTCCTTGATATCAGCAGAGACCTTCCACACCCGAATCTCGTAGCGCCCACGCGGCACAGACCACGTAACGCTTTTATACGTTGGCGTTTGCTTAGCCCCTTTTATGCGCGTAATGGCCTGAAAGCCCGTACTTAGCAAAGGGTCTGGCGCAACACCTCTCCACGGCTTACTTTGTGCGTGCGGGTGCGGTACCCAGCGCCAGTAAAGCCATTGCCCATTTACAAGCTCTCGCTCACCATCGGTATGGTCTGCATAGTTCGTAGAGCCATAACCCATCTGATAACCATTGCTACGCTGATACGACCAATAATGCGTAGCATAGGATGACCCAACTTCGCCTGCATCTTGCCAAGAGGATGCACCGACCTTTCTGTACTGCACACGGACTTCAACAGAGACATCCGTATATTTCCCTGCGTCAGTAATATTGAATAGCTGGGCTGCTAAATCAACGCTGATTGAGGTCACATCCTCTTCAGTAGTACGGCTATTCACTACGCCTGATTCCAGCGTAAAGCCCTCAATGGTATCCACGTTGCCGGGAAATAGTGTGAGCTTGCCATTGGAGTCCGCAACTTGAATCTGTACGTCTTTGTAGTCGTTTAATGGTGTCATCCCAATCTTAAAATCAGAAAGCTCCACACTGTCAGCCTGCAAGCCGAAGTGGAATAACTGATTCAAATACTGATCGTCTCCCACCCGTTCTGTAAAAGGCTTGGCTCCCATGTCTGGTACAACCCTATGCTCACCAAAAATCAGCGTCATCGGCTCCCACAAACGCATACTGTTACGCCCACCCGAGAGTGAGTACGTAGGGCTCGTCTCGTACTTGCCACCACTGCCTAGATTTGTAGGCTTAGGTGGTGGCAACAAGGCATTAATCAAAATGGAGCCACCTATCATCACCCCTGCAGATACAAGAGAACCCGCCGTTGCACCCCATGCGCCCGCCGCTAACCCTCCAATCGAACCCGAGGCCACCACTAACGCAACCATGGCAACAGTACGCAAAATCTTGCTGCCCCCACCGCCACCTTGCCCAATGGCACGAATAATGATTTGATCTCCAGTACGCGGTATCAGCTTGTCCCACAGCGGCGCAGGCACAGGGCGTCCATTATGAAACACCTTTAGCTCACCTCTGGGTACCACGATACCGGTACGCTTACAGTACGATCCGAGTGTCTCTTTAGGCAGAAATGCGGCCATCACCACTTCACGACCACGGTCGCTCAGCGCATGTGGCAGCACCACCATTGGCGCTCGCTCAATGACACGCTCTACAGCCATTGGTAATACCCCTCAACTTTAAAATGCAGCCGGGTCACATCACGCAACCGTTGTCTCAACACAGAGCCTGCGCTCTGATCCGCATGCAGTACCCACCACTCATCGGCGATCCAGCACATCACCCCGATGTGGCATAAACGACCACGACCAATAAACAGCACTGGGCATCCATCTATAGGGCTTGGTATTTCTTTGGCATAAGACTCGCGCAAGTCCATGATTTGGGTAGCCTGCTCTCGGTACGTCAGCGCATGCGTAGTAGGCAAGCACACTGCTTTACCAAACACCTCAAACGCCACACGCTCTGCCAACGCCGCGCAGTCCCCTGTCTCAGGGATATATGGCAATCCCACATACACATCTGACCAATGCATCAGAAAGCCCCTGGTGTAGTAAACGGGTCGTAGCGCATCGTGACTGCAGGCAAGAGAAACGTGTTCTGAAACCCCAGCTCACTACTAACGGTTTGGTTGTTAATGGAAATGCCGGACATATCCAGCGTCATATCGAACTCAAGTACATCCGGGTACGAACGCAGCACCTGCATAATTCGGCACTTCGCATCCTTACCGCCTCGGCTGTACTCCAGCCACTGCGTAAGTTCGCGGCCAATGTTATCGACGGATAACTGCGCTTTAGGGACTTGCCCTTCCACGTCATCTGGCAAGGTGATATCAAATGGGCAGGCCACAAATTCATGCCCCTGAACCGTAATAGCGATGGAGTCATTTACCACGCGCACTGGTACATCCAATTCGTGATGCATGATTTCTAACAAAACTAGAAAAGGCTCATCCGCGCTCGTTGCAAGCATGTTTTTCTTGGCGCGGGCAGAATATTGACGACTCATAGGCGTAAAAAAACCCGCCTGAGCGGGTATTCCTTCCATAGTTTAGTAATTAGCCAATCATTTCCATTTGGCATTGGCCTTCCCATACAAAACCGGGTGAAGTCCATTTGACCTTGCCGCTAACAATGCGAGTTTTACGTGTAATTTTCGTCAGCGGGTCGTAGTACTCAAACCACCCCGCTCCACCACGCAGCTCATCACGCATCCATTCATCAAAACAGGCCTTTTCTGCCGCGCTTCTTACGAGCACTGTGGCATCCCGCGTAACGATAGCCTTAGTCCACCTAGCACGCTGCTTAGCAATCCCACCATCCATTTCGGTACGCAGTACACCGTAATCAGACTCATCAGAAAAACCATCCAGAAGGATATCGGCATAATCAGGAAATACAGGCAACATCGTTATCCTCCACGTAATTGCCGTTGTCTGGCATAGGGGCCATTTTTCCTATCATCCTCAAGCATGATTTCAATCACCATTCGACCTAACGCATCCTTAGTGATTGTGGGCTGTGATGAGGTAACCGGCTGGCTGGAATTGTTGATGATTTGTACTGATACAGATGGTTGCTGCATCAAGGGCGTTGCCACTGCTTTGCTGGCTTGCGCAACACCAGCATTTGCTGACAACGGCGTTACATATCCACTCTGCCCTGCCATCATCAGCATTTGCTTATTCCCGATAGTTAGCAGCTCAGGAATCCCTAGCTCGTTAACTTCGTACATTTTTCCTGCCGCGACTGGGCCGCCCATCGCTCGACCGCCCCCAAACCCATGAGCGGGCGCATAAGAAGTATCAGACACACCACCGAATAAGTTACCAACCAGTCCAGCCAACGGGCCTGTAATCGACTGCTGAACCGTAATACGAATCATGTCATTAATTATTGAGTCTGCCAGGCTCTTGAAGTCTAATTTCCCGTTGTTAACGAAATTACTCAAAGCATCTGCCATGCCAGAAAAAGCACTTCCTACAGAGCTAGCTACTGCTTGTGAAGATCTAGAAGCCGAGTCGGAGTAGTCCTGAAGCCCCTTAGAAAGCCCATTCACCCACTGACTTTCCACCTCAAACTTCTCAGCAGCTTTTAATTTGAGAATCTGAACCTTCTGGATCTCAGATGTCTCAAGCATACGTAGACGTTCCGCATATGACTTTTCATCGAGCTTTGTTAGCTCTGATTGCTGACCTTCTTCTAGCTTTGTCCTGCGTTCAGCAAAGTCACGACGTATCTCGTTTTCTTTCTCAAGCAGCTCGCGAGCGCGGTCACCAAGCCCAAGCCCTGCAATTTCTATATCAAAGGATTGGCTGAATAAATCCAACTCCCTCTGTGTAGCAGCAAAGATTTTTGACGATTCTTGAGCCTGCTTAATCGCCTTATCAGCCTCCTTCCATGCTTGCACTTGGTCAAACAAAGTCAAAGCACGCGCACGGTCAGCAGCCGACCCTGCCATCGTCGTAATTTTGTATCGCTCCGCCTCATCTGCCGTCATGCCCAGAACGGCATGCTGCTCAGATAGACGCTTAATCAGATTCTGAAGCTCAGAGGCTTGTGCTTTAGGCCCTTTTGTTTCAAAAGCCTTTCTGATACGCGCTTCAATATCTGGGGGGATCATTCCTCCAAATTCTTCTTTTGCTTTTGCTAACTCAGCAGCGAGCTTCTCGGCTTGTGTTGCGTACTTTCCTAACCATACACCTCGCGCTTTGTCTAGTTCTTCGCCCAGCAATCCCTGCGCTTCTGCAGCCTCCCTAGTTGCTGCAGTAAGTTGCAGCATGTGAGCCAAATGACCAGCGAGAGTCTTTTGAGCTGCAGCATGCGATCTTTCTGCGCCGTCTACCGCCCCCGCAAGATCAATCCACGACTGCACGGTTGATGGCGATATAAACCCCGCATTTTCTGCCTCTCTAAATATCCTAACTAGTTGAGACATATCACCCGCAGCTGAATCTACCTCTTCATAAAACTTTCGTAATTGCTCGCTCCTACCTACTCCTCCCTGACTCGCTTGGTACATAAACCCACTAAGCGCGGACTCAAGTTCCTCTTTGGCCTGCTCAAGCTTCGTCCTTTCTTCGCGTATGGCTTGTGTGTATTCCCCTCGCAGCGCCTCATTCTGCGCCACAGTTAAGCTACTCCACTTCCCTTTCAACTCATCTATGCTGCGCCCAAAATCACCAACCACAGATGAAGTATCCGAGAGACTATCCCGATAGTTATATACCGCTAACGCAGCGCTTCCCGCCAAGGCCGCTATGATTCCCACTGGTCCCATCATCAACGACATAGCAGCACCAGTTGCTCTAGCGGCCACACCAAGTGCAGTAACACCTACAGCCGCACCTCTGCTAACGCCCATCATTTCCATCAGGGCCACTTTATATCGTGCAGCAGTAATCGTTGATGAGATAAACGATGCGGACGTTGCCACAAGCGACATCACCAGACGTCCTGCCAACACTGTCGCCAGAAGCTGCACACCTACTGTTAGTCCATGAACCGCAGCCTGCGCCTCACCCGAACTAAGCACATCATTCAGCTCATTTAGTCCCGCTGTTATAGGAGCGAAGAAACCGTCCGATCCTGTTGCAAGGTCTCCTGCTGTGTTAAGCAGGGAGGCCCAAGCACCACCAAACGTATCTCGCGCTGCTTGTGCCGCCCCCTTATAGGACTCTTCCAGCGCATTGAGAATAATTGCCTGCGCTTCTGCTGTTCTACCTGTTGCTTCAAGGTGCTCTACAAGTTTTTTCTGTTCCTCATTAAACCTGAAGCCCTGCCTGGTCAGTGACGCTAAACCTTGGGAAGGAACATCAAGCGCTCGACCAATCGTCTCAGCAGCAGACTTGATTGTCATGCCAGTACGCGCGGCCATGTCAGCAGCTGATTGCATAGCTCTTGGAAACTCTGCCTTTGCTATACCTGTAAACGCAAGCAGCGTGTACTGAGCCTGCGTTATCTCACCACCAGAGAACGTACTCGCACGAGACATTGCTGCCGCCATCTCGTTTAGAGACTCTGTGGTCATAGTTGCCGACCGACCCGTCGACTCCAAAACAGCAGCAAGCTGCGCCTGCTCATTTTGCAGATTGATAGTGTTCTGGCCTATCGTTTTCAAAACAGAAAAAGCCGAATACCCAACAAACCCTGTCGTAAGCATTTTCTGAATGCTTGATACGGAAGTCATATCAAACTGCGAAAATGCGTCACTCAGTCCCTTTGTTGCCGCTGTGGCTCCCCACATTTGAGACTCAACAGTCTTCCCAAAAGACATGGTCGCCGCCTGCGCTACGGAGTACCCACGCGTAAGACTACCTGTATCGGCCGTAAAAACTACGCCGATAGTACGGTTTCTGTCGCTCACTTTGCCCACTCCTCAAGAACGGCAGACTCCATTAACCGCACTGCCTGAAATACTTCTTTGATTTTTTTCTTCCCACTAATCCCATTCATACGGATCGTGGATTCAATTTCCATGGAAGAAATACCAGTACGCACAGGACTACTCATCCCAACCGGTACCCATGTCCAAACCGTCGCTAAGTCAAGAAACACCCTTACGGCATTCTCGTTCTCCGGCCAGACCTCAAACGCCTCTACCTCTTGGCTGACAGACTGGGCTTTGATTGCGTCAATAACCTCTTGGGGCGCACCAAGATGCTCTAACGACTCCAATACCGACTCATCGGGGGAGAAGTCATTTGCCCTACTTCTCCCCCCAGTTGCCCAGAATCTGGCAGCCTCTAGGAGTTTTTTTCTTTCGCGCCTGAGTGAGCACTAAAGAAACCGTGGAACAGGGGCTTAACCAGTTCTGGGTATGTAGCAATAACCTTTTCAAGATTCGCTTTTGTAAGCTTCATCTCCTGCCCAGACTCTTCACTTACCCCGATCCAGCCAACAAGCCGTTCTTGAACAAGCTCCATATCCGTCTTGTATTTCCATACCTGCACTTTCCCTTTTTCGTCAGGGACTGGATCTAGGCCTTGAATACTACGAATAAAATTGTTGTAGCCGTTCTGCAGCGCCTGGAGCTCTGTCAGCGATGCATGCTTGTACTGGGCAACAAACTCGATTTCCTGAAGCTCGCCTTTTTCGTCATAGACCGAGATAGAAATTGGAAAAGCTACGATCGGGCGTTTTGTAACTACAAAAGAAGACATGCCTACTCCTTAGCGAACAACGATTTCAATTTCGTCGTTCCCATCTTTGGGGTTAACGTTTAGATCTAGGCCAAGCATTGCAGTACCGGAATCATCCGAGTAGCTTGGGTTGGTGATCTGCACCTGAGGAAGGTTGATTTCGATGATGTTCCCAGCAGTTACCCCATGAGTAATGCTTAAAGGCTGCTCTGTCGCCTCGATCACCATTTTCGGCCAGTTCAGCTCCGCAATTTTTGGAAGCCGCAGGGAGATATTGCCCTTGGGCTGACGGTCCGTAATTTCCGCACCTTCGCACCCGATCATGGACTTCCACTCCAACTGGTTGGCCACATCAAAACTCAACGACTGTAAGCAGCCGGTGTAAGCACCAAAAGACCATTCGGGCGTGTTCTTTTTGTTCACGCCCAATGGCTTCAAGAATGCTGAATAGTCCACCCCTGTCGGGTTAACTGCATCTTTAATGGGAACGTACTCACCTAAGAAGCGAAAACGCATGAACGGAATGCCTTTAGCAGAGACATCAAACGTCACTGTTCCACGAGCATTCTTGATCTCATGCAATAGCCCATCCAAGATGGTATGTAGGGCTATAGTTTCAAGCTCACCAGACACAGGCGTGTAGCGAACATCCACACCTTCTGTGATGGTTTCTGCAAATCCACACGCACGTAAAAGCGGCCCCCATGCAGGAGCTTTCCCCACCACACCAGCCCCTGCCAATTCAACCTCACCTTCAATTTGACCGTACTGCGTCGTCGCGATCTGCCCTGCGTTACCCATGAACGGACGCAGCAAAGCTCGCTCTACATACTCAGCACTTACGGGGGTGATCGTTGCATTGCGCAGCAAGATTGCGTTTGTGGCAGCATCCGGAACTGGATCAACCCCAGCCGTTACATGAAGCTTTGCTAATAGCAAAACCTTTTTCATAGACTTTGCAGCCATGATTACTCCTTTTTAAGGTTGCAGTCGCTGCACTCAGCTGTACGCTGAATAAGCGTTCTGGCACCTGTTTTAGGGTCGCGAATGTAGCTGCCCCCTAGCCCCTGATTTAAATCAGGCAGCGCCTCGGCACCGGTCACCGAAACACTAAGCAAAGCTTCGCCCTGCCCTTGTTCAGGCTCTTTGTTTTTCATGATGTGATTCCTTAATGACTCAGCGAGTCATCTTCTGTTTGGTAGGTGATCAGGTATATCTTTGCGACTACCTGACGTGTGAGGTCACCATCCGCATACTTCGGCTCTACAGTACGCAGCTCATCAACTTGAATAATGCTGTCTTCGGTATAGCCCATGATTACTGGATGTATAAGCTCGAACAAATACTCACAGGCCTCCAAGTGGTCTCTACCTGACGTGTGCACCATCACCTGAATCTCACGTTGGCGAGTAACACGATTAAAGGCCGCTTCTGGCACCACACGCTCAGCACCAGGCTGAATACTCACTAACGAAGTATCGCTGGCTGTATGCGCTCGTATAGGGGAGTCCTCTGTCTTGGCACCAGCACCCTTAACAGCTTCTCGAAGGCCGAGAATATACTGCCTAGCTAACGTACTCATCGCACTAGCTCCAACTCCACGCGAGTCCAGTGACCATCCCCCTGAACAAGCGGCACTTGATTTACACGGTAACGTTCAAACACCCCGCTCTTCACTTCCACATCAACCTCATCATCAAAGGCTAATGGTGTTGTTAGATCGCTGGTTGTGTACTCTAAAGAGTAGTTCGTGGTGTGAATATGGAAGCCCGCCTCGTCACGGATAACTTGAGGCCGGTCAAAGCGAGCCTTAAACTCGCCTGCCGGAGCACCATTAATCAAGCGAATGACCCGCTGACGCATGCCAGCCGAGTCAAACGCACGGTCAAAGACGCTGTTATCCCACATTACTTTGAGCCAGCCTGTAGGTGGATAATGCCTTGTGGAAGAGTTGGCATGTGCAAAGGATTGGACTGACTTTCAATTTCAATGCCTTTATTGAAGCGCATCGTCTCTAACTTAGAGTAGAACGGCACCCCCTCTGAATTCGCCACTTCCATGTAATCAGCCGGAGCAAACCGTGTAATGAAAAAATCAGGAATACCCACCGGGAAGGCACGCGCCTCTTCATCTGGGATGAAAGGCACTTTATTCAGGGACCCACGGTAACGCTCATAGATAACCCCGCCAAGCTCAAACTCATCCGCGGTGTGCCCACGCAACTCTGCTGCTTGCGTTGTATTTAGGTAGGTTTCACGCACCGATTTATGATTAATCAAATCCTCCCAATATTTCTTACCGCACAAGGCGCGCGCTTTTCTCACAGGCATACCATTTAATGCATCCGAGATTAAATCAAGCACATTTTCACTTTGCGTCCGAGCAAAAGTAGTTGCCTTATCCAACTGCATATGGAACTTTGTTTTTTCAATTCCAAACCGATCGTACACATCCTCCAAGACACTCGTACCGTCAGCATCAAGGATCAGACCGTTAATCGCACCTACTCTTTGCCACTCATGCGTTAAATCTAGGCTTTGCCTATGCGTGGTTAAGTATTGATTCAAACGTCTTTGCGCAACCTCCAACTCAGACATGCTTCCAAACGCTCGAATACCCTGAATTTCATCAGCCATCATCGTGGCAGTAAGTGGCAAATGCACTGTTTCGACAGTAATTGAACGACGCCCCTTCAATACAGTTGGTGTTCCAACACCTCCTCGCGGCTTCGCTGGCACCAGCATCAATCTTGTACCGTCATACTCAATTTTTGCAATTGTGCTGGTAATACCTTTCTCATCGAACAGGCCAAGCTCAGCTATGCGCCCTGGCACATGCTCTGTCTCCTGAATAGCAGCCGTCAGCGAGATTACGGAAAATGCTTCATCATCAAAAATTTCAATCTTTGCCATTACTGGCTCCTTTAAATCACCGCTTTCTGCGGCTTCAGAAATAAAAAAACCGCCGTTTGGCGGTCTCTTCGCTGGCGAATTTTTCTAACGTCCCACAATGCCTAGCGCTGCTAACTCGAATTGTGCAGGCTTATCCAGTCCGATAAGCAACTCTTTAGCCACCTCGGCATCACGCTTAATGCAAACCGCTTGACGCAGCTCCGTTGATGCCGGAAGACCTGCATAGAGCACCCCCGCCGCCTTTACCGGATTTTCTTCATCATCGCCCGGACCTTTGTATGGTTCATAATTACCATCTGCTCGTAAGGCTAGTAACTGACCAGCATACAGATCAGTTTCTACTCCGATCACCACAATGTTTTCGCGAGAACGCTGCCCATTTGCCTCCGACATCAGAAAGTCTGCTGCACGTGGCTTCTGCTCAGTAAATCCCATGATTACCCCTTTTTAATTAACGATTTTCGTGCAGCATAAATTTTGGAAGGGTCCAAGACTGGCTGCTGCGTAGCCTGCAATGAACCTGTATTTTCGCGTTGTAGGTTACTCACTTGAACCTGATCGGATGCTTGGACCACGTGATCAAGCAACCGCTCTCGGACTTGCTCTACACCCAAGCCAGCTTTAATAAACTCCGCAGCACGATCAGACAGTTTTGCTGAGGCACACAAACTCATAATTTGATCCGCCTCCTCCACCCTTGCTTCTGCTTGCTGAATACTTTCAAGCCCACCAGACAACAAAACCGCAGTTGATAGAGAGGGGATACCTTTTGTTTGGCACATAGAAACCACTTTTGCAGCCAACTCAGTTGCAGGTAGGCTGTTTACTGGCTCTGGTATAGGTTCAGGCGCCGGGGCTGGCTCAGGCTCAGGCTCAGGCTCAGGCTCAGGCTCTGGAACTGGTTCGGGCGTTGGTTCTGGATCATCGCTGTTACTCAACTCATCAATGAGGTTTTGTGGCACATCAGGTAAGCGTTCCAAAATCCCCATAGCCGCAGCCGATGCAACCATCTTGACCGGCTCTTCCATGACGGTACAAAAACCCATGGATTGCGCCTCTAAAGCATCCATCCATGTCGTGGCATCCATCATTTCAATGATTTTTTCTTCTTCCAAACCACTACGCGCATAAGCAGCCACAATGCCATTACGTGCCTTATCCATCATGTCAGCAGTAGTACGCAACTCATCTGCTGTACCGCCTGTGACGATCCATGCGTTATGGATCATCAGCATGGCGTTCTCTGGCATTACACGTTCGCCACCAGCCATGAAAATGAGTGATGCTGCCGACGCTGCCACTCCATCCACCCTAGTAATGACATGGAGTTTGCTGCGCATTAGGGCGTTGTAAATAGCAAAGGCGTCAAACACATTGCCGCCTGGACTATTCAAAGAAACCAGTATCTTGGTGGCGCCTGCTGACGCCTCATCCAACTGCTCAATAAACTGCTTGGCTGTAACTCCCCAGAAACCAATCTCGTCATAGATGCGTAGCTCTACGACTTTTTCACCCTCCACGTCCTTTGCTTGAAGGGTGTAAAAATGCTTAGGCATGTTGCCTCCGTAAATTAATTAATTCGCTACTGCACATAAGGTGGATCATCAAGGTCCGACTCCAATCCCTTATTACGCGCGTGACGTGAGTCGCTATCTAAGGACAGGCCCATTGAATCAGCCTGATCATTATCTGTGCGCATTTGCTCTGCAACTTCCTCTGGGTCTTCTCCCTGAGCAAGGATGATTGCCGAGCGGGACATAAAACCAGCCCTGACAGCATCAGTGTTGGCTTTTACGTCCTGAACAGGATTGAAATACGCCCAGCCCTGTGGAACCCACAGCACTCGCTTGAACAGTCTTCGATCCATGTATTTCACGGGGATAATCCCAGACAACGAAATGGCATCTATCCAAGCATTCCAAATTGGCCTACACCATTGATGGATAAACACAGACCACTGGTATTGCTCCACCTGACGATGAAACTCATTAACAATCACACGCAATGTGCGGTCGCTAATTCCTCGCAAATCACCTGATGTGGTTTCGTATGGCATACCTACCGAAGCGAAAGCCGCCATAAGTTGCTGGCGCATAAACTCTGAATAGTTATCAGGCGCCCCCGGTGGTGAAGCAAACTTAATGTCTGTGCCGTGCGGCAATGACGTCACTGACCCCGGCTCCATCCCGATAAGGTGCACCCCGTCATCATCAAGCTCAACTCCATCCCCCATACCCGCCGTAGGATCTGGGCCTTCGCTCTCATCGTCTCTAGTGACGACATAACCGGCAAACAGGTTGGATACCTCCTGACGAAAAGCCACGGCATCGTCGAAGTTATCTAGCGTCTTCAAGCGCAATAAGATGGTGGCCAGTTCTGAGACACCACGAACTTGCCCCGGCCTTAGCACTGGATAAGCATGCACCACCATATCTGCTGGAACCTGCCGCAACTCTCTGTAGCCCATCCCACCCTGCTCTGCTGGGTGTCTGTTCCACAAGTGATAGGACACACGACGACCAAGTTGGTCAAATTCAACGCCGTTTATGACTTCATGCCCATTAGGAAGGGTTTTGGTTTCCTCAACCGGTAGAAAATCACCCTCTAGCTGCTGCACCTGCATGGGGACCACCAAGTCATCCTCTGGACGGCGCAATCTAATACGCGCCAGAGTCTCCCCATCAGTAAATATTCCCCGTGCTGCCAGCGCCTGCTGCCCATAGAACCCAAGACGACCATCCGCATCAGACTCATTCACCCAATCTCGCCATAGCTCCTTGAGGTCTTTGCGAACCCCTGCGTCTGGATGTCTTGGGTAGGGCTGTATGCCAGTACCGATTACATTGGAAACCCACCGCGCAACAGCCGTTTTCGCCCATGGATCGTTACGTACTGCATCCCTTGCCCTACGGCGAATCGTCGTCAAATTTCCCGTTGCTGCGCTATTAGGGCCAGCGGCTGATGGGTTCCAGTTTTTTGACCTACTACCTGTCGCGCTACCTCCCTCATAAGCTGATGAGGATGCTGCATTTAGGCGTGTTGGCAGGACGAATCCAATCTGATTCAGTGCTTTGTACCGCATCACACCCCCTTGCCCTTATTCCGAATACGGAACACCCAAGGCTTGCGCCGTCCCTCACTAGCATTTATCTCAGCCACAATGTGCTGTTTTGCTTTAATAAGGTCAGCCATACTTGGGTACCGGACCGACTTATCCCCATACTTGACCTCTAGCAGCCCACTGGCAATTGCCTTGTTCACTGCATCTAAGTCTGAACGTGTGTACGCCATTAGCGTCTGCTCCGTAAGTAACTAGATGACCCCGTTCTCACCGCAGGCCGCCTGACACTAGAGGCCGGTTTTGTTCTGGGCTTAGAAACAGAAACGCCCGTCTTAGCGGGCGTCTTGTCATTTGTTTGTGAATCCTCATCCTCTTTAGGAATTGGCTCGTCGTCTTCTATGCCTAATTTGTCCATTAGGCGCTGCCACCATGCATCTGATTTTCTGGATAGCTCCAAGTGTTGCTCTAGCCATAGCGCGTAAACACTACAGTCTAGAACTTCGTTTCGGGTACGTATTGGCGTCCAAACTGAACGGCTGCCATAAGCTGTCTTACGTATAGCCCTTACCTCAGCGGAAAGCTGACGGAACCACTCATCTGACATATTTGCAGCAAGGTGAACGTAACCTGCACCAAGCTTCTCTACTTGCAATCTGCCATACAGCAAGTCCTTGGCCATATTGGTACCCACCCACCAAAGACGAACACCCTTCTTGCGCTTTTTCCCACGCCAGTCAATATCAACCTGCGTAACGCCATCTTTGATGTTTTTCTCACCAGTGGGTCTCCCTTTAATTGCATAAACACGTCTACGCACGTTTTTCCGCGCAAACTCATACACCGCATGTGTATGGTGACCACCCGTATCAATAGCAGTCGCATAGATTGGTATTTGCTCGCCGCACTCATGTAGGTATCTGCGCTCAAAAAGAAACTCCTCTAGCTCATCCCACACCTGATCCTCGGAGGGGTTACCAAATATTATGTGGTGATCAATCGACCACATTTGACCGCCTTTCCCAAAGCCCCAAACCCCAACCTCAAGGCGGTTGCCCTGAACGTCAGCACCAGCCAATAGCAGCATGCAATCTTTGGGTACCAGCTCATCGCTAATACCAGGTGCTTGGAAACCTTCGATTTCAGCGCGACGCTGCAAATCGTCAGTTTCAATCCTCTCAATCTCCCCTTCCCACGTGCGGCCTAAAGTTGTATTCCAAAAGGCCTGCATTTTCTCCATTTCACCGAATAGAGCTTCCTTGTGGGCTTTGAGAAAATCCTCCACTATTTCTGCCCAAGACTTTACCGGGCTATATGCAGTCCAAACATGAAAGGCAATTCTCAAGTGCGCATGCACCACTTCCCCTTCAGGACTCCTAAACACCCCATTTTGATCTATGGTTGTACCGTCATCGCCAACCCACACTCCCCTCTCAGCCACAGAAAGGTAATCCCCCTGAGTGCTAAATGCCCCGCAATGTGGGCATAAATGCTTGACTGTATCAGGGTCGCCCTCTACCCACTTGAATCCATGAGGCTCATCCTTGCCGCCCCATGTCAACGGGTGAAGCTCATCACAATGGATACATGGAATATGGTATTGATAACGCGCGTCCGCAGATTCGGCCTGCTTTTCCATTAAGCACACACCTTTCAACTTAGGTGTAGAGCCAATAATTAGCTTTGGAAAAGTTGCCCCTTCTAAACGTTTTTGCGCCAGTGTTGCTGGATCGCCCTCTCCATCAATATTGCTATCGAAAGAACTAAACTCGTCAATGAGAGCCACACTAACTGTCAGCCTACGGAAGTTATCAGCAGAAGTACCACCACGCAGATACAACATGCTGCCGATAAACTTCTTTAACTCTAGGGTATTGTCTTTATGCCTTGAATTTCTGTAAGGGAATATTGGATGCAACGCCGTAACGTCACGAATCATGGTGTCAATTTCAGACTTCACAAAGTCGTCTCGCGCACCATCCGTTGGCTGCCATAGCGCTTGGTTTCGTTTTCGATGCTCTGCGAAATAGCCAATCGCAGCAAGCAGCATCTTTGTATATCCAACCCTTGCCGATTTGATTACATTGACTTCATGGACATCATCACTACCAAAACAGGCCAATATCCCTCTCTGAAAAGGCCATGAACGCCAATTCTGTTCTTGCTGCGATGATTCTGCAGACAGATAAAAATTCTTCTCTGCCCACTGAAGAAGTGACATTGGCTCTGGTGCCGAAAACGCCGATAGCCCTCTACGCAGGGCACGGACAATAGCCGCGCGATTATCCGTGACCCGCATGTTTTACTCCTCGGTTTCTTCCCCTTCGATGTCCTCTAAGCTCAGGTTTGCCACCGCATTGCGGGCATGCGCTATTTCACGCCTAATAAAACCTATTTCTGCATCAGTTAAACTTGGTACCCGTCGCTTGATTGAACTAGGGATTGCGTCAAGCAAGGACGCGACTTTCACGCCGGAGCGCACCAGAACCTCTTCGATAACAGACACTGGTGCCAGTTCGGCGCGCCGCTCAAGGTTCGCCATTTCTACCTTGTCAGCTTGCGCAGCTCGCAACCTACCCAGTTCCTTGTCCGGGTCAAACCCCTCTGCATTACTACCTGTACGGCCTGATGCGATATCACGCAAATGCCCACAGTACGCAATCACCCAGTTTTCACCAGTGTCACGGACCTGCAAAATGCCACGTGAAATGAGCCCACTAACAGCAGGCTGCGTAATGCCGACCAATTGAGCAAACTTGGCCTGCGATATCCTTTTCGTTAGGTCCATTATTTCGCCGTCTTCATTGCCAAATCCAACGCGCTGTTGAACTCTCTATCAAACGCCCCGTCGTAGACTTCCTCTATCGACTCATAGAATGGTAGGCGTGGCGCATATACTGGCTCTTTATCGACAGCACGAAGCACCATTTTCAATGTCGATCCATGAATACCGGATTTCACATAAACGCCCGCGGGCAGATGCTGCTCACGGTTGCCAGACATAGAGCCCTTGCCGCGAGAAATGAAGTACACGACACCATTAATGCGTTTATAGCCATCCTTGCCACGAACATTGCGGGCAGTACGCTTCATGCTGTTTGGTGTTGCATTAGCTCTATAGCCCTGCTCACCAAATGCCTGCAGATAAGAAAGAACCTTTACTAGCTGCCCTCTAGACATATTGCCATAGGCGTCTTGTTCAGCGCCGCCAGCAGGCACGTAGTAAGTGCTAGGCCCCACTTGGGAAAGTGAATGCTCAAAACGTTTTTTCTTACGGCCACCACCATGCACTTGAGGCCAAAGGTAAGTGGATGCGGCTACACCCTTACCTGCAAAATCCTTAAACGATAGCTTAGCTTCTAACTTACGCTTATTTGCCCGCTCAAGTCTTAGCGACCGTAAAGTAAACGGAGTGGGTCGATCAAAGACATTAGGCATCAACCCCTTAACGTGAAGCTCAGCGGCTTTTGCTATGTTATTGAGGGCTATCGAAGTGGCATAAGGCACTTGCTTTTGAACGCGTGCTAAGTACGCAGCCTCACGTTTTGCATTGGTAGTGACGCGAGCCATACCCACCCCCTAAAAATATAACCCCCTATGGTCAGTAATTGACCAAAATATAACCCCCCCTGTCATTTCCGAAGGCGTTTTTTTGGGTATTTCCGCATAAACAAAGGGTTTCAGGGCAAATTATTATTACCCCCCTCCCCTTTCAAAAATTTCGTAAACAGAGACAGTCGGGGGTTAGAACTCCCCTTACCACATCCTTTTTTCTAGGGGCCCCCGGCTCTCTTCCAGATGAGAATCACTCTCATTTATAAAGATAAACCACCCATATCCATCCACACACACTAGACTTCGCTCCTCTATAAGCTCACGCGCCTCCTGCCAGCCAACAGCTTGAATCTCTTCCAAGCATATCCAACCAGGGGCATCAACTAATGCCACCCTATCCATCTTAGGCAAAGCTTCACGCTCAATGATGCATAGATAAAAACGCATGACGCACCTTTGGACTACTGTGATTTCAAATCGCACCTTGTCATGGCACACTATGCAAGGAGAACTTAGCTATAACCCCTGCCAAACCGAAGGAGTTTCCTTTAGATGCCTGACATACTGAACCAAACCGTTAACTTCCGGATAAATGACGACGTTATTGACATTCCATCAATGCGAAGCCTAAACCCAGACCAATATCTTGCGTATGTCGACCAGAGTCTGTTCTGGATGGATCATCATGAGGTGCTGAGAGCAACCATAGGCGATTACGCTATAGCAACAACCCAAGAGCAAATTGATCAGCTGATCATTTACCTAAACACAATCAAAGCTGATATGCCTAAGAAATAACAAAACCCGCCGATCTCACGATGGGCGGGTGTTTATGTAATTCTGCTTGCTAGTGTTCAAAACCTATAGACGCAACTTGGCTTGCTTGTATTGTCACACTTTGCGTCCCACTTTCCAACAACTCCATGTCCCACTTTCCACGAGTACATAAAGTGGCTTCCTCTTTCCACCTCATCGCTGCACTTAGCAACTACCCCCTGCTCCTCCAATGACTCAAGTACACGCCTTACTCCTTTACGCAACCTGTCCCTATCAGTTAACGACTTCGGCCTCCCTTTACCTACATGATTCACTATCTGAGTCATCCTAAAGCCACGCCCAGGATAAGCAGCCATTAAGTCCATCACCTCTTTTGCGTACTTCACCTGAACTCCCTCCAAACCTTTTTTCTAAAACTCAACAGCGCTAACTTGTAGTAATCCACTGTTATCCCTATTTTCCTACTGGCTGCTTCTGCTCTGATGTGGTCAGGCATGTTGCCGTACTCTTTGATGCGCGTGTACTCAGCATGCAGCACCCTGCGGTCCTCGTATGGCAGCAACAGGTATAGGCCCTCTACACGCTGCGCACGCTCATAGTTCACCGGCGGGTTGTCTTGCTCTTCCTCGTACACATCTTGTAGCGGGTACATGCACTGTCGAGGCTCCTGCACTACCCGACGCGGACCGGGCATGCTTCCTAACCAATGCATCCGCGCCCAGTTCTGTATCTCGTACTCGACCCATGAAGGTATTTGCATCACACCTCCTTGATTTCAATTCCGTGTACCTGCAGCATCAAAGCGCTTTTGAGTACAAACACATCAGTGCGCACCCCTTTCACATCCTCTACAACCTGAACACCGTCACGCATATAAACAAAGTCAGCGTAGTAGGTGACAACTCGAACCGCCGTACCATCTGACTTGCGCTGCGTAGGTATCAGCTCGTAGCGTTTCTGTAGCTCAAGATCAGTAATCTCCCCAGCCTGCAGTAATAGCTTTAGTGCTTGGTACCGCCGAGCCTCTTTCTTGCTATCGAACTTATGACCGTCTACAACCGTTTTAACGTTCTTGTACTTTGGAGTCTTCTTGCGCCCCCGCGCTGTTATGACTGCTGCCATCACAACCTCCAAGGAATCGGTTTAGTGCGAGCTATTGCATTGAAACGCTTTGGTCTGCCTTTTTTATCCACCCCAAAATGCTGCAGCGTGTTGCGATACCCTGAATCACGCACTAACTCTAAATACTGCTCGGCAGTCCTAGGTGAGCCATCCTTACCCCACCAGCACGCTATTACTGGCTGACACTGCTCAAGCTGCTCTATAGCCTTTACTCGCACTTCATCGCATAAATCGCCTGACTTAAAGTGTGGGTCTAGAAAAAGCACATCTACACCACCGCCACCTAAGTTTCTTGCCTTGGCCTCACACTCTCGTGACCCTACTGGATCGCTCCACCAAAATGGATGAAAGAAAACAAAACCAATAGCCGCAGACGACTCATCCCACTGCTTGCGGTACCCAATCCTTCTGCTGCCATCAGCAGTGAAAATATAGCCCTCGTTCACGCACGCACCTCTGCTGGAATGGCTATGCCGCGTTTCTCAGCTACTTCAATAGCATTCTGCAAGGAACGCATCGCTACATGCTTATGGTTTTTAAACACCCTATGCACCCAATCTAAGCCTCGGTTGTTGTTTACAGCGCCCCCGACCATGCTCATAACTTTCTTGTTTTCCTTAATGGCCTCTGCCTTGCTTACCACAGGAGGTGGCAGCGCCTTAACGGGTGCCGGTATCTCAGGCCATGACTTCTTAGCCAACTGTGCCGCTAATGCTTTCTTCCAGCGCTCCTGCATGCCTACGTATGAGCCGTTCATGATGTCGTGCTGACCGGCCGCTACCGCCGCAAAGAAGATGGCTGGGTGTGAATACGTGAAGTTCTCGCCCTTAGCTCTGGCCTGCATGCCTGCAACAGCCTCATGAAATGCAGTGCTTGGCTCCAAGTATGGTCGGCAAGCTCCAAGAAACTCTGTGAGGCTAGGCGGCTTAGGAAACATTGTCCGGCAACCCTTCAGCCCTGTAGCGATGTCGTCCGGCTTGATGCCTTCGTCTGCAAACGCCTCTGCCCATGAGATTTCCCAATCGGTGATTGCATCCATGTCCGTGAAATTGGCTTTCCAGAGGTACGGATACATGCCATTAAACCGACCGTACAAGTGCTCCATCAGCGTTTTGCCTTCCAGCTTCGCCACTGGCACCAACCAAGGGTTTTCCTGTTCAAACGTCGATAACATTTTCATCCTCCACTGGTTCTTGCTCTCCACCACGCTCTTCGCGACGACGACGCATTGCCTCGGACGCATTAAACTTCCCACCACTTGGTGCTGTCTTCGGTTGGTCTTTAAGCTCAAACAGCCCCGTCCAACCACGTTCAATGCTTTGGTTTACAACCTTGGTGATGTCATTGCCTGCTGCTCGTAGCTTCCCCAGTGTGTCCACAGAAAGCTCTTTGGCATCCATGGTCCATTTCTTACCCGACACTTTTTTTCTGTACCTATCCCACTTTTCCCAAAGCTCAACCGGTAACCAATCCGGTAATTCCAAATCCTCAGTGCGTGCTTTGCGCGCCTTTGGTGGTTCTATTACGGTTCCTTGATGGTTATTGATGGTTATGGGTGCAGGATTTGCGGGGGGTAGGTGTGTAATTGTCCGCTTTGATCGTGTACACGTTTGAACGACCATTACGATCAGCAACTACCAAAATGCCAACCTGTTGCAAAAACTTAATTGCGTTCTGTACCGCACGCTCAGATAAGCAAGTACGCACAGCAATGTAGGCAACCGAAGGCCAGCACACACCATCGTCATTGGCGTTATCAGCCAAGCTAATCAATACTGCCTTCTGACTCGCATTCATGCCCTGTAAAGGCCAACATTGCGTCATGATGATGGTGCTCATACAACCCTCACATACGTTCTAACTGGATGACCCTTGGTGTAGCGGCAGATAGATGGCATAAAGCCAATGTTATGCACCAAGCGGCGTTTAACAGCCAAGCGAGCCACCGCCCCCCAAGCGTTTGAGCTTGGCGGTACCAGATCAGGATGATGCTCGGCTACGTACAAACGAAAGTGCGTAATAGTGAATTGCTCGTCCTGCTTGCGCACCCATGCCTCAAACAAAGACATAATGCGATCGCTCCAATTAGGCGTAACGAAGTCAGCATGGTCTTTTGCCAACGCTATTCCTTCATCAGCCAATTGCTTGCCTGTGAGTTTTATTGGTATCATTTGAGTCATTCAAACCTCCGGTTGTTTTGAATCGCGCCCAGAACTGTCCCCACAGCTGCTGGGTTTTCTTTTTTCATGCCTGCAGCTTCTAGCGCTGCCTCTGGCACATTTACACCACGCGCTAGTAGCATCTGTATGCACTCGCGTAGTAAATCCATTTGCTTTCCGTAACGAGCCTCAAACTGGCCCTTATGCGGATGAACGGCAATGCGACCAGGTGCACCGGTACCGTGCTGGTGGTTACCTGCTGATAGTGGCAACACCAACCAGTGCGCGTTAGGCTTTGTTCGCCCATCAATGTGATGAATGCTCACCATCGGATCAAAGAAACCATCCTTCAAGCTGGCGATACAGCCCAAGCTAGCCATCTGATCGTGAAAGCGCTTCTGCTCTACTGTCACCGGACGACCTCTCATGCCACGCGATGACATAGGCTTCTTCTTGCTAGTCGTGGACTTTTGGGGGCGGTTCATGCCTCCCTTTGGTTCCCACGGTTTCTTAGCGCGTAGTGGTTTCTTGCTGGCCCGTAGAGTGCTGTTCCATGCTTTACTCATAGCTACACACCCGCTGCTGCTTTCAAAGACGATGGCAACGTAAATGCCAGCCCCTTTCTAGCTATCAAACGCACAAAATCAGCCGGTGGCAGCTTCGCTAAGCTATCGACACCAGTTGCTTCATAAATTGCAGCCTTGATCGCAAAAGTACGGCTTGCCTTGTCTTGGTCATGATTCACACCAAAGGCTTTGGCTACGCGTGGATTGTTAAACCAACCTAGTTTGAATAGGTCGGTGTAGTCGGTACCATAAGGTGGCTTTGCGCCCCCAATGAAGCTGGATTTAGTCATTTGGTACTACCATCCCTCTTTTAAACATCACCTCTTCAAGAGAAGCCCTTGCTCCTCGAGCAGTGCCAATTGCTTCACACAGCTCTTTATGTGCATTGAAATGAGCTTCCTCAGACGAGTTTTCACTTAGCGCAATCAGTGCCAGCGTCGCTTCGGTATTTTCTTTAAGCACAACTTGCGCTTTCTTATTTGCATCAAACTCCCCATCCGGACACGACATCATCATTCGTGGCGAATAACCGAATGGACGCAGAATTTCACACACATAGCCATAACGCAGATCGTTAGGCATTGCTGCCAGAACAGACTGCTCAAAGTTCATTGGCATAAAGTTGGATTCTTTGGTTTTGTCATCCAGCCAGCGGAAAATACGATCAGCTGCGTTCTTCGCCAACGTGAACGGGTCGCCATTGGTTTCAAAGCGAATACCTGTTACCTCGGGCATACCAAATTTCTGGTGCGCTTCCACAATTGCCAGCGCAACAGCCTCCCTACTTCCCACACGAACACGCCATAGATCCACAAAGTGCATCAGCGTTGCTAATTTCGAGCGGTGCGATTCATTTCGCATGACCATGATTCCTGTGTTGAGTAAAGTGCTTTCATGCACATAAATGAATAGATAGGGAGCTAACCCATGACCCAGACCGAACGCTTACTACAACAAGCCAAATCAATCTGCGCTGGCGTCACTGAAAACTCAGAAATCAGTGACCAACTACTGTGCTCTGTCTTTGAGCGGTTATGTCTTGAGCAGGACATGCGAGAACCTACTGAACCGCTCCAACACTCGCATGACCTGCATTAATGGGTGGTCAATCCCAGTCGGGTATATTCAGAGATTCCAATAACCAAACTTTTCCCAAAGGAATTGACCATGAGTGAAATCGACTCCGATAAAAAACCAAACCTATCCGGATTAGCTCAGCTCGCTGCTAGAGTTGATGCTCTATTGCTGATAAATGCGGTGCTCATCGACGCAGCGAAAGACCAACCGTTGATGAAAGAGAAGATTCAGGCGGCATACAACGCACACATGAACAATCTACAAAAAGAGGGCAGGAAAGATCTTTTTGAACCCCTGATACAGCACGAGCTAAAGAAGTTTGTTCCGTCAGCTCTCGTACCACCAGCGAGGTAACCCAAAGCTCTAGCGCGGGTCGGATCAACCACAGAACAAAACGAGCATATAAATTACGCATGACTGGACTCCTTGGGGGTGGACTGGTTTGTTTTATCTGTAATTAGTTGCCTTGCTACTCTCGGCCACTGAGATGGATTCTCCAGTGCTATGGCCGCAATAACTCGATCCGCAATCGCCGGAGTCAGGTCATCTGGCCACTTCATGACAGCCTGGTACGTGATACCTATTTTTTGGGCAGCCAGCGATACTGAGCCACCAAGAAGTTTGATTGCGGTTTCTTTTTTCATGCACAAATTGAACCATAGTTCATGTTATTTCGCAACTATAGTTCTCAACTATTAGCTTATATTTCAACCATGGTTGATTACTCAGAAAGACTCGTTTGGGCAATGAAACGCGCTGGCGCTGATGAGCGCTGGCTATCAGGCCGTCTAGGTGTTTCATATCAAGCTGTAAAAAAAGTCGTGGATGGCAAGTCGTCAGCACTAAACGCCGCTAATAATTCATTTGCAGCAAGACTTCTTGGCGTCAACAGCGACTGGCTTGCTACTGGGGATGGCGAACCCGAGTCGGAGCCTAGCAATGAGGTAATCCCTGTAACGCGAAACCTGCCCATCCCATCTGGATACGTCCGCTTGGAGCATCTATCACCGCAACCCTCAATGGGTAATGGGATGCTGTCCAGCGAGGCTGTGCAGGTAGTTCAGCACTTAGATGTTTTAGAGCGTTGGGCACGTGCGGAGCTAGGCACAACCAATCCTGAACGCGTAAAAATCATGACCGGTGTTGGCAGAAGTATGCAGCCCACTATCCACCATGAAGATCTAGTTTTTGTCGATGTTAGTTTGCGAGAAATCGATCGCGAGGGGTTGTACGTACTAGATGTTGCTGGTCGATTTATATTGAAACGAGCAAGAATACTCGCCAGCGGTACTTTAATTATCAGTAGCGATAACAAGGATGAGTACCCAGACGAGGAGCGCTATGACCTTAGAACCGCATCAGACACAATAATAGTATGCGCAAAAGTTCTGGCTTGGTGGACTCTTCGTAAGGGGTAGCCACCCAGCAGTAACACCGCGCAGAAGGTCGGATTATGCGCCCTATGTTGAGAATATAACTAGATTTAGTTGGTGTTTCATTAATAGCAAACATCAACAAGTTTACTTAAAAGTAAAATATGACATGCTATACTGTAATCAGCAAAAGCACTTCACCCTCAACCGTGAGGGAGGTTCGTGCTTACACCGAGATTAGAGATAGCTTTCAGCATGACATTCCTGTGCTGACATTTCTTGAACAAATGAGTAAGCAGTCCGAGCACTCAGCGCATGTTAAAAAGTTCAAAATAATGTTTAAGCGTTTTGCTGACCAAGGTCACGCAGGCCTAACTAGTGAAATGTTTCATCAAGCCGGAACCGTTGGCAAGCTAACAGTTATGCGATTCTCGAGCGGCAGCTTAAGGGTATATTGCTTTTACGATGGCCCGCATATAGTTTTAGCACACGCCGCCCTAAAGAAATCTCAAAAAACCAGCGACTCTGACCTAAATAGTGCAGCAGCCGTTGAGAAAAAGTACAACCAAGGAGTTTAATATGAGCACGCCTACCCCCAACGAGCTTCAATGGTTTTTATCCTCAGACGAATCATCTTTTGAGGCATTGAAGGTGGAGATAGCCGTTCAAATTGAAAAGGCCCTTGATGAGAATAATTTCTCACGATCTGATTTGGCCAAGCTAACTAATAGATCAAGGTCTTGGGTAACTAAGGTTATGAGCGGAGACTCCAATCTAACCCTGGAAACTCTTTGTTTACTAGCTGGTGCATTAAAAAAAGAAATTCTCGTAGAGTTTGTGGATGCCGAACCTTTAAAGACAATACCCATTAAATATGAGTATTCTTTCAAAAACAAGCGACATGATTCATTAAAGACCATTACACCTAAGCTTCTGGATACCGTAGATACTGTTTTTGAGATGCACTGCCATGAGTGAGACGAAAATTAGGGACCAAAAGGAACTTTATAGAGTAATCAGAGCGTTAGAGTTGAAAAGCTTACACCAGAGGAGCTTCTCGGTCGATGTAAATGAACAGTACTCTGGAATCAAAGAAGATACTGTTAGTCTGATGAAATGGGCCCCAACGCGTTATAGTTTTGCTGAGCCGTCCAGTGATGAGGACAACTCCTCTACTATAGCTCTTGATATCGGAACTACTCTCATTATTGCTGACTCAGATGCAGTAAACGACGATGACGATGATAACTCAACCCTGATTCCAGAAAAGGTTATAGCAACTCTCAACTCCACATTTAGACTCGTCTTCTTCTCTAAAGAGAAAATTACTCTATCTGAATCAGAGATATCCATACTTGGCCGAAGCAGAGTTCTTTTTGACATCTGGCCATACTGGAGAGAGTTTGTAGGTCAATCCTGCTTCAGGAGCAATCTCCCTGTTATTGACTTCCCGCCTTTCGGGCCCGATATTGTTAAATATAACCTCTCTTAGAAAGATCATATCTATTCGCGGCCGCCTCTCTAGGCGGCTTTTTTGTGGGCTGAGCCATCCGCCCCCATCGGTTATAGTCTAGCTATCTTTTTATCAGGGAGATATCACATGGAAAGAAAAGCATCTGGAGCGCTAGTTAATATAGCGATACTTTTGGTCATAGCCACCATCATCGCTTCTGTTGTTCTGCTTGCTATGTATGGAAAAACAATAGTAATTAACCCAGGCAACCCAAGCTTTGGCATATCCTCCAGGATTGATAAGGTAATTAATTGGCCTCTAGTTATAGGGCTTGGTTTTGGAGTCTTTTATACCGTACTCCTCGCAGTTTTAGCAGAACGCATATCCAGCACTAATGACCTTATAGTCGATATTCACAATAAGCTTAAGGCTAGTCAGCCAGACTAACCGAAGCCAATCTCTCACGCCTAAGCCCTCGCAATGAGGGCTTTTTTGCGTCCACCGCATAGTTTCATCCATTGATCCTCGGCTCTCTCCCTCTGTTTTTCACTGCCACTCCACATGATCTGAACTTAAGTTTAAACTATAGTTGACATAGCAAAATGAACTATGGTTCAATTAAATCATCAACTCACCAAAGCCTAGCCCGAAGGGCAGCCCAACAGAGTTGCAAACGATCTTTAACAACAAGCAGTGTGGACCACACCGACCCAGCATTACCGGGGGCGGCGAATAACGGCACACAAAGACGCCACGCGCCACGCTGTGAAGTGTTTGGTGCGGAAGGGAAACGGCTGCGCCCAGGCACAAAGAAAAGCAAAAAACCGAATAGATACATTCCTGCGATTGGCGTGAGGCCTACAACATGCGCAGGGTTCGGCGCCCCCCTGATGATTTTGGTAGGGGGCGGTAAGGAAACCGTGCCGCAGCATTTACGGAACCACGCAACACCAACGGCCTAGCGATAGGCCGCTTTGGTAAGCATCAATGGTGGTGCTTACTGAAGCGAGGAACCGATGAAGAACATCACGAAAGCAGCTGTTGTGTTTATTGCAGCGGCACTGCTAGCTGGATGCAACACCGACGATGCAAAAATCGCTGCACGCAACGTCTCTAAAGCTGCAGATCAGTTTGAAGTTAACCGCCGTATTGTGTTCTACAACGGCATCACCGACCGATACATGCTCAGTATCGAGGGCTTGTGCAGCGTTGAAACCAGCCAGTCCGGCCACGTTCTACACGTAACCTGCAAGGTAGGTCGCAGCTCATTCAAGAAACACATGCTCGGCCTTTCCGATAACGTGACCTTCTTTGTAGAGCACCTAGAGCCTACTCCCGCAAGTATGTACCACTACCGAGTAGTGTTCAAACCCCAATCCATACTGCCAGACATTGATTTTCGCGGTAGCGTCGGGGCTGCTATTGACGCCCTGACACCAGACTCATCCGACTAACCGCCCCCCCTAGCCCTCTCTACAGGGCTTTTTGGCAGGCGCTCTGCATGGGGGTCGGTTCCCCATCGCTTACGTAGGCTTTGCAGAGCGTCTACCAAAACCAAATAGGAGGTCATATGACCAATAAGACTGTTTTGAGTGATAACCAAGTCACTAGACTTTCTCTTTCTCTCAAGTTTCAGCCAAGTGGTTCGCAGCCTAAAGATTTTCTACTTAGGTGTGATTTGGTTCGAGAGATCGAGCAAGCCTTACTGCAATCCCCTGAGATACAAGGTGTTATGGATGCCTCAAAAACAGTAAGTAAAGTGTTTTGGGCTACGCATCTTGAGTATGAGAAATTGCATGTAGCTATCAAGATGCTGGATGCCGCTATAGCCGCAA
>NZ_JAANPV010000007.1 GCF_011290505.1 Paenalcaligenes suwonensis
TAATGGACTTGTTGTTGAAGTAGTGCGCGCTAAACACACAGGTACGGCTCTCAGTAGTAGAGCCGTCTGGGTGATTTTCTACGATGGTACAGGCGTGGCAAATACCTTGGCCGCAGCCAAAGCGGGTGCCTGTCAGGTTTAGGTGCTCATGCAGGAAGTCGATCATGGGCATATCGAGTGGCACGTCTACTGGGCCGATTTTGTTGCCGTTGATCGTGAGCGTCAGGGGTTGTTTTTCTAAGCTCATGCCAGCGCTTCCTTGATTTTTTTAGGGGTAATAGGGAACTCGTAAAAGCGTTTGTTTACGGCATGTGTAATGGCATTGCTGATGGCAGCTACTACAGGAATCATGCCAAGCTCTGCCATGCCTTTAGGTGGCGAGGTCTCGGATAAGGGGGGAAGGTAGTCGGCGGTTTGCTTCCATACGGCTACATCCTTAGCGCGGGGTAGGGTGTAACGGTTGAAGTTCCATGTACCGTTACCGGGGCCATCCTCGTAAAGCGGGAGCTCTTCCATCAGTGCATGGCCTATGCCCATAGCGGCGCCACCCTGTAATTGGCCAGATACCAATTCAGGAACAATCATGGTGCCTGGATCCATCAGTGAGTGATGGTTCATCACTTCTACTTGGCCTGTAAAGGTGTTCACGTTCAGCTCTACGATGTAGGCGGCAGGCGTATAAGTAGTTGGGCCTGCGCTACTGCGCTGGGTTGGTGGGTAGGTGGCGCTATTACGCTTGATAAAGTCGTATCCCGCCGTGGTCATGCGTTGCTTCAGCGTTTCTGGTGCGCCATCACCATAGCGTACCGCCAAGGCATCTATAGGTAGAGTACGCAGACCAACGCCAGGAATGTCAAACTCTGCGCGAGCCCATTCCCAACGACTGAAGGTATGTAGCGCCACACCCGTAATCAAGCCCATTTCATGTGCTTTCTTAGCAAGCTCTTCAAAAGGAATGGGTTTCATGCCACCACCACCCAAGCCATCAGGGCCTATGCGAAGGTCTGAAAATTGCACATTCAAACTGGAAATAGGGCCACCGCCTGCGCCTTGGCTCCAGATAGCACGTGCAGCAGGCCACAGCGTGAACTCGAGTAAAAAACGGGCGGCTTGGCGAGTCGCAAAACCAATGTAATACACACTGGAAGACGAGCTCATGTCTGGGATAATAGACGGTACCCAATACGGATCTTTTTTGGAGTATTCGTCCTGCAACTTTTGATCAGCCCAATTGCTGGTCAACGGTAGTTCAGGGAACTCCGTTACCCCAAATTCTACGTGGTCGGGTGCTTTGCCTAAGGCCTGCCACACCATCACTTGCTGTGCAGTGGTTGCGCCAGTACCGATCTCTTGGGCGCAATGCCGCATATTCAACGAGCCGTTACTGTCAAATTCCAGTACCAGAAGACTAGGGTCACCGCTAGAGCCATAAACCTGCTGAACTTGTGCAAAGCCCACGCCATAACGTTTGCCGGGGTTAGCAGCGTCAAATTCGGCTTTGGCTTTTTCACGATTAGCCCATAAGGGGTGTTTGGCGGCCAGATCCAGCATTTCCTCAATGCGAGGGTCGCCAGCTTGCACGCCGCCTTGGGTGTTTTGTGCGCCTTCACGTAGCGCGTTACGACGGCGTAGCTCTATGGGATCAATGCCTAATTCGTTGGCAAGTTCGTCCACCATCACTTCGGTGATGGACATGGATTGCAATGAACCAAAACCACGCATAGAACCCGCTTCTACCGCTTGGGTTGCCATAGCGACGGTGGCAAGGTCTGATTTGGGGAAGTAGTAAACCGACTGCGCACCACGAGCGGCAACGTGTGAAACCGCCACCGACAGGTTTTCTCTACCGCCGCCGTTACAGTTATAAAAGCCTTTTAGAATCTCAAACTTGCCAGTATTGCGATCAGCCGTAATGGTGACGTCCATGGCAATAGAGTGGCGCTTCATGCCCAACTGGAATTGCTCATAGCGATCGTTGGCCACCCGAACCGGTACGCCGCCGCTGTACAAACAGGCGACAATCGCATAGTACGGGAACACAGAATAGTCTTTAGAGCCGTAGCCTACTGTAGAGCCTGTGAGCAGAATGATGCGCTCAACAGGCACTTGTGTATTGTCTTTCACCATGGCAGCGGCGGCACTGGCGACACCGGCAGGCGACTGCGTTGCCGTCATAATATGCAGGCTACGCGTTTCTGCATCGTACCAAGCGGTACAGTTATCAGGTTCCATCGCACAGGGGTCAATAGACTGCGAAAACCCATGGCGCTCAAGCACGATTTTGTCTGGGTTGTTGCGGGCCTGTTCTATGTCCTCGGCAATGATCATAGCGGCATCCATGGCCTGTTCAGGCACGGTAGGATCCACTACATGTAAGGAGTCCTCAAACCCGCTACCACGCTTACGTTTAATGACCTCAGGAATGAATAGGTCTTGATCGGCTTGGAAGGGAGGCCAGACGACCTCGTTGCCATGAAAGCCACCTTTAAGGGAGCCGTTCTGGAAAGGTGCGAATGCAGGTGGGTCATACGGGGTTTCACCGCCTATGCGCACAAAGCGGCCCGCACCGTAGTTGGCTGGTGGTTTAGGGCCCGTGAATTCGCCGTATTTAACGACATTGGTGTCAAAACGCAATAACCGCTTAGCGGCTTGGAACCTGTCAAAGTCGTTGTAGAACAGTATAGCGACCGGATGCCCTAAAAGAGGGGCAGTTTCGCCTATGGGCAGCAGAATGTGCTCACCGTAAAAGCCTTTACCCATGCTTTTAGGTGCTTCCAAACCATGTTCAGCTAAGTCTTTTTGTAGCAGCAGTCTATCGGGTTGCAGGGCATCGCCCAGTATAGAAATGTCTACGCCTTCAAAGCGATGTTCTGCATCGGTGGCCTTCAACATAAAGGCATAGCCTTGTTGCTTAGGCCAACCGGGTAGGTCCAGTGCGCGGAAATCAAAAGAGAAGTTCTTTTGGCCCGTTACCTTGCGGATCGCATCCCAACGAAACTTGGCTTTACCGTCGCGGCCAATCCAGTCGGTAGAGCTAACGCCTGAGTTCACCTCTAGCGCATGTGCTGTAGGTAAACGCCCCAGAAGCAGGGTGATGCCGCCTACCGTACCTAATTTGATGAAGTCCCTACGGGAAAATCCAGTGTGATGTGTACTCATTACCGCCTACTCCTGAGCGTGAGGTAGGGCTACTTTGTTATGCATGTCAGCCCCTAAATACATGAAGTCATGACAATCAGAAGTTATGATCTAATCCCACGATGACTTGTTGACCTCTAACGTTTTGGAAAGCAAACCCGGTGGCGTAACCTGCTAAGGCATACAAGGTTGTGCGTTTGGATAAGTTGTAGGAATAGCCCGCGCTATAAATGTTCTGCTGTCGTTTATCTAAGTCGTAGGCGTTGTTGAAAGCGCTGCTGGCACGAGAAACGCTCCAACCAACCATGGCGCTTGAGGCAGGCGTAATGGGCACGGTGGCGTTAATGGTGAAGCTGGTGGTTTTGAAATCTTTGGTGTAGCCGGAATTCCAAAAAGTGAAGTCAGAAGAGGGGGCATAGGAGCCAAACCCAGACTGCCTACCATTAATATCCTGACCCACTGCTAGGCCAAGTTGCAAAGCACTAAAGTCATATCCAGCGATGGCGACCCATGAATGTACTTTTTTGGCCCAGTCTTTGGATTGCAAACGGTCATAGCCTACGGATAGGCTTAATGGGCCATTGGAATAGGCGATGGCAGAGGTGATGAGTTTGGTGTTCTCGCTGCTATTCCAGCTTTGTTGACCTTTAGTATTAAAGGAGTAACCAATAGAAAAGTCGACTCCACCAAAGGTAGGCGATTTATAGACAACAGTATTGTCCGCTTTATTAGAACCTGCAGCACTAAAGGTATTAGTAATATCAGACAGATTTTCTTCATCGTCTGGGCCAGCAATATAACTGGCGTAGTCTTGAATAGCGTTGCCAACACGACCGAAATTTAGGCTACCCCAATCATCACTGCTAAGCCCTAGTGTGGTGGTTTTAAATAAACGATCACTAGAAGATTCGCCGGTTAGCACATTGAAACCACTTTCTAGTTTGAAAATGGCACGTAAGCCATTACCCAGATTTTCACTGCCTTTTAATCCCCAGGAACTACTGGACCATACGCCATTAAAGAGGCCTGTTTGCGAGGCTTTGACGCCAGTGTCGCGGTTTTTAAAGGATTGGTAGCCTATACCAGTATCTATAGTGCCGTATAGCGTGACAGAGGTTTCTGCTTGTGCAACAGCCGAGGCACCCATGAGTAGTGTCATGGTGAGTAGTGTTTTTTTCACGAGTTTGTCCCTTTGTGTTTTGCTGAGTTTTAGTTGTAGTGTTTCATCTTTGGGTAATGAATGCGCTATTACACAGAATGAAAATAGTAGACGGAATACGATATCTTATGAGTCTGCCACTACTGAAATGTTTTAGAATCCTTTTTACACATTTTAATTATTGTGTTGATATTTGGCGACGCAAGATACAAGCACTGAATCGCAGTGTTTTCGTCGTATTCAGTCATGTCACGAAACTACATGGTTTTACGAATTTGGATAGAATGTTGCCCAACAGATTGAATAATGCTTAATCGTAGGGATAGTGGGAAATGAATTCACAGAAACAACATAGCCGCGCATTGTTTGCCATTCCAGCAGCCGTGATGGTGCTGGCACTTTCTGGTGGAGCGGTCGCAGCAGAGAGTGTCGCTGGGGGCTTTTCTCACAAAGACTGGGACCTCACGTGCGACAACACGCTAACCTGTAGAGCAGTAGGCTATGGTGCGATTGCTGAAGAAGAAGGGGCATCTGTGTTGCTCACTCGCAAGGCGGGTAGCAATGAACCCGTGACAAATAGGGTCATGTTGGCTCATTACGGTGATGATGAATGGCAAGAGGGTTCTACTCCCGAACTCATCATTGCTGGCCGTGCAGCCGGGGCGTTAAGCTTTGCCGGAGACGAATCTTGGCAGATGAGCGAGGCCCAGCTAGCTCAGTTCCTTACCGCGTTAAAACAAGATAAGCCTATTTCTTTTAGAGAAAATGACGACGACTACTCATTGTCTGGTGCAGGATCTAGCGCTGTGCTACTCAAGATGGACGATGTACAGGGACGAGTAAATACCCCTGGAGCCATTCTTCGCAAAGGTAAGAACAGCGAGTCCACTGTTAAAGCGCCCATAGCGATCCTTGTGATTGCTAAAGCACCAGTAATAGATAAATATCTACGTCAAATGAACACACAGGAAGAGGCTGTTTTTAGACCAGTAATTTTGCAGGCGCTTGGTGCCGATGCAGAGACCTTTTGTAGTGAAGAGAGATTGGCAGAGCCTTTGGAAATAGCGCGCTTAGACGAACAACGCTCGCTAGTGGTTGTGTCATGTTGGCTAGCCGCTTACAACAGTGGCGATGCCTATTTTGAAATCAACAACGATATGCAGTCAGCCCCAGTCTTGGTAAGCGATAGTGCAAACGGCTACGACAACGGCGTCATCTCATCCGGTATGAAAGGACGTGGCTTGGGCGACTGTTGGAGCTATGACGAATGGGTGTGGAATGGTACAGAGTTTGTGTCGAGCAAGAGGGGTGACACAGGCCGCTGCATGATGATGCGTGTGGGAGGGGCTTGGGATATCCCCTTGCATGTTACTGAGGTGGTAGAACAGTAACTTAAAAAGCACAGGCCATCATAGATGGCCTGTATTCATTTGGGTGCTGTATGGCACACTAGCACCGCTTGGTGTTGGCGTGCTTTAAAGAACGATATTTTCCTGCTCACCTTGTTCCCACTTACGAATGTTATTAACCGTAATTTGGGCTCTTCTGGTCATAGCCTCTTCGGTGGCAAAGCCAATATGGGGGACAAGAACCGTGTTGGGGGCAGAGAGGATAGGGTAGTCGGCGGGAACAGGAGGTTCCATATCGACTCTATCTAAACCAGCACCTGCAATGGTGCCGTTGTGCAGCGCTTCAGCCAATGCGGCATTATCAACAATAGGGCCTACAGCGGTGTTGATTAAAAAAGCGCTGTTCTTCATCAAGGCCAGCTTGCTTTGATCAATTAAGCCTTTGGTATCAGCAGTTAACGGCATGTGGATGGTCACAATGTCGCTCGCCTGTAGCACCTCATCTAAGGATTGATACGCTACGCCTTTGTTGATCAGCGCTGATTTTTCACTACGGTTGTACGCAATGACTTTACAGCCAAAAGCTAAGGCTAACTCAGCTACGGCACTACCAATATCGCCAGTACCTAGGATGCCTACTGTTTTACCTTTTAGGTCTATTTGTCTGTAGCCCTGCTTTGTGCCGCCTTCTCTGAGTTTTTTCTCCAGAGCCACAACATTACGCAGTAGTGCGATGATTAACCCAAACGTTAGTTCGGCAACAGAGTTAGTGCTGTAACCGGCAGCATTAGAGACTTGAATGCCTTTTTCTTTACATTTATCTAGATCAATATGATCGTAGCCAGTAAAGGCGACAGAAATATATTTTAATTTCTCTGCTGCATCAATGACCTCTGCACTAAGCGGCATATTAGCCAGCACGAGAATTTCTGCATCTTTCACTCTTGATTTCAGAGTTGCAATATCAGAATTTCCGTCTTTATAGACAGTTAAATCGTGGCCGCTATCTTTTAAAGGCTGTGATATAGCACTAAATTCGCTGTCACTAATTCCTAGAGATTCTAAGATTACAATTTTCATTTTTCCTCCATGTTTATGACTGCATTCATTGGCCTCTTTAATTAGAGACACGAACCGTCAATAATTGGAGTGCCAAGATGAGCTAAGCTAAAGGTAGCTGCAAGCTGTAAGTTAGGATACTAGGGCAGGATTGTACACCACGGCCGAAAAGGCTTCGGCTTGCAGTGGTGCGTACAAAAAGTACTTACTGTGGGTACTGTAAGGGCTAGACCTCAAAGATAAATATACCCACCTAAATAAAAATATTAGTGGTGGGTATATTTAAATATGTGAGGTCTCTAAGAATTTAAAAATCAGAGTATTGAGTTTTATTGTTAATGTAGTTCATTCAATATTCTGCGCCTGCTCACGCATCTGCTCAATAAGCAGTTTCAAATCAATCGCCGCTTCCGTCACGCTCAACGCACCGGCTTTAGAGCCCAGTGTATTGGCTTCGCGATTCATTTCTTGGAACAGGAAGTCCAAGCGCTTACCGCTACTGCCTTTACGCTGGCGTTTATTGCCTGTGTCTTTGCCTTGCAGAATGTGTTGCAGTTCTTTTAGATGTGAGCGCAGTCTAGTGAGTTCTTCTGCCACATCGGCGCGCAAGGAAAACAATGAGGCTTCTTGAGCGATACGGGCTGACAGTTCTTCACCAGAAATATGGCTAAAGCCTTCTGGGTGGGCTGCGCTAATGCTTTCTCGTAGGCGCTCGCTGATTTTGTTTTGCTGGTCTTGCAGCATTTGTGGAATGTGCTGCTCAACCTCTTCAACGATGCGTTGTATGTCTTCCGAGATGCTCAGCATGTCTTTAGCCAAGCGTTCGCCTTCACGCAAACGGGCTGCTTGGAAGTCTTGCAGGGCTTGCCCCAAGGCTTCTAAACAAGTCGCTTGCCACTGTTCGGCTTTTTCTTGGGTTTGTTCTTGCTGCTGCGACTGCATCAATTCTTGCAGTTTAGGGGCAGGAGTGTCGGGGATGAAGCTGCGGGCTAGAGCTAGTTCAGCGGCTAGTTTTTCTAGGTAGGCTGGGTCTAGGCGACTTTTTTGTATAAGCAGGTTCTTTTGGAAAGATAGGCGCAGTTCAATCTTTCCGCGCTGTAGGGATTCATTTAGGCGCTCACGTACCTGTGATTCCAGAAAGCGTAATTCTTCAGGAATACGTAGATTCAGGTCTAGGTAGCGGTTGTTGACGCTGCGCAGATCAATGGTGATACTGCCTAGTTCCGACTCGGCGCGCGCGCTGCCAAAAGCGGTCATACTGCTGATCATAGGATAAGGTACCGTGTGTGAGCTTGAATTAGGGTATTGTAGCCTGTTCTAATAGCGTCTTCGGGCGAAGTCGTCTAAATCAGTAGGAGAATCAAGTTGTCAGGTTTGCAGAATTACGAACGTCATGCCGCGCGGGCGCATGATGCATTGCGCAGCATAGAGTTTGAGGTGAATTTCAGCAAACACGCTGAGGGCTCGGTACTGATTAAAGCCGGCGATACGCATGTGTTGTGTACGGCCAGTTTAGTAGACAAAGTGCCCGGCTTTTTGAAAGGCAAAGAACAAGGCTGGGTAACGGCTGAATACGGCATGTTGCCTCGTTCTACGCATACTCGTATGGATAGAGAAGCGGCGCGGGGCAAACAAAGTGGCCGTACGCAAGAAATTCAACGTTTAATTGGTCGCAGTTTGCGCGCTGTGGTGGATTTGAAGGCGTTGGGCGAGCGCTCAGTGCATTTGGATTGCGATGTGTTGCAAGCAGATGGCGGTACGCGCTGTGCCAGTATTACTGGTGCGTGGGTGGCGTTGGCGATTGCATTAAAACGCGCGGGTCTAGAGCAGGCGCTAACAGGCCAAGTGGCAGCGGTCTCAGTAGGTAAGCTGGGCAGCAGTTTGCTGCTGGACCTAGACTACGAAGAAGACTCTGGTTGTGATGCAGACGTGAACGTGGTTATGACCGATGCGGATCAGTTGGTAGAGATTCAGGGTACAGCAGAAGGTAATACCTTTAGCCGCCAAGAGTTAAATGCGTTGATAGACAGTGCGCAAGCAGGTATTCAACAATTACACCGTGCACAACGTGCAGCGGTAGAGCGTGCATAAACGAGTAGGGTAAACATGGCACTGCATAAAGTGGTTTTGGCATCGAATAATGCCGGTAAATTGCGTGAGTTCTCAGCGATGCTGGAACCCGTTGGCTTGCAGATGATTGCTCAAGGTGAACTGGGTGTTCCTGAGGCAGATGAGCCTTTTCATACCTTCGTGGAAAATGCGCTGGCTAAGGCTAGGCATGCAAGTAAGTTAACGGGGCTACCAGCGTTGGCGGATGACTCGGGGTTATCGGTGCAGGCCTTAAACGGCGCGCCGGGAGTGTACTCGGCACGTTTTGCAAAAATGGCGGGTGGCGAGAAGTCGGATGCGGCGAATAATGCTCATCTAGTCTCTATGCTGCAAGGTGTGTCGCAGCGTGATGCCCGCTATGTGGCGTTGCTGGTGTTTGTACGTCATGCGGAAGATCCCTGTCCTATCATTTGTGAAGGTTTCTGGGAAGGCGAGATCGTGGATCAACCTCAAGGCGAAAACGGCTTTGGATACGACCCACACTTCTTTTTGCCAGATTTAGGCAAGACAGCCGCCCAACTCAGTGCAACTGAAAAAAACAGTGTGAGCCACCGTGCCATTGCGCTGAAGCAATTGCTGCAACGCCTACAGCATGAAGGGTGGACGAAGTAATGATCTCCATTCAGCCTTTGCAGCGCGTTCAACCACGCAAAGCGGATGAGTTCAGATTTAGCACGTTGCCACCGCTTGCGCTGTACGTGCATGTGCCGTGGTGCGTGCGTAAATGCCCGTACTGTGATTTCAATTCGCACAAAGCACCCCAGACGCTGCCTGAAGAACAGTATTTATCGGCATTGCGCGCAGATTTAGAGCAGGCGTTGCCTTTAATCTGGGGACGTCAGTTGATTTCTGTGTTTATCGGTGGTGGAACCCCTAGTTTGCTGTCCGAGCAAACGGTAGATGCCATGCTGTCGATGATTAGGGCGTATTTACCATTGTTGCCCGACGCAGAAATTACTTTGGAAGCCAACCCCGGCACGGCAGAGGCCTCACGCTTTAAAGCCTATGCGCAAAGCGGTGTGAACCGTATCTCGCTAGGTATACAAAGTTTTGATGATGCGGCGTTGAAGGCATTAGGCCGTATTCACGATGGTCAGCAAGCACGGCAAGCGATAGAGATGGCGCAGCAGGCCGTAGAGCGTGTCAACTTGGATGTGATGTTTGCTTTACCCGGGCAAACGCCCGAGCTAGCCATTAAGGATGTACAGCAAGCCCTTAGTTTCGGCACAGAGCATTTATCGCTGTACCACCTGACGCTAGAACCCAATACCGTCTTTGCAAAGTATCCGCCAACGCTGCCAGACGAAGATCAAAGTGCGGCAATGCAAGATGCGATGATCCAAACGGTGCAAGAGCACGGTTTTGAGCAATACGAAATCTCTGCCTATAGCAAACCTGGTCGTCGTAGCCGACACAATATGAACTATTGGGAGTTCGGGGATTATCTAGGCATAGGCCCTGGGGCGCACAGCAAACTGTCGTTTCCCGATAGGATTGTGCGTCGTGCCGTGTTACGTAACCCGCAGTCGTGGATGGAAGCGGCCGAAAAACGCGATGGTAGTCACTTAGCCGAAGATGTGAGCGTGGCTTTTCAGGACGTGCCGTTTGAGTTCATGTTGAATGCGTTACGTTTAAAACAAGGCGTGCCCGTTGGGCTCTACGAAGAGCATACTGGATTGCCACTAAACTCTGTGTTGCCGGCGTTGCGTCGCTGTCGCGATAAGGGCTTACTGGCAGACGATCCACTGCGTATTCGTGCCTCAGAAATGGGGTGGCGTTTCCTAAATGATCTGCAAGCGGAATTTTTACACGATCAGTAGTTGTTTTCCTGTTGTTGTTGCAGGTTTTTTTAACGGCTGCCTAGCCCTTGAATTACAATAAAACAGGCCCTTTGCAGCACGGGCGTGCTGTAAGGTGGTCTTTATCTCTGCTTTTTAGCCTTATTCTGGAGTCATAATGTCTACCCCCGAAGAGCTGGTCAAACTCATTGCTGAACGTAATGTTGCCTTCGTCGACTGCCGTTTCACGGATACGCTGGGCCGTGAACACCACCTGACTGTGCCAGCGCACAGCTTTGATGAAGAGCGCATAGAAGGGGGGGTAGCGTTCGATGCATCGTCTTTGCCTGGATGGAAAGGAGTGGAATGCTCCGACATGCTGTTGCTGCCAGACGCAAGTTCTGCCCGCTTAGATCCATTCCGCGAAGAAAGCACGCTGATTATCACGTGTGATGTAGCAGAACCTACCGATTTGAATGGTTACGATCGTGATCCACGTTCGTTGGCCAAACGCGCTGAAATTTACCTGCAAGCCAGTGGCTTGGGTGATACGGCTTACTTTGGCCCTGAACCAGAATTCTTCGTTTTCGACAACATTCGTTGGGACGATCAAATGAACGGCTGCATGGTGGAAATTGGTGCCGAACACGCACCATGGTCTACCTCGGCTGCATTGAATGGTCATAACTTAGGCCACCGCCTGCGCGTAAAAGGCGGCTATGCGCCAGTACCTCCTGTTGATAGTTTCCACGATCTGCGCTCTGAAATGTGCGTGTTGATGGAGCAGCAGGGTGTGCCAGTTGAAGTGCACCACCACGAAGTGGGCGGCGGCGGCCAGTTGGAAATTGGTACCCGTTTCTCTACTCTGGTGCAGCGTGCCGACTGGAACCAGATCATGAAGTACACCATCATGAACGTGGCACATGTGTACGGTAAAACAGCAACCTTTATGCCTAAGCCTATTTTGGGCGACAACGGTTCGGGTATGCACGTACACCAATCCATCTGGAAAGATGGCCAAAACCTGTTCGCAGGTAATGGTTACGGTGGTTTGTCTGATATGGCGTTGTTCTACATCGGCGGTATCATCAAGCATGCACGTGCACTGAACGCGATTACTAACCCAACGACTAACTCTTACAAACGCTTAGTACCTCACTACGAAGCCCCTGTGAAGTTGGCCTATTCGGCACGTAACCGTTCGGCATCTATTCGTATTCCTTACGTAAGCAGCCCTAAAGCTCGCCGCGTAGAAGTGCGTTTCCCAGACCCAATGGCTAACCCATATTTGGCATTCTCTGCCATGTTGATGGCTGGCTTAGACGGTATTCAGAACCGCATTCACCCAGGCGATGCTGCCGACAAAAACTTGTACGACTTGCCACCGGAAGAGGATGCAAAAATCCCAACCGTATGTAGTTCGTTGGAACAAGCGTTGGAAGCACTAGATAACGATCGCGAGTTCCTGACTCGTGGTGGCGTGTTCAGCAATGACATGCTGGATGCCTACATCGAGTTGAAACAAGCTGAAGTGAACCGCCTGCGCATGACACCTCACCCTGTTGAATTCGATATGTACTACAGCCTATAAGCTTCACTATGGCTACATAGCCCCTGTCTGCATGGCAGGGGCTTTTTTTCTTTGTGGGCAGGAGACTTTTATGTTTGACGGGCTGATTTCTTTTCCCTTAACACCGTTACTGAATGACAGTGCTATTGATGTTCTTGCTTTTGAGCGTTTGATTCAACGTCAGGTGCAGGCCAAGGTGAGCATGATTGCGGTGCTGGGCTCCACGGGCAGTTATGCCTACTTAAACAGGGAAGAACGAGCGCAGGTGGTCAAGCATGCGGTGGCGCAGGCAGCCTCGGTGCCCGTGATGGGTGGAATAGGTGCTGTACGCAGCCGTGATGTATTACGTCTTTCCGAAGACGCGCAACACGCTGGTGCGAAAGCGGTGTTGCTGGCACCAGTGTCGTATCAAAAACTGCAGCCCGATGAAGTGTATGGCTTGTTTGAACGGGTGACGCGAGAGCTGTCTGTGCCGTTGTGCGTGTACGATAATCCCGGTACAACGCAGTTTCACTTTAGTGATGAGTTATTAGTCGCCTTGTCTGCCTTGCCACATGTAGCTTCCATTAAAATCCCTGCCTTAACCGGTACGGTAGAAGAGGCTAGCGCACGTGTGGCCGCACTGAAAGCGCGTTTACCTGTTGGGTGCAGTTTAGGTGTGAGCGGGGATCATGCGGCAACCTTAGGGTTGCAAGCTGGCTGCGATGGTTGGTATTCGGTCTTGGGTGGGTTGCTGCCGCAGTTGTGTAAACGTTTGTTGGTAGAAAGTCAGCAGCCTAGCGATCAGGCAACTGTACTGTTTGCGGCGATGGAGCCCTTGTGGGCGCTGTTCAAACAGCATGGTAGTGTGCGAGTGGTTGCGGCCGTGGCTGAACTGCTGGGGCTAGCGCAAAGTCCGTGTTTGCCGTTGCCCTTGCATAGCTTACAAGGTGAAGAGCGAGCAAAAGTAGCGGCGTGGTTGGCCTCGCTACCTGAGGGGTGGGCTAGCTGATCGTGGTACGCAATTAATCGTCCGAAGGGCTGCCACGCAAGAAGGCTTGGGCTCGCTGATGCAGCAGCGCTTCGCGACGAATAAACTCCGACACAAAGTTGTTGGCAGGGTTATGGTGCAGGTTGTAAGCGGTATCCCATTGGGCGATACGGCCTTCGTGCATGACGCCAATACGGTCCGCAATCGCAAAGGCTTCGGCTTGGTTATGCGTCACTAACAACGCTGTTAAGCCAGCGGTTTTCAGAATATCGCGCACCTCAAAAGCTAAGCGTTCGCGCGTATCAATATCCAGATTAGAAAACGGCTCATCCAATAGCAATAAAGAAGGCTCTGGCGCTAAGGCCCTCGCCAATGCAACGCGCTGCTGTTGGCCGCCAGATAATTCGTGCGGGTAGCGTTTAGCGTGGGCGGGTAAATCCACCAGTTGCAGCATCTCCTCTACGCGCTGACGACGGTGGTTTTTCTCGGCTTTACGTAGGCCAAAAGCAATATTTTGCGCCACGGTTAAGTGGGGAAATAGGGCGTAGTCTTGAAACATCATGCCTACATTGCGATGCTCAGGGAGCACGATTTGCTCAGGCGTAGAGAGGCAGGTGTTACCCAAGTGTATGCTGCCCGTCTGCAAAGGCTCAAAGCCGGCTATGCTGCGTAATACCGTGGTTTTACCGCAGCCGGATGAGCCTAATAAACACCCTATATGTCCTTGGTTTAACGACAAGCTTAAGTCATCAACTACCGTTTTTCTCCCTTCGGGTGCGGGATAGCTAATGGACAGGTGTTCTAAACGCAGAAAAGCAGTCATGAGGAATTAATGGTTTTTGAATTGAGTGCGAGCAAGCAAAATCACGGGTAGCAAGCCTGCCACCACAATGGCTAATGCCGCAATAGCACCTTCTTCGTATGTGCCGCGGGCTGCTTCAGCATAAAGCCAAGTTGCCAGCGTATCAAAGTTCATGGGACGTAACAGCAAGGTAGCTGGTAGCTCTTTCATGGCATCCACAAACACCAATAACGCGGCCGCACCAATGGCTGGGCGAAGAAGGGGTAAGTGCACACGTCGCAAGGTACCGCTGGCGCTTTCGCCTAGCAGTCTAGAGGCTTGCTCTAGCGAAGGCGGAATGCGCGATAGACCTGCTTGCAAGCTTCCTGATGATATGGCCAGAAAACGAATGCTATAGGCAATGATAAGCGCTCCCATTGAGCCCATCAAAATTAATTGTTGTGGAGCACCCCACAGTTGCCCTATGCGGTTTAAGAGGCCATCTACAAAGACTAAGGGGCCTAGCAGACCAATGGCGAGTACCGTACCGGGGATGGCATAGCCTATAGACGCCACACCAGCCAAAATATTAGGCAATGCACGATGTCCGTGTTGATGGTGATTACCTCGTGCTGACCACGCTAGAATCAGCCCAGCAACAAGGGTGACGGCAGTAGCGATAAGCGCCAAACTTAAGGTGTTCCACGCGCTGTTTAACAACTGAGCCGATACTGTCCCATTCAGGTTTAGGTATTTAATACTGGCGTTGATTAGGTAGAGGGCGGGGGCAACAAAGCCTATGACAATAGGTGCCCAGCCCAGCGCACAGGCAATCACCGCTGACAGTCCCTTAAGGGCTTGCGGACGCACAGGGTGCGAGCGTTGGTTGCTGCTGTAGCGTTGATGGCGGCGTCCCATACGCTCAATCCAAATCAGGCTAACCACCATAACCAGCATGGTCAGTGCTATTTGTGCGGCACCAGCCAGATTGGAGCGAGTCACCCATGTGGAGTAGATGGAAACCGTTAGGGTTTGAATACCAAGGAATTCCGATGCGCCAATGTCGTTGAGTGTTTCCAGCAGTGTGAGGCTTAAGCCTACCGCAATAGCAGGTCTGGCCATGGGCAATGCCACGCGGAAAAACACCGATCGTCGGCTTTCGCCCAAAATACGCGCAGCCTCGATAAGGCTAGCTGCTTGGGTGGCAAACATGGCTCGGGTGCTCAAATACACGTAGGGGTAGAGCACAAAGCCTAATAAGAAGATAGCGCCTGGTAAGGAGCGCAAATCAGGTAAGCGGAACTGCCTAGGGCTGGTATAGCCCAATATGTCACGTATAAAGCCTTGTATAGGCCCTATAGGGTGAAGCAAATCCAGATAGGCAAACGCGACTATATAGGTGGGTACGGCCAGTGGCAGTAGTAGGGCCCACGACACCACGCGGCGGCCCGGAAATTCGTAGGCGGTAATTAACCATGCCGCCCCTACACCAAGGCAGCCAGCTAAGACGGCAACCCCCGCCAACAACAATACAGTGTTCAGAAATGCGCCGGGTAACACATAGTCGATCAGGTGTACCCAGTGGTCTACAGCGCCGAATGATTCCCAGAACAACATGCCTACGGGGGCAATCACGATGGCGGCGATAACTAGTGATACCAGTAACCAACCATTTTTCTGGAAAAACAGGCGTAGCGGGGAGCGCGACGCAACAACAGGCCATTGCTCTGCAGCAATGGCCTGTTGTGTGTGCTTGAGCTTTGTTGTTTTAGTTGTTGAATCCAACTTTATCTACCAGTTCACTTGCCTCTTTACGGTGCTTAGCGATTTCAGTTAATGGCAGTGGGTCAATGACCAGTTCGCCAAAGCTGGCTACTACTGGATCAAGTTCTACACCGGCTTTAACGGGGTATTCGTAATTCGCTTTTGCGTAAAGACTTTGTGCAGCATCAGACACCAAGTATTCCAGCAATTTCACAGCGTTGTCTTTATTGGGAGCATGCTTGGCTACTGCTGCGCCAGAGATATTAACATGAGTACCTTGGCTCTCCGAGTTTGCGAAAGTAGGGCGTATGACTTTAATGGCTTCACCCCATGCGTAATCATCGGTGCCAGGTGCTGCGTTTTTCATGCGACCTACATAGTAGGCGTTCGCAATACCTACATCACAAATACCACCCAAGATGTCGCGTGCTACGTCGCGGTCACCGCCAGCGGCTTTACGAGCCAAGTTGTCTTTGACGCCTTGCAACCATGTTTCAGTGGCTTCTAAACCATCGTGCGCAATTTTGGCGGCGATCAAAGCGGTGTTGTAAGGGTGTTGGCCGGAACGAATACACACTTTGCCTTTGAACTCTGGGTTAGCAAAGTCTTCATAGGTCAGCGAGGTGATGTTTTCCATGTCTTTGGCTACATAAGCCACGCGGTCGCGCAATGACAAGGTGAACCATTGATTGTCAGTGCCACGCAAATTGGCAGGAATAGCAGCTTGCAGCGTGCTGGACTCTACTGGCTGAGTAACGCCAGCCTCTACCAAGTCCAGCAGGTTACCGATGTCTACCGTCATCAACAAGTCAGCAGGGGATTTATCGCCCTCGGTACGTACTCGCTCAATTAGGCCGTCTTTAACAAAGACAGTATTGACCTTGATGTTGCTGTCATTCGTGAAGGCCTCGAGGATTGGGAGTATCAGTTGTGGCTCACGCGTGGTGTAAAGATTTACTTCTTCAGCCGCATAGGCATTCACTGCCATTGTGCCAAACACCAGACCAGCCAAAATGGAGAGGCGATTACGTGCAAAACTCATAGTGAGGCTCCTACTAGTTAGGAATTTTCATCAGAATGACAATCATTATTGATAGTCGCGAGAGCACCTTAGCAGACTACGGGCTGCCTAACAATAGTGTGGAGACGGAGGCTTACAGAATTGACGAAAACTTGACGAACTGGACATGTTTTGAAGGACAAATGTCATCGTCTTGATACAGATCAGGGAGAGATAAGCTTATATAAGAGATGATAAGTAAACCCAGTTTTGCATAAGGATATCAGGATTTACACTATAAAACGCGCTAAACTGGTGCCGTAAATACCATTTTCCTGTCCTGCTTAGGCTGGCAGATTCCTTACATACACTGAAACTGATACATGGCTGCTTTTAATACTGAAAAAGTCCTAAGCGTGCATCATTGGAATGACACGCTTTTTTCATTCACTACGACGCGCGACCAGGCACTACGCTTTACCAATGGACACTTTGTCATGATTGGTTTGGAAGTAGAAGGTAAGCCACTGATGCGTGCTTACAGTATCGCAAGTGCAAACTATGAGGAAAATCTGGAGTTTCTGAGCATTAAAGTGCCAGATGGTCCATTGACTTCGCGCTTGCAGCATTTGAAAGTGGGTGATTCCGTTCTGGTTAGTCGCAAACCAGTAGGTACGTTGGTGGTTGATGATTTGCGTGATGGTCGTAACTTGTACTTGTTGGGTACAGGTACCGGTTTAGCGCCGTTCATGAGCATTATCAAAGACCCTGACACCTACGAACGCTTTGAAAAAGTGATTCTGGTGCATGGTGTACGTTTTGTTAGCGAACTGGCTTACGCTGACTTTATCGAAAAAGAACTACCAGATAACGAGTTCTTCGGCGAGTTGGTGCGCGACAAACTGCTGTACTACCCAACGGTTACACGTGAACCTTATCGCAACGAAGGGCGTATCACCTCGGTCATCGAATCAGGCAAGATTTTTGCTGATTTGGGCATAGATGCCTTAGACCCAGAAAAAGATAGAGTCATGCTGTGCGGTAGTCCAGCGATGCTGGAAGACTTGAGCAACATGCTTGATGCACGTGGTTTCAAAGTATCTCCCGGCGTAGGTCAGCCCGGTGATTATGTGATTGAACGAGCGTTTGTAGAGAAGTAATACACCGTCTTCGTACGCAAAGGGCTTGTGCAGCCTTTTGCGGCACGATTAGAATGGTGCGGTTTTCGGCATTTATATAACGTTCTCATGATTAAAGATATTATCCAGACAAGTGCTGCGCCTGCAGCGGTAGGTCCTTATTCCCAAGCGGTAGCGGTGCAAGGCAGCAAAACTGTGTACCTGTCCGGTCAGATTGGCTTGAGCCCAACCACCGGTGAATTGGTGTCTGACAATTTTGAAGCGCAAGCTCGTCAGTGTTTTGCCAATATGGAAGCTGTGATTACCGAAGCGGGAGGCACTCTGGAGAATATTGCCAAACTGACTCTGTACCTGACAGATTTAAGTAAGTTTGCAACCGTGAATGCCATTATGGCTGATGTGATTCCTCAGCCGTTCCCAGCGCGTTCTACGTTGGGCGTAGCGAGCTTGCCTAAAGGCGCTCAGGTTGAAGTAGAGGCCATTCTGGTTCTCTAATCGCTATGGCATCTGCTTCATCAAAACGGCCCACCAAGGGCCGCGCAGATGCCGCGGCAAACACTCTGGCACGAAAATTCAGCCAATTAGGCTTAGAAACCGATGCCGACTTCGTCGTACATTTACCCTTACGCTACGAAGATGAAACCGCTGTTCACGCTATAGGCGATGCCAGATCTGGCTTGTCACAACAGTTTGAAGGCGAGGTGGTTGAGCAAATCATCACCCAGCGCCCCAGAAAGCAATTACAAGTTATCTTGCAAGACCATAGCGGCAGAATTACGCTGCGTTGGTTGCACTTTTACCCCTCGCAATTAAAACAGTTGGCAGAAGGCCAACGAGTACGCGTGCGCGGTGAGGTGCGACGAGGGTTTCATGGCCTAGAGCTGGTGCACCCCAAAGTGACGAAGCCGGATCAAGGCTTGTCGGATACGCTTACACCGGTGTATCCAGCAAGCGATGGTTTACGCCAACAGCAAATACAAAACCGTATCAACGAAGCTTTAGAGCGCTTGCCCTTGCAAGACACGCTGCCTGAAGCGCTGCGTGAACAGTTTGAATTACCAAATTTTGCCGAGTCGCTGAAACTACTGCATCACCCCCCACGGGATGTGGATGCTGAAGCCTTGATGCAGAAAACGCATCCAGCATGGCAGCGCATTAAGTTTGACGAGCTACTCGCACAACAACTGAGTTTAGCGGCCGCTAGGGCTTCACGTCGTAAGCAAAAATCATGGCCATTGATACAGAAGCACGGCGACTTAGAACAACAGCTGCGCAAGCGCTTGGGCTTCACACTGACGGCAGCGCAAGAGCGTGTGGTGGCTGAAATTGCCGAAGACCTAAGCTTATCGCATCCTATGCACCGTTTGCTGCAGGGTGATGTGGGCAGCGGTAAAACCGTAGTAGCAGCTATGGCTGCTGCGCAAGCTATAGATAGCGGTTTTCAAGTGGCGTTGATGGCACCTACAGAACTGCTCGCCGAGCAACACTATCAAAAGATGGTGCTGTGGTTTGAGCCGCTAGGTATTACGGTAGGCTGGTTAAGTGGTAGTCAAACAGCCAAACAACGAGCACCAGTATTAGAGGGAGTGCAAAACGGTCATTGTGCTCTTGTTGTAGGTACGCAGGCGCTTATTCAAGATGGCGTAGAGTTTCACCAACTGGGTTTGGTTATTCTCGATGAACAGCACCGTTTTGGCGTGGGGCAGCGTTTGAGCCTGAGCCGTAAAGGTGAACAAGGCGAGAAGCAAAAACGTACCATTCCTCACCAGTTAAACATGAGTGCTACGCCTATACCGCGTACATTAGCCATGAGCTTCTTGGCGGATCTAGACGTGTCGGTTATTGATGAGCTGCCAGCAGGCCGTACACCGGTGATTACTAAGCTGTTATCTGAGCACAGGCGCGAGGAAGTCATCGCCCATATTTATGCGCAGATACAAGAGGGTAGGCAGGTGTATTGGGTATGCCCTTTGGTAGAGGAAAGTGAGGCACTGCAATTACAAACAGCCGTAGACACCTATCATCATTTAGCTGAGCAGTTGGCGGGGGTGAAAGTAGGGTTGTTGCATGGCAAACTACCTACCCAAGAAAAAGCGCAAATCATGGAGGCGTTTAGGTCTGGCGAGGTACAGGTGCTGGTAGCCACTACCGTTATCGAGGTAGGGGTAGACGTACCTAATGCGAATTTAATGGTGATAGAACACGCTGAGCGTTTTGGATTGGCGCAGTTGCACCAGTTGCGGGGTCGAGTGGGGCGTGGTGCGCATCAGGCAGTGTGTGTATTGCTATATTCGCAACCCTTATCGGCGATTGCTCGCGAACGCCTAAAAGCCATGTATGAAACCACGGATGGTTTCGATATTGCTAGGCGTGATCTGGCATTACGCGGCCCAGGAGAGTTCTTGGGTGTGCGGCAATCTGGGCAGGCATTGCTGCGTTTTGCCAGTTTAGATAGCGATGAGTATATGATTGAACAAGCACAAGAGTGTGCTGTCCTGCTGCGTGAGCAGTATCCAGAGCATGCGCATGCGCATGTACAGCGCTGGCTTAAAGGACGTGAAGAATTTCTGCGTACCTGATATAACGGTATCGTACGCAAACTAAGGGCTGAACATGACACTGACTGAGTTGAAATACATAGTGGCGGTTGCGCGAGAACGCCACTTTGGCCGGGCGGCGGAAGCTTGTTTTGTAAGCCAGCCTACCTTGTCGGTAGCGATCAAAAAGCTAGAAGAAGAACTGGGCATAGTAATCTTCGAGCGTGGTGGTCCAGAAATAGGGATCACACCAATTGGATTGCGTATTATCGAGCAAGCACAACGCGTACTAGAGGAAGGCGCCAAAGTACAGGAAATTGCCCGCCAAGGTAATGACCCATTAGCGGGGCCATTACGGGTAGGCATTATCTATACCGTAGCGCCGTACTTATTGCCCAAACTGGTGCCCGAGCAAATACGCCAAACGCCGCAAATGCCGTTGCTGCTACAAGAAAATTTCACAGTGAAACTCATTGAGTTGTTGAAGCAGGGCGAGGTGGATTGTGCGATTGTGGCCTTACCCATTCCCGACTCTGGTTTCATGGTGCGTGAACTCTACGACGAGCCATTTGTGGTGGCAGTGCCCAGTACGCACGCGTGGGCGGATCGCGATGCTATAGACCCTGAAGCCTTAAAAAGTGAAACCATGCTGCTTTTAGGGGCTGGTCATTGTTTTAGAGATCAGGTGTTAGGTGTGTGCCCCGAACTTTCTAGATTTTCAGCTAGCAGCGAAGGCATTCAACGTACCTTCGAAGGTTCTTCATTGGAAACCATTAGGCACATGGTAGCCACCGGTATAGGGGTGACGGTGTTGCCGTCAAGCTCGTTAGCAGCGCCAGGCCAAGAAGGAGCCTTGCTGCGTTATATACCGTTTACTAAACCCGCTCCAGATAGACGCGTTGCGTTAATCTGGCGTAAAAGCTTTCCTCGTATTGAGGCGATTAATGCATTAACCAAGGCCATCATGAATTGTGGATTGGAAAATGTTAATTTTTTGTTAGATAAAAGTGTTATTTACAGTAATCTTGATGGATTACAGTAAACTATTTAACGTGAAATACAAGGTTCGTAGGTTTTATTTAGTCCAACCTCTAGGAGCGATGTATGGCTAAAGCGGTAAAAGCTGTGAAAAAAGTGGCAAGCAAAAAAGTTGCAACTAAAAAGGCTGCACCTAAAACGGTAGCACCAAAAACAGTCAAGGCAGCGCCAGGCATTTTGGCGGTAAATATCGGTATTAGTGATGCTGACCGTGCACGTATTGCCGAAGAGCTATCTAAGGTATTGGCTGATTCCTACACGGTGTACCTGATGACACACAATTTCCATTGGAACGTCACAGGCCCTATGTTCAATACATTACATGAGATGTTCATGGGGCAGTACACCGAAACATGGCAAGCGCTGGATGCCATTGCTGAGCGTATGCGTGCATTGGGGCATTATGCTCCAGGTACTTATGCACAATTTGCGGCACTAAGCTCTATTCAAGAGCCTAAAGGTGTGCCAGATGCACAGCAAATGATTGCTATGTTATTGTCTGCTAACGAGGCGTTGTCTCGCACTGCTAGACAAGCATTTGATTGTGCCGATGCGGCAGACGATCAGCCTACCGCTGATTTGCTGACACAGCGTTTGGATGTGCACGAGAAAAATGCGTGGATGCTGCGTAGCCTCTTACAATAAATACTATGAATAAAAGTTCAGATTATTGAGCTTTTATCTATGTGGATGACTGCCTGTGCCGGGTGGAACAGGCAGTCATGTCATTTATCAGGAGATCACATTTATGAAAATTCGTTTTACCCCTATTGCCGGTGCGCTGGCGTTGGCTACTGGCTTGATGATGGCTACTGCTGCCCAAGCTGAAACCATCAAAATCGCTGTGGCAGGCCCAACTACCGGCCCCGTGACACAATACGGTGATATGGTTCGTGAAGGTGTGTTTACCGCTATCGAACAAATCAATGCAGGCGGTGGTGTATTGGGTAAACAGTTGGAGCTAGTGGTCATTGATGATGGCTGTGAACCTAAACAAGGTCCTGTAGTTGCTAACCGTGTGATCAACGATGGTATTAACTACGTAGTAGGTCACGTGTGTTCAGGCGCAACGATCGCAGCAACAGACATCTACAACAGCGAAGGTATCGTGATGGTTAGCCCATCGGCGACAGCACCAGCTGTGACGGATGGCAAAGGCTACGACAGCATTTTCCGTACTATTGGTAGAGATGATCAGCAAGGCCCAGCGGCCGCTGCCTTTATCGCTGCCAACATTAAGCCTACTAAAGTGGCTGTGTTGCACGACAAACAGTCTTACGGCCAAGGTATTGCTACCGCTGTACGCGATAACTTGAAAGATGCAGGGTACGAAATCGTGATGTTTGAGGGTATCAATGCTGGCGATACCGATTACTCTGCTGTGATCACCAAACTGAAATCCTCTGGTACAGACTTCATTTACTACGGCGGCTACCACCCAGAAATGGGCTTGTTGCTGCGCCAAGGTGCAGAGCAAGGTCTGAACGTAACCATGATGGGCCCAGAAGGCTCCGGCAACCCAGACATTAACGCGATTGCAGGTGACGCCGTAGAAGGTATGTTGCTGACATTGCCAGCTGACTTTACTCAAGATGCTGAAAACGCTGAAATCGTTAAAGCCTTCCAAGCCAAAGGTCGCGATGCAGCGGGTGCTTTCCAAATGACGTCTTACTCGGCAACTAAAGCGATTGCTGATGGTATCGCTGGTGCTGGCGTAGATGACCCTGTGAAAGTTGCTGAATACTTGCACGCTAACGAAGTGAAAACACCTATTGGTGTGATCTCTTGGAACGAGCAAGGCGACTTGAACGAGTTTAAGTTCGACGTGTACGTTTGGCACAAAGACGGTTCCAAAACACTGTACGGCAAGTAATTCCGTATAGCAGTTTACGAAAAGAGGGCGGCTTTAAGCCGCCTTCTTTTATGTGTACGTAGGCTCTGCTACAGTGTGAAGTGCACGTCTATGAGCGTAGCAATAAAAATAGAAACTCTAGGAGTAAAAATAGATGGTGAACGAGGCTTACCAAATGACGCTGGCATTTATTGGTGGGGGCAATATGGCTTCTGCATTGTCGGCTGGCTTGATCGGTAAACGGTGCGCAGCATCCGACGTATTAGTGGTAGAACCTAATGCTGAGCTGCGCGATAAATGGTCAGAGCAAGGTGCTCTCACTCGCCCGCAAGCCGAAGAACAATTACGTCACCATCGTGTGTGGGTGTTTGCCGTAAAACCGCAAGTCATGAAAGAAGTAGTGCAACAATGCAAACCCTTCTTGCAACCAGATACGTTGATTATTAGTGTGGCTGCAGGTATTGCCGCTACAGACATTGCGCGTTGGCTGGGCGACGATACACCGTATGACCGTGTGATTCGCTGTATGCCTAACACGCCAGCCTTTATAGGTTGTGGCGCAACGGGTCTATTAGCATTGCCTGCAGTGCCTGAGCGCGATAAAAACATTGCCAATCAATTGCTGGGTACGGTGGGTGAAGTGGTATGGGTAGAAAGCGATGATCAACTGGATGCCGTCACAGCATTATCAGGTAGCGGTCCAGCGTATGTGTTTTTGTTCTTAGAAGCCTTAATTGCTGGCGGCACCGAATTAGGCTTAACGCCAGAGCAGTCACGTAAGCTGGCCTTGGCTACCTTGAACGGCGCTACGCAACTGGCTGCGTTATCACCTGAAACGCCTGAAACACTGCGCAAACGTGTGACATCACAAGGTGGCACGACGGCAGCTGCATTAGATGTTTTGTTTGCTGAAAACTTCGAGAAAACCGTAAAAAGTGCGATGGCGGCAGCAAAACGCCGAGCGGCTGAGTTGTCTGTGGAATTTGCATGAAAGTAGTAGGTGATACGGGCCGTCTCGATACGGTCCGGCCTATACATTATGCGGTGGCCATCGCGGCGATGATTATCATCGTGGTGGCCTCTAATGTATTGGTGCAGTACCCTATTAACCCGTGGTTAACATGGGGGGCATTAACGTACCCAGTTTCCTTTCTGGTCTCTGATCTCTTAAATAGGCGTTTTGGCCCTCTCACGGCCCGTAAAGTGGCCTTGTGGGGCTTTGTGTCTGCTTTAGTGGTATCGGCATGGCTAGCAACGCCTAGAATCGCTGTAGCCTCTGGTTTAGCGTTTTTGATTGCGCAATTGGCGGATATTTACGTATTTGATCGGTTACGACACGGCAAATGGTGGACAGCCCCGTTTGTAGGGGGGATAGCAGGTGCTGCGGTAGATACTTTCATTTTCTTCTGCATTGCCTTTGTGGGCACCGATATGCCATGGCAAACCTTAATGCTAGGTGATTTTACGATAAAAATTTTGTTGAACACCTTTATGCTGGCACCTTTCAGAGCATTAATGTGGAACCTTGCTAGACCAAAGGATAAGTAAAAAAACGAAAATTTCAGCTTCCGCTAGGGCTTTCACGTAGTGACAGCGCATGGGCACAAATAGACAATACATGAACTTTGTTCACTTTATTTCTACAAACATGTCCGTGGCAATCAAAGGCATTATCTGAAAGCTCGGCTCTTTTTGGGGTGGTAGCAATGAAATTAAAAGTTTTGGGTATTAGTCTGGCTGTGGCGATGGGGGCTGGTTTTGGGACTGCTTATGCGGCAGAAGAAACCATCAAAATTGGTATTGTTCAACCCATGACAGGGCCTTCCACGCAGTATGGCGACCAGATTCAAGCCGGAGCGCTAACCGCTATTGATGCCATCAACGCTAAGGGCGGGGTGAACAATCGTAAGTTAGAGGCAGTGCTGATTGATGATGCTTGCGAACCTAAGCAAGCCGTTGCATCGGCCAACCGAGTGATGACTGCCGGTGCTAACTATGCTGTTGCCCACGCATGTTCGGGCACCGCAGTACCTGCCGTGAACATTTATGAGCAAGAAGGAATAGTGGCCATTACTCCTGGGGCAACCTCACCAGCGGTAACGGATACTATCAAACCGCATTACTTCTTCCGCACCATTGGTAGGGATGACCAGCAAGGGCCTTTCGCCGCTACCTATATTCTGGAGCAGCTAAAGCCTGCTAGTATCGCCATTTTGCATGACAAACAAACCTATGGCTCTGGTGTGGCAAACCAAGTGCGAGATGCCTTAACCAAAGGTGGTGCCAATATTGTGTTTTATGAAGGTATCAACGTAGGGGATACCGATTACTCGGCAGTGATCACTAAATTACGCAGCATCAACCCTGATCTGATTTATTTCGGTGGTTATCACGCCGAATTGGGTTTGTTGTTGCGCCAAGCGCGTGAGCAGGGGGTAACGACCCAGTTTATGGGGCCTGAAGGTGTGGCTAACCAAGACTTGGTAGCAATTGGCGGTGATGCAGTAGAGGGCTTACTGGTTACGTTGCCGGCTGATTTCACCAAAATGGACAGCAACAAAGGCGTCATGGAAAACTTTAAAACCTATGGTCGCAGCCCTGATGGAGCCTTTACCTTCCCAGCCTATGCTGCAGTTCAAATCATTGCAGACACCTTAGGCGCAGTGGGTGACGACGCTAGCAAAGGAGCCGATCACATGCATGGCAATAGCTTCGACACAGCTATAGGAAATGTGTCTTACGACGATAAGGGCGACCTTAAACATTTCGAGTTTTCGGTCTACAAATGGGACAAAGAGAACGGTTTCTCTGAGGTCAAGTAAGCTTTAATCAGGTCTGGCGTTATTAAATTTAGTGACGCCAGACAGAATAAGCATCTAGCTACGGGTTACAATCCCTGCCAAAGCTTTATTCGGAATCCCAAATTCAATGTCTGATTTATTACCACAATTAATTCAGCAGCTGTTTAACGGGCTGTCGCTGGGTGCTATTTATGCGTTGATTGCCATTGGCTATACCATGGTTTATGGCATCATCGGAATGATCAACTTTGCGCATGGCGAGATCTATATGATCGGTGCTTATGCCGGGTTGGTAACGTTATCTATTATTGGTATGAACTCTGGGCTACCCGTTTTATTGATCGTGTTAATCATGATCTTGGTAGCAGTAGCCATTACGGCTGCATATGGGTTTGCTGTAGAAAAAGTGGCGTACGCGCCATTACGAGGAAGTCCACGTTTGGTGCCTTTGATTTCTGCGATTGGTATGTCCATCTTCTTGCAGAACTGGGTAGCCTTGGGTCAAGGCGCACGCGATATGGCTGTACCTGCGCTGGTAACAGGTGCTGTGCAAATTCCTATGGGCGATGATTTCACTGTTACGGCAGCGTATTCACGCATTTTGATTATTGTCGTGACGGTAGTGTTGATGGTGGCGCTAAGCTTCTACATCAAGTATTCCCGAATGGGGCGTGCCTCTCGCGCATGTTCACAAGACTTGCGCATGGCAAACTTGCTGGGCATTGACACGAACAAAGTCATTTCCTTTACCTTCGTTATTGGTGCAATGCTGGCTGCCGTAGGCGGTGTGTTAATTGCATTAGCCATCGGTAAATTGAACCCCTACATTGGGTTTATCGCGGGTATCAAGGCGTTTACGGCAGCTGTTCTGGGTGGTATCGGTAGCATTCCTGGTGCAATGCTAGGAGGGGTTCTGTTAGGTCTTGCAGAAACGTTTGCGGCCGCTTATATCTCATCGCAGTACAAGGACATCGTGGCATTCAGCTTGCTTGTGCTGATTTTGCTTTTCCGTCCTACAGGCCTGCTTGGTAAACCAGAAGTGGAAAAAGTTTAATGGCAAGTCGAATTAAACCCGCATTATTCGCCGCTTTTATTGCTGGCGTGATTGTTGCCCCTGTCTTTGGTTTTCAGATTTTGCGTTCCGGTATGAACACCACTGTTCAACCTGAATGGCCTCTGATTTTTTATGGCATGGCGGCTGTTTTTATCGTGCAGTTATTGCGTCCTGCATTGGCTGGTAAATTCGCTCAAAAAGGGGTGTCATTTAAGATTCCTCCCATGGGGGACCGCACTAGACAAGTGTTAATTGGCGCCTTAATTCTTTTGGCGCTAGTGTGGCCTTTTTTCTCGGGTAGATCACAAATTGATATTGCTACCTTGGTGCTCATCTATGTGATGTTAGCGTTAGGTTTGAATATCGTGGTGGGCTATGCTGGTCTGCTTGATCTGGGCTTTGTGGGTTTCTACGCGGTGGGTGCTTATACCTATGCGCTGATGTACCACTGGCTAGGCCTAGGCTTTTGGTGGGCACTGCCGTTCTCGGGCATCATGGCGGGTATTTTCGGTTACTTGCTAGGCTTCCCTGTATTGCGGCTGCGCGGCGACTACCTGGCGATCGTAACCTTAGGGTTTGGGGAAATTATTCGTTTGTTGCTGATCAACCTGTACGACTTTACAGGCGGTCCAGACGGTATTTCTGGTATTCCTAAGCCTACTGTATTCGGTTATCCCATGATGCGTCGTGCACCGGAAGGGGAAACCACTTTCCACGACTTGATGGGGTGGGCCTTTAATAACCAAGATATGACCACGTACTTGTATATCTTGGCGTTGGTGCTCGCCTTAATTACGTTCTTTGTGTCTAACCGTTTGCTACGTATGCCTATAGGTAGAGCGTGGGAAGCCTTACGTGAAGACGAAATTGCATGTCGTTCATTGGGTTTGAACCCTACAGGTATTAAGCTTTCTGCCTTTACTATTGGTGCTACGTTTGCAGGCTTTGGTGGTGCGTTTTTTGCCGCTAGACAAGGTATTGTGAACCCAGAGTCCTTTACCTTTATTGAGTCAGCTCTGATTTTAGCTATCGTGGTATTGGGTGGTATGGGCTCACAGATAGGGGTGATTTTGGCGGCGATACTATTGACTGTACTGCCTGAGTTCGCACGTCAATTTGCTGAGTACAGGATGTTAGTGTTTGGTTTGGTGATGGTGTTAATGATGATTTGGCGTCCACAAGGATTGTTGCCAGCTAAACGCCCGCATGTGGAGCTTAAACCATGACACAGACCAAAAAAATACTGGATGTAGATGGGCTGTGCATGCGTTTTGGCGGTTTGCTAGCCGTTGATAACGTTAAGTTCGATCTAGAACCCAAAGAAGTATTTGCGATCATTGGGCCTAACGGCGCAGGTAAAACCACTGTATTTAACTGCATTAGTGGCTTCTACAAACCCAGCGATGGCAATATCCGCTTAGACGGTGAATCCATTCAAGGCTTACCTAGCCACATGGTGGCGCGTAAAGGCATTGTGCGTACGTTCCAAAACGTACGGTTATTTAAAAACCTGACCGTGCTAGAAAACTTGATGGTTGCTCAGCACACGCGTATCCACACAGGCTTATTAGGTGGCTTGTTTAAGTTGCCCGTGCATAAGCGTTCTGAAGAGAAAGCCTTAGAACGTGCGGCTCACTGGTTAGATTACTTAGACTTACGTGAGTTTGCGAACCGCGAAGCGGGTAACTTAGCCTACGGCTTACAACGCCGTTTAGAAATTGCGAGGTGCATGATTACCGAACCGCGTATTTTGCTACTGGATGAGCCTGCTGCGGGTCTAAATCCTCAAGAAAAGCGTGACTTGCAGGTACTGATTAATGATTTGCGCGATAAACATAATGTCGCTGTCTTGTTAATCGAGCACGATATGAGCTTAGTAATGGGCATTTCTGATCGCGTGATGGTAATGGAATACGGTAGACCTATTGCTTCGGGCCTACCTACCGAAGTACAGAATGATCCGCGTGTAATCAAAGCGTATCTGGGGGAAGAATAGCGTGCTTAAGCTTGAGAATGTCAGTACATATTACGGTGCTATTCAGGCTCTGGATGACGTCACACTAGACGTAAACAAAGGGGAAATCGTCACCTTAATTGGTGCGAACGGTGCAGGTAAAACCACCACGCTAATGACAGTATGTGGTTCTCCACGGGCTAAAAGTGGTCGTATTACCTTTGAAGGCGAAGACATTAGCAATCTTCCTACGCATGAAATCATGCAACGTGGTATTGCTATATCGCCAGAAGGGCGTCGCGTTTTCCCGGACCTAACCGTGTCTGAAAACCTAAAAATGGGTGGTTTCTTTTTAAGTAAATCGCAAATAGCAGAAGGGGAGGAGCATGTGTACGAGCTGTTCCCTCGATTGCGTGAGCGGTCAGTACAGCGTGCAGGGACGATGTCAGGCGGTGAGCAGCAGATGCTGGCGATTGGCCGTGCGCTGATGAGTAAACCTAGGCTATTGCTGCTAGACGAGCCTACGCTAGGTTTGGCGCCACTGATCATTGCGCAAATCTTCGATATTATTCGTACTATTAGAGAAGAGGGTGTTACGGTCTTCCTGGTAGAGCAGAATGCGAATAAGGCCTTGCAGGTGGCTGATAGAGGCTATGTAATCGAAACAGGCAAGGTAGTCATGCAAGATACAGGTGCTAATCTGTTGGCCAACCCAGATGTACGTAAAGCCTATCTAGGTGTGTAAGCAATAAAAGAAACAAAAAGAATGCCGGTGCAATACCGGCTTCTTTAGTTATAATTAATGCAACTAACGGAAGATACAAATTTTTAGTTAAGCTAAGTTTCCAGCAAAGAGGGTGCAAATGGGACAATCCAAAGCATTACGACAAAAAGAGGCCATCATCCTGTTTGAAAAATGGATGGATAGCCAACATCCGCCCTTTAGATTGTCCAGCAAACGTATATACCAAGTATTGTGGCGCAGATTTTTAGAGTGGCTACCTACACAACGGCTTAACATCAACACCGTTAACGAAGTACATATCGCCAATTTTCTGAGCAGCTTAGAAGATACCAATAGGCAGCAACGCGAGCGCTATCAGTTAGTCATACTTCGTGCTTATGAAGCTCTTCAAGCACAAATTCCTGCACTGATTAATCCCACCGCCTCACAACAATTACAGGACATGCACGCCACGTCGTGGCGCGACTCTAGTAGTAATCAAAGCAAACAGTTTCTTACGCCAGAGCAGTGCCAAGAAATCATAGAAATGCTGGAAGCAGAGCAGCAAAGGCTAGCTTTGGAACACCATAGTCTTACTGCTGCGGCATTGTGGAAGGCACATAGAAATGCAGCAGTCATCGCCTTGTTATTGGGTTGTGGGCTTAAAGCCTTAGAAGTGCTTTCTTTACGCATTGATTCGCTGCATAACAATGAGGATGGCGAATACTGTTTGGATACGGGCTGTTTTATCAGTTTTACGCTGCAAGAACAGCTAGCGCTCAACCGTAGTGACCCTCAGGACTCTACCATCCATGCGTATATACAAGATTATGGTGGTAAACACCGCGTGCTCACTTTGCCTGAATGGGCTATACCAGTAGTGTTGAGCTGGAAACAGCGACTAGAACACGCCAGTGGCCACCAGCTTTTATTTCCTTCTAACCGAGTACCTTCTGAATTTCGCTCAAAAGAAACGATGAACCCAGCTACTTTGGCTAGAATCGTTGCAGGTTGGGGCAGTGAACATGGTGTTCCTGGTTTAACAGCGCAGAAACTACGTAATAGTTATGGCGGGCTATTACTAGAAGAGGGGGCAAGTTTGTCTGACTTAGACAGTCATATGGGATTCGTGGCGGCGGCCGCCGGAAGTTCCAGACTAGCCGCCGAGTGGCGTTCTTTCAAAAGCCACAATTGCTAGCTTAGGCTAGACCTTCACCTTTTAGTGCCGCTTGTACGCCTGCGTCTGCTTCCATGTTTTTGAAGAAACGCTGCAAATTAGATAGATCACTAAGGTCAATTTTTTGCAGTGGTGCCCAACGCATCACCACATACAGGTAAGGATCAGCAATGGAACGTGTGCAGGTGAGCCAATCTTTACCTTCTAATTGTTTGTCTAGCAGTTCAAAGTAGCCACGTAGTCGTTTGGCTGTGTTTTCTTTCACTTCTTGCTGTGCAGCTTCGTTTTGCGTGTAGCCTTGGATACCGAACATTACACCAAAGTTTTTGTGCACGTCTGAATTTAAAAATGACAAAGCACGACGAGTTTCAGCACGTTGTTGTGGTGTAGCACCCAATAGATTCTTTTCTGGCGCACTTTCAGCCAAATATTCCAAAATAGCGACGCTTTGCGTCAGCAGCATGTCGCCATCCATAAATGCAGGAACTGAACCCAATGGGTTAAGTGCTAGAAAAGCAGGCTCTTTAAGCTCTTTGCGGCTAACTGCTTGAGTTTGGAAAGGTTTACCAATCCACTCCAGCACGATATGCGATACCAAAGCGCAAGAACCAGCCATGTAATACAGTTTCATAAGAGCTCCTTCACAAGAAAAACAAAAAAACCTAGGCCTTTTATCACCTGCAATAACCCCGTTTTTAGTGCAGGGAACTGCAGTCTTATACATTACTACGGTAGACTATCCGACTATGATACGCGCAGTTATTCGCGTCATGTGCCATGTTTGATCTTACCTTGAGTGTCATATGTTAAATCAGCCTCTACGTATTGTTTTTCTCGATAGCGAAACATTAGGCCCGCATACACAATTGCAGGCATTTTCTTTTCCTCATGAACTGGTTTGCTATACGAAAAGCACCGAAGCCGAAGCCATAGAGCGCTGTAAAACGGCCGACATCATCATCAGTAATAAAGCGCCCGTTAGCGCTGCTGTTATTGCAGCCGCACCAAAGTTGCGCTTAGTTGCGGTCGCCGCTACGGGCTACAACAACGTTGATTTACACGCCTGTAAAACACGCGATATTGCTGTCTGCAATGTACGTAATTACGCTGAGCACACCGTACCAGAACATACGTTGGCGCTTATTTTTGCGTTACGCCGCAGTATCTTTGCCTATCACCAATCGGTAGCACGTGGCCGTTGGCAAGAAGCCCAGCAATTCTGCTATTTTGATTACCCCATACGCGACTTAGCTGGCAGTACATTAGGTATTGTGGGCTCTGGAGCACTAGGTCAATCGGTAGCCAAACTCGCTCGCGGCTTAGGAATGAAGGTGCAATTTGCTGCTCGTAAAGGTAGCAATGCCGCTGACGAGGGCAAAGTCAGCTTTGAAACCATGCTACGCACGTCAGACATTATCAGCTTGCATTGTCCATTAACGCCAGAAACCACCAACTTATTGACGGCTACCGAGTTTTCCATGATGGATAAACGTCCGTTGGTCATTAATACCGCCAGGGGCGGCTTAATTTGCGAAAATGACTTAGCTGATGCACTACGCAGTGGCCAAATTAGCGGTGCTGGTGTAGATGTAACGACCCCAGAGCCTCCACGCGACGACAACGTGCTGTTTAGCTTAATGGATCTGCCTAATTTTATCTTTACGCCTCATGTAGCGTGGGCGAGTCAAGAAGCTGTGCAGGCCTTGGCCGATCAAGTTGTAGGCAATGTAGACGCTTTTGTAGCGGGTAATGCTAGGAATTTGGTCACGGTGTAAGCAGCAATCATGCAGACTATAGAATCTTTTATCCCGTCTTTTGATTTACAGGGCAAAACAGCGCTAATCACGGGTTCCGCACAAGGGTTAGGCTGGGCAATTGCGGCGGCCTATGCAGGGCTAGGTGCGCACGTTATTTTAAATGGTAGAACGGCAGCACCTTTATTACAGGCTCAGCAACGCTTACAAGCGGCGGGCTACTCAGCGTCTGTCTGGTGCCAAGATATTTCTGATCTTGCTACGCTTGAAGCCGCTTATGCTGCATTACCCGTTAAACCCGATATTTTGGTGAATACCGTAGGCTCACGTTTACGTAGTCCGCTTAGCGAACTAAACGTGACGCAAATTACCCAGCATATTCAGGATAATTTAACGGCCACAGTGGTGTTATCAAAGCTAGCCGCCATGAGCATGGCCGCCAAAGGCTATGGTCGAATTATCACGCTAAGTTCTATTGCTGGTCGCATAGCCAGAGCAGGGGATGCAGTGTATCCTGTAGCTAAACAGGGCCTAGAAGCCATGGTGCGTTCCTTGGCAGTAGAGTTCGGCGCGCAAGGCGTTACCAGCAATGGCATAGCCCCGGGCACATTCGCGACCGAATCTAATCAAGTTTTGGCTAATGATCCCGTTAAAGGTGCTCATGTAATTGGCAGAAACCCACTTGCACGGTGGGCTCAATCTGCAGAAATTACACCTGCTGCCGTGTTTTTAGCGTCAACCTCTGCCAGTTATGTGAATGGCCACATCATTGTGGTGGATGGCGGTTTTTCTATTACTTTTTAATCAAGGATGGGCATGGAAACGCCTGTGACACGCATAGCAATCAATGGATACGGTCGCATAGGGCGATGTGTTTTACGTGCTATTTATGAACGTAAGCTGCAACACGTTTTGCAGGTAGTCGCTATCAATGAGCCAGCAGATATGGAAAGCATGGCGTATTTGACGCGGTTTGACTCCACACATGGGCCGTTTCCAGCAACTAGCATCAGTCATGATGAGCAATCATTGGTGATTGATGGGCAAACTATTGCTGTCACACATGCACAAAACCCTGAAGATGTAGACTGGAAAAGTCTACATCTAGATTTAGTGATTGAGTGTTCAGGTGTGTATGGCAAGCGCGAACAACTGCAACGCTTTATAGACAGTGGTTGCCCACGCGTTTTGGTGTCGCATCCCGCAGATGGTGCAGCGGATGTAGACTACACCGCCGTGCTGGATATTAATGATGATGGTTTAGCAGCCGAACACCGCATTGTCTCTAATGCGTCGTGTACCACTAATGCCATTATTCCCGTGCTGGCCGAACTTGATAAAGCTTTCGGCATTGAGCACTGTTTCTTAACCACCTTGCACTCGGTGATGAATGATCAGCCCATGATTGATGGCTACCATCACAAAGACTTGCGCCGCACTCGTTCCGCCATGCAGTCTATCGTGCCGGTAGCCACGGGTTTGGCACAAGGGGTAGAGCGTTTATTGCCACAATTGCAGGGTAAAGTACAAGCTAAAGCCATACGTGTACCTATTTTGAACGTATCCGCTATTGATTTGATGGTTAATTTACGTACAAGCACCCAGCCAGAGGCGATTAACCAGTTGTTTAAAGACGCCGCGACAAAATCCTGTACTACCATTGCGTTCACGAATCAGCCGCATGCTTCCGTGGATTTTAACCACGACCCGCATTCCGTCATCGTGGACGGTAGTCAAACACGTACTAATGATGAAGGCTTTGCCAACCTTTTTGTCTGGTTTGACAACGAGTGGGGCTTTGCCAATAGGTTGGTAGATATTGCACAAGTTTGGGTGCGCCGTTTGGCAGAAGCCAATGCGTTAGCCTGTACTAAATAATTTTTCTCTGTAGGAGCAAAGCATGTCTGATACACGTATAGAACAAGATTCGATGGGTGACATTGCTGTCCCGGCTAAACACTACTGGGGAGCACAAACACAGCGCTCCATTATCAATTTCCCTATTGGGGTAGAGCGCTTCGTCTGGCAAGCGCCCATGATCCAGGCATTGGGCTACCTGAAAAAAGCCGCTGCTATGGCCAACAAAGAGCTAGGCGAGTTGCCAGCCACTGTGGCTGATCCCATTGTGGCCGCTGCCCAGTTGGTAGTAGAAAATAAATTGGACGCGGAATTCCCGCTGGTGGTGTTCCAGACTGGTTCTGGCACACAAAGCAACATGAACGCTAACGAAGTCATTGCCAACAAAGCGATTGAGCTGGTGGGCGGTGTGATTGGTAGCAAAAGCCCCATCCACCCTAATGATCACGTGAATCGTGGGCAGTCGTCTAACGACACCTTCCCAACAGCTATGCATATCGCTGTGGCCCTGCAAGTGAAACATCGCTTGCTGCCTAGCGTTGCACAACTGCGTGACACCTTTAAAAGCTTGGCTTCACGCTACGAAACACTGGTAAAAACAGGTCGTACCCACCTGCAAGATGCAACGCCAGTCACCTTGGGCCAAGAAATTGGCAGCTGGGCGGCACAGTTAGACTTCGCTCTAGAACATGTAGAGGCTCAACTGCCAGGTATTTATGATTTGGCGATTGGCGGCACAGCAGTAGGTACAGGGCTAAATGCCCACCCTAAATTTGGCGACACTGTTGCGCGTCATTTAACAGAACTTACTGGCTTGCCATTCCGTAGTGCTGAAAACAAATTCTTTGCACTGTCTGCGCACGATGCGTTGGTCAACATGTCGGCCTCATTGCGTACCTTGGCGGGTGCGTTGATGAAAATTGCTAACGACGTGCGTTGGTTGGCCAGTGGCCCTCGTTGCGGTATTGGTGAGATCCAAATTCCAGAAAACGAACCAGGCTCTTCCATTATGCCCGGCAAAGTAAACCCCACACAGTGTGAGGCCATGACCATGGTATGTGTGCAGGTGTTTGGTAACGACGCCGCCGTTGCCTTTGCTGGTTCGCAAGGTAATTTCCAATTAAACGTCTACAAACCCGTTATGGTGCATAACGTGATGGAAAGTATTGCCTTGGTTAGCGATGCGTGTTTGTCCTTTGACGAGCATTGTGCTGTAGGCATTACACCGCACGAAGAGCGTATTCGTGAAAATCTGGATAAAAACCTGATGTTGGTAACCGCATTGAACAAGCATATTGGCTACGATAAAGCTGCCACTATTGCTAAAACGGCCCATAAAAAAGGACAAAGCCTGAAAGAAGCAGCGCTTGAATCAGGCTTTGTGACAGAAGCGCAATACGACAGTTGGATTGACCCATTGGCCATGACAAAACCGTCGCTATAACGCTCTAGCGGCGGGCAAGCAGCGTAAGTTGCTTGCCCGTTATTTTATTTGATCAGCGTTACTGGTACGCTAACCAAGCTTAGTACTTTGGTGGTTACAGAACCCAAGATCAAGCCTGGTACTGCCCCCAAACCACGGCTACCCATAATGATGTGATCACAATGATGTAGTTGCACGTACTCTTCAATGGTTTCTGCAACCGAACCTGTGAGTACACTGTGCTGAAATTTAACGCCAGACTGTGTAGCCAGCTCCATGGCAGGTGCTAGTGCAGCTTTACCTTCATCCTGATAATATTCGTTCAGTACCTCAGGCGCAAAAAAGCGCGATACATTGCGCGACACGATAGGAGCTTGCACAGTCACTATGTGCAGTTCGCCATCGGGAATAGATTTCAGGATCGAAATTGCCATTTGCACCGCACGACTAGACGCGTCGGAACCATCAACTGGTACTAAAATTTTGCGCATAACATATCCTCAGTGTAGGGGGAACATAATGACTATTGTAATGTGAGAGCACCTGCATAATGACACGACGATGCAGCTTTATTGCTATTTGTTTGATCCTTGCCCCTGTACACACCGTTTTGGCGGAACCCTCTACCCAAGACGTGCTAGATACGCTCAAACAGAACACATGTTTAGCCTGTCACCGCGTTGATAAAAAACTTTTAGGGCCTTCCTTTCAAAGCATTTACGATGCTGCGCCAGCTAGCCCTGAACGTGCTGAACTGCTGAAAACTCATATACGAGGCGGCAGCCAAGGGGTGTGGGGACCCGTTGCTATGCCCCCCAACAATAAAGTCAGTGATGCCGATATAGAGGCTATAGTGCGCTGGATTTTATCGGGTGCCCCTGCAGAATAATATTTATGCCGGTTGAAGTTGCTCTCGCAACTGCGCACGCAATACTGTATTTGCTGAAAAATCTAGCATGCGCTGCAAGCCCCTATGGGCCGCTATACGTATAGCATCATCTACTTGAATCTCGGGTGTGTTTCCACGCAAGCTGTTTAGTAGGGCAGGTAAGCTATTTAGGCTCATCCATGGGCAAAATGCACAGCTTTTGCAGGTGGCTCCTACACCCGCTGTGGGCGCTGGCATAAAACGCTTATGTGGCAATTGCTGCTTGAGTTTATGCTGCAAACGCTGGTCTGTAGCCACAATAAACATCTCCTGCGGAAACTGCGCAGCTGCAGTCAGTATTTGCGATGTGGAACCTATAAAATCAGCATGGGCCAATACATTGGCAGGAGCCTCAGGGTGCGCCAACACACAGGCTTCAGGATAACGTTTTTTCATTACTAGCAGCTCGTCGGCTTGGAATTCATCGTGCACTAAACATGAACCCTGCCACAGCACCATATCAGCGCTGGTAGTGTGCTGTATGTAGCCACCCAAATGTCTGTCAGGAGCCCACAGAATTTTTTTGCCTTGCTGGTGCAAGTGCATCACAATTTCTTGACCTACGGCAGAGGTTACTACCCAATCCGCTCTGGCTTTCACTGCCGCACTGGTATTGGCATAGACTACGACTTCACGATCGGGGTGTTGATCACAAAATGCCTCAAAAGCCACAATGTCACAGCCCAAGTCTAGGGAGCAGGTGGCTTCCATGTCTGCCATTAATACACGCTTTTCAGGGCTAAGAATCTTTGCGCTTTCCCCCATAAAGCGTACCCCTGCGACGAGTAGGGTAGAGCTATCGCAATCCCGGCCAAACCTTGCCATTTCTAAGGAATCGGCCACACAGCCACCCGTTTCTTCGGCCAAGTCCTGAATCACAGGGTCTACGTAATAGTGCGCAACCAAAGTGGCATCTTGTGCCTGCAATTGCTCACGTATAGCAGCTTTGTAAGACGCTATTTCACTATCTGCCACTGGTTCCGGTACATTGGCCCACGCGGTGGCTAAATGAATAGTCCCTGAGTGTGCATTGGGCTGATCAAAATAGATTGGTTGTAGGCTCTCCACCTTCATTTCTCCTTATATGCTCAAATTGAGCCTAATTAATGTAGAGCATGGGAGGTAAAAAAACAAGTAGGCTGAAGTTTCTACGAGCAGTTGAGCGCTTTTGCAGGCACTTATGCGACAAAAAAATGGCTAACCGGAATATTGTCTACTCCGCATAAGGTTGCGATTACAATGCTTATTTGTGAATTTATCGTATAGATCCTGTTATACCGGAGTCACTCATGAAGTCATTAGGTACACCGCTTAGTCCTGCTGCAACCCGCGTCATGCTCTTAGGCGCAGGGGAACTGGGTAAGGAAGTGATTATTGCCTTGCAACGTCTGGGCGTAGAAACCATTGCGGTTGATCGCTATGAAAATGCTCCTGGTCATCAGGTCGCACACCACGCTTTTGTTATTGACATGCGTGATGCCAAAGCGCTAACAGCTCTGATTGAGCAAGTTAAGCCGCACTTCATCGTGCCAGAAATTGAAGCCATTGCAACCGATGCGTTAGCGGCTGTTGAAGCGGCTGGCACAGCGCGTGTAGTTCCTATGGCGCGCGCCACACAATTGACGATGGACCGTGAAGGTATACGTAGATTAGCGGCTGAAACACTGGGTTTGCCCACTAGCCCTTATAAATTCTGCAACACTTTAGACGAGCTGAAAGCCGCCATCCAAGACCATATTGGCTACCCCTGCGTGATCAAACCCTTGATGAGCAGCTCGGGTAAAGGCCAAAGCAAAATCAGTGGCTCTGACGACATAGAAAAAGCGTGGCATTACGCTATGGAAGGTGGTCGTGTGAGCCAGCAGCGCGTCATTGTTGAAGGCTTTATTGATTTTGATTACGAAATTACTTTATTGACCGTCCGCAGTCTGGATGCAGAAGGTAAAGTACAAACCAGTTTCTGCGCACCCATTGGCCATAAACAAGTAGATGGCGATTACGTAGAAAGCTGGCAGCCACACCCCATGAGCCAAGCAGCGCTTGAATCAGCCCAACACATTGCAGCATCTATTACCCAAGATTTGGGTGGTCAAGGCATCTTTGGTGTTGAACTGTTCGTGAAAGGCGACCAAGTATGGTTCAGCGAAGTCAGCCCGCGCCCACACGATACCGGTATGGTCACTATGGTGACACAGCGTCAAAATGAATTTGAGCTGCATGCACGTGCTATTTTAGGTTTGCCTGTTTCCACAGCATTGTTGGCTCCTGGCGCTAGCGCTGTAATTTACGGTGGCGTAGATAGCAAAAACGTAAACTTTGATGGCGTAGCGGAAGCCTTAAGCATTCCTCAATCCGATCTGCGTTTGTTCGGCAAACCAGAAAGCTTCACTAAACGTCGCATGGGTGTAGCGCTGGCCTACGATGACACTGTTGAGGCTGCTCGTGAACGTGCTAAGAAAATCGCGGCAACAGTACGTGTAAGCGCTGCTGAATAAGCTGGATAAAAAAAAGGCTGCCTAGGGGAGGGCAGCCTTAAATCTGGCTTGAAAGGAGATTAATTTCTTATACGTTAGTAACGAGCATCCTTAGGTTTTTTACCATTAGGCCAATCGTTTACTTTTCCAGCAAAATCAGGTCTAGGCATATGTGTGAAGTATTCCGCAATGTCTACCGCGTCCTGATCATCCAGCACACCACCTTGACCCCACGCACCGTGATCTTCAACGCTCATGGGCATGTTGTACTTGATAAAAGCAGCAGCCTTGTAAGTACGTGCCATCCCCGCACCAATGTTGAAGGACTCATCGCCCCACAATGGTGGGAATACAATGTTGCCACGCTCATCTTTCAGGCCCTCACCATCAGCGCCGTGACAGGTTGCACATTGTGCCGCGTACAAGCTGCGACCACGCTCAGTATTAGGGACTAAGCTTTCATCCAACGGACCAGCAATAGGAATCTGTACTTTTTGACCTGGTTCCACACCTTGTGCCAACCATTTCATGTAGTCCAACATACCTACCATTTCAGCGGAATCCACGGGCAGAGGCTTACCGTTCATTGAGCGCATAAAACACCCGTTAATACGGCCTGCTAAGTCCACCATCTTGCCGGACCTAGGCATCACTTTAGGGTAGCTCACAAAACTGTTGATGTAGTGTGCGCCTAGTGGAGCTTTACCTTCCGCAATGTGACAGCTATTACAGTTCATCATTGCACCCACGTTATCGGGTAATAGACGACGGGTTTCATTCAACAAACGTTTGCCGTACAAAATAGACTCGGCATTAGGTTCGTCTTGAATCAGCAAATCAGACGGTACTTGGTACTGACCAACCACTTGCTTGGTTTCTACATCAATAATGGGGTAGCTTTTTTCAGTTGGGCCTGTAAGGGTAGGGCTAGCTAAGCTATACCACGACGCACCAGCAATACCAGCAATGGCCAAGGCTGCGACTGAAAGAATTTTGGCTTTACTCATGGCTGGCTCCTTCAGGAAGGATGTTAGGCGATTTTTTAGCGACGAACTGACGAATATGGGCTACGTCTTCGGCTTGAATCGTAGGCGCTTCGTTGGTCCAGCTGGTACGAATGTAGTTCACCACATCAGCCACCTCTTGATCACCTAAGTGACGGAATGCAGGCATAGTGAAGGTCATTTCATCCACATGGTTTTCAGGCATACGGCCACCTTCTAAGGTCACCTGAATAACTGATTGTGCGTTATTCGCAAACACCGCCGAGTTACCTGCGAGCGCGGGGAATATACGCGGTACACCTTTACCATCAGCACGGTGACACGTTACACAATGCTCCGCGTACAACCACGCACCGGGAGTGGTGTATTGGCCATCTAACTGCGCCTGTGTGGTGGTGTCTGTTTGATGCGGAATTTCTGGGTTACGGCCTTTTACTGGAGGCAAGGCCTTCAGGTATTGCGCCATGGCACGTTGGTCTTCAGGGGTCATGTATTGTGTGCTGTGTTCTACCACATCCGCCATGGCACCAAAAGCAGCAACTTTGTCGGTTCTGCCGGTTGCAAAGAAATCAACCAATTCGTCTTCAGTCCAGCTTGCTAAGCCACGGCCTTCGCCACGTAAGCTTTTAGCACGCCAACCGTCAATGACCGCACCTGACAAGAAGTCGTCGCCTTCATTGAGGCTCATGGCTAACTCTTGGTAAGCCAAGCCACGTGGGGTATGACAGGCGCCACAGTGGCCAGGGCCTTGAACTAGGTAAGCGCCACGGTTCTTAATGCTGTCAGTGGCATCATCAGCGATAAATTGCTGGTCTTTAGGTGCAAATAACCATTGCCACCATGCCACTGTCCAACGCATTTGGAACAATTTTGGCAAAGTAGGATCGGCGTTTTCTTGTTTAACAGCCGGCACGCCACGCATGAAGTACGCGTACAGCGCGTTCATATCGTCATCGCTCATGATGGCGTAAGAAGGGTAAGGCATAGCAGGGTACAAGGCCGCACCGTCTTTGCGTACACCGTGTTGTACTGCTGTTTTAAATTCGTCTAGTGTGTAGCTACCAATACCAGTGTCTACGTCAGGCGTAATGTTGGTGGAATAAATCGCCCCCAGCGGTGTTTGCATGGCCAAGCCGCCAGCATACTCTTTACCCCCCGGTACGGTATGACAGGCTACACAGTCGCCAGTGCGGGACACATAGGCTCCTTGCTTGATGAGTTTTTCATCATCCAGGTTCAAATTGCTGGCAGACGAGGAGGTTATGCTACGTTGCGAAAGAATAAGCTGTGATCCGCCATAACCGACCCCCAGCGCAACCAGTGCAACGATCAGGGTTTTAGACAAGGCTTTCATAAACGCTACCCATAATTAATAAAGAAATGCGGCAATAACGGTAATGTCACATTCAATACTCATGGTATAGAGAGCCCATATGGGTAGAAACCCTTATCGGATTCATGTTTGATCTAGCGCAAGACCTATATAGATAAGGATATAACGGCTCGAAAATCGTACGCTCAGGGCAACAAATACACTAAATCATCTATTGATTTAACACTTTGCTAGACTAAAGCGTGTAACGAAAAATTTACTGCAAAATACATACTAAGCAATTGATTATAAAGACAATAATTTACTTTAAGCTTAGATTATTCCGTGTAAATGTATGGAAATACACATCATAAAGCAGCGTGAGAATGACTGCTTTTCAAATCAAAAAGGTAATAAATTGCTGCACGACCACAATGATGCGTACTTACCACTGGATTTTATGATGTAGCTCGGTTTCAGTGTGTCTGGCATCATCAGCCGAATGCAGGTAAATATTCGTGGTACTTAATGACTCATGGCCCAAGTTATCGCGTACATGGCGTAAGTCCACCTGTTTATTCGCCATATGTGAACCCGCGGTGTGTCGCAGCCAATGCGCAGACGCTTGTTCTAGCTGTTGTGCCTGCCATGCATTCTCTGAATCCGTTGCCCGTAGTCGGTCGGCGGTAGCTGTAAACACCGATTTCACGATCGCATGCACCCCAGCACGTGTTAAACTACGCTGCTGATGGCCTATAGGTAGCAACAAAGGCGTAGTTTCAGTAGAAGTAGGGTAGGGAGACAAGCCTTTTTCTTTTCTATAACGCTGTAGTTCAGCCATTAACTCGCTAGTCGCCGGCACAATTCGGGTTTTATTCCCTTTGCCCGTAATTTCTAGCCACCAACGCTCAGTGCCATCATTTCCGCGGCGGCAAAAGAAACCTGCCATCGTATTGTCTATGACCTCAGAAATACGCAGCCCGCACACATATAACAGTGAAAACAACCAACGCAGCCTGGCGTAGTGTTCTCGTTCACGTTCAGATGCTTGCGGTAATTCCGTGATGGTGCGTTTTACTTCCAGCCAAATCTCATCGTCTAAGTAACGGCTCACCCTAGGTGCAGCCTGACGCGCGCGTTGTTTAGACAGCGATAACGGGTTACCGGCCAAATACCCCGCCGACACCAACCACGAAAACAGTGAGTTCAGAATAATTAATGCCTGACGCTGACTGGCTTGGGATAGCGGCCCAGCAAAGGGGCACCAACGCGGGTGAGACCTTGCTACCTTGCGACCAGCCGGCATTACCCACTGTGCTGCGGGTTGTGGGTCATTTAAAAAATACTGATAGAGCAGCAAGTCTTCGTGCGTGAGCGACGACACAGGCTTACGCATAGCGATAGTGGCCCATAACAACAGCCGTTCAGCTTCTTTGCGGTAATTAGCAAAGGTATTGGGCGAATCAATAAAACGCGCTAGCCACGCTTGTATCGCAGCGATGTCAGTAGTGGCAGAAATCTGTGTGCGGCCGCCTAGTACCCGGTTTGTGCCATTACTACCGTCCAACTGCGCAGAATGCAGCAGGTGTTCTAGTGGAGGGAAGCGCACAAGCGCCGTGGAATCGCTTTCCGACATAACTCATTCACTAAATTAGCAGAAATTTGACATTATAAGAGTAATGTCAAATTTCAATCAACAACGATTGTATTCTTAACGTATTACGTTGTATTATTAATTACCAACTAAGGAATAATAATGAATACAGACCATATCAACGAAATAAGCCTAAATGCCGAAGTTGAGGCGCTTAAAGAGCGTTTCTCAAACACTCAAGAGCTTTATAGGGAAGTCTGCGCGTTGTTATTCTTTAGATATGGCACTACACCCACGGCCAACAAGCTGTACCAACTGGTACGCAAAGGCAGCATGAGTGCACCATCACAAGCGTTAGCCACATTTTGGGAAGAGTTACGCGAAAAAAGCCGTACACGCATCGAGCATCCAGATTTGCCCGAAACACTTAGCTCGGCAGCAGGTGAGCTTATCGCCACGCTGTGGCGCCATGCCCAAGAGGCAGCGCACGAGTCATTGCGCAGTGTTGAGGCTGAAACCCAAGCCATTGCAGCAAAAGCTAGAGCAGATGTGGCGGCTTTTGAGCTGGAACGCGACCAGGCACTACAGCGAGAACAAGGCACACAACATGCTTTATCAGTAGCCCAACAAGAAATCATGAGCTACAGAGAAACGCTGGCTGCGGCTAAAGAGGCGAAACACGCCTTAAATACCCAATTAGCACAAGCTCAAGACGACATACTGTCGCTACAGCAACAACTGCATGACAGCCGCAAGGAATTCAGCGTAGAGCTAGAAAAACTGCACCTTTCTGCCCAATTAGCCGAGTCACGTTCACGTGATATGGAAAAACGCTTAATGGTAGATTTAGACCGGGAACGCCTAGCAGCCGCTAAAGCGATAAAAGAAGCCGACGCCATACGCAGCGCCGCACATACTGAAGCCCAACAGCAGCAAGTTGCTGCGCAGCAATTACAGCAACAACTGCAAGAAGCACTGCATGAAAACAGCAAGCTGGAAGGCGCTCTTAGCACGTTGAACCTAAACCTAGAACGCTCTGATGGCGAGCTTAGAACGTTGTATCAGCAAATAGCACAAACCAATGCCGAGATGGCGCTGTTGAAACAACAGCATAGTTCTGCCAATACACCAAAAACTACTAAACGCAAAAGTATGAAAGTGCTTGAGGGTAGGGCGCGTCGCATCACGCCTTCTGAATCATAAAATAGCGTTACTTCCCCATTTCTCCTACCTCTGCAACGGCATAGCCCCTTATGTTTACCGCTGACACTCTTCGCACATTACTCGCGCCTTTTGGGCAATTACGCTCTCAACCAGCATCTGACTGGACGGGCCAACAGGCGTTACCTACAGCACTACACGAGTTCTATCAGCAGGTGGGACCGTGGGGAAATACGTATCACGAAAAAGTTGGCCCCGTTGGTTGTACATTGACTGTGGGCGGTAACCCTGTGTGCATTCCACCCCTACACAAACTTGAATCGCTACACGCAGGTTATGCATGGTCAGCCAACCCCGACGACAAACTTGGCGACTGGAATCCTAATTGGTTGGTAATTGCAGAGCAAGGCGGCGACCCCTTTATCTATGACCGTGCTACAGGGCATGTACTTTTTGCTTTCCATGGCGCAGGCCTATGGGAGCCTGTGCTATTTGCTGAAGACCTTTACTCTGCTATTGGTGCTATTGCCTGCGTTGCCACCAGCTATTGCGAATTGGATGAAGATCAGTTTGAGGATGAGGCGTTAACGGAAACCGGCTATCAAACCATACGTACAGACTTAGCTACAGCATTGGGTAGCATAGAGGCGGCACAACACATGCTAGACGCCTGGGAATATAACCAATAAAGCCCCGACCATGGCATCCTAGGGTGATGTAAAAATGGCTACTGTATAACGCAGTAGCCATTTGTTTAGGTGGGTGTATCGATGCCGTCCCAGTCTGTATCGATGTCGTTCTGGAAATTGGTTAACCAATTCAATGCATAATGCCTTTCCATCACCACACCTGGGATTAAGCCCTCAACCGACTCATCAGCTTGTGCCGCTTGGCGAATTGCCCAGTGCTGACGCCACGTTAAATCGAGCAGATCTAAAATCTCGGCCGTTGGGCGCAATGCAAAATCATGCCCACTGTTGTTAAGCTCAATTACACGCATTGTTTTGTCAAATATGGTTTGAGCATCCACCACATCTGAGGCGGAAGACAGTGGTTCTGGATTTTTAGACAACGCCCACAGCAGTACATTCAGCGCCTCATGTCGCCAGCTCATCTGTATGGCAGTGTGTTCATCTGGCTCTTCGGCTGCAATAAAGGCTTTTTCTTGCTCGCTAAGCATCGCCAATCCCACAGCATTGTGTTCTTGCATAAACGGCAAGCTGCTGTCTGCCTTATCCAAAATCACGATTCCCTCTGACGCCACACAAAATAAGCTCAACACACGGTGCACAACGTCGGGCACCGAACGCAGATGAACTTCTGCCTCGGCTAGCACCGGCGGCATGGAAGCGGGTGGAGCAGGGCGCAGTTGTGCTAATTGGCTCAGGCTTTTTGCACGCCTAGCCAAGGCATCCGGCAGATAAGGTAAAGCCTCATGCTCAAAAAACTCACCCTCAGCCGTCATCAGTGTGGCAAGCGCTTGCGTGCGCACAGAACCATCAGGCAAAAAAAACACTGCATTGGCTCTAGCTGCCCACTCACTCATCGCGGGCAAGTCTTGTTGCTGAACTTCCAAGCTAATGTGATTTTGTACGCGCTGCAGATGGCGCCATAAGTGGTAACGCATCGCCGTCATTTGGCCATCGCCACGGCTCATCACATAACCGATGAATCCATCTAGATGTTCTGCTAAATCTGTATTAGAAATGTTGCGCTGGCCTAGTAGCTCATGAGGAAAATCCAATTCAGGAATCGCCGTAACCGTCGCATAAGCGTTGATTAATACCGGCTCATCATTAGTCTCTACATCGGCTTTTGCCACAGGTTCTCGTTTACCCAAAATCCGTTTTAGTAAGCTCACATGCTTCTCCCGTAGTGATGCAAAACTATACTACAGAGCATGTACATCTATTTGGTATTTGGGCAGAGGCATCACAAACGATTGTCAGGCGTATAGTGTGCAGCTATAGCGGATAAAAAAGCACTCTCAGCACTGTCAATATAGGCCATAAAAATGCCGCCCTACAAAGGCGGCATTTTTACAATCTAGGCTTTAAGCGTATAGCGCAGTATCTCTACGACTTGCTCAGGCGTGGTTGCCCAGGCTTGGGCATTAGCATCTACCTCTTTAAGCGGATGAATAATATCTTCCGCGTGTAGCGTAATGTAAGGTTTGCCTAAGGCTGCACAGAAACCTGCATCAAATGCCGCGTTCCATTGCTTATATTTATCACCGAAACGCACTACCACCAAATCCGCTTTTTCGATTAGCGTACGCGTACGAATAGCATTGACCTTGGATGATTTGTGGTCACGCCAGAACGATTCACTTTCAGGACCCAAATGGTCGCCAGCAGCATCGCTAGCATCGTGATCGGTTACGGGCGCGGTAAAAAGAATGTCCAATCCGGCTGCACGCGCACCATTAGCGATTTGCTCACGCCAATCTGTGTGAATCTCACCCGATAAATAGACGGTAAAGCTCATGTAAGTCTCCATAATAAAAGTCGGGCTAACTCTGTAAAGAGCCGCCCGACCTATTCAAGCAGACTACACCATAGCATGCTGCGCTATTTAGGTGTTTATGCCTCCCGTGATGCCTTAGGTCCAAAAACCATGGTGCGGTTTTGAGGCTTCATCTTCAATCAATGGGCCTATTACGGTAACTTTACGCTGGCCGCGTGCAAAAACCTCTCTACATGGAAGTGAGAAAGTAGGATTTTCTGGATGATCTCCAGTAAGTTCTAACAGTTTCTCTTCGGCTAGTGCATACACCACACGGCCAATACCACACCAATAAATCGCACCAGAACACATGCAACACGGCTCGGCGCTGGTGTACAGCGTGCACAATGCCAGTTCTTCAGGTGTTAGCAATTTGGCTGCTTCGGCCGCGGCGCGTAACTCGGCATGCTGCGTAGGGTCGCCCTCTGGGGGCATGGAGTTATTACCCGCCATGCAGACGATTTTTCCATTTGCATCCGCTACCAAGGCAGCAAAAGGGTGCCTGCCATCGTCTTTAGATTGCTCTGAGAGCACAATGGTTTGGCGCAGCAGCTTCATATCTCGAGGACTCAGCTCGGTATTGGTAATGGGTGAATTACTCATGACGGTCTCCTTGTTCGGATGTAAGGGTAGGGGACGCAGGCGTAGCAGGTGCCAGCGTCTCTTTGGAATTCAGTAAGATATTCAGTAGGATGGCGGTAATAGCCGCTAGGAAAATACCGCTCTCTACAAACAGTTTCAGAGGGCCTTCGACTCGCTGGAACAGCGCCGGGAATGACATAGGCAATACGCCCACACTGATGGAAACCGCCACAATCAAGCCATTTCGTGTGCCTTCAAACTTCACACGACTTAATTCTTGGATACCGGCAACGGTAGTCATGCCAAACATCACAATGGCACACCCACCCAATACCGGACGTGGAATAGTGGCAATTAGTGCACCAAGCTTAGGAAACAGCCCCATTAAGATCATGATCACGCCAGCAGCAGCCACTACATAACGGCTACGCACATTCGACATGGCGATCAAACCCGTGTTTTGAGTGAAAGCGTTATAGGGGAAGCTATTGAACACACCACCTAACATGGTAGACAAGCCGTCTGCACGGAATGCATCACCTAAGGTTGTTTGATTGGCAGGCTTGCCGGTGATTTTCCCGATGGCAAGTACGTTCCCGGTGGTTTCTGCCATGATGACCAGCATCGCCATCATCATGACTAAGGTAGGAGCTAAGGCAAACTCTGGCATTCCAAATGCAAAAGGAGGACTTAACTCAAACCATGCCGCTTCACCTACTCGGGTGAAATCCGTATAGCCCATTGCCATCGCCAATGCGGTACCAAACAGCAAACCTATTAATACCGATAAGTTGCCTACAAAACCTAAAGATTTGGCATGAATAAACAGAATAATGGCAATGGTCGCTAGGCATAATAGCAGATTACCTGGTGCGCCAAAGTCTGCAGCGTCAGGGTTTCCGCCTCCTAACCAAATAGCCGCGGCAGGCATCAATGAGATCCCAATCACACTAATTAAGCTACCAATCACTACCGGTGGGAAAAATTTAAGTAGCCGGCTAAATAACGGTGCAATCACGATGGTTAATGCACCAGCTGTAATCACAGCACCAAACACGGTGGTTAACCCATATTGCTGGCCAATCATAATCATGGGCGCGATAGCAATAAACGAGCACCCTTGGATTAACGGTAAACGCGCACCAAAGCGCCAAAACCCCAAGGTTTGAATTAAGGTAGCAACCCCGGATGTAAGCCAGTTGGCATTAATTAGGGTAATCATTTGCTCGGTAGTCAGCCCAAGTGCACTGCCTAGTATCAACGGCACAGCAACGGCACCGGCATACATCACCAATACGTGCTGTAGCCCAAAACTGGCTAATTGTCGTACTGGCAAAACCTCATCTACAGGGTGTACTGAAACGCTGTTTTTCATACTTGTCTCCTTTGCAGTGGATACCACATCATGCTCTTTGTCCTAGAGCTTGCTGCTATCATCAATCAGCTTTGCAATTGAACATAATTAATATTCATCGGAAAACCCGATAGATGAGCGAGACATGCAATTTTCAATAGACCAACTAGAAATGTTCAGCGCGGTCGCCAGACAAGGCTCTTTTTCAGCTGCTGCACGCACAATCAATAAAAGCCAATCGACGGTGAGTGCGGCCGTAGCCAACCTGGAAGTAGATTTGGGCGTAGAACTCTTTGATAGACAAGCCAAGCTACCCGTTCTAACTCCTGCTGGCGTACAACTGTTACGTCAAGCAGAGTTAGTCTTGGACAGATGCTCTACGCTGGAAATGCATGCGCGTCAGCTCATGGATACACCGCAATCCGAACTCTTGCTCGCCATCGAGATTCCCTATCCTGTACTGGTGCATCCCTTACAGGAGCTATCGCGACAATTTCCTTACCTTGATGTGACCATCCGGCACCCCATGGATGGCGATGTAGCGGTGTTAGTGCAAAAAGGAGAAGTAGATTTAGGTATTACGTTTTCGCAACCTGCCTACACGCGAGATATAGCATTTAGGCAAATGGGGAAGTTGATTTTGACGCATGTGGTGCACCGAGATCACCCTTTGGCGCACTACAACTCTATTAGCTTTGCTGAACTGCGAGAACATCGGAGGTTAGCGTTTTCCGCCTATGCACATAGGTTGCCATCTACCGAATACCTTACGGCCGGCAATAGCTGGCAAGCAGAAAGTTACTCAGCCCTACTAGAGATGACACGCGCAGGGTTAGGGTGGACTACCTTGCCCAGACAGTCCATTTTGCGTGAAATAGAATCTGGCGAATTAGTAGAACTGCCACTACAGGCCTACCCACATACCGATTGGGTAGTAGGTGTGGATTTGCTCTGGTCACACCAGGCACAGCTAGGCAAGGCTTCGGCATGGTTGCGCCAGTACCTGCAAGCATTCAAAGTGTTTGAGCTGGACAGAAATGGCAATAGAACCATTTTGTGATGGCTCTTCGCATGGCGCTTACCAGAAGAGCAGAGTGACACACATGAAAAAGAGCCCATGTCAGGGCTCTTTTTGTTTAGCGTATCTAGCACGTAGGCACGTTATCTATCTTCCAAAAAACGCATACGGAAGCGTCTACCTTTGATATTGCTGTTGGCGATTTTATCGAAGTAACGGCGTGCAACGCTGCGATCTAAAGCAACGTAGCTGCTGAATTCGGTAATCGCAATTTTACCTACCTGATCGCCAGTCAAACCCACGTCACGGGTTAGGGCACCTAACAAATCGCCTGGACGTAATTTATCTTTTTTGCCACCTTGAATTTGCAAGGTGATCATTGGCGCCAGCAAAGGCTCTTGGGATTTCGCACGCAAACCTTTTAAATGCCCCCATTTCACAGGGCTGCCTTGGTATTCTTCGATCAGCTTCACCCAGCGCATTTCACTGCCAGACACCAAGTTCAATGCCAAACCTTTTTGGTCGCCTCTACCACTACGGCCTATGCGGTGCACATGAACTTCGGCATCTTTGGTGACATCTACGTTGATTACCACTTCCAGATTTTGAATATCCAAGCCGCGCGAGGCCACATCAGTAGCCACTAACACGGCACAGCTTTTATTCGCAAACTGGATCAAGATTTCGTCTCTATCGCGCTGATCTAAATCGCCAGTTAAGGACTCAGCACTGATACCTTCAGAGCGCAGCTCTTCAACCACCTCTTGGCAACGCATTTTAGTATTGCAGAAAATCAGAGTAGAAGTAGGGCGGTAGTGTTTCAGCAAGGAAACCACTGCCCCTAAACGCTGCTCAAAGCTCACCTCGTAGAAGATTTGTTCAATCTGCTTGGCATTGTGCAGGGCTTCAACTTTGACCTCAACGGGGTTCTTTAAGAAGCGCGCACTAATCTTACGAATATTGTCGGGATAAGTAGCCGAAAACAGCAGCGTTTGGCGACGGGTAGGGCAGTGTGACGCAATAGCAATCATGTCGTCTTTAAAGCCCATGTCTACCATGCGATCAGCTTCGTCCAGCACCAAGGTTTTTAACGCCGTTAAATCCAGATTGCCTCTATCTAAGTGGTCTTGAATACGACCTGGCGTACCCACCACCACGTGCGCACCGTTGCGCAGTGCTTCTGTTTGCGGGCGCGAAGGTACGCCACCACATAAGGTCAGCATACGTACGTTAGGGATTTGACGTGCCAAACGACGCAGCTCTGTCGTTACTTGATCCGCCAACTCACGCGTGGGGCACACCACCAATGCTTGAGGCTCTAGCTTGCTGGGGTCTAGCGTTTGTAGCAGCCCTAAACCAAAAGCGGCGGTTTTACCGCTACCAGTTTTAGCTTGGGCGATTAAGTCCTTACCGTCCAGAATCAAAGGCAAGCTTTGCTCCTGAATAGCAGTCATGTTTTCAAAACCCAAACCTTGCAGGGTTTCAAGCAAAACAGGCAATAAAGGAAGCGTATTAAAAGAGGTAGTGGACATAAAAGCCGGATCAAAATAACTGCAAAATGAAAAGATACCTACAGTTTACCTTTAGCTGGCTGATCGCAGGGAATTAGCGTACGTAATTGCACTTTATTGAAGTTACCTCAACAACATAAAACACCACTAAAAGCCTGCGTTCCCTAGACATCAACACAGTTTTCTCCAGCTTAATAAGCTACCTCACAGAACCCAAAACAGCCTTTTAACTACTTGATTTCCCTAGTATTGCGCATGCCTTAAAGCTTTTGTGCGCTAGCTGAAAAGCTGGTGCTTGTAGAGCATTACCCTCGCTTTCTAGAATGAGGGAAATTTATAAGTACAACGAGTTCAGAGACAAAAACCTTCCTCTTAGAGTCGCTCATAAGCCTTCACCTATCCCTCCTGCAGAGCGTACAGGAAATAAGTATCAATTGTTAGCAGCATAGTAGTTCTTGCATTACGCATCGCCCATCATGGGCGCAACGTGTTTATAAAAAGACCAAGGAGACAATGATGACGCAACAAACTGGATCGAATTCACCATCTATGGCTGAAATGCTCGTCCCGGAGAGCGCTCGATTATCAAAAAATAACTTGATGATGGCATGGTGGGGCGTTTGTAGTGCCATGTTTTATTTAGTGGTTGCCGCAAGCCTAGCGTTGAGCTTTGGTGCCATCAACGCCATTATCGGTATGGCTTTGTCGGTGGTGGTGTATGGCTTGATTAATGCTGTCATTACTCGTTATGCCATTCAAACAGGCTTATCGGTAGCCTTATTTTCACAGATACTATTAGGTAGAACAGGGTCTGTCATCGCGACCTTAATCTTTTTTGCTACGGCGATGTATTACGCCATTTTCGAAGGATCGGTTATCGCTGTAGGTATCAATACAGTTTTTCCTAGTATTAGTTATCCCTTAGCCGCCTTCATTGTTGTCTTACTTAGCGTGCCGTTGATGTTCGGCAATGCCATGCGGTGGTTGGACAGGCTGAATGCCATCTTACTGCCCATTTACATTATTGGATTAGTCACTGCTATTGTCTTAGCCATCAGTTTGTACGGATATAACGAGCAGTGGCTAGCCTTAGGTCCCAAAGAGCCTAGCCGCTATGGTTGGTGGCACACCTTTGTGTATTACATGGGTATTTGGGTGTTGATGATGTATACCTTTGATTATGCGCGTTATGGCAGAAAAGCAGACAGTCGTTTTCATGCCCGCGTGAACTTCGGTATGCCGTTTTACTTCATTGCATTTTTCCTGAGCGGCTTAGCCGGTATCTTTTTAGTAGCCAGTGTGCCCTTGGATGGCGGACTAAGCGAAGTATCGGTTTTACTGGCACTACTTAAAATGATGGGCGTGTTTGGGCTGCTCTTTGTGTGGGCCACCCAAACACGTATTAATACAGCTAACTTCTATTTGGCTGCCACTAATATGCAGGCGTGTATGACTCAGCTTATTGGTGTAAGAGGGCACTATCTAGTGTGGGCTGTAGTGGTAGCTGCAATAGTCTACGTATTAATGCTCGCTGATGTATTTAGCTACTTGCTACAAGCCTTGGCTTATCAGGGTATCTTTGTGGTCGCATGGGTGGCCTTGGCGTTGACTCACATTGCGTTAACGCGCAAAAACACCTCGCAAGCCTACATAGAACAGCAGTTGGCGCAGGTGACCTTTCTGCGAGTTGGGGCTGTAATGGCGTGGTTACTTGCCGCCTTAGCCGGTATTACGATCATGCATTTGGGTGGTACCTACAGCAGTTTTTCTGCGCCAGTTACCATCGTGATAGCCTCAATGGTATATGCCATTTTCGCACGTGCCCCGATTGCTGTACCAGCCGTCACAGCTTGACCGCGTTACTATAGTGAGTCTCCAAAATAATCACCAAGGAGCTCACATGAAACTGCTTCACGGCTTAGCAATGCTGACTTTACCTGCCAGTGTCTTGGCTAATGACTGTATAAGCACCCAAGCTCCATTGGCCGTTTGTCAGGCAGAAGCCAAGGCCGGGCACGCCTTGGCCCAAGTCGCATTGGCCACAAAATATATGTATGGCGAAGAGATTGAGCGCAATGAAGAGCAAGCCTTTGCCTGGTATTTACAAGCAGCAGAGCAGGGTGTTGCACCAGGGTCGGTAGCCTATATGTACGCCACTGGCACAGGCGTGCAGCAAAATGATAATGAGGCGGCTAAATGGTACGCAGAAGGAGCTAAACAAGGCGATGCCGTGTCTCAAGTGAATCTAGGTAGGTACTACGAGCAGGGCACAGGTGTAGCAAAAGACATAGAAAAGGCAAAAACACTGTATAAAGCGGCGTGTGAGGGCGGTAATTACTCAGGCTGTGACGAGTATAAAAGGCTGCAATAGTGCTGCATTACGATTGCACACCGAAACATATAGGTAGCACGGTTCGTCGTCGCTTTCACTATAATTTCAGCGGTTAGGGCACTTCTCAGCCTACTTAATGCCATTTACTCACTAAGGAACCCCCATGTTCAAAAAGCTTTTCGGTAAGAAAAAAGCCAAAGCTACCCATTTTGTCACTGTCACCTTAAATGCACGCCTATAACCACAGCACCGCGGTGATCTTGAAGATGCACTGAGCAAAGTCTTAAAACGCTCTGATATAGCGTAGTCAGCGGTGGCGGCTCGCTGCTTACCGATGGGGGCGAGATTTCAGAATGCGATATAGAAATCGACGCTACCGACATCAGCGATGAAGCCATCAACAATATTCTGGGTTTTCTAAGCAAAGCGTTAGCGCCAAAAGGGTCTCGCTTGCGTGTTGAAGATCGTGTGATTCCTTTTGGCCATCAAGAAGGTTTGGCGCTATACCTAAACGGTACAGACTTGCCTGATGAGGTTTATCAAAACTGCGACGTGAATGTGGTGTGGAGCGAAGTCGATAAAGCGCTGGGCGACGAAGGCTCCATCCATAGTCACTATCAAGGCATGACAGAAACAGCGTTCTATATGTACGGCAATAGTTACGAGACCATGCGCGAACGCATACAGCCGTTCTTGGATGAATATCCATTGTGCCAACGTTGCAGAATCGTTCAAATTGCCTAATCGATTAGCCTAGTGGCGATTATTATAAACATCGCATAATGTATATTATGTAAAGTCGACAAGCAACCCACACATGTAGATACCCCTTTCCCAGACTGCTGCCAGTACACTGACGTGCAAAGCAGCACTTTGGGATTCTTATAGGCATGATTTCTTACTTAACAACCGGCAGTATCTACAGCCTCCAACAATTGGGCATTACCGCAGCCGCGGGCGGTATTTTCCTTGCCTATTACATGATGATGCTACTGGCCATCATACTGGGTGGAGGCCTTCTAATCTGGTGGTTGTGGCGCTATATCTGCGCTAAACAAGGTAAGCCTCGCAAACCTTTAGCAACTTGGGCACGTGTAGTTACTGCACTGGTCTCTATCTATCCCATTTGGTTTGGCGTAGGAACTCTGTCCATATGGTACTCAGGCTACCAAATCGATAAAGCGCGTGTCGCTGAAAATGTGCGTCGTTATGGGCCTTTAGAGCAAACAACGCAATTTGGCGAAATGCAGTTGGTCGCTGGCACGCTTATTAATAGAGGCGATCCCTGGCGCTTTAAAGATCGTCCACAACAAGACCCTTTGCTAGATTTAGAAGCTGTACGCTTTATTGAGCCAACTCCTGTAGCAGGTGTACTCGCGTATGCCATGTCTGTAGAAGGCTCTAGCCTTACCATTGAACTGGCACAAGAATATCAACTAGACACAGCAGAGCTGTCTAGGCATTGTCCCGTTGGCTACATTTTGATGTACACATTTCCTGATCGTAGGATTCTAGAGGAAAAACGTCTAGAACCACCCTATACATGGTTCACGCCTAGTCAATGGGAACCCACCAGCTGTTTTGACTCAACCACTGGCGTGATGGTGATGGATATGAATCAACACGGCATTTATTTTCCTAAAAAAGCGTCGCCGTATACGCCTAAAAAATAAGCACTGCTAACGGACGCCAACAGTATTGATCTACAGATGACTAACAGAAAGAACGTGCGCACCCCGTAATATGCCCTCTTCTTTCTGTGAACTTTTCTGTTTGTTGTTCTTTATTTCTTCCGTTAGTTGCATTATTTAGAACCTGTAAAACTATCAATCTATCTTTTTTACTCGTTCTTAGGCTATCTTTTATGCTTACTCAGTACGTTTAACTAAGCTTTTTACGTTAGCCTTATGGCGCTAGATCAACAACAAGATCCACCCGTAGCTGTGTGGGTGCATTGGAAATCCATCGCTGAAGGCGGTAAGAAAACGCTGCCTCTGGGTGGCCTGTACTACGTAGTGACTGAGGCGCTCCCCTCTTCTGCAACAGAAGACCTCTGCTCTTGGTCGTTGGTGCTGCATATCAACCAAAATGACAGCAACGAAGATGGCACACGTCTAGGGCTTGGTGAGGCCCATTTTTTAATGGATCATGCGCCTAGTGAACTACTCACGTCTGGCTTTACGGTTGCTATCTATGAAGGGCCAACCTGTGTAGGTCAGGTAAGCGTCCTGTAGCGGCACTGCCCTATTTCTATTGCCATCCACTTTTACGCTGAAAAGCCACTGGTAGGTTCTCTATCAGGTATTCCAGCAAAATACGTACACGCTGCGGAATGTAGTGATTGGTAGGCAAAACGGCATAAATACCTAAATTGCTTTGACAGTAGTCATCTAGCACCGGCAAAAGCGTGCCGTTTTCTAGGTATTCCCACGCAATAAAATCGGGCAACATGGTTAAACCCAAGCCGTGTACGGCCGCTTGCGCCAAGGCATCTCCATTATTTGCCTGTACCCGTCCAGACGTATTAATGCTGATGGTCTTACCTTCGACCTCAAATAACCATCTGCTATTTTGTCGGTACTGCAAACAGATGTGCTCACTTAACTCGGCTGGGTGCTTGGGCATTCCATATTGCTTTAGGTAGTCGGCTGACCCCACCATCATTAACCGGCACTCACCCAAACGCCGCACAATGTCATTAGGCGCAGGTTCTTGCGTAACGCGAATGGCAAGATCTAAACCCTGTTCGCTGGTATTCACCAAGTTATCGTCATACTCTAACTGCAAGTTTACTTCTGGATATTGCGCCACAAAACGCGCGAGCACCGGCGCTAAATGCCTGACACCAAAGCTCAATGGCAGACTGATGCGAATCATCCCTTTGGGCAATAAACGTTCTTCTTGTATCTCGCTTTCGGCGCTTTCCACTAGATCAACAATGGCTTTTGCACGCTCTAAATACAGTCTGCCAGCCGAAGTTAACGATTGTTTACGTGTGCTGCGAATAATAAGCTGCACCCCCAACTGCTTTTCTAACGCGGCAATTTGACGCGTCACCACAGAGCGGTCTACCCCTAGCTGCTCTGCCACCGCAGCAAAACTGCCTTGTTCCGCTACCTGTATAAAGAGAGTGATAAAGTCCAGTCGGCTCATTGTTGTAATAAATGCAATTGATAATTGTTGAACTAAACTGTTTTACATCAATCAAACAGGCTAAAGTAGATGTTTCACTAAATTTTACGAGGTTTACATGGTTCAACGCTATGCGTGGTCGTTGCGGCTATTGCATTGGCTCATGGCTGTATTGCTGATAGGCATGCTAGCACTGGGCTTGTATATGAAAGCATTACCGTTTTCCCCCACTAAGCTGCAACTGTACTCCTGGCACAAATGGATTGGTATCACTCTGATGGCTCTGGTAGTACTACGCTTAAGCGTACGCTTTCTTTCAGCAAAACCTCGTTACCCTTCCCACATGGGGCCTACCTCTAAAATGATGGCTCACTTGGGACACTGGCTATTGTACGTACTGATGCTCTGCATCCCGCTGTCCGGCTGGTTAATGAGTTCTGCCAAAGGCTTCCAAACCGTTTGGTTTGGTGTGTTGCCCTTGCCTGATCTTATTCAAAAAAACCTGCCACTTGGCGAACAGTTAGTGGTTGTACATGGCTGGTTGAACTGGTTGTTTATCGCTGTGCTAGCTGGGCATATTCTGGCCGCGCTTAAACACCAATTTATGGATCGTGATGCGATCTTCCACAGAATTTCCCTTACTCCCACTAAAAAGGACTAAAGCCATGAATAAAAAAATGCTTGGTGCCTGCTTGTTGGCTCTGACCCCGTTATGGGCCCACGCTGCCACCTTCGATAAATTCGTACCAGCAGACAGCAAAATCGGCTTCACCTACGAACAAATGGGTGTCAGCCTAGATGGTGAATTTAAAAAATTTGATGGCACATTGTCATTTGATCCCGCTAATGCCGAAGCCGCTAAAGTCACGTTGTCTGTACCGCTAGCCGACATAGATACCGGCAGTGCTGAAGGTAATGATGAAGTCGCTAATGCGGAATGGTTCAATACTGGTGCACACCCTACAGCAAGTTTTGAAAGTACCGCCATTCGAGTAGAAGGTGACGGCTATCAGGTTGATGGCTTGTTAACCATCAAAGGCATCAGCAAGCCTATTAGCTTCCCTGCCACCTTTGTAGAAAAAGGGGCTACAGGTACTTTTGAAGGCAGTTTTGTTGTACAGCGTGGCGACTTTAACGTTGGTGAAGGCGCCTGGTCTACCTTTGATATCGTGGCAAACGATGTCAACGTTAACTTTTCTATTGTGGCAGCACAGTAATCTCTCTTAGGAGTTCATTTCATGTTGAAAAAAACACTGCGTACTACCGCCCTCACTACTCTGGCTGCTTTGTTAAGCAGCGCAGCAATGGCTGCCCCAGTAACGTTTGGCATTGATGATTCCCATACTTTTTCTCGTATTTCTTACGACCACATGGGTTTCAGCACACAGTTAAACCGCTTTGACAAAACCAGCGGCACCGTTGTGCTGGATCAAGAAGCAAAAGATGGCCAAGTTGATATCACCATCGACACCCGTAGCATCAGCACAGGTCACGATGGCTTTAACCAACACATCCAAGGCCCTGATTTCTTGGATACAGCCAACTTCCCTACCGCTACATTCAAATCCACCAAAATCAACTTTGACGGCGACAAACCCGTATCCGTTGATGGTGATTTGACCATCAAAGGCGTGACCAAACCCGTCACACTGAACATCAAACGTTTCGTGCGCAAAGAGCACCCAATGATGAAAAAAGACACTATCGGTGCCGATGCTGAAGTGGTCATCAAACGCTCTGACTTTAACGCCGGCAAGTTTGCACCTGGCGTGGGCGACGAAGTCACTATCGGTGTTGCGCTGGAAGCGCTGGCTAAATAAAAGCTACGCATTACACACAAAAATGGGCCCTGTGAGGCCCATTTTTTATCGCTACGCTAAACGCGCTATAAAATTTCTTCCACCACTTCTTTAGGGCGACACAAGCGTGTCCCTTTTTCTGTGATCACAAAAGGTCGGTTCATCAAAATAGGATGAGCGGCCATCGCATCCAACAGTTGCTCGTCGCTCGCTGATTCAAGGTTTAATTCTGTAAACAGGCTTTCCTTGCTACGCACCGCCTCTTTTACCGATAAATTGGCATTCGTAATCAGTTGTCGTAGCCCTTCTTTATCTAGCGGATGCTTCAAATACTCGATGACCTCAACGGTATGCCCGGCTTCCTCTAGTCTAGCCAGTGTGTTACGCGACGTACCGCAACGCGGGTTATGGTAAATTGTGCTCATGTTCTGGTTATGTGTAGTGGTCTATGGATTAGCCATTGTAGCCAAATCCCCCACCACTGACCCCTGCATCTTTTTTTGAAGGTACATAATGATTGATCTGTATTATTGGACTACACCCAATGGCCATAAAATCACTCTTTTCTTAGAAGAGTGCGGTCTAGAGTATCAAATCAAGCCCATCAATATAGGTAAAGGCGATCAATTCGAACCTGACTTCCTAAAAATTGCCCCTAACAACCGTATTCCTGCCATTGTGGACCATCAACCTAGCGATGGTGGCGAAGCAATTTCCGTGTTTGAGTCCGGCGCTATTTTGCAATATTTGGCAGAAAAAACAGGCAAATTCATGCCTAGCGATTTGCGCAAGCGCACCCAAGTGATGGAGTGGTTGTTTTGGCAAATGGGTGGCCTAGGCCCTATGGCAGGTCAAAATCACCATTTCAACGTTTACGCCCCCGTTAAGTTGGAATACGCGATGGACCGATACGTGCGTGAAACGGCTCGTCTCTACAGTGTGCTAAACACCCGCCTTGAAGGCCGCGAGTTTATTGTAGATGAGTACTCTATTGCTGATATGGCTTGTTACCCTTGGGTGATCTACCATGCTCAACAGCAACAAGACCTAAACGACTTCCCACATCTTAAGGCATGGTTCGAACGCATTAGCCAACGCCCAGCAACGCAACGAGCCTTAGCGGTTGCTGATCGTATTAATCCCAGCAAACCTGCCTAATTCTGCGTAGCCATCGCGGTACGCCCCCATACCAAACGGATACCCTGCATGAGACTTTCCTCTACATCCCTGTTCAGCGTTCTGCTATTTAGCGCCGCCCTCGCGGGTTGTGCCAGCACCGATCAGCAAAGCCGTATACCGTCATTTACCGATGAGGTTACCAGCGCAGACGGCGTATTTAGTCAACCCGTTAAATGGTCTAAAAAACAACCTGACTGCAAAGGCCAATGCGCAAGCTTAAGCGTAGACAGCTTGGTATTCCCGGGTAACCGTGACCTAACAGAGCTTGTAGATACCGCCTTGGCAACCATGACTGGTATGGGAGACGGCCCCGTGCACCCATCTATTGATGACTTTGCTGACTACTACTGGAAGACGGCCGGCCCGCGCGATGAAGTATTGCTCGCCGCCAAGACACGCTACCGTAATAAGGACATCACAACGCTGGAGTTAGGTTCTTGGCAGTATTTCACAGGAGCCGCACATGGCATGTCAGCCACTCAATTCATTAACTGGGACAACCAACGCAAAGCCACTATTACGTTAGATCAGATGCTGCAACGCGGGGCCAAAGACGCATTTATTAGCGCCTTAAAGCAAGCCCATGCACAATGGCTCACCACTCAAGAAGATGCCATCGAGAACCCAGAGCGCTACCGACGCTTATGGCCTTTCCAACCTAGCGACAATGCCGGTATTACCGATAAAGGTATTGTCGTGAAGTACGACGCTTACGACATTGCCCCCTACTCGTCTGGTCAGCCTGAACTATTGATTCCCTACTCTGCATTGCGCGGTATTCTTCAGCCTGCTTACTTACCTGAATAAGCCACTCATTACCAACACCACATATAGCCACTAAGCGCAGTGATACAGACATAGTGGCTATATGCTCTGGTAAATTCCCTACAAATTAAGACGCTTCGTTGCTTAAGATCAATGTTTCATCAAGAAACATCATACTTCCAAGCGTAACCAAACTAGAATAGATCTCTATAATGTCCTACGTGGCCAATAGAGATTACTCGTAGATGGTGCCATACCAGTAAGCTCCCATAAAAAATGTAAAAAGAGCCTACTGCCTTTCCTCTTCTCTATACCCTATGGTTGCCTCCATTCTTGTTGCCATGCTCTGCGCGCACCTGTTGTGCTTCTCAGTCATGTTCTTGCTAATTAGTAGACGCCTACCTGGCAACAGAATGGGTATGGATTATTTCGCTGTCGGTAATCTCTTGCTGGCATCGGCGTATATTTTGCAGTTGGTAGAAGGTGGTCCCGCATGGAGCGTGATGAGTGTCATCAACCATAACCTTACTCTTGCCGCGCCTCTTACTTACTGGCTGGGCGCAATGCGTTTTTTTGGGCAACAAGTTAGCTTATGGCGTCCGCTATTAATCTTTTGCCTCGCTTACGGACTGCTGCAAGCTCTGGTGCAATGGTATATGGGTGCCACGGCCCGTTATGCAATGTTGGCTGCCATGGCTGCCCTACTTTTTTTCATCATGGTCCTCACAGTAGTCTATGGTGTACGCACTTTTGCCAAAGACCTCTATGGTGAAATGATCTTTTTCGCGATATTGATCACAGGAATCTGTGTGCTCAATGCGCTGAAGTTTATGAAAATTATTGACGGCGGTCTGGATGCGCTACACATGGATAGCAACTTCCAGATGGTGTTCTATATTTATATGTCCACCTTAGCGACCATCGTTCCGCCCTCTATTGTCTGGCTGGTATTACGACGGTTAACCGATGACTTGCGCAATATGGCCGCACGTGACCCCATGACAAGCTTATTAAATCGTAGGGGCTTACTAGAAGCAGTGCAGCGTTATTTCTCGACCAGAAACGCCAGCCCTACCTACGTATTGCTGATGGACATAGACCACTTTAAGCTCATCAATGATACGTATGGCCATCACGCAGGTGACGACGTCATACGGCATGTGGCAAAGGTATTACGCGCCACCATGCGACATCACGATCTCACTGGGCGTATAGGAGGGGAAGAGTTTGTGGCCATCTGCACCGATGCCAATGCCAGCGGAGTGATGCAACTGGCTGAACGTTTACGCTCTACCATAGCTAGCCAAAGCATTGCTGTGAGCAACATGGATCAACCACTGCATTGCACCGTCACTATTGGTGTGTCATTAGCTTTCTATAGCACACACGAATTAGAAGATGCCCTACGTGATGCGGATGCTGCCCTCTATACTGGTAAAGCTGGTGGGCGTAATCAGGTTGTACTTTCCGGCCAGTCTTTCACTACGCCACACAACTCCCTAGCCACTATCGCCGAGCACGTAGAAGTCTAATTAGACCGCCAACGTACTCCGTATTACCGCAAACGCCATTTTTTCATGGAAGATAGCGTAAGCCCTGCCAAGTAACGCACACTTTCATCTTCGTCGTTTTTTGCCAGCAAGGCCAACGTATCCCGTATAGGCGCTACAGCAGATAAGCCCATCGCTTCACCTACTGCCCTATCATCCAGTACACAAACAGCGTGACGACGGACCACAGCATGAATAGAGGCTAAGCCTCGCACCGCCTCGGGCACGTCTGACACCCCAATTTGGCAGTAACTAGAACCCGGCTCTAGAGTTTCTTCTGCTTCGCTGCGGCTATGGGGATAAGCCGTCAGCAACCGCTCTACTGGCGCATAATCTAATTTCACAGGCTTCGCGCTACGGTTTCTAAACGCCCGCAATGCCGCGCAACAACCGTCTACCGCATACTCAGTAAATTTAGGCGACTCAGCTAACGCCAACAGCCAGTCCACATCACCTAAATACCCTAGCGCTGATGCACTCCAACTGACGGCACTGGCTTCTTTAGCCGTCATCAGCACCTGACGTAATGCTGTAATCACTTCGGGCTCCGGCTCGCCAATCAGCCCTAGAATCATGGCTGCTTTCCATGCTAGCTGCCGCTGTGTTAACACCCCTAGCAACGCTGGTATGGCAGGTGCTCCGCAGGCAATCAGCCACCGCTCAGCTTCCTCACAACTGATGCCTTCGTAATAACTAAGCCGCTGGGTATAGCAAAGAGCTTGCTCTGCTATAGGCAAGGTAGCAATACGCCTGCGTTCTTGCTCGGTAGCATCTAGTTCAGGAAAAAGCTGTAGGAATAAGCGTTTAGGTATGCTTTTACTGGCCAGCTCATCGCCACCGTACTCGTCATGGAAAAACACCACAAAATCTTTAGCCACGCGTGGGTCTTTAGCAAAACGCTTACGTACGTCAGCAGCCACCTGTGCTACTACCGTCATAAATCGTTTTTCAGCATTGTCCCACATGGCTACGCTACCGCGATTGGCGTAGCGTTCTACTTCGATTTCATAGTCGGCTAACGGCTGACCACCGTATTCATCTACATCCCATGTCCAATGCCAATCTACGGGATTCCATTTCAGGCCATAGAAACACTCATCACCAGCCTTACGTTTGGGGTGATCTTCATCTAGGGCTGCTAGGCTATTCGCCGCGAAGGACGGCATACTAATGACGCTTTCTTGTTCACGATAGCTCGCGAAAAAAGCGGCCGCATAAAGCGGCTCCACCCCTGACGACAGCAAAGCCTCTAACTGTGCCGTCGCCGCATCAAACAGACACGCTTTAAGAGCATTCCAATCCATTACTCGTCAAAACGCCCTAAGTCGAAGTACTGGCTATTGCTGCTACCACCACTACTGCTACTTTGTGCGGCCGACGATGCTGGTGCGGTGCTACTTGCACTGCTAGACCCAGCCGCTTGAGCTGCCGTACTCGTTGCGCCCGCATTAGCACCCTGCTCTAAATAACTGGCTAACGCAGTATGGCCATTGCCACGAGCCCAATCAGCAGCGTTTAACTGCTGTAAATTGACGGCTTTAGGATCAGCACCGGCCTCTATCAAGATATTCACCATATCGCGGCTGCCTGAGCGTGCAGCCATCATCAAGGGGCTGGTACCATCAGACGAAGGCGAGTTAGGCATTGCGCCGGCTGCCAACAGCATTCTGGCCGTATCAGTTTGTCCAGTAGAGGCTGCATAATGCAGTGGTGTCCAGCCAAGTCGATTCACCTTGGCACCACGCTTAATAAGGTCTTCAGCACGCGCCGTTTCGCCCAACAACGCTAAGTACATCAAGGGTGTTTCATCGTACGCATTCGTACTATTCACATCTATTGCTCTGTGAGCACTTAACACGTCGTAGACATTCCAAGACTTGTTCTGGATGGCCAGCATAATCGTAGGCTGGCCTTGCTCGGTTTTTTGGTTTGGATCCGCCCCAGTAGCCAGCTCTTGCAGCACATCGCTATTACGGTTGTTCACCACATCATTCCACCACCCTTCACCTGCCCATACAGGTGACACCAGAGCGGAGCTTAATGCCATACCAGCCAGCAATGTGGACCACAACGATTTCTTCATCCTTATTTCCTTTTATTTAGGCTTGCACCCTAGGTGCTTTCTTAAACAAAGCATAAAAATTTTCACGCGTTGCTTCGGCAATCTCTGCACTACTGCACTGGCGTAACTCGGCCAGTTTTTCGGCTACATGCACCACCAGCGATGGATCGTTTTGCTTCCCACGATATGGCACAGGTGCCAAATAAGGGGAATCTGTTTCGATCAATAGTCTGTCTAACGGTACTTTAGCCGCTACCTCTTGGATATCTTTAGCGCTCTTAAACGTCACAATACCGGAAATAGAAATATAAAAACCCATTTCCATCGCGGCTTGCGCCATTTCCCAGGACTCGGTAAAACAATGCATCACACCGCCTACTTGATCCGCCCCCTCTTCTTGCATGAGTCGAATGGTATCGGCTGAAGCATTACGAGTATGGATAATCAGGGGCAAACCGCTTTCGCGCGCCGCACGTATATGTATGCGGAAACGTTCACGTTGCCAATCCAACGGTTCAGACTGGTAGTAATAATCCAACCCTGTTTCACCAATTGCGATCACTTTAGGATGTGCGGCACGTTCGCACAAATCTGCGACGGTGGGCTGCACAATATTATCGTAACCGGGGTGCACGCCTACTGACGCTTGCAAGTGTGGGTATTGCTCTACCAACGCCATCAGTCTGGGCCAGTCGTCTAGCGTTACGCTTACCACCAAGGCTTGCCCAACCTGATTTTGCTTCATGCGCGCCAAAATGCTCTCTAGGTTGACAGAGAGGTCAGGGAAGTCCAAGTGGCAATGTGAATCTATAAACATGGTAATGACATCAATTAAAACAGAGTGTGAGACGGTCTAGCAGGTGCTGCACAAACAACTTTGCATTCAACGGGTGCTGTGCCCAGCGCGACTGCTCGTTTAGCCATTTTAACAACTGTGCTAAGACTACGTGCTGCGCTCTAGCCGCCAGTTGCTCGTAAACCGCCTGTAAGCCAGGGTAGTAGCAAACAGGCTGTGCATGTTGCACCAGTTGTATATCTAGACAACTGCGCTGCAACATAGGCACCCAATGCGCCGCCCCTAACTTCTCTAAGTCATCCATCACGGCTAAGCACGCCTCAGGGTTGCGCGCTGATACGGACTGCCACAGCGTTCCCAACCAATCGGGGTATGGCGTGCGTTGCTGCTGCGACAACGCTAACGCGGCCACCGGACCACCACCCGCAGCGGCTAACCACTCTTGTGCATCACCCTCAACTTGGCTGCCTAGCCAGTCTAGAGCCACCTGTGTATCAGGCTTAGGCAATACTAAACGCCTGCAACGCGACACAATCGTCGGCAACAGCCTATCCGGAGCATCCGCCACCAGAATAAAAATGGTGGAGGCCGGAGGCTCTTCTAGTACTTTCAGTAAGGCATTCGCTGAAATCTGATTCAGACTTTCTGCTGGGTATAGCACCGCCACACGGTAGCCACCACGGTGAGTGGCCGTATTAAACCATGAGTGCAATTGGCGTAATTGCTCTACCCGTATTTCTTTGGATGGTGTCTGTTTGCTTTCTGACACCGTGCCATCTTCTTGCTGCGCAACCGCTTCAGGGCGTATCACACGTAAATCAGGATGGTTTCCATGCTGGCACCACAAGCAGGCATCACAGGTACCGCACGCGCGCGACTGTACGGGCTGTGTGCACAGCAACGATGCTGCCGCTGCCCTGGCAAACTGCGTTTTCCCTATACCTGGTACACCATGCAATAACCACGCATGCGCAAAGCGCTCTCGTTGGCTCAGCCATTCACTGGCACGTTCTTCCTGCCAAGGGTAAAAAGCCGTTATAGGTAAACTCATACCGTTTCCCTAAATGCGTGATGCAATTGCAGCAAGTCTGCCTCAAGTTCCAGACGAATTTCCGCAATGGTTTGACTGCTATCAATCACACAAAAACGCTGTGGATCCGCTTTAGCACGATGTAGATAGGCTGCGCGAGTACGCTCAAAGAAATCGCCCTGCTCTTGTTCAAATCGGTCTAAGTCGCGAGTACGCTCTAAGCGCTCTCGAGCAACTTCCAGTGGTAAATCAAACAACCAGGTTCTAGTAGGTTGCACGTTTGGATGCACCCAGCTTTCCAACTGCTCTATAGCTGCCCCACCCAATTGACGACCACCACCTTGGTACGCATACGAAGCATCGCTAAACCTATCGCACAGTACCCACTTGCCGGCCGATAACGCCGGCAGTATGACTTGTTCCAGATGCTCATTACGCGCGGCAAACATCAGCAAGGCTTCTGTTTTCAAGTGCATAGGCTCATGCAACAACAGTTCACGCAATCGCTCACCCAAAACGGTACCGCCAGGTTCGCGTGTCACCACCACCTCGTGGCCTAATTGCTCTACAGCGTCTTGCAACCACTCAATGTGACTGCTTTTACCAGCACCATCTACACCTTCTACCGTTAAAAACAGACCTTTTTGCATGTTAATTCCTGCGCAATATGTATTTTGATACGGCTCGGTTATGTTCGGCCAAGTTGCGGGAGAACTCACTGGTTCCATCCCCACGCGATACAAAATAGTAAAAATTATGTTGTTCGGGATGTAGCACCGCCTCTAACGAGGCCTTGCCTGCATTCGCAATAGGGGTTGGGGGCAAGCCACCACGTGTATAGGTATTCCAAGGGGTGTCAGTTTGCAGATCACGTTTACGAATTTTGCCATCGTACTTGTCACCCATACCGTAGATAACAGTAGGGTCAGTCTGCAGCAACATGCCTACTTTTAATCTATTAATAAACACCCCTGCCACTCTAAATCTATCGGCTCCGTGACCGGTTTCTTTTTCTACTATAGAAGCTAAAATCAATGCTTCATACGGAGTTTTCAACGGTAAATTCGGGTCGCGGTTATCCCACATTTCTTGCAATAAACTTTGCTGCGCCTGATACGCGCGTCGCAAAATATCAATATCGCTAGTCCCACGTGTAAACACATAGGTATCTGGATAAAAAAGCCCTTCAGGATGCGCGCTATCGCTACCTAGCAAGGCCAACAACTCGGCGTCACTCATATCACCCAAAGTTTGCTTAACGTTAGGATCGGCACGCAATGTGTCACGCAAACGCTTATAGGCCCACCCCTCTACAAAGGTAAGGCGTGTTTGTGTCATGTCGCCATTGGCCATGCGCTGTAGTATGCGCCATAAGGTATCGCCTTCATGCGCCTCATACGCCCCTGCTTGCAGCAATTTATCTTGCTTGCTAAAGCGGCTCACCGCCACAAACACATCGGGGTTGACCTCAATACCTGCTTCTCGCATGGTCAAAGCGATCTGTCTAGGGCCACTGCCTTGCTCGATAATGTAGTCCACCGTCGGCGCACTTAACACCACAGGGCGTTTCATCACCCACCACCACGCACCCGCTGCGGCCGCACCACCCACAATTATGAGCAGCACCAATAACCAAATAAGAAGAGAAAAGGCTTTTTTCATAGAGTCAGAGTGTAAACCGGAAGCTGTACTCACTGCTACGATTAGGATGAGCAGTGCGCGAATGGTCAAGGCTCGTTATCATAGTGTTATTCACTCTTATTTTGCAGAAATTCGTTGTTTCATTACGTACCATGAGTCTTCCTCCCTTTCGTAGCGTAGTTACGCTTCCCCACTATGTCGTGCTGGACGCCACCGGCCCTGATGCCTTGTCTTTTTTACAAGGCCAGTTCAGCAATGACCTACCCTCGTTGGGAACCACACACGCCAGCTTTGGTGTGTACTGTGCCGCTAATGGCCGTATGCTAGCCTCAGCCCTACTATGGCAACACGACTCTCAAACCGTTAGCCTATTAGTACACCATAGTGTGGCTGAGTTCCTACTGAAGCGCTTACGCATGTTTGTGCTACGCGCCAACGTCACCCTTAGCCAACGCGATGCTACCGTCTACGGTGCTTATGTGGAGGCGGGAAAAGCGGCCTCTGGCCGTTATGAGGTACTGCACCCCGATGAACAGGTAGAACTTATACAAGCCCCTTCTGCGGGTAACCCTGAGCGCTGGTGGATGATTAGCACCACCACACCATCGCTGGCCCCAGACGACTCTCTCTCTGCCGCAGAGCGCTGGGACGCCGAAACGCTACAACAAGGTATTGCCCATATAGAAAAAGCCACACAAGATGTTTTTATTCCGCAAACATTGAACATGGAACTGATTGATGCCATCAGTTTTAGCAAAGGCTGCTTCCCCGGCCAAGAAGTAGTGGCACGTAGCCATTACCGCGGCACCATACGTCGCCGCAGTGCACTATTTAGCATTGCTACGGACACTATTGATGCCAGTTTGCTGGCTCCCGGCAATGACCTGTATGGCACAGATCAGGAAAACCAACCTATAGGCCGCATTGTGAATAGCGCTAACCTAAACGGTCGCAGCTATGTACTGGTAGAAGTGTTGCTCGACGAGTGGAGCGCTGAACAATCGTATCATCTACAACAGAGCAATGGCCCTCAGCTTCAGCGTGAAGCATTGCCCTATGACATCACCCAACAGCGTGATAATAAGCGCCCTAAGCTATAACTCACCCTCACACTCAAAAAAACAGGCTGCTCAAGTATGGCAGCCTATTTTTTTACTCTATCGCGTTATTAGTCTGGCAGACTTAACGCCAACGCTGGCGACTCCCAGGCAGGCTGCCAATACTGACGTACATCCTGCTCTAAAGGCTGCCACTGCGGGTTCTTGTCTTTATCAATCAGCAGTGCACGCACCCCTTCTTTAAAGTCGCCATGCGCGCAGCACTGTATGGCCACCCACAAATCGCGCCCTAAGGTCTGGGCAATATTCTTGCTGCGGTTTTGCTGTACCAACGCCAAGCTAATGGTACGTGACAACATAGAACCTTTGCTGCCCAGCCCTAACCCTTGTTCAAACCACGGCGTTTTTTGCTGGGAAACCAAGTCTTCGGCTTGCTGAAAGAAACTCTCTACCGAAACAGGGTTCGCTAATTTACGTAGTACCTCGTAGTTTTGCCATACCGCAGACTCTTCAAATTGATACGGTGTACTCAAACTGCGTAATGCCGCGTTCAACGCTAAGGTTGGATTACCCAAATCAGCCGGCAGCAAACTAGGCAACATTTCTACGATGGTTTTGGCGTCTAGATCTTGTATATACCAATCTGCTAAGCCTAAGAAGCCACAGTCTTGCGCGTTGATGCTACTACCTGTCAGGGTTAAGAACTCGCCCACACCGCCAGCTAAGCGTCCCAACAAATACGTACCTGCCACATCAGGGAATAAGCCTATGCCCACTTCAGGCATGGCATAGCGTGTAGTAGGAAACACCACTCGGTGACTAGCCCCCATAAATAGCCCTACACCACCGCCCATCACTACACCCTGCCCTAAGGCTACGACCGGTTTAGTGTAGTAATGCAGCAAATGGTTCACACTGTATTCAGCACGGAAAAACTGATAAGCGTAGTGATCGCCATTTTGCGCCACATCAGGCTGTTCCGTTAACGAGCGGTAAATAGAAACAATATCGCCACCCGCACAAAATGCCCGCTCACCCTCGCCGCGCATCACGACAAATGCAATACGGTCATCGTGCTGCCAAGCCAATAACTGCTTGCTTAACAACTCGGCCATTTCTAGATTGGTACTGTTTAAAGCCTGTGGTCTGTTTAAAACCAACTCACCAAAAGCATGCTTGCCATCACCCAAGTCATGCGTAAACGTTAATAACGGCATATCAATTCTTTCTGGAACTATGCAGCAGCATGCTCGCTGCGGCACTCAATGATTTTTTACCTTGTTTCTCGGCCAAGCTACGCGCTTTATGTTCGGCGCGGCGGCGGCGAGAATCCGTGGGATCAAAACTAAGCTCGCGGTAGAACTCAACCCTATCGCCATCCTGCAACACTTGTGAGCTGGTAACCAGCTCGCCAAATACACCATACGGCAGGCCTTCTAACTGCGGGCATTCTTGTTGCCACGCCACCGTAGCTAATACGTCTGCAACCGTAGCACCTTGGGCTACCTGCACTGTTTTTTGCCAGCGTTGATCCGGTGCTAAATACAGCAGCTCTACGGTGATCAACGCAGAAGTGTTCGCCTCAGTCATACAACTCATGCGCCCTGCGAGTAAAGGAGTCAATAAAACTGTTGGCGACACGACTAAAAATTGGACCCACTACCATTTCCAGCGTACGACTGGAAAACGCGTAGTCCATCACAAAATTCACCTTACAGCCCTCATCGCCCAAGGCGATAAATTCCCACACACCCGTTAGATCGGAAAATGGTCCGTCTACTAAACTGAGTTGAATACGCTGCGGATAATCATGCGTGTTACGTGTGCTGAATGTATGCTTTAGCCCCGCAATGCTGATAGTGACCGAGGCCTCCATCCCTTGTTCATCTTGGTGTTTAACCGCTGAACCACCGCACCAGGGCATGAACTCTGGATAGCGTGCGACATCGGCCACCAAATCAAACATTTGCGAACAAGTGAAGGGAACCAAGACAGAACGTTTTACTGTATGCATCGAACAAGGGATAATAAGAGAATAATACTGATTAAATCATTCAAGGTTGGACCATAACTACATGAGCATCGTCGACAATCGTAAAGCAAGACACGATTACTTCATCGAAGAAACCTATGAAGCCGGACTCGTACTGCAGGGCTGGGAAGTCAAAGCCATTCGCGCCGGCCATATTCAGCTTGCAGAAAGCTACATTATCATCCGCAACGCAGAACTTTGGGTAATCGGCATGCATATTAGCCCCTTACCTACAGTGTCGACCCATATTGTCCCTGACGCTACCCGTACACGCAAACTTTTATTAAAAGCGGAAGAAATCAGCAAACTTATTGGGCGCGTTGAGCAGCGAGGCTATGCCTTAATTCCGCTGAATTTACACTTTTCACGTGGGCGCATCAAAATGGATTTGGGCCTAGGTAAAGGGAAAAAGCACCACGATAAACGTGATGCTTCGCGTGACAGAGACTGGGCACGAGAACAAGAGCGCTTAATGAAACACGACACCCGTCGTAGTAAACGCTCAGAGGACTGATAGCATCAGTCCTGCCCGCTTGAGTGACTTTAGTGCAGTTTGACGCGCGGCGCAGAGCGTTTTAACAACAAACGTCCTAACGCCATAGACGCCGTGCGTAGCACACCCAAAATCGCCATGTGATGCATCAAGTGCAAGCTCATATACATGGTTCGTGCCACTAAACCTTCGACGAACCAACTGCGGCCTTGCAACACCCCCATCAAGCTACCTACGCCCTTGCTGTGCCCGACGGACACCAGTGAGCCGTAATCCTTGTATTCAAATGCCTCTATGTGTGTTGGCAACCCTTTTAATTTTTTCGCCAATACGTTGACCAAGTAATTAGCTTGTTGGTGTGCCACCTGTGCCCGCGCAGGCAAATACTGCCCCTGCTCACCGCCCCACGGTGCTTGCGCGCAATCGCCCAACGCATAAATATGAGGGTCTGCGGTTTGTAGGTGATCATTCACCACCAGTTGGTTAATGCGGTTTACCTCTAATCCTAACTCAGTCAAAAAAGCTGGCGCTTTAATACCGGCTGCCCATACGCACAAATCGGCGGGATACTGCGCACCATTGGTGTCTTTTAATACCCCTTTGCTCACTTCACTTACCCGAACACCCGCATGCACCGTTACACCGCGCTTTTGCAGCAGCTGTGTGGCACGCAACGACACTTTAGAGGGTAACGCTGCCAAAATACGATCCGCGCCTTCTATCAGCGTAATATGCAGCGATCTGGCTTGGTCTAAGGTGTTGGTACCATACGCTTGCAGACTGGCATCGGCTTCCATTAATTCGGCGGCTAACTCCACACCAGTTGCCCCACCACCCACAATGGCAATTTCCAACGGGCCTACATCGCCCTCGGCACTTTTCACTCGTGATGAACGGGTAAGCTCGTACAACAAGCGCATACGAAAACGTTCAGCTTGATGTGTGGAATCCAAGGCAATCGCATGCTCTTCGGCCCCTGGCGTATTAAAGAAGTTAGATTTACTGCCTACCGCCAACACCAGCACGCCATACTCTAAGGTACGCGCAGGCAACACCTCTTCACCTTCAGCATTACAAACCGCTTCTAAAGACAGAGTTTTATGTTCTCTGTCTAAGGCATGTAAACGCCCTGGCACAAAGGTAAAGCCGTTATCACGCGCCAGCATGAAATACGATAAGCCTTCGCGGTGAATATCTAGCGTACCTGCCGCAACCTCGTGTAACGAGGGCTTCCAAATATGCTCATCCATCTTATCGATTAAGTACACTTTTTCTGGACCAAAGCGACGGCCTAGTTTTGCTGCCAACTCCAGACCACCTGCTCCACCACCTACAACCACTACTGGCGCGACCTTATTCATCGTTCACCCTTTAAAAGTACACCACATCTATCGTATTTCACTGCCTAAACACTAGCATAATCTATCTTGTCTACCCAGCGATGACAGGCAAACACAATATCACTCATATGTTTTCTTCTTATTGCTATGTGCAGCGTTTTGTCTTTCTGTCTTCACCCTACTGCGCTAGCCCCCGCTTTTTGGCACAAGAGCAGGTATAAAAAAAGAGCCTCACTAAGAGGCTCTTTTTAATGGGATCGACACCCAGCAACCGCTGTGCTAATTACTTAGCCAAACGCTGCCATGTATCGATCACTGTGTCTGGGTTCAAGGACAAGGATTGGATACCTTCGTCACGTAACCACTCAGCCAAATCTGGGTGATCGCTAGGACCTTGACCACAAATACCTACGTATTTGCCTGCTTTGTTACACGCTTGGATAGCGCGGCTCAGCATGAATTTCACAGCAGCATCACGCTCGTCAAAATCAGCAGCCAACAATTCCATACCAGAGTCACGATCCAGACCCAGAGTCAACTGAGTCATGTCGTTAGAACCGATGGAGAAACCGTCGAAGTATTGCAGGAACTCATCAGCCAAAATCGCGTTGGAAGGCACTTCACACATCATGATGACGCGCAAACCGTTCTTACCACGCTCTAGACCATTCGCTGCCAGCAAGTCGATAACACGGGAGGCTTGAGACAAGGTACGCACGAATGGCACCATGATCTCAACGTTAGTCAGACCCATTTCATCACGTACTTTCTTCAGCGCTTCGCACTCCATGCGGAAACATTCTTCGAAGTCTTCAGACACGTAACGTGCAGCACCACGGAAGCCCAACATTGGGTTCTCTTCCTCGGGCTCGTAACGGGAACCACCAACCAATTTACGGTATTCGTTGGATTTAAAGTCGGACAAACGTACGATCACAGGTTTTGGATAGAAGGCCGCACCCAATGTTGCCACGCCTTCAGCCAGTTTTTCCACGAAGAAAGCACGTGGGCTAGCGTAACCGCGCGCTGCAGATTCAACGGCTTTTTTCAGCTCGCTGTCTACATTGGGGTAGTCCAATACCGCTTTAGGGTGGATCGCGATGTTGTTATTGATGATGAACTCTAGACGAGCCAGACCAATACCGGCATTAGGGATCTGAGCGAAGTCGAAAGCCAACTGTGGGTTACCCACGTTCATCATGACTTTCAAGCCCACTTCAGGCATTTCGCCCCAGCGTACTTCTTCAATGTGAGTTTCCAGCAAACCGTCGTAAATACGGCCTTCATCGCCTTCTGCACACGATACAGTCACTTCTTGACCTGCTTTCAGCACGTCAGTAGCGTTACCACAACCCACTACCGCAGGAATACCCAACTCACGCGCAATAATCGCTGCGTGACATGTACGGCCACCACGGTTAGTAACGATAGCAGAAGCCAATTTCATCACAGGTTCCCAGTTAGGGTCTGTCATGTCAGTAACCAAGATATCGCCGGCTTTAACTTGATCCATTTCGCTGGCATCGCCAACCAAACGTACGGTACCTGAACCAATTTTCTGACCAATAGCACGGCCTGTAACCAGCACATCGCCAGTAGCTTTCAGGCTGTAGCGTTCTTGTACGTCGTTTGCGCTTTGCTGAGATTTAACGGTTTCAGGACGCGCTTGCAGAATGTAGATTTTGCCGTCTATACCATCACGACCCCACTCAACGTCCATTGGGCGTTGGTAGTGTTTTTCAATGATGGTGGCGTATTTTGCCAACTCGATCACTTCGTCGTCGCTCAGCGAGTAACGATTGCGCTCGTTAACAGGCACATCTACGGTACGTACAGACTCACCGCTTTCACGCAGTGGATCGAATTCCATTTTCAACAGTTTGGAACCGATACGACGGCTGATGATGGGGTAATGACCAGCGGCCAAGGAGGGTTTGAATACGTAGAATTCGTCAGGGTTCACCGCACCCTGTACCACGGTTTCGCCCAAGCCGTAGGATGAAGTGATGAACACTACATCTTGGAAGCCCGATTCGGTATCAATGGTAAACATCACACCGGCGCTGCCCTTGTCAGAGCGCACCATGCGTTGAATACCGGCAGACAATGCCACTTCAGCGTGAGCAAAGCCTTTGTGTACACGGTAAGAAATCGCACGGTCGTTGTACAAGGAAGCAAATACCAAATGGATTTTTTCCAGTACATCGTCCATACCAACCACGTTCAGGTAGCTTTCTTGCTGACCAGCGAACGAAGCATCTGGCAAATCTTCAGCCGTAGCAGAAGAACGCACCGCAAAAGAACCTTTACCGTCGGCATCCAATTTCGCGAATGCTTCACGGATTTGTTGCTCCAGTTCTGCTGGGAACGGTGTTTCGATAATCCATTTACGGATTTCTGCACCAGCCACAGCCAACTCACGTACGTCATCGGCATCCAGCTTGCTTAGACGATCAGCAATACGCTGATCCAAGCCGTCGGCTTTCAGGAACACACGGAAAGCTTCCGCTGTCGTTGCAAAACCACCAGGCACGCGCACACCGGCACCGGCCAACTGGCTAATCATTTCCCCTAGGGAGGCGTTTTTGCCCCCTACGGTGTCCACGTCCGTCATGCGGAGCGTTTCAAATGGCAAAACATAAGACATAAAAGTCACCTTAATAGTAAAAAAGCGTGTTTGCTTAATGTGCTGCAGCGCAGCGCGCACTAAGCAAACTTGCCTTGCTCGGATTTCGGGCCACTGTTAATCTCTGGAATTGTACCTTTTAATAGGCTTTTGTGTGCCCTTTTAGTTATGACTTCCACACTGATTAAACGTACCGTTTTTATAGTTTCAGATAGCACTGGAATTACTGCCGAAACCTTCGGACATTCCGTCCTTTCCCAGTTCGAGCAGTTCAACTTCGAGGCGGTGCGCATGCCTTTCATCGACACCATCGAAAAAGCGCAGGATGTCGCTGAACGCATTAATCGCTGTGCCGAAGAGAAGAACGCAAAGCCATTGGTTTTCAGCACGCTGGTAGACCCCAAAATGGCCAAAATCGTAGGTGCAGCCAACTGCACTTTCTTGGATTTATTCGGCTCATTTTTGCGTCATATAGAGCGTGCTCTAGGGGTGAAATCCAGCCGTTCAGTAGGCCGCTCACACAGCAACGGACTGTCTAAACAATACAACAACCGCATCGAAGCCATTAATTTCACCTTGGCCCACGACGATGGTCAATACGTACAAGGTTTAGAGCAGGCTGATGTGATTTTGGTTGGTGTGTCGCGTTGCGGTAAAACCCCTACCAGCCTGTATTTAGCCATGCAATATGCGGTGAAAGCTGCCAACTACCCGTTAATCCCTGAGGATTTTGAACGCGGTACATTGCCTGCCACCTTAGCGCCCTACCGACACAAGCTGTTTGGCCTGTCCATTCAACCAGAACGTCTTTCAGAAGTGCGAAACGAGCGTAGACCTGACAGTAAATATGCCTCATTACAGCAATGTATTAATGAAGTGGCCGACGCTGAACGCATGATGCGTATGGAAGCCATTCCTTGGCTCTCTACCACCAGCCGTTCTATTGAAGAGATTTCCAGCAAAATTCTGGAAGAAATAGGCTTAAATCGCCGCCTGTTGTACTAAGGCCTAGCCTACTAGGTGCTGGCGGCGTTGTTCAAATAAACAAATTGCCGCCGCCACTGCTACATTCAGCGACTCCACAGCGGCTTCTTGTGGGATAAACACTTGATGGCGCGACTGTTCTAACAAGTCTGGATGTACTCCCCGCCCTTCATTGCCAAACAACCACGCTCCATCTTTGGCAATTTCCAATGCAAATAACGACTGCGCTCTATCACTTAAGGTAGTGGTGTACACCGGCACTTCTGCCTGTTGCAACAACGCCTGTAAGTCTTGGTTCTCGTGTATTGCTAAGGCAAAGTGTGCACCTTGCCCACTACGTAAGCTTTTTTGTGACCACGCATCGGCACAACCCACAGACAAAAATACCTCGGTGATACCTGCTGCGGCTGCTGTACGTAACAACGTACCCAAATTACCAGGGTCTTGAACCCTATCTAGCAACAAGGCCGCTTTTTTCAAGACAGGTTGAGCCGGAATCACTGGCCGCTGCACCACAAATGCTACGCCCTGCCCTTGTTCTACACTAGACAGTGCCTTCATGAGATTGCCGCCCAGCATCACCTGCTGTCTGGCTGGAACCGTGTCTAATAGCTGCTGCACGACCTCAGGCAATGGCTCGCGGTCAGCATCCACCACCACCAACTCAGGCGCGCCATAGTGCTGCAACCAACTCTGGCACAGGTTAGGCCCTTCTAACCATAGAGCGGGCTGATCCCCCTCTATGGAGCGCTTACCTTCCACGATACGTTGTAAACGTTTATAGGTTGTGTTTTGACGCGAGGCAATAATCATTGTGAGGCTTTGTCCTGTAAGGCACGCTGTACGGGTGCGAAACTGCGTCTGTGCTCAGGACATGGCCCGAATTCGCGCAAACGCTCGCTATGCAATGCTGTACCATAACCTTTGTGCTGATCAAACGCATACTCAGGGTATAACTCATGCATCTGCAGGCATGCCGCATCACGTGCCGTTTTGGCCAAAATAGATGCAGCTGAAATGGCTTGAACTTGGCTATCGCCTTTCACTACCGCACGCGCAGGAGAGCACAAGCCCTCTGGCACCCGATTACCATCAATCAGTATCAGCTCAGGCTTGGCCGGGAGCGCTTCGCACGCACGCCGCATTGCCAGCATGGTGGCCTGAAGAATATTGATGTCATCAATTTCTTCGCGACTGGCACTGCTAATGCTCCACGCCAAGGCTTGCGCTCGAATCAGTTCTGCTAATTGATCGCGCTTTTTAGGCGTTAACTTTTTGGAGTCTGTTAAGCCTTCAATGGGGCGATTGGGGTCTAGAATAACGGCCGCAGCAAATACAGGGCCTGCTAAAGGCCCCCTTCCCGCTTCATCCACACCTGCCACCAAATCACTAGACTGCAACAGCTGTGATAAATCAGCGTTCACGTGCCACCTGCATAATTACTTCTGCCGCTAACTTGGGCGTGTCTAAACGCAATACTTCGTGCAACTGCTGAAAGCGTTGCTCTACACCTTGACGCCATGAATTGTCATGTAGAGCTTTCTCACACGCTTTAGCCAGTTTCTCTGGCTCAGCATCGTCTTGCAGCAGCTCGGGCACCACAAAGTCTTGACTGAGAATATTGGGCAACCCTATCCAATCCAACAAGGGTTTTTCTTGGCCAGACTGCCACGCCATGAACTTTTTCATCATGGGAGTCAGTACATAGGAAATCACCATAGGCTTTTTGTACAACGCTGCCTCTAAGGTGGCCGTGCCGCTGGCTACCAATAATGCATCACTGGCTTCCATCACATCCCACGCCACCGGCTTTTTACCACCATCTTCCAAGAACACAGGTGCCTGCGTGTCGTTGGTGATGATACGTAAATTTTCTACCGGGTTGTCGCGTAAGATCTCCAAGAACTGCTGGTGGCGAGCCTCGTTGACCACCGGTACGACCACATGCAGTGCAGGATCGTCCTTTTGCAGTCGTTGCACCGTTTGTAGAAAGCGCGGTGCTAACTGCATAATTTCTGATTTTCTACTTCCAGGCAATACGCCCAGAATTTTTACATCCTCAGGAATATTCAAGCGCAGGCGAGCCGCTTTTTGATCGGGCACCAACGGAATATTTTGCGCTAAAGGATGACCCACATAAGTAACCGGTATGCCTTCTTTTTGGTAGATGTCCACTTCAAAGGGGAACAACACCAACATATGGGATACCGCTTTGCGGATAGTATGGATACGTTCGTAGCGCCATGCCCAAATCGATGGGCTCACAAATTGCACCGTCGCAATACCAGACTTGCGTAAATCGGCTTCCATGCGCAGATTAAAATCTGGTGCATCTATCCCAACAAACACATCTGGACGCTGCTTCAACCAACGTCGTCGCGCACCATAATAGGTGTTTAACAAACGGGGAAGACTTTTCAATGCATCCACATAGCCAAACACAGACAAAGCATCCATGGGATACCATGCATTAAAGCCAGCAGATGTCATTTCTGGGCCGCCAATGCCATTAAATACGGCGTTGGGGTCTTGTTGTTGCAATCCACGTTGAATACGCGAGGCCAGCAGGTCGCCCGAAGGCTCACCTGCCACCATACCTATATTCAAGCCACTCATGGGCGAACAATACCTCGGTGCGACTGCTCCAGAAACTCAACCATAATGGCTTTTTCTGGTGTATCAGGCAGTGCTTTCATTTGCTCTAACGCTTCTTCTACCTTCAGCTCACGACGGTAGAGCAGCTTGTAGAGATTTTTAACGTTAGAAACCGCTTCGGCATCAAAACCACGGCGGCTTAACCCTTCCGAGTTCACACCTACTGGGCGGAATGGATCACCCGCACCAATCACAAAAGGAGGCACATCTTGACGAATAGAACTGGTGCCACCAATCATACAGTGCGCACCAATACGCACGAACTGGTGCATGGCTGTTAAGCCACCAATAATGGCCCAATCACCCACATGGATATGACCAGCAAACTGTACACCGTTGGCAATCACCGTGTGGCTACCCACTTGGCAATCGTGCGCAATGTGCACGTAGGCCATAATCCAGTTATCATCCCCTACGCGCGTTACACCTACGTCTTGTGTGGTACCGGTGTTGATCGTCACGTACTCGCGCACGGTATTCCCATCACCAATTTCCAGACGCGTAGGTTCACCCGCGTATTTTTTGTCTTGAGGCATCCCACCAATGGAGCAAAAACGGTAAAAATTATTATTTTTACCGATAGTGGTATGACCGTCGATAACGCAGTGCGAGCCCACAACGGTGCCGGCACCAATTTCTACGTGTTCACCAATAATGCTGTATGCACCTACTTGCACGTCATCAGCTAGACGAGCGCCGGGTGCAATGATTGCGGTAGGATGTAATAGACTCATTGATCGTCTTTTTCCAAAATACGGATAGCACACATCAGCTTAGCTTCAGCCACAACTTGGCCTTCTACTAAGGTTCTTGCTGTGTATTTACACATGGTGCGGCTGATACGATCAGCAGTCACTTCCAAGCGCAACTGGTCACCTGGTACTACAGGTTTGCGGAAACGTGCACCGTCTACACCCACCAAGTAGTAAGCAATTTTCTGGCTAGCAGGGTTAATTTCAGGATGTCCTTCAAAGGAGAACAACGCTGCTGCTTGTGCCATTGCTTCGATAATCAACACGCCGGGCATCACTGGATGATGGGGGAAATGGCCAGTAAAGAAAGGCTCGTTCAAAGTGACGTTTTTGATGGCCACAATGCTCTTACCAGGCACCATTTCCAAGACACGGTCTACCAACAACATCGGGTAACGATGCGGTAGACGTTCCATAATTTGTTTAATATCCAGTTCCATGACTTATCCTATTATTTGCTATTCGTTATTGTTTTCACGTTCCAACGCACGTAAGCGGCGGCGTAATGTCGCAAGTTGCGTCAGTACGGCGGCATTGCGTTGCCAGTGTTGGTGGTCCGCAAATGGGAACACACCCGTGTAATGACCAGGTTCTTTGATATCAGCCGTAATAGCCGTACCGCCTGAAATCTGTACCTCGTCGGTAATATGTAAGTGGCCAGAGAACATGGCCGCGCCACCAATAATGCAGCGCTCACCTATATGCGTAGAACCGGCAATGCCTGTACATGCAGCAATAGCAGTATGCTCACCAATGTGCACGTTATGACCCACCATAATCTGGTTGTCTAACTTCACACCATTGGCAATAACGGTGTTATCCAACGCACCACGGTCTACCGTCGTGTTGGCACCAATCTCTACATCATTACCCAGTTGCACCGCACCTATTTGCGAGATTTTTGCCCATGCACCTGCCTGTCTAGGATCAGGCGCAAAACCAAAACCATCAGCACCTAGCACGGCACCAGAATGAAGTATGCAACGATCACCCATGCTGACTTGGTGGTACAACACCACGCGCGCATGCAACAAACAATACTCGCCAATAACGCTGTCAGCACCAATGCTGCAACCCGCGCCAATACGAGAGCCTTTACCTATTTGCACACCGGCTTCCACCACGGTATACGCACCAATGGTGACCTGTTCGCCTATGACCGCAGAAGGATCAACAATGGCGGTTGGATGAATACCTGTGGGGAGATTGCTCAATCTATGCTCATCAAACCATTGCGCTAATAGCGCATACATAGCATAAGGCTGCTCACAGAGCACCACAGCAAATGTTGGTTCAAAATCTAAAGACTGGTAATCCGCTTCGCTCAAAATCACCGCGGCCGCTTCAGTGCTAGTCAGTTGCGCTTTCAACTTCTGGTTAGACAAGAAGCTTAATTCGCTAGACCCTGCATGAAGCAAAGAGCCCAATCCCTGTATACGTGGAACGGGCTCTTTGCGGGGAGCCAAACTACAAGGTAGTCCGGCTTTTTGTACAATGCCCAGTAGCTGATCCAATGAAGGCGCCCTATCGGGCGCTAACAATACTGGCATTATGTATTAGTTACCCAATGCGGTCAGCACTTCTTCAGTGATGTCTACACGTGGGTTCACTGTCACAGCGTCCTGAATGATCAGGTCGTAGCCTTGAGTTTCAGCAATGCGTTGAATAGCAGCATCTGCTTTTTCAACGATAGCGGAGAACTCTTCGTTACGACGACGATTGAAATCTTCTTGGAATTCACGACGTTTGCGCTGCAGATCAGCATCCATGTCGGTCAGCTGACGCTCACGACGGATACGGTCTGTTTCGGACATAACGGGTGCATCCTTGTCGAACTTCACAGCGTCATCACGCAGTTGGTTCGCCAAGCGCTGCAACTCGTCGTCGCGACGTTTGAATTCAGATTCGATTTTCTGTTGGGCAGCCAAGGCTGGCTTGGAGTCACGCAGAATACGCTCTGTGCTCACAAAACCAATTTTGGTTTGCGCTTGCACTACAGGTGTAGCGACTACAGCTGACACGCCCAATACAGCAGCCATAAGCGCAGTACGATTGCGGCGAACCAATTGGCTGCCAACTGCTGAAAGTTTAAACGCGAATTTAGACGACATGTAAATCTACCTTGCTAATAACGCTGCTAAAAAGTTAATTGTGCCATTAATTACAGGAATTTAAAACGCGGTACCAATCTGGAACTGGAACGACTGTTTATCATCACCTGGTTTAGAGTTCAGAGCCCTACCATAGGACAGTTGCAATGGGCCCATTGGAGACTGCCACGACAAACCAATACCGGCTGAGTATTTCCAACCGCATGGATCTTCTGCTCTATGATCCGTAGGCCCTTTCATGCATGAACCGTCGGAGTTGTCTACCCTACCCACGTCACCGAAGATAAACCAACGCAATGTACGATCGCGTGACGCACCGGGGAATGGCAGATACAACTGTACGTTACCGATAATACGACGTGAACCACCTAGGTAGTCATTAGTCAGACTATCGCGTGGACCCAACGATGCCCCTTCGTAACCACGCACCGATCCAATACCACCACCGTACATGGATTTAATAATTGGGAAGGCTTTGCTACCGTAGGACCTACCGTAATCCACAATACCATTAAAGGCCAGTGTAGTAGAACGACTTAATGGCAGGAAGTACTGTTGCTGTGCACTTAACAAATAATAACGCAAGTCCAACGTAGAGAAGTCCGCCGATAAACGGGTATAACTACCACGTGTTGGAGCCAATGCGCTATCACGTGTATCTTTGGACCATCCTAAGTTCAAGATCAGTGCGTTAGTGCCTTTGCCATACTCTTTTACAAAGTCTTGGTAGGCCTGTGGCATGTATCTTTCATCATAGCGACCAATTTTGTTGTGCTCAAAGTTAGCACCCACAAAAATACGGTCGTATTCGGAAATAGGCACGCCAAAGTTCATCCCCAAACCGTAGGCTGTCACTTGGTAATCACCATCACTGTAGCCACGTGTGTCGTACGGTGTAGTACGGCGGTAGTACAGCGATGTGGTTTTACTAACACCGTCTTGTGTCCAGTAAGGGTCCGTGTGCGAAATAATCGCTGAGCGGTTAGTTTTGCTGGTGTTCATCTGCAAAGACAAGCTGTTACCGCTACCAAAAATATTATCTTGGCTAATACCCGCAGACAACATCACTTTATCGGTAGAGCCGTAACCCACACCCAGGTTAATCATCCCGGTTGGTTTTTCTTTAACGTTAACGTTAACGTCTACTTGGTCAGGAGAGCCTGGTACCGGAGTCGTCGTCACATCAACTTCGTTAAAGTAGCCTAAACGGTCAATACGGTCACGTGATGCACTGATGCTATCAGAGTCGTACCACGCTGCTTCGCTTTGACGCATTTCACGTCGAATAACTTGGTCACGCGTACGTACGTTACCCCCCACCTGAATACGGCGCACATACACACGGCGGCCTGGATCCACGTAGAAGGTTAAATCGGTAGTGTGATTTTCGCGATCCAACACAGGGTGTGGGTTCACGTTAGCAAACGCGTAACCCAATGTTCCTAGGTAATCGCTAATGGCTTTCGCCGTTTCGTTGGTTTTTTCGGCCGAGAAGCGTTCGTTCGCTTTCACGGTGACCAGTTTCTGGATGTCCTCATCCATACCCAATAAGTCACCCGCTAGCTTCACATCATTGATGGTGTAAGGCTCGCCCTCGCTAACCGTTAAGGTCACGAAAATTCCTTCGCGATCAGGGGAAATGGATACTTGTGGCGGCTCGGAAGTAAATTCCAAGTAACCTTCATCCAAGTAGTAGGAGCGGATACGCTCCATATCACCTTCCAGTTTTTCTCTGGAGTACTTATCACTGCCGGTATACCACGTCATCATGCCGGGTGTAGTCAGATCCATCAGATCTAACAACGTACCCGTGCTAACAGCTTTATTACCAACAATATTAATTTCTTGGATTTTTGCCAGATCGCCTTCAAACACGTCGAAGCTCACGCCTACGCGGTTTCGTGGCAATGGCGTAATAATAGGCGTAATTTCTACGCTGTACTTACCTTTGCTCAGATATTGCTGCTTCAGTTCGAACTCAGCACGTTCCAACATGGATTTGTCAAAAATCCTACCTTCACCAAACCCCACTTGCGCCAAAGACTGTGTAATGCCCTTAGCATCAAACTCGCGCATGCCATTAAAGGTTACTGAGGCAATAGTCGGGCGCTCGGCAACCGTAATCACCAGCACGTCGCCGGAGGTATCCACTTTCACATCGCTAAAGAAACCCGACGCATACAAACGCTGAATAGCTTCGCTTGCCTTGGCTTCATCGAACTCTTCGCCCACCTTGACCGGCAGATAGCCAAACACCGCACCGGGGTCCACCCGTTGAATACCTTCCACCTGAATGTCACGCACGACAAACGGAGTAAAAGCATTTGCCAAAGCGGGAGCCAGCAGCGAGGCCACCAAAAAAGGCAAAGTACGCAAGGTAAATTTTGGTTTACGGCGTAACGACATCCTGTGAATCCTTGGTTGATCTAATGGGGTTGAATTTTAAGCTATGGATGGCTAACTGAAAAGGCGCGTAAAGTCATTTGTAAACGCCAATACCATAAAGAACGCAAGTATACCCAATCCAATGGCTCTTCCGCGAGCTTGCCATGCTTCTGACAACGGTCGCCCTTGTAGAGCTTCGATCGCATAATACAGCAAATGCCCACCATCCAGCATAGGTATGGGTAAAAGATTTAACAATCCTATACTAATACTGATCAAAGCTAGGAAATTCAGGTAAGCAATTACGCCAATACTGGCACTTTGCCCTGCATAATCTGCAATAGAGACTGGACCGCTGAGGTTCTTAACTGAAACCTCGCCTATAAGCATGCGGCCTATCATCTTAAGCGACATCCACAAGGTGTCTATAGTACGCGTAAATCCCTGCTGGATGCTATCTAGCACTCCGTAGCGCACCGTTACCATCGGCAACGCATTGCCAACCTTTATACCTACACGGCCAATCTCTTTGCCAGCGCTTTCCGCCGCCGCCACTGCCACAGGTATAGTCAGCTGTGTGCCCTCTCGCTCTACCCGCAACACGGCGGTTTGGTTGGCCAGCGGCAAAATCGCTTGCACAAACTGATCTGCTGTTTGCAAAGACTGGCCATTCACGCTTAGCAACAAGTCATTCACTTGCACTCCAGCCTGCCCGGCCACACTACCTTCCACCAGTTCTTTAACCACCGGCGTTCCTGGCATGAGCACAAAGCCCGCCTCAGCCAACACATCTGGCTTATCGGGATCCATGTGTACTTTAGGTAATGCAATATCGTATTGAATCGCCACACCTGATGGATCGGTAGTAGCCAGCTGTATGTCACGCCCTGATGCTAAAGCATCCATCATGTTCCAACGGAACTGATTCCACGAGGCTACGTCACGACCATCTACAGCAGTAACAATGCTGCCCGCAGGAATATGCGCCGAGGCCGCCACGCTGTTTTCGGGGGCTGGCCCTATGATAGGTGCAGGCTCTTGCGTACCCACCGCCCCTATCAGCGCGTATAACAGCACCGCCAACACTAAGTTCGCGACTGGCCCAGCCACAGTAATCGCTGAGCGTTGCCATAGCGTTTTAGCGTTATAGGCAGATGCCACCTCAGCGGCTGTAGCATTCTCAGGTGGCTCATTACGCATCATGACGTACCCACCTAACGGCAGGGCCGAAAATGCCCACTCACACCCACGTTTGTCGGTACGTTTGAATAGCACTTTACCGAAGCCAAACGAAAAACGCTCTACATGCACGCCACACCAGCGCGCCACCGAATAGTGACCCAATTCATGAATAGTCACTAACAGGCCAAGGGCAACGATAAAGGCAATAACAGTTAACACTCAGTACTACTCTCGTACGTAAACTTGCTTACACTGTCACGGCGCATAAACTGCGCGCCTGCTCACGTGCTTGTTGATCCAGATGCAAAACAGCCTCTAGAGAATTCAACACCACGCTGGGTAATGCGGTAATTTTTTCTATGCTTTCAGCAATCACTTTCACAATATCGGTATACGCGATTTTGCGATTCAGAAAATGCTCTACCGCCACTTCGTTAGCGGCATTCAGCGTAATACACGCTGCTTGAGAACTGCGCAACGCATCAAAGGCCAGTTTCAAACAGGGAAAACGTTGAAAGTCTGGCTCTTCAAAATCCAAGCGCCCTAAGCTAGTAAGCTCTAGCAACCCTACCCCGCTTTGTATGCGCTCTGCACACCCTAAACCATAGGCAATAGGTGTACGCATGTCAGGCTGCCCCAATTGCGCCAGAATGGAACCATCCACATACTCCACCATAGAATGGATCATGCTTTGTGGGTGCACCAACACTTGTATTTGATCAGCAGGCATACCAAAAAGCCAATGCGCCTCGATGACTTCTAAGCCCTTATTGACCATCGTGGCCGAATCCACCGAGATTTTCTTGCCCATGCTCCAATTAGGATGGGCGCACGCCTGTTCTGGCGTCACAGCAGACAGCAACTCGGGAGCCCACGTTCTAAAAGGGCCGCCCGAAGCGGTAATCAACAATCTGCGAATGGTGCTATCGGCGGGAGATGGAACATCGCGACGAATTCGTTCCGGCAAACACTGGTAAATCGCACTGTGTTCACTATCGATGGGGATGAGTTCTGCATTGCCAGCTTTTACGGCATCAATAAACACCTGCCCTGCCGTAATCAACGCTTCTTTGTTTGCCAACAGAATACGCTTACCTGCTGACGCTGCCGCCAAGGCAGGCTCTAGACATGCCGCCCCTACAATCGCCGCCATCACGGTCGTGACTTCAGTATCCGCTGCCGTTTGTGCCAGCGCATGGCTACCCACACGCACCTCAGGCTTAGCAACGCCTTGCCCCAAATACGTCAAAAACTCTGTAGCCGCTTGCTCTGTTGGTACCACAACCACTGTGGGTTGATGCACACGCACCTGCTCAGCCAACTGCTGCATGCTGCGATGCGCCGTTAGCGCATACACATTCATTTTCTCAGGATGCCTAGCAATCACATCCAGTGTGCTACAACCTATAGAGCCTGTTGAGCCCAGCACACAAACACGTTGAAATTCCATCATTAATGCACCAACTTCGCCACTTCCAAAAATGGCCCACCTAGCAACAAAGCTACCGGCGCCACTGGAATCAACGCATCAATACGATCAAACACACCACCATGACCTGGCAACAGATTACTGGAGTCTTTTACTCCTGCACGTCGTTTTAAGAGTGACTCAAACAAATCACCCATCACAGACAATGCCGCCAGCCCTGCCGCAATAATCACCACCAAAGGCCAAGACCAACGCACAGTGAGCGCGTGTGCATAGCTACCCTCAAATTGAGCGGTCAGCACGATGTAGAGCACCACACCTACAACCCCGCCCACAAAACCTGCCCAGGTTTTACCGGGGCTGATACGTGCAGCCAGTTTTGCTTTACCAAAGGCACGGCCACAAAAATACGCCGCAATATCCGCCACCCACACAATAGCCATCATGGATAACAAATACCATGCGTTACGGTACTGCAGCATTTCGTTTAATGATGCCCATGCCACCAACACCGCCACGACGCCAAACACACTTAGCGCAGGCTTCGCCGAGGGGTGATCCACTTGAGCAAAGCCCAGCATCAAACTTACCCCTAGCACCCAATACAGCACCACCAACGGCAGTAAAATCATGAAAAACTGCGCACGTATAGCGTCAGCCCAAGGCTGCAGCTCAGCAGGCTGCCAGCCCACCAATAGCGCTAACATCGCAAGAAAAGACAGAAAGCCCACGCCTGGCGCTAACCAGCTAGCGTTTTCGGGCCAAGATAGGCGCAACCACTCCCATACCGCTGCTGCGGCAATAATGGTCAACAGCAAGGCTAATGGCCATTTGGAAGGTAAGATCATGGCCACCAACAGTACAGCAATCAGCACGACAGCTGTTATCACCCGCTGCTTCAACATAATCTCAACACCTTTTAAAGATTAACGCCCCGCCAGCTGGGCACTAGTGCGACCGAAGCGACGCTCTCTACCGGCATACCATTCAAAGGCATGGGTTAACGCATCGGCATCAAAATCTGGCCAATAACTATCTGTAAAGTACAGCTCGGTATAAGCCAACTGCCAGATTAGAAAGTTTGAAATACGTTGCTCACCACCTGTGCGGACAAATAAATCCGGCTCGGGAGCAAACGCCATAGATAGATAAGGAGTCAGCATATCCTCATCCAGTTGCTCTGGCGCGGATGCCAGCTCTGGATGCTCTGCCAAAAGACGGCGAGTCGCTTGAAGAATATCCCAACGGCCACCATAGTTGGCAGCGATAGTAAGATGCAAGGCGGTATTGTGCTGTGTGCTTTCTTCAGCTTGACGTATGAGCTCTTGCAAACGTGGCTCGAAGGCGGATAAGTCACCTATCACCCGTAGACGCACACCTTGACGACTCAGTTTGCCCACCTCTTTTTCTAACGTTTGCACAAAAAGACGCATCAATAGCGATACTTCTTCTTGTGGCCTACGCCAGTTTTCTGAGCTAAACGCAAACAGTGTCAGGTATTGCACACCCGCTTTGCCACAGGCTTCAACCGCACGGCGCACGGCTTGCATACCGCGTATATGCCCTGCTGTGCGGGGAAGCATGCGACGGGTGGCCCATCTACCGTTACCGTCCATAATAATCGCCAGATGGCGTGGAACAGCACTGTAGTCCGGTATGGATTGTGTAGAACTCTTAGACATGGGCCACACCTGTATAACGGCGTTAAACCGTCATGACTTCTTGTTCTTTTGCTGCGATCAGTTTGTCGATTTCAGCAATGAACTTATCCGTCAATTTTTGAATTTCATCTTGGAAACGACGATCATCGTCTTCAGAGATTTCTTTATCTTTCAGAAGACGCTTTGCCGTATCGTTCGCTTCACGACGCAAATTACGTACAGCCACTTTGGAGTCTTCACCATCGGCACGTACGATTTTTGTCAGGTCACGACGACGCTCTTCTGTCAGTGCTGGCAGTGGTACACGAATGGTTTCACCCAACAAAATTGGATTCAAACCCAAATCGGATTCGCGTATGGCTTTATCCACGGCGGGTGCCATGTGTTTTTCCCATACTTGCAAGTTCAGCGTACGTGCATCCGCAACGCTAACGTTAGCAACCTGACCTACGGGCACATCCGAACCGTAGTACTCAACCATCACATGATCCAACAAACCGGCGTGTGCACGACCTGTACGGATTTTACCTAAACTAACTTGCAGCGCTTCCAAAGAGCGCTTCATGCGGCTCTCGGCTGAACTACGAATTTCAGACAAACTCATTGTTGAATTCCTGTATCAAACGTGTACCAAAGTACCCTCGTCTTCACCACATACTGCGCGGGTCAGCGCGCCAAGTTTGTTGATGGAGAACACTTTGATAGGAAGTTTTCGATCACGGCACAACGCAAAAGCTGTAGCATCCATGACTTCAAGACGACGAACAATAGCTTCATCAAAGCTAATGCGGGCATAACGTGTAGCACCTGGGTCTTTGTTTGGGTCTGCGCTGTAAATACCATCTACTTTGGTTGCTTTCAGCACGATCTCCGCACCCACTTCTGCACCACGCAACGCTGCGGCAGTGTCCGTTGTAAAAAACGGGTTACCTGTACCAGCAGCAAACACCACTACCTTGCCTTCTTCGAGGTAACGCAAGGCTTTGGGACGGATATAAGGCTCTACTACCTGCTCGATATTTAACGCAGATTGTACGCGTGCATCCAGGCCTCGGTTTTTCAATGCATCTTGCAGTGCAAGCGCATTCATCACGGTGGCCATCATTCCCATGTAATCGGCAGTGGCACGGTCCATACCTTGCGCACCTGCAGCAATACCTCGGAAGATATTACCGCCACCAATTACGATACCAACCTGAACACCCATCGCAACGACTTCGGAGATTTCCTCTGTCATGCGCATGATTGTGGCGCGGTTAATGCCAAAGGCATCTTCCCCCATTAGCGCTTCACCAGATAATTTAAGCAGAATACGTTTATAGAGAGGGGTATTCATGGCAGGGCTTCCAGACATAGGTACTGACGAAATTTAATGCAGTAAAACACAATGGCAGACGCCAGTCTATGGCGTCTGCCGAAAAAAACGAAACAGAATTAAAATCTGTCACTGTTTCGTATTAGTTGCCAGCTTGAGCAGCAGCAACTTCAGCAGCGAAGTCTTCAGTGCGACGTTCGATACCTTCACCTACTACAAACAAAGCGTAGCCGTTGATTTGAGCGCCCTGCTCTTTCAACATTTGCTCAACTGTCAGCTTGTCGTTTTTAACGAAAGGCTGGGACAAAAGAGTCACTTCTTTCAAGAATTTGGCAACAGAACCTTCCACCATTTTCTTAACGATTTCTTCTGGCTTGCCGGATTCAGCAGCTTTTTGAGTCGCAACAGAACGCTCTGTTTCGATATCAGCAGCGTCAACACCGGATGCATCCAATGCTTTAGGACGTGTAGCAGCGATGTGCATAGCCAAGTCTTTACCAACTTCGTCGTCACCGGCGAACTCAACCAGAGTAGCGATACGGCCACCGTGCACGTACTGAGCCAGTTTGTTAGCTGTCTCGAAACGTTTGAAGCGACGGATAGTCATGTTTTCGCCAATACGGCCGATCAATTCAGCGCGCACGCTTTCAACTGTACCGCCATTCAGAGGCAATGCAGCCAACGCTTCTACGTCTGCTGGGTTGTTTTCTGCAACCAGTTTAGCTACTTCGTTCACGAAGTTGATGAAATCATCGTTTTTGGCAACAAAGTCGGTTTCGCAGTTCACTTCAACTACGGCACCTTTTTTAGCGTCTTCAGCAATGAATACAGTTACCAAGCCTTCGGCTGTTACACGCGATGCGGCTTTGCTTGCTTTGCTGCCCAGTTTCACACGTAGCAGCTCTTCAGCTTTGGCCATATCGCCATCAGTTTCAACCAGCGCTTTTTTGCACTCCATCATTGGCGCGTCAGTTTTTTCGCGCAGTTCTTTAACCATCGATGCTGAGATTTGAGCCACGATATTCTCCAATTCGGTAAACACGGGCCCTGGCGAACCAGGGCCGAGAAATTCTAAGCGGCGACTATTCAGGGATCATGGCACGAACAGTCGCCACCTGCACAAGGCAGGGTTTAAGAGAAGAGATTACTCTTCGCTGTCGGTTTCTTCGACAACTTCAACTTCTTCCACTTCAACGAATTCTTCGTTTTCGCGGATGCCTTCAACCAAACCGCTCAGAGCTTGGTTACGGCCTTCCAGAACGGCATCAGCCATGCCACGTGCGTACAACGCAATAGCTTTAGCCGAGTCATCGTTACCTGGGATAACTTTAGTCAAACCATCTGGGGAGTGGTTAGTATCAACAACTGCTACTACTGGAATGCCCAATGTACGAGCCTCAGCAACAGCAATTTTGTGGTAACCAACGTCGATCACGAACAGTGCGTCTGGCAGCTTGTTCATGTCTTTGATACCGCCGATGGATTTGTGCAGTTTTTCCAGCTCACGCTCAAACAGCAGACCTTCTTTCTTAGTCATGCGCTCCAGTGCACCTTCGGCCACTTGAGCTTCCATGTCTTTCAGACGTTTGATAGAAGTTTTAACTGTTTTGAAGTTGGTCATCATACCGCCCAGCCAACGGCTGTCTACGTATGGCATACCGCAACGTTCGGCTTCAGCAGCTACCAATTCACGCGCAGCGCGTTTAGTACCTACGAACAAAACATTACCACCACGAGCCACTAGCTGAGTGATGAACTTTTGAGAGTCGATGAAGTTGACAACCGTTTTTTCCAGGTTGATGATGTGGATACGGTTACGTTGACCAAAAATGTACTGAGCCATTTTTGGGTTCCAGAAACGGGTTTGGTGGCCGAAGTGTACGCCGGCTTCCAACATTTCACGCATTAAAGACATGCTGTTCTCACAAGGGTTAGGTCTTGTACCCATTCAGTATCCGGTAGGGATCTTGCACTAAAAACTAGGCAATCTTCCAGACACCCCGAGACAAATGGGCACGCGATTTACATAAATAAAAGTCTTACCCATGCCGCCGCAAGACTCTCTCAAAAGCTATACAATGAAGTAAAGACTAGTGGCGAAATACGGGTAAGTCCGTAATTTTACTATTTTTAAACGCTTTAATTCAAGTCATCATGAGTATTATTGTTTCCGATCCCGCTGATTTAGATAAAATGCGCGCTGCCTGCCAGGCTGCTGCAGCCACCCTGGACTTCCTAGGTACGCATGTACGTGCTGGCATTACTACGGCTGAATTGGACGAGCTCTGCAAAGACTTCATCACCAACACATTGCATGTAGAGTCTGCCACTGTAGGCTACGCCCCTCCTGGCTATCCGCCATTTCCGGGCGCTATTTGCACCTCCGTTAATCACGTTATTTGCCATGGTATTCCTGGCGACAAAGCATTGAAAAACGGCGACATCCTGAACATCGACGTCACCGTAATCAAAGACGGTTGGTTTGGTGACACAAGTCGTATGTATTTTGTGGGCGAGCCGTCTATTTTGGCTAAACGTTTGGTAGAAACCACCTACGAATGTATGTGGCTAGGCATTGATATGGTCAAGCCTGGCGCACGTTTGGGCGATATCGGCCACGTGATTCAACAACACGCCGAATCCAAAAACTACTCCGTCGTACGTGAATATTGCGGTCACGGTATTGGTCAAAAGTTCCACCAAGACCCACAAGTGTTGCATTACGGCAAACCCGGCACCGGTGTAGAGCTAAAACCCGGCATGATTTTCACGATTGAGCCCATGATCAACGCTGGCCGTCGTGATATTCGTACCTTGCCAGACCAATGGACTGTCGTGACTCGCGACCGTAGTTTGTCTGCACAATGGGAGCACAGCATTCTGGTTACCGAAACAGGCTACGAAGTGCTTACCATCTCTCCGGATATGCCTGCACCACCTGCGTTTGTAAAAGGCTATAAGGCCTAGCCCCAACGTGGCAATCGCCGCCATACGCTCGCGTCACGAACTGCGACGACGCAAAGCCATAGAACGGTTCCAGCGCAACCATCGCGCGGAACCGTTGTTGCGCAGACTCAGCCAAATATCCGATCAAACACTCAAAAAACTCTTTGCGCTGTCCAAACTACCCACTGAGTGCGCTCTGTGCGCCGTAGGTGGATATGGGCGTAAAGAGCTATACCCTGAGTCTGATCTGGATATCTTGATCCTTTTGCCCACTGCGCCTACTCCTACCATTGCAGCACAAGTAGAGGCCTTTATTGCCTCGCTGTGGGATACCGGACTAAAAGCGGCACACGCCGTACGCACGGTCACACAATGTGTCAGCGAAGCACGCACAGACATCACCACACAGACGTCACTCTTAGACGCCCGTTGGGTTTGTGGCTCTTCTGCCTTAGTCAAAGAGCTACAAATCCAACTGCATGATGCCTTAAACCCTCAGGCTTTTTTCTTGGCTAAACGCGCTGAAATGCGCCAGCGACATCTGCGCTATCAAGGCACAGCCTACGCACTAGAACCTAACTGCAAAGAATCCCCAGGCGCGCTACGCGACCTGCAAGTCTTGTTTTGGGTAGCCAAAGCCGCCGGCTTAGGTGACACCTGGTCTGATATTGCCGCCACCGGCTTATTGGACGAAGCCGAATTACGTGCCATTAAACGCGTCAGCACAGCCTTTATGCGTTTACGGGTTGAGTTGCACTTACTGTGCGAACGACGTGAAGACAGGCTGCTCTTTGATGTACAGCCACGCCTAGCAAAGCTCTATGGCTTTCAAGATAGTGATGGGCGTTTAGCCAGTGAAGTGCTGATGCAGCGTTATTATTGGGCCGCACGCGTTGTTTCCCAATTAAACCTGATTTTCATGCAGGAACTGGAAGAGCATCTACTGCCTGCTTCTGACCCATTACCCGTGCCGCTAGACGATGATTTTGAAATTCTGAATCACCGCTTGCATCTACGCGCACCAGAGCAATTACCGCAAAACCCTGCACTGTTATTTCGTAGTTTTCTACACCTACAGCAGCAGCCGCAACTGCAAGGCATGAATGCCTCTACGTTGCGCGCCATTTGGCATCATCGCCGCCTAATAGACGAACGTTTTCGTAGCACGCCAGAAAACAGGCAATTATTTATACAGATTTTGCAGCAGCCACGAGGCGTCTTGCACGCGTTGCGTCTGATGACCATGCTGAACATTTTGCCTCGCTACTTGCCGCCGTTTAGACGCATTGTTGGCCAGATGCAGCACGATTTATTCCATACCTACACGGTGGATCAACACACCCTGATGGTGATACGTAATCTGCGCCGGTTCTGCATGGCTGACCATGCTAACGAACACCCCCTAGCCGCAGAACTTGCTACTGATTTCACCGATTACTGGGTGTTATATATTGCCGCCTTGTTTCACGATATTGCGAAGGGCCGTGGTGGCAACCACTCGGAACTTGGTGCTATTGATGCGCAACAGTTTTGTGCAGAGCACGGTTTAAGCGATGAGCAAACCACGCTGGTGGTGTTCTTAGTACGTGAGCACCTGCAAATGTCATTGGTTGCCCAAAAGCGCGACATTTACGACCCTGCTGTAGTGAAAGAGTTTGCAAGTCAGCTACCCAACATGCATACCCTAGATGCACTTTACATGCTGACTATTGCCGATATTAAGGGCACCAACCCCAATATCTGGAATACGTGGAAAGCCAAGCTGTTGGATGATTTGTATCACCTTGCCCATAAGGCGCTACGCCACCAAAACACTTTACCTACAGGCAGTTTTTTGGCACAGCGCAAACAGGCTGCCCAACAGCAACTGCTTGAACGAGGCTTAACGCTGGATGCTATACAGAAGTTTTGGGGCATCTTAGATACCGACTACTTCTTACGCCACGACAGCGAAGACATCATTTGGCACAGCCATGAGCTATGCCCTATTTGGGAACAGGCTAACTTTGCCTACGCCTCGGTACACGCCTTGGGCAATGATCACTTGCATCAAGTCATGGTCTACGCGCCCGACCGATCCGACCTCTTCATGCATTTGTGCCAGTTTTTTGATCAAAACGGTTTGGGCATTCAAGATGCCCGTATCTACACCACTCAAAATCACTGGGCGCTGGACACCTTTGTGGTAGAGGTTCCCCCGGAAACGGCTCAACAACCATCGTTTGCTAAGCGATTAAAGCTCAGCCTAGAGCATTGGCTGCAACAAAGCACCACTGCAGACGACCCCGAGCCCACAGACTATATCGCGCCTTACGAAGCCCAAGCTCGTGCCTTCCCCATTACTCCTACGTTTGAACTTAGCTTGCACGGTACGCACCTCTGGAAACTCACAATAGTCACCAGCGATCGCAAAGGACTGTTGTATAGTCTCGCTAAAGTTTTTGTCAGCAATGGTATCAATCTAAAATCTGCCAAAATCATGACGCTAGGCCAACGGGTAGAAGATAGCTTTTTGCTTTACAGCGAACACTTGCAGCACCAAACCCATTTCAAACATTTCGAGCGACAACTCGCTGACACGCTTTAATCTCTGGATTATGTAAATGACAGATTCAGTCTTATGGTTGGATTTTGGTAGAAGTTTTCTATTTACCATCGCCACCCTGCTTCCCATGCTTAACCCACCGGCTGCCGCCCCTATCTTTCTAACGCTCACAGAAGGGGCCTCGGTATCTGCACGAAATGAGCTCGCCAAACGCGTCTGCATCAACATCTTTATTATGTTGGGCATCGCCTTGGTAGCGGGTAATTTGGTGTTGGACTTCCTGGGTATTTCCTTACCTATTATTCGTATAGGTGGCGGCTTATTAGTCATTGCTACCGCATGGAATTTAGTGGTTGCCACCGACCCTGACACCAGCCATGCACAAGACATAGTAGAACAATACTCGTTTGAGAAAGTACGCTCAAAAGCCTTCTACCCCTTAACATTTCCTATGCTTTGTGGGCCAGGTTCTATCTCCGCAGCCTTAACGGTTGGGGTAACCTTACACGACACCACCACAACGCTTACCGCCAGTAAGCTAACTGGCTCTGTGACCGCCATTGCAGCAGCCGCCTTAGTGGTATACATGTGCTTACGTTTTGCATCGCAGTTTCTTTATAAGCTAGGCACTACTGGTACCGCCGTGCTGATGCGCTTATCCGCATTTATCTTGCTGTGCCTAGGCGTACAAATTGTGTGGGATGGCGTGCATGACTTAGTTTTGAACCTACTGATCGAAGCCGCTAACGCCACACGCACCTAAACCCTTAGCCCTTTTTATTGCATCCACAATGAATTCTACCTCCACGAGATTGCTGTTCCTGCTATCTGGACTGTGCTTTATCGCATTGGCTATAGCACTGGTTTCCCAACACATGTTTGGCATGCGCCCTTGCGCATGGTGCGTACTACAACGCTTAATGCTTATTGCTGTGGGTGTGGGATGTTTATTCGCCGGTGTCGCACTAAAACTGAATCTAAACCTCTTAGGTAAACTGCTCACACTGTTAAGTGCCCTGCTATCAGCTAGCGGTATTTGGGCCGCGTGGCACCAGTACAGCGTGGCATCACTCAGCTTCTCGTGTGACCAAACATTGGCCGACCGCATCATGACCCAGTCAGGCTTAGAAAGCCAATTCCCATCGTTATTTGGCATCTATGCCACCTGCATGGATGCGCGCGTCGAACTGCTGGGTATTGAGTATGCACTGTGGGGGATGGGCTTATTTGCCGTATGCTTACTCGCGCTGTTATACGTTCTGTTTACCAAACCAGCACATCACGCTTAACACCGTAACATCGCTACACATTGTGGCCTACACTGGAGGCCTCTTGCCGCTGGCATCCACATACCATCACACCTGAGTTTATGGATCAAATCATCGAGCTGTTTACCGCAGTTGGTCTGGGGCTAACCTTAATGCTCCCACTGGCCAACCCACTGACTTCCATGACGTTGCTGCTGTCATTGGGCCGTCATATCCCTCTGCAAGAACGCAACAAACAAATTAATCAGGCTGCTGTGTATGTGGTGCTGATTATGTTGGTCACCTACTTTGCCGGCCAATGGGTAATGCATTCCTTTGGAATATCTATTCCTGGCCTGCGCATTGCGGGTGGACTTATTGTGGCCTTCATTGGCTTCACCATGCTGTTCCCCACACAAGATAACCAGTCTATGCCAGAGGCCGATGCAAACGCCGATGCGCTGGCACAGCGCAAGGCGGTCAATATCGCTTTTGTGCCATTGGCACTACCTGGCACCGCAGGCCCCGGTACTATCGCGTTCATTATTAGTGCGACGGCCACCATGCAATCTGATGCCGTGCATTACTCCACGCTCACCATCATTCTGGCCCCTATTCTGGTTTTCCTACTGTTAGGCGTTATATTCTGGATCTGCCTACGTAGCGCAAACACTATCAACAAATTTCTGGGTGAAGGTGGTGTACAAGCCATCGCCCGCGTAATGGGGTTCTTGCTGGTGTGTATGGGTATTCAGTTCGTGATTAACGGCATACTGGAAATCATCACGCAACATGGCGCGCCAGTCATCTAAATAGCAACGCTGCAGTATGCTGACGCATTATGCAGCACAGTGATGCAGTGCTTACCCTGCTGGCATAACGAATGCAGCCGTAGTAAGCGTGGCACCATCAATGCCACGAGCACAGGCTAAAGTAGTTTTTGCATTTTATTAACTAAATTTATTATTATCTCAATAATCAGTTAATGATTTTAAATTAATAGCTATTTAATTATTTTTACTTTAAAAAAATCGCATAAATCCAATAAAGATTTATGCGCCATGACCGCTTGTTCTATTATTTTTTCATGCCTTTGATACCGTTAATCAGCAAGCCCAAACCCAGCGCTAGCGACAACCCCATCAAGAACATGTAAATCATGTGGCCACCAAAATCACCTTGGTTAGCTGAGCTGATTGCTTGAGCTACATCACGTGCAGAACCTGCACCACCTGATTGAGCTTGCATCATCGCCACAAAACCTACACTGGTTTTACACTGACCAATTAATGCATCAGCACTATTACCGTAGTTAGCAAGCACTTGCTTTTCACACGCTGCTTGCTCAGCAGAGCTAATACCTGGGTCTTGGCTTTTCCAGTAAATCAGTGCACTCAGCACTAGCAGGACTACCCCGATGATTAGCGAATTTTTAGGACTTAATTTTTTCACTCTAGCTTCCCGATTTATATATAATTTTTTAACCCACATAAAACAAAATTCTGCTTTTACAAAATTTTGAGCAGGGATTATAAACCACGGATGAAAAAACAATAATCCAATACATTGTTAAATTTGAAAAACTTATTTCCGAATAAAACAAAAAGTACAGCGATGTTCAACTCAAGCTCCTGCATCCTTGTGTAACAACACCGTAAAACCATTAATCATCGCCGCTAAGCCATAGTCAAATGCAGGCTCTGCATCCATCAAAGATTGATCCGAAAACAAATGCTGCAAAAACTCTGGTGCTTCAGCCCCACACAGCAGCTCTCTGCCCCTATTTATAGCCGCTGCCTGTGTATTTTGCTGCTCTAGCACTGCCCCCACGGTGTAATGACTAATCGTCATTAAAACCCTTAGCGCATCAGCCCCGCTAAACCCTGCAGCACACAATAAACGCACTTGTGCTTCTATCGCTGCATACTGTGGACTTGAGGGCCCAGTGCCGGCATGGATGCGTGCCCCATCTCTATACGCCAGCAATGCCGCTCTAAAACTACGGGCATTATTAGTCAAAAACTCTTGCCAACTTTCACCCTGCGCAGGAAAACAGTGCGTGTGCCGCTCTGCTAGCATGGCCTCAGCTAACGCCGACAACAAGGCTTCTTTGTTTTGAAAGTGCCAATATAGCGCTGGCTGCTGTACCTGTAGCTTCTCTGCCAATTTGCGTGTAGTCAGCGCGTCAACGCCCACTTCATTAAGTAGCTCTAACGCTGCACGAATCACTTTATCTCTGTCTAGTTTTGCCATCCAACGTTATCCTTGTGTCGATAATTTATCAATGATAAATTTATCACAATTATGCCTCTATTTCCTCACATCAACAAAACCCTAGCGCTAGTACTGTTCGTCGTCACTCTGGATGCCATGGGCCTTGGGCTCATCATGCCTGTACTGCCCGCTTTACTACGCGAGTTTCTACCCACTCATCACATTGCTACTCACTATGGCATTTTGCTTTCACTGTATGCCTTTATGCAGGTGATTTTCGCACCGGTATTGGGCCGTCTTTCAGACCGCTATGGTAGACGCCCTATTCTGCTCGCATCCTTAGCAGGCGCCACTATAGACTACGCGATCATGGCAGCCACACCCACCTTTTGGGTGTTATACCTAGGTAGATTACTGGCGGGTATTACGGGTGCCACAGGTGCTGTAGCGGCCTCTACGATTGCGGACTGCACCCGTAGCAGTGATCGCGCAAAATGGTTTGACTACATGGGAGCCTGCTATGGCGCGGGCCTGATTACAGGACCCGCTCTTGGGGGAGCACTAGGCGCCATATCCGTACAGGGCCCATTTGCAGCCGCTGCGCTACTCAACGGGTTAGCCTTAGTCTTAACCTATTTCGCTCTTAAAGAAAGCCATGCCACACCACGCGCCTCAACCACCAACAAACCGCCACATACAGCAATAGCCCCCAAACCTATATTCGCTGGCCTCACAGCATTACTAGTAGTGTTTTTTATTTTGCAGCTTATAGGCCAAGTCCCTGCTTCTCTCTGGGTCATCTATGGCGAAGATCGCTTCCACTGGAATACCGCAATGGTAGGTATTTCTTTGACTGCTTTTGGTGCTATCCATGCCATCTTCCAAGCGTTTCTTATCGGGCCATTAACGCAAAAAATCGGGGCAAAACACACCATCGTAATAGGCACGATGACCGATGCTATTGGTCTACTATGCTTAGCTTTTGCCACCCAAAGCTGGATGGTGTTTCCTATATTAGGGTTACTTGCTACAGGTGGCATCGCCCTACCAGCTCTACAAGCTTGGCTCGCAAACACTGCTAACGCACAAGCACAAGGCACCTTACAAGGAACGCTCACCAGCCTCACTAACCTTAGCGCCATCATTGGCCCTCTAGGTTTTACAGCGTTGTATTCAGCCACATCATGGAATGGCTGGCCCTGGGTAGTGGGCGCTTCTCTGTATCTGGTTTGTTTACTGGTATTAAAAAAACGTTAGCGACTGGAAAATTATTCCAGTCGCTAACGTCCTTACACTGCTCATGCAGCAGCTCGTGCCTCGTACGTAATACCACCCTGCCTACGCAATAACATAAACACGACTACGGCTATCACCATCGCCAGCCCTGCCAACGCATACAGTACGTGCACAAAAGACTGCGCATAGCTTTGCGCTAACTGGGACTCTAGCCCTGGTAGCAACGTCGTCGCCGCACGTAACTCGCCCAACGCTGCTAATCCAGCACCTTTCATCACATCATCGGCGGCTAATAGCCCTAAATCTTGAAGTAGGTCTTGCTGTATTAACGTGGCCAACAACACACTGACTACGGCAATAGCAACACCATCCGCTGATACACGCACCGTATTAAAAATACCCGTTGCCATCCCTACTCTATCAGGGCTAACCACACTCACCGCCATCGCATCCATCAGACCCCATGGCAACCCTATCCCAACCCCTATTATCAACAACGGTAATTGCACCGCTTGACCACCACCCGTGACATAGAACACGCCTTGCCAGCTACTCATCTCTACTACCCAGCCAGCCACCCATGGCCCGAATGACAACCCCAACCCAAAGGTAGTGCCGAGCAAGCTAAAAGCCCTAGCACGCGCCGCCCCCTCGAACAGAGGAGCTAACGAGGTCATCGCTGCTGCAAAAGCGGCTGCGCCACCCAATCCCTGTAGCAACCGTAGGATATCGACCCACACAACAGAAGGCATGAAGGGGATCGCGAAGGTAACCGCGCAAAACCACGCTAGTCCCAACAACCAAATACGTCGACGCCCATAAATATCGGTCAAACTGCCTGACACCATCACGGCACCGCCATAACTCAGGATATACGCATTCATAATCCAACTAAGCTGTGTGGCAGTCCCTCCTAACTCGGCACTGATAGCAGGTAGCACTACCGCTGGACCAGTAAAGCACAACGGAATCAGCAGCCCTGTTAAACAAGCTGCAAGCAACTGAAGCCATCGCATAGCGGATGGCTGTGAAGAGTAATGCATGGTTTCTCTACTGTAAAAATCATTGGTAGCCAGCACCTACTCCACAACGAGAAAATGCGTGACCACACAAACAAAGCAGTAGCTTAGGGCTTAAATTAGATAAGAAAAATATGCTAGAGTAATCAACACTTCGGACATTTTTGTCTTAAAAAGAGCCGCTTTATGATTGATAACTTGGGCAGTATTGGCGTATTTGTGCGCGTAGCAGAAAAGCTGGGATTTTCTACCGTAGCACGTGAGTTAGGGTTGTCGCCGTCAGCAGTAGGTAAAGCCATATGCCGCTTAGAAGACCGCTTAGGCGTACGCTTATTTCATCGCAGCACACGAACCTTGGCGTTAACAGCGGATGGCGAACGCTTTCTTGAGCGATGCTTGCGCATTATGGCGGAAGTAGAAGCTGCCGAGCTAGAAATGACCAATGCCAGCGAAACGCCACACGGCAAATTACGAGTAAGCCTGCCCAAATACAGCAGCTTATTTCAACCGGCTATTGCCCGTTTTATGCAACGCTATCCCGACGTGGAACTGGATCTGGACTTCTCTGACCACATTGTCGATGTCATTGGTGATGGCTTTGACGCGGCCATACGCACGGGTACACTCACAGACTCCAGTTTAAAACGACGTAAAATTGGCGAACTACGTCGTGTGCTTGTGGGTTCCCCCCTTTATTTAGCCCAGCATGGACGCCCCCAACACCCAGCAGACTTGCTCGCGCACACCTGTTTGCACTACCGTTTTCCCACCAATGGCCGTCTAGAACCTTGGCCCTTACCCCCTGACGCCGATGGCAACGCTTTAGAGCTACCCCGATCTTTTGTCTGCAATAGCATAGAGATGCGCACACACTTGGTATTAAATGGCCAAGGACTTGCCTGCTTGCCAGACTTTAGCGTGGCCGACTATGTACAAACAGGGCAACTACACACCATCTTAGAAGACAGTATTCACGACACCCCTATTGCGATCTGGATAGTGTGGCCCTCTAGCCGTGATTTATCCCCAAAACTACGGGCGTTTATTGACAGCATCAGTGAAACAGCCTTGGGGATCAGCGGCGCATTAGCTGTGCTGTATGATGAGCTCGGCCAGCAGACCCGCAGCAATCGCCATCATACAAAAACCAGATAACTGACTAACCTTATGTGCCATTTCAGGCCTGGTTTGCAACACCGCTTGCGAGCTATAGCCCACCAACAAATACACCGCACCACAACTGACCAAATGTATACCGCCTAAGGTCAGCATTTGTACAGACAAGGGCCAGTTGCTGGCAGGATCTGCAAACTGTGGGAACAAGGCTAGAAACAATAAAAACACTTTAGGGTTTAAACCGCTCACCCCTATGCCTTTAACGATCCACTGCAAACGGCGATCAGGCGCATTACTGAACTCTGCCAGTGGCGACACAGGGTGGCGAATCATCCCCACACCTAACCACAGCAAATACATCGCCCCCACAATGGTTACCGTATCTAGCGCATAGGGAATATCCGCTACCAATGCCCCTACCCCGGCGGCTACCAACCCTGTAACAGCCAAGTGCCCCAACAACATACCACTCACCGCAGGGGCCACCACCGTCTTACCCCGAATACCGGCTGAAATCGCATAGGCCCAGTCCATACCAGGCACAATCACCAACAAAAAAGACACCAGCCAAAACGACGCCAAAATGCTGAACGACACACTAACCTCTATTGATTAAACACACTCAAAAATTAATAGGAAGAATATCCCCAATCCATTAGAATGTGCTTTCAAATAAAGACTAAATACAGCATATTTTTAGAAGAAAATTGCAAATGGATGACTTTGACAAGAAGATTCTTGCTGAACTTCAATCCGATGGCCGTTTAACCATCACCGAACTGGCAGAACGGGTAGGTTTAAGCCTGTCCCCCTGCCACCGTCGCTTAAAGGCATTAGAGCAATCTGGCGCCATACGTGACTACCGTGCACAGTTGAATCCACTCGCCCTAGGTTTAGGATTTTCAGCTGTAGTATTTGTGACCATGCGTGATGGTAACCAAGAAAACATCAACCGTTTTGAAGCCGCCGTCATCGATATTCCGCAGATCATCGAAGCTAAGCGTTTGTTTGGTGACCCAGACTACATGCTGCAAATTGTCGTTAAAGATTTAGAAGCCTACCAAGTACTGTATGACCGACAGCTATCTGCCATGCCGGGGGTGCAGCGCTTAACATCTACGTTGGTGATGAAGAATTTGGTGCAGAATCGGGAACTGCCGTTGTAAGCACCATAAGAAATGGCCCACATTTGTGAGCCATTTCATACCTGCTACCATACATCTTATACAGCGGCATCCACCAACGCATGCACTAACTCATCTTTACGCACCTGCGGTGAGGGATAAGCATGCCTACTGTGAGTCAGTTTTAAGCTTAGCAACGTTTCCGCCAACTTATAACTGAATGGCCCTGGGTTAATCAGTGGTACAGGCAAATGCTCGGCCAAATACTTTGCGGCTAAGTGCATGGTAGTAGAACCCAAACAAATTACCTCTGCACCATCTTCTTCCACGCAACGCATTGCTGTTTCTAGCATACGTGGAAATACCGTATCTTCTTTGCCCTCAGTAAGATTGACAAAGTCAGGCTCAATATCAAAGGAACGTACAGAAGCACATTGGCGTTCTAAGCCATACTCTCTGATTACTTTCTTATAACGTGGCAAGGCGGGTTTCCATTGAGCCAATACGGAAAAACTATTACCTAAGGTCAAGGCATACAACATAGACGCTTTACCTGGGCCTATGACAGGAATACTCAACACAGAGCGTAGCGCCGCCATACCCGAATCACTCATGGTATCGATCACTACCGCATCAAAACCTTCTTTCTCTGCATCCACAGCGGCTTCATAAATACCTATATCCGCCAATAGCCAATCGTGATGCGACATAAAGGAGGTAGAACCTACACGTACAGGCCTATAGACCAATTCTGTACTAGGATCTAGCTCTACGTGCTGACCTTGTGCTGCACGACGCGCGACGCCTTCCTCATCTAAAGGAAAGGGGTTAATTACCAATATTCTGGACATAATCTGCTCCTGCGTTATAGCGCTAGGCCCATGGCCTTATAGGTGTCTAAGCGCGGTGCCAGTGGTTCAGGGTATGTGGCACGACTGTGTGACAACCCTAGCTGCAGCGCATTCTGCGCTAAGCGATAGGACAAAGGCCCTGGGTTAATCACAGGCACTGGCAACTGCTGAGCTAAGTAGGCGTGGGCCTCATGCATAGTCGTCGAGCCCAGCACAATTACGTCCGCACCATCCTCTTCTATACAGCGTAAGGCCACATCGCGTAGTACCGGAAACACTTCAGCTTCCCTACCGCCCAATAACACCTGATTGTTAGGCACTAGATTCGCGGCGCGCATGGATGCACATTTATGCGCCAAGCCTAACTCAGCCAGTATTTTGCGATACAGCGGATTCCATCTGTCCCACATAGAGAGGATAGAAAAGCTATCCCCTAACATTAGGGCTGTAAGCATGGCGTGGCGCCCTGCACCGATCACAGGAATTGTGAGTACCGAACGTAATACGGCCATACCAGCATCACTAACCGTATCAATGCACAGCGCATCATAGCCAGCTTCTTCGGCTGCCAACCCTGCTTCCATCATGCCTATATCAGCCAACAAAGCATCTTGCTGGCTCACATAGTTGGCAGGTGCAATACGTACTGCGTTGAATTCAAACTGTATGCCCGGCCCCAAACTCACCGCTTGCAGCTGTTGCTCACGTTTACGCAAGTTTGTTTCATCCATCGGAAATGGCACTAATACCAGAACTTTATACATGGTTGTCTCCATTATTATGGTGCTGCTATCTGTATCTGTTATTGCGCATTTGCCTCGAAACGCTTACCGTGCTCCAACATTTCAGGCGTGCCTATCAAGGCATTCAAACCATTCAAGTCCAACATGCGGTCTTTAAAAGGCATGTTGCTTAAATTCAAGTGTAGTGAGTCATAATATTGATCGGCTGTTTTGGCGAGCGCCCTAGCAATGCCACCCGGGAAAATCACGATTTGAAAGCCCAGCTCACCCAGCTCAGGCGCCGTATACATAGGCGTTGAGCCGCCCTCTACCATGTTGGCTAACAAGGGCAACCTCGTACCAAAACGCTGGCAAATAGCTTGCAATTGTTCTTGATTCGCTGGCGCCTCTACAAATAACACATCGGCACCCGCTTCCACGTAGCGCTCTGCGCGGTCTAGTGCAGCCTCAAAACCCTCTACCGCGATGGCATCAGTGCGCGCAATAATAAGGGTCTGATCACTATGACGCGCATCGACAGCCGCTTTGATTTTCCCAACCATCTCGGCTGCACTGACTACCGCTTTCCCAGCCAAATGCCCGCAACGTTTGGGTAAACTTTGGTCTTCTAGCTGTAGTGCATTCGCACCCGCCCTTTCATACATGCGTACTGTACGCTGCACATTCAACGCGTTACCGTGACCATTATCAGCATCTACAATTAAGGGGCTACTCACACGGTCGCGTATCAACTCTATGGTCGACACTACTTCGGTCATGGTGACTAAGCCTATGTCAGGCCTCCCCAACTTACTGTAGGCAATACCTGCACCAGACAGGTACAAGGCTTTAAAGCCGTAGCGCTCAGCGATCAAAGCCGTCAACGCATCGTACACACCCGGCGCAATGATTTGCTCGCCACGTTGCAAAATCTGTTTTAGTGTCATGATTCTTCCTTTTTTGTGGTCTTACAAACCAAGATAAGTACGTCTAAGCTCAGGGTCCATTGCTACGGACTCGGCATCACCCGACAATGCCACGCGCCCATTCTCGATAATGTAAGCACGATGCGCTAACTCTAATGACTGCACCACATTTTGCTCTACCAGCATGATGGTCAGCCCTTCCTGATTCAAGCGCTGTATAAGGGCAAACATTTCTTCCACCAATAAAGGGGAAAGCCCCAATGACGGCTCATCCAGTATGAGAAAATCTGGCTCGGCCATCATGCCCCTACCTATGGCCAACATCTGCTGCTCACCACCTGATAACGTGCCTGCTTTCTGGTTAATACGTTCACGCAACCGAGGAAATAAGTCATAGATGCGCTCAAGATTGCGCTGCTTATTGGCTTGCCCACGCAAGTAAGCACCCAGCTCTAAGTTTTCATGTACCGCCAGATTAGGGAATATCTTTCTACCCTCAGGCACATGAATCAAACCCGCTTTAACAATGTGCTCACTGTTTTTGGGTAATGCTGCACCTTTGAAATCAATGCTCCCTGCATTCACCTTCAACATTCCAGACAGCACCATGTTTAGTGTGGTTTTGCCTACGCCGTTTGCTCCCAAAACCGCCACTATTTCGCCGGCCTTTACGTGCAAATCGATTCCGCGCAGTACTTCCACGGCGCCATACCCCGCTTTGAGCGCTTTAATCTCAAGCATGCTGTTGCTCCTGCTTCGCCAATCGGTTTGCAGCACCGTGGCCTAAATACGCCTCTATCACCAAGGGGTCACTCACCACCGCACGTGGCTCACCTTGTGACACGATTTTCCCTTGTGCCAGTACATACAGGTAGTCACACAAACTCATCACTGCTTGCATGACATGCTCAATCATCAAAACAGAGATACCCTCTGCCCTAATGCCTTCAATGACCGGAATGATGTCGCGAATTTCTGAAGGATTTAAACCCGCCAACACTTCATCTAGCAGCAATAACTTAGGTTCTGTAGCCAGTGCCTTAGCCAACTCCAAGCGCTTACGACCCGCCACTGTTAACCCTGCTGCAGGACGATGCAGTGCATGCTCCAGCCCTACTCTATGCGCCACATCACGTGCGACGGCTTCGGCTTCATCTCTATCTTTATGACGAAGAAAAGCGCCCACCACAATATTTTCTAAGGTGCTTAAACCAGCAAAAGGCTGCACGATCTGAAAAGTACGCCCCATTCCCATCTCGGCACGACGATGTGGCGGCATAGCAGTAATATCCACCCCGTCGTACATAACTCGACCGGTTGAGCACTTTAAAAATCCAGAAGCAACCGAAAACAGCGTTGTTTTACCCGCTCCATTAGGGCCAATTAAGCCAGTGATAGAGCCCTTCTTAACCTCTAGCGATGCATCATTAATAGCAACTAAACCGCCAAATCGCATCGTGATTGATTGTGCTTGCAAAATCATGTGCGTTGCTCCTGTTCAGCTTTAGCAGAACGAATACGCCACTTACGCCCCAAGCCCAATAAGCCTTGCGGCAAAAAGCACACCGCCACAATCAATACGCCACCGTAAATCGCCATATCCACACCTGGGATTTCGCCGGTAAAGCTTTTGACACCCTCACCCAACAGATGCAATCCCAACACTCCTACTAATGGGCCAAACACCGTACCTAAGCCGCCAACCATACTGGCGAGCAGCACCTCTACCGATACCTTAGGCCCAAACGCCAAACTCGCATCTATATAGAGGAAATACTGCACATACAAACACCCAGCTGCCGCAGCTAAACCACCTGAAAGCGTGATCGCTTTTAATTTAACCTTCAGTACATTGATACCCAGAGCTTTTGCCGCATCTTCGTTCTCACGCACCGCTGCCAATTGCGCACCAAAGCGGGAGAATGAAATTTTGCGCACCACAATCAAACCTACACTTAACACCGCAACCGTTAACCAGTAAAAATACGTGCGATTAGAAAACTGCAAATGTTCAAAACCATAGTTAATCGGCAGCAATAGACCTGACGCACCACCCATTAACGGTGAAGCATTGGTGAGCACTCTAAACACCTCGGCAAACGCCAATGTCACCAGCGCAAAATAAGAACCTCGTAACCCAGCACGGAACGATAAGAAACCCACCAGCCAGCCTACTAAGGCACCCGCTGCGATCCCCACCAACAGACCACTCCACGCCCCTAAGCCCAAATTCAATTGCCACAAACTAATGACATAAGCGCCTGTGCCAAAAAATGCCGCATGACCAAACGAAATTTGCCCTGCCATCCCACCCAGCACGTTCCAGCCCTGAGCAGCAATAGCAATAATCAGGGTGTAAATCATGAAGCTGATCACTACGTTTGAGGAGGAAAACCACGGTAGTGCGATCAACAACACAATCACGGCGGCGATAGAGGAATACGCACTCAATTTCATGCTTTAGCTCCAAAAAAACCGGTGGGCTTAAACAGTAGAACCAGGATAAATGTGATGAAAATCCCAATCTGACCTAGGCTTTCACCTAAAAACAGGCCACATAAGCTTTCTACAATGCCAATAAAAATACCGCCTACCAGAGCCCCCACAATGGAGCCCATACCACCCAGTACCACCACCGTGAATGCGACTAATACAAAGGCACTACCAATGCTGGGGTACACATAAAACGTAGGGAGCAATAACGATGCCGACACTGCCAAACATGCGCACCCAATACCAAAGGTGACAGCATAAATATGCTTCACATTAATCCCAACCAAACTCGCGCCTAGCTTCTCTTTAGAAACAGCACGTATGGCTTTGCCTGTATTGGTTTTTGCCAAGAACACCCACAACAAGGCAGCCGTCAGCACCGAGGCAAACAACCCAAACACACGAGCTTGCGAGAAAATAAAGGGGCCAAACTCAAATACATCAAAGGAGTAATCCGATGACAACGAACGCACATCTGATCTAAAAATCGCCAGCAACACGTTTTCAATCACGATGGATAAACCCAAGGTGATAATCAGAATATTTTCATCCCTGCCATGACTGCCTGGGCCAATTAGAAAGCGCTGAATCACATAACCCACGATGAACAACGCGGGTACAATGATAGGAAGCTGTATATACGGGTCTAAATTGAAATGCTGGTTCAACGATAGAACCAAGAACATGGATGCCGCTAACATGGCACCATGCGAAAAATTGATGATGTGCAACACGCCATACACCAGCGTTAAGCCCAAGGCGATCAAAGCATAAATAGAGCCAGTCAGCACACCATTTAAAATTGCCTCGATTACGATACTCATTGAGTACATAATTTTTATCTCTCATTGATGGGTATCCGTAGATACCCAGACCACTCTCACTTACAACGGATAATTAGGTTTAGCATCCGCAAATTCCGACGGATAAATCACCTTGATATCACCTTGCTGAACCTGCGTCACAACGGGTGCACCACCCATATTTTGGCCATCCACAAAGCGTGTTGGGCCATATGGCATGATGTGACCATCAAACTGAGACGTCTGCAGTGCTTCAATCACCGCGATGCGATCCGCCTTGCCTGCACGCTCCAATGCGTCAGCCAGCAGCAAAACGTTGGAGTAATTCAGTGCAATGTTGTATGTCCACGTAGTGCCACTGTCTTCCACTTGCTTACGTAGCGCTTGAGCTTGCTCGTTACGTGGATCGCTCCAGTGGTTGCAGTCCATAATGTTCTCGGCTGCTTGTGGGAACTCTTTCACAAACCTGAAATTAGACGCAGCACCATTCAACACCGCATAAATCCCTTTGGCGCGTACTCGCTGTTGCTGTAACGTACGCATCAACAATACGGTTTCACCGTAGTATGACGATGGGATAATCAGATCCGGGCGTAAGGATCGAATGCGCAATGCCACGTTAGACATGTCTCTGGCGGGTGTTGGGTGCGCGATCACATCTAAGATTTCAAAACCGTGTTTAGGCAACTCTGTTTGCATCAACTTAGCCAAACCTGAGCCAAACAAACCGTCTTCGTGCACCAACACCACCGTTTTGGCGGGGTTGCCAGCATACTCGTTCATGTTGACTAAGCTATCTATTGCTGACTGCGAACAAATGCCAAAGCCCGGTGCAAACCTAAAGGTGTTTTTTAAGCCCCGTTGTACGATTTGGTCTGACACCCCCACATCCACCAAATAAGGAATGTCGTAGCGTGAAGCTGCTTGTGTAGCTGCCAAGCAAATGGGGCTAGCAAAACCACCCACGATGGCCACTACACCTTGATTATGCAGTTGCTCTACCTCTTGTACCGCAACCTCGGGGTTAGAGCGCGCATCGGCAAATACCATTTCCAATGGCGCACCACCCAACGCCTTAATACCACCCTGCGCATTAATGTGTGCGATGGCGAGCTCTGCGCCTAAGCGGCCCAAACCACCATCTTGCGCAAATGTGCCTGTGACGGGCTGTAGAATACCTACCTTAATGGGCTGTACAGACTGCGCTCTAGACAAACCTGGAACGCCTAACATCACGGCGCTGGCCATACCATACTTCAACACTTGTCTGCGTTTTTGATCAAATGTATTCATTGTCTTATCTCCTGATTGGGTGCTCGGTAGCGCACACCCAGCTTTTTTAATTGTCGTCACGTTGTTGTAGCTGGCTGCAGGCGCTTAAACCTGCCAATCGCCCTAACACCACGGCTGTCAACAAACCATTACCCGATAAATAACCATCGGCTCCCGGCCCACAAAACCCACGTGCAGCGCCACCTCCAGCATAAAGATTAGGCAAGACCTCACCATTTGGCTTCAATACACGGGCATGACTATCCACCGTCAGCCCACCCTGGGTATGAAACAGTGCACCACTTACTTTGGCTGCTCTATAGGGTGCTTGCAGCGCCTGCTCTGGCGTAAAGCTTCTACCCAGAGGATCGTGTTGCTTGCCTTGGGTATAGCTATGCACCTGCTCTAATTGCTCACGTAGTGCCTCTAACGGCAGACCAGTAACCGCCGCCAGTTCTTCTATGCTGTCTGCGTGACGTATACCACCCAAAGCCTGCACTTCTTTGTAATCATGAAAAGCTAAGGCAGGCTGTTCGCAGCGGGCATCATAAATGCTCCATGCGTATTGTCCGGGCTGTTTCAGGACTTCTTCGGCATGCTCAGAGTAACCACGCATTTCGTTGGCGAAACGTTTACCCAGTTGATTAACCTGAATGCCCCCTAGTGACACCACCGCCCATGTCAATGGCGACCCATGCGGCACCGACACCGAACCATGCCCTTGATAGGAGCCTAAATCTTCCGCGTGCGCACCCAACGCCAGCCCCCAGTCCAACGCATCACCTGTGTTAGATGTATGGCCGCAGTACTCGGCATCAACCATCTCGGGAATAAAGTGCGCTATTTTTTCTGGATTGCCGCCAAAACCGTTACACGCCAAAATCAGAGCTTCGCACCCTACTGTCTCTACCAATCCATCCGGACGTTTAAATGAAACCGCTACGACTTCGCCTAGCTCGGTGGCGTATAAATCCTCCACTGAAGCACTGGTCATAATGTCTACCTGTGCCTGTGAGGCCGCAGCCAGCAACATACTTTCTAAATCCGCCCCCGATTGAGAACGCGGCCCGTGCATGCGGTACTGTGAATGGCCGGGATAGCGAAATCCCTCTACCAAGTGCAAATCCAGCTTGTGTTCACGCATTAACCAATCAATAGTCTTCCCCGAAGCAGTTGCTACGGCGTTAACGACTACTGCATCATTTCTGTAATGCGCTTTAGCCATTAAGTCTGCTGCAAACTGCTCCGCCGTATCCGCTATGCCCTTTTCTTTTTGCAGTTGCGTACCTGCTGCCGGAATCAACCCCGCTGATAACGACGTGCTACCACTAGGGTGCTCATCGCGCTCCAGCACCAGCACCTCTACACCCTGTTCGGCCACGGACAATGCCGCTGTCAGCCCACAGGCTCCAGCACCCACAATGACTACGGGCACACTAAACTCAAACTCTGCCTCTATGGCTGGCTTTATCGCCATATTCTGTCTCCCCAAACCCATTCACCACCTTGACCAGCCAGTAGCTGGGCACGCCTGTACTACAGCTTTGCCCAAGGGTAGCGTTGGTAATAGTTGTCTTCGAAATTGCTAATACTGTCTTGGTGGCTTAAGGTAAGCTCCAACTCATCCATACCCTGAAGCAAACAGGTTCGCCAAAATGCATCCACATGAAAGGGGTAATTGGTACCGTCGGGTAACCTCACCTGTTGATTTTCCAGATCCACTACCACGCTGCGGTATTGCTGGGTACGCAATGCCTCACCGATTAGGGAAACAACGTGCTCAGGTAAACACACCGGCAAAATCCCGTTTTTCAGGCAGTTATTATGGAAAATGTCCCCAAAACTGGGGGCGATCACAGCGCGTATACCGTAGTCGGCTAAAGCATAAACGGCGGCCTCTCGCGAGGAGCCACAACCAAAGTTTTCACCAGTGACTAAAATTGTGGCGTCACGATACGCGGGCTGGTTTAGCACAAACTCTGCAATCTCATCGCCCAGCTCGGTGAAACGCAGGTCATGAAATAGCACGGCGCCATACCCCAGTGCGCGATCTCGTTTCAGAAAGCGCCCCGGCACAATTTGGTCTGTATCCACATTGCGTTGTTCAAAGGGTACCGCTACGCCTTCTACACATATAAAAGCTTTCATGCCTGCACCTCGGTTGAAAGGTGGCGCACATCGGTCAACTTACCGTATAGCGCTGCTGCAGCCGCCATCGCGGGGCTTAACAAGTGCGTACGAGCCCCTTTACCTTGGCGACCCACAAAATTACGATTAGACGTAGAGGCACAGCGCTTACCTGCCGGTACCACATCACCATTCATGGCTGCACAACTAGAACAACCTGGCTCCAACCACTGCGCTCCTGCCTCTTGAAACACACGCCCCAAGCCCTCTGCTTCTGCTGCTTTTTTCACTAAGCCAGAACCTGGAACCACAATGGTAGGCACGCGTACCTTTTTGCCACGTAATACGTTTGCTGCTTCGCGTAAGTCTTCCAAACGGCTATTGGTACAGGAGCCTATAAACACCATGTCTATCGCTATCGCCTCCAACGCCATGCCGGGTTGTAAATCCATGTACTGCAACGCAGCTTCTACGGCTTGTTGACGCGATACATCGTCAAAGGACAATGGGTCCGGCACCTGCGCTGCAATTGAACTGACATCTTCAGGGCTGGTCCCCCAACTCACCATCGGCGTGATGGCATTGCCGTCTATGAGTACTTCTTGATCAAAAACCGCCTCGGCATCACTGGCTAGATTGCGCCAATCCTCTACAGCTTGCTCCCACAATGCACCAGCAGGTGCGTATGCTCGGCCTTTTACATAAGCAAAGGTAGTGTCATCTGGCGCCACCATACCGCACCGCGCCCCCGCCTCTATAGACATGTTGCAGACAGTCAGACGCTCCTCAATACTCATGTCGCGTATGACAGACCCTGCATATTCAATGGCATAACCTGTGGCACCGGATGCCCCTATACGGGCAATGATGGCTAACACCACATCTTTGGCTGACACCCCTTGAGCACGTACCCCGTCTACCGTAATACGCATGACTTTAGGACGCGATTGCCACAGAGTCTGCGTTGCCATCACATGCGCGTTTTCAGACTGACCTATACCAAAAGCAATGGCTCCCAATGCCCCGTTGGTAGAGGTATGGCTATCACTACACACTACCAAAAGCCCAGGCAACGTAATTCCCTGCTCGGGCGCCACCACATGCACAATGCCTTGCCGTGGATCTTGCAACGAGAAATGGTTCACACCGCTCCACTGCATGTTGCGATCAAACTGCTGAATCATGTGCGTGAGCTCTATGGTTGCCGCGCCTTCTGCCGTGCGCGAACGTGTAGGCACATAATGGTCTGGCACCCCAAATACTTGTTTGGGCTTACGAACAGTTAAACCACGACGCTGTAGATCAGCAAAAGCATGGAAAGAGCCTTCATGAATAAGGTCCCTGTCCACGTATAGCAAATCCGGCCCATCCGGTTGGGACAAGATCACGTGCCTGTCCCAAATCTTGTCAAACATAGTGCGCGCCACAACGGCCTTCTTGTTGCTGGACATTACCGCTCTCCAGCCTTCGCGACTGAAGCGCAATACGCATCTAAAATGTCTGTTCCCGTCGCCGCCCACACACCGCTGTGTCCCAACATGTACTCCAACGCCTCTCGTACTTTAGCGATACGAAATGGCACGCCAGACACCCACGCATGCAGCGGTACACTCATCACGCGTCCGCCGTACTGCTGTGACTCGCGATACAACACATCAAAACGATCTTTGATTTGTGTGAGCCACTCATCTTCGTTTTGATGAAACTCTTGGAAAATAACTCGGTCGTCTGTTTCAAATGCCAAAGGCATGGCGTAGTGCTCGCCACTGGTTACCTTCATGGCATAAGGCAAATCATCGTTTGCCCAGTCGCAGGAATAACGCACGCCTTGCGCTGCTAACAAGTCCATCGTATTGGCAGACTGACTACGTGCAGGCGACAGCCAACCCGTAACAGCTTGACCACTCATACGGCGCAACAGCTCTACGCTAGAAGCTATAAGCTGTGCTTCGTCTTGCTCACTCAGTTCAGCATGATGCACATGCCCCATGTCTTTACCATGCGCCATGAGTTCCACATCCTGTTTGAGCAAGCTTTGTACTAAGGCAGGATATCGCTCCGCCACTGCCGCATTCAGCGCCACAGATGCCGGTATACCCAATTCCTTTAGCACTCGCATAATGCGGAATATGCCAACTCTGTTGCCATAGTCACGGCTAGAGTAATGGCGAAAATCGGGATAAGGCATGGTCAAACCACCCGGTGCACGGAATGGTTTAGCGGGTGCATTTAACGGAAACCATTGCAATATAGGCGTCACCCATAGCGCTACTCGTGCCTGATTAGGCCATTGCACTGGAGCTCGCTCAAACAGATCAGACCACTCGTACCGGTCGTGATCCATGCCGTAGTGCCTATGGGGATAGCTCAAATACGTAGCATCAATCGTCATTTTGTCACCTCTGCAGCCTGTTTGATGCCCGCAATCTGGGCCGATACGTCGTCGTAATAATGCGCTAAGTAATGATGGGCTATCTCGCGCCCTGTGGTTTGCCACACACCTTCATGCCCAGCGATGTAGGCGAGCGCTTCAGCAAAAGCATCGATACGATGTGGCTGCCCTACAAGATAAGGGTGTAAGGGAATACACATCACCGTGCCGGACTCGGCACCCTCTGCATACAACTGATCGAACTGGCGCTTAATCATTTCCCCATAGTGACGCGGTGTGAACTGATTGCCGTTATAGACAATCACATCATTCATTTCTAACGAATACGGCATGCTAATCATGCGTCCATTCGCGACATTCACCGGTGTAGGCTGATCGTCGTGAAATAAATCGCAGGTATAGAGCACCCCTTCCTCGGCCAGTACATCTAGACTCCAAGGGTTATTCGACAAAGCAGGTGATAGCCACCCATCCAACGATTGCCCTGTCCACTTGTGAATGGTCTGCCGTGAATCGCGGATAATTGCACGCTCTTGCTCTTTATCCATGCCATACACATAGCGCGTGTTATAGATACCATGCGAGAAAAACTCCCATCCACGATCGGCACACGCTTTAATAATTTCTGGATGGTGGTCACACAAGGCCACATTTAACGACACCGAACCTTTAAAGTTGGTTTCATCCATAGCACGCATCATGCGCTGCCATCCGGCACGATTCCCGTAATCCCTGTGTGAGTAGCCTTGCACATCAGGATGTGGGCGTGGCCACGCCGCTCTGGAGGCATTCGCCGCAGGGTTTAATTCATAGAATTCAATATTGGGGGCAATCCATACGGCAATACGCGATTCGTCAGGCCACACGAGTTTAGGGCGTTGGTCATAAGGCAAATAATCGTAGAGCTGAAGGTCACTGACTTGTGTATGGCTCATGCCTTACCCCTTCATGCTCTGTACGTGAGCCAGTACCTCTGCGGTAGGCACAACGTCACCGTACTTAATTGCAATGTCGTACAGATTGGCAAAGTGAGGGCTTTCATGTTTATCAGCCACGCACTCCTCGGCCACAATCATGCGATACCCGTTGGATATGCCATCCACCACTGTTGCTCGCACACAGCCTGATGTAGACCCGCCCGTCAAGATGACGCTATCGCAACCGTGCCACGTCATCAATGAACGCAAATTGGTCTCAAAAAATGCTGACGCCATACGTTTGTTGATAATGATGTCTTTCACATGATCAATCTTCAATCTGTCGTCAAATTCAGCACGTCTTGACCCCACTTTGATGTTCTGTAATGAGTCTGGCGTATCACTACGGGTACCCCATACACCACAATCTTCACCCGATTCCATGTACGCAACATAAGTCCAGACTACAGGTAAGCCTGCGGCACGAAACGCATCCGCCAAACCATTTACATGCTCCATCTGCTTTGGGTCGGTTTCGTAAGCCGTCGCAAACTCCCCCACGTTGGTGTACGACTTCTGCAAATCGATGTTCACCAAAATAGGTTTTTTGCCAAAACCAAAACGTGGACGAACAGGTTTAGCTTTGATTTGTTCGTATAGTTCGCGCGCTGTTTTCCCAGATGCTTCCATGTCTAGACCCTCGTTACATTTCTAAAGTATTAATGTTATATTAATAATACATTTAAAAAAATAACTATCAGCACTAGGGGTTTCCCTTAGGTGAAAACAGAAGTAGATTCGTTATCTTGCTGATTACCAAGACACCTTTTAGGATGCTATGACTTCCAACACATCGCTTCTTAACAAGACGCCCGAAGGCCTCTTAAACACACTGGATGACAAGTCACCGCTACCGCTTTACCACCGCTTGTATGTCTTGCTGCGTGAGCAAATTATTAGCGGCAGTTACCGTAACGGTGAAAGTTTGCCGCCTGAAAATGATTTAGTACAAAATTTTGGTGTCAGCCGCATCACAGTACGACGCGCCTTAAACGACTTAGCTGCAGAAGGCTTAATTACCCGTGCTCGTGGGCGCGGTACACAAGTAACCTATAGCGAAAATACAGCTATTATGGGGCGTCCAGTCATTGCCAGCATTGATGGCTTAATGGCGAATCTCTCTATTATTGGCCACAACACCTCAGTAGAGGTAAAAACGCTGGATTACACACCCGCCATCGCCCCAATTGCCGAACAATTAAATGTAGAGCCTGGCACCATCATTCAACACGTCACACGTGTGCGCTACTTAAAAAATGAGCCATTCTCACATTCGCAAAGTTACTTATTAGAAGATATAGGCCGCTCATTTACACGTGACGACTTGATCAATCATGCGCTGGTAGACCTCATTCAAAAAGCTGGTATTACGATAGAACATGTTCAACAGGCCATCACCTGCACGCTAGCAGATGAACAAGCTGCCCGCTTGCTGAAAACATCTATAGGTGCACCGCTACTGAAGTTGCGCCGACTCTTCATAGACTCTGATGAACGCCCTATCAACTACTCTGAAATTCTCTACACACCAGACCGCTTTGAGTACCGTATGAACTGGTCCAGAGGCACCAGCAATAACTTGGAACTTGCCCAAGATTTTCAGCGCTAACTAGACAACACACAAGAAAAAAGCCCACTGATGTGGGCCTTTTTATTACACGCCTCACCCAACAATTTAGCTCAGGCTATAAAACACCAACACCGCAAACAGCGCATAGCCACTACTAACCAGCAGCAACTCACGCCCTTGCACAGCGCCACGTCTGAACAACCACCATAAGTACACGATTGCTACCGCTGTGATCACACCCGACAGTAAAAGCGGGCCATCAAACAACCACGGAGTGAAGAAAATACCCAATGCACTAGGAATAGTCGCTTGGATCATCATGGCTCCCGAAATATTTGCCAAGGCTAAACGCTCCTTACCTTGGCGCACCCAAATTAACACATTCATGGCTTCGGGTAGTTCGGTCGCTACAGGGCTAAGTAACAACGCCACCAATTGCGGCGACCACTGCAACGCTACTGCGATATTTTCCAATTGCGCTACAAAGGTATGCGATGCTACACCGATCACAGTCAGTGCAAGTACCGCTTGCGTACAGGCCCAACCTAATGATGGATTGGTGTCAGAGGGGCGTATTTTTAAAGGTTCTAAATGCTCTTCTTCAGGGGCGGTATCGGCTTCTTTAATCTCTCGCCACACATACACACCATAAGCAGCCAGAAACAATACACCCAACCACGGCTTAATGCTAAACACCACCACACCCAAGGCCACTTTCACCACAAAGATCAGTAAAAAAGCCGCCTGATCTCGACTTAGTCGCACAGAGTCTGCCCGTACTTCAGATGAGGAACGAGCCAACTTTTTGCGATTGAACAGTAACGCTGCGCCAACAACGGCATACACCAACGTCGCTAGCACTAAAGGGCCACCCATCGCCGCCCCTACTCCCAGTGCTTTTTGTTCAGGGGTAGAACCAAATACAACCGCCATGAAGGTGACAGCGCTTTCTGGCAGTGCAGTTCCAAATGCCGCCAGCACAGAGCCTACAGCCGTTGCTCCTAAATTTAACCGCTTACCGCACCATTCAATACCGTTAACAAAGTATTCGCAGGCGATGTAAATCGCGACAGCCGATAGAAGAAAAAGGATCAAGGTGAGAAACATGGGATCACAATGGCCGGGCAAGCAGAAAACCAATGGCTCACACGCGAGCTCGGCCGGCAGGCTGAACGCATGTGGCCAAAGGTCTCGCCTGGCTAACGTTGCTGGTGCAACGGCTGACCACGCCATGAAGCAAGCGCTTCAAGTTTGTTGACGTGGACTTCCTAGTACAAGGCTAGGAATGGCTACTCCCCAATGACAATGGGCCAAAGTTTAGCAGCCCAGAGCAAAAGCTGTCATCCGAAAAATCCCAAGCTGTACGCACTACAACACCAAGAAATTGTCACAAGCCTTTGAATAATGTTACTTAGTAGCGGCCCGTCTTTCTTGTTACCGTGTCATAACGAAAGCAGCAAAAAAGGTGAGTCAGTTGTCGGGACCGGAAGTAAAAAGCAGTGATTCGTTGATGTTGGACTATGTCAAAGCGCTGGGCATTATTAGCGTTGTGATTGGTCACTATCCGGGCGACCCCTTTTTGTTCTTCAAGCCCTATGTCTACCACATGCCGCTGTTTTTCTTTTTGGGCGGAGTGCTGTTGAACACGCGTAGAAGCCTACTGTCGCACTCGGCTAACCTCATCAAAAAACACCTCTCGTACATTGTGATGGTGTACCTGCTGTTAGCCCTGATCTTTGCGATTTTGCACCAGCTTTATCCTATTGCTTACACCAGCTTATGGCGTGGCAATGTGTTGGATTCGGTGCTCTACCCTATAGAGCAAAGCTTTCATGGCGGCAGCTACTTCTTTGTAGGCTGGTTTTTGTTTGCCTACGCCATTGTGTCGCTACTGTGCTTTATCGTGGTGAATGTGCTGGTCAAAGCACTAAGCTCGCCTACACAGGTGCAAGCGGCCGTATTGATGGTTGCCTTACTGCTGGGCTATGCCGGTATGGATTATGTGGCAGATCTTTACCAAGCCTCCAAGCTTTTTTACCTCAACCTGCTCGCGCAAGTGCTGGTGGGGTCTTCTTTTTTCTTACTAGGCTACGCAGGCAAACACCTCATCATGAAACACAGCGGCTTCTACAGCTTTATTGCTGCCTTTGTGTTGATTTACCTGATGTCGCAATACGATGTGCTAGAGCCCTTAGTCATTGCCTGGAGCAAATACCAAGTGAGCTTTGTGTTTCAAACCTTAACGGCCTTAGCAGGTATTGTGGCAGTGTTTTCTATTGCAAAAATCATTGCCCATTACCAGCACATCCCCCTGTTAAAGCACATAGGCCAGCAATCTAAACCCATTATGTCGTATCACATACTGGCTTTTGTGCTGCTAGATATTATATTCTCGTGGTTTGGGCTATGGGATTTGCATAACACCAAGGCCCTCAACCACTATTACAGCGAATTCACATGGCCCATCTACATAGGGCTGGGTGTTGCCATTCCCATGTGTCTGCACGCCGCATACCAGCACACCAAGCACAAACTCCCGCTGCTAACACCTAAGGCTTAAGATTTGGCACTACCGGATCCTACGACGGGCACGTAACATTTTCTCTCTGCCTGCGCGTCCACCGGTAATTTTTAGTAGACTAAGGCGGCGCTACCATTCTGGTAAACGCCGTCTTAGGCCAAACGTTATGCCGGCCACCACGCCACGCTTGCAGACTGCCTCACCACATGATCAGACAGGGATACTTCACACCACGCAATGCTCTGTTGCTTCTAACAGCCGGAATCCTGTCTGCCTGCCACTTACCAGCGACGGAGAACAAAACGGTTTCACACGCGTTTTTACAACAAGAGACTCACGACACCCTATTGGGCAGAGGGCTGCAGCCTCAAATCGCTGCGCACCCTAATTTATCAGGTGTAGTGCCACTACCAGACCCTATAGATGCGTTTGCCTCTCGCATTTTGCTCATTGCCTCCGCCCAACGTAGCGTGGATGTGCAGTACTACATTTGGCGTGACGACATTACAGGCAACTTACTGCTTTATGCGCTACACGAGGCAGCCAAACGTAATGTACGTATACGTCTGCTCATTGACGATAATGGCACCAGTGGTTTAGACGAAAAACTGGCCTTACTCAATGCCGAACCCAACGTCGAAGTCCGGCTATTTAATCCTTTTCCGTTTCGCACCTTTAAACAACTGGGCTTCCTGACGGACTTTAGTCGTCTCAATCGGCGTATGCACAATAAGTCGCTCACCGTAGATGGCCAAGCCACTATTGTTGGCGGACGCAATATTGGCGATGAGTATTTCGGCGCTACCCAAGGCGTGGCCTTTGCTGACCTTGATGTCATGGTGGTAGGCCCGGTAGTAGATGATGTTTCTACCGACTTTGACCGCTACTGGAATCACCAAGCCGCCTATCCCATAGAGCAGTTGGTGGATACACCCAATCAGAAAACTGCCGACATGCTACTTTCTGAGGAAAGTAATACGGCACGCATACCGCAAGCCCAAGCATACGTGGAACGCATTGCGCACTCCTCTTTTGTAGAAAGTATGCTGGCTGGAACACTCGCGTTTCAGTGGGTACCCGTCACCATGGTTAGCGATGACCCCGATAAAGTGCAGGGCAACGCACAGCACGAAACCATGTTGATGCCTAGGTTGTTAGAAATACTAGGTGAGCCCACAACATCCATAGACTTGGTATCACCCTACTTCGTCCCCACAGAGCACGGCGTAGAAGCCTTTGCCGCCTTAGCCAAACAAGGCGTACGATTACGCATACTCACTAACGCTATGGAAGCCACCGATGTATTGCCTGTACACGCTGGCTATGCCAAATACCGTCTACCGTTGTTGCAACAAGGCGTAGCCTTGTATGAAATGCGGCGTGAAGGCGGCAAAGACGAAGATAGAGCTAAAGAAAAAGCAGGCCCATTTGGTAGCTCTGGCTCTAGCTTGCACGCTAAAACCTTTGCTGTCGATGGTAAACGTGCATTTGTAGGCTCGTTTAATTTTGACCCTCGCTCGGCTGTACTCAATACAGAGCTAGGTTTTGTGATCGAAAGCGAAAGTATGGCTCACGCGATTACGGATGCTTTTGATCACAGCATTCCCTACTACGCCTACGAGCTTGCTGTAGAAAAAAATAACGATTTAGTGTGGATCAGCCAAACCGCTGAAGGCCCCCAAACCCAAACCACCGAACCGTCGTCCACATTCTTCAAACGCTTGTACATAGGCTTTCTGTCGTTGTTACCCATAGAGTCACTGCTATAAAAAAAGCCTAGACAGCAGCATCTCTAGGCCTTTTTTGTTGCGCATACCTCACCTAGCCCTCAATAGATACGAATCGCAAGAACCGGAGTGTTGAACAAAAACCTACCGTCTATGCTTTCGTTTAGGTCACCTACCGATTTGGTGGCCTTAACTACACTATCTTTGAGGTGTTCCACATGATCGAAAAAGACGGCAACTGGATGGGGTTGAAAAACAAATCCATCATCATCACTGCAGCAAGCAGCGGTATAGGTGCAGCGGCAGTGCGGCTGAAGGTGCCAATGTAATGCTCGGCGCACGTCGCTCAGCAGAGCTAGAGACCCTTGCGAATACCATTAATAATGGCCCAGGCCGCGCTATTTTTTTAGCGGGCGACGTCAAAGACGAAGGCTATGCTGAGGCTCTGGTCCAGCTCGCCACTCAGGAGTTCGGTGGATTGGATGGTGCTTTCAACAATGCCGGGATCATGGGGACGATGGAGTCTGCTCAACACATGGAACTCGACAACTGGCACGATGTCATTGCTGTCAATCTCACTGCTGCATTCCTTGCCGCAAAAGCGCAAATACCTGCATTACGAAAGCGAGGTGGCGGCTCCCTTGTTTTCACGTCATCCTTTGTGGGCTACAGCAATGGCGGCATGCCAGGCATGGGCGCCTATGCGGCATCCAAAGCTGGCCTGATAGGATTAGCGCAGTCCCTTGCATCTGATCACGCAGCGGAAGGTATTAGAATCAATACACTATTACCCGGAGGAACGATCACATCGATGGGAAACGAAGGCGGCTCGGACGCCATGGATTTTATTGCGAAACTCCACCCCATGAAGCGGATGGCGAGCGCACAAGAAATCGCTCAGGCCGCCCTTTTTCTCCTTTCCTACAGATCAAGCTTTATGACGGGTAGCCCCATGATCGTCGATGGCGGTATGTCGGTCCGACTGACCTAGCCCCGAGTCACTGCTATAAAAAAAGCCTAGACAGCAGCACCGTCTAGGCTTTTCTCTCTTGCCAATACTGTTTAGTCTTCTGTAGTAATCGCTGCCTTGCGTTTCGCAAAATAGCGCAGCAACATAGGGCCAACACTCACTAATACCGCGGCAATCCATAGCCCAATAGACACTGGGCTACTAAACAAGATACCAATTTCACCGTCAGTGATAGACAGCGCACGACGTAAGTTTTGCTCCATCATATTGCCTAACACTACGCCAAGCACCATAGGCGCCATCGGTACATCCAGCTTGCGCAAGAAGTAACCAATCACCCCAATTCCCACCACCATCATCAAATCAAAGGTAGTGCCATTTAGCGCATACACCCCGATGTAACTAATCGCCAATACACCCGGTACCAACAAACGGGGCGGTATAGCCAGCATGGCCGCAAATACTCGTACCATCGGCACGTTCATCATAAACAGCATGACGTTAGCGACCATCAACGAGGCAATTAAGCCCCATACAATTTGCGGCTGTGCCTCAAACAAAACAGGCCCAGGAGTAATGTTGTAGAGCGTTAGCGCCCCCATCATTACGGCAGTAGTACCTGAGCCCGGTACACCCAGCGTCAGCATAGGGATAAAAGAACCGGTTGCCGCACTGTTGTTAGCAGATTCTGGAGCGGCCAACCCACGCATATCCCCCTTACCAAAACACGCATCAGGGTCTTTACCTTCTATGTATTTCTTCTCGTTAGCGTACGCTACGGCTGACGCTACGCTAGCTCCTGCGCCGGGCAAAATACCAATAAAAAAGCCCATCAAACCGCCACGTACTGTACTCCACCAGGTAAAGGCCAACTCTTTAATGTTAAACAGCTTGCGCTTACTTTTAGGCACTTCAATGGATACACCACCCAACAGGTTTTCCAGCATTTGCAACATCTCGGCAACCGCAAACAAACCAATCACTACGACGACAAAATCAATGCCATCCGCCAGATTAGGAATATCAAAACTGTAGCGGTACACACCCGAGTTGGCATCCACACCTACCGTGGAGATAAACAGCCCCAGCATTGCGGCCAAAATACCTTTAACCGGCTCATCCCCCAGCAAACTGGTTAGCGCACAAAAGGCAAATACCATCAGCACAAAATACTCTGCGGGGCCAAACGCCACCGCCCAATTGGCTAATAACGGTGCCAGCAGCACTATCCCAAAAATCGCAATTGCTGATCCAATAAACGACGCAAACGCCGACAATGACAACGCTACGCTGGCTAAGCCTTTACGTGCTAAGGGGTAGCCGTCCAGTGTGGTCATGACCGCCGCCGCTTCACCTGGCACGTTGATCAAAATAGAGGTAATACGTCCACCGTATTCAGCCCCCACATACACAGCAGCCAGCAAAATCAGGGCAGATTCCGGTGGCAGCTTCATGGCAAAAGCGATAGGCACTAACATTGCCACACCGTTAATAGGCCCCAAACCAGGCAACACGCCAACAATAGTACCGATGAACGAGCCTATAGCTGCCACCAATAGGTTTATGCCCGAAAACGCGACGCCAAAACCTATGCCCAAATACGTTAAGGTATCACTCATAGCCATTCTCCTAAGATGCCATGCGGCAAGACTACGTCTAAGGCCAAGTCAAACAACAAGAACAAGCCCACACCCATACCTACACCACCTATTACGGCTTGCTTCCATGAAGCGCCAAATAAGCGCCCCACTACAATGGCCATCAACGCCGTTGCGACAATAAAGCCTAGCCATTGAAACAGCCATGCATACGCTGCCAACACACCCACCATCGCCACAATACGTGCTGTAGCACCTGGGGGATTAGCCGCCACTTCGCCACCACCTTTCACAATCAATCTCAACCCACAGAGGGCAATAATGAATGCCAAAAGTAACGGGAAAGCCTTAGGCCCTACAGGCTCGTACGAAAATGGCGGCTCTAAGTCATAACCGAAAGCCGTAATTAAGGCGGCAAAAACCAGCGCGCTCACACCTAGCACGCGATTATTTAGCGTTATCATGAAGATCTCCTGATCCTCCCGCCCTCGTGTGGCAGGATAAAAAGAGGCCCGGCAATAGCGATACCGGGCCCAAGGGGGTCAGAGTTATTTTTTGATCAGACCAAAAGAGTCGGCCAACTCACGATACTCCACCACTTGGTCTTTCACGTAAGTGTCCAGCTCTGCGCCTGTCATATTGAATGGGAACAGCCCTTGTTGTTGCTGTAATTGTGCAAATTCGGGGCTTTGCATCAATGTATCGAAAGCTGCCACCCACCACTGATATTGCTCGTCAGAGACTTTTGGCCCCACGTAAAAGCCGCGGATAATTGGCCATTCAATATCAAAGCCCTGCTCTTTTGCCGTTGGCACAGCGGCCAACGCACCATCTAAGCGTTTATCGTTAAAAACGGCCAGTACTCGTATAGGAGCACCACCTTCTAACATGGTATAGGCTTCGGCTGCATCACCCATATAGGCTTGGATATGACCACCGCGCAAAGCAGTCATCGCCTCACCACCACCTTCAAACGCCACAAAACGCATTCTGCGGAAGTCCACATCGGCTGCGCGTGCCGTTAAGGCCGCCTTCATCCAATCTTGTCCACCCACAGAACCGCCTGCCCCTAATACAATTTTGGTTGGGTCGGCTTTAAATGCAGCCATCAACGAACCCAAATCTTGGAATGGCGAATCATCACGCACAATCGCCACGCCGTAGTCACTACCAATAGAAGCCACCCAACGCACATCGTTTTCAGAGTACTTACCAAACTTGCCTTGAGCCAAGTTCAATAAGGAGCCACCCGAAAAAGCGGTAATAGCATTAGGATCGCTCGCGCGCTGCGCCACAATGTGGTTATAGGCTACAGCCCCTACACCACCTGGCATATAAATCGTGCGCATGGGGTTTTCCAACCCACCAGTTTCTAGAAATCCATTCACTGCCACACGACACGTTAGGTCAAAACCACCACCCGGTTGTGCCGGAGCAATACATTCAGGCTTAGACGGTTGTTGAGCCTGTACCGCCATCGCCAGACCACTTAAGCCAATCATGCTGCTTACCAGCAGCGTACGAAGCGTAGTGCGTGTTGCCATGTCATCTCCAGATAGTCCATCGTTGTTGTAGTACACGCACCTTAACGTAGCGAAGCTTTCACTCACCTTTCAGTTTATGCAGTATTTGCTACCAACAAGGGTATTCCCCAATCATTTAAGTAATAAAGGTGCAGGGTAAAAGCGCAACTCAATCACTAAACCCTTTTCATCTTTTCCCATTGAAAGGTGCATGCTAGCGTGGTGTAGATGTGCTGTGGCCTGCACAATCGCCAAGCCTAATCCTGAACCTTGTTGTGCTTTACCAGCTTCGCCGCGCCTAAATCTATGGCCTGCTTTAGCCCTATCGGCTTCACTCATACCCGGCCCATCGTCCTCAACACGCAGCACACACAGGCCGCCACTCATAACCACGGCTACTGTAATCGTGGCTCCTTTAGGGCAATACTTGATGGCGTTACTCACCATGTTGGTTAACGCTTGCAGTAATAACCAATGCACCCCTGCTACGCGTACCGGCGCGTCGGGTAGCTCTAAGCCTAAGTCTTGTTTTTTAGAGCGCGCTAGACTCCATAGATCATCCACCACTTCTGCCGCCACTTGGCATATATCTACAGTGCCCAACGCCGCTTTGGTACGTAATTGATCAGCCGCATCGTGCACGCGCGACAACGCCACTAACTGGTGCGTCATTTGCACAGTGTTGTTCAGCCGCGTTTGTATGGCGTCTAGCACCTCTTTCATTTCGTCGGTTTTAGCCAGGGTGTGCGCATAGTCCACCTGCGTGAGCAACACGGCTAAGGGCGTTTTCAGCTGGTGTGAGGCGTCATCTAAAAACTGCTGCTGTTCACGAGACTTCAGGGCATAACGTTCCATATGCAGGTTAATTGTCTGCACCAATGGTCTTACCTCTAACGGCAATCTGCTTTCATCTATAGGCTGCAGGTTGTCAGAAGCACGTAAACGCACCGCTTCGCTCGTTTTACGTAAGGGGCGTAACGCTAACAAGGTACCGCCCAAAATCAATAAAACAAACAAACTTAAGGTAGCCACATCTTGGATGAGATTCTGTAGCAGCACCTTATTGATAAAGGCATTGCGATCGCTCACATTCTCGCCAGCTTGAATAATGATGCGACTATCTTGATAGGTGTTTAAGCGCCCACCCGATGGGATAATCACCGTCGCTATACGCAAAGGTTCGCCCAAGTAGTGGGCGTTATAAAACACCGGTTTATTGTTTTGCAGTGGCTCTGCTGGTAAGGGGATGCCAGTAAAACCAATTTCAGACAGCCCATCCTCCGTTGCCACACGGAAATACACTTGGCTGCTAATGGTGTATTCCATGAATTCCATCATGTAGTAGGACTGCTCCATCGCCAAGCCACCACTAATGGTACGCACATTAGCTTCCATGGACTTCAACGCGCCTGCTAAGGCTCTATCAAAGGCAGTGTTCACCTGCTCGCTTAGCTCTACGCTAGACACCACCACAGACACGCCAGAAATCACTACCGCTGCAGGTATTAATATAGACAGCAGCGTAGAACGTAAGCTACTAAACATGGGTATGCGCTCCGGCATCAGCGACGGCTTTCTTACAAGACGGCTTCATCTGCGGGCTCTAAACAGTAGCCTACGCCACGTAACGTACTGATCTGTACATCCGAATGCTGCAGCTTCTTACGCAACCTATGGATCAGCACTTCTATAGCTTCAATATTAATTTCCTCTACATCCTGATCGTTTAAGCGATCCAGAATATATTTTTTATTAACCGGCTCGCCGCTACGCTGCACCAAGATACGCAGCACTTCAGCTTCACGCGGTGATACGGACAACGTTGCACCCTCTAAGGTAAAACGTTTCGATGAAAGGTCATACGCCAATCCAGCACAGGCCATGCGAGGCTTATCTTTACCCCGGCTACGCCGTATTAATGCATTAACACGCGCCACCAACTCTTCTATTTGAAATGGTTTAGGTAAGAAGTCATCGGCGCCGCACTCTAGGCTTTCCACCCGTTCTTGCAACGAGTCGCGTGCTGTCAGTATGAGCACCGGCGTACGGTTATCGTTAGAACGCAAACGTTCCAACACCGTACGCCCGTCTAAACCCGGCAAACCCAAATCCAGTACTAGCGCATCAAACTCTTCTACTTGTAAACGATGATGCGCCACCAACCCGTCGTTTGCCCACTCTACCGCGAAGCCTTTTTTCTCTAGGCTACGGGTAAGCCATAGCGCCAGATCTGGCTCATCTTCTATAAGTAAGATACGCATGATGCTGTCCCAACACCCATTTAAAAGTACGTTATTGTCGACACTATCATAGCCAACCTATGAAATGCACTCGTACTTTTACAGAAATTTCGCTGCCATGGCTGTTTCTAATGCTTCAATTCGTGACATAGTGTGTGCTTTGCTAAAACCCCATACAGCCTGCGCAAAATAAAAGGGCCGCTGTCATAGCGGCCCTTTTTTACCTACACTCGCTCATCAAGGTACTAGCCATTCAGAGCAGGCACTTCTATATCTAAAAATGGCGCATATTGTTGCGCACCAAAGATATCGCCATCCCCTGCACTACCGCTAGGTTTTTTGCGCAAAATACTAAACTTAATCGCATACGCAGGATCATACTCAACGAAATCCGACACCTGCTCCACCGGTATATTCAGAATTGTTGCCACATGCGCTTTACTCAGCACTTGTGCTTTTTTTACGTGCTCGTAAGTGCGTGCCTCACGGAAAATAATGTCGAACGTAATCTTGTCTGTCCCTGCATTCTTACTACGTATTGTTTTTGCCAGCTCTGAAATTTTTACAGTTTTCATAGTTTCACCTTAATTTAGTCAACCATCTCAGTAAATGTAGGGAACAACTCCAATGGATCATCCACGGCCATTGTGTGATTTAAGGTCCATTCGTACGCGGCGCTCGCTTGCATTACCTCATCAAAAATAAAGGAAACGCCCCCGGCTGTGCCTTTAACCTCAGGCAAACGCGCATAGAACAATTGGCGAGTACCCGTCAATGCCACCTCTTCAGCCATTTCTTTAGTCGCGGCAACACCTTGCACCACTACCATCAGTTCATGCGATGGCTGGTCTTTTAAAGGCTCCATCTCACCCATAATGCCGTTACGACCAAAAACGTTGTAATGCAATGACCAACCGCTATCACCAAATTTCTCACGCACTTGCTCACGCGCCCACTCAATCACCTTGTCTACATTGGCAATAGTGTAAGGATCACGTATACCTGCCATACCCACAAAGCGCTCACCTATCTTTCCTGAACCCTCTAGTTTGACCCTGAACTCCTGTGCTGGCGTAAACATCATCCCGGTCACCCCAGTCGTTTTTTCGCTGAGCTGTTCATAGCGGCAATTTGTCATGTCCAATAGACCACCAGCCACATACTCATGAAAAGGGTTGGCGCGTTCGTACATGGCATGCCCGGCTACCGACGCAACAGTACAGCGCTGCTCTGGAAGCATGGCTGTCACGGTTACACGATCCTGAGTGATCTCACCAATGACCGTTTCTTTGGCTCCGTATGGTTCCGCACAAAACGAAGCACACTCCAGTACCTTGCCTAAATAGTAAGACTCAGCTTCAGGAAAACCATGCAATAACGCGGGAGCCGCAAAAATGGCACTGTCTGAACTGCGGCCGCCAATCACCACATCACAACCTTGCTTCAGTAGCTCCATGAAGGGATGCACACCAGCTACCGCTACAATGCGCTCTGTGGAGTCTAAGATCTCTTCTGTTAAGGCGTCCCTAGCATCCAAGCCAGCCACAACAGAACCCGAGCGTATCTTGCCACGCACCACTTCTTTATCAACTTCCGAATAAAACCACCCCAGCTTAAACGCTGGCAACTGGTGTTTTTTGGCCAGATTACGAATGATTTCTACATACATGTCTACTCTGCTGTTGCTACCCGTATCACCAGCAGAACCAATAATCATCGGTTTATTATTTTTTCTGGCGGCCAACAGCATAATTTCCAGATCATGCTCTTGCCATGCCCGTGGGCTTGCACACGTATCCGAGCCCAATGGCCCTGGACCTATATCATCACTGCCTGAATCTGCCGCGATAATGTCTGGGTTTTCCGCCACACCCAACGCAAAGCTTCCCGGCTTAAGTGGTGCGAAACCCAAGTGCCCATTTGGGCAAGCGATAGTTAATGATTTTTTCATGACAAGTACCCTCCTAATAAAGTGGTTATAACCACTATAGAATAATAAGGATACCAAAGCAAGTCAACCATACGACCCTATGCTAGACAGCGCATATCCACTTCACAAAACAAAATAAAAAATAACACTCAATAAAATCAATGAATTAATAACAAAACCCACCGATAACAATGCGTCTATTCATAAAAAACCTCCTTTTTTGTGTGTATTTATCTTCACAAGTGGATATAACATGTTCTAACATACGTACATCACCACAGTAGTGATACCACAAAAAATCTGCATCACTGACGTGATTGATACAGAAATAATGACGGAGATACCTTTTTTATGATCCCAACAGCCTTGCTGCTCATCGTAGCGCTGCTTGCTTTTGTGTCAGTGCTTTTTCTCTTTGCTAAACGCCCCATGTACGAAATCATGGCGTTGTCCTTAGTGGCCATTGTTGCCGCTACCGGGCAATGGCACGCCTTCACGGACTATCTGCTGTTCCCGGCACAAAGCACGCTATTTTTTACCATTTTTGCTTTTTTAGTGCTTGCTGAAGTCTTTGACTCCACAAATGCTGTCGCTAAGATTGTTAAAATTCTCTTGCCTATTATTGGTAGGCTACCTGGCGGTGCAGGTTACGTAGCCCTAGTTTCCAGCACGTTTATGGCCACGCTCTCGGGAAGTGGCCCTGGTAACGTTGCCGCTGTAGGTGTTTTCACTATTCCATTAATGAAACGCACGGGCTTTAGCCCTCACCTCGCCGCAACCACAGAAATGTCTGCGGGTATGCTAGGCAACATCATTCCCCCCGCTGGTATCATTTTTTTGTCTTTTGGTATTTATGATGCCTTTGCCCCCAACAGCATCACCATAGGAAGTTGGCTATTAGCCTCGTATGCGATTGGAGGGTGGTTTATTTTGCAACGCATTTTGACACTGGCGGCGCTTTGCAAAATATACCGCATGCAACCCATACCCAAAGCAGAACTGCCCGACCTCAAGGTAGCCTTAAAAGAGGGCTGGCATGCACTGCTACTACCAGTCTTTATCCTCGTCCCTATCTTAAGCTCAGCGCTATTTAAAGACTTTTTAATCCTGCGCTTAGGCGTAGAGGGTGAGAAGGCATTCTCTGCCGCCGCCCTGATGTTTACTCCTGGTATTGCCGCTGCCTACACTCTTTTTATTAGTCGTCATAACACAGACGCAAGCCGACTGACATTGGCAAACCTCAGTCACTACCTAGGCAAAGCCCTTAGCAAGATTGTGCCCGTAGCGGCAACCATTTATTTTGCCTATGCACTGTCTCAAGCGTTTTTGGGCATGGGCGCTAATGATGAAATCCAAGCATGGTTTGTATCACTTAACTTAAACACCACGGCGCTCGCCATTATTTTGCCGCTTTTCTTTTGCTTATTGGGCATGATTTTGCCTGGCTCTGCACAAATCGCCATTTTAGGTAGCGCCATGATTGGTGCTGTGGCCGCCATAGGTGGTGAGGCCAAACTACTGGCTTTGTTGCTACCTGCGATGACAGGAGCCCTAGAGGGGATGACCCCCCCCTTAGCATTGGGCTTGTTTATCGCTATGGGTATAGCAGGCTCGGATTTTCTGAAAACCGTACAACTGGCGTTAGTGTGGATTGCCTTGCATCTACTCACCTCGATGCTACTACTTGCTGGACTTCTTCCTATCTACTTTGCTTAAGGTGCTGCGATGACCACGATTACACAACGTATTTTTGGCGTACTTGCGACGCTTACCCTACTGGCATCGCTTGTCATGGGACTGCTCTTTGCTATCGCCTTGCTGGTAGGAGGTGAGTTGGCTGCCACACTGGCACTACGAGCCCAGCAACTATCAGGCCTTAGCATGTATCTGGCTACCCTTGCCGTTGCTGTAGGCATACTGTATTTGTATCTTGCCCGTAAACACGAACTCACCTTTAGTATGCCCAGCAAAAACACCACCCCCTAGCGATAGATCACTCTCGGCATACTGCGTTTTCGCGTGTGCCGAGTTACATAGAGATTATGTGAAGCTGCTGTAGACCGTTCGCTCTGTAGAGAACTTGTACTTGTCGCCCAAATAATAGGCCAACCTGTACTCAATCGCCTGCTCACTGTGATACAGAATAGAGGTTATTTTTAATACTGGATGCCCTGTCTCTACCTCTAGTAGCGCAGACATTTCTTGATCTGCCACAATGGCCTCAAAGGTTTGCTTAATACGTAAAGACTGCTGATGTAAACGTATATGCTGCAACTCCACGGTAGAAAAGGCTCGCTTTTCTTTTTCTGCTTGCTTCGCTAACGCGACAATCGTTTCACCGATATTTTCAGCAAAGTAACTGTCATAAAACACAATAGGGGTACCATTGGCTTCCCCTATTAATTGCACATTCAATACCGCTTCATCGGGCCCAGTATGCAACATACTTTCCATCAGTAGGCCAGCAGTAGTACGTTCTATACGATGAATGCGTGTTGATCCGGTAGCGCCTAATGCCGACAAGGTCTTTTCAAAACTCACCACTTTTTTCAGGGCTTGGTTGTACTTTTTGTCCATGACATAGGTACCAGACCCACGCACTCGCTTGATCAACTGAGCTTGCTCAGCCATTTCCACGGCACGTCTTACCGTGATGCGACTCACATCATAGCGCTCACAGAGCTCTCGCTCTGACGGCATTTTCTCTCCTGGCTGCCACAAGCCTGTTTCTATATTGGCCTTAATGAGAGCGAAAATCTTCTCATAAAGCGGAACAGCCGAAGCAAAGGTATCCATGCAATAGAATCGTCAAAAATTAATTAAAGCGAAGACATACATCGTTAAGCAGCAAGCGTCCCTATTCTAGCAAAGTAACGATTCCACTGCTGTAGCAATGGCCCGTAGCATGTCTTTCATAAACGCTCTATCACGATCTCAATTAACAATCCTTTAGTCTGTATCAAGGATAATCAAAATCATTTCCAGAACAATCTGTCTACAATACAAAAAGTAACTCAGCAGGAAAATTACCAAGACGTTTTTAACTGATTACACAGGAGTCACGCATGTCTCAATCCGTAGCACAAATCATTGTCGACACACTGGAGCAGGCTGGCGTAAAACGCTGGTACGGCGTTCCAGGTGACACCTTAAACTACATTACCGACGCCATTCGCACCAATAAGAATATGCGTTGGATACATGTACGACACGAAGAAGTAGGCGGCTTTGCAGCAGGCGCAGACTCTATGCTGACGGGTGAGCTCACCGCCTGCGCAGGTTCGTGTGGCCCGGGCAGTTTGCACTTCATCAATGGCTTGATGGAAAGCCACCGCAACCGTGCTCCCGTGATCTTAATTGCCAGCCAAATCGTACGCGATGAACTGGGTTTTGATTTCCCACAAGAAGTAGACTTCAAATCGGTGTACGAAAGCTGCTCGGTATTTTGTGAAGAAATCCGTACACCCGAACAAGCTCAGCGCCTAACGGTAATGGCAGCTCAAGCCGCCCTCGCCAAACGTGGCGTTGCGGTATTAATTGTGCCTGCTGATGTCTCCATGGCTAGCGCACCTAAAACACCGTATCACTACACCGTACACCATGCGCAACCACGTGTTTTGCCTTCAGAATCTGAAGTGCAGCGCATTGCCGACTTGCTGAATGCCGGTAAAAAAATTGCTATTTACGGTGGTTCTGGCTGCGAACTTGCCCACGACCATGTAGTAGCACTGGCTGAAAAACTGCGTGCTCCTATCGTACATACTTCTAGAGCCACTGACTTCTTGGCCCACGACAACCCCTACGATGTAGGCATGGCAGGTATGTTGGGCTACTACGCTGGCGTGCATACACTGGCACATTGTGACACCCTACTGCTGCTGGGTTGCGACTTTGCTTGGCGTCAGTTCTACCCCGAAAATGCCAAGATTATTCAGGTAGACATTGATAACACCCATATTGGTAGACGCCACCCTGTGGATGTAGGCGTTGTGGGGAATATTCCCGATACCGTGCAAGCCTTACTGCCTTTAGTGAATGCACGCCAAGACGATAGCTTCCTAACCGAAGCCTTAGCGCTTTACGCCAAGGACAAAGCCAAAGAAAACAAGCACAATCTGGATCAGCCGGGCCACCCTATTCACCCACAATACTTGGTAGAAACTATCGCTAAGTATGCCGACGAAGACGCCATCTATACCGCCGATGGTGGTACCGCCATGTTGTGGTGCTTACGTCATGTGCCTTCTACAGGTAAAAACCGTCGTGTGATTTCGCTGACACACGGCACCATGGCAGGGGCAATGCCACAAGCCCTTGGTGCCAAAGCTGCTTTCCCTAAACGCCAAGTCATCTCGCTATCGGGTGATGGTGGTTTAGCCATGCTAATGGGCGATTTGTTAACCGCAATCCAAGAACGCCTACCCATTAAAGTCTGCATTATCAATAACGGTGCTTTAGGCTTTGTAGACTTGGAGCAAAAAGTAGAAGGGTTGATCAGTGCCTTTACCGATCTGCATAATCCCGACTTCTCTAAAGTGGCAGAGGCGATTGGTTTCTGGTCACGTCGCGTAGAGAAAAGTGCCGATGTAGACCAAGCCGTTCAAGACTGGATTAACGAGCCTGGTCCAGCGCTACTGGATGTAGTGACCGACAGATTTGAACTCATCATGCCACCTACCATTAGCGCTGATCAGGTGTTTGGTACGGCCTTGTACTCCACCAAAGCCATTTTGGCGGGCGAAGGTAAAGATGTGATTGCCATGGCCCGCAACCTACTCACCTAAGTCAAACAGGTTAGAACAGCGGAAGCGTTTTGGGGTATGAGAAGCCCCCTCAACACAGCGCTTCCGCGCCTAACAACCACCTTGTTTTAGCGGCAACGCCACAACCGTCTTTTGTAGTGTCTAGTAACATTCTATACTGCTACCCTACGACATTTTGTCACACACAAAAATAACAACGGTTTGACGTTCTCCCGCTCTCTACACCTTCTTTGTAGCCGTTTTATCTGGCTGCCTGCATTATTCTGCGCACTGCTGTTGCGTAGCATCATGCCTGTGGGCTATATGCCCAACGCAGAAGCGTGGAGCAACGGTACCTTAGAGCTTACTTTTTGTACGGCGGATGGCAGCTATAGCTCACAACGCATAGATCAGCTTTTTTCCACTAACCACTCGCCAGAAGACACTCACCAAACACCTGGACATGCCACATGTCCGGCGTTTCTAGTCCATCTACAGCTATTACCTGACAGCCTTGATACAGCGCTCACCGTCGTCGCTAACGCATGGTATAGCTACCCCCTGCTGCCTAGCCATAACGACACACTACAGTGTGCCTATGGCATTTGTGGCCCCCCACTTGGCGCTAGAGCGCCCCCTGACTGGACGTAATCGCACTTTTTTGTACGTTTAACGTTTATTTCAGGATATCTAATGTCTACCCTTTTCTCTCTGCGACCATGTGCCGCAGCGGTGGCGCTATGCTGCGCCTACTCTTACGCGCACGCTGATGGAGCCCCTGTCACCAAAGTATTTGATCCACTCGTCGTCACCAGTGTGAGGCCCGATCAAACTCCTCTGCGCTTTGTGACGGACCCCAAACAACCTAGACAGCCACTACCCGCCAGCGACGGCTCCGATTACTTATCTACCATTGCAGGCTTTAGTGCAGTGCGTAATGGCGGCAGTAATGGGGACCCCGTTTTACGCGGTATGTTTGGCTCGCGTTTAGCCATTCTGACCAATAATAGCTACATGCCCGGTGCGTGCCCCGGCCGCATGGACAACCCTACTTCCTATATTTCACCGCAGAACTTTGATGAACTCGAGGTGATTAAAGGTCCACAAACCGTGCTATGGGGCCCCGGAGCCTCGGCCGGTACCATTCGTTTTGACCGCAAAGCACCCACCTTCACCGAAGGCCAACCTGTGCAATTTGATGGCAGCTTGACGGGGGGATCGTGGGGCCGCAATGATCAATCTGCCGATATCGCCATTGGCAACACCAGCTACTACGCTCGCATCACCGCTAACAACGCTCATTCTCAAGACTACAAAGACGGGAATGGTGATAAGGTGCCGTCCAAATGGCATAAGTGGAATACGGATGTAGCGATTGGCCTCACACCGGATGACAACACGCGTATTGAGCTTTCTGCAGGTACGGGGGATGGCGAGGCCCGCTATGCAGGACGCGGAATGGATGGCGTGAAATTCAAACGTCAAAGCCTAGGCTTACGCTTTGAAAAAGAAAACATCAGCGATACATGGCGCAAACTGGAAACCCAGCTTTACTACAACTACGCTGACCACGATATGGATAATTTTAGCCTACGTGACTTTAGCCCCGCAGGTGGCATGAAAATGCCTATGACCTCTAACGTAGATCGTGCCACCTGGGGCGGCAGGTTAGCCTCACAGTTTGTGTTGGCCCAAGACTGGACACTAGATGTAGGCCTTGATACCCAACAAAGCCGTCACCGTGTACGCAAAGGCATGCTCAAAACGCATAGAGATAAGCCACGCGAAAAAGATGCTGAGTTTTCTAACACAGGCATTTTCTCGGAATTAGGCTGGCAAGCCACGGACGATCACAAAGTGGTTGCCGGTATGCGCATAGACTTTGCCAGCATCAAAGACTTCCGTGCTCTTAGCCCTACTAGCGGTGACCGACGTTCACGCACTTTGTACAGTGGCTTTGTACGCTTAGAGCAACGCTTAAGCGAAAACACCAGCTTCTATGCCGGCTTAGGTCATGTACAACGTATGCCAGACTATTGGGAACTGTTCTCGCCTAACATGGGGACCAACAGCCACCAAAACGCCTTTGCTAGCATTAAGCCTGAAAAAACCACTCAGTTAGACATTGGTGTGCAGTACCAGACCACAGACGTAAACCTCTGGGCATCCGCCTACGCGGGTCATGTACAGGACTTCATCTTATTTACCTACCATCGTGGCGGCATGATGGGCATGATGAGCCAAGTGTCTAATGTGAACGCCCGTATTTTTGGTGGTGAGCTAGGCGCAGATTATGCCTTAACACCCAACTGGAAAGTGGGCGGCACCTTGGCCTACGCCTGGGGTAAAAATACCAGCGACCATCGTGCTTTACCGCAAATCCCACCGTTAGAAGCAAGGTTAAGCCTAGGCTATGAAACGGACAAATGGTCTGCTGGTGCACTGTGGCGCATCGTCTCACGACAAGGTCGCTATGCGTTAGATCAGGGTAATGTGGTGGGTAAAGACTTTGGCCCTAGTAGCGGCTTTAGCACCCTAGCCCTGCACACGGCTTACAAAGCCACCAACAACCTCACCTTTAGTGTTGGTGTAGATAATCTGTTTAACCGCACCTACAGCGAACACCTCAACCTCGCGGGTAACGCCGGTTTTGGTTACGCCTCTAACCAATCCATCAACAATCCTGGCCGTACCTTCTGGGCCACGATGACGATTAATTACTAATCCTGCTGCACTCCCCAATGGTTATCATGTCGCATAGCCATTGGGGCTAACCTGCACGCTTTTCACAGCCCCTGCTTGACCTTAACCTTATGGCAATGTTTATGCTTCAGGTTATGCGTTACTAAAACTAGTGGGAGCCACAGATGAGTGAGTCCAAAATTCAGCATAATTCCGCCCCTACCGCTACCATCAGTCTGCCTATTGAGGGCATGACGTGTGCGAGTTGTGTAGGCCGCGTTGAAGCAGCGCTATCTAAAGTAGAAGGTGTGAATACCGTATCGGTAAACCTTGCTACTGAACGCGCTGATATACAAGCCTCAGGGCAAATCGATAGACAAGCCTTAGTACAAGCCGTTGAAAAATCCGGCTACACCGTCGCCGCCGGCAGTGTAGAACTGTCGGTTGAGGGCATGACATGCGCCTCGTGCGTAGGCAGAGTGGAGCGCGCCTTAAAGGCCGTGCCCGGTGTCAATGAAGCCGTCGTTAACTTAGCCACTGAGCGAGCCACCATACGGGGTGTGGCCAGCACAGATGATCTGATTGCGGCCGTTGCCAAAGCGGGTTACGACGCTAAGCTTATAGATACCTCGCAGCAAAACGACGATGAAAATGCCGAAAAGAAAGATGCAGAACGCGCTGCCTTAAAGCGCGATCTGATGGTAGCCACCGTGTTGGCACTACCCGTCTTTGTTCTGGAAATGGGCTCGCACCTCATTCCCGGCATGCACGAATGGGTAGCCCGTACCATTGGTATACAAGAAAGCTGGTACCTGCAATTTGTGCTGACGGCCTTAGTGCTGCTAATTCCTGGTCGTCGCTTTTACACCAAAGGTTTTCCGGCCCTGTTCCGCTTAGCCCCAGACATGAACTCACTGGTGGCCGTAGGTACTGCTGCGGCCTTTGCTTACTCGGTAGTGGCCACTTTTATGCCATCGGTACTGCCTACAGGCACGGTTAACGTGTACTACGAAGCAGCCGCCGTCATTGTGGCACTGATCCTATTGGGTCGTTATCTTGAAGCCCGTGCTAAAGGTCGTACATCGGAAGCCATTAAACGCCTAGTAGGCTTACAAGCCAAGGTGGCCCACGTAGTACGTGACGGTACAATAGTAGACATTCCTATCGCCGACGTCGTCACAGGCGACGTGGTAGAAGTTCGCCCCGGTGAGCGCGTTCCAGTAGACGGTGAAGTCACCCAAGGCAATAGCTATGTTGATGAGTCCATGATTACCGGTGAGCCCATTCCGGTAGAAAAAACGGCTGGCAGCACAGTGGTAGGCGGTACCGTTAACCAAACCGGTGCGTTTACGCTGCGTGCTACTGCCGTGGGTGGGCAAACGATGCTGGCACAAATCATTAGGTTGGTAGAGCAAGCACAAGGTTCCAAACTACCTATACAAGCTGTGGTAGACAAAGTCACGCTGTGGTTTGTGCCTGCCGTCATGGTAGCGGCCTTGCTGACCTTCGTAGTCTGGTTAGTGTTTGGCCCATCACCCGCTCTTACCTTCGCTTTGGTAAATGCTGTAGCGGTACTGATTATTGCTTGCCCTTGCGCCATGGGTTTGGCTACCCCCACCTCCATTATGGTGGGGACCGGTCGCGGCGCTGAAATGGGTGTGCTGTTCCGCAAAGGCGAGGCTCTGCAACTGCTTAAAGATGCCGCTGTGGTCGCCGTCGACAAAACCGGTACGTTAACAGAAGGCCACCCATCGTTAACCGACTTAGAAGTTGCCGAAGGCTTTGATCGCCCTACTGTTCTTGCCCAAGTGGCTGCCGTAGAAGCGCGTTCTGAGCACCCTATTGCTCGTGCCATCGTAGACGCCGCCAATGCCGAGGGTCTAACCCTGCCTGAACTGGATGACTTTAACTCGGTTACTGGCATGGGGGTACGCGCCATTGTGGGTGACAACGTACGCGTTGAAATCGGTGCTGATCGCTATATGCGTGAACTGGGCTTAGACGTTAGCAACTTTAGCCTGACGGCCCAACGTTTGGGTAACGAAGGTAAGTCACCTCTCTATGCCGCGATTAACGGTAGATTGGCAGCCATTATCGCTGTGGCTGACCCCATCAAAGCCTCCACGCCAGCAGCCATCAAAGCCTTGCATCAGTTAGGGTTAAAAGTGGCGATGATCACAGGTGACAACGAACATACCGCTCGTGCTATTGCTAAGCAACTAGGCATTGATGATGTCGTTGCCGAGGTATTGCCCGAAGGCAAAGTGGATGCGGTACGCCGACTAAAAGCCACCTACGGTAAAGTAGCTTTTGTAGGCGATGGTATTAACGATGCTCCAGCTTTAGCTGAGGCGGATGTAGGCCTAGCTATTGGTACGGGCACCGATGTGGCAGTAGAGTCTGCCGATGTTGTGCTGATGTCAGGTAGCTTGCAAGGTGTGCCTAATGCTATCGCTTTATCTAAGGCCACTATTGGCAACATACGCCAAAACTTGTTCTGGGCCTTTGCTTACAACACGGCCTTGATTCCAGTTGCTGCGGGTGCACTGTATCCTGCATGGGGTGTGTTGCTGTCACCTATTTTTGCTGCGGGGGCGATGGCCTTGTCTAGCGTGTTTGTGTTGGGTAATGCGCTGCGTTTACGAGGGTTTCAACCGCCGTTGCAAGACGGTAGTCACTGATAGCGCACGGCCGTATTCATCGCACACGCTGGGGAGCTGCGGAACAACTTTTTGTGATTTGAGACACCAAATCAAAAAAGTTTTCCTCCGCCTCCCCTGATGTATCGCAATTGATAGGTTTACTGCCCTTTCTGTCGCCGCCTAAGGCTTATGCTGCCCAGTCGTTACTGATTGGGCAGCAGCAAGTGCAACAGAGGATAAGGTTTACCGGCAGCATCTAGCTCGCTGCGCCCTACTTGGCTGCAACCGTAGTGCAAATAAAAGCCTACTGCTTGGCTATTTTGCTCATTCACATCCAGTTTAGTCGCCGATAACTGTTGCACCGCGAAATTCAGTAAGGCCTTACCCACGCCTTGGCCCCGTGCGCTGGCATCGATAAATAACATCTCTACACAGCCATCCAGTACGCCTAGAAAGCCCAGAATAGTCTGGTCGCTATGGCTCGTGGCTTTGTACAGCGTTACAGCAGGAAAGTACGCGGGTATTAATTGCTGCTTAATTTCTTCGTAGTCGCTAGACGTTAAGAAATCATGCGTTGCCAATACCGACGATGACCAAATCTCTACCAATCCGGGGTAATCGGCAATGGCTACGGGTTCTATATGTACTGTCATGTATTAGTTATTCACGAGAAATGAGACTGTTGCGCAAAAAAATTACGCCCCACACATTTTACTGTGTGGGGCGTAATGTTGAGCAGATGTGTTGGCAGCTTACAGTGCTTTAGGTGGGTAACCCGCCTCGGTAAGCGCTGCCACAATTTGTGCTTCAGGTGCTGCGCTTTGTATCGTGACTACCTTCGCAGGCACATCAGTCTCTACTGTCGCCGCTGGATCCAACGCGTGTACTGTTTTAGTCACGCGCGTTGCACAACCACCGCAGGTCATATCTTGAATGTGGAATTTCATCGTTTACTCCTTAGAAGAACCTAACTACATACTAAGGATTACCACAGTTGTAAGGTCAACCCTTTTGCTAATAGCTATTTAACTCGTCGATGAAACAGCTTCCTGCGCAGGGGCCGAACGTAACCTATGCAATAAGGTTAAGGGGCTACTTTGTTGATGCGTATAGGTTTGTGCGGCTTCAGCCCAGCGCTCCGCAGGGAATGTAGTACTACTGGCTACACTGCTAATCCCACACTGCAACAACATCACAAACTGATCAGGTAGCAATGGTCCTACCGCACGTATATCACCCGTAAAACCATGCCGTTCACGCAATAGCTTAGCCAAGGTAAAACCGCGCCCATCACGGGTTTGCGCAAAACCTATAGCGACTATCTTCACCTTATCCAACACGGGCAATAGCTCAGTGATGTTGTGATAACTGTTTACCCATACCCCAGCAGCATACTCACCCGTTTCCGCATAATGTGACTCCCAATTTTCTAAGGCCACAATACGCTGTGACGAAGGCTGCTCTGCCGCCCCCTCCTGTTCTGGGTACCACCAGATTTCAGTTTTTACTTGGCCAGTTGCATCAAACAGCATGAGTCAGTGCCTCCTTAAATACGCTAATCCCTACACGGTTGTACGTGTCTATAAAGCGTTCAGACCCTTCACGCTCTTTAAGATAAATGTCCACCAACGCCTCGATGACTTCTGGTACTTCATCGTAAGACACGGATGGCCCCAAAATTTTGCCTAATGCCGCCTCTTGGTCAGAACGGCCACCCAGCGTAATTTGGTAGCTTTCTTGTCCACCCTTGTCTAAGCCCAGAATCCCAATATGGGCCACATGATGGTGCGCACAGGCATTAATACAGCCAGACACGTTAATGCTTAACGGCCCTACTTCGCGCTGTTTTTCTTCCGAGAAACGCAAAGCAATGCGCTGTGCTACCGGCACTGAACGCGCGGTAGCCAGGCTGCAATAATCCATGCCAGGACACGCAATGGAATCGGACAACAAACCTTTATTAGCAGTAGCTAACCCTGCTTTGCATAGTGCTTGCCATACGGTGTACACATCGTCTTGCTTCACGTGCGGCAGTACCAAGTTCTGCCTGTGTGACACACGCACCTCGTTCAGTGAGTAACGCTCTGCCAAACTTGCAATCAATTCCATCTGTTCAGCACTGGCATCACCCGGAATCCCACCACTGGGTTTAAGAGAAACCACCACACTGATGTAGCCCGGCTGTTTGTGCGGGTGCGAGTTATTGTCTACCCAGCTTGCAAATGCCGAGTTCTCTGCCTTAGCCGCTGTAAAGCTAGACGATTGTGCTGGTAGATTTTGCTCTAGCGCCGGTGCTACAAAGCGCGCTTGAACCGCCTCTACAATAGCCGGATCCAGCGGTGGCCTCTCAGCCAACAACGCCGCAAACTCGGTGTTAATCATCTCTATAAAGGTTTCGGGCTTGAGCTCTCGTACCAGAATCTTGATACGTGCTTTATAGATGTTGTCACGTCGTCCCAACGCATTGTAAACACGCAAAATCGCTTCTATATAACGCAGTAAATCGTGTTCAGGCAGCCATTCGCGCACTAAGGTACCCACCACTGGCGTACGACCTAAACCACCACCTGCATAGATGTGGAAGGCGATATCACCTGCCTCGGTGGTATCAGCAATAATGCCAATATCGTGAAAACGTATAGCGGCACGATCATTCGCACTACCCGTAATAGCAATCTTGAATTTACGTGGTAAGTAGGTGAATTCTGGATGTTCTGTGGACCATTGGCGCATGATCTCGGCATACACACGCGGATCTACGCGTTCGTCGGCGGCTGCCCCGGCAAATTCATCCGTCGTGACGTTACGTATACAGTTACCACTGGTTTGAATGCAATGCAGATCCGCATCGGCCAGTACCGATAAAATTTCTGCCGATTCAGATAATTTGGGCCAGTTATATTGCAGGTTTTGGCGTGTAGTGAAGTGCCCATAACCTTTATCAAACTTACGTGCTACATACGCTAACTGCGATAACTGTATAGCACTTAAGGTGCCATACGGAATGGCCACACGCAGCATGTAACCATGTAATTGCAAGTACAAACCATTCATCAACCTATACACCTTGAACTGCTCTTCGGTCAGTTCACCCGATAGGCGACGTTGTACTTGTTCGGAAAAATGCTGAGCGCGTTCCTTTAGAAACGTACGCTCACTATCGTCATAACGGTAAATTCCAGCGTGAGGAGCATCGACTCCTGCCGCAGGGGCTGCTTGTAAAGCATAGTCTACTGTTTCCGCACCAGCTTGCTTGCCTAAATCGGCACGCACAGACGGGCCACGTGCACGCAATTGCTCCCTAAAGGTTGTAGGCACAATACCGCGATCAGTTGCTTCGGCGGCCTGGGGCACAGGGTCTACAATTTCGTTATTGGCGACTGCTGCTTGCGCGGCGTGTTGTGCAGCCTCTAAGGCATCATCGGAAAACACATGGGCATGCTCTAGGGCCTCAACCCATTGATAGCGGCTATCCAGCCATACCACTGCACCATCGTGCAAACGATTAGCAGAAATTAAATGGTAGTCACTCATCGTATACCTGTAGGATTGAAGGCAACGTCAATCACGACGTAGCCCCATCCCGGCTACAGCGCGTTACCTAGTCATAAACACACCCTGCCACCGGCAGGGCATCGCTATCATGCTGTTTATTGTGACCAGACTCGCTATAGCTGACAAAGTATAAAAAGGCATATGCAAATTCACGATGACTTGCCTACGCCGTGCGCTAGGGCTTCGGTGTTACTGGGCGACCTCTACCAACTCTAGCGGATGGCCCGCCGCCACCCATGCATCAATACCACCGTGTAATGGCCGAACATGTGTGTAGCCCAGTAGTTTTAAGCGCTGAACCACCCTCGCTGCAGAGGCATCGTTAGGGCAAGAACAATACACCACTACCTCGTGACTTAGCTCGATACTTAAGGCCTGTGGGCATTGCAGGTTTTTTTCATCAAGCAGCACCGAACCGGGAATACTGCCATCCGTTCGATAAAACTCACTGCGCACATCCAAAATTAAGGGTTGAGCCCCATCTTGGATCAAGCAATACAACTCATCTGCACTAATGCGTATGCGACGGATCATCTTCAAAAAAGCATGACGCTGCCATGCCTTACGTGCAATAAACAACGCCAACAGCACAGCCAGTATCACCAGTCCCCAGCGGCCTAACGCGTCTAAGGTAGCCAACAACTCGCCAATGGTAGCGCTAAACAAGCTGCCCAATAACAATGCCGAACCTACCCAGACAGCAGCACCCAGCATGTCGTACCACATAAAACGTCGCACATCAGTCCCTAGCGCACCCGCCATGGCACTGGCTACGGATGCAAAACCAGGAATAAATTTTGCGACTAATAGCGACTTAGGGCCCCAACGCAAATACACGTCTTCAGTTTGACGCACACACGAATCGGGCGACAGTGACACACGGCACAGCGTGGCCATAACTTGTCGGCCATAACGACGTCCTGCATAGAACCACAATACGTCAGCAATCAACGCGGCCACCACCGCTAAGGCTAATAGTGCAGGTATAGAAAACCGTCCAGCCTGCGCCAACGCACTGGTCACCACTAACGTGGGATACGCCGGTATAGGAGCACCTAACTGCTCAATTAATACATTCAGAAAAACCAGCCCCAAACCGTGCTGTTCAATGACATTCATGAGCCACTGCATGCTCTAGTTCCTTTGTTCTACCAACATCCTGACTACTTCAGCCCTATTATCCCCCGCTACGCGATGGCTGTGAATCACTGACCACACCCTTATTTAGTCCTATGCTTTATTCATAAACAATATGATACGATACCGTATCGTATTAATCCATGAGAACTGTCATGAATCCAAAAGCTGCCGCAGCCCTTGCTACCGTACTTTGGGGCTTTACCTACGTTGTCACCACACTGATGTTGCCTCCGCACCCTTTCTTGATTTCAGCGGTTAGGGCCATGGGTGGTGCCATTATCCTGTTGCTGATTGCGAGGCAACTGCCAGCACCTGGCTGGTTAGGTCGTCTGGTTATCTTGGGTACACTCAACACTTGCCTGTTCTTCTCGCTGTTGTTTGTCTCTGCACTGCGTTTACCCGGTGGTGTTGCCGCTATTTTTCAAGCACTAGGCCCGTTATTCGTTATTTTGCTGGGCTGGGCTATCTTAGGTGCTAAACCTACTACGCTGAAAATTCTCAGTGTCATCATCGGTGTTATTGGTGTCGCTCTCGTGGTACTTAAAGGCGATGCACAGGTGGATTTTCTAGGTGTATTAGCCGCCTTAGGTAGTACCTTGTCTTTAGCCTTAGGTGGCGTACTGATGAACCGCTGGGGCAAACCACCTATGGGCATGATCAACTTTACGGGCTGGCAACTCTTCATCGCTGGTATAGAGCTAAGTTTGCTGACTGCCTTGATGGGCGACTTCCCCAGCGAACTCACTAGCACACACTTGCTGGGCTTCTTTATACTGGCACTTGCTCTAACCGCTATTCCTTTTGTGCTATGGTTTAGAGCTATTGCTCATGCAGGTGCTGTAACCATTGCGCCCTTCTTTTTACTTGTACCCATTACCGCTTTTGCCTTAGACGCCATCATTAAATCCGTTGTACCCACCCCTTTCCAATTGCTGGGTATAGCCATCGTGATTGCTGGATTGCTACTCAGCCAAAAGAAAATACCTTCAGCTACCTAAACTCTCGTTATGACAGATCAGACCACTACCACCTCTGGCACCGGCAGCCGCCTCACTTACCGAGGGGCTGCCAGACGCTTACAGATACTGGAGGTAGCGTCTGAACGCTTTTTGGAAGACGGTTACGCAGGCGTCAGCGTGGACCAAATTGTGGCCCAAGTTGGTGGCTCTAAAACCAACGTCTATAAGCAATTTGGGGGTAAAGAAGGCTTATTTCTGGCCGTGGTACAAAGCCTGTCGAACGCCTTTATACACGACCTAGAAAATATAGATTTGCGCGACCAAGCCCCTGAACAGGGCTTACGCACACTAGCCAATGCCTTACTTAATATCTTGCTGCAAGACAGGCACTTAGCGTTTCAGCGCTTGATCATTGCAGAATCAAATCGCTTCCCCGAAATGGGACGGGTCTGGATAGAAAGCGGGCCAGAACAATCGCGTAAGGTGGTAGCCCGCTATTTAGAGCAGCAACAAGAACAAGGGCGGCTGCAGGTACCAAACCCACTACGTGCCGCCCTATTTTTTCATGACATGATTACCTTTAACCCCGTGCACTTAGCCATGCTAGGCATAGGCTACGATGCAGCAGCGCTAGAGGTATTTATCTCCGATGCTATTGCCACCTTCTTAGGTGGGCACTTACCTAGAGATTGCTAGCTTTTTACCCCCTACGCATGATTCCTATGCCAGAACCACAGCCACTCGCTTCTCTGCCAGTTTCATTACCTACAGACTGGCAAGCCCTGCTGGCTCCTTATCGCTGGCGCGCTCAAACTGAAGGTTGTTCAGACGCTGCCGTCTTTCGTTTAGAGGCCATAGGCCAAAACACGCTCTTCCTGAAAACAGAACGTATGCATGCACACGCCGAGTTAGCGGATGAAGAAACACGCCTACGTTGGTTAGCTGCGCAGGGACTTGCTTGCCCTGCGGTGATGGCCAGCCATTTCCAATCTGAACGAGGCTGGTTGTTGCTGAGTGCGGTAGCAGGCAACAATATCTACTCCAGCGCACTGCCCGCCGCACAGGCTGTGCCGCTCATCGCGCACGCTCTTAAAGCCCTACATCAGGTTACCGCCGCGAACTGCCCTTTTGATCATTCAGCAGCCGTACGTATCACCCATGCACAAGCAAGATTACAAGCTGGGCTTGTTTTGTTAGACGATGTGGATGAAGAAAACCAAGGCTTAACTGCCGAGCAACTTTTTCAAAAACTCGTTAGCCTACAACCCAAAAGCGAAGACATGGTCGTCACCCACGGTGATGCCTGTTTACCCAACTTCATGGCCGAAAACGGCACATTTACGGGTTATATAGATTGTGGACGTTTAGGTGTGGCTGATCGGTACCAAGATATTGCACTTGCGCTACGCGACATCCATGCTGACTTTGGCAGCGCATACGTCCCCCTTTTCATGGAGCACTACGGTCTTGCCACGCTAGATGAGCAACGTATAGCCTTCTACACGTTGTTAGACGAATTCTTTTAACACCCAGGCCTGAGCTACGACAGGCTGCTGCGGTACTCAGTAGGCCCCATTCCGGTGTGCTTACTGAAATACTTACTCAGGTAGGACGGGTCTACGAAACCCAAGGTATCCGCAATATGCTGAATGCTCTGATGCGATTTCCTAAGCTCTTTTTTGATTTCTAAAATGACCTGTCTATCTATCAGCGTTTTAGGTGCGTCATTAAAAAACCGTCGCGTCAGCTGCGATAAGTAATACGGTGTAATGTGCAACGCCTTGGCATAAAAGGCGACCTCCCTATGCTGCCTACACGCTGTAGATGCTGCTCCCACACCGATACAAATGCCGTCAGCTCTTCAGACGCAGCAATATAAGGCGACGTGTTTAAGTATGAAAACAAATGATTGGGTAAAGCGTAAGCCACCTCGGCGGCCAGAGAACGCTGCAACACATAATACGAACAACGAAACTGCCTAGAACGCTGTTTCATCACGACGATAGAGTCTTCAGCCAATACCAACAAATCATGCGGTTTGACACTATAGGGCTGAAAGTTCACCTCTAGCTCTGCCTCACCACCTTGGCACACTAGCACCACTACATAGGCCAATTCCAAGGGATGTGCTGGCACGTTACTAAAGCAAATAGTGCCACAATCAACTTCTGCTGAGCCACACGCTAATAGCGTCGCGTCTGTTTCCATTACTACCGCACTATTTTCCATAAAAGCGTAAAAATAACTATTTTGTTTTCAAAATTACCTTTTTTACTCAAGCTTCTACCTTAGCATAGGCTGCTGTTTTTTCTACACTGTTCTCTGTTCATCGACTACAAAAACAGGAGCACACCGTGCTGAACACTACACGTTTACTTCTTAGACCATGGCAAGCTAGCGATGCGGCAAGCCTATACCACTACGCCAAAGACGAGCGCGTAGGGCCTATCGCTGGATGGCCTGCGCACCAAAGCGAAGCAGAAAGCTTAGACATTATTCAAACTATTTTTGCGCAAGACGAGGTGTATGCGGTGGCCCTTGCCAGCGATGACGTCGCCATCGGCATGATTGGTTTATTACGAGGCAAAGATAGCAATTTCAGCTTGCCGGACACCGAAGCAGAAGTTGCTTACTGGATAGGCGTCCCGTTTTGGGGGCAAGGGCTTATCCCCGAGGCTCTGCGCGCCGTCATGCGCCACGCCTTCCAAACCCTAAACGTAGAGGCATTGTGGTGCGGTTATTTTGCTGACAACGTGCAGTCATTCAAAGCACAGGCTAAATGCGGATTCATCCATCACCATACGGAAGAACAACAATTTAACCCGTTCATGAACGACTACCGCACCGAACATATTAGCCGTATTACTAAAGCGCAATGGCTGCAAACTCAAGCCTAAGCTTCCACCCTATTTCTGCCGTTATGCTTAGCCTCATAGAGCTTTTCATCGGCTTGCTTAAGCACAACGGCAGAATCCGTCATCTCAGCAGGCGACATCGCTACGCCTAGAGAAATCGTAATCTGCCCCACGATTGGCATGGCTGTCGCGGCAACTTGAGCACGTAAACGTTCGGCCACTTCTACAGCGACCTCTAAGGGTGTGTCCGGTAATAGAATCAAGAACTCTTCGCCACCTATGCGGCATGCTAAATCCTCGCTGCGCACACAGGCCAACATTTGTACGCCTAGCTCTTTAAGTACCAAATCCCCCACGTCATGCCCATGCGTGTCATTCACTTTCTTAAAGAAGTCTATATCGACGGAAATCACCGAGAACAAGCGATGTGTATGTTCATACACACGCAACTCCTGCTCCAAGCCACGACGGTTCAGCAAACCCGTTAAGGGGTCCGTACGGTTATCTTTGTCTAGCCGCTCAATGTTGCGCTTTAAAAAGCCCATCCCCATGAGCAATGCTTTCTTTAACTCGTGCGCTTCAAAATACCAAGAACGCACATGGCTGATTTCACTTTCAGTCCCTGATGAATGCATCACGCGGGCATTCTCTGCTAATTGACGCAATGGCTTGGCGATTTTTCGTGCGCCCCACCATACCAACAGCAACGAAATCACGGCTACGGGCAACGTTTTATGAATCACTTGGTGCATTAAGCCCTCTAAGGGTTCTAGCGTAGCAACCTCGGGACGCTGCGCCACAATTCCCCAACCACTCAACGGCACTGGCGCATAACCCGCCAACATCGTAATGCCTTGGCTATTTTGCAGTGACAAGCTTCCCGCTTGCGATTGCACCACCTTATCAATTGCCTGATTCCCCTCTACCACGCTGCCCACTCGCGTTGTATCGGGGTGGTAAATCAATTCTTTTTCCGCCGACACCACGTACAGGTAAGAGCCGTCTCTATAAGGATGACTGCCCAACAAGCGGTTCAAAATACTTTCTTTTTTGAGGTAAAGACTGCCGCCCACCAAGCCTCTATAGGTGCCCGCCTTGTCATAAATGGGGTGTGAAATAAAGACGATGAAATTACCCACCGTCGACAGATAAGGGGCGCTGATATTGGGCTCTTGTAGTGACAAAGCCTCTTGCACTCCAGGGGTATCCAGATTCATACCCGTTAGCTGCAAGCTTTCTGGAGAAGCGGCCTGCACCTCACCCGCCTGATTAATAATCACTACCGAATTAAAGCTATCTGTTTGCAAGCGTAGCCGTTCAGCTTCTAGAAATAAACGCTCATCGTCGTCCAGCACATCCACTAACACTGAAGCACTCACATTGAGCTGTTGCAATGCTGAGCGTAAGAACTCATTGGTGCTGCTAGCAAGCTTTTGTGCGTAGTTAAAATTGCTTTCCAGTGTGTTTTTGCACCAACTGCTGTCGTTGTACCTTGTAACCTGCGTAAAAAGTGTTTACAAGCGTGACCAAGCAACTGAGAATAGTCACCAGCAGGATGAGCCGCAATAAATCTATTTTTTTAAACAATTCTACAAACCATTAATCAGAGATTGCACCGCATTCTGGCGACATTGTATTTTGCCATTAGCGGAGTCAATTACATAATAAACCGCTAAAACTAGGCTTTACACCACACCACTGCATAGTCGTTGACCCGAAAATAGAGTTCACTTATCATCTATTTCCTATAACAGTTGACCTGTCCCTGCGTCATGGCCAACGTGTATGGTTCAGCTTACATGCCAATACCAATTATTACGGGCAACAAGAGGATAGGTCATGACATCTGTATGGCGTAAAAGCACCTGGATTATGCTGGGTGCATCACTGGTTTTATTCTTATCTCTAGGGATTCGACACGGTTTTGGACTGTTCCTCACCCCCATGAGTACGGAGTTCGGTTGGGGCCGTGAAGTATTTGCTTTTGCCATGGCATTGCAAAACTTAGTCTGGGGCCTAACCCAACCCTTTACCGGTGCGTTAGCAGACCGTTTTGGTGCCAAAAGCACGGTGATCGTGGGTGGCGTACTCTATACCATAGGGTTGATTCTTATGGGGTATGCCGACTCCAGCTTATCACTGTCATTAAGTGCCGGTGTGCTGATTGGCATAGGCTTATCGGGCACGTCTTTTTCTGTGATCTTGGGCGTGGTGGGCCGTGCCGTACCGCCTGAACAACGCAGTATGGCAATGGGTATTGCCGCTGCTGCAGGGTCCTTTGGTCAATTTGCCATGTTGCCTGGCTCACTAGGCTTAATTCAATGGCTGGGCTGGTCTGCAGCGCTGATTGCCTTAGGCATGATGGTGGCATTGATCATTCCACTTGCCACCATGATTAAAGATACCCCGCCTGTGGCACAAGGCCCGCAACAAACCATGCTAGAAGCCTTACGTGAGGCCTGTGGTAACGCAGACTTTAGACTCTTGGCATTAGGCTTTTTTGTCTGCGGTTTCCAAGTGCTGTTCATTGGTGTGCACCTACCCAGCTACTTGGTAGATAAAGGCTTACCGGTAGTAGTAGGTACCACTGTCTTGGCCTTAGTAGGCTTGTTTAATGTGTTTGGTACCTACTTTGCGGGCTGGCTGGGCGCTACGCGCTCTAAACCGCACATCTTATGTGTGTTGTACTTGGTGCGTGCCGTTGTCATTAGCCTGTTTATTCTGTTGCCCCTGTCTACGTGGACAGCCTACGCATTTGGTATTTTGATGGGATTATTATGGCTATCTACCGTACCACTGACTAATGGCACCATTGCCACCATGTTTGGCGTGCGCAATTTATCCATGCTAGGTGGCGTCGTCTTCTTACTGCACCAATTAGGCTCGTTCTTGGGCGGGTGGTTAGGTGGCTACATGTTCGACAAAACGGGCAGCTACGATATGGTCTGGTATATTTCTATAGTACTAAGCCTAGTCGCCGCTGCATTAAACTGGCCTATTAAAGAAAAACCTGTAGCACGTTTATCCAAGGTGGCCCACGCATGAAGCGTACCCTCTGGTGGATTGTGGCAGCAATAGCTGCCACTACCATTGCTCTATTACTGCTCTATAGTTGGCGTCAGGCCGGTTTTGCCCTGATGCCCATTCAATTGCCCATGTGCTAAAGGCGACTGCGCTTATCGTGGCTGCAACAACTGCTGGCGTGCTGCCTCAAGTAAAGCATCTGACAGCTCTGTGCCTTCTGTCGCACGCGACAACACCATCGCCCCCACCAACGTAGAGAGCTGCTCCAGCGCTTGCTGACGTGCACGCTCTGCATCCACCGCGTCTGGCTGCAAAGCACTTAATACCTCGAGCAACTGCTCCACCCCTTGGTGAAACGCATCACGCACCGGCTTGCTGCTGTCTTCACGCCCCACATCCACCACCAACGTGGCTAATGGGCAACCCGTGCTAGGTGCCACACGGTGCTTAGGGTTCAAGTAGCTCTCTATCAAGGCTTGCCTAGCTTGCTTCGCATCGCCTATGTCAGCCGCGCGTTGCTTCCACTTTGCAGCAGAACTTTCAAACGCCTTGGCACACGCAATAGCGGCTAATTCATCCTTAGATTTGAAATGCCCATAAAACCCACCATGCGTCAGGCCTGCCGCACGCATCACATCGGCGACGCTCACGCTCAGCCCACGCTCTCTAAATAATTTAGAAGAGGCCTCTTCAATCGCTAGACGATTTTTTTCAGTTTCAGCTCTGGAGACTCGTGGCATAACAGATCAATAGATGAAGAAAAAGCACCTTGGCAATACGTCGCGTCATCACACTCGGGTAAGAACAAAGCCCAGTACTATTGCCAGCCCTAGGCCCACATGTACTAACCGCGCCGTACACGCTAAGTATCTTAACTGCTGGTAGTTTGGAAACGCTTGCGCCACCTCAAGAGGTGGTTGAACGGTTCTCTGCAGTGCACGCACCGGGTCGTAATTCATTTGTATAAATGACACTGGAAAATACCAATCAGGTATGGCTTTAGACAACCCAAAAGCAGGAAGGTTCTGATTCATTGCTTCTAGTAACGCCCCCAGTTTGTGCTGCACAAACAGCAAAAACACAAACATCAGCACAGCATAAGTCAGTACCACATAGCCCAATACAGTCGCCATTCATGCATCCAGAGTCAGATCGTTATCGCGGTCATTGCGAAGCCGCGCCCTATGCGTAGTGTACTGTAGCGCACTACGCACGGCGTACCCGGCTCCTATTTTTATTAACCTTCGCGGTGATCTGCTTTACCCACTTTCCAATAGCCTTCGGTAGTCACGCGATGGCGTTCTAAATAGCGTTCACGTAAATAATGGGCTCGTAATTCTTTGGCAATGCGAGACTCGCCCGCTACCCATACATAACCAGGCCCCAATGGAAAAGGCCTATATAGCACCCGCTGCTCTAATGCCAAACCGGGCCGTTCACGTGGTTCTAACCACACTACACTTAAGACCGCTGGACTGCGAATTTCTTGCTGGTCCTCATGCGTAGGAATTTCCACGTACACGCGCGCCCGTATAGTAGGCGGCAAATTCGCAGCGATATTTTGTATCGCTGGCAACGCTGTCACATCCCCTGCCAAAATCACCCATGCAGCATCTTCGGGCAAAGCAAAGCTTCCTGCGCGTGGCCCAGCCAAGGTAATACGCTCACCTTTCTGTGCCTGAAAAGCCCAACTCGATGCTGGACTGTATGACTCTTCTTTGTGATGCAACACAAAGTCTAAATCTAGCGTTTGCTGTTCTTTGTTGATCTGTCTAATGGTGTACGCACGGCCTTCTCCGCTAGGAAGAAACACCTTCACCCAAGCAGCCGGGGTTTCTACCCCATCAGTACGTAAAAAACTTTCTAACGCCGCACCACCCACGGTAATGCGTTGCATATGAGGGGTGACATGCTTAATGGCGACCACCTCAGCCTCAACGCGAGCAATGATGGCTCTACCCGTTTCATCCATCGCTCACTCCTTCATAAAAACAAATATGAGTAATTGCTCAAGCCCCTCTATAATATAAGCCTTTACTCGCATTTGATACTCGCATTCCCGTGGTGCCATGAAACCCCAATTACTGCCTAGAAAATCCCCCAGACAAGCGCGTTCTAAAGCACTGGTTACGGCCATTTTGGATGCAACCGCTCAGGTTTTGGTTGAGCGGGGCTATGCGGGTAGTAGCACCAACCTTATCGCGTCACGCGCCGGGGTCAGCATTGGCTCTGTTTACCAATACTTTCCGAATAAAGACTCGTTGATTGCCGCCCTGCGTGAACGTCATGCCACCGACTTATACGACACACTGGATGCCGTACTAACGCGCCGCAATCCGCAAAGCCTAGAAGAAAAATTGTCGGCCATTGTGCATGGCTGGATGCTGGCTCATCAGCTAGAACCCGACTTACATCGCGTGGTAGAGCAAGAGTTTCCTTTTTTTGAGCGCGCCCATCAGGATCAAATCCCCATTTATCGCACTATCGTTGAGCGCGTACGGCAGTTGCTGGAGGAACACCGTGAACAGTTGCTACCCGACAACCTAGACTTAGCGACATGGATGGTGCTGCAAACTATTGAGTCACTCATACATGCTGCAACCACCACAACGCCACTGCCGGTACACCAACCTGCTGCCATCGAACAGCAAATAGTAGAGATGCTGACTCGCTACTTGCAGGTCGTAAACCCACGCTAGCGCGCATCCCTACTTTTGTCAGGTACGTCGATACGACTACTTGGTAACGCCAGACCTGTGCACTTGTTGCTGTATGACTTGCAGCGCCCGTTCAGACGATGCAATAAACACCAACTGTGTCATAGCAGGTGGCGGATCGCACGGCGTAAGCCTGCATTGCCCACCGGTATAGTGCAGCACGTAGGCATTGCCGTCTTGCTCGTCTATCAGCTTTCCTTTGACTCTATACACCACCGTTGCCCATTCCTCTAGGCACTGCATCAGTGACTTCAACGAAATAGGCGTGCGGCTTTCTACGGTGCAACTGTGCCACCCTCCCACCTGCAACGCTGCTGTTGACTGAGGGCTAGCCATAGGCACAGCTTCTGGCATGCACGTAGTATCGTAATGCAACACGGCACCGCTGGTTTTCAGCACCGTTTCAAGTGCTTGCGGTAAGTGCTCGCCCCTGTTATAGCGGTTTAGCACCAGTTGAGTCGCACTTTGAATTTGCTGACGCCACACGGTATTTACCAGCGGATCTTCGCTGTAGCGCTGCGCTTGTGACACATCTACAAAACACCAGATATCTTGCAGTTGTAAACGCGACGACACACGCACCATGTCGGCCACCCTACCCGCATTCGCAACCCCGCTAACCTCCATATACAGAGCACCCGGTGCCGGCTGCATACGGCTAATTTCCGCCAGCTTTTCTGCCATGCTACCGCCTAAGGTGCAACATACGCAGCCGTTATTCAGGCGCACAATCTTATCGTCTTGATAGGCTATTAACGACGCATCAATATTGATTTGCCCAAAATCATTCACTAACACCACACTGTTGGCAGGCACACCGTCGTGCAATAGACGGTTTAACCACGTTGTTTTACCTGCCCCCAAGAAACCCGTCAGGATAATGGTAGGAATACGGTCATGCAGCGGTGTTGGCATGTACACGCCCCCCTACTACCGTGGCACTCACCTGCATAGTGGGTAGGGCATCGGCCTCTACCGCAAATAAGTCATGGTCCAGCACCACCATATCAGCATATTTACCCACTTCTAAGCTACCCACCTTGTCATCCATACGTAAGGTATAAGCCGCCCCTAAGGTAGCGGCGTACAGGGCTTGCTCCATACTTAAGCCTTCATGCTCGCCTAATTGATGCCCACTTGCGGTATGCCTACGAATCGCACACCACATGGAAAATAGTGGCCCTAACGGCGTAACTGGTGCATCAGAATGCATGGCGACTGGAATCCCTAAATCAAGGGCTGATCGCAGCGGTTGCATACGTCGGCTACGGCTATAACCCAAGGTTTTAGTGCGATGCACATCACCCCAGTAGTAAATGTGATTCACAAACATGTTTAAGCACACGCCTAACTTAGCGGCACGGCGCATTTGCGCTTGGCTGATGAACTGACAATGCTGCAATGTGTGCCGGTGGTCGGCCCTGTACCAGAGGGTTTGCGCTTCTTCGATGGCATCCAAAATCAGCTCTACTGCTTCGTCGCCATTTGTATGGATGTGTAGCTGCAAGCCTGACTGGTGATAGTCCAACACCATTTGCTTTAGGCTTTCTGGCGGCGCATTCCAAATACCGTTCTCATGACCATTGTGATAGCCCGGCCACAGCATACGCGCTGAGAAACCTTGAATGGAGCCATCGGTCATAATCTTGACCAAGCCAAAATGCAATTTGTCGTTATTATCACGTTGGCAAGCCTGAACCCTGGCAATGCCTTGCGCATTCTCCCACTCTAATGCGGCCATTGCAGGCACTAAACGTACGGCGTAGTCCGCTTCTGCGGAGGCATCGCGCAGCACTTGAACGCCCGCATCACTAAGCGGGTTGTACAAATCTGTGATGGTGGTAATGCCTGTACGTTGTGCAGCTCGTGCATAGCGCTGCAAGGTTTGTGGGCTATCTACTTCGGAAAACAAACTGCTGCCCAGTGCCTCGAACACAGCGAACATGGCAGCCATTTCACGTAGTTCGCCATTAGGCCTGCCATCCTTACCCAGCATTACTCCTTCAATCGCCGTGTTTTGCGCCAAGGTAGTTTTTGCCAACATCGCACTGTTCACTGTCATCAGGTGCAAATTGGCATGCATGATCACCACGGGTCTGTCGCTAACGACGGCATCAATAATCTGCCTATCCAAGCGATCACCCTCAAAATACACCGGGTCAAACCCCCAGGCCACCAAGGGCTCACCTTCTGGTAATAGCTCAGCATACTGCGCTAAGGTTTCTTGTATCTGTGCCAAACTTTGGCAACCCGGCCAACGCTTACCTTCAGGATCGTGCCGTGGAAAGTGCCCTAAATACAGGTACTTCCACATAGCACCTTCCAACGCATGGCTATGACCTTCGACAAACCCCGGATACAGGTACTGCTCTGCAAAGCGTGTATCTACTGTTGCCTCACCCAGATCGCGCAGCTCCTCTAACGGCCCTACTCCCAGTACCTTGCCATCTTTTACAGCAATGTGGGTAGCCTCGGGCAACGAGGGATCCATGGTGATAATACGTTTGGCGGCAAAAATAGTTAGCATGGGCTTCTTACTCTCCTACAACAACATTAGATTTGGCAAAACCGGTTGAAGGCTGTTTTTTCTTCAACATCAACAAGGGCATCAATGCCAAGGGAATAAAGGTGGTGGCGGCAAATACCAGCAAATAGGTACTGGCACTTAAGCTAGGCGCAATAGGGGTCACGATGTAAAGCACTGGCAAGTTAATTAGTACGATGGCTAAGTTAAAGAAAGCCAGCTCTTTACCTACCGAGGTACTGAAATCGGCATCCACTAATCGCAGCAGTAACAGCCCTGTACCGGTAGAGCCCGTGCAACAACCAAACGAGGTAATGGCACGCTCTGGCCCTAGCTTGCCGCTCAGTTTTCCGCAGTACCAACACAGGATAAATGTCGCAATAGTGACGGCAACTGACACCAACAAAATAGGCACCAGTAAGGAGTACAGCACAGCAAAAGCAATGCTCATGATGGTGCCTACCACCATGAAATCCACTGAGGCTCCCGTGATGCGCTTCATGGTTTCATCATCCACAAAGTGGGACCAACCGGCCTTATCTATCAGCATGCGCATCAACACACACACAATCATGCCGTGCACAAAAAACATGTTATGGCTAAACAGTACGCTTAAGCTCAAGCCAAACGGTGCTTTACCTGCCACTACACCCTGCATGACATGCAACCACACATAGGTAATGCCATAGGCCACGCCCAACAGCCCTAAATGCCAGCCAAAACTATCCATATTGGCGCTATGGCTCACTTCCCTAGAGGTAGTGTGCCCCGACTCTTTTTGATGAAAACCCTGCAAAAAAGTCTGATCAATGGAGGACTTTTTGTTTAGGTTCAAACCATTGCGTATGATGCGCTGTGCAGCTGGCACCCCCACCACAAACGCAGCCAAAAAACCCAGTGAGGCGTAAATTAGCCCGACTTGAGCCGCATTGGTAATACCGTATTCTTGTTCCCAAATAGTGCCGTAGGTCAGCGCTTGCCCTGGGCCTTGCGTAAAGCCGTGCGTAATTAATGCGCCCAGCATAGGCCCAACTTGGCTACCGGTAAATTGGTCATACAGCACAATCATGCCGTAACCAATCAACACCTGTAAGCCTAAGCTAGAGGTCCAAATCAGGCTAAGCCACATCCCACCCTTGGCAATACTACCGCCGGATAACGACTTGTCTTTGCTGCTGCCTGTTAAGCACAGCGACATAAAACTGAGCGTAAAAAAGTGGAAGGTTAAGCTATTAAAGTCAGACGGTGTGTAGCCGGGAATCCAGTCCAAACTGAGTAAAACAAAGCCTATTACCCCACCCAAAATACTGGCGGGGATCAGCGTCTTTTGCAGTATGGGAATATGCCTGCGCAATATCCCCCCCCAAGGCCAACATTCCCGCCAAAAGCGCAAATGCAATAATGCCGTGAAATGAGTCTCCCATCACCGTCTCCTTATTACTTATCGAGATATTTTGTTTTGTTATTTTGTTTTCCAGCCCATTATGAGTAGTAAGTTAGCAGAGTTACACACGTAATAACCCAAACTTTTCTCACTAAGCAGAACAAAAAGTCTCTATATATGAGAATTATTTTTTAAAACAGTGGCAACTACTAATGGGCGCTTCTGCGCATCTACCTGAAACCACAGTTCTTTTTTGTCTCGCTACGCTGCCCATCTAGCACGCTCTACAACCAGCACCACGGCTGGTTAATTTGTATCTAAATATGTATATAGCTATCTCTACAGCGTAATCCGCTATTGTCACAGCAGAGACTACGCTTTTTTTCTTGCCTACCACTGCTGCTTTAAAAGGTTTCTGTTATGCGTGCACACGATTACCCCACTCCCACTATTGAAGAATGCACAGCGGTTGATCACTATTTTGCTGCTAGGCTAGCCCCTACCGACCAGGTGTTAGAACACGTGCTGGCAGCCAATGCAGAAGCAGGCATGCCGCCACACGATGTAGCCCCTGTACAAGGTAAATTTTTAGCGGTCATGGTGCAGATCAGCCAAGCCAAACGTGTATTAGAAATAGGGACTTTAGGCGGCTATAGCACCATCTGCATGGCCAGAGCGCTGCCCGAAGGTGGCCGTATTACGACCATTGATAACAATGCCGATTTTGCGAAGGTAGCGGCCCAAAACTTTGCTCGAGCACACGTTACCGAGCGCATAGATCAGCACGTGGGCACCGCCTTAGAGGTACTGGCTACCTTAGAGGGGCCCTTTGATTTGATCTTTATTGATGCCGATAAACCCAATAACCCCGCCTACTTAGATGCCGTTCTGAAACTGAGCCGTGTGGGCACCACCATTATTGGCGACAACGTTGTACGCGGTGGCGCCGTCTCTAACCCCAACAGCGCAGATCCTAATGTACTGGGTGTACAGCGCTTTTTACAGAAGCTGGCCGGCAACCCCAACCTGAGCAGTACCGCTTTACAAACCGTAGGAGAGAAAGGCTGGGATGGCTTTTCGCTTACGGTGGTCAACGCTTTGCCTTAACGCAGCCCGCCTCCTTCACGCACTTTTAGGCGTGGCGGCGACGCATGATGTAATACGTTAGTCCGCCACCCACCATGCCCCAAAAGGCAGAACTAATTCCCCAAAGGCTAAGGCCTGACGCGGTAATTAAAAACGTCATCGCCGCGGCATCTCGCCGCTCTTCATCTTCCATCGCCAGCGTCATGCTGCTGGTAAAGGTACCCAACAACGCCAACCCGGCAATGCTCTTGATAAAGGCTTCTGGCAACGCGCTAAAGAGCACGCCAATAGAGGCACCAAACAAGCCTGCTAATAAATAGAACACCCCCGCACAAGCGGCTGCCATATAACGACGTGACTGGTCTGCATGGGCTTCAGGTCCCAAACAAAAGGCGGCTGAAATAGCAGCAATACACACCGTAAAGCCACCTAATGGTGACAGCACCAAAGACATCAGCGCGGTAATGGTAATCAGAGGGGAAATACGCGGCGTGTAGCCAAAGGCTTGTAAGGTCGCAATACCTGGTGCATTTTGTGAGCCCATACTCACAATAAAGAAAGGAATGCCTACCCCCAACAACGAGGCCCATTCAAAGGTTGGCGTCACCCAGCTAGGCCAGCTAATCACAGCATGCTGGCTAAAATCCATGCCCTGCATTTTGCCCGCTGCTAACGCTACCCCCACGACTAAGGTCAACACAATGGCGTAACGTGGAGCTAAACGTCGGGCCACCAAAAACACCAAACACATCACTCCGCTAATCAGCAAATCCAGCTCAAACGCTAAAAAAGCTTCCAAACAAAAGCGCAGCAAAATCCCCGCTAACATCGCTGCAGCAAGCGATTGCGGAATACGCTGCATGATGCGCGCAAAAATCCCGGTGGCACCACATAACAGCATTAAGCCTGATGCAAAGATAAAAACGCCCACCACTTCGCTTAAGGGCACACCCACCGCACTGGTTGCCAATACCGCCATACCAGGCGTAGACCACGCCGTTAGAATAGGGATACGGTAGTACAGCGATAAGCCTAGCGAGCTTACCCCCATCGCCAACCCCAACATGGTCAGCCAGCCCCCTATTTCAGACGCAGGAACACTGGCCGCATTTAACGCCTGCACCACAATAGCAATAGACCCGGTATAGCCCACTAATACCGATACCAATCCTGCTACCACAGCAGAGAACGACAGATGACGCAAAGAAAGAGGTGGACGCATGCTTAACCTTAATTGGACGTTATAACGCACGAATCAAAGTATATAACACTGTGCGTTATAACGTACAATGCTGTGTAGTCCCCACTACACAAGGAGCTGTAGTCATGCAAAACATGGCGCATCATTTAGCTCAAACCTTGAAATCACTACGACAAGATAGACAATGGAGCTTAAGCCAAGCCGCCGAATTCACCGGCGTCAGCAAAGCGATGCTGGGTCAAATTGAACGTGGTGAGTCCAGCCCTACCGTCGCCACATTGTGGAAAATCGCCACGGGCTTTAATGTGCCCTTTTCTACCTTTTTAGAGGCTGAACAATCACGCCAACCGCTGCTGTTGCACCGACAAGGCGCCTTGCCCGTTTACGATCAGGCCAATGCGGATATGCGGGTCACCCCGTTGTTTCCCTTTGATCCACAGTTGGGTTTTGATATTTTCCGAATCGAACTGGCTGCCGGTGCGTATAGCGAATCGTCTGCTCACGAGGCTGGCGTGGTCGAGCATGTCATCGTGCTAGAAGGCGAATTAGAGCTTTATGCCGAAGGCGTATGGCATAGTCTAAAAACTGGCGAAGCCGTGCGTTTTCAAGCCGATCAACCTCACTCTTACCGTAACAGCAGTCGCAGCGCAGTGGTGTTGCACGACCTTATACATTACCCACTGCGCCAACCTGCTTGTTAAGGGCTTAGGCTAGTTTTTGCGAACATGTAGCCATAAAAGTAGGCAAGAAACGGTCTACGAGGAACCTAGGATTAGGCTGCTTATCTTCGTAAAAACCCGTTAACACCAAGCCCGCCTGTAACTGCCCGCCTATTTGATCACTCAAGCTATGACCAAAGACCAAAGGACTACCTTGCTCCACTTTTTGCTGTAGGCTGGCGGCATCTAAATCGCTAACATCCGCATACGGCACACTGTATAGCGGGCGAATTAACCCTTCTTGCATCAGCGTGGGGTCTCTATCCCCAATAAATACTACAGGGTTATAAAAACTGGAGAGCAATTTGCCGCCTGGTTTGAGTACGCGGTAGCACTCTTTCCATACTGGTAACACGCTGGGTACGTACAGATTAGAGATAGGATGCACAATCACATCGAAGCTGTTATCAGCAAACGCCGACAAATCGGCCATATCGCTGCGAACCAGATTGAGCGTGAGATTATCGCGCTTGGCCACTAACCTATCTTGCTCTAACTGCCCTTCAGAAATATCAACTACCGTCACCTCTGCGCCTGCGGCCGCTAACACAGGAGCCTGCTGCCCACCACCCGATGCCAAGCACAGAATTTTTAGCCCAACCACCGACGCTGGCAACCAACCGGCTGGCATCGCTTGCGGGGTGATATACACCTGCCATTGCCCTTGTTTAGCTTGTTCAATGACCTCGGACGATACCGGCTGCGACCACGGACATTGCTGCTCTACCAACTTATTCCATGCATCACGATTATGTTCACCCAGCTCATGCTGACCCATGAATTTATTATTATCAGTCATCTATTTTTTATCCTTACAACACAGGGTTACAGGCATACGCAAACATCTTTGCGATTTCCCCCATCATACGCTTACAACTTTGTAATCTATATCCCGCCATTTTCTCAGTATAGTTTTCACGGCTATGTCCACATAGCAAGAAACGGAGTGTGCGCGCACACCCGCATACGCTATAAGCTATTGGTACACTACCTAACCAGCCACTGCACTGCCTAAAGCCTAAGCACCCGTGAACCTAGACCTTTTTGATACACCCTTACAAAGCACCAACCTGCTGCCCTATGACGGTGAGGTGCACTATCACGGCGTGGTGCTAACTACCGCGCAGGCAGACACGTATTTCCAAACTCTGTTTGACACCATCGCCTGGAAGCAAGATGAGGCTGTGATCATGGGCAAAACGCTACTCACCAAGCGTAAAGTCGCTTGGTACGCCGATGAGCCTTTCCAATACACCTATTCTAAAAAAACCAAAACAGCGTTGCCTTGGCTACCTGTACTGCAAGAACTTAAACACATTGCACAAACACACAGTGGAGTAAGCTATAACGCGTGCTTACTAAACCTGTATCACACTGGCGAAGAAGGTATGGCTTGGCACAGCGACGCTGAACGCGATCTGAAGAAAAATGGAGCAATTGCTTCGTTAAGCTTGGGGGCACAGCGTAAGTTCAGCTTTAAACATAAACGCACCGCAGAAACCCAGTCTGTGCTGTTAGAGCATGGCAGTTTGTTGGTGATGAAAGGCACCACGCAAAGCCACTGGCTACACCGCTTACCCCCTACTCGCACCGTGGCCTTGCCGCGTATTAGCTTAACGTTCAGAACCATTCAACCCGCATTAGGCTAAGGCGCGCCTAAATGCATACTGCCCAACCACACTAGCTACCAGTAACGTTAACGCTGCTAATAATGCGTGGTCAGCCCCTAAACCACTGATCACCGTACACACCGCACCAATCATCATCTGCCCAAAGCCATACAAACCGGATGCCGCCCCCGATAGCTCGGGTTGTACACTAATCACTTGGGTCGCAGCCGCTGGGCTGGTTAAGCCGGCCGCAATAGAAAACACAATCGCTGGCCCTATAAAGATGCCTACAGAAAGTTCCATACTTAGGCAGGCCACGAACATACATGCCGCGCTCACAATGCTCAAGGCATTCGCCCCTAACAACACCTGACGTAACGGCAGCCTACGCAGCAAAAAGCGGGCGAGTAAATTGCCTAACGCCATCGCCCCAATCACTAGCGACAAGTACAGCCCCACCTCAGAGGCTGGTCTGTGCAACTGCTCCATAAATACAAAAGGTGCAGCCGCCACCACCGCGTAAATAGAGGTAGTCGCTAATCCACCACCAACGGCATAGCCCAAAAACACGGGTGAACGTAGTAGGCTTATGTAGTCGCGTACCACCGATCTAGCCCGTACCGATGGTTGCCGGGTTTCGGGTAGCAAGAAAATGGTATATGCCATATTCGCAATGCCCAGCAAACACAAAAAGATGAATACCGAGCGCCACCCTAAATGGTGCACCAACACACCGCCTAACAGCGGTGCCAAGCCTGGCCCTATGACCACCATGACATTCATCAGCGCTAAACGGCTGGCCACATCTTGAGCGACGCGGGTGGTATCACGCACAATCACCCGTCCCAACACCATCCCCGCACAACCACCAAACGCCGCCATCAAGCGTAATGCAATGAGGTTATGTACGCCGTCCACAAATAACGCGGCAAAACTGGCGATGATATACAGTAGCAGCCCCGCCAATAAGGGCTTGCGTCTGCCGTAGCGATCCGACAAAGGACCATAAATTAACTGCCCTACCGCCAGCCCCACAATGTAAAAGCTGATGGTCATCTGCATTTGTGCAGGCGTAGCCGCTAAGCTAGCACCGGCGTCAGGTAATGCCGGCACAAAAATATGCATGGCTAACGTGCCACTAAACGTCAACATGGCCAGCCCCCACAAGGGCGGCATCTGAGTATCAGGAATCAACCACTGTTTAAGCGAACGCATGACGATAGTCCTTTGCTTAACGTGGTTGCCCTAGTAACTGCAAAATCTGCTGCAAACCTGATTGCGTGCTAGACAACAAATCGTCTGGAATCGCATCAAACACTTGCTGCAATACATGCTGTGACGCCTGTTTGACCTGTAAGGCCACCTCGGTACCCGCTGACGTTAACTGTAAGCGCTTAATACGCCTATCTTGCGCATCTTCTTGTCGGGTGACATACCCCGCTTTTTGTAAGACATCCAGTAAGCGTACAACGGACGAACGGTCTAAGCCCATCAGCTCAGCCAGATCGTTTTGCGACAATGGTTCTGTTGCTCTAAACAAATAAATCAATGGTCGCCACGTGCCTTCGGTCAACCCAAACTCAGACAAACTTTCGTTCATCGCTTTGCGCCACACTCGGCTCACTTGCCCTAATAGTGAACCAAAGGCTTCATATTCTTGGATCATACTCACGGTGCATACCAACTGTTGTTACACAAACAGTTTATATTACAACAAATAAAATTGTAGAATGCAACGTAGATAACCTATATCCACGTTGCACGCTTATCGATCCGAAACACGATATAGATGGCTGTATTTACTTGCTTGCCTGCTCTTTGAGCCAGCTATCATGCAACCATTTTTCCGTTTGGCGATGCCCCGGAAACGTGATCCACACAATGTCCCGCTCAAATATCATCGGTTTTTCATCACTACCGACGATGACCCAAAACCACAGTCCATCAGCTAAATTGCGAGCCTTGACTTTCATGCCGGTCAGCGCAACGGTCTCGTAACGGCCATCACGTTGCACACGAATCGGTTCATCGTGTGTATCTATCCAACTGATTTCCATTCGTGGTAGTAAGTCTGGCGCGATTTCCTGTAGGAACTCACGGGCAATCTGTTCACTGCGTTCGCGCGAGGGTAACGGTTTACCTACTAAATCAGCAGTGATATTGGCAAAACCCTTAAGCGTTCCGTCTGCCGCAACTATGGTGCTGAAGTGCTCCCCTTCCAGACCAGCATTGCGTTCGTCACGACGTTCATAGCGAGTCAGGATCGCGGCTACTCCATCGACTTTCACGTTACTCTGGCTGATTTCCATATGCGTTTCAGGAACGAACTGAAAAACGTCTTGTTGTACGGTCATAGTGAGATTCTCCTGGATAAACCCTGTTGATTGGGCGGATGACGCTGCACCTACGCCAAACAGAAAGGCGATAGACAGAGCGGTTGAAGATAAACGAAGCATGGTTAGACTCCTTTATGTACGCAGTTAGCAACGAGAGCGTGCTATTGGCAGACCGTTCACGATGAAAGCAGCGCATGTCAGCGCAGCACTAGGAACAAGCAACAAGGCCAACCAACCATGCAGCGCTAAGACGTGCGCAATCGGGGGCGCCACACTGGCCCCCATAAACAGCGCAAAGGTGTAAAGCGACATAGCACGCGCTCGAATAGTGGGTATCGCTCTAACAGCCAGGGTGCCTATTAATCCGGGGACGGCAAGTGCAATTCCCGCCGATAACAAAACACTGGCAACAAGCAATAGCCAGAAATTCCCCGATAGCCCGACCAGAAGCCCCGCAGCAGCAATACCAAAACCTATGCGTGCCGTTGCCACCGGGCCTACCCTACGTATCAATTCAGCAGCAGCAATGCTAAGCAGCAACGGCGGCAAACCCACTAGGCGCAATGTCTGCATATCAGTAATGGACAGCCCCATGTTCTGTGCTCCGGTATGAAAGATGACAAATGCGAAGAGCACTGTGGTGGCAGCTAGCCACACTCCCATTAACTCGGGCTGTAGCCAAGAATGGCTGGCTTCCTGCGGCGGCATCGCTGTATGTCCAGACACTGGGGTGCCTAGTGTCTGCGGTAATGTCCATGCCAGTCCTGTAGCCAGCAACACATACGCAATAGCCACACCCACCATCATGGACGGTAAGCCCAAGTCAGAAAATTGCGCTGCCATGAACTGCGTCACTGGTGCCGCCGCTAGGAAAGCAAAACTCAGCAACGAAATACCCAGCGGCCGCCGTGCAGGCGTAAAAACTTCCGTCACAAATGCCAAGGCGGCGGGGGCAAATGTGGCCGCCAACAATCCTTGCAACACTCTGGCGCCCAGTAGCATGGGGAAGCTGATTGAACAGGCAACTACCACGCTGCTCACCGCAGTGGCGAGCAAGCCTATCAGCAGAACGCGTCGGCGGCCGTGGCGATCTGACAGACGTCCTAACAGTAGAAGCCCAACGGCATAGGCAAAACCAAAAACGCTGCCCACCCAGCTGGCTTGTCCCAGCGTGACCTGCCAGCGAACAGCTAATGCCTCTACCAAGGGAAGCGTCACATAGAGCTGACCGACGACCAAAAGAGCACCAACCATCAAAAGCAACAGTAGAACAATGGGGTTATGTTTCATTAAATATAAACCTAACGTCAAGTGTAGATTGTAGATAAAAAAGAGACGACTAACAGTCGTCCCCTTTTAACGTTGCTTATACGCTTCTGCGAGCAACGTTTTTATTCTAGCGATGCCAGCTTCCAGATCGTGTTCGAAAGCATGCAAGTCACCCAACTTCGCACGTGTGCTCAGCAAATGGGCCTCTAGGATTTTCAGTACTTCCTCTTTACCTTTAATGCCACTTGGGTCCTCAAAGTACAGGTCTATCACCTCACCTATTTCATCCAAACTAAGACCCAAACTCTTTAAGGCAGCAATTTTCTCCAACCGCTGTACCGCTTGCTCGTCATAGTAGCGATAACCGACTCCTTCACGCTCAGCCGGACGCAATAGTCCTATACGCTCGTAATAGTGGATGGTACGGTGGCTAACGCCAGCACGCTGAGCGAGCTCACCAATCTGCAATAAGGCGAGGGAAGCTGTCATCAAAGTTAAACCTTACGTTTAGTGTAGATTGAAGTATAGGAGTAGGTGCTCGTACCGTCAAGCTCTGTTCAGTACAGGCATCATGGTGGGTATTAGGGTGTGAACTTTTGTACCACCATCACACCGCCGAAAATCATCATCACACCCAATACCCTGCCCAGATTCACTTCTTTCACAGGCAGCCCCATCAGGCCAAAGTGATCAATTAACATCGCCACTAATATTTGCCCAGCAATGGCACTGATCATAAAACCGGTCGCCCCCAATCTAGGGGTAATCAACAACGCCGCTGTAATAAAGATCACACCCGATAACCCACCAGTCCATACCCACCAAGGTGCTTGTAAAGCGTGCTCTAACTTAGGTAACGGGGCTCTAAACAAAAACAACAGCGGAATCACTGCTAATAAACTCACACTTAACGACGTCACTGTCGCCCATAAGGGATGCCCTAACATACGCCCCAGCATGGCATTACTGCCCGACTGAAACGGCACCACCGCGCCAGCAATTAACGCGGCTCCTAGTAACAAGACGTGGTAAAGAGATGCACTCATGTTGTTCTAAGCCCTTACACAATTCCTAAGTAATGAACACAGTCTACGTTATATATAATATGAATTGAAATTCCAAATATTACACATCTATTATTCTTTATATGAATAATCTAAGACGTATAGATCTGAATCTGTTGCTGTGCTTGCATGTGTTGCTAGAGGAAAAACATGTCTCTAGGGCCGCGACTAGACTGCACAAAAGCCAACCAGCCATGAGTCACGCCTTGGCCCATTTACGACGTATTTTTAATGATCCGTTGTTGGTGCGTCGCGCAGGTAAGCTCAGCCTAACCAGCAAAGCGACAGAGTTATTGCCGTTACTGGGACAATCTCTGCAGCAACTGGAAACCTTGTTTCAAGCCCCTACATTTGACCCTAAACACGAAACACGTAGCTTTAGGTTAGCCATGTCAGATTATGGAGCGAGCATCATTTTGCCTACGCTGGTGCGCACACTGCGACAGCAGGCTCCCAATATCGAATTATTTATCAGCCAAGGTAGCCGTGAAGCCATGCTAGCGCAGGTAATGGATGCCGAAGTTGATATCGCCTTTGGCGTCTTTCCATCCGGCATTACACCTGCGCTAAAGCAGCAAATACTGTTTGAGGAAAACTTCGTCTGCGTGGCCGATGCCTCTACCGTCGACCACACCGGTACGCTTAGCCTAGATCAATGGTTAGCACGCCCACACGTAACGGTGGCAATGCAACCGCATTTAAACAATGAAATAGACCTTGCACTGCACGCCGTAGGCGCCAAACGCCATGTGCTCGTATCCTTACCGCATTGGGGGGTTGCCACTACGCTCATCGCAGGTACAGATTTACTCCTCACTGTTGCCAAACGCACTATAGGGCCAGAAGGCTTAGCACCTACCCTGCACTGTTTTGCGCCACCGTTAGCGATTGCATCGTTTAATTTTGTACAGGTCTGGCATACCCGTCGCGATGCCGACCCCGCCCATCACTGGCTGCGCCAACACATCGCCCTTATTGCGCAAACACAGCACTCCCTAAGCCCTAGCCGCGTGACGGGTCAGTAAACGCGCCACCAACGGTGAGGTGAGCATTTGCACAATCGCAAAAAACACGGCAGGTATGGCTACCTCGGCCGGCAAGCCTGATGCAGCCACAAAGGCAGCCGCAATACTGAATTCTTTTTTGCTCACCGTGAACAGATACGCAATCATATCTTTCCGATCGGCTATCCATAATTTGGCGCACAACCCCACTGCATAACCCGCCATATTTAAGCATAAAGCAGCAGCGGCAATCACCCACGCGTACCAACCATACCCCACAATCGTATGAGCGTTAGGGGCGATAACAGCCAGCAAAATAAGTAGGTATAACAGCGACCCCGCACCAGCATAGACACTGTCATAACGTGCGACTGCAGCAGTAAATCGCGTGCGCAACCACACCCCTAACAAGGTAGGTAGCAGCACAATCGCAATAAGCTCAGCGACAATCGTCCATAACGGAACATCCAGCTCTACACCGGTCATCGCTAAGAACAAAAAAGGAATAATAAAGGGCGCTAACGCTGTATTCACCGCATTCAGTACGGCTGCTAGTGCAACGTTACCTTTAGCCATCAGCACCAGCAGTGGTGCAGACACATCCGTAGGTAGCATGCCCAATAGTGTTTGGCCATCAGCCAATGCCCCTTGTCCAAAAAACCATCGCCCTGTTAACCATCCCAAGAGCGTCATAGGGACGTATACCAAAAATAGGGCTAACACTTGTTTAGAGGGATTTTTCAGTACGAACTGTACGGCTCTGGCATCAAAGGTAAGGCTGATCACCAACATGAGCAGAGCCAACAACACACTAATACTAGATGCTAGCCATGCACCCAGCACGGGCCAGACCAGCCCGCTAGCAGCTACCACTACCACCCACACCACAAGGCGAGACTCTATGCTGTGCAAGAGCTTACGCATACGGCAACCAGGTCACACTCGCCTCACCTACAGGCCACCACTTAAGCGCCAGTGTTAGGCATTTGTTGCAAGTTGTCGGGACCGCAATCGTCCAAGCCATTGGTCGCGTTTACATCGCAGGTTACGCCAGGCATGTCTTCTAATTCTTTGATGATTTTCTTTTCTTGCGTCGTACAGCCAGCCAACGCCACGCCACACACTAACGACACGCCTATAAACAGATTTTTCATGATGCTGTAAGCTAAAAGATTGCGATGGCGCATTATACATGCATTGCCGCATGCGCTCGCTGCACCCTGTTCAGGCATCCACGCCACAGGCACGACACAAGCCATAAAAAAAGCTTGCTCTCTCTTTTTAATATACTGTATAAATACACAGCATCAAGGAGATGATCATGCTATATATTATCCGCTTAGAAGATGCCCCTAAAGACTTAGCTGAACGCAATAAGCGCGATGCCGAATCACGTTTTCAACGTACGCTTGAACGCAAACTGGGCGGGCCAGATGCGGTGATACAAGCCTACCAAGCATGGCGTAATGCTGAAGAAACGTCAGAATACGAACTTAGCGACTCGCAAATTGGTTTAGTCAAGCAATGGCTATCTGCTGCATCACAAGCGCAAACCGAAGGCTTCAGAGAACTAGGCGAAAGCGAAGCCTACTTCGATATACGATTGCAATGCTAACATAATCACGCACCCACTACTGTGTTTTCAACCAGTCCTCGTAAGCGAAACGATACAACACATGATGACGCAACGGGTGATCTGATGGCAATGCCGGATGCATAAAGTCCTCGCCTTCGGCATAGCGCATGCCTATGCGCTGCATAACCGCCTGAGAACGTTGATTTGTGAGCGTCGTGAACGCCACGACTTCCGGTAGTTGTAGCGCAGTGAAAGCGTGTGCCAGCACCACACGCGCCGCCTCACTCGCATACCCACTGCCCCACGCTTGTTGGCACAAGCGCCACCCTATTTCTACTGTAGGCATAAACGGTAAGCCGCTGTGCCCAGGCACTGACAGCCCTACAAAACCGGCAAAAGGCAGCACTCCCGGTATCTCTAACGCCCAAAAGCCAAAACCATTTTTCTCAAAGCCCGCTTGAATGCGCTGGGCGAAGTCATCGCTTTGCTCTGCCGTCAGCACAGCAGGAAAATACTCCATCACGGCTGGGTCAGCATTCAGTGCGGCAAATGCGGGGAGATCATCACTGCACCACGGACGTAAACGTACACGCTCGCCAGTTAACACCACAGGGGGTTGCATCATACTTTCCTTAAAACTGTAGCTTTCTAGTATAGAACGAGGCACCTGCTCAGCTACAGCACTGATTGTGGTTTTATACTACGCCACATCACCTTCTAAACGCTGTCATGCATGGCCTTGCTTTGCGCGCTTGGCGTGTAAAACAGCACTATCACCGGTATTCGTACGGAGACACTCATGGCTGCACCCACTTGGTTAACCCCTGTCACGCTTCAAGGCACTACTGTTACCTTACGCCCCCTGCAGACTAACGATAGAGAGGCCTTGTTGGCAGCGGCAAGAGACGGAGAACTGTGGAAACTATGGTTTACCAGTGTACCTAGCGTAGACAGCATTGATGCCTACTTAAGCAAAGCGTTTGCTGACCGCGACGCTGGTGTGGCACTACCGTTTGCCGTCATAGATAACGCAACGGGTGAACTCGTAGGCAGCACCCGTTTCTGTAATGCCGACGTGCTCAACCAACGCGTAGAAATTGGCTATACCTGGTATGCCAAACGCTGCCAGCGAACAGCCATCAATACAGAAAGCAAACTACTGCTGTTAACCCACGCCTTTGAGAACCGTGCTGCCATCGCCGTTGAACTACGTACCAATTGGCACAATCATGCCTCTAGACAAGCGATTGCCCGCCTTGGCGCTAAGCAAGATGGCGTATTACGTAACCATCAAAAAATGCCCAATGGCGGTTACCGCGACACGGTGGTCTTTTCCATCCTGAACCACGAATGGCCCTCGGTAAAACAAGCTCTTGCCAGCCGATTACTGTAATTTTCCCTTTAACCTCTAGCTCTAGTCTTTCATACCCTTATGGAATTCCTTTTGGCGGGCAACTATGCCCACTACGTGTTGATGCTGTCTACCCTGATGTTGCTCATGGGAGCTGCTTTTCTAGGCAAACGCATTGGTAAACGCCGTCAAGCACAAGACCAACCCGTTGATGACGAGTTAAAAATCGTGCTGGGCGCTATTTTGTCGCTCTTTGGGTTGTTGGTGGGTTTTACCTTCTCCTTTGCGATTAACGGGTATCAAGCTCGCATACAAGCAGAAGAAAACGAAGCCATTGCCATTGGCAATGCATTTCAACGCATCTCGGTGCTAGAAGACAAATACCAGCCGCGTGCTGAAGAGATGCTGAACCAATACCTTGCTCTGCGCGTCCATTTCTTTGAGACTACGGATGAAACCGATAGAGCCGAAACACGCATTGCAGCCATACAGTTGCAAACGCATATGTGGAAGCTGATTAGCCAACTGGCAAAACAAAACCCTAGCGCAGTGATGGTCAGCGCATTAAACGCTAGCAATGAGCTCTACACCGCACAGCAAAAAACCATGTCCAGTTGGCAGCGTCAAGTGCCTGGTGCGGCATGGATACTGCTGCTGTTCTTTGCTGTGTGCTCTAACTTTTTGTTGGGCCACAACATACGCGGCATTCATGGCAACAACACCATCATCATGTTATTGCCAGCGCTGATCACGCTCGCTCTCTTGATGATTTCAGAAATTGACTCGCCCGGAGCAGGTCTTATTTACGTCACGCCCGAAAACCTTAATGCGTTACGCCACACCTTAGAAGTAGGCGGTTTAGCCCCCTAGCGCCCTGCCATACCCGGCTACGCTTTTGCACAGTTATGCTTAGTTGTTACTAAAGCCTACAAACATTGCGTAGCCCAAAAACTCGATTACCCTGTTCAATAGTACGTTAACTGTGACAGGGGCTAGCGCCTCTGCTTTGCCTCATGCAGCCCAACCAACCCCACCCTGCCTCCTTTGCTCACCCCGTGGCGTGGCTGCGGCAGCTCACACGCCTACAACCTGCCAAATGGAACTGGCCTCGTTCCACTCGAGCTGCACTGGGCATGGGGTTGCCTTTGGCAATAGGCACACTGTCGGGCAATCTAGGCGTATACCTTTGGGTAGCCATGGGGTTTCTGCTGCAAATGGGCGGTGAGCGCGATAACCCCTACCATATTTTGTTTCAGCGCATGCTGATCACCACGCCCCTCAGTTTGCTGGGGCTATTGTTAGGCTACTTAAGCTATTTGCCGTGGGAAGTGGTGATCCTCTGCTTTACCGTTTTAGCCTTTATTTCTGCTATTTTAAGTAGCTATAACTCGGCACTGTCTATAGGCACTATGCAGATGCTGATGATGGGTACAGTCGCGGTAGGCAACCCAGCCATTACCCAGTACTGGCACGTGGCATTACTGGCCTTTTCAGGGGTGGTTTTTTACGCCGCCTTATTGGGTATTGAGGCTTTGCTGCTCAAGCACAGACCCGAGGACCAAGCCTCAGAAAACCTACTACGGGCCTTGGCGCAGTTAGCGTTACACCGCGCCCAGAAGCAACCCACAGAACAAGATGAACAACAAATCACCAATAACTTAAACACGCTATATACGCTGATGTTTCATACCCGTTCGCTGTCACAAGGCAGGAACTTAGGTTCGGAACATACCGCCGCTGTGCTGCAGCGCTTTGATAGTTTATTTGCCTCTATTGTGGGATGTAATGATAGCGACCAGTTACATGCCATGGCGACCACACTGCAACAAGCTGCCACCGCCTATGCATCGCGTTCAAAGCACGTTCCAATAGCAGACAATACATCGGGCTGTAACCACAACCTCAGCAAAGACGCCAACGAGCTATTCCAAACCTTATGGCAGCGCTCTAGCACCTTGCCCGATAACAGCATTAATGCCCCACAGCCAGCCGCTAAACGTAAGCAATTGGCTGCTATTTTGGGTGAGTTAAGCCCCGGTAGAGAAGTACTCTTAGCGGCTGCAGCCTTAGCGGTCTGCACCTTTATTGCTTATGCTCTGCGCTGGAAAGATGACTACAGTCATTGGTATTGGATACCCATGACCGTGATTCTGGTGATGAAGCCCGATATGGGCTCGGTCTTTTCACGCAGTATGTTACGCAGTATAGGCACTAGCTTTGGCGTCATCATTGGTGGCTTTATTCTGTACTTTGTGAGCCCTGGGCCGTTATTTGTCATTATTATGGCGGCGTTGGCCTTTGTATTGCCTTGGGCGTCACAACGTTCGTACGCCATGATGTCGCTGATTATCACACCACTGGTGCTCGTACTAATAGACTATGTGAGCCCAGAAAAAAACGGGGTTAATTATGCGCTGCTACGCTTTGAAGACACCTTACTCGGTGGTGCTATTGCCCTCGTTTTTGGCTATTTATTGTGGCCCAAAACCAATCACCGTCAACTGTATCAAAACTTCCAACAAATACGGCAAGCCTTAGCACACTACCTACTCGCCACACTACCGCAAGCTACTGGGCCAGCCGAACAAGCCCCATTGCACAGCGCACGCCATGCAGCCTATGGCCAAATAGCCAATATACGTACCAACCTGCAAAAACAGCTATCAGACCCCCCCCCTGCCAGCCAAGAAGCATTATCGTGGTTTCCGCTTATTTCCAGTGCTGCCCGTATGGCCAATTGCATTACGGCTTACTCTATTAACAACACCGGCACGCTGAGCACACACGACTTACAGTACATACAAAAGCTTGCCGATCTGATCGCGCATGGTACACCGGCTGACTTTCCCAAAGAGGCCTGGCAAAGCGATACACCCGGCTCTGCTGAGGATCAGTTGTTACGTGCAGCCATGAACGAACTACAACATGTGAATGGCATGGTGGATGTACGCCCTGCTACCACCGCTACTCATGAAGCCACTACCACCTAAGGGCATAGTGGCTGCTACGCTAGTAAAACCAATGCGCCAAATGTATATCGTCGGGCTCTTTTTCGTAGAGCTCACGATCAGGGGGTAAGCTCAGTTCTGCACCACGGCTAAGGTAAAACTCCACCGTGCGCTGTGTAGAGGTCGCAGAAATATAAAATCCCACAATGCCCATCACTTCGGCTTCGGCTCTGGTGCGAGCATACAGCTCAGAAGCTAACCCTTGGCCTCGCCAGCCATGACTGACATGCAGAAACGCTAACTGGTGCAGCTTAGGATAGTCGGTGACTGGACGGCTATCCATCACACTCACTGCCGCTAACTCATCCCCCTCAAAAGCCCCCAAGAAAAGGCCACCACGCTCAAAGCAAGCTCGCAGAACCGGACCATATTCGGCCTCTTCACCCTCGGGCCAGCCACGTGTATCGTAAAACTGCTCGCGCAATTGCAAACGGTCATTCACCATTACGTAGACATGTTGAACAATTTCACGGCGTTCAATTTTCCATACTTTATCTACTTCTTGCTCTGTTAACCGTCTGTACTGCATTCACACCCCTTCATTCTCTACACCTAATCATTCAGCACGCATCACCCACCTCTTTGAAGACGAGCGCTACGGTCTGCCTCTGGCAATAAAAAACCGAGTCAGAGACTCGGTTTTTAGTATTACAACATACCTAGCTGTAATCTGGCAGATTCGCTCATCATGTCGCGACTCCATGGTGGATCCCACACCAGATCCACATCCACCTGCTCCACGCCTTGTATGGATTGCAACTTGAAGCGCGCTTCATCGGCAATCATCGTACCCATGCCACAACCTGGTGCTGTCAGCGTCATTTCCATACGGATCGCATACTTATCAGCCTCTAACTGGCTAACGGCGCAGGTATACACCAACCCCAAATTCACGATATCAACGGGAATTTCCGGGTCAAACACCTGCGTCAATACAATCCACGCGGCGTCTTCAATGGTTTTCTCGCTGAGTGGCTGCTCCGGCACAAACACTTCGCGCTCTACCACCTCTTGGCCTAATGCATCCGCATCAGAGCCTTCCACTCGGTACAGGTTGCCCTCTACCAATACAGTAAAGCTACCACCCAAACGTTGCGTGATGGTTGCCATGCAACCTGCTTCAATAGTGACCGGTGAGCCATAAGGAATGGTTACTGCCGGACAATCACGACTAATTACTACATCTTCACGGTCGAAGTAACTCAAGGTCTGCCCCTATTCTGTCTTCGCGGTTTCTTGTGCTTTTGCAATCGCATTATGCAACGTGTGCCATGCTAAAGAGGCACACTTCACACGTGCAGGGAACTCTTTCACACCAGACAAGACTTCCAGCTTGCCTAGGTCTCGATCTGGATGCTCATGCGTCAGCATGGCATGTACATCTTCAAACAGTTGCTCTACTTCCGCTTTGCTTTTGCCTTTACACGCTTCCGTCATCAATGACGCAGACGCTTTAGAAATTGCACAGCCATGACCAATAAAGCTCACTTCTTCCACGATTCCTGCGTCATTTAAACGCGCATATACCGTTAACTGATCACCGCACAATGGGTTGTGCCCATCGGCTTGGTGGGTTGCCGGATCCAAGGCCTTAAAGTTACGCGGATTACGATTATGGTCAAAAATTACTTCTTGATAGAGTTCGCGCAATCCATCGAATGCATTACTCATCACCTACTCCAAAGAGTTTCTGTGCTTTTTTCAAACTAGCCACCAAGGCATCCACATCCGCAAAAGTGTTGTACACACCAAATGACGCACGTGCCGTGCCAGGAATACCCAACTCGGTCATGAGTGGCATCGCGCAATGGTGGCCCGCACGAATGGCTACGCCATCCATGTCCAAAATAGTCCCTAAATCATGGGGATGTATGCCATCCACCAAGAACGACACCACACCCGCTTTATGCGGTGCAGTACCTACAATTTTAATCCCTGTCAGAGCTTGCAACTGTTCGGTTGCGTACGCCAACAGCGCTTGTTCGTGTTCGGTAATGGCGTCAAAGCCTAACTTTTGCACGTACTTCAACGCTTCAGCCAACACCACCACACCAGCAATATTAGGCGTACCCGCCTCAAAGCGTTGTGGCGCAGGCGCAAACGTACTGCCCGAGAAGCTAACGGTATGGATCATGTCACCACCGCCCTTCCAAGGTGGCATCGCATCCAACAGCGCATATTTACCGTACAACACACCCACACCGGTAGGGCCGTAGATTTTGTGACCTGAGAATGCGTAGAAATCACAATCTAAGTCTTGTACATCAACGACTTGGTGCGCAACCGCTTGGGCGCCATCCAGCAACACCACCGCACCCACAGCGTGAGCCTCGGCAATCATTTCCTTAACTGGATTCACCGTACCCAATGCATTGGATACGTGCACCAAACCGACGAACTTGGTACGTGGGCTTAGCAAACGTTTGTACTCAGCTTGATCCAGCGTGCCATCTTCCAACATAGGCACAACCTTAATCACCGCCCCCTTTTCATCGGCCAACAACTGCCATGGCACGATATTGGAGTGATGCTCAAGCATGGTCAGCAGAATCTCGTCGCCAGCTTTGATATTGGCACGTCCCCATGTGGCAGCAACCAAGTTGATGCTATCCGTAGTGCCACTGGTAAAAACGATTTCTTCAGTGCGTGCAGCGTGCAAGAACGCACGCGTGCACTCGCGGCTACGGTCGTATAAGTCCGTAGCATGTTGCGATAGCCAATGCACACCACGGTGTATATTGGCATTCTCGCGTTCATAGAATTCGCGCTCGGCCTGAATGACGCACTCTGGTTTTTGCGTCGTTGCACCATTATCCAAATACACCAGTCGTTGGTCGCGGATTGGGTGCTGCAAAATGGGGAAATCCCCTTGTACATCCAGTTTGATTTCAGTAATGGCAGAAGCGCTCATCATTTATTCCCCAGCCAAGGCCAAACCACCTGGCAGCAAAGCAGAAATACTAGCGATAGCACGAGCACGTAATGCATCGTGACGAATACGATCCAGGCTGGCAGCAGCAAAGGCGTAAATCAACAGATTACGTGCCTCTTCCATGCTCAAACCACGCGAACGCAGGTAGAACAGGCTTTCCTCATCCAACTGGCCTACTGTCGCACCGTGCGCGCACTTTACGTCATCGGCGTAAATTTCCAGCTCGGGGCGGGCATCGCTACGCGCCAACTTAGACAGCAATAAGCTGTCAGAGCGTTGGATTGCATCGGTACCATCAGCACCTTTACCCACCACAATACGGCCACTAAACACACCACGTGCCATATCGGTCAAAATACCGCGGTAGTACTCGTGGCTAATGCAGTTAGGCACAGCATGATCAATCACCGTGTTGTGATCCACATGACGTTTACCGTCTACGTAGTACAAACCGTTGAACAAGGTTTCACAACGCTCGCCCAAGAACTGGGTACGGATATTGTGACGAGAAAGCTTCGCGCCAAAAGACAACGAGTGCGACTCGAAGCGCGAGGATTTTTGCTGTGTCACACTGATATCTGCCAAGTGCAACGCTTGTGTGTTTTCCTGTTGGAACTTCACATGCGTGAGGTTGGCGTCAGCGTCTATAACAACTTGCGTAGACACGTTATTCAACGAGGCCACATCATCGCTAGCACTTACGTGATACTCAACCACCGTTGCTACAGCACCCGCGTCCAGACGAATCACGTTACGTGGAAAGCTGCCGCCTTGAGCACAGGTGTTCATGAACACCACTTGCACAGGCTCCTCTAGCGCCACACCACGTGCTACGTGCACGTAAGCACCGTCTTCAGCCAGCGCCAAGTTCAAGGCAGCAACGCTAGTGCCAGCATCCGCTTGACCATAAACAGCGTCCAAATCGGCGTCGTTCAGATGATCCGCCAATGCGCCCACAGTGACGCCCGCTGGCATATTACCGACGTTAGATAACTGTGCTGAGTAACGACCATCCACAAACACCAACCAGTGGCCTGCTTCGTTTTGCTTCACAGCCTTAACTTGTGCCGCTACATCGGCAGACACAGGGCGTGTGTACGTAACCTGCTCTAAAAATGCCAACGAAGTGTGGTGCCAGTCTTCCAGTTTAGTGGTAGGCCAACCTTCTGCTGCAAAACGTTCTAAAGCTTGCTGTCGTCGGCTAGCTAGCCAAGCGGGTGCATCTGCCAGTGTCTGCGCATACTCCGTGACCCATGCAGGGAGCTTGCTCATACGGCGGCTCCTTTAGCAGCCTGTTCTGCAGCCAACTCTTTCACCCAGCCGTAACCACGTTTTTCCAATTCCAACGCCAAGCTAGCGTCGCCAGACTTAATGATCTGACCATTCGCCAACACGTGTACGTGATCAGGAACGATGTAATCCAACAGACGCTGGTAGTGCGTAATCACGATCATGGCGCGATCTGGTGCACGCAAACGGTTTACACCATCCGCCACTACACGCAAAGCATCAATATCCAGACCGGAGTCGGTTTCGTCCAGAATCGCCAATTTAGGTTCCAACAGACTCATCTGCAGAACTTCATTGCGTTTTTTCTCACCGCCAGAGAAGCCTTCGTTCACAGAGCGGTACAAGAACTCTTCACGCATACCTACGGTTTTCATTTCAGCTTTAACCAGCTTCAAGAAATCCATAGCATCCAGCTCGGGCTCGCCACGTTGACGACGAATAGCGTTTAGTGAAGCGCGCAAGAAATACGCGTTAGACACGCCTGGAATTTCGATGGGGTATTGGAAGGCCAAAAACACGCCATTGCGGGCACGCTCTTCAATCGCCATATCCAACAAGTCTTGGCCATCAAACTCTACAGAACCACCGTTAATGGTGTAGTCATCACGGCCTGCCAACACTTGCGACAAGGTACTTTTACCTGAGCCGTTAGGGCCCATGATGGCGTGGACTTCACCCGCTTTAACTTCCAGATTCAGACCGCGCAAAATTTGTTTGTCTTCAATAGAAGCACGTAAATCTTTAATACTCAACATGATGAAGCTCTCCTTAACCTACACTGCCTTCCAAACTTACGCCGAGCAGGTTTTGGGCCTCGACTGCAAATTCCATTGGCAACTCTTTAATGACATCCTTGCAAAAACCGTTCACGATCATGGACACGGCATCTTCAGCTGAAATCCCACGCTGCATGGCGTAAAACAACTGATCCTCACCAATGCGGGATGCGGTTGCTTCGTGCTCTACGCTAGCCGTAGGATTTTGCACTTCCATGGTTGGGAAGGTGTGTGCCGAACAGCGTTTGCCAATCAGCAAGGAGTCACACTGGGTAAAATTCCGGGCATTTTCTGCTTTAGGGGTGATACGTACCAAACCACGGTACGTGTTCATGCCCTCACCTGCCGAAATACCTTTGGATATGATGGTGCTACGGGTATTTTTACCCATATGTATCATTTTGGTGCCGGTATCCGCTTGCTGACGATGGTTACTCAAGGCGACAGAGTAAAACTCACCCACCGAGTCATCGCCACGCAATACCACACTTGGGTATTTCCACGTGATGGCCGAACCTGTTTCTACCTGCGTCCAAGAAATACGTGAACGTGCGCCACGGCACTCACCACGCTTGGTCACAAAGTTGTAAATACCACCTACCCCGTCTTTATCGCCTGGGTACCAGTTTTGCACGGTGGAGTATTTAATATTGGCGTCATCCAGCGCGACCAGTTCAACCACTGCCGCATGCAACTGGTTTTCATCTCGCATGGGCGCCGTACAGCCTTCTAGGTAGCTAACAGAAGCACCTTCTTCGGCAATGATCAACGTACGCTCGAACTGCCCTGTGTTAGCCGCATTAATACGGAAGTACGTGGAAAGCTCCATTGGGCAACGCACGCCTTTAGGAACAAACACAAACGAACCGTCTGAAAACACCGCGGAGTTCAACGCCGCATAGAAGTTATCAGCTGGTGGAACCACCGTACCCAAATACTGACGAATCAGCTCGGGGTATTTATGCACGGCTTCCGAGAAAGCACAGAAAATCACGCCCACGTCTTCTAGCTGCTTTTTAAAGGTGGTAGCCACTGATACGGAGTCAAATACCGCATCTACTGCCACACCCGCCAAGCGAGCACGCTCATGCAGTGGCACACCTAGTTTTTCGTAGGTACGCAGCAGCTCTGGATCGACTTCATCCAAACTTTTGGGGCCATCATCTTTGCTTTTAGGGGCCGCGTAATAACTGATGTCTTGGAAATCTATAGGCGCATAATTCACCACCGACCATGTCGGCGACTTCATTTCCAGCCATTGCCTATAAGCAGCCAAACGCCATTCGAGCATAAACTCGGGCTCCTGCTTTTTAGCAGAAATCAGGCGGATGGTATCTTCATTTAGCCCTTTAGGGATGATGACAGATTCAATATCCGTCACAAAACCTGCTTCGTATTCTCTATCGAGAAACGTATCGAGGTGTTCGTTGACAGTACTCATTCAAGAAAGCTCCACTTTGGAAGTGCGTGCTGTGAAAGGTGTTTGGTCTTGCAAGACCGTGCGTTTAAGAGGAAATTCCGAGGGCGAAGGCCGAATCATATCTGCAACGCTGACATCTTCCAGCGTTCGACGTACAATATCGTTGATTCGTTGCCAGTTGCTACGAATGTGGCAATCTGATTCCACATTACAGGCACCCGGAGTCGCCACACATTCGGTAATACCGAAAGGCTGGTCATCCAGGGCATCAATAATCTGAGCAACGCTAATCTCATTAGCTGGCCGCGCGAGCGTATAACCACCACGCGCACCACGTGTACTGATGACCAGCTCATCCTGACTTAGCAGCTTCAACACTTTGCTGACTGTAGGTTGCCCCAACCCCAGCTGTGTAGCGAGCTCCGATGCACTGAATACACGGCTGGGATCTCCCGCCATGTGGGTCAGAACAAGGGTTCCATAGTCTATAATTTTGCTGATTCGCAGCATGACGCGATCTCTTGCAAGCCTCAAATAAGAATATAGTACCGCTTTGGTACTATATGCGTCAAATCACCAAGACAGACTGATCACTGTTACGCCCACCTCTTGTAATATTTAGCACTTTTAAACAACAGTTTCCCCTACAATAGATGCTTCGTTTACATTTTCTGGCACGCAGCATCTTTCATGGTTTCCCGTCACGTCGATCTCAACACCGCCTTACAGCTTTGTGCCAAAGGCGACCAACGCGCTTTTGCTGATCTTTATGCTCAGGAGATGCCGCGCATTATGGCCTACTCCCTGTCCATGCTAGGCAGCCCCTCCGCAGCTGAGAATCTGGCTTGCGAGACCTTCGTGCTGGCATGGAAAAACTCTTTAGGCTTTGACCCATCGCTAGGTAGCGCCCAAGCGTGGATTTACAGCATTTTGCGTTACCGCGCCCGAGCACACCAACAGCGCGGTACCAGCCCCAGCTCGCTGCCTAATTTCACCAACATAGGTCACCGCTATAGCAGCGGCCTACTGGCGTACTTCCCCCGTTTAGATCAAACCTCTAAACAAGTACTGCTGATGTCCTACCTACAAGGCAAAAATTACGCCCAGATTGCCCAAAGCGAAAACACCACCGTTACCCAATTACGCCGACGCGTACGCTTAGGCCTCGCCCTGCTGCGTAAGTTATTGCACGGTCAAAGTACATCGTTAGACGAACAACAACTGCAAGTTGCCGAATACACTCTGGGCTTATTGTCTGACACTGAACAGCAGTCCATACAATCACTGCTGCAACACGACGACCAAGCCGCCTTTGACGCCTTAAGCTGGGAACAAGACCTCATTGCTCTGTGCGACTTGTTGCCACAACAGCAACCGCCGTCTGAAGCCTTGTTCACACGCATACAAGAAATGCTGGGCCTAACCCCTATCGCGCTAGGCCCCATTGAGCATAACGATCAAAACTTCCAACCCAAGCTCTATCGCGCTGATGCGGCATCTACCTTCGCCATTCCAGCCAAAGAACAAGAGCCTGAGGTCGCGATCGCCATAGCAGAAGAAAGCCTACCTGCAGAAGCCGAGCAAAACGACGACCACGAGCTGCATCACATTAGCTTTTCAGCCAACGACGATGCGCCAGAAGCACAGCCTTACTACGCGGCCCCCAGCACAGAAAACACCGCTCACGACGATTTTTCACCCACGCCCACAGAAAGCTTTAGCGCGATCAAAAGCGAAACACGTACCGAGCAGCGAAAACCCGCTAAGACGCTGTCACCACAGCAGAAAAAAATCGCACGTATCGCTGCCATTGTGCTTGCTGTAATCGCCTTGATTATTGTGGTGATCAGCCTACTTCCCACAAAGCCGCCTATTACCGTGATAGAAATGGCTCCTCGTTATGGCGCAATCCTAATGGCACCAGGCCAATCCTCCACGCCAGGCTGGGTGATGACCTCGGACCCTGAAGGCAACTTATTGCTAGAACCGAAGGTACACACACAGCTGGATGCCAACCAAAGTGCTCAACTTTGGACACAACGCCCCTTCGATCCCAAGCCCACCTCATTAGGCCTAATCGACCCTAATCAGCCGGTTGCCTTGCCTGTCTCTCTGATAGGCACCATCGAAAACGATCAGGTGTTTGAAATCACCCTAGAAAACGCCCAAGGCGCAGCCAGTGGCCAACCCCAAGGCCCTGTGCTGTTCATTGGACGTATCGTGCGCTTTGGTGAAGTACCAGCCATGCAAGCGCCCACTACCAATAGCGAAGCGTCCTAATCGCCTCGCTTAGCGCTTACGAGCAGCAGCGTCTTGCTGCTCCAACCAGTCTAGTTCCACTTGCTCAAAACCCGCCTCAAGTCTAGCGGGGATATTAAATGGCCCTTTTAGCGTAGGGGCACGAAATTTCTCAGCCATCTCGGGGTACATCGCCACGGGATCTACCTTTTGCTGCGAACATTGCCAGCGATACCAGTAATTCCCCAATGCCACGTGCCCTACCTCATCGCGCAAAATAATATCCAAAATGGCCGCACCCTTTGCATCACCCACTTGAGCTAAGCGATTACGTACCAGTGGGCACGCATCTAGACCTCGAGCCTCTAAGGTTCTGGGCACTAACGCCAAACGCGCCAGCAAGTCTTCTTGTGTGCGCTCAGCCATATCCCACAACCCATCGTGAGCAGGAAAAGCACCATAATCAAAACCCAGCTCTTGCAAATAATCACGCAATAAATTGAAGTGATAGACCTCTTCGGCTGCCACATTTAGCCAGCCGCCATAAAAAGCCTCTGGCATGCCCGCGAAGCGCCACATAATATCCAAGGCCAAATTAATCGCGTTGAATTCAATGTGCGCCAGCGCATGCAATAAGCCCGCCCTTCCCTCAACAGAACCCAAACCACGGTGCGGCACTTTTTGAGGCGGCACAATAACCGGTGCGCTAGGCCTACCCGGCACACCCGTAGGTTCCTTGTAGATGGCAACTGTATCTATCACTGGTGTAGTAATAGCCTGCATCGCACGCACGAGTTCTGATTTTCGCTGCGGATCAGTTGCTAGTAACGCTGTCAGCGCTTGTTGTCGTATACACGTTTTTTGCATAGAAAAAAGTCCGGCTAATTGCCGGACCCTTTTTGGTACGTAGTCAGTTCATCTTACTGCACGACTGCTGTTCTGGTCAGTACATCATCCAACGCATTAGCGACGTTTTCCAACTCTTGACGCAAACCTTGCAACTCTACAGCACTAAGGCGAACCGCTGCTTCGCTGTCGTAAGGCACTTCCACACCATCACCCAGACGGTTGCGAGCACCGCTAATCGTAAAGCCCTCTTCGTATAACAGCTTACGAATACGACGAATCAGCAATACTTCGTGGTGCTGGTAGTAGCGTCGGTTGCCACGGCGCTTTACCGGCTTAAGTTGCATGAACTCTTGTTCCCAATACCGCAATACATGCGGTTTTACGCAACATAAGTCACTTACCTCACCAATGGTGAAATAACGCTTAGCGGGAATTGGAGGCAGATTTGCCGTATTTTCTACATTCGTCATGATGAGTTCTTAATCAATGCGAGAAACAAAAAGCATAGACCTGCGATTAGGCTTCAACCACCTGCTCTACATCTTCCACTACCGCTTTCAATTTCTGGCTAGCATGGAAAGTCACAACTCGGCGAGCCGAAATGGGAATCACCTCGCCTGTTTTGGGGTTACGACCAGGACGCGGCGGTTTATTGCGCACCTGAAAGTTCCCAAACCCAGACAGTTTAACTTCATCACCCTGCTCCAGCGTATTGCGGATCTCGGCAAAAAACGTATCAACAATGTCTTTGGCTTCCCGCTTATTCAACCCTACGTGGTCAAATAACAATTCGGTCAGTTCTGCTTTAGTAAGCGTGCTGCTGACATTCATGAATAGCTCTCCCCTTTCTTATGCGCGCTGACGTACTTGGTGATTATCTACCAACGCTTTTAACAACTGTTGCATTGCCTGCTCAACCGTAGCGTCATCCAAGGTGCTATCTGGTGACTGTAACCAGAAACGCATGGCCAAACTCTGCTCTGCAGGGTCGGCTGGATCACGCCAAATATCGAACAAACGAATATCCTTAACGATAGCAAGATTTTCATGCTGGCGCACGGTTTCTTGCAAGGTATCCAGCAAGCTTTGGTAATTCACTTGGCTATTTACCCAGAATGCCAAGTCACGCTGTACCACAGGCTGTCTGGACAAGGCTTTTGCCACAGGCAACTCTTTGTGCGACAAGGCCTCTACATCGACTTCGAACACCACCGGTGCAGTCGCCAGATCTAAGTCTGACAACCATGCGGGATGCACTTCGCCAATCATACCGATGACCTTACCGTCTAGCTCAATACGCGCGCTACGCCCAGGATGCAGCGCTGGGTGCTCGGCCGCTACAAAACGCAATTCTTGCGCTGTATTGCCAAACAAGGTTTCCACGTCTTTTTTCACATCGAAAAAATCAACGTTACGTTTCGCCATGCCCCATTGCTCAGGGAAAGCTTGCCCCCAAGCTGCACCTGCCAAATAGGTAGGCTGTGCAATGCCACCCACCGTCAAATCGCCACTTTGTACCGATGCATCGCGGCTAAACACGCGACCCAGCTCAAAGACACGCACACGTGGCTGACGGTGCTTGGCGTTGTAAGCAATATTCGCCAACAAGCCACCAATCAGCGAAGAACGCATGACTGCCAAGTGACTAGCAATAGGGTTCAGCAAACGGATTGGATCTTGGTTGCCGTGGTAATTCTTTTCCCATACTTCTTCAACGAAGGAGTAATTAATGACCTCTTGGAAGTCCAAAGCCGCCATGCTGGCACGCAACGCATGCGGACCACGCAATGACTCAGGCTCTTCGTACATGGCGGCACGCGCCACAGGAGGTACATCGGGCAGGTTTTCAAAACCGTAAATACGCGCTACTTCTTCGATCAGATCCTCTTCGATCTGCATATCAAAGCGGTAGCTAGGAGGCACTACCGTGAACACCTGATCTTTGCAGTCAAACTCAAAGCCCAGACGCTGAAAAATACGCGCCACATCGGCTTCAGTCACCGGCACACCCAACACTTTATGGCAACGCGCCAAACGCATGGATACGGGGTCACGTGTAGGCAGTTTGCGTTGAATATCGTCTACTGGGCCCGCTTGGCCACCGCAGATTTCCAGAATCAAACGCGTAATACGCTCTACGTGTTCGGTGATGTGATCGAAGTCTACACCACGCTCAAAACGGTGGCTGGCGTCTGACGAGAATTTGTACTCGCGCGCACGGCCCATAATGGCTTCAGGCCACCAGAAAGCCGACTCCAAATACACGTCCGTCGTGTCTAGTGTCACGGCAGTATCTTCACCGCCCATGATTCCAGCCAAGCTTTCAATCTTGCCGTTGCAAGCAATAATGCCCACTTTTTCGTTCAGATCAATAACTTTACCGCTGAGCAGCTCTAGCTTTTCACCCTCTTTAGCCCAACGTACTTCCAAACCGCCTTGCAGTTTAGCCAAATCAAATACGTGAGAGGGACGACCCAGCTCTAACATGACATAGTTAGAGATATCCACCAAAGCGGATACTGGGCGCTGACCAGCGCGCTCCAAACGGCGTTTCATCCATTCAGGCGTAGTCGCACGAGCATTCACACCTTTGATGACACGGCCCACAAAACGGCCACATAAATCAGGGGACTGCACATCCACGGCAACGCGATCGGCAATGCTTACATCAACAGGCTCAAAGCTAGGCACTGTCATGGACAAATCATTCAACGCCGCCACTTCACGCGCCACACCCAACACCGACAAGCAGTCAGCGCGGTTAGGCGTCATTTTCAGTTCGAAAACGGTGTCATCTAAGTCCAAGTACTCACGAATATCAGTACCCACTGGTGCATCGGCAGGCAGCTCCATCAGGCCTTCGTGGTCAGTAGATAAGCCCAGCTCACGCGCCGAACACAACATGCCAGCAGATGGCACACCGCGCATTTTTACCGCACCAATAGTCATACCGCCAGGCAGTTCTGCACCAATACGCGCTACTGGCACGTGCAAACCTACCGCCGCATTCGGTGCGCCACATACGATTTGCAGCAACTCACCTGAGCCATCGTCCACTTTGCACACGCGTAAGCGGTCGGCATCAGGGTGAGGAGTAACCTCAACAATATGTCCCACCACTACCTGCGTAAACGCTGGAGCAGCTGTAAAAACGTCTTCTACCTCTAGCCCAGCCATGGTCAACTGATGAGCCAGCGCATCGGCATCCAAAGTAGGATTAACAAAAGAACGAAGCCAGGATTCTGAAATTAACATGATGAATACGTAAGCGTAAAAAGTTGCAGTAGCGTTTGGAGGGACAGAGCCTTCAGCGTTTTAATTAGGCAAATTGACGCAGGAAGCGCAAATCACCTTCATAGAACAGACGCAAGTCGTTAACACCATAACGTAACATCGTTAGGCGTTCCAAGCCGGAGCCAAAAGCAAAACCAATGTATTGCTCAGGGTCCAGTCCAAAATTACGCACTACGTTGGGGTGCACCTGCCCACAACCGGAAATCTCTAGCCATTTACCTTGGTTAGGACCACTGGTAAACATCATGTCGATTTCGGCAGAAGGTTCCGTGAAGGGGAAGAAGGAAGGACGGAACCGCACCACCAAATCATCACTTTCAAAGAATGTGCGCAGGAAGTCGGTATACACGCCTTTCAGATCCGCAAAAGAAATATCTTCAGCGATCCACAAACCTTCCACTTGGTGGAACATGGGCGAGTGCGTTGCATCGCTGTCTACACGGTATGTGCGGCCAGGAGCAATCACTTTAATGGGGGGTTTATGCATGCGCGCATAACGCACTTGCATAGGACTAGTATGTGTACGCAGCAGCAACGGCAAACCTTTGTCATCGTTCATGTCGATGTAAAAGGTGTCGTGCATGGAACGGGCCGGATGGTTTTCAGGGCTGTTCAGCGCGGTAAAGTTAGTCCAGTCGTTTTCAATCTCGGGGCCATTGGCCACACCAAAACCAATGGAACCAAAAATCTGCTCAACACGCTGCCATGTTTGAATCACGGGGTGAATGCCACCCATTGCACGGCCACGGCCAGGTAACGTGACATCAATAGCTTCTGCTGTCAGCTTTTTGGTGAGCTCAGCCTGTGCCATTTCAGCACGACGAGCATTCAATAAATCTTCAACCTGACGTTTTAACTGATTAATTCTTGCCCCTTCTTCTTTTTTTTCTTCGGGAGACAAGCTTGCTAGCCCTTTCAGCAATGCTGTAATTTCGCCTTGCTTACCCAAAAATCGGGCTTTGGCATTTTCTAGCGATGCAGCATCCTGAGCCTCAGCAAATTGAGACTGAGCACGCGCAATAAAATCTTCTACAGAGAATGTCATGGTGTGTTTTGCCTTTACCAAAAACAAACGGAGCCCATGCAGAGCTCCGTTTGCCATCTAAACTAAACGACTATAAGCCGATTAAGCTGCCAGAGCGGTTTTAGCCTGAGCTACCACAGCGGCAAAGCCTGCTTTGTCATTTACAGCCATATCAGCCAGAACTTTACGATCCAACTCGATATTAGCTTTATTCATGCCGGCGATAAACTGGCTGTATGTTACACCCAACTCACGGCATGCTGCGTTGATACGAGCAATCCACAATGCGCGGAATACACGTTTGCGATTACGACGGTCACGGTATGCGTATTGACCGGCTTTCATCACAGCCTGTTTGGCTACGCGATAAGACGTACCGCGGCGACCACGGAAACCTTTGGCTTCAGCCAAAACTTTTTTATGACGAGCGTGGGCTGTTACACCACCTTTAACACGTGACATAGTAGTAGTTCTCCGTTATCAGGCGAAAGGAAGCATCGCTTTTACAGCGGACACATCAGATTTATGAACTTCAACTGCACCACGCAATTGACGTTTGTTTTTAGTAGTTTTCTTGGTAAGGATGTGACGCTTGAACGCCTGACCCCGTTTAATGGAGCCACTACCACGAACAATAAAGCGCTTGGAAGCACTTTTTTTCGTTTTCATTTTAGGCATGATGACACTCTAGTAAAGTTGTGACTGGCGGTGACAGAGCCAAACTGATAGCGCTGCACTTGATAACCGACATGACACTTATTGTTTTTTCTAGGGTAAACCGCACTGGCAAAAGCCAAACCCTTGAAAAGCTAATAATTATAGAAAGAGACGGAAAAAATGTCTAGCCAAATCCCTTCTTAGCTACGATATTGTATAGCTTGTGCTAAATGCTCTACCTGTATTTGCTCTTCAGAAGCCAAATCGGCAATGGTACGCGCCACTTTTCGTAACCGCTGCACACTACGGCCAGACCATCCCCAGCGCTGCACACACTGACGCAAAAGCCGTTTAGCTTCAGGCTCCAGCACGGTATGCTCCGCCAATGCTACCCCCTCAAGCCTGCCATTTAAGCAACCTTGACGCTGATACTGCCGTTGCTGAGCAGCTATGACGCGTTGACGTATGTGCGTTGACGGCTCAGAGACCGTCTGCGCCTCATCCACCACCTGAGTTTCCACCTTCAGGTTGACACACACATCCAACCTATCCATAAACGGCCCAGACAGCTTTGCTCTGTATCGATCCACACGCTCAGGCGTACACACGCAGGGCTGTACTGCATGCCCCATCCACCCACAAGGACAGGGGTTCATTGCTGCCACTAGCTGAAAATCAGCCGGAAACCATATGCTACGCCCTGCTCTGGCAATCGTGATACCTCCCGTTTCCAGCGGCTCACGCAATGCCTCTAACGCACTTCTGGAAAATTCGGCCACTTCATCCAAAAATAGCACCCCGTGATGCGCTAGGGATATTTCACCAGGCTTAGGCCTAGACCCACCACCCACTAGCGCCACCATTGATGCTGAATGGTGTGGCGACCTAAAAGGTGCTGCACCGTGCAAAGGTTCTGCCCTACCCGCCACACCTGCCAGCACAGCCACTTCTAATCGTTGTGCCTCAGATAACACGGGCAGCAGCGTTCCCAATCGATGCGCCAGCATACTTTTACCTACGCCTGGCGTGCCACGAAACAGCACGTTATGCCTACCAGCAGCCGCCACTTCAAGCGCATGTTTGGCTTGCGCCTGCCCTTTTACCTCTGACATACATAACGTGACCGATAACGGCGCGCACGGCAGTGGCTCATCTGGCGCGGTACAACTTAACTCGTGCTCCATCAGCGCATCCACCAACTGACGCAAACTCGCTACGCCATAGATCTGCATGCCCGCTAGCTGCGCCACTGACGATGCTGACATCAGCGGCATAATGACCTGAGTAAAACCCAACCGCGAGGCTCCCCACACCACAGCGATGGGCGCAGCAAGGCGCAACAATGCCCCGGTCAGTGATAACTCACCCGCAAATATGTATTGATCTATGCATAATGGCACCGCAGAGGCCTGCTCACTGACCAATGCCAGCTGCCCCGATGCCTGCAAAATACCCATCGCAATGGGTAAATCGAAATGCGCCGCGTCCTTAGGTAAATCAGCGGGCGCTAAATTCACGGTGATACGCGCAACAGGAAAACTAAAGCCACTGCTTTGCAACGCCGAACGCACGCGCTCTCGACTTTCTCGCACGCCCGCGTCGGGTAACCCCACCACCGTAAAAGCAGGTAAACCTGCACCTATGTGCACTTCTACCTGCACTGCATAAGGCTGCATCCCTATTAAGACACAGCTATTGACTACCGCTAGCGACATAGCACACCTCTAAGTGGAAGCCTCAAGTGTGCCCTTATGTCGCTTTATACTTTACTGATGAACATGAGCATATCCATCAGCCATACTACCTAACCTACAGGCTTATTGCTTTGCAGCGTCTTCCAGCTCTTGCACACGCGCCTCTAGCGCCGCAATACGTTGCAAGGCACGATCCAACAAGGCACTTTGTGTGTCGAACTCTTCACGGGTCAATAAATCCATACGCGAAAAAGCTTGAGTCATCATGGCGCGTACATTTTTTTCTATGTCAGCTGCGGGGCTTTTGGCGATCAAATCAGACACATTTTTCTGTAGATCATTCAACCAATCGGTACGTGGATTCATGCTTATTCCTTTGAGTCATAGTTCAATGGCTCCAGTGTATAAAAAAATGGCTGCCTAGGGCAGCCATTTTCTACACCTGTGAAAATACAGGATTATTTTTTGTCGCCGTTACCAATAGCATTTTGGATAGCTTGGTCAGCTTTAGCGGTGCCGCTTTCAATGGCGTCGCCTACGTCTTTAGCTGCCTCAGCAGTAGCGTCTTTCAGCTCGTCAGCTTTTTTGCTAACAGCATCAACCGCTTCGTCTACTTTGCTTTTGGTAGCATCGGCTTCGCCTTCAGCAGCCTGAGTCGTTTCTTCAGCTTTCACTTCGGCTTTATCAGCCTCTTGTTTCACCGTTTCTGCTGCGTTATCAGCAGACTCTTTAACTACCTCAACGGATTCTTCAACTACAACCTCTGCTTGCTGCGCAGTAGGAGCAGCTGCAGGAGTTGGAGCAGCTTTTTTATCCTCACCTTCCGAGCACGCGGCCAGCAAGCTCAGAGAAGCAACAGCGGCAAAAACGGCAAGATGCGAACGAGTCTTTTTCATAACTATCCTTACATGATCCATGTCGTGTAACAACGTACATCAAACTGACGCGACAAACAGGTTTGATGCGAAAACAATTCTCATTCTACTGGTGAGTCTGGCTATAAACCAGTATTAAGTTAGCAACAAAATTTAAAAATAGTAAAAAGTTACGTAAGACTTTTTACTATTTACCTTAAGCCGCCCTGCTACAGACATTACGGTAATAACACACCGCAAGAACCTGCTTTTCTTAATGCAAGATCGCCAAGTCTAAACGCTCTGCTCGATTCAGCGCCCCAGCCACTTTAGTACGCAAGGCATTAGAGTGCGCCGTCACAATTTCACGCTTCACATCCAACAGTTGCGCAGCATGCATAGAGAAACGGGTTAAGCCCAGGCCCAACAGTAAACGCGTGAGAGTAGGATCGCCTGCCATTTCACCGCATACGGACACAGGAGTATTAAAACGCTCGCCTGCATTAATGGTCTGCGCAATAACACGCAGCACGGCTGGGTGTTGAGGATCGTACAGATCAGCCACCTCAGAATCCCCCCTATCTACCGCCATAATGTACTGAATCAAGTCATTCGTACCAATAGACAGGAAGTCTAAGGTTTCAGCAAAAGGCTCTATCGCAATCGCAATCGCAGGCACTTCCACCATCGCACCCAACTGAATGTTGCTCGCCACGGTGATTCCTTGAGCAGCCAAAGACTGCTTGGCCTCACTAATCGCTTGGCGCACAGCAATCACTTCTTTGATGCTGGAAATCATGGGCACCAAAATACGCAACGTGCCATGCGCAGACGCACGCAACAACGCACGTAATTGGGTTTGAAATAAATCTGGATTCGCTAAGCAATAACGCACAGCGCGCAAACCCAATGCAGGGTTCGTAGCCACCGTTTGTTCGCCATCCAACACCTTATCCGCACCAATATCCAAGGTACGAATCGTGACCGGCTTGCCTTGCATGGCTTCCAGCACCGCCTTGTAGGCATGGAATTGTTCCTCTTCATCAGGCAGCGTGCTGCGCCCCATGAACAAAAACTCGCTCCTAAATAACCCTATACCCTGCGCACCCGCCGCTAAAGCATGCTCTGCCTCTTCAGGCAGTTCTATATTGGCCTCTAAATGCACAGCGATGCCGTCCAACGTGACCGATGGAGCATCACGCAACGAAGCCAGACTCGCTCTTGCTTGCGCAAACTCCGCCTGTTTCTGGCGGTATTCTTCTAACACCAGGGCTGACGGATTCACCATCACCGCGCCCGTAAAACCATCCACGATCAGCATATCGCCATCGCGCACTAACGAGCGAAAGTTACCTAGTCCCACAACAGCAGGCACAGCCATGCTACGCGCCACAATGGCTGTATGCGAGGTTGGACCACCCAAGTCGGTTAAAAACGCCGCAAACTTTGCCTCACGCAGCCCCATCATGTCAGCAGGCGCTATATCACGCGCCACCACAATCAACGGCTCATCACCGGCTTGATCCAAAGCATTCAGAGTTAACGGCTGCCCACCCGACAACAGCAGCAGCACCCGCTCTATCACTTGCCTAATATCGGCACCACGCTCACGCAAATACTCGTCTTCCATCGCGGAAAACTGTTCTTGTAGTAATTGCCCTTGAGTCGTCAGCGCCCATTCGGCGTTATAAAAACGCTCTCGTATCAAGGCCATCGTTTGGGCACGCAACTGCGGATCATCCAGCAGCAACACATGCACCCCCAACAACGATGCCATTTCTTTAGGAGCATCTAGCGGCAACCCAGAGGCTAATGCCGTGACCTCGTCACGCGCCTTATCCATCGCGGCACAGAGCCGCACACACTCTTGTTCCACCACCTCTACCGCTACGCGGTAATGAGGCACTTCCAGTGCCGCAGCCCCCATCACCACAGCTCGGCCTATGGCGTAGCCACGCACCACGCCTTGGCCTTGCGCACAGAGCATGGCGGATGGTGTAGTACAGATGCGTTGTGTTGCCTCTTGCATCCCATTGCTCCTTGTTTGACTACTGCTCTTCGCCAAACTTCTGTTCAAACAACTGCTTAATTTCCACCAATGCTTGTTCAGCATCTTCGCCTTCAGCATCAATAGTTACTGCCACACCCAAACCTGCCGCCAACATCATGACCCCCATGATGCTTTTGGCATTCACGCGATGAGTCTGACGAGAAATAAATATTTCACTGCGAAAACGTGACGCCAATTGCGTCAGCTTAGCCGCTGCTCGGGCATGCAAACCCAGTTTATTGGTGATCACTACTTCTATAGATGGCATAACTATCTACCTTTTCTTTCTATTTATCTTTGTCTTTATCTAGGTCGGCTTTGAACACTGCAATCGCTTTACCCGCGCTTTGCACAATAGTCTCTACAAAGCATTCTGGTGCTGTTTGACGGTCGCACACCGACTTCAACACCATCCCTAAATTGGCGCCTACGATGACATCAGCCTGCCCACCCTCTTGGGCAATAGCTGTTTGAGCCAATCTAGAAATATTAAAAGGCGTGGCACCCACCACATCGCACAGCAACAATACCGGGCTATCAGGCTCTTGATGATAAAAATCCACTACCTTTTGCACCCAATCAGGTACATCGTCGTCGGCATGTATATCAAAAACCTGAAATGCAGCACCAGCAGACAGCACGTGCTCTACACACGCCTGAAATGCTTGCCCCAATGGCGCATGCATAACCAGCGCCAAACGGGGGTACTTAGCCACTGATCGCCTCTTCTAAGGCTTCAGCAAAACGTTCAGCAACGTTATAGCCTGTTTGCTCGGTGATTTCCACAAAGCAGGTGGGACTCGTGACGTTAATTTCTGTTAGGTAACTTCCAATCACATCCAAGCCCACCAGCATCAAGCCACGCTTCACTAGCTCGGGGCCAATCGCTTCAGCAATACGTCTGTCGTTATCGGTTAAGGGCTGCGCCACACCACGGCCACCCGCCGCCAAGTTACCACGCGTTTCGCCCGCCAATGGGATACGAGCCAAACAATAAGGCACAGGCTCGCCATTAATCAGCAAAATACGTTTATCGCCATCCACAATTTCTGGAATATAGCGCTGCGCCATGATGGTTTGCGTACCCATCTGCGTTAAGGCTTCTAGGATAGAACCCACGTTAGGATCGTCTGACTTGATGCGGAAAATACCACTGCCGCCCATACCATCCAAGGGCTTGACGATCACATCGCTGTACTGAGCATGAAAGGCGCGCAACTGCGCCATATTACGGCTTACCAAGGTTGGTACCGTAAATTGCGAGAACTCAGTAATGGCCAGTTTCTCTGGATGGTTGCGCAGCGCACTACCACTGTTAAACACCTTAGCACCTTGTTGCTCGGCATAGCTGAGCAAATGCGTCGTGTAGTTAAATTCCATATCAAAAGGTGGGTCTTTGCGCATCACCACTGCGTCAAAGTGGTTGAGTTCCACATCAAAAGACTCCCCCTCTTCTTGCCACCATTTGTCAGCGCGCAAATCAGCATCTTGCGCAATAGTAATGGCTTGAGCCTTGCAGCGGACGCGGCCCTCGATTATGTATAAGTCGGGTTGCAAGACCACACTCACCTGATGGCCACGCGCCAACAAGGCACGCATCATGGCAACGGAAGTATCCTTGTACGCTGACAAGGCTGGCAATGGATCGATGATAAATAAACTATGCATAATCAACTCTGAAACAAAGCCCCTCATGAAGCAAAGTCATGAAGGGCTTATTGCCGCGACTCAGGCCGCAAAAATCAGCATTAGGCTGATAGACAGTTAAGCAATAACGCTTACACTGCCTTCTTTTTAGGTGCCAAGACCATGATCATCTGACGACCTTCCAGCTTAGGCATGGATTCAACTTGGCAGATTTCCTCTACCTCGTCACGCACGCGTTCAAGCACGCGCATACCCAGTTCTTGGTGAGCCATTTCTCGACCACGGAATCGCAAAGAAACCTTGACCTTGTCCCCATCTTCAATAAAGCGTCGAACGTTACGCAGCTTGACGTTAAAGTCGCCATCATCCGTACCGGGGCGGAATTTTACTTCCTTGATCTGGATTATCTTTTGTTTGGAACGCGCTTCCTGCTGGCGTTTCTGTTCCTGATAACGGAACTTACCATAATCCATCAACCGGCATACGGGCGGCTCAGCCTGCGGAGCGATCTCGACCAAATCAACATCGTGTTCCTCGGCCATATCCAGCGCGTCGGCTACTTTAACAACCCCTAATTGTTCACCCTCAATTCCAATGAGTCGCACCTCAGGGATACGGATTTCTCCGTTGATGCGATGTTTTCTTTCGGTTGCGATATCTAGAACTCCCAAAAAATTAAGTATAAATAGCCTCAGTAACGATTACTGACGGCTTTCGATTTCATCTTGTAAGCGTTGGGCAAAATCGTCTAATGCCATTACGCCTAGGTCCACACCACCGCGACCACGCACGGCGACTGCACCAGCTTCCGCTTCTTTGTCCCCTACTACAAGTATATAAGGGACTTTCTGCATACTGTGTTCTCGGATTTTACGAGTGATTTTTTCACCACGCAAATCGGCAGTAACACGCATGCCCAGTTTAACCAGCTTTTGTGCAACAGCTTGCGCATAATCTGCTGAAGACTCGGCAATACAACACACAACGGCTTGTTGTGGCGATAACCATGCTGGCAATGCTCCTGCATAGTTTTCGATCAACATTCCGATAAAACGTTCAAAAGAACCCAAAATAGCACGGTGCAACATCACAGGTGTGCGACGTTGATCTTGTGCATCCACGTATTCTGCACCCAAACGCTGAGGCATGGAGAAGTCTACTTGGATCGTGCCACACTGCCAGTGACGACCAATAGCGTCTTTCAGTGTGTACTCAATTTTAGGACCATAGAATGCACCGTCGCCTTCGGCAACGATAAATTCACACCCAGTACGACGCAGACTTTCCATCAAAGCTGCTTCGGACTTGTCCCATACTTCGTCGCTACCAATACGTTTTTCAGGGCGAGTCGCTACTTTGTACAAAATTTCAGTAAAACCGAACTCTTTGTACACCTGTTGCAGCAACGCGGTGAAGTTGGCGCATTCTTCTTGCAGTTGGTCTTCGGTACAGAAAATGTGACCATCATCTTGCGTAAAGCCGCGCACGCGCATCATGCCGTGCAACGCGCCAGACGGTTCATTACGGTGACACTGACCAAACTCACCATAACGGATTGGCAACTCGCGGTACGAGTGCAAGTTAGCGTTAAAAATCTGTACGTGACCAGGACAATTCATGGGCTTCAAACCGTACATACGGTTTTCAGACTCGGTGGTGAACATATTGTCGCTGTAGTTATCCCAGTGACCTGTTTTCTTCCACATGGACAAGTCTAGAATTTGCGGCGCTTTGACTTCTTGGTAACCGTTATCTAGGTACACCTTGCGCATAAATTGTTCGACTTGCTGCCAAATCACCCAGCCTTTGGGGTGCCAGAAAATCAGACCAGGTGCTTCGTCTTGGAAATGGAACAAATCCAATTCACGACCCAAACGACGGTGATCACGTTTCTCGGCCTCTTCCAGCATATGCAGGTAAGCGGCTTGTTCGTCTTTAGTTGCCCACGCTGTACCGTAAATACGCTGCAGCATTTCGTTTTTGCTATCACCACGCCAGTATGCCCCAGCCACTTTCATCAGCTTGAACACTTTCAGCTTACCAGTGGAAGGCACGTGAGGGCCGCGACACAAGTCTACGAACTTACCTTCGCGGTACAACGAAATTTTTTGCTCGGCAGGAATAGAGGCAATGATCTCGGCTTTATATTCTTCGCCAATGCCACGGAAGAACTTCACCGCTTCATCACGGTCCCATTCTTCACGTACAACTTGCTCATCCTGTTTAGCCAACTCGGCCATTTTCTTTTCAATGGCTTGCAAGTCTTCAGGCGTAAAGGGGCGTTTGTACGAAAAGTCGTAGTAGAAGCCATTATCGATAACCGGCCCAATAGTGACCTGCGCATCAGGAAACAGCTCTTTGACCGCATAGGCCAACAAGTGAGCTGTAGAGTGACGCAATACGTCTAGACCATCAGCATCTTTGGCTGTCACGATAGCCAGTTTGGCGTCGCGATCAATCACAAAACTGGTATCAACCAGTTCAGGTTCTGTACCTTCAAACGTCACCTTACCGGCTAGTGCAGCGCGCCCCAGTCCCGTGCCAATAGAGTAGGCAATATCATTAATAGAAACCGGATTCTCGAACTCGCGTTGCGAACCATCAGGTAAGGTGATTTGAATCATAAATGCTTCCTAAAACAAAAAACGCGGCATACAAGCCGCGTTTCGGTATTTGGTCTGATGTTATCAGCGTTTGAACACAATGCGGCTACGGCTAGTTGGGCCAGGTAGTAGTTCGCGTTGTGGTCATAATGTTTTTCCAATAACTAATCATCAATAAGAATACGGTTTGATTTTAGCACCAAGTTTACCAAGCATGAAAGCGATTGCTGGCTACGGCACGTTTTATAGGCTGCATTTCCTCACGCCGTCGAACGATGCTGCATAAACACAACAGCCTCTGTCACGTCTTAAAATTTTTAGTAAAGCTTTGCAAGCAACAGCCCAATAACCGCATTTTTGAAAAGCATTGCCTATATGATAGGGCTGAAAGTGAGATGAGCAGCGCTTTCACAATTACAAAAACATGACAGCAAATCAACACTCTACACACAGGGAGAACCCTATGGCATCAGGATTTACCCGTCGTGATTTCATCAAACTTGGTACGTTTGCTGGTATTACGGTGACGTTAGCACGCCTGCCTTTTGCGCATGCAATAGAAGTTCACTCAGGCCTTGGCGCATCTGGCTGGATGAATAGCGATGGGCAAGCTCGCTATCGCTGGGATGCTATACGCAAAGTCACAGGTCAAAAAGTATTTGCGCGCGATTTTCGTGCTATGAACCTACCCGGCTGGCCCAAACAGCAAGCCCATGCATTTTTTGTCAAAGCCACACAAGCCGATAAAACCTTTGAAGGTTTGGCGCTAGACAGGCTTAGCGATGACCTACAACCGGACCGATTGCTGTTTCATGAAGACCTTGAACGCGATGGCATACAAGTACCTAAACCTGCTGATTTAGGGCCTGACTTTTACGGCCAAAGTTTCCTGACACCTAAAGGCACCACCCCCACCATGCTGGGCCACCCTGTTGCCCTATTGGTGTATCACGACTTTGATAAATTCGAGGCGGCTAAACGCCAACTGCGTTTTGATACCGAATTTGTGTTGTACGGTAAAACTACCGGGCCTAATCCTCCGGCCAACTTTGGTGCTGCACGCTATGTGCGCATAGGCGGCGACTCGCCCACAGGTGAGCCCGAGTTTTCCCCCATACAAGATGCCGTGATCTGGGGCAGTTTCGACGGTGCAACCCCGGTATGGCCCCCTGCTGACCCCGACGGTATTTTTGTACCGCAATCGGTCATGCATAAACATCGTGGCGGCGGTACAGGTAACCGTGACCCACAACAGGTGGCACAAGAAACCTACAAACCCATGCAACGCGGCATGGAAGCAGCCGCATTAATCGCCGCTGACATAGAGGCTGCCAAGCAAGATCCGAACAAAATTGTGATTGAGCGCCACGGTTATTCGCAATCCATTGACCCGTCGGCGATGGAACCCGATAACGGTAATGCATGGTACGACGCCGACACTCGCACCCTGCATATTCTCGCTGCCGCACAATCCCCCTACGAAGTCGCCCGTGTTGCCGCCTTCATGGTGAAAGACAACAAGCGCTTTCCCGTAGAGCATATTGAAATACTCACCGGAACCACGGTGGGCTATGGTTCTAAAGACCACTCCATCTTCCCCTTTTACGTAATTGCCGCCTGTTTTTATGGTGACGGCCTGCCTGTACGTTTGGCCAATGATCGCTATGAACAGTTCCAAATGGGGATTAAACGTCACGCGTTTGATATGAACGTGAGCATTACAGCCGATAGAAAAACCGGGCAATTTGAGATTCTTAAAGGTGACTACACCTGTGATGGCGGTGGTCGAGCCAACTTCTCGTTCTCTGTGGCTCAGGTAGGTGCTACGGCCGCCCAGTCAATTTACTATTTCCCCAAATCTGACTTAGCCAGCACAGCCTTATCCAGCCGTGCGGTAGAAGCCGGTTCTATGCGTGGTTATGGCACCATCCAAACCATGACCATGACCGAGCTACTGGTAGACGAGTTGGCGTCTGAGCTAAACATTGATGCAATTGAGCTACGTCGCCGTAACGCCCTACTGCCTAACTACCCCAATACTCAAGGGGCGGTGCAATTAGGCGAGCCGCGTCTGGTAGAAATGCTGGATCTCGCGATCAAACACCCTATGTGGGTGAACAAAGATAAAGCCAAAGCCGAATTTGACGCCGCCAACCCCGGGAAAAGCTATGGCGTAGGGTTTGCGCAAGTTCAAAAGGACTACGGTACGGGTGCCGACACTAGCGCCTTAGTGCTTGAGTTTGATGCCGATGGCAACATCACTATGCGTCACTGTTTGCAAGAGATTGGCACCGGCGCCACTACCGCCCAACAAGTGATGATCCAGCAAATGCTGGGACAAGCACCTGAAACGGTAGAGTTTGGTGTAACCGAATTTGCGCAGTTGCCCTTAGTGAGCAACTGGTCGCCCTACACCACCACACAAGAAGAGCAAGACAAGCTAGCGGCCAATCCTTTCTGGGTGCCGTTTATGCTGCCTGCCATGAGCGCATCCAACAGTGTGTACTTCATTGGCTTCGGGACACGCCAAGCCGCTAACTTCTTGTTAGAGCACAGCTTATGGCCAGCTGCCAAAGCCATCTGGAGCGAGGGCCCTGCTGGTGGTGAAATAGCCCCTGGCGATGTAGCGCTCTCTGACTTGCGTGCTTACCCCGGTGGTATAGGCGGTGCGGGCATGACCCCTATTCCCTTTGCTCAGCTTGCTAAAAAAGCACATGAAATGGGCTTAATTACGGGTGTGGCCTTGCATTGCTTTAGCCGTTGGGAATGGGCCAGAGGCAGCTTTGACATCCCCGGTTCTGGCGAGCGTACCCTACCCATAGATGCCTTAGCGGTACGTTACGGTGATGGTGCCCCTGAGGCACTGAAAAGCCGCATGACAACAGGTGGCTACGACTACCTAAAACGCAGCAAAATCGACTACCCGCCTGTACAGCGCAATAACGCGGGCGTCACCACCTACACCCCTGCCGCCTGCCTGGTAGAACTTAACGTCAATACCTTTACAGGTGACGTAGAAATCATGCGCCTGCATAACTTGCTTGATCCTGGCAAAGTGGTTGTGCCAGCACTGGTATCCGGCCAACAACAAGGCGGCCTTGCTATGGGTATAGGCCATGCTCTGATGGAAGAACTCCCCCTTTACGAGGACGGCCCCGGTAACGGTACATGGAACTTCAACCGTTACACCCTACCCCGCGCTAAAAACGTCGCTGTCTGGAACCAGACCGTGGATTATCTCCCCCCACTGTCTGAAACCTCGCCACCTAAAGGCATGGCAGAAGTGGTCATGATCCCCGTGGTGTCAGCCATTGGTAACGCCGTAGCCCACGCTACCGGTAAACGTTTTTACGAACTCCCCATCACTGCAGAAAAAATCAAGGAAGCCTTAGCATGAGCTTAGAAAAACAACCCCTGACGCTCACGATCAACGGCAACAAAATCGGCCCAGTAGACGTGCCACTCGATATGCCCATGATCGACTTCCTGCATGAGCACCTAAACCTGACAGGCACCCGCTTTGGCTGCGGCCAAGGTATTTGCCACGCCTGTACCATCGTAGAAAATCACCCAGACGGCTCTACTACTGAGAGCCGTACCTGTGTGTTTAGCGCGCACTACTTCAACAACAAGTCCATTA
>NZ_JAANPV010000008.1 GCF_011290505.1 Paenalcaligenes suwonensis
CGTCCCCCCCACACCTATGGCTGCCAAGGTAATCCCAGCACTCAGGCTATTACCGCCCGATCCACCGCCTCCACCGATAGACTGCGCCAGCACCCCTACAGCGCCTTTGCCCGTTGTACGAATTTTCCCGGCAGTCTCTACGTTAACCGTACCACCATTACCCGCCGCACCGCCCGAACCGCCTAAGCTTTTGGTCAACACGTCCAGACCTACCGAGGATGCTGAACCACCTTCACCACCACCGCCACCAATACTTTGTACAACAATAGCGTTAGCATCTGCCCCAGATGTTTGCACTACACTGCTATTACCCAACTTCACATTGACGTTGCCGCCATTGCCAGCAGTAGCCCCTTTGCCACCTATGGCCACATTGGCCACAATACCTATGGCTAAAGTCTTAGATGCACTCCCGCCGCCTCCGCCAATACTCTGTACGTGAATGCCATAGCCTTGCTCACCTTGTGTGGTAATACTTCCGTGGTTTTCCACCTTCACCGTGCCGCCATTACCACTGGAGTGGCCATCCCCTCCCACCGAGACCAAGCCCGCTGAAGCGCCACCATTACCGCCGCCACCACCAACGGACTGTGCCAGTATCCCTTTGGCGGCTTTACCCGTAACAACGACTTCACCATGGTTAAACACATTGACGGCTGCCGCATGCGAATTAGGGCTATTAGAACGACCATCCCCTCCCAACACCGCCGACGCTGTCTTGTTGTAAGTACCGCCATCGCCCCCTATGCTTTCAGCAAATAGCCCATGAGCCCCTGCCCCTGCGGTCTTGATACGGCCAGCAGCTGTCTGTCGTAGCTCTACATTGCTACTACGACTGTTTGCTCCACCCTGGCCTCCTACTGCATAAATCCCTGCACCTTTACCCCCATCGCCGGCTGCTCCCCCTAAACTGGCGGCATATAAAGCGTAAGCATCTTGCCCGGTAGTCCAAATCTGCGCAGAGCTCTGTAACGTGACCGCCCCAGCCGTCCCGCCACTACTACCATCGCCACCCGGCGAATAAAACACACCACCACTACCGCCGTTGCTGCCACCGCCGCCTCGGCTAACTGCCTGTACACCAATGGCTTCATTGCCTTTAGTGCGCACTTGTACGTTTGACCCTAGTGTGACCGCCACGCTGCCACCACTGCCACCAGAACCTGCCTTACCGCCCTTAGCCAGTGCAGAGCCCCCACCCCAGAATCCATTACCACCATTGCTTTCAGCCACAACGCCACTCGCGTTATTGCCGTTGGTCTCTATGCTTAGGTCATTTAAGGTAGCGACTACCTTACCGGCACCACCACCAGACCCACCATCGGCACCATTAAACCAACTGTTACCCGTGATACGGCCTCCCTCACCACCTTTACTTAGCAAATGCAGGCCATGGGCTCCGTTAACATGGGTTTCAATGAACGATTGCTGTCCAGTACTGCGTTTTCGGGTGGTGACTTGTATGTCGCCGCCACGTCCACCGGTTCCACCATGATTACCCACCTTTTGGATCACACCGCCATCCACACTTCCACCGCCACCACCTTCTGAGCCTAAGAACACGCCCTTACCGTTACCAATAATCTCGCCACGTAAATCAAGGGCCACAGTGCCACCGCTTCCGCCATCACTACCCGACCAGCGTATAGCAACCGCTTGATAACCACTGTTACCCTCGCCACCCTTGCTTTGAACGTGTATACCCGCTGCTGCGCTACTTGTGGTCACGATACGGCTATCATTCACCGTAATAGAGACTGGCCCCGCCGAGCCGCCCCCCGTACCACCACGCATACGTGAACCCGCGTTACCCGCATTAGCCTGAACAGCTATGCCGTGCGCGGCACCCCGTGAGTAGTAGTTGGTAATGTCACCTGCAATCGTTAACGCGATGTCACCCGTATTGCCCCCCATAGCGCCCGTCGTATCCGCCACGACTCCGTTATGCCCAGCGCCTCCGTTGCCCGCATTTGAGGCTATGTACAGTGCCCCCGAAGCACCGCCTGGGGTGCTTAGCTTTTTACCCGCCCCCAACGTATAACGAATAGCGTCACTCGCGCCCCCACGCGTTGAATCCCTAAACAGACTCGCGTTACGCCCGTTTTTACCTTGCTTAATAATGACCACGGGTTCAGTCAGCGTTTGCGCGTAGGTGTGAACCGGTAATGCCCACAACGCCATCACCAGCGTACGCAGTAAAAAGGGAATAGCAGGGAAACGTTGATGGTCCAATGACACATCCTCATGGCAGGTTGAGAGCGTTTTTTTCGTTGATAGCATTATGGGTTCCTCGTCCTCGGTGGCGTAAGTGAATACCAAACCCAACCGTGGCGTTCGCTTTGCAGCGCGCCCCTCTCTCTACGGCTGAGTTCTTACTATTCAGGTTTAAACGGGATTCTATGAGAAGAAGAGGTCGCTGAATATCACTGAAACTAGGTAGCCCTATCCCAGTTCCCTCGCGTCACCATCAACCATCACAATACTGGTGCTTTTTTCCTAATGAGTAGCGTTGTTGGAGAATAAAAAAATGGCCCATAAAAATGAGCCATTTAAGGGTATGTACAACACTGCACCACTTATGGTTGTGCTTCCTAATACATCCACGTTGCTGTTAAACCAAACACTCGCCCAGGGGCAACTTGTGCAAAGTTGCCTAATGCGCCGTATGAAAAACCGTAGGTACGGTATTTTCTATCGGTTAAGTTATGAATATAAGCAGCCAACTCAACGTTATCGCTGACATTCCATGCTACTGACGCATCAAGCAAGGTATAGCCTTCTTGTTTCAACGTATTGGCACTATCAAAATACAACGAACCTGTACGACGCACCGCGACTTGAGGACGTAAATTCGTATTGCCTACGCGCACATTGCCTTTAGCCGCTAGCGTTAACCCATGGCTAGGCGTAAAGGGCACACGGTTATTTTCACAACCAGTGCAGGTATTCGCCACGTATTTCACAAACTTAGCCTCATTAATAAAGCCTGAAGCCGCTAGCGTTAAGGATTGAGACACATCCCACTCGACATTAAACTCCACCCCCGTAGAACGCGTTTTGCCAACGTTCTTCAGTGTTTGGTAGCCCATTTGGCTATCACCATACAACTGCGTATCTTTGCTATTCACGCGATAAGCCGCCACGCTAAACCGCAGATCATCCGTTGAGTAACGTGCGCCAATCTCATAGCTAGTAGAACGCTCTCTGCCAAAGCCTTCCGCATCAGCCATACTAGTAGGAGCCAAGTTGTACCCAGCTGGTTTATAGCCTTGCGCCACATTGACATAGCCACGCCATGCGTCAGAAAACTGATAACCCGCCGCCACATGTGTTAACCACGTATTCTGATGCGTAGAACGATCGCCTTGCACCGCTACCCCACCCATGTGGCCACCAAAATTCGTTTTGGCTGAATCACGTGATAAGCGTAAGCCCCCCGTCAGGTCCAATTTGGGCGTCACGTGCCATGTCATGTTGCCGTAGGCAGCTAAGGACTCTGTTTCGTTTTTGGAATTGCTTTCCAAATACGGCATGTAGTTAGGCACCACCATATCAATCTTGTATTGACGTGCTTGCTTCACTTTTTGACGGTATAAACCAAACACCCCATCCCAACTACGGCTCTGGATTCCACCAGCTTGCTGTGGTCGCGTAGAAAGACGCAATTCCTGCACATCTTGACGCCACTGCTCTGGCTGCCAGGAATACTGCATGGCGAATGGATACTCACGCTCTATCCGTAGATGCTGCGTATTCACAATAGCGTTTAGTTGCCAGTCGTCCCACTGGTATTGCCCTGAGCCAGTAAGAGAGTTCACACAACGGCGCTGATAAACGTCTCGGTAGGCTTCTGGTAAATCTGCCCATGCATAGGCGGTTCTATCATCAATATTATCGTAGGGGGTATACACATCGTGCGCCCCTTTGGCGCAATCTCTACCACCCGATATGCCCATTTCCCATGGGCTACCTACGGGTGCCAACCTCAGTTTAAAGGTGCCCGCTTCGGCTTGGGTACGTGCCAACTTACTACCCAGCACATCGCTTTCTAACCAATACGGCATTTGTGTTTTCAGCAATGACACCGAACCATACAGCAGGTCTTCCACTAAAGGGCCAGATACACTGCCTTGCACCTGATAACCATGACGATTAGACAACCCCGTTTTCAGTTGTGCCTGAAAGTCGTTATCCGGTTGGCGCGTCACGATGTTCAACACCCCACCTTGAGCGCTTTTACCGTACAAAGTGCCTTGCGGGCCTTTTAGCAGTTCTACACGCTCTACGTCTACCAACGACTGCAACGCTGCTACCGGTAACTGCGGTACGCCATCCACATATACGGTTAATGCCGGATTATAAAAATCTTGTGCTGAGGTTACACCACGAATGGTCACTTGCGGAAAGAGTGGCGAACCACTGTAAGACATCTGCAAATCGGGGAAGACTCTGCCCAAATCTACCGTATCGTTCACTTGCGCGTCGTCTAACGCATAGCGCTCTACGACGCTGGCGGCTCCATTCAATTTTTCTAATTTCTCGCCTTGTTTTGAGGCCGAAATCACAATGGCAGAAAGCGACTGAACCTCTGTGTCAGTGTGGTCGTTTTCAGCCGCATAGGCCACGTGTGCCGACAGCAATGCCACGCTTAGGCAGCCCAACTTAAAAGATGGAATCTTAGGACTCATGATGAATTAATACCCTGTTTACTGAATAATTATCGTGCTGTGGTCTGCCCACCATGCCAATGCTTCACGCTTTCTGAGGCCTGCCACATACAGGCATACTCCCCTTGTTGGCTCAACAACTCGGTATGCGTGCCCTGTTCCGTCACGCGCCCCTCACGAATAACCAGAATCTGATCAGCCCCTACTATGGTGGAAAGCCTATGCGCGATCACAATCACGGTGCGCTCTTTCACCAACGCATCGATGGCTCGTTGCACCGCCACTTCGCTCTCGGTATCAAGCGCTGCCGTAGGTTCATCCAAAATCACAATAGGGGCATTTTTAAGCATGGCGCGTGCAATGCTGATACGCTGGCGTTCGCCACCCGATAGGCGGCTACCTATATCGCCCACACGAGTGCTATAACCTTGCGGTAACCGGCTAATGAAGTCGTGACAATGCGCGGCGCGTGCTGCTTGTTCTACCTCGGCATCGGAGGCTTCGGGTTTGGCCATACGTATATTTGCCAGTACTGTATCGTCAAACAGATACACATCCTGAAAGACAACTGAGATCAACGCATTTAATGTCTCGGGTGCTATAGAACGTAGGTCTACGCCACCTATAGCCACCTGCCCCACTTGTGGGTCCGCATGACGCATGAGCAAACGCGTCAAGGTGCTTTTACCGCCACCAGATGGGCCAACCAACGCCGTTAAGCTACGTGCCCCAAAACTTGCTGAGACCCCTTTTACAGCGGGCGTAGTGCTACCAGCGTACCCAAATCCCACATCCGTAAACTGCACGTCGTAGAGATGAGGCTCTGCCAGTGGCTGTTGCTGTGCCAACGGTTGTGTTTGCATCAGCGCTGTAATTTTATTCAGCGATGCCTCCACCATATCCAGCATTTTGGTGCTTAAGATAAATACACCCAAGGGCTCGCCAAAACGCACCACCAACACCATTAATGCAGCAAAGGTAGCACTGTCTACTTGGCCTTGCGTCACCAACCATGCGCCGATGAATACCACCATTACAATGGCAATTTCCATAATGGCGGACAACATCAAATTGGGTTTCGCCCCTTTTTTCTGGCCTATGGTTTGAACGGCCTCTACGTAAGTAAAACTGTCATGCAACTGTTGGTGCTTTTCACCTGTGCAACATGCTGCACGCAGCACGGCTAAGCCTTGGGTGTATTCCAAAATATCGGCACTCACACGCTCATTCGCTTCGGCCAATAGTCGCATCCCCCTGCCATAAGCGGGACGTCGCCAACGATATAAGGGAATCAACAACGGGAATACACAGAGCAACACTACCCCTATCTGCCACTGCACGCCCAACACCACCACCGCTACCACCAGAGGCGTGATCAAGGCATTCGCCATGATGTTGGCAACCGTCAGCAAATAACTCAGGTTTTCATCCACCCCGCCTAATAAGGTGGCATTAATCTCGCCCGCCCGTTTATCTTGCAGCTTTTCTAGGGGAATACGACGTAATTGCTCACCTAAGGCGGTTCGCAATTCATGCGTGTTTTGCACCATGTCACCACGGTAATCGAACCCCATTGCCCACCACCGTAGTGCCATGCTGAGCACCATCAACAGCGTTAACGCCGCCAACCATGGCCACGCTGATACCCAGCTTGGACTAGGTAGCAACGCTTGGAAAAGCGGCAATACACACGCCAGCGCCACACCCTGCACGGCAGCCGATGCTGCCAGCCCCCATAAACTGGCACGCAAACGCGGCGCTCTACTGCGGGCGCTACGCATGAGTTGTTGCCACGTTTCGCGTAAGGACGTCACTGCTGCAGTACGTGATGTAGAGTGACTCATCGCGCACCTCCGGTAAATGCCCAGTGTTGCGCTTGCTCGTAGTGCCGCCACAAGTTAGCGTACGCACCCTGCTTTGCTAGCAATGACTCATGCGACCCACGCTCTAGTAAACGTCCTTGCTCAAACACCAGTATCTGGTCGGCATGACGAATGGTATTTAAGCGATGCGCCACCATGACTACCGTTTTTCCACGCATCAGGTTAGCTAACGCAGCAATCAAGGCGGCCTCATTTTCAGGATCTGCAAACGCCGTCGCTTCGTCTAGCACCAAAATGGGGCGGTTCTGCAAAATAGCGCGCGCAATGGTAATGCGCTGACGCTGGCCACCAGATAAGAAGGTGCCGCGCTCGCCAGTGGGTGTGTCATACCCTTGCGCTAAACTCATAATAAATTCATGCGCCTGAGCCGCTTTAGCCGCTGCAACAATGTCGTCCATGCTAGCCTCGGGCATACCTAAGGCTATGTTCTCGGCAATGCTACCCGCAAACAAAAACGTGTCTTGGAACACAAAGGCCACCTGCTGCATTAAGGTCTGTGGCGACATATCCCGCACATCCACGCTGCCAATCTGAATGCTGCCCGCTGTCACATCCCAAAAGCGTAGTATCAAGCGGGCTACAGTTGTTTTCCCCGCGCCACTAGCCCCAACTAATGCGGTCACACTACCTTGTGGTGCCTCAAAGCTCACCTGATCTAGCACCATAGCCTCGCCTTCCACGTAGCTAAAGCTCACGTTCTCAAAGCGTAGACTGGTTTCAGCAGGGACAGCACTGTCAGCATCACTCACAACGGGCAGCGCAGGTTCAGCCAATACGTCTTGGATACGCTGAATACTGATCTGCGTTTTCGCCACCAAATGCTTCAGTGACATCAGTGGCAACAGGGATTCCGCCATGCCAGTACCAATAAGCAGGACAGCAATCCATGTAGCCGCATCCAGCTGCTCTTTGCTGACTAACCATGCCCCTAACCACAACAACACGGCTAGTGTAGGAAGCGGACTAAGAATAATCTGCGATAGTCTAGAAGCGGTACCTGCACTTTTGTACCAGCGTGTGACCACATCGCGGTACGCCTCTAACGCTCGCTGATACCGCCCAAAGGTGGCTGTTCCACTATCAAAGGTACGTACCACAGGCATTGCCTGCACATACTCCACAACAGCAGCACCCACACTTTCTGTTGCCTCGTTATAGCGGCGCATCATCTCGTCACCACCACGCCACGCTAAGGCCACTACTGCCACCCCTATAAGCAACACCGCCGTTGCAGCCAACGCTAATGGCCAATCCAGCACAAACAACAACACAAACGTCAGCACGGGGGAAATATAGGCTCGCGCATACAAAGGCGACGAATCAGCCACAAAGACATGCAATGCCTTCACATCCTCCATCATGACTTTAGATAACGCCCCTGCCCCCATTTTCTGCACATACCCTAGCGATACCTCTGCCAAATGCGTCGCCAATTGGGTACGTAGCACTGTTTCTAGCCTAAATGCCGCAAAGTGCGATTGATTAAACGCGGCCAGTCGTAACACCAATGCCACTACAGTGAGCAATAACGCCATCGCTAGTGGCCACCACGGGTACTGCGCGGTGTCTAGCAATAACGTCTGCATCGCCCATGCCAACGCTACCGCCACCCCCAGTGCTGCGGCGGCACTGGCCCCTGCCAACAGCATAGAAAACCGTATCTGACCACGAACGGGCTGCATAATGGCCCACGCGTTAGCCGCGCTGCGATGAGATTCGTTAGACATATCGCCCCCTTAGCCCTGAACCACATCGACGGCTACGTGACTGTTTGCTTTTTGATCTTGCTGACGCACCATCACCGTACCAATCAAGGTCAACACAGCCGCTAACCCGAAGCATGTGGCATAGCCAAAATGCTGGGATAGCCAGCCTGCCAGAACCCCCGCCACACCCGCCAATAACGCATCACCGCTTTGGAACATAGTGAAATCCACCCCAGCCTGTAAGGGCGAGGCCAGACTCATCAAGGTGGAATACAGCGCCACCCACAACACGCCCATCACTGCAAACATCACCACCACCAGCCACGTCACTACCGATAGCGATGCCGTCGGCGCTGCAATTGCTAACAATGCCAACACGCATGCTTTCACCCCTACGGCTATCCATACGGCACGCCAACCTGGCACAAAACGCACAAAAAAGCCCCCTGCTACTGCACCACCCAACCCGGCACCAATATAGAGCGAACCAAACAACCACCCCACTTGGTCTAGGCTCATGCCTTTGTCCAACAAGAAAGGCCCAAACATCCCTAAGCTCAACCGTATACCCACACTAGATACCAGCAACATTAACAAGCCCAAGCGCACTTCCGGCCTACGTAGTGCGTACCACAAACTAGGCTGATGGTTGGTCTCTACATGCGACTGTCTAGCTGGTTCTTTGGTCATCACCATAGGTGTAGTCAGCAGCAAAATCACTAGGCCAGTTGCTATCAAGGCAACCTCCCAACCCCACCAACGCACCAACAGTAGAAACCCACCAGACCCCAACATCGCACCTAGGTAAGCACCACCCACTTGTATGCTATTACCCCACCCTCTGCGTCCTTCAGACAGTTGGTCCACCACAAAGCCATCGCAGGCGATATCTGCGGTTGCGGCCACTAAGGCAGCAAGCAATAAAGCCCCCAGAATCCACCCTATATGCGACACCAACGACAGTTGCTCAAACCAGCACACCACGCCTATCACAAACAAAATCAAGGCCATCAGCCATTGCCCTAGCAGCACAATTTTTCTAGAGCGTCGCTCTGCTACACCTTGTGGTAAACGCCAGCGTTCTATGTACGGTGCCCATAAAAACCGTATCCCCCAGGGCAACCACAACAAAGCCGTCAACCCGGCAATTTCTAGCGATGCACCCTCGTTACGCAACAGCGTAGGCAACGCTTGCGTAATCAAGACCGTAATAATGGATTGGGTCACATAAATGCCTGCCACAGCCAGTAATAACTGGCGCAAACCTAAGCGAGCTGCACTATTAGGCAAAGCGGTAGACATCAGAACTAAACCTTTGAGTAGAAAACGTCACTGTGATCGCACACGCTACGCATACACAACACAGAAAAAATGATGATAACAATTGACAATCATTATCAATATCATTTAGCAATATAATAAGAGTGTAAGCATGAGCGATAGCGGCGTGAAAGGCTCATGTTTTACGGACAAAACATGTCAAATACGGAATATTTGTATGAATGGGCTATCTTCTGAGCTACCACCTGCCATCGTTTCTCACAATCCGGCCAAAATGGTTGAAAACAAACTGGATGGCATCCCTGATACATGGCGTCAAACCATGCTGCTTGAGCGCCCTAACGACGGCATCAACATATGCAGCATGTACGGCAGCCCCGACCGCAACTGGGCCTTCCAATCCGAAACGGATGCTGCACTATCCATGAGTTTTTTAGTGAATGGGCGTATAGAAGCGGCCATTGAAGATGGCGTCGATGTGCGCCTAGAAAACGATCAAGTGATGCTGATGGCCTCTAACCAACCCATTAGCGGCTGGGATGTGTTCTTGGCAAATGACGACTTCAAGCTCGTCAACATACACATTTCGGCCCAAGCATTGATGGGCCTTACTGGCATCAGCATGAGCGATTTACTACAGCAAATGCGCGCGGCAAAGCTTGATATGCCGCATATGGATGTTTGCATGAGCACGTTGCCACTGAACAGCAGCCTACGCCGTATTGCCGCTGAAATTGTGCACGCCCAGCACCGTTATGCTGGCTCGCCACTCAGCAAGCTTTTTCTCTGTGCCAAAGCGGCCGAAGCATTAACCACCATAGTCAGCCATGGCATCAACCAACATGGCAATATAGGCAGCGTACGAGCACTACCCACCGACAGACCTAAGGTGGTACGTGCCAAAGCATTATTAGAAAACACCTATACCGAGAACTGGAATGTAGCGGCTTTAGCGCAAGCCGTGGGCTTAAATGAAAAACGCCTACAGGCGGGGTTTCAAACCTTATTTGGCTGTTCGGTGCACGAGTGTTTAACCCGTATACGGTTAGATGTAGCGCTCGCCATGCTCGCACATGGTTTCTCGGTTACTCATACCGCCCAAAGCGTGGGTTTTTCTACGAGTAGCCACTTCAGTAAAACCTTTAGCCAGCACATAGGTGTGCCACCTAAACGCTGGGCCAAAGAGTGGCACTTGTCAAAAAATGCGCACTAACGCTGGCCGTGTAGACCAGCCCCAGCACTGAACACCCTCGTCACATCAACACGCCATCTAAGGGCTTAATAGCCACTGGTACGTCCTCATCGCCCAGTAACTCGGCCACACTGATTTCTATGGTGCGGCACAAGGCATCTAGCGGCAGGTTATTCGGCAACATGCCAAAAGGCTCTTCTATCTGTTCGCCCAGCGCATCCAGCCCAAAAAAGGTGTAAGACAACACCCCTACCATAATGGGAGTTAACCACCCCAAACTGCCTACTAAGCAAAATGGTAGTAGAAAACAATAGATGTACACGGTGCGATGCAACAGCAAAATATACGCAAAAGGCATGGGCGTGCTGGTAATACGTTCGCAACCACCCAAAATGTACGACAACCTATTAAGTTGCTTATCTATATCCGCAAACAAAATGTTGTCCAGTTGCCCATTGCGCCGTAACTGGGCATAGGCCTGATTTATGTCGCCTAACAGCAAATTGGGCGCGTTAGACGAAGCCAAGTAACGCTTGGCCTGATCTTCCCCTAACCAGCGCACCAAATCTGCCGAGGCACTACTGCCGCGTAATTTATGACGCAAAGCATGCGAAAAAGCGATCAACTTGTGCGCTAATTGACGTTGCTGTTCAGCCGGTACGTTTTCCGTAAAGCTGAGTGTTTGTCGAGTCAGGTTTCGGACCACGATCAGTAGCTCGCCCCACAAGGTACGCGCTTCCCACCAACGCTCATACGCCACGCTATTTCTAAAGCCCAGAAAAATAGCTAGCGTTAAGCCCACTAACATCAAGGGCACCGCCCCCAACCCCGCAGCGTCCATGGTGTAGCGATACTCCACAAACACCACCATTGTCGCCAATAACATCATGGCAACCACGCGTCTCCATACAATGGAAACAATAGAGCCTTTTAACGTAAACAACATCAACCAAGGCGAACGGGAGGCCGGGCGAACAATCATAATCAGCACATACGCTATAGAGTCAAAACAAGAGCTTTATCTTAGTCCAACCGCAGCAACATCGCCATGCCAACAGTTCGTGTTTTCAGTCAAGCGGTATACTGTACGTCACTAAAAAAGATACTACCTACTACGCCTAACCATCCTAGTGAGGTAGACAACTGAGACATCATGACCCATGCAAGACCTTGCTTCCTCCCTCGGGGATTTTATCGCTATTGAGGATCTGGAAAACGTCCAGCCTGATATGCGTGTTGGCTTTATCTTGATGAACAAATTCACCTTGGCACCCGTGGCTGGGCTGGTGGAATCCTTACGTTTTGCGGCCGATAAGGAATATCGCAGCCAACAAATTTATTGCCAATGGGACTGGATGACCTTTGATAACCAACCCGTCACCGCCAGTTGCGGGCTGCTCATACACCCTACCGCCCCCTTTGACCCCTTTAATAACTACGACTATGTGGTATTGGCCGGTGGGTTGCTGTCTGAAACCCGTACACCTTCTGATGCGTTAGTTCACACGCTGCAGCAGATTAACGATGCCAAAATCTCTATTATTGCGTTGTGCTCAGCCTCTTTTGTACTCGGTAAAGCGGGTATTCTGGATCAGCGTAAATGCTCCATACACTACGCCATCATTGATGAGTTCAAGCAGAAGTTCCCCCATGCCAAAGCACTGATTGATGACAACTTTATCGAAGATGGGGGGATTTATACCTGTCCCGGTGGTACTGCCATCGGCCTTGCTACCGCGCTCATACGTAAAAACTGCAGCAACGTGCGGGCACAAAAAAGCCTAGATTACCTCTTACTACCAAACAAACCAGCCGTCAGCGGGCCTACCGACTCCATTTTGTTTAAAAACCCCAATATTTATGAAAACGAGATAGTCAAAAAAGCCATTACCTACATGCGTGAGAACTTAAGCAGTCAAATCACCATGACAGACGTGGCCAAGCATGCAGATACCAACACACGCCAGTTGCATCGCGCTTTTGCGGTAAACACTAACGAGTCGCCTGCCAGTTACTGGAGACGCTTGCGCTTAGAGCACGCGCGTTTTTTACTCACCAACACTAGTGACTACGTGACCAACATTGCGATGGAGTGCGGCTTTTCCGATGCCTCACACTTTATTTCGTGGTTTAAAAAGCTGTACGGTGAAACGCCGTACTCTTACCGAAAACGCCGCCACGAAATAGATAAATAACTGCCTCTATAGCAAAGAGCGCCTAAGCGCTCTTTGCTTACGCTTCTTCAAAACAAGCAATAGCTTTTCTTGAAGTTTTCTTTAATATCCCACACGCCTTTGCAGTTGGCTGGAAACAGTACTGCATCCCCCGCATGCAACTCTACAGGCTCTAGCCCTTCAGGTTCAAACACGCACCAGCCCTGTACGATATGGCTGAACTCACGATGCGGTAAAAAGCGTTCAAATCGGCCCGGTGTGCTTTCCCATACGCCCACCATGGCACCACTTTCAATCACATCATGTGCTTGGGCGGAGCTTTGCATTGCAATCACTTCCCCTAACGGAAATTTCGCTGGTGCAGCAGCCCCCATTTTGGTGGCTTCTACCGCTCGAATGACGACTAACTGATTACTCATTTTTTTCCTTTATGAAATACACCTGCACACGGCCTGTTTCTATTGAGAAAAGCTCAAACTCGCCGCATCAGAAAGCGATAAGGAGTCCACGTCTGGTGCTAACGCCCAAGCAGACCACATTCCCACAAGCGATAAGCCTGCTGCCATAAACATCGTCGCCTCAATCCCCCAGTTCGCTAACGACAGCGGTACCAAGTACGTCCCAATCGCTGCACCAATTCGCGATACCGATGTACCTAAACCTACTGCTGTGGCCCGAATCTCGGTAGGAAATAACTCATTCGGGTACAGGTACTGCATCACCTGCGTCCCACCTACAAAAATGGCATAACCCGAGAACAAAAGCAGAATCACATTAGGTGAAGCTTCGGGATACATGCCCAATAGGAACAGCATCAGGCCCGACCACAAAAAGCTATGAAACAGCATTTTTTTCCTGCCCATCACATTAATCAGAAGCGTGGCTAAAATGCAGCCTACGGTGAAAAGCACAGTGATTAATGCGGCACCAATCGTGGACATTTCTTCGCTAATTTTCAATGCCAGCAGCACCTGTGGTGCGAACGCATAAATCGCAAAAACAGGAATAATGGCGCACGTCCAAAATACGCACACAAAAAGCATACGTTTCCCATAACCTGAATGGAATAAGCTAGAGATCTTGATTTTCTTACCGCTAGGACACGCTTGCTCCTGTAGATCTTCTGCGCCATATTCTGGGCCATAAACCTTCTTAATCACGGCATCAGCTTCTTGGATACGGCCTTTACTCAACAACCAACGGGGGGATTCTGGTGTGCCATATCTGGCTAATAAAAAGACAATGCCTGGCACTACTGCGCTCGCTAAAACCCAACGCCATGCATCAGCACCACCGTAACGCATCGCTATTTCCCCGACGATATACGCCGCTGCAGCCCCCATAAACCAAATCACAATCATGACGGAGATCATGGTTCCTCGGTATTTTCTAGGTAAAAACTCCGTCAAGAATGCTGTCGCAATAGGGTAATCGGCTCCTACGGCAATACCCAGCAAGAGACGCCACACGAACAGCATCCATGCCGACTCCACCCAAAATTGGGCAACAGAAAAACCAATAATGGCTATGAGGTCAAGCAGGTACAACACCTTCCTACCCAACTTATCCGTAATCACACCACCTAAAAAGCCACCAATGAAAATACCAATCAATGCCGAGGCCGCAATAAGCCCCTGCCAAAATAAAGTCAGCTCCAAGTCATGTGTGATCTGCATCATCACAACGCCTATCACACTCAGCACATAGCCATCCAAAAATGGCCCCCCTGAAGAATAAAACGTCAGTTTCTTGTGAAAACTATTCAGAGGGATATCCTCTATAGGTGTTTTTTGTCTCATAAACCGCCTCCATCCACATTTAATTTATGTATTTATCAATGGGAGTTATTTTTCAAAGAAATCACTGCTACACATGCTTTATTTTTGGCAATAAAACTCCTATTCCCTTTGAAAAAGGGAATGTCATCAGTCAGTAAATGGACTTAAGCCTCTATACCCGCTCTGTGCTGCGAGTACATCAAATTGATGTTCACGCCTAGCGTTAAAAAGGGGTCGGGTGGTGTTTTGCTGGGGCCTGGCGACGCCAATAGAAAATCAATCATGTCGTTACGTTCGCCAGCCAGCCAGTCGGCCAGCAACGTGCCTGTGATGGTGCCCTTCGTGGTACCCAAACCGTTGCAGCACAACGCACCATACACATTTTTCCCTAGCTGACCAAATACCCCCTCACCATTACGAGACATACACAATGCACCGCCCCACGTGTACTCGAACTCCGTGTTGCTTAGCATAGGGAAACGGTTTTCAAAGGACTGGCGGTGACGCTGCCGGATTTTAGGTAGCAAATCCGGTTTACTACGGCCATCACTGTTGTAGCTAAAGCTATTGCGCACTAATAAGCGGTTATCGGGGGTGCGTCGTAGTGTGGTGCCAAAAGTATCGGCGGGAATAATGCCCCATCGTCGTTTACCACCTAAGCGCTCGCCCTCTTCTTCGGTCAATACGCGTGTCATGCTGGAGTAGGTAAAGATGGGCAGCAACCTACCGGTATAGAAACCAAATTTCGCTGCAAAGGCATTATTGGTCAGCACCAGTTTTTTAGCCTCGATAATGCCCCCTTTAGCCGTGTGTAATACCACCTTATGGGGATGCGTCTCGTTATCGAATGCAGTAATCACCGTCTGCTCGTACAGCGTGACATTGCTGGGAAGATTTTCGGCTAGCCCCTTCACCAAGGCAGAAGGCTGCACCAAGATGGTTCCGGGGGTAAACAACGCACGTTTATAAAAAGACGTCCCTATGTGATCAGGCAGCTCTTTTTCTTCAATGATTTGGTAATCAGTACCTAAACGATCTAAGCCTTTTTGATAGGCCACCAACACATCTAGTCCACGCTTTTCTACCGCCGACTGATACTTACCGATGGGGTCCATCTGGCAATCAATACCGAATTCTGTCACCAAGCTCTTCAAGATTTCTTGCGCTGCTCGGTTTAACTTCAGGTACATGCCCGCCGTGTTCAAATCCCCTATGTAGTCTGGGGCACCAATATCATGCGGCAAATCGATCAAAAAACCCGAGTTTCTGCCTGATGCCCCAAAACCCACTTCTTGTGCTTCTACCAGTACTACGCTGTCATCTGGGAAATTTTTCGCTAATTGCCTAGCGGCTGAAAGCCCTGCAAACCCCGCTCCTACTACCACCCAATCCGCCTCAACCTTAGCGGTTAGCATGGGCTTTACGGTGCGTTTCTGGCTTAGGTGATACCAGGCGCAACCATTGTCATCTGCGGGTGTTGATGTAACGTTAATCATGTTGTCTCCCCACTATTGTTATAGCTATTCTTACCGTCATCCACGATTGCCCATATAAGAAAACGGACGATTTTCAGAAGAAAATGCCACCTTCCGCATAGCGAACCCACTACCGTGGTGATGGGCTATGCCATATCGAAAATTTTCCCTGGATTCAGAATATGATTGGGGTCAAAAAGTTGTTTTATCCCCCGCATGTACTCCACCTCGGTGTGGCTGCGACTGTAAGCTAGATACGGTTTTTTTGTGAGCCCTACCCCGTGCTCTGCCGAAATAGACCCTCCGTACTTCGCCACTAACTCGAAAATCTTAGGATTTATGACCCTGCAAAGCTCGTAGAACTCTGGGATAGGCATATCCTGTGGTTTCACCACGTTCAAATGCAGATTCCCGTCCCCAATGTGGCCAAACCAGCAGGTTTCAAACGCTGCATAGTGTTGGGCAAAAAACTGCTCTATATCGTTGATAAAGGCCGGCACATGACCAATCAACACTGAGATATCGTTCTTGTTGGTGGTGTAGCCAGATAACGATTCAGTAATGTCTTCTCGAAGACGCCACAGGTTTTTCATTTGTTCTAACGATTGGCTTAACACCCCATCCAACACCCAACCTTTTTCCATGCAGGCCTCAAACACTTCCATGGCTTGGTTCAAGGTTTGCTCGTTTGGACTTTCAAACTCCAACAACACATAAAACGGCGCTGGGGTTGCAAATGGTGCGCTGACATGACCGCAATCCACGACTTTTTGCATAGCATTTGCATCGAAAAACTCAAACGCCGTCAAATCTATCTGTGCCCTAAACTCACGCATCACCGGCATAACTGCCTCGAAGTTAGGTACCCCTAACACTAGAACCTGTAGATTCTGCGGTTGCCGCTCTAGTTTCATATGGGCTTCAGTAATGATGCCCAGCGTGCCCTCTGAACCAATAAACAAGTGTTGTAGTGCATAGCCGGTGGCATTTTTCATCATGCCATGATTCACGGCCAGTATCTCTCCACTACCGGTAACCACGGTTAGCCCCAATACCCAATTACGGGTCATCCCATAGCGTATAACCTTAATGCCACCCGCATTGGTAGCTATGTTGCCCCCTATTTGACTAGAACCAGACGAGCCAAAATCCACGGGGTAAAACAGCCCCTTTTCCTCTGCAATGGTTTGCAGTTGTTCCGTGATCATGCCAGCCTCTACACGAAGGATTCGATCCTCTGGCAAATAGTCCACCACGCGGTTCATTTTCTCTAGGCTAAGTACTATTTCCCCATTCATGGCAACAGCACCACCCGACAACCCTGTGCGCCCCCCAGAGGGCACAATGGCAATACGCAAGTGGTTGGCCAACTGCACTATTTTTTGTACCTCTTCTGTACTGTCGGGAAACACAACCGCAATGGGGTTAGGTGTGAACACTCTGGTTTGGTCCTTACCAAACACCTGCTTCGCATCGTCATCTACCTTGACTCTATGCTCGCCCACGATGGCGACTAACTGTTCTATTACACTTGGCATGTTAGCTTTCCATTTGCACGTTATTTTCACTGCCCACAAACTCAACAATGTTGGCGATGGCCCTATCCATGAGGGTTTGCATGGCATTCTCACTGCTCCATGCCACATGCGGTGTCAGCATAAAATTAGGATGGTGGATCAACTGGAAAATAGGATCATCCAATTGGATAGGCTCGTTTTCCACAACATCTAGGGCCACTCCTCCTAAGCGCTGCTCTAGCAACGCGCTAATCATCGCCGGCTCATTAATGACGCCTCCACGCCCCGTATTTACCAACAACGCATCTTTCTTCATCATCGCCAGTTCCGGCGTATCGATCAGGTGATAGGTTTCTGACGTAAGGGGACAGCAAATCGCTACCACATCGCTGGTTTTCAAAAGCTGCGTTAAAGGAATGTAATCAGCCCCTTGGTAGGTGCCTTGTCTATCGTGCAAAAAGGCATGCATGCCCACGCCACGCGCAATATGTTTTAACCTATGCGCGATAGGCCCATTGCCAATAATCCCTAGCTGCAATCCGCGCACATCCCTAACCCTATAGTTCAGGTACAAGTTCTGTAATGCAGCCTTGCCGTCATGGATATCACGCATCAGTTGGTGATAATTTCCTGTGCGACGCAGTAACGCAAAAATCATAGACAAGGTGTGCTCGGCTACTGTGTTTTCAGCATAACCAGGCACATTAGCAACCCGTATCCCGCGCTCTTGGCAATACGCCATATCCACAATATCCACCCCTGTTAACGCCATGGAAATCATCTGCAAATGTGGCAGTTGTGCTAACTGTTCTTGGCGTAAGGGCAAACTGCATGTCACCGCGATCGTGGCGTCTTGCAAGCGTTCTACCACTTGATCCGGTGCTGTGTACGCATGGTTAGTCCACGTATGAGTAAAGGCGGGTCTATTAATGGTGACTGCAGGCCCTATACCTTCATAGTCTAGAAAAACAATGTGATGTGTCATGAGCAACCTATTATTCTTTGATGTCATTAAGTTGCGGCACATAACCAGCGGGGGCTAACGCAGCTAACTTTTGCGTGAGCCAACCCGCTTTTTTGTTCATGTCCTCGTAGTGCTCTTTTTTCACCAAAGCGTTACGCACTACGTGAGCACCTATATAGCTAAAGGGCTCGGGTGGAAACAGCTTGATCTCTTGATCAACCAATCCACAATTTGCCCATTCGTCGTTAGCCTCTTCCACCAACGACTTAATAATGCGGCTAGCAAAGACCGTCGTGCCCACACCATTTCCTGAAAACCCAATACCAAAAAAGATATTTTTATGCCCGCCTAAGTGACCAAAGTTAGGCAGCCCTTTCAGGGTTCTATCAATGGGGCCTGTCCAATTACTCACGACCGGCACATCGTGTAACTGCGGGTAGAAACTACGCATTTCCTGCTCTACCTTATCCGCAGCAGGGCTTGGTTTGTCGTAAATGGTTTCTATGTCGCCAGCAAAACCAAACTGTCCTAAAGGCTTGCCAAACACGATGCGTCCTTTGGGTGTATTGCGCCAATAGTTCAATAAGGTACGGGAATCCGTAATCGCCACACCGCTATCTAAACCTATGGCTTTTAAACGCTCTGGAGCCGGTGCAGTGGCCACCATATCGCTGGACATCAAGGTGATCATGCGCCGCAACTCTGGAAATTGCGCGCCCCACGCATTCATTGCCACCACCACTTTCTTCGCGCTAATACGACCATCTGGGGTATGAACCACAGGGCGCTCTGAACGTTCTAGTTTTTTTAGTGGCGTATGCTCATACACCTGCACGCCCAACGTGATCGCCACTCTGCGTAGGCCACGCGCTAACTTTGCTGGTTGTACCGTTGCTGCATTGGGATCAAAAATCCCCCCTAATACCCTAGGCGAACCAGTACGTTGCCTGACTTCGTCTGGCGACACTAACTGAAAAGGATTCAACCCATGTTTTTCTAGCGCTACCGTTAATAGCTCCCATGATTCCATCTGCGTTTGATTGCTTGCCGTCCACAACCAGCCGTCTTTTCTAAACTCGGCATCAATGCCATGCTCTTCGCAAAAACTGCCAATTTCATCAATGGCGGACTCGGCGGCTTCGCACACGCGTCTGGCCTCTTGCTCGCCACAGATCTGCATCAACGACAAGTACTTTGCCCACCAGTTCGTGGCGATGCCTCCATTACGGCCGCTCGCACCAGAACCACAGCGATCACGCTCAATTAGCACGATGTTCATATCAGGGTTTGCTTGCTTCAGGCGTATGGCAGACCATAAACCAAAGAAGCCTCCCCCAATAATGCACACATCTGCCTCGATGGAACCCGACAAGCTTGGTGCTAACGCACTTTCTTGATCCAGAGCCTCCGCATACCAGAACCCTCTATACATAAACGTTATCCTTTTTCTGCGTTATGAATTGGCTCTAGTATTTCGCGACGCACTCCTTTGCCGATAGCATGAAAATGACAGAATTTAGGATGTCTTTACGTCTACGTGTAAACCCTCCTATAGGCTGTACCCAGTTGGGTTACGTGAAAGGCATCGTGTATCCGCAAGCACAGGCTCGCACACTACTTTTTACGTGGTTTAACCTCGGGCAAATCGCCATATGTCGCCAAAACCAGCTCTGCTAACCAGTCGCGGTCTTCCCACCGGTCTGCGCTGATCAACAAATGCGCTTTGGCATCTGGGTACGGAAAGCCTTCTGCTACGCTTGGTGCTACCGCACGCCCTGCTGGCGTTATTTTTAAATACAGTTGATCGTCACACACAAAGCCTACCGGCTTACCAGCGATATACACGCAGTATTCGCCAAACATGCGTCGTGTGCTTAGTTGCTGTACGCCCGAAAGCTGATCCACCAAGAAGTTAATAATTTCTGCCGACGTCGCCATACCCTCTTCCCCTATTGCTGATGCGTGCTACAGCACGCCCTAGCCTAACTTTTTTGCCGCAGCAAATCTACGTAAGCGGTTTCAATCAACTGCTCTGCCACCACGCCTAATTGCCGCATCAGAGCATGTGCCTCGGCAATGCCTACTGCTTCGTCTTCGTGCTCGTCTAACACCACTTCCAGCTCTAAAAATTCGCCTAGGTCGTTAACACGGTCAAGATGTATACGTGTACGCCCCGCCATCACCAAGGTACGCTGTTTGATGACCCGCCCCACTATGCCGTGAGCAGCGGCTAATACTTCACGCAATTGCTGGGGTTGCTCGGTTTGGCTAATCACATAAAACGAGGTTTTAGGCCCAGCTTGATTGGCACGACTATAGAAAATCAGTTCGCCGCACTGCGTATCAAACGCACGCAGTTTTAATCTGCCGTTGTCGCACTGAAAAAATGTATCGTCTTGTTGTATCTCTACCGGCTCTGCTGTGGCGATGGCCAAGGCCTTGGGTAATACCGTCGCTATGCTGTCTATGTGTGCTTTGATTTCTATGTTTCGTGCCATGAATACCCCTGTTGAGCCGCGTCACTATGAGGGCACTATTGTCGCGCAGTACGGCGGCGCGCGCCAGAAAACACGTTGAAGCTATACCGGCATAGGCCTACAAAAAAGCCCCAAACAACCATGCTTGGGGCTTTTTTGTACTGCTATAGCGACTACAGCGTTAGTCGTCTGTGGCTTTGCTCAAGTCTACAATCAGCTCACCATTTAACACCGCGTGAGCGCGTTCTTTGTCTACATCCCCTTCCCACGCACCAATTACTACCGTACCCACGCAGTTACCGATCATGTTGGTGAGCGCTCTAGCCATGCCCATGAACCAGTCTACCGATAACACCAGCACCAATCCAATAGCAGGAATTGCCGGTACGGCACTTAAGGTGGCCGCCAAAATCACAATAGCCGAACCAGGCACACCGTGCGCCCCTTTAGAGGTCAGCATGGAAATCAGCAAGATGGTCATTAAGTCTACAAAACTTAGGGGCGTGTTGGTGGCCTGCGCAATAAACACCGCTGCCAACGTTAAGTAGATAGAAAAGCCATCTAAGTTAAATGAATACCCCGTAGGAATCACTAGGCCCACAGTGGTATTTTTCACCCCCAAACGTTCTAGCTTACGCATTACCTGAGGTAGCACAGCATCCGACGACGCCGTACCCAAAACCACCAATAGTTCTTCACGCAAGTAGCGAATGAACTTAAAGATATTAAAACCTGCCAATCGCAAAATAGCGCCTAACACTACCACCACAAAGATAAAGCAAGTGACGTAGAACAAGGCTACCAACATACCCAGCTTACCCAATGTGCCTATGCCGTATTTGCCGACGGTGAACGCTACGGCCCCCAACACCCCCACAGGCGCTAACCGTACGATGAAGCCAATCAGCTTAAAGAACACATGCGATAGCAAGTCTATAAGCTGTGCTATGGGTCTGCCTTTTTCACCCAACATGGCTACGGCCAAGCCAAACAAAATAGCGATCAACAGCACCTGCAAAATATCGCCACTGGCAAAGGCATCCACAAAGGTGGTAGGAATGATGTTCATCAAGAACCCAGTGGTGTCCGTTGCCCCCGCCACGCGCGATGTGTACGCATCCATTGCACTGGCATCTAAGGTACTAGGGTCCACATTCATGCCGCCGCCTGGCGCAAAGAAGTACGCCAAACTAATACCCAACACCAACGCAAAGGTCGTGACCACCTCGAAGTACACCAAGGCTTTTACCCCAACGCGCCCTACTTTTTTAATGTCACTAGTACCGCAAATACCGTGTACCACCACACAAAACACCAGCGGCGCAATGATCATCTTAATCAGCTTAATAAAGCCATCACCAAAAGGCTTTAAGGCTACCGCTGTATCGGGCCACGCTACGCCCGCAATCACCCCTAGTATCAAGGCGATGATCACTTGCCCAAACAAACTTTTAACGAAACGCATAGTCACCTCTTCCGCTTTATTTTTATTTAAAATCACAACTGAAATTTCAGTTACAAAGCAAAAATTGTCCTACTAAAATCTTAGTTAATATTAGATATAGCATTTCTAATATAGAGTATTTGCTAGCCCCCACACACAGGGCACTTACCCTTATCCACCAAGGTAGAACATAGCTACTTACACAGTGAGACTGATTTAGTGACCATCAACAAGACAAATCGCAGCACTGCCTTGTTAAGCGAACAAGCTTTTTATGCCTTGCGCGACGCCTTAATTTCCGGCGAGATACGGTCTGGGCAAATGGTGTCTATTTCCGAGCTATGCGAAAAGCTAGACTTCGCTACCGCCCCCATACGCGATGCCATCAAAAAAGCGGCTGCTGTAGGCTTAGTTACCGTATACCCACAACGCGGCATTGTGGTGCTGGAGCTTAGCCCGCAAGAACTCTACGCCAACTTTCATTTTCGTTATTTAGTTGATGTAGAAGGTGCCAGACTCAACGCCCAGCAACCAAATCAAGCGGCGCTTGCTGCCTTAAAACAAGACCATGTGGCGCTACTAGAAAAACTGCAAAACACACCCCTGACGCGGCAATTGCAGCTAGAAGCTATGGAGCTGGACTGGCGTTTGCACCACTATTTGGCTAACACTTTTCACAACCCCATCGTGATCAAAAACTATGCAGAAAACTGTGATCGCATCCATGTGCTGCAAAAGTACCGCCCACCGCTTAGCGCGCGTATTAGCTTAGCCATGACCGAGCATATTGCGATCATAGATGCCATCGCAGCGGGTGATGAAAACACCGCCGCCAAAATGGTGCAGCAGCATTTTTCTCAAACCTTAGCATGGTGGGGAGTCATGCCAGAAGACCTCTGATGCTACGCACTCACGCCCACAAAAAAAGCCAGCATAACCATGCTGGCTTTTCTCAGACTACTACTTCAATGAAGCAGTAAATCTTAATCGTTACGCTCGGTCACTAGAACCAAGTGGTAGCCGAATTGTGTTTGCACTGGGCCTTGAACAACGCCAACGGGGGCGCTGAAAACCACTGCGTCAAACTCAGGAACCATTTGGCCACGGCCGAAACTACCCAATGCACCACCTTGACGGGATGAAGGGCAGCTAGAGTTAGCTTGAGCCAACTGCGCGAAATCTGCGCCGTTTTCAATTTCAGTTTTCAGTTCTTGCGCTCTTTCTGCGCTGCTAACCAAGATGTGGCTTGCGGATGCTTGTGCCATAGTATGCTCCTAAACAATCGACCTGAAAGGTTAACGCAAATTGGCAAAAAATGCAGTCATAGTCACACGGTATTTCATGAAATACCCTGCCTTAGCGTGCCAAGGGAGCTCTGGCTAGCTTCATCATTAAGCTATCCAATGCATTAGCAAAGTCACGGCGGTCAGACTGGCTAAACGCTGCTGGCCCACCCACTTCCACACCAGCGTTACGCAGTTCTTCCAGCATATCGCGCATGGACAGGCGTTCACGTATGTTGTCAGGTGTGAAACGTTCGCCGCGAGTGCTAAGCACGTGCACCTTATTTTCTACCAACTGGGCCGCCAATGGAATGTCGCCCGTAATCACTACATCGCCTTCGCTTGCGTGCTGCACAATATAGTCATCAGCCACATCAAAGCCTTTGGGCACTTGCACGGCCTTAATCAAATGAAAGGACGGTGTGCGTAGCATCTGATTGGCTACCAGTGTTAAAGGCTTTTGCCAGCGCTGTGATGCCCTAAACAAAATCTCTTTGACCACCACGGGACACGCGTCGGCATCTACCCAAATCTGCATGCTGTTTTTTATCTCTGTTGACTATACCGGACTAGGCAATGGGCCACCCATGCAGCCCAAAGCAGTGATTTTACGTCTATAGCACGCTTTGTCCTACCCCAGCATTGAACGTGGCCTCTTTCATGGTTTGAGTGATTAACGACTCATAGAGAGCGTGCTGCCCCGCGGGTAATACTGGCCGTAGTGTTTCATGGCGTTTTTGCACACCAAACATAGACTCTATCAACCACCCCACTAAATACACAGCAGCCAAACACCCACCCGCCGTTGCCACCTTAGCTTGGCACACCAAGGGCTTATCTATCACCTCTACGCCCGTCGCCAGCAACGCCATCTGAGCCTCTGGATGCGTAGTGGCTTGCAAAGGCGACAGTAGCCCCAAACGTTGCAACACAAAAGCTCCTGCACAGATAGAGCCTATGTATTGCCTACTGCTATCTAGCTGAAACGACGTCAAAAACTCTGGATTCGCTAAAGCCGCCGGTATGCCCTGCTTACCACTAGCAAACAATACCGCGTCAGCATGATTAGCTTGCGACACATGCCCATGCACGGGAATGGACAAACCGTGCGCCGAGGTCACCGTCGGGGTGGTCGCTAGAATACGTACATGCCAGTCCTGCTTATTGCGGCCTAAAATATCCCACATCAGAAATAGATCTATATCGGTGAACTGGTCAAAGCTAACCAGAGCAATGTTTTTCAAAGCGAACTCCCACGCTACGTCACAGCCGCAAAATGCGGCGATAATACGAGCTAAGATTCGCAATTTATCAAACCACCTATCACCATACACAGCCTGTATGGTCGCTTGTCGTCATGGGCACACTTACACATCAACATTGGATCGCTGCTGGTTTTGCAGCGCTAGAACAGCAAGGCCACTCTGGTATTTCTGCTGAAAACCTTGCGCGTCGCCTCAACGTAACTCGGGGCTCGTTCTACCACCACTTTCGCCATAAAGAAGAGTACGTGAATGCCCTGCTCACGCAGTGGGAAGCGGACTACACCCAAGCCATGTTGGCCTATGCAGCCCGTGGCAGCAGTGCAGCCTATACGTTGTTGCGATACTTGGATAAAGCATCTGAAAAACTCCCCCACGTAGAGGTGGCTATTCGTGCCTGGTCGTTAGTAGACCCAATAGTGGCTAGCTTTCAGCAACGCGTGGACCAAACCAGACTGGACTTTGCCCTACACACCAGCCGCCGCTGGGCTCCTACACCTGCTGTGGCCAATGTAGTCGCTCAGGCAACACATCTGTGCCTGATAGGCGGACAACAAACCGGCTTACGACAAGACGCCTCTTTTACCGGCTTCATCAAACAAGCCCTCACGCTTGCCGAGCACACACTACGCCCCGCATTTATGAAGCGTTAAGGCATTGCAACAGCAGCGTCATCAGTACGCCCATCGCCAACACAATCAACAACACGCCCGATAAACGCTCTAACCACGGCTGTATACGAGAAAAACGCTGCAATACCACGCGATTACCTATCAGTACGGCCACCACCACATCCCACAGAGCCACCACGCTAAACATCCATAGGCCATAGAACACTTGCCAACCCAGACTGATGGCATAAGGCCCCGTTAACATTGTGACCAAGCTTGCGTAAAACAACGCATTTTTAGGGTTCAAAATACCCGATAAAAACCCCATTCCCAACGCACGCCACCATGCAACAACAGCGCGACGTGAAGACGGTTTTTCTTTGCCTACAGGCACATGCAGCACACCGTCACCGGCATAACAAATAAACAAAGCCCCTAGGTAAAACAAGTACACACAGCCTGCCAGTTGCAGCACCACAAACCACAAGCTATCTGGCGTTAAGGCCTCTACGCCAGTAAAGGCACACACAATGAATACACCATTCGCCAGTGCAATTCCTACACTGGTGCCGCTGGCTATTTTCCAGCCTGATGCCAACGACGTTCTGGCAACCAGAAAGAAATCAGGCCCAGGGGAAAGCAGTGCAAGAAAATGCACCGCGGCAATCACTAAAAACTGCTGCATGAACAGACCACCTATCACGAATTGGATGTGTAGTCTGCCCAAAGCAGGTGCGGTTGTATTGAAGAAAAGTGCGCAGCCTTAGCCTTTAAAACTGCCTGGCGTCACACCGGTATAGGCTTTAAATACACGTTGAAAATGCGCTTGGTCAGCAAAGCCCAAGTGGTGTGCTACGGCCGCAATGCTTTTCCCCTTATGCATAAGGGTTCGTGCCACGTTAATACGCAAATTAAGCTGCCACGCATGCGGCGTCATGCCCGTTACAGCCCTAAACGCTCGAATCAATTGATAACGGCTCATGCCAGCGCGTGCCGCCAGTTCGGGTAATGACACCGTAACTTCTGGTGCATTACGCATAGTCTCAAGCACAGGTGCTAGGCTGTGCTCCAACTGCGTGCTGCTGACCACAGGTTCTACATAACTGCTTTGCTTAAGATCGTAATCCCCAACGAACTCAATCAGTGCTGCTTCTTTTTCGTCTACAGCCGCATGGGAGAACAGCACATCACTTAAGGCACAAAACTGCGTATACAAAGCTGGATCATCCACCACCCGCACCGGCTCAGTATGCTTACTACTTACCGTTGCGTACTCTTGCCTCACACTGGCTAGCCATGCGCTATCCAGATGCATCATTTGATAGCTCCACGCGCTATCAATAGCTGGATTACACGCATGCACACGCTCTGCGGGTACAAACACCAGCGATCCAGGATGCAAGGCCACGGGCGTTCCTCCTGCTCCGGTAAAAATGCTACTACCGCCATCTACCGCCCCTATGGAAAATGTAGGATGCGCGTGCGGCTTATAGCAGACCCTACTGTGGCAGGCACGACGAATTTCCACATGGGGTAATGCGGCGTCATGCCAAAAACGTTGCCGCAAATTCTTGCTATCGTTTCGCTCTGCGACCCTCGCAATTGCGCCTTGCATTTTTTGTTACTCTCCACTTGTGCCACGCCTAGGATAAGGCATCGTTTCTACCGACATGACCGTGCTTCACGCTGGCAATTTGTACCTCTCACACGGAATTAAAGCATGCTACCGCGCATTGTAATTGTTGATGATCACCCATTAATGTGTATGGCTGTGCGCCTTGTTTTAGAACGCGATGGCTATGAGGTCGTGGCTGAATGCCATACCGGTGCAGATTGCGTACAAACCGTGCGCAGCCTAGAGCCCGACTTAGTGATTCTAGACCTGAATATTCCTAAACTGGATGGTTTTTCAGTCATTGAAAGATTGCGCAGCTCGGCGATCAAAACCCATATTTTAATCCTGACCTCTAGCGATTCTAGCCATTATGCGTTTAGGTGTTTGCAAGCCGGCGCTTCGGGCTTTGTTTGCAAAGACGATAAATTAGAAGAGCTGTCTCGTGCGGTAAAGGCCGTGCTTGCTGGCTATTCTTATTTTCACAAACGCGTGACCGATTTACTGATAGAAAACGCTATTGCCAGCACGAAAAAGCCCCCTTCTGCGTTTAATTCGGAACTCTCGCTCTTAACCGATAGAGAACTCACTGTGTTTGGGCTGCTCGTCAAAGGCATGAGTAATCAAGAAATTGGCCAGACGCTGATGCTCAGCCACAAAACGGTCAGCACCTACAAAATACGGCTGATGAATAAGCTCAACGCCCCCAATATGGTAGAGCTAGCAAAGATTGCCCAGCGTCATGATATTGCTACTGCGTAAGCCGGTAGCAACCAAACGCGTTATTCCTCTACCTGTGTACCCACGGTAGCAGTGGCATGGCTTAACCTTGCTTCGTAGGGACGCATACCGCCCCTATCGGTCACATAGTCATAGTACACCGATGCCATTGCCTCGGTGCAGGTAGAGACCAACTCGGCGGTAGAAAAAGGGGCCACCATCACGTGGCTAATAATCTCACCACACCGTTGGTTGTTCGCCGTTCTAAGCTCAATGTCGCTAAGCGTGATGAAGTACGGCGAATCGTTCTGAATTGTGGGCGCTGCACTCGCCTTACCCTGCCAACGTAAGCCTGCAATGGCCTGCTCTACCGTAGATGCCAAGGTAGGCCTAAAGAACAATTTAAAGTGATGCACTAACGCCAACTGCACCGTATTAGGTTCTTTAGGGGCCTGAGACACATCTAACGCGCTTAACAACACATAGCTTTCGCGGTCGCTCGCAAAACCACTGCCTTCATAAAACACTTCAACATCACCGCGCCCATTTGCCGGTAACACCTGCATAGGCGTATTTAAGGCCATAGGTAGTTCCTGCTGGCGACCATCGCCCCACGACAACGAGGTTTGCAACAGCGTCGGATACGCACTGTTATTGGTCACAACGATAGACAAGCGCTGCGCGCCTTCCGCAAAGATAAATCGGTTCGTGCCATCAAAATCTAACGTGGCGTGTGCCAATGAAAAAAAGTGGGCGAACCAAATCACTAGAGCCCCCCCTACCTGCCGCTTACGCATAAGCCCTACACCTTTCTCTACATGCTGTGCTAACTACTTAAAGAATGGTGGCTAGCGTTACCTACGCCACCTATCGTCTAACCAAGTTATCTTAGCGAGCCATCAGCAACGCATGAATCAGACATATCTGCTCAGCCCTCAGACTTATCCTAAATATGACCACCCACACTATCCGAATCGAGAATCAGAAAGGTCTTCTGCGTTAAACAGGTTTGTCTCATTACGGTTACTTGTCATAAGAAATATCGTAGAAGTACGCGATCACTATCGTAGTAGCGTGGTCGCTATGTATTCGAACCTAACCCTATTTTGACATTAATAAGTGAGACTTTTCATGAAAATACGTACTACCGTTGTGGCGGCTGCTTTTGCCTTGGCTTCTCCTGCTCTGTTTGCTGCCTCAGGTGATGTCTTGGGCGGTGGTCAGATTAACTTCACTGGCACTGTAGAGACCGACTCTTGCTTTGTCGAAAGCTCGGTGAGCGGCGTTAAAAACATCGACGTTGCCATGGGTATAGCACACGTTTCGCAAATCCAAAAATCCAGTTTTGATAAACCCATTCTGGCTCCCAGCAACGCCGAAGGTGATGCCACCTTCAACATTACGTGCTCGGCAGAGGGTGCTGTAGAAGTGCGACTAAATGCCGATGCGTCTATGGCCTCGCCCGATGCACAGCTATTGAAACTAAACAATGGTGCACAAGGTGACAAGTTAGCATCGGGTTTTGGTATTGCTATTTACAAAGATCGCAACGAACTGGGCAAAACCAATGCCCTGAAAGTGACTAATGGTGTGTTGTTCTCTAAAACCTTCACTGAAGACGAAAAAGACAAACCTATACAAGTGTCTTTCGCCGCGGGTTACGTTAAATCTACAGACCTAGGTGCTACGGTTAAAGGTGGTACAGCTAACGGTACGCTGCCATTCACCATCGTCACGCCATAACCCCCTTCTGATTTCACTAGGCTCGCAACGAGCCTAGCTGCACTTGCTTGTTCCACTTAGGCCCTATTCATGCTCCGACTTATCTCACTGATTTGCGCTCTAGTTTTAACGCTAGCGGCGCAGCCCTCCGTTGCCAGTATTGCGTTAAACACCACTAGGGTCATTCTTGCTAATGGCAAAAATGAAGCATCATTTGGCGTGCGTAATATGGGCGGAGAGATTCTTATCCAATCGTGGCTGGATGCCGATAACAGCACCGACAGCAATGCAAGAGCATTACAGCACTTTGCACTGACTCCGCAACTGGTACGGGTACGCGCTGATAGTGAACAGGTCGTTCGTATTTTGTATGAAGGCGTAGGTGCGCCATCGGACAGAGAAAGCATGCTCTGGCTAAATGTACAAGAGATCCCCCAACGCGTAGCCTCAGAACAATCCACGCTGCAGCTGGCGATTTTGCAACGCATTAAGGTGTTCTACCGTCCACCAGGTTTACCTGGCAGCCTAGAGCAAGCCGTGCAAAATCTGGAGTGGAGCTACAGCCCTGCAACCATTCGTATTGCTAACTCTAGCCCCTATCACGTCACCCTTGCTCACGTTACAACTAACGGCCAACAACTTGCGCAGTCGCTGGTGATTCCACCCGGCGAAACCTATAGTTTGGCGGCCTCAGCAAACCAAAATGTAGGCCCCCAAAGTCAGCTTAGCTACTCCTATATTACCGACTTCGGTGCGTATATACGGCAACGTGTACAGCTAAACGGGGCGCAGCCCTCTAAGCCTCTCTCTGACTAAGCAGCATACTACGCCCCCTGAGCCGATGATTGCCCTATGATTCGCATTCACTTATGCCTGCACAAGCGCTCCCTAGTCTGCTGTCTGGCCTTAGCCTTACAGAGCACCACTGCGCTGAGCGCCCTCTCTGACAGCGCTGACAACCCTGTGTTGCTCGCTAGCATGTTTGACCCCGCGTTAATCCGAGGCGATGGCAATGTAGAGTTGGGAAATCTGCTGTCTACCAGTGGTAGCGCCATGCTGCCAGGTGTGTACCTGTTTGATGTGCAAATCAATGGCGACTACATAGGTAAACGCGACATACAGTTGTTTGCTCAGGATAGCTCTGCGCAAGTTGTACCCTGCATTACTCTGGCATTGCTTACAGAGCTAGAGCTCACACCCGCAGCCTTAGACGCCCTGTCTACTAGGGCCGGCACCTGCGTAGACCTTACAGAACTAGACCCAGACGCACAGGCCACCTACGACTCTGGCCGCATGCTCTTAAGCCTTGCCATTCCGCAAGCCTACATTAAAGTAGGCAAACGCGGCTATGTAGACCCCAGCTTATGGGATTACGGTGTTAATGCAGGCTTTGTGAATTACCAAGCCAGTATGCGCTCTACCACCCATTCAGGCAGTACCTCAAAGAACTATTATGTGGGGCTTAGCAACGGTGTGAACCTGGCAGGCTGGCGCTTACGTAACGAGTCTAACTTTACCCGTTCTGATTCCAGCCCATCCCAGTTTAAAAGCAACCGTACGTATATACAGCACGATATCACGGCACTAGACGGGCAGTTTTCGGCGGGAGAGCTCTACACCAACGCTGAAATTTTCAATAGCGTACGGTTTAGAGGTATGCAAATTGCCTCAGACGAATCCATGCTGGCCGACAGCGAGCGAGGCTACACCCCCGTCATCCGGGGTGTAGCAGAAAGCAATGCCACCGTAGAGGTGCGACAAAATGGCTATTTGTTAACCAGTGTGCCAGTAGCACCCGGCCCCTTTGCGATTTCAGATTTAAGCCCTAACGGTTCTAACGGCGACCTTGAGGTCACCATTATTGAAGCCGATGGGCGCGAGCGTTCTTTCACCCAAGCTTATTCTGTGCTGCCGTTAATGCTAAAGCGTGGTTCGCTGCGCTATAGCCTAGAGCTGGGCCAATACAAGTCCACCAATAGCAACCAACCCACTCCTAACTTTGGTTCCGCCACAGCCATCTATGGGCTTACCGACACACTGACCGTAGCAGGCGGCGTACAAGCCTCTTCGAACTTTCATGCTATCAACGTAGGGGTGGGGGCTAACACCCCCATCGGCGCTGTTTCGCTTGATCTGACCAACTCGCGCAGCACGGTTGCTGGTGACACCACACGCGGGCAAAGTATACGCGCCCTGTACACCAAGACACTGAACAAAACTAGCACCACCTTTACGCTGGCCGCTTACCGCTACTCCACGCAAGGCTATAGGACCTTTGATAATCACGTTTACGAGACACGACAAGCCCGTGACAGTTACTCGCAATCCAGAGCTAACCATTTGCCGCGCTCGCGTATGGACGTCTCCATCACCCAGCAGTTAGGTCGCACAGGGCAATATGGTAGTTTTTACCTGAATGCCACCTATGAAAACTACTGGAACCAACAGCGCGCGAACAGCATTAGTGCTGGCTATGGTAATTCGTGGGGCCGCCTGTCTTACAGCCTAAGCTATAGCCGCTCTACAACCCGCAGCCCAAACGACAGGTCCCGCAACAGCAATCAAATTATGCTGACGCTATCCATCCCGCTTGGTACCGAGTACAACTCCCCAAGCCTATACACCACCAGCACGCGTTCTAAAGATGGCACCAGCACAGCGGCTAACGTAGCCGGTTATATACCCGGTATGCAATACAGCAACTACAGCCTGCAAGCCGCACGTGATCAACAGGGCAAAAACTCAGCTGCACTATCGTTACACAGCAATCTCCCCATTATGAGCGTAGGAGGAAACTACAGCACAGGCAGCCAGTACCATGCCTACGGTGTGAATGCCTCGGGTGCTGTGGTGCTGCATGCGGGTGGTGTAAACCTAACCCGTTCGGTAGGCGATGGGTTTGTGCTGGTAGAAATGGATGGCGTGAAAGAGGCCGGTTTGGGTAACAACCCACCACGGTCTGGCTACAACTCGTATGCAGTCTACCCCTACACCCAACCCTATAAGGTCAACCTTATACGTCTGGACCCCGCTACCTTAGGCGCTGATACAGAAATCGAATCGTTAACCCAAGCTGTAGTGCCTAGGCGCGGCGCCATCGTACACACCTCGTTTAAGGGGTACACCGGACGACGTGTACAAATGACCTTTAACCACCCTAGCGGCATGCTACCGATGGGGGCAGCGGTTACCGACGACAGCGATAGACAGGTTGGCCTGGTCGACAACAATGGCCAAGCCTTGTTATTGCTTAGCCAAGACAGTGGAAAGCTCAACGTACATTGGCAAAACGGGCAATGTGAGGTGACCTACCAACTGCCCGCACGCGACCCCAACAAGTACTACGATCGCGGCAGCTACAACTGCTTGTAATCAGGCCACTATCCTCCTGAGCAGACACCTATGAAACACATAATCAGAATCCTATTCTTCACATTGATGCTAGTAGCCGCCGGCAAAAGTATGGCACTAAGCTGCATCAGCACTGATGGTTCGCTTGCCCAGCAAGTCAATATCACCGAACGAGTAGCCATCCCTCCGCTGGCTCCGGTAGGTACTGTAGTTTGGCGCTCTAAAACCTTCGATCTAGAGATTAAATGCTGGCACGAAAACCCCGCTACCTCGCACGATGATTACGTTTTTATGTTTATGGGTTCGGCCCATCTGGGCGGAGGCTTACCAGGCGGTATTTTTGATATAGGTGACAAACTAGAACCCGGTTTACGTTTTGAGGGCGTGGATTACTATTGCTCTAAAGAACCTGCCCAAGGAGGATGTGGCGTAAATATCTGGATGACTCTAGCAAAATGCACCTCTGTACCGTCGTGTCTAGCCTCAGCCAAAACAAAAAAACTTACTTTCTCTACCTTTTTAGCAGTCAAAAAACAAGGAACCCCCAACCAAGAGGGCGCAGTAACAAGACCAGTCCCCCTGTACCCTCTCGTCCAATTTCGCGGCTTCGCAACTGGTAGCAGTACTACCTCCGCGGGCAACTACACCATCTATGCCAACAATTTAGATAACCTGCAATACGTGGGCTGTAGCTCCAGCATACAAATAGAACCACGTACCATAGACTTTCAACGAATACCTACATCCATAGCACACGCTGGTGACACTATTGCTGACAAGCCTTTCACAATTACCGCCACGAAATCGTGTTCTACCCCTTATGGCCTGACTGGCAGCTTTCAACCCATCAGTGGCACACTTAGCGCCGACAACAAAACCTTAATACCCGCTACCAATAACTCCGTAGGCATACAAATTCTGACTAGCGACACGAAAGTACCGTTACCGTTTAAACAAGAATTTGCCATTACCCCCACGAACAATACCGATCTTACCTACAACAAAAATCTACTGGCCCGCCTGTTATGGATGAAAGACACCGCCAAGGTGGGCGAATTCAACGCGGCTGCTAGGTTGGATGTGTACTATAAATAGCGAATAATTGTCGGTAACGCAGGCTGACCTCGCTTAGTAAGTGGCGCAACTTTTGCACTGACTCACGCCCCCTACGGCTTGCTAGGCTGTTTTGCTGGAATGCACCCTGTACACTTAAACAGGCTTGTACCAGTTCAGTGTGTGCCAACATACGCGCCACCCCTAACGTTTGATGGGCTAGTTCGGCAATGCTGGCAACATCGTAGCTTTCATCGAAGGCGGCTAAGTGATCTCTTGCTAGCTCTAGCGATTTCAGAATTTCTCTTGCGAACAACCACGCTTTTTCCCGGTCGTCACCCGTAAGTGCTAATAAAGTGTCGAACTCTCGATTACCCGTATTCACCGCTGGGCTAACGACGCTATTGGTCACACCATCTGACGCTGTAGGCAGCGTAAATGTTGACGGCTGTTGAGCTAAAAACGCAAGTTTCTCTTTAAGCATACTCAGCGCTAGAGGCTTTACAGCACAATCATTCATACCGGCCAGTAACCCCTGTTGTATGGGCTCACTCTGCGCATCGGCAGTTAGCCCCAAAATCAAACAAGGTGTGCGGTTTTGTAGCGCCTCTTCGCGGCGTATGGCAGCAGTCAACTCTATGCCACTCATGCCCGGCATTCTGTAGTCTGTAATCACCACATCAAACGGTGTACTACGCCACAACACTAACGCCTGTTGCGCTGTAGCGGCGGCTGTAGTCTGATGACCTAACAACGCAAGTTGCTGACACAACAGTTGACGATGCAAAGCGTAGTCCTCTACGACTAACACCCGTAAAGCGTTGGTGGGTGGTAAGCTCTCTGCACCATGACTGCCCATTGTGAATGGCGATGTCCCATCGTGTTGCGGTGCTAATGCTGCTGTTAAGCTGATCTCTATTGTTGTGCCTACATTCAGCTCGCTGTGCATCTGCAAGGTGCCCCCCATTAACTCACACAACGAGCGCGTAATCACTAGCCCTAAACCCGAGCCTGATGCGGCGTTCCCTCCCTGTGCAAAGGGCAAAAATACCTCTTGCTGTTTATTGACTGGTACACCAATTCCCGTATCACTCACAGCAAGTTGAATGCATAGGTTAGCGCCTACGTAACGGCCCATCGCACTGATTTTCACATGCCCTACTTGCGTAAACTTGATGGCATTACTGACCAAATTAAAAAGCATCTGCCTAACGCGTGCTGTGTCTATCAGCACATCCTGCTGCGCTGCATCGTTACTTTCTAGCACGACGACTAAACCTTTTTCGTGAGCCAAGCCCTCAAATGACGCTGCCACAGACGCTATTAATGCCTTGAAATTCATACGTTCTGGTATGAACTCTAGCTTCCCAGATTCTATTTTGGAAAAATCCAGAACATCGCCTATTACGTCTAACACACTGGTAGCAGAGCTATACGCAATCTGTATGCCTCTTTTATCAAACACACCCTGCTCTGCTTGATGCTGTACTAACTCTAAGGTGCCTATCACAGCACTGAGTGGCGTGCGTATTTCATGGCTCATGGTGGCAAGAAAACGGCTTTTTTCTCGGTTAGCGTGCTCTGCAATCTGACGCGCTGCGTCTAGCTCGGACACCACACGTTCTAGCTCTACAATTAAGCGCTGCTGTTCGGTAACGTCTAACCAACCGCAAATTACCCCTTGCATCTCGCCTGCGGCATTGTGAAAAGGCTGGACCCAATGGTCTATCCAGCGTTCTTCACCATTCATAATGGTGGCACGTAGCATGCGCAGTGTTTGATTTGTCGCCATCGCCTGCATATAGGCGTCGTGCATCGCCGTAGCCGCACCAAATTTGGGTGGGCCTTGCAAGACCGTTTTCCCGTAAAGGTCTTCCGCCTTGGCTCCTACCGCCTCATGGTAACTACGCGTACCACTAATAAACTTTCCCAAGCTATCGCGCACGTAAATAGGTTGGGGAGTGGCTTCGCTTAACGCATCAAAAAACTTTAATTGATCATGTAAGGCTTTTTCAGCACAAAGGCTTTTACGCATTTTCTGATGTACATGTAATAGCCCCCCTAGCAACATAACTGCTACGACTACCAAGGCCACACTGGGCAGCACGAGATCACACGCTGGCTCTATGCCATTGACTACTGTCTCTGCTATAGAATCTGTCACATCCATCAACGCCCAAAGCTCGCACTATAGACGGCGTAATACCCCTTTTATAGGGTGCTGAGTGCCCCTACTAGTTTGCATTCGCCCTTCCCTGAAATCTCAATATATCTGACCCTTATCCAAAATCCGATCAGATACATCCCGTGGCGATAGCGAATGAACCGACCCAATACCTAAGAACAATCTGATGAACTAATGGCGCACCCCCAAAAAAGTGGCTCGCAGCATCGTTATGCTGCTTTAAACGCTGTTCTGCATCACTCTCTCATTGCTTGGTAGTTATTCTCACGGCCACAGCCGTGCCGCCTGCGACAAGTCTTTACTGTCCCAACAGAATGATAAGAATCATCTTAGACAAATACAGAAATCTCTCATATAAGTCTTACAGAGTGATTGCTACTCTTGACTCTATAACTCATAGACGGAGTACAACTATGCCCCACACACAAACCACTATTCATAATATTGACGGCTTTTTTTATTCCCCCTCTCAAGTCATTAAAAATAAACGTTTATCAGAGCGGAACAAAAAGATCGGGTTTCTAACTAGTGGAGCATTGTTGGATAGCCGGGTCTGTAAGGTACTAAACGAGATTATCCAAGTGCCTAAACCCAGTACAGAAATTCCTGCTGAAATATCGCTAAGCATGGAAAAGAATTTTTGGCCTCCCTTACGCGCATGGCGCGAATACCTGTATCTCAGCAGCGAATACATGGCGAAAGAAATGGATATGGATCTTGAAAACTATTTAGACATCGAGAACCAACCCTTTAAAAACAACGACGACATGCTTCAAAGGCTTGCCACGAAATTTGGAATACACAGGAATTTATTGATTCAGTCCGTAGAAAAATACAATCAAAGCTGTGTGCTCTTAAAAGGCGTGAACTAAAAAAAGAGCCATAACTCTAAAGGGGGTTATGGCTCTTTTTCTATAGCAGCATACTAACTAGACATTAATCATCTGCTGGCATCGCGCTTTTACGTTTTTTGGCCTCTTCTTTCTCTTGGCACAAACGCAGCAAGTAAGCTTCATCTATATCACCGGTGACATATTCACCATGGAAGCACGAACCCTCGAACGCTTTGATTTCAGGGTTCAAATCGCGTAATGCTTGTTCTAGGTCTTCCAAGTCTTGGAACACCAAACCATCTACGCCAATTTCCTGCGCAATCTCTTCTACGTCGCGGTTATGCGCAATCAGTTCGCCGTAAGTTGGCATGCTCACACCGTACACGTTGGGGTAACGTACGGGTGGTGCAGCCGAAGCTAAGTACACTTTGTTAGCACCTGCTGATCTAGCCATTTCCACGATTTCTTTACTGGTAGTACCACGCACAATCGAGTCATCCACCAGCAAGACGTTTTTGCCTTTGAACTCCATAGGAATGGCGCTCAATTTCTGACGGACGGACTTTTTACGTACTGCCTGACCCGGCATAATGAAGGTACGGCCAATATAGCGGTTTTTGATCAGACCTTCGCGGTAAGGCAGATTCAGTCTATCGGCCAACTGCATTGCCGACGGACGGGATGAATCTGGAATAGGCATTACCACGTCAATTTCACTTAGGCGCAAGGTCTTCGCGACTTTATCACCCAAATACTCACCCATATTCAAACGCGCATCGTAAACCGAAATGCCGTCAACGGTAGAGTCTGGCCTAGCAAAATACACAAACTCGAACAAGCATGGCATCAGTTGGGCAGATGGCATGCACTGACGGCTATGCAGTTGACCCTTCACGTCAATCCAAATGGCTTCACCTGGTGCTACATCACGCACTAGATCAAAACCACAACCTGTTAGCGCAACAGATTCAGAGGCAAACATCCACTCTGTACCGTGCTTGGTTTCGCGCTTACCCATACACAGAGGGCGAATACCATTAGGGTCACGAAATGCCACCATACCCAAGCTAGCAACTTGAGCGATCACAGAGTATGAACCACGAGCACGCTTGTAAACAGCGCTTACGGCATCAAAGATTACCGTTTCGTCATCATTACCTTTGTCTGTTGCTTGTTGCAGTTCGTGCGCAAACACGTTCAACAGCACTTCAGAATCCGAGCGCGTATTCATGTGACGACGATCGATGCTGAACAGCTCTTCGCGAAGCTCGCGCCAGTTAGACAAATTACCGTTATGTACAAAACCAATACCAAACGGTGCATTCACATAAAAAGGCTGCGCTTCTTCGATATTGTCGCTATCGCCTTCGCAGGGATAACGCACATGACCCAAGCCACAATTACCTGGCAGCGCGCGCATATTGCGCGTGCGAAATACGTCTCTTACTAGTCCCTTGCCTCGGTGCGTGTGAAAAAAGTTATCGTTAAAAGTAGTGATGCCGGCAGCATCCTGACCACGGTGCTGCAAAAGCAGCAAGCTGTCGTAGATCAATTGGTTTACGGGACTGTACGCATAAGCCCCAACGATTCCACACATAATAATGTTCCAGTGCTAGGTTTAGTAAGGTAACCAAGAAGCCAAAGAAGGCGGCAACAACTGCTTTAACTGTAGAACAGCATTCACACAGGCTTTAGACAGTCGAGCCTCTTGCCACCAGGGCTCTTTAGGCAACTCGGTATAGCCGGCCAAAATGACCAGCAACAATGCAAATACTACGCCCCTTAAGAGGCCAAAGAGCGCACCAAATGCATGATCAGCTGACCCTAGGCCGCTGCGATCTATTAAGGTCGCCAGCAACATATTCAACATGCCTAGGGTCAATAAAGCGGCAATAAAAAGCACCGCGTAAGACACAGCGGTGCGCAATAAATCGTTATTCAGATAGTCGGTGAGCAAGACGGAGAGCGAAGGTCCCCACCATATAGCCACCAGAAATGCGGCGATGTAAGCAATCAGGGAGAGCAGCTCTTTAAGCAGTCCCCTGATTAATCCTAGGATACTGGACAGTCCTAGTAGTGCTAACAGTAGATAATCAAAGCTTGTCACTTGGTAGAAATAAAACTATTCGCATACCCTAACGAGCGTAAGCGCGTTTGGGCTGCCTGCGCAGCTTCTCGTGTAGGGAAAGGCCCTACGCGCAGCCTATACGCAGTTTTGCCGCCAGACGTGGTGCTTTCCACATAAGCATTGGTCACACCGGAGTTCACCAATTGTCTGCGACGAGTCTGTGCATCATTTTCCGCCGAGTAGGCTGCAATCTGCAAGATAAAATTACCTTGTTGTGCATTATTTCTACTTGCCGACGACGCTGAGTTGTTACTAGGTGGCGTACGCCCTTCCATCAATGCCAAGGCAACTGAACCATCATCTGTACGCTGATTGTTCTCGCGGCGTGGTGGTGGCGTAGCAGGTTGTGGAGTAGGACGTGCAGCCGGCTCAGCAGGTTTAGGCTGCTCAGTTGGAGTCGCTGGCTGTACTGGCGGTTTAGGCTGCTCAGTAGGCGTTGCAGCACCGGGGGTCACGGGCGTAGGCTGCTGTACGGCCGCAACCACAGTCCCTTCTTCACCGCTAAGTTCACCCGCGTCTTGTTCTACCACACCACCTTGTGTGGGCTCAGCTTCTATCACAGGCGGCACAATAGCTGGAATCACCGCCATAACGGGCTCTGGCATGTTCTCGCTGTCATTGCTGGTGAGAAACGGAACAATCACCACCGCTGCCAATACAAGAACCAGCGCCCCTACCAAACGGCGTCGTGCTCGTGTACGCATCTCGCGCAATTGCGCATCACTAGACTGACGTCGTGATGCACCACCTGTTTCTTTGTTTGAGAACAACCCCATGTATCTGAAACCCACTAAGTAAAAACCACTTGCACCACACAGTTAGCGCGGATCTCTACCTAAATGCTTGAGAACCGGCCCAACTGTGGCGAACGAACCAAATACAAGAATTCTATCATTCGGTTGAGCATCTGTTAGTGCTTGCTCATAGGCTTGCACCGGATTTTCACACTCTATAACAGTTGTTTCAAAATAATTTACACGTTTGCCTGCCGCTGGGCGTACACCGGGCTTACGATCAGCATCGGACTCAGCCGATGGTAGTGTATTACCCTGCACTGCCCCCATTTTTTTCACGCCATTTAATAAGGCCGCCAACTCACGGCTGCTTAAACCACGTGGGCCAGGCAAGCCTGCCACATACCAACTGTCTATACGATCTATCAATAAACGCAAAACGCCAGCGGCATCTTTATCGTTTAGCATACCCAGCACCGCGAACGTACGGCCCGTGCACGGCATTTGATCTAAGTTCTGTGCCAACGCACCTGCTGCATGCGGATTATGAGCCACGTCTAGAATAACAGCTGGCTCACCCGGCAATATTTGCAAACGCCCCGGTATAGAGGCGCGATTCAAGCCGCTACGTACTGCTTGCGCAGAGATCACCAGTTTTAAACGTAGCGCTTCCAGCGCTGCCAATGCGGCTGACGCATTAAGTAGCTGATTCACGCCACGCAACGAGGGATACGCCAAACCGGCACGGCGCTGCTCGCGGCCACCGTACGCCCACTGCTGGCTATCGCCAGAGTAGTTGAAATCTTTACCGAACAACCACAGGTCTGCCCCAATTTCGTTGGCATAACGCGCAACCGATTCAGGCGGCATAGGATCAGCACAAATGGCTGGTCGGCCAGGTCTAAAGACGTGCGCTTTTTCCCAGCCCACAGCGTCGCGGGAATCGCCCAAGTACGCAATGTGATCAATGTCTACGCTAGTCAAGATAGCGCAATCGGCATCCACCATATTGACGGCATCTAAGCGGCCACCTAAACCCACTTCTAGAATCGCCACATCGACTTTCTCTTGCTCAAACATCAGCAAGGCAGCCAAGGTAGCAAACTCGAAATAGCTTAGGGATACGTCACCGCGAGCCTGTTCTATACGGAAGAACTGCTGGGTAATTTGAGCATCTGTCGCCAACTCGCCATTCAATTGGATACGTTCGTTGTAGTGCACCAGATGAGGCGACGTATACAAGCCAGTTTTATAACCAGCCGCACGCAAAATGGCATCCAAAATAGTACAGGTAGAACCCTTACCATTGGTACCCGCCACCGTGATGGTGACAAAAGGCGTTTGTAGTGCAAGATTTTTTGCGACTTGTTTGATGCGATCTAACCCTAGATCAATTTCGGTAGGGTGTAGGGTTTCCAGATATGTCAGCCATTGCTCCAGCGAACTGGTGGCTGTCAAAGAATGATTCAACATGGTCAAAGCACACAAAAAAACAGCAGGTGCTAATGATAGCACCTGCTATTCGTAACGTCAGGTTAATGACGAAAAAACTACTTGCGACGTACAGGTGGCAAATCGGTGCACGCACCCAATGATGCCTCGGCAGCCATACCCACAGACTCACCCAATGTGGGGTGTGGGTGGATGGTTTTGCCAATATCAACGGCATCCGCACCCATTTCTACGGCCAGCGCCACTTCACTGATCAGATCGCCCGCGCCTGTGCCCACGATAGTGCCGCCCAGAATACGCTTGCTTTCTGCATCAAAAATCAGCTTAGTGAAGCCTTCGTCACGTGCATTCGCGATCGCACGGCCAGAAGCCTGCCAAGGGAAATGGCCTTTTTCAATGGCAATGCCCTCTTTCTTGGCTTCTTCTTCCGTCATGCCTACCCATGCTACTTCTGGGTCGGTATAAGCGACTGAAGGAATCACACGCGCGTCAAAGAACGTTTTCTCGCCAGCAATTACTTCGGCTGCCACATGCGCTTCATGTACGGCTTTGTGTGCCAACATAGGCTGACCCACAATGTCGCCAATCGCGTAGATGTGCGGCACGTTAGTACGCTGCTGCGTATCAACGTTGATGAAGCCACGCTCGGTTACGGCAATACCTGCTTTATCGGCACCAATTTTGTTGCCGTTAGGAGTACGACCTACCGCTTGCAATACCAAGTCGTAGCGCTGTGCTTCAGCCGGGGCTTTATCGCCTTCGAACTTCACCCAAATACCGTCTTCACGTGCTTCGGCAGACACGGTTTTGGTGTTCAGCATAATGTGATCGAAGCGGTGTTCGTTCATTTTCTGCCAAACTTTTACCGCCTCGCGATCTGCGCCTTGCATCAGGCCGGATTGCATTTCTACTACGTCTAGGCGTGCGCCCAACGCGGAGTACACCGTACCCATTTCCAGACCAATAATGCCGCCACCAACGATCAGCATTTTCTTAGGCAGGAATGGCAGTTCCAACGCACCAGTGGAATCCACAATACGTGGGTCTTCTGGCAAGAATGGCAACTTCACAGACTGGCTACCAGCGGCGATGATTGCAGAAGCAAATTTCAACACTTGCTCTTTACCATCCGCTGCACGTACGGCAATGTGGTGTGGGTCTACAAACTCACCCACGCCGTTTACTACCGTGACTTTACGGGCTTTGGCCATACCAGCCAAACCACCAGTCAACTTGCCTATAACCGAGGTCTTGTAGTCGCGCAGCGCATCTAGCTCGATTTTGGCTTCGCCAAAGCGAATACCATGATCAGCCAGCGCTTTAGCCGCTTCAAACACACCCACGCTGTGCAGCAATGCTTTAGAAGGAATACACCCTACGTTCAAGCAAACGCCACCCAAGGTGCTGTAACGCTCAACCAACGCAACTTTTAAGCCAAGGTCAGCCGCACGGAATGCAGCCGAGTAACCGCCAGGGCCTGCGCCCAACACCACCACATCGTACTCGCCATCAGCCGCACCGCTATGCTGTGCTGCTTGGGGAGCCTGAACAGGTGCTGGAGCGGCTTTAGGGGCTTCAGCAGCCGGTGCGGCGGCAGGCGCTGCCTCTGCAGCAGCGGCCTCGATGCGCACAATCGCCGAACCTTCTTTAACTTTGTCACCCAGTTTGACTAACACTTCTTTGACTACCCCTGCTTGTGCAGCAGGGATTTCCATAGAGGCTTTGTCGGACTCAACCGTAATCAGGCTTTGCTCAAGCTCGATGCTATCGCCGGGATTGACCAAGATCTCAATCACGGTCACATCGCCTGAATCGCCTATATCCGGTACTTTTAAATCAATCGTACTCATCTGTGACTCCTTACAGCAGGATGCGACGGTAATCCGCTAACAATGTAGCGATGTACGCGTTAAAGCGCGCAGCAGAAGCACCATCAATCACACGGTGATCGTAAGACAAAGACATTGGCAACATCAGGCGTGGCTCGAACTCTTTGCCATTCCAGATTGGCTGCACGCTAGAGCGAGACAGACCCATAATGGCCACTTCAGGCGCATTGATGATAGGGGTAAAGTCTGTACCACCAATACCGCCCAAGGACGAAATGGTGAAACACCCACCTTGCATCTGTACTGCACCCAGTTTGCCTTCACGCGCCAAACCAGCCAACTCACCTGTTTCTTTAGCGATTTCCAGTACGCCTTTTTTGTCAGCGTCACGGATCACTGGTACCACCAAGCCATTAGGCGTATCGGCCGCAAAGCCAATGTGGAAGTATTTTTTCAGAATCAGGTTATCGCCATCCAACGAAGCGTTGAACTCTGGGAATTTCTTCAGCGCTGCCACAACCGCTTTGATGAAGAACGCCAGCATGGTCACACGTGTACCTGCTTTTTTACCTTCTTCGTTCAGCTGTTTGCGGAACTCTTCTAGGCTGGTGATATCGGCTTGCTCGTTATTCGTCACATGGGGAATCATCACCCAGTTACGGTGCAAGTTAGCGCCCGAAATTTTCTTGATGCGTGACAACGGAGCAGCTTCCACTTCGCCAAAGCGACTGAAATCCACTTTTGGCCATGGCAACAAGTCCAGACCACCGCCAGACAAGGATGCACCCGCAGCCGGCGCTGCTGCACCACCTGCCAATGCGCCTTTTACGAACTGGCGTACGTCATCAGCCGTAATACGGCCTTTAGCACCAGAGCCATTCACCAGTGTCAGGTTAACGCCCAGTTCACGTGCAAACTTACGTACCGAAGGTGACGCATGTGGCAGGTTTCGCAGTGGTACAGCCGCTTCTGCAAACGCTGCAGTAGGCGACTCACGCACAGGCGACTGCGATGCTGCCACACCCGAAGCAGAACTAACCACTTCAGTAGTAGAGGCTTTAGGTGCTTCAACCGCGGCGGCCGGTGCTGGCGCTGCGGCAGGAGCTGGTGCCGCTGCTGGGGCAGCCGAACTTACTTGCAGCTCAAGTATGTCGGAGCCTTCGCTAACTTTGTCACCTACTTTGATTTTCAATGCCGTAATGACACCCGCATGGCTGGAAGGCACTTCCATCGATGCTTTTTCGGTTTCCAGTGTAATCAGGCTTTGATCGGCTTCAACGGTATCGCCTACCTTAACCAACACTTCAATTACGTCTACATCACGTGCATCGCCGATATCGGGCACACGTACCGTCACGATAGATGTGGTGGCTTCTGCGGCGGCTGGAGCGGCCGCAGCCGCAGCAGGTGCCGCCGCTGGGGCTGCTGCTGCCGGAGCAGCGGCAGGCGCTGCCGCCGCTTCTTCTTTAGGTGCAGCGGCGCCAGCTTGTGCGTCCAATTCCAAAATAATGGAACCGTGCTTCACTTTATCGCCGATTTTTACTTTCAATGACTTCACCACACCAGAGTGTGAGGAAGGGATTTCCATCGAGGCTTTGTCAGACTCAACCGTAATCAGGCTTTGCTCAAGCTCCACTGTGTCGCCAACAGCAACCAGCAGCTCAATGACATCCACTTCACCGTCATCACCAATATCAGGAACAGTGACTTCAATCAAATTGCTCATTTATCTACTCCTTAGGCGTGATGCGGATTAGCTTTCTCGGGGTTGATGCCGTACTTTTTGATTGCTTCAAGCACTTTCTCGCGTGGCAGTTTGCCTTCATCGGCCAATGCACGCAGCGCGCTCAATACAACAAAGTGACGATCAACCTCAAAGTGCTCACGCAGTTTGTAGCGATAATCAGAACGACCGTAGCCGTCTGTACCCAGTACACGGTACGTACGACCGGCAGGTACAAAGGCACGAATTTGGTCAGCAAACGCTTTGATGTAATCGGTAGAGGCTACGATTGGACCATCAGTTTCTGCCAACTTCTGTGTTACGTATGGTACCGGTGCATTCTTGTCGGCTGGGTTCAGCAAGCTGTGACGCTCGCAATCCAAACCTTCACGACGCAACTCGGTAAAGCTGGTGACGCTCCATACATCGGAACCAATACCCCAGTCTTTTTCCAGCAGTTCTTGTGCAGCGATCACTTCACGCAGAATCGTACCGGAACCCATCAGTTGAACTTTCAGCTTACCTGCGTCAACGGATTTGAACTTGTACATACCACGCAAAATACCAGCTTCGTCGCCCTCTTTCAGGCCTGGCTGCGCGTAGTTTTCGTTCATCAGCGTAATGTAGTAGTACACGTCTTCTTGCTCTTGAACCATACGACGCAAACCGTCACGCATGATTACAGCCACTTCGTGAGCAAATGCAGGGTCATAAGACACGCAGTTAGGAATCACAGAAGCTTGAATATGGCTTTGACCATCTTCGTGCTGCAAGCCTTCACCGTTCAGTGTGGTGCGACCAGCGGTACCGCCCAAGATGAAACCACGTGCTTGCATATCGCCTGCTGCCCATGCCAAGTCACCAAAACGTTGGAAACCGAACATGGAGTAGTAGATGAAGAACGGGATCATGATCTTGTTGTTGCTGGAGTACGAAGTAGCCGCAGCCACCCAGGAGCTAAATGCGCCCAGTTCGTTAATCCCTTCTTGCAACAACTGACCTTTTTTGTCTTCGCGGTAGTACATCACCTGATCTTTATCGACCGGTGTGTATTTTTGGCCTACTGCAGAGTAAATACCGATTTGACGGAACAAACCTTCCATACCAAAGGTACGGGATTCGTCAGCCAAGATAGGCACTACACGTGGGCCCAATTCTTTATCACGCAGCAACTGGTTCAGTACACGTACAAAAGCTTGTGTAGTAGAGATCTCACGGCCTTCGGCAGTAGGCTCTAGTACGGCTTTAAATACCCCCAGCTCAGGTGCTTTCAACTGTTCACTAGATTTGGCACGACGTTTAGGCAAGTAACCACCCAACGCTTTACGACGCGCTTGCAAGTACTGCATTTCTGGAGAATCGTCTGCAGGTTTGAAGTACGGCAAGTCTTCCAGTTTGTCGTCAGAAATTGGAATATTGAATCTATCGCGGAATTCGCGGATGGAATCGATGTCCAAGCTCTTTTGCTGGTGAGTCGGGTTTTTAGCCTGACCAATATGACCCATGCCGTAACCTTTAATGGTTTTCGCCAAGATCACAGTAGGCTGACCTTCGTGTTTCACCGCGGCATCAAATGCAGCGTAAACTTTGTTTGGATCGTGACCACCACGGTTCAAGCGCCAGATATCTTGGTCGCTCATGCGGCTCACCATTTCTAGCAAGCGAGGGTCTTTACCGAAGAAGTTCTCACGCACGTATGCGCCATCGTTAGCTTTGTACGCTTGGTACTCGCCGTCGATAGTGTCTTCCATAACTTGACGCAATACGCCTTCTTTGTCACGGGCCAACAATGGATCCCAGTAGCCGCCCCAAATCAGTTTGATAACGTTCCAACCGGCACCACGGAATGTACCTTCCAATTCTTGGATGATTTTGCCGTTACCGCGCACTGGACCATCCAGACGCTGCAAGTTGCAGTTCACAACGAAAATCAGGTTATCTAGACCTTCACGTGCTGCTACACCAATAGCACCCAAGGATTCTGGCTCGTCCATCTCGCCATCACCCAAGAACACCCATACTTTACGGCCACTAGTATCTTGAATGCCGCGCGCATGCAGGTATTTCAGGAAACGTGCCTGATAAATACCCATCAGCGGGCCAAGACCCATGGACACCGTTGGGAACTGCCAGAACTCTGGCATCAATTTAGGGTGAGGATAGGATGACAAGCCTTTGCCATCTACTTCTTGACGGAAGTTATCCATCTGCTCTTCTGTCAAAGAGCCTTCCAAGAACGCACGAGCGTACATACCAGGAGAGGTATGGCCTTGGAAGTACACCAAGTCACCGCCGTGGTTTTCGTTTTCTGCGTGCCAGAAATGGTTCTGACCACATTCAATCATGGTCGCCAAGGATGCAAACGATGCAATGTGACCACCCAAGCTGCCGCCATCAGCGGGAGTTTCTTGGTTGGCTTTTACCACCATTGCCATCGCGTTCCAGCGAATGTAAGAGCGAATACGTTCCTCAATAGCCAAATCACCAGGGTTATTTGGCTCCAACCCTACAGGGATGGTATTCAAGTAAGCAGTGTGTGGGGAGTAAGGGATGTTAGAACCTGAGCGTCGCGCCAGATCAGTTAAACGTTCTAACAAGTAGTGGGCACGTTGCGGGCCCTCACGATCAAGCACTGCCTCTAAAGCTTCTAGCCATTCTTGTGTTTCAAGAGCTGCATCGGGATTGGCGCTGGCTGGATTACTGGTTTGGTCAAGAGAGGACATAAAGCGTCTCCAGTTTTATTGATAGAAGTCCGTGCTGTGATGCTCATCTGCGTTGTAATGTTTGCTTTTCAGACCATAACAGATTGACCGGACCCGTACAGTATTTAGGCAGATCATGCCTATTTATCAAGTCTATTCTAGGAAAGAAAAAAGGTAATCTCAAGCAAAATTTCATTTTATGGTAATAGTTTTTATAATGTGAAAAATATCAACGAGCGTTAAGGTTTACAATGCTCCCAGCTTTTTACGATTACTGTTATGGCAAACTCCGTAAAAAAATCACTTATACCTAATACGTTTTACGATCAGGCACGTCAAAATAGACGCGGCCTTTACTGGCTTACGCCCGTAATTGTGCTGATACTGTACCTATGTGTGATGGGCGTATTCATCTGGTTGCAACGCCTGCAGCACGATAGTGTCATGGTAGTCCCCATAGACCAAGAAACGCGTCAGCAACGCCTCACCATGGTGATTGCGGCTCTGTCGCTGGTGATCGTATTTAGTTTGCTAGCGCTTTGGCGCTACACACGTTTTCGTACACGCGCCGAAGCCGCGCTGATTGCCGAAACCGGCTTTAGGCGAGCCATGGAGAATTCCATGTCTACCGGTATGCGTGTATTTGATATGAGCGGCCGCATTGCTTATGTGAACCCTGCGTTTTGCCGGATGATAGGCTGGAACGAGGCCGACCTCATAGGCCGCACCGCCCCCTTCCCTTATTGGGTACCGGGGCGACACTCACATCATCAAGAGGTGTTAGACCTTATATTGTCGGGGCGCACCCCTAATAGTGGTCTAGAAGTAGAAGCGCAACGCCGTGATGGTTCACGCTTTACTGCCCGCATGTATGTATCCCCCTTACGTGACCCTAACGGTGAGCAAATAGGCTGGATGACGTCCATGACCGATATCACCGAACCTAAACGCATTCGTGAAGCCATGACAGCGGCCCACGAACGCTTTATGACGGTATTAGAAGGTTTGGACGATGCTATTTCGGTTACGGCAGATACGCCTGAGGGGCTGGAACTGCTGTTTGCAAACCGTACCTACAGACGCTTCTTTGGCGCACAAGGCCACGGTCACGAAGAACTGTTGGGCGGCAGATTAGGACGCTTTACGGATGAAACCGTAGAAACCTATTCTTCCCAAGCTCAACGTTGGTTTGAAGTACACCACCGTATGCTGGCATGGACCGATGGCAGACGTGTACGTTTGCAAGTGGCACGCGACATTACCGAACGCCGCAAACACGAAGAAGCCTCGCGTGTGCAGCAAGATAAAATCCAACTGACTAGCCGTTTAACCACCATGGGTGAAATGGCATCGTCCTTAGCGCACGAACTGAACCAGCCATTAACGGCTATTAATAACTACAGCATGGGTGCCGTAGCGATGCTGCGCAGCGGCAAGGCTAAGCCTGAGCAATTATTAGAAGCACTAGAAAAAGCAGCAGCACAAGCTGAACGTGCGGGCAAAATCATTAGCCGTATACGTGAGTTTGTAAAACGCAGCGAACCGCGTCGCCAAGCGGTACCAATTACGCAAATAATTGATAATGCTGTAAGCTTTGCAGACATAGATGCGCGCAAACGTCGTATAGAAATAGCCGTTGAGCTCCCAGAACACCTACCTATGGTGCTAGCTGACCCCATTCTTATTGAGCAGGTTCTGCTTAATTTGCTAAAAAATGGCGTGGAAGCGATGGAAGGAAGCGATTATCATATCCTTCATGTGAACATTTCACTTTATGATCAAATGTTAGAAGTCGCCGTCATCGACAGGGGTTATGGACTCAAAAACCCCGAGCGCCTTTTCGAGCCTTTCTACAGCACCAAATCAGAGGGGCTGGGGATGGGCTTAAACATCTGTAGAACCATTATAGAATCACACCATGGTCGTTTGTGGGCAATGGAGAATCCAGAGGGTGGAACGATATTCCGATTCTCTTTGCCCTGTGCGCAAGCCGAAATGCAACCAACCACTGATAGTCCCAAGGAGATACAAGCATGAGTAGTACCCCGATTCCCTGCACGATTTTTATTGTGGATGATGATGAAGCCGTTCGTGACTCCTTGCGATGGCTGCTTGAGGCTAATGGTTACCGAGTGCAGTGCTTTGCGTCTGCGGAAGAATTTCTTAGCTCCTACGACACCACACAACTCAGTGTATTAATTGCCGACGTGCGTATGCCCGGCATGAGCGGTCTTGAGCTGCAAGAAGCCCTAATCGCTCGTAACTCCCCTATTCCTATTGTGTTCATCACCGGTCACGGCGATGTACCAATGGCTGTTAGCACCATGAAAAAAGGTGCCGTAGACTTCCTAGAAAAACCATTTAATGAAGCGGATCTACGTGCTGTGGTTGTACGCATGATGGAACAAGCAAGCTTAATGGCCGATCAGGCTCACTCTAAGCGCGCACACGCTGAAGTGCTGTCACGCTTAACCGCACGTGAGCAACAAGTGCTAGAACGCATTGTGGCTGGCCGCTTGAACAAACAAATCGCCGGTGACTTAAACATCAGTATCAAAACTGTAGAAGCACACCGGGCCAATATTATGGAAAAACTTGAAGTTACCACTGTGGCCGATCTGATGAAGATTGCCTTGGTACAAAGCGGAGAAAACTAGCATGAGCAGTACACCAGCCAGGATCATTTCGGGCACAGCCTTAGCACAAAGCGTTCGCGAGCAAGTCGCTGAAGACGTCAAAGCGCTACAAGCTAAAGGCATACATCCTGGCCTGACCGTCGTATTGATTGGTGAAGACCCAGCTTCTCAGGTCTATGTACGTAACAAAGCACTAGCGTGCGAAAAAGCGGGTATTAATTCGGATGTCATTCGTTTACCCGCCAGCACCACGCAAGATGAATTGCTGGCATTGATTGAAAAACTCAATCAAGACGACGGCGTAGACGGCATCTTGGTGCAATTACCACTGCCTTCCCATTTGGATGAGCATCTGGTTATTGAAAGCATTTCACCTGCTAAAGACGTAGACGGTTTCCACATTAGTAACGCTGGCCTGCTCATGACTGGCCAACCGCTGTTTCGTCCATGCACCCCTTACGGTGTGATGAAAATGCTGGAGTCCGAGCAGGTAGCCCTACGTGGCGCTGAAGCCGTTATTGTGGGCGCAAGCAACATCGTGGGCAAACCTATGGCCATGATGTTGTTAGCGGCTGGTGCTACTGTCACCCTCTGTAATTCCAAGACACGCGACTTGGCGGCACACACTCGCCGAGCCGACGTACTTGTAGTTGCGGTAGGTAGACCCAATATGATTAAGGGTGACATGATCAAACCTGGCGCCGTAGTCATCGACGTGGGCATTAACCGCCTAGACGACGGCAAGCTGGCTGGTGATGTAGAGTTCGCCAGTGCCAGCCAAGTTGCTTCGGCTATCACTCCCGTTCCTGGTGGTGTAGGCCCTATGACCATTGCGATGTTGCTGGTCAATACGTTGGAAGCTGCTGAGCGCCGCGCAAACAAAGAGAGTTAAATGACGAATCCCCTGCTTGGGCCAGTTAACCAACTGGTTGACTACTCGGCCATTCTGCCCGAACACGTTGCACCCGCTATTGATCAACTGCTGGATAGCGCCAAAAGCGCTGTACAAGCGGTAGAGCACGTTAGCGACACCTCGTGGGATAACGTGGTTACCCCTTTAGAAAACGCAGTAGAGCCGTTGTGGCGCGCTTGGACTATCGTAGGACACCTAAATTCTGTAGTGAACACACCAGAGCTGCGTGAGGCCTACAACCAGTGCTTGCCCAAAGTAACGGAGTTTTCTACGTGGTTGGGTCTGAACGAGCAACTGTTCAACCAGTACAAAAAACTGGCTGACAGCGCTGAATTCGCATCACTGAACCCTGCCCGCCAACGTGTCATTGAATTGGCATTACGCAATTTCCGCCTAAGCGGCGTGGAACTGCAAGGCGAGCAGCGCGAACGTTATGCTGAAATTTCAGAGCAACAAGCCGCTGCATCACAGCGCTTCTCTGAACACGTGATGGATAGCATTGACCACTGGAGCTTGCTGGTTGAAAACGAAAGCGAACTGGAAGGCATCCCTGCGGATTTACTAGCAGCCGCCAAAGATGCAGCCACCCAGGCAGGCAAAACAGGTTGGTTATTAAACCTTAAAATGCCCTGCTATCTGCCCGTGATGCAGTACGCCAAAAGCTCAGAGTTACGTGCGACGATGTACAAAGGCTATGCCACCATCGCCTCCGAGCAAAGCAGCAAGCCCGAGTGGGACAACTCTGAAACCATCGAACAACTACTACGCTTGCGCGCTGAAGAAGCACGCCTGCTAGGCTACGACAGTTTCGCGCACATGCGCTTAGAAACACGCATGGCCGACACCCCAGAACAAGTGCTAGAGTTTCTACGCACCTTGGCAGGCAAGTCTATTGCCTTTGCACGTACCGACCTAGAGCAGTTGCAAGAATTCGCACGCAACACGCTACAGATGGAAACGCTACAACCTTGGGATATGGCCTATGCCGCCGAGCGTTTACGTGAAAACCGCTACGCTTACTCGGAAGACGAAGTACGTCAGTACTTTACCGAACCCCAAGTCATGCAAGGGTTGTTTGACGTGGTGCACACACTGTACGGTGTACAGTTCGTACCCACCCAAGAACCTGGCTGGCACCCCGATGTACAAGCCTATGCCGTACAAGATAAAGCCGCTAACACGCTGGGTTACTTGTACGTAGACCTGTATGCTCGCGCCGGTAAACAAGGTGGTGCGTGGGTCAATGGCGAGCGCGACCGCAAACTGCTGGGCACTTCCACACAAGTGCCGGTGGTGTACTTAGTCTGCAACTTTGCGCAGCCACAAGAAGGCCGCCCATCGCTGCTCACACACGATGAAGTCATCACCCTCTTCCACGAAAGCGGTCATGCACTACACGCCCTGCTGTCTCGTGTAGACGAGCCTGCGGTATCCGCGTTTTCAGCAGTAGAATGGGATGCCATCGAATTGCCTTCGCAGTTCATGGAAAACTTCTGCTGGGAGTGGCCAGTCGTACAGAAACTGTCACGCCACGTGACTACGGGCGAATCACTGCCTCGCGCACTCTACGACAAACTGCTGGCTGCCAAGAATTTCCAAAGCGGTATGCAAATGGTGCGACAAATAGAGTTCTCACTGTTTGACATGCTGATTCACCAGCAAGAGCAAGGCCTGTCTATTAAAGACGTTCTGGGCACGCTGGATCAGGTGCGTAAAGAAGTGGCGGTAATCTTCCCACCTGAGTGGCACCGTTTCCCACATGCGTTCTCTCACTTGTTTGCAGGTGGTTACGGTGCGGGCTACTACAGCTACAAATGGGCTGAAGTATTGTCCTCAGACGCCTACAGCGCCTTTGAAGAAACTGCGCTACAAGATGGGGATAGCCGCAACACGCTAAACCCTGAAACAGGCCGTAAGTTCTTGGACGAAATTTTGGCTGTAGGTGGCGAACGCCCTGCTGCTGATTCATTCAAAGCCTTCCGTGGCCGCGATCCGTCTATAGACGCTTTACTGCGCCACAGTGGTATGTTGGCACAATCCTAAACCCTTTATCCCCCACCTTTTGGTGGGGGTGTTTGTTTATAGGCTTATGACAAAGTTCACTCTTCGCTCGCTGGGCAAGCGCGTAGCCGCCAGTATAGTGTTAGGTAGTAGCGTACTTTTTGCAGGCCCGTTGTTGGCTGCAGAATCACAAATACACCCCGTAACTGGCTTTCTGCCTGACCTAAAGTTTGATCTGCAATCCGTAGACAACCAGCACGTCACCCAAGATGACCTTAAAGGGAAGATCGTGTTGATGTTCTTTGGCTATGCTAATTGCCCTGACATCTGTCCTACCACCATGGCGCAACTGTCTGCCGTGGTAGAAAACTTGGGGGATGCGGGTGACAACGTACAGGTGGTGTTTGTGAGTGTAGACCCACACCGCGACACCCCTGAAATACTGAAAGCCTATGTAGATGCGTTTGATACTAACGCTATAGGCTTAACGGGCAACGAGAAAACCATTGCAGATCTGGCACGCCGTTACCGCGTGGCCTTCCAAATTGAAAAACCCACCAATGCCGACTCGGACCACTACGAAGTCGCCCATAGCCGTGGCGTGTATATTTTTGATGAACGCGGCAAAGCGCGCGTGCTAGCGTCCGACTCCGAATCGGTGGAAGACCTAACCGAAGCCGTACGCAAGCTGTTGTAATCTACGAGGAATGCGTATTGCGCAATGCCGTACGCAACCCTTCTTCCACCACCGGGTGGTAAAAAGGCATACCCAACATTTCTTTAATGGTGAGCTGCTGCTGTGCAGACCATGCCAGCAAATGTGCCAGATGCTCTGCCGATGGCCCCACCATTTCCGCCCCCAAAAACACATCGCTATGACGGTCTGCATACACGCGTAGCATGCCTTTGTTTTCTAGCATCACGCGTGATCGGCCTTGGTTCGTAAAACTGACTTCACCAATGCGAACATCGGCAGGCAAGTCAGCAAAGGCCACCCCCACCGCCATCACCTGCGGATTGCTAAACACTACCTTCATGGGGCTGCGCCTAGTTGGCGCCTGAGGTGCCGTTGGCCAATTCACGGCGTTATCGGCAGCAATACGACCATCATCTGCTGCTTCGTGCAACATGGGGTGTAGCCCGTTCACGTCGCCGGCTAAGAACACTGGTTTATTTTCCACCTGCAAGGTGTGCTTATTAAAGCGAAGCTTGCCCTTGTCATCGACGTTAATCCCTGCCGCGGCAAGGTTAAGCTTTTCTATATTGGGTTGCCTACCTGCGGCGTTTAACACGCATTCAACCGTCAACAGGCTTTCTACGCCCTGCTGATCTTGCAAGCTAAGCTGCACATCATTGCCCTGGCGTTCTGCACGTAGAATTTGCGTATCAAAGCGTATGTCCATTTCTTCAGAAAACACGCTACGCGCATTTTCAGCCACTTTAGGGTCTTGTATACCGGCAATACGCTGGCTGCGATTGATGATCGTGACCTTTACCCCCAAGCGATGTAATGCCTGCCCTATTTCCATCCCAATCACACCGGTCCCTAAGATGGCGATGCTTTTGGGCAGATCATCCCAGTAGAAAATCTCGTCAGTGGTCAGTAGCTTATCGCCCAGCGCTTTTAAGGCAGTTGGTGTGCGTGGGCTCGTACCACTAGCAATCACAAAAGCCTTAGCCTGTACTTGCGTATGATCACCCACCACTAGCGTGTTTTCACCCGTGAAGCGTGCCGTGCCCCACAGCTTTGTGTCGGCCGCAAAACCCTCTACATCACTGACCACAAAGGACACGAAACGGTCGCGCTCGCGTTTGACCCTATCCATCACGGCAACGCCATCCACTTCCACCGTTGTGGTATCGACGTTAATGCCAAACTTAGGAGCTTCATTGATGGCATGGCGATGATCAGCAGCGGAAATAAGCAACTTGGAAGGCATACAACCTACCCGTGCGCACGTTGTACCGTAATGCGAGTCCTCAATAAGCACAGCCGTTTTGCCCCGCCGTATTACTTGACGGTATGCCGTCATGCCTGCGGTTCCTGCACCGATGATTGCCACATCAACATTCAGTATTTTCATGCTTTTCCTCTGCTGTTATATCGCCATCCTAGGGTACTGCCACCATCCAATGCTCGTGCTTAGGCAGCCACGGGGGTGTAGCCCTCTTCTTTTACCACGGCGGCTACTGCTGCGTTATCCGCATCCACCTCAACACTTAGGCGATGTGTAGCCGTATCAGCCACCACCACCGCTGCAGGCCATTCTTTTTGGATAGCGGTAGTAATGGTTTTCACACAGTGACCACAAGTCATGTCTGCAACGGTAAATTCATGTTTCATGCCAAACTCCTTAGTAGCTAAATAAAAGCGGTTATACACTGTGTAGAGTACTGTAAAACGCACAACGCTACCGTCTGAACACGTGCTTTGATGACATTTCGCAGCACTATCGCTTTACGGTTTGACCTTAACATCGTGGTAAGGTTCATACTCGTACGTAGAGTCCAGCTTTGTCGTTTACCTAGGAGGTGCACACATGACTCAAGCCGTCACCATTGGTGTAGCCGCCGAACGCAGCCAATTAAGCAGCAAAATGATTCGCTACTACGAAAGCGAGGGCTTGCTGCAACCCACAGCTCGTTCAGAGGCTGGTTACCGACTGTACACAGAACGCGACTTACATGGCTTACGTTTTATACAACGTGCGCGCAGTTTGGGGTTTTCGTTGGCGCAAATCAAAGATTTGCTGACACTATGGCACAACCAAGATCGTAGCAGTGCCGAGGTCAAACTTTTGGCTCAACAGCATATTGATGAGCTAGAGCGCAAAGCCGCCGAGCTACAAGACATGGCCAATACATTGAAACACCTTACCCAATGCTGCCACGGCGATGAACGCCCCGAGTGCCCTATTTTGGATAATCTGGGTGCTGTTGCTGCGAATTAAGCGTAGTGCCTTGAGCTTACCCAGAGAAGCCTGCGCAGCAGTACGCAAGACTTGAAACAGTCCCAAAATGGGACTATCATATATTCCATGAGAGTTATAGCCGCCAGCACCCTTCGTCAGTTCTGGGAAAAATACCCAGACGCTGAGCAACCACTTAAAGCATGGTTCGATGAAGCCAGCAAGGCCGCGTGGCTGCAACCCTCAGATATAAAAGCACAGTACAGAAACGCTAGCGTTTTGAAAAATCGGCGTGTTGTATTCAACATTAAAGGCAATGACTACCGTCTAATCGTGGCCATTGCCTACAAGTTAAGCATCGTATACATAAAATTCATCGGCACACATGCTGAATACGACAAAATAGACGCTGAAACAGTAGAGATGGAGTAAATCATGCACATCCGCCCAATCCGCACCGAAGCTGACTATAAGGCCACCCTAAAAGAGATATCTCTCTTGATGGAAAGCGATCCTGACCTAGACACGCCAGATGGCGATCGACTGGATGTCCTCTCAACCCTCGTTCAAGTCTATGAGGCAAAACACTATCCTATAGACCTGCCTGACCCTATCGAAGCGATCAAGTTTCGTATGGAGCAAGCAGGCCTGACAGCAAAAGATCTTGAACCTATGATCGGGCAGCGCAACCGTGTATATGAGGTACTAAATCGTAAGCGCTCCTTAACGCTACCAATGATCCGTAGACTGCATAAAGATCTAGGCATACCTGCTGAAAACCTAATTCAGCCAATAATAACCGCCTAACTCTCACGCTGTTATTTATCCCTACAAAATGCAAATAGCCACCCAAAAGGGTGGCTATTGTACGTTGCAAGGGAAAAGCTTAATCGCCCTTCCACTCGCCTACGTAATCACTGAAGTTAGGACGCTCTTTTACAGCTACGGCATCAGGTAAAGAACCCACCACCACAAAGCCCATAAAAGTGTAGTCTAGCGAGTCAAAACCCAAGGCTTCAGGCACTTTATGTGTGTAGGTACCCAACCCTGTGCTCCAGTACGCACCCAAACCTAATGCGTGAGCCGCATTCAGCATATTCATCACAGCAGCACCCGTAGCCAGTAAACGCTCGTGTTCGGGAATACGCTCGTTGCTGTGATCCAAGTGGCACGCCACCGCAATCAACAAGGGCACATCTTTTAGCCACGTACGAATAGATGCCTCTTTGGTAGGCGCTACCGCCATCCCTTCTTCGGCCATTGCTTGTACCGCTAAATCACCCAGCTTTACGACTGCATCACCACGAATCAGCTTAAAGCGCCAAGGACGCAACTTACCGTGATCAGGCGCAACCATTGCTGTTTGCAAAATCTGTTCCAACTGCTCTGCGCTGGGACCGGGACCTTGCACCATTTTTACCGAATTACGGCTTAACAGTGTTGAGATGACAGACACATCAACTCCTTACAAAACTATCTATCCAGCGCCTATTAAGGGCGTTGCTGGGCGGTGGTGACAATCAGTGCTTTCATGTCACGTACAGCTTTTTCCCAACCATCAAATACCGCTTGAGCCACAATGGCGTGACCAATGTTTAGCTCAGCAATACCTGGAATAGCAGCCACTTCTTGTACGTTACCGTAATGCAAACCGTGACCTGCATTCACACGCAGACCCAAGGCCACACCTTGCGCTGCACCTTCACGGATGCGTTGCAACTGTATGGCTTGCTCTTCTGGGCCTGTGGCGTCTGCAAATGCCCCAGTATGCAATTCAATGACGGTAGCGCCTGCTTGTTGAGCAGCAGCAATTTGTGCGGCATCAGCATCGATAAACAACGACACGCGAATACCGGCATCTTGCAATTGCTTAACGGCGGCACTAACTTGCTCAAAGTGCCCCACCACATCTAACCCACCTTCGGTAGTTAGTTCGTGGCGTTTTTCAGGGACTAGACACACATCATCCGGTTTAACCTTGCAAGCAATTTCCAGCATTTCCGTGGTGATTGCACATTCCAGATTCATTCTGGTGCGCAACAACGGACGCATGGCAAATACGTCTGCATCTTGAATATGGCGTCTATCTTCACGCAGGTGCAAGGTAATTAAATCTGCACCTGCTTCTTCGGCACGTTGTGCCGCCAGTAAGGGATCAGGATATGTGGTCAAACGCTGCTGACGCAGCGTTGCCACATGATCAATGTTTACACCCAACTCAATCATTGGTTTCTATAGCCTTTTCATCCAGTTGCCACCCGCCACCTAACGCTTTGTATAGCGAGATGCGGTTAATCAGCGAAGCCAGACTAATCTGTATACCCGCTTGTTGCGCACTGTACAGGTTGACCTCTGCAGTTTGTACCTGCAAGAAGCTATCTACCCCTGTTTTGTAGCGCAAGTTTGCCAGTTCCAGCGTACGGTCTGCAGATGAGATCATACGATTTGTAGCGTCTAATTGCGAACTATAGGTAGCCTCACCCGCCAACGCATCCGCGACTTCTCGGAAAGCGTTCTGAATACTTTGCTCGTATTGGGCTACCGAGATGATTTTTCGCGCTTCTGCTACATCTAACGCGGCCTGAATACTACCACCCGCAAAAATCGGCAACGAAATTTGCGGTGAGTATTGCCAGAAACGGTGCGATGAACCCACTAAATTATCCAACGATGGGCTAGCAAAACCCAGCAAGCCCGTAATGGAAATTGAGGGGAAGAACGCCGCACGCGCTGCACCAATATTCGCATTCGATGCACGTAGTACGTGCTCCGCAGCAATAATATCAGGGCGACGCTGTAGCAAATCGGAAGGCAAGCCAACCGGAATATCGCTCACCAACTGGTCATGACCAAACGCCTGCTCTTTAGGCAGGTCAGCGGGCAGCTCAGTGCCCACCAATAATGTCAGCGCATTCAGCGCTTGCATTTCATTACGCTTAGCGGCCTCTAGGTCAGCACGTACAGTTTCTAGCTGCAGCGTCGCTTGATTCAGTTCTAGCTCGGACGTAGAGCCTGCTTCAAACGATACTTTGGTTAAGCGCAAACTTTCCAAACGGCTTTTCTCGGTGCTTAGCATGACGCTTTGCAGCTCTTGAGCAGCACGTAAACGGAAGTAGGCTTCAGCGACTTGGGCCACCACGTTAATACGAACGGCGCGTTGCGCTTCTTCTGTCGCTAAGTATTGCTCAAAAGCAGCTTCGCTAAGGTTACGCAACTTGCCAAAGAAGTCCAAATCAAAGGAGGTCACTGCCGCCCCGGTTTGGAAAGTCTTGCTCACCGACGATGCGCCAGGCAAACGCATGTTTTCTGGATTGCGTGTTACCTGACCATTTGCCGCAGCACCAATAGACGGGAACTGCTCCCCTCTAGCGATACCGTACTGCGCGCGCGCTTCGTCTACTCGTGCTACCGCGATACGCATATCGCGGTTGTTTTCTAAGGAAAGAGCAATCAGTGCTTGTAAACGTGGGTCGTTAAAAAACTCTTTCCAACCCAGGGTTTCCACACTGCCCTCAGCGCTTGCCTCAGCGGCACCCTGCACATAAGCAGGGTATTGCGCCGAAACAGGCATCTCGGGTTGCTCGTATTTAGGAGCGAATGAGCACCCTGCTAGCAGCAATGCTGCGCTAAGTGTACTGAGCTTAGCTTTGATCATTTTTGCTCCCCGGTACTAGCCTGAGCATGCGCGGCTTTCTCGGCCGCTGCAGCCGCAGCTGCGGCACCAAATAACTTGGGCTGCGTTTTAAACAATTTCAATACCACAACAAAGAAGGTAGGCACAAACAGCACTGCCAATGGTGTAGCGGCCAACATACCACCCAATACACCAATACCTACCGCGTTCTGACTGGCTGCACCCGCACCACTAGCAATAGACAGTGGTACCACACCCAGAATAAACGCAAAGGACGTCATCAGAATTGGGCGGAAACGTAGACGTGCAGCTTCAACTGTGGCCTCGATAAGATCGTCACCTCGGGCAACCGCATCTTTCGCAAACTCCACAATCAGAATCGCGTTCTTCGCCGCCAAACCAATAATGGTCACAATACCCACCTGGAAGTACACGTCGTTCGCCATGCCCATAGCACTGGTTAACAATACCGAACCCAGTACCCCTAGTGGCACAGACAACATCACTGACAGCGGGATAGCCCAGCTTTCATACAATGCCGCCAACACCATGAACACAACCAGTACCGACAGACCCATCAGGATCATACTTTGACCCGATGCCTGAATTTCCTGATAAGACAAACCTGTCCACTCGTAACCGAAGCCACGCGGCAATTCAGAAATCAAGCGTTCAATTTCGGCCATCGCGTCACCACTGGTGTAGCCCTCTTGCGCACCACCACTGATACGTGTTGCAGGGTAACTGTTGTAGCGAACAATCTGTACTGGGCCTTTGATAGGCTCAGCGGTAACTACAGTACGCAACGGCACCATTTCACCTTGATTGTTTTTCGCTTGCAGGCTCATCACGTTTTCGATGTTCATACGGAAACGTTCATCTGCCTGTACCCACACGTTCTGTACCCAACCTTCACTGGTGTATTTACCCAGATAGGAAGAACCCAACGCTGTACTTAAGAGGTTAGCGACTTCGTTGAAATCAACGCCTTGAATGGCCGCTTTCTCACGGTCAATCGTCACTTGCCACTGTTGGCCAGGAGCCAAGCCTGTCAAACGTACGTCTTTCAGAATTGGGCTTTGACCTGCTTTGTTCAGCAGCTCTTGAGTAGCATCCAACAAGGCCGCTGTACCCAGTTCAGCACGGTCTTCTAAACGCACATCAAAACCGGTGGAGTTACCCAACGACATAATGGCGGGCGGAACAATAGAGAACACGATAGAGTCAGGTAACCCCATCAGCAACGCACCCGTTGCACGACCAGCCACAGCTTGCGCTGAGTTTTCAGGACCTTTACGTTCTTTAAAGTCTTTCAGTGTTACGAATGCCAATGCTGCATTCAGACCGTTACCGTTAAAACTGAAACCACGCACAGTCACCAAGTTTTCTACTTGTGGCTGTTTAAAAAAGTAGTCTTCCACTTCTTTGATGGTATCCATCGTACGGTTAGCGGTAGAGCCTGCTGGCAACTCGATGTTCGCAAACGCAAAGCCTTGGTCTTCTTCTGGCAAGAAGGCGGTAGGCATACGCATGTACATAAACACTACAGCTACTACCAATGCCAGATACACCAGCATCATGCGGCCTGTACGTTTCAAGCTACCTTTAATAAAGCCTTCGTAACCATCTGTCAGCTTGTTAAAGCCACGGTTAAACATGCCGAAGAAACCACGACGGTTATCGCCATGCTCACCCTTAGGCACAGGTTTCAAAATGGTCGCGCACAGTGCAGGTGTAAAGCTCAGCGCCAAGAACGCGGAGAAGGCAATAGACACCGCCATCGCTACCGAGAACTGGCGGTAAATCACCCCTACCGAACCGGACATAAAGGCCAGCGGCAAGAACACCACCGTCAGTACCAGCGTAATACCTACAATCGCGCCCGTAATCTGTGGCATGGCTTTTTCGGTTGCCTCTTTAGGAGACAAGCCATCTTCCGCCATGATACGTTCGACGTTCTCTACCACCACGATCGCATCATCCACCAGAATACCAATTACCAGCACCATCGCGAACATGGTTAACACGTTCACAGAGAAGCCCATGGCATTCATCACACCCAGTGAGCCCAGAATAGCAACAGGCACCACCAAAGCAGGAATCACGGTATAGCGAATGTTCTGCAAGAACACATACATCACCACAAACACCAGCAACATCGCTTCTAGCAGTGTTTCAACCACCTGCTGAATAGAGGTTTGAATGTAGGGAGAGGTATCGTAAGGAATAGCGTAGCTAACTTGATCAGGGAAGAACTGAGACAGTTCTTTCATCTGAGACTTAATGCCTTCAGCGGTTTCCAATGCGTTAGCATCGGGCGTCAATGACACCGCAAACGCAGCCGTAGACTTACCGTTCAAGCGAGCACCAAACTGGTAGTTATCAGAGCCCACTTCTACACGTGCAATGTCGGACATTTTCACGCTAGAGCCGTCTAAGTTAGCACGCAGAATGATGTTCTCGAACTCTTCTGGTTTGCTTAGCTGACCATTAACGATAATAGGCGATGCTACACGTTGGCTGTCTGGGTTTGGTGGAGCACCCAAAATACCACCTGAAATCAGGTTGTTTTGAGCCGCTACTGCCGCGTTCACTTCAGCCATGCTTAGGTTATAGCTAACCAATTTTTCGGGATCAACCCAAATACGCATCGCTTTACCGGACGCAAACAGCTGGAACTTACCTACACCCGGTACACGTGAAATGGTGTTTTGCACGTTACGTTTGATGTAGTCAGCCAGTTCGGTTTGATCCAAACTACCGTCTTCTGACGACAGCGTAACCACCAGCAAGAAGCTGTCATTACCCTGCTCTACTTTCAAACCCTGCTGAACCACCGCCGTTGGCAAGGCTGCCTGCACGTTGGAAATACGGTTCTGTACGTCAACCTGAGCCATGTCAGGATCAGTACCGGGTTTAAAGGTAGCGGTAATTTGTGTTTGACCAAAGGAGTCACTGACGGACTCGTAGTACAGCAGACCTTTGGCACCGTTTAGCTCGTTTTCAATAACGTTAGCAACGTTACTGGCCACGTCTTCTGCCGTTGCACCTGGGTAGGTAGCACTAATGGTGACAGAAGGTGGCGCGACATCCGGGTACTGCGCGACCGGCATAAGCGGCAGCGACAGTAGCCCGAGCAGAGTGATCCCTAGCGCGACCACCCATGCAAAAATGGGGCGTTCAATAAAAAACTGTGGCATAAACTTTACTCGCTTGCTTTAGCAGCATCCTGACCCTGAGCTTGCTCTGCATCGCTATCTTGTGCAGGTGCAGCTTCGGCAGACTCTTCTGCATTTTCAGTGCTTGTAGGGCCAGATTTCCAAGGAGTGGGCTGAACAGGCACGCCCGGACCAATTTTCTGGAAGCCGGCAACAATCAGCTCGTCACCTGCGGTCAACCCAGTGTTCACCAAGATTTTGTCGCCGTATGTAGTACCTACTTTCACAGGCACTGCAGCAACTACACCTTCTTTCACAACAAACACGGACGTTGCACCGCCATTAGAGTACTGAATGGCTTGTGTTGGGACCAGAATGGCTTTCTCGTCTACCCCATTTTGCAAACGCACACGCACAAACATGCCTGGCAACAAAATATTGTCGGGGTTAGCGAACTCAGCACGCAGGTTGATTTGACCTGTAGATGGATCTACCGATACGCCAGAGAACAGCAACTCGCCAGTTTGGTCGTATTGGCTATTATCATCAAACAAGGCAGTCACTTTGGCGCCTTCAGCGTCTTGAGTAAGTTCGCCTGCTGCCATCGCATTACGCAACGACATCAATTCGCTAGCCGGACGGCGAATATCTACATAGACGCGATCCAACTGTTGAACCGTCGCCAATTGTGTACCTTCAGCCGCATTGACCAATGCGCCTTCCGTCACAATCGCTTTACCAATACGGCCATTAATAGGCGAGGTTACTTTGGTGTAGCCCAGATTAATTTCAGCCGTTTTCAAGTTAGCTTGTGCCGCAGCAATAGCCGCCTGCGCTTGCGCGTTGCGTGCCATCGCGTTGTCGTAATCTTGACGACTTACCGCATTTTCTTTAATCAGGATCTGATAGCGCTGCGCCAAAGAAGCGGCTGCTTTTGCATCGGCTTGCGCATTTTGCAATTGTGCAGCGGCTTGGTCACGCAAGGCTTGATACGTATCGGGATCGATACTGAACAAATGCTGGCCTTCAGTAACATCGGTACCTTGCTTGAAGTTAATTTCTTCAAGAATACCCGTTACTCGAGCACGAATTTGTGCTTCTTTGATGGCCTCTACGCGGCCCGGCAAGTCCTGATACAGCGCCGTCGGTGCAGTGCTCACCGTAACGACGCTGACTGGAACCTTCATGCCTCCACCGGCTTGCTGTTGGGGATCTTTATCACCGCATGCTGCAAGCAGAACCACACTAGTTAAGAATAATACTCGTAGCGGACGCCACGCCTTAGGGCGGGATTTCAGCATGAAAAACTCCTGAATCTCAATAGACTATAGACACACCGCGCCAGTAGACGTGGATAGTGAGACGTAAAGTATATATGGATTATTTGTTTTTCACAAAAACGACCACACAGTCGTATAGGGTCTTTTGCAACAAAAAATTAGCTCATTACCCTAGAAGCAAAGCATCGTCAGCGATTTTCTCTCCACGCACTTTTTCAAACATGTGAAGCAAATCGGTCACGTCCATACCTTTACGCTCTTCACCACTCACATCTAACACCACATTTCCTTGGTGCAGCATCACCGTTCTCTCCCCCACGTCCAAGGCCTGACGCATACTATGCGTGACCATCATGGTGGTGAGTTTGCCTTCTGTCACAATACGCTCAGTTAGTTGCAACACAAAGTCAGCCGTACGTGGATCTAAGGCTGCTGTGTGCTCATCTAATAGCAAGATACGAGAAGGACGTAATGCCGCCATCAACAAGCTCACGGCTTGTCGCTGACCGCCAGACAACAGGCCAATACGATCCGTCAGACGGTTTTCCAAACCCAAGCCCAATGTTTCCAGCTTGGTTTTAAATTCATCGCGCATGCTTAACTGCACCGCGCGAGACAAACCTCGACCCATGCCACGGCGGGACGCCAAAGCCATATTCTCTTCAATGGTTAAGTCTTCGCATGTACCCGCCATAGGGTCTTGGAACACGCGCGCCACCATATCGGCACGTTGCCATACCGGCAAACGGGTAACGTCTTTACCATCAATGAGAATTTGGCCGTCATCCACACTTTGATCACCCGATACGGCATTTAAGAAGGTGGACTTCCCTGCCCCGTTAGAACCAATCACGGTCACAAATTGACCACTAGGAATGGTCAGTGATGCACCACGCAATGCACGGGTTTCAATCGGCGTACCAGGGTTAAAAGTTAATTGCAGGTTTTTTGCTTCTAGCATGACTCTTCCCCTTAGTACTACGACTTACGAACTGCTTTTCTACGTTTTTTCAATAGCGGAATAACCAACGCTATTGTTACCAAGACGGCGGTGACCAAGTTAAGGTCTTGTGCCTTGAGGCCAATAAAGTCCGCATTCAACGCCAACGCGATGAAGAAACGGTACAAAATAGCGCCCAAAATCACGGCCAATGTGGCCCACACCAAACGGCGTGATGGCAAAATGCTTTCACCCACAATCACCGCGGCCAACCCAATCACAATAGTCCCTATACCCATAGAGATATCGGCACCACCTTGTGACTGTGCAAACAGTGCGCCAGCCAACGCCACTAGCGCATTAGAAATCGCCATACCCAGCAAAATCATGCCGCCTGTGGCTACGCCTTGAGCGCGCGCCATGCGAGGGTTAGAACCCGTGGCACGCATGCCTAAGCCTTTTTGGGTAGCAAAGAACCAGTCCAGCAACAGCTTAGCAATAATGACGATCAGCACCAGCAACAAGGGGCGGAAGATATAGTCATCCGACCAGCCTGATGGCTGCAAAATCGTGAATACGGTGTCGTCGTTAATCAGCGGCACGTTAGGTCGGCCCATAACGCGCAAATTGATGGAGTACAACGCCGTCATCATCAAGATACTGGCCAGCAAGTCCATGATCTTCAGTCGTACATTCAGCCAACCGGTAATCATGCCTGCAAAGGCCCCTGCGCACATTGCCACAAAAGTAGATATAAATGGATCTACCCCTTGGCTGATTAATACAGCAGCACAGGCGCCCCCTAATGGGAAACTGCCATCAACGGTTAAATCGGGAAAACGAAGAATACGAAATGAGATCAGCACTCCTAGTGCAACCAGACCAAAAATCAGGCCGATTTCCAGAGCGCCCCAAAGAGAATATATGGACATGCGTAGTCAGACAATAATAAAGCGGTGCCTGTTGATGGCACCGCTTGCGTGATTAGAGATTACTCAACAATGGTGGTGGCTGACTTGATGAATGCATCATCTAAGGTCAAACCCTGTTTAGCGGCGGCACCTGGGTTCACAAACAACTCCAGATTTTCGCTAGTAGAAGACGCTATATCGCCAGGCTTCTCGCCTTTAAGAATGCGCACCACTTTATCACCGGTTTGTTTGCCCAGATTGAAGTAGTTCACGCCCAGCGCCGCAATAGCACCACGCTCTACACTACCGGTATCCGATGCAATCAAGGGGATTTTGGCATCATTGGCTACTTTCACCAGAGCTTCGTACGCTGACACTACGTTATTGTCGGTGTTGGTGTAGAACACATCTACTTTGCCAATCAAGCTGCTACCCGCTGCACGTACGTCTACCGTACGAGCTGCCGTGGCTTCTACCAAGTTCATTCCTTGAGCCGACAACAGCTCGCGCATACGTTCTACCACCACCACCGAGTTTGCCTCGCCGGGGTTGTACACCATCCCTACATTTTGGGCGTCGGGAACAATGCGTTTAATCAGATCAACTTGTTTTTCTAGTGCCAGTGCGTCTGACATGCCCGTAACGTTTGTGCCGCTTGCGTCAAAGGAAGGCACCAATTGTGCTGCCACAGGGTCTGTCACAGCTGAATACACAATAGGAATAGATTTGGTTGCTGCCACAGCGGCTTGCGCAGAAGGCGTAGAGATAGCAACGATCACATCCGAGTTGTCACCTACAAACTTCTTAGCAATTTGCGAGGCAATAGCGGTATTACCTTGTGCTGTTTGAAACTGCCATTTCAAACCGTTTGCTTCGGTATAACCCGCTTCTTCCAGAGCTTGTTTCACACCGTCGCGTATGGAATCTAACGCGGGATGCTCAACGATTGAGGACACAGAAACCGTTTGCGCCCCGGCAACACCTGCACCCATCATGCTAATACCAGCCAGAATGCTGGCGAGAAGTGCCGTTGTATTTCTTAACTTCATGCGAAGCTCCTGGAAAAAATAATCAATAAGCCAGCCTACACGTAGTCTGAACTACAGGACTGGAAAAAACCCTAGTGAATTTCCCTGCTAAGTTTCACTAATTGTAAACGCAGTATCTGCTGGGCGTGTAGCCAAAAGGGCTTTAGCCCAGCGTCTGGCTTCCAACTTATACTGACTTTGCACCGTTTCAGCCCTATCCATCAACTGCTGCGTGGTGGTTTCCAAACCGCGCCCTTTAAAGGCCAACACAATGGTATTACCTTCATCAATTTCTGGTAAGACCAACACTTTGTTATCAAACACCTGACGGATATTGCGCAAATTTAATTCAAAACTGGGGTGTGAACCAAATAAGTTCACCACCATAATCCCGTCTTTGTCCAAGCAATGCTTACCGTTTTCATAGAATTCAACCGATGAGCAAACAGGCCCTTGGGCCGCTGCATCATACAAATCCACCATCATCACCACATGCTGATTATGGTTTTCGGTATTTGCCACCCACTCAGCTGCATCGTCATGCACGATTTCAGAGCGCACATGGTCGGGCAATCTGAAAAAAGCACGGCACATTGCCGTTACCTGCGGGTTAATCTCCACCGTCACGCACTCGGCTGGCGTTTGCGTTAGGCAATACCGCAATAACGATCCTGCACCCAAGCCCAATAAAGCAAGACGGTCAGACTCATGCGGCTCATGGAACAGCAACCATGTCATCATTTGCTGCGTATAAGCCAACACCAAGTCGTTAGGTTTAGACATGCGCATCGCCCCTTGAATCCATTCTGTTCCAAAGTGCAAATAGCGAATGCCATCGCTTTCCGACATCGTTACATCATCTTCTTCGTCTTCATACAGACTATCGTCTTCCCACTCTTGATCCATGGCCCTCTATTTCCCTGCTTGATCCATCACGTCAGTAGACGTCCGCCTAGAATCATAAGCGCTTTTAGCAAACCCTGCCCGCTTCGCCCGCCACACCTTTAGCTACTACCTACGCTTGCCGCATGGTGCTCAAAGCACTTAGCCTGCGTCACACATCAGATTGCTAAAGTCGCGCGCCACTAATTTGTCTTGCTCTATAAACACCATCAGCTTGGCACCATCTTGCCAACACCAGTTAAAGTCGTCATAGGACTCTATAGTCAGCAACGACATCCACTCTGGCCCCGGTGTAGGGTTATAGCCAAGGCTGTGATACGAGGGGTAACCCAACAAGTAATCGGTTGCCAGCATCTCTACGTTTGCCGAAGGGCCTGGTAACTCGCCCTCAACCTCAAGCAAATCCTCAAGAATGTCCGCATCAAAAGGGCAGCCTTCCAACATGTCTTCATGACGTGGAATATCCAGATCTCCCACCAGCTCAATACGCTTGCCTTTCACATCCTTACCATGCGGCGCTTTCATGGGTACCAAGCACTCTAGATCTTCAAAATACCACGCTTTCAGATAGCCCTCATCGCCCCAAAACACTTCAGCGTCGCTGTCTGAGTCGGGGTTATAGTCCGCATTAAATAGCGACAGCAATCCTGAAGCAGGCAACGAGTCTGGTCGATTCTCTATTTCAGCAAAGTTAATTTGACCTAGGAAGTAATACAAACCCACATCGTGCTCAGGCCACTCAAAACCCGCAGGCACCATGGCTGGCCCACCAAATTTGCTTTGCACTCCTGTAGCCGCTTCTTTGCTAATAGTGATGCGCACACTAGGTCGCACCAAACCACGCACAAACTCAGCATGCTCAGTGAGCACTGGATGGTTAGCAATTAGGTTTTCTAGGTCTTGGGTATTCATGAGCGAAGCCTTTACTCAAATTTCCAACAGCAATAAACCCCGTATTATGCCCAGCTTTTTAGGATTCACGCTTGGGTTTTGGCTACGCCCTTGCTCGGGGTACACTAGCCACACTGATTCGTGCTTGGGTAGTTAGGTGGGTAACCTCGGGCACAACGAACTATACCCACCCCTTGTAAGCTGTATAGATAAAGGGAATGCTTCAAAAATGAAAATTGCCACGTGGAATGTGAACTCTCTACGCGTACGTTTGCCGCAAGTGCTGGACTGGCTAGAGCAAAACCCTATAGATGTGCTGTGTCTACAAGAGCTAAAACTCGCCCAAGATAAATTCCCTATAGATGAACTGCGCGAAGCCGGTTGGGACGCACAGTGGGCGGGGCAGCCTACCTACAATGGCGTGGCGTTGATCACCAAACACGAAGCCAAGGATATTCAGCGCAACCTGCCTACCTACGAAGACCCACAACAACGCGCCATTGCCGCCACCTTTGACACTCCTGCTGGCCCACTGCGCGTTATTAACCTGTATTGCCCTAACGGCCAAGCGGTAGGTAGCGATAAGTTCGCCTACAAACTGGAATGGTATCAAGGGCTAACCACATGGCTGAAAACCGAACTAGAGCGCTACCCTAATCTGGTGGTTGTGGGCGACTACAACATTGCTCCGGCTGACGAAGACGTGCACGACCCTGCTCGCTGGGAAGGCGAGGTACATGTATCTGAGCCCGAACGCACGGCTTTCCAAGCCTTATTAGCGCTGGGCCTGCACGACTCTTTCCGTCTTTTCCCACAAGAAGAAAAAAGCTATAGCTGGTGGGATTACCGTCGCATGGCCTACCGTCGTAACGCTGGTTTGCGTATTGACCACATTCTGGTGTCGGACGCCGTAAAACCCGCTACTGTGGCATGCACTATAGATAGACAGCCTCGTGGCAATGAACAGCCTTCTGACCACACCCCCGTTATTGTGGAACTGGATTTCAGCAAAATAGCGTGATTGGCTCGCAATATTTTGCCTAGCCAAGCTGCTTTTTGTTATGCTTTCAACCCGCCGATTTGCTATTAGATCATCATGAGCACACAACACCCCGGCAATGTTTTCATTGTCGCCGCACCTAGCGGTGCTGGTAAATCCAGCCTGATCAACGCTCTGCTTAAACAAGAGCCCGATATTCAGCTTTCTATTTCATGCACTACTCGCGCACCGCGTCCGGGCGAAGTAGATGGTGAGCACTATCGCTTTGTGTCGGTAGATGATTTCCAAACGCTGCGTACCAATGATCAACTGCTGGAATGGGCCGAGGTGCACGGTAACTTCTACGGCACGCCCGTACAGCCTATTCATGAAGCCGCGGATGCTGGTCGTGATGTATTGCTAGAAATAGACTGGCAAGGAGCACGCCAAGTGCGTCGTTTCTTCCCTGAGGCCATTGGGGTGTTCATTCTCCCCCCTTCTATTGAAGCGCTGGAAAGCCGCCTGAACCAACGCGGTCAAGATTCCGCACAGGTGATTGCACGTAGACTGCTTGCTGCAGGCAGCGAAATGTCGCATATTTCCGAGTTTCAATATGTTATTATTAATCAAGAATTTAACTTTGCGCTTGCTGAGCTTGCCGCTGTAGTCAAAGCGAGCCGCCTAAGCTTGCCAAAACAAGCGCATAAACATGCCGAGTTATTTAGCCAACTTGGCATTCGTACTGAATTCAATTCCTAAATTTTAGTCATACAGGTTCTATTTATGGCACGTATTACTGTTGAAGATTGTCTGGATAAAATCCCCAATCGCTTTAACCTGACTCTGGCTGCTGCATACCGCGCCCGCGAACTGGCTCAAGGCCACGAAGCTCGCGTAGACAGCCGTAACAAGCCTACCGTTACTGCGCTGCGTGAAGTTGCTGCCGGTACCACAGGCCTTGAAATGTTGCGTAAAGTACCCACCTGATAAGCAATGATCTAGCGAGGAAGTTTTATGGCATTTACAGGTTTGCGTGGCGCTTCTTCCGGCCTGTTGGCCGTGTTAAAGAAAGGCTCCCGTCTTGGGCGCAGGAATAAAGATGTCGTTACTGTTCCTACCCTAAAACCTGCAAAAGCCCCTATAGCTTCTCTCGCTCCGCTGAACAAAATAATCAGCACCTACCTTGATCCCAAGGATGTAGAACGCGTACGCGAAGCCTATAAACTGGCTGATAACGCTCACTTGGGTCAATTTCGCACTAGCGGCGAACCCTACATTACCCACCCCATTGCTGTGACTGAAATCTGTGCTGGCTGGAAGCTAGACGCCGATTCACTCATGGCTGCTTTGCTGCACGACGTTATTGAAGACCAAGACGTTACCAAGCAAGAACTGGCAGAAAAATTCGGCACCGATGTTGCTGAAATTGTGGATGGGGTATCAAAGCTAGAGCGTTTGCAGTTCCAAACCAAAAGCCAGCAGCAAGCCGAAAGCTTTAGAAAAATGCTTTTGGCCATGTCCAAGGATGTACGCGTCATCCTGATTAAGCTGGCCGACCGTTTGCATAACATGCGTACTCTTGACGCTGTTAGCCCCGAAAAAAGCCGTCGTGTCGCCCAAGAAACCCTAGAAATTTATGCCCCTATTGCGCATCGCTTAGGCTTAAATGCACTGTTTCGCGAGCTGCAAGATCGCTGTTTTAAAGCCATACACCCTAACCGCTATAAAGTGCTGCATAAAGCCTTGATGGCGGCGCGCGGCAACCGCCGTGAAGTGTTAGGCAAAATCACCGAAGCTGTTACCGTGGCATTGCCTGCTGCCGGCATTGAAGCCGAAGTCAGTGGCCGCGAAAAATCCTTATACAGCATTTTCTGCAAGATGCAGGAACAGAAAAAATCCTTTTCGGATGTGCTGGATATTTACGGCTTCCGCGTTGTGGTGAACACCTTACCCGAGTGCTATTTAGCGCTGGGTACGCTGCACCAAATGTACCGCCCTATTCCTGGTAAATTCAAAGACTACATCGCCATTCCTAAAATCAATGGCTACCAGTCTTTGCACACTACCTTAATTGGGCCTTACGGTACCCCTATAGAATTCCAATTCCGCACACACGAAATGGATCATGTGGCGGAAGAAGGCGTAGCGTCGCACTGGTTATACAAAGACGACAACGTTACGCTTAACGACCTACAAAAACGTACCCATCACTGGTTACAGTCACTACTAGACATTCAAAGCCAAACCGGCGATTCCAGCGAGTTTCTGGATCACGTTAAGGTGGACCTGTTCCCTGATGCTGTGTACGTGTACACGCCACGAGGCAAGATTATTTCGCTGCCACGCGGTGCAACCCCTATTGATTTCGCCTACAGCATCCATACCGACATCGGTAACCAAGCTGTGGCAGCCAAAATCAATGGCGAGTTCGTTGCGCTGCGTACAGAAATGAAAAGCGGTGACTCGGTAGAAATCGTTACTTCCCCAGCCGCTAGACCTAGCATTCAGTGGCTGAACTACGTACGTACAGGCCGTGCACGCTCTGAAATCCGTCACTATCTGCGTACGGTTAAATACGAAGAATCCGTTGCTTTCGGTAAGCGCCTGCTTAAGCAAGCCTTTGAAAGCATCAATATTCCGTACCCAGACGACAACCACCCAGAATGGGACAAACTGGCCAAAAGCTCTGGTGCTGCCTCGCGTGAAGAGATTCTGGCCGACATAGGCTTGGGTAAACGTTTGGCTGCCGTTGTGGCACGTCGTTTTGCCCCCGAACTGGCTATCTTGGCAACAACCGCTGCACAAGTGGATGATTACACCTCTAGTGGTGCAGCACCTATTGTGATCCACGGTAACGAAGGCCAAGCAGTGCAATTAGCCCCGTGCTGTGGCCCACTTCCGGGCGACGCTATTATTGGTGGCATTCGTATGGGGCATGGCTTAGTTGTACACATGGCCGAATGCCAAGTTGCCCAACGCCAGCAAGTTAAAGAGCCCGAGCGCTGGATTCCAGTGGTATGGGATACCAATACCGCACGTCACTTGAACACCAAGCTAGACGTGACTGTGCTCAATGAACGCGGCGTATTGGGTAGGCTAGCAGCCACCATAAACGATGCAGATTCCAACATCTTGCACCTGACTATGCCCGATGAAGGCGCAGCCACAAACCTGCTGCACCTGACTATTCAGGTAGATAGCCGTACACACTTAGCTAGAGTGATTCGTTCTATTCGCCAAATTCCACAAGTACAGAAAATTGTGCGCGTGAAAGGCGCGAACTCGTAACAGCCTCTGTCCACTGCCTTGTACCTATACAGAGACAAGGCAGTGCGATCTCCCTACCCCACTATAGCGATACAAACAGCGTACGCCAGTACACCCACGATGGTGCCGGCGGCAATACTGTTATTGAACAGCTTTCTACCCAGCCATACCCCCACCAAGCCAAAGGCCCCCGGCAACACACTTAGTATTGGCGATTCTGGTGACACCTCGGCAATCAGCGATACCGTCAATAAGGACACTATAGCCGCTGGACCAATCGCCGCCAGCATTTGGTGCAACTTACGCCCACCTTGTCCTTGACGTTGCCTTCCCTGTAAGCGCAACGGCACATAGCGTATTAACAAGGTCCCCAAACACCCCAATAGCGCAATAATAATCAAATCCGCATTAGTCATGTTTGCGTCCTAGCAAAATAGCCAAACAACCTGCAAACATCCCTACGATGATGGCCATGTAGACAGGCATAATAAGTAGACTTAAGCCTGAACCTAGCGCTGCCGCCAACAAGACTTGACGTGGCACGGCTTCGGCGATTTCTAACAGCAAGGTAAAAAACAGTGCAGGCAACACAAAACCTAAGCTTTTATCCAGCACTTCCCAGCGACCTAACCAATCTGCACCAAATAGCGCCCCTACAGCCGTACCGCCTACCCACGACAAATATGCCCCTAACTGCAGACCTAAATACCAACCTTCTTTCTCGCTTTCAGGCTGCTTAGCAAAACGTCCTACGGCGGTCGCAAACACCTCATCTGTTAGCCCTGCCCCCCAAAACAACATAGGGCGCTTTGGCGTACACGGCTGCGCAGCATTCAGTAGTGCTGGGCCATAAAACAAATGCCGCAGGTTCATCAGCCACACTACCGCCACCACCGTTAAAAACCAGGCTTGCTGTGAAATCAGGCTGACCAACACAAACTGGCTGGCCCCGGCATACACCAATACCGAAAACAAAATAGCCGCCCAAGCGGGTACATCCACCGCCACTGCTGCCAACCCAAACGAGATAGCGACTGGCACGTAGCCAACGGCAATAGACAAGCTGTCTTTTAAGCCCCTACAGAACGCCTTGCTCATGGCTTAGCGATGAAGATCTGTGGGTCTACGCGTGCATTATTTAAACTGACATTCCAATGCAAATGCGGGCCAGTGGCTCTACCTGTAGCCCCTACTTTGGCAAACGATGCGCCACGTGCCACTTCATCACCGGGTTGCACCAGTATTTCGGACAAATGGCAGTACATAGTGATTAAACCTTGCCCATGGTCTAAGAACACCGTTTTGCCGTTAAAGAAGTAATCGCCCACCAGAATGACCTGACCATTAGCCGGTGCGCGCACCAACGTACCCGTACCCGCTGCAATATCTAAACCTGAGTGGGGGTTACGTTCTTCACCATTAAAGAACCTACGCAAGCCAAAAGGGCTGCTAAAACGGCCCTGCACAGGCAAATCAAACAGCACGTTGCTAGGGTAACGATCGTTAAACTGCTGATACGCCTCTATTTGCTCGTTATATTCGCGCTCATAGCGTGCCAACTGCTCGGCGCTGGGGTTCACATGCGAATTATTTTTAAGCTTGATGTGCTGCTCTCTGTACTGCTTATGGCCCACGTTAAAGCCTAGCGTCTGCCCCTGATCTGTGACGATCTGGTGCTCTCCCTGCGTGGTTTTCAGATCCAAGCCCACCACAGCAATCCACTGCCCATTGCTATCACGCACCACCAATACAGGTTTACCTTCGTACGTTGCTTTTGGTGCTTGCTCTTGATTACCCAAGGCCAGTACGGCCACACCGCCTGGCACAGCACTGTTAAGTTGACGTTGTATGTAGCCGGTTTCTTGTGCTGCTGCAGCACCTGCCCAAAAAGCACAGCCCAGCATGAACAGTTTTACGTATTTTTTTATCATCGCATCACACATTAAAAAGCCCCACCTAACTGCTCAGATGGGGCTATTTACATCACAGAGTAAGATTACAGCTCTTCTTCTGAATCACTGCTTTGCAATGCTTCTTGCACCGCAGCTTGCTCAGTCACTTTTAGTTCTGCACGCAATGCAGCCATACCGGCTTGCTCTTCAGCATTAGCCAACAACTGACGCATTTGCTGCTGCAAGAAATTTTTAAGTGCAGGGTCAAGATCAGCAACACTTTCACCCGTCACTTTAATCACGCTATAACCATTGTCAGTTTCTACACCAACATAGCTAGGCAGTGTGGTGACATCAGCAGACATCGCCGCATTCACGACAGCCTCTGACAAGTCAGCGTTGTTTAAGCGATTCACAGAACGCTCCCACCCAAACTTGGCATCACCAGCAGGCAATTGACCATCTGCGGTTAAGCTAGCCAGTGCTTTTTTACCTTCTTCTTGCACTTGTTTTTGCGCTTTCTCTACGGCTAAGCGCTCAACAATCGCTGTTTTGACTTGATCCAAAGCAGGTACAGAAGGGGCATAAATTTCTTCAGCACGCACCGCCACAATGTTATCTGCGGCAACTTCAATCACACCCGCGTTTTGACGCTGATTCAATGACTGAGAGCTAAATAAGGCGCGACGTACACGTGGGTCATTCAGCAACTCAGCATCGGCGGAGCTTTGTGCTGCAGCCTCGCCAATAATGGCAGCATCCAACAAACCATCGCGTGTAACACCCTTAGCGTGGCGTACTGGCAATCCTAGTGCATCGGCAGTGGACTGCAAGGATTCTGGGCTTTCGTAGACCAAGCTAGTCAGTTGCGTCGCCATATCAGCAAAACGCTGAGCAGCCACTTGCTGACGAATTTCCTGTTCTAACTGAGCTGCTAACTCTTCCAGCGGTTGAACGGATTCTGCTTCGTATACATTGGCTTTAAAGATATGGAAACCGTCTACGCTTTGCACGGCAGGCGACACATCGCCCGTACGCAATTCGAAAATAGCAGCGTCCATGTCAGGCAACGCACCACGGTTAATCCAGCTTAAGTTACCGCCATTACGTGCGGTACCTTTGTCGTCAGAGTTTTCCTGAGCCAAAGCGGCAAAGTCAGCACCCTCTTGCTTAGCCTCTGCCACCAATTGGTCGGCACGCTCACGAGCTGCTTTGCGCTCTTCTTCAGAAGCATCGGCTTTAACGGCTACCAAAATGTGGCTAAGGTTAATGCGCTCAGCGCGACCAAAACGGGATTTGTTCTGATCGTAGTAGGCTTTTAACTCTTCAGGCGTTGGGGTAGGTACGCTTTTGCGTGCCGCCGCTTCATCCAGCACTACATACGATACATCCACGTACTGAGGCAGACGCAATACATCTTGATTGTCGTCGTACCATGCTTGCACTTCTGCATCAGTAATGCTTTCAGGCTTCAGGTAGTTTGCTGTGTCGAAATTCAGCAGCTCTACTTTTCTAGTAGTAGTCAGTGCTTTATCTACCAAGTTCGCTATTTCAGTTGGCAGTTCTGTGGTTTGTGCCACTGGCCCCAACACACGACCCAATGTTAGGTCTGCACGTTGCGACTCTTCAAAAGCACGAATAGAAATGCCCGACGAGGTCAGCAAGGTGTTGTAGCGTTCTGGAGAGAACACACCTTCTACTTGGAAATCAGGAATAGCAGCAATTGCTTGGCGCAAAACGCCGTCCGATACGCTCAAACCTTCTTTGGTGGCGATTTCTATCAAGACATTACGATTCACCATCGCATCCAGCAATTTGCGGCGTGCTTCAGGGGAATCCACTACCGCCAAGTCAAAGGCGCTGCCTTGTTCTTGCTGCATGTTTTGTAGCTGTACACGACGTGCTTGATCAAACTCTTCAGCTGTCAGCGACGTACCACCAATGTTGACCAGTTCAGTCTCATTAGAGGTGTAGCTGCTGTAACCACTTACCCCGATCAGCACAAAAGAAGGCAAAACCAGGATCAGTAAAACCACCTGCATCAAACGTTGATGCGTTCGGAAAAAATTGAACATTAAACACCTATTCTTGCGTGTTTAGAACAGCACAGCTGCCAAACCAGTTGAAAACCAACGACCTGACGACCGGCCAGAGAATAAAATAATCCCCTATTCTACTGAACTTTTGCTCGGCTTTCATTGCTGAATCGCCTCAGCATCGTATAAACCTTTAAAATCGTAGACGTGGCTAGCTGTCATTACTGTTAAATACAGACTAAAATTCTTATTTCACAAGCACTTAGCCTAATGAAGGGTTGAATTCTTTTTCTACCTGCAATTTCATTCATTAACCGCTTTACTCCTATCGGATCGTACTTTGTTCAGCTATAGACACGCTTTTCATGCCGCCAACCATGCTGATGTTCTCAAACATGTCATTTACACGGGCATTTTGGATCATTACTTGCAAAAAGAAACGGGCTTCACCGTCGTAGACACACACGCAGGAGCGGGTCTTTACGATCTTGAACACGACTGGTCCCAGCAAAGTGGCGAATGCGTGGACGGGCTAGACCGTATTCTAGAAGCCGATAAGGCTCCCAACTTAGTTGAAGCCTACTTGGATGCCGTTGCCGAGTTGAACCCCGATGGCCTAGCGCGCTATTACCCTGGTTCGCCTTGGCTTGCCGTGAGCAAGCTGCGCAAACAAGACAGCTTCCATGGCTTTGAGCTACACCCTAATGAATACCCCTTACTGCAGCACAACCTGCAATTAATACGTACACCGGCAAAACGCCGTGTGCACGTACATGCAGAAGATGGTTTCAAAGAGGTTATACGCTTAATGCCACCTCACACACGCCGTGGCATTGTGATCATCGACCCCTCGTATGAGGCAAAAACCGATTACAAAAAGGTGTTTGATACCCTTTCTGAGATTCTTAAGCGCTTTGCCCAATGCTGTATTGTTATTTGGTACCCCGTGGTGCAACGTGAGGAAGTACGCAGCCTACAGCGACGTTTAGAGCAGCTACCCGTGGAATGGCTACATGCGTCGCTGAATGTGAAAGCACCACAGAAAGACGGTTTTGGCTTGCACGGTAGTGGCATGTTTATCATCAACCCACCTTGGGGCCTGACGAAAGAACTCCCCCAAACCATGAAATGGCTAACCAAAACCTTAGCCCAAGATGGACAAGCCTCGTTTAGCTGCCGCCACAAAGAGGCCAAACCCGTACGACGCGCAAAACGCGACGAAGACGAGTAATTGGTTGTAGCCTCATAGCATAAACAGCAGAAACAAATTCAGGGTGTAAAACACCCTGAAAAACACGCTACGCACCACAGTGGGCACGCTATAGAAACCGTATCAGTAGAACTTCTCGCCGGGGCGCAGGTAGCGCCATTTACCGGGTGGTAAATCACCCAGTACCACGCGGCCCATACGCACACGTTTCAAGCCTACGACTTTCAGACCCACCATTTCACACATACGGCGAATTTGACGTTTTTTACCCTCACGCAGCACAAAATGCAGCTGGTCGTCGTTTTGCCAACGTACTTCTGCAGGCAGCAATTGCTGACCATCCATACTTAAGCCATGACGCAACATGCTTAAGCCGCGTTCGTCTAACTTGCCGCTTACACGCACTAGATATTCTTTATCTATAGGTGAGTCTTCACCAATCAACTGTTTGGCAATACGACCGTCTTGCGTCAGTACCAACAAGCCTTGTGAATCAATATCTAAACGTCCCGCAGGTGCCAAACCGCGCAAATGAGCAGGGTTGAATTTACCCTGACCCGAAATGCCAGGCTTGTACTGTGTACTAGCCTGAATCAACGAGACGGCGTTTCTATACCCTTTTTCTGCTTGGCCGGAAACAATACCTACCGGTTTATGCAAAATAATAGTCACACGCTCGGTTTGACGTTGTTGAGCGGTTTTATCCAGTACAATTTTGTCGTTTGGAGATGCTTTTTGCCCCAATACCGCAACGCGGCCATTAACTTTTACCCAGCCACGCTCAATAAAAGCATCGGCTTCCCGGCGCGAACAAAGGCCGCGCTCTGACATGAGTTTTGAAATTCTGATCTGTTCCATAGTTTTGCTATTTTAAGCGTTGTTTACGTAATTCCCTATGAAATTCTGTCCGCCCGCTGAGAACTCTTGGACATCTCAACTTCCTGCTGAGTTTGCCGCCCTACCCGCCTTCTGGCTAGATAAGCCGGGCGCACTCACCGCATCACTGCGTAATTTAGGCCAATTGACCTTAGCCGTACAAGCTGAACGTGCCACTACCCTACATGCAGAAGAAAGCTGGATGCTAGATGAACCCCAAGCCTGGGTGCGGGAAATCGTGATGAGTTTAGACCAACACCCTATGGTGTGCGCGCGCAGTTTCTGTACGGTTGCCGCGGCAGACGATCAATGGGCCAGCATTAAAAATTTAGGCACTAAACCTTTAGCGGATATTTTGTACAACGATCCTGAGGTGAGCCGCTCTAGCTTTTGTTACCGCCTTAATAGCGAAGAAGACAGTGCACTTGCACCTTTGGCGCAACAGACTTTTCACACCCAAGCGCTTACACCGTTGTATGCACGCTGCTCGCGTTTCATGCGCCACAATCAAGCGCTGATTGTGATTGAGTGCTTTCATCCCGAGTTTTGGGTGCGTTACCCCAACAGTCAGCTTCTAGCCTAAACCCATAAATTACGTTAAGTTCTTTGTATATTCCTCGTAACAATTAATTTTACTAACAAAGTACTTAACGCATGAGTTCCTCTCTTACCGGCAGTGGGCGCCGTAATGCCTTAGTTCTGTCCGGACTGCAAGCACTTGGAGGCGCCAACCCTGCGGTTGTCGTAGCGCTTGGCGGTTTGGTGGGATCACAACTGGCCCCGTCCACTGAAATGGCTACCCTGCCCGTCAGTCTGTTTAATATTGGGCTGGCCTTAGGGGTATTACCGGCTGCATTTATCATGCGCCAAAAGGGTCGCCGCTTTGGCTACGTTCTGGGTAGTTTATTGGGCGCTTCTGGTGGCATGATCGCTTTTTACGGCATCGCCATTGGGTCGTTCTTACTGTTTTGTTTGGGCACTATCTTAGCCGGTTTGTACGCCTCGTATGTGCAAAGCTACCGATTTGCAGCTGCTGACTCGGTAGAAGGCCCACTGAAACCCAAAGCTATTTCATGGGTCATGATTGGGGGGTTGGTAGCTGCCGTGCTGGCAACCCAAGTTATCCTGCATACCACCGACATTATCCCTAGCCTTCCCTTTGGTGGCACCTTCATCGCTCAGGCTATGCTGGCACTGTGCGCTCTTCCGTTAATTGCATTTCTGCGTAACGACCCTGCCGTGCAGAGCACTCCCGCCGCGCAGGCCAACACATCGCATGGCCGACCACTGCTAGAAATCATTAAACAGCCCAAGTTTATTGTGGCTGTGATTGCGGGCACCAGTTCATACAGCTTAATGAGCTTTATGATGACCGCCTCGCCACTTGCGATGATAGGTTGCGGACACACCATGCGCGACTCTACCCTAGGCATTCAGTGGCACATTCTAGCCATGTTTGGCCCCAGCTTCTTTACGGGCACCCTAATACGCCGCTTTGGCAAAATCGCTGTCACCCTAAGCGGACTAGTATTAATTGCCCTCTCCAGCGCAGTGGCATTAAACGGCTTATCCGTTGAGCACTTCTGGCTTAGCTTAATTCTGTTGGGCTTAGGTTGGAACTTTGGTTTTATTGGTGCCACCGCCATGGTGACTGACTGCTATCGCAACGAAGAACGTAATCGCGTACAAGCCTTTAATGATTTCTTAGTGTTTGGCTCGGTAGCAATTTCATCGTTTTCGTCTGGCCAATTGCTGGTCACGCATGGCTGGGACGGCATCAACACATGGACCTTCCCTATAGTAGGCATAGTCGTGGTGTCGTTGATGTGGCTGTGGTTTCATGAACGCAGCCAAGCAGGCGTCGCGGCAGAATAAAGCCTCTACCGCTGCAGCCCTTAGATCATGGGCAAATAACCCGGATGAGGTTGCAGCGGAAACGCTGCAGCTATACGTGCAATATCGTCTTGGCTAAGGTGCAAATCTAGAGCCCCAGCATTATCCAACACATGACGCATCGTCGACGCTTTAGGAATGGCCACTACATTCTTGCTACGACATAAAAACGCTAATGCCACCTGACGTGCACTGGCATCGTACTGTTGCGCTATATCGCGTAGTAGCTGCCCTTCCGCACTGCTTTCCAACGGAAACTGGGCATGCCCAAACGGACTATACGCCACCACCGTAATATCATGCGCCACACACCAATCAATAAGCTCGTGTTCGATGGTGCGCTCTTCAAGATGGTAGAGCACCTGATTACAGGCAATTTTGCCATCACCCGTAATCGCATGCAGCTCAATTAAATCATCCACGTCGAAATTACTGACACCCCAACTGCGGATTTTCCCGGACTGCTGCAACATCTCCATAGCCTCTACGGTTTCCTCTAACGGAACCTGACCACGCCAATGCAGCAAATAACTGTCTAGGTAATCGGTTTGCAAACGACGTAGGCTTTGCTCGCACGCCGCAATAGTCGTGTCGTAACGGGCATTAGAGGGCAACACTTTAGAGACCAAAAAAGCCTCGTCCCTGCGGCCTAGCAAGGCTTCACCTAACAGGGTTTCAGCCATGCCATCGCCATACATTTCAGCCGTATCTATATGCGTTAGCCCAGCATCTAGGCCTGTTTGCACAGCGCGAATGGCTTGCGCACTGTCGGCAGCGCTATCTAAATACCATGAACCTTGCCCTATGCGGGACAAGGTTTTCTTAAATAGCAGCTGCACCTGCTTCACCAGTACGAATACGTACTACTTGCTCTACATTGGTGACGAAGATTTTCCCATCACCAATTTTCCCTGTGCGAGCGGCTTTAATGATGGCCTCGATCACCGAATCACAGCGCTCTGCAGGCACCACGATATCGATGCGAATCTTAGGCAGAAAATCCACCACATATTCTGAACCACGGTAAAGCTCGGTATGCCCTTTTTGGCGACCAAAGCCTTTTACCTCGGTCACGGTGAGCCCGTTAACATCCAGCTCACCCAAGGCCTCACGGACCTCATCTAACTTAAAAGGCTTAATAATTGCGGTAATTTGTTTCATCTATATAACCAAAGCAATAACTCTGAAAATTGCCACCCGCTACATCTTAACTGTCCAACGTACTACCTGCACGTTTTTCAGTAGTAGGACGCTCTGCCTGCAACATTTCTTTAAGGTTTGCACCCTGCGCAAAGGCTTCGCGCATGTCTACGCCCGATGGTGACTGGTATAGACGCAAGCCCATCTCAGGCAAGATAGACAAGAAGTGATCAAACACATCGCCTTGTATACGCTCGTAATTCACCCACGCGGTATCGTCGGTAAAGCAATACACCTCAACCGGCACACCTTCGCTAGTAGGCTCCATCATCCGTACCATTAACAACATCTGCTGATGAATACCCTTTTTATGCTTTAAATACTGCATGGCATACGCACGGAAGGTGCCGATGTTCGTTAAACGACGACGGTTAATCTCGTGGCCACCGCTTTCTATAAGCTGCCTATTGCTCTCTTCCAGCTCTTGCTGCTTGTCTTCCAAGTACTCGTCCAACAAAGAGAACTTACGCAGGCGTGTAATTTCATCGTCGGTCAAAAAGTGGATCGTGGACGCATCAATGCTCAGCGTACGTTTAATACGACGACCGCCCGACTCAAACATCTGACGCCAGTTTTTGTAGCTCTCAGAAAACAGTTTGTATGTCGGTACGCTGGTCACGGTTTTATCGAAGTTTTCGACTTTCACCGTATGCAAGGAAATATCAATAACCGTACCGTCAGCGTTAGCTTGCGGCATACTGATCCAGTCGCCGATACGCAACAGGTCATTGCTGCTAATTTGCGCACTAGCCACCATAGATAGCAAGGTATCTTTAAACACCAACAACAACACCGCTGAGATAGCACCCAGACCAGAGAGCATCAAAATGGGCGACTTATCCAACAAAATGGAGACCGCCACCACAGAACCCAGCGCCCACATAATGCTGCGAGCAACTTCTATATAACCTTTAATCGAGGCGCGCCCAGAACGGGTGCTTTCTTCGTAGATATCTTGAGTGGCCGATAACGCGGCACTTAAACAGCGCAACGCATAGAAGGCAGAGAGCGTCAGCACTATACGTTGCAAAACTTCGGTGACGGTCTCACTCATGGGCATGAGCTGCAGGTTTAGTGCTAAAAACAGCAATGCCACCATATGGCTCAAATAAGCAGCCACGCGGCGTTTACGTAGTGGTTCCTGCCACGACCCTTTACGTACCGCGTGTAAGGCCCTGCCAACCACTGCAGCCATCCCTGCACGCACGCCCCAGCTTATAATGCCGTACAACACGATCAATAGCAGTAACCCCGCTAAAACCCGCATCCAGGTTTCTGGCAAGTACTGCATTAATAACCCTTGATCTACCCATTCGTCTAACATAGTCATCTATACCTTATTTCTACACACTGGTAGGTCGTAGCACAGCAGTTATCATCAAACTTGCCATGACGTCCTAAATAACCGTTTAATATAGCCTATGGACCTGGCTGCACGTAAGCCTGGCTGACCTACAAAAGCAATCAATTATGTCTGATAACACCTCTTCTTCCATGCAAAACCAATTCGCGAACAAAGCCCAAGCCTGGTCGGCTCGCTTTACTGAACCCGTCTCTGACCTCGTTAAGCGCTACACCGCCTCTGTAAATTTTGACAAGCGTTTGGCTGCCTTTGACATCCAAGGCTCGTTGGCTCACGCCACTATGCTGGCAACCGTAGGTGTTATCAGCAACGACGACCTGCAAGCGATTGAACGCGGTATGGCGCAAATCTTGGACGAAATCGCACAACAACAGTTCGAGTGGTCCATCGATTTAGAAGACGTGCATCTGAATATAGAAAAGCGTCTGGTTGAAATCATTGGTGACGCAGGCAAACGTTTGCACACAGGCCGTTCACGTAATGACCAGGTCGCTACGGATATTCGTTTGTGGTTGCGCGCTGAAATAGACACCGCCATTACGCTGCTACAACAATTGCGTAAAGGTCTGGCCACATTGGCTCTTAAACATTCCGACACCATTCTACCCGGCTTCACTCACCTGCAAGTGGCTCAACCCGTGACCTTTGGTCACCACTTGTTGGCATACGCCGAAATGTTTGGCCGTGATGCCGAGCGTTTGGCTGACTGCCGCAAGCGTGTTAACCGTTTGCCTCTAGGTGCTGCCGCCTTGGCCGGTACCAGTTACCCCATTGATCGTGAGCAAGTGGCTAGCCTGCTTGAGTTTGACGGCGTATGCCGCAACTCGCTGGATGCCGTTTCTGACCGCGACTTTGCCATCGAATTCTGCGCTGCCGCCGCACTGATCATGACCCACATCTCGCGCTTCTCGGAAGAGTTGGTGCTATGGGTAAGCCCACGTGTAGGCTTTATCGACATCGCCGACCGCTTCTGCACAGGCAGCTCCATCATGCCTCAGAAGAAAAACCCCGACGTGCCCGAGTTGGCTCGCGGTAAAACCGGTCGTGTAAACGGTCACTTAATGGCCTTGTTGACGCTGATGAAAGGCCAACCTTTGGCGTACAACAAAGACAACCAAGAAGACAAAGAAGGTTTGTTTGATTCGGCTGACACCATCCGCGACACCCTGACTATTTTCGTAGACATGGTTGATGGCATCCGTGTTCACCCAGAAGCAATGCGTGCTGCGGCGCTGCAAGGCTTTGCTACAGCCACTGACTTGGCTGATTACCTAGTGAAAAAAGGCCTGCCTTTCCGTGATGCACACGAAACCGTCGCCTTGGCAGTACGTAAGTGCGAAGAAAAAGGCTGCGACTTAGCTGACCTAAGCTTGGATGAGCTTAAAGCCTTCCACCCTAGCATCGAAGAAGACATCTACGGCGTACTGACACTGGAAGGTTCTGTGGCTTCGCGTAATCACATCGGTGGCACAGCCCCTGAGCGTGTACGCTTTGAAGCAGAACGCATTCTAGGCGAATAAGCGTCTTAGACAGCTTTAGTGAAATGGGGTAGAACGTTACTGTTCTACCCCTTTTTTATGCATAAAAAACGGCCATGCACCCACGCATGGCCAAATCGCTACGATGACTCTTCCGTATTACGAATATCGACTATGCAATACGGGTGTAGGCATTTTTGCTTGCTGCTGCTTTGAGCGCTTAATAGACCATGCGCTATACGCCGATACCAAACCTGCAAAAACCACATAGCTTGCCACGTACCATGGTTGTCCATCATTCGCATGCAACAACGCCGTGGCTATCATGGGTGTAATACCCGACGCAAAGATACCCGAGAACTGATACACAAACGAAATGCCGGTATAACGCACGTCTGTATCAAACAGCTCGCAGAACAAGGCTGCCTCTGGCCCGTACACAGACGCGTACAAAATACCAAAAGGGATGATAATAGACAGCCAAACGATTAAGGTGCTATCGGAGTGTGCCGTCATGAAATACAAGGCTGGAACGGCCGAAAAACCCGTGATAATCGAACCCCAGAAATAGGTTTTGGTTCGCCCTACTTTGTCTGACAGTGCTCCAAATAACGGGATGCTAAAACACATAATAAATGAGGCAATCAACACACCCGTTAACGCTGTTGTTCTATCCATGTTCAGATCATTACTCAGATAACTGATGCTAAACACCCCAAAGATATTGAACAACACCCCATCAATATAACGCGCCCCCATCCCCCGAATAATATTGCCGGGGTACTGCTTAATCATGCTGATAAAGGGCTGTTTGTTTTCGGCATTACTGGCTTTGAGTTTCTCAAACTCGGGGCTTTCTTTAATCGCTACACGAATATACAACCCCAGAAATACCAGCAACGCTGACAGCAAAAACGCTACGCGCCACCCCCATACGTAGAAGTCCTCGGGGCTGAGCACTGCCGTTAGAATAGCGACCACGCCTGATGCCAAGCACAGGCCTAAGGCTAACCCCACCTGAGGCCATGAGGCATACAGGCCACGCTTCTCTTTAGGCGCATACTCGTATGCCATTAACACGGCACCACCCCACTCCCCCCCTAAACCTATGCCTTGCAAGATACGGCACAGCAGTAAAAGAATGGGGGCCCATACGCCTATGCTGTCATACGAAGGAATTAAACCTATAGCAACCGTTGAACTTCCCATCAATACCAAGGTTGCAATCAGCGCCCCCTTGCGACTGACTCTATCGCCTATGTGCCCAAAGATCACGCCACCAAGGGGTCTGGCAACAAAACCGATGGCAAAGGTTGTGTAGGCCAACATCGTGCCAATAAAGGCATCATCACTAGGGAAATACAGCTTGTTAAATACCAGTCCAGCAATCACACCATATAAGAAAAAGTCATACCACTCGATGGTGGCTCCAATAACAGAGGCGCGTATAACCCTAGACACCTCTTTTTTATGCGTTGTACTCATTCTCTTGTCTCCTCATTTCTGAGTTATGTAATAGCACTACACTCTTTGGTTTTGTTTTCTTGGTATTGCAGGATCATGTCTGCTGCTTTTTCAGCAATCATGACCACAGGTACATTGGTATTGCCTGACACCAACGTGGGCATAATGGAAGCATCCACGACGCGCAAACCCTCCACGCCATACACACGTAGCTGTTCATCCACCACGGCCATCTCGTCGGTTTCCTGCCCCATTTTTGCGGTGCCTGCCGGATGAAAAATCGTCGCACCGTAGTTGCGGCAAAACTCTAAAATTTCCGCATCACTTTGCTGCTCTATACCCGGCCTATACTCCTTCACCAACAAATCAGACAACGGCCCCGTATTCGCAATGCGCCGCACCAAACGTACAGCCGCTATCGCTGTGCGTTGATCCAAGTCGGCACTTAGGTAATTAGGCTGTATGGCCACCGGCTGAGCCGGATCTTTACTTTGTAGGCGCAGATACCCACGAGACTCTGGTCGTAACTGACACACTGAAATGGTGCATCCCGAAAACGGGTGTACTTGCCCACCCGCTTGATCCGCAGACAGTGTTCCAAAATGAAATTGCACGTCAGGGGTCTTAGCTTCATTTGGCAACGCATAGCAAAATGCACCGCCTTGATTAATGCCAATGGCTAAGGGACCTGATCGCGTAAACAGCCACTGCAACCCTATTTTGCTTTTGCTCCACACCGTTCGTAGCTGATCGTTGTTGGTAATGGGTTTGGCCACTTCATAAATCAAACGCAGTTGTAAGTGGTCTTGCAGGTTTTCACCCACCCCTGGCGCATGGCGCTGCACCCGTATGCCCAACTCTTGTAGCGCTGGTGCTGGCCCTATACCCGACAGCATCAATAGCTGTGGGCTTTGAATCGCCCCTGCACACAAAATGACCTCTTGCTTGGCGCGCAACACAAAAGGCTCGCCCCCTTTATAGGAAAGCTCTATGCCCATTGCTTTCTTATCTTCAAACAGCACACGGTGCACTAAATGTTCCGTCTTAACCTTGAGATTCATGCGCTGTCTGGCAGGGTTTAAATAGGCAACTGCTGTAGACTGCCGTAAACCATTTTTAGTGGTGAGCTGGTAGTACCCTACTCCGTGCTGATTACCAGTATTAAAGTCTTTAACATGCGGAATTTTCTCCCGCTGTGCCGACTGTATAAAAGCATCGACTAGCTCATGCTTGGCCGGAATAGAGGTGGCGCTAAGTGGGCCATGCTTCCCCCGTGTATCGGCTTCGGGCAAATCGTTCGTTTCCAGCTTCCTAAAATAAGGCAGGCAATCCTCCCAGCTCCAGCCTTGGTTACCCAGTGCTGCCCAGTGGTCGTAATCCTCTTTTTGACCGCGTATGTAAATCAATCCATTAATGGAACTACTGCCCCCTAAGGTCTTGCCTCGCGGCCAGTAAAACTGTCGTTGGTTCATGTGTGGATCGGCTTGTGTTTCAAAGCCCCAGTTCAACTTTTTGTTGAACATGGTTTTCCCATAACCTATAGGGATATGAATCCAGATGTTTTTATCGCTAGGCCCTGCTTCAATTAAACACACAGAATATTTGCCATTTTCAGAAAGCCTATTTGCCAACACACATCCCGCTGACCCAGCCCCCACAATGATGAAGTCATAAGTTTCCTGCACATCCAACTCCTTGCTGTTTTTGTTCTAAATAATGTAGGGAGTTGTGTGCAGAATCGGCATAGGGTTTTCGATTGAAAAACCATTTTCGGAACCTACAGTATCAAAAACGGTTTTGTTTTTATGCTAAGTTAGCGACATAATGACGTCAGAAGCGGATGCACACGCCACAGTGCTGCATCGCACACAATAAAAATGAGCGCCTAAAACTACCAACCAAAGGAGACTGAATACATGGACAGCACACCTAGTGCTCTGCGGGCGTTATCCATCATTGAAACCCTAACCAGCTCCACAGAGCCGCTCACACTTACTGAGCTTCTACGGCTCTCTAACATTCCCAAAACCAGCCTATTGCGAAACATTTCCACGCTGGTTCAAGCTGGCTATATCACTAGACTGCCAGGGCAGTTGGGCTACACTGTAGGCTCGCGCAGTTTGCGGTTAAGCATGGGTGCACTACGTTCGTCTTGGTTTCTCAATGCCGCACGCAAAACCCTTAAAAACTTGGTGCACAGCACCAGTGAAGCCTGCAACCTCACCATGCTTGCCGAAGATTCCGTGCAGTATTTAGTACGTGAAGACAGCAATGCCCCTTGGAGCTTACGGTTGCATGTACAACCTAATGCCCCTGTCCCCCTGCACTGCACCGCGAGTGGCAAGCTGTTTCTTGCCTATTTGCCTTACGTTGAGCAAAAAAAGTACTTAAGCAGGCTGACCCTGTCCGCGTACGGAGACAAGTCTATTTCTGATATTGCTGGCTTAAAAGCCGAGCTAGAAAATACCCGACGACAAGGGTTTGGCGTTGATAATGAAGAGTTTGTGACGGGCATGATTGCCATCGCAGTACCCATATTCGCGTCCACCCAAAGCTCACAAGTCACAGCCGCCATAGCGTGCCATGCGGTTACGGCCAGAACAGACTTAAAAAAACTGCTGTCATATCGCTCATTGATGTCACAAGCCGCAGCAGAGATTGCCAACTTACTGGCAACAAGCAGCCACTAATCGCGCCCAGCAACCGTTCGCTTTATGTATAAAAAATGCAGCAGTCACCTAGGGCAACGGCTGCATTGACTGATTTGTATGAGGGCATGGTCTTTGCATGCCATCACTCCAGCTAAATCAAGTCACGTCCCGCTAAGTTACGCATCAAATGCGAGATGCCGAACTCCCATGGCTTGCACTGCGTGGACAGGCGAACAGTGTTTTTCAAGCTACCCAGCTCGGGGTTAGAAATCACTACCACATCACCCAGTTTGTGCGTAAAGCCTTGGCCTGCTACATCGCGGTCTTCAATAGGCGCAAAGAGAGTGCCCATAAACAGCATAAAACCGTCTGGATACTGGTGGTGCCCACCTATAGTTTGCTGCACCAGTTCCAATGGATCTCGGCTGATTTCTTTCATTGAGCTTTTACCACTCATCACAAAGCCATCTTCGCCTTCCACTAACAGATCTACCTGTGCGTTACGCACATCGTCCAACGAGTAGCTGTCGTCAAAAATACGGATAAACGGGCCAATGGAGCATGATGCGTTGTTGTCTTTCGCTTTACCTAGCAACAAGGCAGAACGCCCCTCTACATCGCGTAGGTTCACATCGTTACCTAAGGTAGCGCCTTTGACTCTGCCTTTGCTGTCTACGGCCAGCACCACTTCGGGTTCGGGATTATTCCACGTTGAGCAGGGGTGCAACCCAATCTCGTCTAGGTGCCCTACTGATGATAGCGTTTGCGACTTGGTAAATACTTCCGCGTCTGGCCCAATACCCACTTCTAGGTACTGCGACCACAAGCCTTCTTGAATAAAGAACTCTTTTAGCTTCATGGCTTCGGGTGAGCCGGGTTTAATGCTTTTTACTTCGTCTTGAATGTGCTGCGCGATTTTCTGTCTAATCGCGTTGGCTGCAGACAAGTCACCGCCGGCACGCTCTTCAATCACACGCTCAATCATGGATTGTGCAAAGGTTACACCACATGCCTTGATGGCTTGTAAATCGCAGGGCGCTAAGATTTTTAGACCCGCAATCTTGCCTTGCAATAAATCTGCTGCGCTGCCTAGGTGTGTACCTGTTTGATCCTTCAACCACTGTGCGGGGGAATCCTGTTCTAACAGGTCACGCACAGTAGGAACTGCTTTTGATGTAACGTCAAAAACCCCTGCTTTAGTCACTTTGATCACAATAGGGCCATTGGCATCTGCAGACCATGCACGCCCTACAAAACTTCCTGTCTCTACGTAATTCATTACCACTCACCACGCTATTAATAATTATGTGCTGATACTAGCCATCGTAGAATAACGCTTTTTGCATTCAATATACATATCTATTTGGAACCACCCCTAAAAACACAAGGTAGTCATACTGTGCGCCCACAAAAAAGGGCTGCACATGCAGTGCAGCCCTTTTTGATGACTCCGCTAACAACCGTACTTAGTTAGCGGTAATCGGTTCAAACACAGCGATAGATTCCACGTGTGCCGTATGCGGGAACATGTTCAATACCCCTGCGTTCAACATGCGGTAACCACCCTCTTTGAGCAATATGCCTGCGTCGCGCGCCAAGGTGGCGGGATTACAGGACACATACACAATACGTTTTGGTTTTTCGTGAGGCTGTAATTCGCTTAACGCTTGCGCCACAGCCTGCGCACCGTCACGTGGTGGGTCAATTAGGATGCGATCAAAATAGCCCAATTTACGCAGCCATTCTACGTCTACCTCAAACAGGTTCAAGGTGGTAAAGCTGGCTTTGTCTTGTAAGCTGTGTTGTGCTGCGGCTTCACCTGCGCGCTTAGTCAAGGTGGAGCTACCTTCAATACCCACCACCTCAGACGCGATGCGCGCCAATGGCAAGCTGAAGTTACCCAAACCACAGAACAAGTCGGCCACACGCTCGCCTTCTTGAATCTGCAGCAGGTTCAAGGCCAAACGAATCAAGCTACGGTTAATGCTGGGGTTCACCTGCGTGAAGTCTGCCGGTTTAAAGGGCATACGCAAGTCGTAATCGGGCAAATCGTAGTACAAGCTGTCTTCGTCTTCGCGCTCCAAGGGATGCATGGTTTCTGGCCCCTTGGGTTGCAGCCACCAGCTCACGTTATAGCGTTTAGCAAAGTCACGTAGCAGTTGTATATCGTTGTCTTGCAAAGGTTCTATATGACGCAAGGCTAACGACAAACAATCTTCCCCAACAGACACTTCGATCTGCGGAATACGGTGCGGGATGGACATGGCGCTGATCAGCTCGCGCAGCGGCAGCAACAAAGCCGACACTTGCGGTGGCAAAATACGACATTCGGCCATATCTACCACGTAATGACTGCCTTTTTCCCTAAAGCCCACCAAAGCAGTGCCTTTTTTCATCACATTACGCACTGATAAGCGCGCACGATGACGATACTGCCAATACGGGCCATGCATAGGGGCCAAATAGCTTTCAGCTTTAACGCCACCAATGTGTCCTAAGGCATCTTCTAACACGCGCTGCTTCACCGCTACTTGCGCGGCGGGCTGCAGGTGCTGCATGGCACAACCGCCACACACACCAAAGCTAGGACAGGGAGGTGTTTGCCGCTGTGGTGACTGTGTCAACAACTGCACGACACGGGCTTTGTCATAGGATGACTTGCTGCGTACGTTTTCCACTAACGCGCGTTCACCTGGCAATACACCATCTACAAATACCACTTTCCCCTCGTAGTGGCCTACACCACGTCCCTCAATATCCAGGGACTCTATTTCCAACTCGTATGCTGTTGTCATGAAGATGTCTAAATTAAAAATGCGCTACCTGTACAAAACAAGCAGCGCATTCGTTGTACGTTATGCCAGTAGGCTGAAAATCATATCAGCGTGCGGGCAGATATGCCAGAGGATTGACCGGTGTCCCCCTACGGCGAATCTCGAAATGCAAACGTGGGGAGGTTGTATCGCTTTCACCCAAGGATGCAATCGTTTGGCCTTTTTTCACTTCGTCGCCAGTTTTCACTGACAGTTTTTCGTTGTGCGCATAGGCAGTAATAAAGCCGTTGCTATGACCCAGCAAAATCAGGTTACCCAAACCACGTACGCCATTACCGGCATACATCACTTTACCGTCAGCGGCGGCACGGATAGGATCGCCGATACTACCGGACAGATCTATACCTTTAGTTGCGGTGGTAAAGGACTGAATGACTGGACCATTTGCAGGCCAGCCCCATGATACCAAATTGGCATCACTGGCTTTTTGCACGGTACCTGTAGCAGCAGGCGTCGTCGTTGTGCCGCTGGTAGGCGGTACTTGTGTAGCAGGTGTAGGCTGTGTAGTGACCTGCGCAGGCGTAACGGGTGTAGTCACGGCAACTTGTGTGCTTGCACCTTCACCCAACTGCAATATCTGCCCTACGCGCAACTGTGAAGGATCAGTAATGTTGTTGATACGTGTCAGGTTTGCCAAACTCATGCCATGAGCTTGTGCAATTTTATACAAGGTATCACCTGCTTTAACTTCGTAGGTGCCGCCTGCAGAACGTGTGGCTGGTGTGGAGCTTACAGGACCACCTGCAGAGCCATCCACTATAGGCGCCCTATCCATTCTGGAAGCACAACCTGCCAACACCACTGACAATAAGACAACACTGACTACACTACGGCTTGCCGACTTGCTCAAGCCATTTTCAGCAACGGCCATTAACCCACCGCCTGAATGCTGCATAATACTCTCCTGAGTTTTTTAAAGCTGAGTACCTGCACGTAACGGAACAAAACGCACGGACTCAAGTTCCTTGCGTTGCCACGTCGTCATACTGGTACGCTCAATCAATACTAATCGTTGTGTGGCAGAACCTTCGGGAGCGATCAAACGCCCACCTACAGCTAGCTGCTCTAGTAGCGTCTGCGGTATTTTTAACCCGGCAGCCGCCACAATAATTCCATCAAACGGCGCGGCATGGGGAGCCCCCAACATACCGTCCGCAAAGCTTAACCTTACCCTACTGGTTAAGCTTAAATCACGCATTTTAATACGAGCGAGGTCGTATAGTCCTTGAATACGCTCTATGGCATACACTTCGTTGGCTAATTGGGCGAGCACAGCGGTTTGGTAACCGCAGCCAGCACCCACTTCTAGCACTTTTGTAGGAACGCGTATTTCGCACAAGGTAGCAATCATACGTGCTACCACCCAAGGTTGCGAAATTGTTTGTGCATAGCCTATAGGCAGAGCATCGTCTTCATAGGCCCGGCTTGCCAAGCCCTCATCGACGAACAAATGACGTGGCACAGCCATCATGGCTTGCAGTACGCGCTCGTCGGTAATGCCTTGCCTACGCAAACGCTCGATCATCATGCCACGCGAACGCTCTGAGTTCAAACCCAGATTTACATTCCTTGCCAGTGTTTCTATAGGTGTACTAAGCGGCGCACGCAATTGGCCTGGCTGAATGACTTTAGCGTTGCTATTAGAAGTAGTTAAGCCCTTCCCTAATCGAGAACGGCCAAACCTATTCGTCGTGCCATCAGCCCACGAGAAACGATTGTTATTGGGATTTTTGCTCATGGTTCACCCAACGTTGCATCGTTTCTATACTGTCGTAACTGGTCAGGTCGAAACGTAATGGCGTCAAGGACACAGCCAGATCGGCTACCGCTCCAAAGTCGGTATCACTGGCAGAGTCGCGAATCTTACCCACTGGCCCAATCCAGTACACAGGCTCACCATAGGGGGTAGCACTTTTGATGACGGGCTCAGAAGGATGACGTTTACCCAAACGCGTAACACGTGTGCCTTTTAAGGCTTCGTACGGCACGTTAGGAATATTTACGTTTAATAACGTGCCTGCGGCCAGCGGCTCGCGTGCTACTTTTTCGACCAAATCGCGGGCGACCCGAGCGGCACTGTCTAGATGGCTCCAGCCTTTTTCTATCAACGAAAAAGCAATGGACGGAATGCCAAACAAATGCCCTTCCATCGCGGCGGCCACCGTACCCGAATACAAGGTATCGTCACCCATATTGGCACCATTATTAATACCAGACACGATTAAATCAGGTTTGAAATCGAGCAGACCAGTTAAGGCAATGTGTACGCTATCGGACGGTGTACCGTTCACATAATAAAAGCCATTAGAGGCTTGGCGTACAAACAGTGGTCTATTGAGTGTTAACGCATTAGAAGACGCGCTACAGTTGGTTTCTGGTGCCACCACCACCAGTTCTCCCAAGTTTTTCAAGGCCGCATGCAAGGCTTCAATACCTGCTGCGTTATACCCATCATCATTGGAAATTAGTATTTTCATCTTTCAACCCGAAAAACAGAGTGAGGCACAGCTCACATTGTACCTGCTGCTTTGGTTTTTTATCATCAAGCCAGTAGAATCACCATTTTAGTATTTTCTTCTTCAACCATTTCCCAAAACAACCATGTTACCCAGCGTTATTCTGACCGCTCTTATTGCTTATCTTCTGGGCTCCCTGCCTTTTGCTGTGATTGTCAGCAAGTGTATTGGCTTAGCAGATCCGCGCAGCTTCGGCTCTGGTAACCCAGGTGCCACCAACGTTTTACGTACAGGAAACAAAAAAGCCGCGGTCTATACCTTATTGGGCGACATGCTTAAGGGTGTGGTTGCGGTACTTCTAGCGCAGTATGCCGTGCGTCACTGGGGCCTGTCTACCGGCTTACCGGGCGTCGCTGCACTGGCCGCCTTTCTGGGTCACATCTTCCCCTGCACCTTGAAATTCAAAGGCGGAAAAGGCGTAGCAACGGCTCTAGGCGTACTGTTAGCGCTGAACATTTGGCTGGGTTTACTCACCGCTGCTACCTGGCTAATCGTCTTCTACGCTAGCCGTTATTCATCCCTCTCTGCGCTGACCGCCGCTGTGCTTAGCCCTATGTACTACTTCCTAGGCGCAGGCACCTTATGGCCACTAAACGGTGTGATCGCCTTATGCTTAATTTTAATTTGCGCATTGTTGCTCTGGCGTCACAGTGCCAACATCCGTAGGCTCATTCAAGGCACCGAACCTAAAGTGGGTCAGAAGAAAGAACTGTAGGCCCAAGCACCCAGTAAATTGCCCATAAGTCTTTCTGAGACAAATGCAAGAGGCGTCCTTATCTAAGAAGGGGCTGTAAACCTACCACCTTCAGATCGACCGGGGAGGCGGAGGAAAACTTTTTTGATTTGGTGTCTCAAATCACAAAAAGTTGTTCCGCAGTCCCCCGCATCAGCGATGAATACGGCATTGCACTACTCAGCCATACGCCTTTAATACAGCGCCCCCGCCTCACTTAACTCCCACCGCGGGCGTACCGTAAAACTAGGATTCTTCAAGTTTTCAGGCAACAAGCCAGCATTTGCCCGCATGGCTGCCGCAAAAGCGATCATGGCACCATTGTCGGTACACAGCGCAACAGGCGGGAAAAACACCTCGGCTTTAAGCTTCGCTGCCTGAGTCAGCAAACGGTTACGCAGTGGCAAGTTTGCCCCCACACCGCCGGCCACCACCAAACGTTTCAAGCCTGTTTCTTTAAGCGCACGTATAGCCTTAGCAGCTAACACATCCACAATAGCGGCCTCGGTCCCTGCTGCTAGATTAGCCAGCTGCTCTTCAGGCACCTCATCGTTGTACTTTACTTTTAGCTCTTTCATTTTCAGCAACACAGCCGTTTTCAAGCCGCTAAAACTGAAATCTAAATCTTTGCTATGCAACATAGGACGCGGCAATACTACAGCGTCGGCATTGCCCTTTTGTGCCATGTTAGACAACGCTGGACCACCTGGGTAACCCAAGCCCATCAACTTCGCACTTTTATCAAATGCTTCACCCGCTGCATCGTCTAGGGTTTCGCCCAACAGTTCGTATTGGCCTACACCATCTACCCGCATCAATTGGGTATGGCCGCCTGATACCAGCAAAGCGACAAACGGAAAATCGGGCCTAGGCTCCGCCAACAACGGCGACAACAAATGGCCTTCCAAGTGATGCACAGGAATAGCCGGTAAATCCAACGCCCACGCGAGGGATCGGGCCACACTAGCCCCCACCAACAACGCCCCTGCCAAACCCGGCCCTGCTGTATACGCAACCGCGTCTATATCGGACAGACTCAAACCCGTTTGCTCCAACACCTCACGCGTCAGCGGCAAAGCGCGCCGAATGTGGTCTCTGGAAGCGAGTTCAGGCACCACGCCACCGTAATGTTGGTGCATAGCGATTTGGCTGTGCAGAGCATGGCCTAACAGGCCTTTTTCTGTACAAACTATTGCAACGCCCGTTTCATCGCACGAGCTTTCATAACCGAGTATTTTCATAGCTCATAATTGTACTGCGAAAGCAGCCCATCCCGCTAAGCTTCTACGTTGAGAGGCATAAGCCTTATCAGCAACTCCGCATGATGATATACCCTGCATTCCCCACCACAATGTGTACAAAAGGTCTAAAATCTGCCTCGCAGCAAATTGCTCAGAGCGCAACACACACTATTTATTTCACAGGGGAAGCCTTATGTTTGAACAGCTATTCAAACTAAGAGAGCATGGAACCAACATCAAAACAGAAATCTTGGCAGGGGTAACCACCTTCCTGACCATGTCGTACATCATTTTTGTGAACCCAGAGATTCTGTCGTCTACAGGCATGGATCGCAACGCGATTTTCGTTGCAACCTGCGTGGCCGCTATCATTGGTTCGTTGATTATGGCCTTCGTGGCTAACTGGCCTATTGGTATGGCACCAGGCATGGGGCTAAACGCTTTTTTCGCCTTCACCATCGTAGGTACGTTAGGCTTTACATGGCAACAAGCCCTAGGTGCGGTATTTATTTCGGGGATTATCTTCCTGATTCTTACCGTCTCAGGCATACGTAGCTGGATCGTAGACGGCATACCCCGTTCGTTACGATCCGCCATTGTTGCCGGTATTGGTTTGTTCCTTGGCTTAATTGCCCTGTCCAATGCACAGATTGTGGTGGCTCACCCAGCCACCAAAGTAGGTTTGGGTAACCTAACTGAACCTGCCGTGCTCTACGCTGTGCTAGGTTTCTTCATTATTGCCGCACTGGATGCACTGAAAGTACGTGGCGCCATTCTGATTGGTATTTTGGTCATCACCTTGCTGTCCATTCAACTGGGCCACAGCGAGTACCATGGCTTGGTATCTATGCCACCTAGCATTGCACCTACTTTCTTGCAGTTAGACATCATGGGCGCACTGTCCATGGGGGTAGTGCATGTGATTCTGGTGTTGGTACTGGTAGAGATCTTTGACGCTACCGGCACCATGATTGGTGTAGCAAAACGCGCCAACTTACTGCCAGAAGGCAAACCTAACCGCTTGAACCGCGCGCTGTTGGCTGACAGTACCGCTATTGTCGCGGGTTCTATGATTGGTACTAGCAGTACAACTGCCTACGTAGAAAGCGCCGCTGGCGTACAAGCCGGTGGCCGCACAGGGATGACCGCCTTGGTTATCGCCGCCATGTTCTTGCTGGCATTGTTCTTCTCGCCTTTGGCTGGTGTAGTACCGGCCTACGCCACTGCTCCTGCACTGCTGTATGTAGCGTGTTTGATGTTGCGTGAGTTGGGCGATATTGACTGGAATGATGTTACCGAAGCCGCTCCTGCCGCCCTAACTGCTCTAGCCATGCCCTTTACATACTCCATTGCAAACGGCTTGGCATTTGGCTTCATCAGCTACGTTGTAATCAAGACCATTACGGGTAAATTCCGTGACATGCACCCTGCTACCATCATTGTGGCAGTGCTATTTATTGCGAAGTACACCTTCGAATAAATCGCGTATTTTGTAGTCGCTAACGGCAACAGAAGCTTATATTCTGTTGCCGTTTTTGTAACTACAGAGCGTTGCAATAGCACTTAAACGCGCTACACTGACAGTTCACTCACTGTCCCAGCGACTGTTTGCTCTCTTTTTAGAAGGTCCGGCTCATGAGCACTGTAGAACTCACGCAAAATACTTTTCAAGCCAGTATCGAAGGTGAAAAGCCTCTGATTATCGATTTCTGGGCGCCATGGTGTGGCCCTTGCCGCCAATTTGGCCCAACCTTTGAAAAGGTTTCCGAAAAACACGACGATATTGTTTTCGCCAAAGTAAATACGGAAGAAGAGCAGGAATTAGCCGCTGCATTGCGTATTCGCTCTATCCCTACCATCATGGTATTTCGCGAACGCGTACTGCTATTTTCCCACTCTGGTGCTCTGTCTGAGTCTCAGTTGGAAGAATTAGTTTCTCAAGTAAAAGCCGTAGACATGCAGCAAGTGCATGCCGAAATTGCGGATCAGCAAAAACAGGCTCCTGACGCCTAAGTATGCTTGAAAACCGCTTGGATGACTTCAAGCGGTTTCAGACTTTCCCCCTATTTCATTCTTATCGCGCAGAAGCGTGGCTATAGTTGTGTGTGGGTGCAAAGCCCGCTTAGCAACGACTGGCTGACGTAGCCTCCAACGAAGGTAATGAGTGTCAAAGCCCGCCTACTAACGACTGGGCTGCATTAGCCTAAGGCTGCGAAAGTATTTTTTTATTTGAGACACCAAATAAAAAAATACTTCCATCCGCCTTTCCTCCAACGCTTGCCACGGTCTTTGCTTTGGTAGTTGCTGAGAGTAATGAGCCTTTCTGAAATAGCTAAAGGTGTGCTTGCTGAAACACTGAGTGAGACTGCACAGCAGGCAGAAAGTGATGCAATGAATGCCTAATCACTGCCACATAAGAAAGGGCTGTACACCTACCAGTAACAGCATGCTCAGGGGGGCGGAGAGAAAATTTTTTTGATTTGGTTTCTCAAATCACAAAAAATTCTTCTGCAGCTCCCCAGCGAGTGCGATGGATACAGCCGTTACCCTGAGCCAGCATGACGAGCAAAAGCCCACTCATCGTTAACCTATATCACGAACAAAACCGTGCGCGTGCGATGAATGCCGTCAGCCTCCAGCGTATGCAATGAACACAGCCGCTACTACATCAATCCTCGCTACGCGTCTCTGCAATCAAACTACGCAGTGTATCTTTCAGCATATCAATATCCAGCGGCTGCAAACGTCGAATCACCTCAGACTCATGATGCTTAGCCTCTTGGATCAGCCCCGAAATAAGCACCTGGCCCTCTTCCGTAATTTCTACTAAGGTCACACGCCTGTCGCCCGAATGCGGAACGCGGCAGATATACCCTGCCCCCACCATTTTATCGACCACACGCGTCACCGTAGGCTGCTTACTCGTTGCGATACGCGCCAAATGCCCCACGCTTACCACGCCAGCCCCCGACAACGTAGACAGCACACGCCACTCGGTAATAGACAAGCCCTTCTTAAGTACGACTTGGTGGAATTCGGTGGAGATAATTAGGCTAGCCTGAGCCAACAAAGCGGGTAAATAATCATCAACGAATACAAATTTATCTGCTGTAGGGGCGGTCATTACGTGGCCAATAGAGTCAAAAAGTTTGCCTAATATACCAAACTTTGCGCCGACGCCCGGTTTACCCCTTAAACCCTATCAGGGAAAACCATCACAAATAATATATTGAGAACTAAACATATTCATATGAAAATAATAATATTCCAATATACATAAGCAGTACCACAAGGAGGACACGATGGCAGAGCGTTCATTTGTCAAAGAGGTAGAGCTATTACGTCTAGGCGCAGGCGAAGTGTTTAGTGGCGAAGGCATTCTGGCCGTTACCAAAGCACTGTTAGAGTCTGGCGTCTCGTACGTGGCCGGTTATCAAGGCGCGCCCATTTCACACTTAATGGATGTATTGGCAGATGCCCAAGACATCTTGACTGAAAACGGGATTCGTTTCGAGAACAGTGCCAGCGAAGCTACTGCCGCCGCGTCCTTGGCTGCTTCCGTTAACTACCCTCTGCGTGGTGCCGTTACCTTTAAGGCAACGGTAGGCACTAACGTGGCCTCAGACGCTTTAGCTAACTTGGCCTCGGGCGGTGTTAAAGGTGGCGCGCTGATCATTGTGGGCGAAGACTACGGTGAAGGCTCTTCTATTATGCAAGAGCGTAGCCACGCCTTTGCCATGAAATCACAAATGTGGATGCTGGACCCACGCCCTAACCTGCCCTGTATTGTGCAAGCAGTAAAAGATGGCTTTGATCTGTCTGAGGCCAGTAATACCCCTGTTATGCTGCAACTGCGTATACGTGCCTGTCACGTACACGGCCAATTTGTAGCGTCCGACAACCGACGTGCCAAGTTCTCGCTAAAAGAAGCCATGGAGAACCCACAACGCGATTTAGACCGCATTGTGTTGCCACCCGCCAGCTTCTTGCACGAAAAAGAAAAAATCGAACAGCGTTGGCCTGCTGCCGTGGAGTTCATCGAATCTCGCCAGCTCAACGAGTTCTTTGGTGATAACCACGACGACATCGGTTTAATTGTTCAAGGCGGAGGCTATAACAACGTCATCCGTGCCTTGGAGCATTTGGATCTGGCCGATGTGTTTGGCGAGTCCAAAATTCCCATGTACGTGATGAACGTCGCCTACCCCTTAATAGAATCCGAAATTCTGCGATTCTGTGAAGGTAAACGTGCCGTACTGGTGCTGGAAGAAGGCCAACCTAACTTTGTAGAGCAAAATATCTCGGCGATTTTGCGTAAAGCCAAAAGCACGACGGAGCTACACGGTAAAGATTTCTTGCCTATGGCCGGCGAGTACAACACGCAAACCATGCTAAAAGGCTTGCGCGCTTACTTAGAGCACTATGGTCGTATTGAGCCACAGCCCGCTCGTAAACCACGCGTGATTCCGCTCAAAGAAGAAACCGTACAGCGCCAAACTGCTACAGCCGTGGCCGCTGAAGTACTGCCTGCCAACTCGCTAAACGAAAACGTGCATGGTCGCCCACCAGGTTTTTGTACTGGTTGCCCCGAGCGCCCTATTTTCACTGCCATGAAATTAGTAGAGCGCGAACTGGGCCCACACCACGTGAGCGCCGACATTGGTTGTCACCTGTTCTCTATTTTGCCGCCCTTCCATTTGGGTAATACCACGATGGGCTATGGTTTAGGGGGTGCCGGTGCGTCGGCACTGAACACCAACACCAGCAACAAACGTGCTATCTCGGTGATGGGCGACGGGGGTTTCTGGCACAACGGCTTAACCAGCGGCGTCGCCAATGCAGTGTTCAATAAGAGCGACAACCTCACCATCATTATTGACAACAACTACACGTCAGCCACGGGTGGTCAGGATATTTTGTCGTCACGTGCACAAAACGTGACCCGCAGCACCAATCACCCTATTGAGAAAGCCGTGAAAGGCGTTGGCGTAGAGTGGATGCGTACCATCCGTCGCACCTACAACCTTAAGGCCATGACGGAAACCTTGCGTGATGCGCTTACTACCGACGAAAAAGGCCCCAAAGTACTGATCGCCCAAAGCGAGTGCATGCTCAATAAGCAACGCCGCGAACGTGGTCAAGTACGTAAAGCCCTAACAGACGGTAAACGCGTGGTACGCGAACGCTTTGGTGTGGATTCCGACACCTGCACGGGCGACCACTCTTGCATACGCTTATCGGGCTGCCCGTCGTTATCCATTCGTCCTAACCCTGATGCACTGCGTACTGACCCCGTTGCCACAGTGATGAATAGCTGCGTGGGTTGCGGTCTGTGCGGTGAAGTGTCACACGCTGCCATTTTGTGCCCCTCGTTTTACCGCGCACAAATCATTCATAACCCTACTGGCTGGGATCGTTGGCGCGAAAAACTGCGCCGCAACGTGATCGGTTGGTTCCAGCGTCGTAGTGCCGCCAAGCGCGAGCGTTACGCATTCTAAGCAGCAGGGAGAGAGATATCATGCAAGTTAAACCCATAAAAATTGCTATTTTGGCGATGGGCGGTGAAGGTGGTGGTGTATTGGCCGACTGGGTAGTTAGCCTAGGCGAGCACAATGGTTACTTCGCACAAACCACGTCGGTGCCTGGTGTAGCACAGCGTACCGGTGCCACCATTTATTACGTGGAACTGTTCCCCGTTAGTGCCGCCCCCAACGATAAAAAACCGGTGCTGTCGCTGATGCCCATGCCCGGCGACGTGGATATTGTGCTGGCGTCTGAACTGATGGAAGCGGGTCGTGCGGTACAGCGCGGCATTGTGACCGACGACCGCACTACGCTCATCGCTTCTACTCACCGTGTGTATTCCATTGCTGAGAAAACCGCCATGGGTGATGGCCGTGTAGATAGCGATGCGTTGATTCAGCACGCTAAGCAAGCAGCTAAACGCTTTATCCATTTCAATATGGCCAAGGCCGCGGAAGATGCAGGCAGTGTGATCAGTGCCGTTATGTTTGGTGCCTTATCCGCCACCGGCGTACTGCCCTTTAGCCGCGAGCAATTTGAGCAAACCATTGAGCGTGGTGGCGTAGGTGTGAAGCCTAGCTTACGTGCCTTTGATTCCGCATACAGTCGCGTTAACGCGGCAGAAGACGAGCCTGCTGATGACGACAAGCCCGCCCTGCCCGACCCAGCGACAGTGAACCCCAAACACCCTCGTGTTGCAGCGCTGGTAGAACGTGTGCGTCAACGCTTCCCTATTGAGACTCAGCCTATAGTGCTGGAAGGTACCCGCCGCTTAATAGACTTTCAAGATATAGCCTATGGCGAGCTGTATATAGACCGACTGGACGCCTTGCATCAAAAAATGCGTGCCGACGACTACCTACTGCTTAGCGAAGCGGCTCGTTATTTAGCGCTATGGATGTCCTTTGAAGACGCCATTCGTGTAGCTGAACTCAAAACCCGTGCCACCCGCTTTGAACGCGTGAGCCAAGAGGTGCAATTGGCTTCTGGCCAAATCCTCGCCATTAACGAATACATGCACCCTAGGGTAGAAGAGATTAGTGAAATTCTGCCCTGCCAGCGCCTAGCGCGTTGGTTGTTGAACCCCAAATCGTGGGGGCATCGTGTGCTGCGTAGCATGACAGGCAAAGGCCGTGTCATCCAAACCAGTTCTCTACGTGGTTTTATGCTGCTCAATACCTTAAGTGGCATGAAACGCTGGCGTCGTAGCACTCTGCGCTTCCAAGCCGAGCAACAACGCATTGAAGAATGGCTGCAACGCATTAGCAGTCATGCGACTAGCCACCCCGCTTTGGCGCTGGAGATTACCCGTGCCCAACGCTTGGTTAAAGGCTATGGCGATACCCACCAACGTGGTTTGCGTAATTTCGCAACCCTAATGGGGGTGTTGGATCAATACCCTGATCGCATTTCCCCCGACATGCTACACGCCCTGCGTGATGCGGCGTTGGCTGATGAACATGGAAAGAAATTAGACGAAACAAGACAGGCGTACGCCTTAGTTTAAAAGCTTTATGTCAGCAATTGCTGTAGACCACCGTCAGATACTTTACTACTAAACAATATAGTGTAGAATGCAATTTGACTACGTGCGTATGTGACGGCTTGGTCTTTATTGTTAACGTACTGCGTCCTCCTTGAAGGGTGCGCTTGGAATCAGAAAATGCAACCAACCACAGACTTGGATTTGTCTACCGAACTCGTACAAGACAGCGGCTATGAAGGGCGTATTAGCCCCAAAGACCCAGCAACGGTACGCCTTTGGCTTAGGCTCATGACATGCACCAAGCAAATCGAGGACGAAATACGTAAACGTCTACGTACGAATTTTGATATTTCACTGGCCCGTTTCGACTACATGGCGCAGCTGTATCGCTACCCTCAAGGTCTGAAAATGGGTGAGTTATCCCGCTATTTAATGGTGACCAGTGGGAACATCACTGGTTTAACCGATGAGCTTTCACGCGAAGGCTTGGTATCGCGAGTCAGCAGTCCCACCGATAGACGCACATGGTTGCTGCACCTTACCCCTAAAGGTAAGAGCGCATTTGAACAAATGGCTAGTCAACACAACCAATGGCTAAGCGAACTGTTCGATGGCATGGACCACGACGTCATCGTAGAAGTCTTGCAGCAGCTGGGGCAATTGCGTGTGCATTTGCAAAAGAACCTCGGCTAACTACTGATAACCCCACCGGCCAGGCTAACCATAACAAGCATGTAACCTGGCTTTACCTAGACCTAGCGCTTTATGGCGTCACTATAAACAAAAAGGAAAACGCATGGAATCAAAGCCATACACGCAAAAACACCGAATCCGTTTTTCGGAATGCGACCCTGCAGGCATTGTGTTCTATCCGCAGTACTTTGTCATGTTCAACGATCTGCTTGAAAAGTGGATTGACGACATCGTCCCCACCGTAGGTTTTCATGGCGTTATTGCCGATCGTAAAGTTGGCTTACCCACCGTGCATCTGGATGCCGATTTCAGAGCCATCAGCAAAATGGGTGACGACGTTATCCTGAGCCTAAGCATTGAACGCCTAGGCGGACGCTCCATTCAACTGCACCTGCAATGCACCGATTTAGAAGGTCAGTTGCGTATGGAGATTAACCAAGTCATTGTGACCACCTCGTTGGTGACCCACAAAGCTATTGATATTCCAGAGTTTTTACGTACCCCCATGCAGGCTTACGTGCAGAAAGAAGCCGCTGTGATGGATAGCGCAAAATAAATCGCGTTTTTTCCTGTACCTAAATACTTTATTTGTATATTATTTATTAATAAACATACTACTCTGCATCTAATTCAGCGTGGTAATACCTATAAAAGGGAGCAAACATGAAGATCGTATGCATAGGAGGAGGCCCCGCTGGCCTGTATTTCGGTCTACTAATGAAGCTGCAAGACCCTAGCAACGAGATCATCGTAGTGGAGCGCAACCGCCCCTACGATACCTTTGGCTGGGGCGTGGTCTTCTCAGATGCCACCATGGAAAACCTGCGCGAGGCAGATCCTGTTTCGGCGCAAACCATCGGTGATGCTTTTAACCACTGGGACGACATAGAAACGCACTTCAAAGGCAGCGCACAGCGTAGTCGCGGGCACGGGTTCGTGGGCATTGGCCGCAAGAAACTGCTGAACATTCTGCAGGCGCGCTGTGAAGAAATTGGTGTGAAACTGGTATTTGAAACCTTCGTTGAAGACGAACTTGAAATTGCCCGTAAATACCAAGCTGACCTAGTCATTGCTTCCGACGGTATTAACAGCCGTATTCGCACTAAATACGCGCAAAGCTACCAACCCGACATTGACGAACGCCAATGCCGTTTTGTGTGGTTAGGTACAGAGAAAAAATTCGACGCTTTCAACTTCATCTTTGTTGAAAACGAGCACGGCTGGTTCCAAGCTCACGCGTACCGTTTTGAAAATGGCTTATCTACCTTCATCGTGGAAACTCCGCATGAAGTGTGGGAGAAAGCCGGCATCGAAAACATGAGCCAAGAAGAAGGTATAGCCTACTGTGAAAAACTGTTTGCACCCCACTTAGATGGCCACAAACTGATCAGTAATGCCTCGCACTTGCGTGGCTCGGCTATCTGGATTCGCTTCCCGCGTGTGATCTGCCGCAAATGGGTACATTGGGAAAACGTAGACGGTAAACAAATCCCCTTCGTCTTAATGGGGGATGCCGCCCATACCGCCCACTTCTCTATTGGTTCAGGCACGAAGCTGGCACTGGAAGATTCCATTTCATTGGCGCAGCATCTGAAAGATGACGCCAATTTGGAAACAGCGCTAAAAGAATATGAGGCTGCACGTGGCATTGATGTGCTGCGCATTCAAAATGCGGCGCGTAACTCTACCGAGTGGTTTGAAAACGTAGCGCGTTACGCCAACATGGCACCCGAGCAATTCACCTACTCTATGCTCACCCGTTCGCAACGTATCTCGCACGAGAACCTGCGCCTGCGTGACCCAGAAGGCATTGCCGACTTTGAGCGCTGGTTTGCCACCGATGCTGGCCTGAAACTGGAAAAGGGCGAGCAAGCCCCGCCTCCTATGTTTACGCCTTTCACCCTGCGCTGCATGAAGCTGAAAAACCGCGTGGTCTTTGCCCCTACGTTGATGTACTCGGCTAAAGACGGCATGGTGAACGATTTCCATCACACCCACTATGGCGCCAGAGCCTTGGGTGGTGCGGCTCTGCTAATGGCTGAAATGACTGCTGTCACCCCAGAAGGCCGTGTGACCCCTGGATGTGCGGGCTTATGGAATGACGAACAAACCGCTGCTTGGAAAAAAATCGTAGACCACGTACATAGCTTGGATGCTCGCATTGGTATTCAGCTAGGCCACGCTGGCCGTCGCGGTTCTACGCAAGTAGGTTGGGAACGCGCCAACAAACCTTTGTCCTCTGGTAACTGGGCTTTGGTATCTGCCTCGGCCATTGCTTACGACGCTGACAGCGCCACACCTAGCGCACTGAATAGCGCACAAATGGCAGACATTCGCGATGCCTTCGTCGCAGCGACTAAACGTGCTGACGCGGCTGGCTTTGACTGCGTGGAACTGCAAGCAGGCCACGGCTACTTGCTGTCCAGCTTTATCTCCCCGCTTACCAACCAGCGCACCGATGAATTTGGCGGCAGCTTAGAAAACCGCCTGCGTTACCCCATAGAAGTGCTTAAAGCCATGCGTGCTGCGCTGTCTAGCGACAAACCGCTATTGGTACGCATTTCGGCACACGATTGGGCGGAAGGCGGTATTACCCCTGACGACGCCGTAGCCATTGCGAAGCAATTCAAAGCTGCCGGTGCTGATCTGGTGGATGTATCCAGTGGTGAAGTGGTTGCGCATCAGAAACCCGTGTATGGCCGTATGTTCCAAACACCGTTTGCTGACCGCATCCGTAATGAAGCATCCATTCCTACTATGGCTGTGGGTGCGATTCTTGAAGCAGACCATGCTAATAGCATCATTGCCGCAGGCCGTGCTGATCTATGTGCACTTTCCCGTGGCTTCCTAGCTAACCCCGCTTGGCCCCTACACGAGGCTGCCAAACTAGGCTATCAGGACATCACATGGCCTGCCCCTTATCTGTGGGGTAAGGACTGGCTCTCACGCTAGCTACCCCTCACGTGCTACATGGCTGAAGATCAAAGGAGACAACAATGACACAAGAACGCTATGACACCTACAAAGAAGATGTGATTGGACGTGCCAACGTCACTGACACGCCCGAACTCATTGCGTACTACCGCGAGCTGGAAAAATTCGAGACGGGTGCGCTGTGGAACGTCGCCAATAAAATTGAACCGTGGGAACCCAAGTCTGACTCGGTACCCGTAGTGTGGCGCTTCAAAGATTTGCGCGACTACGTGCTGCGTTCGGTAGATTTGGTCACCCCTGAACAAGCCGGTCGCCGCGTTATTTACCTGAATAACCCTGGTCGTCGCGATTTCGCGGCTGCCGTAGGTTGGTTGTACTCGGGCCTGCAAGTCATGCATCCCGGTGAAGCCGCCTCGGCACACGCTCACTCGTCGTCCGCCTTGCGTTTCATTATGGAAGGCTCGGGCGCTTACACCGTGGTAGACGGCCACAAAATGACCTTGGGCGCGAATGACTTTGTGTTAACGCCTAATGGCTCGTGGCACGAGCACGGTGTCAGCTCTGACGGTACGACGTGCATCTGGCAAGATGGTTTGGACATTCCTCTGGTGAATGCTCTGGAAGCGGGCTTTTACGCTGTGCACCCCGACTTGCAGCAAGCCGTCACTTACCCAGTGAATGACGCTACCAACATTTGGGGCGGCCCAGGTTTAAAACCTACCTTGCACGACTGGCAAAAACCGTACTCACCGCTGTTGAAGTACGAGTGGGAGCCTACTTACGAAGCTCTGCAACGTTATGCCAAAGTGTCCGAAGGCAGCCCATTTGATGGCCTGATCATGGACTACTTGAACCCGCTAACAGGCGGCCCGGTGATGGCTACCATGGGCGCCAGCATGCAAATGTTGCTACCCGGCCAACACACCAAGGCCCACCGCCACACAGGCAGCATTATTTACCACGTCGCCAAAGGCCACGGGCATTCCATTATTAATGGCAAACGCTATGACTGGAACGAGCACGATATTTTCTGCGTGCCTTCATGGATGTTCCACGAACATGTCAACGGCTCCAACACCGAAGACGCTTGCTTGTTCTCGTTCCATGATCTGCCCACCATGCGTGCACTGAATCTTTATCGTGAAGAAGCCTTAGCCGACAACGGCGGGCATCAAATCATTACTAACTAACACCTTTGCATCCTTACATGCCTAGCAAAGGCATGTTTCGTAACTCTGGAGAAGAAAATGCGTCTCGTAACTTACCGCAGTGAACCCGCAGCAGCTGGCCGTTTAGGCGCTATCGTTAACGACTTGGTTGTTGACCTGCACGATTTTGGCGTTGTGACTGGCACCCCTCTGCCAGACAACATGCTGGACTTCATCGACATGGGTCCTGCTACAGTCACAGCCGTTTCCCGCCTGCTGAACGAATACAGCGACGATATGCCCATTGGCGTAGCCGTACCACTGGCTAACGTTAAGCTGCTGGCCCCTATTCCTCGCCCACGTAAAAACATCTTTGGTATTGGCTTGAACTACGTAGAGCACGTAGCCGAATCCAGCCGTACGTTGGACACCTCCAAAGAGTTGCCTAAAGAGCCAGTCATTTTCTCTAAACCACCAACCACCGTTGTGGGCCCTGGCGATGCGATTGAGCACAACAAAAACATCACCCAACAAATGGACTGGGAAGTTGAGTTGGCCGTCATCATGGGCACACGTGCTAAACGTGTGAGCAAAGAAGATGCACTGAACTACGTATTTGGCTACAGCGCCATGATCGACGTAAGCGCACGTGATTGCCGCCGTGCTGGTCAGTGGATTTACTCCAAAGGCCAAGACACTTACGCCCCATTTGGCCCCGTCATCATTACTGCTGACGAACTGCCAGACCCACACAACATCAACCTCAGCCTGACCTTAAATGGCGTGACCAAACAAAGCTCCAACACACGTCACATGCTGTTCAACGTGAATCACCTGATCGCTGACATCAGCGCCGGTATCACGCTGGAACCCGGTGACATTATCGCTACCGGTACTCCTGAAGGCGTAGGCGCAGGCCGTAGCCCACAAGAGTGGATGTGGCCAGGTGATGTAGTAGAAGCCTACGTAGAACACATCGGCACACTGCGTCACCCTATTGTTGACGTAACACCCAACAAATAAGGAATAGTCACATGCTAGATCTTCCAGTGTTTAAGGCTGCTGCCGTACAGACAGCGCCTGTATTCCTGAATACGGATGCCACCGTTGAAAAAGCATGCAAGCTGATACACGAAGCTGCCGATAACGGTGCCCGACTGGTTGCGTTTCCTGAAGTATTTATTTCGGCCTACCCCTACTGGAGCTGGATTCTAAACCCTGTAGACGGTAGCCCTTGGTTTGAAAAACTGGTGAAGTCCGCCATTGAAGTGCCGGGCCCAGAAATTCAGAAAATCGCCGAAGTAGCACGTCAGCGCAAGGTAAACGTGGTAATTGGGGTGAACGAACGTAACCCCAATAGCATCGCTACCATTTACAACACGGTAGTCACCATTAGCGACGAAGGCCGCATTTTGGGCCGCCACCGCAAACTGGTGCCTACTTGGGCTGAAAAGCTGACATGGGCACCGGGCGATGCTTCATCCTTACGCGTACACAAAACCAGCGTAGGCCCATTGGGCGCGTTGGCCTGCGGTGAAAACACCAACACCTTGGCACGCTTCAGCTTGCTGTCACAAGGCGAACTGGTGCACGTGGCTAACTACATTGGTTTACCGGTAGCGCCTAAAGACTACGACATGGCCGAAGCCATTCGTCTACGTGCTGCAGCACATTGCTTTGAAGGTAAGGTATTTACGGTTATCGCTTGTTCTACGATTTCTGAAGAAATCATTGAACAAATGAGCACCTCACACCCTGACGCTCGTGCATTGCTAGAACGCAAAAACAGCGCGTTCTCGGGCGTGATTGGCCCAGATGGCCGCACCATCGGTACACCACTGATTGACGATGAAGGTATTGCTTACGGTGAAATCGATTTGTCGCGCTGCATACAGCCACGACAAATGCATGACATCACCGGTCATTACAACCGTTTTGATATCTTCAATCTGCAAGTCAACCGACGTGCCTTGAGTGCTGCAACCTTTGTGAACGACGACTTCTGCGCTGCCGAGCTAAACCCCGCTGCGCCAGGTCTGGATGAACAACCCGAAAACTAAAGAATGATATGTGCCTACCCACCGTTATGTCTGTCATAACGGTGGGTCAGAGCACAACGAGGAGACAGCGGGATGAGTACACAAAACAGCATCAGCCAGCTGGTGCAGGCCTTAAACAGCCAACAAGTGCAGGTTATAGACCTGACGCACACCCTAAGCGAACGCTTCCCTGCCCTGCAACTGCCACCCCAATTTGGGCAAACTGCGGGCTTTAGCAAACAAACTATTAGCCAATACAACGACCAAGGCCCTGCTTGGTATTGGAACAACTTCACCTGTGGTGAGCATACGGGCACGCACTTTGACGCACCGGTGCATTGGGTATCTGGCAAAGACCAACCCCAAAACACCGTAGACACCATACCTGCGCACAACTTCATCCGCCCAGCCGTTGTGATTGACGCCTCGGCAGAGGTTGCCGCCAATGAAGACTGGGTACTGACCAGCGACTTCCTAAAAGCATGGGAAGCCAAGCATGGTCGTATTCCTGAAAACTGCTGGGTATTCTTACGTACTGACTGGTACAAGCGCTTAGAGCAAGACCCAGCGAGCTACGTCAACATGAAAGAAGATGGCCCCCACACGCCAGGCCCTAGCCAAGAAGCGGTAGAGTGGATGATTAACGAGCGTAATGTACTGGGTTTTGGTGTAGAAACCATTAACACCGATGCCGGACAGTCATACTCGTGGCCCATGCCCTACCCTTGCCACACCTTAATGCACGGCGCTAACCGCTACGGTTTGCAATGCATGCAAAACCTTGATCAGTTGCCACCTACGGGTGCGCTGATTATTTCTGCTCCATTGAAGATTGAAGCCGGCTCCGGCAGCCCATTACGTGTGCTGGCATTGGTGCCAAACTAAGTAGTTTCTGACGGCCTACTAGGGCCACCAAACTGCTGATTAGCCCTTCGTCATTACGAGGGGCTTTTTCATGGCACGATTGGGCTACATTAGCCTAAAGCTGCAAAACCCGCTTATCAACCACCGGCTGCCATAGCCTAAGGCTGCGAAAGTATTTTTTTATTTGAGACACCAAATAAAAAAACACTTCCATCCGCCTTTTGCTCGTCGCATGCCTAGGTTTTTGCATTGGTAGTTGCTGCTAGGCATTTCTACTTCTGTGACAGATTAGAGCAGTGGTTTTAACTAATTTCTTCTTGCGTACTGTCAGGCCTGTTTTAGCAAAGGTTGGCATACAAGATGAAGAAGCATAACCACTACCTCCCGTCCTGATTAAAGCGCTACTAAAGAAAGGGCGGTAAACCTGTCCAACACTAGGACATTCAGGGTGGTGGAGTGAAATTTTTTTTGATTTGGTATCTCAAATCAAAAAAAATTCTTCCGCAGCTACCCAGCGTAAGCAATGAATACAGCCGTCACTCCGCGCCAACATTGAGCATAGAAGACTACTACTCGTTAATCCCCATCACGAATAAACAGTCACGATACTTAAGGAAGGGCTGTAAACCTATCAATTGCTATACCTCGGGGGGGCGGAGGAAAACTTTTTTGATTTGGTGTCTCAAATCACAAAAAGTTGTTCCGCAGTCCCCCAGCATGTGCGATGAATACAGCCTCCTCCAGCACGTACTCTCCACTAATGGTTTTCCTTTATATTCTTTGGAATATGTTTACTACTAAACTATTAAGCAATAAGAAAATCATTGACCTGACTTCAGGCCATACTGGAAGAGATAAACGATGCCTACATTTGATCTGGTGGTACGCGAAGTACGTCCGGCCTCTGAGCTGATACGTGAAATCATGTTGGAGTCTGCGACCAACACCCCCCTGCCGCATTTCGACGCTGGCGCACATTTGCAGGTACACATCCCCGGCCTTAACGATCACCGCTGCTATTCACTGATCGTCACCACGCCCGACTACGACTGGCAATGCGCCCCCTCCTGTTATCGCTTGGGGGTACGCCTTGAAGATCAAAGCCGTGGCGGCTCGGCCTTTATGCATCAACTGCAAGTGGGTGATGTGATTCAGGTGAACGGCCCCGTCAACGATTTCCCCGTACACGAAGCCAACAACAGCGAGCCCGAATACGTGCTGATTGCTGGCGGCATAGGCATCACCCCCATCGCCAGTATGGCCTGCACGTTACAACAGCAAAACCGCCCTTTCCGCTTGCACTACAGCGCACGTAGCCAAGCGCAATTAGCGTTTGCCGATAGTTTGCAACAAGCTTTAGGCGACAAGCTGGTGTGCTACCACAATGACGGCCAAGCACTGGATTTAGCTAGCCTCTTCGATACGCTGACTCCCGAACAGCACATTTATGTCTGTGGCCCACAATCCATGATTGATGCGGTCATCGAAATCTCTAAAGAACGCCATTGGCCACGCAGCCATGTGCACTTTGAGCTGTTTACTACCGCTGCGGCGCAAGCCGGCGACCAGCCTTTTGAACTTGAACTGCGCCAGTCTGGTATGACGCTGACGGTTCCCGCCGATAAAACCATCGTAGACGTGCTGGAAGAGGCCGGCCTAGACCCTATGTTCGACTGCAAACGTGGCGAATGTGGCGTGTGTACCGCCGATGTACTGGAAGGTGTTCCCGATCACCGCGACTACTTTCTTAGCGATAACGAAAAAGCCAGCAACAAGGTCATACAGACCTGCATTTCACGCTGCAAAACACCCAAACTTGTTCTCGATCTGTAATTAGCAGGTGCCACCATGACTACCTACCGCAACAACCCTGAAGCCATCCGCCAACTGGTGCGTGATACCGAGGTACATAAAGACCTGTATATCAACCACGAGTTATTTCAGTTGGAAATGGAGCAGTTATTTGCCAACACGTGGGTTTACGTTGGCCATGCTAGCCAAGCGCCCAACAAAGGCGACTACATCACCACCACTGTAGGCAATGAAGAAGTGGTGATGGTGCGCCATAACGATGACAGCATCAAGGTGCTGTACAACCGTTGCCCCCACAAAGGTGTCAAAGTAGCCGGTGAAAGCTGTGGTAACACAGGCAAGTTCTTCCGCTGCCCGTACCACGCCTGGACCTTCCGTACCGACGGCAAGCTGTTAGCCATCCCACTGAAAAAAGGCTACGAGAACACGGGCTTTGAATGCAGCGAAGCCAGCCAAGGTATGGCGCCGGTTGAAAACGTAGAGGTGTACCGTGACTTCGTGTTCTGTAGATTAAGCCCCGAAGGCGAAAGCTTTGCCGACTTCTTTGGCGAGTCACTCAGCACCATCGACAACATGGTGGACCGATCCCCCGAAGGTAAGTTAGAAGTCGCCGGTGGCGTCATGCGCTACATGCATAACTGCAACTGGAAAATGCTGGTCGATAACCAGACCGACACCTGTCACCCCATGGTGGCGCACGAGTCGTCTGCAGGTACGGCGGTAAAAGTATGGCAAGAAGCCCCTGAAGGTACGCCTAAACCTATGGCGGTAGAACTGTTTGCTCCCTTTATGTCGCCTTACGAGTTCTTCGAGAACATGGGCATACGCGTTTGGGAAAATGGCCACGGGCATACCGGAGTTAGCGATTCCATCCACGCCGAATACTCTGATATTGGTGGGTATTGGGACCAAATGGTTGCCGCCTACGGTGAAGAAAAAGCGAAGGCCATTTTGGGTGATGTACGCCATAACACCATCTACTTCCCCAATATTATGGTGAAAGGCCCCATCCAAACCTTACGTGTGTTTAAACCTATTGCCGCCGACAAAACCTTGGTGGAGTCATGGACCTTCCGCTTAGTCGGCGCACCCGACAAGCTGTTAGAACGCACGCTAATGTACAACCGCTTGATCAATGCCCCGACTTCTGTAGTGGGTCACGATGATCTGGAGATGTATGAACGAGCCCAAACCGCTTTGCAAAGCCGTGGTCGCGATTGGATGAACGTAGGCCGCCTCTTTGAAGAAGGCGAGGCATCGCGTACCAATGTGGTGATTAATGGCACCAGCGAACTGCAAATGCGTGCGCAATTTCGCGCGTGGTTGAAATACATGGGTCTGTAAGCCCTGAATTTCCTGGTTCTTCATTAAAGGATAACAACATGACCCACCTTACCCCTCAGCACCTCATTGATTTCGTCTACCACGAAGCCGACCTCTTAGATCAACACCACTACGAAGACTGGCTCAAGCTTTTTACTGAAGACGGCTACTACTGGATGCCGTTGGCACACGGCCAAACTGACCCTGTATTGCATGCGTCGCTGATGTACGAGGATACGCTGCTCTTGCGCATACGCATTGAACGCTTGGCTGGGCAACGCACCTTTTCTCAGCAACCTAAAAGCCGTTGTCACCACCTACTGCAACGCCCGCAAGTGGTAGATTTCGATGCCAATGCTACGGAACATCGCGTACGCACCGCCTTTCACTACACCGAAACACGCGGTGATGATTTGCAGTTTTACGTAGGCTGGGCCACGCATCACGTGGTCGTCGATGCAGAAGGCCAATTACGCATACGCCTAAAACGCGTAGACCTGCTGAACTGTGATGCCCCCTTCGGCAATATACAGCTGTTCATGTAAGCCCCCTCGGAGCCCAATTACTCATGTCGCACACGATTTATTCTGTTTTCCAAAACACAGCCAAACAATGGCCCTCTAACGATTTCATCACCGTTTTACCTGAAACGGCTGAGATCTATGGGATTGAGGCAGGCAGTCTTAGCTACACCGAGGCCTTACAACGTATTGACCAGTTAGCCGCACAGTACCAGCAAGCGGGTTACGGACTAGGCCACCGCATTGGTTTATTGCTAGAAAACCGCCCCGTATTTTTGCTGCATTGGCTGGCATTGAACAAATTGGGCGCATCTATTGTGCCCATCAACCCTGATCTGCGTATTGCCGAACTCAGCTACCTTGTTCAGCACTCAGACATGGTGTTGGCCATTAGCTTGGCGTCACGCATCAACGATCTAGAAGAAGCTGCCGCGCAGAACAATATCGCCTTACCTGTGATCACACCTGAGCAAGCCCTACCGGCTGCGTCTACCGCCGCACACGCCGGTGATACTTTGGGTTTGCACACAGAATGCGCGCTGCTCTACACCTCAGGTACAACTGGCTTGCCCAAAGGGTGCGTGCTGAACAATGAATACTTTGATTACGCAGGCGACTGGTATGCAACGGTAGGTGGCTTAGCCCATCTGGAGCCCGGTAAAGAGCGTATGTTGACGCCGCTGCCCCTGTTCCACATGAATGCCTTGGCTACCTCTACCATGGCTATCATTAAAACCGGTGGCTGCATCATCGTACTAGACCGTTTTCACCCCCGTAGTTGGTGGGATTCTGTCAAACAGTCTAAAGCTACTGTCGTTCATTATTTGGGGGTGATGCCCGCCATTCTGATGAAACTACCCGCTAGTAGCGCCGATACTGACCACTGCGTACGCTTTGGCTTTGGCGCTGGGGTAGAAAAAACCTTGCACCATCCCTTTGAAACCCGTTTTGGCTTCCCATTGCTAGAAGCCTGGGCCATGACTGAAACCGGTGCAGCGGCCTGCGTGATCGCCAATGAAGAGCCACGTTTCATCGGCACTAGCTGCTTTGGTAAAGAAAGCGACAACGTAGACATTTTGCTCGTAGATGACAACGGCCAGCCCGTACCCAATGGCGTAAATGGCGAGCTATTAGTGCGCCGTGCTGGCCCTAACCCTCGCTTTGGTTTCTTTGCCGAATACTGGAAAGACCCTGCTGCTACCGAAGCAGCGTGGGCCGATGGCTGGTTTCATACGGGCGACATCGTCATGCGTGACGAATATGGCTATTTGCACTTTATTGACCGCAAACGTAACGTCATTCGCCGTAGTGGCGAAAACATTGCCGCTGTAGAAGTAGAAAACGCGTTACAGCAGCACCCCGCCATTCGCTCTATTGCCGTAGCTGCCGTCCCCGATGACATTCGTGGTGACGAAGTGATGGCACTGATTATTCCTCACGAAACACCCGAAAACCCTACTGCTTTGGCCGAAGACATTGTGCAATGGGCGCTTACCCAACTGGCCTACTTTAAGGTGCCTGGCTACGTGGTGTTTGTGGATGCAGTCCCTCTAACGTCCACCAACAAAATCCAACGTGGTGAACTGAAAACCAAAGCCTTGGCGCTAGTACAAAGCCCCGATTGCATTGATACCAATCACCTTAAAAAACGTCAGGAGCGCTGATGAGCCACCCTCGCCTGCCTTACGATGACGTCGTACTGGCCTGCCCTGTCACCATTGCCTACGAGCGTTTCTCGGAACACAGTGCGCACTACTGGCTGGGTTCTGCGCTACGTCGCTTACTGGATGACAGTGGCTTACAAAAAACTCAGGTGGATGGTGTTTGTGTATCCAGCTTCACCTTGGGGAATGACACGGCTGTAGGCCTGATGCAGCATTTTCAAATGAGCCCACGCTGGTTGGATCACATCCCTATGGGTGGTGCCAGCGGCGTGGTGGCGCTGCGTCGTGCAGCCCGTGCTGTACAGTGCGGCGATGCCTCTATCATCGCGTGCATTGCTGGGGACACCAACCACAAAGAGTCATTCAAACACACGGTTAGCGCGTTTTCTCGTTTCTCTCAAGATGCCGTCTACCCATATGGTGCAGCCGGGCCAAATGGCAGCTTTGCCTTATTGACCAACTACTACATGCACCATTACGGTGCGACGCGTGCCGACTTTGGCAAACTGTGTGTGGCCCAACGCAACAACGCGTTACGAAATCCACATGCGTTGATGAAAAAGCCGCTAAGCCTAGACGACTACCTCAACGCCAGAGTCATTGCCGACCCTATACATCTGTTTGACTGTGTCATGCCTTGCGCCGGTGCCGAAGGTTACTTAGTGATGCGCCGCGAACAAGCTGAAGCCTTAGGCCTGCCGTATGTACGCATTCTGGGCAGCATTGAACGCCACAACGCCTTTCATCACGACCCCGTGCAATACCGTGGCGGCTGGGCCATGGACATAGACGAACTCTACAGCATGGCTGGCGTTAGCCCTCGCGACATAGACTTCTTAGAAACCTACGACGACTACCCAGTCATCAACGTTTTGCAATTTGAAGACTTAGGGTTTTGCGAAAAAGGCCAAGGCCCCCAATTCATTAGAGATCACAGCTTCACCATAGACGGCAGCTTCCCCTTTAATACATCGGGTGGGCAGCTATCGGTAGGCCAAGCCGGTGCGGCCGGTGGCTACTTAGGTTTGGTGCAAGCACTGCGTCAACTCACGAACACCGCTGGTAACACACAAGTGAACAACGCCCGCATCGGTATGGTGTCTGGCTTTGGCATGATTAACTATGACCGTGGTATTTGCACGGCTGCCACCATCTTGCAGCGAGGATAATTATGTCCCAACCTCTTCCTCCCCATGCCCGTAGCCAGACTGCTCTGCATCTAAACCGTATTGCCGAATCAGGCAGCTTTAGCTTGCAAGTCTGCCAAGAATGCCAAACGGTACAGTACCCACCACGTGATGTATGCAGCCACTGCTTAGGGCCACAACTGCAGTGGCAAGCCGTAGAAAGCACCGCCACCTTAGTAGCCCAAAGCACCTTGCATCACAGTAACGAGCCCTACTTTCAAGCCAAACTGCCGTGGCACATAGGTACTGCAAAGCTTGATTGCGGCCCTGTTGCCATCGTGAACTTGCCGGCATCGTTGTCTATTGGCCAACGCCTGCGCGTAGCACTGGAATTAGATGCGTCGCAGAGTGCCGTACTCAACGCTACCCCTATTTGATCGCCCCTACTTCGTCGTGGAACCCTTATGACTACTCCCCATACCGTTATCGTTACTGGCGGTAGTGCCGGTATAGGTGCTGACCTATGCCGCCATTACGTGGCGCTAGGCTACACCGTTATTTCTATGGCTAGGAAAGCACCAGACTGGAGCCATAAGCGCTTGGTGCCTGTACTCGTCGATTTGCTAGACAGCCAAGCAACACAAGCGGCAATTGACGACATTACAGCCAAGTACGACGTTAGCCACTTTGTGCACAATGCAGGGGTAATTTGGCCCAACTTGCTGGAAAACGTCAGCCTAGAAGAACTGCAAGGGCTGACACAAATTCATCTGGGTTCCGCCATCCAAATCATGCAAGCTATTCTGCCGTCCATGCGAGCCAAAAAATTTGGTCGCGTCGTGCTGATGTCGTCGCGTGGTGCATTAGGCTTGCAAACCCGCACCGCCTACGCCGCTACCAAAGCGGGTATGTTAGGCATGGCAAGAACGTGGGCGCTGGAATTTGCCGATCAAGGTATTACGGTCAACGTGGTTGCCCCCGGCCCTATTCAAACACCTATGTTCTATGACGTAGTGCCCGCTGGCAGTGAGCGCGAACAAAATATTGCTGCAGGCATCCCCGTTAAACGCCTAGGTCGCGTCGACGATATTACTCGTGCCGTGCAATTTTTCTCTGATCCAGAAAACAGTTTTGTCACCGGCCAAACCCTGTATGTATGCGGTGGCGCTAGCATTGGCACACTCACCATCTAGGGTTATTTCCTATTCACATGAATTTATTTACCTGTAAACTATCCTCTTATAAATAGTATATAAGGGGGTAAAAACCCCTACGCTTGCCAACCCAGTCCGCAACGGAGACAACATGGACAAAGAATTAGAGGGTACGCAACAAACACACACAACCATAGGCCCACTGCGTTTTGCTGAACGCCTGCTAAATGGTGTGTGCGTCACAATCCTGACGGTAATGGTGATGGTGACCACTATTGATGTGATTGGACGCTATGTCTTTCATGCGCCTATACATGGCGCCTATGAAAGTAACGAGTTTCTATTGGCCATACTGATCTTCTCGGCCCTACCTCAAGTCACCTTGCATAATCAACACTTGACGGTCAGTTTGTTGGATGGCGTATTAAGCAAACGTGCCAAACACCTGCAACGCATGATCATTTCCCTGATCTCAGGTGGCGGGCTGGCTATTTTGAGCTACTACCTGTGGCTGCACGCCCTTCAACTGTCCGACTACGGCGACAGAAGTAACGCCTTAGATATTCCTATCGCGCCCATCGCTTACATCATTTCTGTGCTGACAGGCTTCGCTGCAGTAGCTGCCTTGTCGCAACTGTTCGCTCACCACCGCCAACCCTGACGCACCGGACACCATTATGCTTATTTCCTTGCTTGGACTGATCATCCTGCTGATCAGCCTATTCGTTGGCTTACCCATCGCTTGGGGGATGCTGCTGGTAGGTACGTTGGGCTTTAGCTTCTACACCGACTTTGAAGCCGCCTACACCATGGCTGCCCAAACCGCCTTTGATACCGGCTTAAGCTACAGCTTTACCGTTTTGCCCCTGTTTGTATTGATGGGCAACTTGGTGAACGCGTCAGGTTTATCTAAAGACATGTACACCGCCGCAAATGCCTTCATTGGGCACATGCGTGGTGGTTTGGCGATGGCGACTATCTTGGCCTGTGGTGCCTTCAGTACGTTGTGTGGTTCCAGTATGGCAACCACCGCTGCCATGAGCCGCGTTGCCATGCCTAACATGCGCAAATTCAACTATGACGACCGCTTAGCGGCGGGCAGTATTGCCGCAGGCGGCACCTTGGGTGTGCTGATCCCCCCCAGTGTGATCATGGTGGTTTACGGCATTCTGACTGAAACCGACATTGGCAAACTGTTTGCCGCCGGTGTAATCCCCGGTGCCTTAGCCATTTTGATGTACTTGTTGACCGTACTGGTACTGACTATCATCAACCCTAAACTGGGCATGCCGGGTGCTCGCAGCACATGGAAAGAACGCCTGCATTCTATTAAAGGCATCTTCACCATTACCATCCTTTTCTTAGTAATTATGGGCGGTATCTACGGTGGTATTTTCACGCCTACAGAAGCGGCGGGTATTGGTGCCTTCTGTACCTTCTTAATTACCTTAAAACGTCGTGGCTGGCAGCCTAAGCTGTACTTAACAGTGCTGCTAGAAGCCTCCCACACCACCGCCATCATGTTTGCCTTGGTCATCGGCGCGCTGGTATTTAACAACTTCTTAACCGTCGCTGGCCTGCCTAACCACCTGTTGGCTTTTATTAATGGTTTAGATGTATCACCACTGACGATCATCTTCATCATTTGCCTGATTTACCTGGTACTGGGGTGCTTCTTAGAAACCATGTCCATGGTCATGCTGACCGTGCCTATTTTCTACCCCATTGTGAGCTCGCTAGGCTTTGACCTGATTTGGTTCGGCATCATCGTGGTAGTTGCAGCAGAAATTAGTCTGATTGCGCCCCCACTAGGCCTGAACATCTTCATGATCAAAAACGTCATGCCAGAAATCCCCTTGCGCACTATTTTCTACGGCACCGCTCCCTTTGTGCTGACTGACATTCTGCGCATGGTGCTGTTGATCTTGTTGCCAGGCATGGTGCTTTTAATCCCCAACAGTATGTAGCACCGTCTTTCTCCCAAGGAGAACACTATGAAACTGCTGCAAAAATTAGGACTCACTATGGGCTTTGGCTTGAGTACGTTGGCGGCAACCGCCAGCGTTCAGGCCGAAACACAGGTACTGCGTTTTTCAAACTGGCAAGCACCTACGCATTTCATCACAACTGACATGCTGATTCCGTGGGGGCAAGAAGTAGAAGAAGCCACTAACGGGAGGGTGAAAATTGAATTCATCAACCCTTTGGGCAAACCACAAGCACACGTGGATTTAGTGCGTAACGGTATTGCGGATTTGGGCATGTCGGTACACAGCTACACCGCCAGCCGCTTTCCCATGGTGGAGTTTGCTGAACTCCCCTTCACCACTGAAGACAGCGGCATTAACTCCGTTGCTTACTGGGACACTTACCAGCGCTTCATGTTGGATCAGGACGAGCACCGTGGTTTGAAACTTCTGGGCGCATGGACCAGCCCTGCCTCGGTCATTTTGCTTACCAAAGAGAACGTCACAAGCTTGGATGATCTCAAAGGCGTAAAACTACGTTCGCCCAGTCCCTTGTTCGACTCCATCACCAAAGAACTAGGAGCCACCCCCATCACTGCCCCCGCCTCTGAAGCCTATGAAATGCTCTCCAGAGGGGTAATAGATGGCATGTACTTTCAACACGATCAGATTGATAACTTCAAGCTCGATCGCTTAGTGAAATCTGTAGTGGTAGCACCTGGCGGCTTTGGTAAAACCAGTCAATTCCTCTTCATGAATCCACGCAAATGGGACAGCCTTAGCGCGGAAGATCAGCAAGCCATTTTGTCTGTGTCTGAACGACACATGGCTAAAGCTTTTGGTGAAAAGTGGAATAAATCCGAACAAGACGCCATACAAAAACATGCAGCACAAGGCTTAGCCACTTATAGAGTAGAAGGCGAAACTCTGGATGCCTTACAGCAAAGACTCGCTTTTATTGAATCCAACTGGATAGAAACCGCCAATAAAAAAGGCATTGATGGCCAAGCCGTATTGGACTTCTACCGCGCTCAAATAGCAGCACTCACCCCCCAACCCTAATCCGGAAGTACATATGAAACTATTACAAAAACTAGGGCTCTGTATGGGCCTAGGCTTAAGCACTATGGGCCTTGCCAGCAATGTTCAAGCCGAAACACAAGTACTGCGTTTTTCAAACTGGCTGCCACCAGCACACTACATCGTTAAAGAAATGCTGGAGCCGTGGGCAGAGAAAGTCTCGGAAGTGACTGAAGGCCGCGTCAAAATCGAATTCATTAACCCATTAGGCAAACCCCAAGCACACTTAGACTTGGTGCGTAATGGTATTGCAGACATGGGGATGTCGGTACACAGCTACACCGCTAGCCGTTTCCCTATGATCGAATTTGCAGAAATGCCCTTCACGACTGACAACGGTGAAATTAACTCGGTAGCCTACTGGAACACCTACAGCCAGTTCATGATGGGTGCTGATGAGCACCGTGGTGTAAAACTGATGGGCTTATGGACCAGCCCTGCCACCGTGATCTTCACTACCAAACCAGAAGTCAACAATATTTCTGATCTGTCCGGTTTGAAACTGCGCTCCCCTAGCCCACTGTTCGATGCCATTGGTAAAGCCATGGGCATTGTGACACTGAACGCTCCCGCTTCCGAGAGCTACGAAATGCTGTCGCGCGGTGTGATTGATGGCTTGTACTTCCAGTACGATCAGATTGAAAACTTCAAGTTAGACAAGCTGATTAAAAGCGCTGTAGCCGTACCGGGTGGTTTTGGTAAAAGCAGCCAATTTATGTTCATGAACGAGCGTAAATGGCAGTCATTAAACGAAGCCGACCGTGCTGCAATTGAGCAGATTTCTGGCGAGTACATTGCGCGTGACTTTGGTGGTAAATGGCAAGCGTCTGAAGATGCCGCCATCAAAACACTGACCGATGCTGGCTTGAAAACCTACACTGTAGAAGGCGAGCAATTAGCGCAGTTGCGTAATGACTTGGCCTTTATCGAAACAGACTGGATTGCGGCTGCCGATAAGAAAGGCATCGATGGCAAAGCAGTACTGGAGTTCTACCGCGCTCAAATCGAAACTCTGAGCAACCAATAAGTTTTTATAGTTCCTGCGTTAGCCGACAACCGTTTTGGTTGTCGGTTTTTTTTGTTTTTGACGGTGAAGATTAGAGTGTATTTTAAGGTTGAAGCCATGTGGCTAGGCTGTATTCATTGCACATGATGGGGGACTGCAGAACAACTTTTTGTGATTTGAGATACCAAATCAAAAAAGTTTTCCTCCGCCTCCCCGAAGGGGCTAGCTAGTGATGGGTTTATTGCTTTTTCTTATTTGAACTGGAGATTTTTAAACAAGAAAGCATAGTGCTAGACAAGGGGTGTAATGTCAGCTTACGGCCCAAAGTGGACGGTCACACTACTTACGAGCTAGCTAAGCGGACTATCGAAGTTGGATCCGCTTAAGTGCTATGTTATCCAGAAATTTTGACAATATCTGTGGAGAGAGAAACAAGTGCGAGCAACTGAACTACTAATATACTCAAATAAAAGATGTTCAATTTTTTTGCAGCATTCATTTTTAGAGATTTATGGCTTTGCTCCCTGATAGAGTTTGCAAGCTCAATTTCCGGAGTGAATTTTTTTAGCGATTCTTCAATTTTTTGTGCATGGTGAACAGCGCCTTTAAGCAATTCATGATACCAAAATCTATCCATTAGATAAAAAGCAAGCCAAACAATTACTGAAATGGTCATAAATATTGAGGCAGTAGGTATTTTGTAATCTAAGATACTGACGTAGCCTGCAAATCTGTAGGCAATTGCTGCAGCGCCAAGCAGTACACCAAGTATCGATATTGAGAAACTTCTAATTCTCAAACATAAATCATTGAAATGCATTTGCACATCAACCACTTTCTCCCACATAGAAATTTGAATTTTAAAAAACTCCAATTTATTTTCTTCAGACATAATTCACCTTGTAATTAACTAGATTTTGATGATAGAAAAATTCGTCATTCTTATAATAATTAATGTGACAAAAGCCCTCATAACGAGGGCTTTTTCCTTATGAAACAGAGATTCTTAGTCCTGCTGATCGGCTTTTAGTTTGTTATGTATGTCTGCTATCCAGTCACCAGTCAGAGATACGTTTGCACTAGCCTTGTGAAAGTGAACTAATCGTTAGAAAACCGTATACAGCCGTCTAGGCAGATGATAAATCTACCTCCAACGCCCCTTACGCCAAGCCTCTTGCGCCGCAGGATTTAAAAATGTCCACGCTACAAAGCGACTTTTCTTTTGACCCTGTGTCATTTCCACAGTCCTCACTTTAAACGCATTCGCCTTTCTTAAGGCATGCAATATACCGGGTAAATTAGACTCTTTGGACACCAAGGTACTAAACCAAAACACCTGCCTGCTCACAGCCCTACTCTCTTCTATCATGAGCCGTATAAAGGCTGCTTCGCCTCCCTCGCACCACAACTCCGTACCCTGCCCACCAAAATTCAGCACAGTATTATTGCTTTGCTTTGGCGCAGCTTTGCCTAAACCTCGCCATTTACGGCTTGAGCCACTTAGCGCCTCTGCTCGTGACGCATGAAAGGGAGGGTTGCACAGCGTCAGGTCAAAATAGTCGTTTGTGCTGACAACGCCTTTAAAAATATGCTTCTGCGACTTTTGCTGGCGCAATGTGATCGCTGTAGATAAGCCCTTATTCGCGTTAATAGTGGCTCGTGCTGCTGTCAGCGCATTCGCATCAATGTCTGAGCCTACAAACTGCCACCCATATTCAGCGTGCCCTATTAAGGGATAAATCGTGTTTGCGCCCACACCAATATCTAGCACTCGCACCGCATCGCCTTGGGGAATGACTCCTCTATTGCTGCTTGCCAACAAATCGGCCAGATAATGCACGTAGTCCGCACGACCAGGGATAGGCGGACAGAGGTAATTAGCCGGAATATCCCACTGTTCTATGCCGTAAAAGGACTTCAACAAAGCACGGTTCAAGGTCTTCACTGCAGTAGGATTGGCGAAATCTATGCTTTTATCGCCATGCGGATTCAAGGCTACGAAAGGTGCTAGTTCAGGCGTGTCGTTGATTAGAGCGTCAAAGTCGTAGCGACCTTGATGGCGATTGCGCGGATGCAGTAAAGCCGCTGTTTTGTTTGGTGTTGAAGGCGTAGAAATGGGATTATCTGATTTTGAGGATGGCATTGTGTTTCAACAGGAACCCTTATCGGTTTTCAGGGTTCGTTATGGTAAGTAGGTGCATATGGCGGACATTATAGAATTCATTTATGTTTTGGTTGCTGTTGACCCATGACTCATGCGCAGGGTGGCAGACAAGAGGGTCAATATCGGCTTACGACCCTAAGTAGCCACTCAGTCTTGTGTGCATGATTGAGGGAAAGGAGACCATGATGGCTGTGACTCTAAATGGGCATGCTTTTGCTTCAGCACTGTAAAAGGTGAGTCCAAAGTCCCCAAAGCCACACATATCCAATCGTCCCAATCACCTGCTTGCTTGGACCAGAAAAGAGAGGAACCGCAATGCTTACAAAACTGTCTGAACACCGTTTCCGAGGATGCACAGGACTGTATTGCCTCGTTACCTGCAATGATACATAAGTCGTGACGCGGCACTGCTCCATAGGTAGCAAACGCAGCACCATGACTCTTTTGACATTGTTTGCAGTGGCAATGCGTTACAGCCTTTGGTGATAAGCGCAATTGGTATTTAATTCGCCCACATAGGCAGCTTCCTAGATAAGGCTCCAGATTCAAAAGGCGTATCGTAATCAGCTTGGCCTATACCGCCACGCTAAATATCAACCATGCGTGGTCAGAGGCTCTACCGTCAGCTTAAAACCCATGGCATGAATAACCTTGAACAGCGTCTCGGAGCTGGGCGCACGCTCTCCAGAGAGGCTTTTGTAAAGACTTTCCCTAGACAGTCCGGTGTCGCGGGCCAGTTGAGTCATGCCTCTAGCTCTGGCGATATCGCCCAACGCTGCCGCCAACAGTGCTGGATCACCATCTTCTATGGCAACCTGAAGGTAGGCGGCAATATCGGCCTCATCGTTGAGGTAGTTTGACGCATCAAACGGACGGGTCTTGATCTTGCTCATTTTGTAACTCCTGAGCCAATGCCTTGGCTCGCTCAATATCTTTCTTCTGGCTGGATTTGTTGCCTCCGCCAAGCATCATAATTACTGTACTTCCGTGCAAGATGTAATACATTCGCCAACCTGGACCGAAGGCTTCGCGCATTTCCCAAACGTTATCCCCTACAGACTTATGGTCTCCAAGGTTGCCAAGCGACGCCTTTCGTAGACGAAGCTGTAGCCGCGCACGTGTTGTACGATCTTTTAAGCTACCGAGCCAATGTATAAATTGCTCTGTTTCAATGATGCTGTACATGGACATATTGTAGCCTTGTGGCTACGTTACGCAATAGCTATTTGCATACAGATACTCTAGCCAAACAGATGTCAAAATGAGATCGGACTCTATTCGACCCACCGCGGACGTTTACGCCTCATCCACCAGATGGACTTGCGGCGCGTCATCCTGATTCCAAGAAAACAAAACCAGATGCCATAGACCTGGTGCCGTTCTCGAGGGATCAATCAAGCCGTTTGCCCCACAAGCCACAAGACGATCACGCACTGTCCACGAAGGTGGTGTTGCTCCTTTAGATACCAGCTCTTGCCATGGAGCGATGGCATCTTTAATGCTTACGCCCACCTCGGACAACGCCGACGAATTGCGCAGATCGATAATTTTTTTGGCCACGACATGAACACTGACCACCTCTAACTCACTACTGCGATTCCCCTTGTGAGATTGCATCGCAGCTTCTACCCCTTCGCGGGATGAGCTCAGATAGAGCGTAGGTTGTGTGCTCCTAGAGTAGCGTCCTGCACTTCTAGAACCTGACAACGAATAAGCACGGTACGCAGGATCGATGGCGCGATAGAAAATGCCTTCAATATCAGTAAACATTATTCATTCTCAAAAAATCGAAGAAATACTGTAAAAACAAACCAGCACACCCTCTTGCCTCTGTAACGGTACGCTACCACCAAGGTACGGATGCGGTTTTTCAGTACAATGCTGCATCCAAAACAGCAGCAACATTCAGTACGCGCAGATAAGGTAATTTATATGAGCGATTTCCTCTATGAACACTTCCTCGTGGACCCACGTGTATACCGTGTGGCACGAGCGTTCTGGTTTAAGAAAATAGCACAACTATTCCCTGAACGGAGTGAGCCTCTTAGCCCTTATCTGTCCGATCGGTTCGGAAATGGTGCTCTCTTTTATGATGGAAACCCAATAGTCAATGTGATTAACCGTCAAACAGGGAAAGCAGCTCGCGTGATACAGGAGTCACCAGAGGAGTTCGGGAAGTTTTATTCTTCGTGGGAACAGACCATATCCTTACAACCCGATGCAGAGAGCCCCACCGTTGAAATTCAAGAAAAGGTCATCACCCTCACACTGACAAGCGACTCGCTTGAGAAGGCAATAGCCGAACTGCAGGAATGGCTTAAAGACTAGCTCACACGGGTTCAAGGTCACGAACGCCGCCAGTTCTGGTATGCCTGTGTCAGAGCATCAAAGTCAGCGGCATTGTACGCGTTGTCTAGGTAAGGCTTAAACCACCGTCTGAGAATAGGATTTCACCTGTTAGATAGTCTGATGCCACTAGCATGGCCACAGCCTGTGCAATGTCTTCTGGACTAGCAGCTCTACGCCTAGGGGTCTGCCTCTAACACTTGAACCTATTGCTGGGGTTTTCCCTTGAAATCTAAAGTAATTTCGCTAAGTGGATAGTGCCTGCGGAAAGCGGCTAGACCACGCTTTCACCCCCACCCTACCATCTGTCTCACCCACAATCACAATAACAGTGGAGACAGATCCTCATGTTAAAAAACACCCTCGTGCGTCTTTCCTGTGGCGCAGCAGTACTGATCAGCCATAGCGCTGTTGCCATTGAAGGTAATGGCTTGCCCATCTACCCCGATGGGCTTGAAAACTATATGTCGGGTGCGTTGCCCGGCCCCGGTGTTCATCTGCTGATGTATGCCGGTTCTCTTAGCTACAACTCGGTACGCGATAAACACGGCGATAAGTTACCTATTCAAGATTTCAGTGTGGACGTCAATATGGTGGCACCTCGTGTGATCTGGGTAACTGGGGCTCAGGTCGCGGGCGGTCAATTGGCCTTTCATGCGCTGTTCCCTCTGCTCACGGTTAAAGAAGAGGCGTTCGGCCAGCGTAAGCGTCGCACCGGTTTGGGCGATATCGCCTTTGGCCCCGCCTTGGGCTACCACTTTAGTGAAAATGCCCATGCCGTGGTGGGGGTGGATTTTGTAGCCCCTACTGGCTATTACCGCCAAGACGCGATGGCTAACTTGGGTCGCAACTATTGGACTATTCAGCCAGCCGCCGCTTTTACCTATATGCAGCCTAGCGGCATCAATGCCGACTTGAAGGTGATGGTGGATTTTAACTTCCGCAATAACGACACCCGCACGCGTACCGGCAATGCTATTCACGCCGATTACGCGCTGGGCTATGGCTTTGGTAACGGTTTTGTAGCGGGTGTGGGGGGTTACGCCTATCAACAAATTGCCAGTGACTCTGGCCCTCGTTCGGGTGATGGCCGAGCCCGTGCGTTCGCGATTGGCCCATCTCTGCGCTATGCCAACGCCAATGGCTGGTTGTTTAGCGCCAAGTGGCAACAGGATTTCGGTGTACGCAGCCGCCCTAAAGGGCATCAGTTGATGCTTAAAGCGGCCATCCCCTTCTAACGCCTATTTCACGACGAGACAATTATGAAAGGTTTACAAGACAAGGTTTTTATCATCACCGGTGGCGCTACCTTAATTGGTACGGGCGTGGTGGATGTGCTAACAGGTTACGGCGCTCGTGTCGCTATTTTTGATATTGATGAAGCCGGTGGCGAGATTGCGGCAGGTAATGATCCCAAACACTGCAAATTCTGGCGCACTGATATCACCGATGATGCGGCGATTAGTCGCACTATCTCGGCAGTGAATGCATACTTTGGCCGCATTGATGGGCTGGTGAACTTAGCCTGCTCGTACGTAGACGAGGGCATGAATTCGTCTAGACAAGATTGGCTGCAAGCGCTGGATATTAATGTGGTCAGCGCAGTTGCCATGAGCAAGGCTGTACGCCCCTATCTGATTGAGCAACAAGGCGGTGCGATTGTGAATTTCACTTCGATTTCTTCTTCCGTTGCGCAAACGGGGCGCTGGCTGTACCCCGTGTCTAAGGCCGCTCTGGTGCAGTTAACTAAAAGTTTGGCGATGGACTTCGCCCCCGACCACATTCGGGTGAACTCGGTGTCGCCGGGCTGGACGTGGTCCAAGGTGATGCATTCACTCACCAATGGTAATCGCTACAAAACCGATAAGGTGGCCGCCCCCTTCCATCTATTAGGTCGCGTGGGCAACCCCGAGGAAGTGGGCGAGGTGGTGGCCTTCTTGTTGTCTGACGCCGCTAGCTTTGTGACGGGAGCGGACTATGCCGTGGACGGCGGGTATTCCGCCATGGGCCCAGAACAAAACGTTCCCGCCATTCCCAAACTTGCCCAATAACGCTATTTCAGTAAAAAAATTAGGAGACTCTTATGCGTAAAGTTGCCATTATTGGTGGTGGTCAGGCGGGTATGCCCGTTGCTTTTGGCCTATTAGACAAAGGCTACGATGTAGCGCTCTACACCAACCGCACCCCCGATCAAATTCGCCAAGGACGGGTCATGTCCAGCCAGTGTATGTTTCCCCATGCGCTGGATGTGGAACGACGCCTAGGCATCAATCACTGGGATGAGGAATGTCCCCCCGTTGAAGGTATTGGCTTTGCCCTACCCAACCCCGACAAACCAGACACCAAACTGTTGGACTGGGCCAGCCGCATTGAACGCCCCGCCCAAGCCACTGATCAACGGTTAAAAATGCCCATATGGCTGGAAGAGTTTGAGCAGCGTGGTGGCCGTTTGGTTTTTGAAGACGTAGGCGTAGCCGAACTAGAACGTATTGCCGAGGAACACGAGCTAACTATTCTGGCCGCGGGTAAAGGCGAAGTGGTGCGTTTGTTTGAGCGTGATGCAGAACGTTCCCCTTTCGATAAACCACAACGTGCATTAGCCCTGACCTACGTACACGGTTTGGAACCCATGCCAGAGTTCTCGCGGGTGTCGTTTAACTTCATCCCCGGTGTGGGCGAATACTTTGTGTTTCCCTCCCTCATCTTGTCTGGCCCCTGCGACATCATGGTGTTCGAGGGCATTCCAGGCGGCCCATTAGACCGCTTCCGCGATACCACCTCGCCACAAGACCACCTAGAACGCAGCGTGTCTTTCTTGCAAGAATTTTTGCCATGGGAAGGCGACCGTTGCCGCAATGTAGAACTGACTGACGACCAAGGTTATTTGGCAGGCAGCTTCCCGCCCTCCGTTCGTAAACCTGTGTTGACGCTACCTTCTGGACGCATCGTATTAGGCATGGGTGATGCAGTAGTGGTGAACGACCCTATTACGGGTCAAGGCTCTAACAATGCCGCCCGTTCTGCCCAAGTGTATTTGGACAGCATTTTGGCACGTGGCGAGCAAGCTTTTGACCGTGAGTGGATGCAATACACCTTTGATACCTACTGGAACTACGCCGGTAAAGTGGTGGCATGGACAAATTCCATGTTGCTGCCTCCAACGGAATCCGCACTGTCTCTATTAGGCAATGCCGCCAGTTCACCACGTATGGCTAGCTTTTTAGCCAATGCCTTCAATAACCCTACCACCCTGTTCCCCGCTTGGACTGATGTGTCAGCCGCGCAAGCGCTGATTGCCAAACTGGCCGAAGAACAGACTACGGCTGCTTGATCATAAAGGAGAGATTGCCATGTCCACACAGGCTGAACTGGTTAAGGAAACGGTCACTTTTGATAGCCGCACCTTCAGGCAAGCGCTGGGGCACTTTCCTACGGGAGTTGCCATTGTTACCACGCGTAGCCCCGAAGGACGGCCTGTAGGTCTGACCATCAACTCCTTTGCTTCGCTGTCCTTAGACCCTCCCTTGGTGCTGTGGAGCTTGGTGAAACACTCACCTAGCCTCGCTTTTTTTCAAGACTGTAAACACTTTGCTATTCATGTGATCAGTCAGCACCAAGTAGAGGCAGCGCTAGGCTTTGCCAATTCGCGTACTGAAGACAAGTTTTCACTGGTCAGCCACTCTAGTAGTGATGAGGGTATTCCCGTGATTGATGACTGCATTGCCACCTTTATCTGCGAAAATCACAACCAACACGATGGGGGTGACCACACGCTATTTATAGGCAAAGTCATACGTCACGATACGGAGCCCACCTTAGCACCTGCGGTGTTTCACCGTGGTGGTTTTACCCATCTACAACAACAATCAGGAGACTAATTCATGCAGCAACATCAGGATGTGGTCGTTGTGGGCAGCGGTATCAACGCGTTATGTTGTGCCGCACTGCTTGCCTGTAGAGGGTTAACCGTAACCGTACTAGAGCGCAACGCTGTAGCGGGTGGCTGCATTCGCACCGAGGAGCTCTTCCCCGGCTTTACCCACGATGTGTTTTCCAGCTGGTATCCCCTGTTTGTAGGGGGTGCCGCATATGCTGAGTTGGCACAACCGTTGGCGGATGCAGGTTTGCGCTTTGTGTCAGGCAACTACAGTACCGGGTTAGCTACTCCGCACGGCACCGGTATTGCGTTGCGCCAAGATATTGCCGATACCGTACAGCGCCTAAATGCTATAGCCCCCGGTGATGGCGATGCCATAGGGCAAGCTGCGAATCAGATCTTCGGCCCTGATGCAGGCTTGGTGTTTGGGCTAATGGGCAACGACCCCTACAGTTGGAAAACCAGCAAATTGCTGTTTTCGTCTTGGCGACAACGTGGCCTAGACGGCATGATGCACTTTGCGTCTGAGTCCTTAGAAAACTTCAGACGCTGGGCTGAATACGCCTTGCAACATGACTTAAGCCGCGCCCTGATTGCCCCTTGGGTATTACACAGTGGCTTAGGCCCAGACGAAGCGGCGTCCTCCCTCATTGGCAAACTCACCTTCTCGGCAGTGGTCGCAGGTGGCATGCCAGTGGTAGAAGGCGGTAGCTATAACTTAGTAGAGGCCTTCATTCGTGTGATTGAATCGCGGGGCGGCCAACTGTTGACGAATCAAGACGTGGAAGAAGTCTTAGTAGAAAACGGCAAGGCCATAGGCGTACGCACCACCACGCAACAGCGCTATCTAGCGAGCAAAGCTGTAGTCTGTAACGTTACCCCCAATCAACTGTACGAAAAACTGCTGCCCCAAGCGGACGACAGCCACAAGCAAATGGCGCGTCGTTACCGCTATGGGCGGGGTGGCATGCAAATACACTTCGCCTTAAAAGAGCGCCCCCAGTGGCTCAACCCCGAGCTACTGAACGTGCCTATGGTGCACGTGACCGAAAGCATGGAGCAAGTATGTGCCTCGGTAGTAGAGGCCAATAATGGCTGGTTGCCTGCAAAGCCTACTCTGGCTGTAGGCCAACCCGTTGCGGTAGACCCTAGTCGCGCACCGGATGGCAGTTGGATACTGTGGGTGCAAATGCAAGACATGCCTTCTTCTGTGAAAGCAGATATGGGCAACGAGCTGCCTATTCCAGCAGATGGCCGCTGGAACGACACCTTACGCGACGGCATGACAGAACGGGTACGACAGCGCTTAGAAACCGTGATGCCTGGTTTTAGCGAACATATTGTTGGCTGCAAAGCCTACAGCCCAGCAGATTTAGAGGCATGGAATATTAACTTGGTGGGTGGCGACCCGTATTCAGGGGTGTGTTCGCCTGACCAGTTTTTCTTTATGCGTCCATTTGCGGGCGATAACAAAACCCGTACGGGGCGCACGCCTATTTCTAATCTGTTCCAAATAGGCGCATCGGTGCACCCAGGGCCTGGTTTAGGTGGTCAATCGGGGTATTTGGCGGCTCAACGCATCCGCAAAGCCTAAGACAAGGCTAAAGCGTACTGTGACGCACGCGCTGCAAACTTTGACTGGGTGTTTCACCAAAACGGTCACGGTACGCAGCGCTAAAACGTCCTAAATGGGCAAAGCCCCAACGTAGCGCGATATCGGCAACGGAGCATTCAGCAGAGTCGCCGTGCGTCAGTAAGTCGGCACGTACACGATCTAAACGCAGTTGGCGCAAATACTGCATAGGGCTAACGCCACAATGTTCTTTAAACGCCACCTGCAAGGTACGTACGCTCACCTGCGTTTGAGCAGCCAACACATCCAGATTAATAGGCTGATCTATGTGTTCGTGTAAGTAGTTTTCCACCTGCTTAATGTGGCGCGGCAAAATAGCGCTGCGCACGCGGTTAAAACCCGACTGTTGTACGGGCGGATGCTCACCTAACAAGGTGGTCACTACCAGTTGTTCTAATTGCCGTATCAATAAAGGAGAACGCTGCATGGTAAGCGAGTTACGCGCACAATCTACTAAGTAACGCAGCATTAACTGCCAACTGACGGATTTATGGCATTCGAACTTGGCCGGAAAATGCACCCCACTCACTAAGGTGTCTACCCCTAAGTCTTGAGCTGTTTGCTCTAGCAACAATCGATCAATTTTGATCATGATTTGTTCGTTACTAGCTTGCCAGTTCATGTCTATCTCAGCATTGGGGCTTAGCACCGAGGCCACACCCGGCATGGAATCTACTTCTTCCCCCCCACAGCGCACGGTAGCTTGACCATATTGTGGGATTTGAATGAGGTAATAATCCACTAGGTCGTCTGGCTGAATACGCACATGAGCACCGTAGCCTAGGCGTATCACATCTACCTGACCAAAGTTGGCATGACGTATACACGACTGCAAGCTGCGCGCCTTCAACACGCTTAGCTTGTGAGGGGTCAGCATGTTACTGATCAACGTTTGCACCTGATCAGCACTGGAAGACATTACGTTTTCCCAAGAAACAGAATCAGTACTCATGACAGATACTCGGAAAACCCATTAACCCAGACTTTAGGCCGTATTGGCTAAAGACCTCTTCTGCATTGCAGTAGAGATAGTTTAGTTATAAAGTATATAGATCCCTATACGTATATTCCCCAACAGCTGTAACACTGTTGATTCACAGGAGACACGATTCACCATGCAGCACGATTACCATACTTATGAACCTAGCCAAGGGCACGGCCTACGCTACGACCCCATCAGCGCGATTGTGGGCCCACGCGTGATAGGCTGGATTGGCACGCAAAATGCAGCAGGTGAAACCAACTTAGCACCGTACAGCTTCTGTAATATTTTCAATTACCGCCCACCCATCATTGCGTTTTCTAGCGTGGGCTACAAAGACAGCGTACGTAACGCGATTGAAACTGGGGTCTTTACCTGGAATCTGGCAACCCGTCCTTTAGCCGAGCCCATGAACCTCACCAGTGTTGAGCGCCCAGTAAACGAGTTTGAGCTTAGCCAACTCACCCCTATCACCAGCCAACACATTACCGCACCACGCGTGGGTGAAAGCCCAGTGTCTCTAGAGTGCCGTGTCACCCAACATTTCCCGCTGCAAAAGCTAGACGGGCAAACCGATACATGGATGGTGTTAGGCGAAGTGGTGGCCGTGCATATTTCTCCTACGCTGATTAAAGACGGCGTCTACCATACCGCCGCCGCACGCCCTATTTTGCGTGGTGGTGGCCCTGGCGACTTCTTTGAAGTCTCAGACCAAACCCTTTTTGATATGCGTAGACCCAGCTAACTTCAGCCCGCTTACCTTCACCCTCAAGGCACTAGCGCAAACCCCTAGGTGCCTTTTTTTTATTTCATCATTAATATATTTAGTATTAAAAATATGAGAACAAATACATTAATAACACAGCCCTTGAGGAACGGAGACAACCATCATGATCAAACGCACACTATTGGGTGCCGCCCTACTGTCGTGTAGTTTCTTTAGCGTTCATGCTGAAGAAGTCACACTAAAGGCCGTCAGTGCCTTTAACACCGATACCTTCTTCACCGACCGCTTTAAAGTCTTTGTCGATAAGGTGAACGAGGACGGTAAGGGCTTAGTACAAATCCAATTTTTAGGTGGCCCCGAAGCGGTACCTACCTTTGAAGTAGGCAATGCGGTGCGTGCAGGTGTGGTGGATCTGGCCAATAGCTCTGCCGTGTTTCACGCCAACTTGGTACCTGAAGCCTTGGCCATGACGCTCACGGACCGCTCTATTCAAGAGCTACGCGCCAATGGCGGCCATGCGCTCATGGACAAGCTGCACCAAGACAAAGCCAACATGCTGTGGTTGGCCCGTGTTACGGACGGCTTGCAATACCACATCTACACTAACAAGCCAGTTAGCCAAGCCAGCGATTTGAAGAAAATGAAGCTGCGTAGCGTCCCTACATACTTGGCTTTTTTCCAAGCGCTAGGGGCTTCTGCGCTACAAGTGCCACCGGGTGAGGTCTACACCGCGCTTGAGCGTGGCGTGGTAGATGGCTACGGCTGGCCATCGGTAGGGGTGCTGGATTTAGGCTGGCAAGAAAAAACCAAATACCGTATTGATCCCGGCTTCTACAACGTGGAAGTGAGCTTGTTCATGAACAAAAATAGCTGGAACAAGCTAGATGATGCCCAAAAAGCCTTCCTACAAGAAAAAATCGAATGGGTAGAGTCCTTAAATCAAGAAGACCTACAACGTGCTGAACAAGAAAAAGCACGCCAAGCCGAAGCCGGTGTAGAAACCATCACCTTATCGGATGAAGCTGGCCAAGAGCTACGCGCTATTGCTTATAAAGCGGGTTGGGATGGCATCGCCAAATCCAGTCCAGCGCATGCAGCCGCCTTGCAAGAACTGTTCGGCGACGACGTGCCGTAATGCCTTCCTAGCCAGACCTGCCCCTGCGCGGGGCTGGCGCACTCTTTTTCCTAGCCATTATGAAAACAGCCTCTACTTCTAGTGTAGGCGTGCTTGTGCACGGCTATAAATTCATCATGACGGCCTGCGGAGCTCTTGCCGCCATTATCTTCGGACTCATGAGCCTACTGATTGGCTTTGATGTGATCTTGCGTAACTTGGGCTACGACTGGATTCCCTCCAGCGTAGAGCTGTCTGAGTACATGCTTATGATTGCCACCTTTGCTGGTGCGCCTTGGCTCTTGTATCACAACGGCCACATACGTGTGGATGTGATCGTTAACAAACTCCCCACCAGCATTGCCCGCCAACTTGAGGTGCTGTGCAACCTCCTAGGCATTGTAGTTTGTGCCACACTGACCTGGCAGTCCTACGTCATTGCCATGGACAACGCCACCAACGGCACATTGGTCTTTAAAGAACTGGTGTTTCCAGAATGGTGGTTAAACCTACCTTTACTCGCGGCCAGTACGCTACTAACCATTGAGTTCTGCCGTCGCTTGTACCAGTCTATTCACCCACTACGTCAGCAAGGAAACTAATCATGGACTGGCCACTCGCGTTGGGACTGATGCTAGGTTCCCTCTTTTTCTTCATGGCTATAGGCATGCCTGTGGTATTTGCCTTTTTGGCCGTTAACTTAATTGGTGCATGGGTGTTTTTGGGCGGCGAAATGGGCTTAGGCCAATGGGTACGCAACACCAACTCGTCACTGATTAGTTTCTCCTTAACCCCTATTCCCTTATTTGTGCTGATGGGAGAAGTGTTATTTCACACGGGATTAGCCTTTAGAGCGATTGATGCCATTGAAAAAGCCATTTCTCGCGTACCCGGAAAACTGTCTATCGTCAGTATTTTAGGGGGCACTACCTTCGCTACGCTATCTGGTTCATCTATTGCTAATACGGCCATGATGGGCGGCATGATGATGCCTGAAATGATGCGACGCGGTTACCACCCTACTATGTCCATGGGCCCCATCATGGCCGTAGGTGGTATTGCCATGCTTATCCCGCCGTCTGCCTTAGCTGTCATGATGGGTAGCTTGGCAGGCATCTCTATTGAACGCTTGCTGATAGGCGGCATCTTGCCTGGTATTTTGATGGCCGTAGGCTTTTTAGGCTATGTAGTGATTCGCAGCATTATGCGTCCGCAAGACGCTCCCGTTAGCGAACAAGACGACTCTGGCTTAAGCGGTTGGCAAAAATGGGGGCCTTTCTGCAAAAACGTGCTGCCACTTTTGGCGATTTTCGTCGCGGTAGTGGGCTCTATGCTTATAGGTTGGGCATCCCCCACCGAGTCTGCTGCCATTGGGGTATTAGCGTCGGTAATCGCGACCTTTGCCTACCGCGTTTTCAGCCTGCAAGCCTTATGGAAAAGCTTAATTGAAACCGCCAAAGTGTCAGTAGTGATTCTGTTTATTCTGGCGGCCTCTACCACCTTTGCCCAATTGCTCAGCTTCTCGGGTGCGAGCACAGGCTTTTTAAACCTAATACGCGGCTTAGACTTGTCTCCGGCGATGCTGATTATCTGCATGCTCTTGGTACTGCTGATTATGGGTATGGTGCTGGATCAAATCAGCATGATGATGATCACCCTGCCCTTTTTCATGCCCCTTGCACTGGCCGCCAATATTGATACGGTATGGCTGGGTGTAATGATGCTTATTGCGCTGGAAATAGGCTTGCTCACGCCCCCCTTCGGCTTATTGCTGATCGTGATGCAAAGCGTGGTTCCCCCCGCGATACGACTGCCACAAATTTATAGAGCTGCCGTACCCTTTATTACCATTGAGCTCGCGGTATTAGTGGCGGTATTTTTCATCCCCGTGATTGCGGTGGGCCTGCCCAATTTGATTAAGTGATCCCTATGAAAATAGCCATTATCGGAGCAGGAGCCATGGGCAGTCTGTTTGGCAGCCTGCTGAGCAAAGTTAGCCAGCCCGTTTTGTACGACCTGAATACCCCACATGTGGATGTGATTAACCGACGCGGTTTGTTGGTGTCCTACCCTGACCGCACCGACACCATTCACATGCGCGCGGTCTCTACTGCCGACGACTTAGAGGCTATGGATGCGGTCATTTTGTTTGTAAAGCATCCCTATACCCAACAAGCACTGCTAGATGGCCTGAAAAAGGCCATCACCCCCAGCACGCTAGTGGTCAGTTTGCAAAACGGCTTAGGCAATACCGAGTTAATGCAGCAAGTGCTAGACCCTGCACAAATCGTGTATGGTTTCAGCACTCTCACCAGCGACTTGGTAGAACCTGGCCACATACACGTTACCTGTGATTTAAGCCTGAACACGGCTATGTGGCCGTTAAATCATCAACCCAGCCCTGCGTTAAAACGCTTGTGCGAATTGATGAACCAAGCCGGCCTAAACACCACCATTTCCGCCAATGTAGAACACGATATTTGGATGAAGTTGCTGGTTAATGCGTCACTAAACAGTTTGTGCGGCATACTGCAGCAACCCGTAGGCCAAGTGGTAGACCTCCCTGAGTCTCGTCAGTTGCTTGAGCACATAGTCTATGAAACCGCCGATGTCGCTCACGCCAAGGGCTTAGCCATATCTAGGGACAATGCTCTACAGCATGTGCTGCATGTAGCCGAACGCACACGTGACCACGTCCCTTCTATGGCGATTGATATACGTAACCGTAAACCTACTGAAATCGAAGCCATTAACGGTGCCATCGTCAGGCATGGCAAAGCGCTGCGCGTAGCCACACCCTTTACCGAATGCACCGCTAATTTGGTGCGCAGCTTGCAACAGCATTACCCTACTGCGTAACCTGTATTGCACTACCATGCAAACGGCCCATGAAACATCATGGGCCGTTTGCATGGTACTTACTGCCGTATTAGGACACGGTTTCTGCTTCGGTATGCAGTCTAAAACGTTGCAACTTACCCGTAGACGTACGTGGCAAGGTTTCTACAAACACCACCTGACGTGGGTATTTATAGGGCACGGCATTTTGCTTAGCAAAGTCTTGCAGCGCTTTCACCATCGCCTCACCAGTCTCGTGACCAGCCCGCAGCACCACAAAGGCTTTTACCACTTGGCCACGTAATTCGTCGGCTACCCCCACTACGGCACATTCCGCTACGGCTGGGTGCATCAATAGCACTTCCTCTACCTCGATGGCCGCAATGTTGTAGCCTGCTGAAATGATCAAATCGTCTGTACGCGACTGGTAGTAGAAATAACCATCTTTATCCATGACGTACGCATCGCCCGTCACGTTCCAGCCATTTTGCACATACACTTTTTGACGGTCATCTGCCAAGTAACGGCAACCCACCGGGCCTTTAACCGCCAAACGACCTACGGTACCCGGCGGCACTTCATTACCGTTATCGTCCAATACGGCAGCTTTATAGCCCGGAACCGGCTTACCTGTTGCACCAGGGCGTACATTGCTTTCATCGTGCGAGATAAAAATATGCAGCATCTCGGTGGCACCAATACCGTCTATAAGCTCTATACCGGTGGCGTCACGCCATGCTGTGCGAGTAGCCACAGGCAAAGATTCCCCAGCCGACACACACTTACGCAATGTGCCGTTTCGTAGCACATCACCATGCCCTGCTAGCACGCGGTAAGCCGTAGGTGCCGTAAACAAAATCGTGGCACCAAACTCTTGTACTGCCGCCAGCAACGGTTCAGGGGTACTTTTTTCCAGCAGCACCGTGCTTGCCCCCACACTCATGGGAAACAGCACCAAACCACCCAAGCCGAAGGTAAAAGCTAACGGCGGGCTACCAATGAACACATCATCCGCCACGGGCTTCAAAATATGCTTGGCCCAGCCATTACAAATCGCCATCACATCACGATGAAAATGCATGGTGGCTTTAGGAATACCGGTAGTGCCCGACGTGAAGCCAAACAAGCAGTTATCTTCCGCTGCCGTGTCTACGTTTTCAAACTGTGGCGACACCTGTGCCATCAATGCTTCTAGACCATCCGCCGCATCAGTGTTGTAGAACAAAACATGTTGTAGCACTGGCTCTTGCTCTTGCTCTTGCGCTTCTAGCAAAGCTTCCGCTAACGCCGCATCGCACAATGCAAAGGTAGATTGCGATACCGACACAACTGGCGTGAGTTCTTTCACACGCAACAATGGCATGGTGGTGACGGCAATACCGCCCGCCTTCATCACCGCAAACCAGCACGCGACTAACATAGGGTTATTGGCGGAACGCAGCAACACACGATTACCGGGCACCAAGCCCATGTTTTGCACCAGCACGTTCGCGATGCGGTTGGCTTTCTCTTGTAAATCGGCGTACGTCCACGTCAAACCTTCGGCGCGTATACATACTCTGTCGCCTCTTCCTTCGGCTACATGCTTATCCAATAACTCTGTGGCGCAGTTCAGTTTTTCCGGAAATTGATACTCTGGCAAATCAAACAGTAACTCTGGCCACCATTCTCGTGGTGGTAGGTTATCGCGGGCAAAAGTATCTTGGTGTGCACTGTACATAGGTCTCCTCCTGCTTATTTTTGTCGTCTTAGCACCGCACTGCCCTGCAAACGTCCCGGCTTATACTCCCAGGTACGTTTTCCAAAGACTGCGATCGCTATCCAGTTCTGCCGACGAACCCTCCCACGCCACATGTCCTTTTTCTAGGATCACATGTCGGTCCGCCAGCCTAATTAATCGCTGTACATATTTATCTACAACCAGAATGGTCTGGCCTGCTTCGCGCAACATATCCAAACAACGCCAAATTTCTTCGCGCACCAAAGGCGCCAAGCCTTCGGTAGCTTCGTCCAAGATCAACAGTTTGGGGTTGGTAGACAAGGCTCTACCAATGGCCAGCAATTGCTGCTCACCACCTGATAATTGGCTACCCAAGTTGCGGTAGCGCTCTTTAAGCCTAGGAAAAATCGAGTAGATACGGTCTAAGGTCCAGCGGTCTTGCTGGCCACTGCGATTATCGGCAAAAGCAATTAAGTGTTCTTCTACCGTGAGGTTTGGAAAACACATGCGCCCTTCTGGCACGATGGCAATACCACGCCGCGCAATGGAATCCGCTTTAAGGCCATTGAGTTTTTCACCCGCAAAGTGGATCTCCCCGCCCTTAGGTTTTAATGCACCAATAATGGTTTTGATGGTGGTGCTTTTACCCATGCCATTACGTCCTAGCAAGGTCACTACCTCGCCTTCACGTATCTCCAGCCCTACGCCAAACAACACTTGGCTTGCGCCATAACCCGCTTCTACATTTTTGCAGGACAGTAAGGTCCCAGTATTGGTGCTACTCATACCATTGCCTCCACTGCATCGTCTTCGGTACCCAAATACACTTCTTGTACTTGCGGGTGATTACGTATTTCGTCAGCCGTGCCGGACGTCAGTATGCGGCCGTACACCAGCACAGAAATACGGTCGGCCAACTGGAATACCGCATCCATGTCGTGTTCAATTAGCAAGATGGTGGTTTCTTTACGCAGTTCGCGAATAATGCCCACCATTTGCAGGGAGTCTTCTGGCCCCATACCCGCCATGGGTTCGTCCAACAACAGCAATTTAGGGCGTGATGCCAAGGCTAACGCCACATCTAACTTACGCTGTACGCCATGCGGCAAAGTGCCAGCAATACGGTGCAAGTGCTGAGTAAGGTCTAACTTAGCGGCCAATTGCTCGGCATGCTCTTGCAGCAAAAGCTCATTAGAGCGACGCGACAAAAACCTAAAGCTGGTGCCTGAATGCGCCTGCACGGCTAGCATCAAGTTGTTCAGTACTGTGTCTTGCCTGAAGATATTGGTCACCTGAAAGCAACGTGCCATCCCAGCACGTACGCGTAAGTGCGAAGGCATGCCCGTAATGTCTTTGCCATCGAGTACCGTGCGGCCCTGATCGGCAGGAATCAAGCCAGAGATCAGGTTAACCAAGGTAGATTTACCCGCACCGTTAGGCCCAATCAACGCATGGATTTCGCCTTTTTCAACGGTTAGTGACACATTGTCTGTGGCCAGCAAACCGCCAAAGCGTTTCACTACTCCTTCGGTTTTAAACAAACTCATGCTGTTTTCCCCTTTGTTTCAAACCATGCAGCAATACCTTTAGGCGCCACAAAGACCACAAACAACAGCAATAAGCCCATAGGCCAGTGCCAGTAATCGGTGTACATGCGCAGCACTTCTTCCAGTACCAACCACACGCCAGCACCAATCACACCGCCCCAGCGGTTACCTACGCCACCAATCACCACCATCACAATCAATACCGCCGAGTGCGTCCACAGCATGAGCGAAGGACTAACAAAACCGTCGTTGCTGGCGAGCAAGCCGCCGCACAAGCCAGCTACGGCACCCGCCCCCACAAAGGCCACCAAACGCAGTCTGAACACAGGAAAACCCAGTGCGCCCATACGGGTTTCGTTATCGCGGGTACCTTTTAAGGCATAGCCATACTTAGAAACCTCTAAACGGCTATTTAGCGCAAACACCACGGCAGCAATCACCAACACCACACCATAAAAGCCGTACGACATGTCGTCTAACCAGCCGCCCATGGAAAGCGGGGTATAAATGCTGTAGCCGTCATCTCCGCCAAAAATACGCAGCGACATGGCGAGGTAATGCAGCATCTCCGCAAAAGCCAGTGTAATCATGATGAAGTACACGCCACGGGTACGTAGCGCCACCAGGCCAATCAATAACGCAGCCACACCTGACACGGCCAGTGCCATCAGCCATGCAGCCCATGCCGAGCTGTAACCGGCTTCTACGCAAGCGACGACGGTGTAAGCCCCCACGCCGATAAAGCCCGCATGTCCCAAGGCCACCAAACCACCGTAACCTAAAATGAAGTTCAAGCTAGTCACCGCCATCATCATGATGAGCAAGCGGTTCACAAAGCCAATGTAATAGTCCAGCTCTAGCGCCTGTAGCAACCACGGTAGCGCTGCTAATACCGCAAACACTAGCCATGGAAAGAGCTTCCCAGCCGTGCTGGAACGCTGAGCGGGTTGAGCCTGTTCTGAAGTCATGGCAATAGTCATGTTGTAGTCTCCACTCAGGCACGTGCAGGGAACAGCCCTGCAGGTTTAAATGTCAGCACAATCGCCATCAGCAAGTACATCGCGATACCAGCCAATGCAGGTGCCAAATCCGCGGCCAAGGCAGGAGAGAGAATTTCGCGCAAAATAGGAGGCAAGAAAGCACGGCCTGATGTATCGACCAAGCCCACAATCATCGAGGCCACAAAGGCGCCGCGTACAGAACCTATGCCACCAATCACAATGATGACCAAGGCAGGGATCAAGATGGATTCGCCCATCCCGACTTGGACGGCACTAATGGGGCCCATCAAAGCACCGGCCAACGCCGCTAATGCCGCCCCCACCAGAAATACGAACGAGAAAATGTGCCCGACTCGTACGCCCATGAACTCAGCCATAGAACGGTTAGACGCGCCCGCACGTACCAGCATCCCGATACGGGTGTGATTCACCAGCACATACAGCGCTACCGCCACTAACAGCCCCGCTGCTAACAGCATTAATCGGTAGGCTGGGTAAGGCAAACCAGGAATGAGTTCTATAGGCATGGACAAGGCTTCTGGCATGGGCGCCATAATAGGCGCCGCACCCCAGATGGCTTTTACCGCGTCATCGGCCAGCAAAATAATGCCGAACGTCGCCAGCACCTGCGCGAGGTGATCGCGCCGGTACAAATGCCGCATGATCAGGAACTCCAGCACCCAAGCAACCACTACCGTGGCAGCGATGGCGACGGCTAAGGCCAACCACATAGACCCACTGGCCACATGCACACGTGCCGCCACATAGGCACCCACCATGAACAACGAGCCGTGGGCTAGGTTCATGGTATCCATAATGCCAAAGACTAAGGTCAGACCTGCTGCAATCAAAAACAGCATCAGGCCAAACCCCACCCCATTTAGCAATTGCTCAGTAATGAAGATCCCGTTCATGCTTACCGCCTTTCCTTACATCTTGCATTGAGCAACGTAAGCATCTTGGTGCTGTTCAAGCACTGTACCTACCAACTTGTTCGTCAAGTTGCCGTCGCTATCTTTTTCTACTACACGAACGTAGTAGTTCTGGATGGGGTAATGGTTAGCGCCGTAAGTGAAGTCACCACGCACCGATGCATAGCTAGGGTTTTCTAAGGCTTTCACCAACGCATCTTTGTCTTGCGCGCCACCGGCATCACGTACGGCGGCGTCCATCGCCATGATGGTGTCGTACGCCATCGCCGCATAAACCGATGGGTAACGGCCGTCGTACTTCTCGCGGAACGCGGCTACGAACTCGGTATTGGCTGGCAATGGCAGATCATGCGCCCAGTGCGCGGTGTTCTGTACGCCCAGCATGGCTTCGCCCACCGCTGGAATAATGTCTTGGTCAGCCGAGAAGCCTGGGGCAATCATTGGAATGTCTTGCAAACCACCCGCCACGTACTGCTTCACAAAGTTAATACCCATGGTGCCGGGCAAGAAGAAAAACACGGCATCTGGTTTTTGGCTACGAATCTGCGCGATTTCGGCGGCGTAATCGATTTGACCTACTTTGGTGTAGATTTCATCGCGAACTTCACCTTCGTACAAACGCTTAAAGCCATTCAAATGGTCTTTACCTGCTGGGTAGTTAGGCGCAATGATGACCACATTGCTGTAGCCTTTTTCGTTGGCTAACTTACCACCGGCTTCATCGTAAGTATCGTTCTGGTACTGACCAAAGAAGTAAGGACTGCAACGCTCGCCGGCAAACTGGCTAGGGCCGGGGTTACTAGACAAAAACGGTACTTTGGCACGGAATAACGCAGGGGCTACCGCCAACGCTGCATTAGACGGGATAGGCCCCGTAAACATGTCGATTTTTTCACGCTGCAAATAGCGGTTCACCAACTGCGTTGCCTGCTCGGGGCTACCGGCATAGTCTGTTTTGATGAACTCTGCGGGCTTGCCACCTAAGGTGCTGCCCAGCTTTTCAATCGCCAAATCAAAACCATCGCGTGCTTCAGCACCTGAGGCGGCAAAAGGGCCGGAAATATCCAGTGCGATCCCCACTTTAACGGGATCATCTGCCCATGCTGACATACTGACACCAGCCGCCAACAGCGCTACTGTTAAACGGCGCGGAGCAAAGCCCAACCAAACTGATGTATTCATTGATGTCTCCTTATTCTGATTTTTCCACCACTGGCCAGTCAATGTGGGAATCAATAATTGATGCGATGATGAGAAATCCCGCCTGCCCTGTTACTCTTAGAAAGAGCCAAGCCTAGCGTGTCACACTGGCAATGTTTACTTATGTATTATTCATTTCTAAACTAAATATGCGTAATTGGTGAAAGCCCTAATACTTTTTTTAGGCAAAAAAAACGGCACCAATAATCGTTAGTGATTACTGGTACCGTAAAAAAACTGCAATGCCTGCACGACAACAACGGCAACTTGCAGCCATTACAGCTTCTGGAATAGCGTATTACGCACCCTTAGCTTGCAGGGTTCCAAACTGACCTTGCCAATACAATAAAGGCGAAGACATATTTTCCTGTGCTATTTGCACATGCAGCACACGTGCCACTACAACAGCATGGCTATGGCACATCACAATTTCCTCCACCTCACAGGCAAAAGCGGCAGCAGCCTCATCTAGCAACCACACGCCATGATGCTGGCTCCATTGCGCACCTTCGTAGCGCTGCTCACCCTTCACCCCACCCGCTCCCGCAAAACGCATGGCTAGGTTGTCTTGATTGGCCTGCAACACGTTGACGCCAAAGCGGCCACTTCGTTCAATTAACGGCCACGCCGAGGCTTGACCATTGATGCACACCAATAGCTCTGGCGGCTCTACCGAGACCGAACTTACTGAGGTAACCGTCAAACCCGATCGTGTGCCTTGAAAGTCGGCGGTAATCACACTAATAGCACCGGCCAAATGTCGCATGCCTTGCTTATAGCTATGGCTATCCACAATAGTCGTCATAGTCATGCTGCACTCCGGTTAAGGGCGTATGCCTCGTGCGCGCAGCAGAGGCAATACTTCATCGCGGAAATACGGAAACTCACTGGCATAATCAAAGAACGATAATGTGGTGCCTCTAAAGCCCGCGTCATGCAAAGCACAGATCAAATCAGCCACGCGCTCGGGAGTCCCCACCAGCGGGAAACCGCCATGCCCTACTGTCATGCGTTCGCGTATTTGTGCCAGTAACTCGTGCGGGAAAGAATGCGCATGCGCAAACTGTAAGTTCACCAAGTTTTCTACCGCCCCTTCATCGGCGTTATCCAACATACGCTGCCATTCGGCATCCGCCTCGGCTTGGATAGGCCTACAGATCACATGCGAAAACGTCATAACACCCACATCACGACCTTTTTCTTGAGCTTTTTGTTTAAGCTCAGCCACTTCTTTGCGCGAACGCTCCAGCTCCATGGCTGGCGTAAATAAGAAGTCGGCATTCTGACTCGCAAAATCACGTCCTTGCCCAGAACCAGCGGCATTAAAAATAGGCGGATGGCAATCGGGGCGCGGGTCGCCGTGCACTTGGTGCAAGTTGAAGTATTTGCCTTCCCAATCAAAACGGCCTTCGTGATCCCACAGTTTACGCACCACATCAAACCATTCTTGAGCGTAGCCATAACGTGTTTCATGATCATTAGGCAGGTCCAAGCCCAGTGCATCGTATTCAGGCTTATTCCAGCCCGCCACAATGTTTAGCCCCACGCGATTGCCACTCATTTGTGCCATGGTGGCAATTTGCTTTGCCAACACTACCGGGTGGTTAGCCACCGTATGCACCGTCGCAAAAATGTTGATGTTTTTTGTATGTGCCAGCAGCGCGGTGGCCCAAGTGACGGTTTCTAGTACATAACCATGAAAATCGGTTTCCCCACGGTAGCCCACCCAACGGGCGATAGGCAGCATAAAGTCTATGCCCGCATCGTCTAGCAACTTGGCGAGTTTAAGATTGTTTTCCCACGTCGCTTGCCAGCGGTCGGGCAACATAGATACCGTCATCCCGCCACCGCAATTACTGGCAAAGGTGCCGAGTAGAAAATGCTTACTTTCCAGCAAACTATTCTGATTCACGGTTGTCTCCTGTGTGCGATTTACTTTATTACTGAGTGAAATTCTAGGAATCTCACTCACCACCCGCTATCAAGAAACTTCAGTACTATCTAAAAAACACAGAAAATTACGCTAAGGAAAACCAGCAGCATCACACCACTCAACACACTGCTCAGCACTACGTGAATACACCAATAGGTTATATATAAACTATTTACTACTATAGTAAATTCATGAATTACGGGTGGTGGCCATTATGCAAAGCGCGCTGCAACACCATAAGCAGTTACGCTCTACAGACCCAGAGCAAGTGCAATCGCATATTGCACAGGTGCTGTGCGCCCATCAGCTACACCTTCGTAACCCCAAACAAGCCCTAAATACCGAACTGTATTATCGCGCGGGTACGCATTTAGGCTTTGGACGACTGCGTTACGGCACCACCGTACACATTGCCCCAGAGCCCCTGCAAGACTTCTACCTGCTACAGCTACCCGTGCACGGCAAAGAACAATTGCATCTGCATAACCAACGTCTGGATTACGGCCTTACGGTTGCTGCCATCATCAACCCCGAGCAAGAGTTTGATATGCAGCACACCGACACCATCAACAAGCTCTTTGTACGTATTAATAGGCGCAGTCTAGAACACTTCTTCCAGCAACATTACCAACGACCCTTACAGGGCAATCTGCATTTTTCTCCCCTGCTTTCCCTACAGCACGACGCGGGAAATAGCTTATGGCATGTGCTGCAATGGCAATTTGCAGAAGCCTCAGACGGCGTACTGTTTGACCGCCCCGACGCGAGGCAACGCTTAGAAGAAACCTTTTTGGCTACCTTGCTAGACTTATGGCCACACAATCAACCTTTGCAGGTAACGGGATCTATCACCCCACACGCCATTAAAAAAGCCAAGGACTATATCGCACAGCACCTAGAACAAGCGCTTACCATTAGCCAAATCGCCACGGCGGCGGATATTAGCAGCAGTAGCCTATACAACGGCTTTAAAAGTTTTGTGGGATTAAGCCCCATGCAATATGTAAAGCAGCAGCGTTTGCAGCACATACATCAACGACTACTGGATGCCGACCCTAAGTCGGTCACGGTGACAGAATTAGCACTGCAAACAGGGTTTTGTCATTTAGGGCAATTTTCTGCTGATTATCAAAAGATGTTTGGCGTGAAGCCCTCGGTGACCTTACAACGTTAAGGCGTTAGCATTCCCCATCTTCTTGACGGCAGTCAAACACAGGTTGGCAGTCTGGGCTAAGATTGCGACAACGTTGCCCTACCCGCGCAATGCACCATGGAAACCTTTATGCGCCTTCGCCTGCTCTCCCTGCTGGTCACTACGCTGACGGCATCACTACTCTCAACGACGGTACTCGCCCAAGAAAAACAGAACGAATGTGGTGAGCGAGCCGAGCAAATCTTGCGTGCGCTGTACCCTCAGGCTCAAAAAGTATCCGAGACTGACTTTGCTGTGGATGATGCTATGGCCAGAATCTCTACGGATAGCTACCTAGGGCTGTCACCCTATGCCATGGTGTGCAGACAATGGCCAGCACAACCCGAACACCTGTTAGTTGCACTGCCTCTACTTACCGACGAAGGTGACCACGTTGCCTCCGGTGATCTCGTCGTCGCTGTACTACGTCATGACAACCTAAACCCCGTTGCCCAATACCGCATCGAGGGACTTATTGACGACGATGCCATTAGCCTAAGTCTGCTAGATATAGACACGGCAGTATATAGGTTGGTAGAAGGCCGTTTGGCCTTTGGTGTACGCCTGTCTCGCCGAGGCGCATCGCGCGTGAACCCGTTTTATCAAACAGGCTTGTTCTTATTCAATCTTAAAGACACTACACTGCGTCCCATCCTGCTTAATCTGGAAGTAGAACGCCATACAGGTGAGTGGGACGGCATGTGCAATGGCACATTTTCTAGCCTGACACGTACCTTAGCTGTAGGAAGGCCTAATCAACACCGAGGCGCTGATCTTCTGATTACCACCAAAAGCAACAGCTCTGAAGCCAAGGCAGATCAGGAAGGCGATTGCGATGAGCAAGTCGTAGAAGACACCACCACACGTAGCCGCTTGCAATACAACGGACAGCGCTACAGCGTGCCGCAGGATATGCGCATGTGGTAAGTAAAACTTGCTAGATACAACAAGGGGGCTTACGCCCCTTTTTTTTACTGCTGAGATTTTTGCTCTCTAACCGTTGCCACCGCAAACAGCGAAATCACCGCCGTCAGCACGATGTACACCGCAACAGGTGTCCACGAGTTATCGTATTTATCCATCAACCATGTAGCGATCAATGGCGCTGTACCACCGGCCAACGCTGCACCAATCTGGTAACCCAAAGTGATACCGGTGTAGCGAACACGTGTTGAGAAAATTTCCGAGAACATAGTACCCAATACAGCGGTAATAGGTGCCCAGATAATACCCAAACCCACAACGGTCGCAATCAACAACATGGTGGTGCTACCGCTATCCAGCATCATGAAGTATGGGAAAGCGTACAGACCCATTGCCACAGCACCCAACATAAACAAGCGCTTACGGCCTACGTAGTCAGAGCACAAGCCCATCAACGGAATGCAGATAGTGGTCACTAAAGTAGCAATCGTTACCGCGTTCAATACGTCAAAGCGGTTGAAATCCAATGCACCTGTGGCGTAACTCACTACATAGGTAGAGAAAATGTAAAACGGGGCTGTTTCAACCACTTTTGCACCAATAGCAATCAACACTTCACGTCGGTGCGTGGTCAGTGTTTCCATAATGGGCATACGTGAAATATCGCCGCTTTCTTTGGCTTTTTGGAAGGCCGGTGTTTCATCAATCCCGTTACGAATCCACAAGCCCAGCAATACCAGACCAGCACTCGCAATAAATGGAACACGCCAGCCCCATTTCAGGAAATCCTCATCGGGCAGCAAGCTCATCAATGTCATGGCCAACGTCGCCAGCAACATACCAATAGTCACACCCATTTGCGGCACACTACCGTACAAGCCTTTACGGTTTTTTGGAGCGTATTCGTAGGCTAGCAGCAAAGCACCACCCCACTCACCACCAATCCCCAAGCCTTGAATTAAGCGGAAAACAATCAGCAAGATTGGTGCCAACATACCGATGTCATCGTAGCCTGGCAACAAACCAATCATGACGGTTGCACCTCCCATCAATGACAAGGTAATTACCAGCGTACGCTTACGACCAATACGGTCACCAATGTGCGCAAAAATAAAACCACCCAATGGGCGAATAAAAAATGTGAGCGCAAAAGACAGGTATGCCAGCATCAACCCAACGACTGGGTCAACGGTAGGAAAGAACACTTTATTAAATACCAACCCTGCGGTGGTGGCATATAGAAAGTAGTCAAACCATTCAATGGAACTACCCGTTAAACTCGCGATAAGTACGCGTTTATGCGAAACCTTTGACGCTACTGCGGCCTCGTTTTGTTGACTCACTATGTCTCCTTGGTCTGAATACGCTGGCGTTTACGGAAGCTGCCCACTTCTCTACAAACACAGCCCTACGTTGTCGCTGCATAAGCATCAGCGACAAAAACAACCGAGAGTATAATGAGGTTGCACCTTTTGGATTATAGGGGTTTACCCGTTATCCCTATGAGACGTCATTCTTATTGTTCTTCAGGTGCTTTTACTTTTTCAAATAGACCTTGGCCACGCGTCATATTGGTAAACGCGTTCTCGAATTCAGGCACGTTTTCTACGGGAATCGCTACGCGCCACACTACGCCTTCAGCATCAAAATCTTCAGTGACCACTTGTACGCCGTGCTGTTCAAATCGCGAGCGCACCAATGCCATATCACTAAAGCTGCAACTACAGTCTATTTCAGACAAGGCGATAATTTCGCGTTTATCGGCCAATCGCAAGCATTGCGCTGCGACACCTCCATACGCCCTCACCAAACCACCTGTGCCCAGTTTTACGCCACCAAACCAGCGTATCACCAGCACGACTACCTCGTCGCATTGCTGCCCTTCTATGGCTTGCAGTATGGGTTTGCCTGCTGTGCCGCCTGGTTCACCATCGTCGTTAAAACGGTAGTTATTGCCTATTTTGTAGGCCCAGCAGTTGTGTGTAGCATCTGGAACACTATACGCATCTAAGAAGCGCATAGCATCTTCCACTGTGCTAACAGGGGCAGCTATAGCCAAAAAGCGGCTACGTTTGATGTCTTCTTCAAACTGATGTACCCCCGTCAAACTGCACAGCATACTCACTCCGTTAGGAATCTAAACCACGGTAGGTTAAGTAGTCGTCGTAGTTACCCACGAAGTCTTCAATCTTACCGTCAGGCATCACTTCCAAAATACGTTGGGCCACGCCACCCACGAACTCACGGTCATGGGAAACCACGATCAACGTGCCTGGGTATTTTTCCAACGCCATTTGCAAGGATTCGATGGATTCCATATCCAAGTGGTTGGTTGGTTCATCCATCAACAACACGTTATGTCTGCCCAACATCAGGCGACCAAAACTTAAGCGGTTTTTCTCACCACCAGACAGTACGTTAACGGATTTATTGATTTCATCTGCCGAGAACAACAAACGTCCCAATACCGAACGCATGGCTTGATCGTCATCGCCTGCTTTGCGGAACTCGCTCAACCAATCAAACAAGTTGGCATCCGTGTCGAACTGGTCCGATACGTCCTGCGCCATGTAGCCAATGTCAGCATTTTCAGACCAAGTTACCGTACCGGAATCGGCTGCCAAGTCTTGTGCTAGCATGCGCAGCAAGGTGGTTTTACCTACGCCGTTTGCGCCCACAATCGCAATACGTTCACCCGCCTCTACGGCCAAATTCAAACGGTTCACAATAGGACGGTCGTACGATTTGCTAAGCAATTCAGTTTTCACCGCCAAACGGTGCAACGGCTTGGTTTGCTCAAAACGAATGTATGGGTTCTGACGTGAAGAAGGTTTTACCTCTACGGTGTCAGACTTAATTTTATCGATCTGTTTGATACGTGCTGTCGCCTGTCTGGCTTTGGATTTGTTGGCCGAGAAACGGCGCACAAAGTCTTGCAAGTCAGTAATGCGTTCTTTGGCTTTGGCGTTCGCATTCAGTTGACGCTCACGTGCCTGTGTAGAGGCCAGCATGTAGTCATCGTAGTTGCCAGGGTACACACGCAACTCACCGTAATCCAAGTCAGCCATGTGCGTACACACCTGATTCAGGAAGTGACGGTCGTGACTGATGATGATCATGGTGCTTTGGTAGCTGTTCAGCACGTCTTCCAACCAACGGATAGTGTGAATATCCAAGTTGTTAGTAGGTTCGTCTAGCAGCAATACATCAGGGTTAGAGAACAATGCCTGAGCCAACAACACACGCAGCTTCCAGCCAGGCGCAACTTGCGACATCAGCATAGTGTGTTGCTCAACCGGAATTTCCAAGCCCAACAACAATTCACCTGCACGCGATTCGGCTGTATAGCCGTCGTATTCTGCAAATTGTGTTTCTAGGTCTGCTGCTTTTAAGTAGTCTTCTTCGGTGGCTTCAGGATCCGCGTAGATTGCATCACGCTCACTCATGACCCGCCACATTTCTGTGTGCCCCATCAAGACTACATCCAGCACGCGTTGGTCTTCAAACGCAAACTGATCCTGACGCAGTTTACCCATACGCAGGCCCGGATCCAGCGTCACGTTACCGGAAGTGGCTTCTAAATCGCCGCCGATAATTTTCATGAACGTAGATTTGCCGGAACCGTTGGCACCAATCAAGCCGTAACGGTTACCGCCGCCGAACTTGACGTTCACATTTTCAAAAAGAGGTTTGGCACCAAATTGGATGGTGAGATTTGCAGTGGAGATCACGCTATTTATAATTCGCTAAAAACTAAAACCTTCAAGTGTAGCAAGGGCTGTGACAAAGCACAGCCCATACACTCCCCTAACCAACACGCCTTTAGTCGTGGTGGTGTTCGTCTATCAATAAATACGCCATATCATCTTCCCAAGCCACTCCCACCTGCTTACCTACTGGCAAGGTGGCTTTGACTTCGGTATGCCCGTAAGGCAAACCACGAATAATGGGCGTTTTTGTGTGGGCTCGTAACCACTGAATGGCGGCCTCCAAGTCGAAACCTTGGTCGTCGTCACTCAGTCTATAGCTACTAAAATCACCCAATACAATGGCGTGCTGCTTATCTAGCACACCGGAATACAGTAATTGGCTAAACATACGTTCTATACGATATGGGTGCTCACCCACATCTTCCAAGAACAGAATGCCTTTTTCTATGTTGGGGAAATACGGTGTGCCCATTAACGAGCACAACATGGCCATATTTCCGCCCCACAACACACCACGCTCATCAACAGGGTCTGAACCAAAGGACTCAAAACTGAGCACCTCTAATTCGTGGCGCATGGTTTCGGCAAATAAATCTGCCGTTAGGTCGTCTACTTCTTCGGCACCAAAGTCAAAGGCAGCGCAAGGGCCGGCATAACTAATCGCCCCCGTTTGTGCCAACAAGGCCAAGTTAAAGGCCGTGAAATCACTGTGCCCCACATAGCGCTTGCCGCTATCGGCAATGGCTTTCCAGTTAATGTGCGGCAACAGCCTAGACATGCCGTAGCCACCACGGCTCGCCAACACAATGCTTTGATCGGCATGGATAGAACGCTCGATCGCAGCCAAACGTTGCTCGTCTGTGCCCGCAAAACGTTGGTGCCTAGCCAGCACATCTTGATCTAGCACGGTTTCAAAACCCAGTGTTTTCAGGCTTTGTGTTGCTCTTTCTAGCTGGACTGCTTCTTTAACAGCACTGGACGGTGAAATCACATAAATCGCATCATGGTCATGATGATGGGCACTGCAGGTACAAGAATGGGGATGATGCTGACTCATGGTTTCGCTGGCTCACTTAAGTAAACAAAAACAAGAGAGTGCGCCTTGCTGTCAAAGCTAACAAGGCACACCTACAAGTGAATTACGCTTTTTCGCTATCGTTTTGGCTTTCGCCATCGCACTGACTGCTGCTTTGGCTTTCGCCGTCGCACTGACTGTTGCTTTGGCTTTCGCCGTCGCACTGACTGTTGCTTTGGCTTTCGCCGTCGCACGCCTTACGTCGTGCTTTGTGTTGGGCACGCCGTTCTTTGAAGAAACGTCGTAATAAATCGGCCGCCTCTGTTTCGCGCAGGCCTTGTTCAACCGTAGTTTGATGATTTAACTGAGACTGCTGCTGCAAGCATAAAACACTGCCGCAAGCCCCTGTTTTAGGGTCGGTAGCGGCATAGACTATTCTGCCCACACGTGCATGTAACATAGCCCCCATACACATGACACAGGGTTCTAGCGTGACATACACACTGGCACCTGGCAGCCGGTAATTTCCTACATGAGCCGCCGCGGCTCGTAAGGCTACGACCTCGGCATGGGCGGTAGGGTCTGGCGTGGTAATTGTACGATTATACCCCTCGCCGATGATTTTCCCTTGTATGTCTACTACCACAGCCCCCACAGGCACTTCACCACACGCCCATGCTTGCATCGCTAGCTCTAGCGCGCGATCCATGTAGGCTTGCTCAGCCTCGGCACTGAAGATTTGCAGATCCACCCTTTACCACCCTACCTGATTAGGCAAATCCCCAGTCGCGACTTTGCTACTAGCGCTCATCTGTAGCGAGGCACGTATACTAGAGGACATTCCTATTTTTGATGTTCGCATTCATGTCAAACTCCATGAACACATCCGACTCTACTGTTATACAGATTGACGGACTATCTAAGCGCTATGCCAATGGCTTCCAAGCGCTAGACAATGTCAGCCTGAATATTAAACGTGGTGAGATTTTTGCCTTATTAGGCCCAAACGGCGCTGGCAAAACCACACTTATTAGCATTATATGCGGACTGGTAAACGCCAGTCACGGTTCTGTGACGGTGGATGGCTTTGATTACAAACGCCACTACCGACAAGCCCGCTCACGCATAGGCTTAGTGCCCCAAGAAATTGGTGCCGAAAGTTTTGAAAACGTCTTGAACAGCGTGAGCTTTAGCCGCGGCCTATTTGGTAAAGCCCCTAACCCCGAACTCATCGAGAAAATCCTCAAAAGCCTAAGCCTGTGGGATAAGCGCACCAACCCGCAAATTGCCTTATCCGGGGGGATGAAGCGCCGCGTACTCATTGCCAAAGCCTTATCGCATGAACCGGCTATTTTATTCTTGGATGAGCCTACCGCGGGTGTGGATGTCAGCCTACGCCAAGACATGTGGGCATTAGTACGCCAACTGCGCGATCAAGGTGTCACCATTATTTTGACCACGCACTACATTGAAGAAGCCGAAGACTTGGCTGATCGAGTGGGCATTATTCAAGGCGGCAAACTGCTACTGGTAGAAGACAAACAGCAATTAATGCAAAAATTTGGTGAAAAAACCATGCGTTTGCAATTGCAAAACCCTATTACCGCCCTGCCCGGTGACCTCGCCGATTTAGGTTTAGTGCTCACAGACGACGGTATGGCCTTGCTGTATCACTATAAAACTGATGATGCCCAACTGAGTATTGCCAATATTCTCAAGGCCATTGAGCTGCACCATATCGCTGTTCAGGATATAGACACCCACCGTAGTTCGTTAGAAGAAATCTTTGTCAGCCTCATGGAGAAACCGGCATGAACCTGCGTGCTTTATTCGCTATTTATAAGTTTGAAATGGCACGTACACGGCGTACTTTAATGCAAAGTATTATTGCCCCCGTCATTTCTACTGCACTGTATTTTGTGGTGTTTGGTGCGGCCATAGGCCCACGTATTCACGAAGTGCAAGGTGTAAGCTACGGTTCGTTTATTGTGCCGGGTTTGGTGATGCTGTCGGTGCTAACGCACAGTGTGTCCAATGCCTCGTTTGGTATTTATTTTCCACGGTTCTCACGCACTATTTACGAGATTCTATCGGCCCCCGTGTCGTACACCGAAATCACCTTAGGTTTTGTAGGTGCTGCCGCGACCAAATCCATTATTTTGGCCACCATCATTTTGATTACGGCCAAACTCTTCGTGCCTTTCCATGTAGAGCACCCATTTTGGATGGTCGCCTTTTTGCTACTGACGGCACTAACCTTCAGTTTGCTGGGTTTTATTGTGGGCTTATGGGCAGATAACTTTGAAAAGCTGCAGTTAGTGCCCATGTTGATCATTACCCCACTGACTTTCTTGGGGGGTAGCTTTTACACCGTGGACATGCTGCCCAGCTTTTGGCAAAGCGTCAGCCTGTTGAACCCTGTGCTGTACTTGGTCAGCGGGTTCAGATGGAGCTTTTATGGTGTGGCCGACGTTAATGTGGCATTAAGCCTGGGCATGACCTGCTTATTCATGCTGCTTTGTGTTGCGGTCATTGCCCAGATTTTCCGTACTGGTTACCGGTTACGCCCCTAAAGGCGAAAGCCGATTAATCGCGGAAGTTTTCAAACTGCAGCGGCAACTCTACATCGCTTTGTTTGAGCAAAGCGATGGCCTGCTGTAGGTCGTCACGTTTTTTACCCGTAACACGCAGCTTTTCACCCTGAATTTGGGCCTCAACTTTGATTTTCGCGGCTTTAATAGCAGCAATCAATTTTTTGGAGGTAGGCTGATCAATACCCTGTTTTACCGTAATCGCCTGACGGGCTTCTGCCACGTTTTCTAGCGGATCAGCGGTTTCCAAACAGCGCACATCAATATTTCGCGCCGCAATACGTGCACGCAAAATAGGCATCATTTGTGTCAACTGAAAGGTGCTAGGCGCGTATTGTGTCACCACATATTCGTCTAACTCAAAACGTGCGTTGGTGCCTTTAAAGTCAAAGCGGTTCACCAATTCACGGTTGGCTTGGTCCACGGCATTTTTCAGCTCTTGTTTGTCTACCTCTGAGACAACGTCAAAAGAAGGCATAGTGCAATCCAATAGAAGAAGTATTTATCATCCTTAAGTGTAACGCATTAGCTCGCTTGCTAAATGATGCTACAGTACTAAGTACCATGAATAAAAACCACAAGCATTCACATGTTATCGAGACTACGCCTTCTATTTGACAACTTCACCCTCATCCTAATTGCCGTCGTTGTACTCGCCAGCGTCTTCCCCGCACACGGGCAAGGCGCTGTGTTTTTTGACTGGCTCACTAATGCTGCTATTGCCCTGCTATTTTTTATGCATGGCGCCAAACTTTCCCGCGAAGCCATTATCGCGGGTGCTACGCACTGGCGTTTGCACGCCGTGGTATTTAGCTGCACGTTCCTACTGTTTCCGCTGATAGGCTGGGCCACGCAACCCATCTTAGTACCTGTACTGGGCTTACAACTGGCTGCAGGCATTCTGTATTTGTGTGTGCTGCCAGGCACAGTGCAATCTGCTATTGCCTTTACCTCCATTGCTAAAGGTAACGTACCAGCCGCTATTTGTAGCTCATCAGCATCTAGCATTTTCGCCATTGTGTTAACACCACTGCTGCTAAAACTGCTGCTAGAAACCGAGGTTGAAATTGACATGACCGACACGGTAGTCAAAATCAGCCTACAAATTCTGCTGCCTTTTGTAGTGGGACACTTGATGCGCCCCTTTATCGGTCATTGGGTCACACGTAACCAAAACTGGCTAAAAAACATCGATCAAGGCTCTATTTTGCTGGTGGTGTACACCGCATTTAGCGCGTCGGTAGTAGGCGGTTTATGGGCAGAGGTTCACCCCTTGTCGTTGCTGGCCCTGACCATTGTGTGTTTGATTCTGTTGTTTGTGATTTTGTTTGGTACCCGTTGGATTGCTCGTCGCTTAAACTTCGACCTGCCCGACGAAATCACCATTGTGTTTTGCGCCTCTAAGAAAAGTATGGCCACAGGCGTGCCCATGGCTCAAGTACTTTTCCCAGCCAGCATCATCGGCCCTATGTTGTTGCCGTTGTTGATTTTCCATCAGGTGCAGCTCATGGCCTGCGCGGTGATGGCCAATCAGTACGCCTTAAAACACAAGCAACAGGCTGAACACACCGCTTAACGTAACTGCTCTATATATTGCGTTAAGGTAGCACGGGAGACTTCCCCCATACGGATGGCTTGCACACTGCCATCACTGTTTACGAACAACGTTGTGGGAAGCCCCCTGCTGCGAGCAAACCTCGCCAACTCAGCATCGCTATCCAACAGTACGTGTTGTAGATTCAATTGCTGCTCTGATAAGAACTTATCTACCGTTTCAGCCCTTTCTTGCTGATTGGCATAAATAAAGTTCACGTTTGGATGTTCGTTTTGCGCCGTTTCAAACACCGGCATTTCGCGCCTACACGGCGGACACCATGAAGCCCACAAATTAATCACCATAGGCTGGCCACTGAAGTTTTCCAGCGTGACCATTTGTTGATCGGCAGATGTGGCCCACGGGTTTTGCAATTGGGTTTGCAGAGGTAAAGGCTGTACCTCTTTTTTATAAACGCCTAGCCACAAGAAGGTGCTGCCCCCTATGACCACAGCAGTCATTACGGTGAGCGCAAAGGTCATGCGTTGCTGCCCTACGCTTTTAACCCCTAGGTATAGCGCCATCAACAACGATGCCAACAAACCGGCATAGACGGAAAAGCCCCCATCTCGTATGTCTAGCACGCCAAGTAAGTGATCTTGATATTGCTCCCAATACTGGCCTACAAACACCACGCGTGCCACGACCAGCCCGGCTACCGCTGTCAGCCAGACTCGTTTTTCTACGTTGACCTGATATTTTTTTTCCAGCAGCCACGCCAACGACACTGAGCACAGCAGCGTTAGTAGGATGATAAAAAGAGGTGTGCTTAACGCAAAAGGGCCAATTGTTATAGAGTTCATTTCCTGCTCACGTAAACCTTAAGTGCAACAGGATCAGACCCCTATTAACAGTAAAGGTTGCATTGCTGCATAAAGGCTTGCATGCGCAAGCTAGATTTCTCGCCAGGCGCTTGTTCAATGCCGCTACTGACGTCCACCGCAAAAGGACGAACGTCTTGAATCGCCGCACCTACATTCAGCGCATCTAACCCACCCGCCAAGATCACCGGGCGTGCGGTAGGCTGTTTATGCACTTCATTGAGTAATGCGGTATCAAAGCGTACACCGGTGCCGCCATAAGCGGGGCTATAGCTGTCAAACAGCCAGCCGCTCGCACTTTGGTAATCTTTGCATTGTTCCCACACCGCACGCGCGCTGCTGCTGTGTGCCCCCCCTACCCTAAAAGCTTTAAGGTAGGGGTGCGCAAAGGACTCGCAAAAGGCAACACTTTCATCGCCGTGGAATTGCAATAAGTTGGGCTGTACCACCTTCAACACATCTTTTACGTAGCGCGGTTCGGGATTCACGAACAAAGCCACGACAGAGACAAAAGCAGGTACGTGGCGACGTAACGCCGCCGCCTGCTCTAGGCTCACAAAACGTTTACTTGATGCGTAGAACACGAAGCCTATTGCATCGGCCCCATGCTCTACGGCAGCGGTGATATCTTCTTCACGGGTGAAACCGCACATTTTCACCCGTACTTTGCCCATACTCATGTGTTAACCACTATTTACTGAAATGCATTACCTGCATCGGAACCAAACGGATCACCGTACGAGTCCGAACCATAGACATCATCCACACCAAATTCGATGGTGGATTCGTCGATCTTAACTTCGTTGCCTTTGTAGTGCGTGACAATACCGGGGAACACCAGCACCACCACAATCATCGTGACCTGAATCATGATGAAAGGTACCGACCCCCAATAAATATCGCCCGTTGTGACTTTAGCAATACGTTGACCTGTTACCACATCGGTGTAGTCCTCTTTAGGTGCTACAGAGCGCAAGAAGAACAACGCAAAACCAAAGGGTGGGTGCATGAAGGAGGTTTGCATATTTACTGCCAACAACACACCAAACCAGATCAGGTCAATGCCCATCTTGTCAGCCACTGGACCTAAGAGCGGCACAATAATGAACGCCAGCTCGAAGAAGTCCAAGAAGAACGCCAACAAGAACGTGAACACACTCACGAAGATCAAGAAGCCCCACTCACCACCTGGCAGATCGATCAGCAAGCTTTCCACCCACAAGTCGCCATTAATGCCACGGAAGCTCAAGGTGAAGATAGTGGAACCCACCAAGATGAATACCACGAAGCACGATAGCTGAGTTGTTGCGGTCATCGCTTGCTTCAATTGCGTCCACGACAAGCGTCTACGCGAAGCAGCCATTAACACAGCCCCCACTGCCCCCATCGCCCCACCCTCAGTTGGCGTTGCTACACCAATAAAGATGGTGCCCAACACTAAGAAGATCAGGAACAACGGTGGAATCATGACAAAGGTAACGCGCTCGGCAATTTGCGACAGCATGTTGAGTTTCAACACACGGTTCAAGATTGCGATTACCCATGCAGTCGCTCCCCACAACATCATGATGATGACTACGTGCTCATCAATAGGAATGCTAGGGTGCGTACTGAAATAATGCATAGAACCAAAGTGCGCCGCTAATGCTGCCACAACGGTTAATACCAGCAATGATTTCAAACCACGAGAACCATTAGGCTCTATATAGACACGCGCTTCTTCAGGCAATGCCGGTACTTTATTGGGGCGTACTATCGCCACAATGACCACATACACAATGTAGGACAGTGCCAACAACAAACCAGGCAGCATCGCGCCACGGTACATATCGCCAATTGAGCGGCCCAGCTGGTCAGCCAGAATGATCAACACAATAGACGGTGGAATAATCTGCGACAAGGTACCCGACGCGGCAATTACCCCTGTTGCTAAACGGCGGTCATAGCCATAACGCAACATGATAGGCAATGAAATCAGGCCCATGGAAATGACTGATGCCGAGATCACGCCAGTAGTCGCTGCCAACATCGCCCCTACCAGCACCACCGCAATGGCTAAACCACCGCGCAACGGGCCAAATAATTGGCCAATGGTATCCAGCAAGTCTTCCGCCATGCCTGAACGTTCTAGTATCAGCCCCATGAGCGTAAAGAACGGCACAGCTAACAGCGTGTCATTCGCCACAATCCCGAATATACGCTGCGGTAGCGCCTGAAACAGCGCAGGCTGCATCAAATTCAGTTCAATCGCAAATAAACCGTACAGCACACCGGTTGCCGCCAAGGTGAAGGCAACCGGAAAACCCAACAGCAAAAAGATAATCAAATTGACAAACATGATGGGTGCAATGTTTGCCACGACAAATTCCATCATGATCAATTCCTATTCTGTTTTTGTTGTAGTCGCTCAAGCTGGCGTCTGTCATTTTCTTCTGCCACTTTGCGAATATCTTCCGCCATTTCCAGCTCGGCCTCACCTGTATTCGGTGCTGCCAATGGATCATCGCATTTGCCTGCCAAGAAACCAAACAAGCGTATGAGCCTAGAGACACCTGACAGAATCAGCAGTGCAAAGCCTATAGGAATTAACAGTTTCACGGGCCAACGAATCAATCCCCCTGTATTGGAGGACAGCTCCATCGTTTCGTAAGACTGCCAAAAGTAAGGAATGGCTAACCAGAACACCAAGATACATGCCGGCAACAAGAAAAACAAAATACCGAAAATTTCTATATACACTTGGGTTTTGCGAGAGAAGCGCTGAGCCAGCACATCCACACGCACATGTTCATTGAGCAAATAGGTATAGCCTGCCGCCAACAAAAAGATAGCGCCAAACAAATACCATTGCAGCTCCAACCACGCATTGGAACTGACGCCAAACACTTTACGCACAATGGCGTTGCCCGCACTAACTAGCACTACTAGCAGTGTGAGCCAAGCAACCGATTTCCCCACCACAGTATTCAGGCGGTCGATCAGTTGCGATAGACGTAATAACAATGTCATAAAAATAATGATGATGAATAAGCCAGAGTGGATCTCAAGCGGCTACATTCACCTCGCAATGATGATGAAATTTCTTACCATTCACCACGATTAATCATGCGACACCTGGGTCTTCAGGCTCAGGTCGCGCTGGGATTATCCATGGCCCCAAATGCTGCTGGAACAACGTCAATGGATCCTGCATTGGCAGTTGTACCGCCTCTTCGTACTTTACGCCAGCTAGGTATAGCCCGTCTGGTGCAAAAGTAGGAGGAGCATACTGCCGATCACGCCGCTCGATCAGAGTCGGTATATCGGAAGCATCGAGGCGGCCATAGCCCACGTAGAGCAATGTTCCCATCAGGTTACGCACCATATGATGGAGAAACGCGTTGGCCACAAAACGGAATACATAGAAACTACCCGACTGTTGTATGTCTATGGTGTAGATTTCTCTTACCGGGCTTTTGGCCTGGCAATCCGTTGATCTAAAACTACTAAAATCGTGTGTGCCCACAAAAAGTTCTGCGGCACGGCGCATACGCTCTAAATCCAGCGGACGAAATACCCATCCTACTTTCCCATCCAATAAGGGAGAGCGCACACTGGCTTCGCGCAACACATAAAAATACGTACGTTCTCTGGCAGAAAAGCGAGCATGGAAGTTTTCATCCACCTCTTGCGCCCATTGCACAGAAATAGAGCTAGGTAGAAACGCGTTTAAACCGCTTACCCACGCTTTCGCAGAACGTTTAACAGGCGGGTCCAAGTGCACTACTTGATTCAGTGCGTGCACCCCACGGTCTGTACGCCCCGCGCAGCATACTGCTACAGGTTGCCCTACAAACTTCAATAAGGCGTTTTCTAATTCTGACTGTACCGATGGAAGTACCGGTTGTCGTTGCCATCCATACCATGCACTACCGTCATAGCTTATGCCCAGTGCTACACGATTCATGAAGGCTTGCGCTCCGAAGGCGTTGGCTCATCAGAAGGTGGTACATCCAGATCTAGATTAATTTTTTCTAGTTTCTCGCGCACCATTTCCGGAGTCACCGGAGCGGGAGAATCTACTTCGGCGCGGCTATTATTCGCGCGACGTAAAATCCAAACAGTAATAATGACAATCAATGCCAGCAAGGCTGACATCACAATGAGCAAATGCTCTTGGATCCAAGACAAAGTACTACCCGTATCAGTAATTGATGATGTGTTTTTCTCGGCAGGCTCTACAAGTGAGGCACTGGCCGCGGTGTCATTGTTGTCTACCTCGCCCGCACTCGAGGTGGTAGCAGCAGGCGTCGTCGTGGGCTCAGCGTTTTGCTCGGCAGCACTCGTAGCCTCTGTGGCGGTGGTAGCTGCGGCGCCGTCATGGCTTGCCTGTGCTGAAGCACGCGCTTCCTGTTCGCTGACCGCTTCGGAAAGTTGACGTACGTTTTCTTCTAGTTGTTCTATGTTTTCGGCGGTGTTACTTAGCGCCTGCGCTGTGGCTACAGCTTGATCCTGCTTCACACTCTCCGCCCAGCTTTCCGTGCTGAGTGTTAGCGTATCGCCTTTGGCGGGTAACTCGGTAGGAGCAGCTGGCTCAACAGGGCGCGTTACCCCTGTGGTGGCCTCTGCTACGGCCAACGCTGGCGATGCATTCTCGGCCAGTTGCCGTTTGTACTGAGCAAACCACTGCGACTGATCAACAAAGATTTTTCTAGCTTCGGCATCGCTATACGCCTGCAGTTGTTCTGCCGTAGGCTCTTGCAACGTAGTGCCTGCTTTAAGCAGGTTCATGTTGCCATGCTGAAAAGCAGTGGGGTTGGCAGCCAGTAAGGCAGCCATGTATTGGTAAGTACTTACCCCTGCAGGTGTACGCTGTGCAGCAATTGAACTTAAGCTGTCGCCACGACGAACCTGATAACTCCCTGTGTTGGAAGCCACCGTATTGGCGGCAACGTTAGGGGTATAGTAGTCACGCGTCGTTGTAGGCGCAGTATTAGGTAATTGCAGGGATTCCGCTACCTTAGCCGCGTTTACCACACTAACTTGGTGGCGCTGTAGGCCTGAAGACGATTGAATGTCTACTAAAACATCAATCACCTTAGCATCCACTGCCTGCGGGCTACGAACGATAATTTGTGAGTGCTGTGGTTGCAGTTCAATCTGCCAGCCCTCTAACGCAACGGGCGGGGTTAACCCCGCCTGCTGCCATTGTTCCTTTTCAGGGAACTGGATGCTAAGTATGTCGTCGGGCTTCCAATCCCGCAATGCCACACTTAACACCAGTGGCTGCGCCGGTGGCGACAAGAGGCGGGCTCTGCCCACCTCTACCGCATGCGACGCGGTCGCAGCCAAAGCCGTCATTGATGCCAATGCAAGTGAACTTACAGTACGCAACGATATACGGCCAGGCCTCATTTACAGCTCTCCCAGGGTGATCATCAGCATGCGGCGCAGCGGTTCTGCAGCACCCCACAACAACTGATCACCTACGGTAAAGGCGCTGATGTAGTCAGGGCCCATGCCTAACTTACGTACACGCCCAACTGGGATATCCATGGTACCGGTCACAGCGATAGGCGTCAGTTGCTCCATCGTGGCCTGTTTCTCGTTAGGAATCAGTTTGGACCAGTCGCTAGTGTTAGCGATGATTTCGTTGATTTCATCCAGTGGTACGTCTTTGCGCAGTTTGATCGTCAGTGCTTGGCTATGGCAACGCAATGCACCAATACGTACACACAAACCATCCACCACAACGTGATCTTGGCCTTGGCGACCCAGAATCTTGTTGGTTTCAACGCCGCCTTTCCACTCTTCACGGGACATACCATCGCCCAGATCGGAGTCAATCCAAGGAATCAAGCTGCCACCCAGTGGTACGCCAAACTGCACACTGCTTAGGCTAGGGTCTTTTTGCTTTTGCAAAATACCACGGTCGATGTCCAAAATAGCTGACGCTGGATCGTCCAATTGTGCTTTAACAGCAGCGTTCAAATCGCCAAACTGCGTCAGCAATTCGCGCATATGTTGAGCACCACCGCCTGATGCGGCTTGGTAGGTCATGGAGGTCATCCACTCAACCAAATTGTGCTTAAACAAACCGCCCAAGCCCATCAACATACAGCTAACGGTACAGTTACCACCGATAAACTGTTTAACGCCTTTGGCTAAGCCAGCGTCGATGACGTCACGGTTAACGGGGTCCAGCACAATGATGGAGTTGTCGTCCATACGCAATGTGCTGGCCGCGTCGATCCAAACACCAGTCCAGCCAGCTGCGCGCAACTTACCGTACACCTCTTTGGTGTAATCCCCACCCTGAGCCGTCACAATAATTGGCAGCTTTTTCAAGCTTTCAATATCGTAGGCATTTTGCAAGGCGCCTGCGCCTGCTGCCCATTCCGGTGCTGCCCCACCAGCATTACTGGTAGAGAAAAATACCGGCTCAAATCGTGAGAAATCGTTTTCTTCGCGCATGCGTTGCATGAGGACTGAGCCCACCATGCCGCGCCAACCGACTAGGCCTACCGCTTGTTTCATGAATAATCACCTAAAAACCAAATTAATCCAATGCCTTAAGCACTGCATCCCCCATTTCGCGGGTACCCACTAACTGTGTACCTGCTTCGTAGATGTCTGCTGTACGTAGCCCTTGCTCTAACACCTTGCGTACTGCATTTTCTACTCGTACTGCCTGAGCGTTCTCATTCAGTGAGTAGCGCAGCAACATCGCAGCCGACAAGATCGTTGCCAAGGGGTTGGCTTTGTTCTGACCAGCGATGTCTGGGGCGGAACCATGGCTAGGTTCGTACAGACCTTGTTGCGAAGCATTCAAGGACGCAGAAGGCAACATGCCGATGGAACCCGTCAACATCGCTGCCTCGTCTGATAGTATGTCACCAAAAAGATTACCCGTCACGATTACGTCGAATTCTTTTGGTGCACGAACCAGTTGCATGGCCGCATTGTCTACATACATGTGGCTCAATGCAACATCAGGGTACTCTTTAGCCACATCAATCATGATGTCGCGCCAGAATTGCGAGGTTTCCAGCACGTTGGCTTTATCCACGCTACACAGTTTGCCTTGGCGTTTTTGAGCCGCTTGGAAGGCCACATGTGCAATACGGCGCACTTCGCTTTCAGCGTAGTGCATGGTGTCAAAACCCTGACGCTCACCGGCAAAGTTACCTTCGCTCACGGTACGCACGCCACGAGGCTGACCAAAGTAAATATCACCCGTTAACTCACGGATAATCAAAATATCCAGACCCGAAACGATTTCAGGTTTCAATGACGAGGCATTCGCCAATTGCGGGTACAAAATGGCAGGACGGAAGTTGGCAAACAAGCCCATGGCTTTACGCAGACCCAAAATCGCTTGTTCTGGACGTAACTCACGCGCTAAGGAGTCGTATTTCCAGTCACCTACCGCACCGAACAACACGGCAGCAGAAGACTTCGCCAATTCCAGTGTAGCGGGTGGCAAAGGGTGTCCATGCAAGTCATAGGCTGCACCGCCAACGGGCGCATGTTGCAAGTCAAGATCCAACCCCAAAGCGGTTAGAACGCGCGCGGCCTGTTCCGTAATCTCGGTACCAATGCCATCACCGGGTAATACTGCGATTTTTGTAGACATACGTTTTCCTGTGGTGTTGTAACGAACCGTGCGCTGTTCACACTGTGTTCTGCTGCTCACTTCCTACGAAGCAAGCGACACGGCTGACCAGCAGCCGTGTGGGATTAGTTATGCGGAAGGATTACCTACCAACCAAGGGTGCTGTGCCAAACGCTGGGCCTCAAACGCCTTGATGGTGTCTGCTTTTTGTAAGGTTTGGCCAATTTCGTCCAACCCCTTCAACAAACTTTGCTTACGGAAGGCATCAATCTCGAAACCGTATTCTTGACCGTCTTCAGCAATTACTTTCTGACGTTCCAGATCTATATTCAGTTCGTAGCCTTCTTTGGCTTGTACTGCATCAAACAATTTTGCAACGACGTCTTCAGGCAAAATGATGGGCAACAAGCCATTTTTGAAGCTGTTGTTGAAGAAAATATCAGCAAACGATGATGCAATAATGGCTCTAAAACCGTACTGCAACAGCGCCCACGGTGCATGCTCGCGGCTGGAACCACAGCCAAAGTTTTTACGCGCCAACAAAATAGACGCACCTTGGTAGCGAGGCTGATTCAGCACGAACTCTGGGTTCAGCGGACGCTTGCTATTGTCCATACCCGGTTCGCCATGATCCAAATAACGCAATTCGTCAAACAGGTTAGGGCCAAAGCCGGTACGTTTGATGGACTTCAAAAATTGTTTAGGGATGATCAAGTCGGTATCCACGTTTTCGCGGTCCAACGGTGCAACCATTCCTTTATGAGTGGTAAACGCTTGCATGATTAGTGCTCCTGACTCAATTCACGTACATCGGCAAAACTGCCCACTACTGCGGCTGCAGCGGCCATGGCTGGGCTCACCAAGTGAGTGCGACCGCCCTGCCCTTGCCTACCTTCAAAGTTACGGTTAGAGGTAGAGGCACAGCGCTCACCGGGTTCCAAACGGTCGGCGTTCATCGCCAAACACATGGAGCACCCAGGCTCACGCCACTCGAAACCAGCGTCAACAAAAATTTTGTCCAAGCCTTCTTGTTCAGCCTGCAATTTCACCAAGCCAGAACCAGGTACAACAATCGCTTGCTTCACGTTCTTGGCAACCTTACGACCACGAGCCACCTCAGCGGCCGCACGCAAGTCTTCAATACGTGCATTGGTACAGGAACCAATAAACACTTTATCAATCGCAATGCTAGTCAAAGGCTGATTTGCCTCTAAACCCATGTACTGCAACGCACGGATAATACCTTCGCGACGCACTGGATCCTGTTCGTTTTTAGGATCAGGTACGTTGGCATCTACCGGCAATACCATTTCTGGCGATGTACCCCATGTCAACTGAGGCTTAATGTCAGCCGCATCAATGCGTACCACCGCATCAAACTGAGCACCCTCATCGCTGGTTAACGTGTTCCAGTATTCGACGGCTTGATCCCACTGCGCACCTTTAGGTGAGTAAGGACGACCACGGAAGTACTCAACCGTTTTATCGTCTACGGCAACCATACCTGAACGCGCACCAGCCTCAATGGCCATGTTGCACACGGTCATACGGCCTTCCATGCTCAACGCTTTAACCGCCGAGCCGCCAAATTCGATGGCGTAGCCTGTGCCACCCGCCGTACCGATCACACCGATTACGTGCAAGATCAAGTCTTTAGCAGTGCAACCTGCTGGCAAATCGCCGTTAACTTCTACCAACATGCTCTTGCTTTTCTTCATCAGCAAGGTCTGGGTAGCCAATACGTGTTCGACTTCAGAGGTACCAATACCAAAGGCCAACGCCCCCATGGCACCGTGTGTACTGGTGTGGGAGTCACCGCACACAATAGTCATACCGGGCAATGTTGCGCCTTGCTCAGGACCGATAATGTGCACAATACCTTGGCGTTGATCGTCCATATCGAACAAGGTCACACCAAATTTCTGGCAGTTATCTTCCAAGGTGTCTACCTGCAACTTAGAGATAGGATCAGCGATCCCTGCTGCACGCGAGGTAGTTGGCACGTTATGGTCTGCTACGGCTAGGTTGGCACTGATACGCCAAGGCTTACGGCCAGCCAGCTCCAACCCCTCAAAGGCTTGGGGGCTAGTTACTTCATGCAGCAACTGGCGGTCGATATAGAGCAAACAGGTGCCATCGTCTTCACGGTGCACCACGTGGCTGTCAAACAGCTTGTCGTATAAAGTTTTTGCCATAACAGACTCTCAATCAATCAGAACAAGCGAAACGCTGTTATTTCGCGATGAATTCATTATGCCCGTCTCTAAAACCAGCACAAGACCATTAGTTATACTAGTATTGGGAGTACCAGCCTACGCCCTAAAAAACACAAAGCGGGTTTTGAGATCAACCCAAAACCCGCTGTAGCTGGTGACGCATCACTTACTATTTTTTAGTGTCCATATACAACGGCATTACCAACTCAGCCGCGACGCGCAATTCATCTATACGGCTTTGGGGTGACGGGTGGGTAGACAATAAGTCTGACTCGCTGCCACTTACGCCCGACATGCTAATCATTTTTTCCCAAAAGCTAATGGCCGCCCTAGGATCGTAGCCAGCACGCGCGGCAAGCTCCACACCAATCAAATCGGCTTCAGCCTCGTGCGTGCGACTATTGGGCAAATGGAACATCACGTCTGTTAGCGAGCCGCCCAAATCACCTACTGCCTGCGACCCTACTACAGCCGACAAAATCGCTAAACCAATGCTGGTACCCATTTTGTGCGACATTTGTTCGCGAGAGTGCTCACGCAACGCATGGGCAATTTCATGCCCCATTACCGCGGCAAGCTCGTCATCCGTTGCTTTTAAACGGTCTATTAAGCCGGTATACACCGCCATTTTCCCGCCTGGCATACACCATGCGTTAAGCTCGTCGGACTTTAAAACGTTAACCTGCCAATCCCACTGCAAGGCATCCGGCCTGAATATAGGCACTTGATTAATGAGCTTGGCCGAAATCTCTCGCACTCTACGAACCTGAGCCGCATCAGGCGACAACGCCCCTTGTGCTTTGGCCTGTGCTAGCGTTTCGTTGTAGTTCTGGGCAGCCGCTAACGTCAGTTCCTGCTCGGGCACAAAGCTAGACATGTATTGCTTACGTTGTATACCGACAACGCCACTGGAAGTGGTGTCAATCGCGGCACACCCCGTCAGAATCACAGTGGCACTTGCCGCCGCAATCACACATGCTTTACGCAATAGCTTGAGCAGGTTCATACGCAGTACCCCTTTACCACTGCCCACATTGAGCGCGTTGGCGCAACGCCTGATCCATGAGCACAATGGCTAGCAGTGCTTCAGCAATAGGTGTAGCCCTAATGCCTACGCACGGATCATGACGACCTAAGGTTTGTACTTCTATGGCTTCGCCCTGCTGGTTAATAGAAGGACGTTTAATGCGAATGCTAGAGGTAGGTTTAATGGCCAACGACACACGAATATCTTGGCCTGACGAAATACCGCCCAAAATACCGCCTGCGTGATTAGACGCAAAACCGTCTGGCAAAATCGCATCGCCATGCTCAGAACCACGTTGCGACACGCTTTCAAAACCATCGCCAATCTCTACGCCTTTCACGGCATTCAGACCCATCATGGCATACGCAATATCGGCATCCAAACGGCCATAAATAGGCTCGCCCAGACCAGCAGGTACACCTTCTGCAACCACTTCAATACGCGCACCGATGGAATCACCATCTTTACGCAAGGCGTCCATAAACGCTTCCAGTTCAGGCACCACCGATTCATCGGCTGCATAAAACGGGTTGTTAGGCACGTCGTCCCAGCTTTTGAATGGAATCACGATGGGGCCTAGCTGGCTCATGTAACCACGAATCACCGTGTTAAATTCTGCTGCCAACCATTTCTTAGCAATCGCACCGGCTGCTACTGTAGGGGCTGTTAAACGAGCAGAGGAACGACCACCGCCGCGAGGATCGCGATGCTGGTACTTACGCCAGTAGGTGTAATCAGCATGACCGGGCCTGAAGGTATCCAACAGGTTGCCGTAATCTTTACTACGCTGATCCGTATTACGAATCAACAACGCAATAGGCGCACCCGTCGTTTTACCTTCGTACACGCCCGACAGAATTTCCACCTGATCGGCTTCTTGACGTTGCGTAACGTGGCGCGACGTACCTGGTCTACGTCTGTCTAGTTCTAGCTGAATATCTTCAACACTCAGTTCTAATCCGGGAGGACAGCCGTCTACCACAGCACCAATGGCTGGGCCGTGAGACTCCCCAAAATTCGTTACACGAAATAAGCTACCTAAAGTATTTGCAGACATAAACAGTACGGTTTATAGACCAATCGAAAGCAGAATTATGGCATTAAAGCCCAGAGCATGCACCGGGCACAAGTTAGGAAGAACAACTCAAGGCAATGGATTGTGCCTCGGGCGGTGGGACTTCCGCATAGCGTTCGTAGCCCGAACGCTCTTCAAACGGGTTACTTAACACCGTAAACAAATCAGACAACACCGAGGCATCACCTTTCTCAGCCGCCGCAATGGCTTGCTGCGCCAAGTAGTTACGCAATACATACAGCGGGTTCGCTGCATTCATAGCATGTTGACGTTGAGCTGTGGTTTGTGGATCAGCCTCTAGCCGCACACGGTATTTATCTACCCAAACACGCGCCTGATCTTGATCGTGAAAACATTGCAAGAAAGCCTCAGGATGTTTTTCAGCCCACGCCAAAGCACGGAAGCTCAAACTGAAATCGGCTTGATCTCGGTGCAACAAACGCCACCAGTCATCCACTAATTGCGTATCGCCTTCTAACCACTCTTGCCACCCCATTTTGCGACACAGGTTCTCGCGGTAACGCTCTAAGAACCACCCCTCGTATTGTTGCAATACGGGGTTTAAGGTTTCTGGCGTTGCACCCAAGGTAGTCATCGCACTGGCTAATCTATAGAGATTCCAATGGCCCACGGAAGGCTGTTGGTTCCATGCATAACGCCCTTGCTGGTCAGTAGTATTACAAATGTGGTTGGCTTGGAATGCGTCCATAAAGCCAAAGGGGCCGAAATCCAGCGTTAAACCCAAAATGGACATGTTGTCGGTGTTCATCACACCATGACAAAAGCCCACAGTTAACCAATCAGCCATCAAGTAAGCGGTACGCTTGGTCACATCAGAAAGCAACAAGCGCGCCAACTCGGCGTGATCTTCACTTTGTTCGTACAAAGCCGGATAAAAATTCTGTACCACATAATGCAGCAAACTCTGCATTTCTTCTGGATGCCCTAGCCAATGCTCAAAGGAACCAAACCGTACAAAACTGGGGGCAACACGTGTCACTATCGCCGCACGCTCTACAGTTTCGCGGTACACCGGCACAGGAGAGGTCACAATGGCTAGCGCTTCCGTCGTGGGAATACCCAAGCCTTTCATGGCGATGCTAGCTAAGTATTCGCGCACTGACGAACGCACTACCGCCCTGCCATCCCCCATACGCGAATACGGGGTCAGGCCTGAACCTTTAAGTTGTAATTCTTGAGCGCCATCTGGCCCGTCAATCGCCCCTAATAAATGCGCGCGCCCGTCACCCAATTGACCCGCCCACACGCCAAATTGGTGGCCACTATACACCGCCGCCAAACTTTGCCCGCCCGGTAGCGGAGCATTGCCTGACAATACGTCTAGGAACGCTGGCGAATGCAGTAACTCATGACTAATACCCAAACGCTGCGCTAACGCTTCATTGGCATGCAGTAATTGTGCTTCACGCAAACCCGAAGCGGGTAACAGCGTATAAAAAGACGATGACAACGACGTAGCAAACCCATTACTGACTTGCAGCTCGTCTAGCGTGGAGGCCAATGCACTCATGATTACACTTCCTTGGCAGCCGCAGCAGCCTCTGCTTGTTTGGCTCGTGCTTTAGCCGCTTTTTTTGCTGGTCGCAAATAAAAAATAGCACAGAAATAAAACACCGTGGACAACACAATTTCCACAATCGCGCAATACACAGACACCGGATTCGGGTCTGACCACGCACGTACACAGCCTTCCATGAAATACAGCAAGATCAACATAGAAGACCACTGCAGTGTATAAATCTTGCCTCGCAAGATACCGGGCAGCGGCAAAATTAACGGCAATACTTTAAGCGCCAAGTATGACCCACCGGGTCGCAACGGAGCCAACCACATTTCCCAAACCAAACATAAGATGATCAGGCCTATTAAGGATGCAGCGGCAACACGATGTAAAACGGGATTTAATTGAGCATTCATACTGGTATTATCGCCTAAGGCGGGTTAAAACCCTACACATTGCTTGAAGTCTGCCGGATGATTTTTACCATGACCAACCAACCGTCCCCTTCTGTTGATGCTGTGGCGAAGAAGGCTAAAACGACGCCCCCTTCTGGCCAACCTCAGCGCAAAAAGCGTGAACTAGCAAGCGTTATGCTGCAATGCATGGCGCAAAGACGCCTGACTCAAGTCGCATCCAGCCTAACGTACACCACCATTCTGGCAGCCGTACCCCTACTGGCTGTTGTGCTGTCGCTGTTCACAGCCTTCCCTCTTTTTTCAGATTTTCGTGAAGCGCTAGAAAACTTCTTCACCACCAATCTGATGCCTGAGGCTGTGTCGGACACGATCATGTCTTACCTAAACCAATTTGCCGCCAAAGCCTCTAGCTTGACTGCAATCGGTAGCTTGTTTTTGATCATTACGTCCATCATGTTGATTTCCACCATCGATGGCACCTTGAATGATATTTGGCAGGTCAATACGCAGCGCCCCCTGGCTCAGCGCTTGTTAGTCTACTGGGCATTGCTGTCTTTAGGGCCGATTTTGGGCGGTGCTAGCCTGTGGGCCACTACCATGCTGGCTAGGGAGTCCATGGGCTACATTAGCAGCTTTGGGATTGTGATTTCTCTGCTGCTATCCGCATTGCCCTTCTTGCTGACGGTATTAAGCTTTACGGCGCTGTTTACCTTCGTGCCCAATTGCCACGTGCGCTGGCGTGATGCCTTGGTAGGTGGTGTGCTGGTGGCATTTTGCCTAGAGCTACTCAAAGCAGGCTTTGCCTTCTACCTGACCAAGTTCCCTACTTACACCTTAATTTACGGTGCGTTTGCGACCATTCCTATCTTCTTGCTGTGGGTGTATTTGTCGTGGCTGGTCGTGCTGTTAGGTGCCTCGTTTGCCGCCATTTTGCCGGATATACGCAGACACCGTAACCCTACTGAAAAACACTATTTGGGCGAGTCTTTCTTGCATGCCCTGAGCATGCTGCATAGCCTGTGGCAGCAGCGTGGCAACACTCCAGTCGGCATACCAGTGGAGCAATTAAGCGACACTTTGGGTCACGACGCTCACGAGCTCACTCGTACGCTGCTTACGCTTAAAAAGCTGGGATATGTGGCTAACACCCAAGAAAAGAACCGAGAACGCTGGGTTTTGGCCTGCGATCCGGCTCAAACTGATCTGGCAGCACTGGTTGACACCTTCCTATTAAATAGGTCTCAACCCAGCACTGAGGTGGGCAATGGTGTAGCCTTAATATTGAATGCCACCTTGGCGAGCCCCACTTTACGCTTACAGCAAGTGTTTGAACAGCCAGGGTTGCTAGAAGAACTTTCCGTATCTATACAAAAACAATTACACACATCACTTAATGCAGCACAGGAGCCCTCGTATGCTTAAAGTTAGTGAAATTTTACGAGTCAAAGGGGATATTCTCTATACCGCGACTCCTGACATGGCCATCGACACCGCAATCCAGATTATGAGCGAACAAGACGTTGGCTCTCTGGTGATTATGGAACATGGCCAATTGGCGGGAATGCTGACGTTTAGGGAAATCATTCGCCACTTGCACAACGTGCAAAAAGGCAATCAAGCAACGACTGTGCGCGCCATTATGGACGACGCACCGGTTAGCGTCACGCCTAACACCAGCGCCGACGAAGTGCAGCGCTTAATGCTAGATAACCACGCTCGCTACATCCCCGTTATGGACGGCCCAACCTTGTTGGGCGTGATCTCGTTCTACGATATGTCTAAAGCTATTGTTAAGGCCCAGCAATTTGAAAACAACATGCTGAAAGCCTATATACGCGACTGGCCATCAGACCAAGGCAGCCCTACTGCCTAATGTACTACGCTGCAGGCTCGTTTTGACGGGCTTGCAGCGCTTCCCACGCAGCTAACAGCACCTCAGGTTCGTTTTTATTCATCACCGAAGCATCAGATAAGGTTCTGCGCCACTGACGCGCACCGGCCAAACCATGCGGCCACCCCAACATGGCACGCGTTGCCATACGTACACTCAAGCCCTCTGCCACTAAATGCTGTGCGTATTCGTACATACGCTGCACGATGCTTGTGCCATCCATATAGTGATCATCAGGCCATAAATGCTGGCTAATTTCACGCAATACAGCAGGCGTATGCCACGCTGCACGGCCCAACATCACCCCCGCAAAAGACGGTAGTTCTGCCAGTGATTCATCCGTAGTAGCCAAGCCACCATTCAACACAAAAGTGGCATCAGGAAAGTCTTTCACCAACTGACGCGCATAGTCGTAGCGCAGCGGTGGAATTTCACGGTTCTCTTTGGGTGACAAACCTTTGAGCACAGCATTACGTGCATGCACCACAAACACACGTACACCTGCCTCGTACAAGATGCCCACAAAATTCTGCGCAAAGCCGTAGTCTTGTTCGTAATCCAGCCCTAGGCGGTGCTTCACCGTGACCGGTACGCTGACCACATCTTGCATGGCTTTCACGCAATCGGCGACTAGGTTAGGCTCGGCCATCAAACACGCCCCAAACGCTCCTTTTTGTACGCGCTCAGACGGGCAACCACAGTTCAGGTTAATTTCATCGTAGCCCCACTGCTCACCCAGTTTGGCGCTGTGCGCTAAAGCGGCTGGCTCACTGCCACCTAGCTGCAGCGCTACAGGGTGCTCGCTTGAGTCGTAATCCAGCAAACGCGGCACATCGCCGTACTGCAGTGCGCCCGTGGTAATCATTTCGGTATATAAGCGTGCGCGTGGAGCCAGCATCCTATGGAACAAACGACAATGCTTATCCGTTACATCAATCATAGGGGCTACGCAAAGCGTCCAATCAGCTTTGGCTGTAGACGCCGTATTGTCTATAACGTTTGGAAGTCCTGACACACACTCACCTGCTTAAAATGGGGCAAAAACAGCATTTTACGCCAGATAGCGGCTGCTTTTTTCACCTTGTCACGATATACCCGCGACTAAACGCCAATAAAAGCCGCTAACCCGCTGTTCAGCTATTCACGAGACGCCCTCAAACGGGTTACAGTAAAGGGTTAAGTCTGGTGCCACGCTTAGGCACTTTCTCTTTTATTTTGCACTATTCATACTATGGCTGTTTTTACCACTGTTTCCGACAATGACGCCCAGCAATTGCTTAGCTCCTACGACTTAGGCGAATTGGTTAATTTGCGCGGCATTTCGGCAGGCATTGAAAACACCAATTACTTTCTAACCACCACACGTGGCGAATACGTGCTCACTCTGTTTGAGGTGTTAACTGCCGAGCAGTTGCCCTTTTACATTGAGTTAATGCACTATTTGGCAGAACGCTCTATTCCTGTACCTAAGCCGCAAACACTCAAAAATGGCAAGCTGATCACCAATCTACATGGCAAACCTACAGCCATTGTTAGCTTGTTACCTGGCAGCTATGAACCCGATCCTAGCCCAGCCCATTGCGCGCTGGCTGGCGATACTTTGGCAAAAGCCCACTTGGCCGCCAAAGACTTCAACATTCATCAGCCTAACCTGCGTGGCTTAACATGGTGGCAACAAACCGTGCCATCTATTCTGGAATTCTTAGACGATAGCCAGCGCGAATTGCTGCTCACCGTGCTAGACGAACAAACCGCGTTTGCGCAAACAGATACCTATAAGAGCTTGCCTTTTGGCCCCGCTCACTGTGATCTGTTCCGCGACAACGTGCTGTTTAGCGGCACACCAGATGCCCCACAAATGGGTGGCTTCATCGACTTTTACTTTGCAGGTTGCGATACGTTGCTGTTTGATGTGGCCGTAAGCGTTAACGACTGGTGTATTAACCGCGACGATGGCAGCTTTGATGCAGCTAAATTGCAAGCATGGTTAACGGCCTATCACGCTGTTCGTCCCTTTACTGAGGCCGAGCACAAAGCCTGGCCCTACCTGCTACAAGCCGCTGCGCTACGCTTCTGGATTTCCAGACTGTACGACTTCTTCCGCCCACGCGAAGCTGAGACGCTGAAACCGCATGACCCACGTCATTTTGAACGTGTACTGCGCAACCGCCGTAGTGCGGACACTCCTAAACTCGTAGACTAAGAGACACTGTATGCAAGCTGTTTCCCTGCCCTTTTTCTATGGTTGGCTTTGGGTACGTGAAGGCTACCGCTTATTCATGCGCCAACCCATGGCCATGCTATTTTGGAGCTTGGTCACCAACTTGCTGATTCACCTTAGCTATTTGCTCCCTCTGTTGGGGCAAATAGCCTTGTTGGTGGCATCACCGGCACTGACCTTCATTGTGCTGAACGCCAGTCACAACATTGCCAAAGGCCAGCAAATGCAGTTGGGAATGTGGACCGCCCCCTTACGGCCAGCCAACGTACGCAACCCGTTGATTAAGCTAGGGGCGTTGTATATGTTGGCCTGCTTAGCCGCTGGTTTGCTGGCCACGATTCCCTTTGTAGACAGCATCATGAGTGTGATGCCAGAACCGGGCACACCCGTTGATGAAGCAGCCTTCATGCGTGCTTTACGCGCCCCCATGTTTGCGTTGATGGGGATTTACGTGCTGGTATCGGCCATTTTCTGGCATGCCCCAGCACTGATAGGTTGGCACCACATCGCCATCAAGCAAGCGCTGTTTTACTCTATGGTGGCCTGCTGGCGTAACAAACTGCCGTTCATTCTGTACGGCCTATGCTGGTTAGCGTTGTACTTCTTTATGCAGCAGTTAGATATGGTGCTACTGGCTTCTGGCCTTGCTCCTAGCTTGCAGCAGTTAATACTGACACCCTTAAGCTTAGTGATATTGGCCGTGCTGTATGGCAGCTTCTACCCCATTTACCTCACGGTATTTGGCCCTAGCGCCATGGCATTAAAAGCAGCAGCGCAACACGAAGACGCAGACCAATAAGACGCCGTAGTCTCAACCCTGTTTGAGACTACCGCCTCTGTGCACCGCTACGCCAATTTTCCAGTTCTTGCTCTAGAACCGATTGGCGTAGTGTTAAAACCGCTAAAGGTAGCTCTACCACTTCCCTAGCCCCTACACAGCCATAAATACGATTGGGCTTCATTGGTTGTGGGCCTTTCATAATTCTTCCATTCCTATCTAAAAACAGTACCGCATGCGAGCTATACAGCCCTAAGGTATGCACCCAACTGCAACGCTTAAAGAACAACACACTATGCTGCCTATGCGCTTTAGCGATGCCATGCATGCCAACTAAGCGCGCCATAAAACTGCGCATGTACCAAACCTGATGTATTTGCATAAGACCCTCTGCTGATTGCCACTACACCGTTTACTGAAATAGGCTTTGCGTAATCTGCATCACCAACGGAAAAGCAATCACCAAAAACGTACAGGGCAAAATACAGCTCACTACCGGAAAAAGCATTTTTACCGGCGCTTCCAGCGCTTGCTTCTCGGCTCGTAAGAAACGCTCTTGCCTATATTGGTCCGCTTGTGCTCGCAACACTGTACTTAACGACAACCCCATTTTGACGGCATTATCCAGATTGGCAGACAGTGCGGCAATTTCAACCAGACCACTGTCGTGCACCAGACGTTCGAAACTTTGCTCTCTGCTCATGCCTGATCGCATTCTAAAGAGTGCTTGTTGCAATAGCCGCTGCAAGTCCCCCTCAGGCAAGCTTTCTGCTGCCGTTTGCAATGCCAACATCACCCCTGCCCCAGACTCTACTGATAACGCCAACACATCGAGAAAAAATGGATACTGACAACGTTGTGCATGCACACGCCGCTGCCTTTCTTGATACCGAACCCACCACGGCAGCAGCACGGCTAATACACCAGCCATGAGCACCGCATAGCCATTCACACCTTGTTCGCCATACCAAGCGCTGAGTACAGCAACAGCTAGCATCACGCCTATGGTTTGCCCCACTACCCGCCCCAACAGCAAGAAAATAGACGATTGCTGTTCTATACCTAGCCAAAGCGCTACCTTACGCCGCCACTGCCATGGCAATACTGCCCACACCTGTTGCCCCAACAACTGACACAGCCACACAACCCACTCATGTCCTTTTCTGGCTTTAAGCTGCACTGGTACCTGCCGCCACCCACGTGATAACTCATACCCCATGCCTAACAAACTAAGCATGACAGTAATAGCCACCCACACTACGCTCGCATACTCCCAAAACCCTTGCATCGCTACACCTTAATTTGTGCAATTTTCCGCATCATGTGTAAGCCAGCCACCTCTAACACAACAATAAAAGTGGCTACTCCCCAACCCGCCGGCTCAGCCCAAAAACTCTGCATGAGCTCTGGCTGCATCCAACTTAGTGCGGCAGCAATTAACAATGGCATAGCCGCCATTACCCACGCCTGCAATGATGCCTGAGCCGTAAGCGTTTTCACCTTTTCTTCCAAGTAAAGACGCGTGCGTAAACTGTGCGCCAAACGCTCTAACACATCACTGATGCGCCCACCACAACGCTGCGACACCTCCAAGCTCGCGGCTAAGAGTTGCGTTCCTTCGTGGGGAATACGGTATGAAAAATTAGCGACTGCTTGCTCCAAACCTATGCCTAAGCGCAGCTCACGCAAACACAATTCAAGTTCGGCGCGTAATGGTGATTGGCTTTGTTGAGCTAACTGTTGAAATGCCACTTGCAACCCCAACCCCGCACGAGACGCCGCGGCTAATGACTGTATGAACTCGGGCAACTGGCTACACACCTTAAGGTGACGTTTTCGTTGTAGTCGACGTAAATAGGGCGGCATCACCATCAGCAGTAACACAGGTGCTAACCAAGCCATCAGGATGCTGCCACTTAACCACCACAAAAACACCGCACTGCTGCCCAGCACAATGCTCAGTAGCAAAGCCAATGCCCGTGCATCCACAAACCAGTATGCCGACTCCAGCATGGCTTGTGACTGAGCATCTACCTGTTTCTTTTTTTGCTCAAACACAGCCCATACTTTTGGCGCCATCCCCATCGTAAAGGCTGTCGCCGCTACCACTACGCCCAGCAATGCAGCTATCCACCACATCATGCTCCTCTCCTTACTTGTGCTCATGCCACATTGCTAAACCAGCCCTGGTCCACCCATTCCATTTGATCGCTGAAAATACTGGGCATTAAGCCCTGACCTTTGAATATCACCTGACCTGTAGTGGAAACCTCGGCAGCAAACAACTCTTGTAGTTGAATACGCCCAGCCTCTAGCCCACAGATTTCTGTAATGGAATGGATAATACGTCTGCCATCTGACAAACGCTTTTGCAGCACCAACACCTCTAGACTGCTCGCTATATGTTCGCGAGCAACCGTTACCGGTAAATCCATACCGGCTAGTAACACCAAAGTTTCCAACCTATTTAATGCTTCGCGTGGAGTATTGGCATGCACGGTAGTCAGCGACCCTTCATGCCCCGTATTCATCGCCGCTAACATATCAAACGCCTCACCACCTCGGCACTCGCCCACCACAATGCGATCAGGCCGCATACGCAATGCATTACGTACTAAATCTCTGATACTCACCACACCCTCACCCTCTACGTTGGCCGGGCGCGCCTCTAGGGACACAAGATTGGCGAGATTTAACTGCAACTCGGCGGCATCTTCGATGGTAACTACCCGCTCATGCGCCGCGATGTAGTTGGTCAACACATTAAGCAGTGTCGTTTTCCCCGAGCCAGTTCCTCCTGCCACCACCACATTTTTTCTGGCCTGCACACAACAACGAAGAAACTCTGCCATGCATGGGCTCAACGCTCCGTAACTCAGCAGATCGTCCATCACCAACCGCCGGGAAGGAAATTTCCTAATGGTTAACGTAGGGCCTTTTAATGCGATGGGAGGCAACACAGCATTCACTCGCGAACCATCCTTTAGCCTTGCATCTACCATCGGTGACGCATCATCTAAGCGCCTCCCTAAGGGGGAAACAATTCGCTCCATGATAGACACCAACGCGGCCTCACTGCTAAACACAGCGGCACTTTCTCTGCACTGCCCTTGAATTTCCACAAACACTTCGGTGGGTGAGTTCACCATAATTTCACTCACATCGTGATCGCGTAAGAGCGCCTCTAGCGGCCCTAACCCCAACGCTTCGTCTAGCACGGCTTGCACCAATTGCTGTGTATTGATCGAAGGTGGTAAATCTGTAATTTTTGCCATTAACTGCTGTAAACAGCGCTCGGCCTCAACGCGCAACACGGCCTCATTCATATCACTGTATTGTTTTCTACGCAGTTCCAACGCATCGACCAAACGGCTATGTAAGGGAGCCACATGTTCTGACAGCAATAAGGCTTGTGCCCGTTGCTCTGCTAACGAGGCATCGTAGTACTCATACCCTGCTGCGCTAGGCTCCGATAATGACACTACAGAGGTTTCACGTACAGGTTCCGACACGCTTTTGACTGTAAGCTGGCATGACCCTATCACCACACTATCGTTATCTACTAAGGGACCATACTGCGTAATACGCTGCCCATTGACATAGGTACCCGCTAAACTGCCGCAGTCTTCTACAAAGTACTGCTGCGCATGTTGCGTAATACGTGCATGCTGTTTCGCAATGCGCCAGCCTTTAAGCACCAGTTCAGAACTACTGTCTTTGCCTATGACACAAGGCACCTGCAACGGCCATTCAAAGCGCTCTCCATTTTGATACTCGCCACACAACGTAAAGCTTTTCTCAGTCATGGCTAGCCCCTTGCAACAACGCACTTAGGGGTTGCACGGGTAATGCCCACTCTGGGCGCTGCGTCTTGTCATTGCCGCTGTGTTCTATGACCGTATTTAACCTAGGGGCCTCAGGGAATTGTTCTGCCACCATGGCTTGCGCTCTATGTACACGTTGCTGCATCACAGGGTGATCAGCCTCCACGATATGAGGCGTCACAAAGATGGCAAGCTCTGTTTCTTGTCTATGAAAACGTTCAGCACTAAAGGCCGCTCCCAACCCAGGCAATGTGCCCAAGCCTGGCACCCTATCTTGATTGCGAGCTACTTCTCTGGAGATGAAACCCGCCAGAATCAGGGTTTGCCCAGACTGCACATTGAACTCGGTGGCTGTACGTCTGGTTTTAAGAGAGGGGCCACTAGGCACCGATAAACTAGGATCAATAGAACTGACCTCTACCTCTATACGTGAACGTACAGCACCAGAACTTTGTATCAGTGGAGTAATACGCAAGGACACGCCATAGGCTTTGAACTGTGTGGAGTTATTCCCATTGTTGTCGGTCACTGTATAGGGCACTTCACCGCCTGCCAAAAACTCTGCCGTACTCCCACTTCTGGCCAATAACTGCGGCTGCGCTAAGATAGTCGCCGCCCCCACTTCACTCAAGGCATGTATGCGGGCAGACAACAAGGCATTAATACCAAAATACCCTTTGACTGCCGAACTGCCCATATCGGTGCCCACCACGGTTTCCCCTGGTCGTGCGCCTATACTGCCTGCTGAGCGCTCCCATGCGAGGCCAGCCGTAAACCCGCCCTCTGTGGTGTCACTCCAGCGCGTCCCTAAATTACGTAACGCATTTCTAGGCACCTCAACTACCTGCACATCCAGCAGCACCATGGCATCCCACCCTTGGCTATCGCTTAAATCTAAAAGCTGGGGGTAACGCTTGGCCAACACCGCCAAATGTGCTTGCTGCCGATCACTAAGATGCGTCGCCTCTACCACTAACTTATCGCCCACTTCGCTGATTTCTACGCCGGGGATTTTGGCCAGTAGCTGTTTAAGTTCATTTTTGCTTTGGCGTACTCCGGTAGATAACACCTCAACCTGATAGGCCTGACTACTACCATTACGCTGCCACAACTGCACCGTACTGCTGCCCTCATTGCGAGCAAAAACAATCACTTCTTGTTCCTCGGTAGTAACGGCATTCAACACATGACCATCGCCAACCGCTACTCGCGCTAGCTCAGGTACGTTTAACACGCGCATATCCCCTACCTGCATTTGCCAGCTTTCAGCCTGCGCTGCTGACATTGCCCAGCCTATCGCCAAACACAAGGCACCCACGCGCACGAAGTAAGCGCTGTTGTACTTACTCATATGCCTCTCCCTGCAGCATAGATAAGCTGCTATCTGTATTGCCCCAATCATGACCTGTCGCGTTCTGGGGTTCGGATACACCCTCTATCCCATAAGCCTGTGCAGGCAGTGAAAACAAAGCCCGCGCCGCCGAAATAGCCGTTGCAGCAGGAGCTAAGGCTTGCAGCTTCCTATTCTGTTGATTGCCATACACCACAGGCGCTGACTTTGCCACTTTGGGTGGTGCTGGCGCAGCGATCCCTAACAACGCCGCCAAATCACCCCGAATTGCCCTATCCGACACCCCTGTATCGCCCACTGGACGCAACATAGCCGTCAAGGTTCCTGCCTGCCTAGCCGCTAGTAATGTCACGCCCTCTTCAGGGCTTACGTCCAAAGTTAAGGTGCTGGCCTCATAACTCGTGTCGGAAAGGTATTCCGTATTACGGTTAATCGCCAATACCCGCACACCTTGCAATAGCGGTGATGAAATACGACGTCGCTGATAGTCAAACGATACATACACATCAATTAAGTCCCCTGCTTGCAGTAAGCCCGCGACCGAACTAAGTACATCGGCAGGGATCGTCAAAGCTCGTCTCCCAGACTGCAATGTAGAGGAAAACCTATCTGGCTCTGGCTCCTTCACGTGCGCGTGCAAAATCAAGTCTCCCGCTGCCAATGGGTATGCCAATGTTTGATTCTCTATCGCCAGAAAATATGCAGGCGACAAACTGTCACTGCTAATAAGGTGCTCTGGAAAATCACGTACAGCCACATCAGCACTCTCTAACATAGCGCCTACTGGCAACGCTCGTGCAGCCACTAAGCGTTGCACCATAGGTACCGACGCACGCGCCTCTAGTTCTTGTTTTTTGTCGTCCAAATAACGAACACTAGACCACACCGCCAACGCCGCCCCCATGAATGAAAGCAGTAACCAAATTACGGTGGCCTTATACTCCCACAGCAATGGTCGCCATCCCTTTTGCATGCCTTCCCCCTTAAAACAGTCCTACTATTGCCAGCGTAAAACGTACACGCCCATGAGTTCACCTAGCTGCACCCATGTCAGTAACCACTGCTCAGCACCACGTTGAAAGCTCATCGCATATTGATCTGCCTGAAACCGAATCGCCGGAAACTCTTGCCGCAACACAGCCTGCAATACCGACTGGGGCTCTACCCCTTTTTGCACGCTGTACCACTGATGCTCCACCACACTGTCTGCCAACTTTTCACTCCATGCCCAAAGCAGTTGTAAGGCAGAATGCGTTAATAAAGGCTGATGTACCGGCTGCTGTGATCGCATACAACTGAGTGACAAAAAAGCCTGAGTCGTCGCAATTTTTTGTAGCCGCAACACACACGGATTTACTGTAGCGGACTGCCCCCATGTCACCTCATGTGTCTGCACAAAGACCTGATCAAACTCCGCGTACGCTTCTTGTAAACGCTGCGTAAAAAGGGATGCCTCCACGCCCTCTACTTGCCAAGCGTAGTACCACAGCGCTTCTGACTTCATCGCGATTAACGTTTCAACGTTATAAAGGCTAAGCACGTTCTCTATATGCTGCAGCGGCGTGCGCCACTGTGCCTGTGCAGGCGCGATCCCCATACAAGCCATCACGGCACCACACACTACATAACGCCATTTCAAGTAACGCTCGCGCACCATGGTTTACTCCTGCTGCTCATAACGCATAGGTACACGATGTTCCCAACGTTGTAGCCAATTACGCTCTGGCCCTTCACGCCCCCCAAGCGTGATCCACATCAGACACTACTCGTGCCATGCGTTGCACATGCCCCTGACTGCGCTGTGCTGATGTGGCCCACCACTGTGGTGCTTTTTCTAACCGCTGTCGTACAGCCGTTGCATCTGTGGCATCCCCACCTCCCACCAGCACCACGTGCTGCTGCTGTAACGACAAGGAGGGAAACAAGGCATGATCCAAGGTTTTCTGGATACGACTTTGATGCAGCCCAGAATCTTCAAGCTGTACTTCTGTCGCTAACCCTCGTGTCTCGTTGCGCAGCCCCATTTTCCAGTCATACGACTCACTGGAGTACTGCATACCTTTGGCTTCCGATTGTTGCAACGCATGACGTTGCTGAGGAGTCAGAGCAAGGTCTGCCGACCACAATTTGGTACGTAAGAAAGCACCATGTGCTGCCGCCAACTGCAGACGACTTTTCTCATGCTGCGCATACAACAGCCAATGTGCCATCACTAGCACGGCCACCAACACGGGAAACAGCACGATCCCCTCTACCATTGCCTGCCCTCGTTGTGTCATGGCGCCCCCTTGCTCGTTGTGTCCCATGGCACCAAAGCCGGCTGCCAATACGGCATAAATAAATTGGGCCTATGCCGCGTTTTGGCGGGTGCCACATACGACACTGCTGCCGCACTAGAGGTACGCAAGATGGGATCCATCGCTAGCTGTTCAACTTGCACCCTTAACTGCACCCTAGACACCTCGGGCTCCAGAACTACAGCAGGCTGCAATAGAGCACTTCGCAAGGGTTGTGCCAACTTATACCCATATGAACTGGCCAAGGGGTTGGCATCTTCGCCTAGCAAGTTCCAGCCAGCCACCTCGTTGACCCAACGCCAGAAATCTTGTTTAGAAAAATTCTCAGGAGGATCTTCTACAAACACCCCTTGGGGAAGCTGGCCCGGCTTGCCCGGAACCCAGGCATAACCCATGGCGTACTCGCGGTAGTAACAGCCTATCCAACGGTTAGAACGCAAGGCGTGGAATGACAAGGTATCACCACTGTGCCAACCCACGCTGTCATCCAACTGCGTTTCTCCACGCCTGCGTAACTGATGACGCAAACTAGGACAACGCGCGCTGACTACCCAACGATTTTTAGCGGTGTAGTGTCGAGGCTGTAAAAAAGCATAGTGACGCGCACTAGCACGCACCCAGTCCGCTACAAATGCCCGCGCTGCTGTAGTCGTCAAGACAGACTGTGGCTGCTGTTGCAACCGTAGCAGCAACGTAGAGGTGGTAGTAAGCTCGGGGTAGTTACGGCGCAGTACTAGCTCGGCGTTTTTCTCTGCCAAACTCAAAAAATGCTGCTGTAGATTCTCCTGCACACGGCTAAAAATCTGATTACTAAACTCTGCATGCACGTCTGCAGCGCGTTGCAACTGCGTTTGTAGTGCGAGGCTTTCCCCTAAATTCAGTGCCTTAACCGACGAGACATAGGCCTTTGCATGAGCAGGCCCGAACATCAGCCCTATCAAACTAGCCGGAGGGTTCCTTCTGCTCACATTTTGGGCTTGTGTCAGCGAAAAATGGCCCCACGATGCTGTTGTTGCTAAGTGAGCGCTCGCCACATGATGTGCCACATAGGCACGGTTAAGTAAGGCCAACATATTCAGCAACCTCGCCTGTACCAAGCCCGCACTATACACAGCGGTATCGGTGGCACTGTTTTGTCGCATACGCGCAGCGCTGATATCCCCTAGCCAAAATGCACGATTAAATAACAGCAGCAGCACCGCTACACAGACTATCCCCAGCACCAACACCTGCCCTTGCTGAGCGGATGAGTTGAGTGGGTGCGTCATTGCGGAACCCCAGAATTATTACCGGTAAAGGACTGTAGGCTTTTGGTGTTGGCTTGTTCGGTTGCTGACTTCGCTGCTTGGCTTGCCGCTTGGCTCATCTGTGAACCATCTTCACCCGCTAGTTCATTCGCAATCGCCGCCGTCTGCGAGCGCACCACTTGGCCAAACAATTGGAAAACCGCAATAGCGGCAATTGCCACTAATGCCACAATAATGATGTATTCGACCAATACATGATTGAAGCTATCTAATATATTGATCTATATGGTTTTTATTATTTATTTTGTCTAATATGAAACGACCACCTCGTGTCTGTAAGCCTTTGTTTTGTATAGATAGCCCATGGAAGTATTAGACAGTACTGTTCTGCTATCTCAAAAAACTCAAAACGACAGAATCACCATAGACAGCACCATTACCTAACCCAGCGTAGTGATGCGTGATACGCTTATCAAAATCTGTCTTAGACTAACTCAAATAAGGAAGATAAAACATGAAGAACTTGGCCCTTCTTATTATCGCTGCATCACTACTTACTGGCTGTCAATCAGCAATGCACGCAGGAGCAGGCTCTGTTTGGGCTGTTACTAAGAACCAAGATCAATTCACTGATGTTGAAACAAAGATGGTCACGGTCGGAGAAGGTCTATCGGATAGTTTTATTTTCACTAGATCACTAAATTACTACCCCTTTGTTGGAACCCAAGATGGAGAGCTATTTGTTGGTATCCGCTCTGGAGGTAGTTATCGCATTCCTACCGGCACGGTTCAAATCCGCATTGATGCAAATAAGACCTGGACGATCTCACCAGACGAAACTCCAATTTATTTAGCACCCACTACATTGCCAACAACAACTCCGACCGATCTAGATGAAAAAACGGCAACTAATGTAGCAATGATTCAAGCCGAAGCAATGAAGAACATGACTAAGGCCATGTCACCGTACACTGCCGCTACTGGCGAAAAAGCAAAAAACATTCTTCGTGAAATGGTTGCAGGGAAAACAATTAAGTATCGGACTGTTGGAATGAATCAGGCAGCGTCCTCAACAGGTGAAGTGCATATTAATGACTCTTTTCTTGAATCTCTCAAAGCCATTGGCATTGATCCCGAGAATATATAAAGCTTTTTTTATATAATTCATCAGGTAAGAGCTATCAAAATATAATCGGCCTACAAATATGTAGGCCATTTTTTCAGCAAACACAGAAACAATAAGAGTTGTATCCCGGTGATAACCGGCGGGAATTGAACCCGCGACCAGCGTATTTAGCCTCAACAGTTAACATTTGAACTTCAAGGGCTTACATTGACGCGTTTTGCTGCCCCACCCCTTCGGTGTGAAATCGGTGTGATTTGAGATAGCCAACCAAGAAAACAACATCATTAAACAACTGTTTGGGTGCGGTGGCTTAGAGGCCTCAACCCCCTCGATAGCTCTACGATAATATAAACCTGTTGGCTCCCCACTAAGAGAGGAAGCTCCGTTGAATCTACTTTTGTGAAAGTACCTTATTCGCGAAACCCTGCATGGACCTAACACCCTATTTTCTTCTGCCTATATTCGGCCTATTTCTTGCCATCACGCCTGTTCCATATCTTCCTTACATGCTTGCTATCGGCGCCCTGTCACAGTACAAAAGCAGCTTTATTTTTGGGTGTATAGCTACTGTCGGAAGCATACCTTTTATTGCCTTCCCCTTTTTATTGATTTGGTTAGCCTATAGCCATGTTGGCCTCTTGGGAGCCGCTCTTTTTACAATCTCCATGTATTCAATTTCCTTATGGGGTGTGATTGAGAGCCTACTAAATAAACGCTAGTCCTTCATCGCATTAACACCCTATGTTTAGCAGCACACTCTCCGTAAAGAATTGCTAGCTCAATATGAGCCTTGCCCAACTCATCCCATGAGTCAGTATCTAGCTCAGGGATAGGCGGGCAAGGCTCAGACAAATTAGCGGGAAGCGTTGGCCGCACGTATCCCTTCGTTGATGTGCTGCAGCCGCTCAGGATCAATACGACAATCAGCAGGCAAAGGCTTTTCAACTTCAACACGGGTATACCTCTCTATAACTGTAGGTTTGATGGTGTTTAGAGCGTTTACCCGCTCCTGTAGCTCAATAGAAATAAGTGCTAGGCGTTCTGATTCATCACGGAACGCCTCTAGGTCAGCTACGTACTGAGCGGCTTTACAGTCTGATTGCCCTGCTCTGTATTGAATACCCCCATACAACCAAACGCCCGAAAAAAAGGCCACTGCAATAGCGGCCCATGTCATTGTGCGTCCAAGCATTTCTGATTCCTTTCTAGCTGTCGCTTCCATACCCCCCCACAGCGCTTGTTACCCGGCGTAGAGCAATCAAAGCCTGCGGCGTACTTATATAAAAGCAACGAGTTACAAGCCTTCAAGTAGTCGCCGTTCAATAAGTCGCGACGCATGGACGAGTTTCGCCACCTCCCAATCCCATACTGCCCTACAAAATCCAGATACAGGTCGTACTCTTCCTGGTGCAGTTTTACGCCCGGCAAGCTTGCGCGAAACATCCGTTCATCACCACTCATAAGATTACGCGCCAGCTGCTCTGCTCGCTCACGGGTGATGGGTGGATCCGTCATCTTCACCGGCGTGCCATCTTCGTAGCGCGTAGAGCCGTGGCCTATAGTCGGCACATCGCCCTTTGTTGGAATGTGCGGAGCCAGCAAAGTCTGGCCATCAGCAGCGCGTACAGGCGTACTCTCACCTTCATTTGCCACCCAGCCCGCAAAGCCCGCAGCGCTCACAGTTAGCAGCACCACAGCTATTCTTTGTCTTACTGCACTCATAGCTCGCACTTGTCCTTTAGCGCGGCCAGCTGCGCTTGATGCATTTCCTTCTCTCGCTTATCGCGCCGGTGCTGGAAATACAGGTTTGCAAACAAACCAATCACAGCCACCAATACCCCCGCCAGCCCAAGCCAGTTCACCTCTGCCCACCAACCAGTCGCCCCAACACCAGCACCTATAGCCATTGTCTTGTTGGCTGCTGATATCCCAGTTGCCTCTACTGCAACCTCTCTCAAATTCATGGTTTTAATCCTTTGGGGCTGCATAGTGGCCTCCAATAAAAAAGCCCCTACAAACGCAGGGGCGACAAAAATGGTTCAATAGCGGCTTTTGCTCGCAATGAATCAACGTACAAAAAGAATCGCTAAAGCCTGCCCTGTTCTGAAGGAAGCCTTTGAGCGCTATAAATCTGAAATTTCCAGTAAGAAAAAAGGACACGCACAAGAAAACTCACTAATCAATGTATGGTCTGAAACCCTACTAATCGGCAGGCCGCTAAACAGAATCAGTCAAACTGACATACAAAAATTACGTGATGAATGGCTTGAGGATCGAGCACCAGCCACAGTAACTAGACGCCTCGCTTTCCTCTCGCACGTCTATACTGTTGCTGCAAAAGATTGGGGTATGCCAGGGCTAACAAATCCCGTAGCCCAAGTCCGATGGCCACAAGCAGACAATGCCCGCGACCGCCGCGTATTTGATCGCATCCAGCACCGGGGCATACCCATTGCTGAGTGCCCACGCTCCGAGCTGGAATGGCTTATCCGCAACACGAGATCCAAAACACTACCAACAATCATGATGCTGGCCGTGGAAACAGGAATGCGTCGATCTGAAATAGTAGGACTGCAACGCCCACAGATTGATATGACCTCTGGCGTTATCACACTAACAGAGACTAAGAACGGGAAAGTGCGCTATGTCCCCTTGTCCCCATTTGCTAAGGATGCCCTGCGCCGCTACTTAACTGATCGAAGCCCTAAAGGAAAGGTCTTTGATATATCCACTAGCGCCATCACCCAAGCATTCGCCAGAGCTGTTAAAAACTCACGTAAAGCATATGAAGCTTTATGTAAGCAGTACAACCGCATGCCCCGCGGCCACTACTTTAAAGACCTACACTTTCACGATCTGCGTCATGAATCAACATCACGCCTAGCTAGCGTATTCCAAGCCGCCGATCTGGCTAAAGTCACCGGCCACCAGTCCACGCGCATGCTACTGCGTTACTACCACCCACATGGCCGCGACCTTGCCCGCAAGTTATCCCGCAGCACGTTGGGACGCAAACAAGCCGCAATACTACGCGCCAGAGGTCAATCATCAAGCTGAACAACACGGTCGCGTGCTGCTTGGCGCTTTACACGCACGTCGTCAGGAATCTCAGCGCCTGTTTCACGAAATCGCGTCACGTACCAGTCCGTGCTGTCTAGATACTGCCGAGCCTCTGCGTTGATACGCTCTTGCTCGGCCCGCACCGCTTGAGAGGCTTTTTGCTCTGCTGTAATCAAACCCGTTAGATCAATTGCCATGGTGCTCTCCATCACTCTGCTCTGGCACTAGAATTGGCCAATTTGTTTCTGGTAACGGCACCACTCCATCTACGGGGTTAACAATCGGCACTGGAAAACGTGCATCACGCGGCGCATTGGCCGCATGCGGTAAGAGAAGCGTGATTTGCAATTGCCCTTCTTCGTTGCGCTCAATGTCGCCCACTACATAGGGGCAACCCGTTTTCTCTGCTCCGTCTGGCAGCGTAGCGCCCGCAGGTATCACGCTAAAATCCAAACGCTGCCCATTGATGATCAATACTTCGCCCTGTTTTTCTAATGACAGAGCATCGCTAAATGGGTGGCCGTATGGCTCACCCGTTGGTGATAAGGTGATTTTCATAGTTTCCTTAGATACAAAAAAACCGCATTGCAAATGCGGAGCAGGCAATGTTGACCAAAGCCGGCAACCTAGCAAGCCTGCAAAACCTCAAGCAAAGCCAGCTCAATTTGGGCGTGATTCAGTCGCTGGTGGG
>NZ_JAANPV010000009.1 GCF_011290505.1 Paenalcaligenes suwonensis
GTTCAAACAAATTTAGTAGTACAATAACGCAATCCCAAACATGAAACACTGCATCATACTGATGATGTAGTTGTGCTAATTCCAGATTTAGTTGACATGCTCTGTGTAGCATGTGAACAAACCAGTTACGCTTGACGACCATAGCAAGGTGGAACCACCCCTTTTCCATTCCGAACAGGACCGTGAAACGCCTTCGCGCCGATGATAGTGCATTTTCGTGTGTGAAAGTAGGTCATCGTCAGGCTCTTACACCAAAAGCCCCGCATCCAACCGATGCGGGGCTTTTTTACGTCTGCTGAAAAGGCACAAATCCCCTGCTTGACGACTCTAAAAACTCCCCTGAGGCCTCAAACCGTGCACCGCTAGCTCGCTATGCCTACCACTGTTATGTCCCCCTCTACCTGTTATACGTTCAAGTATCGATGGATGCAGGCTGTTATAGTGTGACGCAAGCATAACGAATGGACTAGAGGCGTAATGAGATATTGTTTAGTAGTGCTACTGGCAATGCTGGTGGGTTGTTCCAGCACATATAAAGCGAGTAAAACAGAGCAGATTCAACTTACCGGTTGGGCTGAAAGTGAAACAGCACTTTATCTAGTATCAGATAGCCCTGCAAATTTCGCATTTCTGAAAACGCAGTTATCTCCTGTCTTGACGTTTTTGCAAGCTCCCGTAGGAAAGCAGGTTGCTCATTTATCAGCAATGATAGAGGTGTTTTCTAATCAAGCTGCTACAGTGACATTCTATGTGTATGTTCCAGAGACAAACTTGTCTGATGCAGAAAAATCAGTATTACTGAACACCTATGGATTTGAGGTATTCAAACCCGATTCGCATAGTTTTGTGAGAGCTATACCGCCACTGGCAGAAGCTTTAACAAAAACGGATACCTTATACATTAAGCAATGGAAAGTCGCTGAAGGTTTGGTGGCTAGGGGAATGGAGGCACCATCAGTGATGGTGACAGCATTTAATACACCGTTAAAGACAGAGTTACGTCATATGGAAGGTGAGCTGCGTATCACACCTAATCTAATAGAGTCCATGGTGTGGGCGCCTTTCATGCTTCCCTTATTACCGTTAGGTGCGTTAAGTCAGTAGGTTGTGACTCCGAAGTCAGCCATGTTGTAGTGGTGCATAAAAAAACGGCCCTGAGTAACAGGGCCGTTTTTGATAAAGCGAGAAGGCTAGGTTGTTTACTTAGGTAGCTGGCCGCTTTCGATTTTGTTGAAGAAGTCTTTAGTTTCTTTAACTACCACACCCGACAACAACAACAGAGCAATCAAGTTAGGGATAGCCATCAAACCGTTGAAGGTATCGGAAGCTGCCCATACCAAGTCCAGACTAGCAATGGTACCCATCATTACTGAGGCAACGTAGATAACACGGTAAGGCAATACGGCTCGTGTACCTAACAAGTAGGCGGCACATTTCTCGCCATAGTAGCACCAGCCCAAAATAGTACTGTAAGCAAAGAACACTAAGCCGAAGGTAACGATGTAACCACCCCAGCCAGGAAGCATGGCGTTAAAACTGTGGGTAGTCAGTGCCGCACCAGTGCTGCCATCGGCATATTGGCCGGCCATCACCAGTACGATACCTGTAATAGAACACACAACGATGGTGTCTAAGAATGTACCTGTCATGGATACCAGCGCTTGACGGCCTGCGTGGTCAGTTTTAGCTGCCGCAGCGGCGATAGGAGCTGAACCCATACCGGCTTCGTTAGAGAACACACCGCGTGCTACACCATAACGAATTACTGTACCCAGAGCACCACCGGCAACAGCGCTACCTGTGAAGGCGTCCGTAAAGATTAGACTTAGCGCTGGCAGAAGTTTTTCAAGGTTAAAACCAATGATGATTAAGCCACCCAGTACGTAGACGACGGCCATCACTGGAACGATGATGGATGCTGCGCGAGCAATACTTTTAATACCACCAAGAATAACAATAGCTGTCAGGATGGTAAGTACTACACCAGTGAGCGCATGTTCAATACCGAAGCTGGTATAGATGGATTCAGCTACCGAGTTAGATTGTACGGAGCTACCAATACCAAAGGAGGCGATGACGGCAAAGAATGCAAAAAGCACAGCCAGCCATTTCATGTTTAAGCCACGCTCGATGTAGTACATCGGGCCACCAGCCATTTCGCCGCGTGCATCGGTGATACGGTAGTGCACCGCCAAAATACCTTCAGCGTATTTGGTAGCCATACCGAAAATAGCAGTGATCCACATCCAGAACACAGCACCTGGACCACCCAGTACAACGGCTGTTGCCACACCCGCAATGTTACCCGTACCAATGGTGGCGGAAAGGGCAGTCATCAACGCGCCGAAGTGCGAGACATCACCTTTCTCTTTTTCTTGACCTGGAGTGTGTGTAAAGGCCTGACGTAGCGCCATGGGTAGTTTGGTGAATTGCAGCCCTTTGAGTCGCACAGTTAGCAATACCCCGGTGCCTACCAGCAAGATCAACATTGCTGGTCCCCAAACCCAACCACCTACTGTTTCAAAAATAGCCTGCAGCTTTTCCATTTCATCCCTCAGTGTGTTTTATTAGATTTATCATTTTTACCATGAGCTATTCATTTCAGAGAATAGGGGTATGTAGCATATTTCGGAAAGTTGTTGATTATGTGTTTATTGCTACCTATATCTTGAGATTAAGCTAACTGAAACGTTTTTGATGTTCGGTTATGCTTTTATTCAGCTTCCTTTAAGCTTTTTTGGTGTGCTGACAGGTTTTAAATTTTTTCTCAAAATTATTACAAAATAAGACCCATAATTTTATTTGTGAATCTACGTTTCAATTACCAGTTAATAATCTTGGTTTTTGATAATAACTATTTTTTAAATGAAGCTATAAGAGATAAGATATTCTTATCTGCAGAAGGACGTATTATGATTTCTGTGTTGTTACACGCTAGGCCATCCTATACATAGCACTTCGTATCGGGAAAGCGACACTAAGAGTGCAGGCTATAAAGTGCTAGGTAGCTAAGTAAGATGTAGGCGTGTAAAGCATTTTGAGCTGCTGAAGCCTTGTTGGAGCACCGCTGTAAACGATTCTTCGCTGCGTGAAGCTCTGCATATGGATGGTAAACGTTTACAATGGTTAACAGTGCAGTATCCAGCAGTACGTACTGCTATTTTAAGTTTTTGGAGGTATGCATGACTCAACCGAGCCAGTCTGAAATTGAACAAGGCTTGCCGTTCCGTACCATTGTGCATGTTGTATATGCGTTATTTGCAATTGGTATCGTGAGCATGGGAGTTTTTGGTGCAAGTATTATTGCATCTATTGTTCTTGCCTATTACAAACGTAGTGATGCCGCAGGAACAATTTATGCTGCCCATTTGGATTGGGTAATTAAAACCTTTTGGTGGGGCTTATTGTGGATGTGCGTAAGCGGACTGCTCACCTTTATCTTTATAGGTTGGATTACCGGGGTTGTAACCTTGATTTGGATTATCTTCCGTATTATTAAAGGCTGGTTGGCGCATTGGAATGCGCAGAGCCCGGAATTTGAATAATCCAGATTAAAAGCGTTGGTTATGTACTCAGGCCCTGACATGTTCAGGGCCTGAGTCATTTGGGCTCCACGTTTGCGCTTCAGTGCATAGCGTACAGACTGGAGGCAGTAAGCAGCGGCGGGGCGGAGCGGCCAAAAAAAATACCCGCCGAAGGGCGGGTAGACTGGGTATCCAGTGGTTGCTGCTTATTTCAAATGCGCGCTTAGCAATTTGCTCAGTTCAAACATGTTGACCTGATCCTTGCCCAGAACTTTTTTCAGTTTGGCGTCTGCATTGATGTTGCGGCGATTGGAAGCATCTTGGAGATTGTGTTTCTTGATGTATTCCCAGATTTTCTTAGTAACTTCTGTGCGCGGTACAGCTTCGGGACCAATTACAGCTGCCAGAGCAGGGCTGGGGGTAAGTGGCTTCATGAATCCAGTGTTGGGTTTACTGGCAGGTTTTTTACTATTGGCCATGAATAGAGCTCCGAGAGAATTGAAAGAAATGCCACAGTGCTGCTAAATCGTACAGTTAGCAGCATAACGCGTGGCTCCCTATAGGCCAATCATCAAGAGGGGGGAGATTTGTTACTGTTTGAATCGCGTCGCTATCCCTGATGTTTTGCGGGCTTACGCGCTGCAGAACTTTAGTGACTGTTGCATAATGTCAATGATGCAATCACTGGCGATGGCCCAGGGCACAGCATAGGCTTTTTTGGATATAACCGATTTTATGACACTTACTACTACCCTAACGATTCCCCGCCCGGATGATTGGCACGTGCATTTGCGTGATGGTTCCATATTGGAGGCCGTTGTAGGCCACACCGCAGCACAGTTCGGTCGGGCCATTGTAATGCCTAATCTGACGCCGCCTGTCACCACAGCCGAACAGGCTGTGGCCTACCATCAGCGTATTTTGAATGCGCTGCATAAAACAGCGCCTGGCAGCCAGTTCAAGCCTTTGATGACGCTATACCTGACAAACAATACAACGGCTGAAGAAATCCGCCGCGCAAGCGAGTCAGGTGTGGTGTATGGCGTTAAGTTGTACCCAGCGGGTGCTACAACTAACTCGGATGCTGGGGTAACGGATGTACTGCGCTACTGTGGTGCAGCCTTAGAGGCTATGCAGGAATGCGGACTGCCACTGTTGGTGCATGGTGAGGTGACTGACCCTTCTGTGGATTTGTTCGATAGAGAGGCTGTCTTTATTGATCGCATCATGATTCCTCTGCGTAAGCAATTTCCAGCGTTGAAGGTCGTGTTTGAACATTTGACTACAGCGGAAGGTGTAGCCTACGTCAGCGAAGCTGAGGGTGACATCGGTGCCACCATTACGCCGCAGCATTTGTTGTATAACCGTAATGCTATTTTTAGCGGTGGATTGCGTCCGCACTGGTATTGTTTGCCCGTGTTGAAACGTGAGAAACATAGACTGGCATTAGTGGAAGCGGCGACGGGAGGCTCCAAGCGCTTCTTCTTAGGTACGGATAGTGCGCCGCACGTGAAAGGTCGTAAGGAGCAAGACTGTGGCTGTGCTGGCTGTTATACGGCACTGCATGCCATGGAGTTGTATGCTGAGGCATTTGATGCCGTAGGTCGCTTGGATCAATTGCAGGCCTTTGCATCGGAAAATGGCCCTGCATTCTACGGTTTGCCTGTGAATCAAGACACCATCACACTGCAGCGCCAGGAGTTCGAGATTCCTGATCAGTTGCAATTGGGTGATGAGGTATTGGTACCGCTTGCGAATGGACGTAAGCTAGCGTGGTCTATTGTTAAGGCATAAAAAAGGGGCGCTAAGCCCCTTTTTTATTGTCAGCCTTGTGCTTTTTCTTCTAGCGCTTCCCAGCGTTCAAAGAGTTGTAATAGTTCGGCCTCTAGTTCTTCTAGAGAGCTTTGAATGTTTTGTGCTGCATCGTTACCGTCTTTGTAGAGGTCAGGGTCGCTTAGTTTGGCAGCCAGTTCAGCTTGGCGGCTTTCAAGTTTAGCGATCTTTTCAGGAAGAGCATCCAGCTCTTTTTTCTCCCATGGGGCTAACTTGTTCGTGCGGTTGCCTTTGGGGGCTGCTTTCTCTTTGTCGGCAGTAGCAGCGGCAGGGGCTGTAGTGGTGGTAACCGTGGCTGGGCGTTGTGCCAACCATTCGTCGTAACCTCCCACGTACTCGCCCCAGTGGCCGTTGCCTTCAGCGGCAATAACTTGTGTCACGATGTTGTTTAAGAAGCGTCTATCGTGACTGACTAGCAGGACGGTGCCTTGGTATTCTTGCAGCAGATCTTCTAGTAGTTCTAGGGTTTCGATATCCAGATCGTTTGTGGGCTCGTCTAGCACCAGAATGTTCGTGGGTTGAGCAAACATACGGGCCAACGCTAAGCGGGCGCGTTCGCCACCAGATAACGAACGTACTGGTGAGTTGGCACGAGCAGGCGGGAAGAGGAAGTCCTCCAAGTAGCTCATCACGTGCTTACGCTGGTCGCCAATTTCTATCCATTCAGTTCCGGGACTGATGGTTTCGGCTAAAGTGGCGTTTTCGTCCAAAGAACTGCGCATTTGGTCGAAATATCCCACAGTTAGGTTGGTGCCGTGTCGAATTTGCCCAGAATTAGGGGGTAATTTCCCCAAAAGTATCTGTAGTAGGGTGGTTTTACCCGCACCGTTAGAACCAATAAGGCCAATTTTGTCGCCACGCATCAATACTGTAGAGAAATCACGGATCAATATGCGATCGTCATAACCGTGGGTGATGTTCTCGGCTTCTGCTACCAGTTTGCCTGAGCGTTTGCCTTCGGAAATGGCTAAGCGTACGTTGCCCATACGTTCTCTGCGAGCAGCACGTTCACGACGTAAGGATTCTAAACGGCGTACTCGCCCTTCGTCGCGGGTGCGTCGTGCTTGTACGCCAGTACGAATCCATACTTCTTCTTGGGCTAGAAACTTATCGAACTTGGCTTGTTGTTGGGACTCAGCCTGTAGCCATTCTGCTTTACGTTCTTGCCATTTGGTGAAGTTGCCAGGGAAGCTGAAAAGCTGACCTCGGTCTAACTCGATAATTTGCGAACTGACGCTGTCTAGGAAATCCCGATCGTGGGTGATCACAATGACGCTGCCACGGAAACCTTTAAGTAATTGCTCTAGCCACAAAATACCGTCGAAGTCTAAGTGGTTAGTCGGTTCGTCTAGCAGTAAGAGGTCAGGCTCATCACTTAAGGCTTGGGCTAAGGCCACACGTTTACGCATGCCACCAGACAGCGATCCTATAAGGGCATCGTTAGGTAAACCCAACTGATCCATTAAGGCGCTGATTTTGGCTGGACGCTGCCAGTCTTCCGTTTCTGTGTAATCACCGCACAGAAAGTCATAGATTTGCTGGTCCGGAGGTAGCCCTGGTTCTTGCTCGACGGTGGCAACGCGCAATCCGCTGCTGCGCATGATTTGGCCGTCATCTGGCAGTAATCTGCCGTCAATAAGCTTCAAAAGCGATGATTTCCCAGCGCCATTGCGACCAATTAAACCGTAACGCTCACCAGAGTGAATGGTGAGGCTTGCGTTATCCAGCAAGGCATGATGGCCAAACGCCAGATGTATCCCAGTAAGGGTGACCAGATTGATTGACATGCTGCTCCGTAAAAAATCTGAAGAAAGTCTGATATTGCTATTGTCGCAGGTTACAATGCATTTGTGAGGCAGGCTGGGCAATCGCGGTAGCAATATCGAGGAAGGTCCGGACTCCATAGGGCGGGATAGCGGCTAACAGCCGTCCGATAAGCGAGTTTAGGCTTGCGAGTCGAGGAATAGGGCCACAGAGACGAGTCTGCGACGAGGGCACAACACTGTTGTGCACAGTAACGGCCATCTCCGTTACTTTGCTCTCTTGTAGGGCAGTCGTTGTAGGGTGAAACGCGGTAACCTCTATCCGGAGCAACATCAAATAGGCATACGTGAACCTTGTGTTCGAAGGGCGGCTCGTTCGAGTATGCGGGTAGATGGCTAGAGCGTGTCAGTAATGGCACGCCCAGATGAATGATTGCCGACTAGCGTGCTGGTTTACAGAATCCGGCCTATAGGCCTGTCTCACATTTCTTGCTTTTCTTCTTCAGTATTCTCCCCCTTGATTTCTTTTTTTCTCCTGGCTGGCATCTAGCAGTGGGCTGAGTGTGTCTGTGCACTTTTCGTGTGTCAAAGCCTGTCAATTGTGAGGAAATGCAAGTTTTTAGTGAAGGTTTTCCACTTTCTCCTAATAAACAACTTTTAGATTGGAATGCAATTTGTTGATTTATAGGGATATTTTAAAATCGAACTTTTCTAAGAAAGTAAGCTAAGTGTTTGTTGTCATTGGAAAAAAATGAGTTTGTGTCTTGACCTTGAACACGGCATAGCTTAGAGTGGGGAAAAGTAGGTTTTTGTGTAAAAAAGTGGGAAAAATAGCATGTTCCAAGGAAGTAATGCACTCACGCTAGATGCCAAAGGTCGGATCGCGATTCCGACCAGGCACCGTGACGCCTTGCTTTCGGCTGAACAAGGTCAGCTCACTTTGACGCGGCACTTTGATGGCTGTCTTTTGATGTACCCACGATCGGTGTGGGAAGAGAAACGTCAACAGATTGCTGCGTTCCCCATGTCAGCCCGAGCAATACAGCGTTTGATGCTAGGTAGTGCACAAGATGTGGACATGGATTCTGCAGGACGAATTTTGATTGCACCGGAGTTACGAGCAGCGGCAGGGCTAGATCGCGATGTCATGTTGTTGGGCTTGGGCGGTCATTTCGAACTGTGGAATAGTGCCGAATTGGAGCGTCGCCAAGCAGCCGAGTTGGCTGAAGGCATGATGTCTGATGTATTTGAACAGTTTTCTTTCTGAGTCGGCTAATGGAGCTACAGCATCGTTCCGTTCTCTTGGAGCCTACGGTAGCGGCTCTGGTGAATCCCGTATTTATAGCGCGGAGGCCAGAGTACCGTCCGGAACCCACGTTTAGGTCCGGTGTATTTGTGGATGCCACCTTTGGACGAGGTGGTCACAGTCGAGAGTTATTGCGCCATGTAGATGCCAACTCTCGTTTGTTTGTCATAGATAAAGATCCTGAGGCTATTGCTATTGCGAATGCGTTGGCAGCAGAGGATGCGCGTGTACGTGTGATACACGCAGGTTTTGAATCAATGGTGGATGCATTGCGTGAGCATGGTGTTCATTCCGTTGATGGCGTCATGATGGATTTGGGAGTGTCGTCTCCCCAGCTAGATGATGCTGAACGTGGTTTTTCATTCATGCGTAATGGCCCCTTGGATATGCGCATGGATAACAGTAAGGGGCCGACCGCAGCAGAGTGGTTGGCTCAGGCCGAGGTCGATGAAATTAAGGAGGTCATCGCAGATTATGGCGAAGAACGGTTTGCTTTCCAGATTGCAAAGGCGATTACAAGTCGCCGCGAATCCTCACCGCTACGTACAACGCATGATCTCGCCGAGCTGGTCGCCAGTGTCGTCCGCTCGCGCGAAAAAGGTCATCACCCAGCCACCAGGACCTTCCAGGCTATACGGATTTACCTCAACCGCGAGCTCGAGGAGCTTGCGCATGCGCTCCCGTTAATTCTGGAACTACTTAATCCTGGAGGGCGTTTAGCGGTGATTAGCTTTCATTCGTTGGAAGATCGCTTGGTGAAACAGTTCATGGCAGCTGCATCTAAACCTGCCATGGTGCATTCGCGTCTTCCAATTGCTGAAAAAGATATGCCGCAGCCTTGGTTGCAGTCATTGGGTAGAGTGTTGCCCGATGAAACCGAGATCCAGTACAACGTGCGTGCGCGCTCAGCAGTGCTACGTGTGGCTGAGCGCACCACCACCGAACTTGAAGCGAATTGGCAAAATAAGCTAGAGGCTGTTAAGGCCTATGCTGCTGGTGGCTCCGAGAAAAAGGGGAAGCGTAGATGACCATCCGTCTGCTCCTTGCGTTGGCTTTGATGTTGTCAGCCATTTCCTTGGTAACGGCTCGTTATCAGGCGCGTGAGGGCTATGTGGCGGTGGAGCGTTTGCGCAATCAAGCACAGGCTCTAGATATAGAGTGGCGTCGTTTGCAGTTAGAACGTGCAGAACTTACGCGTAACGCGCGTATAGATCAAGTGGCGCGTAAAGACTTACAGATGGTGACTGGGTCCCCCGATCGTACCGTGTATTTACGGGGCCAACCGCTGAGTTCCTTATCTTCTAGTGATGAGGAGGATTAGCATGAAACGCTTTGGTTATCACGATAATCCGGTCCTAGAAGGTCGCCTGCCCATGTGGCGGGCGAAGTTGGTTTTGTTAATGGTCATGATTGGCTTCATGGCTTTATTGGGTAAAGCGCTGTATTTACAAGGGCTTTCTACCGAATTTTTGCAGCAACAAGGCGAACGACGCTATCAACGTACCATTGAATTTCCCCCTATGCGTGGCAAGGTGTTTGACCGCAGTGGGAATGTGGTGCTGGCAAGTAGTGTGCCAGTGAAAGCTGTGTGGGCGATTCCTGAAGATGCGCGTCGCGCAACGCCTGAGCAAGTGTCGGCATTGGCTGTTTTGCTGGAAATGCCTGTCGCTGATGTACAGAAACGCTTAGACATCGAAGACAAAAACTTTGTGTACATACGCCGTCAGGTGGATATGGACGTGGCCGCTGAAGTGGCCGCTTTGCGTATTCCCGGCATACACCAACAAGACGAGATGCGTCGCTCTTACCCCGAGGGTGAGAGCATGGCGCACATTATTGGTTTTACCAATATTGAAGATAAAGGGATTGAAGGGATTGAGCTGGCCTTTAATGCCGAGCTGTCTGGTCAGTCTGGTTCGCGTCGTGTAATCCGTGACCGTCTGGGCCGTATTGTGGAAGATGTGCGCGATGCCATTCCTCCTGTGCATGGTGCCGATCTGCGTTTGTCAGTAGATGCTGGCATGCAGTACGACACCTATTCCGTATTGAAAAATGCTGTAGAAACTAACAAGGCTGCCGCTGCTGCAGCAATCGTCTTGGATGTACAAACAGGCGAAGTATTGGCGCTGGTGAACTTGCCTACGTATGACCCTAACGACCGTTCGGATCGTAAAGGGGGCGCACTGCGTAATCGCGTACTGACTGATACCTTTGAGCCAGGTTCCATCATGAAGCCTTTCACGGTGGCGCTGGCCTTGGATAACAAAAAAATCACCACAGAGACAAAATTCAACACAGGCAATGGGTCGTACCGCTATCAAGGAGCCACCATTACTGATGTGAGTCGTCATAACGGTACGTTGGACGCGGCCGGTATTTTGCGCCGTTCCAGCAATATTGGTATGGCCATGATCTCAGAGCGTCTGACCTCTGAAGAAATGTGGAACAAGTTTAATGAGCTGGGTTTTGGTCGTGTTCCACACACGCCTTTCCCGGGTGCTGCCGCTGGCCGCTTACGTCCATGGGATCGTTGGCGTCCTATTGAGCGGGCAACCATGGCCTATGGCTATGGTTTATCGGCGTCGTTGATTCAAATCGCTCAGGCATATACGGCCTTTGCGCGTAACGGTGATGTGGTATCGCTGTCGTTGTTAAAACGTGAAACCCAACCTTCTAGCGTACAGGTGTACACCCCAGAAGTGGCGCAAGAAGTGCGTCGCATGTTGCAAGCCGCAGCGGGCCCAGAGGGTGCTCGTTTGGCACAAGTAAAGGGTTACACCGTTGCGGGTAAGAGTGGTACAGCGCGAAAAATTGTAGATGGTAAATACAGCCGATCTAGCTATAGAAGCTCGTTCGTGGGTTTTGCGCCAGCTACAGATCCACGCATTGTTGTTGCGGTCAGTATTGATGAGCCTAAAGCTGGTGGCTACTTCGGTGGTTTGATCGCTGCTCCCGTGTTTTCTGAGATTGTTGCCAATAGTTTGCGCAGAATGGGTGTGCAGCCAGACGCTCCAATTGAGTCGCTGGTGGCTGTAAGTGCCAAGAGAGGTGAATAATGAAAAATAAAACGACTAACCAAATTTTAGAGTGGTTGCATAAGCAGGTGTCAGCAACGGCACAACTGTGTTTGGACTCCCGTCAAATAGAAAAAGGCGATGTGTTTTTCGCTTGCCCCGGTATACGTGGCGACGGTCGCGACTTTATTGCAAATGCGATTGCCAATGGCGCAGCGGCTGTGGTGCGTGAACAAAGCGATCAGGCGGCTGATGTTGGTGTCCCCGTTCTGGATATTGCGAATCTGGCAGATGTGTTGGGTGAGGTGGCGCACCAATGGTGGGGGCGCCCATCTGAGCAGATGAAAGTGATCGCAGTCACTGGTACGAATGGCAAAACATCCAGCGTGCAATGGATTGCCGCTGTGTTGAATAATTCAGAAGTACCTTGCGGCACTATCGGTACACTGGGTGTGACCTTGCCGGATGGCACGAACTTGGGCGGTAAGCTCACTACGCCTGATGTGCTGACAGTACACCGTAGTTTGGCTAAGTTGCGTGAAGCAGGTGCTAATTTGGTGGCCTTAGAGGCGTCATCAATCGGTATTGTGCAAGGCCGTTTGAATGGTGTGCATATTGCGATTGCTGCCCTAACGAATTTGTCGCACGACCACTTGGATTACCACTTAACACTGGAAAATTACAGAGCAGCAAAAGCACGTTTGTTCCAGTGGCCAGGCTTAGAAAGCATGGTGATCAATGCCGATGATGCATTTGGTCAAACCATCTTGGCAACGCCAGCCGAAGCACGCAAGATTTCCTATTCGCTACAAAGTCGTGACGCTGATGTGTTCGGTGATGACGTGCATATTGGTGGTGATGGACAAGTATTTAATCTGATTACTGCCCACGGCACAGCACAGATTTTGACGCACCTGTTGGGCGAGCATAATGTCGCCAACTTGCTGTTGGTTTCTGGCGTGCTGCAAGAGCTGGGTTGGCCGGTAGCTAAAATTGCCCGTTTGATGGCAACACTAGGCCCTGTACCAGGGCGTCTAGAAATTGCGAAGTCCCTAAGCATTCCAAATCGCGCTATGCCATTGCCACTAGCGGTGGTGGATTACGCGCACACGCCTGATGCCTTAGAGCGTGCGCTTGTTGCATTACGTGCAGTAGCGCAAGTGCGTGGCGGTAAGTTGGTGTGTGTGTTTGGTTGCGGTGGTGACCGTGACACCGCTAAACGTCCACTGATGGGCGAAATAGCGGGTAGATTGGCAGACCGTGTGATTGTGACCACGGATAACCCTCGCTCTGAGCAACCTGAGCAGATCATTGCCCAAATTGTTAACGGCATTGAGAGCCCACACGACATTATTGAAGACCGTGCCCAAGCTATTTTGCAAGCGGTATGGGGTGCAGAAGCGGCTGATGTGGTACTGATTGCAGGTAAAGGGCACGAAGACTACCAAGAGATCGCTGGTGAGCGTTATGTATTTGATGACCGCCAATGGGCGGCGTTTGCGCTGACATGGCTAAAAGGCGTGGATCTGTGCACAGATAGCCGCCAACTACAGCCTCAGAACTTGTTTGTGGCCGTTCGTGGTGAACAGTTTGATGGTCATCAGTACTTAGCTCAAGTAGCCGAGAAAGGCGCATGTGCGGCATTGGTGGAGTCTCGTCAACCCGATGTGAACCTGCCGCAATTTGTGGTGGGCGACACGCGACTAGCGTTGTTGCGTATTGCGAAAGTATGGCGTCAACGTTTTGCTATCCCCGTGATTGCGGTGTGTGGTAGCAATGGTAAGACTACAACCAAAGAGATGATCGCCTCTATCTTGCGTGAAAGCTTGGGGGCGGAGAACTTTGTTGCCACTTTGGGCAACTTGAATAACGACTTGGGTGTGCCACTGTCTGTATTGCGTCTGCGTGATACCCATCAAGCGGCTGTATTCGAGTTGGGCATGAACCACCCCGGTGAGATTGCGGTATTGGCGGATGTAGCCCGCCCCACCATTGCTTTGGTGAATAATGCGCAGCGCGAGCACCAAGAGTTTATGCACACAGTGCAAGCGGTAGCTGAAGAAAACGGTACGGTACTGAGTTACTTGCCAGAAAACGGTATTGCCGTCTTCCCCGGTGACGATGCATACACAGCACTATGGCAAGATTTGGCGGCTGGCAAACAGGCCTTGACCTTCGGTTTTGGTGATGGCTTGGCGGTATACGCCGAGAGCATACAAGTGAACCCGGCACACACACGCTTCCAATTGCATGTTCAGGCCGAAGACGTGGCAATCAAATTGCCCGTTCCCGGTGTGCATAACTTGCGTAACGCCTTGGCAGCTACTGCGTGTGCAGTGGCCGCTGGCGCCGAGTTATCTGCTGTAGTGGCTGGCTTGCAAGCATTCAAACCTGTTAGTGGCCGTATGCAGCCTAAATCTGTCATCGAAGGCTACCAACTGATTGACGACAGTTATAACGCTAACCCTGATTCAGTTCGTGCAGCGATTGATGTGCTGGCCGAGTTAGAGGGTCGCACTGTATTGGTACTGGGCAACATGGGTGAAATTGGCGAAACCCGCCAAGCCGCGCATGCCGAGGTAGGTCAGTACGCTAAAGAACGTGGTATTCAGCATTTGTTGGTAATAGGTTCTGACGCGATGTTTGCGGCAGAAGCCTACGGTGAGGATGCTGAACATTTTGAGCACATGGAAGATCTGCAAAAGCAGTTGATTGCATTGATGCCTGCTCATGTATTGGTTAAAGGGTCGCGTACTGCTCGTATGGAGCGTGCAGTGCAGGCATTAGAACAACATTTTGCATTAACAGAGGGAGCTCAGAATGCTTCTTGAGCTGTCACGTTGGCTCGCGGATTCACACATACGCGCTTTCGGGGTATTTGAGTACATAACCCTGCGTGCGCTGTTGGCCGCCGCTACATCCCTAGCGATAGGGTTGTGGTGCGGTCCGTGGGTGATCCGTAAATTGACAGAAATGAAGATTGGCCAAGCTGTGCGCAGCTATGGGCCTGAGTCTCACCTGCAAAAAAATGGCACTCCTACCATGGGTGGCGTGCTGATTTTGATTTCCGTAGGTATTAGTACCTTGTTGTGGGCCGACTGGACCAACCGATTTGTATGGGTGGTATTGCTGGTTACTTTCGGCTTTGGCTGGATTGGCTGGGCAGATGACTACAAGAAAGTAGTTAATCATGACCCCGAAGGTATGTCTTCGCGTCAGAAGTTCTTCTGGCAAGCGCTGATTGGTATTGTGGCAGCGGTGTATTTGAGCTTTGCGGTATCTGCGCCAGCAACCGTAGACCTGTGGCCATTGTTTAAAGATTGGGTGTTGAGCGGCTTCACTATGCCGTTACCTACTCGTGCCGACTTGATTGTGCCGTTCTTCAAAAGCGTCAGTTATCCACTGGGTGTTTTTGGTTTTGTTGCACTGACGTGGTTTGTGATTGTGGGTTCCAGTAATGCGGTGAACCTAACCGATGGCCTAGATGGTTTAGCCATTATGCCTACCGTCATGGTGGGGGCGGCTTTGGGTATCTTCGCTTACGTAGTAGGTCGTGTGGATTACTCCAAATACTTGCTGTTCCCTTATATCCCGGGGGCTTCTGAGCTGATGGTGATTTGCGCGGCAATTGGCGGTGCAGGGTTGGCATTCCTTTGGTTTAACGCGTACCCAGCACAAGTATTTATGGGTGATGTGGGCGCGCTAGCACTGGGTGGCGCGTTGGGTACCATCGCCGTGATTGTGCGTCAGGAAATTGTGTTTTTCATCATGGGTGGTGTGTTTGTTGTGGAAACACTGTCGGTGATGATGCAGGTTGCTTGGTTTAAGTACACAAAAAGGCGGTATGGCGAGGGGAGGCGGTTCTTTAGGATGGCCCCCTTGCATCACCACTTTGAGGTAAGCGGCTGGAAAGAAACCCAAGTCGTAGTACGTTTTTGGATTATCACCATCATGCTGGTCATGATTGGCTTATCTACTTTGAAATTACGATGAACAACTATCACTTCCCTTCGTTGCGTACCGACGGCCTGACCCTAGTGCTAGGGTTAGGAGAGTCTGGTATGGCTGCGGCACGCTGGTGCATAGAGCGCGGTGTCTCTGTGCGTTTGGCGGATACGCGTGCAAGCAATGCAGCAGCGCAGGCGTTGCAGGAAGAGTATCCACAGCAGGTAAGTTTGTGTCTGGGCCCACAGGCAGTAGAGCACTCGGCTTTGGATGGTGTGCATACTTTGGTGATTAGCCCCGGTTTGTCACCAGAACAAGCGGGTGTCAAAGAACTGTTGGCGTATGCCAGCCAGCAAGATATAGACACGCTGAATGAAACAGAGCTGTTCGCCAGAGCCTTAAATGACATGGCTGAACAGGGCTACCAACCTAAAGTGGTGGCCATTACGGGTACAAACGGTAAAACCACCGTTACAGCATTAACCCGTTTCATGTTTGAATGTGCCGGCATGACCGCTGTGGCCGCTGGCAATATTAGCCCAGCTACTATTGCTGCTCTGCGCCAGCATTTAAATCAAGACACCTTGCCAGAGGCATGGGTGTTAGAGCTGTCTAGTTTCCAATTGCATAGCTTGCGCTCCTTGCGTGCGGATGCAGCATGTGTGTTAAACATCAGCCAAGACCATTTGGATTGGCACGGTTCTATGCAGGCTTATGTAGCCGAAAAGGCGCGTGTATTTAGTTTTGCAAAATGCCATATTGTTAACCGAGACGACAGCGCAACCGTAGCCATGGTAAGCAGCTTGAATGCACCGCATGTGCGTTCTATTGGCGCGGGGGCTCCAGAACTACAAGGTGATATGGGCTTGCAGGCAGATTCCAGCTTAAGTTGGATTTCTGTGGGTGAGCCAGAGCCTAATCAAGCAGAGCGTCAACCAGCAGCAATGGTACAGTCGTTGATTCCGGGTACTGCATTGCGCATACGTGGTCAGCATAACTTGCTGAACGCACAAGCAGCGTTAGCACTGGTACGTGCAGCAGGTATAGCGTGGGAGCCTGCTCTGGATGCCTTACGTAAATATGCGGGTGAGCCGCACCGTGTGGAGCTCATCCGTCACATTCAAGGTGTGCAGTTCATCAACGACAGCAAAGGCACAAACGTAGGGTCTACCGTTGCAGCGTTGCAAGGTTTTGATCAGCCTATGGTGTTGATTGCGGGGGGGGAAGGCAAAGGCCAAGACTTCACCCCATTGGCACAAGCGGTTGCTAAATCGACTGTGGTGGCAGTGGTGCTGATTGGCCGTGATGCACCCGTTTTAGAAAAAGCATTACAGCAAGAATCTACCACTCCTATCGTGCATGCTGCGTCATTGGATGAAGCGGTACGAGTGGCTTACGAGCGAGCACCCGAGCATGGGATGGTGTTGTTGTCGCCTGCATGTGCCAGCTTCGATATGTTCAAAAGCTACGAGCATCGTGGCCACTGCTTTGTGGAAGTGGTGCAAGAGTTAGCACTGGATGAGGGAGAGGTAGCATGAGCCTATTTGCCGACCTAACCTCTAGCGTAAATGCTGTTCGGCCTGGCCGCACGGCATTGCCAGCGTTCGATATCGCGCTGCTGGCGGCTGGAGTGGTGCTGGCGGCATTCGGCTTGCTCATGGTGTATTCCGCTTCCATAGCATTGGCTGATGGCCCTCGCTATGAAAGCTATGGACGTTACTACTTTGTAGTGCGCCACATGATTTTCCTGACCATTGGCTTGATATTTGCCCTATTGGCCGTCAACCTGCCAATGCGTGTATGGCACAAGCTGGCAATTCCGCTGTTCTTGTTGGCGGTGTTTTTGCTCTTGGTTGTGTTGATCCCAGGTGTAGGTCGCGAGGTAAACGGTGCACGACGTTGGTTGCCACTGGGGCCGGTTAACTTTCAGCCTTCTGAGCTCATGAAGGTGGCAATTTTGTTGTTCGCTGCCGATTACACCGTGCGCAAGAAAGAACACATGCAAACCTTTTTGCGTGGCTTCTTGCCTATGGCCATGACCTTGGCTGGCGTTGGTTTGTTGCTGTTGATGGAGCCAGACTTAGGTGCCTTTATGGTGATCGTAGCGATTGCTGTGGGCATTATCTTCATCGGTGGCTTGAACGTGAAACTGTTCGCCAGTTTACTGGGCAGCATGGTGGTGAGTTTCTTACTGCTGATCTGGTTATCGCCGTGGCGCAGGGAACGTATTTTTGTGTACTTAGATCCTTGGAACCCCGATAACGCCTACGGTAGTGCGTATCAGTTATCGCATTCATTGATTGCGTTAGGGCGTGGCGAGTGGTTTGGCGTAGGGTTGGGCTCTAGTGTAGAAAAACTGCACTATCTGCCCGAAGCTCATACCGACTTTATTGTGGCGGTGATTGGCGAAGAACTAGGTTTTATAGGCGTTGCCGCTCTGATCTTAGTTTTCGGGTTTATTGTGTGGCGCGGGTTTGAAATTGGCCGTCAAGCATTGGCGATGGACAGACAGTTCAATGCGATGGTGGCGCAGGGCGTAGCCATTTGGTTTGGAGTGCAGGCATTCATCAATATTGGTGTGTGCTTGGGCTTGCTGCCTACTAAAGGTTTGACTCTACCGATGGTGAGCTATGGTGGTTCTGGGATTATTGCGAACTTGGTGGCCTTCGCCATTATGTTGCGCGTCGATTATGAAAACCGCAATTTGATGAGAGGGAAGCGCACATGAGCAAAACCCTGTTAATCATGGCAGGCGGTACGGGTGGGCACATTATGCCGGGCTTGGCTGTGGCGCATGAAATGCGTGCCCGCGGTTGGCGTGTGGTGTGGCTGGGCCACCCTGAGCGTATGGAAGGTGAACTGGTGCCTGAGCATGGCTTTACCTTAGAGCCTCTGCGATTTGCAGGGGTGCGCGGTAAAGGTGTGGGCACACTGGTTAAATTGCCATTGACGTTATTTAAAGCCTGCAGCGCAGCGGCGGGCGTGCTGAAAAGCGTGCAGCCAGATGTGGTGCTGGGCATGGGCGGTTATGTGGCGTTCCCAGGTGGCTTAATGGCCGCTATGAAACGTATTCCACTGGTTATACACGAACAAAATGCAGTAGCGGGTACGGCTAATCGTTGGTTGGGTAAGCTGGCGAGCAAAACCTTGGTAGGGTTTCCTGGTGCTTTACCCGGAGCGGTCATGGTGGGGAACCCTGTGCGTGCAGCGTTTCGTAGCGTCGCACCTCCAGAGCAACGTTTGGCAAACCGCAGCGGCAAACTCAAGTTATTGGTAGTGGGCGGTAGCTTAGGGGCTGCGGTACTGAATAAGACTATTCCAGCTGCCTTGGCAGCGATAGATGAAGCACAGCGCCCAGCAGTCATGCATCAGGCAGGTAAGCAGCACATTGATGAAGTGCGCAAAAACTATGCGGATGCTGGTGTCAAAGCAGAGTGCACAGCCTTTATAGGTGATATGGCGCAAGCCATGGCTCAGGCAGATTTGCTAATCTGTCGCGCGGGTGCCATGACAGTAGCTGAAGTTGCCGCAGCAGGTGTGCCTGCGCTGTTTATCCCATTGCCACATGCTATTGATGATCACCAAACCGCGAATGCCAATTATTTGGCAGGTTGTGGTGCGGCATGGTTACAGCCACAGCGCGACTTTACTGCTGAGTGGTTGGCGCAATGGTTACAAGAAAGAACCCATGATGAATTACTGCGCACGGGTGTCCATGCGCAAGAACACGCCCAGTTGCACGCAACAGAACAAATCGCGAATGCGTGTGAACAGTTGGTAAGGAGGGCGGTATGAAGCACCGCATTAAGCACATACATTTTGTAGGAATAGGCGGCTCCGGTATGAGCGGGATCGCCGAGGTGATGTTGAACCTTGGCTATGCGGTCAGCGGGTCCGATATACAAGAAAGCGCCGTGACGCGTCGCTTGTCGGAGCTAGGTGCTCGCATCGTGATTGGCCATAACGCCGAGAACGTGAAAGGTATGGGGGCGATTGTGACCTCTACCGCTATTGCTGGCGATAACCCCGAGGTACTGGCAGCCCGTGCTGCACGTATCCCTGTTGTGCCACGCGCACTGATGCTGGCAGAACTGATGCGTTTGAAACGTGGTATTGCGGTAGCGGGTACGCATGGCAAAACCACCACCACCAGCTTGGTGGCTAGCGTGTTGGCAGCCGGTGACTTAGATCCTACTTTTGTGATCGGTGGCCGCTTGAACTCTGCTGGTGCTAATGCGCGATTAGGGCAAGGCGATTACATCGTGGTGGAAGCGGACGAGTCAGATGCGTCTTTCTTGAGCCTGCTGCCTGTGATGGCGATCATCACCAACATTGATGTAGACCATATGGATACCTATGGTCACGATGTAGCGCGCTTAAAAAGTGCTTTCATCGACTTTACACATCGCTTGCCGTTTTATGGCAGTGCGGTGTTGTGTATGGATGACCCCAATGTGCGCGAGATCATTCCGTTTGTATCGCGCCCTGTGACCACTTACGGTATTGAGCAACCTGCACAAGTACGTGCAGTGAATTTGCGCTGTGAGGGGACGCGTATGCACTTTGATGTAGAGCGTCAAGGCAGCACCGGCATGTTGCCTACTTTGTCTATCGTCCTGAACTTGCCCGGTAACCATAACGTGTTGAATGCCTTGGCGGCGATTGCGGTAGCGACCGAACTCGGTGTGCCAGATTCAGTTATCGCTAAAGCATTAAGCGAGTTCACGGGTGTAGGTCGTCGCTTCTCGCAAGTGGGTGATTTCGATGTGCCTGAACGCAACGGTGGCGGTAGCTTTACCGTAATTGATGATTACGGCCATCATCCCAACGAGATGGCTGCTACATTAGCGGCTGCTCGTGGAGCATGGCCTGAAAGACGCATTGTTTTAGCCTTTCAACCACACCGTTATACCCGTACTCGTGATTGCTTTGAAGACTTCGTGAGTGTGCTGGGGAATGCCGATGCGGTATTGCTCACTGAAGTGTATGCGGCAGGTGAAAAACCGTTGGTGGCGGCTGATGGCCGTTCGTTAGCAAGAGCCATTCGTGTGGCCGGGCGAGTAGAGCCGGTGTTCGTAGCGGAAATTGACGAATTACCACGGGCCATATTGGATTTTGTACGTGATGGTGATGTGGTGATCACGATGGGTGCAGGCAGCATCAGTCGTATCCCTGCACGTTTAGGGGAAATAGAATGACGCAGAGTTTTGGTAAGGTAGGCGTACTGTACGGTGGCCATTCCGCTGAACGTGAAGTTTCTTTGATGTCCGGTCAAGGTGTGTACGATGCATTGCGTAGCAAAGGCGTTGATGCTCACTTGTTTGATACGGGCGTACACACATTGGCCGATTTAGCCGCACAGAAGTTTGATCGCGTGTTTATCGCATTGCACGGCCGCTACGGTGAAGACGGCACGCTGCAAGGTGCGCTGGAAATGCTGGGCATTCCTTACACTGGCAGCGGTGTGATGGCCTCTAGCGTGGCGATGGACAAAGTGATGACCAAGCGTATCTGGATACAGAAAGGCTTGCCTACACCAGCGTTTGAATTGCTGGATAGCGATGCGAACTTGACTGGTTTAGATCAACGTCTGGGTTTGCCCTTCATCATGAAGCCTCAGCACGAAGGTTCTACGGTTGGTTTTTCTAAGATTGATCACGTAGAGCAGATTCCTGCAGGTTACGCCTTAGCGGCACGATTTGATCATGTATTGGCCGAGCGCTTTATTAAAGGCCGTGAGTTAACCGTACCCGTCTTGGGCGTGGGCGAGGGTGCGCGTGCGTTACCCGTGATCGAAATTGTGGCTCCAGGCGGTAACTACGACTTTGAGCACAAATACATCAGCAACGACACACAGTACTTCTGCCCAGCGGATTTGCCAGAAGCCTTAAGCCTGGAAATTCGTGAAATCACGCGCCAAGCGTTTTTGGCCTTGAATTGTGAAGGGTGGGCACGTGCCGACTTTATGTTGGATGACGAAAACCGCCCATGGTTGCTAGAGATTAATACATCGCCAGGCATGACTAGCCACTCATTGGTACCGATGGCGGCTAAAGCCGAGGGGATTAGCTACGCGGATCTGTGTGTGCAGATTCTGTCTATGGCCAGTTTGAAAGTACGTGCCGTGGCACGTCTTGAAAAGTAGGAGCTGCGAATGTTTGCAGACGCCCGTCTCACCAACTTCGTTGCAAATGTGCTGGCATTGCTAGCCGTTGCAGCGATGGTGGTTGCGGTCGTCATCTGGTGTGTGCGTAGACCTTATTTTGTGATTAAGACAGTACAGATAGAAGCCGTGCAGGACGAACATCTGAACTACGTGACACCGGCAACAGTAGGAGCAACAATTGCAGGCCGATTAAATGGTGATTTTTTCACTATTGATTTGGACAGCACTAGGAAATTGATTGAAACGGCTCCGTGGGTACGCCGCGCGCAGATTAAACGCGTGTGGCCAGATACCTTGCTAGTACGCATTGAAGAGCAGCAACCGCTGGCGTACTGGAATGAGAACGAGATGATCAATACCTGGGGTGAGGCATTTGCGGCGAATGAGGGGGTGCTAGCGGACGAACTAGAGCTACCTCAGCTGTTTGGACCACCCGCTTCAGAGCGCTTAGTTGTACAGCGCTACGCAGAGGTGGCACGTTGGATGGCACCTCTAGGGGCCAATATCCGCGAAATTACGTTGAGTCCACGCTATGCGTGGGAGGTCGTGCTAGCAGATGGCATGCGATTGAATTTAGGGCGTGACCCGGCAGCAGATAGCGCTGACTTGCACGGTAGAGCAGGTGCTCTGCCTTTTGCTGCCAAGATGGAACGTTTTGTACAAGCTTGGCCAGCATTGATGCAGCGTCTGGATAACCGCCAGATCGCCAGTGCTGATTTACGTTATACCAATGGGTTTGCCATTACCTTGGCTCCCCAAACATCAACTCCAGTGAAACCATAATTAATATGACCCGTGACATTAAAGACTTAATCGTTGCACTTGATATCGGTACCAGTAAAGTGGTCGCCGTGGTGGCGGAGATCCTGCCAGAAGGGCGCTTCGAAGTACTGGGGCTGGGGCAGCACGAGTCACAAGGTATGCGTAAAGGGGTAGTGGTCAATATTGAGACTACTGTTAACTCCATTCAGCGCGCTTTGGAAGAAGCGGAGTTGATGGCCGATTGCAAAATCCGCGAGGTTTACACCGGTATTGCAGGTAGCCATATCACTAGCTTTAACTCCAGTGGCATGGTGGCAGTGAAAGACAAAGAAGTCACTTCCATGGACGTGGCGCGAGTGATTGAAACGGCGAAAGCGGTAAATATTCCTACCGATCAGCAAGTGCTGCATGTGCTGACGCAAGAATTTATCGTGGATTCGCAAGAAGATATTAAAGAGCCCATCGGCATGAGTGGCTTGCGTCTGGAAGTGCGCGTGCACATCGTGACGGGGGCGGTCAGCGCAGCACAGAACATTGTGAAATGCGTACGTCGCTGTGGTTTGGAAGTGCAAGATTTGATTTTGCAGCCTTTGGCCTCCAGCTTGTCGTGCTTAACATCCGACGAAAAAGAGTTGGGTGTGGTGCTGGTAGACATCGGTGGCGGTACTACTGATATCGCTATCTACACCGGCGGCGCTATACGTCACACCGATGTGATTCCTATTGCAGGTGACCAGATCACTAGTGATATTGCGGCCATGTTGCGCACGCCAACGCCTGATGCAGAAGAAATTAAATTGCGTTTTGGCTTGGCTAAACAAGTGCTGGCACACGACGATGAAATGATTGAAGTACCAGGGTTGGGCGATAGGCCTAATCGTCAGGTGAAACGTCAAGCGTTGGGCGCCATTATTGAGCCGCGCGTGGAAGAACTGTTCACCTTAGTGCAGCAAAGCCTGCGTGAGTCTGGCTACGAAGATTTGGTGTCCTCCGGCATTGTGTTGACCGGTGGTTCTGCCATGTTGCCAGGTATTGTGGAACTGGCTGAAGACGTATTCCTGAAACCTGTGCGTGTTGCTGTGCCTGCCTATGAAGGTAGTTTGGCTGATGTGATGCGTAATCCTAGGTTTTCTACGGTGATGGGTTTGTTGACAGAAGCGCGTATGCAAAATGCGCGTGGTCGCAAAGTGGCCCAGCAGAAAGGTAGTGTGAAGTCTCTGCTGGCTCGCATGAAAGAGTGGTTTATGAATTAAGCAGTACCGGCTATTCGCCTAGGCGAGTGGCCAGATGGAAGGAGGCGTTTCAATAGCCTTGCGAGCCATGCGCTGGCAACGATATTGAAGCAATTCTTAAATATGCAGCATCGGGGGGCAAGTTAACTTGCCAGATACTTAAAGTGAGGGAGTCGGAAATGATGAACTTTGAAATGTTGGATACTGACAGCAATGCGACTGTCATTAAAGTAATTGGGGTAGGTGGCGCTGGTGGTAATGCCATCAATCATATGATCCGTTCTGGCGTACAAGGTGTTGAGTTCGTGTGCGCTAATACAGATGCCCAAGCATTGGGTAGTAGCGAAGCTTCTGTACAAATCAGTCTGGGTAACTCTGGTCTGGGAGCTGGTGCTAAACCTGAACAAGGTCGTACCGCTGCAGAAATGGCACGCGAGCAAATCCGTGCTGCATTGAACGGTGCGCACATGGTGTTCATCACTGCAGGTATGGGTGGTGGTACTGGTACAGGTGCGGGTCCAGTTGTAGCTGAAGTAGCTAAAGAGCTGGGTATTTTGACGGTAGGTGTGGTGACTAAGCCTTTCGAATTTGAAGGTGCTCGTCGCATGCGTATGGCAGAGGAAGGCATTAGCGAACTCTCCAAACACGTACACTCCTTAATCGTTGTTTTGAACGAAAAACTGTACGATTTGATGGATGACGAAGCAACGCAGGAAGATTGCTTCAAGGCTGCCGATGACGTGTTGCACAACGCGTGTGCCGGTATTGCCGAAATCATCAATGTAGAAGGTAATGTGAACGTCGACTTTGAAGACGTGAAAACCATTATGGGTGAGCAAGGCCAAGCCATGATGGGTACGGCTGTTGCCACAGGCGAAAACCGTGCTCGTGAAGCGGCTGAGCGTGCGATTGCCTGCCCATTGTTGGAAGGTGTGGATCTGCACGGTGCTCGCGGTATGTTGGTAAACATCACTTCGGGTCGCAACCTGAAATTGCGCGAAACTCGCGAAATTATGGACACTATTCGTGGCTTTGCCGCTGAAGATGCAACCGTAATCTTCGGTACAGCTTACGATGACTCCATGGGCGATGCTCTGCGTGTAACTGTTGTGGCAACGGGTTTGGGCCGTGTCCAAGCTAAACCACAGTTGGTGCAGAACAACGAACAAGTATTGCGTACAGGTACTGATAACGAGCCAGTAAGTGGTTTTGACTACGCTCAAGCAGAAGTGCCTGCCGTTATTCGCAATCCACGTAGCCAAGCGTCTGCGCAAGTACGTGCATTGGAAACAGCCGGAATGGATCATTTTGATATTCCTGCTTTCCTGCGCAAACAAGCAGACTAAGTGATAGAGTAAACACATATCCCCCGATTCATGTGTAGACTCTCGCACGGCAGCGCATCACCACGGGGTGATGCGCTGCAAGCGTATGATGAAGAGGAACTTACTGTCATTTCTTCACACTAATAAAGCATGTGTGGCAAGGCCATTACCGGTACAATGGCTAGTTATAAAAAAATTTACTAAGCAAGAACATTGACCATGTTACGTCAACGCACCATAGCCAAAACTGTTCGCACTAAAGGGGTGGGATTGCACTCCGGACGTCGCGTAGAGATCACAATGCGCCCGGCAGCTCCAAACACCGGCATTGTGTTTCACCGCATCGATTTACCCGAGGTGGTAGATTTCCCTGCGCGTGCAGATCAGGTGGGTGGTACACGTATGGCATCCGTGTTGCAGCAAGGTTCGCTGCAGGTGTCTACGGTTGAGCATTTGATGTCGGCATTGGCGGGTTTGGGCATTGATAACTTGCACATAGACCTCACCGCTGAAGAAGTACCCATCATGGATGGCAGTGCGGGGACTTTTGTGTACTTGTTACGTTCTGCTGGGCTGGAAGAGCAAGATGCACCCAAGAGATTCTTGCGTGTGTTAAAGCCTGTAGAGGTTTCTGAAGGCGAAGGTAAAGACAAAAAATGGGCGCGGCTAGAGCCGTATGATGGTTTCGCGCTACGTTTTTCTATCGATTTTCATCACCCCGCGATTAACGCAACAGCAAACTTTGCTGAAGTGGATTTTGCTAAAGATTCCTACGTAAAAACCATCGCCCGTGCGCGTACCTTTGGTTTTGCGAGCGAAGTGGAAGCAATGCGTGCTGCCGGTTTAGCGCGTGGTGGTAGCTTAGATAACGCGATCGTGCTGGATGAGTTCCGTGTATTGAACTCTGATGGCTTGCGTTACGAAGACGAGTTCGTGAAACACAAAATCTTGGACGCTATCGGTGACTTGTATTTGATCGGTCATCCCTTGGTGGCGAGATACGTTGCGAACAAATCAGGGCATGGTTTAAATAACCAGCTCGCTCGTGCTTTACTGGCTGACCAAGAAAGTTGGGAACTGGTCACTTATGACAAGGCTGAACCCGTAGCGGCAGCATTTAGTCATGAGTGGAAACTGGTGTGACGAGGTCACTGCAGTAGCATTATAAGAAGATCATTATCATGGCCCAGACGGTTTACGTCGGGCCATGATTCTTAATAAGCTTAGCAACAGCTGTAGCTAAAGGCCCTGGCTCTAGCGACTGGTGCAAGTCTTGGAAAGCATCCAAGGCATTGGCATCCAAGGGCTGTACATTGCGAGCAGGCTTGGGAAGGTGATCGTTAGTACTTAGGCTTGCCTGCACCATTACTTGTACATCTGTAAGCTTCCAACCCACTTCGTGTAAGCATTGAAGTATGGATGTGGCGCATTGACGTAGTCTGGCGGCATAGGCGGGTGAGGGAACTGCTAAGGTAATTCGTTGTCCTTCTATATGGGCAACTTTGCAATGCGTATCCGCCGCAAAACGTACTTTCTGATGCAGTAGCTCTTCAATAGCCAAGAACTGATTGGCGGTAGCGAGCACCGAAGAACTGTTTCGATCATGGCGTAACCAATCCAAAGCCAATTCAGAGGCCTTGGACGAACGTGCGGTGCGGCGTGGCGTAAAAGTAGATGCCATAACAGAAGTAAGAAAGGAAAAGCAGTGACAAAGCCGAATCGACCCCAAACACAACACAGCCGACATCGTAGCTTGATGATAACGTTGATTGTAGTGCTTGGGATAGCGCTCTCGGCAGGCATTGGGGCCTGGATACAATATAAGATCAGCGCCAAACCTGCATTGAGCCCAGAGCAAGAGCAAGCCTTAAGTGCTCAGGTATCCAGAGACTCAGCCTATGTGCGAGAAAGCATGAAGCAAATGGCCGAGCGAGTGGGAGCGCTACAGGCGCGCCTGGCACAGATGGATACGTTGACGCGTAGGCTTGCAGAAAAGGCAGGTGTGAACGCTGATGTGTCTGAGTTAACCGAGGTCATGAACGGCGACAATGAGCCAGAGGTTACACTCAGTGTACCGGATGACTGGAGCGCAGAAGGATTGGGGCGCGAGTTAGACGGTTTGATGGCGCAAATGAACGATCAGCAAGATTGGTTGCAAATGCTAGATATGCTGATGGTGAGCCAAGCGGGCACCGAGGCATTGGTGCCTACTGTGCACCCGGTGGATGTCAGTTACATGAGCTCACCATTTGGTTGGCGCATCCATCCTATTTCTGGACGCCAGAAATTACACGAAGGCATGGACTTTGCCGCACCCATCGGTACACCTATTGTGGCCGCTTCTGGTGGGATTGTGATTGAGTCACGCTACAAGCCAGGCTACGGAAAAACGGTAGAGATTGATCATGGTAATGGCTTGGTAACGCGCTATGCGCATACGTCTTCGCTGATTGCTAAGCTTGGGGATGTGGTAGAAAAAGGCCAACTGATTGCGCGCGTTGGTAATACAGGACAGGTGACCGGGGCTCATCTGCACTTCGAGGTTTTGCGGCAGGGTGTCCCTATAGATCCAGCCTCGTTTTTGCCTAAAGTGGATGAAAGCAACACATTGTTTGCAAAGAATAGCGAACAAGAGGCAAGCGATTAGGCCTCAGGTGCGTTAAACTCTATCAATTTCCTGCTGCTTTTCTTTTAACGCTCAGATTAAGGGATGCGGGAGCATCATCAGGTGCTGCCCGTGTGACACGATACAAGAATGGTTTCATTGCTCAAAAAGCTTATTGGCAGCCGCAACGACAGGTTGCTACGACAATACCGTAAACAGGTAACGCAAATTAATGCGTTAGAGCCTGAGTACGCCGCCCTCAGCGATGATGCGCTGAAAGGCAAAACTGCCGAGTTCAGGCAGCGACTGGCCGATGGCAAATCTCTGGATGGGCTATTACCAGAAGCTTTTGCAGTAGTCCGTGAGGCCAGTAAACGTGTATTCGGCATGCGCCACTTTGATGTGCAGCTGCTGGGCGCGATTGCTCTGCACTACGGCAAAATTGCCGAGATGCGTACCGGTGAAGGTAAAACACTGATGGCCACGTTGGCTGTGTACCTGAATGCGCTGCCAGCTAAAGGCGTACACGTGGTGACGGTGAACGATTACTTGGCACGACGCGACGCGGAGCAAATGAGCCGCTTGTACAACTTCTTGGGTTTGTCCGTCGGGGTGGTAGTACCTCAGCAAGACAACGAAGAGAAAAAAGCAGCCTATCAAGCTGACATTACGTACGGTACCAACAACGAGTACGGCTTTGATTACTTGCGCGACAATATGGAATACCGCGCAGAAGATCGCCGTCAACGTAGTCTGAGCTATGCGATTGTCGACGAGGTGGATTCCATCTTGATTGACGAGGCGCGTACACCGCTGATCATTTCTGGTCAGGCAGATGACAATACCGAGCTGTACAAGGCGATGAATGTGGTGCCTTCCATGCTGACACGCATGAAAGAAGAACCCAAACCGCATGAGCCTGAGCCAGAGGGTGATTTCTGGGTAGATGAAAAAGCCCAGCAAGTACACATTTCTGAAGCTGGCCACGAACGTGCTGAGCAAATTCTGGTTGAGATTGGCTTGTTGCCTGAAGGTGAGTCGTTGTACGACCCACGCCATATCTCCTTGATGCACACGTTGGTGGGCGCACTGCGTGCACATAATTTGTTCTTCCGCGATCAGCAGTACGTGGTGCAGAACGATGAAGTGGTGATTGTGGATGAGTTCACTGGCCGCTTGATGGTGGGCCGTCGTTGGTCTGACGGTTTGCATCAGTCTGTAGAAGCCAAAGAAGGCGTGCGTATTCAGAACGAGAACCAGACGCTGGCGTCTATTACGTTCCAGAACTACTTCCGTATGTACGACAAGCTGGGCGGTATGACGGGTACGGCCGATACCGAAGCGTACGAGTTCCAAGAAATTTACGGTTTAGAAACCGTGATCATTCCTACTAACCGCCCGATGATTCGAGTGGACCAGAATGATCAGGTTTATAAAACTGATAAAGAAAAATACGCAGCTATCTTAAATGACATCAAAGATTGTCATGAACGCGGACAACCTGTGTTGGTGGGTACTACCAGCATCGAGAACTCTGAGTTGCTAGCCAATATGTTGACAGCGGCCAAGATGCCGCATGAAGTGCTGAATGCTAAACAGCACGCACGCGAAGCGGAAATCGTGGCCGAGGCGGGTAAACCTGGACGCATTACGATTGCGACCAATATGGCTGGTCGTGGTACTGACATTGTGTTGGGTGGTAGCGTAGAGCGCCAATCTATGCTGATTCAGGCAGATGACTCCCTAAGCGAAGACGAAAAAGCACAACGCATTGCTACGCTGAAAGCCGAGTGGAAACCGCTAAACGAGCAAGTAAAAGCGGCTGGTGGCTTGCGTATTATCGGTACTGAGCGCCACGAATCTCGTCGTATTGATAACCAGTTGCGTGGTCGTGCTGGTCGTCAGGGTGACCCTGGCTCATCACGTTTCTACCTGTCGCTGGATGATTCCTTGATGCGTATTTTTGCGGGTGACCGCGTACGCGCCATTATGGACAGACTGCGTTTGCCTGAAGGCGAGCCTATTGAAGCACGTATGGTGTCGCGTTCTATCGAATCAGCGCAGCGTAAAGTGGAAGCTCGTAACTTCGACATTCGTAAACAGTTGTTGCAATACGATGACGTCTCTAATGACCAACGTAAAGTTATTTATGCACAGCGTACTGACGTTCTGGAGTCCGAAGACGTAAGCGATGCTATTGCTAACCTGCGTATTGCGGCGGTAACGGACTTGTTCCATCAGTACGTGCCTGAGCATTCCATGGAAGAGCAATGGGATCTGGCGGGTCTACAGGCTATCTTGGAAAGCGAATGGCAGATCAAGATTGATCTGGCTACTATGGTGGAAAAAGACACCAGCTTGTCCGAGGAAGACTTGTTAGATGTTGTGCTGGAAGCCTCCGCTAAACAGTTGCAAGACAAAGTGACCCAAGTTGGCGCACAAAACTGGGCTAGCTTTGAGCGTGCTGTGACATTGCAGTCTATTGACACGCAATGGCGTGGTCATTTGCAAGCTTTGGATCATTTGCGTCAAGGTATCCACCTGCGTGGTTATGCACAGAAAGATCCTAAGCAAGAGTACAAGCGTGAAGCGTTTGAAATGTTTGCTGCCATGCTGGATCGTATCCGTGATGACGTAGTGCGTGTATTGCTGACAGTACGCATTCAACCTTCTGAGCAACAAGCGCCTGCTGAAGCTGTGGAGCAACCTGCTGCTGAGCAAGTACGTTACCACCATGCTGATTACGATGCAGCACTGCGTGGCGAAGCGTTGGACTTAGATGAAGAAGCGCCAGCCGAAGGCGATGAGCAACGTGTTGGTCGTAATGACCCTTGCCCATGCGGTAGCGGTAAGAAGTACAAACACTGCCACGGTAAGCTAAGCTGATCCCGGTGTAGTGAAAAGAAAAAGCCTGCCATGAATGTGGCAGGCTTTTTTTATGTATGCATCCAGAGCTAAGAGAGAGGGCTGCTTTGGAGTGACATGAGTGAGCGTAGAGGCTTAATGGCAGCCTTGGAGGGAACAACGCCTTCCAATAGTGGTGCAGGGTGCACCCTTTATTGAAAGGCGTTTGTAGGAGCGATTAAGCGCTTACAGCAGGAACAGCGTAGCCAACCCTAGGAACAGGAAGAAACCTAGCGAGTCTGTACCAAATGTCAGCAATACAGAAGAACCTACTGCTGGGTCTTTGCCAAAGCGGCTGCGTAGGGTAGGGATCAATACCCCCAAGGCTGCGCCGATCAGCATGTTGCCAATCATGGCGGCCATCATCACGGCGGCAATCGCCACAGAGCCCGAGATAAACCACGCAAATACCGCGGTGACCAAACTACCGCATGCGCCCACCATAAAGGTCACCATCAGCTCGCGTTTGACCAATGGCCAAATGTTAGAGCCGGTGATACGGCCTGTGGCCATGGCACGAATAATCATGGTCATGGTCTGGTTACCGGAGTTACCACCAATACCCGCCACAATAGACATCAAGAAGGCCAATATAACGATGTGGCTAACGGTGTCTTCAAAGCGTGAGGCCACGAACGATGCAGTGGCAGCCGTACACAGGTTGATCAACAGCCATGGGGCACGGTTACGCAAGGCGCTGAGCGCTGGAGCGAAAATATCTTCTTCTTGCAGACCTGCACGAGACAACTCTTGTTCTTGAGAGTCTTCTTGCAGAACGTCCACCACCTCGTCAATGGTCACTCTACCAATAAGGCGGCCATAGTCGTCTACCACAGGGGCAGAAACCAAGTCATAACGTTCAAATGCGTTTGCGGCGTCTGCGTCAGAGTCCAGTGGATGCAGGCTCAGGTAGTCGGCAGCCATTACGTCTGACACCAGTGTTTCTGGGTCGGAGACCAGCATGCGGGTTAGCGACAGTGTTCCCAGTAAACGATCATCACGGTTTACCACGAAAATCTGGTCAGTGTGATCGGGAAGTTCTTGCAGACGACGTAGGTAGCGCAGTACCACTTCTAGGCTCACGTCTTCACGCACGCGCACCATGTCGAAGTCCATAATGGCACCCACACTATCTTCGGGGTAGCCCATGGCTTCTAGCAACTGAGCACGCTCAGATTCGGTCAGGCCTTTTTGCACCTCGGCAATCACTTCCGGAGGCAGGTCGGGTGCCAAGTCCGCAATCTCGTCGGCATCCATGTTGGCGGCAGCTGCAATCAGATCAGCTGGCTCCATGGTCTTGATCAACGATTCACGGGCCCAGTCTTCAATTTCCAGCAACACGTCAGCGTCGTATTCGTCGCTCACCTGTTGCCACACTACCTGACGCTCATTTTCTGGTAAGGATTCCAGAATGAACGCAATATCGGCAGGGTGAAGGTTATTGATGATGCTGCGGATTTCTTGCTCATGACGGCGGTGTGTCAGGTTAGCGAGCAAGTCTTCGCGGTCAGAACCTTCGTGCTGACGCTGTGCCAAGGTTTCTACAACTTCTTGGCGCTTTAAAACGGATTGTAGTTTTTGTAGAGCAAGTTGCGCGTCTTCCGGTTCAAGTCGGCGGACGGCAGGACTGGTGTGCTCTTGAACAGATCCAGTCATAGGCAATACCTTCTCAGTCTAGAGGGGGGAGTTCGCGGCTGCGGCGGTTCGTGTCAGTGGCAACATAGGTGAGGGTGGCTTCCGTTACCTTGACCACTTCATGTTGCAGGCGTTGACGTTCAGCATACACTTCTACTGAAACAGTAATAGAGGTGCGGCCAGTTTTAATGATGTCCACATAGAAACTGAGTAAATCACCCACAAATACAGGCTGTGTAAACGTGAACGCGTTGACAGCCACTGTTGCTACGCGACCATTGGCGCGTCGAGCAGCCAGAATAGAGCCAGCAATATCTACCTGCGACATAATCCACCCGCCAAAGACGTCACCGTACATGTTGGCATCAGATGGCATGGGCACTACACGCAAAATGGCGTGTTTGTCATCAGGGGGCAAACTACAGGGTAGTGAGGCTTTGGGCACGATGGTTCTCTCTGGCATACGTAGAGCCTGTATTGTAACGGCTGGGCAGTTTCTTGCCGTGAAACATTTGTTAACGGGGGTTAGGGTTTAAGGTAATGCTCGGTTAAACGTACCCAGTAGCTGGCACCTGCGCTAAGGATGTCATCGTTGAAGTCGTAGCTGTCGTTATGCAGCATGCAGGGCCCTAATCCATGACCTGCCAACCGATGGTCGCCCTGACCATTACCTATCCAAATATAACTGCCTGGTAGTGCTTGCAACATAAATGCGAAGTCTTCGGCTCCCATAGAAGGGGGCAGGTCTTGGTGCAAAGCTTTATCGCCTGCCATCTTACGTATGACGTCTACGGAAACTGCGCTTTCTTTGTCATGGTTGATGGTGGGGGGATAGCGTCTATCAAACTCGAATATGCTTTGGCAGCCCATTGCCGCGCAGCTTTGCTCAACAATTTCACGCATGCGAGTTTCTATCAGATCAAGGGTTTCGTTGCTTAGTGTACGCACGGTGCCGCGTAGCGTTGCCGACGTAGGAATAACGTTATCGGCAGAGCCAGCATGGATTTGTGTCACACTGAGTACCGCTGGTTCAAGCGGATCAATGACGCGGCTTACTATGGTTTGTAGGCTCATGACCAATTGAGCGGCGGCGGTAATGGGGTCTACCCCCAGATGTGGCATACCACCGTGCGCTCCTTTGCCGTCAATTTGGATGCTGAAAGTGTTGCTGGATGCCATGACGGCACCTTTGTGCACAGCAAACTCACCTGCTGGCAACCCGGGCCAGTTATGCATACCAAACACGGCATCCATAGGGAAACGGGTGAATAAACCTTCTTCTATCATTTTGCGAGCACCCGCAAAGCCTTCTTCGGCAGGCTGGAAGATCACGTATACCGTGCCGATAAAATCGCGGTGCGAGGCTAAGTAACGTGCTGCAGATAGCAGCATAGCAGTGTGGCCGTCGTGACCACATGCGTGCATTTTGCCTGCGTGGCGGCTGACGTGGGCAAAGTCATTCTGTTCCAGTACGGGTAAGGCATCCATGTCGGCGCGTAGCCCAATACTAGGGCCTGGGCCTAGGTTTCCTTTGATGGTACCCACTACCCCTGTGCCGGCCAGCCCTCTGTGTACTTCTATTCCCCATTCTGTCAGCCAGTGCGCAACAGTATCTGCTGTGCGGTGTTCTTCGTAGGCAAGTTCAGGATGTGCGTGCAAGTCGCGCCTAATGGCTGTGATGTCGTCTTGCCAGGCAACAATGGGGTCAAGCAGATTCATGACAGAAAGCCTTTTAAGAGTAAATCTGTGAACCCCATAGGGTAGCATGCCTAGTGCTATTTCGCCCTGCTTAACGCGTGGGTGTGTACCCTAAACACGGTGCTATCATTTCTTGCAAAGCGTTGTGTAGTGGGGCGTTGCTGGCAACCACATGACCACTCTTGGGCCATGTGTGCTGCTGGAACATGTCTTGGCAAACACCGCCTGCTTCTCGCACGATTAAGGTGCCTGCAGCGACGTCCCACGGGGCTAAGCCCATTTCCCAATACCCATCAAAACGTCCGCAGGCTACCCATGCCAAATCCAGTGCGGCGGCACCATTGCGGCGTATGCCACGGGTGCGGCGTATCCCTGCATTGAGTGTGGGTAGATAGTGATCCGCAAAGCTAAAGTCCCTAAATGGAAAACCAGTCGCTAATAAGGCATCGTCTAAGGTATTGGTGTCGGTGCAACGCAAACGCTGTTGATTGAGCCAAGCGCCGGTACCATACATGGCGGTGAAGAGTTCTTCACGATTAGGGTCGTACACCACGGCGACCACAGGGGTATCGCATGTAATGGGGGTATCACCCGCGATGATGCTGCCCGCATGGGCAACTAACGCAATAGATACGGCGTAGTGGGGAATGCCGTGTAGGAAATTGGTGGTGCCATCTAGTGGGTCTATATACCATGTGGCCAGCCCTTTGCTATCGCCACCACTTTCTTCGGCCACAATGCCAAACTCGGGCGTTTGTGTGCGTAAGATGTCTAAGGCGGCCATTTCGGCATCTCTATCAGCTTGAGAGACCAAATCGTTTTTGGCTTTGGTGTCTATCACTAAACGGTCACGGTGTGCCGCGTGAGCTTGTAAAATACTGGCTGCTGCATGAGCGGCACTGACCGCTGTAGCCAGCGCGTCGCTGAGGGGAAGGCGTGTAGAAGAGAGCATAGCTAGACGTTAACCTATGTTTGTTTCATGTATTTATTGTGTATTAAAACGTATTAACATGACGGGCGGATTTCAAAAACTACAGCCAGCAGTACCTTCCTTTACTCAGAACGGTATAGCGCAGAGCTTGCAGTATGGTGATGTGTACCATTCTACGGCGGGAGCATTGGCGCAGACGCAGCATGTGTTCTTGGCGGGTAACGGCTTGCCTGAACGTTGGCAAGGGCGAGCACATTTCTGTATTGCTGAAACGGGTTTTGGGTTGGGCAACAATTTCTTAGTGACGTGGCTGAACTGGCTGCAAGACACTGCCCGTAGTCAGCGATTGCACTTTCTGTCGTTTGAAGCTCACCCCTTTCATCGTGACGATTTGGCTCGCATGCACGAGCACACTTGTCCTGAATTGCAGCCTTTAGTGCAGCAGTTGTTAGCGCAGTGGCCAGACGTATTGCCAGGCATACATAGGTTGTATTTTGAGGAAGGTAATCTGACGCTTACCTTGGTGTTTGGCGATATAGAACAGAAAGCCAAGCTGGTGGATGCACAGGTGGATGCATTTTTTTTAGATGGCTTTGCACCACGGTTAAATCCGCAAATGTGGTCGCGTCGGTTATTCGGTCAGTTAGTGCGTTTGTCCGCTCAAGGGGCAACAATGGCGAGTTGGTGCAGTGCAGGCCAAGTGCGTCGTGACTTACAAGATGCTGGTTTTTTGGTAGAAAAAACAGCAGGCTTTGCACACAAGCGCGAAATGATGCGCGGTGTGCTGCGAGAAAAGCTGGGGCGGCAACCACGCGTTGTGCCTAAGCATGTAGTGGTTGTGGGGGCGGGCATTGCCGGAGCGGCAACCGCAGCGGCCATGGTGCGTCGAGGGGTACGGGTGACAGTGGTAGACCCCGTATTACAAGAGGGGCTGGGGGCGTCACATAAAGGGCATGTGGCGATTGCGATGACGCCCTTAATTAGTGTGGATGATGCGCCGCGTATGCGATTAAGCCGTGCGGGCTGCTTAGTGGCTGAACAACAGTGGCAGGTGGATGGCGCGTCAGATTGTGTGGCGTTGGGTACGGTGCGTATAGCCACGGATAACGATGACGATAAGGCGGCGTGTAAAACGGTAGACGCCTTAGGTTTTCCTGAGTCTTGGGTGCAGTATTTAGATGCGCATGCTATGTCTCAGAAAGTGGGTGATGCGGTGTCGCACGGGGGAATGTACTTCCCTAGAGGGGCACGGGTGCAGCCTGAAAAACTCATAGAAAGATTATTAAGTCACCCACTGATTACGGTGCGCGCCGAGAAAGTGCAGCGCATAGAGTCGTCAGAATCGGGTTGGTGTGCCATAGTAGATAGGTCGGGTAGCACTCTTGATGCTCGTATCTCGGCGGATGCTGTGGTGTTATGTGTGGCGGGAGCATTGCCATCGTTGCTGCCAGAGCAGGAGATAGCTGGAAAAAACTATGGCTATCTAGCAGAAATGGAACAGTTGCCAGGTCAGGTAAGTTATTTCTCCGCTGCGCAAATGGCGAAAACGCCAGAGTTGATTCTGGCGGGCGAAGGCTACTTATTACCTGCTGTGGATGGCGTGTGTACGGCGGGTAGTACCTACGGTGCACATGGCGAAACTGCCGCTGTCACAGCAAATGGGCATCAAGAAATACAGGAAACGCTACAGCGCTGGCAGTCGTGGTTGGCATCAGCTACGCCACAAGGTGGTTGGGCTGGTTATAGGTCTGTGCTGAAAGACCATTTACCGCTGTATGCCGGTAGTGATCAAAAGATGGCTGTGTTGTCTGCTTTGGGCTCAAACGGCTTCGCATGGAGCGCCATTTTGGCAGAGGACTTAGCCGCAGCATGGAATAATGAGCCGCGATTGCTAGAGAGGGATTTATCCCGAGCGCTGGGTCTGCGATAATAGAAACTTTATGAACGGGATTGAGGTGTTTTTGCTTTTAGATTTGGATTTGTAGCAAAAATACGTCAAAATAGACACTTTATTCCCTTATTGGGCTTTGCCCGAGGATCGTGCTGTGTCGTCCAACACTCACCTTGCTGACGTGACGCAATTGTTTAATCTTCAAAGTAACCTTGCCATTAAACCGTCTGTAGCGGATTTTCAGGCTGAACAGACAGATCAAATCCTGCGTGTGGAAGCGCATTCCCCAGGCGTATTCAGGCTACGTTTTGGTAGCTTAAAACATATACAGCCTGAAAAAGTCAGTCTGCGTGCGCAACAGCAGGCTGAAATGCTATTAGTGCGGGAAGACGCCGTAGGTGAGTTTTCCCAAGAGTCTATAGAGCATGAGGGCGGCTGGCGCGTAGAGCAGGGCGAATACGCACTGGTGTTGAATCAGTCTCCATTTTCATTTGCGCTGTATAAAGGCGACGAGTTGCTGATGCAGTCATCTGGTGTATGGCAGGACGACAACGACGAGCAACAAGGTTGGAATGCGGCTTTTGCGTTGCAGGCTACTGATGTGTTGTACGGCTTGGGTGATACACAAGAAAGCCTAAATCGTGATGGTCAGCAGTTAGTGTCTGATTTACCTGAGCACCGTGTGCTGCCTTTGTTGTGGAGCACTAGAGGTTGGGGTGTGTATGTCAACACGCTAGAGCGCGTTGAGCATAACGTGGCGGTAGAGGAAGAAGCACGTTACAGCGTTCGAGCGTCGGCTCCGTTGTTGGACGTGTTCTTGTTTGCGGGCGCACCTACTGAAATTCTGAATCAATACACAGCACTGACAGGCCGTGCGGGGCAACCCGGTGTATGGCCTATGGGTGTGTGGTTGCAACAAGCAGCGGGTCAATCTATTGAAGACACACTCAGCTTGTCGGCTTCCTTGGCCGAGAAAGGCGTGGGTTTGGATGGCGTAATGGCCGCAGCGCCTGCCTTGTACGGATTTATGCCTGATCGTCCCTTATTCGTCTGGGACGAAGAGCGTGTACAAGATGGCCGAGATTTAAGTGCAAAAATAGAAAAATCGGGTGTGCAGTTGGCCGCGCATACTTTCCCTGGCGTGATAGTAGACACACCGTTGTTTGAAGAGTGGGAAGATCGTGGCTGGTTATTGATCGATGACGACACGGGTGCGGCTTATCAATTTGAGGGCGATGAAAATAGTGCCGGCAAACCGTTTGGTTTGTTAGACCTCACCCATAAAGATGTATTTAAGATGTGGGTAGAGCGCCAACGTCAAAACTATGATGAGGGTTTGGGGGCTCCTATATGTACGGTGAGCTACAACATTCCCGATAGCATTACTGCACGTGGTGGTGAGTGCGGTGCGTTGCTACGCACGGTTTACCCTATTTTGGTACGTCAGGCATTGTTTGATGCTTTTGCTGGTCATAAAACACCACAAGAGGGTGTGATTTGGAGCACAAACTTGTTCCCCGGCGTGCAGCGTTACAGCATGCAGTTAGGGCCGGATGTCAGCAATGACTGGGAAGGTATGGAGCGTTCATTGCGTTCTGCGTTGGCATTGGGCAATAGCGGCGTTACGGCACAAATGCACAAATTAGGTAACGCCGTTGCGCCTACGACTGACATGACAGCCGAGCTGTACATTCGTTGGTTGGCAATGGGCGTGTTCTCAGCCAACTTCTGTTTCCAAGCTATACCTGCGTTGTTGCCATCGGCCTTTGATGAGAAAACCCAAGAGCTAGTGCAACACTGGCTGCGCTGGCGCTATAGATTAGTGCCTTATATATTAGGCATTATCGAAGAGTCTGTACGTTGTGGTTTGCCTGTTCAACGTTCTATGGCACTAGAGTTTCCAGAAGATCCAGTTGCTCAGCAGTGGGATACTCAATATATGTTGGGTTCGGCATTGTTGGTGGCTCCATTTTTGCAGCCTGGTGAAGAAATGGAAGTGTATTTACCAGCAGGCAGTGCATGGTGGGATCTCAGTACTGGCTGGCGCTACGAGGGCGGTACAACATGGACGGTGACAGCAGGCTTAGATAGGTTGCCTATATTTGGTCGCGAAGGCCATATGTTGTGTTTAGGGCCTGAGGTGAATAACACCAGTGAGTTCAACTCTGCACGCTTGCTAGAAGAGGTTTGGATGTTTGGCATGCCTGAGCATAGCCCTGAGGTCATGCGTAATAAGATTCGTGTGATGCAGATGCAAGGCTCTAGCTATATAAAAGGCTTAGAGGGTCTGAAAATTCTGCCAGCCGAGGGCTTAGAGGTAAAACGTCGCGGTGCTGAGGTACGTATCTCACGTGCACGATAAGAGCGTGTTATAAGCCTGTACTGCGGTACGATAGACACACCCCTAGGTTGGATGATCCACCTAGGGGTGTTTTTTATGACTACAGCAATGTATTAGTGGTGTTGAGGAGTTTTGTTAGCATTATGCCCTGTTACAACTGTTTCTATGTGATGAGGGTTTGGTTGATGATTGCTGTGTTTATAAACAGTATTTATAGTGGTTTCAGCACTATATTTAAAAAAATACGATTTTTTAAGAAATATTTGTAGAAAGTGCTTGACGCACTGGTACAGCTGGGGCATAATTTAATTCTTCGGCGGTTGCTGCGAAGCAATTAACCCGAAGGGGTGGTAGCTCAGTTGGTAGAGCAGTAGACTTTTAATCTATTGGTCCTGGGTTCGAGTCCCAGCCATCCCACCAACCGGATACACAGTAAGTCAAATTTGATTTACTTAGCTACGAAAGTAGCTGAAAATAAGCCCCTGAAAAGGGGCTTTTTTTTTCGCCTGTGTTTTTGAGCTTTTAGAAAAGAGTTCCTGCTTCAGCTTGTAACAAACAAACGAATCTTTATAGTTATATGTGCTCTATGGATTTAGTCTGAATCCTTCACAGCCTCCCCATTGGTTTTTTCGATGTAGCCAGATAGTTTGGCAGACGGAGCAATGAAAGGGGCCTTCCCACTTTGCATTGTGTCGTTCTACGTAGCTTTCCCCGTTTTTCATGAAAGAATGGGGATGAGTGCCTGGAACAGCTACCGGCAAATCTAGACAATGGTCGCAAAGTGCGCGTGTAACTATAGCTTGCATATTAATCTCACATAACGGGTTGATAGGCAGTATTACAAGCAAAAAACGCTAAGCTATCTTACCTTAATTATGTGAAATTGAAATGGTTTACATACTTAGTAGAGATTTGTTTGTAATTTGAAACTAGCGTCTATTGTTTAGTTTAAGTAATTTGGCTGTTTATTTGCATCTTTTAGGTGATTGTTAATTAACTTTTTGGTTATAAGCAAAATAAATACCAATACAAACACTATGGTAGATTAATACAACACAATGAATGAAGTATCTAAAGAGTATTGAAATTCAATGTGGTCTTATTTGGTGGCTAGCACGTTGTGATTAGGTTAGAAAATATAGAGAAACGCTATACCAGCGCTAATAAAGAAGTGATCGCATTGCATGATATTAATATGCATATTCGACGCGGCGAGGTATATGGCATTATCGGACGCAGCGGTGCGGGCAAAAGCACGTTAATCCGGTTATTGAATATGTTGGAGCACCCTACGCAGGGAACGGTTAATTTCCAAGGGCAATGTATCTCCTTATTAACCGAGCAACAGTTAAGGCCTGTACGTCAAAAAATTGGCATGGTGTTTCAGCATTTCAACTTGCTGCAATCACGCTCTATCTTAGATAACGTATGCTTTCCCCTAAAGTTGGCTGGTTTAAGTAAGGCGCAACAACATGCTAGGGCGAAAGAGGTGTTGCAACTGGTAGGGTTAGAGCAGCATGCGACTAAGTACCCTAGGCAGTTGTCTGGTGGTCAGCAGCAGCGGGTGGGTATAGCTAGGGCATTGGCAAATCAGCCTGAGCTATTGCTGTGTGATGAAGCAACCTCTGCACTAGATCCAGAGACCACACAGTCTATTTTGCGTTTGCTCTTAGAGATCAATCAGTCTTTGGGGCTGACTATTGTGTTGATTACGCACAGCATGGATGTGATACGTCAGGTGTGCGATAGAGTGGCGGTGATAGAAGCTGGTGCGGTAGTAGAAAGTGGTGAGGTGCTGGACGTGTTTTTGCATCCTCAGCACGCGGCGACTCAAAGCTTGTTGGCGGAAAGTGGTAATGATAGTGATGGTTGGCGAGCGATGGATCAGGGCGTAAGCGGTAGAGTCATGCGTCTGAGTTTTAAAGGTGACGCTACAGTGCAGCCTTTAATTAGTAGAGTAAGTCGCGAGTTAGGTTTGGATATTAGTATTTTGCAGGGTGCGGTAAGCCGTATTAAAGGCACGCCGTACGGACAATTAGTGGTGGCAGTGGAAGGGCAGCCAGAGCAACAGCAAAGGTTGGGAGCCATGTTGGATGAACTGGGTGTGCAATACGAGGAGCTGCGAGCATGAATTGGTCTAATTTAGATTGGCCACTATTGGCCGAAGCCACCATTGATACCTTATTAATGACAGGGTTCTCTCTGGTTTTTACGGTTATCATCGGGTTGCCGCTGGGCGTATTGCTGTTTTTAACCAGTCCTAAACAGATGATGGAGCATCATGCGCTTTATCAAACGCTATCGCTGATCGTTAATATTCTGCGTTCAGTGCCATTTTTGATACTGCTTATTGTGATGATTCCTTTGACACGAATCTTGGCCGGTTCAGCGTTGGGGGTGGCGGGAGCGGTGCCTCCGTTGGTGATGAGTGCAGCACCATTTTTTGCTCGCTTAGTGGAAAACGTTTTAAAAGAGTTGGATCCTGGTGTCTTGGAGGCGAGTCGCGCCATGGGGGCAAACCCGCGCGAAACAGTGATTATGGCGTTATTGCCCGAGGCTAAAACAGGGGTGGTGGCTGCTATTGTAGTAACCGCTATTATGCTGGTGGGTTACTCGGCTATGTCCGGTGTGATTGGTGGCGGCGGTCTAGGCGACTTGGCGCTACGGTTTGGTTATCAGCGTTACCAGACAGATGTCATGGCAGTAACGGTCGTGATTCTGGTGGTGTTGGTGCAGTTAATGCAGGTGTGGGGAGATAAGCTGGTTGCGCGAATGAATAAGCGCATCGCTTAATCCTATTAAATTTCTTTCAAGGAGCTTTTATGTTGCTGAAAAAATTGGTGGCGAGTGCATTGGTTACCGCATTGGGTTTGGGCGTATCCGTAGCACATGCGGAAAAACTAAGCGTGGCTGCTACGCCCGTTCCTCATGCTGAGCTATTAGAGTTTGTGGCTCCTTTGTTGGCTAAAGATGGCGTAGAGCTGGATATCAAAGTATTTACTGATTATGTACAGCCTAACCAGCAAGTATGGGATGGGGCTATTGATGCCAACTTCTTCCAACACAAACCGTACTTGGATACCTTTAACAGCGAGCACAATATCAATTTGGTCTCGGTGGGTTTAGTACACGTTGAGCCATTTGGTGCTTACTCTAAAAAAATCAAAAGCTTGGATGAGTTAAAAGATGGCGCATTGATTGCGCTGCCTAATGATCCCTCTAATGGTGCCAGAGCGTTATTGTTGTTGCAGCAACATGGCTTGATTACGCTTAAAGATCCTACCAATATTTTGGCTACTTCTAGGGATATTGCCGAGAATCCAAAGAAATTGAAATTTAAGGAAATTGAAGCCGCTACATTACCTAGGGTATTACCTGATGTGGATTTGGCTTTAATTAATACTAACTATGCATTAGAGGCTGATTTAAACCCTCTGGAAGATGCTTTGTTTATTGAAGGTGCAGAGTCACCTTATGCTAACTTGGTTGCAGTAAAGGCTGGAAATGAAGAGAAAGAAGCTGTGAAGAAGCTGATCCAAGCTTTGAATAGCGAAGAAACTCGTGCCTTTATTCAAGAGCAATACAAAGGCGCAATTGTTCCTGCGTTCTAATATATAGAAACAATTTTGCAAGAAAGCGGTGCAGTGATGCGCCGCTTTTTTTATGTGCAACCGTTAAACAATGTGATGAGGATCAAGGATGCGGGTTATTCTCCATACAAAAGGAGGGCTTTTTATTACTATAGTGATACCTCTTTGTAGTAGCAATTTATCCAATTGCGCTATGGTGTACTGAAGTTTGGCGTTATGCATGCCAGATACTTATATCCCCCTAGTAGGAGTCAAGTAATCATGAAGCACAAGATCAAAGCGTGGCTAGCTGTTGCAGCACTGATGGCATTGCCAATGGGTGCGCAAGCACAAGGCAAAGAGTTGATTATGGCTACAGACACAGCGTTTGTACCCTTTGAGTTCAAGCAGGATGGCAAATATACGGGGTTCGATATTGATCTATGGGATGCCGTAGCAAAACAAGCAGGTTTGCAATACAAACTGCAGCCTATGGATTTCAACGGCATTATTCCTGGCCTGCAAACACGTAATGTGGATGTTGCGCTTGCTGGTATCACTATTAGAGATGATCGTAAGGAAGTCATCGATTTCTCGGATCCTTACTACGAAAGCGGTTTGGCCATCTTGGTGCGTGAAGATACCGACGGTATTCAAAATGCAGCCGATCTAGATGGCAAGCAGGTGGCCGTGAAGATTGGTACTGCGACGGTGGACTATCTGAACCGCGAAGTACCTGGTGCCAAGTTGAAGCTATTTCCAAATATTGATAACGCTTTCTTAGAGCTGGCAACAGGTCGTGTGGATGCGGTGGTGCATGACACACCTAACGTGCAGTATTACGCTCAAACTGGTGGCAAAGGTCATGTAAAAGTGACTGGTGCTGTGAAAAGTGGTGACTACTACGGTATTGCTTTCCCTAAAGGTAGCGAACTGGTGCCGGTAGTGAATGAAGCCTTGGCTGCGATCAAAGCAAATGGCACGTACGATGTTATTTACGAGAAATGGTTTGGTAAACAACCTGAGTAAGTCGTAGGTGACTGTATTGCAATTTCAGAGCGGCCAGCTAACACAGGGCCGCTCTTTGTTTATCACGTTACGGTTTGTATGGACGGTAACGACACACTAAGTAGGTGTAACGGTGACATTTGAATGGTCTGTGATTTGGAATGCTTTGCCCAGTTTGTGGGAAGGCACCAAGATGACGCTTTATATTACGGTGCTGGGGCTGGTAGGTGGCTCTGTGTTGGGTTTTCTGACTGGGGTGATTACTACCTATGTAAAAGGGCCTATAAAGCTGTCTACGTTACCTATACAGATACTGGCTATGGTGGCTAAGGCCTACGTACTGCTAATACGTGGTACGCCCATCGTGGTGCAGGTGATGTTTATTTATTTTGCTTTGCCATTATTGGCAGGTATGCGTATTGATGGTGAGTCAGCGGCGATTTTTACCTTAATGGTGAACTCGGGTGCTTACATTGCTGAGATAGTGCGTGGAGCATTGCAGTCTGTGCCCAAAGGATTGCAAGAAGCGGGTGAGGCGATGGGTCTGCCTTTTCACAAAATCCTGATTTACATTATTGCTCCCGTAGCATGGCGTCGTATGATCCCAGCCATGGGGAACCAGTGCATTATTAGCCTTAAAGATTCTTCCTTGTTTATTGTGATTGGTGTGGCTGAGCTTACGCGTCAAGGCCAAGAAATCATTGCCGGTAATTTCCGATCAGTAGAGATTTGGGGAGCTGTAGCCATTATCTATTTGATTCTGACGGGCGTAATTGCGCTGATACTGCGTACAGTTGAACGTCGCTTGCGTGTGGTGTGATAAGTAGGGAGAACACAAGATGAAAATCGTAGAATTCAAGCAAGTGATTAAGCGCTTTGGCGAGAACATCGTGTTGAACGGTGTGGACTTGGAGATTGTCCCTGGTGAAGTAGTGGTGATTGTAGGGCCTTCTGGCTCGGGGAAATCTACCTTGCTACGCTGCATTAATGCACTGGAAAGCATTGATGAGGGCGACATTGTGGTGGATGGCTTAAGTGTACGAGACAGCCCTGCACAAGTGCGTGCCTTGCGTAGAGAAGCGGGCATGGTGTTTCAGCAATTTAATTTGTTCCCACAATTAACGGCACTAGAAAATGTGATGTTTGGTCCGGTGCACACGCGTGGGGCATCGAAGGCTGAGGCGAAAAAACAAGCGCAAGAACTGTTAGCCAAGGTTGGGCTGGCGGAACGTATGGGGCATTATCCTAGCGAGTTGTCAGGTGGTCAGCAGCAGCGTGTCGCCATTGCTCGGGCGTTAGCTATACGTCCGAAGCTGATGTTGTTTGATGAGCCTACCTCGGCGTTAGATCCCGAACTGCGCTTCGAGGTGTTAAAAGTCATGCAAGACTTGGCCGAGGAAGGTATGACCATGATTGTGGTGACGCATGAAATGGAATTTGCGCGTAAGGTGGGTAGCCGTTTACTGTTTATCGATCAAGGTAAGATAGCGCACGATGGCAACCCTGAGGAGTTGCTTAAAAATCCACCCAGTAAACGATTACAAGATTTTCTTCAGCATGTGGCTTGATGTGTATAGCCAAAAAAACAGGGCCTGTAAAAGGCCCTGTTTTTATATGTCGCTGATGTGTTAGCGCACATTAATAATGCGCATGGCCTTGGCGCGCTTATTGCCGGGCTCAAAGATTTGAATGGTGATTTGGCGTGGTGTCACACCGTCAGGCAATGTGACGTCACCCATCAAGTGAGCATAGCGGCCCAATGAAACCTCAATGGGTTCTAGGTCTACGTAGCCTGTACGCCCGTTGGGGTAGCGGCCTTGAATATTAAACTGCATTTCACCGGTAAAGGTTTGCCCGGCTTGCTCTTTATCTTGCATTAGCAAAATGTTGTAGTTCAATTTGCCATCGCTGGTGGTAAAGGTCGCAGAGCGAATGCCCGGTGAGGTGCCACGTGGGTCGGCAGGCATTGCATCCGCAAAGAGTTCTATGTCTTTTTGTAGTGCGCTGACCGTTTGATCGTGGTTGTCGAGCGAACTTTGCTGAGATTGCAGACGCGCTTGGCTTTCTTCTAAGTCTCGTGTGGTACTCGCCAGTTGCGACTGTAAACGCTGGTTTTCGGCATTAGCGCTGTTTAAGTCAAAGTGCAACTGTTCGGATTGTTCTACCGTAAGACGTGTAGGGCCGTAGCTGGTTTGAATAAACAATAAGCCGCCCGCGCCGATAATTACACCGGTTAGCATAAGTACCAACCAACGAGGGATACGGCGTTTTCTGCGTGAATAATCGTAGGGGGTAGGTCTGAATACGGGGCGTTTAGAACCGAGCATGGACTGAGAGTATTTGCGGGTGAATGAAGGTATGCGTATCAGGCATTAACCTGAATAATCATAACGTGCCTATTCCAGTGCGCCAAGCTGACTTGAGATTTTTTCTAGTCGCTCAGGGGTGCCTACATCCGTCCAAGTGCTTTGCAGCGCTTCACCACTAATGTGTTGCTGCGACATGGCCTGCCGTAGCAAAGGCCCTAGTGGCGCGGGTTGGCCTACTGGTAGCGCGGAAAATAGGGCTGGTTTGTAACAGCCTATACCACTGTAGGTAAGTGGTTTATCTGAAATTGTAAGGGGATGTTCCGATAGCAGTTGGCTGGGTGCTTGCAGGTAAAAATCGCCCTTCAGATTGTGTTCGGGGTTTTCTACCATCCACAAGTGAGCAAGGCGATCGCTATCGTCTAAGGCTTTGGCTGCAGCAAAAGCGTGTTGGGCATCCCAATCGGTGAAGACGTCGCCGTTGATAATTAAAAAGGGGGAATCCCCTAGTAATGGTAAAGCTTGTCGTATGCCGCCAGCGGTTTCTAGCGCAGGGTTTTCAGGACTGTACTGTATGTGCACCCCCAACTGACTGCCATCGCCAAGCGCTGCTTCTATTTTTTCACCCAGCCATGCATGATTAATCACGATGTCGGTGATGCCAGCACGTTGTAGGCGCAAAATATGCCATTCAATCAGTGAATGTTTGCCAGCACGTAGCAGGGGTTTGGGGCAGTGGTCCGTCAGTGGCCGCATGCGTTCGCCGCGGCCCGCTGCCAAAATCATGGCTTTCATTAAAAGGTCATCCCCAGTACGGTTTGGCGGCCTTCAATGCGATCTAGCAGTTTGCGTATAGGGAATAGCTCTTCGTAGCGGCTAGTCACTTGGCGCAAGTATGCTTGCAGTCTAGGTAGGTGGGCCAGATACCAGTCTTTGCCATCACGTATAGACAGTCTACAAAATACACCCAATATACGTAAATTACGTTGCACACTCATCCACTCGTAAGCACGGTGAAATTCGGCAAAGTCTAGACTAACGGGCAAATTGGCGTGGATGGCAGCTTGCCAGTAGCGTATGGCCCAGTCCAGTTGTTGCTCTTCATCCCAGGTGTGTCGGGCATCCATTACCAAGGACGCCAAATCGTAGGTAATAGGGCCTACTACTGCATCCTGATAGTCAATGACGCCGGGGCGTAGACTATCGTCTACGGGCATCATGAGGTTGGGGCTATGGTAGTCGCGGTGTACCAGTACTTGTGCCACATTGACGTTATCAGCAACCAGTGCAGCAAAACATGTGTCTAGCGCTTTGCGTTCTGGTTCCGTCAAGCTGGTGTTACAGTGCTGGTTAATAAACCATTCTTCAAACACTTGCAGCTCTTCTAGCATGCGAGCCTCGTTATAGAGAGGCAGGCCGCTGCTGTCAGTGTGTTGCAGTTGCACCAAGCTTTGTATCGCACCACGGTACAGGTTCTGAATGGTAGGATTGTCCAAGCCTTTTTGTAGCGCATGCCAGAAGTTATCTTGGCCCAGATCGCTCAGCAGTAAAAAGCCCTGCTCTACATCGCTAGCAAGTATGTGCGGCACATTTAGATCACGAGCAGCGAGTCGCTGAGTAATGTCCACGAAGGCCGCGGTATCTTCTTTGGCGGGGGGCGCATCCATGACAACGAGTGTGCCATGTTGGCTATCCAGGCGGAAGTAACGTCGGAAACTGGCATCGCCTGAGGCAGGGCGCAGTGTATCAAGTTGCAGGTTGTAGCTGCCGTCCAATGTGTGTAGCCAGCTTAACAGTTGCTGATAACGGGAGTCATTGGCGAGATTTAAAGTGGCATCCATGGGCTAAGAACAAAGTTTTGCAAGAAAAAAGGCGAATAGCGCTGCCGTATCGGGCGAGCTTATCTATAATAACGGGTCACGGCCAGCAAAAGGGTGGTCGGCCATTACTTTAGCGTAATTCTATTTTCCTGGGGATACGGATCCGGTGCGAGCGGTCAGACGTTTTCATTTATTGTTGTTAGGCTCTCTGACGTGCGCCGTAATGCCTGTCAAAGCGGGGGCAAAGCAGCCCACCTTGCAGGCTTCGCCGGCGTTGCAAGTTCGTCAGGTAGCGGAGGACGACATGACCTCCTACCTCATTGGTGACGAGCTTGAGAGCATGGAAAGTGGGGAGGTAGTGCTGACGGGTGATGCGCAAGTGCGCCGTATAGACTCGGTGAGTAAGGGCGATCAGATTCGCTACGACAGAAATACGGGCGATGTGAAAGTTCGTGGTAATGGCGTGCTCATGCGAGGGGGCAGCATCGTACGCAGTCCCAGCATTGACTACAACATGAAATCCGAAGAGGGTGAGCTAGATGCCATGCGGTTTTGGCTAGACGGTGGCTCATCGGGTACAGCCGAGGCAGGTACCATCTACAACAGCGATCACATGAAATTGGACGACGTGCTGTATAGCACGTGTCCATGCCCTGATCCGGCGTGGTACATCAAGGCCCCTACAGTAGATTTGTACATAGACGAAAACCGTGGTGTGGCGCGCAACAGCGTAATCTATTTTAAAGATGTGCCCATCTTTTATTCGCCGTATTTCTCTTTCCCTTTACGAGAAGAGCGTAAATCGGGGTTCTTAACCCCTGTGTATGGCTATACCAGTAACAGTGGTTTGGAATTGGCCTTGCCCTACTACTTCAATCTGGCGCCTAACTACGATGCAACCTTGACGCCGCGTAACTACTCTAAGCGTGGTTTGCAGTTAGACGGCGAGTTTCGCTATTTGGGCCGCACCTATGAAGGTCAGATTAACGGCTCTTACCTGAATCATGATAAGAAAACGCGCGAAGCGCGTTGGATGCTATCTACACAGCATCGTCAGCGCTTAGGCTACGGCTTTGGGTTTAGTGCACGGTATAACCGTGTGTCGGACGATAACTATTTCCGAGACCTAACGTCTATTGATTTAGGTAATACGAATATTGATAGCTTGGCTAGCTCCGCTGCCTTTACTTGGTCTGGGGCGAAGTATTTCAACGCATCGTTGTCGGTAACGCAGTATCAAACCTTGCAAGATGAAACCTCGAACTACAGGCGTCCTGAATACAACCAATTGCCCAGTTTGAAGGTGCGTGGTGCGCGTTATAACTGGGGTGGCTTTGATGTGGTGAGCGAGAATGCCGTCACACGATTTGAAATGCCCTATTATTCGGGCACATTGTCTGAGTTTGATAAGTACCGCAAGTTGAGAGTAGCCCCTAACGGAACACGTATGTCTTCCTTGACATCCATTAGCTACCCAATGGTGCGTCCTTATGGCTACATTACTCCCAAGGCATCGTTGCACTTGAGTCAGTACGATACCGAATGGAGTGCATTACCTAGTGGTAATGCTGCGCGTGATAACCCGCGTAGCAAAGGTCGCGCATTACCTTTACTGTCATTGGATTCAGGCTTGTATTTTGAGCGTGATACTAGCCTGTTTGGTAATAACGCCATACAAACGCTAGAGCCTCGCATGTACTACTTGTACGTGCCGTATCGTGATCAAAGTATGCTGCCTATTTTTGATACTAGCGTAGCGTCGTTTAATTTCTCTCAAGCCTTTAGTGAGAACATTTACAGCGGTGGTTGGGATAGGATTGCGAACGCCAACCAGTTAACCTTGGGTTTGACTACTCGTTGGTTGGATGCTGATACGGGTGAAGAGCGTATGATGTTGCAGGTTGCACAGCGCTTGTATTTCGAAGATCAAAAAGTCTTCTTAAGAAATACGGCTAATAACGAATACCCTGAAACACGTAGGCGCTCCGATTACTTGTTTGGCGCAGGTGCAGCCTTAACAGACACCCTGAATGTGCGTGCAGATGCGCAATTCAATCCGCAATCCAGACGTACGAACCGATTAAGTGCAGGTTTTAGATGGCAACCACAACGTTTGGCGACCTTGTCTGCATCATATCGTTACGAGCGTGATCCTAGAGCCTTTGATAATCCTAACTATTTCAGGGAAAATCCAACAGCAAGTGATAACGGTAGAGAACGTGTGTCCGTAACGACGCAGTGGCCGTTGTCGAATAAAGTATTTGCGCTGGGACGTGTGGATTATTCCCTGCAGGAAAAACGTAGTACGCAAACTATCTTCGGTATGGAGTACAAAGGCGAATGCTGTTGGGCAGCACGTTTTGTAGTACAGCGTTACGCGGTATCTGCCCAAAAAAGCAATTCAGCAGTATTCTTCCAGTTAGAGCTGTCTGGCCTGGGCGCTGTTGGCCCTGACCCGATGAAAATGTTGCGCGAACGTATTGTAGGGTACGAGCCTATTACGCCTACTAGCTCAGAAACAACCACCTTCGAGAGGTATGAATAAAGATGCGGTTACGCTGTTCTAAATTTGTGTTGTCAGGAAGCCTGGCGCTGGTATCTACGCTGTTTGCTGTAACAGCGGGAGCACAACAGGCCGCCCAACCCGCAGAGCGTTCTGCCCGTTTCGTTGATGGTATTGCGGCGATTGTTGATTCTCAGGTGATTACGTTGCGTCAGCTAGACAGCGAAGCAGCGATAGTGGCCCGACAATTGCAGTCACAGAATATTCCATTGCCTGATCCGCAAACATTGCGTTTGCAAGTGTTGAATAGGTTGATAGACCAAACCATTCAAGAGCAAGAAGGCAAACGTTTAGGGATAGTGATCACGCCTGAGTTCTTAGACAATGCAGTCAAAATGGTGGCCGAGCGTAACAAGCTGACCCCTGAAAAACTGCGTCAAGAAATTACCAAAACAGGGATGACATGGGATGATTATCTTAAAACCCTACGTCATGACCTATTGCTGGATCAATTGCGTCAACGGATGGTGGATGAGCGCATCTACATTAGTGATGCAGAAGTTGACGCTTACTTGAAAAAACAAGGTGTGCAAGCGCCAGCGAGGAGTGCTGCCGCCAATAACCAAGCAGCGGCAGGCCCTGTGTACATCGAGTTGGCACAGATTTTAGTGCGCGTACCCGAAGGCTCAGACAGCAACACAGAGCGTAATTTGCGTCTTAAAGCCGAAGGGCTATTAGCGCGTGTGAAAGCGGGTGAGGATTTTGCTGGTGTAGCCGCCGCAGCATCTGATGGGCAAGAGGCTTTGCACGGTGGCGTGCTGGGTATTCGTCCTCTAGAGGGCTGGCCTGACTTGTTTGTGGATAACATCAAAAACTTGTCGTCAGGACAAGTTAGTGGTTTGGTGCGTAGCGGTCAGGGTTACCACATTTTGAAAGTTACCCACCACGGTGGTCAAGATGCGGTAGATACATCTGTGGCGCAGCCGCAAGCTCCGGGTACTACCGAGCAGGGGCCGATGATGGTTACCCAAACTAAAGCGCGTCACATTCTGATCAAACTGTCGCAAGTGCGTGATGATGAGCAAGCGAAAGAGCGCATTGAGCAACTGAAGCAGCGTATTGATCAAGGCGAGTCGTTTGAAGTGTTAGCGCGTAGTAACTCAGAAGACAGCACCGCTCCATTGGGCGGTGATTTGGGTTGGTTAACACCAGGTGAAACCGTTCCCGCATTTGAGCAGGCTATGGACTCCCTACAGCCGGGTCAGGTCAGCGCACCAGTACGTTCGCAGTTTGGTTGGCACATCATCCGTGTAGACGATAGACGTACGAAGAACATGGAAAACGAATATCGCCGTATGCAGGCGCGTCAGCACCTGTTTGAACAGCGAGTAGAGCCCGCATTGGATGATTGGCTAAGCCAGTTACGCGGTAGTGTGTATATAGATAATCGCCTAGAGAAGGCATTGTCGTCGGAGCAGTAAACAGCATGGCTAAACATGAAGCCCGCAAGCGATTCGGACAGAATTTTTTGCATGACCTATCCGTAATCGATGATATTGTGCGGGCGTTGGATTTACAGCGCGATGATAAGGTCGTAGAGATTGGTCCCGGTTTGGCCGCCTTAACGCGGCCATTGTCGGAACGACTGGACCATTTGAATGTGATTGAGCTGGATAGGGACTTAGCACATCGCTTACGCAATAGCTTTAGTCCCAAAAAATTGAGCATTACCGAAGCCGATGTGCTGACAGTAGACTTTGCTCAATGGGGCGAAGGCTTACGTATTGTGGGTAACTTACCCTACAACATCTCCAGCCCGTTGTTGTTTCACCTAGCATCTTTTGCGCATTTGGTGAAAGACCAGCATTTCATGTTGCAACGCGAGGTGGTGGATCGCATGGTGGCAAAGCCCGGCAGCAGCGACTACAGTCGCTTGTCGGTGATGCTACAGTCGCGTTACCGCATGTTCAAACTGTTTGATGTCTCGCCCGAAGCCTTTGACCCTGCACCGAAAGTAGTGTCGTCTATTGTGCGTATGCGACCTTTGCCTGAGGACAGACCTCAAGCCAAAGACGTAGCATTATTTGAGCAGTTGGTAGCATCTAGCTTTGCACAGCGTCGTAAGATGTTGCGTGGTAGCTGGAGCAAATGGGTTGCGCTTATTCCTTGGGATGACGTTGGCATAGAGCCTACAGCGCGTCCTGGCGATGTTAGCGTACAGCAGTTTATTGCTGTGGCAGACGCGTTAACGGCGCAAGGTGTTACGGGCTAAGTAGACGAAGGTTTAAAGTTCACTTACTCACGACTGGCTGCCGTGGCCTAAGGCTATAGCCAATGAGCGTTAAAGCCCGCTCACTCACGACCGGACCGCATGAGTCTACGGCTGCGAAAGTATTTTCAAATTTGTAAACCAAATTGAAAAATACTTCCCTCCGCCTTTCCTTCGTTGCTTGCCGTGGGCTTTGCTTTGGAGGTGGCTGTCAGTTGTGCGTACTTCTGAGCAAAACAGCACGTGATGCAACGCAAGTTCTCCAGAACAGAAATCCTCTAGCTGGTTGTGCTTGAGTCAACCTCCTGCAGCGTAATAACAAGGCATGGACAATATGCTCTGATTCTGGCTCGTTGCCACATGAGAAAGGGCTGTAAACCTACCAATAGCAAAATACTCGGGGAGGCGGAGGAAAACTTTTTTGATTTGGTGTCTCAAATCACAAAAAGTTATTCCGCAGTCCCCCAGCGAGTGCGATGAATGCAGCCGCTACAGCGTAGTGATTAATTAGCCAAAAAACCAATAGCAAACTGCAATGGCTGCGATCACGCCAGCTAAGTCAGCAAACAACGCGCAACCCACTGCATGGCGGCTACGTATGATTCCCACTGAACCAAAATACACCGCCAGCACGTAGAAGGTGGTCTCTGTGCTGCCTTGAATAGTGGCAGACAATAAGGCGGCGAAACTGTCTACGCCATGGTGATTCATGGTTTCGATCATGAGTGCTCGTGCTGCACTACCCGAGAAAGGTTTTACCAGCGCAGTAGGTAGAGCTTCCACAAAGCGGTTATCCATACCTACTGACGCCACTAGCCAGCGTATGCCATCTAGCAGTAGATCTAAGGCACCAGAGCTGCGTAACAAGCCTATGGCGCACAACATGGCAACTAGGTAGGGGAGCAGGTCACGGGCGACGGCAAAACCGCCCTTAGCACCCTCTACAAAGCTGTCGTAGACGGCAACGCGCTTCCACGCGCCTACACCCAGAAACAGCATAATAATCAGAAACAGACTCAGGTTGCCTAGTAAGGCAGAAAGGGTGCTGATGGCTGCAACGCTCAATGTGGCCAGGAAGGCCATGAACAGCGACATGGCTGCCAAGAAACCGCCTAACCACAACAGCATGACCGGGTCTGTTAACCGTAAACGCTGGACGATGGCAACGCTAATTAACCCCGCTAATGACGAGACCGTTGTGGCAAGCAAAATAGGTAAAAAGACCAAGGTGGGGTCGGGTGCACCTTGCTGTGCGCGGTACATGAAAATGGTAACGGGCAGCAGGGTTAAGGATGACGCGTTCAGTACTAAAAAGAGAATTTGTGCATTCGTCGCTGTTTGGGGGGTGGGGTTCAGGCTTTGTAGCGCCTGCATAGCGCGTAGCCCTATAGGGGTGGCGGCATTATCTAAGCCCAAGCCGTTTGCGGCAAAGTTTAAGGTGATCAACCCCAAGGCTGGGTGACCCGCTGGCACTTCTGGCATCAGGCGCTTAAATACGGGAGCGAGTAGTTGCCCTAATTTTTCTACAATACCGGCGCGTTCGGCCACACTTAAAAAGCCCATCCATAAGGTTAGGGTGCCAAAAAGCACCAGCATGATGCTGACAGACAGTTCAGCCATCTGAAACATGCTGTTGACCATACGGCTGAAAATTTCTGTATCCCCTAACCACAGCCACTGGAACAGGGCGGCGATGGTGGCGATTAGAAAAAAGCAAAACCAAAGGATATTTAGCATCTATAGCGCGTGTCAAAAACAAAAAAACAGGCCCCTAAAGGCCTGTAGTGACTTAGTCGTTACGACCAGCTTTTTGAATCAGTTCAATTTTGTAGCCGTCAGGGTCTTCCACAAAGGCAATAACTGTATTGCCGTGCTTCATGGGGCCTGCTTCGCGTACTACGTTGCCGCCCTTAGCTTTAATGGCAGCACAGGTGGCGTAGGCATCTTCTACCTCAATGGCAATATGGCCGTAGGCGTTACCTAGATCGTAGCTGTCGGTATCCCAGTTGTGGGTCAGTTCCAGTACGGCTGCTTCGCTTTCATCTTGGTAACCTACAAAAGCCAGTGTGAATTTGCCGTCTGGGTAATCTTTTTGACGCAGCAATTTCATGCCCAGTACGTCGGTATAGAAGGCGAGGGACTTTTCAAGATTGCCAACACGCAGCATGGTATGTAACAAGCGCATAGTGAATGACTCCAATGGGTATTAAAGTAAAGGTAAGGTGTCAGGGTGATGCTTTTTGAGCAAGTTCCTGGCGGTGACATAGTCTGGCATCAGTTTTTCCACTTCCCGCCAGAATGCCGGACTGTGATTCATCTCTTTAAGGTGAGCCACCTCGTGAGCGATCACATAGTCTACTGCAGCGACAGGGAAGTGAATCAGTCGCCAGTTCAACATAATCATACCGTCACTGCTGCAAGACCCCCAACGTTTGGCGGGGTTCGCTAGCCGTAAACCCCTATAGGGTAAGCCCAGTTTAGCGGTGTAGTAGTTTAAGCGGTTGATGCAGTAGTGACGGGCTTGGTCTTGAAGCCAAATTTGCGCTAGGTCTTGAACTCTAGAGCTTTGTGCATCCTTGGCTAAAGGTAGTGTCAGTATATCGCCTGCGTTGGGCTGGAAGTGGTTACCACTAAAATGTGTGGTAAAGGCTTCGGGGTCCAGTTTCAGGGTGATGGCTACGCCTAGATAGGGAATGCTGCCATTGTCACACCATTGGCTTTTCCCTAACGCTAACTGTTGTAAGCGTTCTTCCCACTCCAGTAGCTTGCGCACTATCCATGCAAATTTTTGTTCTAAGGCATCGTGGACTTGAGCCATAGAAACCCATGTGGGGGCGGTGATGATTAGCCCATGCTCGTTCACACGCAAACCTATGGATTGGCGTCTAGAACGTTTCAGCAAATACCCCAGCTCTTGTCCTTGCACGGTATGAAGGTGCCAACTGGTGCCAGCGGGTAAACGCTGGGGCTGGGTAATAGTGGGAAGCGTGGGTGCAGCCGGCGTAGATGGCTGTGCTACCGCTTTTTTGGGGGTAGCAGACGCATCATTAAATAGGGGCAGCTGAGCCATGGCGCTACGAGTAGCGTTCAGGGTTTAGTACACGCATTTCGCCTTCAATCCAGTCTTCTACGGCTTGGTTGAGAGCGGCTTGTGACAGGCCTTCTGGGTTGATGGCAGGGCCAAACGATACGGTAATTAAACCGGGTTTTTTGATAAAGGCGTTACGTGGCCAGCATTCACCAGCGTTGTGCGCAATGGGAATCACAATACTGTTGGTACGGCATGCCAGCATGGCTCCACCCTGTTTATAGCGGCCTGTTTCGCCAGGGGGGATGCGTGTGCCTTCTGGAAATAGCAGCGGCCAGCGGCCTTCGTTTAAACGTTCTTGCCCTGTTTTAACGATTTGCTTCATGGCATCGCGGCCATTGCTACGATTAATGGGGATCATACGCAGCAGTGCTAGGCCCCAGCCAAAAAATGGCACGCGGTGTAGTTCACGTTTGTAGACGAAACACACGTCTTTAGGCAGGTAGCCACAAAAGAACATGGTTTCCCATGCCGATTGGTGCTTAGACAGCAAGACGGCTGGGCCGTCAGGCAGGTTTTCCCAGCCCTTAACTTGCCAGCGTATACCCAGAATGTGTTTTGCTCCCCAGATAGCCAAATGTGGCCAGCCTGAGGTGAGCTTGTAGCGCCAGCGTAATGGCAGTGGTGACCACAGCAAGCACAAAATGGAGTAGGGGATCACTGTAATCAGCAGAAAAAGCTGATAAAGTACCGCGCGTAAAATCAGCATGTTGAGGTTCCTAGCCAGTCATCAACCACTGCAGCCAAATCCGGCTTAACGATACAGCCTTCTGGCAGACCGCCGTTTTTCAGTGTTTTAGCCCCATTTCCCGTTTCTACCAACCATGTCTTGCAGCCTGCTTCAGACGCTGCTTGTAGGTCACGTAACGAATCGCCCACGGCAACGACATTGTGCAGTGAGGGGTGTTCATAGCGCCTAGCGATGTCCAAGAACATGCCTGGGGAGGGTTTTCTACAGGTACAGCCGTCGTCTGGGCCGTGTGGGCAGACAAAGATAGCATCAATGATGCCCCCAAACTTGGCCAGTTCACGGCGCATTTTTAGGTGTATGGCATTTAAGGTTTGCATGGAAAACAGACCTCGTGCCAAGCCAGACTGGTTGGTCGCGATAACGACCCTCCAGCCCGCTTGGGAGAGCCTGCCTATGGCTTCCAAGCTACCCGGTAGTGCTTGCCATTCATCAGGGCTTTTCACAAAAGCGCTGGAGTCATAGTTAATGACCCCATCGCGATCTAGTATGGCAAGCATTAGGCCGCCAACCTCGAAATGTCAGCAACCTGATTCATCAACTGGTGCAGTTTTTGCAGCAGCGCCAAACGGTTGTTACGTACAGCTGGATCTTCTGCCATCACCATCACATCGGCAAAGAAGTTGTCCACAGGCTCTTTAGCCTTAGCCAATGTCGCCAAGCTAGCACTAAACTCACCCGCCAAGAACTGGCTTTCTGCTACTGGCGCTAATTGCTCAATACACGCGGCCAATGCTTGTTCGGCTGGTTCAGCCAGCAAGGATGCTTGTACTTCGTTAAGCTCGGATTCGGCTTTGCGCAGCAAGTTACCAATACGTTTGTTTGCACTGGCCAAGCTTTGAGATTCGGGTAAAGCTGCAAATTCAGAGCAGGCTTGAATGCGAGCTTGTACCTGTTGCAGCGGTGGTTGCTGCGCCAGCACGGCTTCTACAACGTTACGATCATGGCCATTAGCGACCAATTGGTTTTTATAACGTTCGTAGATAAAGTCTTGTACTTCGGCAAGCGTAGTAGCAGCCAATTCGCCTTCTTCAAAGCTTTGTGCAGCAATGTGCAGCAGTTCTGTTAGGTTCAGTTTGCTTTGTGCAATGTCGCCCAAATAACCACCGGCCTCTAGCTGTTCAAAAGCACTGATCAAGCCTAATGCAGCACGACGCAGCGCGTAAGGGTCGCGTTCGCCGGTAGGTGCCAAACCAATACCCCAGATACCCACCAAAGTTTCTGCGCGTTCTGTTAAGAACAGCAGGGCAGAAATCAGGTTGGCATCGGTAACAGCGCCGTTTAATCGGTGTTGGTACTGGTTGCGCAGGGCTTCAATTACGCTGGCATCTTCGCCATCGGCGGCCGCATAATACGCACCCATCACACCTTGTAGCTCAGGGAACTCGCCCACCATGTTGGTGTTCAAGTCGGCCTTGGCTAACAAGGCGGCACGGTCTGCCACGTTTACATCAGCACCTAAGCGCTCGGCAAGCGTGCGAATAATGCTGCGCATACGCTCAATGCGTTTGCGTTGGGAGCCTAGCTTGTTGTGGTAAACGCTGTTTTCTAAGCTAGCCACGCGCTCTTCTAACGGTTGTTTGCGGTCGGTTTCAAAGAAGAAGCGAGCATCAGCCAAGCGAGGCAGAATCACTTTTTCGTTGCCGGAAACAATGTTGGAAGGATCGGCTAGTTCCATGTTGCTGACGATCAAGAAGCGATTGGTCAGCGAACCTTGTTTAGGGTCGAACAGCGGGAAGTAGCGTTGGTTCAGACGCATGGTCAGAATCAAACACTCTGGTGGTACTTCCAAGAAAATAGGATCGAACTGGCCCACGTAAACCGTAGGGTGTTCTACCAGAGCAGTCACTTCATCCAACAGCTCTACGACTTCGGGGTCAGTCCCCAAGCTGGCATCCAAGTGAGCGCAAGCAGCTTGCAGTTGTGCTTCGATGCGGGCGCGACGATCAGCGTAGGAAGCAATGACTTTGCCTTCGTTTTCTAGCTGACTGACATAGCTTTCAGGGCTTTGGATAGTGATGCGGTTTTCGCACATAAAGCGGTGACCTTTGGTGCTACGACCAGCGGTCAAGCCCAAGGTGTTCACCTCTACCACATCATCGCCCCACAAGGCGATTAGGCTGTGAGCGGGGCGCACAAAGCGCACGCTAGTTACGCCGTCAGCCAATTGGTAGCGCATGACTTTAGGAATAGGCAGATGGGTAATGCTGTAGTCTAGTGCCGCTTGCAAGCCTTCGGCCAGCGATGCACCTTTAGCCATGCCTTTAGCGAACAAGCAATCTTGTTTACCGTCGGACTCAACGTGCAGGTCTTGAGCGCTTAGGTGACCCAAGCCTTTGCTTTCTAAACGTTTGCTTAGCGCTGGCGTGAGGTTGCCATCGGCATCCAGACCAATTTTGACTGGCATCAGCTTTTCAGAAAAAGCCTGATCATCCGCTTGGCCTTTTACTCCACTGATCAACGCGGCTAAGCGGCGCGGAGTAGCATAGGCGGTAACCGATGCGTCGTCAGCAGCTAAATGGTGTTCACGCAATGTTTTGAGCAGACCATCCGCAAAAGCCTGACCCATATTGTTCAGGGCTTTAGGTGGTAGCTCTTCAGTTTGCAGTTCAACCAGCAATGAGCGGGATTCGTTTGGCGTCATGGTCATTTAGTTGGTCTCCGCAGCGTTACTAGGAAGCATAGGGAAACCAAGGCGTTCACGTGAGTCATAGTAGGCTTGTGCCACACCGCGAGACAGGTTGCGGATACGGCCAATGTAAGCAGCACGTTCAGTCACGCTGATGGCGCCACGGGCATCCAGCAGGTTGAAGGTGTGTGCGGCTTTTAGCGTTTGTTCGTAAGCAGGCAGAGCCAGATCGATTTCGATCAGGCGTTTGGCTTCACTTTCGTAGTCTTGGAAGTGTTGGAACAAGATCGCAGCGTTAGAGTGCTCGAAGTTGTAGGTGGACTGCTCTACCTCGTTTTGGTGGTAGATGTCGCGGTAATACACCGTGCGACCGTGGGCATCACGTGTCCACACCAAGTCGTACACACTTTCTACGCCTTGAATGTACATCGCTAGGCGTTCTAGACCGTAAGTGATCTCGCCAGTCGCTGGTACACAGTCCAAACCGCCCACTTGTTGGAAGTAGGTGAATTGGGTGACTTCCATACCATTTAGCCATACTTCCCAGCCCAAGCCCCATGCACCTAAGGTTGGGTTTTCCCAGTCGTCTTCCACAAAGCGGATGTCGTGCTGTTTTGGGTCTATGCCCAAAGCCTGCAACGAGCCTATGTACAGATCCACAATGTTCTCAGGGGCAGGTTTTAGTACTACTTGGTATTGGTAGTAGTGTTGCAGCCTGTTGGGGTTCTCGCCGTAACGACCATCGCCGGGGCGGCGTGAAGGCTGCACGTACGCAGCGCTCCATGGCTCGGGGCCAATAGCGCGTAAAAAGGTTGCAGTATGGGAAGTGCCTGCGCCGACTTCAAGGTCAATGGGTTGTAGCAAAGCGCAGCCTTGTTTATCCCAATACTGTTGAAGCGTAAGAATCAGTTGCTGGAAAGTAAGCATAGGGTATAGAGACTATGGTTCGATGTACTGCCAAAATTCTTCCATTTTAGCTGGTTTTGAGTCATGACGGGGCAGAGACTGTGTTTGTTCTACGCGAGACGGGGCAGGACAAGTACAATAGCTGGATCACGACGTTTTGGCTTTTATTTGAACAGAAGACCAGCATATGACAACGATTATCAAAGAACAGGACTTAATTCAGTCCATCGCTGATGCCGTACAGTTCATCAGTTATTACCACCCTGCCGATTACATCCAGCATTTGGCACGCGCCTATGAGCGTGAAGAAAGCCCAGCAGCTAAAGACGCCATTGCACAAATTTTGACCAACTCGCGCATGTGTGCAGAAGGTCACCGCCCTATTTGTCAGGACACCGGTATTGTTAACGTGTTTCTGAAAGTAGGTATGGACGTGCGTTTTGACATCAAAGGCAGTTTGCAAGAAGCCTGTGATGAAGGGGTGCGCCAAGGTTACTTGAACCCGGATAATCGTTTACGTGCATCAGTACTGTCTGATCCATTGTTTACTCGTAAAAACACCCGTGACAATACGCCCTGTATTGTCTCTGTAGAGCTGGTGCCTGGTTCTACAGTGGATGTACAAGTGGCAGCCAAAGGCGGTGGTTCCGAGAATAAAACTAAATTTGCCATGTTGAACCCTAGCGAATCCTTGGTGGATTGGGTACTGCGCATGGTGCCAGAAATGGGTGCGGGTTGGTGTCCTCCCGGTATGTTGGGGATTGGGGTTGGCGGTACCGCTGAAAAAGCGATGCTGATGGCCAAGCAGTCCTTGATGGAAGACATCGATATGTACGAACTGCTGCAACGCGGCCCACAAAACAAGCTGGAAGAGCTGCGTATTGAGCTGTACGAAAAAGTGAATGCTTTGGGTATTGGCGCACAAGGCTTGGGTGGTTTGACGACTGTGTTGGATGTGAAAATCAACACCTACCCAACGCACGCTGCCTCTAAACCGGTAGCCATGATTCCTAACTGTGCCGCCACCCGTCACGCGCACTTTGTGCTGGACGGTTCAGGCACTGCACACTTGCAAGCTCCATCGTTAGATTTATGGCCAGACGTGCATTGGGCACCAGACTACAACAAGTCTAAACAAGTAAACCTAGATACGCTGACTAAAGAAGAAGTCGCTAGCTGGAAACCCGGTGAAACCTTGTTGCTGTCCGGCAAAATGTTGACCGGTCGCGATGCTGCACACAAACGCATTCAAGACATGTTGGCCAAAGGCGAAAAACTGCCCGTGGATTTCACTAACCGTGTGATTTACTACGTAGGCCCAGTTGACCCAGTTCGCGACGAAGCTGTTGGCCCAGCAGGCCCAACGACTGCAACTCGTATGGATAGCTTTACCGACATGATGCTGGAGCAAACCGGCTTGCTGTCCATGATTGGTAAAGCCGAGCGTGGCCCAGTGGCGATTGAAGCCATTCGTAAACATGGTTCTGCGTACTTGATGGCAGTGGGTGGTGCGGCGTACTTGGTGTCCAAAGCAATTCGCGAAGCACGCGTCGTAGGCTTTGAGGACTTGGGTATGGAAGCCATCTACGAGTTTGAAGTCAAAGACATGCCAGTGACTGTGGCGGTGGACTCCCAAGGTACATCAGTGCACAAAACAGGCCCTGAAGTCTGGCGCAAACGTATTGCAGAGATCCCAGTGGTTCCTGTGTAAGTACGTGTTGTGGCTATAAAGGATGGGTGTGGAAACACGTCATCCTTCTGAAAACACCCTGTGCGTAATGCTAGGGTGTTTTTTTTATGGGTGGTTCGTATTGTGTAAAGGTGAGAGGTAGAAAAAGCCCACTCATCAATTACTGTCTGCCGTTGCCTAAGGCTGCGAAAGTATTTTTTTATTTGAGACACCAAATAAAAAAATACTTTCCCATCCTTTCCTTCAGCGCTTGCAAAGGTTTTCGCGTTGGTTGCTGCTGTAAAAACTCGTACTTCTGACAAGAGCATTATGAGAAGCAACGGCAATCGTACCGTGAACAAGCCCCCGTAATCACCTATCCATTACTACTAATGATGGTGCGCTGTGAGTTTTTATTGCCGCCGTTTGGCTCTATTCGGACATAGAAACACCGCTGGACAATCCCCATTACTACACAAGAAAGGGCAGTAAACCTCTCAGTATCAGAACTTCCGCAGTCCCCCAGCGTGTGCGATGAAAGCGGTCGTTAGAAACAACAAAGCCCCAGCAATACACCAGGGCTTTGTCAGCATAGAGGTAGACGAACAGATTACTCGTCGTCCTCGTCATCAAACCCCATATCTAAGGCTTCAATCCCTTGATCCGCCACACTAGGCAGCAAGTCTTGAACAGAACCTTGAGCTAACTTCAGCGTAGGTGCTAAGTCAGCCAACGGATACAGAACAAACGCACGTTGGTGCATTCTAGGATGCGGTAGAGTCAGTTCTGGCGTGTCCATCTGCGTATCGCCAAATACCAACAAGTCTAAGTCTAATGTACGTGGGCCATTGTGCTCAGTACGTACGCGACCATGCTTGTTTTCTAGGGCCTGTAGTGCGTGTAGTAGCTCTAGTGGGCTCAACGTGGTGTGTAGGCTGACGACCGCGTTAATGAAATCAGGGCCAGTGGCCTCAAAAGGTGCGGTGCGGTAAAAGCCAGAGCTTTCCAGATTAGAACAACCCGGTAGCTCACGCAGCTCATCAATGACATCAAGCAGCATGCCGATGGGGTCGCCCAAATTAGCGCCTAGGGCAATATAAGCAAGGGTTTTACTCATTGGTGCTGTCCTGCGAGATGGTGTTTTTGATGCGTTTACGTGGGGCGCGTCTGCGACGAGAGCTAGTGCTGCTACGTGGTGCAGTCGGGCGGGCCTCAATCATTGCTGCTCGTGTTTCAGTGCTGTCACTGTCGGCCAGATCCATCCACCATTGCGCCATCAGGCTGTCAACTTCCTTGGCTTCAGCACGCAATTGCAGAAAGTCTACGGCAGCACGGAAGCGAGGCAGTTCGATCATGCGCCAGATAGCACGGTTATTGACGCGCTCAAAACGCGGCTGCATAAACCAAATCTCACGCATGTCACCTTGGTAACGACGTTGTATAGGCAGTACGCTGCTTTGTGCGTCAATCACGATGTCGCTAGCTTCTGACAACGCTTGTACGGGTGGTGAACCCGCTTTGATGCGTTTGGCCCACTGTTCTTGTACGGTTTTCCATAGCAATGCCGCAAACACAAAGCTTGGGCTGGTGCTGCGACCACTGCGAACGCGGCTGTCGGTACGAGCCAGAGCGATCTCTAAGAATAGACGTTGCTCGGGGTCGGACAAGCTGTGCTCCAGAAAGGGCAACAAGTAGGGCACTAGGGCTTCTTGTTGTAACTGCTCTAAGCACTTCAGGGCATGACCGCATTCCAGTAGCTTCAACAACTCATCAAACAGTCTGGACTCTGGCACGTTGGTAATGAGCGAAGCCAGTTTTTGAATGGGTTGATGCGTTTGTGGTTCGATCGTAGCGTTTAACTTGGCAGCAAAACGCAGCGCACGCAACATACGCACCGGGTCTTCGCGGTAACGGGTGTCGGGGTCGCCTATCATGCGCACTACACGGTTTTTCAGGTCTTCTACGCCGTTGTGGTAATCAATCACTTCTTCAGTGATGGGGTCGTAGTACAGCGCATTTAAGGTGAAGTCACGACGGTTTACATCGTCTAGTAACTCGCCGTATTCGTTGTCGCGCAAGATACGGCCATGGGCATCGGTTTGCTGCTTTTGGCTGTCTCCGGCTCTAAACGTAGAGGTCTCGATAATCTCACGACCAAATACCACGTGTACCAGTTTGAAGCGTTTGCCAATAATGCGGGCGCGCCTAAACAAGGGGCGTATTTGCTCGGGTGTGGCGTTGGTCGCCACATCAAAGTCTTTGGGTTCTAACCCAGCAATCAAGTCGCGCACAGCACCGCCCACCACATAGGCTTCATAGCCATGTTGTTGCAGTACCTCGCATACCTTGAAGGCATGGCGAGAAACCAAGTCCGGGTCAATCCCGTGTTGGGATTGAGCCAGACGTTTAGGCCCCTTAGCAGGGGCGGCGAATAAGCGCGCGACGAAAGTTTTTATTGTTCGTTTTAGCATGAGTGTTGATTAGGATTTTTCATCCATTAGCTGTGCGAATAGATCCAGCACGGCCCAATCACGCTCAGTAGCGGTACGTCGTAGGCTATCACCGGGGTTAGTCGCAACAGGATCAGAAACCAGTTCCATCAGGGGCAAGTCATTGCTGGAGTCGCTGTAGAACCAGATACGATCAAAGTTATTACGTTGCAATCCCAACTCGTGTAACCATTGGTCCACACGGGTAATTTTACCTTCACGGAAGCTGGGTACGCCGGTTAATTTACCGGTATAGATGCCGTCACGTTCTTCAGCCAAGGTAGCGATCAAGTGTTCAATGCCCAAGGCTTTGGCGATGGGTGTAGTCACAAACTCGTTGGTGGCAGTCACAATAGCGCACAAATGGCCTTGTTGTTGGTGATAGCGCACTAAATCCACAGCAGCAGGTTTGATGGATGGCAGAATCACTTCTTCCATGAACTCTGCTTGCCATGTGAGTAATTCTTGACGTGGTGTGTTGCTTAACAAGCCCAACATGAATTCGGCGGATTCTTCCGCCGTCAGGTTGCCTTGATTGTAGCGATCCATAAGATCTTCGTTTTTACGTCTGGCTTCTTCGGGGTCTCCTGCACGTCCAGTGCGCGCCAAGAACTCAGCCCATTGATAGTCGCTGTCCAAAGGAAGCAGAGTGTGGTCCAGATCGAAAAGTGCCAGATTAGTTGGGGTATTCATAGCTACTCAAACAGAAAGAAGGCCTTCGGCCAATAAGTCTCGAAGCAAGGGCAAGGTAATGTGCCGCTTGCGTGTCAGGGAATAACGGTCCAGTGCATCAATCAGGTTGATGAGTTGGCCCATATCGCGTTCATAATGGGTTAATACCCAATGCATGACCTCTGGGGTCAGGTGCAGGCTTTTTTCTAAAGCACGGGTGCGCAGCGCTTCTTCGCGCTCGGCATCCGATAAGTGTTGTAATCGGAAGACCAAATCCCAACCTAGCCTCGTACGCAAATCTTCGCGCACCTTTGTAACCAATGGTGCAAATTCGCCGGAAACTAGGATAATAAAGGCTTGGCTAGATGCTGCACACTCGCGCCAGCGATTGTACAGAGCAAATATTGCAGCTTGTCCTGCCGCGCTGAATTGTTCGATATTGTCAATAGCAACGAGCGGCTGGGTGAACGATTCGGCCGAGATTAGCTTCTTTAGCTGCGCAATAGAATCAGAAGCACTAAAATAGACTCCGTGATGACGCGCAGCCATGGCTTGCAGCAAATGCGTACGACCAACACCAGGCGCACCATATAGATAAATGGCGCGACCAGACTGACACTGCATCAGGGCGTTTAGCACTTCCTGATTGGAACCGATAACAAAGTTATCCAGTGTTGGAGTAGGGGTTGGAGAAATATCCAGAATCAGTTGTTGGTTCATGTGTCGTACAATCTCATCCAACCTGTAATTCTTACATATCCCACGGCTTTTCTCATGACAAACAATCAATCCGTATCATTAACCTACCGCGATGCAGGGGTAGACATTGACGCAGGGGATGCCCTTGTTGATCGCATCAAACCTTTAGCCGCTAGAACCATGCGCCCTGGCGTCATGGCAGGTATTGGCGGCTTCGGTGCCCTGTTCGAGGTACCTAAACATCTCAAAGAGCCCGTATTGGTTTCCGGCACTGATGGCGTCGGCACCAAATTACGTTTGGCCTTTGATTGGCAACGGCACGATACCGTTGGTATAGACCTAGTCGCCATGAGTGTTAATGATATTCTGGTTCAAGGTGCAGAGCCATTGTACTTTCTGGATTACTTTGCGTGTGGAACTTTGTCAGTAGATACTGCTGCACAAGTTGTAGCAGGTATTGCGAAGGGCTGTGAGCTGTCCGGTTGTGCATTGATTGGTGGTGAAACCGCTGAAATGCCAGGTATGTACCCAGAAGGCGAGTACGATTTGGCTGGTTTTGCTGTGGGTGCTGTGGAAAAGTCACACATCATCTCTGGTCAGAACATTGGTGCTGGTGATGTGGTGTTGGGTTTGGCCTCTAGCGGCGCGCACTCTAACGGTTTCTCGTTGATCCGTAAGATCATCAGTCACGCGAATGCGAAGCCTACTGATATGTTGGATGGCCGCCCATTGGCTGACGTGGTGATGGAGCCTACACGTTTGTACGTGAAATCTATGTTGTCCGCATTGGCCGCTCACCGTGAGTCCATCAAAGGTATGGCGCACATTACCGGCGGTGGCTTGTTGGAAAACATTCCACGTGTATTGCCTAAAAACACGGCAGCACGCATTCAGCGCGATGCTTGGGAAATGCCAGCACTGTTCCAGTGGTTGCAAGAAAACGGCGGCGTGGCCGACGAAGAAATGTGGCGCGTGTTCAACTGCGGTATCGGTATGGTAGTGGTAGTGCCTGCTGACCAGGCTGACGTGGTTGCTGCGCACCTAAGCGAACAGGGAGAGACCGTGTACCGCTTAGGCGAGATCGTAGAAAGGGTTGCAGATCAGCCACAAGTGCTGATGGTGTAAGCCTTAAGTGGTGGGCCAGACTTGTGCTGCTGCGTCCACCACTGCATCCGCTTTGTGCGGATTTAAGCAGTCCATACTAAGCCGTTGCGGGTCACTACGCAGCCACGTCAATTGTCGTTTGGCGAGCTGTCTAGTGGCAGCAATGGCTTTTTCTATGGCCTCGTCTTGTGAGCACTCGCCATCCAAATGCGACCACAACTGTCTGTAACCCACGCAACGAATAGACGGTAGCGTAGGGTTGAGGTCTGGGCGTGCATACAGGGCCTGTACTTCGGCCAGTAGTCCTGCATCAATCATTTGTCGGTAGCGCAATGCAATCTGCGCATGCAGCCATGCGCGGTCCGAGGGTTCTAGGCTTAGGGTGTGAAATGGGATGCTAGGTTTTTGCCGCTCTTGTTCTTGTAGCCACGCACTCATGGGTTTCCCGCTGATCTCATAGATCTCCATGGCACGTTGTATGCGTTGGCTATCATTAGGGGCCAAGCGTGCGGCGGTGATGGGGTCGTATTCGGCCAGCAATTGGTGCATAGCAGGCCAACCTAGCTGTGCCGCTTGTTCGTCTAAGCGTGCGCGTATTTCTGGGTTGGAGGAGGGCAGGTTATTAAGCCCTTCACGCAAGGCTTTGTAATACAGCATGGTACCGCCACACAGCAGCGGGTAGCGGCCACGTTGCCAAATGTTGTGTATGAGTTGAGTGGCATCCGACGCAAACTCAGCCGCTGAATAGCTTTGTGCGGGGTCGCGTATATCTAGCAAGTGGTGTGGCACCAGCGCTTGTTCGTCGGCACTGGGTTTGGCCGTACCTATATCCATACCTTGGTAGATAGTGGCCGAATCCATCACGATGATTTCTATAGGCCAGCGTTTTGCTAAGGCTAGAGTAGAGGCACTTTTCCCTGCAGCGGTAGGGCCTGTCAGGCAAATCACTGGCAGGTTAGAGGTGTGGCGAGTCATGCTTTATTGTCCGCGCAAGAAAAGTTTGTCCAAATCAGCGATGGACCAGTAAAACCAAGTGGGGCGGCCGTGGTTACACAGATCAGCTCGGTCTGTATTTTCCATACGGCGCAATAGTGCGTTCATTTCATCTAAGGTAAGACGCCTGTTGGCGCGTATAGCGCCGTGGCATGCCATGGTGGCAAGTAGTTCGTTGCGTTGCTGTGTGAGCTGAGCCGAACTGCCAATGTTGTTCAAGTCTTGCAGCACATGGCGGGCTAGGGCTTCGATATCACCTCGGGCGAGCAGTGCTGGTACGGCACGCACAGCCAATGCGGTAGGGCCTGCAGGGTTAATTTTTAAGCCCAGCTCTAGTAGTGATTCTTGATGGTTCTCCACCAGCGCTAAGTCGGTTTCCGACGCTTGAAAGACTACCGGGACTAGCAATTCTTGGCAGGGTAAGTCGCGGGCATCCATCGCTTGTTTTAATTGTTCGTACACCACGCGCTCATGCGCCGCATGCATGTCTACCAAGATCATGCCATGCTGTGTTTGCGACAGTATATAAATGCCGTGCAATTGCGCTATCGCTATGCCCAAGGGCAGTTCTTCAGCGGCAGAGCCGGGTTCTGATGCAGGTAAGGTAGCGCCAGCCGAGGTAGGTTCAGAAAACGCTGCAGGGGCTTGAGCCTCTGGTAGCGGGGCATACAGCTTTTGCCACTGCTCACCGGCAGGTGCTGGGCTGGACTGCAAATCAAAGCGGCCTTGGTGACGGTAGCTGGGTTGCAGCGGTGCACTAGGTGTAGTGCTAGACATCCCGCCAGCAGGGTAGGAGGGCGATGCCGCCGGAAAAGACATGACCGATGCGCTGCTATCTGGAGCAGTGCTTTGATGCTCAGCTTGGCTTTGAGCCAGTTCAGCATTAAGCGTTTGCACAATAAATTTGTAGACGGCTCCTGATTCTCTAAAACGTACCTCATGTTTGGCGGGGTGTACGTTCACGTCCACCGTGTTGGGGTCCACGTTTAAATACAGGGCGTAAGCGGGCTGCCTATCACCGTGCAACACATCGGAGTAGGCTTGGCGAATGGCGCTGCTGACGAGCCTGTCGCGTATAAAGCGACCGTTCACATACAAAAACTGTTGGTCGGTACGACTGCGAGCATGGGCTGGGCGGATGATGAGGCCATGCAGTGAAATCAAGCCTTGGGTTTGGCCTATGTTGATGCTTTGGCTCACAAACTCTTCGCCCAATACATCCAAAATGCGTTGTTCTATAGAGCCGCTGCGCCAATGACGCGTGGCTTTGTCATTATGAAAAAGCCTAAAGCCTATATCGGGGCGTGCTAAGGCAATGCGTTCTAAGGCGGTGACGCAGTGGCCATACTCGGTGTTTTCTGTACGCAGAAATTTGCGGCGGGCAGGAATATGGTCAAACAACTGGCGCACATCTACGGTGGTGCCAGGATTGCCGCTGGCCGCTTCGGGGTGCTGCTGGTTTTGGCCTTCTAGCTCCCATGCGTGGGCAGCGTCTGCCGTGCGTGAGCGTAGTGCAGTACGGGCAACCGAGGCAATAGAGGCTAAGGCCTCACCCCTAAAGCCCATGGAGGCTACCGCTTCTAGCTCAGAGAGCGAGCGGATTTTACTGGTGGCGTGGCGTGTAAAGGCTAAGGCTAGCTCTTCAGGGGGGATACCATGGCCGTCATCGGTTACCGCAATGCGGCGTATGCCACCCCCCTCTAAACGAACTTCAATGTTGCTGGCACCGGCATCCAATGCGTTTTCCAGTAACTCTTTAAGTACGGAGGCTGGGCGCTCAATGACTTCACCTGCGGCAATTTGACTGACCAACAGATCTGGCAGGGCGGCGATAGCGTGACGAACTGGCATATTCTGTAATTTGTAGTGAGGGAAGGGCATTTTGGCGTTAACGTGTTGTATAGTCTGGTTTTCCCAAAATATAGTACGACGCTGGATAACGATGTATGCCTGAAATACTGACAATGCTTTTGCAGATAGATCAAACACTAGGGCTCTGGGTAGAGCAATACGGTGCTTGGATTTACCTGATCCTGTTCCTTATTATATTTGCTGAAACAGGTTTGGTGGTTTTCCCTTTCCTGCCCGGTGATTCCTTGCTGTTTATTGCGGGGGCGTTTGGTGCTTCGGGCATGTTAGATCCAGTGGCGTTAGGGGCGTTGTTGTTGGTGGCAGCCATTCTAGGCAATACCGTTAACTACTACATAGGGCGCTACATTGGCCCTAAAGTGTTTACGACAGAGTCTCGTTTTCTGGATCGTAAAGCGCTGGTGAAAACGCAAGCCTTTTACGCTAAACATGGTGGTAAAACCTTGGTGATGTCGCGCTTCTTGCCCGTCTTCAGAACCTTTGCTCCATTTGTCGCGGGCGTGGGCAGTATGAATCAAGCCTTGTTCCAGCTTTACAATGCGCTGGGCGCGTTTTTGTGGATTGTGGGTTTGATTACGGCAGGCTATTTCTTTGGCAATGTGCCCATTATCAAAGATCACCTAAACACCATTGTACTCATAGGTATTAGCGCTGCAGCCGTGCCGGTTGCGGGTGGTTTAATCTGGAAACTCGTACGACGTGGTGCCGAGAAACAGCAGAAATAAAGCGGTCTACTACACGGCGTTAACAGCGATTGTCTAAAAGCATTTGCCCCCACTACTAGCCAGCAGTGGGGGCAAATTGTTTATAGCGGTATGTGGTTTATTGGCGTTTTAGTGCCATGCCCAGTAGCAGCATGCTCCAGCCTTGGAACAGCAAGTCTACGGACAGAATTAAACCCAGTACCCACAAGCTATTGGTAGGCCAACCAGCGGCGATAATCAGCCCTACGACTAAGGTCATTAAGCCTGACCATGCAATCCAGCCGCCGCCTGTTTGTGTACGGTTCTGCAGCCATACCCATAAGCGGAAAAAGCCCGATGCAATCAGCGAAGCACCAAACACCAAGGTGAGGATCTCTGCGCCTACCAGTGGATTCAAAATAGCAATGACACCAGCAATTAGATACAGCAAACCGCTGAGTGACCAGAATAGAAAGGAGCGCCAGTTTTTGCAGCTCCATGCGTGCACAATTTGCAGAGCACCACCAATAGCCATCAGCACACCGATGAACAATACGCTGGCCAAGGTAGCACCCACCACATAGATGAAAGCAATCAGCCCCAAGATGACAAAAGCGGCACCCAAGCCCATTAACCAACCGGGTTTCAATTGTGATTTCCAGGCGTTGATCAAGTCGTTAGGGTTAGGAGGTGTGTTCTGCGGTTGAACGGGGTCAGTGCTCATGGTGATCTCCGATGGTAGGCAAAAAGGTTAGCCGTGGTTAGCCAAGGCGACGCCAGAAGAAAAATAGTCATTGATGCCGGACAGCATGGCCTGAGCTAATTTATCTTGATGGCCTGCACTGCGCAGTAAGCGTTCTTCGTTCGGGTTACTGATAAAAGCAGTTTCGATCAGAATAGAGGGAATGTCGGGGGCTTTTAGCACGGCAAAGCCCGCACGCTCTACCTGACGTTTGTGCAATTGGTTGATTTTGCCAATTTCGGAAAGAATGCCCGAGCCTACGCGCACAGAGTCGTTAATTTGGGCAGAGGTAGATAAGTCCAGCAGCACTTCAGCCACTTGGCGACTTTGCCCACCAATATTGACGCCACCCACTAAGTCGGCTTGGTTTTCTTTGTCGGCCAACCAGCGAGCTGCTGTACTGGTTGCTCCGTTTTGGGACAACGCATAAATAGACGAGCCGCGTGCCGACGGTTTAATCCACGCATCAGCATGTATAGAGATAAATAAGTCGGCTTTGACGCGGCGTGCTTTTTGTACACGCACGCCTAGCGGGACGAAGAAGTCTCTGTCGCGGGTGAGGTAGGCACGCATATTGGGCTGGCTATCAATCAACCGTTTTAAGCGCTGCGCTATTTGCAGTACCACGTCTTTTTCTCTAGTGCCGCCAGGGCCAATAGCACCTGGGTCTTCACCGCCATGGCCAGGGTCCAGCGCGATCAGCACGGGGCGATTACGGCCCGGGGTTGGTGTCACGCGTGGTACGGAAGGCGTAGGTGGAGGCGTGGTAGGTTGCGCAATACGCGGTATTTCTTGGCCTTGTACCGACGGTGGTGGAACTACTGGTTGGTTTTGTGCCAAGCTTTCCAGCACACCTGCCAAGGGGTCGTTATCGTCGAACTGCTGCAATGCCAACAAGGGATCGGCGGCAACACGTGGGTACAGGTCAACCACCAAACGGTATTTGTATTCACCAACCGGTTTTAGGGTAAACAACTGCGGGGCGATAGGCTGTTTAAGGTCCATCACCAAACGCACCACGTTATCGCGGTTTTGCGCGATACGGATGGTAGAAATATAGGGGTCATTAGGGCGAACTTTGGACACCAGTTCTTGCAGCGTACTGTTCATGGTGAGACCTTCAATGTCTATCACCATACGATGCGGGTTTTCTAGTGTGAAGTGCTCGGCCTTGAGCTCGGTATCCATTTCCAGTGTGACGCGCGTGTAGTCGTCAGCCGGCCAAGTACGCACCGCAACAATGGCACTGGCGTGGGCAACACGTGGAATGATGGGTAATAAGACGAGCGAGGACGCGGACGCCAGCAAGCGTCGGCGATTTATGCTTTGGGAGGTAAATTCTGAATTTTTGTGTTGATCAGTTCTAGCCATGATTGCCCCTTCTTGCTGTAGGCCGAGAGAGTGATCTGCCTGCCCGGTTCGCAATAGTCAAATGTGATTTTCAGGTCAGGGGTAGGTAACAAGGCCCCCGCTTGATCAGGCCATTCAATGAGCACAACAGCATTTTCTTCAAGCATATCACGAAAACCAGCATCTAACCATTCTCGGCTATCGCTAAAACGATAAAAATCAAGATGATACGCCTTTAAGCTAGAAAGATTATAGCTTTCTACTAGGCCGTAACTTGGGCTTTTGATACGCCCCGTTACACCTTCGTGTCGCAAAAATGCTCGAGTGAAGCTGGTTTTTCCCGCGCCTAGGTCACCAATAAGATGCACGTGGCCGCCTTGACTGTCTGCAGAGCAAACCAAAGGCGACAGCCATTCGGCCAGTTGCTGGGTGACAGCTTCGTCAGCGGCATACAGGCTAAGACTAAGCAAAGGTGCAGGTTGTGTGGTCATGACTATATAAGAAAGAGAGAACTGAATTCCGTTAGCACTAGCAGTGCAGCAAGAAGTGTACCTAATTGCTGCCTGCTATCGCGTGTGCCTAACGAGACTACGATGTGATTTATTTTTTATCGTTTAGTTTTGCGAAGAAGTTGGCCAAAATCGCGCCACTAATATTATGCCAAACACTAAACAAGGCACTAGGAACCGCCACAATAGGGTCAAAGTGTTTGCTGGCTAAGGCAGCACCTAAGCCACTATTTTGCATACCTACTTCAATAGAAATAGCTTTACGCTGTGCCAAACCTAGGCCCATGATGCGAGCAATAATGTAGCCAAATAGATAGCCAAAGCTATTGTGCAAAATGACGATACCAATAATGAGCAAGCCTGTTTCTTGAAGTCTGGCTTGGTTCAGTGCCACCACAATCGCCACAATCATCACAATGCCAAACACCGAAACGATAGGAAGTACAGGGGTAAGGATGGCGACACGTGCGCCCAAGATGATGCGAACGACCAAACCCAGTGCGATAGGAACAATCACAAAGTTAATGATGGACATCATCATGGCGTAGAACGACACGTCAATGCTTTCAGCGGCAAGCAGCTTCAGCAATAGCGGTGTCATGAACGGGGCCAGTAGCGTGGTAATACTGGTAATGGTTACGCTTAATGCCACGTCACCACGTGACAGGTAAGTAATCACATTACTGGACGTACCACCGGGGCAAGAGCCCACCAGTACGACGCCCAGAGCCAGCAGTGGGTCAATGTTGAACAGCTTAACCAGTGCCAGAGCCAACAGCGGCATGATAATAAACTGTGAGCACACGCCTAGCAGCACTTGCAGGGGCTTTTTCACAACCTCGGAAAAGTCCTTAATGGTCAGTGTCAGACCCATACCAAACATAATGATCCCTAAGAAGTAGACGATTAAGTCTTTTAAGGGCACAAAGGTGGCGGGTATGAAAAAGCCTAGGACGGCAAATAGTAGGGTCCAGATGGCAAAGGTTTTGCCAATGAACTCAGAAAATAAGTGTAGAAAACGCATGGGGAATGTGAATCAATAAAAAAGTGAGTGCGTAAACACAGCTTTTGGCTGTGGGTGACTACTGGCGCATCAGCGTCAAAGGTGGATCAAGCTATTGCCAACGTCACGGTGCACCCGTTGTCATGGCTAATGTCATGATAAAGAAAACTGAATCCATAGCGGCAAGGTGATGGCCGCTAAGAGTGTGCCTAACGACATGGTGGTGGCGACTAGATCGCCTTTGCCACCCATACGAGCGGCTAATACGTGTGCTGACGATGCCGTAGGTAACGCGGCAAACAAAATCAGCATTTGTGTTTCCAGGGCGGATAACGCCAACAGCTTGCTAATAAATACAGCAGAAATAGGCAAAATCAGCAGTTTAACGGCAATAATCCATCCTACTAAGCGCTGCGCACCATGCAGCGCTTTAATGGAAATGGTCGCGCCCACGCACAGTAAACCAATGGCTAGTGCGCAAGCACCCAAACGGCTAAGCGCGGTGTTGACGGGAGTGGGCATAGACAAGCCCGACAAGCTAAACAGCAGCCCCAACACTGTGGCAATAATTAATGGGTTAGCCAGAATCTCTTTGTAGGGGTTGCGGTTACTGTTGCGGGCCAGAGCATGCACTGCCAACACGTTCACAATGGGAACAGATAACCCTACAAACACCGCCATGATGGCCACGCCAGTGGGGCCTGCCAGTGCCGAGGCGAGCGACAAGGCTAAGTAGGTATTAAAGCGAAAAGCGCATTGTTGTAGCGAAGCATGCTGTAAGCCATCGCACTTCAAAATAGGTTTGGCGAGTAACGCCGCTACAAAGCCTACAGCGGTTAAACAGACCACAGCCGCGAGTAACAACAGTGTTTCGTCACCTTGCAACGAAGTTTGGCTGATGGAGTAAAACAATAGGGCGGGAAACAGTACGTAATACACCAACTTTTCGGCATAGCTGAAGAACTCCCCCTGAAACCCTAGCTTGTGCCGTAGCAAAGCACCCAGAGCAATTAATAGGAAGTCGGGAAGTATCAGTAAAAAGGTATCGAACATGGTGAAATGTAGGACTGTCTGCGCAATCTGTTAGATTACGCTATTTTCATTTGCCCGTACCAGCCTAATGTCTTTATAATTTTGGGCTGTGGCTCCATAGTTAAATGGATATAACTTTCCCCTCCTAAACAAAATTGGGCACACCTAGGCGAAAGCCTTGATGTGAATGCGCTTAAATTCGGTGAAACCCCTGTGCAAACGCGGCAATACCGAGCGAAGCCTCGCCAGAGGAACGTGTAGAGACTCGACAGGCGCAGCCTACGGCACAACGTGCTATGGCTAAGATAGAGTCCAGACTACAAACCTGTGCAATGCAGGGCAGTGAAAACTGTAGTGGTACGAAGGGAAGATTACAGGTTCGATTCCTGTTGGGGCCGCCATAACGCCATACGGTAAAATGCGTTAAAGTTAACAAAACCCGCGCCAGATAATGGTTAGCGGGTTTTTTGTTGGTTGTTAATGTACGGTAGTGTGCATTGACATATACCGTCATGCGACGGTATTTTAGACGGTATCTGATAAATTGCTCGGAAAAATACCGTCATGCGTCCTAAACTTAGCGCTGTTGCTGTGAGGCAGGCCAAGCCAGAGAGTAAGCCGTACAAGTTAACTGATGGGTCTGGTTTGTATTTGCTTGTGAATAGTATGGGCAAATACTGGAGATACGATTATCGATTCCAAGGTAAAAGGAAAACTCTGTCATATGGGGTGTTTCCCACCATTACCCTTGAGGCGGCACGACAAGCACATCAGGACGCCAAACGTACCTTAGCGGATGGCATAGACCCAGCAGAGCAGAAAAAACGAGCTGATGGACGTAAGAGCTTTGCTGCGGTGGCGCGACTCTGGTTTGAGCATTGGAAAACAGATAAGGCTGATAGTACGGCTAGAGTTGTGTGGCGGGGATTAGAGGTAAACATACTGCCATTTATAGGCAACGTGTTGATTGATGAGTTAACAGCAGCACAAGTGCGGGACTGTGTGAAGCGAATAGAGGCGCGCGGCGCGTCTGAGGTGGCCAAGCGACAGTTACAGCGATGCAGCCAGATAGCGCGTTTTGGTGTGGCACATGACTATGCTGAACGTAATCCTGTTAGTGACGTAAATCCAAGCGACATATTAAAGCCAAGAAAGAAACAAAATTACGCTCGTGTCGACTCTAAGGAATTACCCGTTTTATTGCAGGCCATCGATACGTATCAAGGGCAAGAGCATACACGGCTTGCTTTGCAGTTAATGGCGCTCACCTTTGTGCGCACGTCGGAACTCATCAAAGCAAAATGGCCAGAGTTTGATTTACAGGCGCATCGATGGGAGATACCAGCCGAGCGCATGAAAATGCGCACTCCTCATATGGTGCCTTTGAGTAAGCAGGCTGTAGAGGTAATACAGAGGCTGCAGGCTATTTCCATGAGTGATAGCTATGTGTTCCCTTCGGATAATCGTAGAGGTGGCCACATGAGCAATAACACCATTCTGTATGCCCTGTATCGTATGGGGTATAGAAGCCGTATGACTGGCCACGGGTTCCGAGGTGTGGCATCAACGTTGCTGCATGAAAAGGGTTTTGCTCATGAGCACATAGAGCTACAGCTTGCCCACCAAGAGCGCGATGAGGTGAGCGCATCGTATAACCACGCCCTGTATCTTGAACCGCGCAAAAAGATGATGCAGTGGTGGGGGGATTACTTGGATGGGCTACGCAAGGGGAACCTACTTGATTTCCCTGTGAAGAAAATAGGGTAACGGTTAACGCTGGCATCTAGTCCGACGGGACGAAAAGGCGGAAGTCCACCGCTCTGATGCTGGCTACTTATTCGTATGGACAGCTACTAGGACGGGTAGTGGATGAAGCATAAGTATTACAGGATAAAAGAGTATCTAGATGGAAGAGAGGCTATTCAGTATTTGGCTTATTTAACTGGTGTGGAACTTGGTCGAAGTGAGTTTCTCTCTTTCATAGGAGAAGAGCTTTTTCCTTACCTTCAATTTATAGATATTCCCGAATATGGATTTCTAAATGAGGTTGCAGGTGAGTTATGTGGAGTGAACGGTAGTTTGAGGGCAGTGGGTCTACAGAAAATATGCTCACGATTGAGTCCACTTTTTGAAAGTGATCTGGGTGACAGTCTTGAATTGCCACGAAGGGGGGACTGTTACTTTCCTGATGTTTTAGAGTTAGAGGGTAAGATTACTTATCAGGAAGGAAAAGAGTTAGTTACAGATAGTTGTGTGTGGAATGTGAACGGTTATGAACTATTGCGGGCAGATGGACTGTTTTTCAAGACAAAGGATATAGAGTTATTGGCTGACAGGATGAATGCGGAAAATGCAGGGGAGTTGAGACGAGATGAGGAGGTCGTAGCTCTCAAGGCTGAAGTGGAGAAGTTAAGGGCAGCATTATCTGGTGGAGGTGGAATAAACCGCAGAAAAGAAGAAACCTTATACAGAATCATCATAGGTATGGCTCGAGGTGGATACGGTTATGATTTTTATGCGGAAAGAAATAGCGCAACTAACCGTATTCTGAAAGACATAAATGAGCGCAGAGAAGAAATAAGTATAGAGGCGTTACGGATACACCTAAACGCCGCTAGAGAGTATTTGCCTAGAAAGCCAGAAAAGACGTAGAGCTAGCAGTAAGTACTGTTAGATGAGCGGTACTTACTGCACATAAAGACTGACTAAAAATACAGTATCTCCATTGTTTTTTAATAACCGTGGAGATACAGAAATGTCTACCAAAGCCTTTCAACGTATGCCTGCCGTGCAAGAGCGAGCAGGGGGCGTATCCAGAACCACTATTTACGAGTGGGTGAAAAAAGGGCAATTCCCTAAGCCAGTAAAAATAGGTGGCCGCGCTATTGCTTGGCGGGTAAGCGACCTAGAAAAATGGGCAGAAAACCCTCAGGGTTGGGCTGAGGGGGGCGTGTAATGGATCCGCAAAAAAGAAACGCCCCCATCACGAGAAGCAATGAGAGCGCTGCAAATATCACTGTTGGCCAGCATACCATAAAACCATTTCAGGGCACACGTAACGTCAATGAGTTACGGGCGCTGGATGTGCTCCTCAAAGCAGAAGGCAAGCCAGTAAGCCGTAAGGATTTAGATCGATTATGTGGGGCTGCTAATAGCCCTGAAATCGTGCGCCGGCTACGTGAAAAAGGTCTGCCTATAAAGTGCGATATGCAGGAGACGGTGAACCGCTTTGGTGAATCGGTTAAGGCAGGGTATTACAGTCTTACCCCTTATGCTATGGCTAAGTTGTGCTTGTGGCTTGATATTGTTGCCTCCAGAGTAGGCAGGAGGTCCGCATGAATGACACGACGCAAACGCTCGGATTACCCCATCGGGGGGCGCTTTTGTGCTTTGCCTCACAAGGTTATGGATTGCGCGGCATTTGTTAGCTTGTCGGGTGCTGCTACTCGTCTGCTGCTGGAAATACTACGCACCTACAACGGCAACAACAATGGTCAGATGCACGTCACTCTAGGTGTTCTAAAGAGTCGCGGTTGGAATAGTGGTGATGTATTTACACGCGCTAGGCAGGAGTTGCAGGACAAGGGGTTTATCCAAATGACCCGCCTACCTCTTATGCCTAGACGTGGGGCATGGTTTGGCCTGACATGGCGGCCATTGGACTACACGCCAGAAATGGACTTAAAGCCGGTGGACTTCCTAAAAGATGCGTTTTTGCTGTGGGAGAGGAAAACAAAATAACTGACCGGAATACGGTCATATAAAGCCCTCCATTTGACCGGAATACGGTTATACGAAGTGCTCCATGTGACCGGAATCCGGTCAAATACAGGCCCAAAACAGCGTTTTCATATGACCGTATTCCGGTCACTTTATATATATAGCCATCTACTCCCCCATTTATGGGGGATTTATTAGGGGTTAGAAAGCAGCAAATAGGGATGTATAGTGCAAACGGTTTTTTGCAAAAAGTTGCACCGTTTACTGTAATGGGGACCAAAAAGGTAAAGCATGACTGCTATTTGATTAGCGGACATTGATGCTGCTTCGTAGTAGTGTATGTTAGCTTTTGTTAGCATTACCGTGGGTTTTCGGAGGCCATAAAAAAGACTATCTCCATTCCCTTGGTGCGCCAAAATAGGGTGCGGGTAGTTTTTAGGGTTGGATAAAACCTCACATCTACCGCACAGCTTTGCTGATGGGCATAATTGATTGGCCCGTTATCTAAGCGTTGCGTAACGGTTATGTCGTATCATAGCCAGCATCTATCATTATTGATTTGCATCTTTATTTGCTGCTGCCTTGCTTATGAACACACTAACCACCCTACTAGATACCTACCGACATGCTGCCGTTTCCGAACGCGAGAAAGGCACGTATTTTGAAGAACTAGTAATTGCCTACCTACGCAATGAGGCAACATACAAAGAGCTATACAGTGATGTGTGGACATATGCACAGTGGGCAGCACTGCAAGGCATAGACCAGCGTGATGCTGGGATAGACTTAGTGGCTAAAACGCGTGGCACTGACGAGCTACACGCCATTCAATGCAAGTTCTATGATGCGGGCTACAAAATACAAAAACGGGATATTGATAGCTTTTTCACGGCTTCGGGGAAACGCCCGTTTACGCACCGTGTCATTGTGAGCACAACCAACAATTGGAGCGAGCATGCCGAGGAAGCATTACGCGACCAGCAACCACCCGTTAGTAAGATAGGGCTACACGACTTAGAGAGCAGCCAAATAGATTGGTCACTTTACCAGCCTAAGCAGCAACCCGTGCTGCTACCTAAAAAGCAATTACGCCCCCACCAGCAAAACGCCTTAGAGCGTGTAGTAGCAGGGCTTGCTCATGCCGAGCGTGGCAAATTGATTATGGCCTGCGGTACTGGTAAAACCTTTACCAGCTTGAAAATAGCAGAGGCTTTAGCAGGTGCTGGGGGGCGGGTATTGTTTCTGGTGCCAAGCCTTTCACTGTTGTCACAAACCTTAACGGAGTGGACGCAAGAAAGCGCCATACCGCTGCACAGCTTTGCCGTGTGTTCAGATTCGGACGTTGGGAAAAAGCGTAGTGCCGATGATGACCGTGTGCAAACGTTCACCCATGAGCTGCGCTACCCTGCCACCACACAAGCAGACCGATTAGCAGATGAGATTGCTAGACGACACGATGACGAGCACATGAGTGTGGTGTTTAGTACCTATCATTCCATTGATGTCATTCACCGTGCACAGCATGACTTTAACTTGGCAGACTTTGACCTAATCGTTTGTGATGAGGCTCACCGTACAACCGGCGCAAGCTACGAGGACGAAGAAGAAAGCGCTTTTGTGCGGGTCCATAACCCTGACTTCATACGTGCTAGTAAACGCCTCTACATGACCGCTACACCGCGTATTTATGCTGATGTGGCTAAGGCCACTGCTGAGCAAGACAATGTAGCGTTGTACTCAATGGATAATGAACAGCACTACGGTAAAGAGCTGTTTGTTATCACTTTTTCAGAAGCTGTAAAACGTGGCCTGCTAGTTGACTACAAAGTCATTGTGTTGGCAGTAGAAGAATCACACGTTAACCGCCGGCTGCAAGCCTTACTAGGTGGTGGGGATAACTCCTTAAAAGTAGACGATGCTGCAAAAATCGTCGGGTGTTGGAAAGCACTGTCAAAACAAGGCATCAATACTGACCTACACTACGATGCTGCCCCCATGAAACGAGCTGTAGCGTTTTGTCAGGTCATTGCACCGAATAAGAAAGCTAAGCGACACCAAGTAGCGTCTATGAACATTGCTGAGATGTTCCAAGACGTTGTAGAAGCCTACCAAGAAGCTGAGGCCGCAGAAAATGGTGAGCTGGCCATTACACTGAATTGTGAAGCCGAGCACGTAGATGGCAGCATGAACGCCAGTCAAAAAGAAGAAAAGCTAGACTGGTTAAAAGCGGAAACCCCAGAGAACACCTGCCGTATTTTAAGTAATGTACGCTGTCTATCTGAGGGTGTAGACGTTCCCGCGTTGGATGCCGTACTGTTCTTAACTCCCCGCAACTCACAAGTAGATGTAGTGCAGTCTGTGGGGCGCGTAATGCGTAATGCCCCAAACAAGAAACTGGGGTATGTAGTATTGCCCGTGGTAATTCCCGCCGGCATGGAGCCACACGAGGCGTTAAACGATAACCAGACCTATAAAGTGGTCTGGCAAGTGTTGCAGGCACTGCGTTCACACGATGACCGCTTTGATGCCATGGTCAATAAACTAGACCTGATTGGCCAAGACACAAGCAAAATGGAAGTGATAGCTATCACTGACAAAATACAAGCACGTAAGCAGCCAAGTACCACCAAGCAAAAAAACAAAGCACAGGCAAAAAGTAGTCATAGCATTGGTGAGGCAGCCCATGTACCAGAGCAATTCCAAAACACGCTAGAGTTTGAGATAGGCGAAATAGAACGCGCTATTTATGCCAAGCTGGTAGACAAGGTAGGCAACCGTCATCACTGGGAAGACTGGGCAAAAGACATTGCCAAGATTGCCAATACACACATTGATCGCATCACGGCGATTATTGAAGCCCCTGAGAATACAAAAGAGCGCGCAGCATTTGAAGCGTTCGCAGCAGAGCTACGTGACGACATCAACAACAGCGTCAGTGATGCTGAAATTGTGGAGATGCTGGCACAGCACCTGATTACACAGCCTGTGTTTGAGGCTCTGTTTGAGGGTTATAGTTTTGCCCAAAACAACCCAATGTCTAAAGCCATGCAGCAAGTGCTAGACGCTTTGCATGAGCACCACCTAGACAAAGAAGCAGATACGCTACAGCGATTCTACGACAGCGTGAAACTACGAGCAGAGGGGATAGACAGCGCCATAGGCAAGCAGCGCATTATTGTTGAACTATACGATAAATTCTTTAGGTCTGCTTTTCCAAGAATGACCGACCGCTTAGGTATCGTGTATACGCCAGTAGAGGTCGTGGATTTTATCCTGCACAGTGTCAATGATGTCCTGAAAGCAGAGTTTGGGCAGACGCTCGGTAGTGAGGGAGTACATATCCTAGACCCTTTCACGGGTACGGGTACCTTCATTACTCGCCTACTGCAAAGCGGTTTGATAACACCAGAGCAACTACCTCACAAATACCGCCATGAGATACACGCCAATGAGATTGTATTGCTAGCCTATTACATTGCCACCATCAACATAGAGGCGGTCTATCACAGCATGGCTGGGGGCGACTATATCCCCTTTGAGGGGATTTGCTTAACTGACACGTTCCAGATGCAAGAAAGCGAGGACTTAATTAGTAAGCTACTCGTAGACAACAGCCAGCGCCGTGAACGTCAGAAGAAGCTGGATATACGCGTTATTGTAGGCAACCCGCCGTATTCTGCTGGGCAGACCAGTGCCAATGACAACAATGCTAACGTTGCCTACCCCTACCTAGATGAACGTATTCGTAGTACCTATGCAGATCAGTCAGTAGCCACTAATAAGAACGCACTGTATGACAGCTACATTCGTGCCATACGCTGGGCAAGTGACCGTATAGGCAACCAAGGGGTGATTGGGTTTGTGACAAACGGCGGCTTCTTAGAGGCCAACACAGCAGATGGGCTGCGTAAATGCTTAGCTGATGAGTTCAGCAATATCTATGTGTTTCATTTACGAGGAAATCAACGCACATCAGGTGAACTGTCTCGTAAGGAGGGGGGCAAAATATTTGGTGGTGGCAGCAGAGCGCCTATTGCAATCTCTATTCTTGTGAAAAACCCAGAAGCAAAAGAGCACGGACAAATCCACTTCCATGACATTGGTGACTACTTAAGCCGTGAGGAAAAGCTAAAGATAGTTTCTGAATACGCGAGTATAGATAGGATTACCCAATCAAAAGGCTGGGTAAAAATCACTCCTGACCCATACGGTGACTGGTTGAACCAGCGTGATGACAGCTTTGAGCAATATATATCCTTGGGGGATAAGAAGGATAAGAGTGCGGTTACAGTGTTTGAAAGCTACTCTAGGGGTATTGCTACTGGGAGAGACGCTTGGGTATATAACTCAAGCTTAGAGACTATAAGCTCTAATGTAAAAAGACTAATCGCTAACTATAACTCGGAGTTAGAACGGTTTAACTTTGCTCACCAAGGGCAGGATAGGAGAAGCAGAGAAGTTGCTATAGATGCTTTTATTGATAATGATCCAACAAAAATCAGTTGGAACCGCTCGTTAAAACAGGAGCTGGCAAGGGGAGATATATTGAGTTTCCATGCAAGCTCAGTATGTACCGCTATATACCGACCTTTTAATAGGCAACATGTTTATTTCGACCGTAAGTTAAATGACATGATTTACCAAATCCCTCGCATTTTCCCCTATGCGGAGGCTGAAAATTTGGTTATTTCATATAACGCTCGCTATAACGGAGTCGGTGTCCCTGTTCTAATAAGCAATGTATTACCTGACCTGCATTTGAATGGGGATGCCCAATGCTTCCCTTTGTACCTATACGACGAGCAAGAACGTGCCACCACAGCCACACAGCAGCAGAGCTTGCTAGGCAATGATGGCCAGACTGACGGCAGCTCTAATCATGAGGGACAGCGTCGCTATGCACTAACAGATGAGGGGCTAGGGTATTTCCAAACGGCCTACCCTACTGAAAGCCTCAGCAAAGAGGATGTGTTCTATTACACCTATGGGTTGCTGCACTCACCTGACTACCGTGCTCGCTATGCTGACAACCTAGCTAAAGAGCTGCCACGTATCCCGCCTGTTAAAGAGGCTCGTGATTTCTGGTTGTTTGTGCAGGCTGGTAGGGACTTAGCAGACTTACACCTAAACTATGAAACCGCGGCCATGTACCCTGCTACTGTTGATGGCGCTACTGATGATGCCAACTACAGGGTAGAGAAGATGCGTTACGGTAAAGGCAAAGATAAAAGCGTTATCCACTACAACAGCAGCATCACTGTACGCAACATTCCTTTAGAGGCGTATGACTATGTTGTGAACGGTAAACCCGCAATTGACTGGGTAGTAGAACGTCAGGGGGTACGAGAAGATAAGGCCAGCGGTATTGTGAATGATGCTAACGACTGGGCAACTGAAACGATGGGCAACCCACGCTACCCGCTTGAGTTGTTGCTACGGGTGATTACTGTCAGTCTTGAAACCATGAAGATAGTAAACAGCCTACCAGCTTTGGAGTTACAAGAGCACGAGAAATAGGCTTGTCTCTAGTCTCCATGGGTTAGTAATAGTAAGTATTTAAGTGTGTGTTTTCGTGCGATTTTCAAAGTTTATTTTCATGTGACGGTATTTTTGACGGTATCTAATATTTCAATTTTATGAAAATCTATATATGCAGTCGTTTGGCGTTGTAATGTGAAGACTGTTGGGCCGCCACCATCTAAATTCTGTCATCTTGGCCTTTTATGATGCAGTAACGGTATCAGCGTAGCGAGTGTTGCGCTGAGCCTTAGGTTTCTGTTTCGTAGTGCCAACAATGATTTCCCTGCCATTTCAAGCATTTTTGCTGGTTGCTCAGCATGGCAGCATTACGTATGCTGCCCAACGGTTAGCGCTTAGCCAGCCCACCATTACTAACTACATACGACAGATTGAACAGCGCTACGGCATTGAACTGTTTTATCGCCAAGGTAAAGGGCTGGCCATCAGCAAAGAAGGGCAGCAGATACTGCCGCATTTGCTGTTGCTACAGCAGCAGGCCACGCAAGTCGAATTTATGTTGCGTGACTATAAGAAAATGCAGGGCGGCTGCTTGCGGGTAGGGGCAACAGGCCCGTACTACATTATGGAAAAAGTGCATGAGTTTCAGGCACAGTATCCAGCTGTAGAGGTTTGCTATCTGCAGAAAAACTCCGTAGACATTCTGAATGCGGTACGCAACTACGAACTAGAAATAGGCACGTCGTCGTTATTAATTCAAGACGACGCCATGACGTGTAAGGTGCTGGCACAAGACGCTCTTTTCTTTGTGTGCCACACTCGCCATCCCTTAGCGAAAAAGTCTGCTGTGTCGTTAAGCGACCTGGTAAAGACTGACTTTCTAGTGCGTGAGCAAGGGTCCATGACACGGCAGATCGTATTGGACAGTTTGCAAAAGCATGGGGTGAAGCTAGCCTCGCCCATCGAGGTGGGCAGCCGTGAAGCCATACATTGGGGGTTGCGTCACAACATGGGATGCAGCCTATTACCTCAGCGCGAAATCCCCCCCTTTGCTGAGTTACGCACTATCCCCTTACTAGAAGTGTCTTTGCCAGTACACGAGTATGTGTATTACCTGAAAGAACGCGAAGACACCGCTGTCATACAGGCTTTTGTCGCCTCCTTAGCACTGACGGCACCTTAAATTTTCTAATGCATGCATCAAGAAAAACACGGTTGCTGTCATTCCCCTATCACCTCACCCCGCGATACTGGCACATGTTTCCAGTTGTACGTGTGTGCAACGCTATCACTGGCTATGAGTGCAGAAAAGAGAGGTGGGCTTGACTGTGCTCTGTAGCGATTTTAAAGAAGCTCTATCATGACATTGGTTCCTCTTCGTAAGAAACATGGCTGGCGCGCAGGAGCAGTTACCGTAACGGTGCTGTTGACAGCATTATTAAGTGCTTGTGGTGGCGGTGATGATGACGACTCATCCACCGTTAAACCACCAGAGCACAAGTTTGGCTCGTTAGGCGGTAAAAAAACATTAGTGGTACACGTAGATGGCTTGACCATGGAGCCGTTGCAAGCGGCTTTGGCAGCACATCCAAAAGTGCAGACCTTAGGTAGCGTACTGCCATTGCGCAGTGGTGGTTATGCAGGCACCTCATCAGAACAACAAACAAAGGCATTGCCTAGCTGGGCATCATTGCTGACCGGTACGTGGTCTGTAGAGCATGGTTTGGGTACTGCTCTGCCCGAGACCGGTGAAGCGTTAAAAGCACAGACCGTATTTGATTGGGTCAAAACGAATGCGCCAGAGGCACAAACAGCCTTAGTGGTGAGCACCCCTGATTACGCTAAAGCGTTGCAAGCGAATGTGGATGAGGGCGAAGTAAGCATACTGCCTGACTGTGCCAATAACGATGTTTGTGTGACCAAACAAAGTCAGGAAGCCGTGGTGAAAGGCGCTGATTTTATTTTGGCGCAATATTCAGGCTTGCTGAAACAGTCGGATCAGTATGGGCTTGGGTCGACGCAGTATCAGAATCAGGTGCAAACCGTTCTGAAAGATTTCACCAGCTTGCTGTCATTGATTGATGAACGAGAAGCCTTAGCCAGTGACGAATCGTGGCAAATCGTGCTGGTGAATAGTTACGGTATGGATAAATTCGGCACTGTGTCGGGCGCACAGTTCGAGTTGAATAAAACCGGTTGGATGCTGAGCAATATTGCGCTTAGCGATATTGTTACCGCACAAAATGATGCTGCGCGTGGCCCGTTGGATTACGCCTCCATTGTGGATGTGGCTCCAACGTTGCTAACAGGCATGGGGGTGTCCTTACCCGTAGGTACCTATGTATTTAACGGTAATGATCTGCGCAACCCCGTGCAGATAGATAGGCTGGTTTTTGATTACGACCAAAACTCGTACAACCTGTCGTTAGAGTGGAAGCTCTACAGTGATGCACAGTTTGCCGCCCCAGTAGAAATCTACCGCGAAGGTCAGTTGCTGGCGACTGTGGATGCGAGCACACGTCGTTATGTAGACACCACTATTCCTAACGGTGCAGAAGGCACGTTATTGCCACTGCGCTACGAAGTGCGTACTCAAGGTGGTGCGGCATCGGTACATACCGTGGTGCAACCCGCTCCAGACCTAAATGCCAGCGTATTAAATGGCATGGTGATGTATTACCCATTCCTGAATGCTAAAGCAGAAGACGCTAAGCAAGTTTCTACCCTGCAGCCTTGGAATAGCACTAACCCCGGTGCGACATGGGTGACTAAAGCCGCCGATCTACCCTACAAAACCTCCGAGACTCCTAGAGCCAACAGTGCGTTGACGATGGATTTGGGGGCTTACAAGCAGGGCGACTACTCCGGCTACAAACTCAATATGGCTAATACCAACGTGACTGTAGACCCTTCGGTTCAGGCTTTCACTATTGGTTTCTGGTTCAAAACCAACGGGGTATGTATTGGTGGTGGTTCGTCTGTTTTGGCGAATAAAGACTACGACAGCGGTAACAACCCTGGCTTGGCCATTGGTATGTTTGGTTCTACCAATAACTGCGAATTGCGCTTTAACACTGGCGGTGGCGGCGGTAGGGATGAGCTACAAAACTTTAGCGTGACCCCTAACGAGTGGGCCTATGTTGCCGTGGCTGTGGATAAGAAAAACAAGCAGTTGTACGCCTACTTAATGGACCCTAGTGCGGGTCAGCAAAACAGTCAAAAAGCGATGGCCGATGCTCGTGTCAAAGCGATTGGCGGTACGGGTACCGGCATCATGGGCTTTGGTGATGATGCTACTGGTCAGTACTCCAAAAACTACAACTTCACCGGCTTGAAGAGCTACACCGACTTAGCCGTGTGGAACCGTGTCTTGACGTTGGATGAGGTGAAAAACATTTATGCCTCGCGTCGCCCTATTTCCTCCTTGCTCCCTTAAGGATCAGTTATGCACAGAACAACCAGTTTCTCTCGCCCCGCTGTATGGGGGCGCTATATAGCTCGCCTATTTGGTGTGGTGGCGCTCAGTGTGGGTTTGGCAGCGTGTGGTGGTGACGATAACGACTCATCAACAGAACCGCCACCGCCACCACCGCCACCCGTCGCTGTGATTCATTGTGCCCCTTAATTGCAAAACAAGATAAAACGTCATGAGTGTATCTAGAAGAAATTTTATACGTGGTGTGGCTGGTAGCAGTGTAGCGGCCAGTGTGTTGGCGACTTTCCCACCCAGTATTCGTAAAGCCTTGGCTATTCCTGCAAATTCACGTACTGGTACGATTAAGGATGTGGAACACATTGTTGTGTTGATGCAGGAAAACCGTTCTTTTGACCACTACTTTGGCACCATGAAAGGGGTGCGTGGTTTTGGTGATAGATTTACGATTCCAGCTCCTAATGGCCGTTCTGTATGGGAACAGCACGATAGCAGTGGTAAGGAAATTACGCCTTACCACCTAGACAGCAGCAAAGGTAATGCGCAGCGTGTCAACGGCACGCCGCATACGTGGGTGGATGGGCAGTTGGCATGGGACCATGGTCGTATGACAGAGTGGGCCAGACACAAACAAGCACATTCCATGGGCTTTTACCGCGAAACTGAATTGCCATTTCAGTTTGCGATGGCCAATGCGTTCACCATTTGTGATGCCTACCATTGCTCTATGCACACAGGCACCAACTCCAACCGCTTGTTTATGTGGACAGGTACCAATGGTCCTACTGCCTCTAACGAAGCGGTAGTGAATAACACCTTGGATAGTATTGGTCCATCAAGCGTAGGCTTTGAGTGGAAAACCTACCCAGAGCGTTTGGAAGAGGCTGGTATTAGCTGGAAGGTTTATCAGAATATGCCTGATAACTTTACCGATAATCCACTGGCAGGGTTCAGACAATACCGTAAAGCCAACGAAGACTCCGGTAAGCCGGTAGGGGGGAGCTCTAATCCCGCGTACCACCCTGATGATGACAAGCTTGCGCCCTTGTATAAAGGGATTGCGAACACCATGCCTGATGGCGGTATGTTGCAGCAGTTGCGTGATGATGTGTTGAATAACGAGTTGCCGCAGATTTCGTGGATCGTGGCACCGGCGACGTATTCTGAACACCCAGGCCCATCCAGCCCAGTACAAGGTGGTTGGTATACCCAAGAAGTGTTGGATGCACTGACCGCTAACCCCGAGGTGTGGAGCAAAACGGTATTGTTGGTGAACTTTGATGAAAACGATGGTTATTTTGACCACGTACCTTCACCATCGGCACCCTCCTACAACCCAGATGGCTCGTTTGCTGGTAAAACAACATTGCCTGAGAAAGACGTGAGTTACGAGTACTACACACACCAAAAACCGGTGAGCGCAGGCGGTCAGCCAGCACCGGACAAAAAAGTGTATGGCCCAGGTATTCGCGTTCCTATGTACGTGATTTCACCGTGGAGTCGTGGTGGTTGGGTGAACTCTGAAGTGTTTGATCACACCTCGGTGATTAAATTCATGGAAGCGCGTTTTGGCGTGATGGAGCCTAACATCAGCCCGTACCGTCGTGCTGTGTGTGGGGACCTGACCTCGGCATTTAACTTTAAATCCCCCAACGACGAACCGTTGCCGTTCTTGAATGGTCGTTACACCAAAGGCGAGGCAGATTCTATCCGTGCGGCACAGCAGGCATTGGATCAAGTGCCACGTCCTTCGGTGACCAAACTACCTACGCAAGAAGTGGGCGTGCGTCCATCACGTGCGTTGGATTACCACTTGCACACCAGCGCGCGTTGTGATGCTAAGTCTGGTGTGATGCTGATGTTCAGCAATACAGGTAAGCGTTCTGCGGTATTTCATGTGTACGACAAGTTGAACTTAGATCGTTTGCCTCGTCGCTACATGGTGGAACCCGGTAAAACGCTGGAAGACACGTGGGATGTGGTCAAAGACAACGTAGGTCGCTATGACTTGTGGGTGTTGGGTCCTAACGGTTACCACCGTCAGTTCAAAGGTAATGTCAGCAGCCTAACCTTCACACAGGCAGAACCTGAAATCCGCGTGTGTTACGACGTGACTAACGGTGATGCTTTTGTAGAGCTGATGAACGGTGGTAAAGAGGCATGTACCTTCACGGTGCAAGCGAACTTCTACCGCGAAGATGGCCCATGGGCAGTTAAGGTGGGCCCAGGTGAGAAGCAGAAGCTGGCATGGGAGCTGAAGCAAAGTGGTCACTGGTACGACTTTACTGTGCACGTTGATAGCGACCAAAGCTATGTGCGCCGTTTTGCAGGTCGTGTAGAAACGGGTAAGCATGGTGTGAGTGATCCGGCCTTGGCATTGCAGGATTTCTAACCGGCTGTTTTTCGTTTGGTTGGTAGACGCCCATGAGGTTTTCATGGGCGTTTTTTTGTGATGTGGATTACCGAGTGGTGGGTGTCTACGCTTAGTGTTGGTGCAAAGTGATGGTTGTATTCATCGCACGCGCCGAGGGACTGCGGAACAACTTTTTATGATTTGAGATACCAAATCAAAAAAGTTTTCCTCCGCCTCCTCCGATGTATCGCAATTGCTAGGTTTACAGCCCTTTCTTCAGTAGCGTTTTAGTCAAGAAAGGTAGTAGTGCTGATGTTCGCTGATGCTGTGTATTAATTCTCTATCGGCCAAAGCGAGCCACAATAGTGCTCGTCTACAACAGAAGTAGAAGTGCCTAGCAGAAACTACCAAAGCAAAAACCGTTGTAAGCGACGAAGGAAAGGCGGATGGAAGTATTTTTTTATTTGGTGTCTCAAATAAAAAAATACTTTCGCAGCCTTAGGCTACGGCAGATAGTCGTGAGTAAGCGGGCTTTTCCCCTCATCCTGACTACTGAATCAACTGATTCAACTCAATAATCGGCAACATCACCGCTAACACAATGAGCATCACAAAGCCGCCCATGAATAGAATCATCAGCGGTTCCAAGATAGCGGTGCTGGTGGTGGCACGCTGTTCTAGCTCTGTGGATAACGTATTGGCGGCACGTTCTAGCATCAGCGATAACTGGCCGGTGCGCTCCCCGCTTTGTACTAAATGTATAAGCAATGGCGGAAAGCCTTGATGCTGTCGTAAGGCTGCCGCCAAACCAGAGCCTTCTTGTACGGCTAGCGTGCTTTGTGCGATGGCGTTTTTTAAGTGTGTGTTGCTGATGGTGCGTTCGGCTGCTTGTAAGGCGGCTAATAACGGCACGCCACTACTGTGCAAAATCGCCAGCGTAGACGCGAAGCGGGCAATGTCCACACCTTGCAAGTAACGTCCTAATAGTGGGGCTTTAAGCAGTTTGGCATCCCACGCTAAACGTAGGGCGGGGGCGCGTAAGGCTAATCGCCACGCTACGACCAACAAAGAAAATACGATTAGGCATACTACTCCCCACTCACGGGTAAAGTCGCTTAACCAGATCATGGCAACGGTTAAGGGCGGCAAACTATTTTGGGTTTGTACAAAGGCGTTCACCACCTGTGGTACTACGTAGCTCAACATGAAAATCACAATCAACACCGAGACGATGCTCACGATGATGGGGTAGATCAGGGCATTGGTGAGCTTGTTGCGTAGTTGATGGCGTTTTTCTATGTAATCGGCGAGCTTAGTAAGCACCACATCTAACTGGCCTGAGTGTTCTCCGGCGTCTACCAAGGCTCGATAAATATCTGGGAATATCTGCGGAAATTGCCCCAGCGCTTGGCCTAGCCGTTGGCCGGAGCGTATTTCTTGGCGTATGTGACGCAGCACGTGTTGGGTGGCGGCGTTGTCACTTTGTTCTATGACTGCACTAAGAGCGGCCTCTAAGGGCAGTTGTGCATCCAGTAGGCTCGCTAACTGGCGTGTCATCCAGCTTAGTTCTCTATCGCCCAGTTTGAGTGCCCGTGTAGAGTGACTGCGTGTACGAGATTTGGCGCGTAGTTTCAGCACCAGTAAACCCTGTTGGGCAAGCAGTGATTGTGCTTGCTCAGCAGATTCGGCTTCTATAAAGTCGTGTACGGTTTTGCCAGTGCCATCCAGGGCTTGATAGTGAAAATAGGTCATGGTGCTTAGTTTTCACGGGTGACGCGTTGCAGTTCTTCTTCTGACGTTTGCCCACTGTCTAGCCAACGTACTCCATCATCGTACAGATCGTGCATACCCAGTTTTTGGGCGGTGTGTCGTAAGGTTTGCGTGTCGGCGTTTTGGCTAATTAAACTGCGTAAGGTGTCGTCTACGACGAAAAGCTCATGTATGCCAGTACGCCCTTTGTAGCCGGTAAAACCGCAATGTTCGCAGCCAGAAGGGTGTCGTTGTGCACGGCCCGATTCCAGCGGTATTTTACAGTGGTCACACAGCTTGCGAATCAAGCGTTGGGCTAGTGCGCCTTGCAAGGTGCTGGCGAGTAAAAAGGGTTCTATGCCCATGTCTATTAAGCGGGTGACGGCCGATACTGCATCGTTGGTGTGCAGTGTTGCTAAGACTAAGTGACCTGTTAGCGAGGCCTGCACGGCAATTTGGGCGGTTTCTAGGTCGCGTATTTCCCCAATCATGATGACGTCTGGGTCTTGGCGCAGAATTGCACGCAGTGCGGTAGAGAAGTGCAAATCAATACGTGAGTTAACCTGTGTTTGCGACACACCGGCGAGGTCATATTCTATGGGGTCTTCCACCGTTAAGATGTTGGTGGTTTGTGCATCTAGGCAGCCAATGGCGGCATATAAGGTGGTGGTTTTACCGCTACCTGTAGGGCCTGTGACCAGCACAATACCGTGCGGGCGGCGTATCAGCGAGGTTAATTGCTGATAATGGGTAGATGCTAAGCCTAGCGCTGAAAGCTCTAATCGCCCAGCAGACTTGTCTAGTAAACGTAGCACCGCACGTTCGCCGTGGCCGGTAGGTAAGGTGGACACCCGTACATCAATGGCTCGCCCCCCAACACGCAACGAAATACGACCATCCTGAGGCAGACGCTTTTCAGCAATATCCAGCTTAGCCATGATCTTAATACGCGAGATCAGTGCGTTGTGCAGCGCACGTCTAGGCTGCACAATATCGCGTAAGCTGCCATCAATGCGGTAGCGAACCACAGACTGATTTTCAAAGGGCTCAATGTGTATATCGCTTGCGCCTTGGTTAGCCGCTTGAGTCAGTAAGGCATTAATCATGCGGATGATGGGCGCATCATCACTGGATTCCAGCAAGTCTTCTACCTCAGGCATTTCATGCATGAGGGAGTCCAGATCTATTTCGTTGCTGGCGGCATCCATCACGGCTGCCGCATTGTCTTGCTGCCCATAACTGCTGTTTAGCCACTGCTCAATCTCTATAGCAGGCACCAGCTTGAATTCCGCATGCCTATAGCGCCTACGTACTTCGGCTAATGCCCAATCGGGCGTGTCAGTGCAGTGCAGCGCCTGCAATTGCTGCTGTTCTTCGCGCAAGATGAGGCGTTGGCTTTTAGACCAGCTATAGGGCAGCAACATTAGCGTACTCCACGCATATCTACCTGTTGCTGCAAAGGCATCAGATCAGGCAGCGGGGTGGGCTTGGCGATATCACTGAACCACAGATCGTTGTAGGGCATGCCTTGCTGTGCCGAACGCATGTAGTTATACCTATCTAGGGTCAGACGTTGGCTGTCTTGTTGGTCACGCACAATGTGTGGGCGTAAGAAAATCATCAAGTTGGTTTTGGTGCGTTTGCGGGTTTCGTAACGAAACAAGCTGCCCACTACCGGCAGGCTGCCCAAAATAGGCACTGCAGAAGTAGAGTCATGAGTGCTGTCTTCTAACAGGCCACCTAATACAATCACTTGACCATCGTCTACCAACACGTTGGTTTGTAGGGCGCGCTTGCGGGTGACCAAGGTGGCCGAGCTCATGGTGACGTTAGGGTCTAGGCTACTGACTTCTTGGTATAGGGTCAGTTTTACGGTGCCGCCTTCAGAGATTTGCGGACGTATGCGTAAGGTTAAACCTATGTCTTCGCGCTCAATGGTTTGGAAGGGGTTGCTCGCACCATCGCCCGAGGTGGTGTATTGCCCGGTCACAAAGGGAACGGTTTGGCCCACAATAATGCTGGCTTCTTCGTTATCCATAGTGAGTAGGTTGGGTGTGGATAAAATGTTTGCAGCCCCATTTTTTTCCAGAGCACGAGCCAGTACACCCAGGTTCACAATTTCTTGGCCTAGTATGTTGACTGTGCCCTTCACCAACCCCAAGCTTAAGCCTTGGCCTAATGCATCAATGGTGGTTGCACCGGTAATGTTGGTGCCTACGCCGCTACCGCCCAAGTTGGTGCCACCTACAAAGCCGCTGCCGCCGTCGGCTAAGTGGCTACCGCCGGCCATCCACTGAATACCAAACTCAGCGGCATCTTCGGCATTCACCTCTACGATTAAGCTTTCTACCAGCACTTGTGCGCGACGTTGATCCAGTAAGTCTATAACCTCGCGTATGCTGCGGTACAGCGGCGGCGGTGCAGAGATAATTAAGGTGTTGGTAGAGGGGTCAGCTTGAATGGTGGCCCCCCCAGCCGTAATGCTCACAGGTTGTAAGGTTGCGGCTTGGGGTAGACCTGCCATAAGGCTAGTGGTGGTGTCGGCGTTAACCGCCATGGGAGGCGTGTTGTTGCTTGCGGCGGCTGTGTTAGTGGCAGCGGGCGCTCCCATGCCGGGTGTAGCAGTAGGCTGGCTTTGTGGATTTAAGCCTTCTAATGCTCCCTTTAGCACTTGCGCTAAATGCGTAGCTTGGGCGTTTTTTAAATACACCACATGCAGATTGTTAGGCCTCGCATTGGGCGAATCAATTTTGTAGATGAGGTCTTTGGCCATCTCTAATCTAGAGGTGCTGCCAGCCCGAATAATAATGGAGTTAGTGCGTGGGTCAGCCACGATTTGTGTACGTGCGTAGGGCTCGCTATTGGCATCATTTAACAACTGGTTAGCCAGCGCGGCAACGTCTAGTGCAACCCCATGTTCGATGGTGATGAGCTCGGTATTTAAGCTGTGTGAGGTATCAATACGTGCTATCACATCAGCCACACGAGCGATGTTGTCGGCGTAATCGGTAATCACCAAGCTATTGTTATTCGGGTAGGCGGTAATAGGATTGCTGGGTGACACCATAGGGCGAAGTACGGGCACCAAGTCAGCAGCTTTTTCGTAATTTAGGTTAAACACCTGAGTGACAATCTCGCCGCTTAAGTTTGCCAGTTCGGCTGCTGAATAGCTTACGGCACTGGCATGTACTTTGGCATCGGATTCAGGCACAACTTTGCTGCTGCCTTCGCTATGCACCACGGCAAAGCCCTGCATACGCAGTGCGCCTAGCAGCATGCCGTAGGCTTGCTGTGGGCTAACAGGCACCTCAGAAACCAAGGTGAGTTGGCCTTGTACGCGAGGGTCAATAATAAAATTTCGTCCTGTGAAGCGCGCAAGCGTGCGTACCACCTGAGCCAAATCGGCTTCAACGAAATTAAGGGTGAGGGTGTCGCCGGGGTTGTGCTCACCTATGGGTTGAGGTGCTGCCAAGCGTGGTGCTTCGGGGGTGTTTTGCCAGTTGGACGCGGGGCGCACGGGGCGTCTGGAGCTATCCCCTACGGTACGGGTAACCGCCGGTGCTGCTTGTGACTCTGGCGATACGGTACGCGATGTTTGTATCGTAAGTGGACTGGATGGAGGGCGGTTATCAGGGTCAGAAACCGTGGTACAGCCTTGAAGTATCACTACACTGCTAAGTGCTGCCAGAGGAAATAAACGTTTAATACGCATAACAAAATTCACGACAGAGAATCAAGGTGCAGCCTGTAGGCTAAAGCTGGCCCGTCCGTTTTGAACGGGGCCTAGCAGGTGCAATAAAGGTTGTAGGGCAGCGGTGTATTCAGGGCTGCTAGAGGCTTCTCCCTTAAACGAGAAGGGGAGCTTAGGGCCAAAAGAGCCTTGGCCGCTAAGCTGTAGCGGCCCTTGTTCGGTACGTAGTTGCAACGTGGTGCTATCTGCCAGTTGCAGATCTAATGCGTAGCTACCCAGTGGGCGTAGCGATGCCACAGCCACAGAGGCATCTTGCCAGCGCACGTTAAGGTCCACCGGGGTGCTGGCGCCTACGTAAAAAGTAGGCCACGAGATGCTGAGACTACCTTGCGGTTGCAACGATGCTAGCAAGGGGTGGGCGCTACTCAGTAGGCTTGCCGGTAGTTGCAAACGGGATTGGCTAAGGCTAAGTCGGGTACCACGTAGGCTAAGTAGCACAGGCTGTGCTAAATCATTGCTAGTGATTTGCAGTTGCGGCCAAGGGGTCCAGTTCCACTGCCATTGAATACGAGAGGGCAGTGCCTGAGGGTGTTGAGTAGTCACGATAAGTTGTGAACTTCCTTTCCATAGTGTGCCTTCACTGACATTAAGCTGCAGAAAGGCTGGCATAAAAACCTGTAGCCAGGATGCGGGTGCAGCCACTAAGAAGCCGCCTGCAAACGTGAGGGCAGCCATAAGAATAAGAAGAATTCGTGTCATGATTGTGACACTCCCTCGGAAGTAGGGGCGTTGTACTGCAATGTGATGATTCCACTTAGCACACCTGCTTGCTCACGGCCTTCTACGCGGGCGCGTGATAGCTCGGTAGCCACGATGCTGAGGTTCAAGGCAGCAGGAGTGTGCAGTAGCCAAACTAGGGTGTCAGAGGCAGGAGCTTGCTGTAGGCGTAGCTGCCAGGTAGTCGGTTGATTAGGCATTGCTGAGAGCACGGCTTGTTGGGTAGAGAATGTTTGCAAACTATTTTGCAAGGCATTGTGTAGCTCTTCTTGGGTGTACTGCACGGTCACAGACGTGCTGGGGGCGGGTTGTCCCAGTAGTTCTTGTAGTTGTGTGAATTCGTGTCGTGCCACACGCAGTTGTTGGTGTTGTTGTTGCAAGAGCTGCCATTGCTGAAAAGCCATATACCCCAGCACTAAAAACGGTAAGCACCAGAGCAAAATACGTGCGCGCAACCGTTCCCGTGGCGTTTGGCGTTGCCATTGCATGTGCACACTGTGCAGTAACGGGCGTAGGCGCTGATGTAGTTGTTGACGTAACAGCGCAAGTGATGATGTGGCTTTCATGGCGTGATGGGCTGTAGTTGCAGCAAAAGAGGGTTTTGTTGTGGTTGGTAGTGCCATTGCAAACCTTGCGCCTGCAACTGGGATCGCGTGTTTTCTAATACTCCTTCTAGCGATTGCGTGTTGCTGTCAGGGTGTAGCAGTAGGCTGAGGGTTTGCTCTTTCCACGTTAGGCTTTGCAGAGAAGGGGCAAGGGAACGTAGCCATTCAGCAGAGCCTTGCAACATACTTTGTAGCGATACAGACGATGCGGCGGTGGTAGGGAGTGCTTGATTGTTTAACGCCTGTTGCGCTTGTTTTAATGGGGCAACGATCACGGGTAAGTGCGGCCACCTATCACTCACGGCTTGTTGTGCCACGCTTTGGAGATGCTGTAGTTCGTTACCTTGCTGCTGGGTATAGCTATACAGGCTAATAACCAAGATGAAGAGGGCAGCCAAGGCTCCTAGCAGTGGGCGAGTGAGTCGCTTTTCCCAAGGCGTACTGTGTTGCAGCTGGGTGCTGAAATCCAGTGTTTTATGTAGTGCATAGCAGTGTGGTGCGCGCGGTAGCGTAGGGCTTAGGCTGGCCGGCTGCAGCATGATGCGGTGTACCGACAGTAAGTTGAGGTGCTGTAGTAGGTTTTGTAGCGGTGCGCGCTCTGTCCACACCACATCAAACTGATGGTCTGCTTTGGCTTCATAACAAAATAGATGCTGCGATAGGGGGGCTAGCAGCATTTGCTGCAAGCGACTTTGCACAGCCATGGCGTGTTGGGCCTTCTTTAAAGGCGGCAAGGTGATGGTGGTGTGTACCGTATCCAGCGGGTGTACCATCAGCAAAAAAGGCAGCGTGGGAAATTGCTGTGCCAATTGCCGTAGCGTGGCATGGCCTTGGCGTGTGACCTGATCACGTTTGTGCACAACGCTAAACGCGACATCCGAGTCCAGCGATAGCTGTTCTAGTTCGGGTAAAAGAATCTGTAAATGGGTGCGCATATTAATACTGAATCCAGCGAGTCATGACTTGCGAGCCTTTGCGTTCCAGCAGGGCTTGCAGCGATTGCTGGGTACCGGAAATGGTGATTAAGCCCTGTGCACTAAACCAGTGGCTCTTGACGCCTAAGGTGCGGGCAGGGGTGTCCACCGTAGCGGGCAGTTGTAAGGTGAGGTCGGATACTTGGTTGAACCAACGCCCTTGATCCCTTTGCGTGGTTAAACGGGAGGCATCAGCCAGACTCAATCCGTCTATGTAGCTGTGCAGCACCTCGGGGGAGGCCATGTTGATATTGAGCAAGGTGGTGGGGGGCAGCAGGGTGGTGTAGCGGTCTAAACGTTCGCGCTGTGCGGCGTCCAGAGTTTTTGCGCCCACCAGCTCTGATGGCCGTCGTGCGTTGACTTGCGTAGCTGGGTGTTGCATACCTTGGTACGCTTGGGCCAGTTGTTGTGCCAGCGAGGTTGCGAGGGTTTTAGGGAGCTGAATACTGACCAGTAGTTTTTCCAGTCTGGTGATTTCCTCTGCCTTGGTTTCCCCCTCACGCTGTAAACGTAGTAGGTTGAACTTAGCTTGTTCGTCCGTAAGAAAGCCTGAAAAGTACGCGGTGGTGCGTTCATCTTCGATGGGCATGCGATCTAAGCGTTGTGCCCATAAGCCATTGCGCGTGGTAATGGCACTGTGGCGGTTATCGTCTAACAGTAGTTGGCGGCTCCAGTCCATCGCCCCCCGTAACAGCCATGTGGCTTGGGTGACATCGTTTTCGATAATGGATTGTTCGCTGTTTTGCGCTTGTCTACTGATTAAGGCGGCAGCAATGGCACTGGTGGCAAACACAATCACCAGAGCATTAATCACTGCAAGCCCGCGTTGGCGCGTAAAGTGAATCATGATAGCGGCACCACCTTGGTGTAACGCACGGTTTGATTACGTTCGGTGCGTTCAATAGTGAGCTCTAACCCTGTAGGGGCACGCGTACTTTGTGTTAGCGGCAAGGGTACCCAGCCACGTGCTGGAATCCAGGCTCTTGCGCTAAAACGTTGTACATCTTGAAGTACTGCGTGTTGGGTGGCGGGCAACGGGCCGGGAAGTTGTACAAAGGGGGCACCTAGGTCGCGGTATAAGGTCTGTCCCTCCAAACGCCATTGCAGCCACACGTTGCCGGGGGTAGGCAGAGTGGCAGGTTGGCGTATGGCCAGCAAGGTACTGCGAGGGTTTTGCAACCAGAGTAAGGCGCTTTGTGGTGCACTTAACCCATCGGGATGCAGTGGAAACGATGTCAGGTCGTCGTTAAATAGTGGTGTGGTGTTTTGCAGCAGAATGTCTTGTTCTAGTTGCTGCAAAACGGCGTGTATGGATTGATGCCTAAGTTGTGTGTCGTGTAGCTGCGTTTGGGTGCGTTGAATGTAGTCCAAGGCGCGCCAAGACAGCAGGCTTAGCAAGCTCATAATGAGTAGCGTGACCAAGACTTCAAGTAATGTGAAACCGCGTTGGGCAGAAACGGTCATGTTCATGGCTGCATTAAAATGCCATGCAAATACGCAAAGTTTTGCTGATGATCCGGCAAGGTGACGCGAACCGTTACTTGCCGGAATTTGCTGTGCTCGGTTTTGGCACTGGTGACTTCGCAGTTAAAGGCATACATCCCTTGGGGGCAGGCGTATTGCTGGGTCCCCGGCGACGGAAACTGGCGTTGTAGGCGTAGTTCGGCCAACGTGTTGCTCGCACTATGCAGCGCTAAATTTCGCATCTTAATAGACTGTGTGCTGCGCGTAGTGAGCTGTAAGGCCTGTAGTACGGCGGTCAGGGCAATGCTGATGATGGCCAACGCTACTAGCACCTCTACTAAGGTGTAGCCATGTTGTGGGGTGATGGCTTTCATGGTGTGATCAGCTCGAATACACCATGCAGGTCACGACGTATGATAAGGCTGTCTACGCCATTATCTAGGGTGATGAGCAAGGGTTCATACAGCCAGGCGGGGTGTATAAGCAGTGGGCTAGTTGGTTGAGTACGTACGTTAACCGCCGCCGTGCTTTGCCATGCGGTATGGGCAAGACTACTGGGGAAACGGGCATTAAAAGGGGCAGCTGTAAGGGGTTCAAAGCCATAGCCCCCTTCCTGTAGTTGCCAACGCAAGGGTTGTCGGTGCTGAATGGCATAGCGCTGTGCAGCCTGTAACCGTTGCGTTAACCGCTTGGCATCGTGGCTTAAGCTGTTTTGTTCGGTGGCGGGCAGGTAGCGTATGCCTACACTGGTGCTTATACCAATGATGAACAACACAATAATGACTTCCAGTAATGAAAAGCCGTGCTGTAGACGAGGCTGTTTATTGCCAAGAGCCGATGTCAGCATTCATCTCTTCCCCACCGCGCTGGCCATCTGCGCCAAAAGAGAACACATCTACATCATTGTCCACGCCGGGATTCAAATATTGGTATGCATTGCCCCAAGGGTCTGTAGGCACTTTGTCTAAGTAACGTTGCCAGTTTTGCGGTACAGGTGGTGAGGCCGGTTTTTGCTGTAAAGCCTGTAAACCTTGCTGTGTGCTGGGGTAAAAGCCGTTATCTAAACGGTACAGTTTTAGCGCCTGCATGATACCGGCAATATCTTGTTTGGCAGCGACAACACGCGCCTGATCGGGCCGGCTTAATAAGTTAGGAACAACGAGCGCTGCCATGATGCCCATGATGACAATAACCACCATGATTTCTATCAGTGAGAAGCCGCGTTGCGAGGCGTGTGCAGCGGTAGTGCAGGGGAGTGAATGCTGTGGTGTCATACTTCTTTCATTAATACATGCCAGACTCTGGAGGTGAAAAAAACAAGCAGACCAGAGCGTCTTTGAGTCTGGTCCCCAGTGTATAGATGAGATATGTCAGTTTTATGGCGCAGTGGATACAGCGTTTTTTGGTGGTGATTGCCGCCGCTTTTGCCGGTTATGGCGTCGCACAATTGGCCGCACCAACGACATTGCGGTTTGCTCCCATCGCGGTGCAGCAAAGCGTATTGCCAGGCAGCGAGGCGCAAACAGTAGCCGCTTGGTTTGGGCAAGCCGGAGGCCCTGTACGCATACAGATTCAAGGTGTAATGAGTTCCAGTCTAGGGCGCGGTGGGGCGGCTTTATTGCGTATTGATGGTGCACCGGCGCAAGCGTTTAGGCAGGGTGATTGGCTGGCGGATGGTGTGCGTTTGGTGGCGATAGGGCCACGAAGCATACAGGTAGAGCAACAAGGGGCACGCTACAGCGTAGAGGCTCCGGCAGAACCAGTGGCTGTCCTAGAACAGGCGATACGTGTGGTGAGCCCTGCACCATGATAGAAGTGGGGGCGGTAGCCGTGCTGGCAAGTGTGGGGTTACGTTGGCAATGGGTAGGGTGTTGCCGCGAATTCTCGGTAGTGGGAGTGCCAAACCGGCGGCAAGCCTATGTGTTTTACGGTGGTTTGCTGGCGGTGATAGGACTGGGGTGTGTACTACCTGTCAGTGCTGCGGAAAAGACGGCCTATAGCCTGTTTCTAGTGCAACTGTGGCTACTGATGTGTTTTGACGGCTGGTATGGCTATTTACCCGACAAGCTCAGTTATGCCCTGCTGTGGTCTGGCTTGCTTTGGCAGGCGGGCTATACACCGTGGTTAGTAGAAAATAGCGTATGGGGGGCGGCCTTGGGCTATGGTTTGCCGTGGGCGGTAAGCAGGGTATTTAGCCTCTGGCACGGTAAAGAAGGTTTAGGTCTAGGTGATGCCAAGTTGTTGGCTGGCATAGGCGCTTGGTTGGGTGTGATGGCGGTACCCTATGTGTTGTTTGTGGCCAGTGCCTTGGCGTTATGTTATGCGCTGTGGCAGCGCTGCCGTCGTTCATGTTGGCCATCTATGCTGTACTTCGGCCCATTTTTAGGGCTTGCTGCTGGCATCATGTGGAGCGTCCAAATGGGGCGCTGACACCTAGCAGCAAACACTAGGACGAGAGTCTTAGTCGGCCTGATCCAAGCCCATTTGCCAGAAGTCCACTTCTAAGCGTGTGGCATCGCGAAATGTCGTCGCCAGATAATCCATGCGAGCGGAGTCTATATGGCTAAGGTGTTGGTTTAGCCAATCCTGCTCGGCTGTGGCCGCTTGCTGAAATTCTGGGCTGATATACATCTTGATCCAGTCAGCGTAGGGGTTGGCATCAGACAGCACGGTGAAGTCTTGTGCTACTAACCAACGAGCAATCTCGGCGTAACCAATCAAACATGGTACGAGGGCAACGTGCAAATCCAGCAAGTCGCCACGGTTACCGGCGTCCAGCACATAACGGGTATAGGCCATGGTGGCACGCGCTTCGGGTAGTTCACCCAGTTCTTTTTCGCTAATACCCCAGCGTTCGCAATACTGTATGTGTAGCCCCATTTCTAAGTCGACAATGGCTTTTAAACTGTCTAGGCCTTGGCGCAGCTCTTGCATAGAACGGCTTTTGTACACCGCCAACCCCCAGGCACGGGCAAAGTGCACCAGAAACAAATAGTCTTGGCGTAAATAGTGTTTGAAGGCTTCAGCAGGTAGTGTGCCTGCACCTAACTGGCACACAAAATCGTGTTGGGTATACGCTTTCCATGCGTCGTTGCAGCGTTGTTTTAGCTGATCAAAAGGAAGCAGGGTAGAACTCATGGGGCCTCTGATAAAACAAAAAAAGCACTATAGGGGCTCACACTACAACAACTTAGGGAGTGGTGAGGGGCTCGGAAATTTCAATGAGGTTAAGGTCAGGGTCACGCAAATAAATTGAGCGTATAGGGCCAGTAGCACCGGTGCGAGGCACCGGGCCTTCGATGATGGTGGCGCCTTTGGCCTGCAAGTGTGCGATCACCTCGTCTAAGGGGCGGTCCGCCATAAAGCAAAGGTCTAACGCACCGGGCACGGGCAGATGCGCTTTGGGTTCAAACTCTGCACCTTTGACATGTAGATTGATTTTTTGATGGCCAAAACTAAAGGCTTTTCGGTTTTGCCCAAAGGTGACTAACTCCATACCCAAGCAGTCTACATAGAAAGCCACGCAGGCTGCTTCATTGCTAGTAGTTAGTACCAGGTGGTCTAAATGGTGAATCATGATGTCTCCGGTAAGGGCTTAGGCGTGAGCGTCTAGGCCGGCTTCCACAGGGGTAGCCCCCAATGCAGTTACTAGCGTGGTAGGGGGCAGTTCTAGCAAATAGCCGCGTTTACCGCCATTGATCAGAATGGTAGGAAACTCCAGCAAACTTTGTTCTATAAAAATAGGCATGGTTTTGCGTGTACCAAACGGCGACGTACCGCCCACCATGTAACCCGAGTGGCGCTGGGCGACATCGGGTTTACAAGGGGTGACTTTTTTTACCCCTATTTGTCTTGCGAGATTTTTGGTAGAAACTTCTCGGTCGCCATGCATTACGATAATCAGCGGCTTGGCGTTTTCGTCTTCCATAATCAGCGTTTTGGCGACTTGTGCCGGCGGGAAGTGCAGTTGTCTCGCAGCCTCTTGGGCACCACCATGATCAATGTAATCGTAGTTGTGCTCGGTAAAAGAGATTTTCGCTTTGCGTAGCCACTGTGTGGCGGGGGTTTCGCTAACGTGCTTTGCTTTGGCCATAACGTAATTATGCTCGGGGATGGTGTTGTTGATGCAGTTGTTTCAGCCGCTCTCGGGCGACGTGGGTGTAGATTTGGGTAGTGGAAATATCCGCATGCCCCAGCAGCAGTTGTACCACTCGTAAATCGGCGCCGTGGTTTAACAGGTGGGTGGCAAACGCATGACGCAGTACATGCGGTGATAGCGGTGCCTGTATGCAGGCTTGCAGGGCGTATTTTTTAATCAGTAACCAAAAGGCTTGCCTAGTCATGGCTTGGCCTCTGCCTGTCACAAACAAAAAGGGGCTGCGCTGCTGTCCCAAAATAAGCTGTCGAGCATGCTGTAAATAGTCTTGCAAACTATCTTGTGCTTGCGCCCCCAAGGGCACCAGCCTATCTTTACCGCCTTTGCCGCTCACCACCCGTATCACCCCATCATTTAGACTCAGGTGTTGCAGGTGTAGGTTGATCAGTTCGCTGACACGCAAACCCGTGGCGTACAACGTTTCTAGCATGGCTATGTCACGTAAGCCTAACGGTGTATCGGCATCCGGGGCTTGTAGCAGTGCGTCAACTTGGGCCTCGCTTAGGGTGGCAGGTACGCGTACCGCTTGTTTGGAAGAGTTCAAGTTTTGACAGGGATTGTGCTCAATCAGTTGTTGGCGTAGTGCCCAGCCATAGAATTTCTTTAAGGTAGCCAACCTACGATTCGTTGTAGTGGCTTTATGGGTTTGGGCTTCCACGCTGCGCCACGTTTGTATGTGCTCGGTTGTGGCGTCTAACAGGGTGTTGCCTTGTTGTTCGTGTAGCCATTCCGCAAAAATGACGAGGTCGCGCTCGTAGGCAGCCAACGTATTGTTGGCCAACCCTTCTTCTAACAAACAGTATTCTAAAAAAGCGGCAAGATTGGGCGTTGTCATGCTTAGCATAATACTACGAGCGTTGCTGGCAAGGCAGGGGGGGTGAAACAAGATGCATGGCCTTGAAACCCATGCCTGACAGGGTGTTTGCGATATCTATATACATCTATATATAATGCTTTCATAGATTCTTACAACTTGCCAAGGAGTAGGCATGAAAAGCTATAGCCGTATTGTTCGCGCGCTCTGTGTATCGGGTGCATTGAGTGCAGGACTGGTGTTTGGTGGTGCCGCACACGCCGGGGAATTGTTGGTATCGGGCGCAGCTAGCTTGACCAATGCCTTTAAAGAAGTTGGCGAGGCGTTTGAGAAAAAACATAGCGATACTAAAGTGCTGAACAGCTTTGCTGCATCAGACGTGTTGCTGCAGCAAATTGTGAATGGTGCGCCAGCGGATGTGTTTGCATCTGCAGACCAGAAAGCCATGGACAAAGCCGGTGAGGCCGATGTGATCGTGCCGGATTCTCGCGCGGATTTTGTGCGCAACCAAGTGGTGCTGATTGTTCCTAACGACAATCCTAAAAATGTAGAAGGCTTGGCATCGTTGGCAAATGCTGATGTGACGCGCATTGCTTTCGGTAACCCAGAAACAGTGCCTGTAGGCCGTTACACCAAAGGTGCTTTGGAAAAAGCAGGTGCATGGGAAGCCGTGACCGAGCGTCAAGTATTGGGTCAAAACGTGCGCCAAGTGTTGGACTACGTTAGCCGTGGTGAAGTGGATGCAGGCTTTGTATTCGCCACCGATGCCGCTATCATGAAAGATAAAGTGAAAGTGGTGGAAACACTGGAAACTGTCACGCCCGTTACTTACCCCATCGCGGTTGTAAAACGTGATGGTGCTAACCCACAAGCGCAAGAATACGTAGACTTCATTTTGTCGGATGAAGGTCAAGAAATTCTGGCTAAATATGGCTTTTCTAAGCCGTAAAGTAGGCTAAGGCACTTATGCTGTCAGGACTGTGGGTCCCCCTGTTGCTTTCGTTGAAGGTGGCAGGGTGGGCCACTTTTTTTGCTGCCATTCTAGGGATCGCTGGCGCGTATGCGTTGTCGCGCTGGAAGTCCTCGTGGTGCAACGTTGTTGACTCTATTCTGACCTTACCCATGGTATTGCCACCTACGGTGGTGGGCTATTACTTATTGGTATTGTTAGGGCGTCGCGGCGTTGTGGGCCAATGGTTAGCGCAATGGAATATCGAGTTGGTATTCACCTGGCAGGGTGCGGTAGTCGCCGCCACCGTGGTGGCTTTTCCCATGGTGCTTAAAGCCGCTAGAGCGGCCTTTGAAGATGTAGACCAGCGCTTGGTGAATGCATCGAAAATTCTAGGCGTGTCAGACACGGCTACTTTTTTCAGGGTGACCTTGCCCTTAGCTATGCGCGGCATTATGGCGGGGGTACTACTTGCTTTTGCCCGTGCGTTGGGCGAGTTTGGTGCCACCTTAATGATTGCGGGCAGTATTCCTGGCCGTACTCAAACCCTGTCTATTTCTATTTACGAAGCGGTACAAGCGGGTAATGACGATTTAGCAATGGTGTTGGTGATTACTACGTCTATTAGCTGTGTATTGGTGTTGTGGTTGGCCAGTTACATCAAGCCTGCTCATGCTAGACGACAGGGAGCGCGCTGATGAGTATTACCTTACGCATACAGCGCACGGTGGGGCAAGGCGATAGAAGCTTTACCTTGGATGTGGACATACATACCCAAGCGCAGCGCATCGCGTTGTTTGGCCCATCAGGTTCGGGGAAAACCTTAACCGTGCAGGCAGTAGCCGGTTTGTTGCGCCCCGATGCCGGTCATATTGCCATTAACGATAGGGTGCTGTTTTGCGCTGAAAAAGGGGTGCTGGTGTCACCGCAAAAACGCCGTTTGGCGTATTTGCTGCAAGACTATGGCCTGTTTCCGCACTTAACGGTGGCACAAAACATTTGTTATGGCTTACGCCATTCGTGGTGGAATCCTAGCCGTAAATTTTTGCCTAAAGCGGCACAGCGTTGGGTAAACGCCTTTGAGCTAGAAGCTGTTTTGCATAACTACCCAGCCGAAATTTCAGGCGGCCAAAAACAGCGTACGGCCTTGGCCAGAGCCTTGGCGGTAGAGCCTGATTTATTAATTTTGGATGAGCCCTTAGCGGCCTTAGACGTGCATTTGCGTCGTAAGATGCGGGTGGAACTGCGTGAGCTACAACAGCAGTTAGATATACCCTCTATTATCATCACGCACGACCCAGAGGATGCGGTTGTGTTGGCCGATGAGGTCTATCGCATACGTCGCGGAAAAATAGAAGGCAGCTGTACACCAGCTGCCTTACAAGCGGAATCCGAAAGCCTGCTGGCCCAGGAAGAAGTGGGTTAATCCAGCGTACCCAGCAACACACTAGAAGCTTTGAAAATCGCACAGGCATCTTGGCCCAGCGTGAGCTTCAAGCGCTGCATGCTTTCTGTAGTGATGGTGGCGGCAATACGGTGACCACTGGGTAATTCCAAGCCCACTTCAGCACCTACTTCTTCGCTTTGCAGATGCACGATTTTGCCATGCAGAATATTGCGGGCAGAGAGTCGGGCGGTGCTGCAGTCAGTACCAATAATAATGGACGAGGCTTTAATAAAGGCCAAGGCTCTAACACCTTTCGTTAGGCCTAATGTTTCTACGCTTTCGCGGGTAACGGAAGAAACAATATCAAACTGCTCACCAATGCTTAGGCGTACTTCGGCACTAATTTGCGACATGGTGACATCGCTTACCGTACCGATGAAATTATTACGTGCAGAAGTTTGTACCATCATATTTTGCAATACCTGCATGGTTTGTTCAGAGCCAGGACGGGCGCGAGACAGACGCTTCATGAAGCGTTGATGTACTTCGTCTAAGTGTTCGTATAGCTCAAGAATCTCAATGGCTTTAGGGGTGAGCATAGCGCCGCCCCCGCGTTGGCCACCGGTGCTGCGTTCTATTAGGGTTTCATCAGACAGGTTATTAATGGTGTCGATGGCATCCCATGCTGCTTTGTAGCTCAACCCAATATCACGGGCCGCAGCAGAAATAGAGCCGTGCTCACGAATGGCAGCAAGCAGAGCCATGCGACGAGGGTTTCCCCAATTCTGGGTTCCAGACCTAAACCAGATGGAACCAGCAAGTTCAAATTCAGGCATAGAAGAGTCGGACATAGTTCAAACAATCACTGTCAGTAAGGAAACGGCATCTTAGTACAAGGAGGCCGCTACAATAACCATCTATATTACAGGACAAAGCGGAGGCACATCCTCGTCATGCAGGAAATTCCTTATTTGCAGATGCACGAACTGGGCGAGTGTGAAAGCACTCAAACCCTGATTCTGACGGTGAATAACCGTTTTGCCCGGCGTATTTTAGAAACGCTGCAACGTTCCCTGCCTGCAGGGCAGCGCACGATGGAAGTGCCCGAGATTATGCCAGTAGGGGCATGGTTACGGCAGTTGGCCGATGAGCTGTGCTTTAGTGATGAGTTTGCGCCCGCGGCGCACGTACTGGATAGCTTTGGCTGCCATTATGCGTGGGAAGAAGCCATACGCGAGGAAGAGGCCACTGAGGGTGAAGGCTTGCTGGATATGCGCCAAGCCGCCAAGTTAGCCAGCGAAGCAGATAGTCTATTGGACGATTGGCAGATAGGGGTCATGGACGCCGAACAGTCGCCTGACTATGAGCGTTTTTTGCGTTGGCGTGAGCGTTATAAAAATAGGCTGCACGAGTCTGATCTGGACGATGCCAACCGATCCGCCAATAGGGTGTTGCAGGCACTACAAGCCTCTGCTTTGCAGCCACCCTTTACCACGCTAGTATTGGCGGGGTTTCATGAGTTGTCGCCACGCTTCACACTCTTGTTGCACGCGTTGAGTGCCCAAGGGGTAAAGTGCTATCAGTTAGCAACACCGGAGGTAGATAAGACGGATCCGCTGCAAATCGCAGCGCACGATAGCGACCACGAATGGCGTTTGGCGGTGCAGTGGGCCGTAGAGCAGTTGCGCGCCAATCCCTATAGCAAAGTAGCGATTGTGGCAGCTCAGCTAGAAAAAAATGTGCCCTTAGCGCACAGGTTGTTAAGCGAAGCCTGCCGAGGGGACGGGGATCATCTGCCTGCCTTGGCATGGAACGTGGCCGTCGCCAGACCTCTTACCGAGTGGCCATTAGTGCGTGCCGCACTGGCGTGGTTAGAGGTGATGGCCGAGTTGTTACGCACAGATCAGGTCACCGCCGCCACCTTAGGTAAAGCGCTATTGACTGGCGCTTGTGCTGGCAGCATGAGCGAAGCGGCGTCGCGGGTGATGTGGGATGTGCGCTTACGCCAACAAGGTGAACTTAGCGTAGATAAACTGACCTGGGAAACTGCACTAACCGAGCGTTTGCCTGAGCTACACCAAGCATGGGGGACAGCATGGGCGCACTTGCAAGCACAACCAACGCGGCAGTCTGCCTTAGGTTGGGCGCAATGCATGCGGCACCTGCTGCAACTGTTGGGGTTTCCGGGTCAAGAAAGCTTGGATAGTCATGCTTTTCAGGTAATGGAGGCTTTTGATGCCAAGCTGGGGCAGTTTGCTCAGCAAACACCCTTGTTGTCCACACTGCGTTTTGGCCAAGCGGTACGCTTATTAACGCGTTTACTACGAGAAACGGCCTTCCAGCCACAACGTGACCCTTCAGCACGGCTGGACGTATTGGGGATGCTTGAGGCCGAGGGCGGTCAATGGGATGCCGTTTGGATTCTAGGGTTAAGCGATGAAGTACTACCTGCTGCGGTGCGTCCTAACCCTTTAATCCCCTACAGTGCGCTACGCCGTGTGAATGCCCCACGGTCTACTCCTGAGCGTGAACTGCAATGGGCGCGTTACTTGTTTAATTCGCTGTGTGGTAGTGCTAAAACGGTACGTGTGAGTTATCCACAGTATCAGGGCGAACAGTTATTGCGCCCTAGCCCATTGCTGAGCAAGTTGGAGCAGCAAGACTACGCCTTACCGGATGCGAATGCTGACGAGGTGGCGTTGGAGTACTTGCGCGATGAACATGGTCCGGCATTACTGCAAACAACGCCAATACAGGGTGGGGCAGGAGTGTTGGATACCCAAGCGCGATCTCCCTTGTGGGCATTTGTGAAATACCGATTATCGGCGGCGGCTTTGCCGGATTATGCACAGGTGGGTGAGCAAAACGTGCGTGGCCAGTTTTTGCACAGCGCCATTGAACGCGCGTGGGAAGCCTGTGAGCCTCGCACGCAAGCGGGTTTGGCACAGTGGTTAGACACTCAGCCCGAGGGGTTGGGGCAGTGCATTGAAAAAGCCGCACATGAAACCTTATATGGCTATTCAGCGCGTTTGCGCCAATTAGAGTGCGAGCGTGCCGAGCAGGTATTGCGCAGTTGGTTTGCCTTTGAGCTAACACGCCCAGATTTTGAAGTGCGATCGTTAGAGCAAACCTTGTACTGGGCCTATCAGAATTTACGTTTATCCATGCGACTAGACCGACTGGATCAGTTGGCGGATGGCAGTGTGGTGGTGTTGGATTACAAAACCTCCTTAAATAGGCGCAATCCATTAGATGATTGGTTGCGACCTAGGCCTATAGAGTTGCAGTTACCGTTATATGCCGCACATTTGCAGCAACAGGGTGAGGAGGTTAGTGGAGCCGCTTTAGCATGGTTGAACACTCGATCGCCCGGTGTGACAGGGTATGCGCAGCAGCCTTTTGGCGATGTGAGTACGCCTGAGTCCGCCAGTAAAAAACAGGATCTTCCCGATTGGGAGTCACAAGTGCAGCAGTGGCAGAAGGCCATAGAGGCGTTGGCAGAGGAGTTCTGCGCAGGCTATGCCGCGAATCAACTATGGAATGAGCAAGACCTGATGTTTTGTGATGTATTACCCATGTTGCGTTTGAACGAGGTGAACGATGATCACGCCTAATGACGCCGCCATACGGCAAACCGCCATAGACCCACGACGTTCATTTTTGGTGCAAGCGCCAGCCGGTTCAGGAAAAACCGAACTGCTGACTGACAGAATTCTGGCGTTGTTGGCAACGGTACGGCGACCAGAAGAAGTGGTAGCTATCACCTTTACCAAAAAAGCCGCCGCAGAAATGCATGCCAGGGTACTAGAGAAGTTGCAGGCAGGTGCATCGGATACGCCTCCTGCAGAGGCCTACAAGCGACAAAGTTGGGAGTTGGCCCGCCAAGCCATGCAGCGTGATCTAGAGCTGGGCTGGAATTTGTTGGAATACCCTGCACGGTTAAGTATTCGTACCATTGACTCGTTGTGTGCGCACTTGGTGCGCGCCATGCCGTGGGTGAGTGGCTTAGGTGGTATGCCCGCTGTGGCCGAGGACGTGAGCCAACATTACCGACGTGCGGCACAAGCCACGTTGGCGATGATAGACGAACAAGAGCCCGTAGCCAAAATGATGGCGCACATGGATGTGCATGTGCCGGCAGCCGAAGAGTTGCTGATGCAGATGTTGGCTAGCCGTGATCAGTGGCAGCCCATATTAAGTGACCCGGAAAGCATCTTCCAAATTGAAGACAACCTAGAGCAAATACTGCAAGCCGAGTTGGCTGTATTGGCCGCCGCGATGCCGTTAGGGTGGGCGCAAGACTTAGCACCGTTGGTACGCTATGCGGCAGAGCAACTTGCCGCAACAGGCAATGACAGCTTGCAGTTGTTGCAGCAGTGGAGTGGTGAGCCGTTATCCGCAGACATAGACGCGTTGCCGCAATGGCGGTGTTTGGCCGACTTTTTGCTGACAGGCAAAGGCGAGCTGCGTAAACGTATTACTGTTGCCCAAGGCTTTGCTCCTAAAACTGCCGAAAAAGCAGCAGTAGAGGAATGGATTGCGTCTGCGGCTGTAGACGCGCCGTGGATAGCGGCGTTGGCACGTGTGCGTGACCTACCTAATGGCTACAGCGAAGAGCAATTAGACGCATTAATGAATTTCATCCAAGTGCTGTGGCTGGCCAGTTTTCAGTTGCGCCAAGTGTTTGCTGAGCAAAGCGAGGTGGATTTCATCGAAATCTCTCAGCGCGCGTTGCACGCCTTAGGTAGTGCAGACGAGCCTTCCGAGCTGTTGCTTAAGGCTGACCGCGCTATACAGCATTTGCTGGTGGATGAGTTCCAAGACACTAGCTTGACGCAAATTGCATTGTTAGAAGGGCTAAGTTCGGGTTGGGAAGCGGGTGATGGTCGTACGCTGTTCTTGGTGGGCGACCCCATGCAATCCATTTACCGTTTTCGTAAAGCCGAAGTGGGGTTGTTTTTGCGGGTTAAAGCGGCGCGTGCCCTAGGCTCAGTAGCATTAGAACCTTTAACACTCACCACCAACTTCCGCTCACAAGCTGGATTGGTAGAGTGGGTGAACGTGGCGGGTAGGTGGCTGTTTCCTGCGTATGATGACAGCGATATGGGGGCGGTAAGCTATAGCCCGTCTGATCCCTTTAATCCCGAGTCAGAGCATACCGCAGTAAACTTCCATCCTGTGTGGAGTGCAGCCGAAGACGAGAGTGCCGATGACGTTGCCGCGCAGTCACAACAGCAAGTTGTGGCCTTATGCAAAGATGGTTTGCAGCGTTATGCAGGCAGTGCTCACCCCGTGGCAGTGTTGGTGCGAGCACGTAGCCATTTACGCCAAGTGGTGCGAGAGCTCACCATGCAGGGCATTCCATGTAGGGCGGTGGAACTAGAACCGCTGGCCAATAGACCTGTGGTGGGTGATTTGGTGCAGTTGGTGCGAGCTTTGTGCCACCCCGGCGATAGGTTGGCCTGGTTGGCGATTTTGCGCTCCCCCATGGTGGGGCTAAAGCTAAACAGCTTACACAGTTTATGTGGGCATGATGCACACACGCCCATTCCTGAACTAGTGTCCGCCTTGCTGGCTAGCCCTGAACGCTGTGCTGCCATGGAGAGCGACGAACTTGCTAGATTGCAGGCGGCAAGTGCGGCCTTGTTTGCACAGAGCAACCGCAGCGGTAGTCAACCCTTTGCCGCGTGGTTGCAAGAAGTCTGGCAGCGCTTAGGTGCCGAGCACGTCTATGCGCACCCTGCTGACCGCGATGATGCTGAACAAGTGTTCCGTTTGCTCGAAAACCTTGCTCCGTATGGTGATGTGAGCGTCAACGATTTTGAAGAGCGGGTGCAGCGATTATTTGCTGTACCGCAGGGGGCAGGGGAGTGTGTGGAAATCATGACCATACACAAGTCCAAAGGCTTGGAATTTGAGTCCGTTATTTTGTACGGTCTAGAGCGCGCCGCGCGAGGTGATACTGCACCACTCATCCGCTTAGAGCAAAGCGATGGTCGCTTGTTATTGGGGCCCGTGAAACCGCGTGGCAGCGAAGACCAAGATCCCGTTTCGGCCTTTCTGGCAAAGCGTGAGCAACAACGTGCTTTCCATGAAGCGAATCGCTTGCTGTATGTAGCGGTCACCCGGGCACGCAGCCAACTGCATGTGGTGGCTGAGATGAAAATAGATAATGCAGGCCTATTTAAATCGCCTAGTGGACAAAGCTTATTAGGCAGGATTTGGGACTGCCTACCCAAAGACGATGTGGCGGCTTCTAGCGCTGAGCTGGAGGCGATGACACCCACATCAGGCTCACAGCGTTTATTAAAGCGTGTGCAGCAGGTATTACCCGTAGCAGTACCGCCTAAAGCCGTTTCTGCGGCACATAACGCATGGCGCTGGCCGGAGTCCACGCAAAACGAAAGTGCGTTGGGTATAGTGGCGCACGCGTGGTTAGAACGTATGGCGGCGGCTCCCGCCCAATTTGCCGAAGCAAGTAGCATCACTCCTTACGCCAACACCATGCGTAAACAACTGCTGCGCGCAGGCACCGAGCCAGAACGCGTCATGCAGTCTCTGGACATACTTCAGCAAACGCTAAAAGCCACGATAACTAGCGAACGTGGGCAGTGGTTATTAGGTGTAGCCAAAGCCTATAGAGAGTGGTCATTGTTGGATGCTGGTGGCCGAGTTTCGGTGATTGACTTAGCGATTTCGCAAGAAGACCACTGGTTAATTGTGGACTACAAAACCTCTGCCCCAGCAGAAGGCGAAACCATCGCCATGTTTGAGCGACGCATGCTAGAGCGTCATAGTGCACAGTTGCAGCGTTATTGCGAGCAAGTGCATGCCTTAGACGGGCGACAGGCTAAAGCGGCGCTGTACTTCCCTAGGGTGGACTTGTGGGTGCCATATGTAGTGGCACCGGTTGGTAGCCAAATGGCGTTGTTGTGAGGGGGGTAATGGTGGGGCTTTGCTTACTCGGGTGTTGCCGCGTCTAGCGGTAGCACAGCCAAGCGTAGTCCCATTGCTTTAAGGATGGCGGTGAGGCTACTAAGAGCGGGATTACCTTTGGGCGAGAGGGTGCGGTACAACTGAGTAGGGTTTAGTTGGGCATGTTCGGCTACTGCTTGCATGCCGCCAAATGCGTGTGTGAGTTGTCGTAGCATAATCAATAGCTCTGCCTGATCGCCATCTTGTAGGATGCCGTTGAGCACATCCAATGCTAGAGCTGGGTCGCTACGATAAAGCTCAGCCATTGCGGCGTCATGTGTGCGACTTTTCATTGTCATTTCTCCGTTGCCAATCTTGCCAATAACGCACTGCTAATTGAATGTCTTTATTTTGCGAGTGTTTGTTGCCACCACATAGCAGCAAGACGACGCTGCGCCCCGTTAGCGCATAATAAACACGGTAACCCGGCCCTATATCAATACGTAGCTCCCACACTCCATCACGGCAGAATGCATGATCACCAAAATTGCCTTGTTCAATTCGATGCATTCTTCTGATCACGGCGATTTTGGCTTGAAGGTCGCGTAGGCGAGCTAGCCAAAGTAGATAGAGATCGTCCTGACTCTGTTCAGTCAGGTAATGCTCAATACTGTATGTTTTCATTTTCGTTTATTGACGAATTTAAGTCAATGTTTATCCATGTGATGTCAGCTCGTTAGCGTATTCGTTTAGTTGTGTAGTGCGTTGAGTATGAGGGGGTTGTTTGCGTATGGCTATGGATGGGGAGGCTGTGAATGTCCTGCCTACACGAGCTTTTAGAGGTCTTGTTGCGTGTGCAATGAGTGCAGTCGCTATACGTATCAACACTGAGAGAAAAAGCCCGCTTACTAGCGACTTGACTGCATTAGCCTAAGGCTGCGAAAGTATTTTTTTATTTGAGACACCAAATAAAAAAACACTTCCATCCGCCTTTTGCTCGTCGCTTGCCTAGATTTTTAGGCTGGTGATTGCTGTGAATTGCGCATACTTCTGAGAAAAACAGCATGTGATGCAACGCAAGCTCTCGAGAATAGAAACCCTCTAGTTGGCTGTGCTTGGATAAAACCATCTGCCGCGTAACAACAAGGTGTAGAAGATATATATAGGTATGGTCTGACTCGTTGCCACACCGGAAAGGGCTGTAAGTCTATCCATTGCGAAAACTCGGGGAGGCGGAGGAAAACTTTTTTGATTTGGTGTCTCAAATCACAAAAAGTTGTTCCGCAGTCCCCCAGCGTGTGCGATGAATACTGCGCATCACAACCAGCAACCCGCAGAAATAGAGCTCAGACAGTGAACGTAAAACTGTCGACCACGAGCGCTTCTCTATACGTATCAGCACCTTACATAGCCATAGTCTAGAATTTAGCGCTAGCCGCCACATAGACCAAATACCTATGCTACAATTCTTAGCGGCGGGTCCCTTCGCATGGTTCAACAGTCAACCTGGTCAGGTCGGGAACGAAGCAGCCATAGCTGTCCCGAATCAGTGCCGAAGTCAGGCTCGCCGCCCTTCTACTGGCTTATGCCTATCTGTTACATCTCCCCCTTTAGCGTTATTCTGCCCATCCAACACGGGAATCCGGTACACTTTTGCTTTCGATGGCATCTAGTGGATGCTGGCAATTTTCTGGCCTTCTAAAAGCATGACCTATCTTGTTCTTGCCCGTAAATGGCGCCCCCGTTCCTTTGATACTCTCATTGGTCAGGACCACGTTGTCCGTGCATTAAATCATGCGTTGACCACGCAACGACTGCATCACGCGTGGCTGTTCACAGGGACTCGCGGGGTGGGTAAGACCACGTTGTCGCGTATTTTGGCGAAGGCGCTTAACTGCGAAACGGGTATTACACCTAATCCCTGTGGGCAGTGCAGAGCGTGTCAGGAAATTGATAGTGGTCGCTTTGTTGACTATGTGGAGCTGGATGCGGCGTCTAACCGTGGGGTAGACGAGATGACGCAGCTGCTTGAGCAAGCTGTGTATGCACCTAGCGTTGGACGCTACAAAGTCTACATGATTGACGAGGTGCACATGCTGACGGGGCATGCGTTTAACGCCATGCTCAAAACTCTGGAAGAACCTCCTGCACACGTAAAATTTATTCTTGCCACCACCGATCCACAGAAAATCCCTGTGACGGTGTTGTCGCGTTGCTTGCAGTTCAACCTGAAGCAAATGACAGTGCCGGCTATTGTTGAGCACTTACAGCAAATTCTAGAAGAAGAAAAAATCGAGTTTGATGTACCCGGCCTGCGCTTGATTGCGCAAGCGGCCGCAGGGTCTATGCGTGATGCGTTGTCGCTAACCGACCAGGCTATTGCTTACAGTGCCGGTAACGTCAGCAATGACGCTGTGCAAGGCATGTTGGGGACCATAGACCAAGGGCATTTGTGCCAGTTGTTGCGTGCTTTGATGAATCGTGATGCGCAATCTTTAATGGCCGTGGCTGATGATCTGGCATTACGTGGGTTGTCTTACTCTGCGGCGCTAGGTGATCTGGCCGTATTGCTGTCGCAAATCGCGGTAGAGCAGCGCTTACCCGGTGCTACGCCTGCTGAACATCCGCTGCAAGCAGATATTCAAGATTTAGCCCAGCAGCTGGGGCCCGACTTTGTACAACTGTTTTACTCAGTAGCCGTACACAGCCGTAAAGAATTAAGTTTGGCGCCGGATGAATATGCTGGTTTTGTGATGGGGTGCTTGCGTATGCTGGCGTTGATGCCCGGCGATACCTTGCCTTCACAACCTGATATTCGTAGGGACACTGCAGTAGCAGCGCCCGTGGCCGCTGCGGCGGCGGTAACAGCAGCGGCTCCGCAGCTAGAGCAAGCGGTGGAAGCGGCTGTAGAGGCCGCACAGCACGCACCAGTGGAGCCGGCGGCGCCAGTGGTTACACCACCAGTGGCTGAGGTGGTAACAGAGCAAGCAGCCCCTACGCCAGCAACGGAGGAAGCGGTTGCGCCAGCGGAAGTTCAAGAGCCACCCGCAGCAGAGACTGCTCCTAGTGCAGCACCACAACCTGTTACCGAAGCCCCTGTAGCGCCAGCACGTGATGATGACGTGCCGCCAGCGCCTCCGGCAGCGATGCCTCCTACTACAGAAGTGGGCGGTACGATTCTGAATAAACCCAGCGCTCCTGCTGCAAACGTGGACGTTAAGCCACCCGCAGAGCCTGCGCCGTCAGTCGCTGAATCCGCTCCAGTACCAGCAGTTGCCGCCGATGGCCCCCCTGCAGATTTTGATGATATTCCGTGGGAAGATGATCCTGGTGCAAGTGATGATGCGCCGTATGAACAAGCGGGTGATCCCGGTTCTGATGATTCTTTTTCAGGGCAAGACGATGTGGCCTCATTTGAGGGCGCGTTAGTCGAGCCGGATTTGTCTGGCTTAATTGCCGAACCTAGGGATGTCGCCAAGACTGCTTCTTTGAAAAGAATGGATTCCAGTGGTTGGCCAGCGGTAGCGGCCAGCTTACCGCTTAGTGGTTGGGCGGCAGAGCTCGCACGTCAGAGTGAATGGATTAGTGCAGATAAAGAAGGCCAAATTGTATTGCGTGCGCAAATACGCTCCGCAGACGATAGTCAGGCTAAAGCCCGATTAAGTACGGTGTTGGCAGAGTATTTTGGACAGGTAGTACGGGTTAATATTGAATATGGTGCAACGGGCGATGCCACGGCCTATGCTGTCGAGCAGGCTGAGCGTGAGCAACGTCAACTACAGGCCGAGCAAAATGCACCTAAAGACCCATTTATCGTTAGTTTGATTCGTGAATTTGGGGCACAAATTATGCCCGGTTCCATACAGGCCAATCATTTGAAGGCCGTTTAAGTTTTAGGTTTTATTTCAACAGGAAGCCGTTGTTATGATGAAAGGACAGATCGCTGGGCTGATGCGTCAGGCGCAGCAAATGCAAGAAAACATGAAGAAAGCCCAGGAAGCTTTGGCTAGCATCGAAGTAGAAGGTGCAGCAGGTGGTGGTCTGGTTAAAGTGGTGATGACATGTCGCAATGACGTGCGTCGTATCACTATTGATCCTAGCTTGTTGGAAGACGACAAAGACATGTTGGAAGACTTGGTTGCTGCTGCAATGAACGATGCATTGCGTAAAGCAGAAGCCACCTCCCAAGAGAAAATGTCGTCGGTAACAGCTGGTTTGCCATTGCCCCCAGGCATGTCTTTACCGTTCTAATGTCTACACCTGTATTGCCTGAGCCCGAACCACTACGGGCGCTGATAGACGCGCTACGTCGCTTACCCAGTGTGGGTGAGCGTACTGCGCGTCGTATGGCGTATCACTTGCTGCAACACGATTTGTCGGGTGCGGTGGTGTTGGGGCAGGCATTAGACAGAGCTACCCAATCGCTGCAGCATTGCGAACAGTGCAATAGCTTCAGCGAAACGGTGCTGTGCTCGCTGTGCGATAACGCACAACGCGATAAGTCGTTATTGTGTATTGTGGAAACCCCAGCCGATCAGAATACGGTAGAGTCCAGCCATGGTTACCAAGGCTTGTACTACGTACTGATGGGCAGGTTGGCACCTATAGAAGGTATAGGCCCAAACGAGCTTCAGTTTGATCGCTTGTTACAACGGGCGAGTGGTGCCGAGGTAGAAGAAATTATTCTTGCTACTAACTTCACTGCCGAGGGTGAAACGACGGCGCACTATTTGGCCGAACTGTTACGACAGCGCGGTAAGCGTGTCACACGGTTGGCCCGAGGCGTGCCTGCGGGTAGCGAATTAGAATACGTGGATGCCAGTACGATGGCATGGGCGTTGCAGGAGCGCAGGGAAACCTGACGCTCCTACTATCATTACGCTTGCTGGGCTTTAACTTGAGTAATCAGTTGGTCCAGCGTGAGCGCATCTGCCGTAAACAAACGAATACCCTCAGCCAGTTTTTCTGTGGCCATGGCATTGTCGTTTAAGCGGGTACGGAAGTTCACCTCATTATTAGCACGCCACTCTGGGGCTACGTCTTTGGCGTAGTCAGGGTCTAGCTGCAGCGGTACATCACCTGCTTTCTCTTGCAACTCAGCAAGTAGGGTGGGGCTGATGGTCAGTAGGTCGCAACCGCTTAGGGCCTGAATTTGGCCAATGTTACGGAAGCTAGCACCCATGATTTCAGTCTTGATGCCATAGGTTTTGTAGTAATTGAAGATCTTACGTACTGATTTCACGCCGGGGTCATTCACGCCAGCGTTAGCGGCCTCGTCCCAGCTACTGCCGGCACTTTTCTTGTACCAGTCGTAAATACGTCCTACAAATGGCGAAATCAGTGTGACGTTAGCTTGCGCACACGCAACCGCTTGGGTCAGCGAGAACAACAAGGTTAGATTACAGTGAATGCCATCAGCCTCTAACTGACGTGCAGCCTGAATGCCTTCCCATGTGGCGGCAAGCTTAATCAGCACGCGATTGCGTGAAATACCAGCGGCTTCATACAGCTCAATGATATTGTGGGCGCGCTCAATGCTGGCTTGGGTGTCAAAAGACAAACGGGCATCGACTTCGGTGGACACGCGTCCGGGCACAATATCCAGAATGGCACTGCCAAAAGCGACCAGTAAGCGGTCACACAGTTCAGGAATACTGGCTTGTGGAGCCGCTTGCACGGTTTTTTCTAGCAGGTAACGGTATTGTTCCTGTTGTACGGCTTTAAGAATTAGCGACGGGTTGGTGGTCGCGTCAGTGGGCCTGAAGGCCTTCATGGCTTCAAAATCGCCGGTATCGGCCACAACGGTGGTGTGTTGCCGTAAAGATTCAAGCAAGGTGGTCATGGTCTACTGCCTTATCACATCAACTACGGGTCAGATACAAGCCACATACTGTAAGCTATTTTTTGTAAAAACGTGGAATATAAACATCTGATTTTTGTAGTTCTTTCTGAGAAGGCCCAAGTCGGCGTATAATTGGAAGGTTTATTTGTAAATTTAAAAAATCCGGGGTTTAAACGTGCTGCCGTCTCTCTTTCCTGAAGAGTCTCATGCTACATCAACTGCAATCCTGGCCCTTTCCGATGGTACGGTATTTAAAGGTATCTCTATCGGTGCAGAAGGCCACGCAGTTGCCGAAATAGTCTTCAATACAGCCATGACTGGCTATCAGGAAATCCTCACCGATCCCAGCTACAGGGGTCAGATCGTTTCTCTCACTTATCCACATATTGGTAATACAGGCATTAATGCTGAAGACTCTGAGTCTGCAGGCATTCAAGCAGCCGGTTTGGTGGTGCGTGATTGTGCGTTGAAGGTTTCCAATTTCCGTTCAGAACAATCGTTGCCAGAATACCTCAAGAAAGAGGGCATTGTGGCTATCGCTGGGGTTGATACCCGTAAGCTGACTCGCATACTTAGAGAAACAGGCGCTCAAGGCGCATGTATCTTGGTTGGCGATGACGCCGAACGGGCCATTCAACTGGCCCGTTCTTTTGTGGGAATGGTTGGTCAAGATTTGGCCAAAGAAGTTTCCGTGCGCCAGCCAGGTGGTTGGACACAAGGTTCTTGGTCCTTGGGTGGTGGTTTCACCTCTCCAGAATTGGGCCGCTTTAAAGTCGCAGTCTATGACTTTGGTGTGAAGGCCAATATTTTGCGCCTAATGGCTGACCGTGGTTGCGATATCACTGTGTACCCCGCGCAAACACCAGTAGCCGACATTCTTGCTACACAGCCTGATGGCGTGTTCCTGTCCAACGGACCAGGAGACCCAGAAGCATGTAGCTACGCTATCGAAGCGACCAAAGCTGTACTAGAGGCTAAAGTGCCTGTATTTGGTATTTGTTTGGGTCATCAGATTCTGGGCTTGGCCGTAGGTGGTCAAACCGTGAAAATGAAAACTGGCCACCACGGTGCTAACCATCCTGTACAGGAAGTAGCATCGGGTCGTGTGTTTATCACCAGCCAGAACCATGGCTTTGCGGTAGATGCGAACACTCTGCCAGCCACAGCCAAGGTTACTCATATATCGTTGTTTGATGGCACGTTGCAAGGCTTCGAGCTGACAGATCGTCCTGCGTTTGGTTTCCAAGGTCACCCTGAAGCCACTCCTGGTCCACGTGATATCGCCGCCTTGTTCGATACCTTCATCAACCTGATGGAAAAGCAGGCCTGATCCGCCTCGCAGACGAAAAAGTATTATGCCAAAGCGTACAGACATAAAAAGTATTCTTATCATCGGTGCCGGCCCAATCATTATTGGTCAGGCGTGTGAGTTCGACTATTCCGGTGCTCAAGCGTGTAAAGCGCTGAAAGCCGAAGGTTACCGCACGATTCTGGTCAACAGTAATCCGGCCACCATCATGACTGACCCTGCAACTGCAGACGTCACCTACATCGAACCCATCACATGTGAAGCGGTAGAGAAAATCATCGAGCGTGAGCGCCCAGATGCTTTGCTGCCAACCATGGGTGGTCAAACTGCCTTGAACTGCGCGCTGGAATTGGCCGATCGCGGTGTCTTGGAAAAGTACAACGTAGAAATGATCGGTGCCAACGCGGCAGCGATTGATAAAGCAGAAGATCGCAAGAAGTTTAAAGAAGCGATGACCTCCATTGGTTTGGAGTCTGCTAAATCCGGCGTTGCACACTCTATGGACGAAGCGTGGGACGTACAACGTCAAATCGCTGCGGAAGTGGGTACATCTGGCTTCCCCGTGGTGATTCGTCCTAGCTTTACGCTGGGCGGTACAGGCGGTGGTATTGCCTATAACCCAGAAGAGTTCGAAACTATTTGCCGTCGTGGCTTGGAAGCTTCTCCAACTAAAGAGTTGTTGATTGAAGAGTCCTTGCTGGGTTGGAAAGAGTTTGAAATGGAAGTGGTGCGTGATAAGGCAGATAACTGCATTATCGTGTGTTCCATCGAGAACTTGGATCCAATGGGCGTGCACACTGGTGACTCCATCACTGTTGCTCCTGCCCAAACCATGACCGACCGCGAATACCAATTGATGCGTAATGCATCCATTGCAGTATTGCGTGAAATCGGTGTGGAAACAGGTGGTTCCAACGTACAGTTTGCGGTGAACCCCGATAACGGCCGTATGATCGTTATCGAGATGAACCCACGTGTGTCCCGTTCTTCTGCGTTGGCTTCCAAGGCAACCGGTTTCCCTATCGCTAAAATCGCAGCACGTTTGGCCGTAGGTTACACACTGGATGAACTGAAAAACGAAATCACAGGTGGTTTGACTCCTGCATCGTTCGAGCCAACCATCGACTACGTGGTGACTAAAGTTCCACGTTTTGCTTTCGAAAAATTCCCACAAGCCGACTCTAGACTGACCACTCAGATGAAATCGGTAGGGGAAGTGATGGCAATGGGCCGTACCTTCCAAGAGTCCTTCCAGAAAGCCCTGCGTGGTTTGGAAGTAGGCGTGGACGGTCTGAACCAAATGACCACCGATCGCGAAAAACTGCAGATCGAATTGGGTGAGCCTGGTCCAGAGCGTATCTGGTACGTGGGCGACGCTTTTGCCCAAGGTTGGAGCCTAGAAGAAGTTCACAACATCACCAAGATCGACCCATGGTTCTTGGCGCAAATTAAAGATATCGTGGATATCGAATTGGCGCTGGAACAAAAAACATTGGCCGATTTGGATAGAGACACCCTTTTTGGCTTGAAACGTCGTGGCTTCTCGGATCGTCGTTTGGCATTCTTGCTGGACACAGCCGAATCTGAAGTACGTAAAACACGTCATCAGTTGAATGTGCGCCCTGTGTACAAACGTGTAGATACCTGCGCCGCAGAATTCTCCACCAACACCGCGTACATGTACTCCACGTACGAAGAAGAGTGCGAGTCCCAGCCTACAGATCGTAAGAAAATTATCGTTCTGGGCGGTGGCCCAAACCGTATTGGTCAAGGTATCGAGTTTGACTACTGCTGCGTGCACGCTGCGATGGCATTGCGTGAGCAGGGTTACGAAACCATCATGATCAACTGCAACCCAGAAACAGTGTCTACCGACTTCGATACATCGGATCGTCTGTACTTCGAGCCACTGACTCTGGAAGACGTGCTGGAAATCGTACACATCGAAAAACCAGTAGGCACTATCGTTCAGTACGGTGGTCAAACACCCTTGAAATTGGCGCGTGCCTTGGAAGCTAACGGCGTACCTATTATTGGTACTAGCCCAGAGTCCATCGACATCGCTGAAGACCGTGAGCGTTTCCAAAAACTGCTGACCAAACTGGGTCTGCGTCAGCCGCCAAACCGCACAGCTCGTACAGAAAGCGAAGCGATTGCGATGGCTAGCGAAATTGGTTACCCATTGGTAGTACGCCCTAGCTACGTGCTGGGTGGTCGTGCGATGGAAATCGTGCACGAGCAAAACGACCTAGAGCGCTACATGCGTGAAGCGGTCAAAGTGTCTAACGACTCTCCAGTACTGTTGGATCACTTCCTGAACAACGCGACTGAAGTAGACGTAGATTGCTTGTGTGACGGCGTAGACGTGTTTGTTGGCGGCGTGATGGAGCACATCGAGCAAGCAGGTGTTCACTCCGGTGACTCCGCATGCAGTCTGCCTCCTTACTCGTTGTCGAACCAGATCGTTGAAGAAATTCGTCGTCAAACCGCGTTGATGGCTAAAGCCCTGAACGTGAAAGGTCTGATGAACGTACAGTTCGCGATTCAAGATGGCGATGTGTATGTGCTGGAAGTGAACCCACGTGCATCACGTACTGTGCCGTTTGTGTCCAAAGCTACAGGTTTGCAGTTGGCGAAATTGGCTGCTCGCGTGATGGCTGGCGAAATGCTGAAGGATCTGTGCTTAGAAGCACCTGCTAAAGACGGTTATTTCGCTGTGAAAGAAGCCGTGTTCCCATTCGTGAAATTCCCTGGCGTAGACACCATTCTGGGACCAGAAATGAAGTCTACCGGTGAGGTGATGGGTGTGGGCCGCAGCTTTGCAGAAGCCTTTGTGAAATCACAAATGGCGGCTAGCGTAAAACTGCCTGAGTCCGGTCAAGCCTTCCTGAGCGTACGCGATGCAGATAAAGCACGTGCCGTAACGGTTGCTCGTGGTTTGATCGCGTTGGGCTTTAGCGTGGTCGCTACACGTGGTACCGCCGCTGCTATCAGCGAAGCTGGTTTGGAAGTGAAAGTGGTGAGCAAGGTCACGGAAGGCCGCCCTCACATTGTAGATATGATCAAAAACGGTGAAATCGCTTTGGTTATTAATACAGTGGAAGAGCGTCGTAATGCGATTGCTGACTCACGCACTATCCGTACACATGCGTTGGCAGCCAACTTGGCGTACTACACCACTATCGCTGGTGCAGTTGCTGCGGTTGAGGGTTTGCAGTATATGCGTCATGGCGAAGGCCTGCGTGTGTATTCCTTGCAGGAAATGCATGGCATTGCATAGGGTAACCTAGCCGTATAAAGTAGTAACAAAACCAGCCAGACCCATAACGGTTCTGGCTGGTTTTTTTGTGTTATTTTCTTAGTTATATCCCTGTAAACAAGCGCCTAACGTAGTCAGTAGTCGCGGGATAGCAAGCGTGTGGCCCAGATAAATTATTCATTAATCATAAAATCTGGTTGCAGGAATTAACGATACAGCAGCGACTCAGGGTTATTCTGGATACGATGCTTAAGTTGTTGTTATAGAACGTTTTTGCTGGTGTTTTATAGGGAGTATCAAATATCTTTATTGGACGTGGTGTCCGGTATTCCCTATCTTGCTGTCTAACCTAACTCTAGGCTAGTTATTTTTACAGGGAGACTACCGCAATGAAGCTACGCTGTAAACCGTTGTTGGCCGCACTAATGCTGGCTGCTGCAGGTCCGGCTTTAGCAGGAACTGTTACTGTTATTACCTCTTTTCCCAAAGAGCTAACGCAAGCCTATAAGTCGGCTTTTGAAAAAGCCAACCCAGATATCAAACTGGAAATTCTGAATAAAAATACAGTGTCTGGCATTGCCTACGTACGCGAAACTCCCGAAGGCAAGCGCCCTGAAATTTTTTGGGCCAGCGCACCCGATGCGTTCGAGGTGTTGTCTCAAGCACAATTGCTGGAAAACGTAGCGGATATCGCTAACCCTGCTGTGCCAGCGACTATTGGTAGCTTCCCTATTAATGACCCTAATGGCATGTTCTTGGGCCAAGCATTAGCCGGTTACGGGATTATGTATAACACCCGTTTGGTGAAGGCGAAAAAATTGCCTGAGCCCAAAACGTGGGAAGACCTGCTACGCCCAGAGTGGTTTAACAACGTAGGCCTGACCTCGCCTTCACGCTCTGGTACTACCCACCTGACTGTTGAAACTATTCTGCAGGGTGAGGGTTGGGAAAAAGGGTGGGAAACATTGCTACGTATGTCGGGTAATAGTGCTGCCCTAACAGACCGTTCCTTTGGTGTGCCAGATGGCGTGAATAACGGCCAGTTTGGTGCAGGTCCTGTTATCGACTTCTTTGGTTTGTCTAGCAAGTACTCGAACTTCCCGGTGGAATTCGTGTACCCAGATGAAACGGCTATTGTGCCCGCCAATATTGGTTTGATCGCAGGCGCAGCCAATACAGAAGAAGGTAAAAAGTTCATCGAGTTTTCGTTGAGCAAAGAAGGCCAAGAGTTGCTGTTGGCACCACAGATTTCTCGTTTACCTGTGTTGCCATACGAGCAGTTGGATAACGTTCCAGAGAATTACCCCAATCCTTTGGAGATCGTAGAGCGCAGTAAAGTGAACTTTGACGTAGATCTGTCCCAACAGCGCTACTACATCGTTCAAACCTTGTTTGATCAGACAATCACCTTCCGCCACAAAGAACTGCAAGCGGCCAGCAAAGCCATTCTTGATGCAGAAGCCAAACTAGGCGCTAACCCACAAGGTCAAGCGGCTGAACTATTGGCTGAAGCGAAGAAATTGGCTTGGGCGCCATTAATCAGCGCAGAGCAAGTGCAAGACCAAGCACTGATTGATTTGTTTGCAGGCGATAAAAAAGATACTCAGATCAGCCAACAACTGTCTAAGTTGCAAGGCGACTGGAACAGTCAAGCCAAAGCTAACTACGAGAAAGCTATTGAGCTGGCAAACCAAGCTGCGTCTTTATAAGGCGTAGATGTGACACACCCACTCTTCTAGCCGGAAGAGTGGGGTTTACTGTTTTTATTACTGACGCGATGCGAGCAGTCTTGTCGCGGTGTATTCATGGCGCATTCTTTCTCTTCCCGCTATCCAGTAGGACTAATCATGGCCGCCCTTGTGGTGTTGTCCTTTTTGGTCTTCTTTCTGGTTGTTCCTGTAGGGAACGTGTTCTACACAGCATTTTTAGATGCTGACGGCGGCTTTACGCTGGGTCACTTTGGTGCGTTTTTCCACCAAACCCTGCTTAAAGAGTCGTTCATGAACAGCTTATACGTGGCTTTTATGTCCACGGTATTTGCTTCGTTGATCGCCATTCCTTTGGCGTACTTGACGATTCGATTTCAATTTCGTGGCGCGCTGATTATTCAGACACTGGGTATCTTGCCCTTGATCATGCCGCCTTTCGTGGGCGCGGTTGCGATGCAGCTATTGTTTGGCCGTTCGGGTTCGCTAAACCTGATGCTAGATGATTGGTTTGGCATCACGCTGCCCATTATGGATGGTTTAAACGGCATTATCTTTGTAGAAGCGCTGCATTACTTCCCTTTCATTTTGATGAACCTGACCGTTGCTTTGCGCAACATTGATGGTGCGATGGAAGAAGCCGCGGTGAACTTGGGCTCTAAGGGCTGGCGCTTATTCCGCCGCATTATTTTCCCGCTGGCATTGCCTGGGTACATCGCCGGTGCATCGCTGGTGTTTGTGAAAGTCTTTGATGACTTGGGTACACCGTTAGTGCTGGGTATTACCAATATGCTGGCTCCTCAGGCGTACTTGCGTATTACCCAAGTCGGTATTGATGACCCACTGGGTTATGTCATCAGTGTATTGATGATTGGCTTCTCTATTTTGGCATTGTGGCTGTCAGCTTCGGCATTGAAGGGGCGTGATTACTCCACTATCCAAAAAGGTGGCTCGTCTATACAGCAACGTCGTCTGACTAAGCCTCAGGCTTGGTTGGCATACATCTGGATTGCACTGGTGTTGTTGCTGGTGTTGTCACCGCACATTGGTGTGTTGCTGCTGTCCTTGGCTACGGTATGGAGCTATGCGCCATTGCCAGACGGCTATACCTTGGCGCACTACACGGCGGTATTCCAAGAGTCGCAAGGCATGATTAAAAACACCTTGCTGTACTGCGGTATTGCAGCAGGTGTGGACGTGATTTTGGGTACAGCGATTGCCTACATTATGCTGCGCACCAAAATACCGGGGCGTCAGTTTATGGACTGGATTGCGTCTGCGGCCTTGGCGGTACCCGGCATTGTGTTGGCCATTGGGTTTATGCGTACCTTTAGGGATGTGAATCTACCCTTTACCGAGGTGGGGTTAACGTCCACATGGCTGCTCATCATGATTGCGTATGCAGTGCGGCGATTACCGTACGCGCTACGATCGTGTGTGGCCGCCTTACAGCAAATTAGTGTGTCGCTAGAAGAGGCGGCTGCCTCGGTGGGGGCTAACCGTTTCAATACCATTAGACGTGTGGTGATCCCACTAATGGGTGGGGGTATTTTGGCCGGTTTTGTGACCAGTTTTATTACTGCAGCGGTGGAATTATCTGCCACGATCATGCTGGTAACACGCGATAGCGATGCGCCCATGAGCTACGGTATTTATTTGTATATGCAAAGTGCATCCGGCCGTGGGCCCGGTGCAGCGTTAGGGGTATTGGCAGTGGTTGCGGTGGCAGTCGGTACCTACATTTCCCATGTCATCGTTGAACGTACGTCCGCGCGTCAGCGCCCAGGTAAGGTGGATCAGGAATAGCCATGAAGAAAGTAAGTGTTGAATGCCGTAATATCCGGCTTGCCTACGGTAAAAATGAAGTACTGAAGGACATTAATTTAACGATTGAGCCCGGCGAGTTTTTTGCCTTGTTGGGGCCATCAGGTTCAGGGAAATCCACGCTGCTGCGCTTGATTGCCGGCTTTAATCAGCACAACTCCGGTCAGTTGCTGATTGATGGCAAAGACATAGGCAATATGCCTCCGCACAAGCGCAACATCGGTATGGTGTTTCAAAGCTATGCGCTGTGGCCGCACATGACGGTGTGGGATAACGTAGCGTTTGGTTTGGTAGAGCGCAAACTGCCTCGCGCTGAGGTGCGTGATAAAGTGGCCTCGGCATTGGAGTTGGTAGGGTTAGCTGATTTTGCTAAACGCCGTCCTAACCAGTTGTCGGGTGGTCAGCAGCAGCGTGTGGCGTTGGCGCGTACCACGGTGATTGAGCCGCAAGTTCTGCTGTTAGACGAACCCTTGTCCAACTTGGATCAGAAACTGCGTGTGCAGATGCGCCAAGATTTGTTGTCGTTACAGCGTAGGTTAGGTATTACCACCATTTTTGTGACGCACGACCAAGAAGAAGCCATGACCACGGCTGACCGTATGGCCGTTATGGATCAAGGTGTGGTGCAACAAGTGGGTGCGCCGTCCACCTTGTTCGATTTCCCCTGCAACCGCTTTGTGGCGAACTTCGTGGGTACCATGAACGTGCTAAACGGTACGGTAAAAGAACGCTCGGCATCGTCCATTACCTTGCACGTGGAAGGCATTGGCGATGTGAACTTGCCGTTGACGCACGATGTGCCAGAAGGCAATAACATGGCCTTGAGTTTCCGCCCGCATACGGTGCAGTTGGAAAGTGGCAATATGGGCAAAACAGACGCTCGCTATTTGTGGATTCCAGGCAAAGTGGCACGTAGTGAGTTTTTGGGTGAATTCACACGTTACGAAATTGATGCGGGTGACCAGCTTATTGTGGCTGATCAGGCGCACTATGCAGGTTCTTCCTTGTTGATGCCCGGCGCACCTGTTGCGGTAGGCGTGGAACCCGCGCAAATTCGTTTGTTGCCTGTGTAATAGCCGATGGAAATCCATCAAATCAGGGCTTTTGTTACCGTTGCGCGTTTAGGTAATGTGACGCGTGCAGCAGAAGCCCTGAACCTAACTCAGCCTGCTGTGACCACGCAGGTGAAGGCTCTGGAACAGAGCTTAGGGGTGAGTTTGTTTGAGCGTGCGGCCGGTCGCATGAGCTTATCCAAAGCGGGCGAACGCTTGTTATCCACAGCAGAACAGTTGTTGGTACAAGCGCGCCAACTAAAATCCGAAGCCAAACAATTGCAGGGCGAGTTAAGTGGCGTGATTGCGCTTGGCTTGCCCAGTGAGCATTTGGATTTCTTACGACTGGGCGAACTGGTCAATAAAATTTCTACCCAACTACCGCTCATCGAGCTGCAAACGCAAATCATGCCAGCGATGCAGTTAGAGGAGTATGTCAGCACCAGTAGGTTGAGTGCTGCCTTTAGTATTTCGGTTTATCCGCCTCGTGATGTGAACTGGTTACCCTTGCGCAGTATCAGTTATAGGCTGGTGATGCCGCATAAGCTGGCTCAAGAGGTGAGCCTTGGTGGGTGGTCTGAGGTGGCCGCCTTGCCATGGTTAGATGGCTCATTGGGTAGCCATACGCACTTATTGCTGCGTGAAGTGTTTGAAAAACGAGCTCTCACACCACGGGTTATTTTGCACAGCGATGATCAAGCGCAAATGGATGCCTTAGTGCGCGCGGGTTCGGGGTGTGCATTGCTGCGTGAAGAAGTTGCCTTACAAGGTGTGCGACAAGGCCACTTTAGTATCTGGGGTAACGTTAAAATGGAAGCGTCGTTAGGATTTATTACGCCCCTAGAGAGTGTGGAGTCTCCCTTAACGGTGGCATTGATTTCCATGCTGCAGCGTATTTGGCACCTAGACGGTGCATTGAAAACATGAGTAGTTATGACTAGTACACATATTTGGTTGATAAGACACGGCGAAACCTCGTGGAATGCTGATAGGCGTTTACAAGGTTGGCAAGATATTCCACTTAACGATGTGGGCGAGCAGCAAGCTCGCAATCTGGCGAACTACCTCGCCTCAGATCGTTTTGATGTGGAGTTTGATCATGTGGTGAGCAGTGACTTGCAACGTGCAGCACAAACCGCGGCAATTAGTTGTGCCCATACAGGCCTAGATGTGGTGTTAGACAAAGGCCTACGCGAGCGTGGTTTTGGCGTGCTGGAAGGGCGCAGTTGGGATAGTTTTGGTGGGCGCGTGCCTGATCAGCCTGGTGACAGTGCCGACCTAGCCCCAGAGGGTGGGGAATCTATCCAGCAATTCCAACAGCGCGTATTGGCGGCGGTGGAGAGGTTGGCAGATACGTACCCCGGTAAAAAGCTGGCTGTATTTGCGCACGGTGGTGTGATTGATATGGTATGGCGTCGTTTACTTGGTGTAGAGCTTAATGCTCCACGCACGCAAACAATCTTGAATACCAGCATCAACCACTTTACAGTAACGCCGTTGCAGCCCGGTTACGAGTGGACAGTGCAGCAGTGGGGGCAAGCATCCCATATCGCTGAAAACGCACTGGACGATATAAGCTAAGCCCAGCTGTAGCAGAGAAAAATAAACCCCGCCAAGGCGGGGTTTTTATAGTGTTCAAAGGCTGTTGCGCCAACCTTAGAACGTTAACCGCTGGGCAGGCGGTGGCTTTTTATTGTTGTAGTAAACGCAGAACACTGCCAAGGGCAGCGCCAAACGTAAATTCTATTGTAAGCCTATTCTCGAATAAAATTTGATTATGGTTTATACCAAGAAATGAGAATAGTGTTGCATGTTACATGCTTTTGCTCATAAGTCCTTGTGGGGCCATGAATACTGCTTGCCCGGATTGTAGCCCAGTCTTAAACTTTCGCCTCAGTTCACTACTCTTTTCTTCTTTTTCCTATGTCTGATTCTTATTTTCCCCGTTGGAAGCGCGTTTCTCGCGTACAAGCGGATGGGGTAGTACAGCCTGACGAGTATCTGCCTGGTCCGCAAAGTGTGGCCATGGCGGCTCAGCACGTGGTAGCGATGTTTGGTTCTACCATTTTGGCTCCGTTATTAATGGGTTTTGATCCCAACTTGGCCATCCTGATGTCGGGGATTGGTACTCTCATTTTCTTCTTGTTCGTGGGCGGTAGAGTTCCCAGCTACTTGGGTTCTAGCTTCGCGTTCATTGGTGGCGTGATTGCCGTTACCGGCTATGCAGGTTCTGGTCCTAACCTAAACATTGGTGTGGCACTAGGCGCCATCATTATGTGTGGTCTGGCCTATACCTTGATTGGTGTGTTGGTGTGGGCTCTGGATTACAAATCAGGCCGCGCAGCCGCTGTGATTAACCGTATGATGCCCCCAGTGGTCACGGGTTCTATCGTGGCGGTGATTGGGTTGAACCTGTCCCCCATCGCAGCGAAAAGCGCCATGGGTGGTGGTACGTTTGATTCCATGATGGCGTTGATGACCGTGATGTGTGTGGGCGGCGTTGCTGTGTTCACACGTGGCGTCGTACAGCGTTTGTTGATTCTGGTTGGGATGATCGTTGCCTGCTTGTTGTACGCCATTTTCACCAACGGTATGGGCTACGGTGTACCTATAGACGTTAGTGGCGTGCGTAATGCGGCGTGGTTCGGCATTCCTAGTTTTTCGTCACCCGTATTTAATGTACAGGCCATGAGCGTGATTGTGCCTGTGGCGATTATTTTGGTTGCCGAAAACTTGGGCCACATCAAGGCGGTATCCGCCATGACAGGGCAAAATCTGGATAAATACTTAGGTCGTGCTTTTGTGGGCGACGGTGTGGCAACCATGTTGTCAGGTTCTTTGGGTGGTACCGGTGTCACTACCTATGCTGAGAACATTGGTGTGATGGCGGCTACCCGTATTTACTCCACCTTGGTATTTGTATTTGCGGCAATTATTGCGCTGTTCTTGGGTTTTTCACCTAAGTTTGGTGCGGTGATCCAAATGATTCCGGGCCCTGTGTTGGGCGGGATGTCGGTAGTGGTCTTTGGTTTGATCGCGGTAGCCGGTGCTCGTATCTGGGTAGTGAATCAGGTGGATTTCAGCCATAGCGGTAATTTGCTGGTGGCTGCTGTGACCTTGGTATTGGGGGCAGGTAACTTCTCCTTAGACTTTGGCATGATTCGCCTAGATGGTATTGGAACGGCAACCTTTGGCGCCATTATCTTGCAAGCGATTTTAGGGCAACGGCCTAAAACTGCCTAAGTACTGTTGAGGGTTTTCCTGTAACAGTAGTGCTTGCAATTTCTAGTGCTTTTGCCGACAATGTATTCAACCGCCCCAAGAAGCTTGGGGCTTTATTTTCGACTATTGCTAGAGTGCAGGCAGCACCCCGTTAGGTCGAAATAGTCCAGTGATCAGGGTAGTAAAACCCTGAAAAATGTAATCAGTGCGCCCCCGTTGAATGTGGGCGCTTTTTAATTGTTAATCAGGAATACTATGTCCGCGATCCCGTTGACAGCGCAGGGCGCCGAGCGCCTGCAGGCAGAACTGCACAGATTGAAAACCACCGAGCGTCCAGAAGTTATCAATGCGATAGCCGAGGCACGTGCTCAAGGTGACTTGTCTGAAAATGCAGAGTACGAAGCCGCACGTGAGCGCCAAGGTTTTATTGAAGGCCGCATCCGTGAATTAGAGGGCACATTGTCTAATGCCCAAATTATTAACCCCGTTGAGTTGGATACCGATGGCCGTGTGGTGTTTGGTGCGACTATCCAAATCGAAGACTTGGATTCAGGCGAGCAACTGAACTACCAAATCGTAGGCGACGTAGAGGCTGATATTCGTTCTCAGCGTATCTCTATTTCTAGCCCAGTGGCGCGTGCATTGATTGGTAAAAGTGAAGGCGACGTGGTTGAAGTTCAAGCACCCGGTGGCGTGCGTGAATTTGAAATCATGCGTATTCAGTACATCTAAGCACAGGCTTAAAGGCTGAAGTAGATAAAAAAAGCCCATGCACAGTTGCATGGGCTTTATAATTTCAAAAGCGAATTAGTACGGTTTAGCTGGTTTTCTAGGTTTGCTTAGGCTGCCAGGTGTACGTTTTTTGCTTGTTGTATCAGCAGTAGCTACACGGCTTGCTGGATTAGAGGGTTGTCTAGAAGGTTTCTTCTTGGTTTTACTAACCCCAACCGCTGCCAGTTTTTTGGGTGTGTAAGGCTCATTGGCTTTACGCACTGCACGAGTAGCAGGTTCGGACGTATCCAGTAGGTCTGCGCGTTCAGGGTTACGGCGGTAGATAGTTAAAATCTTACCGATGTGGTGAATGGGCTCGGCATGTAAGGTGGTACAAATAGTGTCAAAGGCAGCAATACGGCTTTCGCGGTCGTCGCCCGAAACACGGATTTTAATAAGTTGGTGTGCATTCAAGTGCACGTCGATTTCTTTCAAAACTGCATCCGACAAGCCTTTGTCGCCAATCAGTACTACTGGGCGAAGGGAGTGGGCAGCGGCGCGTAAATCGTTGCGCTGTTGGATAGAGATATGTAATGTGGGCATAGCCAAGATTGTACGGGAATGGGCAAGAAAAAAACTTCAAAAGCATGGGTGCACCAGCATATAAATGATCCTTACGTCAAAATGGCGCAACAAAAGGGTTACCGAGCACGGGCGGCTTTCAAATTACTAGAGCTAGTAGACTCGGAAAAGCTGTTGCGACCTGGCAACGTGGTCGTGGATTTAGGGTCTGCACCGGGCAGCTGGTCTCAAATTGCGCGTGAGCGCATGGTGGGGCCGGGTGGCATTATTGATGGCCGAGTCATCGCCTTGGATTTGCTAGAAATGGAGCCCATCGAAGGGGTGGAGTTCATTCAAGGCGACTTCCGTGACGACGATGTGCTGGCGGCGGTAGAAAAAACGCTAAATGGGCAAAAAGTAGATCTTGTAATTTCAGATATGGCCCCCAATTTATCAGGTGTGGCATCTGCTGATGCGGCAAGGATTGCCCATGTTTGTGAACTGGCAATGGAATTTGCAGTCAATCATCTACGTCCTGATGGGGCGTTGATCGTGAAAAGTTTCCACGGAAGTGGCTTTTCTCAGATTGTGAAATCTTTCAAAGAACACTTTATAAATGTGGCTGAGCGTAAACCTAAGGCCTCACGTGACAGGTCCTCAGAAACTTTTCTGGTGGCTCGTAATTTAAAGCTTTAGAGTTGAGTTACACGCTTTTTTATCGGGTAGAATGAGACTTACGGTTTCTGTTCAGCAATATGTCAGTCATAACGTTGGGCAGTTAAAGAAACAGCAGGAGGTTGGCATTGAACAACTCATTTTCTAAAGTTGCGATCTGGATGGTGATTGCATTGGTACTGTTTACTGTGTTCAAACAGTTTGACAGTCGCCCTGCAACCACTGACGGCGTAACTTATACACAATTCATGAACGATGCCCGTGCCGGACGCGTAAGCAAGGTAGATATTCAGGGCGATACCCTGTATGTCACACCCGATTCGGGTCGTAGCTATACGCTGACATCACCCGGAGACCTGTGGATGGTACCCGAGCTGGTAAAAGCTGGCGTACAGGTGTCTGGTAAAGCACGCGAAGAGCCTTCCTTCTTGGCAAGCATTTTCATTTCCTGGTTCCCCATGTTGTTGCTGATTGGGGTGTGGATCTTCTTTATGCGTCAGATGCAGGGCGGTGGCAAAGGCGGAGCCTTTAGCTTCGGTAAGTCACGTGCTCGTATGCTGGACGAGAACACCAACCCTGTTACATTTGCTGATGTAGCAGGTTGCGATGAAGCCAAAGAAGACGTACAGGAATTGGTAGATTTCTTGCGCGATCCAACACGCTTCCAGCGTTTGGGTGGTCGCATTCCTCGCGGTATTTTGATGGTGGGTTCGCCTGGTACTGGTAAAACCTTGCTGGCTCGTGCGATTGCGGGCGAAGCTAAAGTACCGTTTTTCAGCATTTCTGGTTCTGACTTCGTTGAAATGTTTGTTGGTGTGGGTGCTGCGCGTGTGCGTGACATGTTTGAAAACGCCAAAAAACATGCTCCTTGCATTATCTTTATCGACGAGATCGATGCGGTGGGTCGTCAGCGTGGTGCAGGCTTGGGCGGCGGTAACGACGAGCGCGAGCAAACACTGAACCAATTGCTGGTAGAGATGGACGGTTTTGAAACTGGCCAAGGCGTACTGGTAATTGCGGCAACTAACCGTCCTGACGTACTGGATCCAGCGTTGCTGCGTCCGGGTCGTTTTGACCGTCAAGTAGTTGTAGGCTTGCCTGATATTCGTGGTCGTGAACAAATCTTGCATGTGCACATGCGTAAAGTGCCACTGGCTGGCAACGTTGATGCACAAGTATTGGCGCGTGGTACACCGGGCTTCTCTGGTGCAGACTTGGCTAACTTGGTGAACGAAGCCGCGTTGTTTGCAGCACGCCGTAATGGTCGTACTGTAGACATGCAAGACTTTGAAAAAGCCAAAGACAAGATCATCATGGGTGCAGAGCGTCGCACGATGATCATGCCGGAAGAAGAGCGTCGTAACACGGCATATCACGAATCTGGTCACGCTTTGGTAGCGCGTTTGCTGCCTAAAACTGACCCGGTTCACAAAGTAACGATCATCCCTCGTGGACGTGCTTTGGGTGTGACCATGCAGTTGCCAGAACAAGACCGTTACAGCATGGATAAAAACCACTTGCTGAACATGATTGCTGTGCTGTTTGGTGGCCGTATTGCTGAAGAAGTGTTCATGAATCAGATGACTACTGGTGCCTCTAACGACTTTGAGCGCGCAACACAAATCGCGCGTGACATCGTTACTCGCTACGGTATGACTGATTCCTTGGGTCCTGTGGTGTATGCTGAAAACGAAAACGAAGTTTTCTTGGGTCGCAGTGTGACCAAGACAACTAACGTGTCTGAAGCGACTATGCAGAAAGTTGACCAAGAAATCCGTAAGATCATCGACGAGCAATACAACATTGCACGTAAACTGATCGAGGACAACAGCGACAAAATGCATGCGATGGCCAATGCTTTGCTGGAATGGGAAACCATCGACGCCGAGCAGATCGAAGACATCATGCAGGGTCGTGACCCGCGTCCTCCTAAGGACTACACTGATAAGACAGGTGGCAAGTCGGATGAGAATCCTCCTGCTTCAGGTGCAAAACCAGCAGAGGACGGAAGTTCAGCCGCTACTACTCCGGTTTAACCTATAAGTCGTATTTTCCATGAATCAAACATGGCTTTGCGGGCGTTTCGAGTTAAGTCTCGAACGCCCGTTATTGATGGGTATTGTGAATATTACGCCCGACTCTTTTTCGGACGGCAATGCCCACTATCGTACTGATCTCGCACTGGCACATGCTAAAAAGCTGATTGCTGACGGTGCGGATATTCTTGATATTGGCGGTGAGTCCACTAGGCCAGGCGCTGAACCTGTGTCTATTGAAGAAGAACTGCGACGTGTACTGCCTCTTATCGAAGGCTTAAGCGACACAAATATTCCCCTTTCTGTAGATACCTTTAAGCCTACGGTAATGCGTGCGGTACTGGATGCTGGTGCCGACATCATTAACGATGTGGCGGGCTTTAGGTCACCCGAAGCGCTAGAGGCTGTGAGTAACAGTGGTTGTGGCGTGTGTGTGATGCATATGCAGGGCGAACCTAAAACTATGCAGCAAGCACCTCAGTACACGGATGTGCTAAAAGAGGTACGCGAGTTCCTTATGCTGCAAGTACAGCGCCTGCGTGGAGCAGGGTTTAAAGCAGAACAGATTATGTTGGATCCAGGCTTGGGTTTTGGTAAAACGGTAGAGCAGAATTACCAGTTGTTACGCACGTTGCCTGAGCTCCTGAAGGAAGGCTATCCTGCATTAATAGGCCTATCACGTAAATCCATGATTGGTCAGGTAGTAAACCGACCCCCTATGGAGCGTGTGGCAGGCAGTTTAGCTGGCATGTTGGCCGCAGTGCGGTATGGTGCCAGCGTATTACGAGTACATGATGTTGCTGCATCGGCAGACGCCTTACGTGTCTGGAGAGCGGTAGAGACCGGAGTAATAGATGAGCGCACGTAAATATTTTGGTACGGATGGTGTACGCGGTTTGGTGGGTGGTCCTACCATTAATGCCGAGTTTGCCTTACGGTTGGGCTACGCGGCAGGTAAGGTGTTTGGTCGCTCTTTGCATACTAAGAACAACAGACCAACTGTCATTATTGGTAAAGATACCCGTATCTCTGGCTACATGCTGGAATCTGCCTTAGAGGCAGGTTTATCGGCGGCTGGCGTCGATGTATTACTGGCTGGGCCTGTACCCACACCAGCAGTGGCCTATTTAACGCGCACGCTGCGTTTAACGGCAGGGATTGTGATCAGTGCATCACATAACCCGTATCACGATAACGGTATTAAGTTTTTTTCTAGTCAGGGCATGAAGCTGCCAGATGAAATAGAACTTGCCATTGAAGAGGCGTTAGAAACCCCGCTGGACTGTGTATCTTCCGACAAATTGGGCCGTGCACGCCGCTTGGAAGACTCCGCAGGCCGCTATATCGAGTTTTGTAAAAGTACATTCCCGAACGAACTGGATTTGTCTGGTTTGAAAATTGTGGTGGATGCGGCCAATGGTGCTGCCTACCATATTGCCCCACACGTATTCCGTGAATTAGGTGCAGAGGTGCATGCCATTGGGTGCGAACCAGATGGTTTTAATATCAATGATGGGGTGGGGGCAACTCACCCAGAGCACTTGCTGGAAATCGTACGTGAGCGTGATGCTGATCTAGGGATCCCCTTGGATGGCGATGCCGATCGTTTGCAGATGGTTGACCGTTCGGGTAAGCTTTATGACGGTGATGAATTGCTCTATATCATCGTACGAGACCGCATGAAATCACGTCATGTTAAGGGTGTTGTGGGTACCTTGATGACGAACTTCGGTCTAGAGAAACGATTGCGTGAGTTGGGGGTGTCGTTTGCCCGCGCCAACGTAGGAGATCGTTACGTATTAGAGCAATTGTTACAAAGAGGTTGGTTATACGGCGGCGAAAGCTCAGGCCACTTGCTGTGCTTGGATCATCACACCACCGGTGATGGTATTATTGCCGCGCTACAGATTTTGACTGCACTGCGTCATGACAATTGTCAATTGGCTGACTTGGTGGCTGACCTTAAAATGTACCCACAGAAAATGGTCAACGTAGTCTGGGAGCAGGGAAGGGACTGGCGACAGCATGAAGGGCTGGTACAAGCCAAAAATGAAGTGGAAGCAATGCTGGGGGATCAGGGGCGCGTATTGATCCGAGCTTCCGGTACAGAACCCAAGTTACGCCTGATGGTGGAAGCCGAAACGGCAGAGCTCACCGAGGCTGGCATAAATAAACTACAGTCGGTCGATGTTACAAAATAGACATATAGATATCAAGAACCTGCAATATCAGCAAGGCATGATAGAACAAACGCTTTGGAGGCCACTATGCTAATTCCAAGAAAGTCTGTTTCGCAGGGGAAGATCACTCAGTCGGTCTGGAGCAATCCAGAAGCCCGAGGCATACAACTGCGGTTGGTGCAAACGCCGGACGAACTGAGGGCTGTGCAAAAATTACGCTATGACGTCTTTACTAGCGAAATGAATGCAGTCTTTCCTAGTGCCGAGTTAGGGCTAGATATAGATAAATACGATGAACATTGCATCCACTTTATGGTGGTGGATGAAGAGAAAAAACAAGTGGTAGGTACGTACCGCATGTTGTTGCCAGAGGGCGCAAAGAAAGTAGGCGCGTATTATTCCGAGTCTGAGTTTGATATTTCAGCGCTAGATAATATACGTGACAGCGTGGTAGAAGTAGGGCGTTCCTGCATACACCCTGCATACCGTAACGGTGGCGTGATTATGCTGCTGTGGACAGGTATTGTTTCGCTAACGCATCAAGCAGGCTATCGCTACTTATTAGGTTGTGCGAGCGTAAGTTTGCGTGATGATGGTGTCACGGCAGCTAAAGTATGGCGCGAAGCCAAAGACTTTATGGAGCGCAATCCTAATGTAGTGCGCTTGCAGCCTTTACACCGCTATCCTGTGGAAAAGCTAAACAGCCAGTTGCCAGCACGTATTCCGCCACTCATCAAAGGCTACTTAAACCTAGGTGCTCAGATTTGTGGTGAACCCGCGTGGGACCCTGACTTTAATACCGCTGATTTTCCTATCTTGTTGGATATGGAAGATATGGATATACGGTACAAACGTCACTTTGGTATCGCAGACGAGTAAATAAAAAAACCAGACCTTAGGTCTGGTTTTTTTATGGTGTGTACATGCTGTACTTACTTAGCATTTTTTAGCTTCATGCTAAGTAAGCCAGTGCGTTCCCATTGTTGCTGTTCTGTACGCAGTGCAAACTCTGACAAAGGGCGGGCACTTAGCCAGTCTTTGTTAGTATGTATGAACAGTTTTTCGGGCGTGTGCTGCAAATGTAGTGGTAGTTCGTCTAAATCTTCACGCCGGCGCATCAGTGTCACCGACAAGCGCAAACAGAGCAGAGCCATCCAATGCGTGGGTTCGGCTTCAGCGGCAGGCAGCTTAGTTAGTTTGCCTTGGTGGCCGCGAGTCAGGAAAGCCAGCAAAAATTGATCGTCTTTAGAAAACCCCGGCATGTCTGCATTTTCTAATACGTAGGCGGTATGCCGATGGTAATCCGTATGAGCAATGCTTAAGCCCACTTCGTGCAACGAAGCTGCCCACCCTAACGAGCGGCGTAGTTCCTGGTTTTCTGGGGTGTTGGGTAACGAGAGCTGATCAAACAGTGTGAGGGCGGCTGTTTTGACGCGTGTGGCTTGCTTTAGATCTAGGTGATAGCGTTTGCTAAGCTGTATAACCGTTTCTTCACGCTTATCGCGCTCAGAGTCACGCCCTAGCAGGTCGTAGAGCACACCCACTCGTAGTGCGCCTTCACCCGGCAGCATCAGTTTGATTTTTAGCTCTTGGAAAATGGCGATCATGATTGCCAAGCCTGCTGCTAACACCGGAGCACGGTGGGGCTTAACATCCAGTAGTTCGCTCATCTTGACGCACTTGTCATGAACCAGCTTGGCTTTTAACTGCTCCATACCTTCTAACGTGATACCTTTCTTAGACATCTCGGTAGCGAGCAGAATCGCGATAATGCCTTTGGCTGTACCGGATGATCCATAGGCTTCTTGCCAGCCGGTTTTACGGTATTGCTTGGCAATGCCTTCCAGTTCATTACGTGCAGCCAAAATGGCTTTTTGCATGCGTACTTCAGTAATCACGCCATCTGGGAAAAAGCGGTCGGTGTAGCTGACGCATCCCATGGAGAGCGATGACAGCAACATGGGCTGAAAGCCTTTGCCTATGATCACCTCTGTAGAGCCACCGCCAATGTCTATCATCAGACGTCGGTTAGGTGAGGGAGGAAGCTCGTTACTAATACCTGAAAAAATCAGTCGTGCTTCTTCGTAGCCAGAAATGACTTCAATGGGAAAACCCAGTGCGTTCTCGGCGGCTTCTAACAGGGCCTGACGATTTTTGGCGACTCTAAAGGTATTGGTGGCGACAGCACGTACTCGATTGGGGTGAAAACCCGCGATGCGCTCATGAAAGCGCTTAAGTACCGAGACTGCCCGTTCAATCGCTTCAGGGTGTATACGTTTATCGGCACTCATGCCTGAGGCTAAACGTACGGACTCATTTAAGCGATCTACCGCATAGATCTGAGCATGACCATTATGCTGTTCCACTCTGCCTATAGACAGGCGGAAACTGTTTGAACCCAGGTCAACCGCTGCGAGTAGTTGTTCCATTATCTGTGCTTGTGCTGACGATTATTATGCGATTATACGTATAAGCCACCAACTATGACATGCTAAATGTCAGAGCAAACTGTAAGCCTGTAAAAAGTACATACAGCTTGTTTGTCATGTTATTTCATAAAACTGTCAAAATAGCAGTGTAAAAAGTCTAAACACGGCAACGATGAGTACTTTTTTTAACTATGCTCCCTTCTTCTGATGCGGTTTTTTTAAATCGCGAACTTTCCCTGCTGAAATTTAATGAACGCGTGATGGCCATGGCGGAGAACCCCACTGTGCCATTGTTGGAGCGACTGCGTTATCTCTGTATCGTTAGTTCAAATCTGGATGAGTTTTTTGAAATCCGGGTGTCTAGCCTTAAAGAGCAAATCCTGCAAAAAAACGACCACATAGGTGAAGATGGTTTTACGCCACAGCAAGCCTTTGACAGGGTGCAGCAGGCGACTCATGTGTTGGTGGATAAGCAAAATAAGTTGCTGGTGCATCATGTGCTGCCGCAACTGATGGAAGAGGGCATAGGTTTATTGATGCCCAATACGTGGACGGACGAAATTCGTGACTGGGCATACGAGACCTTTAGTCGCGAAATCATGCCGTTGTTAACGCCTATTGGCTTAGACCCCGCGCACCCGTTTCCTCGTGTCTACAATAAAAGTCTGAACTTTATTATTCAGCTGAGTGGCTCAGACGCTTTTGGGCGCACAGGCTCTATTGCCATTGTGCAGGCGCCGCGTGCGTTGCCTAGGTTGATAGCTGTTCCCCCCGATATCGCCGGTATTCCTCACGGCTACATGTTGCTGACTTCATTGATTAAAGCCTTTGTGGGGGAGCTATTCCCCGGCATGGAGCTAGACGGGGTGTACCAGTGGCGTGTGACGCGTAACAGTGATTTGTTTGTGGATGAAGAAGAGGTCACAAACCTGCGCCAAACCCTGCAAGGAGAGCTCTCGCAGCGAAACTTTGGCGCAGCCGTTCGTTTGGAAATAGACTTGTCTGCACCGGCGCATCATGCCGAGTTTTTGCAGCGTGAATTTAATTTAACGGAAGCCGATACCTATAGGGTATTAGGCCCTGTGAATCTGTCTAGGTTGTCCCGTCTGTGCGATAACGATGACAGACCCGATTTGTTGTTCCCTCCGTACCGTGCGCCGGTGCCTGCACCGTTTGATAAGCTGGACGAAGACCCTAGCGGCTTTTTTAGCGTGCTGTCTAAGTCAGACCAACTGCTGCATCACCCTTACCAGTCGTTCTCACCTATCTTGAGTTTTTTGCGGGCTGCCGCCTTAGATCCGCATGTGGTGGCGATTAAGCAAACCATTTACCGTACGGGTGAGGACTCTGAACTGATGAGTCTGTTGCTGATGGCTGCACGTGCCGGTAAAGAAGTCACCGTGGTAGTGGAGCTGATGGCGCGCTTTGATGAGCAAACCAATATTAATTGGGCGGCTCGCTTAGAAGAAGTGGGTGCGCACGTCAGTTACGGGGTAGTGGGTCATAAGACGCATGCCAAAATGGCGCTGGTGCTGCGTCGTGAGCAAGGCATGATTCGTCGCTATGGTCACTTAGGTACAGGTAACTATCACCCACGTACGGCTAAGCTGTATGAAGACTTTGGCTTGTTGACGGCAGATAACGCCATTTGCGAAGACATGGACAAAATCTTCGCTCAGCTAACAGGCTTAGGCGCACGTCGTAATTTGACATGCTTGCTGCAAGCCCCGTTTACGCTGCATGAAGCCATGATTGCTCATATACATAAAGAGCGCGATAACGCCTTGGCGGGTAAAAAAGCCAAGATTATGGCGAAAATGAACTCACTGCTTGAGCCGCGTATTATCGAAGCGCTGTATGAAGCTAGCCAAGCGGGGGTACGTATTTCGTTGGTGATTCGCGGTATTTGTGCCCTGCGTGCAGGGGTGCCGGGTTTGTCTGAAAATATACAAGTACGTTCCATAGTGGGGCGCTTTTTAGAGCACTCACGCGTGTTCTATTTCTACAATAGCGGCGAAGAAAATGTGTACTTGTCATCTGCCGATTGGATGGAGCGTAATTTCTTCCGTCGCGTAGAGCTGGGTGTGCCGGTATTAAATAAACGATTGAAACGCCGCGTCATCAGTGAATCATTTACTTACTCCTTAAAAGATAACCAATTGGCGTGGAAAGCCTTGCCAGATGGGCGATATGTACGTGTGAAAGGGCGCGGAAAACCGTTCAATGTGCATCAGTTGTTGATGGATAAGTTAGGGCCAGGCAACAATAAATCCTAAGTTGTCTAGATGTCATGAACATGTAATATTTGGGTTTTACTATAGCTATACGTGCAGGGATGTGCCTGCATAACCAAACGAATATCCATCTCGAGGGTGTCTAGATGTTGAAACGAGTTTTTTCTAAAGTGGCTGTAGCCGTTACATTCGGTGCTTTGGCTGTGTCGGCACAAGCAACTAACATTACGGGTGCTGGTGCATCCTTCCCTTACCCAATTTATGCAAAATGGGCTGCTTCCTACCACACTGAAACTGGTAAACAAGTGAACTACCAGTCTATTGGTTCCGGTGGCGGTCAACAGCAGATCATCGCAAAAACTGTAGATTTCGGCGCGTCTGATGACCCAATGAAAAGCGATGCTTTGGCTGAAAACAACCTGCTGCAGTTCCCAGCCATCATTGGCGGTACTGTGCCAGTCGTAAACGTTGAAGGCGTGGCGCCAGGTCAACTGCGTTTGTCCGGTGAAGTGTTGGCCGATATTTTCTTGGCAAAAATCACTAAATGGGATGACGAAGCGATTAAAGCGCTGAACCCAGACCTGACATTACCTTCCGCTTCTATCATTGTGGTGCACCGTTCTGACGGTTCCGGCACAACATTTGGCTGGACTAACTACTTGTCCAAAGTGTCTGGCGACTGGAAAGAGCAAGTAGGCGAAGGTAAAGCTGTTAAATGGCCTACAGGTCAAGGTGGTAAAGGTAACGAAGGTGTAGCTGCTTACGTACGTCAGTTGAAAAACTCCATCGGTTACGTTGAATACGCTTACGCTAAACAAAACAACCTGTCTTGGACTCAGTTGCAAAACAAAGACGGTCAATTTGTACAGCCTTCCCAAGCTTCCTTCGCTGCAGCCGCTGCGAACGCTGACTGGACTAGCGCTCCTGGTATGGGCGTAATCCTGACAAACGAAACAGGTGCTGAGTCTTGGCCTGTAACGTCCGCTTCCTTTATCTTGGTACACAAAGTTCAAGATAAGCCTGAAAACGGTAAAGCAGTATTGGATTTCTTCAACTGGGCCTTCGAAAATGGTGCTCAGCAAGCCGAAGAATTGGATTACGTAGCCTTGCCTAAAGAAGTAACAGATCAGATCAAGGCCAGCTGGGCTGCAGAGATCAAAGCAGCTGATGGCACAGCTATTTGGAAATAAACAGCTTTTGCTTCAAGTTGTAGTGTAAAAGCGTAATTCCTTAAGGACGGTTCCAACCTGTTAGGTGGTTCCGTCCTTGTTATGTGACAATTACGCTTTGTTAATTTGGGATACGTGTTGGTGTCCCGTACAATTTACACAAAAATGGGGCACGATCCCGAGACGCTGTTATGAAACAAACCCAGAATTCTCTCTTGGATGCCATATTCAAGAACCTGACCCGCTCTTTTGCTTTCTTTGTATTTATTCTTCTTGCCGGGATCATGATCTCTCTGATCTACGGTAGTAGGGAGTCCATAGCAGAGTATGGTCTGTCTTTCCTTTGGACCAATGAGTGGGATCCTGTACGTAATGAGTACGGCGCATTGGTACCGATCTTAGGTACGATTGCCACCTCTTTCATTGCACTGCTGATTGCAGTACCCGTGTCCTTCGGGATTGCGATGTTCTTGACCGAGCTATCACCTATTTGGTTGCGTCGTCCGCTAGGTACCGCTATCGAGATGCTGGCGGCGATTCCGTCCATCATCTACGGGATGTGGGGGTTGTTCGTCTTCGTTCCCCTGTTCCAAGAGTATGTACAGCCAAGCCTGATCTCTTTGTTTGAAGGTGTGCCAGTATTGGGCACTATCTTTGCTGGGCCACCCTTCGGTATTGGTGTGTTCACAGCCGGGTTGATCCTGTCCATTATGATTATTCCGTTCATCACCGCCGTTATGCGCGATGTGTTTGAACTGGTACCTTCCTTGTTGAAAGAGTCTGCCTACGGTTTAGGTAGTACGACTTGGGAAGTCACCTGGAAAGTAGTATTGCCTTTTACCCGTAATGGGGTGATTGGTGGGGTAATGCTAGGCTTAGGTAGGGCGCTGGGTGAAACAATGGCCGTAACCTTTGTTATTGGTAATGCCTTTAATTTGCCAAGCTCCATCTTCTCGCCGTCCAACTCCATCGCATCGGCGTTGGCAAACGAATTTAACGAAGCGGGCGGTATGCAGAAATCGGCACTGTTAGAGCTAGGCCTGATTCTGTTCTTGATCACCACCGTTGTGTTGGCCTTGTCCAAAGTAATGTTGCTTCGCTTGTCTAAGAGCGAAGGTAGCAAAACCTAATAGGAAGGCGACATTATCATGACTACAAAACCAACTTCTATCCTGAACCTGAATAACTCGGTGTATAAGCGCCGCTCCTTGATCAATAAATTGATGCTGACGCTGTCATTTATTACATTGATCTTTGGCTTGTTCTGGTTATTTTGGATCATTATTACGCTGCTGCTTAAAGGTGCCTCGGCACTAAGTTTCAGTTTGTTTGTAGAATCCACACCGCCGCCCGGCAGTGATGGCGGTTTGTTAAACGCCATCTTGGGTAGCTTTATGATGGCTGGTATGGGTACGTTGATCGGTACGCCTATTGGTGTATTGGCAGGTACGTACTTGGCAGAATACGGCCGTCGCGGATGGCTGGCACCAGCGACACGTTTTTTGAACGATGTACTGTTGTCCGCACCCTCGATCATTATCGGTTTGTTTATTTACGCTACTTATGTGGCGCAAGTGGGCCATTACTCAGGTTGGGCAGGTTCGCTGGCTTTGGCGATTCTGGTGATTCCTGTGGTGGTGCGCTCAACCGATAACATGCTGCAGTTGGTACCAAATAGCTTGCGCGAAGCCGCAGCGGCTTTGGGGTGTCCACAGTGGCGTATTGTGACCGCGATCTGTTATAAAGCGGCGCGCTCGGGCATTATCACTGGTGTTTTGCTGGCTATTGCCCGCATTATGGGTGAAACAGCACCGCTGCTGTTTACCGCTTTGAACAACCAGTTTATGTCCATGAACATGAATGGGCCTATGGCCAACTTGCCAGTGGTTATTTTCCAATACGCGGCAAGTCCTTTTGAAGACTGGAACCGTCTGGCATGGGCCGGCGCTGTACTTATTACCTTGTTTGTGCTGGGCATCAATATTCTTGCCCGCTCGCTGTTCCGCAACAAGTAGATTGATCCGGAGTAACCATGTCAGAACAGACAACGACTATGCAAAATTCGAACACTAAGCTGGAAATCAAAGATCTGAATTTTTACTACGGTGGTTTCCATGCGTTGAAAAACGTCAACATGTCCATCCGTGAAAAGAAAGTGACCGCTTTTATTGGTCCTTCAGGTTGCGGTAAATCTACCTTGTTGCGTACCTTTAACCGCATGTTTGAACTGTACCCAGGTCAACGTGCTGAAGGTCAAATCTTGTTGGATGGCGAGAACCTGCTGACCTCTAAGCTGGATATTTCCCTGATCCGTGCCAAAGTGGGCATGGTGTTCCAAAAGCCTACGCCGTTCCCAATGAGCATTTACGACAACATCGCTTTTGGTGTGCGTCTGTTTGAAAAGCTCAGCAAGGGTGAAATGGATGAGCGTGTGGAATGGGCTCTGACCAAAGCTGCGCTGTGGAACGAAGTAAAAGATAAACTGCACCAAAACGGCAACAGCTTGTCGGGTGGTCAGCAGCAGCGTTTATGTATCGCTCGTGGTGTGGCTATTAAACCCGAAGTGCTGCTGCTGGATGAGCCTTGTTCCGCACTGGATCCTATCTCTACTGCTAAAGTGGAAGAGTTGATTGCAGAGCTGAAAAGCGACTACACAGTTGTGATCGTTACACACAACATGCAGCAAGCGGCGCGCTGTTCCGATTACACCGCCTACATGTACTTGGGCGAGCTGATGGAATTCGGCGAAACCGATCAAATCTTTGTGAAACCTACTCGCAAAGAAACGGAAGACTACATTACGGGTAGATTCGGTTAAGCTACTACACGGTGTGTAGAAATAAAAAACCTGCCAGAGTTGATGCTCAGGCAGGTTTTTTTGTGGCTGCTGAATACCGAAAACGCAGCGTATAACAGCCTTAGTATTTTTGCTGTACGTCGTACACGTTACGCAGTGCGTGGCCGGCTTCAAAATTTCGTATTTGCTCGCTGACATACTGAATGCTGGCTTCTAGCGTTGCATTGGCAGCCACGTGCGGGGTAATGACTACGCTAGGGTGCTGCCATAGCCATGAGTCGGCCGCTAGAGGCTCTTGCTCGAATACGTCCAAGAAAGCGTAGCGCAGGTGCTGAGAATCAAGAACATCGCGTAATTCATCGGTTTTGATGTGTGCGCCACGCCCAACGTTAATGACGCTAGCACCTGCTGGCAACAGGCTTAAGCTTTGCTGGTTCAGAATGTGGTGCGTAGCGTCTGTGCGCGGTAGCAAACAGACCAAGATCTGGCTTTGTTGCAGAAAGCGTGGAAGTTCGTCTGGCCCTGCGTAGCACTCCATAAAGTCATGCTCGTGACGCGAGCGCGACCAGCCTATGACGTTAAAGCCGCTGCGGTGGAGTTGTTGTGCTGTGTGCAGCCCGAAATTGCCTAACCCCATAATCCCAATCGTGGTGTTTGCTATGCTGCGAGGGATTTCATAGTCTTGCCATGTGTTGTGTTGCTGTGCACGCATGGCAATGGGGTAGCGGCGTATGCTCATCATGCTGCACATCAACACATGCTCTGCCATTTGCTGTGTGGCTTCATGTGTATGCATGCGTACTAGCGGCACTGACCATGGGTAATGAGGATCGCCGCGTGTAATGTGCTCTACGCCTGCGCCTGTGCTGAAGACCGCTTTTAAGTTAGGCAGGGAGGCTAAAAAGCCGGGCTCAGGGAGACACACCATCGCGTAGCGTATCAGCTCTGGATTCAGCGTGGGGTCATTCCACATTTTCACTTTTACATCTGGTAAGTGAGCGGAAAACTGTTGCTGATAATCAGCCAGCGTTTGGGTGCTGTATTCAGGTTTGGCGACTAAAAACATAATAAAACCACACTAAACTTAATTCCAACGGCCACCAGAGCCGCCCAAGCTGTGTCTACCTGCTCCCTGCAGGGCAATGCACAGACTACCAATCAAAAACAGCGCTTGCAGCTCAATACGCCAGCCACCGCTGCTGTTTAAGCTTAAGAACTGGTGGCTGTGTGCCAGCCACAGGGCAAATACCATACTCACGGTGGCTAACCAACCTGCTAAGCGGGTATATAAGCCTGTGATCATCAGTAGTGGGGCAATGATCTCGCCTACAAAAACGCCCCAGGCCAGATAATGGGGCAAACCTTTGTTTACCAGCAGCTGTTCTATGCCGCTAACGCCATAGGATAGTTTGTGCAGACCATGCAGTAGCAGCAGTATGCCAACGCCTAAACGCAGAAATAGTTTGGCCAAATCTTCAGATGCAGGAGAGGACATAACACGCCTTTCTAGAACGAGGGTATGGCGGGTAGGTGCCCGCCTTTACATAGGGACTAGCGCTATTATAGAGAGTTCATACACAGGGGTTGCCGTGTAGGTGGTAATTCTCTGTAAACACGTAGACGAGGAGAAAACATGACAGAAGCACAGGAGGTACTGCGTAATCTGGCTCCGTCTGGGGTACTGCGAGTGGCTATGAACTACGGAAATCCCGTGTTAGTGCAGCGTGGTGACAGCGATGACGCGCCGCGAGGTGTCGCCGCTGAATTGGCGAGAGCCGTTGCTCAGCGTTTAGGAGTAACGCCTACGTTTATTAGTTATGACGCGGCTGGCAAGGTAGTGGCGGGGCGTGAACACGACGAGTGGGATCTGGCGTTCTTGGCGATTGATCCGCTACGAGCAGAAAGCATACGTTTTACTGACCCTTATGTGCAGATTGAAGGCACTTACATGGTGGCAGAGGGTTCACCTTACACGCGTGTGGAGCAGTTGGATCAGTCTGGTGTTCGTATTGCTGTTGGGCAGGGGGCAGCGTATGACTTGTTCTTGTCTAGGCATTTGCAGCAGGCCACATTAGAGCGCGCGGCAACCTCAGCCGCAGCGATGGATTTATTTGCCGAGAAAAAGCTGGATGCGGCAGCCGGTGTGCGTCAACCGTTATTGGCGTATGCGGCAGCACATGAAGGCTATAGGGTGTTAGAGGGGCATTTCACGGCTATACAGCAAGCCATGGCCGTCCCCAAGGAACGTCAACTGGCCTATGATTGGTTAGTAAGTTTTTTGCAAGATATGAAACACAGCAACTTCATACGGGCCGCTCTAACAGAGAGTGGTCAATCAGCGGAGATAGCAGCACCATGACAACACAAACAATGAATGCTCTACAGTCACAATGGCAGCAAGGGAAAGGCCCCATACGTCACCAAGCCGAAACGGTAGAGCGTGTGCACGCGTTGCTAACGCGCTTGCATGCCGAGGGCAAGATTCCATCGCTTGATGCTGGCTACCGACTGTTAATCGCCGCAGACAAAATCAGCTGCATGGCGATGAGCATCGTGGCACACATGACGTACGCACAGCGTATTAATCTGTCGGGAGCTCCCCTGCAGGCAGAAGATTTCAAGCCGGTGCCAGAAGGCCATACGGGTGGTGCACTGAATATGGTGCCTGCGTTTGTGGCGTACTTAGTGGCGAATGCCTTAACGGGGGATACCCGCTCGTGGTTGATGGGGCAGGGGCATTGCGTGGCCGCTATCGAAGCCATTAATGCGCTAACGGGGGATGTGTCGTCCTATCAAAAAGGGCGCTACGACCGTACAGAGGCCGGCCTGGCGCGTTTAATGAACGACTTCTACAGCTACGCTATGGATGCTGAAGGGCATGCAGCTGTGCCACTAGGTAGTCATGCAGGCCCAGCAACGGCTGGTGCCATTATGGAAGGGGGCTACTTAGGCTTTGCAGGTTTGCAGTACGTGCATATGCCGGTTCCTGGTGAAAGCGTTGTAGCGTTCTTAAGTGATGGTGCATTTGAAGAACAGCGTGGTGCAGATTGGGCACCGCGTTGGTGGCGTGCTGAAGACAGCGGGATGGCGATCCCAGTTATGGTGCTCAATGGCCGTCGTATCGAAGAGCGCACGCAAATTGCACAAGAGGGTGGTGCGCCATGGTTGGCCGAAGATTTACGTCATAACGGCTTTGACCCGATGATTGTAGATGGGCGTGACCCTGCCGCTATTGCGTGGGGCATTCTAGAATCCGAGCACCGCTTGGCAACGTTTATTGCTCAGCCTCAACATCAATACCCAGCACCGTTGCCGTATGTGATTGCTGAAACCGAAAAAGGGTTTGGCTTTGCGGGTGCAGGTACCAATGCGGCGCATAACTTGCCGTTAGGCGGTAACCCTTCTAAAGACCAGCACGCACGTGATGCGTTTAACAGTAGCGTGAGTGCGTTGTTTGTGCCTGCTGCCGAGCTTGATGAAGCCTTGGCTAGTCTAGATAACCATGCGGCGCAAAATCGAGTTAAAGAAAGCCAGCACGCGTTGGTGGACCGTCATCCAGACAGCATCAGTTTGCCTGCGTGGTCCGGTGAAACCGTAGGTAAAGTGTCGTCGCCTATGCAAGCGCTGGACGAATGGTTCTTAAGCTTGTTGGACGCGAACCCCGAGGTGCGTGTACGTATTGGTAACCCAGACGAATTAGCCAGTAATAAAATGGGCGGCACCTTACAGCGTTTGCGTCACCGCGTTAACGAGCCAGAAGCAGGTGTACCTGAAAGCGTATTGGGTTCAGTGATTACGGCCTTAAACGAAGAGGCGGTGGCCGCCGCTGCATTGGCAAACAAAATAGGTTTAAACCTGATTGTTACCTATGAAGCCTTTGCGGTGAAAATGCTGGGGATTCTGCGTCAAGAAATTATTTTCTCAAGACGCCAACGTGAAATGGGCCAAAGCCCCGCATGGCTGTCTGTGCCGCTGATTGTGACGTCCCACACATGGGAGAACTCCAAGAACGAGCAGTCGCACCAAGACCCCACCATTGGTGAAGCCCTGCTAGGCGAAATGTCGGATACGTCTAGGGTGCTATTCCCGGTAGATGGCAATACGGCTATTGCTGCCATGAGCAATGTCTACCAAAACCGTGCACAAGTGGCGACGCTGATTATTTCTAAGCGTGACACACCGAATCGTTTTGATGCGGAAGCGGCTAAGCAACTGTTAGAAACAGGTGCATGGCACGTGGTGGGTACGCCGCAAGAGGCAGAAGTACAGTTGATTGCGATTGGTGCTTATCAGCTAGAAGAGGCCTTAAAAGCGCATGCGTGGTTGGCGGCTCGTGGACACACGAGTTGTGTGACCGTGATCATGGAGCCAGGTCGCCTGCGTGCACCACGCGACAAGTTAGAAGCGCAAAGCGTGTTGGATGATGCTACCTTGCAGCAGTTGTTCCCCGCCGATATGAAGCGTGTATTGCTGACACACACACGCCCTGAGCCTATGTTGGGTGCACTGCGCAGGATAGACACAGGTGTGAAAGGTACACGTGCGTTGGGCTATATCAACCGTGGCGGTACGCTAGATGTGTTTGGCATGCTGTTTGCGAATCAATGTACATGGGCACATGCCGTGGATGCAGCGGCGGAACTATGTGGTTGGGATAGATCGCAAGTGTTAGAGGCGGCGCATTTGCTAGCATTAGATGGTAAAGGTAAGCCATCTGATCTAGATCATCCAGACGTGTAAAAAACTTGACCCTGACACTGTGGGAAGCTTTAGCCTGTCAGGGTCAATTTTTCAGGAGTGATCATGACACGTTTAGCTTCCTGTGTGCTGGCATTTGCCGCATTGGTACCCGTGGGTTCAGCCATCGCAGCCCCAAATGCTTTGCAGGCTGTACTGCATAAAGATCCATGGTGTGGTTGCTGCAATGCCTATGCTGATTACTTAGAGCAGCATGGTATGACGGTTACGCGTGTAGATCATAACGAGATGGCGCCCGTTAAACAGCAGCTGGGCACGGATCAAGCGCCTAGCTGTCATACCGTAGAGTTGGATGGTTATGTGATTGAAGGGCATGTGCCAGTGGCCGCGATACAGAAGCTTTTAGCAGAGCGTCCTAAGGCAGTAGGTATTTCGGTGCCCGGTATGCCACAGAACTCTCCAGGCATGGGCCCAGAGATCCCGGGTACGCTGCCTGTGCTGCTATTAGATGAGTCGGGCAGAGTAGTGGCCGAGTATGGCAGGTTCTAACGATATAGCGTGGTAATGCCAGAAACATAAAAGCCCCTGTTTTTACACAGAGGCTTTTATTTTGGGCAAATGTTTTTGCCATGAAAAAAGGGATTACATCGTGTGATGTAATCCCTTTTTAGTATTGGTCGGGGCGATAGGATTCGAACCTACGACCCTCTGGTCCCAAACCAGATGCGCTACCAGGCTGCGCTACGCCCCGAAGAATTAAATATTAACACGGTCATTTTTAAAAAGAAAGCTTTTTATGGAACTAAAGCTAAACCGATGCGTAATTGGGGTTCACTTTTGTATCGGTAGCCCAGTAAAGTCTCGCCATAACCGCGGTAATACTGCAGGTACAAATAGCCGTTCATCCCGCTATACAGTCGTTGTAGGGGCCATGAGGCATCTAACTGCATAGAATTTCTACCGTGATGACCTTGTCTGTACGTACCTGCTAATTTCAGACCATTATCTTGTGCCCAACTCACTTTCCAGTCCACTCTACCCAAATAATCGGGGTAATCGCCGTTTTCGCTCATCGCAAAATAGGCTTTTACACGAGGGCTGAACTTCAATGTGCTGCCGCCATCGAAGCGATAGGCAAATTCTGGTTGTAGGTAGAAATCGTTCAGCGAACGGGAGTCGTCACCATCTTTACCGTTAGAGGCGTGTTCTACCCCTGTGTTCAACCCTACAAAGAAACGGTTGTCAGCACTATCCCACATGCGTTCTTTGTACCAGAACACACTAGGATTGTAGGTGGTGTCTACAAAGGGAAGTGAGTCAGAGCTTAAATCCCACAGCGATGTTTGGGTGTAACCCGCATAAAAATGATCCATGAAGCTGTCTTGTGTGGGATCGGTGGGGTTAAACAAGCGGTACTTAAAGCTTAACTGGAAGCGTGCATTGGTTTCTGGTCGGTTGCCCAGTACAAAGTAAATGGGTTCGTACAACGAAATCGCATTACGGAAGTTCTCGAAGGCAGAGGTGCCTGCGGGAGTGTGTGCAGATTGAGTAACTGACGGGCCATATTCAGGCGTGACAGCGGCAGCACCTACTGCACGTAGGCGTTGTTCGTTTAGTACCGGATCTTGTTTTTCACCTGCAGCGGCTGCGCCTGCATCCACGATAGGTGTTTCAGCCAATGATGCTAACAAGGGGTTAGGGTCGCCACGGCTAGTATCTAAAGCAAACAAATCAGGTGCGCCTTCAACGCTTACGGCTTGTATGCCCGTTAATGCGGTAGGAACCACCGCCGTCCAATTAAAAATAACAAAGTTATTCACAGGAACATTGACGGCTTGGCGCGGATTTTGCAGTTGTGCGAGGCTACGGGTAACGGAGTCCTTACCGCGCCATTGCATCACCAAACTTTGTGGGGGCGTCCAGCTTAAGGTGGAACTGCCATCATTAAACAAAATTGCGCGTACCGTTACGGTTTCACCGGGGGTGGCTTGGTTTTCCAGCAGCGAGTAACTAATACCAGCATGGGCAGTGGACAAACCTAGTACTAGCGTCAGTAGCGCAATACTGAGGCGGCGTAGAAATAAAGCAGAGAAAGTCATTGTGTAGACAGGAAAGAATAGGGTTACAGCATAGAATGACTGCTCCAGTATATAGCGTTTGGCGCTGTGGATTTGTAGCTAACGCTTTGTTCCTAGGTGACTATTTGTATGTGTGAGGAACAAATGTTGCATTCCCGTCAGAAGTACAGTGCAATAATGTGTTCTTGTTTAATCCCTTTTTAGATGCTCACGTGATGATTCCCATTCTGATGTATCACCAGATAGGTCAACCTTCTCCGCGCGGTACTTACTTGCGTGGTGCCACTGTGCACCCACGGCGTTTTGCCAATCAAATGCGTCTGCTGAAAATGTTGGGCTATACCGGTGTAAGCATGAAGGATGCATTACCGTATTTGCGTGGGGAGAAACAAGGCAAGGTAGTAGCGATCACCTTTGATGATGGCTATGTAAACGTATTAGAAAATGCACTGCCCATCTTGCTAAAACATGGTTTTACGGCCAACTATATGGTGTCAGGCTTGCAAGATAACGGCTGGGCGCAGGCCAAAGGCGCATTGCCGTCTGAGCTAATGAATGCTGACCAAATGCGCCAGTGGCATGCCGCAGGCTTAGAAGTAGGCTCACATACCATTGATCATGTGTACATGACTAAAGTGGGCAAAGAAGAAGGTGTACGACAATTACGCGAATCCAAGGCAGTACTGGAAAACATCACGCAAGATGAGGTGCAGTCTTTTTGCTACCCCTTTGGCGACCAGTCGTTAGAAGTACGGGAGTGGGTGCGCGAAGCAGGCTATAGCAATGCTACCGCGACATTTAGGGGCTTAGCACATGCTGGTGACGACATGTTTGCCTTGCCGCGTGTGTCTATTTTGCGTTCTACACACCTGTTTAATTTCTGGCAGAAGTGCTGCACACCACGCGAAGAAAAGAAACGTCAGCGTAAAGGTTAAGCTTAGGACGCGAAGAGCTTTCTTTTGCAGCGAGCTTCACGCTATAATCTCGGATTCACTGGAGACTACCTCCTGAAACGCGTCCATAGCTCAGCTGGATAGAGCACCCGCCTTCTAAGCGGGCGGCCGCAGGTTCGAATCCTGCTGGACGCGCCAGAATACTTAGCTAATGCCTTTAAACCCGCTACCTGTATTGGTTAGCGGGTTTTTTGTTTTTAAGAATAATCGCGCTAGTATGACTGCTTGGATTATTTCTTTATTTTCAATGCTAATAACTTTTCACCATGACGACTAAATCTACGGAAGAGTACTCACTGGAATTTCGCCGCGATGTGGCCGACGAGGCCTATTTTCGTACCACTGATGGGTACGAGAATTTAGCCAAGCGCCGAGGCATTCCCAACGAATTAGTGTGGCAGTGGGTGGAAGAATTTCACCCTAAAGGGCCACAGCCTAATGATGTGATTCACTGCTGGGCGGGTACGTTTCCAGGTGATACCTATGCGTTTTATGACTACTTAGGCAACGATGATGGGGAAGACTCAGCCATGCTGGCCGACATGGGTGAAACTGGTGAGTTCGATTACGACCTGTTTTACGCCGAGTTCTTTGATGAGCCTATAGCGATTGCAGCAGCCTTGGCAGATGCCACGTTTTCTACCCATTCAGCCGAAGAGGCTGCCCTAGCGCAAGCGGTAGAGCTAGGGATAGAGCATGTTAATGCGGTGATTTGCTATGGCGATCCATCATTAGTGGTGCCAGAAGGCATTGTATTTCGTGGCCTGCATTATTTAGGTGTGTACCCCGATAAGCCAGAATAAACGGGGTACACAGCGTGTGAGTTACCTAAACTCAAACAATTCATAATGAATGTTGTCAGCAGGGATAGCGTATTTTTCCATTAGGCTTTTGACGTGCTTGAGCAAGCCTTTGGGGCCACAAAAACTAATGTGTACCTGATCCGGGCGGGTGCTTTGCACAGCTTGCGCCAACGTGTTTTCTAGGGCATCACTACCGCTAGGGTTAGGTACCAGATGCACTGCAGCTTGTGTGGAGAGTTCTTGTATTCTTTCTAGGGTGGGAAACGCGCGGGACGGCTCAAAGCAGTACACCAAACTCACGCGTTCAAAGTGTCCTGTGTCGCGATCTTTTAGCCAAGAAATAAACGGTGTGATACCGACGCCTGCGCCTATCCATACCTCTTTTTGAGCGCTGTCTATGCGTTTAAAGCGGCCGTGAGGGGCTTTTACGTCTGCCACCATCCCCACTTTGGCTTGATCGTGCAGGGCTTTGGTGTAATCGCCTAAGGTGCGTATCACAAATCGAATATTGCCATTTTCGTTGTAGCTGCTGGCGATGCTAAAGGGGTGCGGTTCGCGCAAGCCTTTTTCTTGTATAGATAAAAAACCAAATTGTCCTGCTTGGAAAGGGAAGCCTTTACCTATAGGGGTGAGTTCCAGTTGTACGGAGCCGTGTGCTTGCGTAACCGCAACGATTTTATAGGTACCGCCAGGAGCAAGAAATTGATACAGCAGTAGCTTATACAGGGCGGCTACCACGCCCAGCGTACAGGTTAGTGCTAGCCAGATGCCGGCGGGGCTTTCTAAGGTAATGGGAGATTCGAAGCTTAGCCAATGCAGAATCACAATGATAAATAAGGGGCCAGATAGCTTATGCCACCAGCGCCATACTTGATAAGGAATATTGCGGTTCAGGGCTAAGATCACAATAAAGCCCAAGGCGACCAAGCTTAGCTGGCGTAGCATGCGCGTCCAGTAATTAGAAAGCTCCATGATGGGAGCGAGTTCCCACTGCCCCATTTTGGCTTTGAACACAAAGTGGAAGGTGGCAAGCAGCAATGCCCAAATACCTAACCACTTATGGGTTTCATAAATTCTATCTAGGCCGCCGTAGAGCGCTTCCACGATTCGCCAACGGCTGGCCAAAATACAGGATACGGCCATACAGACTAGTGCGGCGACGCCTGCAATTAAACTTAGAGTGGCAGAGTGTGCCCAAGTGAAGGAAGGGATTTGCAGTAATACCGTCAAGGTGGAGATGAACGCTATGCCACCTAGGGTGTGCCACGTTTTTATTGCCATGTCTATGCCTAGAAAGTGATGAAAGCAGATAACGCCTTGCTATATGCTACTGCTGAATGGCTAGGTGGCGCGGCATAGAAGAGTAAGCATTGATTAATGTTAAATCAGGAGTGCGAGCAATCCGTGCAGCCCTTGGGTGGGAAGTGCAGAGGGGCTGGCGCAAGACGGCATGGTTAGATAATCAACAGTAACCAGCCCATTGCCATGAGCATGCAAGCGACAGCAACGATGCCCCCTGAGCGGGTAAATTCTGCAAAGGATATTTTTACCCCGCAGCTAGCGGCTTGCTCCACCACAATAATGCCGGCCAAGCTACCAAATACAAATAAGTTACTGGAAAAGCCGGAGCCTAGTGTTAAGGCAGCTCCCAGTGCATCTTGTGTACCAGCGTCTGGGTGCAAGAAGGGAATAAGCAGCATGACAGCAGGGTTGTTGCCCACAATAGTGCTCAGTACACCGGTAGTCCAAAATAGCAGTAGGGGGTCGTTGAGGTTGACTCCCCATTCATTAAGATGGTGCAGCATATCTTGTGGCAAGCCCGTATTCGCGAAGGCCGCATTCACTACAAACAGCCCCATAATGAGCAGCAGTAGGTTGCCGTCCACATGCTTCAGCATGTCGCTAGAGGCAATCTTTCGGTTCATGAGTAAGAAGCCTGCAGCGGTTAAGGCGATCAGCTCACGAGGCCATAGGTCAACCATAAAAGCGATGATCACTAAAACGGTAATGAAGCCGGCTTTTAGGGTCTCCCAGCGGTCTAGCGGGGGCGAGGCCACAGCAGCTGGTACGGGAGAGGTAGGGCGTTCGTTAGCAGGTAAGGCCCAACGACCTCGGTATAACCATGCCAACACTGCCCAAATGACCAATAACGACAGCAAAGCAGGTAAGCCTGATACTTTCAGCAGCCCCATGAACGATAGATCCAAGCCCTGAGCGGCGATCATATTTTGAGGGCTACCTATTAAGGTGCCTGCGGCGCCGTTGTTGGCAGCAAAGCAAAAGCCCAATAAGAAGGGGATGGGATTAAGTCCGCGAGATAAGGTAATAGATACCAGTAGCGGTGTCATTGCCACTACAACCACGTCATTGGTGAGCAAGGCAGACAGCAGTCCGCCTACGCCAATGAGCACACCTAATAGTATGGGCTCACTGACTTTTAAAGACGCTACGCGTTGGGCTGTCCAATCGTAAAAGCCAGAAACAATAAAGCTGGATGACACCACCATCAGGCCAAACAGCATGCCTATAGTAGAGTAATCAATGGATTGCCATGCTTGGGCTGGGCTAATACTGCCTATAGCCATCATGGCGAGCGAACCAATCACCGCAGCGCCGGTACGGTCTACCTTGAGCCCGGGGAGTTTGCCAAAGCCCATGGCAATATAAACAAGCAAAAATACGATGACGGTTTGGGTCATGTGATGTCAGCCTGCAAAGAGGCAGTAGCCGTAAAAGAAAAAACAGATTGTACTGGATAGGGCTGACAAAAATAGGACAGGTAATGCGTAGTACTACTGATCAAGTACGTTAAAGAGTGCAAGGATACCAATGAGCGAGGGGTTGATAGCAACCCCTCTGATGGGTTAACTGGCGAGTAGTTGATGGCTGAGTTGGTTATGGGTGCGAACAATGTTGCGCACATCTACATGCTGGAACTGACCATCTTGTATCAGCACGCGGCCATTCACAATGTTGTGAGAGACGGCAGCGCTGCCGCACAGTAACGTGGCCGCAATAGGATCGTGCAGAGCGCCTGCATAAGCGAGGTCGTTTAAGTCAAAGGCAATAATATCTGCCGCAAAACCTGTGCTAAGTTGGCCTATGTCATGACGATTCAACACAGCAGCACCACCACGAGTGGCCGCCCATAAGGCTTCACGTGCGGTAAAGCGACGAGGGTCTTCAGCGGCAACGCGTTGCAGCAGCATGGCTTGGCGTGCTTCATTCAGTAAGTTGCCAGAGTCGTTAGAGGCACTGCCATCCACACCTAAACCTACTTTGACGTGTTGATCTAGCATGGCGCGTATGGGGGCAATACCAGAGCCTAAGCGCATGTTTGAACATGGGCAGTGGGCAATACCGGTACCGGTACGCGAAAACAGTTTAATGCCGTTATCGTCTAGGTGTACGCAGTGTGCGTGCCAGACATCAGGGCCTACCCAGCCTAGTTCCTCTACGTACTCGGCAGGTGTGCAGTTAAACTTCTCGCGTGAGTAGGCCAAATCGTTTTGGTTTTCGGCTAAGTGCGTGTGCAGCGACACATTTAGGCTGCGGGCTAGTACGGCACTTTCACGCATAAGGTCGCGGGATACTGAAAACGGTGAGCATGGAGCCAAGGCAATACGCAACATCGCACCATGGCTAGCATCATGATAGCGTTCTACCAAACGCTGCATATCGTTCAAAATATGCTGTTCATCTTCTACCAAGGTATCGGGGGGTAGGCCTCCTTTGCTTTCACCTACACTCATCGCGCCACGGCTGGCATGAAAGCGCATCCCCATTTCATGGGCGGCTTCAATGGTGTGGTCTAAGGTGCTGCCATTGGGAAATAAATACAGATGATCCGAGCTGGTGGTGCAACCACTGCGCAGCAGTTCGGCCATCGCGGTTTGGGTGGAGGCATGCAGCATAGGGGGTGTAATGCGCCCCCAAATCGGGTATAGCGTTTTTAGCCAACCAAACAGCTCGGCGTCTTGGGCTTTAGGCACGGCGCGTGTCAGTGTTTGGTACATGTGATGGTGGGTGTTGATTAGCCCCGGCATCACCACATGATGGCTAAGGTCTAGCGTTTGATCTACGGGCACATCGGGGCACTGCTCTTGAGGGCCTACGTACTCGATGAGGTTGTTGTTGATCAGGATAGCTGCTTGTTGAAGTTCATCCTGACTATCGTTCATGGTAGCCAGTGTATGGATATTGTTGAGCAGAATGCGTGTCATGGTTAAAACCCTAGTAATACCAGTCATGCCTTGGCGTGCAGAGGCACGATGTGGTGTTAAATGCCAATGGACTGATACGCGTACCGGCGGTACAAGGGCGGTTCCCTTGTTTGGTTAAACGGGGGATTGCTAGGCCCCGTTTAACCCAGATACAGTTAGGTTTGAGCCTGGGTGGCAGGCTGTTTTAAACCATTGAAATACAAATTCAGCAGTACAGCAGAAAAGGACGCTAACAAAATACCGCTGTGCAAAACAGGCTCTAACGAGTCGGGAAGCTGGCTAAAGAATTTCGGTGCTACGGTAGGAATCAGCGCCATCCCTAAGCTGATGGCCACAATAAAGGTGTTATGGCGCTGCTGTGCATAGTCTACTTGGGACAAAATACGAATACCTGTTGCTAAGACCATTCCAAACATCACAATGCCCGCACCGCCCAATACAAAGGTGGGGATAGAGGCTACTAATAGGGAAATCTTAGGTACCAAGCCTAACACCACCAGAATCACGCCAGCCATCACGCCCACCCAACGGCTACGTACACCGGTAATACCGACTAGGCCTACGTTTTGCGAAAAAGAAGTATGGGGGAAGGTATTGAAAAAACCGCCAATCACCGTACCTAAGGCATCGACGTTTAAGCCTTTTTCTAGCGCTTTACGGTCTACAGGGCGTTCTACAATTTCGCCTAGTGCCAAGAACATGCCCATGGACTCAATAAAGGTGATGAGCATTACTACGGTTAGGGTCACGATAGACCAGAGTTCAAACTTGGGGGGACCAAAGTGAAAGGGCAGAATCAAGGCAAACCATGCCATGTCGCCTATACCTTGTAGGCTGACTTCGCCCATGAACAAGGCAATCACAAAGCCAAAAGCCATACCTAGTAGTACGGCAATATTAGCAATGAAGCCGCGCACATAGCGGGTGATCAGCAGAATAAATATCAGTACGGCTAGCGAGGTCAGTAGGTAGCGAGGTGCACCATAATCAGGGCTACCTACACCACCAGCCGCCCAGTTAATCCCCACTCCGATAATGGATAAGCCAATAGATGTAATCACAATACCGGTGACCAGGGGCGGGAAAAACCGCATCACTTTCCCTATTAGTGGCACAAAGAGCAGGGAAATGGCTCCCGCTGCAATAGTTGCTCCAAAAATACCCTGTAAGCCCATGTCGGGGTTCATGCCTATGCTGACCATGGGGCCAACAGCAGCAAAGGTAACGGCCATAATCACGGGTAGCCTAATCCCAAAGCGCCCAAAGCCTATACATTGGATAAGCGTCACTACACCACAGCAAAAAAGGTCGGCACTGATCAAAAAAGCAATAGTAGCCTTGTCTAGATTGAGCGCGCCGCCAATGATTAGGGGGACGGCAACGGCCCCGGCGTACATCACCAGTACGTGCTGCAATCCTAGGGTAAAGAGCTGCATAAGAGGGGGGCGCGCATCGACGGGATGCGTCTGTTTGACTGCAGTGTTTTGCATGTTGTCTCCGGTAATTTTTATAGTTTGGTGCTTGTGCAATAGGGTAGGCTTAGGTCGTGCGGCCCTAAAAAAGTATCGCCAGCAGCGAATGGCCTGTCCATAGTTGAACTGGAATGACGGTTATTCCGATTTGCTGAACTTCATTGGGAAACGAGCATGAAAAAACCCCGCACACTAGGACTATTTTCCTAGTGTGCGGGGCTATAAATCGCAGTGCCTAACGCTGTATCTGGTGGAATACGAGCGAGGAACTCTCTTTAGGCAAACACGTGATTAGTTCAGACCTTTAAGCATTTTCTGCCAAAACACTAAACGTTCAGGCAAGGTCGAAACCAAAATATGTTCACGTAATGTGTGGGCACCATCGCCATCAGCACCTAAACCATCCAAAGTAGGAATGCCTAGCGCAGCAGTAAAGTTGGCATCGCTACCACCGCCAGTCATGGGGGCCTCTTCTAGTGTGAAGCCTGCTTCTTTTGCATAGGCTTGGGCTTTTTTTAGCAGAGCCGCCGTGGCCTCAGTGCGTGGCATAGGAGGGCGATTCACGGCAAACTTCACGTCTACCTCTACATCGGGGGTGACGGCTTTGAGCTGGTCTACTTTTTCGCGTAACACGTGTTCGGCTTCGGGGTCTGGAATACGGAAGTCCACATCTACTGAACAGTGCTCGGGCACTACGTTAGACGTAGTGCCGCCTTTAATGAGGCCTACACTCACGGTGATACCGCGCTCGTAATCTGTCATGGCCTGCAGGGCTAGCACTTGGTGCGCCATTTCCTGAATGGCGTTTCTACCTTTTTGGTGTTGCACACCAGCGTGGGCAGGGCGGCCATGAGTGGTGACATAAATGTGGCCCGTGCCTTTACGTGCTGTCACGCAGCGACCACCTTCAGCTCGTGCAGGTTCGCACACCAACACATAACGGGTATTGCGTGCAAATTTCTCAATGTGCTCGCGTGAGTAGAAGGTGCCGGTTTCCTCGTCTGGAACAATCACAAAATCAATGGGTAAGGCGCTGCTGTCTGGCTCAGAAAGTGAGCCCATGGCAGTAAGGGCTAACCATGTGCCTGCTTTCATGTCATAGATGCCTGGGCCGTACAGCCGGTCTTCTTCTTGGCGGAAAGGGTTGCGTTCTAAGGTACCCACTGGGTGCACGGTGTCGTAGTGGGCTAGCAGCATAATGCCGGGGCGATCATCACCGGCACGGCGGTTATGGAAATGCAACAAGGGGCCTGTTTCCTCGCCTAAGGACAACGTCTGTGTTTGTAGCCCAAGCGCGGTGGCATCGCGTAGCAGTATGTCAGCCATGGTGCGCAACGCGGCTGGATCATGGGAAGGAGACTCACACTCAACCCAGTTCTGGATATGGCGAATCATCTGATCAATAGAAAGCGGTGATGTGGAAGGCATAATCAATAACTTTATAAAGGTGGTCAGGCATCCAAGAGATGACAGGCAGCTTGGTGTTGGCTATTTAATGAACGAAGTACCGGTGCTTCCTCGCGGCAGCGTGGCATCGCGTGCGGGCAGCGCGGGTGAAACGCACAGCCAGACGGAGGATTAAGCGGAGAAGGTAGCTCACCCTTAATAGGGGTGAAGTTTCGCTTCTGGCGGGACATGTCTGGCATTTCAGCCAACAAGGCTTGCGTGTAAGGGTGTGCAGCATGGTTGAATACTTCGCTGGTCGGAGCGATTTCAACAATGCGACCTAAATACATGATGGCAACGCGGTCAGAAATATGACGTACAACGCCCAAATCATGGCTAATAAATAAATAGGTCAGGTTGCGCTGATCACGTAAATCCATGAACAGGTTGATCACTTGCGCTTGAATGGATACATCTAGCGCAGCAACCGGTTCGTCACATACCAAAAAAGAAGGTTGTACCATCAGGGCTCTGGCAATCCCTATACGTTGACGTTGACCACCAGAGATTTGATAGGGGTAACGATTGCGGTATTCTTTATCCAGACCGACCTCAGCAAGCGCTGCATCAACACGGTCAGGAATTTGGTCTGGAGTAGCCAGCTTATGTACTTTTAGGGCTTCACCCAGAATTTGGTGCAGCTGTTGTTTGGGGTTTAGCGAGGCTTGCGGGTCTTGAAAGATCATTTGTACGCCTAGGGTGTAATCCAATAAGGCTTTACCACGTAGGGTAGAAATATCGTGCTGCTGATAGTGGATACTACCCTCGCTTGGACGGATTAGGCCTGCGACCATGCGCCCTAACGTGGATTTACCGCAGCCAGACTCACCCACTAACCCCAATACTTCCCCTTTCTGAATGGAAAGAGAAATATTGCTGACGGCGTGTACGGTGGGTGGGGTAGTGTTGACCCCGCATAACCCTACCAATTTTTGTACTAAGTCGGGTTTTTTACTGAACTTCTTGCTCAGATCTCTGATTTCGATAGCAGGATGTGAGGTCATGCGTGTTCCTGTGTAGATGAGATAGGGGCATAGCAACTGTAATAGCGATCCCCTTGCCACGTTTGTGGTGGAACTGCAGTGGCACACTGGCTGGTTTGGTATGGGCAACGAGGCCTAAAGGTACAGCCAGCTTCTCTGCCTGTTAGCGTAGGAGCCATACCGTTAATTTGGGTAAGGCGTTTGCCAGGTAGGGTGGCAGTAGGCATGGAGCGTAGTAAGCCTTGGGTGTAAGGGTGGCGCGGCGAGCTGAGGATATCCGCCACGCTACCGTACTCCACAATACGACCGGCATACATGACGGCAACCTTGTCAGCCAATTCGGCCACCACACCTAAGTCGTGGGTAATCCAGATCATGGCAGTATTGTGCTCACGACAGAGCTGCTGCATTTGATACAGAATTTGCCCTTGGATGGTGACGTCTAAGGCTGTGGTAGGTTCGTCTGCTATGATCAAATCAGGGTGGTTCAGCATGGCAATCGCAATGGCCACACGCTGACGCATACCGCCTGAAAACTCATGCGGGTAACTGTTTAAGCGTTTTTCTGGGGCCGGGATTCCTACCATTTCCAACGCTTCAATACAGCGCGCCTCGGCCTGTTTTGCTGGCGTTTTAGGATAATGGCACTGAATGGCTTCCATCATCTGCTCTTTAATGCGCAGTACAGGATTCAACGTCATCAGAGGGTCTTGGAAGATCATGGCAATCTTGTTGCCACGCAGTTGGCGCAATTCTGCTTCTGGCATGTCTCGCAGGTTTTGTCCGTTAAACAAAACATCGCCAGATACGACCTCACCGGGTGGGTCTATCAAACCAAGCAGTGAAAAACCGGTGACGGACTTTCCTGATCCAGACTCGCCAACTAAGCCAATGATTTCGCCGCGTTCAACGCTAAGGTTGACGCCATCCACAGCTAGCCAAGCACCTTCGTTGGTATGAAATGCAGTACGTAAATCACGTACTTCCAGTAATGGGGTAGTAGTGTTCATTAGTGACGTGCATCCAGGCTAGTACGTAGGCGATCACCCACGATATTGATAGACAAAATCAGCAACAGCAGTGCAATGCCGGGGAAAATGCTGATCCAGTAATCACCAGAAAGCAGGTACTCGAAGCCACTGGAAATCAATAGGCCTAGCGAAGGTTCGGTAATCGGTACACCTACGCCAAGAAAAGACAGTGTCGCTTCCAGCACAATGGCTGTAGCGATCTGTACAGTCGCAAATACCATGATGGGGCCAGTACAGTTAGGCAGTAAGTGCAGCAACATAATGCGCCACGTAGGGAAACCTAAGTTTCTAGCGGCTTCTATGTATTCTTTGCTGCGTTCTTGTAGTACACGGCCACGCATAATGCGTGCGTAGTGTGCCCATTGCACAATAACCAATGCAAAGATCACTTTGTCTATGCCGCGACCCAGTACAGACAGCAACACTAGAGCTACCAAGATGGTGGGAAAGCCTAGGATGAAGTCCACCAGACGCATAATAAGCGTATCCACAATGCCGCCACGGTATGCGGCAATGAGACCTGCTAATGACCCAATGACGGTGGCAAGAAAGACAGCGCCTAAACCCACGAGCAAACTGATACGTAGACCATACAAAATGGCACTGAGCATGTCGCGGCCTTGTGAATCTGTCCCTAACCAGTAGGTCCAGCCATTCATGTTTTCAGAGCCGGGGGGTAAACGGCCATCTAAGATGTCCAAGGCCAGTAGGTCGTAAGGGTCTTGGGGGGCAAAGAAAGGGGCTACTAGAATAAAAGCAATTAACACAAATAGGGCAATCAGTGATCCGCGTACTGTGGGTCTGGATTGCAATCTGTGCAAAATTTTTGAACGCTTAGGCGTTTCCAGCAGGGGCTGGATACGCTTGATGGTGTCCGGCGTTGTGGCGGATGGCTCTTTAGGAGCCGCTGATGGGGGTAAATGGTTAGACATTAGTGACTTTGCTCCGTCAGTTGTACACGCGGATCAAGCACGGCATAAAGGATGTCAACGACCAGATTAATCAGCACAAATAGCAGGGTAACCAGCATGACGTATGCCACGATGACGGGTCTATCCAGCTGATATACGCTGTCGATCAGCAGCTTGCCCATGCCAGGCCAAGAAAATACTGTTTCGGTAATGGTGGAGTAGGCAATTAACGTACCGAACTCAATACCAATCACCGTAATGACGGGGATCATGATGTTACGCAGAATGTGTCGGTACACAATGCGGTTGGGGTTAATACCCTTAGCGCGTGCGAACTTTACATAGTCTTGGTGCATGGCTTCAGAAACGCCAGCTGCTGTCATGCGCAAAATTAAGGCAATGTTAGCGATAGCCAAGTTCACTGCAGGCAAAATAATGTGAGACCAGCCCTCGGAGCTAAAGAGGCTAAGTGGCACGCCTAATACCGTAACGGTAGGGCCACGGCCCGAAGCAGGCAGCCATCCTAGCCATACTGCAAACAGCAGGATGAGCACCATCCCCTGCCAAAAGTTTGGTAGTGAAAAGCCCAGTACAGAACCTGCCAAAATACCTCGGCCCAAGCGTTGCTCACGGTGTAAGCCAGCCACCATACCCAACGGGATACCGATAGTACAGGTTAAAAACATAGCCACTAGCACCAGTTCTAGGGTGGCAGGGAAACGAGACAGAATTAGGCTGCTGGCAGGAATACCATGTACAAAAGAGATGCCCAAATCACCATGTAGCATGCGCCAGAAAAAACTACCGTATTGTTGCCAAATGGGTAGGTCCAATCCCAAGCGCGCAATCAAGGCTTCACGTTCAGCCTGACTGGCGCTGGGGCTGACTAGCAGCTCAAGCGGGTCTCCCACGGTGTACACCGCAAAGAAAACCACGATAGAAACTGCTAGCAGTACAAATAGGCTCTGCAAGAGTCTACGCAGAATAAAAACAGACAAGGTATTAACCCCTTAACGCTAGAAAAATCGAGTAGGGGTTAGTTGGCGGGCTTCGCAGCCGTACCCATAGTGCGTTGGTCAGCGCGACCTTCATAGGTCAAACCTTTACGAAACGCCCATACGCCACTTTCAAAGTGCAGAGGAATATGTGCCATGTCTTTCAGCGCGAGATTAACGCTTTGTTGTAGCAATTCGCTGCGACGTGCATCGTCCATAGTGCGAATAGCTTCCAAGTAGGCAGCATCCAGTTCGGCGTTGGAATAGCCACCGTAGTTACTGCTACCTACGCCTAGCTCTGGGTTGCGCGTAGTGACCCAGTATTGGATGAAGTTGCTGGCTTCACCGGTTTCAGATCCCCAACCACCCAAGGAAGCACTGAAGTCCAGTTTGGCACGTCTAGGGAAGTAGACTGAGCTAGTCATGGTGTCTACGCTGGTTTTGACGCCAATGCGGCTTAAGTATTGAGCAATCGCTTGGGTTAACTGACCATCGTTGATATAGCGGTTGTTGGTGGCCGATAGTGTCAGTTCAAAGCCGTCAGGGTAGCCTGCTTCAGCCAGCAACTCTTTTGCGCGGGCAGGGTTGTATTCCAGCGCAGGTGCGCCTTCAATGCTGCCAAACATGCCTTCAGGTAAATACTGGTTGGCGGGTGTAGCAATGCCATCCATGATGCGATCCACCAGCGTTTTGCGATCAATTGCCATGGAAAGCGCTTGGCGTACACGTACATCTTGTAGTGGGTTGTCGTTTGGCCCTTTAGGTGATTTCACAAAAGGACTAGGAGCGCGGCCTACGTCCAATTGGAAGAACATAATGCGCACAGAGGGTTTAACTTCATATTCAAAGCCACTGTCGCTAATGCGTTTCAAGTCGCGAGCTGCTGGGTTTTCGATTAGGTCAAAGTCGCCAGACAGCAAGCCAGTCAAGCGTGGGCCCGCAGCGGGTACTGCTGTCATTTGAATGGTCTGCCAGTGATTGGGAGTTTTACCCCAGTAGTTCTCGTTACGCTCCAACGTAATACCAGAACCTTTTACATAGGATTTCAAGGTATAGGGGCCTGTGCCAATAACCGGCTTCCCAGCATTAAAGTCAGTGACGGTTGGCCATGTACTGGTTACTCCACAGCCTTCTTGTGGTGCATAGGTGAGGTTTTCAAAGGTGGCAATCCCGCTCCAGATCATAGGAATACGGGCAAGTTCGTTTGGTAAGACAGGGTATGGGGAGGCAGTTTTTAAATGTACTGTTTGCGCGTCTGGTGCTTGGATATCCACGATACGGCGCGCTACGTTAGTCGCACCACCACCAATCGCAGTTTCGTTATTCAAGATACGACAGAAGCTGTAGATCACGTCATTGGCGGTAAAGGCTTCGCCATTGGAGAAGCGCGCCTTAGGGTCCAGCTTGAATTCCCATGTGTTGTCATCAATAGCTTGCCATGATTCTGCCAATGCAGGTTGCAGCACCATGTCTGGACTCATTGCTACAAGAGGCTCAAAAATGTGCGACAAAAATGCTTCGTTAGGCGTGGTCTGGTGATAGTGTGGGTCAGCAGCGGTAGGTTCTGATGCCAAACCTATTTTCAGTGTTTGTGCTGAAACAGAGGCGCTAAAGGCTGTAAACAGCAAGGTCAGCAAAGTAAGGTTTTTCAGCTTCATGATGTATCCAGAAAAAGAGGGCACTATGGTTTTATGATGCTTTGCATTCTAGGAGTCAGGAAGTTGAGTGAACAATCATGGTTTCTACTAATTCGTAATTAATAGCAAATACTTTGCTTTTATTAGAAAATAGAATGAAAAGTAGGGTATCACACGGTGAGTAGAGGAGAGGTTGATGCAAAGTTTGGCCTTTAAGTACTTCGTGGAAGTAGCGGAGTATGGCAGTTTGAGTGCCGCGGCAGAAAAGTTAGGTGTAGCTATTTCGGCGGTCAGCAGGCAGGTCTCAATGTTGGAGGAACGTGTAGGTACGGCACTGTTTGAGCGTGGTGTACGTGGTATGGCATTGACCGAGGCAGGAGTGATGCTATTGCAGCATGCTCGGCGACAGAGATTAGAAACAGATGCTACTTTGCAGGAAATTTCACGCCTTCAGGGGATGGCACAAAATCATATACGCATTGCGTGTACACAGGGCCTGGCTAATCAGCTAGTGCCCAAAACCATTGCTGGGTTTCAGAGAGAGTGGATAGATACAACGTTTGATTTATGGATAGATAAAGCGGCGACGGCAGCAGGTAGGGTGGCGGATGGTAATGCGGATATTGCGATTACCTTTAGTTATAAGCCTGTAGATAATGTGGAGGTACGTTATGTGCAGCGTTCCCCCGCCTTGGCGGTAATGAGCAGCTCACATCCTTTGGCATTGCGTAAGCAGCTTACTTTGCAAGAGATAAAAGACTATCCGGTGGCTTTGACGGACCACGATACTTCTACTCGAAAAATGTTCGAGATGGCATGCAATATTAGTGGGATACAGATTAAGCCGGCATTAAACAGTAATTACGCACAAACACTGCACAGCTATGTGCGTTATAGCGAGGCGGTATTATTTGCAAGCTATGTTTCTGTGGCTGATTTGTTGGGCCAACAAGGTTTAGTGGCGGTGCCGCTATTGGATCAGGAAATGCATGCACGCAGTTTGCAGGTGCAGGTGATGAAAGGACGTTTACTGCCGCCAGTTGTAGAGGCGTTTATCACTATGATGATTAGGGATTTAGAGCAAGTACGGTTATCGGCGCCTGTGTAGCCGTGCTAAGAGGCTTAGTCGTATAAACAAGCATAAAAAAACCCCGTCAGACACAAGGTGCACTGACGGGGTGAGGCAAACAAAACCGTAAATTTATTTTTTATCCGACCACAGCACGCCGCCTGTTGCCCAGTTTTCGCGTTTTACATCGACAAAAACGATGTCTACCGCTTCAGGGGAACAACCCAGCACACGGCAGGATTCGGCTGTCAGGGCTTCGGCCAATTCACGTTTTTTTTCTACAGTACGGCCTTCAAAAAGTTGTACGGTAATAGAGGGCATGGTGTTTCCTTGTGTATGAAATCAGGTGTTGAAATCGGGTTCTTCGCGTAGCAGTTTACGCAAGAGTGAGGCCCATTCCAACTCACCGTCGGGAGTAGGGCCTAAGGCGAGGTTTGCTTGGGTTTGATGCAGCACCTCGTCAGAGGGTTGCACAAGCTGGTCAGAGGCCGACATTGCGGCTAGTTGAGTCATACAGGACTTATCCAAATCAAACATCAACACATAGGCTTCGGCAACGGTGCGGCCACAGGTAAGCGAACCATGATTACGTAGCAGCATGGCTGAGTTGTTTCCCAGCGATGCTAACAGACGCCCTTGCTCGGCAGCGCTTAAGGCAAGGCCTTCGTAGTCGTGATAGGAAATATGGTTCCAGAAACGCATCGCGTGTTGTGACAAGGGCAGTAGGCCTTGCTTGAGTGCGCCTACCGCGATGATGGCATCGTTATGCAGGTGCATAACACAATGCGCATCAGCGCGAGCGTGGTGCACAGCACCGTGTATAGCAAAACCAGTAGGGTTGCCGCGTCGTCCCGTGCCATCAATCACATTACCTTGGGTGTCTACCAACAGTAGGTTGGATGCAGTGATTTCCTCAAACCTAAAGCCATAGGGGTTCATGAGGTAAGCATTATCACGGTCTGGCACACGCATAGAAATGTGCGTATAGATTTGGTCATCCCAGCCGTGGCGCGAGGCTAATCGGTAGGCAGCCGCCAAGTCCACGCGGGCACGCCATTCGGCAGGGCTGATCTCCGCAGGTCGCGCTGCATAAAGCGTGCTACCCGGAGCGGTGCGTGGGTCTAGGGGGTGAATCATGCCGTGCTGCCCTCGAGTTCGGCGATTAAGGCTGTGTGATGTAAATTCACAACATCACAGTTATCGCCTGGGCCTTTGCGATCAATCACAATAAAGTCCACCACAGATTCTAGTCCTAGCAATGGGTGGTGCCAGACGCCGGTGGCGTAGTTCACCCCTTGGTCGCCACGCGCTAAAAATAAGCGCAAATCACTGGCTTTAGGGGCGTCACCTTTGGGGGCCACCACAACCAGATAAGGTTGGTTAGACATGGGGATGAACGCTTGGCTGCCTTTGGGGTGACGCTCCATCATGGTCACGGTAAAAGGCAGAGTGCGGGGCTGGCCGCGGAAGATAGATACGATAGCCTGGCCGTCAGCACCAGGGTCTATAGTCGCCAAGTCGTGGTAACGCTGGGTATTGCCGTCGTTGATGCTAAATTGCTGTGCATGTTCAGAGGCTTCGATTACATCGCCAAAGGGGGCGAATGCGTCGTGCGTTAACGTCTCCAGCTTTAAGACTAGGCTCATGCGTATCTCCTTCACTATTATAGGTATAGCAGGTCGGCGCTAGGCACGACCTGCGAGCAATGACTGACGGTATTGCCCTACTAGTATTATCGATATTTTGTGGCGCTAGACTAGTGCTGTGCAGGTCTATTCAGCCCAAGGTTTTTCTATTTGCCCAGCGTGGATGCAGGGCAAGGGTATAAAAAAAGCAGACAGGTGTCTGCTTTGTATTTTATAGGTAGGGGCTAGCTAGCCAGATCACTCTATTGCGTAAACGCTTATGGAAAGGCAGATTCTGCAGGTGTTCTAGGGTGAGGGCTTCAGCCGTTTCAATTTCGTTATCAATGAGATTCGATACCTGACCAGTAATAGCGGTATCGTAGATTTCTAAGTCCAACTCAAAGTTCAGGCGCAAACTGCGAGGGTCCATATTGGACGAACCCACATAGCTCCATTGGCCATCTACTGTTGCCAGTTTGGAATGGTTAAAGTTGCCGGTTGCCATCCACACTCGGCAGCCTGCACGAATTAACTGATCAATCTGCGCCATCATCGCATAGCCTACCAAGCGCAGGTTATTGTTTTTAGGGATCACGATGTCCACTTGCACGCCACGGCGAGCAGCCGTATTGATAGCCCCCATTAATACTTGGTCTGGCAAAAAGTAGGGGCTTTGAATACGAATGTGGCGGGTTGCAACCGCGCATGCGCCTTGCAGCATGTGGTGGTTACTGCCAATGAAGCGGTCTGGGCCCGAGCGTATGCAGCGTGCAGGCACATAAGGTTGCGGGGGATTCCATTCTTTTACACACCACTCGGCATAAGGCAGTTCTTCCTTGGTGGTGAATTCCCAGTCGTGTGCGAACGAAGAAAACAATTGCAAGATAGCGGGGCCTTCAATACTGAAGTGGGTATCTTTGGCTGTATTCTCTTTACCAAACTCGCTCATAAAGCCTTCGCGTATATTCATACCTCCCGCAAAAGCGTGAGTGCCGTCCACAATCAACAATTTACGGTGGCTACGTAGGTTAGCGTAGGGCATACGCATAAAACCCAGCGGATTGGTCATGAATAAGGCGTGGGGGATTTGGTGTTTACGCAGTAATCTAGTGATAGGTGGGTGCGAATATTTAGCACCTACTGCATCAATTAACACACGGATATTGACACCACGGGCATGAGCCTCGGCGAGTGCCTCAATAAAGATACGGCCAATACGGTCATTATCAAAAATGTATGACTGCATTGCGATCGTGCTTTTTGCTTGGCGTATTGCCTCTAGCATGGCAGGGTAAGCCTCGTCTCCTCCAGCCAGTAACCGTACATGGTTACCATTACGCAATTGAAAGCGACTGACTCTATCGCCCAATATATGTAGGGATCTGAACTGTATGCCGGCGCAGCTTTCTATGTCGGATACGGGCGGTTCAGGGTAACTAATAAACTGTTTGAAAGTTTTGTCGCGTTGTTCGTAGATTTGGCTGCGACGTACACGGTTAATACCGGCAATCAGATACAGCAATGGTCCCAATAGTGGCGACATGATAATGACGCCTACCCAGCCGATGGCGGCACGCACATCATTTTTGTTCATTGCGGCATGTATGGCAGCAGAAGCGCTGACGAGCACGCTAAATGTTAGAACAATATGAGGCCAGTACTCAGACAGAAATTCGTGCAGGGTAGAAATGTGTTGATGCATGGATAGCAGTGCAAACCTACGTGTTATGTATTAAACGCCAAGTCGTAACAGGGTATAAGAAAGTGGCCGTTTATACCAGCATGCTACGCGAGAAAGTGAGCGGTAAAACAAAGTGTTAGCGTATCAATGCTAGGGGGTGTAGGCCGCGCGAAGGCGCGATGGGTGTGGTCTGCAGCGAAATGTGTTTTTTATTGGTTGGTTTTTATTATGTGATTAACCAATAACGTTGTAGTGAATGTGGGCTAATAAAAAACCACATGCAGAAGGGAAGGCCCTTTTGCATGTGAATCTCATGGCGAATTAGTTGCCCATGCTTTTCATCATTTCTTCAGCTTGTTTCATCGCATCGTTAGCGGCGTTGCATGCTGCGTCTTGTGACTCTTTAGGCATGGATTCGATCATGGTTTTGGATTCAGCGTACTGTGATTTGATCATATCTACTTGGCCTTTCATGGCGTCGTGAGATGCGATTTGTTCAATGTACTTGTCCACAGCTGCATAGTAGTCAGTGCATGCTTGGGACATATCGGCAGCAAATGTAGCCGAAGGCATGGACATAATAACGCCAGCCAAAATTATTTTTTCATAAATCACCTTATGCTATGTATTTAATGACAGAGGTTCTGTAATAGTGCCTACAGTTTCTCTGCGTGGAGGCCAACAAATTTGGTGTTGGAAATTCCACGTTCGACATTTAAGCAAATGTGATTCGCGGTATGGGTTACAGGGTGTATCTATTTTGGTCAGGCAGTGATACTTGCGATATATCGCTACAAGTGCAAATATAAAAGACGAAAAAAAAGACCGCTGGTTGCGGTCTTTGTTCTAAAGTATAGATTTTCATCTATCTTTCATTGTGTATGAATTGTTGTTCTTATTAGCAGAGGAAAGCTAGAAAGAATTTGGGGTGACCGATGGGGCTCGAACCCACGACAACCGGAATCACAATCCGGTCAATAGAACCTCCGAAACCCGCACGGCTTAAGGGTTTTCGCAATTTGTCGTTAGAACAAAATGCAAAATACCTGCAAGCAAACATGCGGGTTTCAAGAAAGCCGTTCTAAAGTTTTACTCGGTTGCAGATGCTCTTTTTACCTTGCGCTGGTCATAGTGTTTATGTGTAGTAGCGGGGTTGGCGTGTGCCGCAAAATCGTACACATCAGCGGATCGGTTCTCCATCTTGCGAGTGATGGCAGCAGGGCGAACGTCAGCTAATGAGAAGTACAGAGGATGGCTAACTAAGTTGTCTGCTTCTGAGTACGTGGCATCAGCAGACTTTATCCACGCTCTCATTGCATCTTGCCATGTTGATGACCATCCAGACTTTGAGTAAGCCAGCCCACGTCTAGTGGCAGCAAACAGCACTAGGCTTTCTAATTTATCGCTGCGCTGTAAGGCGCGAGTAACCACGCAGCGAAGCCTTGGCGACCACTCTCTTAACTTATGCACAGGCGCTTCACCCATTTTACGTTTAGCGCCGACAACAAACACGCCGGCATCGCTAATACCAGATTTAGGGAACGGTCGTACCTCAGCCGCACGAAAGCCCGTTAAGTATGAAAACATGGCAGCACACCCCATGGTGCGGTAGGCTTGCTGCTGTTTGATGGACCAAAGGTAGAACCTGACAATCTGGCTGCGTTCGACAGTACGGACAACAGAGTCGTATTTGTTCTGCATGAGGTCTTTGAACGGGTTGATTTCAATTAGACCCCAGCGGATCGCATAGTTACAGACTGTGGACATTTGCGCCATTTCTTTGTTTGCGCGGGCGGGGGCGCCGCTTTTTGCTCTGGCATCTAAGTATTGGTAACCGTGAACGGGGCGCATAGATGCAGGGTGCATTTTTCCAAAGAATGCAGTCAGGTTTTTGTATGCGCTTTCCCTGCTGGATTTTCCGTGCTTGGACTGGTCAAGGTAGTGCGTGGGGTCTACCTCTACGCGGAAGCGGTCAATCATTTCAGCCACAGATCCCGCCACTACCCGACCCTGTTGAATTTCGGCGGCTTTATATATAGCTGCTTTTTCTGCTTTACGAGCCTCTTCTCTACTACCTGGTTCAATAGATGCAAGGGTTTCGCTGCGACCATCAGGGTGCTTGTATATCCAGCTTATTTTCTTTTTTCCTACGCGCTTATAAAGACGCGCCACCCCTGTTGCGGTCCACGAAGGCGTTGAAGTTTGGCGTTGGGTCATGTTTTTTCGTTCCATTAGCAAGCCCCATCTTTGAATCGTGATATGCCCGGGCTACTTTGGGCAGTCCATTACGATCAGGTATCCATCGCCACCCGGCGTCATCAAGCCATCTGGCCATTAATGTTCGTTGGTTGGGTTTGCAGCCAACAAGATCGGCCAGCTCGTCAGCTGTGAGATAGTCACTCATATTAGCTCCAGAAAAAACCCGGCTTATGCCGGGTGTGTAGTTGCGTCTGTAGTAACCCGTGCATTGGGTGCGGCGGTACCAACACCGATGTTGATGTTTTGGGCTTTGCCTGCAAGGTAGCCTGCTGCAAGCGCTAGGGCGTCTCGCTCTTTGGGTTTGCTCTCCCTGCTTTTCCGGGTGGGGATGTTCTCAGTCAGGTGGTTGGCCCCGTCAATCTCTGCTAGGTGCATGTTGCGCTCGTCGGCGCTCATGCTGAGATAGATGTTGCGGACGGTTGTAATTACACCGCTGGCAAAAGCCTCATGAAAGGTATTACGTGCAGTGTCAGTTGTGGTGATGTTATGGCGCTTCAGTAGTTGCTTGTGTTCATCCCACGCTTTAGCTTGCGCTCTGGAAATAACATCGCTGATGTAGAGCGCGATTTCAACCATGGGTTTTTTCCCATAGAAGGTAACGGCCATTTTTTGATTGAGGTTTGTGTAATAAGCGATTTGACAGCCGAAGATAAAGCCAATTGATGTGTAAAGGTCTACTTTCCATTTAGCATGGTCTTTGGTAGCCGTTTCAAAATCGCCGCTGCCAAACTCGGCTTCGCCCAACTCCATGTACGTGATGGAGTATTTTTCCATCATGGCGTCGGCACGTTTACGTGCAATAGCAGCTTCGTGTTCGTTGCTAGACCCAGCTAGGGCCAATAATTTACGGATGCGCTCAACGTAACGAGAGCGGTTGTCATCGTTTTCTGTCATGTTATTTCCAGTAAAAACCCCGCATTTGCGGGGTGTTAGTCTGTGTCTGTATCTACGCTCTCGAAGTGATACGCCGCGAGTGATGCAGCTGCCTCTTTCTGTGCGTCGCTAAAATAAGGCACGCATACGAATGCTATGCCGCTGCGTACCATCTGATCGGCAACCTCTAGGGATTTGCGCATATCCAATACGGATGCTCGGTACGCTGGGATTTTTGCTGTCATGGCTACTCCTCGTTTGTTCGCAATGGTGAGCCGAGCAGTTCGTACCGCTCTAAAAGTGACAAAGCGTCATTGACCTTGTGATGTGTACGTGAAGCTAGTTGTAGCCCATCACTTTTTGCTGCTTTCGCAATGAGCTTGATTGTCATTGATAGCGACTGAATTATTATGCGAGGGTCAACTTGCTGATTTGACGATTTCGTCAAGTTGACGGACTCAGGCGGATGCACAGGGCAAGGCCATCGCAGTGAGCCGTTACCGGATGGGCAGGTGCATTGCGTATCAGGTGTTAAGGATTCCATGAGGGTTGATGCCTGATGAGTAGCGGTGACGATGGGTGAATTGTCTTCCCGCATTGCAGCGGCCATAGCATCGCCCATTTCGGCGTAATTGGTTGTATCCCAGATAGCGCCTATACCGCCGCACTCTCTACACCCAACACCCAAGGTGCATTTCATCACTTGGCTATATGGGCCAGTAGGGTATCCATCATTGCTTTCATGGCAGCCAGAGCAGGTGGCCCAGCAGCCATTACCCTCTGCCAATATATCGGCTACCACTCGTAGCTCAATGGGCGCGGCCCTGCTGGCCAACTCTTTCGCCAGCATGTCCATATCATCTGCATGCTGCTGGCGTTCAGTCTCGATTAGCTTAACCAGGTCGGTTTGGCTCATTGTTTCGAGCGCTTGTATCTGTGTCATGTCTTAGTCCTTTGTGCACTCAGCACATTAAAAACAGTTGTTCTTGATACACCCACCTCAAAAGCGATGTTTCGTTGGCTCATTCCGGACTTGGCCAACTGGATGATGCGTGTCTTACGGTCAGGTTTACTGTGTAGGCTCATGAGCTGAGCCGCCATGTTTTGTATAGCCGTCATGTAAAAAGCTCCTGTTGAGAGGGGGCGTTAGCAATTAGATATAGAGCCTCCACAAGTGCTTTAGCTCTTTGCTGTGCGTGTAGGCGTATAGGGTGTTGTTCGGGGATTTTGCTAGTGAGCACATCAAGGACTTCAGCGGCTTCGCTGATGATGGATTTGTCCATACTGGCTCCTATGCCTGCATACGCATGGCTTGCTGTTCTGAGTAGTTGGCTTGTACGAGTGCGTGCGCGAGAGGTGGACATACGCTGTTACCGCACATTCGTACCTGCGCTGTTTTGGTTAGTGGTGAGCCGTCTGGCTTGCGGTCGATGACGTAGCTTTCGGGGAAGCCTTGGGCGCGGTACAGTTCGCGCGGGGACAGCATGCGCAGGCCAATGTCTACTATTTGATAGTCGATGCCGTGGACAGTCACGAGGCCGAAGCGGTCGCGTGTTGGAACAGTGTGTAGCGGCTCATTCAGGCTTTGGCCATCTTGATCGTTGCCGTAATACTTGACCAAGAAAGAGCGGACTTCACCAACATGGCCGCCACCAGCGGTAAGGGTTGGCATTGGATCATCTAGGCTGCGGCCAAACTGGTTATTGCGCAGTTGCAGTAAGTGACTAGTAACTAAAGCTGCAGGTGCACCGCTTGCTGTTATGGTGTTGAGCGGCTGCTCGATGTCACGTATGCCGTGACTGAAACGCTTAGTACCGCACTTGCCTTCACCGTGACCAAGATGCACAAGGTTTGCGGTCACAAGGCTGTGGTGGTCAACGCTAGTCACGGTGCCGAGTGGGTCGTTTAGGTCGCTGCCAACTACGCCGGTGTAATGTCTGGCGAGAAAGGCCGTTACCATCCCCATGACATTGCCTGTGCTCATGCGTTTTGTTTCACCGCCTGCAGTGACTGTATGCAAAGGCTCATCAAGGGCGGTTCCTACAGAGCCAGTGCGGAACTTGGTTATAAAGCTGACGCCACCAGGTACGATGAACGGGTTAGCTGATTCCACAACGTAGCGCATGATGCCTTTAGCAATACGTCTGCAGGTAGCGTCAGCAAGGGGGCGCTTGCGTTCAAATATGGACGGGCACGGTATAGACCAGTCTATGATGCTGGACGCTGGTGTCCACGTCTTTTGGCTTTTCTCTGGCTTTTGGTAATGTGTTTGCTCAGGCCATACGATAGGCAGGCCATCACACCGGGCAACCATGAAGAAGCGTTTGCGGATTGTAGGCGTGCCGTAGTCGCTGGCGCGCAGCTCCTTGTATTCGAGGCGGTAACCAAGCAGGCGAAGTTGCTCTTTCCAAAGCTGGAACGTTTGCCCTTTACGTTCAGGGCAAGGCATGCCGCCATCTGTTAACGGTCCCCACGTCTGAAACTCTTCCACATTTTCAAGAATGATTACGCGGGGGCGCACGGCCTTTGCCCACTTCACCACCACCCATGCAAGGCCACGTATGCGCTTTGAAACAGGCTTGCCGCCTTTGGCTTTACTAAAGTGTTTACAGTCAGGGCTTGCCCACAAAAGGCCAACAGGCCTGCCGCGTGTGGCAATCAGCGGGTTGATCTCAAAAACATCACTTACTAGGTGCTGCGTTTGTGGGTGGTTCACTTCGTGCAGTGCTATGGCTTCTGGATCGTGGTTAACGGCAATATCTACAGCGCGGCCGATGGCTTGCTCAATACCGGTACTGGCACCACCGCCACCGGCAAACAGGTCAACCACCAGCTCATCATGAACCGGTAATAACAATTGGGGTGTCAGCATGTGGATCTCTAAGAGAAAGCAACAGCGAGTGCTATTGCGTAGTGTTTGGGCACAAAAAGAAACGCACTAAGCGTTACACTTGGTGCGTCTATGGGATGGAGGGGGTATGGGTAAAAAAACACTTCTTAAGTGGTTGTCAAGAGTGCTGATCTGGGTAGTCGTAGGCGCTGCTCTTGGGGCGGTCGCAATTGCTACGTTTATATCCTATGACTTGGGCACATTGAGTGCTCCGTTTGGAACTGATAAATGGGATTTCTCTACGCTTAGCTCTGAATCCACGGCGTTGGCGGCAATTATTACCGCTGCTGTCGCCCTTTATATTGCCAATGCAGATAAGAAGCATAGGAAAAATGAAAAAATCACAACGGCCAAAAACTACATTATTTCTATCTGTGGAGATCTGTTTAGGGCAAAATCACTTCTTAACTCTTGCGGGATAAACACCAGAGAAGGCAAGATATCCTTCGCATCTAGAGATGATTATCAAAATGCGTTATTAATAATTAGCTCGATCAATGTTTTGTTGATAGCAGATGCCAGCCAGAAGTTCTCCAGAAATATTGCCGGGGTTAAACAAACGCTCATAATGCTGGATGAGGCATTCAGGATAGGCGGTGAGTTTAAACAAAAAACACATGCCTCTGATCCTGAGTCAGAAAACCAGAACGGACGAGTACCTCACCCTTTTGAAATTGTTATGCCTCGGTTCTGCGCATGTGTTGACGCATCATCGGATTTACTTTGCGGGGTAGAGGATTGGGAGCGATCTCTGAAAAAATAGCCTCAGCCTATATTTTATAATGCAATTCACTCTTAATCTGCACCTGCAAAATAAGGATGTCCGCTAAAGCTCAGTAGATATATTTACTTTCCCGGTGCTCGTTATACCTAGCGCGTGTGCTGAGAGCTTGTACTGGCTTACCTCCATGCGCTGTTTGAGCTTCTTGCGCACGCTGCAGGTTGTAGCGTTCAAGAGGTGATAGGGCAGGGGTAACAGCTTTCTTGGTTCGTTTAGCTTTCATCGGGTTTTACTCTCCACCCGCCTCCGTTACCGAACACCAGACCAACTGGTGATATTTCGGTACTGAGGGCGATTTTTCCGGTTGAGTGATAGCAGTATGTTTTGCAACGGCTGAGCATTTTGTACGTATGCCCGCCGTCATTTGCAGTTAGGGTAAAAAATTGCCCCGGCTGGATATGCTCCAAGCGGGGCTTAGGCTTCATGCCTTCTAGTTGTTTCATGGGTTGCCCCGCAGCACTACTTCATTGAAATAGGCCAGTGCGCAGGCTGCTGCTAATGCAGCAATCACGGCCAGCACTGACCACCACTTGAGCTTCTTAGGCCACACTTTCTTTGTTCCATTAAAAACCCCGCGTTTGCGGGGTTGGGTTGTTATGCGACTAAGGGGTGCCACGTAGGATTTTCTGCTCGGTTTCTACACTGATTTTGGTGAATACATCGCGGGCAGCATCTTCAATGATTTTGTGGGGGCGTACCATTTCGTACCACATTACCAAGATGGCATCGTTGATTCGGTAGCGTAAGCGGCACTCGACCTTATAGGCTTCGCCACCGTCTAGCACCGCAATACCAATAGAGAAAATTTCAGGGATTTGCAGCTTTCCTTTAGAGGCTGTGCCTTGAATTTCCTCTTCGTAGGTAAGTTCTGTCTGCCCATTCTGTAGACGGATACCAGAGGCGAAGTTCACTTTCTTTTTGGCTTGTAGGCTGCGGGAGATTTCCAGCATGTCAGCACCTACCGGCTCTACGATGTCTGGCAGGTTGCGTTCAATAAAATCAGCAAACTCAGCCTGCTTCATCGCCTTGCCATCGCTCTTGGACCATTCCAGCCACTCGGCAGAGAATGGGCAGGCGTATTGAACGCAGTGATCTTTCCAGCCAGCACTTACAAGGGTGTGGTCGTTCAGTACGCCAATGAATCTAGGAGGATTCAGTTTTGCGTAGATTTGGCTAGAGTCAGTAGCATGCTTGTTGAAGTATTGGATGAAGCTATCAGCGTCATCCATAACCACTGTGCCGGTCGCTCGGTTAGGGGCTGGTAGGTGTTTCTCTAGCGATTGGAGGTGATAGCCTTCGGGCACGACGGCATATGTGTTGGGTGCGCCTGGTATAGCAACGGGCTTTCCAAGTGCTGCGCCGGCGGCAAGTGAATCAGAAATGATCTTTTCCATGACTAATGTTGTCCTTATACGGTTTTAAGATTTTGAGGTTTTTCGGAGCCAATAGACTTCAAGCCTTCGATAGTCATTTGGCGTGGGTCCTCGCGTTGGAGGTTGCCTTCTGGCGTGGCCCACATAATGGAGCCGCCTTTTTCAAGTTCAGGCACAGTGGATTTAATGGTGTCAGTGATTTCTAGCTCACCGCTTTTCCCCGGCTTGAGTTTGATTTGCAGGGTGAGTGATCCGGTTTTGCCGGTATTGATGCAAGCGTTAACGACTTCTTGCATTTTTTCGGTTAGTTCGTCGTGGAGTGTTCCATAACGGAGGTCTTGAAGAACCTCGCCAAATGTTTTGTTGCTCATGATTTCCTCGGATTAAAAAAGCCGCAGGATAAGCGGCTGTGGGTGATGCGTTTGGTAGGTGACTAGATAGCGTATTCGTGACGAGCAAGCATCGGTGCGAATGGGATGTCATCGTCCATATCAGCTATACCGCTACCGCCTTGGCTGGCTGCTTGGTACGGGTTACTTTTGGAGTTTTGCGCAGGCGCTCGTTGCTGTTGTGGTGGAGCGCTGTATTCATCGCCACCATCACGGCCACCTAGCATTTGCATCTGGTCGGCAATGATTTCTGTGGTGTAGTTATCTTTACCGTCTTGGCCTTGCCATTTGCGTGTGCGCAGGCGGCCTTCAACGTAGACAGAGCGGCCTTTTTTCAGGTACTCACCAGCGATTTCGGCGAGGCGGTTATAGAACACCACTCGATGCCACTCGGTTTCTTCTTTACGTTCGCCGCTATTGCGGTCTTTCCAGTTGGAGGTGGTAGCAATTGAGATATTGCAGATGGCGTTACCTTCTGCGCCGTAACGTACTTCTGGATCACGGCCTAAGTTGCCCACCAGAATTACTTTGTTAACTGAAGCCATGAATTAGTGTCCGGGGTAGGGGCCGGTGAAGGCCAAGATTACATAAATGGTGATGCAGACCAGCCAGCTCCAAAAGTAGGCTTGTGTGGGTATTACTTCGCTGGGGTCGATAGGTGGTCGGATGTGGTGTTGCCAAACCCATGAGGCGGTACCGCACACAGCAAATGCGGCCGTCCACAGGAACAGGCTTGCGAGCATGCTCATGATGTATTTCCTGTTGAGTTGTGGGCGGTATGCCCGATGGAGAAACTGGCGCGTCTGGCAGGATTTGAACCCGCAACCGGTGGTGTAGAAGACCAATGCTCTATCCGTTGAGCTACAGACGCTGAATATGGAGCGGGATAGGGGGATCGAGCCCCTGTAAACAGCTTGGAAGGCTGCTGCCTGACCCCTCGGCCAATCCCGCGAAAGAGTTTTTCAGAGCCGAAGCCCTGCTAGGGTACGATCCCTAGTTTTAGACATACCTTCATCTGGTCTATTACTGTTTTTATTTAAGTGTGGTTGACCGTGCGCAGAACACACTTGATGGCGCTGGCTGCATCCTTCTTCCAGCTTGGCTCTCGGGATTACGGGACGTTTGAGAGCCTTATGTCCCCTAGCGCTTTGCCTGCGCTTACTGCTGCCATCAAGTGAGTGCTGATCGAAGCAAGCGGGATTTAGACACCTTCCAGCTCGGCACCCGCACACTCGGAGCTACCCGATCTTGTCTATTCCGCCCCTTCTAGCTTTTCAGGGGACCGTAGAGGCTGGCTATCGCTTGTCAGCACTCACTTGATGGCCCCAGACACTTACGCGGTCTGGGTTACGGTAGGGTTAGCCTGAGGATTACCTACTTGCGGTACTTGCCGAGGATTGCCGCAAACTCCAATCTCGCCTCGGTTGATTCTTATCACATAGGCATGCTTGGCGCGACTCAAGCTGTCTAAAGCATTCCACTACGCTTGCCGAAGCAAGAAACAGTATCTATGCCTATGTGATGCCCCTCTTACGAAGGGCGGTGGTTACTGCACGTTTCTTTTTTCTTTC
>NZ_JAANPV010000010.1 GCF_011290505.1 Paenalcaligenes suwonensis
CCATTAAGAAGCCCCCCCCCCCACCACACATCAGCGCAATAACGTCTAGCACGCATGCCGGCACCCACGCTCACTAACACTTAATACACACCATCATCACAAAGCAGCATACCAATGCCATCGAAAACAAAGTTACGTTTATTCTGAGCACAAAAAAAGCCACTCCGAAGAGTGGCTTTTCCATGCCTAAGCATTTCGCATCGACCTGACTAAGCAGGCCATCATGATACATGGCTATGCCATGCGGCATGATTAGAAGCGGTGACGCAGACCTACGATAGCCTGTGTAGCACGTACGTCTTTGAATGCGTAGCCAGTACCGTATGTACCAACTGCGTAAACGTTTGTACGTTTGGACAGGTTGTATGTGTAACCCAAGCTGAACAAGTTTTGAGATTTTTTGTCAGCTTTGTAGCTATCGTACCAGTCGTTGTCGCTAACGCGGGACATTGCCCAGCCAGCCATTACTTTACCAGCAGCGCCAACAGGAGCACTTACACCAACTGCAAAGTTGTTGGTTTTGTAGTCTTTCTGCTCAGTTGCACCAGCAAAGCCCATGCCCATTACAGTGTTTGTATCACCGTAACCACGTGTAGCCAATGTACCGTTACGCTCTTGACCCCAAGCAAGGTGCAGTTTTACAACTTCAAAGTCGTAGCTACCAGCCAAGTTCCAAGCCTGGATGGATTTATCCCATGCAGAAGCTTTCAGGTTGTCGTAGGACACAGCAACAGCGATAGGACCGTTAGCATAACGCAAACCAGTTGTTACCAGTTTAGCGTTATCATCTTTAGGGTTATTGTACTCACCCGTAACTGGATCAATGAAGGCTGGGTTGTTTTTTACATTCCACTGCTGAGCACCCTTAGCATTGAAGGAGTAACCTACAGCGAAATCAAAACCGTTGAAGTTAGGTGTTGCGTATACAACTGTGTTGTCTGCGCGAACAGTTGCTGCGGAGGTAAATGTTTTACCGATAGCAGCCAATTCCATGGAATCGCCAAATGGGCTAGCGATGTCACCAATGTAGCGGGAAGCTACGTTTTGTTGACGACCGAATACCAAGGAACCCCAGCTGTCGCCAGCCAGACCCAGAGTTGCTTCACGACCGAACAGTTTGTTTTCGCCTTGAGCCAAATCACCATTGCTCAGACGGAAACCGCTTTCCAATGTGAAAACAGCACGCAGACCATCGCCCAGATCTTCGCTACCGCGCAGACCCCAACGGTTACCGGACTGAACGCCGTCGTAGAAACCTGTGCGAGTTGCTTTAACGTCTGTGTCTTTGTTTTTGAACTGTGTGTAACCCAAGCCTGTATCAACGATACCGTACAGAGTTACGGAAGTTTCTGCCTGAGCAACGCCAGCGAAACCGGCCATCAAAGCAGCAGCGAGCAGAGTCTTTTTCATGTATGAAATCTCCGTGGATTTTTTGAGTAAATCAGAGCAGCCACTCACAACATGTAGGTGCTACTGCTCTTTCTAACTCCGCAATGGGAAGTTAGAGCTATTGCATCAAAATTCCGTCTCGTTGACTATTGTTTGATGCGATTACCTTGCATAAAGTGGCTTTTCTGTAGCCTATACACGACAAAAACGTCACTTCCACACAACAAAACAGGGTTTGCCCCAGCCTACCAAGCCCTCTCTTTTAGGCATCAATAAATTTAAGTAAAAATTTAACATCCAAGCATAAGCGATTGATTTATAAAGAAGTAACAAATTCAAAACTTACTTCTTACTTTTACCCCAACAGCCCATCCAAGAGCACTCAACCAACCACAACAGGGCGGCGGCGACAGCACCACGCCAAAAGCAGGCACAAAAAAACCGGGCTAACCCCGGCTTAAATGTTTTGGTGTCGATGGCGAGACTCGAACTCGCACAGCTTGCGCCACTACCCCCTCAAGATAGCGTGTCTACCAATTCCACCACATCGACTTGTAGAAAGATCGTTATTCTAGCACGATCCCCCACGGGCACAAGTACTTTTGCGCCATAAATACATCTATTACCCCACAAACAAAAAGACCGATCACTGATCGGCCTTTTTTAGAGAGTAAATACAGGCAATTACTCTGCCGTAGGCTCTTTTGCATCCTCAGCAGGCACAACCACTGTTGGCTCTACTTTTTCCTCAACTGTAGGCTCAACCGCTTGCGGTACGCTTGCTGCCGGAGCCGGCGTTGCTGGAATTACTGGTACGCTTACATCAGGCGCAGCTGGCGTAGCAGGCGCTGGAGCAGACATACCTGGAATGATGGACTCAAAGCCCTGCATCACACCAGATTCGATTTCCGCTTTAGCCGATGGCTTGTAAACCACCCACGCCAAACCCGCTGTAGAAACAAAAAATACGATAGCCGCATATTTAGTTGTGCGCGACAAGAAGTTAGCCGCACCAGCAGCGCCAAACACGCTACCAGCAGAACCACTACCAAAGGCAGAACCCATGTCCGCGCCTTTACCTTGTTGCAACAACACCAAACCAATAATAGTCAGTGAAGACAATACCTGCACTGCCTGCAAGACTGGTTGAATCCATTCCATGTGATCACTCCGTGGCTTATATCGCCGCTATCGCTAAAAATTCTTCGGCCTTAAGTGCCGCACCACCCACCAATGCCCCATCTATATCCGGCATGGCAAACAAACTCTTTGCATTCGCTGCATTCACGCTACCACCGTATAGTACGCGTACTTCGGCCGCACCGCTTTGCTTCAAACACTCTCGTATAAATGCATGTACTGCTTGCGCCTGCTCAGGCGTTGCACTTTTACCAGTACCTATAGCCCAAACCGGCTCGTAAGCCACAACAACCTGCTTCACCACATCTGCGCCCAAATCCAATAAGGGTCGCAACTGTCGCAAAACCACGTCATGCGCCTCACCCGCTTCGTGCTCGGCATCGCTTTCGCCCACACAGAATACGGGAGTGATACCACAAGCCAACGCACGCACAGCCTTATCAGCCACCAATTGATCTGACTCAGCATGACGCTGCCTGCGCTCAGAGTGCCCTACCAGCACCCACTTACAGGCGAAATCTTGCAGCATCGCTGCAGAAACCTCGCCAGTGTACGCACCTTGAGGCTGATCACTAACATCTTGAGCACCCCAAGACACTAATGAACCAGCAAGCACTTCCTGAGTTTGAGCCAAATAGGGAAATGGTACACAAACAGCCAGCTCACAGGCTTTGCTGCTTTTGTAATGCGCCAACGCCTGCAGCAAAACCATGCTGCCGCCTAATGACGCATTCATTTTCCAGTTACCAATAATAAGAGGAGAGCGAGTTGTACTTGTCATTGACCCCTAATACCTGAAGGCCCAAAGGCCATCACAAATAAAACAACCGATAATTGTAGCGTGTTGGCTGGATTTACGCTTCATAATTGTGCGCTTTTCGCACCCTCAGAGCAATTCACAGCCAGCAAACACCACTTTAGGCACGTAGAATGATTTTTCCCACCTGCTCGCCCGCATCCATCATGGCATGCGCCTGAGCCGCATCCGCCATATCAAAAATGGCATGCAGCTTAACTTGTACAGCCCCGCTTTCTAGTAATGGCCAGACATTCTCGCGCACCTGAGCAGCCAATGCCGCTTTAAAGGCCTTATCGCGCGCACGCAACGTAGAACCCGTAAGCGTTAATCGGCGCAACATCATTTGCGCAAAGTTCACTTCACCCTTAGGCGCCCCTTGCAACGCGATCACGACGATGCGACCATCATCCGCCAAGCAACGTATATCCCTATTAATATAGTCGCCCGCCACCATATCCAAAATAACATCTACGCCGCGACCACCCGTGGCTTCACGCACCACATCCTCAAAAATCTGAGTTTTGTAATTAATGCCCGTAGCACCCAACGCATTAATAATAGCGACACGCTCATCACTACCTGCCGTTGCAAACACTTGATGCCCTCTCGCCACAGCTAACTGTATGGCCATAGTCCCTATACCGCTCGCACCACCATGCACCAACAATGATTCGCCTTTTGCTAACGCACCACGATTAAAGATATTGCTCCAGACCGTAAAAGCAGTTTCAGGAATACCCGCCGCATGAACAGGATCCATACCTGCCGGAATAGGCAAGCAATGCTCGGCATCCACCACGCAATATTGCGCATAGCCACCACCCGACAATAAGGCACACACCTTATCGCCCATAGCATAAGCACTAGCAGAAACGTCACCCCCCACAATCTCACCGGACACCTCTAATCCCGGAATATCCGAAGCCCCCGGTGGCGCTGGGTACATACCCTTTCTCTGCATGACGTCTGGCCTATTGACACCCGCCGCAATGACACGCAGCAACAGTTGCCCAGCAGCCGGCTCAGGCATAGGCCTATCCACCCAATTCAACACATCGGGGCCACCCGGTTGGGAGATTTCTATAGCTTTCATGGTATTTACTATCCTTGCACATAGCTCTACAGAGAGATCTATTATGACCCGAACTGAATCAAAAGGATAATGAGGAACTTACGAGAAGAGAGTTGGTGCATCCACCCGGAATCGAACCGGGACGATCGTTTGATCGAGAGATTTTAAGTCTCTTGCGTCTACCTATTCCGCCATGGATGCCACACAAACTTTTTTGGCGGAAGCGGTGAGATTCGAACTCACGGATGAGTTACCCCATCGCTGGTTTTCAAGACCAGTCCATTCAACCGCTCTGGCACGCTTCCAAGTTTGAGTTTGCTGATGTTTCTGCACCAATAGGTTGGCCCATACAGCAAAGAAGAAAACTATACCGTAAATTTATCTTTTTGTATACGACCAAAGCGGGAAAAGCCACTTAAGACGAACAACAGAACCGCTGTTTTTACTTTTACATAAAAAACCCGGGTCAGCACAATAGCCAGGCCCGGGTTTTTTAGGCATTACATCAAGCGTAATGCAACATCTGCGTAGCGTTATTCAGCAGCAGTATCTACCTCAGGAGCTACCGGCGCAGCTTCGCCACCCTGAGCTTCAATACCACCTAGCGCTTTAATAGACAGACGCAGACGGCCTTTATCATCCGCTTCGATGACTTTGAACTTCACGATTTGACCAACTTTCAACACGTCGTTAACGTTGGCAATACGGTAGTTCGCAATCTCGGAGATATGCAGCAAACCATCTTTACCTGGCAACACCTGAACAATGGCACCGAAGTCCAAAATACGCAGCACAGGGCCTTCGTATTCTTGACCCACTTCCACTTCGGCCGTAATTTCTTTAATACGACGCTCAGCTTCTTGGGCTTTTTCCAAGTCAGCGCTAGAAATGGTGATAGTACCGTCGTCACCGATATCAATTTGCGTACCAGTTTCTTCAGTCAGTGTGCGGATCGTAGCACCGCCTTTACCGATTACATCACGAATTTTTTCTGGGTTGATTTTTACAGTCAACATACGAGGAGCAAAAGCGGACAATTCTGTACGCGCACCTTCCAAGGATGTTTTCATCAGACCCAAAATGTGCAGTCGGCCTTCGCGAGCTTGGGCCAACGCCACATTCATGATCTCAGTAGTGATACCTTGAATCTTGATATCCATCTGCAACGCAGTAATACCATGCTCTGTACCAGCCACTTTAAAGTCCATGTCACCCAGGTGATCCTCATCACCCAGAATGTCGGTCAACACAGCAAACTTGCCACCGTCTTTGATCAGACCCATTGCCACACCAGCAACGTGATCTGTCATTGGCACACCAGCATCCATCATTGCCAATGAACCACCACATACGGTTGCCATGGAGGACGAACCATTGGACTCTGTCACTTCAGACACAATACGCAAGGAGTATTGGAATTCATCGGCAGGAGGGATCATGTGAGCCAACGCGCGTTTAGCCAAACGACCGTGACCGATTTCACGACGCTTAGGCGCACCGAATCGACCGGTTTCACCTGTAGCGAACGGAGGGAAGTTGTAGTGCAACATGAATCGATCACGGTATTCACCCATGATTGAGTCAATGATCTGCTCGTCTTGACGTGTCCCCAATGTAGCCACTACCAATGCCTGCGTCTCGCCACGTGTAAACAACACGCTACCGTGAGCACGCGGCAATACACCAGTACGGATAGAAATAGGACGCACTGTACGTGTATCGCGACCATCAATACGTGGCTCGCCATTCAGAATCTGGCTACGAACAATCTGGCTCTCGAAATCAAACAGAATGTTTTCAACACCCACAGAATCAGGAGCAGCTTCGCCTTTTTCTTCCGCGGAAGCAGCCAAGGAATCTTTCACAGATTGACTGATCTCTTTCAAACGCAATGTACGCGCTTGCTTTTCACGGATTTGGTAGGCTTCTTTCAACTGATCAAAAGCAACAGCACGCACAGCACTGATCAACGCTTCGTTAGCTGGCTCTGGCTGCCAATCCCATTCGGGTTTGCCGGCCTCTTCAACCAACTCATGAATAGCATTGATCACGTTTTGCATTTGCTCGTGACCAAAGGCAATCGCGCCCAACATTACTTCTTCAGACAATTGCTGAGCATCAGACTCAACCATCAACACAGCGGCCTCTGTACCCGCTACAACCAAGTCCAACTTGGATTGCTCGGTTTGAGCTGTAGTTGGGTTCAGTACGTACTGACCATCTACATAACCCACACGCGCTGCACCAGCAGGGCCATTGAATGGGATACCAGAAATAGCCAACGCAGCTGATGCACCAATCAACGCAGGGATAACAGGGTCAATCTCAGGATTAACCGACAGCGCGTGAATGATGATTTGAACTTCGTTGTAAAAACCCTCTGGGAACAACGGACGCAAAGGACGGTCGATCAGGCGTGATGTCAATGTCTCACGCTCTGAAGGCTTGCCTTCACGTTTAAAGAAACCACCTGGAATACGTCCAGCAGCGTAGGTTTTCTCTACGTAATCAACGGTCAAAGGAAAGAAATCCTGACCAGCTTTAGCTTTTTTAGCACCAACAACGGTTGCCAAAATAACGGTATCCTCAACAGAAACAAGCACGGCACCTGATGCCTGCCGCGCAATTTCACCCGTTTCCAGCACAACTTCATGTGCGCCGTACTGGAATTTTTTTGTGACTTTATTGAACATTCACTACGTTCCTTACAATAAAAAACCGTGCGTACCGCAAGAGGTTTCTTGCAGCAAGCACGGTTATTTCGTGCGGGGCATGCCCCGTCATATTACTTACGCAGACCGAGTCTTTCGATCAACGCACGGTAAGCGTCAGGCTTACGATCTTTCAAGTAATCCAACAGTTTACGGCGACGGCTAACCATACGCAGCAGACCACGACGTGAGTGGTGATCTTTAACGTGGGTTTTGAAGTGCTCTGTCAAATGAGCAATACGAGCCGAAAGCAGTGCTACTTGCACTTCTGGAGAACCAGTATCACCGGCTTTACGTTGGTATTCCGAAACGATTTCGGTTTTTTTAACTACTACTGTCATAACATTATCCTCAAATAACTTGCGATAGAACCGAGGAGCCCTATCGTGTCATCAGCAAAAACACTTTGCTTACGCAAAACAATCTGGAATTATATAGCAAAACCCCTAAACGCGTAAGTTCGTTTAGCGCAGCAGCCAATTAATTCGCTGCAACCACCACAGGAAGTACTAAAAATGCCACGCTTTACCGCCCTCCCCTGCATGACGCTTTTAGCTCTGCTCGCTGCAGGCTGCACCAGCCTAAGCAATGTACCTCCCGGCACCCCCTTACAGACCGCCATCAACGAATACGGCACCCCCACACAACGTTGCTCAAACACTCAACCCCAGCTTGTTAACTGGTCTATGCAACCTATGGGGTACTACGCCTGGACGGCTGAAGTTGATCAACAAGAAGTCATCGTATCTATACAGCAAATGCTATCAGACGAAGGCTTTAAGCGACTGGATCAACAGTCATGGGAGGCCCCCATGATTGCCTGCTGGTATGGCCCACCAGCCGTTGAAGAAATAGCGTTATGGAAAGGCAAGCCTTATCACACCTGGTCCTACCGATACAAACAAGGCGGTGCGTTTAACTCGCTAATGTACCTGTACTTTAATGACGAAGGCCAGTTGGTTCATCACCATCCTGGCCCTGACCCCCGTGACATTAACGACGGCATATTTCGCGGTATGGATTAAATGTCTTCTCGGCGCTGCTCAATCAACCTACGTGCTCGATGCCAGCGCCATGCCATCACCACCCAACCCGACAAACCGTACAGCACAAACAAACCAAACAGCACCACCGGTGGATCAGACGACACAAACACAAACAACAGCACCAGCAACAGCATCCCCCAAAACGGGACACTTTTACCTAACGCAAATGACTTACCGCTATAAAAAGGCGCATTAGAGACCATTGCCACACCCGCATAAATGGTCAACGCAAAGGCACTCCATTGCAGCATCGATGTAGAAATCGGTAATTTATTATCCACCGACAACCACACAAAGCCCGCAATTAACGCGGCAGCAGCAGGACTGGGCAACCCTTGAAAGAAGCGTTTATCTACAACGGCGATATTGGTATTAAAGCGCGCCAGACGTAAGGCTGCACCCGCAACAAACACAAAGGCGGCCAACCAACCCCATCGCCCCAAGTCTTGCAGAGCCCACACATACATCACTAACGCAGGCGCCACACCAAAAGAAGTTAAGTCTGCCATGGAGTCGTATTGCTCCCCAAAGGCGGACTGAGTATTAGTCAGGCGCGCGACTCGCCCATCCATACCATCAAACACCATCGCCAAGAAGATGGCTATAGCAGCCACCTCGAACCGCCCATTCATGGCCTGCACGACGGCATAAAAACCAGCAAACAAGTTCGCGGTAGTAAACGCGTTAGGTAAAAGGTAAATACTGCGACGACGTAATTCGTCTGTATTGCGACCGGGCATAATTCAAGCTGAAGGTAAAAAAACCAAAGAAACCGCTTAAAAGCAGCTGGGTAAGAATGAGATATTAGCAGCTTATGGCCAATTACAAAAAACAAAAAGGCTGGCACAGGGAGATCCCTAGGCCAGCCTTATGGCGTTAGTTACGCCACATGCTTAGTTTTTGGATTTATCAACCAATTTGTTGGCTGCAATCCAAGGCATCATTGCACGCAATTGTTCGCCCACTTGCTCAATCTGAGACTCAGCATTGATACGACGACGCGATGTCAATGTTGGGGCACCAGCAGTGTGCTCCAAGATGAAGTTTTTAGCGTAAACTCCATTTTGGATGTCGGCCAGAACTTCACGCATTGCTTTACGTGTTTCGTCAGTAATGATCTTAGGACCTGTTTCGTACTCACCAAACTCCGCGTTGTTGGAGATGGAGTAGTTCATGTTAGCGATACCGCCTTCGTAGATCAGGTCAACGATCAATTTCAGTTCGTGCAAGCACTCGAAGTACGCCATTTCAGGCGCATAACCAGCTTCAACCAATGTATCGAAACCAGCTTTGATCAGCTCAACAGCACCACCACACAGAACAGCTTGCTCACCGAACAAGTCAGTTTCTGTTTCTTCGCGGAAGTTTGTTTCGATAATACCAGCACGACCACCACCGTTAGCGCTTGCGTAGGACAACGCTACATCACGAGCTGCACCAGTTTTGTCTTGGTACACAGCGATCAGGTGAGGAACACCACCACCTTGGCGGTATGTACCACGTACTGTGTGGCCTGGAGCTTTAGGAGCAACCATGATCACGTCGATATCGTCACGTGGCACAACTTGGCCGTAGTGAACGTTAAAGCCGTGAGCGAATGCCAATGCAGCGCCTGGACGAATGTTTTCAGCAACTTGTGTACGGTACACTTCAGCAATGTTCTCGTCTGGCAACAAGATCATTACTACATCAGCGATTTTCACGGCCTCAGCCACTTCCATCACTTTCAGGCCAGCGCCTTCAGCTTTGCTCCAAGAAGCACCGCCTTTACGCAAACCAACCACTACATTCACACCTGACTCATGCAGGTTTAGTGCGTGAGCGTGGCCTTGTGAGCCGTAACCGATAATGGTAACTGTACGACCTTTGATCAAGGAAAGGTCACAATCTTTGTCGTAAAAAACTTTCATGGAATCTGCTCCAAATTTTTGTCGCCTTGTGGCGTTTTAATTTAATAAAGTTAAACCTTCAAAACCCGCTCACCACGGCTAATGCCTGACACACCGGTTCGTACTGTTTCCAAAATGGAACTGCGATCCAGTGCATTGATGAAGGCAGAGATTTTCTCCTGCACTCCAGTCAGCTCAATCGTGTAGGTTTTGTCAGTCACATCAATGATGCTGCCACGGAAAATGTCAGCCATACGTTTGATTTCTTCGCGCTCTTTACCTACCGCGCGCACTTTGATGAGCATCAGCTCACGCTCAACGTGCGGGCCTTCGGAAAGATCCACCACTTTCACCACATCAACAAGACGGTTCAAATGTTTGGTAATTTGCTCAATCACCTCATCGGGACCTATGGTCACAATCGTCATCCTAGACAACGTTGCGTCTTCAGTAGGTGCCACAGTTAAGGTTTCAATGTTGTAGCCACGCGCAGAAAACAAACCCACCACACGCGACAACGCGCCTGGTTCGTTTTCAAGCAGGATGGAAATCACGTGTTTCATAATTCCTCTCCTTTGAGATCTTCTGCACACAACAACATTTCCGTTAAACCTTTACCCGCCTTGACCATAGGCCAGACGTTTTCTGTTTTATCGGTGATGAAGTCCATGAATACCAAGCGGTTTTTGTGTTTAGTGAAGGCCTCTTGAATGGCAGGCTTCACATCCGCAGGTTTATCAATACGCATACCAACGTGGCCGTAACTCTCAACCAACTTCACGAAGTCAGGCAACGCATCCATGTAGGATTCCGAATAACGGGAGCCGTAATCGATTTCCTGCCACTGACGCACCATACCCAGACTGCGGTTGTTCAAACACAGCAACTTAGGTGTCATACGATATTGCAAACATGTGGACAATTCTTGGATGTTCATCTGAATAGATGCTTCACCAGTAATGACCGCCACATCCGCATCGGGGTTAGCCATCTGCACGCCCATAGCGTAAGGCAGGCCCACACCCATCGTACCCAAGCCACCCGAGTTCAACCAACGACGTGGTTTATTGAAACGGTAGTATTGTGCCGCCCACATTTGGTGTTGACCCACGTCAGAAGTCACAAAAGCGTCGCCGCCGGTAACTTCCCACAGAGCCTCTACCACTGACTGAGGTTTAATAACTTCGTCAGAAGGTTTGTAGACTAGGCATTTCTTCTCGCGCCAAACGTTGATCTGCTTCCACCATTGCTCCAGAGCAGTTTTGCTCTTAGCGGATGAGGAGCGAGCTTGAGCATATTGCTCATTAAACTCTTGCAGAACTTCCTTAACGCTGCCCACGATAGGCACATCCACTTTCACACGCTTGGAAATGGAGGAAGGATCAATATCAATGTGAACAATTTTGCGAGGTACTTGCATGAAGTGACGAGGATTCGCAATAACGCGGTCATCGAAACGCGCACCCACAGCAATCAACACATCACTGTGCTGCATCGCCATGTTCGCTTCATAGGTACCGTGCATACCTGGCATACCTACGTACTGATCGCTATTACCTGGGTACGCACCCAGAGCCATCAGCGTAGTAGTACAAGGCGCACCACTTAGCTCGACTAATTGTTTAACTTCTTCGGATGCATTATCCAAAATAGCACCGCCGCCCACGTAGATCATGGGACGCTCGGCTGCTGCCAGCATCTGCACCGCTTTTTTGATTTGCCCCTGATGCCCTTTTGATACAGGCATGTAGGAACGCATTTTTACCTCGCCACGCTTAGGCGTGTAGCGAGCCATTGCTGCAGTGATATCTTTTGGAATATCGACCAATACAGGGCCTGGACGGCCTGTAGTCGCGATATAAAACGCTTTGCGAATCGTATCAGCCAGTTCTCTTACGTCACGCACTAAAAAGTTGTGCTTCACGCAAGGACGCGTAATACCTATTGCATCACATTCTTGAAAAGCATCTTCACCTATTGCCTGAGAACCAACCTGACCACTGATCACCACCATAGGGATGGAGTCCATGTAGGCCGTTGCGATACCTGTTACAGCATTCGTCAGACCTGGGCCACTGGTTACCAGCGCCACACCAACTTTGTTGGAGGAACGAGAATAGGCATCCGCCGCGTGCACAGCTGCTTGCTCGTGACGCACCAAAATATGGCGGAATTTGTCCTGCTTAAAAATTGCATCGTAGATGTATAGTACGGCACCACCGGGATAGCCGAAAACGTGTTCAACGCCTTCGTCAGCCAGCGTGCGCACAACTATATCTGCGCCATTGAGTTCCATTATGAAATTCCTTTCAGTCTTGCACTAACTCCCCGACTGGCACTTAAGCCGGAGTCTCAGCCAAATACAGCAACATGATCTGGCGCTTTATGACCCACGGGACCACGCCACCCAGACACACTACTGCTTGACCTGCACTCTTTCGGAAAGTAGCACTTGCGTACAAACGCGATAGCATGAAATGGAAGTCCTGGCATCACACGCTTGTGGCGCGGCCAGCAACAAATAAAAAGGCGCAAAAAAACGGGTTGATGACCCGTGCAAAGAGCCCTACTGCCCCAGCGGATGAGCTAGGGCATCAGGTACTTTACCCTGTTGCCAAATGGCAATCAACTGCAATTGTTGGTAAAGCGCAAATTATCTTCCCCCACAGTTAAGGTTGGGCATCTTATACTGATAAATCTGCATGTAAAACCACACTATGAACAGCATTTTCCTCCCACAACTACAGCGCTTTCTCTATAGCCATTACTTACTAGGTGGCCTGCGGCAGGCGGCCGGCATTTTGCTGCCTGTGATTGTGTTGGGGGGAGGTTTCCAGCTCTACAGCATGGGGATTATTGCCTCAATGGGTGCGCTATGCGTGGCGGTTATCGACCAACCTGGCGGTCCAAAACGTTATCGCACCAACGAAATGCTGGGCGGTATTGCGCTAGGCACCATTACGGTAGCCTTAACCACCTTTGCGGCGGGATCATTATGGGGCACATGGATTCTAGTCCCCATACTGTGCTTCTTCTTTTCCATGCTGAACGTGTATGGCCCACGCGGCGGCTTAATTGGCTTTGCATGCTTGCTACTGATGACATTAAGCCTGCGTGAACCCACCTCTGACGATACCGTACTGCTGCACACGCTGTTTTCGTTTACTGGCGGCTTGTTCTATTTTGCGTTCAGCCTACTGTTTAGACGTTTGCTGTGGTTAGGTGAAGAGCGCCGAACCCTATCTATGGCCTTGCATGCCACCGCCAAGTACATGCTGGCACGCTCTAAATTCTATGATGTACATTCAGATTTAGATGCGACCTATCGCGACCTCATTAAAGCGCAATCCAGCATGGCCGAGCTACAACAAGCCGCCCGAGACATGGTGCTGCGCGAACTGCCTAAAGAGTTAAAAAGTCGAGGCGACCAAGACCGCACCACCCTGCTCTTTTTGTACACCAACATGGTGGCGCTGCTAGACACCCTCGTCGCTACACACACCGACTACCACACCTTGCGTCGCAAACTGGGTGAAAGCGACTTCATGGAGTTTGCCCATGACGCACTACAAAAACAATCAGCCGAGGTTGTGCGTATTGCGTTAAACGTATCCAGACGCAAAAAAACCGTGCAGCGTATTAGTGTTAAAGCTGAAATACGAGCCATGGAATATGAGCTAGAGCGCTACAAACAAAAAGGCATGCAGCAACAAGACCCCGAGCTATACGGGCTATTGCTGCAAGTACTGCGTAGACTGCGCGTGGCCAAACAAACCATAGACCATATGGCCGCCAACACCAAGCGTGCTGGCACCGACATCCCGCTAGATCAGTATTTGGAAAAATCCCTAAGCCGCTTTTTGTCGCGTGAAGAAATACAGATAGGACTATTGCGTAGCAACCTACGACTGAGTTCATCCAGCTTCCGTTATGCCATTCGTGTAACAGTAGCCGCCATGCTGGCCCTCGCCATTCCTGCGTTAGCCGCTTATTTCACCGACGCATCAGAACCCATCAATTCACTTGCTAACCAAAGTAACTGGATTATTCTGACCATCCTGGTGATTTTGAAACCAGGCTTTGCACAAACCAAACAGCGCAACACTTGGCGTTTAGGCGGCACAGCACTAGGCTGCTTGCTGACCTTCATTCTGTTTAGCGTGACAGAAAACAAAGAGTTTTATTTCATTGCCTTGCTGGTAGCTTACGTGATGGGTAAAAGCTTAGTGCAATTGCATTACTTGCTCTCAGCCGCATTCCTGACCATATCTGCGTTAATTTCGTTTCAGTTCCTCTACGCCAGCAGCACGTTTGTGATTAGCGAACGCTTTATAGACACCTTAATTGGGTGTGCCATTGCGCTGTTATGCAGTTACGTTCTGCCTAAGTGGGAAGCTAGCTCTATGAGCAGTTTTGCTCGCGAAGCACAGCAAGCAAACATGCACTACCTGACCACTGGGTTGCAATATGCCGAGCTTAACCGTCATTACCAGCAGGCCGTACAACTGCACGCCGCTAACCCTGACAGCGAACCCGTGGATGCTGCGATGGGCGCGCAATTAGCGGAAGCCGAAACACAATGGCAGTTAGCGAAACGGCAGGTCTATATTTCATTTGATAACTTTGCCTCGGGCTTTTATCGAATGATGGATGAACCCGCTAACCGCCAACGTGATGTAGCGTTATTCAATAACCTACTCATTCAAAACCATGTATTGGCATCGCAAATCAGCGCCAGTATCCCGCTGCTCGCCACAGTAGAAAGCATTCCACCCGGTATTCAGCAAGCCATTACCGCCATACAAGGTATTTTGCATGATCAACCGGTAGAAAACACTACGCCTACGCTGGAAACCGAAGGGGAGCTTGCTATGCTTGCCTACCCCCTTCGCCAGATGATCAAAGCATCGCAGTTAATACAACAAGACATGAAGGGGTTAGACCATGCCAGCACGACCCAACCCCTGCTTACGGCATCATAAGCCCAGATACGCTTTACGAATAACCGGATGGCCCTCTAGCTCCTCGGAGGTGCCCTCTAGTACCAGACGACCATTTTCCAACACGTAGGTGCGGTCGCTGACTCGTAACACCTGTTTGATATTTTGCTCCACCAGCAATACAGGCAAACCAGTATCCGCCACTTTACGTATAGCCTTCATCACCTCCTTTACGTACAGTGGCGACAAGCCAATACTGGGCTCATCCATAATCAGCATGATGGGATCAAGCATAAGCGCACGGCCAATAGCCACCATTTGCTGCTGCCCACCCGATAATGCCCCCGCCAAACTGGACTCGTATTTTTTCAAGTCAGGAAATAGCGCAGTCACCTCTTCTAGGCGCTGATCCCGCGTAGCCCGCAAATGCGGTAAATACGCTCCCATCAACAGGTTTTCTTTCACGCTTAAATTGGGAAATAACTGCCTACCCATAGGAACGTGAGCAAGCCCCATTCTGGCGGTTTGATGGGGCTGTAAACCCGCAATGGATTGCCCATTAAACAAAATTTCGCCAGCCATGGGTTTGATCATGCCGGACACGGCGCGCAGCATGGTGGATTTGCCACTACCGTTGCCCCCCACCAAACCAATAAGCTCGCCCCGCTTTACCTCTAGGCTGACATCAAACACCACTTGTAGTGTGCCGTAACCTAAATCGGCGTTGCGTACGCTTAGGACTGTTTCATGTTGTGTTTGCATTGTTAGTCCGTCCCCAAATACGCATCAATCACCCGTGGATCAGCCACCACATCTCGCGGCTTACCCTCAGCAATTAAGTTACCACTCGCTAGCACTAACACATGGTCAGACAGTTCAATGATGGCTTCCATAATGTGTTCCACCATCAGAATAGAAATACCAGAATCAGTGAGTGAGCGTAAGAACACAATCATGTCGTGCAAAGCAGGCGGGTTAAGCCCTGCCATGATCTCATCTAAAAACAGCACTTTAGGTTGAGTCGCCAAGGCTTTAGCCAACTCCAACCTACGCAGCCTTGCTAGGTTTAAATCTGATGCTGGCTGATAAGCCCTATCGGCCAAACCCACTTTTTCTAACGCAGCCAGTGCGATGTCTTCGGCTTCACGTCGGTTTGCACTACGTAAGAAGGCTGCGACCAACACGTTTTCCAACACCGTTAAGCCTTCAAATGGGCGCTCTGTTTGAAAGGTACGCCCCATCCCTAATGCTGTGCGCTTATAGGGAGGTAAATGCGTGACATCCGTTTGGTAGTAATGCACCTTTCCTTCGGCCACTGGTACAAAACCTGTGATGGCATTAAATAATGTGGTTTTCCCTGCCCCGTTAGGGCCAATCAACCCCAACACACCACCTTCGGGTAAATGCAGACTGACATTATTGACGGCTACCACGCCACCAAAACGCACCGTAATATTTTCAGCTTTGAGTGCGGCGTGCATAACCCCTCCGAACCATGTTGCGTACGAGTTCGCCCACCAAACCTCGTGGGAAAAACAAGATCACCAAAAGAATTAACAACCCATAAACCAGCATATTGGCTTGAGCAAAGGTAGTACGGAATACCTCGCCAGACACAATAAGCAGTACCGCACCTACTGCCGGCCCCCAGATCGTGCCCCTACCACCAATAATGGCTGTTAGTGCTATCTGTATGGACATCAACAAGCCGAACATCACGTGCGGCTCCATAAAGGACAAAAAGATGCCGTAAATACATCCACCTAAAGCCGTCAACATGGCTGACAACATAAAGGCTCGCAACTTCACTTTAGTGGGATTAATACCCGCCGCCATCGCCGATTGCTCATCCTCACGTATGGCACGCAGCTCGTAGCCAAACTTACGACGAGAAATGAACATCACCGTTGCAATGCATAAGCCCGCAAACAGTAGCGCCATGTAGTATTGATTCCATTTCTCAAACAGATCTATACCAAAAGGCTCTGGTAGTTCGGTGATAAACACCCCTGTAGCACCACCGGTAAGCCAGGTTTCATTAATGGCAATCAGACGCAAGGTCTCGGCAATCGCAATCGTAGACAACGTAAAGTACGGGCCACTAAGCCTGAAGGTTAATCGCCCCCAGCAGTACGCCAACATCGCCGAAAACAGCATGGCTAGCAGCACACATAACCACAATGGCAAATGGTAGTGCTCTACTCCTACTGCCACGACATACGCGCCTATGCCCACAAAGCTCACGTGACCTAAGCTTACCTGCCCGGCCCATCCTCCCAACAAATCCCAAGCCGTTGCCCAGCCAATAAATAAAAAGATACTGATAGCGACGGTGAGGTATACCGGCGATACCACCGGATACAACGCTGCCACAACCATCAGTGCGATCAGAATTAAATAGTGCTTTCTCATACTCGCTTCACCGACTTACCAAAGAGCCCTTCGGGTTTAAACAGCAACACCGCTAGGAACACAATCAACCCGTATACATCCCTGTACTCGGAAGACAGATACGAAGCACCTAAAATTTCTACAATACCCAGCACTAAACCACCTGCGATGGCAGCGCCAATATTGCCTAAACCTCCTAGCACCGTGACTACAAAAGCCTTGAGGGTGAACAACGGCCCGGTCACCGTTGGCGTGGCATACAGCATAGGAATCAATGCCACACCAGCCGTTAAGGCCAGCGCCACACCCAACCCAAACACAACAGATTGCACCTTACGTGTATCTACACCCACCAATTCAGCACCTAAGCGATTCTCTGCAGTAGCTCGAATCGCCCTACCCAACTCGGTGTGATTCAACAAGGCATATAACGCAATAGTGACCATCACTGTCGCCAAGCCTGCCAGCAATAGCACCATGGACAGATTTACCGACCCCACCGGCAAGGTGCTTGAGGCATAACTGACATGCACAGATTGCGGATCGCCACCAAATCCCAGCAGCAGCACGTTCGCAATCACCAATGACACGCCCAAGGTCGCCAACATACTGGTTTCAGGCGGCGCATCAATAATGCGTGCCAGAATTACCTTTTGCACTAAGCTGCCCAACACAAAGCCTAAAGGTAAGGCGACCACCAGCGAAAAGTACGGATCCCATCCTAATAATCCGCTCATCAGCACGGCCACATACATCCCTAAGACCACAAAGTCGCCGTGCGCGAAGTTAATCACCCGCATCACACCAAAAATCAGTGTGAGCCCAATGCCTATCAAGGCATACACAGAACCTATTAACACACCGTTAGAAAGGTTCTGTATTAATGAAACCCAATCAAACATCTACAACTCCTCCGTCCTTACGACAGACAGATACTGGAAACACCGCAGTGCGCACAAGCTCTGCTACGAGCTTGTGCGTCATAGTCTTAACGCTGATCCCAAGCGGGAGTGGGGTATTGAGGTGCTTGTGCAGCCAAATCCTCAGGGAAGACGGTCACGTGTTTACCATCTTGAATTTGCAGGATTAGGCTACGAATAGGGTTTTGACCTTTAAACGCACCCCAATCTTCAAATGTCACGGTGGTGACAGGTGTGGTTAGATTGGTTTCTGCCAAAGCTTGACGAATGTCTTCTGGCTCTTTGCTCTTCGCACGCTGCAACGCATCTGCTGCTACTCTCACCGCCAAGTAACCTTCGGCCTCATAGAAAGAGGGCTCGCCCTTAGCCTTAGCACGCAGACGTTCCTCTAGCTCTGCCGCGCCGTCGTACTTCACGTCTTTACTCCAACTGACTGTAGACACCACGTAATCAGCCAAGTCCCCTACCTGCTCGATATAACTAGGCAATGAGGAAGACGTATCCAAGGAAATAATTTTGGCATTTAGCCCTACTTCTTTCATCTGACGGGTAATGGCTACGCCGTCTTCCGCATACGAAACGATGTAAAGAATATCGGGATTGGCCGATCTGAAGCGGTTCAAAATCGGTCTAAAATCAGTGGTACCTTGGTCGTAAGCCTGTGATGCCGTCAAGCTATAACCTCGTTTGTCTATCTGGCGCTTTCCTTCTTCCGCCAACGAGGTAGGCCATGCACCATTACCATGCAAAATCGCGACGTTTTTTAGCCCATCAGGGTCTTTTTCACGCAGGCTGTCGAAAAAATCAAAATACGTATTTGCCACAATCGTGGAGTTATGCTTGGCTCTAAACACCCAAGGTGAACCGGGGTTGGTAATGCTGTCATCCGCACTACCCAGCACAATCAACGGCATTTTTTGACGCGTCATTAGCCTAGCCATGGGCCCAGTAATAGACGATGCATACGACCCAATCACCAGCGGAATACCTTGGTTTTTCATGGACTCCACTGCCGCCAAAGCACTTTGCGCTTCTGAACGGTCATCCTGCACCACTAGCTCTAGCATTTCACCGTTAATACCACCTGCCGCGTTGATCTCTTCCAGCGCTACTTCCATACCGGTTTGATAACGCTGACCGAAGGCCGAAAAAGCCCCTGACGTGCTATTGATCACCCCCACTTTAACTTGGGCAAATACAGGCATAGAAAAACCAGCCGCTGCCAGCGATAACGCTAGCGCACCCACACTTATCTTTTTTACTACTCGCATGTTGTCTCTCCACATTTTATTTTTGATGCCTTACACCACGACAGGAACGTAATGGCGTGAAAAATAATACAGAGTGAAGAACTGACACAGTAATCAGGGGCAATACCAATAGGTAAGACTTTAGTCTTACGCTACAAAGAGCCTTCCGCTCCTACTCTGACTAGCAGGTTTTACATGACGGCCTTACTACCCAATCCCCTTGAAAATATGTCACTAGAGCAATTTGCTCACGCACTGCGTTCCGGCGCTCTTCGCTCAGAAGATGTGACCATCCGCTATTTGGAACGTATCAAAAAGCTGGACCCTAGCCTGCACGCTTTTGAGTTCGTTGATGCCGAAGGAGCCATAGCCAGCGCACGCGCCATGGATAGCTTACTCGCGGCGGGTACAGATTTAGGCCCACTCATGGGATTGCCTATTGCGATCAAAGATGTATTTACGATTCGAGGCTTCCCCGCCCCCAAAGCGGGTAGCAATGTAGACATTAGCAGTATGCGCTCAGACACCGAGGGCCCTTTTGTACAAGCCCTACGTAAAGCAGGTTGTGTACTGCTAGGCAAAACCAAAACTGTAGAATTCTGCTTGGGGATTACGGGGGTTTCAGAATCGCGCGGCACGCCACATAACCCATGGGATTTAACGCAGCATCGTATTCCTGGCGGCTCTAGTTCCGGCTCTGCCGTTGCTGTGGCTTCAGGTATGTGCGCCTTGGCCATAGGATCTGATTCAGGTGGATCGGTGCGTGTCCCCGCCGCCTTTAACGGTATTTTTGGCCTTAAAACCTCATTTGGCTTATGGCCCACCGAAGGAGTCGTAGCCCTTGACCCTCGTGTAGACACCATTGGTTTGCTCACACGTACAGCGGCGGATGCTCAAGTCGCCTTTCACACCATTTCTGCTCAACTCTTTGGCTACCGCTACCACGCTAACACCAATCTACCGTGCTTAGACCGTTTGCGCTTAGGACAACCTGATCATCACTTCTTTGATGGACTATCCGACGACGTAGCTAAAAGCTACGACAAGGCAGCCAGTAAACTCAAGCAAGCCGGATGTCGCATTGACGCCATTCAAATCCCAGAGGCCTCCGAACGCCAACACTACTTTCCGTTAACGATGCCGGCATCACTGATTGCCGCCTTAGGTGCTGATTTTTTTGAAGCCAACAAACAGCACATTGATCCTGTCATTCGCACGCGCATGGAAACAGGCCTGCACAGCAAAGCCGCTGATTTCCTCGCTCTAGAGGCCAAACGCCAAGCCAGTATTCAACGCGTCAAAGAACGCTTCCGCGGTTTTGATGCATGGATTAGCCCCGTGACTACCGTTGCGGCACCGTTGCTAAGCGAGTTTGATCAACCACAACAAGCGCTCACCTTAGCACTGGGCATGACTCAAAACACACAGCCCTCCAACTACTTGGAGCAGTGCGCAGTGTCTATACCATTGAAGGATCGCAGTGGAGCGTTGCCTGTGGGCTTACAACTGATGGCCTCTGCCGGTAATGATGCAGAAATCTTGGCCATGTCATGTGCCATAGAGCAACTACTAGGAGAAGCGGATCGCCCTGATTTACGTGCGATTGCTTAAATGAGCTAAAGCCCCGTCAAGCCATGAACTAGGCTTGACGGGTTTGCTTATTAACGCTGTTCTGGGCGTCGGAACACCAGCTTGGTGTCTGACGACAGCTCTGGCTGGTAGGCGTAGCCCGCTGTAGTAAAACCTTTCAGCCCTTCTACGGTAGTGACACCATTATCAATGGCATAACGCATCATCAAGCCACGTGCTTTTTTGGCATAAAAACTGATGATCTTCCAAGCACCATTTTTCTCGTCTTGGAACACACACTGCACCACAGGCATACCCGCTGCCTTAAGGTCTACCGCTTTAAAGTATTCCTCTGATGCCAAGTTCACTAAAACCTTATCACCAGAATCTTCTGCTGAACGCTCTGCCAAGTAGCGACCAATAGTATCCCCCCAGAAGGCGTACAAATTTGCCCCATTAGGGTTTTGCAAACGTGTCCCCATTTCTAGGCGATAAGGCTGCATTAAGTCTAATGGACGTAAAGCGCCATATAAACCGCTTAATAACACTAAATGCTGTTGAGCCCACTGCAACTGTTTATCGGATAATTCCTCGGCACGTAAACCCTCGTACACATCACCATTAAATGCCAAGATAGCTTGCCTAGAGTTCTGCAATGAGAACGTAGGCTGCCACTGCGCGTAACGCTCTGCATTCAGCGTTGCCAAATCTTTGCTAATGCTCATTAAGCTCGCAATTTCAGCTTCGCTTTTACCACGCATAATCTCGATTAACGCCTTGGCTTGCTCTACGAATAAAGGCTGCGTGTATTCCGTGGTGCGTACAGGTGAGTCATAGTCCAGCTTTTTTGCTGGCGAAAGTACAAACAACATAAATGTCTCTCACAAAAAACTTAACGGGCAGTCCAACCACCATCTAAGGTCAGTGTAGTGCCGGTCATTTGATCGGCTGAATCCGTACACAAGAATACAGCAGCGCCCGCTAATTGCTCTGGCGTCACAAACTGCAAAGAAGGCTGCTTTTCGGCTAACAGTGCTTTAGCGGCTGTTTCTATATCGGTTTGATTCGCTTTCGCTAAAGCTTCAATTTGTTTTTCCACCAATGGCGTACGTACCCAACCAGGGCAAATCGCATTACACGTAATGCCTTTACCAGCGTTTTCCAACGCAATCACTTTGCTTAGCCCCACCACACCATGTTTCGCCGCCACGTAGGCTGATTTGTGTACAGACGCGACTAACCCATGTGCCGACGCAATGTTAATAATGCGCCCCCAGCCCTTGGCTTGCATCGCAGGCAAAGCGGCCGCACTGGTATGAAATACGGCAGATAGGTTCAACGCAATAATGGCATCCCAGCGCTCGACAGGAAACTCTTCAACGGAATCTGTATGCTGAATACCCGCGTTGTTCACCAGAATATCCACGCTGCCCATCTGCTCTTGCGCCTGGCTGATCAGCTCACGCGCGCCTTCGGCTGTACTTAAGTCCGCTGGCAAATAAATCGCTTTAACATCGCTTTGCAGCTCTATATTGATGCGCAGCTTTTCAATCTCCGCCTTATCACCAAATCCATTTAGCACTATGTTGGCACCTTGTGCCGCCAGCCCTTGCGCTATCGCCAACCCTATACCGCTAGTTGACCCCGTCACTACAGCCGTTCTTCCACTTAACATATGTGCTCCTTTAACCGTTCAAAATCCTATACACATCCCAGAATTCTACACACAAATGCTTGCCTACTGTTTTACGCTGCTAAAAACCGTAAGCACTAACCACTAGCGGCGTGCGCGCTACGCAGTCCTTAACCTTAGCGCCCACCTCATCGCTTACAAGTAGCCAAATAATAAAAACCCTGCTAGAATTCTTTTCTTGTCTTAGGATACCAGCGGGCAGGTGGCAGAGTGGTCGAATGCGCCGGACTCGAAATTCGGTATACGTGCAAACGTATCGTGAGTTCGAATCTCACCCTGCCCGCCAAGACATTGCTGTACTAAAAAACACCCCAAAATCGATATTGTCGACTTTGGGGTGTTTTTTATTGTGTAGTCCCTATTGCGGATCTAGTTAGCCTTAGCAAACAACAAGCGCAGCCCCAGCCCAACAAAAATCCCACCTGCCAATCTATCCAGCCATACACCAGCACGCGGTCGTCTTGTTAGCCACTGCCCTACACTGCCCGCAAAAAAGCCCAGTGTCACAAATAACACCGCAGCCTGCACGGTAAAGATCACACCTAGCACAGCCATCTGTGCGCTGACACTGCCTTGTTGTGGCTGTACAAATTGCGGCAAAAATGCCAGAAAGAACATTACCACTTTAGGATTAATGGCATTGGCCACCAATCCCTTCAGAAATAGCTTTCGCATAGAAAGCTGTACCTCAGTGCGCAGGGCCTGTGCTTGCCCATTACTGCGCAACGCTTGAATACCCAGCCACACCAAATACATACCACCCGCAATTTTGAGTACGGTAAAAGCCGTAGGAGATGCCATGACCAATGCACTAACGCCCAACACTGCCAAGACAGTATGACTCAAGCACCCTAAGGCGCAGCCCAAGCCAAACACCATGCCGTAGCGGCGTCCTTTAGACATTCCCATGCCCAGCACCATTAAATTATCAGGGCCAGGAGATGCCGTCACCGCTACTGCTGTTAATAAGAACGCCCAGAATTGGTCTACAGAAATAGGCATGAGCATCGTTTAGTCGCCATAAAAATCATGAAAAAGTGTGCTGACATCACTGTAAAGATACTCCTGCTGGCTGTCTAGCCACCTTGGTTTAGGGCTTATTTTCCTCTATTTACGAGGATAAAAACTCCCTACTCTGACGCTACAGGCTGTTTCAATACGTGTAAAATGACGAATAAGCTCAATATTGCAGCGGTTGGTAAGGTAAATAGGCCTTCCTCGTGTCTGAGCTCTTTTTAGTGGCTAATGGAATAATTACTTCATGAAAAAAGAAACCATCGTAATCGGTGCTGGCATGGTGGGTACCTCCATCGCTTGGCATTTGAACCAACGAGGCCATACCGTAACATTGGTAGACCGTAAAGCTCCTGGTGAAGAAACCTCTTACGGTAATGCTGGGCTGATTCAACGCGAAGCGATTTACCCGCATAGTTTTCCTCGCGAGCTTTCCGAAATTCTGCGTATTCTGCCTAATCAAAGTACAGATATTCGTTACCGTCCCGGCGCGATGCTGCACTATGCCAGCCCGCTGATGCAATATTGGAAAAATTCAGCGCCCGAGCGCTTCGGCCAAATCGTCAAAGAGTGGGCCACTCTCATTGAACACTGCACCACAGAACATGAACGTATGTTTACGGCAGCAGGCGCGAGCGACCTAGTCCGTAAAGTGGGTTGGATTCAAACACACCGCAGCCACAAAAGTTGGCAAGAAGGTTTGCATGCGGCTGAAAAAGCCACCCACCATGGTGTGGAGTTTAAGTCACTAGATAAAGCAGCCCTGCAAGAGGCCGAACCCAGCTTAAACGTTTCTGTGTACGCCGGTGCTATTCATTGGCTTAACTCGTGGCAAGTTGTAAACCCTAGTGGGCTAGTCAAAGCCTACGCCAAGAACTTTGCGGATAATGGCGGTACGCTGCAACAAAGCGAAATTCAAGCCATACGCAAAGAAGGTGATGAATGGGTAGTGTCTACATCAGACGGTACCTTACGCGCTGCTAACTTGGTGGTAGCCGCAGGCCCATGGTCTGCCGAGTTGCTGAAACCTTTAGGCTATGACTTCCCCCTCTTCCCATTACGTGGCCATCACCGCCACTACAAATTGGCAGAAGGTGCCGTACTGAACCACAGCGTCATCGATAACGATAAAGGCTTTGTACTAGGCCCTATGCAAGCTGGCGTGCGTTTAACTACTGGTGCCGAGTTTGCACTGATGACCGACCCAGTGCGTACAGACCAAATTACTGAAGACGAAAAACTGGCACGAGAAATCATGCCAGCCTTGCGTGAGGGCATAGAACCACAACCATGGTTTGGTTCCAGACCTTGCATGCCTGACATGAAACCCGTGATTGGTGCAGCCCATGCCCACCAACAACTGTGGTTGGCCTTTGGTCATGCCCACCAAGGTTTCACCTTAGGGCCTGCAACCGGTAGATTAATGGCCGAAATGATGGAAGGCGATACGCCTTATATCAATCCTCAGCCGTTCCGATCAGACCGATTTGCGTAAGATCAAACACTGCCACACTAAAAAAGACCCGCTCCCTGCGGGTCTTTTTTTATCTAGGGTAAACCTGTATTTTCTTCATACATATCAGGTATATAGTAGTTTTAAAGGTGCTGTAAAACACTGATCAGTCCATGCCTATACCTTACTTCTGATAGGAGGTTGTCATGTATATCCGCTCTCTACAATGGTCGATGGATATCAACGGTGATGGGAAATTCAGCATGTGGGAAATGTGGGAAACTGTACGATGGGCTTTCCAGCTTCCTGGCAATCTGCTCTTAGAAGCCATTGGCCAATTTCCTGCCCTTGCGACGCTTTTACATGTGCAAGCATCGGCCAGTACAGGTTATTCCAGTTTAAATACCGTACCCACAAAGGCTATTACGCTACTGTTCTGGATTTGCCTATTCTTATGGCTAGTATCGCGCGGCAATAAGCCTGCAGCCACAGCCAAACCGCGTACCTTACTACTACCCTTACCCAAAGACTATCCAGTCACCATCAAATAAGTAGACACATAAAAAAACCAGGCATTGCCTGGTTCTTTTATGTCATACGATGTACTTACGCTGTAGCCATTACTTCTTGACCACCCAAATAAGGGCGCAATACTTCTGGCACTAGCAAGGAGCCATCTTCTTGCTGGTAATTTTCCAGAACAGCAACCAATGCACGACCTACAGCCAAACCAGAACCGTTTAACGTGTGCACGTATTCAGGTCTACCTTTATCAGCACGGAAACGGGCTTGCAAGCGACGGGCTTGGAAGGCTTCGCAGTTAGAAACAGAAGAGATCTCGCGCCATGTGTTTTGTGCTGGCAACCATACTTCTAAGTCATAGGTTTTAGCCGCCGAAAAGCCCATATCGCCTGTGCACAGTGACACTACACGGTATGCCAAGCCCAGACGTTGCAAAATGCTTTCTGCATGGCCGCGCATGGCTTCCAACGCCTCGTACGAGTGATCAGGATGCACTACTTGCACCATTTCCACTTTATCAAACTGGTGCTGGCGAATAATGCCACGCATGTCTCTACCACCACTACCGGCTTCAGAACGGAAGCAAGGTGTGTGTGCTGTCATTTTCAATGGTAAATCTTGCTCAGGCAGAATTTCATCGCGCACCGTGCCGGTTAGTGTGATTTCAGAAGTGGAAATCAAGTACAGGTCTTCAGCGGTATTTTCTTCGCCTTCCTCGTCTTGGCCACCTTTAGTCACCCAGAACATGTCTTCTTTGAACTTAGGCAATTGGCCTGTGCCGTACAACGTAGAGCTGTTCACGATGTAGGGTGTGTAGCACTCAGTGTAACCGTGCTCTTGAGTTTGTACATCTAGCATGAACTGAGCCAGCGCACGGTGCAAACGGGCAATATTGCCACGCAGCATCATAAAACGTGCACCCGACAGTTTACGAGCAGACTCAAAATCCAAACCGATGCGCTCACCGATTTCTACGTGATCTTTAGCAGGGAAAGCAAAAGGCGCAGGAATTGCATCAGGCGCACTATTACCTGGCACCCAACGACTAACTTCTACGTTTTGCTCTTCAGACTCACCCACAGGCACACTGCTGTGGGGAGTGTTAGGAATACTTTCCAACCAACCGGTTAGCTCGGACTGTACTGCAGATAACTGCTGCTCTAACTCTTGTAAGCGCTGAGGAATCTGCTTGGACTCTTCCATCACCGCAGACGCATCTTCACCTTTGGCTTTAAGCTGACCAATTTGTTTAGCCAACGCATTTCGTCTGGCCTGCAAAGTCTCTGTTTCCACCTGTACAGACTTACGCTTGGCTTCCAAGTCGTTAAAACGTTCTGTATCAAAGGCTACACCACGCGTTGCCAAAGCAGCGACAACAGCGGGGAGATCTTTACGTAGTAAGGTGATATCTAGCATGGGTGAAGAAGTACCATTAAAAATTCGTTGGCTACATTGTAGCGAATTTATTTGTGTTTTTTCTGACGTGCTTCGGCATCCCAGCTTTTCAACTGGGCCAGTTTTTGACCAATCTTAATTTCCAACCCCCTATCGGTAGGCTGATAAAAGCGCGCTTGCATACCATCAGGGAAGTAACGCTCCCCCGCAGCATAGCCATTAGGCTCATCGTGTGCGTAACGATACTGATTACCATGACCCAATTCTTTCATGAGCTTAGTGGGTGCATTACGTAGATGCATGGGTACTGGTGCACTACCTTTATCCATCACAAAGCGACGCGCTTGGTTATAAGCCATGTAACCAGCATTGCTTTTAGGGGCTATGGCCAAATACAACAACGCCTGCGCTAAGGCTAACTCACCTTCAGGTGAGCCCAAGCGTTCATAGGTCGCTGCGGCATCGTTGGCAATTTGCATGGCTCGTGGGTCGGCTAAGCCTATGTCTTCCCACGCGATACGTACGATGCGACGCGATAAGTATTTAGGGTCTACACCGCCATCCAACATGCGGCAAAACCAATACAGCGATGCATCGGGGTCTGAGCCTCGCACTGATTTATGCAAGGCACTGATTTGATCGTAAAAGGCATCACCGCCTTTATCGAAACGTCGCAAGTTTTGCGACATAGCGGTTTCTAGCCATTCCTCGTCGACGGCTAAACGCCCTGCTCCATTAGCAGACTCTGCCACCACTTCCATCGTATTCAATAAGCGTCTGGCATCACCATCTGCCCATGTACACAATTGTCCTCGGGCGGCTTCAGTAAAGCTCAGTTGCCCACCGTAGCGCTCCTCTTCGTTCAACACGATGAGTGCTCTATCGAACAACGACTGTAAGTCTTCCAGCGCTAAGGACTGCAGCACATACACGCGAGCTCGCGACAACAAGGCTGAGTTCACTTCAAAGGAGGGGTTTTCTGTGGTGGCGCCAATAAAGGTAAAGAGGCCACTTTCCACATACGGCAGGAAAGCATCTTGCTGTGATTTATTAAAGCGGTGTACCTCGTCCACAAACAAAATGGTACGCCTACCTTGTGCTTGTGCCACTTGCGCTTTGGTGACGGCTTCACGTATGTCTTTAACACCGCCCAATACAGCAGAAATTGCTAAAAACTGGGCATCAAAGCCTTGCGCCATCATGCGTGCCAAGGTGGTTTTCCCCACCCCTGGCGGCCCCCAGAAAATCATGGAGTGCGGCCTGCCAGACTCAAAGGCCACACGTAATGGTTTGCCTGGCCCTACCAAATCTTGCTGCCCTGCAACCTGATCTAAGGTGTTAGGGCGCATGCGCTCCGCTAACGGTGCGTACACGCTAGGGACAGCGCCCTCTGCGCCTTTAGAAGAAAATAAATCTGTGCTCATACGCCTTTTACTGCATCACGGCATACGTACCAGATCTACCCCTTCTGGTACGACAAAATGAAAACGCTCAGCAGCAATGCTCTCTTGCGGCTGCAAGGCTCGTAAGCTGATACGTGTAGTTTGGCCAAAGGTGTCACGCAGCTCTAGCGCGGTAGGTAGATTATCTTTAAACCCAATGTCTACATACTCAAAACCCGCATCTGATGTGCGTGGTTGAGCACGCAACCACTGCATACCATCACGATCAGGTAAATCTGTTAGGTTAAACGCATCGTCAATACGACGAGAACCAAACAAGATGGCGGCAGGCGATGTACCGATGGCTTCATCTACCCCGCGTTGAGTAACTTGCATTAAATCGGGGTCGTACTGATACACAAACTGCCCATCAGACAATACCAACTGCTCGTAAGGGCGCAACACTTCCCAGCGAAACTGGCCTTGCCTATGAAAGGCAAACTCACCCTGCTGAGCGGCTTGCGCCTCACCTTGAGCACTAAATACTTGTTGCGTGAACTCACCGGTTGCGGCTTGCACGTTTTTCACAAACGAACGTAGCTGTATGCTGGCGTCTTCGGCCCACGCCAACGCGCTGGCGCTGCTGAGTACCGCTGCCACTACCAAAGACTTAATTCTCATCGTCATCTGCTGCGACTCCTGCCGGCGCTAATATTTCACGATTACCATTGGGTTGCATGGCTGACACCACACCGGCCATTTCCATTTGCTCTAACAGTCGTGCCGCACGGTTATACCCAATACGTAAATGACGCTGAACCGACGAAATGGACGCCCTGCGATTTTTCAACACAATGGCCACCGCCTGATCATACAGGGGATCAGACTCGGCATCGACCATGCCCGTAATGGCATTCACACCATCGCCTGTTTCACCCGGCTGTATGCCATCCAAAATACCATCTTCGTAATTAGGTTCGCCGCCATGTTCTTTCAGATGATCCACCACACGGTGAACTTCATCATCATGCACAAACGCACCGTGCACGCGTACTGGCAACCCTGTGCCCGGTGGCATGTACAACATATCACCCTGACCCAATAAGGTTTCTGCACCCATCTGATCCAAAATGGTGCGTGAGTCTACGCGCGACGACACTTGGAAGGAAATACGGGTAGGAATATTGGCTTTAATTAAGCCCGTAATCACATCCACACTGGGGCGCTGTGTAGCCAAAATCAAATGAATCCCTGCCGCACGCGCTTTTTGTGCCAAGCGAGCAATCAGCTCTTCGATTTTCTTGCCCGCCACCATCATCAAGTCGGCCAGCTCATCAATTACCACCACAATAAATGGCAAGGTACTTAATGGCTCAGGAGCGTCGGAGGTTAACGAGAAGGGGTTAGGGATAACTTCGTCTTTCTTTTGTGCCTCACGTATCTTGGCGTTAAAACCTGCTAAGTTACGTACACCTAATTTACTCATTAGACGGTAGCGACGTTCCATTTCGTTCACGCACCAGTTCAGTGCATTAGCGGCCTGGCGCATGTCTGTCACTACGGGCGCTAACAAATGAGGAATGCCTTCGTATACGCTCATCTCTAGCATTTTGGGGTCAATCAGTATCAGTTTGACCTCATCCGCCGTTGCCTTATACAGCAAGGACAGAATCATGGCGTTAATCCCGACGGACTTCCCTGACCCAGTAGTACCTGCCACCAATAGGTGCGGCATCCTCGCTAAATCGGCAACCACTGGGTTACCTGCAATGTCTTTACCCAGCACCATCGTGAGCAACGATGCACTGTTGTGATAGGTTTGCGAGCCAATAATCTCTTCTAAACGCACCATTTGGCGCTTAGGGTTTGGCAGTTCTAAGCCCATCAGATTTTTACCGGGGATAGTTTCTACCACACGGATATTGACCAAGCTTAATGACCTAGCCAAGTCTTTGCCTAGGTTCACGATCTGGCTACCTTTTACCCCAGTTGCTGGCTCAATCTCGTAGCGCGTAATGACTGGCCCTGACTGTGCACTCACTACTGTCACGGTCACACCAAAGTCAGAGAGCTTTTTCTCGATTAAGCGCGATGTGTACTCTAAGGTTTCAGCCGATACGGTTTCTTGGTTTTCATCTGCTGGATCTAACAAACTCACTTCAGGTAGTACGCCATCACCCGAGCTTTGTCCTGTAGCTTTAGGCACCGGTGCCACAAAGAGTTTTTGTTGTTTCTCTTGCTGTACGCGTTCGGACTTAGGTACCGAAGTAATAGCGGGCTCAATACGCACTGGTGTATCGTGCACCAGTTTTTCTTGCTTAGTGGCAACGGACTCTTTGCGTTCGGCGCTTTTCACTTCGCCCATACGGCGGTCCTCACGTGCAGACTTAAACTCCAGCACACGCGTGAAGATTTTTTCTACCAACCAGCCTACTTTCTCGGCCACATGCAGCCACGAGAAACCCAAGAACAAGCTGGAACCCACCAAAATAGCCCCCAATAGCAACAACGTTGTACCGGGGCTACCTAAGGTCACCACTAGGAAATTCGCGAGCATTTGGCCTATAGGGCCGCCTGCATCCGCAGGTAGTTGAGCAATTTCGCCCCATGCTTGGAAGTGCATGGCTTCAAACGCCATACTGCCTAACAACAATAGCGTAAAGCCTACGCCCACTTCCCAACGCACACGGGGTAGTGATTCAGGAGCCTTCACCTGTTGCGGCATCATCATGTGCGTCAATCGGTAAAACGCCACACCAATGCGCTGTGCTAACAACACCACCCATAGCCACGCACTAAACCCAAATAGGTAGTACAAGCCATCGGCCACGTTTGCACCAAAGGTACCGCCTTTGTTTTGGATGATGCCAGCGTGAACAGACTGTGACCAACCTGGGTCTAGCGGGCTCCATGTAGCCAGCACTAAACCTAACCAAGCGGCCAATAAGACAAAAACAATCCAACGCGCTTCACGCGCTAACGAAGTCAACCTCAACTGTAATGCTGAGGGACCATTTCGTACGTTTTTGGATGATCGAGTAGAGGATGCGGGTAATCTTGCCATGGACTCATTATAATTGGCTGGTTATTGATTTTCTGGAATTTCTGTCATGTCGACTGTCAAACATGCAAAAGTGCTCATTTTAGGCTCTGGTCCTGCTGGTTACACCGCTGCTATTTATGCAGCTCGTGCCAACCTGAACCCTGTGTTAATTACAGGTATGGAACAAGGCGGCCAACTGATGACCACCACTGATGTGGAAAACTGGCCTGCTGATGCCGCTGGCGTTCAAGGCCCCGATTTGATGGCCCGATTCCAGCAGCATGCTGAACGTTTCGAAACCGAAATGGTATTCGATCAAATCACCTCTGTAGACTTAAGCAAACGCCCCTTCACTTTGAATGGTGACAGTGGTGCAGTGTACACCTGCGACGCCCTGATCATTAGCACTGGTGCCTCCGCCATGTACTTGGGCCTAGAATCCGAACAAGCCTTTATGGGCCGTGGGGTTTCTGGCTGCGCGACCTGCGATGGTTTCTTCTACAAAAACCAAGACGTCATCGTAGTGGGTGGCGGAAACACTGCCGTAGAAGAGGCTCTGTACTTGTCTAACATCTGCAAAACCGTGACCGTTGTTCACCGTCGTGACACCTTCCGTGCAGAGCCTATCCTAACGGATAGACTGATGGAGCGTGTGAAAAATGGCAACATCCGCCTGAAGCTCTTCAGCACACTGGAAGAAGTACTGGGTGATAACACTGGCGTCACTGGCGTGAAACTGCGCAACACCCAAACGGGTGATACCGAAACCCTAGATGTAATGGGTGCCTTTATTGCCATTGGTCACCACCCTAACACCGAGATTTTCAAAGGCCAAATCGACATGGAAAATGGCTATATCCGCACCCGTATGGGCCACGGCGGTATGGCAACCATGACATCCATTCCCGGCGTATTTGCGGCGGGTGACGTACAAGACGATGTATACCGTCAAGCCATTACTAGCGCAGGTGCTGGATGTATGGCGGCTTTAGATGCTCAGCGTTGGCTGGAGAATGAAGGCCAGTAAAAAGCCGGCAGGTGGGCTGGCAGCATTACGTGCATTGCGTCAACAACAGAAAGCAGGCTCTAGCGCCAAAGCGCAAGAACCTGCTCTCACGCCGGATGCTGCCCCCGGTACCTTCTCGGCCTTACTTCATACTGCCCACCCTTCTGAGGCGGGATTAACGGCTGCTGATCAAGCTCTGTTTAAACATGAAACCCGCCATGACATCCCTCTAAAAGCCACTGAGCGCTATCAGCTAAGCCCATTACCTACGGCTATTGATAAGGCGCAACAGCAGCAACGCTTGCAACATGCTACTGGCCCGGACCTACTGCCCACCCTACCTCTACTGACATCGGACCACTATGTGCCAGCCTGGTTAGAGTCAGACCCGTGCGAGTACTCCAGCCCCGCCTGTGGCACTGACGTCTTACGCTACTTAAAGCAAGGTCGCTGGATGATTATGGCGAACTTAGATTTGCATGGCGCACGTCTGGATGAGGCTAGACTACTGGTCAATGAGTTTATACAAGACTGTTTGGACCACCATCTAAAATGCATACGTATCGTACACGGAGTAGGCTACGGGTCTAGCAATAAAGAAGGCCCAATTTTGCTGCCCGTTGTACGTCGTTGGTTAAGCCAAATGCAGGACGTGTTGGCCTATGTAGAGTGCAGTCCCAGAGAGGGCGGCAAAGGTGCTGTAAAAGTTTTACTACGCACACGACGCAATTAAGCAAAAAGGCCAGTGGGTTATTCCACTGGCCTTTTTGCGTTTTCTAGTTTTTATAGATACTGCTTTATTAAAATACCACCTGAGTGGTTGCCCTTTTTTTGGGCTGCTTTGGTCTCCTCACCTGCATGAAGTGTATTGTGCATGAGTTTATGACCTAAAGCACTTAGGGAATGCACTGATAGGAAGGGTCAGAAAATCACTTTCCTACCCTGAAACAGCTCGTTGCAATGACGTCGCTGCAAAATTCTGATTCACATACGACACCGCAAATAGCAGCGGGTCTGCCACTACACCACGTTGCTTGGCCCAACCACTGTATTTTTCCCACACTTTCAACACATCAGCCTGTTGCACCATAGACCAGGTGTTTTTTTGCTGCATATCGTAAAGCACAGGTAATCCAATGACTTGCCCACTGGCTTGCACAATGATGTGGTGTACATGCTGCTCCAAATAGCAAATGAGCCGTGCGTGTTCTGATGATGGATTCACTACAGCCCTCCTGATATGGCACTACACAACACTACGATTAGTCTCTTGTATTCTATGCAGTAAATAAGACGCTTTCTTTACAACCATGCAGGGTTTTCCACATACAACCAAAGTCGCCTATTACCAAATAAAGTCTCGTTCTATATTGGACGCCATAGAACGCAATAAAGCGTCAAACTTGGCGACCTAGCCAAGGTAGATGTACAAACATCCATCCATTAGGAGACAAGTATGGCATCACCCAATGATGTTGTATCGGCGGTGTTGCAGCATCCTGCCTATCAGGAACTGCTGCGACGGAGGACTCGCTTAAGCTTTATATTTTTCTTCATCACCTTGGTCATTTATGCTGGTTTCATTCTGACTCTGGCTTTTGATCCCACGTTATTTGGCTCGCCTGTAGGTTCCCTCACTATCTCTATCGGCATTATGACCGCCATTTTTGTGGCCATCAGTGCGGTAGTGCTGATTTCTATCTACGTCTACATTTCCAACAAGATATTTGATCCATTGTTGGCAAAAATCGTGAGGGATGTAACATGAAGAAAAACGTACTTCCCATCGCTTTGATGCTCAGTTTGCTGAGCACCCCCGTCATGGCAGCCCAAGGTGCGACCAGCACCTCTGCCATCGTCATGTTCCTAATCTTTATCGCCGGGACCATGGTCATCACATGGTGGGCGGCTAAACGTACACGTACAACATCTGACTTCTACACGGCTGGTGGTGGCCTAACTGGTTTCCAAAACGGCTTGGCAATTGCTGGTGACTACCTATCCGCAGCGTCCTTCTTGGGTATTGCCGGTATGGTGTATGTGTCCGGCTTTGACGGCATTATTTACGCCATTGGCTTCTTGTTCGGCTGGCCTGTAGTGATGTTCTTAGTCGCTGAACGTCTACGTAACTTAGGTCGCTACAACTTCGCCGACGTCACGTCATTCCGTTTGGCCCAAACCCCTATGCGTGTTCTGGCTGCTAGCGCATCACTGCTGATTATTGCGCTGTACCTAATCGCTCAGATGGTAGGTGCAGGTAAGCTGATCGTGCTGTTGTTTGGCTTGGACTACAACGTTGCCGTCGTGATCGTAGGTGGTCTGATGATGATTTACGTAGCCTTTGGCGGCATGACAGCCACCACTTGGGTACAGATCATTAAAGCCGTACTGATGCTATTTGGTGCCACGCTGATGGTAATTTTGGTACTGGCAGCCTTTAGCTGGGACATCGACTCCATCTTGGCTCGTGCGGTGGAAGTTCACCCTGACGGTGCGAAAATTTTGGCTCCTGGTTCACAAGTCAGTAGCAACCCACTTAACGCACTTTCCTTGGGTATTGCGTTAGCCTTCGGTACTGCAGGCTTGCCCCACATCCTAATGCGTTTCTTTACCGTAGCCGATGCCAAAGAAGCTCGTAAATCGGTAATTTACGCCAGCAGCTTTATTGGCTACTTCTACCTGCTGACCTTCATTATTGGTTTTGGTGCTATCGCTCTGTTGTGGCAACACCCTGAGTACTTCCACACCGGCCCTGACGGTAAGTTCAACATGCTAACCAACCTAATTGGTGGTACCAACATGGTGGCGGTGCACTTGGCGAATGCTGTGGGTGGCAACCTTCTGCTGGGCTTCTTGGCTGCTGTAACCTTCGCGACGATTGTGGCGGTGGTAGCCGGTTTGGCACTGGCTGGTGCAGCGGCAATTTCGCACGACTTGTACGCTAACGTGATTGCTAAAGGCCGTGCTACAGAACGCGACCAAATGCGTATCTCTCGTATTTCAACCATTGTGTTGGGTGTGCTCGCCATCTTGCTGGGTATTATTTTCGAAAACCAAAACGTAGCCTTTATGGTGGGCTTGGCTTTCGCGATTGCAGCAAGTGCTAACTTCCCTGTGCTGGTACTGTCCATTTCATGGCGTGGTTGTACGACACGGGGCGCAACCATCGGTGGCTTCTTGGGTCTGATCGTCGCCACTGGCTGGGTGGTACTCAGTTCAACAGTATGGGTAGATGTGTTTGGCTTCGCCACACCTATTACCCCCTTCCCTAACCCAGGTATTCTGTCTATCCCATTGGCATTCTTAGCGATCTGGTTCTTCTCTATCACCGATACTAGCGAACGTGCCAAAACAGAGAAAGCGGCATTTGATGCACTGACTGTACGCAGTCAAACCGGTATTGGTGCCTCAGCTGCATCCCAGCACTAAGTCCTAAAGCAGGCATTGTGCACTGTCAAGCAGGGTACTTCGGTACCCTGCTTTTTTCTGTAAATCTGTTATCTTTAGTTATGCACAATACCTCAACTTCCTTATGGCAGCACACTGGTATGAACGAACTACTCATTGCTGATGATCACCCCCTGTTCCGCGAAGCTCTACGTGGCGTCGTGGCTAACCTGTTTCCTGGCACTACCATTCACGAAGCAGATCGTATTTCAGCCCTTTACGAATTGGTTGAACACACACCAGACGCCGACCTTCTGCTGTTGGATTTAAATATCCCAGGAGCTATAGGCTTTAGTGCTTTAGTGCATTTACGGGCGAACTATCCCTCACTACCCATTGTCGTTGTGTCTGCGCATGAAGACCCTCACTTGATACGTCGCGCGTTGGATCATGGTGCGATGGGCTACATCCCCAAATCTGTGGATACCAGCACACTTAGCGAGGCTCTACGCGAAATTCTAAATGGTGGCACATGGGCCCCAGAGTTAGGCCACGCTATACCCGGTATAGATGCCGATGAAAAACACGCCGCCGCCCAACTGCGTGAGCTCACCCCACAACAGTTCCGCGTTTTACAAATGGTGGGCACGGGGCAACTGAACAAACAAATCGCGCACGAACTGGGTGTTTCCGAAGCCACCATTAAAGCGCACATGACGGCAATATTGCGCAAACTAGGAGCATCAAACAGAACACAAGCTGTGCTCATCGCCAACAAATTAGGGCTACAAGAAAAAGAGCAGGTCTTAGTAGACGAATAAACGGCGCATAAGCTATGCACCTATGCGCCGCCATCTAGCCTGCTAAACATAGCGCAGCTACGTCACCCTACCCATCTGAGCCGACAAGAAAGCCCGTAACGAAGCGGGTTTTACCGGCTTTGTCAGCACCGGATACCCTTTTTGTTTAGCAGCTGTTTTAAGCTCGTCACTACCATCCGCTGTCAGCAACACACCAGGAATACCCGGCGCTATATTGCTTAATAGCTCTAGTGCTTCCAAGCCATTTAGCCTGTCGTGCAGATGGTAATCCGCTAATAACACATGCGGTTCATCAGCCATTTTTTCTAAGGCCTGATCCACGGTAGTCGCCATAATACTGTGCACACCCCAGCGCGAAAGCAGTTCCTCCATACCGGAAATAATATCGGGATCGTTATCCAAACACAGCACACGCAACCCTTTCAGTGGCTGTGCACTATTACCCGCATCTGACACTACGGTATGCGGCTGCTGTGCTGGTGCGGGAGCTCGTGGTACGGAAATAGCAAACACACTGCCCTTGCCTACTTCTGAGTCGGCATCCAACTTATGGCCTAACAACAGTGAAATACGCTGACAAATAGACAGCCCTAAACCTAAGCCTCTACCATCCCAATCAAAAGGCTGTTCGTAGCGGTGAAACTCAGCGTAAATTTGTTTAACGTGCTGTGGCGGAATACCTTGCCCTGAATCCCACACTTGAAACACGATATTTTCACCCTGCCGTCTAGCCCCCACCACAATCCTACCTTCCTTGGTGTAACGCAGTGCATTGGCTAAGAAGTTCTGCAATACTCTGCGCAGCAAACGTAAGTCACTACGCACATACACCGTAGGCGCATGCACACGCAACTTTAGCCCACGCCTCAAGGCCATAGGCGCATATTGATCTGCCAAATGGTGCAACAGCTTAGACACGTTGATCACTTCTATTTCGGGCTTCAACACCCCTGCATCTAGCCTAGAGATATCCAGCAGCCCTTCCAACAAATCTTCAGCCGTACGCAATGCGGTATCAATGCGTTCAGCCAGTCTAGGCATTTCCTCTACCTCATCCGTCTCTCGCAGCGCTGATGCAAACAGACGTGCTGCATTAATAGGCTGTAAAACGTCGTGGCTAACGGCCGTTAAGAAACGTGTGCGAGATTCCTGCGCTTTTTCCGCTTCGCGTGTGCGCTCTGCTACTCGCTGCTCTAGTGTTTCGTTGATATCTCGTAACTCGCGCTCTACCTTTACGTAATGTGAAATGTCGCTGTAGCTGGTCACATAACCACCACCAGGCAAGGGCCGCCCCCTAAGCTCAATTACCTTATCGTTCAGCGTACGCTGACTCACATAGGAAGAGCCATTGCGCATAAAAGTAATGCGCCGCTGTATGGCCTCATCCATATCATGTGCTGCACTATTGATCTTGCCCCGCTCGGCATTAAAGCGCAGCAAGTCCTCAACCGGTCGGCCCACATAGAGCATCCCTACCGGAAAGCGAAACAGTTGTTGATAGTTTTGATTCCACGCCACTAGCCGCATTTGGGAATCCACCACACTGACCGCCTGATCGATGTTTTCCAGCGTGCTCATCAAAATATCGCGATTAAAGCGTAAGGCCTGCCCGGCTTCGTCTAGTACAGCCACAACGGTGGCAAGCTCCATCCCCGAACCACGCAATGCACTGGTAATCGCCAAACGTGCAGATGCTGCCCCCACTACAGCCGCCAACAATAGCTCTGTAAAATGCACCCATTCGCTATCGGCACGCAAATCGGGGGACAAGGTTTGATTGCGTTGTAAGGCCCTATCCCTAAACGCACGATTCGCCATCTTCTCGCCCGTAATACGCTCGGCCAACACCAGTAGATCGTTCACCAACAAACTGCCGTACCACTGTTGTGGGGCAAGTTTTTGACGCTCGGCATACGGGTCTAAAAAAGGCTCAGCACGCAAACGCTCTCCTAACCCTGGTCTACGACGCAACGATACCCATAAGAACGCGCTGACGTTACAGAGCAACGACCAGAATGTGCCATGGGTTAAGGGATCCCAATCGCCAAGGCCAAACAACTGCGTAGGACGTAACCAGCTAAGCCCCCACGGCCCTCTGCTTAACCACTGATCATTAAACCAACCGGCTTCAGTTAGTACAGGCAGGAACAAGGTGTATATCCAGAAGGCAAAACCCAGAATCAACCCTGCCTCTACACCTTGCCTACTCGCACCACGCCAGTACAAACCACCGATCAAACTCGGTGCAAACTGCGCTACCGCGGCAAAGGCTAATAAACCATACGACGCCAAGGCGGTATCGGTATTACTTAACATGTAATAGCCATAGGCAGCACCAGCCAACGCCATAATGGCTAAACGTCGAATCCATAGCACCGTAGATGCCACGTTGCCTTGGTCGTACTGCACCCAGCCACGGCGCAGCATAAAAGGCATCACCAAGTCATTACTAATCATGGTGGACAGGGCTACGCTGGTCACAATCACCATCCCTGTCGCCGCGGAAAATCCGCCTATGTACACCATTAACGCCAAGCCTAACTGGTTCTCGGATAGCGGTAGCAGCAGCATAAAACTGTCGGGTGCCATACCATCCACTCCCAACATGCTGGCACCTACCGCCGCAATGGGCAGCACCATTAAGCTAATAATGACTAAATAAGCACCAAACAACCACCGTGCTCTACGTATATCCGAGACATCGCCACACTCCACAATGGCCACATGAAACTGCCGTGGCAAGCAAAGAATGGCCGCAAAGGCCAATAAGGTTTGGCCCACAAACCCTATGGGTGGCGCATTCACCAATAACTCGTGAATGGCCTCGTTCATGTTGAGTTCATTGCCACCAAACCAACTGACAGCAAACAAGCCTACCGCCAAGAGCGCCACCAGTTTCACTAAAGATTCAAAGGCAACAGCCAGCATCAACCCCGGGCGATGCTCGGTCGCATCCACCTGACGCGTACCAAACAAAATAGAAAAAAGCGCCATTAAAATGGCCACATATAAGGCAGGATCACCCAACACGCTGGTGTACATGTCAGTGTCCGTCAGCACCCGCAAACTGAGCGCTACCGCTTTATATTGCAATGCCAAGTACGGCACTGCGGCAACCGTTGCAATCAATGCCACCAAAGCCGCTAAGCGTTGAGATCGCCCAAAACGGTTAGCAATAAAGTCAGCAATGGATACGGTGTTTTGTGACTGAGCCACTAACGCCAAGCGCTCAACAATGCGCCAGCCAAAAAGCAGCATCAACATAGGCCCCAAGTAGATGGGTAAAAAGCCTACGCCATAGCGCATGGCTGAACCTACGGCACCGTAAAACGTCCACGACGAGCAATACACAGCCAACGCTAAACTGTAGACCACTGGCCTCAGCCATGGTCGTTGTGGGTACAAAGGTCGACGGTCTCCTATCCACGCTATGGCAAATAACAACGCCGCATAGACCAGTGATGCTAGGACCACCCATGCCGGTTCCATCAAGCTTGTCTCCTACTTTGGTAGTAGTTGTTCTCAGGATCGAAAGTCAACGGCAATAATAGTGCTATACAGCTAGGGGGTTACATCATGCACCACCACGCACCAGACTCCATCCCTTCCTCGGTATCCGAGGCACAACAATTTATTATTCAGGCACTACGGCCTCATGCGCCGTTTAACCAGATGCAGCCGCCTCATCTGCAGTATCTGGTTGCGCACAGTCAGCAACAGCACTTTACACCCGGTAGTATTGTACTTGCCCCTGAAATGGGTCAAGTTCAGCACTGGTTTTTACTGATAGAGGGTACCATTTGTGCCCAGCGTTCCGCCATCCCTGATGACCAAGCATTTTATTTAGGCAGCGGTGACAGCTTCCCCTTGGTTGCTCTGCAGGAAGAGCGTGCTACCCGTACCCATTACATTGCGCAAAGTGCATGCACCTGCTTACTGCTGCCGCGCGATGCTTTTACACACCTGCTAAGCGAATCAGAGCCCTTCAAGCTTTTCATGCAAGAAGGCAGTGCTGTGCTGCTAGACAAACTGCGCAAACAGGCACGCTTACAACATTGGCAAGAACAGCACCCTGACACCAGCTTAAATACCCCTTTAGCTCACTTTGTTCAGCATGCTCCCATTAGCTGTCATGCTGAAAACAGTTTGGCTGAAGTGGTCGCGATGATGCACGAGCATAATATCAGCAGCGTGGCGATTACCGACCCCAACCACCATCTGCAAGGTATCTTCACGCTGAGGGATTTACGCCGGGTATTTAGCCAAAATCTTGCCGAACGTGATCAGCCCATTGGGCAATTAATGACGCAGTCACCGTTTTACTTAAGCCCTCGGCACACCGCCTACGATGCGGCCATGCTGATGATTCAGCACCATATAGGACATATTTGTGTATGTGAGGGGCAACGGCTGGTAGGTGTGCTGTCTGAGCGAGACTTATTCGACTTACAACGCATTAATCTGGTGCAGCTCTCGCGTGCCCTACGTCATGCCGACACCCTAGCCGACCTACAGCAACTACGGCTACGCATTCCACGCTTGGTACAAGCCATGCTGGCCAACGAAGCCAGTGCCACGCAGATCACGCACCTGATTACGCAGCTGAATGACCATAGCACCATACGCGTTATTGAGCTGACGTTAGCCGAACAACCTACTGAGCTGCCCCGCTTTTGTTGGCTGTCTTTTGGTAGTGAAGGACGTCACGAACAGACCTTGCTGACTGACCAAGACAACGGCCTGCTGTTTTATCCACCAGAAGGCATGTCGTCGGATGCATGCAGAACCTTGCTATTACCCGTTGCTAACCATATTAATCATGCCTTAGACAGTTGTGGGCTAACTCTGTGCACAGGGAACATCATGGCCAGTAACCCGGCCTTGTGTTTATCTGCGGAAGAATGGCTACACAAGTTTCGCCACATTATTTTGCAACCCGACCCCACGCACCTGTTACAAGGCAGTATTTTTTTCGACCTACGCGCCCTATGGGGGGATCAACATGGTGTGGACATGTTGCTGCCTGAGCTTTTAGCCATGGTTACTGACAGCCCACAGTTTCAGCGCATGATGGCCAACAACGCACTACGTTACCGCTTACCCTTGCAAGGCCTTCTACAACGCCTAGGGAGCTTATTACAGGCCAATGAGCCGGTAGTAGACCTTAAGGCTGGTGCCCTTAGCCCCTTTGTAGACAGCGTGCGTATTTTCGCCCTCAGCAATGGTATTAGTGAAGCATCCACACTAGAGCGTTTGCACCAATTGGGTGAACACGGCATCTTCACCACAAATGACGCAAACGCTTTTCACGATGCCTACAGCTATCTACAATTGTTACGCTTACAGCTGCATCTGCGCCAAACGCAGCAGAATCAGCCTCTCAATAATCAGCTCCCCACCGCCGAGCTGAATCCCCTTGAGCGCCGCATGTTGCGGGAGTCCTTGCGCCAAGCCAAACATCTGCAAGATTTACTCCGCCATCGCTATCAGCTATAAAAAAACAGGCACTCTAACTAAAGGTGTATTTACGAAAGCACAAATTCGCTTTAAAACAGAATTAGCTTTTGATTATTTTCAAACCACACTGTGACCACGGCCTAACCGCCACACATTACAAAAGAACCGCTTTACTGGGTCAGCCCAGACAAAGCAGTCAGGAGGAAACATGGAGAAGACACTGAATTTCGATCGCTATCCACAACAACCACACGGTGGAAAGCTAGTTAATCAGGTAGTACCCGCAGACAAAGTTCAAGCTGAAATCGAACGCGCCCGTAAGCTGCCTTCTATTCGCGTAGACTTGGAAGCCGTGATCACCATCGAAATGATCACCACCGGCGTGCTGTCCCCAAACAAAGGCTTCATGAACGAAGACGATTACAAGTCCGTTCTGACCTCTGGCCGTTTAGCCAATGGTGTGATCTGGCCTGTGCCACTTAGCTTTGCGCCTACCGGTGATCGCAACAAAGAAATCATCAAAAGCTTGTCTGTAGGTGGTGAAGTTGCACTGACCGATAGCCGCAACGAACCTGTTGCCATTCTAAGCATCGAAGATATTTTCGATTATGACAAAGAAGAACGTGCACGCCAGTTGTTTGGCACCACTGACCGCAACCACCCAGGCGTAGACTCTATTTACCGCCGTATGGGTGATGTATCGCTGGGTGGTACCTTGCACCTGTTGCAACGCGTGGATTGGGGTCCGTTTGAGAAACTACGCCGCGAACCTAAAGATACGTGGCACCTCTTCTACGAAGAGAAGAAATTCAATTCGGTTGCCGGTTTCATTACAGGCGCCAACCCACTGCACCGTGGCCACGAGTACATTCACCGCAACGCACTAGAAGGCGTAGACGGTTTGTTCTTGCAACCACTGGTAGAAATGGCAAAACGTGAGTACGTGCGCCACGAATACCGCATGCTGGCCTACCGTAACGTGCTGGATACCTACTATCCAAAAGACCGCGCAATTTTGTCACCTCTGCGCGTGACCTATATTTTTGCGGGCCCACGCGAAACCATTCTGCACGCGCTGATCATGAAAAACTATGGGTGTACACACGCCCTGATTGGCCGTGACCACGCGGGTATTGGTAGCTACTACGACAAATACGCTAGCCACAGTATTTTTGATCAGTTCAGCCCCAAAGAAATGGGTATTGATGTACGCCTGTTCCACGAGGTGTTCTACTGCACACGCTGTGCTAGCCACGCTACTAGCGAAACCTGCCCACACGATGACCGCTTTAAACTGACTATCTCGGGTACAGGTATTCGTGAAATGCTGCGTTACGGCATCATGCCACCTAAAGAAATTTGCCGTCCTGAATCGGTATTGTCCGCTATGCAAGGCGTACAACCTAAAGGCTTGGGCGATGATGGCGAAGCTATCCAACCTGTAGGAAAAGTGATTCAAGGCATGTTCCCGTACTACACCAAGTACACCCGTTTGGGTGGCATGCTGCGCAAAGAACCGCTGGATCCAGCGAAACTGACAGTACGCGACTTGGAAATTGCTAGCCACGATGCACGCCACCATGCAGGCGACGTCTACGCTGGTGTGTACAGCGAGTACAGTGCAGTCGTAGACCACAACCGCAGTATGCAACCATCGTGGATTGAAGATGCTCGCCAAGCGCTACGTTTCCAACAAGAACGCATTATCAGCGACTTGGAAGAAAAACTGGAGCAAGCTCCAGACGAGGCCTCCGACGAGTTCATGTACCAAGACAAGGTGGAAGTCGAACGCGAGCTGGAATCCGCACGCAACTTGTTGGGCGATATCCCCTCGGTGATTTGCCGCGAACGTCTGGAAACTCGTACGTGGAACGTGTTGCCGTACAAACGCTACCGTGGCGCTGACAAAGAAGAGTAAGCGTTAAGCCCTACTTCTTTGCCTTACTTACCGCCATGCTTTTGCATGGCGGTTTTTATTGCCTGTGAATTACCCATAAAAAAACCGGCACGCTATGCGTGCCGGTTTTCCTTCTGATGAACCCCTAAAAAAGGAATCAAACAGAATTACATGTTCGCGATCATGACTTCGCCGAAGCCAGAGCAAGAAACTTGTGTTGCGCCTTCCATCAAACGAGCAAAGTCGTAAGTCACTTTTTTGGAGTTGATGGATTTTTCCATGCTGGAAATAATCAGGTCAGCAGCTTCAGTCCAGCCCATGTGACGCAGCATCATTTCTGCGGACAAGATCAAGGAACCTGGGTTCACGTAGTCTTTGCCAGCGTACTTAGGTGCTGTACCGTGGGTTGCTTCGAACATCGCAACGGAGTCAGACAAGTTAGCGCCTGGAGCGATACCGATACCACCCACTTGAGCAGCCAAAGCGTCGGAAACGTAGTCACCGTTCAAGTTCAATGTAGCAATAACATCGTACTCGGCAGGACGCAGCAAGATTTGCTGCAAGAATGCGTCAGCGATGGAATCCTTAACAATGATTTCTTTACCTGTTTTAGGATTCTTGAATTTGCACCATGGACCACCGTCGATCAACTCTGCGCCGAATTCGGTACGAGCCAATTCGTAAGCCCAGTCACGGAAGCCACCTTCGGTGAACTTCATGATGTTGCCTTTGTGAACGATAGTCACAGAGGAACGATCGTTGTCGATAGCGTACTGAATTGCTTTGCGAACCAAACGCTGTGTACCTTCTTTGGACACAGGTTTCACACCAATACCGGAAGTATTAGGGAAACGGATTTTGTTCACGCCCAATTCGTTTTGCAAGAATGCAATCAGTTTTTTGGCGTTAGCGGATTCAGCTTCGAATTCGATACCAGCGTAGATATCTTCGGAGTTTTCACGGAAGATAACCATGTTGGTTTTTTCTGGTTCACGCACTGGTGAAGGCACGCCTGTGAAGTAGCGTACTGGGCGCAAACAAACGTACAGATCCAGTTGCTGACGCAGTGCTACGTTCAAAGAACGGATACCGCCGCCAACAGGTGTAGTCAGAGGACCTTTGATGGACACAACGTAATCTTTTACGGCTTCCATTGTTTCTTCTGGCAGCCAAACATCAGGGCCGTACACGCGTGTGGATTTTTCACCTGCGTAAACTTCCATCCAGTGGATTTTGCGTTTGCCACCGTAGGCTTTAGCAACGGCTGCATCCACAACCTTGATCATGACGGGCGAAATATCTACGCCAGTACCATCACCCTCGATAAAAGGGATAATTGGCTGATCTGGTACGTTGAGAGAAAAGTCGGCATTAACCGTGATTTTCTGTCCCTCTGAGGGGACCTTGATGTGCTGATAGGACATGAGTGCTCCAAAGTAGAAAACAGGCGAATGTGATAAACCCGATGGTCGTCTCGCCCCAGTCTTATATAAGAGTTTAGCCCAAATCTGATCCAAACATGAAAAAGACATGATTTTTGGATCAAATTCTCTCTGTCATTGTAGTGGACAGCGCTACAACTCCACCACTGGCACCTCTAGAAACTGCGCTTCTGGATGGTGTTGCTGCACATACTGACGCAAGTACTGCAACGTATCTTGGGCAATACGTTCATCTTCGTGGTCATGAATATGGTTGTAGGCCACAGCCTCCACAGTAAGCCCACGTTGCGCGATGGCCTGCAAGCTCAACAAAGTATGATTAATGCTACCTAGGCGTCCGGTGGTCACCAAAATAATGGGCCACTGTTTTTGCTGCACATAATCTAGCGTGAGTAAATCATCGGTTAACGGTACTAACAACCCTCCCGCCCCCTCTACCAACACGCGATCATAACGTTGCTCTAGGTAGTGTGTAGCCTTGGCGATGGCATCTAAGTCTAGGCTTTTGCCATCTAACTTAGCGGCCAAATGTGGCGATGCAGGATAAGAAAACACCTGAGGCATCGTCCAACCTTGGTAATCATCTTCTATTAGCCCCATACCCATCAGACTACGATGCTGCACTATATCTTCAGAGATATGGGGGTTTCCCGTTTGTACTAGCTTCTGGGTAATCACGTTGTACCCATCGCGCAGCCATTGGCCGGCCAAATAACCGGTGGTCACGGTTTTACCTATGTTGGTATCAATACCGCCCACAAAATACGTTTTAGCCATTTTTCTTCCTGGCAATCAAATAAATAGGGTGATAGCACAGCGACACAGCATTGTCGTCACCCCCATAACGTTGTACATAGCCTTCGCTGAACTCACGCAAACGGCTTTTATTCCATTCCCACTGCCCTGCGCCAGTTACCCCTGTGCTCTGCAAGTGCTTTAATACCAGCCAAGGAGAGGCAAAATAACGCTGAAAATGCTCTTCTTCAGCAATGAGCACCTCGTACTCAACGGATAATAACGCTTGCCACTCAGCCACACTGTAATAGCGCAGCCCTTGCCCCGTCAGTTGGCGTATTTCAGCATACTGTTCAGGCCCAAAAGTAGACAGCACCACATAGCCACCGTCGTTCAAACTAGCGCTTAGTCGTTTCAGTAAGCTAGGCACATCCACCAGCCACTGCACTGACGCTGCTGACACCACCACATCTAGGTCGGTAGGTAACGCCGCAGCCTCAATATCGCCTTCCAAATACTGCACGTGTAACGTTGCGGGCAACACCGCTTTCAAAGCGTCATGTGCCAGGTATAAATCGTTGAGCACCAGTTGCTGCAAGGAGGCCCAACCACTTACGTACTGCGTAAAACCACCTTGGCCACACCCTATTTCCAATACTCGTTTGGGGGCAACATTCAATTGCCGCGCATACTGCCACAAACGCTTCGCCATATGCTGCTGCACATGAGCTTGCTGCGTATACTGCGCCCCCGCTTTGCGAAAGCGCTGTTTCACTTTGGCTTTATCCATCACAAGCACGTAAGCAACCGCTCAAAGTCGGCCTCAGGCACGTCCGCCGTTAAGGAAATGCGTAACCGTGCTTGATTCATCGGCACGGTGGGTGGACGCACCGCCATCACCCATAAGCCTTGCTCTTGCAGTTGTTGGGCTTTACTCAAGGCAGCCTCGTTGCTGCCCAATACGACGGGCACAATATGCGAGGCAGATAAATGCTGGTCGTATCGTTCGGCCACGCGCTCACGCAACTGCAGCGTTAGGCGTTGCAATCTATCGCGCCTAGCCTGCATCGCCGCCAAGCGCTGTAACACAAAATCTGTCCATGCCATATTGAGTGGCGGCAATGCTGTGCTAAAGATAAAGGTACGCATGTGGTTAACAAGGTAATCGCGCACCACCTGCGAACACACCACGTAACCACCCACAGAGTGCAAAGCCTTACCAAAGGTACCCACCAAAAAATCGATGTCTTGCACGCACTGCTGCTCTTCAGCACACCCTAAGCCTGTTTGACCACGCACGCCTACGGCATGCGCTTCATCCACATACAAAGCCACCTGTGGATAACGTTGTTTAAGTTGCACTAATGCCTGTAAATCAGCAATATCGCCATCCATGCTGAAAATGCTTTCCGTCACAATGAGCACACGCTCATAATCACCATGGTACGTATGCAACAACTGCTCCAAATGCTGCAAGTCGTTATGCTTATAGCGTAATAGTTTCGCTGGGCTTAAGCGCAAACCATCAATCATGCTGGCATGCACTAACTTGTCGGCTAATACCAAGGTTTGCTTGTCCGCAATAGCAGACAATATCCCTACGTTCATGTGGTAACCACTACCAAATACCAAGGCCGCTTCGCGATCAAACAAAGCAGCTAAGGTCTGCTCTAAGGCACTATGAGTAGAGAAGGTCCCTGTCAGCAACCTAGAGGACGAGGCAGAAAGCCCGGCATCGGCTTTCGCTAACTGCGCATAAAACTGCTGCTTTAAGGCATGATCTGACGCCAGCCCTAAGTAATCATTCGACGCTAAGTTGCACCAGCTTTGGCCTTGTCTACGCAACTCTGTATCGTGGTGCTCAAAGCTATTCAACTGACGCAATGTGCCTTGTTGGCGCTGCTTTTCTTGTGCCTCTACAAAATACTGCTGCCAACTCATTGCCCTGCCCCCATTTGCTGCACTACAGCCAGCAACTCACGGGTGAGCGTATGCAATTCCTGCTTGCTGATGACGTATGGAGGCATGATGTAGACTAAGCGCCCAAAAGGTCGCACCCAAATACCTCGGCGTACAAACTCTTTTTGTAAAACAGCCATGTCTACAGGATCTTGCATTTCTATGACGCCAATAGTGCCTAGTACACGTACATCACGTACCCATGACCATGTTTTCGCGGGGGCTAATGCTTCTGTTAACTGAGCGTCAATGCGCTGAACAGTAGCCTGCCAGTCTTGTGCTAATAAGAGTTCCGTAGAGCTACGCGCAACGGCACAGGCTAGTGGGTTCCCCATAAAGGTGGGGCCATGCATAAATACGCCCGGTGATCCGCTGGATAACAGCTCGGCTACCTGCGCGGTTGCTAGCACGGCTGACAGCGTCATATAACCACCTGTTAGCCCTTTTCCTATACACATAATGTCAGGCTCTACACCTGCATGTTCCCACGCAAACATTTTGCCCGTGCGGCCAAAGCCCGTTGCGATCTCATCAAAAATCAGCAACACGCCATACTGCTCACACAACCGCTTAAGCTCTCTTAAATATTGAGGATGATAAAAACGCATCCCGCCCGCACCTTGCACAATGGGCTCAATGATAAAAGCGGCCATTTCGTGATGGTTAGTTGCGAACAACTGTTCTAGCTCGTGAGTATCAGCAGCATCCCACGGGTCATAGAAACCGCTTTCTGGTGCAGGCACAAACAACCGTGTCGGTAAGCTAGTACCAAAAATCTGGTGCATGCCAGTAACAGGGTCGCACACCGACATCGCATTCCACGTATCGCCGTGGTAGCCCTGACGAATGGTGGCAATATTCTGCTTCTGTGTTTTGCCCTGAACAGCCCAATATTGCACCGCCATTTTCAACGCCACTTCAACGGCCACAGAACCTGAATCCGCATAAAAGATGCGGTCCATACTGGGCGGTGCTATACGTAGTAGCAACTTACCTAGTTCAATGGCGGGATCATGCGTAAAGCCCCCAAACATCACGTGCGACATTTTCTGTAATTGATCACTCGCGGCTTGATTCAATACGGGATGGTTATAACCGTGAATAGCACACCACCACGATGACATACCATCAATCAGCTCTGTGCCATCCTCTAGCACAATGGTAGAGCCGTGGGCATGACTCACTTTATAAACTGGCAGCGGGTCTACCGCCGAGGTGTAGGGGTGCCATAGATGCTCCCTATCAAAAGCATCCATGTTCAGGGGGGTATTACTCACTGTCTACGCTCCAGGGAATAGCTCACACAACGCCTCTACCAATTCTGGCGCATGTGTATAAGGCAAAAAGTGACTGGCATCAGCCCATTGAAATATCTGCGAGGCTTCGCAATACGATGATAGGCGCTGCGCCACTTCAGCGGGTACCAAGGCATCATTCATGGCAAAAAAGTGATAGTGTGCTGTAGGCAAATTGGCCAATACCGAACGGGTGTCCCACTCAGCCAGCAAACGCAATTGCTGAGCACTAGCGGCCACATCTACCGTCTGATCAAAACTTGCCCGTAACTGACTCACACTGTCTTTTGCGTGTGCATCACCTTGGCACACTAAGGCCGCAAAGCGCAACCTAGACCTTTCAGGTTGTGCGATATAGCGTTGTTCAAACGCCTGAAAATCAGCGGATGGCATGGCACAAGGCCAATCGTCTGATGCACAAAACTTCGGATTGGAAGCAAGCGTCACTACAGCGCAGCCCCACTGCTGAGCCAGTAAGGTTGCCACTTGCCCACCCAATGACCACCCCACCAGCACCGTGGGGGTTTCGGGTGAATTAAGGCTATGCACGTAGGCCTCCCACGATGACTGCTGCGGAAGCTCAAGCAACTGCACCGTATGCCCTTTTGCCTGCAAACCGCTCATCAACCGCTGTAGTGGAAAAGCCCCCAAACCGAAGCCGGGTAATAATACAAAATTCATGGCGTAAAATAATACCAGATACGATACTGCACGAGACTAGATACGCATGTTCAACCCCAGCCGCGAACAGGTACGACAATTCTTTGTCGAGGCCTGGCAAAAAGACCAGAAAAATGGCGTACTCACCCCCATTGAAACCATTGCGGTGGACTGGGTACGTGAGCACCCCGAATACCACGATCTGCTACGCAACCCCGATGCCTTACAAGCGGACTTTACGGTAGAGGAAGGTCAAACTAACCCTTTCCTACACTTGTCTATGCATCTGGCTATCCACGAGCAACTGTCCATTGATCAGCCTCCAGGCATCAAGGCCGCTTACAATCGGTTGTTGCAACACCGCAGTCCCCATGATGCGGTGCACTGCATTATGGAAGCCCTAGGTGAAATCATCTGGGAAGCCCAGCGTTTGAATAAGCCGCTTGATAACGAGCGCTATATAGAACTCATCAACCGTTACAGCACCCGCTAACCTTTTTCTTGTTTGTTGCCATGTCTGCTTCTGTTTCTGATACCTCCGTCCGTTTCTCTAGCACTGATCAGTACATTGCCACCGATGACCTCAGTATGGCGGTTAACGCCGCACTGGCATTACAGCGCCCCCTACTCATCAAGGGCGAACCCGGTACAGGCAAAACACACTTGGCAGAAGAGGTGGCCAAATCACTAGGTAGGCCGCTGCTGCAATGGCACATTAAGTCGTCCACTAAAGCCCAGCAAGGCTTGTACGAATATGATGCGGTGTCCCGCCTACGCGACTCGCAGTTGGGTGACCCTCGTGTACACGATATTGCCCACTACATTGTCAAAGGTGTGCTGTGGCAAGCCTTTGAAAGTGATGTACCTACGGTTGTGCTGATTGATGAAATAGACAAAGCCGACATTGAGTTCCCCAACGACTTGCTGCGCGAACTAGACCAAATGAGCTTTCACGTCTACGAGACCCAGCAAACTGTCACTGCTCGCCATCGCCCACTCATCATCATTACCTCGAACAACGAGAAAGAACTGCCGGATGCTTTTTTACGCCGCTGTTTCTTCCACTACATACGCTTCCCAGACCGCGAGACGTTAGAGCAAATTGTGCAACTGCACTTTCCGCAGCTAAAAAGCGAACTGCTCAACCAAGCCATGGATGTGTTTTTCGCCTTACGTGACACCCCCGGCTTAAAGAAGAAACCGTCCACTTCTGAGTTCTTAGACTGGATTAATTTGCTGCTGCATGAGGGCATTACGCCAGAACAGTTGCAAGCGGCTGCACAGCAACCCGGCCAAAACGCAGTGGTCATGGCAGGCGCCCTGCTGAAAAATGAACAAGACCTAAGCCTACTTAATCGCTTAGGGCGTCTGCTACGATCCTAAGGCTACCGCCTAGGTATTCGCTCTGCCATGTTCATTGATTTTTTCTACCATCTGCGCGCGCATCAGTTGCCGGTATCGCTAAGCGAATACCTCACCCTGCTCGATGCCTTACGCCAACCGGTCATGCCCACCCGTGTGGAAGGCTTTTACCGGCTCGCACGACTCATCCTGATTAAGGATGAAAGCCTGTACGACAAATACGATCGTGCTTTTGCTCAGTTTTATGAGCAGCACCAGATGAAGCTAGAAGCCGATCCCGACGCTAGCCAGATTCCTTTGGATTGGCTGATTAAAAACTTTGAACGCCACCTTAGCGCTGAAGAACGTGCCGCCATTCAAAAGCATGGCTGGGACAAGCTGATGGAACTGTTCAAAGAACGCCTAGCCGAACAAACGGAACGTCATGCGGGCGGCAATAAGTGGATAGGTACCGGGGGAAGCTCGCCTTTTGGACATGGCGGCTATCACCCTGAAGGCATACGCGTAGGCGGGCCTTCGGCTGGGCATCGAACTGCGGTCAAGGTATGGGAAGAGCGTGAGTTCAAAGATTACGACGATCAACAAGAGCTGGGGACACGCAACTTTAAAATGGCGTTACGTCGGTTACGTCGTTTTGCGCGCGCTGGCCAACACACAGAATTAGACCTTGAAGGCACCATACGCCAAACTGCGCATAATGCTGGCCTGCTAGACATTCAAATGCGTGCTGAACGGCACAACGCGGTCAAAGTATTAATGCTGCTGGATGTGGGTGGCAGTATGGATGACCACATCGCCCTCGTTCAAGAATTGTTCTCGGCAGCACGTAGTGAATTTAAGCATTTACACGCCTACTACTTTCATAACTGCCCTTATGAAGGCCTATGGACGCAAAATCACCGCCGCCATCAAGAGCGCATCCCCACCATGGATGTACTGCACCGTTATGGCGATGACTGGACGGTGATTTTTGTCGGTGATGCCACCATGAGCCCCTATGAAATCATGATGCCAGGCGGCAGCGTTGAACATTACAACGATGAAACTGGTGCTGTCTGGATACAGCGCATGTTAGATCAATGGCCACACGCCGCGTGGCTTAACCCTGAACCCAGTCGCTACTGGTCATACCATCAATCTATTCTGACCATTCAGAAGTTAATGGGTGGCCGTATGTATGACCTCAGTTTGCAGGGTTTAGAAAGTGCCATGCAAAACTTAGCCAGATAGCATTAACCTTCGCTAACATCTTTGAATACACACCAAAACCGCCTCCTCTAGGGGCGGTTTGATTTTGGTTGCGTTTTCTCACGATTCCGGCTGTTTCACATTCCATTATCTCCCTGTACAGTATAGGCCTTAGGTTACAAGACCATTCGTTGTCATTCATGCTCAACAAGGGAACCCAAACAATGCTGTCCATCCGAGTTTCACGCTTAACCGCCGGACTAGGGCTAGCGCTATTCAGCCTGATGCCTGTCAGCGTTTATGCTCTACCAGAAGGTGTAGTTCAAGGAGCCAGTGTAGAAGGTGTCACCGAATACACATTACAAAATGGCCTACGCGTTTTGTTGGCAGCCGATACCTCCAGACCCAACATCACGGTCAACATGACCTACTTGGTAGGCTCACGTCAGGAAAACTACGGTCAGACAGGTATGGCCCACTTGCTGGAGCATATGCTGTTCCGAGGCACCCCAACCCTACCTAATGCATTAGCAGAGTTTTCTAAGCGTGGCTTAGCGGCCAACGGTACTACCTCGGGTGACCGCACTAATTATTACGCCAGCTTCGCCGCGAATGACGATACCTTGAAATGGTACTTAGATTGGCAAGCCGATGTCATGGTCAACGCCACCATTTCCAGAAGCGATCTAGACGCTGAAATGACGGTGGTGCGCAATGAAATGGAACGTGGAGAAAACAGCCCTTTCCGTATTCTGATGCAACAGATGCAATCGGCCGCTTTTCAGTGGCATAACTACGGCAAGTCCACCATTGGCGCACGCTCTGACGTAGAAAATGTGGATGTAGTTCAGCTAAAAGCGTTTTACCACGAGTACTACCAGCCTGATAACGCCATTTTGATTGTGAGCGGTAAATTTGATGCTGACCAAACCTTGGCACAAATTGCTCAAAGCTTCGGGGCCATTCCTAAGCCCACGCGCCAATTACCTCCTGAATACACCGTCGAACCAGTACAAGATGGCACGCGCTCTGTCGTATTGCGCCGTCAAGGCGGTTCACCTATTGTGGCAGCGCTCTACCACATTCCCTCTGAAGCCGACCCTGAGTATATCGCCCTCAGTATTGGTGTAGGTATCTTGGGTGACACGCCATCTGGCCGCCTGTATAAAGCCATGGTAGACCAGAACCTAGCCACTAGTGTCTTTGGTTATGCTGCTGGCATGCGCGACCCAGGCTACGCATTTTTTGCTGCTGAACTGCAAGCTGAAATGAATCAAGAAGAAGCCTTGCAAGTGTTGGACCAAACCATAGACAACCTACAAGCGCGCCCTTTCACTGACGAGGAAGTTAACCGTATTCGTAACCAGTGGCTGAACAGTTGGTCTAGCGTGTATGCTGACCCCGCGCAACTTGCCTCCGCTTTATCAGAAAGTGCAGCAGTCGGTGACTGGAGACTGTTCTTTATTGGCCGAGATCGCGTTGAAAATTTGAAAACTGATGAAGTACAAAAAGCCGTCGAGCGCTGGTTAGTGCCCGACAACCGCACTAATGGCCAATACATTCCTACCGAATCCCCTACTCGCGCGCCTAAAGCCGAGATTGTAGATATAGAAAAACTGGTGAGCGACTACCAAGGTAAAGAACTGGTACAAGAAACGGCCAGCTTTGATGTGTCTCCTGCCAACATTGATGCCCAAACCTTGCGTCCTGTGCTGACCCTAAACGAAGGTTTAGGCACGGTTGAACTGGCCTTACTTCCCAAAGCCACACGCGGTGATCGTGTAGAAGCCGTGTTAAGTCTGCAATTTGGGGATGCAGAAAGCCTCAAAGGGAAACGCGCCATAGGCACAACGGTAGCAAGCTTGTTGAGCTTTGGTACACAACAGCATGGCCGCCAAGAAATTGCCGATCGCTTCACCGAACTGCAAGCCGATGTAGGGTTCAGTGGTCACAGCACGGGGATTAATGTCAGCGTTTCCACGCTAGGCGAAAACCTACCTGCCGTCATAAAACTGGTGCTGGAAATTTTACGCGGTGCAAGCCTACCGGCTGATGAACTGGAAAAATACAAAACCCAGTTAGTCACCGCCTACCAAAATGCGATGACCGAGCCTACAGAGCTTGCCGCACAAGCGCTCACACAGCATGAAAACACATGGCCCAAAGATGACATTCGCTATGTACCTACACTGCAAGAAAGCCTTGAGGAAACTAAAGCACTTACTCACAACGATGTGCTTGAGTTCTATGAGCAGTTCTACGGGACAGGCAATGTACGCTTCAGTGCTGCCGGTAGTTTTAACCCCGACGTCGTACAGCAAGCGCTGGTAGAAGGCTTAAACCAATGGAAAGCAGCCCCCGCCTACGTACGCCCTGAAAACCCTTACCATCAAGTAGAAGCCAAAGAGTTCTCTATCAATACGCCGGACAAAGCCAATGCGTTTTACATGGCCAAACAAAGCTTGCCACTGCAAGACTCCGACGCAGACTTCCCTGCACTGTATTTAGCTAACTACATGCTGGGTCAATCTGAAACATCCAGATTATGGAACCGAGTACGCGTGCAAGATGGCTTGTCTTACGATGTGCGCAGCATGCTGAACACATCGTCGTACGAGCCTAATAGCACGTGGATTTTCTACGCTATACATGCACCTGAAAACTCTGCCAAAGTTGCCGCAGCGATGCAGGAAGAAATCCAAAAAGTACTGACAGACGGCTTTACTGAAGAAGAGGTCACACAAGCGGTAGACGCTATGCTGAAATACCGTGAATTGTCTCGCAGCAGAGATGCCATCTTGGCCAATACATGGCTGCGCTATCTGGACCAAAACCGTAGCTTTGCTTGGTCTGCCGAAATTGACGAAGCCTTGAAAAAGCTAGATGCTAAACAGGTTAATGACACCCTGAAACGCTATCTAGACCCGCAAGCGCTAAGCATTGCTATCGCCGCTGATCACAGCAAACAAACTACGGAAAGTGATAAGACTACTACCGACCAAGCTCTGCCGTAGACAGCTCAGCAACAGAGGGCGAGGCTAAGACCAAGGCCGTAGACGGGCCGCAAGCAGACACTGAGGCTCAGCCTGACACCGTCAGTGACGCAGCACCTGCTAGCGCAGTTGAACCCACTACAGCCAGTGAATCGCCTGCCGCAGACTTAGTAGCAGCACCCGTTGCTGCTGCTGAGGCACCACCGCAAGCTGCCAGCCCTGTAGCACCTACTGTTGCTGCCACACCACCTAAGGTAGAGGCAATCGAGGCCCCCACTAACGAGGAACCTCAGGTAGCCAGTAACCCCTGATAGTGACTAAGCAACGTCATACCCCCAGCTTGAAGCCTATTCAGCTGGGGGTGTTTTTTTAGGAAGCCGTTTTAGCGGGTTCTCGTAGTTGCATGGCAGCTATTGCAGCAAACATGAGCACCGCTAGTGCGGCCCACCACAACACGGGAATACCCGCTTGTGCGCCCGCCGCATCTACCCGGTTGCCTGACCAACTAGCGCCCAACGCCACACCGCTGTTCAACCCCGCCAGTAGCCATGTCATGCCTTCGGTAATCTGGGATGATGCCAACTGCCGCTCTACCAAGGACATAGCCACAATCATGGTAGGTGCAAAACAAACCCCAGCCACGAACACACTGGCGCTTAACCCCACCACACCACTTACCCATATAAAGGGAATAGTGCTGATCGCAATCGCTACGCCGCCCCACACAAGCAGCTTGCGCAACGGCACAGCTACTGTGTGCGCACCAAAAACCAACCCCGCCGCACACGAACCTACAGCGTAAGCAGACAACACCAAACTGGCTGCCGCGGGCAAGCCTTGCTGCTCGGCAAACGCCACACTCAGTATGTCTACAGCCCCTACCATTACTCCCATACCTATCATGACCAGCGTTAACAGAGGCACCGTAGGTGTAGACCACAGCACTGACGGCGGCTTGGCCTGATTAGGGCGAGCTATAGCAGGCTCGGTAGCGTGTTGGTTCATCAGTGCAAATGCCCCTATTACTAGCACCACCAACGCTAACACCACCCCAGCTTGGGTAAACCACACAACACTTACCCCCACCGACAACGGTGGCCCCACAATAAAACTGAGTTCATCTGCCACAGTTTCAAGCGAATACGCCGTTTGCAATGCCGGCTGCCCAGAGAGTAGTGCCGTCCAGCGTGCCCGAATAAATGCTGAGATACTTGGCATGCATCCTAACAATGCCGCCCCTACAAATAGAAACGCATTGTGCAATTCCAAGTACGAGGCCAGTACTACGATCCCCCCACCGCTTACGCACAGCAAGGTAATTCTGGGCAACACGTAACGCTGCCCTTTGCTATCTACCCACCGCGACGTATAGGGCGACACTACCGCATACATCAGCACAAACGTCGCCGACACGGCCCCTGCCAATGCATAACTCTCTCGCCACTGCACTAGCAGCGTAATAATGCCATCCCCATCATGGGTAACGCTAACCTAGCCAGTAAACCAGCCCACACAAATGCCCGCACATCAGGGCGAATCAATAATGTTTTGTACTGCGCGTACACAGCAAATCTCCTAGAGGGTCTATCTGTTCCATCAATTACATACACAACGTATGTAAATAAGATTGCATCACTAGTTCACAAAATGCCGCACATCCCACACACGTATTTCACCCTTAGCTATACCAAGGTATAGAACTACCACCTCTTAGTTTGAACAGTGCATACACACGTAGTCTGGTTTCTACGCTCTAGCCATCGCATAATACTTTTTGTCTATTTCCTAGCTAAATCAGGCATGAAGCCACCCGCAGCGTATTTATTTCATCGTATTAACACCCATGGCAACAGCGATGCCATGCTGTTCTGTATGCCGCAATAATCCGGCATAGAGCCGCTGCCGCTGCTGTTGTGGCAGAGGTTTCACTCATGACGTTCCTTGCTTCCGCTTTCTCACGTGTCACGCCCAAACCAGCGGCGCAAACACGTACATTGCGAGCACAACATGAGGCCCCTCTAAGCCTGCACCACACCTTAAAAAATGTAGGTGCACACCCACATGGATTGCTGCATTCGGATGTCATCCAGCGCCAGCAGCGCGACGGCCTAAACATCGTGGCCCATGAACAGACGCCCTCAGCCTTACGACAATTTTTCAGTACTTTTAAAAACCCCTTCATCGTCGTACTGTTGGTATTAGCAGGGATCAGTGCCATCACTGACATTTGGCTACCTTGGCAAGCTGGGCATGCCGCTGCCCCCGCCAGCATGGTCATCATTTTGACCATGGTATTAGCCAGTGCAGTCATGCGCTTTATTCAGGAATACCGCTCTACCCGTTCTGCTGCAGCACTGAAAGACATGGTACGCTCGACGGCCACTGTGATTCGCCGCCGCGCCGTACAAGACAGACCTGAAACCCTAGAGCTGCCCATTGAGCAGTTGGTAGAAGGCGACCTGATCAAACTACGTGCAGGCGACATGATCCCTGCCGATGTACGACTCGTGGAATCCCGCGATTTGTTTGTCAGCCAAGCCATGCTGACAGGCGAATCCATTCCTGTAGAAAAACAGCACACCCCAGCGTTGTTTACGGCGACCGAACATAACCTGCTGGATACACCCAACATTGGTTTTATGGGGACGAATGTAGTCAGTGGTACTGCCACTGCCATTGTGATGGCTACTGGTAACCGCAGTTATTTTGGGGCTCTGGCCCATTCTATTGTGGGGGCTCGTTCCCAAACGGCCTTTGACCGTGGCGTAAACAGTGTGAGCTGGTTACTGATTCGGTTTATGTTGGTCATGGTGCCGTTGGTGTTGTTAATTAATGGTTTTAGCAAGGGCGACTGGGTAGAAGCCTTTATGTTTGCCTTAGCCGTAGCCGTAGGGCTAACACCCGAAATGCTGCCCATGATTGTGAGTGCCAATTTAGCCAAAGGCGCGATGGCAATGGCCAAACAGAAAGTAGTAGTAAAGCGGTTAAATGCTATACAAAACTTTGGTGCAATGGATGTGCTGTGTACTGATAAAACAGGCACGCTTACCCAAGACAAAGTGATCTTGGCAAAACACGTGAACACCACAGGTGCAGACGACGCCACAGTGTTGCAATTGGCTTGGTTAAATAGCGCCCACCAAAGTGGTGTAGTCAACCTGATTGATCAAGCCGTAGTACGTTTTGCTGAAGCATCTGCCCATCAACTAACCACCGTTAAGCATTGGGAAAAAGTAGACGAGATTCCTTTTGATTTTGAACGTCGACGTCTATCGGTAGTGGTTCGCAATGATAGTGATGAGCACCTACTGATTTGCAAAGGTGCTGTTGAGGAAATGCTGGCGGTATCTAGCCACATTGTGCACGCCCAAGAAACTGTTGCGCTCACTGATGCACGACGCATTAGTTTGCTCACCATGGCTAGGGCCTATCACCAAGATGGTTTTAGAGTCGTCGTACTGGCCACCAAACAACTCGGTCATGAGCAACACTCTGGGCAGTACAACGCCAGTGATGAACACAGTTTAGTCATACGAGGGTTATTGATCTTTTTAGACCCGCCTAAAGACAGCGCCAGCGCCGCTATGCAGGCGTTGCATGCTCACGGCGTAACGATTAAGGTGCTGACGGGCGATAACGAGATCATTACCAGCCGTATTTGCAAAGAAGTGGGTTTAGCACCGGGTACTGCCCTACTAGGCAGCGAAATTGAATTGCTAGATGACGCGACCCTACGCCAAAAAGTAGAGGAACGCACCGTATTTGCCAAACTGACTCCACTGCAAAAGTCGCGCATACTCAAAGCCTTGCAAGCCAATGGCCATACGGTTGGTTTCCTAGGCGATGGCATTAATGATGCACCGGCACTGCGTGAGGCGGATGTAGGCATTTCCGTAGACAGCGGGGCCGATATTGCTAAAGAATCTGCCGACATTATTTTGCTAGAAAAAAGTTTGCTGGTGCTAGAAGAAGGAGTAATCAAAGGCCGCGAGACCTTTGGCAATATTCTTAAGTACCTAAACATGACCGCCAGCTCTAACTTTGGCAACGTGTTATCGGTACTGATTGCTAGCGCATTTATTCCATTCTTGCCCATGCTGGCCATACAACTGCTGATACAAAACCTGCTGTATGACCTGTCGCAACTGTCTCTACCTTGGGACAAAATGGATAACGAGTTTTTGTCTAAGCCTAGAAAATGGGATGCACGTAACACTGGCCGTTTCATGCTGTTCATAGGGCCTACATCGTCGATTTTCGATTTAGTCACCTATAGCGTTTTATGGTTTGTGTTTGCGGCCAACAGCCCTTCTGCCCAAACCTTGTTTCAGTCAGGTTGGTTTATTGAAGGCTTACTTTCCCAAACCCTAGTGGTGCACATGCTACGTACCCAAAAGATACCGTTCATACAAAGTACGGCCACCTTACCGGTACTACTGATGACCGGCAGCATTATGGCCATAGGCTTATACCTACCCTTTTCAGCTCTGGGGCCGCTAGTAGGTTTAGAGGCTTTACCGTGGGCATACTTTCCATGGCTACTGGGTATTTTGCTCAGTTATTGTGTGGCCGCACAACTGATGAAAATGCTGTACATACGCCGCTTTGGCCGTTGGTTTTAACGTCTAACAAGGAGGTCCTTATGGATGATGACCCTGGATCGTTGTGTCGCTTATGCGTTGAGACACACCCTCTTCACCTTTTTGCTACACACTGGTTCCCACACTAAGCAACGCATAGTGGGAACCTTACACAATGGAGGCTCCCATGTTCCGTATCGCTTTTTCTGATGTTCACCACTCCCTGACACGTCGCCTGACCGCACTGCACACCCATCGCCTGTACTTTTGCGTCGTGGCACTGTACTTGGTGTCCCTGTTTGGTCTACTGGCCTTGTCATGGGCTACCCAAGCCGCTACCGTGGACACAGCCTACAACGCACCACAACACTCTGACACAACTCAGACATCCAAACGTGATAGCGTCACACAGGCTTTATAACTACTTTACTCACCACGTTGGTTCCTAGTTTGGGAGGGTTCACTACCATGGATTTTCACGATCTGTCTTCTGTTGCCATTAACCTATTCGGCGCGTTGGTGCTGGGTGGGCTAATAGGGTTTGAGCGGCAATGGCATCAGCGTCAGGCCGGACTACGAACCAACACTCTGGTCGCACTAGGTGCAGCCACTTTTGTCATTTTTGCGGGGCTTTTCCCCGGTGAGGCCAGCCCTACCCGTATTGCCGCACAAGTCGTATCAGGCATCGGTTTTTTAGGGGCTGGCATCATTTTCAAAGAAGGCATGAACGTGCGCGGCCTAAACACTGCCGCTACCTTATGGTGTTCGGCGGCTATTGGGGTACTGTGTGGCGCGGGCTATATTTTCCACGCCACCATCGCTGCCTTCTTTATTATTGGCGTAAATGGCTTGCTGCGCCCCTTGGTACGACTCATTGAACGCCAAGCACTAAGCAATACCGACATTACCAACAGCTACAGCATTAGTTTGGTGTGCTACAGCGAAGCTGAAGCCCATGTACGCGCCTTATTACTGCGTGATTTGGGACAAAACATTCACATACAAGAATTAGAAAGTACCGACATTGAAGACACCAACCGTGTGGAGGTCAATGCCTTGGTACGTGCTGAAGACAAGCAAGATAGGTTGGTAGAACAAGTCATTGGTAGGCTGAGTTTAGAGCCGATGGTAACATCGGTACGTTGGCGCTCTGTCACCGAACATGAAGACTAAACACCCCACTTTGCCAACCAAGGATACACATGACGGGTAGCTTGAATTTTCGCCGCATTCTAGCCGGCCTTACTATTGCCATAGTAATGGCTGCAATTTTTATTGCGGATACCGTCACCGATTACGCCATCGCGTTTGCCGTGTTTTATTGCGCTGTGCTGTTAGCCGCCACTAACTTGTACAGCGTGCGTACGGTAGGCTGGTTATCGGCCGCCTGCATTACGCTAACCATTATCAGTTTCTACATGACCAACGATGGCGCCTACGAAATAGGCTTGTTAAATACCGCCATCAGTTTAGTCGCTATAGGTATTACCTCGTTATTGGGCATCAAGATCATGGCGGCTCGTACCGCTGCACAAGTGTCTCAAGCACGCCTACAACAATTAGCACGTATTACCAGCTTAGGTGAGATGGCGGCCTCTATTGCACACGAGGTTAACCAACCTTTAGGCGCTATTATCGCCAGCAGTAATGCCTGCCAGCGGTGGTTAAATTTTGAACCACCTAATATGGATAAAGCACGTCTAGCCATCGAACGTATTATTGCCGATGCCAACCGTGCCAGCGATGTCATTACCCGCGTACGTGCTCTCACCCGAGGCGATGCACCACAAACCAGCCTGTTCGATATGAATCAGGCCATTATCGAAGTGGTGCAATTCTCGCGTAACGATTTAGAACGTAACGGCATTGCCCTAAAACTAACACTGGCCGAGAGCCTGCCTAAGGTACTGGCCGACCGCATACAATTGCAGCAAGTCTTGGGCAACTTATTAAACAATGCGATAGAAAGCATACGGCAGAACTCACGCCCTCACCGCGAAATCGAGTTCACCACCCAAGTGGATGAACAAGGCGCGTTGTTAGTCAGCGTAGCAGACTCAGGCAAAGGCTTTAGTAATGATGCGCTTGCCCATATGTTCGATGCTTTCTGGACCGAAAAGGAAACAGGCGTAGGGCTGGGGCTAGCCATTAGCCGCACCATTATGGAGGCCAATCAGGGACGCATTTGGGCCACCCACCGCGCAGAAGGCGGTGCCTGTTTTCAATTTATTCTCCCCCTGAATCACCCGGCAGCCAGTTCATGATGTCTCCTTCCTCTACAGAAACCTCAAACGCCTTGGTCTACATCGTTGATGATGACCCATCTATGCGTGCCGCACTCGACGACTTACTCGCCTCTGTAGGCTTGCATACCCGCACCTACAGCTCGGTTCAAGAGTTCTTAGACAAAGGGGTTGAGGATGCGCCTGGCTGCTTAATTCTAGACATTCGTATGCCCGGTCAAAGCGGTATGGACTTTCACCGCCACATGTCCCAATACGGTATTCAACTACCCACCATTTTCATCACTGGACACGGTGATATTGCACTGGGTGTGGAAGCCATGAAAAATGGGGCCATCGAATTTCTGACCAAGCCTTTCCGCGACCAAGACTTGCTTGATGCCATACAACTGGGGCTGCAAAAAGACACCCAACGCCGTCAAGAAGAAGGTCAAATCACCCTGCTACGAGATCGCTGGGATAAGCTCACCGCAGGTGAACAATCGGTGATGCGCTTAGTGGTACAGGGCTTGCTCAACAAGCAAATAGCCAGCCAACTGCATGTGAGTGAAATCACCGTGAAAGTGCGACGTGGGCAAGTCATGCGCACCATGGAAGCCGGTTCCTTGGCCGAGCTGGTACGCATGGCTGACCGCTTGCAATTGCAGCCTTAAGCCTACTTGCTGCCTGCTACGCTAGGCCATAAAAAAACCGGTACAACGTTTAACGTTATACCGGTTTTTTAGTACTGCACAGAATTAGGAAAAGAAGTTCTTTACCTTGTCTGTCCATGACTCGCTTTTGGGAGAGTGCTTATCACCACCCGACTGCAGTGCTTCTTCAAACTGACGCAGAATTTTCTTCTGGTCTTCACTGAGTCGCACCGGTGTTTCTACCTGAATGTGGCAGTACAAATCACCTGGGTAGCTGGAACGCACCCCCTTGATCCCTTTAGCACGCAAGCGGAAGGTTTTTCCGGTTTGTGTCCCTTCAGGAATAGTGATTTCACCACGCCCCGTTAAGGTAGGCACTTCCACTTCACCACCCAATGCCGCGGTGGTAAATGGAATGGTCAGGCTGCAATGTAGATCGTCGCCATCGCGCTGGAAAATACCATGCGGCTTCAACTGAATCTCTACATACAAGTCACCGGCAGGGCCGCCGTTGACGCCCGGCTCACCATTACCCATAGAGCGAATGCTCATGCCGTCATCAATACCGGCAGGAATCTTCACTTGCAGTGTTTTCTCTACACGTTTACGGCCTTCACCGTGGCAGGCTGTACACGGATCTTTGATCTCTTTACCTGAGCCATGACACGTTGGACACGTTTGCTGCACGCTAAAGAAGCCTTGCTGCATACGAACCGCACCTGCCCCACCACACGTTCCACACGTGGTAGGTTTGCTACCTGGTTTCGCGCCCGAGCCATCACAGACCGAACAGTTTTCCCAACTGGGTACCCGGATTTCCGTATCAAAACCTTTGGCTGCCTGCTCTAGGCTGATTTCCAACGAGTAGCGTAAATCTGCACCACGGTAGACTTGTGGCCCACCTTGACCACGGCGTCCCGCACCACCAAAAATCTCACCGAAGATATCGCCCAGGTCACCAAACCCGCCAAACCCTCCGGCACCACCACCCATGCCGCCCATACCGGCAGCGCTAGGATCTACCCCGGCATGGCCATAGCGGTCATAAGCTTCACGTTTCTGCTCATCGCTCAGAATTTCGTAAGCCTCTTTCGCTTCCTTGAACTTCTCTTCGGCCTCTTTGCTGTCAGGGTTACGATCCGGGTGGTACTTCATTGCCATCTTGCGATAGGCTTTGCGGATCTCATCCTGGCTAGCATTTTTGGCGAGACCTAGTATTTCGTATAAATCGCGTTTTGCCATTTTGACTGTCAGGCTTGTAAAGCCTTTTCATGGAAAAAAGGATGCCCGGAGCCCCCTTTTCAGGTTGGCTACCGGGCCTGTTCAGTGCACAGTCACTGGATTACTGATCGCGCTTCACTTCTTTGAAGTCAGCATCAACCACGTTTTCATCCGCAGGTTTAGCACCTTCTTCACCGGCTTGTTGTGCACCAGCTTGAGCTTGCATATCAGCGTACATTTTCTCGCCCAGTTTCTGCGAGGCTGTGCTCAAGGCTTCAACTTTGGCATCGATAGCGTCTTTGTCGCCATCTTTCAACGCACCTTCCAACTCAGCGATAGCCGCTTCAATGGCTTCTTTCTCGCTGGCTTCCAGTTTGTCACCGTACTCTTCCAACGATTTACGTGTGGAGTGCACCAGTGCCTCACCGTTGTTGCGTGTTGTTGCCAGCTCAGCCAAACGACGGTCTTCCTCAGCGTGTGCCTCGGCGTCTTGCATCATGCGCTGAACTTCTTCATCGCTCAAACCAGAGTTAGCCTTAATGGTAACTTTGTTCTCTTTACCAGTGCCTTTGTCTTTGGCGGAAACGTGCAAAATACCGTTTGCGTCAATGTCGAAAGTCACTTCGATCTGTGGCATACCACGTTGTGCTGGTGGAATACCTTCCAGATTGAACTCGCCCAACGCTTTGTTACCCGCAGCGATTTCACGCTCACCTTGGTAAACCTTAATGGTTACCGCTGGCTGGTTATCATCCGCAGTAGAAAACACTTGCGAGTGACGTGTTGGGATAGTGGTGTTCTTTTGAATCATTTTGGTCATCACACCGCCCAGGGTTTCAATACCCAAGGACAATGGTGTTACGTCCAACAGCAATACGTCAGAACGGTCGCCAGACAGTACGGAACCTTGAATGGCCGCACCCGCTGCAACAGCTTCGTCAGGGTTCACGTCACGACGTGGATCACGACCGAAGAACTCTTTCACACGTTCTTGCACTTTAGGCATACGTGTCATACCACCCACCAAGATCACATCGTCGATCTCGGACACTTTCACGCCAGCGTCTTTAATCGCTACACGGCAAGGTTCGATAGAACGTTCGATCAGATCTTCAACCAACGCTTCCAATTTGGCGCGTGTGATTTTCAGGTTCAAGTGTTTAGGACCGGAAGCATCTGCTGTGATGTACGGCAGGTTGATTTCAGTCTGTTGTGTGGAAGACAGTTCGATCTTCGCTTTTTCTGCGGACTCTTTCAGACGTTGCAGAGCCAATACATCTTTAGACAGATCTACGCCGCTTTCTTTTTTGAACTCGTCGATGATGTAGTCGATGATGCGTTGGTCAAAGTCTTCACCACCCAAGAAAGTGTCACCGTTGGTGGACAGTACTTCAAACTGTTTTTCACCGTCGATGTCAGCAATCTCGATGATGGACACGTCAAACGTACCACCACCCAAGTCATACACAGCAATCTTACGATCGCCATCAGACGCTTTATCCAAGCCGAACGCCAATGCCGCAGCAGTAGGTTCGTTAATAATACGTTTTACTTCCAAGCCAGCAATACGACCCGCATCTTTAGTTGCTTGACGTTGGCTGTCGTTAAAGTAAGCAGGTACAGTAATAACTGCTTCGGTCACTTCATGACCCAAGTAGTCTTCTGCGGTTTTCTTCATTTTACGCAGGGTATCAGCAGAAACTTGCTGAGGAGCCAACGCTTTACCTTGGGCTTCTACCCATGCGTCACCATTGTCGGCCTTAACGATTTTGTAAGGCATCAATGGGATATCTTTTTGTACAGCTTGCTCGTCGAATTTACGACCGATCAAACGCTTCACAGCATACAACGTGTTCTGTGGGTTTGTTACGGCTTGACGTTTAGCAGGAGCACCTACCAGAACTTCACCATCGGGCATGTAAGCAACGATGGAAGGGGTAGTACGTGTACCTTCTGCGTTTTCAATAATTTTGACCTGGTCACCGTCCATAACGGCAACACAACTGTTGGTAGTACCAAGGTCAATACCAATAATCTTGCTCATTTTTTTGATTCACCTTGCAAAAATCAGCGTACCCATTTTTGGGATACTGCTTAGTTATTCCGATGATTGATAGATGGGGACTCACTAAACATTTTCAAGCCCCCCTACAACAAAATAATTTAGGCAGGTTGTCCGGCAGACACCATCACCAGTGCGGGACGCAATACGCGATCAGCCAACACATAGCCTTTCTGCAATGCCATGGCCACAGTGCCCTCAGCTTGATCAGAAGGTACGGTGGAAATCGCTTGATGCAGATGGGGGTCAAACTTGTCGCCCGCTTGTGGCGCTACTTCTTTCAACTGGTTGCGTGTAAACGCGTTATCCAACTGACGCAGCGTGGTTTCTATACCTTCGCGGAAGGCTTCAAGCGTTTGCTCTTCTTGAGCCAGTGCAGCTTCTAAACTATCACGCACGGGCAACAGGCTTTCGGCAAAAGATTCTGTACCGAATTTACGTGCCTTAGATACTTCCTCATCCGCTCGACGGCGAATGTTTTCCATTTCGGCTTTAGCGCGCAGCAACTGATCGTAATACTGGGCTACTTTAGCCTGAGCTTCTTCCAACTGCTGATCTAGTCCAGGTTCGACAAGCGACTCTGCTGCCACATCAATGGACTCGTTTTCAGGTTGGTTGTCTTCAGGAATCTGGTTTTCGTTCTGGTCTGTTGATGCAGACATAATGGATCTCCACGGCTAAAAAACATCACTGCTACTCATATGGGGATCAATTACCCCATATTCAAGAGAGCCAAGATGTTATTTACATTTCGCTTAGGAGAGCCAGCCCGCAGCGTGTTCACGCACCAGTTGTTCTAGCCCATCTACCCATTGGGCATCGTCATTTAAACAGGGAATGTACGCGAACTGCTGGCCCCCCTCTTCAAGGAAGGCATCACGGCACATGAGCTTAATTTCCTCTAGGGTTTCCAAACAGTCTGCCAAGAAACCGGGGCACAGCACCTGCACGTTTTTCACACCCTCTTTCGCCCACTGACGCAATAAAGGTTCGGTATACGGCTCTAACCAACGCTCTGCACCAAAGCGGCTTTGGAAGGCTGCCTCTACCGGCACATCGCAGCCATCAAGCGCCTGCCGTAATGCGGCGGTGGTCAACATGCATTCTCGGTAGTATGGATCGCCCTTTTCCACACAACGTCGTGGCAAACCATGAAAACTCAAGAGCAAACGCTCGGGTTTGCCATGTTGTTCCCAGTAGTTTTTCACGGACTGTGCCAACGGCTGTATGTAAGCAGCATGATCACAGTAGCTACGTATAAAGCGTAGTTCGGGTTGATTACGCATTTTTGCTGCATAACGGGTCACCGCATCCACCGCTGTAGCCGTAGTGCTTGCCGCATACTGTGGGTACAAAGGCACCACCAGAATACGCTCACAACCCTGTGCACGCAGTTTATCCATGGCACTTTCTACCGATGGATTGCCGTAGCGCATTGCCAGCTCTACTTTCACTGTGGTGCCAGTAGGGTCTAAGCGTTGCTGCAAACCATCGGCTTGACGCTGGCTGTATACCAACAAGGGTGCACCCTCAGGCATCCATACCATTTCATACTTTTCTACTAACTTGCCCGGCCTAAATGGCAAAATGGCACCGCGTAAAATCAACTGCCAAATAGGCTGAGGGATTTCAATCACGCGGGGATCAGACAAAAATTCTTTAAGGTAGCGTCGTATGGATCCTGCATCAGGCTTGTCTGGCGTACCCAGATTCATAACCACTATGCCTACCGGCGTAGCGGGACGGACACTGATCTGCGCATCCAACAACGATGGATCCGACGGTTCAGTCAAGTAGGTAGTTAACAGCATATTTAGACCCTATGCGCCGCTACTACGTAGGAGTGCGACGCCATTCCTGTCAATTGTTCTGATTACAGCTCAAGGCATTGGACAATAACTTAGCAGTGATGTCCACGATAGGTATCACCTTGTCGTACGCCATACGAGAAGGACCGATTACCCCTAAGGTACCCACCACCTCGCCATCTACCCCATACGGCGCCGTCACCATAGAAACGTCGTCTAAAGGCAACAGCGTAGAATCGCCACCAATATAAATTTGTACACCGTGTGCATGGCTAGAGGCATCTAACAAATGCAGCAGTTCGGTTTTCTTTTCAAACAGCTGGAACAGACGGCGCAAACGGCTTAGGTCATCCGTCATTTCGCTTACGTCCAACAGCTTGCTCTCACCGAAAATCACCACATCTTCTTCAATGTCGGACTCGGCAGTGCTGGCAGCAACAGCGGCTTGCATCAGTTGGGAAATATCGGTCTGTAAGGCTGAAAGCTCGTCGGCTAAAGATTCGCGCACCACGTTAAAGGACTTGCCTGAAAAGTGCTGATTAAAGAAATTGCTGGCTTCAGTTAGCTCTTCTTCGCGATACTCTCGAGACATGAACAAAATGCGGTTTTGTACATCACCGTCGGGCGACACCATAATCAGCAACACCCGTTTTCCCGAGAGGCGGATGAACTCAATATGCTTGAAGGTTTGTGCGCGGCGCGGCACCATAACCACCCCAGCAAACTGGGACAAGTTGGACAACAAGGCGGCGGCAGACGACACCGCGCGGGAAGGCTCTTCCATCGGTAGGCGCAGTTGCAACGGTTCGATGCGAGGCACTTCGAACTGCGGTACGGCTAATAGGCGGTCCACAAACATGCGGTACCCTTGCGGTGTGGGTACGCGCCCCGCCGACGTGTGGGGACTATGAATTAACCCTAGGTCTTCTAGATCAGCCATCACATTGCGTATGGTGGCTGGCGACAAGTCAAAAAGCCTAGATAAGGTACGTGACCCCACCGGCTGACCGTCTGCAATATAACGCTCTATTAATAGCGTCAATAATGCACTTGCTCTATCGTCCAGATATTTTGCCATGCTTACATACACTCACATCAGGATCAAACTGCAGCATCAATGCCCTAAACCCTTACACAATTCTATAATCCAGTAATTCAGATTATCCTATTCCTATTCCATCATAAGGCAATTTACCTCATGCATTTCAAAACGGTCGCCCTCGTGGGTCGCTATCATGACTCGGGACTTGATGCCCCGCTGCGAGCCGTTGCCCACACGCTGAAGCAAGCGGGTTGCTCGGTCATTATAGAAAGCGACACAGCGCGCTACACCGGTATACAGGATATCCCCTGTATCAGTTTTGACGAAATAGGCCAACAAGCCGACCTCGCCATTATTGTGGGTGGCGATGGCACCATGTTGGGTGCAGCACGTCAACTGGCACACAGCGGCGTTCCCTTGATTGGTATTAACCATGGACGCCTAGGTTTCATTACTGATATTCCCCTACCGCATGCGCACGAAGCCATCACCAGCGTGATCAACGGTCAGTACGAAACTGAGCACCGCAGCCTACTTGAAGGCCGCGTAGTACGCGATGGTGAAACACTGGTTTCCGGCATCGCGCTCAATGATATCGTAATTAACCGCGCGGGTCGTGGCGGCATGATAGAGCTGCGTGTAGAGCTAGATGGTGTGTTTATGCATCGCCAACGTGCTGACGGTGTAGTCGTAGCCACACCAACCGGCTCCACGGCATATGCTCTTGCCGCCAATGGCCCTATTCTGTACCCCACGCTTAATGCCTTCTTGCTGGTGCCCGTTGCACCACAAACACTGTCTAACCGTCCCGTCGTGGTGCCCGACAGCAGCACCCTTAGCTTAACTATTACGGCGCTTGGCCGAGTAGAGTCTGGCGCGAGTGTGCACTTTGACATGCAAGCATGGTCTGACTGCCAACCTGGCGACTGCGTGGAAATACGCCGCGCTCAGAAAACCGTTTGTTTTATCCATCCTACGGGTTACAGTTTCTTTTCTACTTTACGTCAAAAGTTAGACTGGAACCGTATCCCACAACCCAACGACGCCAACGAATAATCCCTACTTATGCTGCGATCCCTGCATATACGTGATTTTGTCATTGTGGATGAAGCCCATATCGAATTCGATAAGGGCTTCACTGTATTTTCTGGCGAAACAGGCGCTGGGAAATCCATACTTATAGATGCGCTGTCGCTGCTGCTAGGGGCACGCGGCGATACCCGCGTCATACGTGAGGGATGTGAAAAAACCGATCTCAGTGCACACTTTGACCTCAGTGATGACATACGTTCATGGCTGCAAAGTAATGACTTAGACGACGGCGAAGAACTGCTACTGCGCCGCGTCATCGACGCACAAGGCCGCAGTCGCGCCTACATCAACGGCACACCCGCCACATTAAGCCAACTGCGTGAAGTCAGCGAGCAACTGGTAGACATACACGGGCAACACGCCCACCAAAGCCTGCTAAAAAGCACGAACCAGTACGCTCTGCTAGATGCCCAAGGCGGGCATACTGAACTGGCCAAACAAGTCGCTTCGGTATGGAGCAACTGGCAGTCCTTGCAGCAACGGCTGCGTCAGGCGCAAGAACAATCTGCTGGCCTACAAGCCGAACGCGAACGCTTGCAATGGCAACATGACGAACTACAAACACTAGACCTGCAGCCCAACGAATGGGAACAAACCGCGGTAGAACACCAACGCTTGGCGCATGCGCAGTCGTTACTCGATGGCGCCACTAGAGCATTAAACCTCTTGGATGGCGAGGAACAAGCCGCACAACGTGCCTTGTTTTCAGCTACCCAAGAAATCACACGCTTATTGCACCACGACCCGGCTGCACTGCAACCCATTCTAGACACCTTAGAATCCGCACGCATAGCCAGTACCGAAGCCATCTCTGATCTAAACAGCTATTTAAGCTCGGTAGAGCTGGACCCAGACCGCTTGGCGAATCTGGAAGAACGTATGGCGGATATCTTCAGCATGGCACGCAAATACCGTTGCGAACCCGAAGAACTGCCAACCCTCTTGCAAACGCTTACGCAGCAGTTAGAGCAACTCAGTGAAGATGCCGACTTAGAACAGCTAGAAGGCAAAGTAGCTCAGGCTCAGGAGCACTACAACACATTAGCACAGCAACTTAGTGATGCCCGTGCTCGCACCAGCAAACAACTAAGCCAACAAGTTAGCCACGCCATGCAAGAGCTTTCTATGCAAGGCGGTCAGTTTGCGGTTGAACTTAGCCCTTGCAAACCGTCTGCTCATGGTAACGAGCAGGTAGAGTTTTTAGTCGCAGGCCATGCGGGTGTACGCCCTGCTCCGCTGGCGAAGGTGGCTTCGGGTGGTGAGCTCGCCCGTATTTCTTTAGCGTTGGCAGTGATTGCTAGCCAAGCTGCCCAAGTACCTACCTTAATCTTTGACGAAGTAGATACTGGTATTGGTGGTGCAGTTGCTGAAGTAGTGGGAAAACTATTGCGCGAATTGGGGTTACGACACCAAGTGCTGTGTGTGACTCACTTGCCTCAAGTCGCGGCCCAAGGCCAACACCACTTACAAGTCAGCAAACAAAGCCAAGGCGGACATACGTTGTCTCGCATACAAGTGCTAGATCAAGAGGCTCGCGTAGAAGAAATTTCGCGTATGTTGGGCGGCATTGCCATTACCAACACCACTCGCCAACACGCCAAAGAAATGCTGTCACAATCATAGAAAAAGCGGCTTGTGCAATGCTACACAAGCCGCTTTTTTATGTACTGATCTGCCATGCAGACGTCAGGTTACTTAGCGAACCCTCGGCCAGTAGCACGGCCTGTGCTGGTGCAATCATTGCACAAGCCATACAACACCATGGTGTGGCTTTCCAGCTCGAAACCTAATTTATCCGCAATTTTGTGCTGACGTTTTTCAATTTCAGGATCAGAGAACTCAACCACTTTGGCACAATTTGTGCAGATAAAGTGATCGTGGTGATCCCCATCGTTCAATTCAAATACCGCTTTACCACCATCAAACTGGCTACGCGCCAAAATACCGGCCTGCTCGAATTGAGTCAGCACACGATAGACCGTGGCTAAACCAATATCCACGTCGTCGGCAATCAGCAAACGGTACACATCTTCCGCGCTTAAATGGCGCAGTTCTTGGGTATCGTCGTTGCGGCGAAAAATATCAAGAATCTTGAGGCGTGGGAATGTCGCCTTAAGCCCCATGCTTTTCAGTTCGTTTTGATCGTTCATAGCTAAAATTAATATCTGAAAGGGGGAAGGATTCGTGGCCCATCTGGCAACTTGCACCGACGGATTCCGAGATGACTTACATCGTAGCATAATGCACGGTTGTACTACCTCATATCCCTTATAATAACGATTTTATTTAACAAGAGCACGGTAAGCTGATGAAAGCAAAAAACTACTCTTCTGTTCTACGCACGGGTGTTGCTGTGTGCTTCTCCGCACTATTACTGAGTGCTTGCGGCGGCACCAAGTGGGGATTCCCGTACAAAGCTGATATTCAGCAAGGTAACTGGATCACCTCTGAGCAGGTAGAACAACTGCGCGTCGGCATGACCCGTGAGCAAGTACGCTACGTACTGGGCACTCCTACACTACAAGATATCTTCCACTCGGATCGTTGGGATTACCCCTACTACAACAAACCTGGCTACGGCGACGTACAGAAACGTTTGTTTACCGTTTGGTTCGATGGCAACACGGTGGTACGTTGGGATGGCGACACACAGCCTAACCATGAACCTTTCCAAAACCCCGCCACCATGGGGCCGGATACACCCAATGCCATTCAACAAGCTGTAGATGAAACCCCATTGGATGCCGAAAATCCCAATGTGACGGACAACTACCGCAGCCCTGATCAATAATTTCTGGAATTTGTAATGCGTATCGCCATTGCTGGAGCAAGCGGCCGTATGGGCCGCATGCTGATTGAAGCTGTACTAAACAGTAACGACATGACTCTTGCCGTTGCACTGGATCATGCTGGCTCTACCTCTTTAGGCCACGATGCAGGTGCTTTTCTGGGTAAAACCACAGGCGTAGCCATTAGCGACGACCTCAATCAGTTGGCCAATGCCGATTGCCTGATTGACTTCACTCGCCCTGAAGGCACCTTGGCACACCTAGATGCTTGTGTACGTCACAACACACAGTGTGTGATTGGCACTACCGGTTTTTCTGATGAAGAAAAAGCACGCATTCAACACGCCGCAGAGAAAGTTGCTGTGCTGTTTGCCCCCAACATGAGCGTAGGCGTGAACGCGACGTTAAAACTGTTGGAAATGGCCGCAAAAATGCTGCAAAGTGGCTTTGATGTGGAAGTATTTGAAGCGCACCACCGTCATAAAGTGGATGCCCCATCAGGTACTGCGCTCGCCATGGGTGAAGCCGTTGCCAAGGTCTGGGACAAACCACTGGACGAGATCGCAGATTGGGCTCGCCATGGTCACACAGGCGCACGCAAAGAAGGCAACATTGGGTTTTCGGTAGTACGTGGCGGTGACATCATTGGCGACCACACCGTGTTTTTCTGCGGCGAAGGTGAGCGTATTGAGATCTCCCACCGCGCCAGCAATCGTACTATCTATGCACAAGGCAGCCTTCGCGCTGCACGCTTTTTGAAAGGCAAGCAGCACGGCCTCTTCAATATGCAAGACGTACTGGCAGGCTAACTGCCTAGTTTAGGCGTACAGCACAGGTTCTTGTTCCAGCTGTACGCCAAACTTCTGCTGTACATCCACCTGTATTTGCTGCGCTAAGTTCAGCACATCCTCTAACACTGCCCCACCGCAATTGGTCATCACCAACGCTTGGCGTGGGTGCATAGACACCGCACCAGCCGCCCGCCCTTTCCAGCCCGCTTGATCAATTAGCCAGCCTGCGGCAACTTTATACTTACCATCTGCCTGCGCATACGCCACCACATTGGGGTGCTGTGATCGCAAAAGCTCGAATTGCTCGGCGAGAACCACAGGGTTCTTAAAGAAACTACCAGCGTTGCCCACTTTAGTGGGATCAGGCAATTTAGTACGACGCACTTCACACACCGCATCAAAAATAGCCTTTGCTGTAGGTGCTGCTTGCAGTGATGCGTGATCACGCAAATCGGGGTACTGCAACAAGGGCTGCCAGGCTCTAGGCAACTTAAAACGAACGGCCACAATTAACCACGTACCCGACTTCGCTCGTTTAAACATGCTGTCTCGGTACGAGAACTCGCACTCTTCCGCGCTAAATTCATGCAATTCACCTTCCAACAAATTCCACGCCAATACACTGTGTACACGCTGGTCTAGCTCTAGACCATACGCACCAATATTTTGTACTGGTGCAGCCCCCACTGTGCCGGGAATTAAGGCTAAGTTCTCTAAGCCATACCAACCCTGCTCTAAGGTATACGCCACAAAATCGTGCCACACCTCGCCCGCACAGGCTTCTATCAACCAGAAGTTATCGTGCTCACGCAATAACCGTATACCTTTATTGGCTACCTGAATGGTCAGACCAGGTAAATTAGGAGGCACGATCACATTGCTTCCCCCACCTAACACTCGGTGTTGCGCAAACTCGTTAATAGCCGTGCTTAGCTCTGGTAACTGAGACACTTGCTCAAACTTAAACAGTGTCTGCGCCACACAGGGCAGTCCAAAGGTATTACAGCGGGATAAATCGTGGTTATTCAACATAGTTAGGTGCGTTTGCCTGTCACGTCAGCAGATGAAGTACAACCCTGAGTATAAAACAGGTACTGCCCCACCTTCGCCGCACAACGGTGGTATCACACATTTATTTCAAATCATTTCTCAAAATTGCTTGACACATCAGTGTAAAAACAGCTATATTCACTTTCTCGCTTGATTGAACACCAAACGATCAAGCAGCCAAACAAACAGCAATGTATGTGCGGCATCGGTTAGATGAAGTAGTTTCGAAGTTCCAGCAAGACACTTGCAAAACAAAAGAAACCAACTTATAATTCTAATCTTTCCTGAGAAGGAAAATATGCGGGAATAGCTCAGTTGGTAGAGCGCAACCTTGCCAAGGTTGAGGTCGCGAGTTCGAGCCTCGTTTCCCGCTCCAAATTCTTTAAAGAGCCCAAGCCATTGTTTGGGCTTTTTATATCAGCTAAGTTAGCACTAGTTAAAAACCTGAAAACAGGCAGCAGTGTTAATAAAGCAGGCAACGCTTAAATGCGGGAATAGCTCAGTTGGTAGAGCGCAACCTTGCCAAGGTTGAGGTCGCGAGTTCGAGCCTCGTTTCCCGCTCCAAATTAAAAAAGCCCAAACTTCGGTTTGGGCTTTTTTGCGTTCAGAGTTACTTTGCTTACCCCTTTCTTTTATACCCTTCACTCACAACAATTCTTTAAAAAATAAAGAGATACAAGGGTTTCTACTATTGTTCAGCATATTGTCAGTATGAGCTAATAAAAAAGTCACAACCCAAAGCAATGGCTGTAATTCCCCTCTAGTAGTACACACTTTTCTTTGTGTCGTTCTCAAAAGACCACGTCATCGCAGCATAGTGACGTCATTCATCACTCTAGGAGGAGGCTGTATGAGTGCAATCGTACTAGTAGTTATAGGCTTAGGCGCTATGTGTCTAGGCTATGTGTTTTACTCACGTTTTATTGCTGAAAAAATCTACAAATTAGACGATAACCGCCCCACTCCGGCCCATGAGTTTGAGGATGGTATAGACTTTGTGCCCACCAATAAATTTGTGTTATGGGGACACCACTTTACGTCTGTTGCTGGTGCAGCCCCCATTGTAGGCCCGGCCATCGCTGTGATTTGGGGATGGCTTCCCGCATTTCTTTGGGTCACCTTTGGGACAATCTTTTTTGCTGGCATACACGACTTCGGAGCCATTTGGGCCAGCATTCGCAACAAAGCCAAATCGGTAGGAGCACTTACTGGTGACGTAGTAGGAAAACGAGCACGCTCCATTTTCATGATCGTCATCTTCCTGGTGCTGCTCATGGTTAATGCAGTGTTCGGCGTAGTTATTGCCGGATTGCTGATTAATAACCCCGGTTCTGTTGTACCTGTTTGGGGAGCCATCGCGGTTGCCTTTGTCATTGGACAAGCCATTTATCGCTTTAAGCTGAATTTAGCTATCGTGTCGTTTATAGGCGTATGTGCTTTGTATTGGCTAATCTATATAGGCCCAAGCGTCCCCGTCACCTTACCCGAACAAGTCATGGGCTTAGGTCCTAGTGCAATATGGATATTACTGCTATTTGCCTATGCTGCCATTGCCTCCTTATTGCCTGTGTGGATGCTATTACAACCCAGAGACTACATAAACGGCCTACAGCTCTTTGTTGGCCTCGCCCTGCTCTATGTAGCCGTATTATTTAGCAATCCCACCATGGTTGCTCCGATGATCAACTCTGATGTACCTGCTGGTACGCCATCCTTAATCCCCCTCTTATTTGTCACTATCGCATGTGGCGCTATTTCAGGCTTCCACGGACTAGTCTCATCCGGCACTACCTCCAAACAGCTAAACCGTGAACGTGATGGCCGTTTTGTGGGCTATTTCGGAGCTATAGGTGAAGGCGCTCTAGCTCTAGCGGCAATCGTCGCGGCATCTGCTGGTTTTGCTTCGCTAGCTGAGTGGAAAAGCATTTACCACTCTTTTGGTCAAGGCGGCGTCAATGCATTTGTTCAAGGTGGAGCAAACATTCTTCATGCAGGCATAGGCATTAGTCCTGAAATTTCAGCCACCATGCTCACGGTGATGGCTGCCTTATTTGCCGGCACGACGATGGACACAGGCCTACGCCTACAACGCTATATTTTCCAAGAGTGGGGTGAGATCTATAACATCAAATGGATGGGTAAAGCCCTTCCTGCCACCTTCCTATCCGTTTTTACATGCTTGATTTTGGCTTTTGGTGCTGGCGGCGCCAGCGGTTCTGGTGGCTTAATTATCTGGCCCCTGTTTGGCACCACAAACCAATTACTGGCTGGGCTAACTCTACTGGTCATCGCCGTGATGCTAGTGCGACAAAAGTCTCCGTCCATCTACGTAACTGCCCCATTATCGTTTGTTCTTGTAATGACCTTAGCTGCACTATTAATCCAATTACGTGACTTCTACCTGAAAGAAAACTGGTTCTTATTTTCGCTGGATCTCATTGTGTTAATAGCGGCTATTCTCGTTACCCTAGAGTGTGTATCGGTGCTCCGCAAAGAGAAACGAGTAGCTGCCGCGACCCCTTCCTAAGTTCTACCTTCAACTTACAGCCCTGCTTTTACAGTGGGGCTGTATAAAGGACAGCGATGAAAGAATCCTTTACCCGCTTGACCCACTGGTGCAAACAAGCCAGCGCCTTGGGAGAAAGCTATTACAACGCCCCCTATCGTGCCGCCATTGCTCGCGCCAAACGCGAGGAGGAGGACCTATTTATGTTATTAGTATTTTCTGAAATGATGGGAGTACCCAACCCAGCATCATGGTACACGCTAGAGCTGCAGCCTTTACTATTACAGCGTTTTCACAGTTGGCATACCCGCATGGGGATGGAACGTTCCCCTCTTGATCATTTCCGCTGCTGCTGAGCCTACCTATGCTAAATATTGACGAATTACTCACCACTCGCCGGCTGATTCTCTTGGGTGGTAAAGGCGGTGTAGGTAAAACGACCATGTCATCCGCATTAGCGGTGCTAGCCGCCACGGCTGAGCGTAACGTGCTGCTAGTATCTACTGACCCAGCCCACAGCTTAAGTGATGCCTTTGGTCGTCACATTGGTGATCACACCACCATGCTAGCTCCTCAGCTATGGGCACTAGAAATAGATCCCGACAAAGAAGCCGATGCCTACTTAGAAAGGGTGTTGGCACAAATGCGGCGCTATGCCGGTCCCGATCAAATTCACGAATTACAGCGCCAACTGCAACTAAGCAGACAATCCCCAGGGGCACAAGAAGCCGCACTATTAGAAAGGCTAGCTAAAGTAATAGAAGAAGGCCTACAAAACTATGATACTGTCATCTTAGACACAGCCCCTACTGGCCACACACTGCGTTTACTCAGCCTGCCTGAAGTAATGGCTGCTTGGACTGACGGGCTACTACGACACAACAAACGCTCACAACACTTAGCCTCTGTACTCCAGCATTTAACCCCATCACGTAGTATAGAGAGCTTAACCAGTGACCCCAGCCAACACCACAGCGCCGAATTCGACAGCAAAGATGCAGAGTTACTCAGCACATTGCTTCGTAGACAGCAGCTATTTAATCGTACGCGCAGGCGATTACATGACAGCGAAACCACAGCATTCGTTTTTGTGTTAACCCCAGAACGATTACCTATTCTAGAAACAGAACGAGCCGTACAAGCTCTCACGTCACAAAACATTCCGGTGGCTGGATTGATAGTGAACCGTCTCCTACCAGCAATGGATGACAGTAACTTCTGGGCTCATAGACGCCAACAGCAAGAAAAGCATATGGTGGACTTACATCAACGCCTACCTACGTTACCGCGCTGCCTCGTATCGCTACAAGAGGACGATATTGTTGGTGTAGACGCACTACAAGTGCTGGGTAAACACTTGACTACTAACCCTGTAAATACGGCTGACTAAAAACTCGCATTCACACATTGATTCACTCTATTGCCATCGTTTGCGCTCATTAATGTAATAATAATCACTTCCATTCTCAAATTAAGAATAGCTGCTAATGATTGTATTACGCCGTCTTCTCGTTAGTGTGACCACCCTATTTTTAGCTTATGCCACAGCTACCACAGCACAAACCAACACTACTTCTATCGCGGACCAAGAACTAGACACCTATAGATTTGAAACCTTCACGTTATCGTCTGACGATGGCGAGCGTCATTACAAGGTGCAAGTAGGCATCCCGAAACGCCCCGCTCCTGCTACAGGTTTTCCGGTGATCTACATGCTGGATGGTAATGCGGCACTGACCAATATCGATACAACTGACTTGGCTGCGATGGATGCGTTGTCACCCACTGTTTTGGTGGCTATTGGTTACGACGTTGAGGGTAGCCATGATACCAATGCACGTGCTTACGACTACACTCCCCCTGTTTTTAAAGACGGGGTTGAACAGCGCGACGTAGAGGTTCGTGGTCGGCGTGGAGGCGGCGCAGAGGTGTTTGTGAACTTTATCGAAACACGCATTAAACCAGAGGTGGACTTGCGTGCACCTACCGACCATTCTCGCCAAACTTTGTGGGGGCATTCTTATGGTGGGCTGTTTACGATGTACACCTTATTTACTCATCCCAACTTATACCAACGCTATGTCGCAGGTGATCCATCGCTGTGGTGGTATGACGGCCTGTTGGTCAACACCATCGCTACAGCCTTTAACCCCAATGATGCTCTAGATAAAGAAATTCTGGTTATGGAAGGCGGCAATCGTTCTGCCAGTAGATCAGCGAACGACTCCCGCACCAGTTGGTCGGCTAAAGACATCGCTCATGACTTGCAAAAAGCGGGGGTGAATATCGTGTATGAGAATTTCGTGGATTTACATCACGGCCAAATGTTAGGCGCATCCTTAAAACCTGCTCTGCGCCTTGCCGCTAAACGCTAAACGGCATAACTCCTAAAAATCCAGCACTCACCCTGCTGGATTTTTTTATGGCCTCTAGCGGTGCACAGAGTGCACCTGCAAACAACTATTTTTGTGTGCTATCACGGCCATCCATAAAATCAGTTCATACAAAGACGAGTGTGCCTACGCACATTCCACAACCAAGATACCGAGACAGAAATGACGCCCTCTTGCCTGCAAGTGGCGATACACCTTGCGGCATAAAGCGCGTTTACTTTCCTACCTCATTACCTAACAAGCCATTCTGAATCGGCGCCCATGATGGAGACCGCCGAGTCAGCCCCGAAATCTGGAGATTCTATGAGTACCAGCGTTGTTAAGCTTAAGTGCCTGTCGCACACCCCTTTGCGCGGTCTCAATGACCCTGCCCCTGGCGTAGTCGCCGAAGTCGATGCCGTCATCGCTGCAGCGCGTGCTGAAGTTGAAGCCTTTGATCCAGAACTTATTGTGGTCTTTGCACCCGACCACTACAACGGGTTGTTTTACGACTTGATGCCCCCTTTTGTGGTTGCCACCGCAGCAGAATCTGTAGCTGACTACAAAACCCTGCCCGGCCCTCTGGCCATTCCTGACAAACTGGCGCTAGACCTAGTACGCCATCTACTAGACAGCGATCTGGATGTTGCTCTGTCTCACCGTTTGCAAGTGGATCACGGCTGCACCCAAATTCTGGAAGAAATGACAGGCAGCCTGACGCGCTACCCGGTGATTCCTATCATTATCAACTCTGTAGCACCACCCTTTGCACCATACCGCCGCATTCGCCTGCTGGGTGAAGCCGTAGGTAAGTTCATTGCGGGGCTAAACAAACGCGTGCTGATTTTAGGATCGGGCGGTTTGTCGCACGAACCACCCGTGCCTGTGTTTTCAGGTGCAAAACCCGAAATCTCCGAGTTTTTAATCTCGGGGCGCAACCCTACCCCTGAAGCGCGTGCCGCACGCCAAGCTCGTACCTTAGCCACGGGCAAGATCTTCGGCACCCCTGACTGCGACCTCACTCCGCTTAATCAAGAATGGGATCACGCGTTCATGGACTTGCTGATCAACCAAGACTTACACAAGGTCGATGACTTCGAAATTGACGTCATCTCTAAAACAGCGGGCCGCTCTACCCATGAAGTACGTACTTGGATTGCTGCCTTTGCCGCGTTATCAGCCATGGGCCAGTACAACGGCCAAAAAGACTACTACCGCCCCGTGAATGAATGGATTGCTGGCTACGGTGTGATGAGTGCCGACCCGGCCTAACACAGACCTGCCACGCCACCTCCTAACCGTCTCTAGTTATTAGGACTTTTGCGCTATGACACAAGATACTCACACCTCACCGCTTAGTATTGCCGATGCCGCGCTGGCCCTACGTCGCGCCGCCGAGCAAGGTGAAGCCATTGCCGCCCTACGCGATCGCCTGCAACACGCCAATGCCGAAACGGCTTACGCCGTACAAGAAGCGAACACTCGCTTTGCTCTGGAACAAGGCCGTCGTTTAGTAGGCCGAAAAATTGGTCTTACTTCCTTAGCCGTACAAGCACAACTAGGCGTAGACCAGCCCGACTTCGGTATGCTCTTTGACGACATGCACATTGGTGACAACGCCTCTATTGCTGCAGGTCGCCTGATTCAACCCAAAGCAGAAGCCGAAATCGCATTAGTGATTGGGCGTGATCTGAACCACGAATTCCATAACTACGCTGATCTCATCAACGCCACTGAATACTGCTTACCCGCTATTGAAGTCGTAGACAGTCGCATTGCGAACTGGGACATACGTTTTATAGACACCGTTGCTGACAACGCGTCCAGCGGTTTATTTGTACTGGGCAGCCAACCCGTGTTGCTGCGTGACCTAGACCTAACGGACTGCGCCATGGAAATGGAATGCAATGGTGAAGTGGTTTCACGCGGTAATGGTAAAGCCTGCTTGGGTAATCCGCTCAACGCAGCGGTATGGCTCGCCAACACCATGGTGAAGTGCGGTCGCCCCTTACAAGCTGGCGATATCGTGCTGACTGGTGCCCTAGGCCCTATGGCTGTTGCTAAAAGCGGCCAACATTTCAACGTCAAGATTGCTGGCATGGGCCCTGTGTCCGTGCATTTCGACTAACTCTGTTGTGCAGGTGGCTAGCTGCCTGCTCCTCTCGCATTTCCCGGCGCTTACCGCACCGATCAATGACAAGGAATCATCATGACCACAACCGTGCTACACACTGAAGCCAGCACCAGCCGCTTCGCCCATATCAAAGAGCAAGACCTAGACCTACAAATTCACTACAACGACACAGGCGGCAACGGCCCTGTTGTGGTGATGATCCACGGCTCAGGCCCTGGTGCTAGTGGTTGGGCCAACTTCAACCGTAACGTGCAGCCTTTGTACGATGCAGGCTTCAGAGTTATTTTGATGGACTGCCCCGGTTGGAGCAAAAGTGATCCTATCGTTTGTACAGGTTCACGCTCTGACTTGAACGGCCGTGCTCTGAAAGGCTTGTTGGATGTACTGAACATCGAGCGTGCGCACATCATTGGTAACTCCATGGGCGGCCACAGCACCGTTGCTTTCTCGCTGGCCAACCCAGAGCGCATCGGCAAAATCGTTTTAATGGGCGGCGGCACCGGTGGCCCTAGCCAGTTTGTGCCTATGCCTGCTGAAGGCATCAAACTGCTGCAAGCACTGTACCGCGAGCCTACGATTGAGAACCTGCGTCGCATGATGCAAGTGTTTGTGTTCGACACCAAAAACCTTACTGAAGAGCTATTCCAAGCCCGTTTGGACAACATGCTGTCCCGCCGTGAGCACTTGGACAACTTCGTGAAAAGTCTGGAAGCTAACCCACGTCAGTTCCCTGACTTCGGGCCACGCTTGGGTGAGATCAAAGCACCTGCACTGATTATCTGGGGCCGTGACGACCGCTTTGTACCCATGGATATTGGTCTGCGTCTGCTGTGGGGCATGGCCGATGCTGAGTTCCATATTTTCAGTCGTTGTGGTCACTGGGCACAATGGGAGCATGCCGATAAGTTCAACAACATGGTGATTGAATTTTTCAGTAGAAGAGACTAAACAAAAGGGCGGCCTAGGCCGCCCTTTTTTATACCCTAATCCTGCAACGTTACCACCCACCTGCACTGTGTAAGTGTGCTTCTATCTCATCTACAGTTGCACGCAAAGCAGGCAATAACCGCTGTTCTGCTTCGCGGGTGCTCATCGCGTTTTTAGTGAAAATAATATTCAAACACCCCAACACGCGCTGCCCATAGCAAATAGGCAAAGCAATGGCCCCCATACGTGTTTGCTCATGCCAGTCGCCATCATTGGAACCAAAGCCCTGTTCCCAGGTTTTTTGTAATAGCGCTGACACCAGTTGTGGATTGCGCGCCAAACGGGCTTGTTCGTCAGACCCCGACCGCAGTAAATGCAGAATTTCATCACGCTCTGAATCTGGGCACGCACTCAAGTACGCACGCCCTACTGCCGTAAACAAAATAGGCATGCGTCTACGTATCATGGCTTTATGAAACGACAAGGGGCTAAACCTATGCGTGGTTTCACGCACCACCATGCTGGCCCCATCTAACACGCATAAATCAGAAGGCCACACGGCTTTCTGCTGCAAGCGTTTTAACGCCTCACTGGCAATCTGAGACACCCAGTCTTCGTCGGTAAAACCATCACTTAGCTGACGTACTTTCTGATTCAGGCTATAGCATTCATCAGCGGCATTGCGACGTACATAGCCTTCGTTTTGCAGCGTTTCTAACATGCGTCGCACGGTGGTTCTATGTATGCCAGTGGCCGCGCTGATTTCCTTAATCGAGGCGTAACCACCTGCCGCCTGATTCAGACTACGCAGTATTTCTAAACCGCGACGCAGGCTTTCAATGGGCCTATAGCTAGACGCGTCATCCGACTCGTCCCACTCATTGACCACCAGATGTTCAGCCACCCACGACGGGGAAGCTCTTAAGGCTTGTACCTGGGCCATCCGTACTCTCCCAAAGGTAGGGAATCCAATTCGCTTTCGATGTCGCGCACGCATTTATGCAGCGCATCCAAATAACGTTCAGCCGCTTTGGCCGGCGTCATCGCGCTTCTAAAAAAGATAATGTTGATCGCACCCAAAACGCGATTACGCCAACACACAGGGTAGGCAATCGCACTAATGTTGGGTTCTGTACCACCCGAGGACTCGGCATAACCCAAACGACGCGCTTCAATACAGCGTTGAAGCAACTCGTGGCGCATCTCATCTTTAGACACGCCATCCGGTTGTACTAGGCTCGCTAAGTCCAACATTTGCTCTAAGCTTTCATCCGCCACTTCGCTCAAGATGGCAATACCCATTGCGGAACGCAACAGCGGGCGTGTTTTACCCACCATGGCACGGTTTACCGACATGGGACTAAAGCGGTGCGTGGATTCACGAATTTCCAAATGCCCCGAGGTAAAGGTGGCAAAGTCGCTAGGCCATTGCACCTGCGCAAGCAAACGCCCCATATAAGGGCCAATGACCTGCACTACCCAATCCTCGTCTTTCACACTATCGGCAAAACGGCGGAAATGCTTGGTTAAGAAATACCGCCCATCACCTGAGCGCAAATACACGTAGCCCGCCTGCTCTAAGGTAAACAGCAGGCGGTAGACGGTGGCTCGGTGTATGCCGGTGTACTTTGCCAATTCTCCTGGCGTTGCCCAACCCAGATCACTTAACGCGCCTATAAGCTCTAAACCACGCTCTAAGGCTCTGACTCTGGGGTAGATATCCGTTTCTGGCATAGATTGTGTCTCAAATAGGTGGATACAGCTTTAGCATGTCATCGCTAGGCTTAACGTAGTGCCAACGTCTGCCAGCATGCAAACCTGTTAGCTTATGCAGCCTTGCCAACATCTCTGCGTACAGTAGCGGCGCACCCACGCCATCCAGCACACTCACACCATCGATTTCATAAATGTCATTAGCGGCTAATACTTCTGCTACCAGCCCTTCAGCGGGCACAATAATATCAGCCCCCTCGGCTATAGCGCGGCGTGCTGTTTCTGTGAACGCCGCAATGTATTCGCTAGGGTCTAAAAACACCTGCTCAATACTGCGTTCAGGCAACTGCGGCTCAATCACATAAATGCCACTGATGCGCGACTCAAAGCGATGACGGTGCATAGCGTTTTTGAGGAACCACAGGTTTTCCTCGTTTAAGGTCACCAAGCCTATTTGCTGCGCCATTGAACACGACATTAGCACTGTGCTTTCTGGCATGGAGATCACGGGTATATCCACCAATGATCGACATTCGCGCAGAAGGGGCTCGGTATAAGTGCCAATCACAAATGCGTCATAGCCTTCTTTTTCGGCTTGGTGCACATTGTGCAAAAGCTGTCGGCTCATGGCTTTGTGATAGGCATACGGCACCTTCATCACTTCGCTAGGTGATTTTCCGTGCCACATGGATTCAGGTACGCCATGCAACACGATTTCGGTACCGGGGTTAGCAATACGTGCATAGTGCTGTGCCAACGATGCCTTATACACAGGGTAGTTATCCAGATCTACGCTGGACTGATGCCAGATTTTCATCACAGCCTCCTTACACCATGTAGTAGCCGCCGTTAACGTCCAGCGTACTGCCAGTCACGTAAGCGGCTTTAGGTTCTACTAAATAGCTCACTGCGGCGGCCACTTCTTCGGGCAACCCTACGCGCGACAACGGTACCAACCCTACTGACTTATGATCGTCCTCGGGGGCTAAACGTGTACGCAACATGGGCGTATCGATCAACCCAGGTGAAACCACGTTAGCCGTAATGTTCAAGGGCGCCATTTCACGGGCTAAGGCTTTAGTAAAGGCGATCACTGCCGCTTTACTCGCCACGTAAGCGGTACACGAACGGTAACCGCCCAACTGCGCACCCGTAGAGGCAAAGTTAATGATGCGACCATGTTGGGTGTTGTCACCCACTTGCATGACAAAAGCGCGGCACACAGCATAGGTACCAAACGCATTCACCGCAAATACCTTTTCCCACAGTTCGGGTGTAGTACCTTTGACATCAATCACAGCACCACCCTCACCCACTGGCGAAATTGCTGCGGTATTGACCAACACTGACACCTGCACACCGTCGTCAAGCAAACTTGCGAACAACTGCTCTACCGATGCCACGTTGCTAATGTCTACGCTAGCAGCGCGGTGCCCGTGACCGGGCAAGCTTTCCATCACCGCTTGCACAGGTGCTAGCTCTAAATCAGCCAACACCACTTGCAAACCTTGTTCTGCTAAGGCTCTGCATACGGCTTGGCCAATACCGCCAGCCGCCCCAGTCACCAATGCAATACGATTTTCAGTCATGTCTATACTCCTTAATTACCGCTCAGCACACTAGGCAACCACATCGTAATAATTGGGAACGATGTAAGCAGAATGACGCGGATTAAATCGGCGACCAAGAAAGGGGTAACGCCTCGGAAAATCGTAGAGAGTGGCAATCTATCGCCCACCACACTACGCATAACAAATACATTCATACCTAACGGCGGTGTAATCATGCCTATCTCTACTAGCGACAAGGTCACCACACCCCACCAAATCAGATCGTAATCCATACCTATAATCAGGGGCACGACCAACGGCGTGGTTACCAACACGGCAGCCAACGTATCGAATACCGTCCCCAGCAACAGGTAAAACACCACTAAGCCGAAAAGAATCAACCATTTAGGCATGGTTTCTAGATCGATAATGCTCAACACCAGTTGTGCAATATCAGTGAAGCTCATGAAGCTTGCGAAGATATTCGCGCCGATGAAAATCACATAAATAGCACCCGCATTAATCGCTGTATCAATCAATGAGGCTTTGAATTTTTCCAGCGTGAAACCTTTGGTGCTGACAGCAAACACAAAGGCTAGCAATGCCCCTACAGAAGCGGCTTCTTGCGTGGTGAACATCCCGCCATACAAGCCGCCCAAGACCAGCGCAAACAACAACACGGGTCGCCACGCTTTCACCAAAGCAGCTCGCGCCACAGGCCAGTTGAACTCTTCCACATCAGGGGCCAAGCTAGGCTTGAGTCGCACCGACACGAAAATGGCCAACACATACATAGTCAGCGCCAACACCCCTGGAATCAGTGCCGCTTGGAAAGCAATCTGAATGGACTCTTCAACCACCACACAGTACACAATGAGCACAACAGAGGGTGGAATCAGCGCCCCCAACGTACCGCCTGCAGCAATACAACCTGCCGCCAAACTGTGCGCGTAGTTGCGACGCTCCATTTCTACAAAAGCTACTTTGCCAAAGGTGGCTGTAGTGGCAATAGAAGAGCCACAAATCGCCCCAAAACCACCACAGCCCAGCACAGAGGCCATGGCCAAACCGCCGCGACGTGACCCCAACAAAGCTGTACCTGAGTTGAAAATATCACCAGACAACCCAGCCCATGTCGCGAAATTCCCCATGAGCAAGAACAGCGGAATAGCAGCCATGTCCATGCTCGTTAAGGCACGGCCCACTTCGTTTTGGGATACCACTAGCGCCTGCTCACCCCCCATGGTCAACGCTAAGCTGGCTACCCCCACAATCAAGAGTGATACGCCAATGGGTATCTGTGCAGCGATCAGTAAATACAGCACTAAAAATGCCATACCCGCTTGCATGCCTGGGCTGTTATCGTCATTGATAAATAACGCGGTTAATGCCACACATACAGCAATAGTACCCAGCGTCACCAATGCACCACGCCAGAAACCCGGCTCGGCGTAACCGCGATCTTTAAATAGTGCGTACCAATGCTTCAGGGTTTGAATCAATACCGTCAGCACGGCTAATGACATCAGTAAGCCAGCTGCCGCCCACCATCCTGCGGTATGCCAGCCCACCACCATCGTTTTCTCACCGTACTCTTGCGCATCTAGCGCGCGAAACAGTAGTGCCGTAGCCAGCCAACCAAACACCAGCACTTCGGCCACTTCGCACACCAAACGCACCGCATGCTGATTGCTGCCTGCTACAGCCTTCATCACATCCATACGGATATTCAAATGGCGCACAAACACCAGCCCCGATAGGCCTGCCACAATAATGGCCATAAACAGGCCATTCAACTCGAACAGCCCGCGTACGGTATACGGTGTAAAGGCACGCAGCAAAATATCCACTAACGTACCCGCTGACACCACCAACAGTAGTGTCAGCACTGCCCACGCCATAACCTTACAGAACTGGTCTTCCCAATCAGCCTTGGCAGAAATGCCCGCGATAGTGGCTGAGCTCATGGTTATTGCGCTCCGCGTTGGGATTCGATGGCCTGGGTATACACTTCCCAGATACGTTCGCCCTCTGGTGTGTTGGCGATCCACGCATCAATCACCGGTTGTACTGCCGCCGACCAACGCGCCACGTCCTCTTCCTTAGGCACCACAATGGTGTGTGCGGGGTTTTCAGCCAACTGAGCACGCAGTCGTTCGTTTTCCCCGCCCAAGCCCTCAGACCAACGTGGTAAAAAATTAGCACCGCCATGTTTTTCTAATGCCGCTTTTGCTTCTGGCGCCAAGCGATCGTAAGCACGTTTATTAATCACCAAAAATACGGTGCTTGAGCCCATAGGCACATCAATGTGGTAAGGCACGAAATCCAACACCTGCCAGGTGTACACCGCGTTCCAATCGTTCAAGCTGCCGCTTAGTGTCTTCTTAGACAGGTTTTCCGCTGTTTGCGATACCGGTAAGCCAACGGGAATAATGTCCAGTGCTTCTACGGATGCACTCGCCAACGGGCCTGCAGCACGAATACGCTGGCCTTTAAAATCGTCCAACGAATCGATTTCACTCACGCTGTGCCCAGTCAAAATACCGGAAGACACCAGCGCAAATACTTTGACGTCGTCAAAGCCGTCCATCAAGCCCTCTTCGTACAAACGCCAAACGCCTGTAGAGGCCTCGCCTACGGTACGTGCTTGAAATGGGATCTCAGGAATATCACCCACTTTGAAGCGACCTGGTGTGTAACCCGTCACGCCCCAGCCCATGTCTACCAAACCACGACGCACTGCGTCAAAAGTATCCTCGGCCTTCACCAACGAGCCACCCGAGTACAACTGAATTTTCAGCGTACCTTGTGAGTCTTCTTCTATGTCTTTGATCAACGGCTCAAACATGCCTTTGGTCAAATACGCGGTGGGCCCCGCAAAGTTGGCGAACTTTAATGTTGTAGGCTTAGCTGTCGCTGTCATCCCGCACGTTAAAGAGAAAGTGCAGAGTGCTGCCATGAGGATTCGTTTCATCGTTATCTCCGTATTTTGATTGGCTTACTGTGCTGAGCTACCTCGCACTGCGCGCTCCTGTGGCGGGTTACGCGGCCGTGCCATTCACTGGTTTTGATCCCTTGTCTACAGGTCCGTACGGCAAGGTTTCGCTATTACACACACTCACAGATAGCTGGGCAATCGAAATCCTTAAAGTGTTCATCTAGTAAACACTATTTCAGGGATAACCCCATAAGCCTTTATTTGCTTTGTTTTCGCCCCTTTCTTTACTGTTTACCAGATGAACTTTTCATATACTTCAAGTGTATAAAAGGGATGTAACAGTGTTTACAAAAACCACTACGCCACCGATCACAGCACGATCTACCTACCAAAAAAGTCTGAATACCTTTTGTTCTATTGAGTGGAAAATGCCACACCCCACATCCTGCAAAACACCGTAAAGCGCCCCTCAAAACGGCTGTGTCGTTTCTGTCTCGTGCAGGTGAGAGATAGTTGTTTTAGCGTAAGAACAGCCGTATTCTGTAATGCTTAAAAACATCTTGAGAAATGCGTGCTAACGCACCACGCTTACCGAGCCTAGGGATGGCAAGAAGGAGCCTCCATGACATTGCTTTACAGCCGGATCATCTGTTTGTTTCTGATGCTTGTTGCGGTGCTACTCCCTCTGCCCGTAACCGCTGAGCCAGCCCCTTTCACGCTCTCCCCTCGCATCACTCCTGCGCACAATGTCTGGATGCAAAGCCCCTTATATAAAGCGCTTGCTACGCGCGGGCAGCTCACTATCGGCGTCACACTTCCCGACTACCCTCCTTTTTCTATTCTGGATGGCGAGCGACTACAGGGCATCACCGCTGATTACCTAGGGTTGCTCTTTGAGCAACACGTGCGCGTGGTTTATTTTCCCTCCAGAGCAACCGCACTAGAGGCCGTACGTCGTGGTGATATTGATATGATCGGGGGAGGCAGCACCATAGAAGCCAAGAACAATGACCTACAGCTTTCTGTACCCTACCAGCTTGATCAAGCTGTACTGGTTGTCAATAAAGATGCCCCGTTTGATTCACTAGCGCCTGCGACACGCATCGCCTTGACACCGGGCTATGTGGCCGAGGAATGGGTAACGTCCGCCTACCCTAACAGCCAACTGTTGATGTATGCCTCACCGAGACGCGCGCTGGATGCCTTAAGTTTGGGCGAGGTCAATGCGGTGCTAACCGATGCGGTTTCGGCCCACTACCTGATTAGTGTTAACTACCTCATTAATCTCAGCATACAAAGCTTTGCCCCCGTGGACAGTGGTGGGTTTGGGTTCATGCTCAAGAAAAGTGACCATGCTCTGCTGAACTACATTAATTACGCTACTCCTAAAGTGTCAGACGAATACGGCGAGATGATTCTTCGCAGTTGGAGTGGCGGTAGACAACTACGCTTAGGCAACGACCGCATTGCCTTAAGTCCAATAGAAAACCGCTGGTTAGCCGCTCACCCTGTCATCCCTGTAGTGCTGAATAACTCGCTGGGTGCACTGGGCTCGTTCGATGCCAAGGGCAACCCACAAGGCATAGGGCCAGACTACCTGGCCCTGATTAGCCAACGCAGCGGGCTAGAGTTTGAGTACATCAACGCCCAAAACTATGCTGAGCTGGATGCTGCATTAAAAAAACAAACCGCTTTGCTAACGCCGGTGTATGCCCCTTCTCACAGTACGCCCGATAACGTAGATGTGATGCTGCCTTATTTACGCACATCGGTCATTGTGATGGCCCCCGCCACACCAGAATCGCCCCCTACTGCCAAAGATAGGGGCAGAGTGCATCACCTCGCTGAGTTGGAAGGACAACGTGTCTCCATTGTCGAGGGTTACTTTATTGATGCATTGATACGCCAATCACACCCAAATATCACCTTACAAACCTACCCTACACTGCTGCAAGCCTTGCACAGTGTCGCCGAGGGAAAAAGTGATGTGTTTGTGGGGAGCGACTATGCAGCCCGATTTGCCAATGCGTTGCAGCTCAACAACCGACTGGAGCTCATTGGCATCTTAGATGACTACGCCAGACCCGTTAGCATTGCGCTACAAAGTAGCGAACCCGAGCTCTTCAGTATTTTAGACAAAGCACAGCTTTCGATTTCACCCGAGGAAATAGCCGAAATTGTTCGGCACTGGGAGCCTAGTCACGCCTCTACTGAGTGGAGTTTCTGGCGCAAATACCGGCAATGGCTGCTACGTCTGGCAGGCTTGCTCGCCTTGATCAGTGCCGTTTCCCTGATCTGGGGGTTTTACCTCGTTAGACAAATAAAACGTACACGTCGTGCTGAACGACGTGCCGATGCGGCCAATGAGGCAAAAAGCATTTTTCTAGCCACCATGAGTCACGAAATACGCACGCCAGTAAGCGCCGTTATCGGTTTGTTAGACCTTGCCCAAACAGACAACAAAATACCTGACAAGGCTCGCTCATACTTATCTGCCGCACACGATACAGCACAAGGCATGTTGATGCTGTTGGGCGATGTGCTGGATCTACATCGTATCGAATCAGGGCTGATAGACTCTGTACCCAAAACGGTGGCACTCAAACCCCTAATAGAAAATATGGCTAGCCTTATGCAGGGCTTAGCCTATAGAAAACAACTTGAGCTACACACGCACATTGATGACAACGTAGACACATGGGTCACCGTAGACCCCCTGCATCTCAAACAGATACTCTTCAATCTGCTTGGCAACGCCATCAAATTCACTCACACGGGAACAGTCTGCTTGAAAGCGACGGCCCACAACGACGCCACGCACTTGCACGTTGTCATCGATATTACTGACAGCGGTCCTGGTATTTCCGCCGACGACCAAAAGCGTCTATTTAGACCGTACTCACAAGTGGCTGCTACACAGCACGAACACAGTGTGGGAAGTGGTTTAGGACTGCATATTACGCAGCGCCTCGTGCAACATATGGGCGGGACCATCCGCTTACGTAGCCAAGTCGGTAAAGGGTCTACATTCACGGTTACACTGACCTTAGCGCTCGCCACACCACTGCCTTCCACTCCCCGGCCTATACAGCCCCCCGTCGCTAAAGCCCCCGTGCCTGCAGAAGCACTGCATATTTTGGTCGCCGAAGACCACGCTCTTAATCTTTTAGTGCTGACACAAAAACTGGAAGACTTAGGATACACCGTTACTGGCGCAGAAGATGGCGAACGGGCCTGGGAGTTATGGCAGCAACATCCTTACCACGTTCTGATTACAGACGGCCAAATGCCTCGCTTAAATGGGATTGATCTGGTGAAACGGGTACGTGAACACGAACAATCTGGTACACGCACACCCTGCTGGATAGTGGCGTTAACAGCCAGCACCGACGCCATAGAAAAGCAGCGTTATCTTGATGCAGGCGTTAATGAAGTACTGCTCAAACCTATTTCAGATGATGCGTTAGCGAACATTCTGAATCACATCGCTTAAATCGTCTTGCTGAAGGCCGATCACGGGTCGTGGTGGCTGTGCTTTTTAGGAATAGTCCCAAACTCTTTTCCTGCACTATGACCTAAGCTTGGGAAGTACGTACTACTGACACTCTGGTGCAAGTAGGTATCGCACGCTCCCACTACGCTTGATCAATAAGTCACCATGCAAGCGCAACCACTACGCTCTAGCAACACCCAAACTATCCCTCCAGTGCCGCGCTTTCCCAGCGTACTGCTGGGTGCGCTCGCCGTCATTCTTATTCTCTGTGCGTGTCTAGGAACAAGCGCCTACTTATATACCACCGCCACCCATTTAGTTTCTGAATACCGACGTCACCTGAACAGTACGGCAGATAGAGCACAGCTGTTTTTTGATCAGCGTGAAACACTGTTACGCGCTATCGCGGCAACGGCGGTACCGGCTATAGAAGTCGCCACACTAGTACCCGCTACACAAACATTGCTTCCTCTGGCTATCCCCTCTTCTGATGCCAAAAATCGCTATCAACTACTACTCACACGTAGGCACTGGAAGGCCATTCGACGAAACGGCACCTTGGTATTCAGCTCTGTAGATTCAACCCTCACCTATAAACTCGCCACCACAGGGGGACGACTGCGTTGGCAACCACAAACACCGCCCCTCTCGTTGCGCTTAAAGCCCTTTAATGCCGATTTACCGGATCGTCAAACCACCATCGTCTGGCTACCGCAAACCGATAGTCTTAGCCTCAATTTGGTGGCTTACACTCCACTTAATCGCGACAACCCAGAAAGCGGCTGGCTAGGGATGGAGTTCAACAATATAGGCAATGCGTTAACCATTACGCCACCACCACCCAATACAACGTACTCCCTGTTCGACACCCACAGGCAAAGCCTGCTATACAGTAGCAACACAGCCATTTCCGCTAACCTAGATTGTCCACCCAAAGACTACTTTGGCTTTAGTGGCGACTGGATACCGCAATACATTGTATTAAGTAAATCCATAGGCACAGGAGGGCTGCGTGTGTGCTATGTGGTGCCTACCAGTAATTTACTGCGCGATGGTCAAACCGCCTTACTCACTGCGGTGATCACCTTAGCGATGGTCATTATTGTCGTGTTACTAGGCACGCAAACCATACGCCGCCGTCTGCTACTGCCCGCGCGACAACAACAGCAAACACTGGTGGATAGCGTATCGCTCAATCAAAAACTGATTGCGATGGCCCCTATTGGACTGGCGTTAGTCAGCTGTGATGGCCGTGTCATCTTTCAAAAAAACAGCCATGCTACAGAGTGGATGGAAAACGATGCTCAGTGGTATTTGCGCTTACCAAACCAACACGAGCGTAACCTTCGCACTGATGTTGAACTTGCCGATGGCCGCACCTTACGTATACAGGCTGTGGCGCTGACCTATAGAGATCAACGCGCCGCCTTGTGTTCCATTATTGATGTCACCGCAGAAAAAGCCGAAGAAGCCTCACTACGACATGCCCAGCACATGGCGGAAAGCGCCAACATCGCCAAGACTCAGTTCTTAACCACGATGAGTCATGAAATACGCACCCCTTTGTACGGCATTTTGGGCACCCTTGAATTAATGGCACTCTCGGACCCCTCTACGCAGCACAGTGCCTATATGGATACGCTACGCCGCTCAGCCGAAACGCTATTTCGCGTCGTGGGTGAATCACTGGACCTATCACGTATAGAGGCCGGTCATATGTCGTTGGAGCTACGTGAGTTTATTCCTCAAGAGTTGGTAGACAGCTCTATTTCAGCCTTTTCAGCCCTTGCGCAACAAAAAGGCTTACTGTTCTACGCCATCATGCCCCCTACAGCGCTGGCTTCAGTACTAGGCGATGCGATAAAAATCAGTCAAATTCTGAATAATTTAATTAGCAACGCCATCAAATTTACACTTTCTGGGCACGTGGTGATACGTCTGTACCTACAATCGCATGACAACCACACTGTGACATTACGTTTTCAAGTGGTGGACTCTGGGCAAGGTATAAGCGCTGACGCTATTCCAAAATTGTTCTTGCCCTATTTCAGTAATAACGATTCCCGCTCAGACCAACCTAGCACAGGGTTAGGGCTATCTATTTGCCAACATCTCGCCAAGCTTATGGAAGGTTCGCTCGCTGTAGTAAGCGAACCTGGGTTGGGCACCAGCATTACCTTTGAGATCACCCTACCAGAGGCCACATCGAGCACACTAGCCCTTAACCGCCCGGCGCTAAGTCTGGCAACCCTACCGGTGTATGTGGCCGGTGATGTACCAGAGATCATCACCAATCTTTGCCAATGGCTACGTCACTGGGGCGCTTACGCTACCCCCTATGACGACCAACCTGCTACCACTGGGGCCATTTTGTTACGCGCTTGGCCCTGCTCTAGCGCACGCGTCAAGCAATGGACGGGACGCCAAGTCATCACCTTGCCAGCCGGTAGCACGCCTACCCTATCGCCCAGCCCCACACTCTTTCATACTCTTTCTACGTCTATACAAGATATAGGTATAGCGATACAACAAGCTCAAACCCTCGCCTATAGCGCTGAGCCGCTTCCCTCCGCTACGGCTATGCATGAGAAAAAGCGTCACATACTGGTGATTGATGACAACCCTATCAACCGACAAATACTCAAAGAGCAATTAACCATCATAGGGTGGGCGGTGCATCTTGAAACGAGCGCTGAAGCGGCTCTAGATATCCCCAAGCTAGATTGTTTTGAAGTCATACTCACCGACTTATTTCTACCGGCCATGAATGGCTATGAACTGGCTCGTACGTTACGCCATCGGGGTTATCATGGACGTATTATTGGTATCACTGCCCACCCCATACAAGACCAAGAATGGGTAGCTGCACAGATGGATGCCATGTTAACCAAGCCACTTACAATGGCTACCTTACGCGCTCATCTTCCCGCCTAGTGGCGTGTTGATTCCCTACGCGTGTTGCCTTCCTCCTACACGACACCTACTATTGTCTAAGCATTACAATGCTTAACAAAAAGAGTAAATCTACGTAGGTCAGCCCACACCCGCTAGTTTGCACCCTTTACAGCGATAAACGCATTGTCATAGCAGCAGTACCCTCTAGCTGAAGCCAGACACCCTAATAGCCAGCTTGTACAATCTACGTACAACTGGAGAGTCTCGCCATGACTGACCTACAACATGAAGCTGCTACCCATGTGGAGACCACCACAACACCAGGCCCACATGTTCTGGTAGTAGAGCATCAGCGCTTGCATCAACGCCTGTTACAAGAACAATTAGAGAGCATAGGCTGTATCACCACACTGGCCCATAATGCCAACGACACCTTACAAAAATGGAACGAAAGCAGTCATGATCTGCTGATTACCGCCGTGGATCTGCCGGATCAAACAGGCTACCAGCTTGCCCAAGCCTTACGCCATCAAGGCAGTCAAACCCCTATTATTGGTATTATCAATCAGTTGGAAGAACGGCCCCTTTGCTTACAAGCGGGCATGAATGCTGTGCTCATTCATCCACTACATACTGCAGCTATACAAAACCTGCTACATAGTGTGGTCAACAGCCCTATACCTAAGCGCTACCGTGCTGTTTTTCAACAAACCATGGGCACAGATGTAGCCTTGTTAGAGCAAGCACTGCACGAAAAGAACAACGACGCCGCACAAATAGTGTTGCATCGTATGGCTGGGGCCCTCGTCGTAATGGGGATACACGATATGGCTAAAGCTATGCATCAACTCAACATCCAGCTTAGCCAAGATGCCAATGGGCACGATGCTGCCCACGCCCACGCTATTGCTCTCTGCACTGCTCTACGCGACTTAATAGATAAAACGTAGCTAACAATACGCAAGGAATACTGCATGCTAACTTTCAATAAACTGCGCGTTGTCATCGCTGACGACCACCCGCTAATTCTGATGGGCATACGTGAGCTTCTAGGACGAGACATCAACATTGAGGTTGAGGCCGTTGTCGCCACGCCATCAGAGCTTGTGAAGCAGTTGGAAGCATCAACACCGGATGTTGTCATTACCGATTACTCCATGCCTGGCGACGAGCAATATGGTGATGGGATTCGCTTTATTTCTTATTTGCAGCGTAGGTTTGAGAACGTTCAGTTGATCATACTAACCATGGTCTCTAACCCTATGATTATTTCGTCGCTCTATGATGCTGGAGTACAGGGTGTGGTGCTCAAACAAGATGAGCTCTCTGAGATTATGGTGGCGCTACACCTACTGCGTCAGGGGGTGAAATACTATCCAGCCTCCTTTAAGCAGTATGCATCCAGAGCCACTTTACACAGCTCCGTACAAGATAGGCTCAGCACACTTAGCCCTAGAGAATTCGAAGTACTACGACTGTTTGTACAGGGAAGCTCCATTAGCGACATAGCCGAACAACTAAGCCGTAGTATTAAAACCATCAGCGCGCAAAAAATAGCCGCCATGCGTAAGCTGAATGTGCAAAACAACCAAGACCTGATTGCGTTCTGCGCTCAGCATAATTTATTTACCTAGCCTTCACACCATCTTATGCCTATGCATCCACTGGGCTAACTCTATAGCTGGTAATGGCGTAGAGTACAAATAGCCCTGTGCATAATCACACCCTGCTTGGCGCAACAAGCGCGCATCGGCAAACTGCTCTACTCCCTCGGCGGTAACAATCAGATCACGCTGTTTACCGGCTTCAATGACCGCCCGTACATAGTCGGCTTGATGGGGGGCGGCAGAGATACCCTGCACCAGACTGCGATCGAGTTTCAGTTCTGAAAAAGGCACTAGCATCAACCGCTGTATAGAGCTGTAATTCACCCCGAAATCATCCATTGCCAACCCAAAGCCACACGCCACCAAACGATTAGCCCCTGCATATAAAGCCTGTGGTGTAGCGGTATCCGATGTTTCCAACAGTTCAAACGTAATATCTGCCGCGGCCCCTTGGTGCGCCAGTACAGTCTGCTGCAATGTATAGGCCAAGTCAGGATCATCGAGCAAATAGGTAGGTAAGTTAATCGCGACGGGCAACGTTACGCCCTGACGACGCCAACGCGTTTGGAACACCAAGGCCTCGTGCAGCATATGCAACAATAACGCCTTATCTAGCCCATATGCCCTGCACCATGGCAAAAATACACTAGGCGTTACTACCCCTTGCTCTGGATGACACCAACGGGCCAAAACCTCTACAGCCACTAAACGCTGGGTATGAAGACAAACCTTAGGTTGAAACCAGGCCTGCATCTGCTTTTGCTCTAGGGCATTCACTAACGCGTATCGGCTGATGGCTGGTGTGCTATGACGTTTTCCCCATGCTTTACCCGGCGACGTGCGCGGCTCTGAATGCCCTCTATCGTTAGAGAGGGGCGGTAAAGTCAATAAAGAAGAAAACATGAAGGATCCCCGAACAGCAGATGGGCATCCATACACCACAGAAAGTGCTATACAGGCCATCGTTAGCCCGTAGCATAAAATGCGCTGCTTCTACTCAATACGAGAGCAGTCTGCAAGCTAGATAAGACCTGTCTGAAAACAAGATAAGAGCAATCTGAAGGCTGGCAGGGTGCTGAGTAACTTAGCACCCTGCTACCTATATGTAGCGCTACACGCGTGCTGCACGTCTTCCTACTAAATACCCAAAGGTTAATGCAGGCCCTAGCGTAATACCCGCCCCTGGGTACGAACCCGACATAAGCGAATTGGCATCATTACCCACTGCGTACAAGCCTGGGATCACTTGCCCAGCGCAATCTCGTACTTCGCCCTGCGCCGTAATATCTAGCCCCATGGTGGTACCTATATCGCCCGAAAACACCTCAACGGCATACAACCTGCCTTCTAGGGGTTTAACGCATTGGTTAGGGCTATGGTCAGGGTCTCCCAGTGCGGTTTGATAGGGGGTAGAGCCTTTACCAAAAGCGGGATCTTCCCCTGTCACTGCATGCTGATTGAAGTTTTGGATAGTCTGCGCTAAGCCTACCGGATCAATACCGGTGGCCTTGGCAAGCTCGACTGCCGTGGCACCTGTTTTTAAATACCCAGAGCGTATATAGCGCCCTATGCGCCCCGGCGCGCAAGGTACAGCCCCCAAGCCATAACGGCGCAACGCGGCATGATCACACACCAACCATGCTGACTGCCGTTTTTCTTCCCGTAGCTTGACCACCATATTTTGAACAAAATCGTGGTAGCTCACCGCTTCATTCGTAAACCGCTGCCCATCATGCCCAACCGCAATCACACCCGGTTTTGCGCGATCCATAAACAGATGCGGAAAGGGTCGTGTAGAGCCATCGGGCTGGGGAATCAACGATACGGGTGCCCAACTTGCGGCATCAGAATTACTGTTTACAAACTTCGCGCCTGCCTGCTCAGCAATACGTATACCACCACCAGTAGAACTTTCTGGTGCCATAGAGTAATGCGGCAACCCGGCTTGCACATGCGGCACCGTGGCAGCACGACGCTCAGCATCTTGTGGATAACCTCCCGCCGATAGCACCACCCCTGCACTAGTGCTGATGCGCTGTTCACCCTCGGGCGTCTGTACTACGGCAGCCACAACGTGCCCTATCTCGTCACGTTCTATAGAGATCAACTCACACTGAGTGAAGACGGGAATCCCCAGTTCAAAAGCCGTTTCAGCCAACGGTGCAACCAGTGCAGCGCCAAGCTTAATTTTGGTGTCTCTGCCGTGCGTCAGACGATCTTTGTAATACGCTGCGACGGCTTTGGCTGCCCAGACAAACGATGCGAACTGTCTGGTCATACGGGGAAAGTGGAACAGCCCCATACGCCCTAACTGCAAACCACCCAAAATGGTGAATTCACGTATAGGCGGGCGTAACCGGGCAAGCTCTTGGCCAGTGAAACGCTACTGCCTGAACACCACGCAGCATACCGTCAAATGAACGTCTCGTTTCACGGCAACATCATGGCATATTCAGCCAACCCGTGGGTGAAAGAAATGATCGACCAGATTTACAACGTGCCGCTGATTTCAGACCGCGTCATCATCTGGAAAAGCCGCGAGATATTCATCCGTACCCACGATGATCACCACCGTATTGCACGCGCCTTAGCCAACCGCGACGGAGCACGTGCCAGCGCCATCATGCGCGAACACGTTAGCTTCTCCATCGAATACATGCTAAGTCAGCTTAAAGAGAATTCAGACGCCACAGGCTCCGGCCACGGCAAACTTCATCATATAGGCCTATAAGGCTCACCCATTTTGTAGCAGTGCTACAGCAACAATAAGGATAATCAACATGAGACTATTTCACTCCCCCGCTTCCCCCTATGTACGCAAAGTCATGATGGCGGCTTGGGAACGTAACGTACAAGACTCTATCGAGATTCTGGGCTCTGCAGCAGGCCCTGTAGTACGTGACCCCAACATTGTTGCTGTGAACTCCTCCGGCAAAGTGCCTTGCGCTATTTTGCCTAGTGGTGCGCCACTGTTTGATAGCCGCGTTATCTCGCAGTACGTAGACAGCCTAGCTAGCCCCGAAGGCAGCCTCTACCCTGCTGATAGACGCTTTGAAATCCTAACGCTAGAAGCCTTGGGCGACGCCATGCTGGACGCCTGCCTACTGTGCCGCTACGAAACCGTGATGCGCCCCAAAGAGCTGTACTGGGAAGACTGGTTTAACGGCCAAATGGCAAAAGTAGACTCTGGCTTAGATGACCTAGAAAACAAATGGTTTGATGCCTTAACTACGGGTGGTTTCCACGCGGGTGCTATTGCTGGCGCGTGTACCCTAGGCTATTTGGACTTCCGTTTCCCCGATAAAGACTGGCGCACTACACACCCTAAACTGGCGCAGTGGTTTGCGGATGTATCCAAACGCCCCTCTATGCATGAGACCTTTCCTAAGGGCTAGGTCGCTTTAAACTCCTATCCTCTTTACAAAAAAGCCCAATTTTTCATTGGGCTTTTTTGGTGCTTAATTTATACATTACAAAGAATAAAAAAGCTCTGCATCATCAAACCAATCCAAAACCTCTAGCACTAACGCATCTATAGAGTCCGTTAATACCACATCAAACTCCCTGCGCCGCTCATGGGGAATCGCGAGCGGTAGCTCAGTGCAGCCCAATACCACACCTACCACACCTTGCTGCTGTAATGCTTGTACCCCTTTTGCTGCCGGTAAAAAAGCATCCACAGTACGGTTTGCTTTGACCGCTGATATTGCTGCCACACAGCACTCGTCAATAACGCTTTGATTAGGCACTACTGGCTCAAAACCAGCTTGTTCTAGGTATTTTTGGTATAGGCCAGAGGCCAACGTAGCAGGTGTCCCCATAATGCCGATACGTCCCTCACGTAATCCCTGTCGATGCAGATCATGCACTACTGACTCCACAATATGCAGTACAGGAACGCTAACTGACTGTGCAAGCTCCTCGTACCATAGATGCGCCGTATTGCAGGGGATTGCAATACAGCTCACGCCCATTTTCTCTAAAGCCTCAACCCCTGTTTTCATCGCAGGAAAAGGGTCTCCCCCATTTTGCATTTTGGCATTAGACCTATCAGGAATTCGTGGGTCATTACGCAAAATTACAGGCAAGTGCTCTTGATCCCTACTGGCGGGAGTCAATTGCACTAAACGATTCACAAATGCGGCCCCAGCTAAAGGGCCCATCCCTCCTAGCACCCCTAAACACAGACTAGCAGGGTAAGGCTGCCCTTCGTGCATTTTGAAGACCATACTTGGTTCAATATCTTCATGCATCACTACCCCCTGCTAAGCCCCCTAAGCTTAACTGCCACAAGGCAAGATATGCCGCAGCTTGACAAGGCTCTACCACAAACAAGCCAGTCTGCTCTTGAAGCGGCTGCCGTAAACCCGCCATTCCTGCACAGCCTAACAGCAATACATCCGCCCCCTTCGCCTTTAGCTCTCCTGCTGCCATCACCATACGATCTAGCGCCAGCTCTGGATTTCCGGACTGCTCTACCGTGAGATTAAGCGGCACCTCATCCGCTACTGCATGGTCTACACCTAATGTTTTCCAATAACGCCAGTGCCTAGGAATAGCCGCTTCGGCAACCGCAATCACCCCAACACGCGAACCTCGCGTTAACGCCATTTGTATCCCAGCCATTCCTGAACCAATAACGGGATAAGGTACCCGCTCCTTTGCTGCCAGCACTCCTGGATCACTAAAGCACGCCACAATCACTGCATCAGTATTTACCTCTGCAAGATGCTCTACCATTTTTACCGCGGCAAGGTCTGCATCGTGTTGAGTCACTATCCCTACGGGAGCCCCCTTTACACACTCATACGTAAAAGCAGCATACTGAGCTACCTCACTTGTCTCTATAGACTGCTGTATAGATGCCGTGACCTTACATGAGGAATTAGGGTTCAACACCAAGATATTAGATTTGTTTTTATTCATGATTTTTCCACCATATAAGCATCACACTTTTACCTGCTGTACTCGTTGCCGTTTTTCCAACTTACCTAAAGCAATCACCATAGGTAGTAGCAACACTAGATAAATCGCTGCGGCCAAAACGATTGGTGTCGGGTTGTACAACATGGATTGCGCCGTACGCGCTGCGTACAACATTTCCGGCACAGCAACTACGCTGGCAATCGTCGTCAGCTTCACCACTTCGATCCCATTGCTAACTAGATCGGGAAACACGTTTCGTACCGCTTGGGGAATTTCCACATACCACAGCACCTGCCATCGTTTCATACCGGTAGAAAGCGCGGCCTCTCTCTGCCCCTTGTGCACACTACGCAAACCGGCTCTAAAAATTTCTCCAAAATAGCTGGAGTTATTCAACATGAACCCTAACGCCACACACTGCAGTGCAGACAGCTCGACATTCAAGTACGGAAGCCCTGTATAGAGAAATATCAACAAAACCAAGGGCGGGAAGGCTCTAAAAAAATCGATATACGCTATCAAAGACCACTTAACCAACCTGTTCTTAACAACAAACCCCAATACAGCCACCAACAACCCTGAAGCAATACCCAATGGTATAACCCAAGCCGAAAGCAATATTGTTACCAGCAGGCCATCTATAACGTATGGAAAAACTTCTTTAATAACACTGATATTAAAGAAATAGTAAACAATCTCTTCCATGCTTAATTTCCTTAAAATCAGTTAACGCCGTATTTAAATTCCACCCAACGACCAAAGATCACTATAGGTAGAAAAATAAGAATGTAACCAAGAGCACCCAGCATCAGGGGAGTAGGATTACCAGCAAAACTGGTAGCAGAAGTAGCCTCATTAAGTATCTCGTTGAGCGCAGCCACTGAGCCATACGCCGTCCCTTTGGTAATAGCGATAACCCTGTTGGTTAATGGCGCAACCATGACTCTTGTAGCCTGTGGCATCACGACAAACAACATGGTTTGTGAGTGGTTCAAACCTGTAGAACGAGCAGCCTCAACTACACCTTTGGGTTGTGACTCCATACCAGCCCAAAAAACCTCTTCTGAGTACACCGCCAACACTAACGTTAACGATAGCCATGTAGCAGTAAAAGCACTGAATGAAATTCCTAGGAAAGGAAAAGCATAGTAAAAAAGTATTATCAACACCAATGGAGGTAACGATCTAAAAACGTTAACAAATGAGATAATAAAAATTCTTAATGATGAGTTTTGAAAGCTACGTATATAAGCAAGAAAAAAACCAGATATTAATCCTGCAACAACAATAGAAATACCCAGCTCAATTGTGACTATCGCCCCATCAGCAACCTGACGCCAATAACGCTCTGCTACTTCCACATTAAAAAATGTGAAAATCAAACGGTCTAAATCCATAACCTTAGACCCCCTCTACACTGGCAGACTGGTTCACATATCGAGAAATAAAACTTGCTGTGCGCGGGTGTTGAGGCGCTCCAAAAACCTGCTCAGGCAGCCCCTGCTCTACAATGCTTCCCTGGTCCATAAAGACCACTCTGTCAGAAACCTCACGCGCAAACCCCATTTCATGGGTTACCACTACCATCGTCATACCCGACTCTCGTAGTTCTTGCATCACATTCAGCACCCCTCCTACCATCTCAGGGTCTAAAGCGCTGGTTGGCTCATCAAACAAAATGATCCCGGGCGATAGTGCTATAGAACGCGCGATCCCTACTCGCTGCTGTTGCCCCCCTGATAGCTCAGAAGTTCGTGCACTCGCTTTATGATCCATCCCGACCCTAGCCAAAGCCTCCATGGCTATGCGTTTTGCTTGCTCAGCAGAAAGCTTTTTTACTTTGCGAAGTGCTAATGTCACATTACCTAGCACATCAATATGGGGGTACAAGTTAAACGATTGAAATACCATACCGATGCGCTCTCGCATCTTATTTAAGTCTACTTTTGCCGCGTAAATATCTTTACTCTCTACTAGGACTTCACCACTACATGCCTGCTCCATCCTGTTGCAACACCGTAGTAAAGTGCTTTTCCCCGAGCCTGAAGGTCCAATGATAGAAACCAACTCGCCTTGATGAACATTTAAATCAATGCCTTTAAGCACCAATGTGTCACCGTAGTTCTTACATAGATTTTTTATTTGTAATACTGGTTTTTTCACGATGTCTCCTCCTTCAAAGCCTCCTGAAAAGCAGTTGCAACTTTTCAGGAGGATCCGCTATCAATTACATACAGGCTCAACAGGGGTTTCGCTGTAACCATACAAACCCGGTATGCCATGCCCTTCTACGATGACAACGGTTGCAGAGTCGGGCTCTGCACTCATTCCAAACCACTTCTCATGCAATGCCTGCAATGTCCCATCTTGCTTCATACATTTCAGGGCATTACTGACCTTATCTCTATTCTCAAAGTCATCAATTCTGAATGGAATAGACCACACTGACCCCGTCCGTATCAGCGATGTGGTTTTGATACTGGGATTACTTTTCACAGCCCACGCTGATGGTGTCACCCCAGCCAGATTCGCATCAGCACGTCCTGAAATAACGGCCTGTACCGCATCAGCATTCGTGCCGTAGACCCCAATTTCATACCCATACTCTTGTTGATTTTTTCGCGCCCACTCCTCTGGGCCCGATCCTTTATTCACCGTGATGGTTTTCCCTTTTAAATCCTCTAAACCAGCAATGTCTTCCCTGTCTTTTTTAACGACTAAAGTAAAATTATTTTCCAAATAACCCTCTGTAAACAATACAGATTTAGCTCTTTCCTCTGAAACAGTAGTTGGCGCCAACAAGAAGTCATATTTGCCTGCATTTAAGGCAGGAATCAGTACTGAGTACTGTGCACCATCTATCACTATTTCCCTTCCTAAACGCTTTGCAATTTCCTCACCAAGATCCACGTTAAAACCTTGGTAACCGCCATTTAGATTAGGAAATGCATGCGGTGGAAAATTGGGATCAATGGCACTGCGTATAGGGTCTGCAGACACAGGTACTGTGCAGGCCATAGAAAAAACCACTATCGAAGTTTTTATAATTTTGGAAAATTTAAAAACCATGACAATTCCTCCTTTAGGAATTCATTGAGTTAGATATTTATTATTACTAGGTAGTTTTAGGTGTTAATCATTCACACCGATATCCAAAGGCTCTCCAGCACCTTTTCTTTCTACGATCAACTTGTAGTGCTCGGGTCTTCTATGCTTCTCAAAGTTAAATACATGCTCTCTGAATCCCTGCCCTAACGTTAGATCTATGTTGGTAAAAATGACCTCATCATCTTCGCCAGTAGCTCGTGCGACAATCTCGCCGGATGGGGCAACAATCATCGAACTCCCTATCATGTGATAACCATCTTCGTAGCCACACTTGCCTGCCGCAGCAACCCAGATACCGTTTTGATAAGCACTAGCCTGTAAAACAATTTCATGTGTTGTGGTTCGCAGATGTACCGGCTCATTCCAATGGATATTTTCTGAAGGCGTGTTATAGCCAAGCACGACCAACTCTGCACTTTGCAGTGACATCACTCGGTAGGTTTCCGGCCAACGGCGATCATTACACAAGCACATCCCAGTACGCACGCCGTCTAAGTCCCACACGCCAAAGCCTTGGTCACCCACTTCAAAGTACTTCTTCTCTAAGTGCTGAAATGGAGCCTCAATTTTGTGATCGCTGTGGCCTGGCAAATGTACTTTTCTATACTTTCCTATTATTTTCCCGGACTTATTCACCAGAATAGAAGTATTAAATCTCCTACCGTCTTCAGTGATTTCCGCATAGCCCAGATAGAAGCCAATTTGATGTTTTCTAGCTGCCTCGAACAAAGGTTCTACATCTTTATTTGGCATCGTTTTTTCAAAGAAACGTTCGATAGCTTCTTCTTCTGACATCCAATAGCGCGGAAAAAATGTTGTCAGCGCTAACTCAGGAAAAACTACCAGCTCTGCCTGCCTTGATGCTGCCTCTTTCAACATCTCTACTAATCTGGCCACAACTACTGCTCGAGAATCTGCCAGATTGACCGCTCCCATTTGAGCCACTGCTAAGCCCATCTTCTTTTTAGACACAACCGTACCCATGAGTGAACACTCCGAATGAAAACTGCAATTGAATGAAAATTAATCTGCTTGAGAAAAAAGCTGTCTCAAGAAGGCTGCTCTTGGAGCAATGGAACGCTGGCGCATCAAAGGCGCAGGTACACCTCTGGCGATGAACTGGCCTCGACCAGCCTCTGCTATCAGGGTTTCATTCTCGACTATGCATACCCCTCGGCTAATCACTGTGACGGGCCAACCCGTAACGGTTTTACCTTCATAGGGGGTATAGCCCACGGCATCGTGCAATGACTCTGCTTTTATTGTTACTTCTTTCTCTGGATCCCAAATGGCGATATCGGCGTCCGCGCCTACTTGCAAACAACCTTTCTGGGGATACAAACCATACATACGGGCATGATTAGTAGAAGTCAGCGCAACAAATTGCTGTAAGTTGATCCTTCCCTTACGTACCCCCTCAGAAAACAGCAAAGGCATTCTCACCTCCAAGCCTGGTAAGCCATTGGCTACCATCTTGAACGTAGTCGCATCACCTGCAGGTAGCTTTCCACTCTCATCAAAACGATATGGAGCATGATCTGAAGACAATAAAGACAAACTACCTGATGCTAAGCTTTGCCATAACGCCTCTTGAGAGGCTGGGTCACGAGGTGGTGGACTACAACAAAATTTAGCTCCCTCCACACCAGGCAAATCTAAGTCTTCTGCTGTTAATAACAAATAATGTGGGCAGGTTTCCCCATGCACTGACGCTCCCAACACTTGAGCATCATGAATCACTTGTGCGCCACCTTGCGTGGACACGTGCACGATCAAAACAGGAACATCCAATACTGACGCCAATTTAATGGCTCTATTGGTGGCTTCATCCTCGGCATTGGGATCATGGCTTACGGCATGATATTTTGGCGCGGTATAACCTGCTGCTAGCAAATGACGAGTAATCCAATTAATCACATCGTTATTTTCAGCATGAATCATGGGAAGAGCCCCTTCCCGTGCTGCCACTGCGAACACGTCTAACAACTCAGAGTCATTCAACTTTAATTTGTCATACGTCATGAACACCTTGAATGACGTAATACCACTGCGAATCAACTCCGGCAGATGCTGATGTAACGCCTCAGGCGTCGCGTCAGAAATAATCAGGTGATAGCTGTAATCAATAACTGCCTGTTTAGCGGCCGAGGCCGCATAATCGGCCGCCACTTTTTTCAAAGACTGGCCCCGATGCTGTGCAGCAAAAGGAATAATTGTAGTGTTGCCTCCAAAAGCAGCAGACACACTGGCACTGTACCAATTGTCTGCACACAACACCCCCATACTGGATAGCTGTTCCACATGACAATGGCTATCTATACCACCAGGCAATACCAAATAGCCTTCTGCATCTATTGCTTTCTTCCCTGCCGCTAAAGGCTGTTCCCCGATTGCTATAATCTTGCCATCTTGTATGCCGATATCACCGATATAATCTTGGTCCTCGGTCACAATCCTAGCTCGGTGAATACTGAGATCAAACTGCGTCATCCTCTGCACTCCTTTCTTACCATGTAGAGCTTTTACTGCCTTGCTCTTTCTTTGTTGTCATGGTTATAGAATGCATGAAGAACACGGATAGGAAAACTTGAGAATACTGCCCACCCAAGTCCTCTTACCACAACACAAAATCCACTAAGCTATTGATAAACATATTTTTTTTATAACAGAAACAACAAAAACCAACCTTCACCCATAACCTATAATCATAGGTGTCGCACAAAGTTTTATAAGCTAGTCTCTTTTTTTATACTGCCACCCAGCAGTCATGACCTGAAACCTATACATAGAAGATCGCCCTACTTCTGATTTCTCAGTCACCATAGAAGGAAGCCCGCATCATGGAGTCTCCCCCCTCAGCATCCCTACACCGCATAGGACCTCTAAGCCTGAGGCAAATTGAAGTCTTTCATGCCATTATTCTGACAGGCACATTAAGTGATGCAGGACGACTGCTACATGTGAGTCAACCCGCTATCAGTAGAGTGCTGTCTCATATGGAACAACGATTAGGTTATGCGCTGTTTCACAGACACAAAGGCAGACTTCAGGCCACCCCCGAAGCCCAACGACTAACAGTAGAGCTGCAATCCATACACGAAGGCGTAGTACGTCTCAATGATCTTGCGCTTGCTATGGGACGCCGTGATGAGGGGCTAATTAGCATTGTGTCTTCCCCCAGTTTCAGTGAATGGTTAGTACCCGAAGCAGCCGCTCGCTTCAAGCAACGCTATCCTAAAGTGGCTATAAAATATAGAACAATGGGCATGGACAATTTAATTCCACACCTATTAGCGGGCCATGCCGATATTGCTATCTCCTTAGCCAAACCAGAACATCCCAATATCATTTCGCGTGCGTTGCGACACGGCAATATCTTCTGCGCTATTCCCGAGTCTCACCCCTTAGTTCAGCAACAGCGCATCGAGCCGCAACACCTGCAAGAAGAAAACTTAATTGGCTATAGCAGGGATACCCCTTTGGGCGAAACCATTAACCATTACTGGAACTCGCACAATATTCGACTTGATGTAGCGATTGAAGTGCGCTCACCACAATCAGCGTTCTCCTTTGTGAGGCGCAATCTTGGCATTGCACTAGTGGACTCTTACGGACTAACAGTCTCTAACCTGCAAGGAGTGTGTATTCGTCCCATACACCCCGCCATACCATTGTCAGTTTACGTAAATCACACTAAGCTAACTCCCCCGTCCTCATTAGCTCAAGATTTCATACAAGAGTTTTCTACCGTATTAAAAACAAACTTAAAAACAAACACTCAAACTCTGCTAGAACAATAAAATCAGTCTAACCGCTGATGTTTTAGCACGCTGCTCCCCACTCACCAAACGCCGGAGTCTGTTATCTACACTCTGGCTTGCTATTTTTGTCCAAGATTTCATTGGACGATGAAGGAACTCAAGCAATGGATATTGCATTAACACTGTTGGCTGTTTTTGTGGTGTGGCATGTGCTGCGCGCTAAATATCAGCGCACACATATTGCGCTACTGGGTCGCCATCTATCCAATCTACAGCTTGAGCGCCACATGGAAACGTTGACGCAAGGCTATACCCGCGCCATCAAAGAAACTGACGAGATGCGTCAGTTGCAGGTGCTAGAAACCTACGCCCAGACAGAGCGCGCCGTGGCCGCACAAATCCAAACCTTGGCAACCTCCATACAAAAAGAAAGCCTAGAGGCCGCCAGCATGGTGTCACTGCCTATGTGTGTTCCTTATGCGGAGCGTTTTTTGCCAGCGATTACTCGTGATTTTCGCGAGTTACTCGCCATTCACGCGGTAGGTTTACGCTATGTGGTGGATAACGAAGACGGTTTGGATGCTAAGGGGCGTGCTTTCCATCTGTCCGCCGAACTGTACTTGTTCCAGCACAGTTGCCATTGGTTCTGCAAATCCAAAGCCGTAGCGGATGCCCGTTTGGCAGTACGCCATCAAGTGACCCACCAAAAGGTGTTGGAATCGGTATCCAACGTGACCCGTACTGCGTATCAAGATTGGTTAAAAAAACACTAATCCTCTACGCTTTGCTGAAAGCAGCCACAAAAAATGCCGCATTAAATGCGGCATTTTTTATACGTGAGAAAGCACTGCGCTACTTAATCACTACCGGATTCACCGGTGAGCCTGATGCTTGATGAATTTTCAGCGGGGCAGCCACATATAAAAAGGTGTATTGCCCATCGGTTGCACAACTGTGCGCCAAGGACTCCAAGTCGCAGATTTCCGTTAAGGTCACCCCAAGATTGCGCATTAACGCGCAATGTAAGGGTAACGCCACCCCCGTTTTAGGATCGTAGGTGGTTTCATTCGCGATGGTATCAGTCACTAAGTTGGGAATTTCTTTCTCGTAAAACCACTCTACTAACTCGCGAGAATAACATAAGCCAGGCTCGCAAAAATCCTGATAAAACTGTTCTTGGTCCTCAAAAAACTGCGAGAGAAAGTTCGTGCGAATAATCACAATATCGTGCTTATCAATGGTATGGCCTTGAGCCCTGGCACATGCCTCTAGATCTTTGTGAGTGAAAGTCTCTTTTTTATCTAAGGACGACTTACCTCTAAACCTAGCCATATCCAGCAACACGCCACGCCCCACAATACCTCGTTGCGCCAAGGGCTCTACACTGGCTTTATGCATACCCCCTACCGTAGTGCGAGCATCATAGCCATTCCAGATTTGGCCGTCGTACCACACGTGGCCCAGCGCATCATACTGCGTAGAGCCTTGTAAAAAAGCCTCTATTTTGTCATCGGAATAATGCATCCCACCCGGGAATTGCGGCGCCCCTTTAGCGTCTCCATCCCAACTGGACTCATCCATGACCATCGTCCGCACTGCCGGTGTACGTCCCGGCCATACTGGGTCCCCCCTAGGATCACCAATCAGCCGTTGCAGGGTAATCACCTTACCTTGCTGTATGTGCTTAACCCCTCGCAGCACCTCAGACGAGGTTAAAAAGTTAAGTGCCCCTACCTCATCGTCAGGCCCCCAACGCCCCCAGTTACTGGGTGCATCTTTTAACAACTCTCCCATGGCGGGTACATCGTATGTATGGTCATGTCCCATTACCGTCTCCTTGTATGAACCGTTAATGACGCAACACCCTACACACCCAATCTAGCATAGACCGTTGGGCATACCTATTCAGGCTCTCCCGTAGTAAAGATCGCTGTAGATGTACCCAAGCACTCTATGCTTCCCCGCTATGTATGTTATATAGTCCTGCTTGCGAATGGTAACTGATCAATCAAGTAGCCATTTGCGCTATGCTAAAACGATGCTCATCCAAACATAGCGGGAGACATTTGCTGTGATAGATCAAGGTAATCGGTCAGGGGAAGCTCATTGGCCCGCACCTGAAGAGAAAAAAAACAAGACTCAAGCTAGCCAAACGCTGCTTCGTGGGTTGGATATTATTGACGCTGTTGCCAGCGGTATTGATGACTTATCTGAAATTGCTAAAGTCACCGGCATGACATACAGCACGGCCCACCGTATTCTTAGCGCCTTGCAACAGCGCCACTACATACGTCGTGAGCCCGATCAAGGCTATCGCTTGGGGCATGCTCTATTAGGCTTGGGTTACCAAGCACAAGCACAGATTGATTTGGTTAAGCTTGCCAAACCTCTGTTAATAGAACTGGCACGCCAAACCTCTGACACCGTGCACTTAGGTATGCCTTCCCAAGACTCTATTGTGTACTTGGAAAAAATTTCTAGCCGCCGCCCTGTGGAAATCAGTTCCCGCGTCGGCGGTAATAAACCCTTGTTCTCTACCGGTATAGGTAAAGCCCTGTTGCTGGATCAAAGCGAACAGCAATGGTTAGATTTATACGATCGCAGCCCTGCCCACCTACAAGCTATTTGCGAACGCGATAAGTGGCTACAAATGATGCGCCATTATGCACAGGGCGGGTACGCCTTTGACTTGGGCGAAGATGAATCCACCATCCGCTGTGTGGCCGCCCCCATTCGGGACGGGCGCAACCAAATTGTGGCGGCTGCCAGTGTGTCCAGCACTGTGGAATATATGCCACCCGGCCGTATGCAGCAGTTAGTCGCTACGGTACAAAGCACAGCCATGCAAATTAGCACCGCCCTTGGGTACCGCGCCGCCTAATCAAGCGGCGGGTACAACTACTGTTAGCCTTTTGTAGCCATCGCATCAGCAACTGCTTGGGGTGTTTTTCTAAAGCTCACCCCCAAGCGGTTGTAAGCATTCATCACGCTGATGGCAATGGTCAGATCGGCCACTTCTTTCTCGTTAAAAACTAGGCTCACCGCCACAAAGTCGGCGTTAGGCACACCAGTAGCAGCAACATTAGTTACGCTTTCTGCCCACGCTAATGCAGCACGCTCACGCTCATCAAATAACGTACCAGCCTCTGCCCACGCCTGCACTAAGGTGATTTTTTCTATTGCTACCCCACGCTTCAATAAGTCGCGAGTGTGCAAGTCTAAGCAGTACGCACAATTGTTGATTTGCGAAACACGCAAGTACACCAAATCTACCAAAACAGGTGACAGGCCAGACTGCGTTACATAGCCGTACACACCATTTAAGGCTTTAGCGCCTGCGGGGGAAACGTGGTTATAGTCTAGTCGTGTAGTCATTTGAGTACTCCTATAAAAATACGGGTCGCCCTAGCAGCGATTAGCAAAATGTTGGGCTATCTCGGCCGTCGCCTGCTGACGTGCTAGTGCTCGCGCCTGTTCACCAAATGCGCTGCCTTGTACGGAAAAAAAGTGCACATCGTGAATACCTATGGTGGCAAAAACCGTGCGCAAATAAGGGGTTAAAAAGTCTGGCTGACGCGCACGGTCTCCGCTAATCATGGCCCCTGACGATACCGCCACATACACTGGCCTATCGCTAAGTGTCCCTACTTTGCCCTCAGAAGTAGCATGAAAACTATGACGAACGCGCACCACATGATCTATCCACGCTTTTAAGCCTGATGGCACGGTGTAGTTGTGCATGGGCGTCGCAATAACCACACTGCTGGCATCTACCAAACTACGCATCAAACTGGCAGACAACGCTAACGAGCCGCTATCTTGTTTATCAGGATCTGCAGGGGCTCCCAGTGTGGCGGCATATTCGGCATCCACATGCGGTAGTGCTGACGTATTCAGCTCTATCAATTCGGCTTCGGGTGTCACACCTAACAAATGCTGCACTATATGCTGCGACAACTGATAGCTTTCAGACTGTGTGCCTTGCGGACTGCAGGTTAAACGCAAAATACTCATGCTGCGTGTGCTCCCAACCGTTTGCTAAAACGTATGGCTCCAGTTAACAAGCCTTGTCTGAAATAAAACCGCTGTGCTAACGCATTATCTATACCGGTATCCAACACCAATTTGGCGCAGTGCTGTTCCACCGCAATACGTTCTAGTGTTTGCAGTAATAATGCGCCATGCCCACTACTGCGGCTATGCGCTGTCACCACTAAATCATCCACATACATAAAGCGGCCACACACCAAGTTTTCTTGATACCTATAGCCAGCTAAAGCAACTGGCTGCTGGTTTTCCCACACGGCAAGCAGTGTGTAATGCTGGCTATGCATGCGAGCCACTCGACTAGCAAAGTCAGCCGCATCGCTAAGGTGCGGTCGTAATTCTTGCATGACTGAAAAACAAGCATACAGTGCTTCGGTGCTTTCTACAGTACGGATTTCTGGATGACTCATGATGATTCCCAACGCTAGGGGGCACGCTACTGTGCACCGGTTTGAGTCTGTATTGTAGGAGCCACATGCTACACTCCAAAGAGCCATAAATTGATATTTGGACTAGGCCATGATTTCATTACCTCTAGCCAGTACGCTACCTGCCTCACCCGAGTCTGAGCCACTTTATCGGCAAATTTATGAACGTTTTCTCTCGGCTATTGCGCAAGGCTCACTACAGCCGGGTGATCGCATTCCCTCTGCCCGCGCACTCGCTAAAGAGCTAGGTGTAGCACGCGGTACGGTAGAACTGGCCTATGCGCTGCTGCATGCTGAAGGCTATGTACAGCCTCGCGGCCAAGCTGGCACCGTCATCACGCCAGGTTTACTGGCTAGTGCTGTCAACACGCCACTACCGCCCCATCGCGCCCCCTCTACCGCCTCAGACACCGCTTCGACTTCGGCGTTATTACCCTTTCAAATGGGCATACCTGCCTTAGATGCTTTCCCTAGAAAAATCTGGGCTCGACTGGGTGCTCGCCAACTGCGCGCCACACACGCTGTTGATTTAGGCTACCCGCCTGAAAATGGCCTACCCGCGTTACGCTCAGCCATTGCCACACACCTGCACGTAGCACGCGGTATTCATTGCAACCCAGCACAAGTTTTTATCACCTCTGGCTACCGCGAGAGTGTGAACCTTGTAATTCAGGCTCTATTAACAAAAGGCGATCAGGTATGGATAGAAGACCCCTGCTATCCCCCTACCCGCGAACTCACCAACCATGCTGGCTTAGTCGCAGCAGCCATCCCCGTGGATGCCGAGGGCATGGATATAGCCTATGGCCTTGAGCATGCCCCACAAGCAACCGCTGCCATTGTTACTCCAGCCCATCAAAGCCCGTTGAGCGTCACGCTATCACTCACTAGACGCCAAGCCTTACTGGAGTGGGCTGCACAACAACAAAGCTGGATTATTGAAGATGATTACGATGGTGAGTACCGCTATGTCAGCCGTCCACTGCCCGCCCTAAAAAGCTTGGATAAGCATGGTCGCGTGCTGTATGCAGGCACGTTTAGCAAAGTGCTGTTTCCAGGTATACGCCTAGCGTATCTGGTGGTGCCTGATGCGTTAATCCCCACCTTTGAGCACATCAATAAAATAGTGGGTAATGGCATTCCTGCCCTGACTCAGCAACTGGTCAGCGCCTTCATGGCAGAAGGGCTCTTTGTCCGCCACATTCAGCGCATGCGTAAGCTGTACGCTGAACGCCGCACAGCGACTGCCACAGGTTTAGCGAAGGCATTGGGGCCTGATATTTCTATAGACCCGCAACCTGGCGGTATGCATTTAGTGCTGCGCCTAGGCGATCACACTAGCGATACGCTGATCGCGCAGCGCATGCGAGAACATGGCATGTACGCTCATGCTTTATCACACTGGTCTACACACGATACGGCGCACTCGGGCCTGCTGCTAGGCTTCACCAACATAGCTTCGCAAGAGGAAGCTGAACGCTTAGGCCATGTCATACGCACACTGCTATAACAGGCTATACAGCGTTTACGTAGCAGTACGCGGGTTAAACATTCTGTCGTCGTACATAAAATCGTACTGCTCTACCACGTGCACCTGCTGTATAGCGGGATGCAATGGGTTAATCACAATATTCTGCTCTAAGGGCAACACGGCCGACGGCACAATCAGCCCTAAAAATTTGGCTTCGCGTAACCACGCTGTGCCGTATGCCATACTCGCACGATCAGGCGGGATGCTATTCCACCCTTTGGGTAAGGCGCTAGCTTCAGGGGTGAAATACAAGGCCGCGTCATCGGGCAGTTGAAACTGGGTAATTTTCAACGGCAACAGTGGATAACTATTGGTGTGCACAAAGGTTTCTAGGCTACAAATAGCGGGCGATAACCCCATGTACACCGCACGCACATCGGCATCGTTCCACCGTCCACCCTCTAGCGCCGCCCCTACCCCAGATAAATCGTTGGCGCGTTTAGCTTTAGCGATTCTCCACGCAATCATTAGGCTACACCGCCCCACTCCAAGGCATGCAAGATGCGCATAACCTGTTTAGCGCCAATGGCGGTTTCGCAATTCATCACCGGGCTATTACCATTTAAGGCTTGATGCGGCGTAGACATCCACTTGGCAGCGGCAGCGCTATCCTCAAATACACTTTCTGCCTGCAATGCCACCGTCGCGACACGGTCTAAGCGTTCCGAGGCCGTAATATCCAGCGGTTTATCGGCAGTACGACGACGTTCGTATGTAGCTGTGGACACATTCAGCAGTTCTACCAGCGAGCGCATATCCATATTGAAGGTCTCGCGCACCGCATCTGCCATCGCTACGGAGTGGCCTGCCTTGATCGTACTAATACGATCAGACTCGCTCATCTTACCTACAGAGTGCGCCATCGCCCAAAAACCAGTATCCGCCGCGCGACGTCGCGTGCGACGCTTTGTCGCATCTGCCGATACCGCCGCACTTCGCGTACTGCGGCTGCTACGTACAGGATTGGTTAGCATTATGCGCTCCTCAGTGACCACCACAAAAACCATCAATTGATTAAAACTATACCATCAAAAGATGAATATATGAATTCGTGCTTCAATTTACTGGCCGTCTGGCTCACTCAACACACAAAATGGTCCGTTGGCTTTTAAATATAAGGACTCGGCTTTTACCTTTTCCAGCATCGCTTTCCCTATCCTAAAACCCGACACGGCATAGCCGGCCGTGCTCTGCACCTTAGCCGGCACAGTACACCGCTGAAATACCTTCCAAATCAGTTTGAGTTGCGCCGCCAAAGTGGCCTGCGAAGCGTCGTCGCCATCTAAGGTATTCCATCGTATGGCCATGCGACCACACTCTGCCATGATGAAGCGGTGTGGATACCTATAAGCCGGCGCATAGTTATCTATCACTGCACTCACAGTCTTAGGCTGATAAAGCAAAAACTGCAGCGCCGAATGATCAAAATCAGCAAAAGCTTGGCTCACATACGGCGAGGCGCCACAGCGCAGCGCGTCGCTTAACGTATCAAACTGATGCACCACCAAATGATCAGGGCTGGGGTGTGAGCATCGCCATGACAACGTGGGCAATGCCTCGTGTAGTGCACGACTAAACTCTGCTACATCGTCGTCGGCCAACCAAAAATACGTGGATTTGGTTTTCTGCCCTTTCTCTCGCATAGACGTCTCACATAAAAAAACACCCCACAGGCTGGAGTCATCCAACCCGTAGGGTGTAGTGTAAAACACGATGCTGCAGCGCTTAATCCTGAATTTTTCCTGGGTTCAGAATGTTACGTGGGTCTAAAGCTTGCTTCATCAGTTTCAAGGTGTGCAGTTCTGCGGCACTACGGCTGTAAGGCAGCCATGGTTTTTTGTGCAAACCAATACCGTGCTCCGCCGATACTGAACCTTCATTGTTGCGCACCACTTCGTAGAAAGCCGTTTCAATCGCCAAACCAGTGGCTTCATCTGGGAAAGGACCTACCACTACGTGTATATTGCCATCGCCCACATGCCCAAAGAACATCGCGCGAATCCCATCAAACTGGGATGACATCACCTCTTTTAAGGTTTCTACACAGCGACCAATGCTAGAAATAGGGAACGAGATATCGAAGTTAATAGTAGGCGCATAAGCTTGCAACAACTCAGCAATCGCATCACGCAATTCCCAGAAGGCTTCGGCATCCGCATGCGACTGCGCAACCGCGGCGTCCACTACCCAACCCTCTTCCAAAGCATGCTCTAACACCGCTTCAAATTGTGCGGCTTGCTGCTGGGGGTTGGCGCTTTGCTGATCCATCAACACATAAATAGGGTAATCGGCTGGCAGCGGAGCACGAATACCACCGTCTGTAGTGGCTTCTTTGTAGTAGTCGTTCCACATCACTTCAAACGCACTCACCTGGCCCGACAACTGCTGCTGTGCATACACCAGCAGTTTCTCTACACCTTCAAAGCTTTCCAACGCCATCAGGGCGGTATTCGCACCGTTGACTTGTGGGTGCAATTTCACTACTGCTTTGGTGATCACACCCAGCGTGCCTTCTGCACCAATAAAGGCTTGCTTGATATCGGGGCCAGAGTTGTTTTTGACCATTTTATTGAGCATGGACAACACCGTACCGTCTGCCAAGACAACTTCCAAACCCAACACCAAATCACGCGCCATGCCGTAACGGATCACACGGTTACCGCCCGCGTTGGTAGAAATGTTGCCACCAATCTGACACGAACCACGTGCACCTAGATCCAGCGCAAAGAAGAAACCGGCTTTCTCGGCGGCTTCTTGCATCACTTGTAAGGGCGTGCCGGCCCAGACCGTCATGGTGCCAGAAATACCATCCAGTTCCAGAATGCCATTCATGCGTTCCATGGAAATGGCCACACAACCATCAATAGGCGTAGCGCCCCCGGCCAACCCAGTCAGGCCACCTTGTGGCACAACGGGGCAACCGTGCTCATTACAAATGCGCAAAATTTGCGATACCGCCTCGGTACTACGCGGCAGCACCACGGCACTCAGGTCGCCACTCTTCTCACCGCTCCAGTCTTGGCGGTATTTGTCACTGATGGCATCGCCCACTAATAACTCGTCTGCGGCTAATACGCTGCGTAGCGCATTGATGGCCTCTACATTACTGCTCATCTTTACGTCTCCCTGCTTCACACATAAATTCTCATTTATTGAGAACACATATCAATAGTTGAAAAATTTTACCACTGATACTAGAATTTCCTCATTAATAACGATGACAGGTCTATATACTCGCTGTCACATCTTGTCCCACCACCTTTGTCACACTCGGAGACTCCTCATGCTGATGAATACTTTGCGCAATCGCACCCTGACCTTGGGCTTAGGCCTCTGTGTATCCCTTTTCGCTGGCTTGGCTCACGCTAACGTTGTACTAAAAGCGGGTCACGCTTCCTCTAACACCAGTACTGGGCAAGCAGCATTTGAGTTTCTAGGCAAAGAACTTGCCGAAAAATCCAATGGCCGCATTACGGTAGAGATTTTCCCTAACTCTCAATTGGGTAGTGAGCGTGAACTAATCGAAAGTATCCAGTTAGGTAACGTAGACATGGCTTTTGCCTCATCGGCCGTGCTGGGTAACTTCAACAAAGAATTCTTTGCACTGGATATTCCGTTCTTGTTCAAAGACCGTGAAAGTGTATACCGTGTTTTGGATGGTGAGATCGGTCAGCAACTGCTACAAAGCCTAGAACCTGTAGGGATTAAAGCGGTTGCTTACTGGGAAAACGGCTTTCGCCAATTAACCAACAATAAAAAAGCCATCACATCGCCTGACGATTTGAAAGGCATGAAAATGCGCACCATGGAAAACGAAGTGCACATTGCTGCGTGGAAAGAAGAAGGCGCTAACCCTGCTCCTTTAGCTTTTGGTGAGCTGTTCACCGCGCTGCAGCAAGGTACTTTCGATGCACAGGAAGGCCCTATCAACCTGTTCTACGACATGAAGTTCTACGAAGTTCAGAACCACATCACCAAAACTAACCACGTGTACTCACCGTGGCCTTTGATGATCAACCCTGACGTCTACAACAGCTTCAGCGACGAAGACCGTGCCATTTTTGACGAAGCCGTTAAAAAGACTACCGACTACCAACGCGCTCAAGCACAAGAGGCTGACGAGAAAGCGGTTGCTAACATGCCTAACGTCACCATCACTGAGCTGACACCAGAACAACACGCTGCTTTTGCTGACCGCATGGGCCCTGTGCACGAACTGGTTAAGAAAAAAATCGGTGCTGACATTGTTGACCGCATCGTGGCTGAAGCCAACCGTTAAGTAACCCTGACGGGCCACATCCTCGGCCCACACCTTTTCTCGAGTGGGCAAGCAACAGCTTGCCCACTTGCCGACGACCTTGCCGGCATAGGAGATCCCCATGCTTAAATTTTTAGACAAGCACTTTGAAGAAAGTATCTTGGTGCTACTGCTCGCGCTGATGTCGCTGTTAATTGGCGTGCAAGTGTTCATGCGTTATGTGCTGAACGACTCCCTAACGTGGTCAGAAGAGCTTGCCCGTTACTGCTTTATTTGGGCCACTTATATTGGTGTGTCCTACGGTGTGCGTGAAAACGCGCATATCTGTGTAGAAGCGGTCACTAACCGTTTGCCACAGCTATATCAGCGTTACGCCACCATTTTGGCGCACATACTGTTCATCGTGTTTGCCGTATTAGTGATGAAAGAAGGCTATGCCCTGAGTATGAAAGTATTCAAATTTGGCCAAACCTCATCCTCACTTAGCATTCCCATGGGCTACATCTACTTGGCTCCAACCGTAGGGTTTGGGCTGGTTATCCTGCGCCTACTGCAAAAAATCGTGCAAGAAGTTCGCATCATTCGTATTGAGAGGCAGTCATGATTTCATTATTGTTATTTGGCTGCTTTGCCCTGCTATTGATTATTCGCGTACCCGTCGCTATTTCGCTGGGTTTGTCGTCGGCCTTAGCACTGATTTACAGCGGTAAAGTCAGCAGCACCTATATTGCACAAGGTCTGGTGACCTCTATTGACTCCTTCCCCTTGATGGCCGTGCCGTTTTTTATTCTGGCTGGCGATTTGATGGGACAAGGTGGTTTATCTCGCCGTCTGCTGAATGTTGCCAACGTATTTTTTGGCCGTTACACCGGTGGCTTAGCCATTATTGCGGTTGTCACCTGCATGTTCTTTGCGGCGATTTCTGGCTCTGGCCCGGCAACCGTTGCGGCCATTGGTGGCCTGCTGTTGCCTGCTATGACTAAAGCCGGTTACGACAAAGGCTATTCCGTGGGTTTGATTGCCTCTGCCGGCAGTATTGGGATCATTATTCCCCCCAGCATTCCCATGATCATTTATGCGGTATCGGCCAACGTGTCCATTACCCAAATGTTCTTGGCGGGCATTATCCCTGGCTTGCTGATTGGTGTGGGCTTAATCATTACCGCCTACATGAAAGCCCGTAAGGAAGGCTACAAAGGCTCTGAAAAGCGTTACTCCGCTACAGAAATCTGGCAAACCATTTGGGATGCTAAATGGGCCTTGTTAGTACCCGTGATCATTTTGGGTGGTATTTACGGTGGTGTGTTTACCCCTACCGAAGCCGCTGCTGTAGGTGTGATCTACGGTTTCGTTGTGGGCGTCTTCGTACACAAAGAACTGAAATGGTCTGACCTGTACCGTCTGATTGCAGGCTCTGCCCTGACTTCTGCCACGGTGATTGTGATTGTAGGTACTGCCACTATTTTCGGTCGCATGCTGGCCATTGAGCGTATCCCGTTCATGATCGCTGACTACATCGTGCAGCTTACCGACAGCCCTATCTTGATCTTGTTGCTGATCAACGTACTGCTGCTGTTTGTGGGCATGTTCATGGAAACCTTGGCGGCCATCATTATCTTGGTACCTATCTTGCTACCTGTAGTCACTGCCGTAGGCATTGATCCGGTGCACTTCGGTATCGTGATCATCGTCAACTTGGCGATTGGCATGGTGACACCACCTGTGGGCGTGAACCTGTTTGTAGGCTCACGAGTGGGTGAAACCAGTTTAGAAAAATCCATTGTCGGTGCTATCCCCTTCATCATCGCTATGCTGCTGGTGTTGCTACTGATTACTTATGTTCCGTGGTTGTCGCTGTTTCCCTTAAGCCTCGTAGGCTAACGGCAGCCCCAACTCCTTATACGCATTTACCTTTTGTTTTACCCTGGAGACATACATGGCTGAGAAAATTCGTACTGCCATTATTGGGCCCGGCAACATCGGCACTGACTTGCTGGCCAAGCTGATGCGCAGCCCTGTACTCGAACCCGTCTGGATGGTGGGCGTAGACCCACAATCCGACGGCCTGAAACGCGCTGCTGAGTTGGGTTTAAAAACCACCTCTGAAGGTGTGGATGGTTTGCTGCCACACGTGGAAGCTGACAACATTCAAATCGCTTTTGATGCGACCAGCGCCTACGTACACAAAGACAACTCTGACAAGCTGACTTCCCGTGGCGTCATGATGATTGACTTAACGCCTGCGGCGATTGGCCCATTTTGTGTACCCCCCGTCAACCTGCAAGAACTGCTGGGTGAAGGCGCACAAAACGTCAACATGGTGACCTGCGGCGGCCAAGCCACTATCCCCATGGTGAACGCCGTATCACGCGTGCAATCGGTAGAGTACGCAGAAATTGTAGCCACTGTATCGTCACGCTCTGCTGGCCCTGGTACGCGTAAAAATATCGACGAGTTCACACGTACTACCGCTGGTGCGGTTGAACGTGTAGGTGGTGCGCGCCGTGGTAAAGCCATCATCATCTTGAACCCTGCCGAGCCACCACTGATCATGCGTGACACCGTTCACTGCTTGACTGACGACACGCCAGACCAAGAACGCATCACCGAATCCGTGCATGCCATGATCGCTGAAGTACAAAAATACGTACCCGGCTACCGCTTGGTAAACGGCCCAGTGTTCGACGGCAACCGCGTCTCCATCTACTTGGAAGTAGAAGGCTTGGGTGATTACTTGCCTAAGTACTCGGGCAACTTGGACATCATGACAGCCGCAGCGGCACGTACAGCAGAAATGTTTGCTGAGCGCCTGCTGGCTAAAGCCTAACACCTGCTTTTGCAAGGATTGTGTAATGAGCAACAACATTATTTTGCATGACATGTCGCTGCGCGACGGTATGCACCCCAAACGCCACCAGATCACGTTAGAGCAAATGCGTACTATTGCTCGCGGTCTGGATGACGCTGGTATCCCCCTGATTGAAGTTACCCACGGCGATGGCTTGGGTGGCGCATCGGTAAACTACGGTTTCCCCGCACACAGTGACGAAGAATACCTGAGCACAGTCATTCCTGAGCTAAAACAAGCTAAGGTTTCTGCGCTGTTGATTCCTGGTATTGGGACGGTAGACCACCTGCGTATGGCCCATGGCTTGGGCGTGAGCACCATCCGTGTCGCCACACACTGTACAGAGGCTGATACCTCTGAGCAGCACATCTCCTTAGGCCGCGAATTGGGCATGGATACCGTGGGCTTCTTGATGATGAGCCACATGAACAGCCCCGAAGGTTTGGTACAACAAGCCAAACTGATGGAAAGCTACGGTGCTAACTGTATTTACATCACTGACTCTGCTGGTCACTTGCTGCCCAACACCGTTAAAGAGCGCCTGCTTGCCGTACGTGATGCACTGAAACCAGAAACCGAATTGGGTTTCCACGGCCACCACAACTTGGCCATGGGCGTCGCAAACAGCGTAGCCGCTATCGAAGCCGGTGCAAACCGTATCGATGCCGCCGCCGCTGGTTTGGGTGCTGGTGCTGGTAACACACCGATGGAAGTGCTGGTTGCCGTATTGGATCTGATGGGTATTCCCACTGGTGTGGATGTATTCCGTATTCAGGACGTTGCGGAAGATTTGGTTGTTCCTATCATGGACTTCCCAATCCGCCTTGACCGTGATGCCCTGACACTAGGTTATGCCGGTGTTTACGGTTCATTCTTGTTGTTTGCTAAACGTGCCGAACAAAAATTCGGTATTCCTGCTCGCGAAATTCTGGTCGAAATGGGCCGTCGCGGCATGGTTGGTGGACAAGAAGACATGATCGAAGACACCGCCTTGTCTTTGCTACGTCAGCGCCAAGCTGGCTAAGCAAAAAAAGCGCAAATCACCCTACCCCAAAAAAGCCTCAAGGTTCACGCCTTGGGGCTTTTTTAGTTTTACACTATAGGCACTTTGCACCGCACACCTTTAGGCAGTTGGATTATGGATTGGATGACTCTCATGCTGTATAGCGTAACCGTTGCGGTTGTTACGGTAACGCCCGGCCCCACCATGTTGCTGGCATTAAATAATGGTGCACGCGGCGGCATGCGCACAGCCGCTTGCGGCATTGCTGGTGCAGCCTTGTCTGATCTGATACTCATTTCTGCCGTAGGCTTTGGCCTTGGTGCTGTGCTGCAAGCTTCTGAGCTGCTCTTTAGTATTGTGAAATATGTGGGTGCAGCCTACTTGCTGTATTTGGCATGGATGTTTTGGCGCGCCCCCGTACAACTGGTCAATGCCTCTACAGCAGAACTACAGCTTCCACCCAGCGGTCGTACCGCCTTTATACGTTCACTGCTGGTGGCCTTATCAAACCCAAAAGGGCTGCTATTTTTCTCGGCCTTCTTGCCGCAGTTTATTCAACCCACAGGCGGCGTATTTCAACAGTACGCCACTCTGGCCATAGTCACCGCACTGATTGATATTGCGCTGATGACGCTATACGCCTTTAGCGGTAAACAAGCGATGCGCGCCTTATCAGGCAATGCGTTGCGCTGGCTAAACAGAGGGTGTGCAGGGCTATTAGCTGGCTTAGGCGTTGCCCTAGGCTTTTACCGTAGGCACGATTAAATCACTGCTGAATACCCGGAACACCTTTACGTATAGCGCTAGAAAAGTCTTCGCCGGTTATATCCGCCTGCAAGGCTCGTTCATTGATATACCCTGCCTGCTGCAAGGTTTCATACGGCACATTAGGGGTTAGCCCGTTTTGTTCTTGCACGTACTTCGCCACATGGCCCGATGCCAACAAACGGTAATCCATAGGCAAGGGAACAATTACCTTCGCCAGCTCGTAAATCACCGTCGTGCAATTACTGGTTAAGGTGTTATAGAACTCGGGGGTTTGCTGCAGTTCTTGAGCCTTCTCTACATAGGCCAAAAACAAGCGCTGTAAAGCTGGCTGGTCTAACTGCACACGGTATATATACACATCTTCGCCACGAGCATTGCTGCGTGTGCGAATAATATCGCTTTCCTCTGCGGCCACCAGCACCTGTTCATACTGCCTAAAAAAGCCTTTCCAAGCCGAAAACTGCTCGTGGCTTTCTTTACGTATTTCTAGTGAAAAAGTCAGGTAGCGCCCATCGGTAAAACCAAACGACACCAAGGTGTGCGCAATGTGCGGCCCCATCCAGTACGATAAGATTAAGTCGGCACTTTGCAATTGGTCTAACGGATAATCACGCGACTCCCAACTAACGGTGTAGTCATCTTCTGAGCGCCACGTAAAGTTACGTACATTATTCAAATGCACGGTATTACCGTCTACACGCGCTTCTAATAGCTGGGCCACATCATCGGCCCACACTCTATTGTGCGATGGCGTTTGGCTAAACCACCACCCTGCCGCTACCGCGAGCAGCAGCGCTATCCATGGCAAGCATCCAAAGCGTAGGCGTTTACGAGGCATCACTGCGCAAGGTTATTTCAGCAATTTCAGACGGACGGCCTAAGCGCAATGGGAAGCCAGACCATAGCCCCGCCCCATTGCCCACATACAACTGTCCTCCCTTAGTACCTACCTCATAGAGACCAGACACAAAGCCTTCGTTTGCCATACGCACGATCTGATCTATACCCAAGATATGCCCACCATGTGTATGGCCAGATAATTGCAGACTTACCCCTTTGGGCTCATTACGCAAAATATTGCCGGGGCGATGGTCTAACAAAATAATGGGAACCCCTGCAGGAGCATTCGCCAATGCCGCATCAATATCCGGAGCTACCTGACCAAAGTTCGCACCGATTTTGTCGGGTACACCCGCCAACACTAACTGTGCACCATCTTTGTGTAGCACTACGTGTTCGTTTTCCAGCATGTGTATGCCCAGCTCATCAAACACACGCATCCAGCGTTTGAAGTAGGCGTAGTACTCGTGGTTGCCCGCTACGGCGTACACGCCATCTTTGGCCTGTAAATCACCTAATGGGGGGTAATCGTTTTTGCGGGCATCTGGCGTACCATCAATAAGATCGCCCGAAATCACAATCAAGTCAGGAGACAACGCATTCGCACGAGTCACCACCTGCTCTGCCCACGGCCCTTGCAGCAATTTGCTCAGGTGTAAGTCGGTGAGGTGCACGACCTTGTAGCCATCAAACTCTTTGGCTAAGCCTGGAATGACCACCTCAAAACGTTTTACTTCTGGCACCGTAACGGCTTGCCATACACCTATACTGGCCAGCACTACCGACACCGCACACAATCCGTGAGCCACCGGCATGTTGCGCCATATTGCCCGCCCTTTAGCACGCGATACGGCAAACACGGCCAAGCCAATCACATCGCGTATCAGCAAGAAGCTGGCAAATAAGATCACCGCGCCTAAACTCGCCCCCAGCACCCACAGCGCTACAGGCGAAATTTCGGGAGATGCAATGCTGCCACCAAACAGATACTTCACAACTCTGTGCTGCAAAACGATCAGTATAGGCACCACACTTAACAGCACCCGCCATGGCCATGCTAGATTAAGCTTCCAAATGTAGCGCCAAAGTAGGTACAGCCCAATCAGCCCTGCAGCATTCAAAATCACAGTACAAAACTTCCTATTCGGATTGATACACCAACGGCACGCGTTTTACATTGCACATCAGTTCGTAAGAGATAGTACCCGCCGCATTTGCCACAGCGTTCACATCTACCTGTTTGCCCCACAGCTCCACCTTACTGCCTATGCCTGCATCGGGCAAATGAGTAAGGTCCACCGTTAACATGTCCATAGACACGCGCCCTATTAATTGGGATTTCTGACCATCAATGCTCACCGGAGTTCCATTAGGCGCACGACGCGGATAGCCATCGGCATAACCTACAGCTACCAAACCTACACGTACCGGCTCTTCGGCCACAAACGTACCGCCATAGCCCAGAGCTTCGCCTGGCAATAAGGTGCGCACAGCGAAAATTTCACTCTGTAGGCTCATTACTGGTTGCAGTGCATGCTCATAAGGCGTGGGGTCGGCACCATACAGCACAATCCCTGCTCGGCCCCAGCCTTGGCGGGCTTCTGGCCATTCCAAGATACCTGCCGAATTACAAATACTGCGCCCGCCTGCTAAACCTTCTATGGCAGACTCAAATACCGCCAACTGTTTTTCAGTCGCATCACTATTTGGCTCATCAGCACGCGCAAAGTGAGTCATAAAGGTAATGTCTATCACCTTACCGGTACACAATAAGCGCTTGTAGGCATCGGCCACTTGCTCTGGTCTGAAGCCCACGCGGTGCATACCGCTATCTACCTTCAACCACACACGTAAACCGTGTACATCGTTCAGTTGTTCAATCATGCGCACTTGCGCTTCGTGATGCACCACTGTCCACAGTTGATGTTGCTGTACCAACGCGAGTTCATCGGCATGAAACACGCCTTCCAACAACACTATAGGCTGGCGTATACCGGCCTCTCGTAATGTCAGCGCCTCACCTAGAAAAGCAACCGCAAACCCATCCGCCACATCCGCTAAGGCATGGGCACACTGTACTGAACCATGCCCATAGGCATTGGCTTTCAATACAGCCAAAGTAGGACCATCCTGCAAGCGACGCGCGAGCAGGTAATTATGGCGCAAAGCGCCCAAATCAATAATTGCTTGAGAAGGACGAGTCATAATGAATCAGACAGAAGTGTGATAGCGGTTAATCGCCAAAGCACCCATAGGGATTTCCGGCGCAGAGTAATGGGTTGGGCTGCTCAACGCACGTTGATGCAATTTTATAACGTTCACCTCAGACTGTGGACTACAGCCCCACAGCAAAGCTCACGAATGGCACACTTCAACCATAGCGCTTGACGAGATACTCAGGTAGGTCTAGCTCCTACCAATGACATTCACCTCTAGCATCCCAATCTATGAGTATTTTTACTATTTTAAGTAATGACTTATAGTTAATACCGCTAAAATTTAACCTTAAAGCAGTGATTCTCACTATAAAAAATCACACTACTCTTCTTTAAAAGCGAAATGCACCAACTAGATAGAATCGATAAAAAAATACTGCATATTCTGCAACGCGAAGGCCGTATCCCGATGACAGAGCTAGCAGAACGCGTAGGCCTTTCTGCATCGCCCTGCACCGAGCGTGTAAAACGTATGGAGCGCGATAAGATCATTACCGGTTACCACGCTAAACTCTCTGCCGCCGCCCTAGACAAACCCATGTTGGTATTTGTGGAAATTAAATTAGCCTCTAAATCAGAAGAGATTTTTGATAAAGTAAAACAAGAGCTTTTATTAATTCCAGACGTACAAGAATGCCATTTAGTTTCGGGCAGTTTCGACTACCTGATTAAAGCCAGACTGAGCGGTATGCGAGAGTACCGCCGCCTGCTAGGTGATATACTAAAACGCTTGCCTGTCGCGGCAGAATCGCAAAGCCACGTGGTCATGGAAGAAGTAAAAGAAAGCCTAAGTTTGAACCTCGATCGGTAAAATCTATTAAAAGCCCCCTAAATATAGTTGGCTTCTGTATTGATCATTGACCCCTGTCAATTACACTTGGGGTAAGAGCGTGTTTCAATAGCTCTATCTGATTTCATGACATGGTACACGCCATTTTGCGTCTGCCTTTTTCTTGTTTTAAGCATGGAGATTGTGACTTATGTCTATCAAATATATTGCTGCAGCGTTGTTGACTGCTGCTAGTTTGCCTGTTTACGCTGCTCAATGTGACATCACTATTGAAGGCAATGATGCCATGCAGTTCAACATGCAGGAAATCGTTGTAGATAAAGCCTGCACCGAGTTCACTGTAAACCTGAAGCACGTTGGTTCTATGCCTAAAGCGGCAATGGGCCACAACTGGGTACTGACAAAAACAGCCGATTTCCAAGCGACAGCCACTGAAGGCATGTCAGCAGGTATCGACAACAACTACGTTAAAGCGGGTGACGAACGCGTTATCGCTCACACAGACGTAGTGGGTGGCGGTGAGACTACATCCGTAACCTTTGACGTAGCTAAACTGGCTGCTGGCGAAGACTACACATTCTTCTGCTCTTTCCCTGGCCACTGGGCTATGATGAAAGGCACACTGAAACTGGGCGAATAATCCCTAGTTTCTTGCATGCCAAAAGCGCCGCAATTGCGGCGCTTTTTTGTGTCTGTGCTCTAGGTATATTAATACCCTGGGCCAGATGCCGCTTTAGTTTCTGGCGCACCACCCATATAGCGAGCGGCCATACTGCGTAAGCCAGACGCTAATACCGACGTATCTAGACCTACGGCAACAAATTCACAGCCTAAATCTAAATAGTATTGGGCATACTCTTCGCTTACCGACAAAATGCCTGCCGCTTTCCCTGCACGCTGAATACGCGCAATCGCCGTATCAATGGCTGCTTGCACATCAGGATGCCCTGGGTTTCCTAAATGCCCCATGGATGCCGACAAATCTGCTGGGCCAATAAAAATCCCGTCTACACCTTCTACCGCTGCAATCGCCTCGATGTTATTTAAGCCTTCTACACTTTCTACCTGTACCAGCAAACACATTTGATCGTTTGCCACTTCGGCATAGTTTTCAATGGCATTCCAACGTGATGCACGCGCCAGCGCCGCCCCTACCCCACGTATACCTTGTGGTGGGTAACGCATAGCTTGCGCCATCAACGTTGCTTGCTCTGGGGTATCTACCATAGGCACTAATAAGGTTTGCACGCCTATATCCAGCATTTGCTTAATTACGGCCACATCGCCCACTGGTGGACGAATCACGGGGTGGGAATTGTAGGGGGCAACCGCCTGCAATAACGACAGCAACGAAGGCACATCGTTAGGCGCGTGCTCACCATCTAACACCAACCAATCAAAGCCTGCCGTTGCCGCAATCTCGGCGGCGGTAGCACTGGGCAAACCTACCCATACGCCCACTTGCTGTTTAGTATGAAGACGCTGCTTAAACGTATTGACGGGAAGATTCATGCTTCAACCTTAGAAAGAAAAACTAGTAATCTACGGTAGCATATTTCACTATGCATATCGCCTGCACAGTGCAATGTTGCGTCCACTAACGACTAAAAACCACAGCTAGTCGTGTGATGACATCAACAGTTGTTCTAACTCAGGGGCTATGGCTGCATGGCCGGGTAATTGCGCTATTAGCTCACCCCATCTAAAGAGGGCAATCACTGGCACAGAGCGTATGCCATAGCGCTGGCTAATAGACGATGCCGCCGACACATCCACCTCAGCGTAATAAGCAAGCTCGGGATGACGGGCAGCAAACTGCTGAATCACAGGCTTTACCTGATGGCAGGGCTGACACCACGGTGCAAAAAAATACACCACCGCTTGCTCTACAGCAACGATGGTGTGTGAAAAATTATCTAAGGTCAGGGCATGTAAACCCTGACCGTAGGATTCTGTGTTCATGCAAGCGCCGCTTTGCGTTTATAACTACGCACCAACATTGCCCCCACACTTAAGCCCAATAGTGCAGCAACTAGCGAACCCATTAGCACCCCTAACTTGGCAGCGCCTAACAAGCTTTCGTCCACAAAGGCCAGCATGGCAATAAAGATAGACATAGTGAAGCCAATACCGGCTAGCAACCCTATTAGCGCAATGCCAGACCATGTCACACCTTCGGGAAGTTTGCACAGTTTCAACTGCACCATCAGCCAACTCACACCGATAATCCCAATAGGTTTACCCAGTACCAGTGCCGCCATCACACCTATCATGACCCAGCTTGCACCGTCTTGGCTTAACTCTATACCGTCAAAGCTCACACCGGCGTTAGCCAACGCAAACAACGGCATCACCCCAAAGGCTACCCACGTATGCAGCGCCATTTGTACACGGGTTACGGGAGCCAACATATCGCGTTGGGCACGGCGCACATCGCTTAAGGCATGGGCCAAATCTTCGGGCTCTACCGTTTCATTACGGTCATTACGTTGACGCAAATCTTGCACCACACGCTCTAGCGTTTTCATGGGGCGTTCAAGTCGGCGGCTAGGCAGCACAGGCGTCATCAACCCTAGCACCACACCCGCTAGCGTTGGGTGCGCACCTGTCATCAACACCCCACCCCAAATAATTAAGCCAGGAATCACATACGCGTAGGCCGACCCTATGCCTATGTGCTGTAAACCCAAGACCAGCACAATGCCCAGAGCGACCACGACAAAGCCACTGTAATCCAAACCACCCGAATAGAAGAAGGCGATGATCAACACAGCAACAATGTCGTCAATGATGGCTAAAGCCAGCAAAAACACACGAATATTAGACGGTATAGAACGGCCCAATAGCGCCAGCACACCTACAGCAAACGCGATATCGGTGGCGGTAGGCACAGCCCAACCATGGCTTTGCGGAGACTGGCTATTAAACGCCACGTAGATTAATGCCGGAGCAGCCACACCACCAAAAGCTGCCGCAATAGGCATCATCGCTTGGCGTATATCGCTTAACGCACCTTCGTGCATTTCACGGCGTATTTCCATACCCACAACCAAGAAGAACAAGGTCATTAAGGCATCGTTAATCCAGAAGTGCAGAGGCCTATCAAAAACCTGATCGCCTAAGCCAATGGAAAATGAGGTGTGCCACAAGGCATGATAGCTATCCGCCCAAGGCGAATTTGCCCAAATCAATGCCACGGCGGCTGCTAGTAACAGCACCATGCCACTAACGGCTTCAATGTGGAGGAAACGGCTTACTGTAGAAAACGCGCGCTCGGTCAGTACCTGAGCTTTAGGCAGGACGGGTGTTTGGTTCATTGTCTTTGATACTTTGCGTGGCGGCCCGACCAACGCTTGTGAACCTGTCTCACTGCCGGATTGCAGCTGACACCCAGCTTAAAATTTTAACGCGTCTTCTCATTTCAAGAATTAGGGTTTACCACTATTTTTCTGTTTTATATCAGGAAATCGCGAAGAAATAGCTACTAATCAGTGATCAACGGTAGACTATTTATTTCACGTATTCCTTTGGAGCTGACCATGACTTCCACTACGCCCCGCATGACCAATTTGTTTCTGCAATTAGGGCTAGATGCCAGCGAACAAGGCATTGCCGACTTCATTATCAGCCACCAATTACCCGCCGATACCTACATTGCTGATGCCCCTTATTGGGACGAAGGCCAACGCCAATTTCTGGCAGAACAACTGAAAAGTGACGGCGCTTGGGCAATTATCGTGGACCAGTTAAATGAGTCCTTACACGAAGACGCCGTCAAAAAAATCACAGGCTTCTAAGCGACTATTGCTTAGGCTGTAGCTGTTTCCGTCGCACTAAATTCTTTGTATGCTGCCACCGCATTGGCGGCATACATCATCGACGGCCCACCGCCCATATACACCGCTACGCCCAAAGCCTCGTGCACTTCGGCCTCGGATGCTCCTAGTTTCACCAACGCTTTGCTGTGAAACCCTATACAGCCGTCGCAACGCACTGCCACACCAATCGCCAACGCAATCAGCTCTTTGGTTTTGGCATCCAACACGCCTTCGGCACTACCGGCCCGATTTAAGGCATTAAACTCTTTCATCACCTGCGGGATATTCTTGCCCAACTCGCTGAGATTACTTGAAATATCTTGCGTCAGTTTTTTGAACTCTACCGTCATGTTTCTACTTTCCTATTACGAATATGGCGGTCATTCTGACTGACACGCCGTTTAATTAACCTGCTCTTTGGCCTCGCTTGGAGCGCAATAAATGTCCCACAAGGTTTGCATTAGCCTCATAGTGCTGGGATCCACCAATCGGTAATACACGTACTTACCTATTTTCTCAGTCGCTACTATTCCCTCTTGGCGCAACACCGCCAATTGCTGCGATAACGTAGGTTGATGTATGCCCGTACGCGTTTCCAGCTGCCCTACATTTAAGGGTTCAAAAGCCATTTGACACAGCAACATCAAGCGGTCTTCATTGCCTAAGGCTTTTAACAACGCACACGCCTTACCTGCGTGCTCTCGCATTTTTTCAGGTGACAAAGTGATAGTGGCAGTAGTCATAATTCAATTTACATGCTAACAATATATGTAATTATATATTGTTAGATTAAAAAAACCGACTACTCACCACCAGAACACGGTTAGGACGCGCTCCATTTCACCGGAATTTTCAAATACGACACACCGTTATCTTCGGGTGTGGGTAACTGCCCTGCTCGTATATTCACTTGCACAGACGGCAGCAGCAACACAGGTGCCGACAACGTAGCATCACGCGATTCGCGCAAGCTTACATAGGCTGCTTCATCTACCCCATCGTGTATGTGTATGTTATTTGCGCGCTGCTCTGCCACTGTAGTTTCCCATGCAAACACATCACGCCCTGGTGCCTTGTAATCGTGGCACATGAACAAACGCGTCTGTGGTGGCAGTGACAAAATCTTGCGTATAGAGCGGTATAACTGTGCCGCACTACCACCGGGAAAATCGGCACGTGCGGTACCGTAATCAGGCATAAACAAGGTATCGCCCACAAACACCGCATCGGCAATCTTGTAGGCCACACATGCAGGCGTATGACCTGGCGTATGCATCACCTCTATAGTCGCCTCACCTAGCCTAAGCACATCACCATCTTGCAGCAAACGATCAAACTCCACCCCTTTACCAGACACATCATGCACATTAAACACAGCGCTGAAAATCGTTTGCACCGTGCAAATGTTTTCCCCAATAGCAATCTGAGCGCCTGTAGCCTGCTTCAAAAAAGGCGCTGCACTCAAGTGATCGGCGTGAGCATGTGTTTCCAGAATCCAGACCACCTCTAGCCCTTGCTCCGTTGCAGACTGCAAAAGATGCGCGGCAGAACGCGTTGCCACCTCGCCACTGCGGTGGTCGTAATCCAAGACCGGATCAATAATCGCTGCTTGGCGACTAACAGGGTCAGACACCAGATAACTCACGGTGTAGGTAGGTTCGTCAAAAAAAGCCTGAATATGAACCGCATCGCTACGCATGGCATTTTTCCTTTGCTAGATTCATTAATTTAGAATATGCTAAATTAGAAATATCTAAAATACAAGACCCAGAAGATGACAGCCCCACACGATTACATTAGCTTCTTACAAAATGGCGCGAACCAAGCCGCTGCCATGCTGCGCACCTTAGGCAACGAACATCGCTTGCTCATTCTGTGCCTGCTAATAGAACACAAAGAGATGACAGTAGGCGCGCTAAACCACTATGTCAGCCTTAGCCAGTCTGCCCTATCGCAGCACCTAGCAAAAATGCGCGACGAGAACCTCATCACCTACAGGCGCGAAGCTCAAACCCTGTATTACCGTATAGCTGACCCGAAAATAGAACAGTTAATCAGCACCTTAAAAACCATTTTCTGTCCGTAACACCCACGGACCAACCCATGCAGTTCACTCGCTTTAGCGGAGAAACCATATGAAAACCAATGTAGGCGGTATAGATAGAATTTTGCGTGTAATCGTAGGGCTAGTACTGGTGATTTTGGCTAGCAGCGGCACAGTAGGCTGGTGGGGATGGCTGGGGATTATCCCGTTGCTAAGCGGCTTATTTCGCGTGTGCCCGTTGTACTCAATCTTGGGGGTTAATACCTGCGGGACTTGTCGTAAGTAAAAGGATTCGCAGCTAACTGCTAACGAAAACGTAAGCCGCTTCTCTATGCCCTGAGAAGTGGCTTATTTTTTATGTGATAACGAGGCGTAATGAATCTAGAACCAGGCTAACAGTTGACTGCCGGATTCCAAGCCCACTTACTCACGACTGGACTGCATTAGCCTAAGGCTGCGAAAGTATTTTTTTATTTGAGACACCAAATAAAAAAACACTTCCATCCGCCTTTTGCTCGTCGCTTGCAGAGGTTTTTAGACAGATGATTTCTGTAGGTGTGCGTACTTCTGTAGCGAAGCACACAGCCACTCAAGAAAGGGCTGTAAACCCAACAATGGCAATACCTCAGGGGAGGCGGAGGAAAACTTTTTTGATTTGGTGTCTCAAATCAAAAAAAGTTGTTCCGCAGTCCCCCAGCATGTGCGATGAATCCGGCATCTCATCAGCACACATACACACGCCACAAACAAAAAAACCGCCCGTAAAAACGAGCGGTTCTCTTTGCGAATAAACAGACCAACGTTACTCTGCTGCGACCACAGGCATAGTAGCCGCCTGACGGCGATCCACAATAACGCCCAGCACCACAATCACCAACGCTAACCCAGTGGTATACAGCACCTCGGTACGGTATGTACCCTCGATCACCATCACCACCAACGCACTGATAATTGTGAAAATCACCGCATACGTTAACCACGGGAACAACCACATTTTAAAGGTCAGTTCACGTTTTTCCTTGATCAACTTACGACGCATACGCAACTGCGAGAACGCAATACACAGGTACACATACAGCGCAATCGTACCAGTGGCTTGCATCAGCACATCGTAAATATCCATCGTTTCAGTCGCGGTTAAATACACGGCCACCAGCGCAAACAAACTAGACGCCACCACACCCACATAAGGCGTACCAGTGCCGCGACCCACTTTCTGGAAGGACTTAGGTGCATCACCACGTCGTGATAAGGAATACAGCATACGTGACGAGGTATACAACGCCGAGTTAAAGCAACTGCACACCGATGTCAGCACCACAAAGTTCACGATCTCGCTGGCGTGGGGAATACCCAATGCATTTAACGTCACCGCGTAAGTACCTTCTGTGGACAAACTTAACCCTGGGCTGTTGTACGGGATCAAGCACACCACGATAAAGATAGAACCCACGTAGAACAGCGAAATACGCCAAGCTACTGAACGTGTAGTTTGTACAATGGCTTTGCTGGGGTTCTCGGACTCTGCAGCCGCAATAGTGACGATTTCCGCACCAATGAACGCAAACATCGCCCCCAACAACGCCACCACCACGGCACCAAAACCATTAGGCATAAAGCCTTGCGAGGTCAGGTTAGACCAGCCGCTGGTCGTGCCCGAAGGCCATAAATGCACGATTGCCAGTGAGCCAATGATAATAAACAGCACAATGGCAACCACTTTAATTAAGGCGAACCAAAACTCAAACTCGCCATAATTTTTCACGTTCATGAAGTTCACCACCATCAATGCGGCAGTAACAATCAGCATGTAACCCCAGATAGGTATCATCGGGAACCAACCGTGCAAAATTGCACCGGCCACATAAGCCTCCCACCCCATCAACAGTGACCAGAAACTCCAATACAGCCAGCCAATCGTAAACCCAGCCCAATGACCAATTGCTCGGTCGGCATAAGTAGAAAATGAACCTGTATCAGGTTGGGCAACGGCCATCTCGCCCAACATACGCATTACCAATATAACGAGCGCTCCACCGCCCATATACGCCAATATAGCTGCTGGACCGGCGTTCGCAATCACCTTCCCAGAACCTACAAATAATGCTCCACCAATGACTCCTGCTATAGATAGCATGGTCAAGTGACGAGACTTTAGCCCGCCCTTTAACTTATTTTCTTCTGCGCAACTCATTTGTACCGCCCTATAAAACGGATTAACTCTTAATAGCCCATTAAGTGTTTGACCTGTTAGTCATGAAATGTATTTGCCCTCCTATGCAGATTAATGAATGAGTAATAATTATTTTTGATGACAAACTATAACGCCATACGCGCTAAAAATAGGATTTATTTACGCAAAAAACTCTGATCTAAAACAAGAAAACGGGGCTTAAACCCCGTTTTCTTTAAGAGCGCATTAACCCATTAGTGGCTAACTTGGCTCAAGTCACCTTTAACAGTATCGAATACCTCGGTAACGTTTTTAGGCGGCTCTTTGCCCATCAAGCTCACCACAATAATGGCCAAGGTGCCCAGAATGAAGCCTGGAATGATTTCGTACAGACCCAGCCAGGCGTACTGATTCCAGATCAGCACCACCACAGCACCCACAACCATACCGGCCAGCGCACCATTGCGCGTCATTCTGCGCCACAACAGGGACAACAAGATCACTGGACCAAACGCGGCACCAAAACCTGCCCAAGCGTAGCTCACCATAGACAGCACACGGCTATTTGGATTCCATGCCAAGATAATGGCCACAATCGCTACCAACAGCACCATGGCACGGCCAAACCACACCAACTGTGCATCGGTGGCATCGCGCTTGATAAAGGTTTTGTAGATATCCTGTGTCAACGAGCTTGAGCACACCAGCAACTGTGCAGACAAGGTACTCATCACCGCCGCCAAAATAGCAGCAAGCAAGATACCGGCTATCCATGGGTTAAACAGCAGCATGGACAACTCGATAAACACACGTTCGGAGTTCTCGTTCACACCAGCAGCTTGACCAGGATTGGCCGAGAAGTACGCAATACCGAAGTAACCTACCGCTACCGCACCAGCCAAACACAGAATCATCCATGTCATACCAATACGACGCGCATTAGGAATAGTTTTTACCGATTCTGCTGCCATGAAGCGCACCAGAATATGTGGCTGGCCAAAATAGCCTAAGCCCCATGCCAACAAGGAGATCACGCCCACAAAAGACGCACCCTGCCACAAGTCAGCATGCATAGGATTAATAGCAATTACAGCTGCATTCGCGTCCGCAAAGCCGCCAGCGCCCATAATCACCACCAATGGGGTCAACACTAGCGCCGTAAACATCAATGAAGCCTGAATAGTGTCTGTCCAGCTTACTGCCAAGAAACCACCAATAAACACATAGGCAATGGTGCAGAATGCGCCTACGAACATAGCAGTGGTGTAAGACATGCCGAACATGCTTTCAAACAATCTAGCACCAGCAACTACGCCTGACGCGCAGTACAGCGTGAAGAACACCAGAATCACTACGGCTGACACAATGCGCAGCACGTTGGAACTGTCTTCAAAACGGTTAGAGAAAAAGTCGGGCAATGTCAGCGCATTACCGGATTTTTCGGTGTACACACGTAAACGTGCGGCCACAAAGCGCCAGTTTAAATAGGCACCTAAGGTTAAGCCTATGGCAATCCAGGATGCAGAGATCCCGTTGTCATAAACAGCGCCTGGTAAGCCCATCAGCAACCAGCCGCTCATGTCTGACGCCCCAGCGGCAAGTGCCACCACGAAAGGCCCCAGTCGGCGTCCGCCCAGAATGTAGTCGGACAGATCGTTTGTAGCCCTGTAGCCCAGCCATCCGATCAACAGCATCCCTACGATATAGATTACGAACATCGTCGTAATCTGCATATTGGCTATTTGCATAGCATTCTCCCTTTTGAGGCAAACAAGGGGTGAAACACCCCTTGTCTCTGCACATTGCTACCCGTGCATATCGCTTGTTGTAGTAAAAATTAAACTACTGCCATCAGTGTGGCATTACCCCCTGCAGCTGCTGTATTTACGCTGAGGGAACGCTCTGCTACCAGCAGTTCCATCCTATAGAGCTGACCATTAGCCAACTCGGTACTGGTACGACCCTGCGCTTGTAGCACCGGACCGTCCTGTTCTGCCAAGAACTGCGATAGCGATTTCAACGCATCACAATCCCCTTCAAATATCACGCCACCAATACGACGCGACATTGCTTCTTTTAGGGAATCAACCACCACCACGCGTTTACGTGCGGCTTCAGGCAACTGTGTAAGCACAGGTTCTACCACCTCGGCTGCCACACCCTCACGCACAATCACGGCTTCGTTGCCACTTGCCAAGCTAGTCGCTACTTGCAGCACTAAACCATGTTTGGTTGCAGGCACGCACACCACTGCCCCACGGCCTTTTAGGCTGTAGGTGTTGGCTTCGCCTGTAGGGCCAGGCAACTCTACGCGTGTGTTGAACAACGACACATCGGCCAGTTTTTTCAAACTTTGGCTCAAATCTTTGTCGCCGTGCGAGTCAGCCCACTGCTGCAAGCTATCCAAGGCTTCGTTCGCTGCTGCTTTCTGTGCTTTACCACCCAATACCAGATGATCTGGGCGTTGGCTTAGCAAGCGGTTCATGTAAATAGGACCACCTGCTTTAGGGCCTGTACCCGACAAGCCTTCACCACCAAATGGCTGCACACCCACTACTGCGCCCACAATATTGCGGTTCACGTAGACGTTGCCGGCGTGTACTTGGTCTATCAAACGATTGATGGTTTCATCAATACGAGAGTGCACACCAAAGGTCAGGCCGTAACCGGTATCATTAATGGCTTTCAGCAAGGCATCTTGTTCAGCGCGTTTGTACGTCAGCACATGCAGCACTGGACCAAACACTTCACGCTCTACATCAGCAATGCTGTTAATGCGGATAATCGTAGGTGGTACGAAGGTACCGTGCTGGCACGCATCGCCAAGTGGCAACTGCTCTACATCAAAACCACGGCTACGCATTGTGTCGATGTGACTACGGATATTGCCTTGAGCCTCTGCATCAATCACAGGGCCTACGTCGGCATACAGTACGTCTGGGTTACCCACACGCAACTCACGCATCGCACCACGCAACATGGTCACCACGGTATCGGCCACATCTTCTTGTACACACAAGATACGCAATGCTGAACAACGCTGACCAGCCGAGTCAAAGGCCGAGTTCAATACATCGGCAATCACCTGTTCTGGCAAAGCAGAAGAATCCACGATCAACGCATTCTGACCACCGGTTTCAGCGATCAACGGAATAGGCTGACCATTCATATTGACGCGTTGCGCCAAGGTTGCGGCAATACGTTTAGCCACTTCGGTAGAACCGGTGAACATCACGCCTTGTACGCGATCATCACCCACCAACATGGCACCCACATCACCTTCACCTGGCAATAACTGCACTACGTCGTGCGGTATGCCCGCTTCGTGCAGCAATTTAATACCTTGTGCCGCGATCAAACCCGTTTGCTCTGCCGGTTTCGCCAATACAGTGTTACCCGCAGCCAATGCTGCCGACACCTGACCCAAGAAGATCGCCAGTGGGAAGTTCCATGGGCTAATACACACCACAGGACCCAATGGGCGGTGGCTGTCGTTAGAGAAGTGCTGTTCAATACGGTTCGCGTAGTAACGCAAGAAGTCCACCGCTTCACGAATTTCAGCTACAGCGTTCGCAAAGGTTTTACCGGCTTCACGCACAATCAAACCAATCATGGTGGTTTGCTGGGCTTCCAACAAATCGGCCGCGCGCAGCAAGCAGCGAGCACGCTCTTGTTCCGTTGTGGACTGCCAAATAGGTGCAGCACCTACGGAACGTGCCAAAGCGGAATCCACTTCTGCCGACGAACTGAAAATTACTTTACCCACTACATCACGGTGATCCGCTGGGTTCAGCACCGCTTGTTCGCGAGACTCATCCACAGCAGCCAAGGTGGCAGGAGCCGCATGCCAGTTGTGTGTAGTGCTGGCTAACAAAGCTGCAGACAAGGAGGCCAAACGGTGTTCGTTAGACAAGTCCAAACCTTGGGAGTTTTGACGGTTCTCGCCCTGCGCTTTGAACAGCTCTGCAGGCAACGGAATCATGGGGTGAGGCGCACCTACAGGGCTAATCGCTTCAGCCTCATCAATAGGATCACGGATCAACTCATCAATAGACACGTTCTCGTCAGCAATTCGGTTCACAAAGGATGAGTTCGCACCGTTCTCCAACAAGCGACGTACCAAGTAAGCCAACAGTGTTTCGTGCGTACCTACGGGGGCGTAAATACGGCAAGGACGCGCCAACTTACCTTGGCTAATAGGACCTACCACTTCTTCGTACAGTGGCTCGCCCATACCGTGCAAGCACTGGAATTCGTACTGACCCAAGTAGTAGCTAGAACCCGCCATTTCATAAATGGCTGCCAATGTCAGGGCGTTGTGCGTAGCAAACTGCGGGAAGATCGCATCAGGTGCACTCAACAGTTTTTTAGCACATGCCAAGTAGGCGATGTCTGTGTAAATTTTACGTGTGTAAACAGGGTAGCCTTCCAAGCCATCTACCTGCGCACGTTTTACTTCGGTATCCCAGTACGCACCTTTAACCAGACGCACCATCAAACGGTGGTTAGTACGTCTACCCAAATCAATGACGAAATCAATGACGTAAGGCGCGCGTTTTTGATAGCCCTGAATCACAAAGCCAATACCGTTCCAGCCCGCCAAATCGGGGTCTTGGCACAGTGCTTCCAACAGATCCAACGAAATTTCTAGGCGGTCAGCCTCTTCAGCGTCAATGTTCAGGCCAATATCGTACTGGCGAGCCAAAAGCGTCAGCGCTTTAACGCGTGGCAACAACTCTTGCATCACACGGTCGTATTGAGCGCGTGAGTAACGGGAGTGCAAGGCCGACAACTTAATAGAAATACCGGGACCTTGGTAAATGCCTTTACCGTTAGACGCTTTACCAATGGCATGAATAGCTTGCTCGTAAGATGCGTAGTAGCGTGCTGCATCTTCTTCCGTCATCGCTGCTTCACCCAACATATCGTAGGAATAGCTAAAGCCTTTGTTTTCCCATTTTTTGCCGTTAGCAAGCGCGTCAGAGATGGTTTCGCCGCACACAAAGTGCTCGCCCATCAAACGCATAGCCATGTCCACACCTTTGCGGATCAATGGCTCACCACCTTTGCTAATCAAGCGACCAATGGCTGAACTCAAGCCTTTTTCGCTGCTGGTGCTGACCAGCTTACCGGTAAGCATCAAGCCCCAGGTCGCGGCATTCACAAACATAGAACCCGAGCTTAAGTGAGACTGCCATTCGCCTTTACTGACTTTGTCGCGAATCAGAGCATCACGTGTCGCACGGTCTGGAATACGCAGCAGCGCTTCCGCCAAACACATCAAGGCCACACCCTCTTGGCTGGACAACGAGAACTCATGAATCAAGCTGTCTACACCGCTACCTTGGCCTTTAGCGCGCAGCGCACTCACCAACTTACGGGCCAACTCACGTACCTTGGCTTGATCTTTACTGCGTGCTTGGCTGATTAAGCCGGGCAAACAGTCTTCTTCAGCACGACGGTAAGCGCTAGTAATCGCCGCACGCAATACCGATTGCGGCGCAATAGACTGCGCAAACTCTAAAAATGGCTGTGTAGGCTCGTTATCGCCTACACTTAATCCTGCTTGTTCTAGGTCTACACCTTTTTCACCCTCTGTCTGGGTAAGATAGGCCAAAGACGGCGGCAAACGGCCTGCCTCTATTTCTTCCAGAAACGAAAAGATGGCTTGCTTGATGAACCAATGCTGCGTTCTACCAATGCGTTCAGCCGCCTCGCGTATACGCCCACGTAGCTCGGCGTCTACTTTCACCCCTAGTGTTGTTGCACTCATAACCCTCTCACTTACAGACAGAGAAGTTGCAACCTTTGAATTATAAAAGGTGCAACCTTAATGATAGATATGCGGATTCTAGGTGCAACCCTTCCCAAAACGTATAGGTAATTACCCTAGATCACAAGAACAACCGTTTCGTACACTTACAAAAAAGCCCGGCTAAACCGGGCTTTTTTACATCATTACTTTTTAGGAAGATAACGCTGAGCATCTACAGGTTTGCCGTTATAGCGCAACTCAAAATACAGTTGCACCTGCGACGTACCGGTATTCCCCATCTCGGCAATGGTTTGACCTTGAGACACCGTTTGGCCTTCAGACACCAGCAAGCGGCGATTATGGGCATATACCGTTAAGAAATTGTTGGCATGGTTAATAATCAGCAAATTGCCGTATCCGCGTAAGCCATCACCAGAGTAAATCCCTTACCCGCCGCAGCCGCCTTCACAGGCGTACCCGCACTATTAGAGATATAAACACCCTGCGAATGCGCCGCCGACACACCACGCTTAGAGGTACCTGCCGCAGGCCAAATCAAGCTGATATTACGCGGAGCTGCCACCGACGCGCTGGACGCATTACGAGGCGGCAGCGCCGTGCTACTGCCTGCACTACCGGTTGCACCACCAGATGCCGCCGTAGCTGGCGCAGCCGAACCGCCCTGCACACGCAACCGCTGCCCTACCGTAATACGGTTAGGGTTAGAAATATTGTTCATGCGCATCAATGACGACAAACTTTGATTATGCTGGCGCGCCACCTTACTTAAGGTATCGCCACGCTGCACCACATAGTAGCCATCCTTCGTGCCGCTAGTACTTCCGCACGCCGTCAACGTCAACGCCACGGTGCCACACAGCACCCAGCGTAAAACAGAAGTACGACCAGACATCAAACGGGAATAAAGCGATAACAGAGACACGGTATCAGGCTCACACCAAAGTAAAAACAGTCTTCACACTGCGCAAACAGTAGCATAGCAAGAATTACAGCCAGTCTAAAACCCTGTTCGTAACTTTGACTGAACCTAACAATAGCCGTCATCCACACATTGTCGCGCATACAAAAGGCCAACAATCGCGTCGCAGACCTTGCCAAACTGTCCTATACACGCTATAGTTCTTTTCTTTTGGAGCAACGCGCTCAGGTCTGCATCGTACCTAGTATGTGTGCATGAAACCATCGCGAATTACTCCAAAAATAATTTCCGCAAGGAAATGCTATGGCGCAATGGCAGATAGGTTATGCACCGGATTGCAAATCCGTGTAGGTCGGTTCGATTCCGGCTTGCGCCTCCAAGAATTTAAGAAAACCCCTAGGTTTAACGACCTAGGGGTTTTTTTTATGTACTTTTCCGCAAAAAAGGAAACGCAGCCTACGTTGCTGACACATCCTGCAACCCTATATTTTTTGCTCTTAACTTAGAATACTGCCTTGATAATTAGTATACAAAGCCATACCAAACCACCCCACACTATCGTAAACACTTTGTTAAAACAGAATTTTCAAGAACATTTTTGAAGTATGAATGCCATTAAAAACAAAAAAACCGTACTAACCTTTGTCACTTTTTTTATTGTGCTGGCCTTGGGGTTTTGGTTTTTTATAGACAACACCCCGCCAACCCCAGAAGAGACTTTCATAGCCATCAAGCGAGAAGCAGAGTCTGGTGACTCAATAGCTCAAAGAGAACTAGCTGTTTTATACGAAAGAGGCATAGGTACTAAGCAAGACTACATACAAGCACATGCATGGTTCAATAAAGCAGCTATACAAGGAGATGCTATAGCTCAAAGCTACTTAGGTGCTTTATATGCATCTGGAAATAGAGTTACCAAAGATTATATAAAAGCACACGAGTGGTTCGAAAAAGCGGCTGCACAAGGAGATGCTAAAGCCCAAAGCTACTTAGGTGCTTTATATGCACATGGTGATGGAGTTCCCAGGGATTATATAAAAGCACGCGAATGGTTCGAAAAAGCAGCGGCACAAGGAGATGCTAACGCCCAAAACGACTTAGGATCTTTATATGCATCTGGAGGATATGGATTTCCCAAAGACCCAGAAAAAGCACGCGAGTGGTTCGAAAAAGCAGCTGCGCAAGGACATGTTAGAGCTCAATATATCTTAGAAAAGTTAGATGCTTCTGAACATAGCATTTCAAAAGACTAAGATTTTATTAACTATGGCGATCACTAGAGCAGACTGCAAATCCGTGTAGGTCAGTTCGATTCCGGCTTGCGCCTCCAAGAATTTACAGAAGCCCCTAGGGGCTTTTTTTCTGCACCTTTGCAGTTATTCATTATGATGATCAAACCTTGTATTCCTAATAAGCAGAAAACCATGAGAAATATTTTTCTAAAGCGTCTTTCTTTTCTGGTGCTAGCCCTTGGCATCCATTCGCTTGCTGTAGCAAACACCCCTACTACACAAGACGAGGTTTTCATCGCCACCAAGCTCAAAGCAGAATCTGGTGATGTAGCTGCTCAAGGAAACCTCGGCACCCTCTATGCAACAGGAAGTGGCACCGAGCAAGACTACGTAAAGGCACGTGAATGGTATGAAAAATCCGCTGCACAAGGATATGCCTCAGCCCAAAACGACTTAGGCACGTTATATGCATCTGGAGAAGGCGTTACCAGAGACTACATCGAAGCACGCGAATGGTATGAAAAAGCCGCTGCTCAAGGAAATGCTGCCGCCCAAAACAACTTAGGAGTTTTGTATGCGTCCGGAGATGGCGTTCCCAGAGACTACGTCAAAGCACGCGAATGGTATGAAAAAGCTGCTGCTCAGGGATATGCCACAGCCCAAAACAACTTAGGAGCTTTTTATGCGTCTGGATATGGCGTTCCACAAGACTATGTAAAAGCACGCGAATGGTATGAAAAAGCCGCTGCACAAGGCCATGCCACAGCTCAAAGCAACTTAGGAGATTTATATGCGTCTGGACATGGCATTCCCAAAGATTACGTAAAAGCACATGAATGGTATGAAAAAGCTGCTGCCCAAGGATTTGCTAAAGCGCAAAGCAACTTAGGAGATTTATATGCGTTTGGCGATGGCGTTACCAGAGACCTTGTAAAAGCGCGAGAATGGTATGAAAAATCCGCTGCACAAGGATATGCCACAGCCCAAAACAACCTCGGGGCTTTTTATGCGTCTGGGCATGGTGTTCCAGAAGACTATGCAAAAGCGCGCGAATGGTATGAAAAAGCTGCTGTACAAGGACATGCTGTAGCCCAAAGCAACATGGGAAAGCTATATGCGGTTGGAGCGGGCGTTACCAAAGACCACGTAAAAGCACGCGAATGGTATGAAAAAGCTGCTGCACAAGGATATGCTCCAGCCCAAAACGACTTAGGCACGTTATATGCATCTGGAGAAGACGGCACCAGAGACTACGCGAAAGCACGCGAATGGTTTGAGAAAGCGGCTGCACAGGGACATGCTGTAGCCCAAAACAACTTAGGCACGTTATACGCGTCTGGAGATGGCGTTCCCAGAGACTACGCCAAAGCACGTGAATGGTTTGAGAAAGCGGCTGAACAAGGAAACACCAAAGCCCAAGACAACTTAAGAAAACTATATTCGTCTGGAGCAGACAGGGCTCCAAAAGACTAGCACTAGCCACCACCCTTCTTCGCTCAAGTACAATACCCGCGACTTATTGACTGGAAGTACGATGGATAGAAACACAGAAGACCGCTTTACCGCGTTTCTGCACGGTAAGGCAAACGAGATGAAGAAAGAGCTGAAGTACACCCCTAGGCAATTTATTGCCCTGCTGGGTAGCGAGGGTGGTTTGGCTACTGCACAGAAGCTGGTGCGCAAGGAGGATCTGTCCTACGGCACATCTGAACTGTACATGGGCAACAGACTGGATCTATCCCTAGAGGCGCTGATCTTAGAAAGCGAATGGATTCGCTACTTCGACGAAGAATTACTCGCACATGCAGAAAAGAAGCTCAAAAAACTGAATTATTCCTACACACGATATTCAGAGAACGATTAACAGGCCGTACCTTCCGCCTAAATCGAAAAGGCTTAGGCTCACCACCTAAGCCTTTTTTTTCAGATACACTGCCTCTACCACTCTGTCACTCACAGGAAACCGGTTTGGCATACGAACTCGAACACCGCCTTGTTATAGGTCTGGCCTCCAGCGCGTTATTTGATCTGTCGGAACCCGACAGCATTTTCCGCACGGAAGGTGAAGAACCTTACCGTAAGCATCAACGCGAGAATCAAAGCATTCCACTCGCACCTGGGGTGGCGTTTCCATTTATTAAGCGCTTGCTGTCGTTAAACGAGGTGCGTCCTGAAGACCCGCCTGTAGAGGTGGTGCTGTTGTCGAGAAATGACCCCGATACAGGCATGCGGGTGATGCATTCTATTCGTCATCACAACCTCGACATTACCCGCGCGGTATTTTTAGAGGGTGGTAACCCACATCGCTATATCCCAGCGTTTTCTATTTGTTTGTTTTTATCGGCCAATGAAACCGATGTGCAGCAAGCGACACTCGCCGGCTACCCTGCGGGGCAAGTGCTACCTTCTACGCATTTAGACACCCAGGGTGATGATGAGCTTAGAGTAGCCTTTGACTTTGATGGGGTGCTAGCCGACGACGAGGCCGAAACAGTGTTCCAAGCCAACAAAGACTTGAACGAGTTTCATGTACACGAGCAAAGCAAAATTAATGTGCCGTTAAATCCCGGTCCTTTACTGCCCTTTCTGCAAAAACTCTCTGAGATTCAACAGTTAGAACGACAGCGCTCTGAGGTAGACCCGTCGTACACCCCAAAACTGAGGTTGATTATTGTCACTGCTAGAAATGCGCCTGCCGAAGAACGGGTGATTAACACCATGCGCAGTTGGGGTATTACTGTGAATGAAGCTTTTTTCTTAGGTGGTGTGGAAAAGAAACGAGCATTAAAGGTGATAGACCCGCATATTTTCTTTGACGATCAAAAAACCCACCTTGTGCCTGCCTCAGATATTCTGCCTGCAGTACATGTGCCTTTTGGTATTGCCAATAAAGAAAAGTCACCGCTTAACTAAGCACTCAAAAAAACACCTGATTAAGCGAACCCAATCAGGTGAACATGAAAAAACAACTACTTCTACACTACGTTGACCACCGTTTAGCGTGCTGAATCCAGCACCTCTTGGTTCGTGACTACCTCTTGCGCCTTCACATAGCTTTCAATAAGCAATTGGTAAGCAGGGAAAATCTGTGTGTAGACGTGCGCCCATTGCTGCGCGTCGTCACGGTTCCAGGTTTTTTGCAGTTCAGAGAGGGAGACACAGCACTCTGATCAAGGGTGCTGTGGGTGTTGCATCGTTAATGAGGGATTTGTCCAAAATTACCGCTATTGAAGTCTTGCAATGCTTGCTCTATTTCTTGCGAGCTGTTCATTACAAAGGGGCCGTAACCTACTACTGGCTCATCAATAGGTTCACCGCTCAGCAGCAACACAATGGCATCGTTATTGGCCTCAATAGACAGGGTTTGTCCTGCTCTATCCAACACCACCATTTGTGATTCACGGGCAATGGTTTGACCATTAACCTGAATGGTGCCGTGCAGTACTACTAATGCAGTAGTCCAGCCATCAGACAACTCCACGTTGCTGTAACTGCCTTGTTTTAGCCTCATGTCCCAAACATTCATGGGCGTAAAGGTTTTAGCAGGGCCTAATTTGCCATCTAGCTCACCCGCGATAATGCGTGCTACGCCAGCGCCATCGGGCAACTGCACCTGTGGAATTGTGTTATCCACAATGGCCTGATAGTTAGGCGGTGTCATTTTGTCTTTAGCAGGCAGGTTCACCCAAAGCTGAACCATTTCTAGTGCACCACCACTTTTAGTGAATGCATCGGAATGGAATTCTTCGTGCAAAATACCGGTGCCCGCTGTCATCCACTGCACATCGCCTGGGCCAATCACACCACCTTGACCAGTAGAATCCATGTGCGCCACTTCGCCTTTGTAGACGATGGTCACAGTTTCAAAACCACGATGGGGGTGTTGACCTACGCCACGCGGCTGCTGAGTTGGTGTGAAATCAGCGGGACCCGCGTAGTCCAACAGTAAAAATGGGCTTAGCTGTTTGGCGTGTGTTTGGTACGAGAACATTGAGCGTACTGGAAAGCCATCACCCACCCAGTGAGGACGTGGTGCGCTGTAGACGCCAAGAATTTTTTTCATGTGACTCTCCTGTTGAGGTATCGTTAGAGTTATCTTATTCTTGTGCCATTTAGTCGAGTAGCCCCCTAAAATAAGGCTCAGTGTCCTATCTATAGAACGATAAACGCTCATGCAAGATTTAAATGATCTGTATTACTTTGTGCAGGTAGTGGATAACGGTGGCTTTGCGCCAGCGGGCCGTGCCTTAGGTATTCCCAAGTCAAAGCTCAGCCGTCGAGTTGCCGTACTAGAAGATAGACTAGGGGTACGCTTGCTACAGCGCTCTACCCGCCGCTTTGCAGTGACCGAGATTGGTCGTACCTATTACGAGCATTGCAAAGCCATGTTGGTAGAAGCCGAGGCGGCGCAAGAAGTCATCGAAGCATCGCGCGCTGAGCCACGCGGCGTCATACGGATGAGCTGCCCTATCGCCCTTCTACATGCACACGTGGGCGAAATGCTGGCGGATTTCATGAAAGAGTGTCCGCACATTAGCATTTACTTAGACGCGACAAACCGACGCGTAGATGTAGTCAGCGAGGCCATTGATATCGCTATTCGCGTACGACCACCACCACTGCAAGACAGCGATTTGGTGATGCGCGTGCTGTCTAATAGGCGGCAGTGTTTGGTCGCTAGTCCCCTACTGTTAACCGAGTACGAGTTCCCTGCTGTTCCCGCCCAGCTAAACGGCGTGCCCAGCCTCAGCCTTGGCAGCCCACAAAATGAACATAGCTGGACGCTATACGGCCCTGACCACGCACACGCTACCGTGCACCACACCCCGCGCTTTGTCACCACTGACATGATTGCCTTACGCAACTCGGCACTAGCAGGCGTGGGAGTAGTGCAATTACCGCTACTGATGGTGCGTGAGCATTTAACGGATGGTTCATTGATACGTGTGGTACCCGAGTGGGAGCCCAAACCGGAAATTATTCATGCGCTGTTTCCGTCACGACGCGGTCTACTGCCTTCCGTTCGTGCGCTGTTAGATTACCTTGCTAAACGCTATGAGGAAATGGACGAGGAATAACGGGCAACCAATGCTGCGTCGCTAGACAGCACACTTAGCGTCAACTGTGGCAACAATTTTGCCTAGCATTTACTTTGTTGTTACAGGGTGACATCCTTACACTCTTTAACCCTCTTAGAAGCTAGGCATTGTTAACCTCCCTCCACCTAAACATGGGCAAGTTTATGTTTTCGCAGTTTAAGCTACGCCAAACAACTGGTCTAAAATTAGCGCGAATAACAGGAGAGGTTAATGAGTTTTTTTTCTAAGCTAATACAGCGTTTAACGGGGTCATCTCAAAATCAAGAATCCGTACAGAACGGGCAACACGATCGTACTGAGTACGCTGAAGGCGAAATGGCTAGCTACGATGCCGTTATTGATCGCTACGGTGATTCCAATGAAGTCGCCTTTCAAGAACAGGTTGCTAAAGCACTGCGAAACAAGGGTATAGCACTAAGCGAGCGCGGCGACACCGCTGGCGCGCTAAAGTGTTTCGCGGACTCTGTTCAGCGCTTCGGCTCTTCCGAGATTCCTGTACTGCAAGAAATGGTTGCTAGAACCATTCTGAGCCGCGCAACAGTGCAAGACGAAATGGGCGACCCACAGGCTGAAATGGCCAGCTACGACGAAATGGTTAGCCGCTTTGGCGACGCTACCGACGTAGTGCTGCAAGGCTTAGTAGCTCGATCCCTGTTGAATAAAGCCATTACCCAAGGTCAGCTGGAAGACTCCGCGTCTGAAATGGCTACCTACGACGAATTGCTACGACGCTACCGTGACACCAGCGAAGTTACGCTGCAACACTGGGTAGCCAGAGCGCTGATGAATAAGGGCATTACACTGGGTCAATTGGATGACCCTCAAGCTGAAATGGCCATTTATGACGAATTAGCCAACCTGTACGGTCACTCTGATGACGAAATCCTGCAAGAGCAAGTTGCTAAGGGTTTGGTCAACAAAGGCATTACCTTTGGTCAACTGGACGATCATCGACAAGCCCTAGTGTGCTTTGACGATATCTTGCGCCGTTACGGCTCATCTACCGCCGAAGTCTTGCAAGACCAAGTCGGTAAAACACTGATGAACAAAGCTGTTGCTTTGGATCATTTAGGTGAGCACGACAAAGAAATGGAAGTGTACGACGAAGTGGTTCGCCGCTTCAGTGACTCCAACGACCAAACCATGCAAGAACGTGTGGCTAAAGCACTGGTAAACAAAGGTATTACGCAAAGCCAAATGGATGACTTCCACGCTGCTATTGCTACCTACGATGAGTTCCTGAAACGCTTTAGCAACGCCACTGAAGAAAGCCTGCAAGAGCGTCTGGCAAGTGCCTTGCTGAACAAAGCGATGGCCTACGACAAACTGGATGACCACAAAAACGAAGTGGCCACCTACGATGAAATCGTACGTCGCTTCAGTTCATCTGACTCCGTGTTCTGCCAAGAGCGCGTAGGCAAAGCGCTGATTAATAAAGCGATGGTGCTGGACCAACAAGGCGACCACAAAAACGAATTGCTCATTTATGCCGATATCTTGAAGCGTTTTGGTTCTAGCTCTGCACCAGAACTGCAAGAGTTTGTGGCACGATCCCTTATGAATACCGGTATCACACTGGATGAAATGGGTGATTTCAAAGCCTCTATTCGCAGCTACGATGACTTGCTGAACCGCTACGGCGATTCTACTGAAGAATCGCTGCAAGAGTACGTAGCCAAAGCGCTAGTCAACAAAGGCGCGGTGCAAGGCAAATTAGGTTCGGCATAATACGACGCCACCTACATAGGTAGGTGGCACGCCCACCCAATAAAAAAGGTCAGGAAAATCCTGACCTTTTTTGTTTGACGTTGCTATAGCAACACCACCTAAGCCCTTACTCGCTTTGGTTGATGTCAGCCAATTCGCTTACCACTACGTCGGAGCATTTAGCTTGCTCGCCCAGCCATTTCTGAACGGCTGCACGATCATCTTCGCTTGGGGAGTCGTAACGGCCAGCAGCCACTACAAAGCCACCGAAGGATGTGCTGTTTACACCGCCACCCAACAACAAGTTACGGTCTTCGATGAAAGCAGTGAAAGATTCCACCAGTGCATCGATTTCAGCTTCGTTTTCCATTGCCAGCGTGCAAGAGAATTCAAATCCCAGTACGACGAACTCACCGGTGTACAGTTTTTTTCTCAAGCGTCTGCTGCGTTGTTTTGCCATCTTTATACCTTTGCCTTAGCAATTTACATGGTATGGGCCATACGGCACTATGCACACACGCCCACTCATCCCGCTATTACACCACACCCGGCAAGCGTAATGCCATCTTCAAGCCCCCCAAGCTAGAGCGCTCGGCTTGTATGCTGCCTTGGTACAACTCAGCCATTTCCGCCACAATATGCAAGCCTAAGCCGGATCCGGGCGTGTGATTGTCTAAGCGTACACCACGTTTAAAGGCCGCCACGCTTTCTTCTGCTGACAAGCCAGGGCCATCATCCTCTACCCAGAAAACCACCCACTGCCCATCAGCGTGTGCACTTACTTGCATCTGAGAGCGTGCCCATTTGCAGGCGTTATCCAACAAGTTACCCAGCATTTCATGCAGGTCTTGCTCTTCGCCTTTAAAGGATAAATCCGTTGGGTTAACCTGCGCCTGAATGGTTAACTGACGTTCCATATACAAGCGCTGCATGGTGCGCACTAATGCGGATACTGCTGGCTCTACTGGCGTATGTAAACCACTGGCTTGCATGGCGGCAGCCGCTCTAGCGCGCGCCAAATGGTAGTCGATTTGCCTACGTGCTATAGACACCTGCTCACTCACCAAGGAACCTAAAGAACCTGAATCGTTATAGGCTGCGTTTTCTAAAATACTCAATGGAGTTTTAATGGCGTGCGCCAAATTACCGGCTTGTGTACGAGCACGCTGCACGATGTCAGTATTCGTCGTGAGCACGGCATTAAACTCGTCCACCAACGGCTGCACTTCGCTGGGGAACTCACCTTCTAATTGCGAGGCCGTGCCTTTACGCACCAAGGCTAATTTCTGACGCAGCCGTGCCAATGGACGTAGACCTCCGGCTATTAACGCTACCGATGCCGCCCCCATACCTAAAGCTAACGCCCCCAATGCCACACTTAACATGGTAGTGAAGTGTGCCAAAGGCTCGTTCAGATTAGCTTGATCCGCCGCCACCATTAACCGCCAATACTGATGTGCCTCGTCTTCGTCGCTTAACGTAATACGGCGCGACAACACCTCTAAGGTTTCTAAGGTGGGGGAATCGTAGGTGTATTGCATATCCCGTTTACCGTCTTCAGGCTCGGGGCCTGCGGGCAACACCTGATCCCATAACGAACGTGAGCGTAACACCCCTGCTTGTTGAATCGCGCCAGTAGCATCTAGGCTGTCTACCTGCCAATACAGGCCAGATAAGGGTTGCGCTAAACGCGGATCACTTAACGGCACTACCAGCGCTGGGGCTTCATCTTCTAATGAGAAGGCTCCCGTTAACTGGTTTAAGTGCAAATTCAATTCATTACGAAACTGCTGCGAAGCATGTTGTGCAAACAATTGTTGTAATGCCCAACCGGCCACAACCACGGACACCACAATCCAGATCAAGCTCCCCACCAACATGCGGAATCGCAGCGATTGCACACGCTTGGGCTTAAGGGATTGGGATGTGTTAGTTGTCATTATTAGTGGCCAATCGGTAGCCCATACCGCGTACTGTTTCTATAAAACCTTCAGGCAACTTGCGGCGCAAACGGGCAATAAACACATCAATAGTGTTGGAGTCTCTGTCACCATCTTGTGCATAAATAGCATCAATCAAGGCGGTGCGCGACACCACTTCACCGGGTTGGCGCATCAGCACTTCTAACACTTTATATTCGTGACTGGTTAAGCTTAAAGGCTGCTCGTGCACCAACACGCGACCACTGACGGTATCCATCACCACAGGCCCACACTGCCATTGAGCACTCGCCTGCGTACCAGCGCGTCGGTTTAATGCACGCAACCGCGCCAATAGCTCTTCCATGTGAAACGGTTTGGTTAAGTAATCATCGGCACCCGCATCAATACCAGCCACTTTTTCATACCAGTGATCTCTAGCAGTCAGTATCAATACAGGCATAGTCAGCCCTTCGGCACGCCAGCGTTTCAACACACTAATGCCATCCATGACTGGCAAACCTAAGTCCAGTACCACAGCATCAAAATGCTCTACGCTACCTAGGTAATGGCCTTGCTCGCCATCTGCGGCACTGTCTACCACATGGCCAGCGGCTTGCAAGGCTGTGACTAGCTGCGCCTGCAAGGTGGGTTCATCTTCTACGACCAGAATACGCATTTGCCCCTCTGCTGGTATGAATTACTTGCTTCTCACCCTAAGCACTTCACCCGTACGGGCGTCCAAGATTAATTTGAGCCGTTTCCCTGATGCTTGCAGCACTTTGATTTCATACACCAACAAACCATCTTCATGCTCAAGCTCAACTTCTACCACCTGCCCGGGGTAGTCAGTTTCAACCGCATCAAGCAGGCTACGTAGCGGCATAATCTCACCAGCCTCTACGGCGCGACGTGCTTGTTCATGATCGGATCGACTGGCATCAGCTGGCCCTGCTGCCATTGCCAACCCTAAACCACCAGCTACAAAAAGAGCCGCTATTTTCTTATTAACTGTGAGATTCCACATAATGACCTCTGCCAACGCAAGGGGTGACTAGAGCCTCTTTTATACCGTTTGTAACATGAACAGAACATGAACAGAACATGAACAAGCGCTTCAGAATAGGTTCATGCGGGAAGGTGCAAACTGCTCAACATGGATTCCACTTTTGCGAATCTTTTCTTCATGTTGACGTTTAGGAGTCTACCTTATGAAAACCCGCCACGCTGTTATCACTAGTATCTTGTGTTCCGCTCTGTTAATGGGCGGTGTTGCGCAAGCACAAACCCACGCTACACCTGCTGCGGCCCCTCAAGCCACAAGCCAGCAACAAACCGCTCTGACCATTCGCGACGTTTATGACCGCATGGAACAACAGGGCTACAAAAACATCCGCGAAATTGAACGTGAACACCGCCACTTTGATGTGAAGGCCGACGATGCACAAGGCCAACGCGTCAAGATACGCGTAGACATGTTTACAGGAGAAGTATTGCGCAGCCGTTTTGATGACTAAGCCCCGCTTGCTCAGCTCCATCTGGAGCTGAGCACCCACCCTATATAACTATTGGAGAATACACATGATTGGGACACGCAAGGCCTTGGTAGCATTTAGTGGCGCATTTGGCCTCGCCTGGTTGTTGGAACTGTTTCTGGCTAGCCCGCTAACCGGAGACAGCCTGTGGATTTTGCGACAGCAGTCGCTCTATATCACGGGGATTTTATCCATCGCCTTCATGTCTCTGTCCATGTTTCTCGCCGCACGGCCTGCTTGGTTAGAAAAACCCTTAGGTGGCTTAGACCGTATGTACGCCTTGCATAAACAAAGTAGCATCTGGGCCATTGTGATGGCAGCAGCACACTGGCTAAGTAAACTCGCTAGCGGCCCCATCCGCGACCTGATTGGTACCGATAACCGCCCCGCTCGCGACATTGTGCTGTACGGCATGGAAAGCCTACGTGGTATTGCTAAAGACTCAGGTGAGTGGACCCTGTATTTGCTGTTTGGTATGTTGGCACTTAGCTTGTGGAAACTATTCCCCTACCGCCCATGGCGCCTGCTGCACCGTAGTATGCCTGTTCTGTATCTAATACTGGTATTCCACACCATCGCGTTAAGCCCTATGCGTTACTGGGTACAACCCTTGGGCATCATGCTAGTTATCATGATGGCATTGGGCAGTTGGGCCGCCGTACGTGCGCTAAGCAATAGCATAGGCAGTAAAAAACAACACCAAGGTGTGGTGCAATCCATCACTCAACACGATGATTTGCTAGAAGTTCACTGTAAAGTGGATAGCAACTGGCAGCACCAAGCGGGTCAATTCGCGTTAGTAACCTTTGATGCTAAAGAAGGCGCTCACCCCTTTACCATTTCCAGTGCCTGTATTCCTGGTAGCGGCTTACTTAGCTTTCACATCAAAGCGCTGGGTGATTACACCACGAGTTTGGCGCATGCTCTACAGCCCGGTCATGCCGTGAAGATTGAAGGTCCTTATGGGTGTTTTAACGCTCAACAGGCTGACAAACGTTATACACAAGTATGGGTAGCAGGTGGCGTAGGCCTAACCCCATTCTTAGCCTTGCTGCAACAACGCCAACAGCAGTCAACCGAGCAGCGTACGTCTGTGCACATGCATTACTGCACTCGCGATGCCGCTAACGATGCCATGCTATCTACACTGCTAACGCTGTGTAAAGAAGACGGCCACGTGCAACTTACCGTATACGATACGGCCTGTAAACAGCGTTTTAGCGCCAATGATTTACCCACAGAGCACGCCTTTCAAGTCTGGTTCTGTGGCCCTAAAGGCTTACGCCATGCGCTAAAAACTGGCATTAACTCGCTACAACTGCGCTGCAAGGGCTTTCACCACGAGCTGTTTGATATGCGCTAAGGCTCTACACACTGCCTAACAGCAAACGCAGCGCAAAACCTACCAATACAACGCCCATCCCGCGGTCTACCCAGTAGCCACTGCGGGTAAAGCGTTGTCGTACTTGCTGATTCGAAAACAGCAAACACACCAGCACAAACCACGCGGCATTCACCACACACATCCACAAACCATATAAGGCCTGAATAGAGAGCGGTGTACTGGCTTGTACCACCGACGTAAAGACCGCCAAGAAAAACAACGTCGCTTTGGGATTCGTGGCATTGGTCATAAACCCAATCCAAAACGATCTGGATACGCGTTGCTGGGCTTGTGTTGGCTCTACATCAGGGTCCAACGCATCGGGTGCTGCTGGTTTGCTGCGCAAGAAATTAATCCCTAAGTACAGCAAATATGCGCCCCCAATAAACTTAGCGGCTGTCATCAACCACGGCGTAGTATGCATCAATGCGCTTACCCCTATTAAGGTGTACAGCACATGCACTGAAATCCCCGCCCCTATACCCAAGGCAGTAAAAATACCGGCACGTCGGCCAAAGCGTACGCTCTGCCTAATGGTGATAGCGAAATCCGGCCCAGGAGCCAGTACCGCTAAAAAATGAATCAGCGCCAATCCTAAAAACTCGTGCCAATATGTTGCCAACATGCTCGCTCTTTACGTGTAGGGAAACAAAAGTAGGTTATTGTAGCCATAGCTTGTCACTGCGATAATCACCCAAAAACCCAAATAATTATTTCCCCATGAGCACAAATCAACTCTTGCCCTTATTGGCTGAAATGGCGGTCTTTGTCAGGGTTGTAGAAGTAGGCAGCTTCTCGGAAGCGGCCCGCCAATTGGGTTCTACCCCCTCGGCCGTGAGCCGTGCTATCGCCCGACTAGAAAAAGAACTGGGCAATCGCCTGCTACAACGCACCACACGGAAGTTACGGCTAAGCGATACGGGCAAAGCCGTGTACGCACACTGCCAAGACATGCTACATGCTGCCCAAGCCGCAATTGAAGTGTCTGGCCATTTGCATGAAGAACCTTATGGGCAACTACGTTTAAGCGTGCCCAAAGCCGTAGGGCATTTTCTGATTCATCCCCATATCCCCGACTTTCTGGCGCGCTACCCCAAGGTAGATATTTCTATGCGCTTAGATGACCGCTATGTAGACCTTATAGACGATGAGGTAGACCTAGCCATTCGTATCACCAACCAGCCACCTCCGGGCTTAATGGGCCGCCCTCTGCTGTCTATTGAGCATTTGCTGTGCGCTACGCCTAGCTACCTCGCCCAACACGGCACTCCCCAGCATCCGCATGACCTTAAGCTACATAGCTGCATTTGTTTAGGCGAAGAGCCCAGCGATGCCCGCTGGAAATTCACCCAAGGCAACAAGCAGCTTACGGTACCGGTGCAGGGGCGCTATGCCGCCAACCATACTGGCGTGCGTCTAGATGCTGTACTGCAAAACCTAGGCATTGGTAGCCTGCCGTACTTCACCGCTAAACCTGCCTTAGCTAGCGGACGTATTGTGCCGGTTCTGCCCGACTGGAACTTTAAAACCAACTACAGTGGTACCGCCTGGGCGTTGTACCCACCCACCCGACACTTACCGGCCAAGTTGCGCGTATTTTTAGAGTTTTTATCTGAACGTCTAGAGAACTAGTCGCCTGCCTGCAAAGTGCCTCATAATAGGGGCTTACCCTTTTTACACTGCTTCTTGCATGAAACGTCCCTACATTGAACAGCTTAAACAGCGTGCCAAACAATTTCACCAGCACCAGCCACTGCCCTTAACGCAGGGCCTGTATAACGTACAACGTCTGGGCCGTTCACACGATGCATTCACTTATGAAGCCAATGCCATCTTTGTGCAAAACGACCACCGTGTGTACTTGCATTGGGAACACCCCCGCCTACGCTACATGCGTCAGGTAGAGGAATTAGCATGGCAACAGTTGCAACACCAGCCCTCACTAGAACAAGAACTGTGGATTGCTGATAACAGCGCTAACTACCGCAACTTAAGTCTGTCGTCGCATCAGCTATTGAGCTGGTCGCCCGCCTCGCACGAGGCCCGACACGCCTTCTACCAAGAGCTTAGCCAAAAAATCCAAGAGGTAGGCCAACACACTGACTTCCACATACGCCCTGCGCTACACAGCTACTGGACAGCACAAGGCCGCGTACTGGAGTTGTGCTGCCCCATGGAAGTACGCACCGAGGCAGATCTGCAAGCACTAACAGCCGTCGCCAAACAGTTGCTGCAAGGTGAACAAAGCTTACAAAGCCTCTATGGCGACAGCGATTACACCCAAGCAGACTGGGTACGAGAGTTTACCTCCCCCACAACGGCTGCCACGCCTATAATGCCTGAGTGACGGTTTGATCACGCTATTTAGCGCTCCTGCTCATGGATGAACTTGTGCTGCAAGGCCAACAGAAATGGCCTAATGTTCCGCATGCGTATGGGTACCTAGCGCTGTCTGCGCAAGGCCACTGGCATATATATGCCGCCCCACATACTACGCCTGATTTCTCTGCGCAAAGCCGGGTGACATCCCCTGCTTTGCAGCAGTTTATTGCCCGCAACTATGCGGTAGATGCTAGCGGTTGCTGGTACTTCCAAAACGGCCCGCAGCGCGCTTACGTGATGCTAGAAAAAGCCCCCCTCATACTGCATCTAGATGAAGCACTACAGTTACGCAGCCACACACAGCACGCTATTGACGCAATCTCAGCCTGGTACATCACGGATACAGGCGAACTGTATGCACACAGCCCAGCTGGTTGCGGTTTAGTGATAGGCCGCGATGTACCCGCTCTGGCAGAACGTTTGCATCTAGCCGAGGGGGCATCGCTGTTGGACTACCTAGAACATCATGACCCGCATGAACTACACGGTGTCACTCTGCTGTACCACAATGCGAAGCAAGAAATACCGCAAAGCGCCATGGTGTACTACACTCAGGATCAGGGTCTACCCAGGCTATCTGGCTTTGTTAGGCTACCCGCCCCCACCCCTATCACAGACCAATCATCATTATGAGCAGCCCCTCACCCGAGTTTTATTTCCCCGTCCCACGTAGTCAACGCTATTGCAGCCAATGCGCGCACGCCCTGACACAAATGGTGCCTCCAGGGGATAACCGTCTGCGTGACGTATGTGAGAATTGCGGTGCAGTACATTATCAAAACCCCCGTAATGTCGTGGGTGTACTACCTATTTGGGATGGCAAAATCTTATTGTGCAAACGTGCTATTGAGCCACGCTATGGTCTATGGACCTTACCGGCGGGGTTTATGGAACTTAATGAAACCACAGCAGAAGGGGCGCTGCGGGAAACGGACGAAGAGGCCGGTGCCTCGGTAGAACTAAGTAAGCTGTATACAGTGATTGATGTCCCTCATGCGGAACAAGTGCACTTTTACTACTTGGGCAACTTACGTAGCCCTGAGCTAAACCCCGGTCCAGAAACACTGGAAACTATGTTTGTCACGCCAGACGAAATCCCATGGGACGAACTGGCTTTCCGCACTGTACGCACCACCTTAGAACACTACTGCAACGACGTGAAACGCGGCCGCTTCGAGTCACACTTCTACGCACTGGAAACCCCCTTCCATATACGCTAGTTATGAGCACACTGGCGCTACTGTCACCCCATAGCCCTTTTCCTTCTGTAGAAGCCGCCTTACCAGGCGGTTTGTTGGCAGTGGGTGCTGACTTAAGCCTAGAGCGTTTAATCGCAGCCTACCAACGTGGTATTTTTCCGTGGTTCAGCGAGGGCGATCCCATTTTATGGTGGAGCCCCGACCCGCGCATGGTGCTGGCTACTGCACAGTTTAAGCTGTCACGCTCACTTGCTAAAAAGTGCCGACAAATTGCCAAACAAGAGCAGGCCCCCGACGCTCGCATCCAAATACGTACTGACACCTGCTTTGGCGATGTGATTCGCCACTGCTCGCACACCCGTGCCGAACAAGGCACGTGGATCACCCAAGACATTATTGACGCTTACGTGCGCATGCACGAAGCCGGTTATGCACACAGCGTAGAAACGTGGGTAGAGGGTCAGTTAGTAGGCGGACTATACGGAATTTGTATGGGGCGCTTTTTCTTTGGCGAGTCTATGTTTGCACTGCAAACCGATGCCAGCAAAATCGCGTTGTATTATTTAGTGCAGTTTTTACGTGCTAATCACGTACCCTATATAGACTGCCAACAAGAAACTGCCCACTTAGCAAGCCTAGGTGCAGCCGCCATGCCTAGGGCAGACTTTGTACAATTACTGCAACAGGGGCAACGTTATCCCGCCCCCACATGGCACAGTGGCCAACTGTTGGACGGTGGTGTGCTATGTTCAGAACGTACGAGTTTTGCACCCGAGAGCGCCCTATGATGCACGCGCCAGACCCCACTATTCAGCCAGTGCAGTTTTATACCACTGCCCCCTACCCTTGCAGCTACTTGGCCGATCTACAAGCCAGGTCTAAGGTCGCTATCCCAGCCAACGCGATTACACCTAAAGCGTACTCACAACTGGTGGATCACGGTTTTAGGCGCAGCGGCACCTTTGTGTACAAGCCCGACTGCCAGCACTGTAATGCCTGCACGTCGCTGCGCATTGATGTACAGAATTTCGCACCCGACCGCACCCAGCGCCGTGTTTGGAAACGTTTACAGCACTTAAACACGACCGTACTGCCACTCACATGGAATGAAGAGCATTACCTGCTCTACAAGGACTACCAGACCCAACGCCATGACCTACAACAAGATGACCACGCTGTACGTGCGCAATACGCCCAGTTTTTGCTATCTAGCCAAGTAGACTCTCGCTTAATCGAGTTCCGTGACCCACAAACTAATGCGCTGAAAATTGTGGCACTGTGCGATATGCTCGACCAAGGGCTCTCTGCGGTCTATACTTTTTTTTCGCCAGACTCTACAGAGAGTCTGGGAACTTATGCCATACTTTGGCAAATACATTTATGCGAATCTTTGGGGCTTCCGTGGCTGTATCTAGGTTACTGGATTGAGCAAAGCCGGAAAATGGCCTACAAGACCCGATTTACTCCCTACCAACTTTTACAAAACGGGAGTTGGTCGGCCCCTTAACCTTAGTTCTTTGTGCCTATGTCTCTACTATTCAAAAGCTATGCCGCTGTTCGCCCACTTCTGTTTTCTATGGATGCAGAGCAGGCCCACAACTTTACGTTGCAACGCTTGAGTACTCTGCACCAGAACCCGGTTACTCAACGTTTGCTGCCTACTCCTCCTAAAGGCAAACCCATTCAACTGATGGGTCTCACCTGTAGAAACCCTGTGGGTCTTGCCGCAGGCTTAGACAAAAACGGGGCTCATATTGATGCACTAGCCAGTCTAGGTTTCGGCTTTGTGGAAGTGGGTACAGTGACCCCTTTGGCACAACTCGGAAACCCACAGCCTCGCCTGTTCCGCTTACCCGAGCGCCAAGCACTGATCAACCGTTTTGGCTTTAACAACGATGGTTTAGACACGTTTTTAAGCAACGTCAAACGCAGCAACTGGCGCAAACAAGGCGGCATTTTGGGCCTCAATATTGGCAAAAATGCGAGCACTCCCATTGAAGCCGCTGTGGACGATTATTTAAAAGGCTTAGTTGGCGTCTATCCCGAAGCCGACTACATTACTGTCAATATTTCGTCGCCCAACACACAAAACCTACGTGCCTTGCAGGCGGCTGATGAATTAAGCAGTCTGCTACGTGCCTTATCTGAAAAACGCAAAGAGCTTAGCGATCAGCACCAACGCTATGTGCCTATTGCCGTTAAGATTGCCCCCGATCTTAACCAAGAGCAAATTGCCGCCATTGCACAGAGCCTGCAAGAAAACGGTATTGATGGCGTGATTGCCACCAACACCACGCTTAGCCGCGAAACCGTAGAAGGCTTACCGCACTCTGACGAGCAAGGTGGTTTATCTGGCCCACCAGTACATGCATTGTCGCTGTCGGTCATCCGTGGTTTGCGTCGTGAGCTGGGTGCTGACTTCCCCATTATTGGGGTAGGTGGTATTCAATCTGCTCATGATGCCCAAGATAAATTGGATGCAGGTGCTAATGCAATTCAGCTTTATACAGGCTTGATCTACCGTGGTCCTGCGTTGATTCACGAATGCATTCGGGCTTTGCAGGACTAAAGTCGTTGGTCTCTCTCACGGCCACATTCATCGCACATGCCGGGGAGCTGCAGAAGAATTTTTTGTGATTTGAGATACCAAATCAAAAAAGTTTTCCTCTGCCGCCTCTGAAGTATCGCAATTGAGAGGCTTACAGCCCTTTCTGTAGTGACTGTGTTTCTTGCTACAGAAATACACACACCGTGAACAGCGACCTATCTAAAAACCTCTGCAAGCGACGAGCAAAAGGCGGATGGAAGTGTTTTTTTATTTGGTGTCTCAAATAAAAAAATACTTTCGCAGCCTTAGGCTACGGCAGACAGTCGTGAAGAAGCGGGCTTTCTCCCCCTCCCGTAATCC
>NZ_JAANPV010000011.1 GCF_011290505.1 Paenalcaligenes suwonensis
GAAAGAAAAAAGAAACGTGCAGTAACCACCGCCCTTCGTAAGAGGGGCATCACATAGGCATAGATACTGTTTCTTGCTTCGGCAAGCGTAGTGGAATGCTTTAGACAGCTTGAGTCGCGCCAAGCATGCCTATGTGATAAGAATCAACCGAGGCGAGATTGGAGTTTGCGGCAATCCTCGGCAAGTACCGCAAGTAGGTAATCCTCAGGCTAACCCTACCGTAACCCAGACCGCGTAAGTGTCTGGGGCTATCAAGTGAGTGCTGACAAGCGATAGCCAGCCTCTACGGTCCCCTGAAAAGCTAGAAGGGGCGGAATAGACAAGATCGGGTAGCGCCGAGTGTGCGGGTGCCGAGCTGGAAGGTGTCTAAATCCCGCTTGCTTCGATCAGCACTCACTTGATGGCAAGCAGTAAGCGCAGGCAAAGCGCCGTGATGTTGATGCGGATAATGATGCCGTGAGAGTCGGCACATCAAACAAGCGCTCGATGTTTAGGCCGCGAATCGAGAAGCTGGAATTTGCAGCCAGCGCCATCAACCCATACCGGATATCGCTTTTCCGATGTCCCATATAAAACAACACCTTGCCACATGGTCCCTTCATCTATGAGGGGACCAAATACACATATAGATCAGCATAGATCTACTTAGAACCCTATCCCCACGATCTGTTGATAACGCTGGGGACACTCCCTTAACAGCACAGCCAGAGCCTCTATTACAGCGGCTCCGCACGGTGCTGGCTATTTACTATCCAGCGCTGAGGCGCACTAGGAATCATCATGCACAAAACATTGATAAAGCTGTACGTCGAAATGCCTGACGGGATGACTGTCGAGCATTACACGGATAAAGCGCCTGTTGAGCTGGCTAATGCTATGCAACGAATGCTTATGGATTGGTCGCAGCACCAGACGCTACCAGCACAAACAGGCGCACATCAAAGAGCGGAAACCGTCCAAAAACAGGTGGGAGCATCCAATGCCTGACAAATACAAAGCCCTGAGGGATCAGTTCGCTATTGCTGCTCTAACCAGTGGTGAGGCAGCAAGCTGGCGTGATAACGACTGGACTCCTCACAATGGAAAAACTGTCATCGAAAACATGGCGCTGTGCGCTTACGACATAGCCGATGCCATGCTAAAGGCCAGAGGCGAAGGAGAATCTGGTGACTGAATCACAAAAAGAGCGTAAGGCCATAGACGGTCTACGCGAGCGAATCTTAGATGCACTGGCCGGGAATACCCCGGCCGTTTTTATGGCTTGGAATCACTTAGACCCAGCCAAAAGCGTACCAGCAGAAGAAATCGCTGATCAGGTGATGCACGACCTTTACAAGAATGTGCCAAACCTTGATGCCACTTTGCTAACGGCCTTGTTTGACGATGGGGCGCGCATCAGGCTACGCGAAGAGGTGGAGAAATCCATAGGCGATGCAGCAGCCTGCACAGTTGGCCAGATGACGCAGCAGCGGCTAGACGAGGTGGCGTATGGATGCCGATAGATACCCCGATAGGTGGTGGCATGTGCCTGCTGCAGTTCTGGCTCTATTAGCCTGCGCTCTTATGCCAGCAGAACCGGAGCCAGAGCCAGAGCCCACAGACAACCAGTATTGGGCTGAAACGCACTATGAGCGTGAGTATGCAGCCCTTCAAACCCACGAAAACGAATCTCTTCCATCACAAGGACACAGACATGAATGAGTTAGCCACCACAGGCAAGCAGAGCTTTAGCCTTACCCCACAATCGTTAGATGAGGCAATGCGCTTCGCGGAAGTGTTGGCCAAGTCCAGCATCGTGCCAAAAGACTTCCAAGGTAACCCCGGCAACATCCTGGTTGCCGTGCAGTGGGGTATGGAGCTTGGTTTGCAGCCTATGCAAGCTATGCAGTCTATTGCTGTTATTAACGGCCGCCCTGCATTGTGGGGCGATGCTGTGATTGGTCTGGTGCGTGGATCTCCATTGTGCGAGTACATCTACGAAACAGACGACGGTAGCACAGCCACTATCCGCGTTAAGCGTCGCGGTGAAGATGAGCAGATGCGCACGTTCAGCATGGACGATGCGAAGTCGGCGGGGCTGGCTGGTAAGCAAGGTCCATGGTCACAGTACCCCAAGCGTATGCGCCAGATGCGTGCGCGAGCCTTTGCGTTGCGTGACGTGTTCCCTGATGTGCTGCGCGGTATGCCGATTGCAGAAGAGGTCGAGGACACGCCAACAGAGAAGCACATGGGCCCAGCACAGCAAGTGCGGTCTACAGAGCAGGCTCAGCAAGCGTTGCCTCATTATCCGCAAGATGACCTGGTTAGCAATCTAAGTTCATGGCGTGACTACATCGAAGCAGGCCGTGCTACGCCAAAAGACATCATGGCGAAAGTCGAAAGCAAGTACCAACTATCAGACGAGCAGCGAAAGCAGATCGAGGCTCTTGCAAACCCACAAACGGAGTTAGCCCAATGATCATCCATAACGTACTTCAAGGCACCGAAGAGTGGCATGCTCTGCGTGCCAATCACTACACCGCCAGCGAAACCCCTGTAATGATGGGTGCGTCTAGCAAGATGCGCCGTAACGAGCTGCTGCATCTGAAAGCAACTAGCTCTGAGCGTGAGTACAGCGACTGGGTGCAACGCAACCTGTTTGATAAGGGGCATCAGTACGAAGCTGAGGCGCGTGTAATTTTGGAGCGTCGTCTTGGTGAGGACCTATACCCAACGGTGGGCGTTGACGAAGAAACTGGACTGCTTGCTTCACTGGACGGCATCACCATGCTTGGTGACGTCATCTATGAACACAAGATGTGGAACGAAGAACTGGCCGAGGCGGTGCGTTCTGGTGATTTGCCGCCAGAGTATTACTGGCAGCTAGAGCAGCAGTTATTAGTCTCCAAGGCTGAACGCGCTTTGTTCGTAGTGTCTGATGGCACAGAAGACAACTTCGCCATGATGGAGTACCTACCGGTTGCTGGTAGAGCAGAGCAGATAATTGCTGGCTGGAAACAGTTTAGTGAGGATCTGACCAACTATCAGGTCGTAGAGCAAAAGCCGGAAGCCGTAGGCCGCACACCAGATAACCTACCAGCCCTGCGCATCGAGGTAAGCGGCGAGGTTACCGCAAGCAACCTGACGGAGTTTAAGGCTCACGCTATTGATGTGATCAAAAGCATCAACCGCAAGTTGGAAACTGATCAGGATTTTGCAGATGCTGAGAAAGCGGTCAAGTGGTGCAAGGAAGCAGAAGACCGCATTGAGGCTGCCAAGTCTCACGCACTTAGCCAGACAGCTTCTATTGATGAGCTTTTCAGAACCTTGGGCGATATCAGTACAGAGCTTCGGTCTACACGCCTTGAGCTTGATCGTTTGGTTAAGGCTGAGAAAGAAAACATCCGTAACGATATCCGCACTAAGGCAGAGAGCGCCTTTACAGCACACATCCAAGCCCTGAATAAGCGTCTCGGAGAGGTTCGTTTGCCGCGCGTAGATTGCAACGTGGCACTGGCTATGAAGGGCAAGCGCACGGTGGCAACGCTACAGGATGCTGCCGATACCGAGTTGGCGCGCGCAAAGATCGAAGCCAACGAGTTGGCAGACGACATACAAGGCAAGCTGGCTTGGTTCAACGATAACGTGACAGAGCCACATCAAGCTCTGTTCCGTGATCTGGCTGACCTAGTAACGATGCCGGCTAACCACTTTGAAGCGACAGTCGTTGCGCGGGTATCAAAGCATCAAAAGGATGAAGAAGAGCGCCTTGAGAAAGAGCGTGAACGCATCCGCCAAGAAGAAGCTGCAAAGCTGAAACAGGTAGAGCCAGTGCAAGCCATTGCCCAGCCAGTAGCGCAGGCGGCCCAGCAACCCGTAGCCAAGCAGACCCCCGCGCAACCGCAGCCAGTCAATCAAATGCGCCCAAGCGACCGCCAGATAGTAGATGCCCTGGCATTAGCTTTCCGCGTGCATGACAGCAAGGTTATTGAATGGTTGCTGGACATGGACCTACAAGCCCTTAGCGAAGGCCTAGCTGTAGAAATGTAAACGGCTAAGCAGGCAACCACAACCACCTTGCCACAGCCTGCTTATCCCCCTCATTTGATCCGGAGAAAATTAACATGCAATCCCTGTTTGAGCTTATAGAGCAGACTGCAAAGCTGTCTCACATTAACGTCCGTAGCGAGACTCATGGTGGTGAAACAGTGGTTGGTGCTGACCTAAAGATTGTTTTTGTAGAGAGCAGCGGCATCTTGTCAGAGTTTCACCCGCGACTACGTTTTGCCTTTTATATGAAAGACGAAAACCCACAACAGGCTAGTCTCGAAGGTCAGGAGCCAGAGCCTAGCATACGTGTATTTGGCGGCTTAATTAAAGGGTTTGATATTGAGTATGACTTGAAAGGAGCTGAGGTTGTAATCAAGTATGGCCTTGGCGGTTCCTCAGATATTCATCTAGAGACCACGAATATCAACGGCTTTAAGGCGGGCTTATTAGAAGGCGGTAGTGTGTCAATGTCCTTCGTTATCAAATGCAACCCCACAAGTGACCAGGTATCGAAGTTGACTGAACTGCTCGGTAATGAAATCACTATCAGTGTGAAACCAGCCGAAGAAAAGCAGGGCAGTTTGGGACTACCGATTGAGGGCTAGCTATGAGCAAACGTTCTCGTCAGAAAAAACAAAAGCCCGGTCGTGACTATCCATGGCCGGGGCAGGAAAACTAGAATCATTGTTTTGTATTATATTTATCTTTGTATTTTTTCAGAATTACACGAATTTCGTTCGCATATGTATTTGGTATAAAACGATGATCTGTACTTCTTTTAAATGATTCTAAATGCATTTTTATAGAGCTAAGATCGAGTAAGATTTGACCAATTGGTTTTAGGTTTTCATTATATGGTGGTTCGTGTATTGGGATTTTTTTTAAATAAATTTCGCAAACTTCTATCACCTCTAATGCACCCTTTGCATAGAAAAAGTCTTTAGGGTTAAAGTGAGTATCTAGACATTTAATTGTTTCATAGATATGCTCGCATAGCTCTATAGAGGAGTTTCTTTTTTTTTCTATTAACTCTTCTTGGAGATGGAACTGTTTCTTTACCTGATAGTTTGCAATTATTGTGGCTGCTATGATTGCTAAAACAGATCCTATCGCCTGAACCCATGCGGCTAATTGGCCTCGATCCTTAATCGGGTATGAGTAATAGAGATCAATCAACCACCAGCTAAGTATTGCTGCTACGACTGCTGCTGTTAGATTGGTTAATGGTTGGCGTCTCCAGTCTTTTAGAGTTCTGACGGATGCCTCTCGTAGTGCTACTAACTCTGATCTCATGTTTCTCCATAAAACACAAGCGTGCAGACAGGCGCGAGTAAAGCCTTTTCTGCGTTTTCTATTTCCCATATCCCCTCCATCCCATAGACGCACCTAGTTTAGCTTAGTGCGTTTCTTTTTGCGCCCCAACACTACGCAATAGCACTCGCTGTTGCTTTCTCTTAGAGATTCCCATGCTGACACCCCAATTGTTGTTACCGGTTCATCACGAGCTGGTTGTAGACCTGTTTGCCGGTGGCGGTGGTGCCAGTACCGGTATTGAACAAGCCATAGGTCGCGCAGTAGATATTGCCGTCAACCACGATCCCGAAGCCATCGCACTGCACGAAGTGAACCACCCACAAACGCAGCACCTAGTAAGTGATGTTTTTGAGATCAATCCGCTTATGGCTACACGCGGCAGGCCTGTTGGATTGCTATGGGCAAGCCCTGACTGTAAGCATTTCAGTAAAGCTAAAGGTGGCAAGCCAGTATCAAAGCGCATACGTGGCCTTGCATGGGTGGTAGTGAAGTGGGCAAAGGCTGTGCGCCCCCGTGTGATTATTCTGGAGAACGTGGAAGAGTTTCAGACGTGGGGGCCGCTCACTGATGACGGTATGCCTTGCCCAGAGCGTAAGGGGCAAACGTTCCAGCTTTGGAAAGAGCAGCTGCGCCAACTTGGGTACCGCCTCGAATACAAGGAACTACGCGCCAGCGACTACGGCACGCCTACAATCCGCAAACGCTTCTTTATGGTGGCTAGGTGTGATGGCCTGCCTATCGTATGGCCTGAGCAAACCCATTACCAAAAACCAGAGAAGGGGCAAAAGAAATGGCTACCAGTATCCGACATCATTGACTGGTCTATACCCTGCCCGTCCATATTTGAACGCAAGCGCCCCCTTGCTGACGCTACCTGCCGGCGTATAGCTAAAGGCATCATGCGCTACGTAGTGGAATCAGCAAACCCGTTTATTGTGAGCATTGCAAACTGGTCTGGTGAAAGCATCCGTCCAGTAGACGAGCCGTTATCCACGGTTACCGCTAACCCAAAGGGTGGCCACCACGCCATCGTGGTACCAACGCTAATCCAAACCGGCTACGGTGAACGCCCCGGACAAGCGCCACGGGTACCAGGTCTAGATAAGCCGCTCGGCACTGTCGTTGGCTCACAAAAGCACGCGCTTGTGATGGCGTTCATGGCAAAGCATTACACCGGCGTAGTTGGCAGCGACCTCAACGACCCGCTAGGTACCGTGACTAGCGTTGACCACCACAGCCTTGTGACCGCAAACCTTGTGCATCTTGGTCACGGTGAAGGCAAGTGCGGTACTAAGCGTTTCAGCCACGGCATACGAGACATTGAGCAGCCGCTCAATACCGTAACGGCTAGTGGTGCACCTGCAGCTTTAGTTACTAGCCACTTGCTGCAACTGCGTAATAACCAGTTTGGCCAAAGCGTGGATGAACCCATGCCAACGCTTACAGCCGGCGGCACCCACGTTGGTGAAGTGCGCTCTTTCTTGGTCAAATATTACGGCAACGATCAAGACGGCCAAAGCCTGAATGAGCCACTGCACACAGTCCCAACACGCGACCGCTTCGGCCTCGTTACTGTCCACGGCATCGACTACCAGATCGTTGATATCGGTCTACGCATGCTGTCCCCACGCGAGCTGTACCGCGCCCAAGGCTTCCCCGAAAGCTACATCATCGACCGCAAGCTAGACGGTTCACCACTAACCAAGACAGCCCAAGTACGCATGTGCGGCAACAGCGTATGCCCACCTCTCGCGCACGCGCTCGTTCAAGCCAACTACTCAGAACAACAAGCCATGCGCATGCAGGCATAGGAGCTATTTACATGACAGCTATACAAAACATGGCGACTCAACTCATGAGCCTACACAGCAAACCCGACCGTAAGAACAGTGTTTAATGTGTTGAGGAAAATTATGCTTAGGGTTCCTCTGAAGCGTTAGACTCACTATAAAAGTCTCTAAATCCTCTGAATTTGTATATCCTTTTAGATACTTTTGTTCCTGATCCAGACAGGCCAAAATTGAGGCTGTTTTCAGAGGCCTCTAAACCAACCCCTCCTTTAGCAGAAACATCATAATATTCTTCAATATCTACCTCTTCAGCTACTTGGATTCTTTCGGCGATGGCCAATTCTTGTGCAACCTTGGCTCGATCTTTAGTCATTTCCATTTCGATTCCTTGCCTCATGGCTAGTTCTTTTAAATCGTCTATGGTTTTTCTTTCTAGGTCACCTTTTGTTGGCGTTGATCCTGCAACATAATCTGCCAGCGTGTTTAATAAACCAAGAGGGGTTGACATGAAAGCTGCTTTGATGAGTTTTTCTTTCATTCTGTTTTTCTAGTTGGTTGTTGATATGGGAATAGTAGCTGATATTGTCTATAGATAAGCGTGTATTTTAATCAAACCACAGATCTTGAGTGGCAGTAATTACAGATGCTGATCGATACCCCGCAGTTGCGGGGTTTTTTATTGGAGCGAATATGTCAGAAAACGCCATTTCACTTAAAGAAGCAGCGAAGCGATTGGGCGTGTCGTACCAGACGGTGTTTGCCAAAAGGCACAAGATCGGCTTCCAGCTTCCAGACGGGCGAGTGTGGAGGGTCATGCCTTCCCGACTTGCAGAGTTAAGCCAACCGCGATACAACGTTATGCGGCTGGCGCTGCAAACTGACACGGAGAAAACTACATGTCAATTAAACAGCGCAATGGTATCTGGTGGATCGACTTCCGCTCGCCGAGCGGCGAAAGAATTAGACGATCTACTGGGACAAGGGTCAAGAAGGCCGCGCAGGAGTACCACGACCGCTTAAAGGCGGAGTATTGGCGAGCCGATATGCTTGGTGAGGAAATCCGTACTTTTGACCAGGCAGCACTAGAAATGCTGAAACTGTCAGAAGGGCAGAGTGATTACGAAACCAAGCTTCGGCACGTTAAGTACTGGCGTGATGCTCTAGGCGGCGATACGCCCTTACGATCTTTAACCGGCGGAATGATTGTGCAGGCGTTGCCTACGCATTCGACACACGCACACCGCAAACCAACCCCGTTAAGTGCGGCTTCTAAGAACCGCTATCTATCTACCATGCGCCGGATTTTAAATCTGGCCAATCAGTGGGGATGGATTGCTAAGACGCCGCACATGGAGCGCTATGACGAACCATCTAAGCGGGTGCGGTGGGAACGGCAGAATGTTATCAGTGCTTTGATTAATGCTCTGCACCTACCGTGGATGCGTGATGTGTGCCTTGTTGCGGTAGCCACTGGCATGCGTGAGGATGAGCTTCTAAGCCTGCTACCTATGGATGTTGATCTTCAACAATCAACAGCATGGGTGAGGGCGGAGAATGCTAAATCAGGTTATGCCAGGGCGGTGCCACTTAATGCAGATGCTCTAGCAGTAATAGAGCGACGTATTAAAACCGCAACGACCTATGTCTTTGAGCGACCACCCCAGAGAAAGGATGGCGAAATCATCAAGATATTTCAGACAGATGCTAGAGACTTTAAGCGAGCATGCGCAAAAGTGGGGATTGAGGACTTCAGGTTTCACGATCTGCGCCACACTTGGGCAAGCTGGCACGCTCAGTCTGGAACGCCTTTGATGGTTTTGAAGGAATTAGGCGGATGGGAGACGCTGGAAATGGTGCAAAGGTATGCGCATTTAGCACCTTCGCATTTGGCCCATCACGCAAGTTCGGTCACATTTTGGGCACAGCAAGCTGGAAAAGAAAAAGAGCAACCGTGCAGGGTTGCTCTAATGTCTTGATATTGCTTAGGTTTATGGTGGGCCCAGCTGGACTTGAACCAGCGACCAACGGATTATGAGTCCGCTGCTCTAACCAACTGAGCTATAGGCCCACGACCTTCACAAGAATGCAATTATGACATAAAGAAGGTCGGTTTGCCTAGTAAGCTGAACAATCAAAAAAAACGTCGTTTTCCCTGTATAAGATGACTGCCTTCAGTGCTAAGGTGAGGGGCGTGTGTGGGCAGCAAAAAAGGATAATTATGGAAGCACCAACCCAGTCTAGCGCGACACCTGTAAATAACCGTAGTCGCGCGTATTTATATACCGCTCAGGGCGCATATCAGCATGAGGATGTAGGGGCTCTAGGCTCGCTGTCGCGCACCGAGGAGGATGTGTTGTGGGTGATGCTGTCTGACCCCGAAGAGGCCGAAATTCAGCAGGTGTGTACGGACTTATGCATTTCAGAGTATGTGCAGCAAAGTATGCAGGAGCGCCATCGACGTCCCAAGCTTATTAGCCTGGAAGATGTGGGTTTTATGGCGGTGATTACGGTTGCGTTGAAGGGCAAGCGCCCTCAGTTCGCTGAGGTGCAGTTGGTGATTGGGCGCAATGTATTGATCACGGTCAGTAAGGGGCAGGATCTTCAGCATGAAGGGTTGCATCAGCGCTTGTCGTCGTTATCGCGGGCGGCCCGGCGTGGTAGTGACTATTTGGCCTTTGAGTGGTTGGACTTGGTGATTGATCACTATGTGCAATCGTTAGATGTGCTGGAGGTTGCCGTGGAGGCAATGGAGCAGCGTCTGTTGTTGCATGGCTTTCAGCGTAGTGATGTGCAAGGCATTTACCGTTTGCGTCGCGATTTACTGCGTATTGAGATGGCTATTGCGCCATTGGCCGAGATTTGTAGGCGTATGGCCAGGTTAGATACGGCGTTTATTGAAACGGCTAATCAGGCGTATTTTGCCGAGGTATCCGACAGGGCCCTGCGTGTGACGGAGTTGATTCATGCGCTGCGTGATGCGCTAGCCTTTGCGTTTGAGGGCGGGCAAATGCTTGAACAAATGAAGCAAACCGACACCGGACGCAAGTTGGCCGCATGGGCGGCTATTTTGGCTGTGCCTACAGCGATTGCCGGTATTTATGGGATGAACTTTAAGTTTATGCCGGAGCTGGAATGGAGTTTTGGTTACCCCATGGTACTCACAGGCATAGGAAGTTTGTGCGGGTTCCTGTATTACAAGTTCAAAAAAGCGGGTTGGCTATAACGTTGTAGCAATTTTTTTTGTGACCACTGGCTAGGCAGGCAATTACTGACCAAAGAACCTTCTTTGTATGATTGATGCGTCTCTGCGTGGTTTCTTATTAAGTTGTCCCCAAAGTTATGCACAGATTTTGGGGATATCTTTACGCTTGACTTTTATGGGTTGTTGAAAATCGTTCTGTGCGATGTGAATACTTGGTCACAATATTTTTGTTGCTGCTTTGCTTCAAATCAAAGAATTTTTAAATCTGTTTAAAATCAATAGGTTGTTTTTATTTTAAACAGAAATTAGCAGTTTTCTAAAAGTGATTAAGACGATTCTGAATGCGAACGATTTTTGCGTGCAAAGTAGCGTTAAGCATAAGTAAAGACTAGCTATTTTCTGCCTTTTTATGCGCTGACTTGCAAAGATATCCACTGTTTCTGAATTGTCAAGTTGGAAGTAACCAGTGGTTTGACATTAGTCTATAGACTTGACCTTGGCTTCCACATCAATGACTTCACCGCGTGGTGTGACCGTGCTTTGTTGGTGGGCCAGCAGTTGACTGGCAATGTGGAAACATTCGTCGATGTGTTTGTGCCCGACTCGGCGCAAGATTACATAGCTTAAGCCCGAGGCCGCCACCGAACCTAGTACAGGAATGTACTTGCCGCCGTATTTGGTGGCTAGGCTTTTCATGCCCATGCTTTTGAGTAGGCTAAGTACGCGTTGCGGAGTAATGACTTTTCCCAGTAAGCCTATGCTGAAGTTAGCACCGCCTACCACCATGATTTTTTTTAGTTCGGGGCTGAGTTCTTCTACTTGTTGTGCGCTGAGCCCGAATTTCTCATTGATTTGGGGCAGTATTTGCAGAAGCAGGGCGACGTCAGTGCTGACGTCTAAGCCGGGGATGGGAACGACGGCTGCCGCTGCTGAGATCAATGCGCGTTGACTGACTAACTTGCGGCAGTCGGCACGTATTTGTTCTAGTTCGGCGAGGGTGGTAGCGGCCATAGTTCTTTACACTGTACAAGGGTGCTAAAGGGCAGCACGTCTTGATAATGCTAGCAGAAATAGCAAACATATGGCGGTGGTTTTACAGCGAGGGCTAGCTGGATGACGCTAGCCCTCGTGGCAGGCTTAGGCAGCGACGCCTAAGGCTTGCAGGCAGTGTGCTAACGAGCGCTTTGCTGTTTGTGCATAGAGTTGCTGCTCATCAATGACCGCTTGTCCTAATTGCGATTCAAAGATCTCTTGGTTGGACAACTGTGTATAGCTGCTGTTGCCGCCATCACCCAAGTTGGACTGAAAAATTCCCGCCGCACTCACTGGCAGAAAGTCCTCGTAAACAATGGGGGACAAGCTTACGTCGCCATTTTCAATTAGCGTTTCCAGTGATGTTTGGGCCGCGAAACTGCCGGCTTTGGCCAAGCCTTGGCTGGTGGGCAGGTAATTGAAGTACACCAAGTCGTTTTTGAACAGTTGCTCCAAGGTGTCGGGGAATTGTTCAAAGTGTTTGTTCATCAATTGTGTGTACGTGCTGGCGTTGTGCTCTGCTGGGGCTTCGCCTAAGTCCGCGCGGGCAGCGTTAAGCAGTTGATCGTACAGCTCACGGCCTTTTTGTGTAACGGCAGCACCGCGTTGTTCAATTTCTCCAAAACGTGCTGTGTGGCTACCTTGTGCGCCGTTTTGCTGGTCGGCAAAACGCACGGGTTCATTCAGTGCTTTAAAGCTGGTTTGGCGCAGCAAAATAGGGTGTTTGCGTGTAGGCGGGCCTTCAATGACGGCTTTAGGCGTAATGCCATATTTGGGCATGGCGCTTTGCACGGAATCAATATTCAATGTGCGCGGTGTTAGGTGGTTGATGTGTGGGCCTTTAAATGCCACCACATCGGCGATCAGTCGGTGTTGGTCGTGCAGGTCTTTATATTGCGAGCTCGACACGGTAGATTCACCGTGCCAACTAAAGGTTTTAAGTGCCTCTGCTACAAAGCGGGTCGCATCCTCTTCGGTTAGGCCGCCATCCGCTTCGCATTGCGCAATTAAGCGTAGGGCTTCAGGGCTGAAAATCTGGCGCTTCGCCAGAATGCTACGCGCTTCCTCACGCAGTTCTGGGTCTTCAATCAGTTCTAAGCGCAACAGTGAGGTGAAGACTCTAAAGGGGCTGACACGTAACTCATCTTCGTGCAGGGCACGAAAAGCGGTGGAGTGCACGGGTACACCCGCAGGGCTTAAGTCGTAGTAGCCAACGGGGTGCATCCCCATGACAGCAAATAAACGGCCGATGGTGTGCAGTTCTTCGGGGGTGCCTACGCGTATGGCGCCGTGGCGCTCTTCATCTAAACGCTCAAGTTCTTGTGCTTGCTGCAGGTTGTGATACAGAGCTTGATCGGCTTGCAGGGTGGCTTGATTGATGTCTGCAACCATTTCCATCAGCGTGCCGTACAACGGTACTTCGTCTTTGTACATGGCAGACATGGCGGCAGAAAACTGCGCACGTATCTGGCTAGGACTTACAAAATTAGTGGATGTCATGCAGGCTACTCCTTTGCGTGATGACGGCATAATCAAAATAAAAAATCAGTAACATTCGGCTAAGCATTCGCCCAGAATGCACAGGCCTTGATCCAGCACATCGGGCTCAACGGTGAGCGGTGCCAGTAAGCGAATCACATGGCGATACTCGCCGCTAGGCATTAACAGCAGACCGCGCTCGCGGGCACGTTGCAGCACCTTGGCAAGCTCTTGTGTGCCAGGACCGCCTTGTGGATTGCGTAGCTCAATACCGCGCATGGTGCCTATACCGGTTAGGCGTTTAATAACGGGCAGTTTTTGGGCTTCCCAGCGCTGGTAGTGTTCCAGTACGAGATTTTCGTAGGTGCTGGCCCAGAGCTGTAATTGTTCGTCGTTGGCTAGTTGTTGAATGATCTGCAAGGCGGCGGCGCAGGCGACCGCATTACCAGAGTACGTTCCACCCAAGCTGCCGGAAGGCATGCTTTGAAACAGCACAGAACGGCCCATGACAGCACCTAAGGGTAGGCCACCAGCAATACTTTTACCCAGCAGTAGCAGGTCTGGTTCTACACCCAGTTGTTCAAACGCAAAGCGTTTTCCTGTACGCCCAAAGCCTGATTGCACTTCGTCCCAGACCAGCAAAATACCGTGCTCATCACAGAACTGGCGTAGGTAACGGGCAAACTCAGGATCTAGTGATTGGAAGCCGCCGTCGCCTTGTACGGGTTCGGCAATAATGCAGGCAATGTCGTTAACGTCTAGTTCCACTTTGATTAAACGCTGTAAAGCGGCAATGGCTGTGGCGTTGTCAACGTTGCTGTCAGGGCTTGGGTAAGGGATGTGATAGACCGGCCCTGGTAAGGCACCCAAGCCCTTTTTATAAGGGCTAACTTTGCCGTTTAGGTTCAGTGCGGCTAAGGTGCGGCCATGAAAAGCACCATCAAACGCTATGACGGCGCTGCGTTGGGTGTTAAACCGGGCAATCTTTAGCGCGTTTTCAGTGGCTTCAGCGCCGCAGTTGGTAAGCATGCCCAAAAACGGTTCTTTGCTGGGTATGAAAGCGGCAAGTGCATCCATCAGTTCGCTGTATGGCTGGTGAGGGATAGCGTTAAATGCCGAGTGCGTCATGCGCTGGGCTTGATCAATAATGGCTTGTACTACTGCTGGGTTGCAGTGGCCCAGGTTCAGCACGCCAATGCCGCCGATAAAATCTATGTATTCACGTCCTTCGCTATCCCACACACGGGCATTCTTACCAGAGGTTAGCGTGATGGGGTGAACAATAGACAGGGCAGGGCTGATATGCGCACTGGTTTGCATGGGAAATCCTTTGTGATGTTGTCTCGGTATTCTTTTTTTGAATGCGAGCTTGTATCACAGCAAAAATCATGCAGTGCAGCAAACGAAAAAAAGGGTGGGTGTTATTCCTTTTTTTCCTGATCCTCTAGTTCTAAGTGTTGGGTGAGCCACTGTATTAACTGACGTATGCGTGGTTCGTCAGCGGTGTGTGCCTCGTAGGCGACATAATACGCCCCTAAGCTGGGTAGCTCATACTCCCACGGACAGATCAATAGCTGGCGTTGTAAGGCATCGGCCGCCAGAAACTTAGGGACTAAGGCAATGCCGTAGCCAGCAAGTGCAGCCTGTATACAGGCCGACCATGTGGCAAAACGTGGGCCATGGTAACTGTGATCAATAGGGTCGTTTTGGTCAGAAAAATAGCGTTCCCATGCATTGGGTCTAGAGTGGCATTGTATTAAGCCAAAATGGGCTAATTGCGAGGCATGGCGTATGGTTTTATTGCCCAACAAGCCGGGTTGGCAAACGGGAATCATGCCTTCTTCAAAAAGCTTCACACATTCCAAATTTTCCCAATTTCCATGCCCAAATAAAAAGGCTACATCAATACTTTTTTGCGCCAAACTAAAAGGCTGCAATGAATCATGCATATCAATTTGTATATGCGGGTGCAGGTCATGGAAATGTTTGAGCAGGGGAATGAGCCAATGCGCACCCAAACTGGGGTGGGCAGCAATACTGAGCACCTCACGCTCATGGTCGTAGGCCAACATCTGCAAGGTGGATTGCTCTATGTTCAGCAGGATTTTGCGCGCTTGCTCTAGGTACAGTTGTCCTGCAGGCGATAGGCTCAAGCGTTTGCGTAACCGTCTGAATAGTGGGGTTTGGAGGGTATCTTCTAATAGCGCTACTTGTTTGCTGACAGCGCTTTGGGTAAGGTGCAGCTCTTTGGCAGCATGGGTAAAACTAAGGTGTCTAGCGGCCGCCTCAAAACATTGCAGTGATGTGATAGAGGGGTATTGGTTACGAGAAAGGCCCTGAAAGCTCATGCTACACCTACACAAACAAAGAGTAGGGGTATTGTAGCCTGCGAATCCATAGCAAGAGACTGGCGTTACGCAATAAAAAAACCAGCCCGCAGGCTGGTTAAGAGGAGGAGACCACCACAGAAAACCTGAAAGCTACAGTGCTTGATTTCATTATGGGAGTATTGGTTATAGCGTCAAGGTATAAATCTCTTTAAGTTTTTATAAATGAAAATGGTCAGTAAGCTAAAACAGCTATATGATGGTCTTAAAGCTAGTGTTTATATGGCTTTGTGATGTTTTCTCGTAATTTCGTGAATTGCTTTTTGTTACGATATAAACGTTTAAAAAGTAATGATTTGCGTGTTTTTCACTAAAGGAGTGCAGCAATGGCTAAAAAAATACTGATGTTGTGCGGGGATTATTGTGAAGACTATGAAACGATGGTGCCGTTTCAAACATTGCAAGCTGTAGGGCATAGAGTGGATGCGGTTTGCCCTGGCAAGAAAAAGGGTGAAAGCATCGCCACAGCCATTCATGATTTCGAAGGTGAGCAAACCTACTCAGAAAAGCGTGGCCATAATTTTGTACTCAATGCCGATTTCGATGCGGTACAAGCCGCTGATTACGATGCGTTGGTGATCCCCGGCGGTAGGGGGCCCGAGTATTTGCGCTTAAACCCACAAGTGATCGCCATCGTGCAGCACTTTTTTGTGGAGAACAAACCCGTGGCAGCAGTGTGTCACGGTGCGCAACTGTTAGCAGCCGCTAAGGTGTTGAATGGTCGCACATGTTCTGCGTACCCGGCGTGTAGGCCTGATGTAGAGCTTGCTGGTGGGCGTTATGCTGATATTGCGGTGAATGCAGCGATTACCGAAGGCAACTTGGTGACGGCACCAGCGTGGCCAGCACATCCAGAATGGTTGGCACAATTTCTTAAGCTGCTGGGTACAAAAATTACGCTGTAAATAGCCTAGTACTAGCACATGCTGGCGCGATGGTAATGAAAAACGCCCGATGAATACCATCGGGCGTTTTTGTATGGGCTGTACGTAGGTGCAGGGTTATGCCGGCTCTACAATCAGGGTAGACCCCTCAAAGCCCACAACACGTACCGCATCACCTTCGGTAACGGCAGCAGAACACAATGCGCTGTAGAAGCTGTCGTCTAGGCGCACACGGCCTTGACCATGGTTGAAGGTGGTGATGGCTGTGGCGTGGCTACCTATATAGCTTTGCAGGCCGCTATTTAATGAGCTTTGTTCAGAGCTTAACTTACGTTTGCGATGCAGTGTTAAGCCTGCCCATAGCGACAACCCAATGGCTACAGCCAAGATGACAAACTGTATGCCTAAGGGGGCTTCTGGCCATGCGCTGACGAATAGGCCTACAACAATGGCTGCAACGCCTATCCATAGAATAAATACCCCAGGAATGAGTGCTTCCAGAGCCATTAATAGGCAGCCGATAATAAACCACGACCAGGGGCTAGCGAACATGTTTGGGCCTTTACTTAGGATTTAGTGGGGGTGTTGGTGGACAGGTTTTTAAGTAGTTCACCAATGCCTGCTACCGCACCGGTTACGCCCGTTGCTTCTAGTGGCATCATGACCAATTTGCTGTTCTCTGCACTACCAATACTTTGCAGTGCTTCCACGTATTTTAAGCCCAAGAAGTATTGCACAGCGTGCAAATTACCGTCGGCGATAGCAGCAGACACATCGCGTGTGGCCTTAGCCTCGGCTTCGGCTTGGCGTTCGCGCGCTTCGGCAATCAGAATGGCGGATTCACGTTCACCTTGGGCACGCAATACAGCGGCTTGCTTTTCACCTTCAGCCTGCAGAATTTCGGCTTCGCGTTGACCATTCGCTTTGGTAACCTGAGCGCGGCGATGACGCTCTGCCGTCATTTGCAGGTTCATGGCTTCTTGCAGCTCTGGCGACATGGCCAAATCGCGGATTTCAATACGTGTGACTTTTACTCCCCACGGTGCGGTAGCGGAATCTACTGCCGACAACAGGCGTTCGTTGATTTGTTCACGGTTGGACAACATGTGGTCCAGTTCCATGGAACCCAGTACAGAACGCAGGTTGGTGGTGGTTAAGTTAATGATGGCGCGTTGCAGGTTATCAACTTGGTAGGCAGCTTGGGCGGCGTTATCAATGCGGTAAAACACCACGCCGTCTGCGCTAATGGAAACGTTATCGCGAGAAATCACGTTTTGAGTTGGAACATCTAATACCGATTCCATAACGGAAAGCTTGGTACCAATGCGATCAATGAAAGGCACAATGAAGTTCAGGCCCGGGCTAAGCGTACGGGTGTAGCGGCCAAAGCGCTCTAACGTCCATTGTCTACCTTGGGGTACGACTTTGACGCCAGCGCCTATTACGACTACCGCCAAAATGACTAAAACGATAGTGAAATCAAAAAAACCACCTAACATATGAGAAATCCCACTAAAAGTACAGTAAATTGCTATAAATAGATTTTAGCGTATTGCGCGAGGATGTTTTTATGCTTGAGATGGTAATTGAAACTCGGTTACATAATATAGGGGCATTCGACGTAGGCAGAGTATTGCCATTTCGCAAACGTAGAATGGTAGGACCTTTCATTTTCTTTGATAGGATGGGGCCGCAACATTTTGCTGCACCTATTACAACTGATGCAGACGTATTGCCACACCCCCATACAGGTTTAGCCACCGTTACCTATTTATTTGAAGGCACGATGACGCATAGGGATAGCCTAGGTGTGCAGCAGCAAATACGTCCTGGCGAATTAAACTGGATGAGTGCAGGTTCGGGCATTAGCCATTCAGAGCGTTTTGATGACATGCGGCCCACAGGTGGCACCTTAGATGGCATACAGGCATGGGTAGCACTACCTAAAGAGTTTGAGGAAAGTGATCCTAGCTTTCAGCATTTCGATACGGCCCAATTGCCTTTATTAGAAGATACACACTATAGCGGCCGATTAATTGCGGGTAAGGCATTTGGCTGTGAGGCCCCCGTAGACGTGTTCTCGCCACTGTTTTATGTGGATCTGCAAGTGAAAGCAGGTGGGCGTATTCCGTTGCCTTCTGCGTATTCTGAGCGTGCTATTTATGTGGCCAAAGGTGTGATTGAGTACGGTGGCCATCGCTACGAGGCAGGCCATATGCTGGTGTTTGCGGTAGGCGCTGATCCTGATGTACGTGCGGTGGGGGATGCGCGTGTGATGCTGTTAGGTGGTGAGTCGGTAGGTGAGCGCTTTATGTGGTGGAACTTTGTGGCGTCCAGCAAAGAGCGCTTAGAACAGGCTAAAGCCGATTGGCAGAGTGGACGCATTGCATTGCCCCCTATGGATAACGAGGCGTATATCCCTCTGCCAGAACAATAACTTAGGCTTTTGTGTTGGAAGCGTCGGCTTGCTGCTGGCGTTTAAAGCAGGGTTTCACCCATAGCGATAGCCCTATAGCCAGTATCGCTAAGGTGGTACAGAAGCTGATTAAGGCAGCATGCATACCGAAATGGTCCGCAATATAGCCTATGGCTAACATGGGCAGAATGGCACCTAAATAACCCATAATTAGGTAGGTAGACATCAGTGCCGCCCGTTGCTGCGGGCGTGCCACCAAACTCACTGTGGCAGTGCCCGAGGTCAGGCACAGGCCATGGCCCAATGCCGTAATAAACACGCTAACAATAAACAGCCACGACCAGCCACTAAATAAGTTGGCCATCAAGAGCAGCCCGCTAAAGGCAATAAAGAGCATGCCTTGCTGCATATTTTGTTTAGGTGAGCGATGGCGTAGTAAAAGCTGGAACGAGGCCGACAAAAATAAAATAATGCCAATGGATATACCGCTGACAGCGGGGCCATGCCACGGCACCATACTTTGCATAAAGCTGGGGGCTAAAGAGGCAAACAAACTAAATATGGCAAAGGCAATAAAAGCAGAACCGCCAGCAATCAGAAATAGCGGGCGACAGGCGCCTTTGGGAAGCTCGATTTTAGGCAGCGGTAAGCGTCGAGTTACTGCGAGTCTTGCTGACTCTGGCGTATTGTGACGCAGAGAAAAAAGGGCATACGTAGCCAAACAGCCCATCAAAATTGACGGGATATAACTACTGCGCAACGGAGCGGGGAAAAATTGTGCAATGACCCCACCAATAGCTGGGCCCATCCCAAAGCCAAAAGCGAGCATCAAGCTGGTGGTGGAGGCTGCGCGTTGTAAATCACGTGACGGACTAAGCTGCGCCAACCCTATAGAGGCCGAGGTCACAATTAAGCTGGATGCTAAACCGATGAGTACGCGGCTCAGTATAAAAATACTGAAGCTGTGGGCAACCGCAGAGAGCACTAAGCCTGCCGTTACTAGCACCAAACCGCCACGCAAAATGGGCATATAACCGTATTGGTCACTTAGCTTGCCTAAAAACAGCAGGCTACACAGCGCCGAGAACATGTAGATCACATAAACCAACGTGATATCGCCGGTGCGTAATCCCCAAAGTTCTTGATACAGCGGGTAGAGTGGGCTGGCTAAAGCCGTCCCCATCACCCCAACGAACATGGCATAGCATACCCACGCGTAAGGGTTGCGGTGCAAGTGTCGCGAAAAAAATGAAAGTGGTTTAGCTGGTGGATGAGAATGTGACATGAGTGGGGTATTATGGCGGAGTTGCGCATCTGCCTACTCAGGCAAAACTTTCATAGAATACAACCGCCTACATTATGAGAATTATTCCGTTATCGGTGTCCTTGGCCCTAGCGCTAGGGGGCGCTGCGGTATCAGCACAAACCTTGAAAGCCCCTCATTTTACGCCTGAATTGGGTGAGGGGGGATTAGGCTTACGCGCTGTGGTGGCAAATTTCGGTCAGAACGTGGCCGTATTGGGCCAGCAGTCCGAGGCGCCATTCATTGTACAGTGTGACGATCCTGAGGCTATTGGCTCAGGCAGATGGCTAGATGCTAGGCGTTGGGTCTTCGAGTTTGTAGAGATTGTTGCGCCAGGTGCTAGTTGTACCGCGCAGACAAATCCGGCTTTTATTGCAACACAAGATAGAAAGCTGTCACCAGACGTATCTTACGCATTTAACTCTGGCGGCCCTAAGTTATTAAGCTCTAGGCCATATTATTACTCTAACATTAGCGAAGATCAGGCAGTGGTGATGCGCTTTGCAGCGCCTGTGGATCCTAAAGAGCTAGAGCGTTTGGGCGGGTGTGCGGTAGATGGTGTAGGGGAAATGATTCCCTTGCAAGTGGTAGAGGGTGCGCGCAGAACCGAGTTGTTGACAGCGGTGCTGTATGACTACGATCCAGCAAACGATAGCGCGGCAGATCAGGTGGTGCAGTGTGCCCGCTTGTTGCCTGCCGGTGCGGATGTGAAATTCGTGATTGAAGCTGGATTGGGTAGCGCCTTCGAAGGGCGTGAACCGGTGCGTTATAACGACCCTACCGTGCTGAATTTCGAAGTGCGTCAACCTTTCTTGGGACGCATTAGCTGCGACCGTAGTAACGCTGACGCACCTTGCAATCCTTTGCTGCCTATTAACGTGGTGTTTTCGTCAGTAGTGGAAGATGCCTTGTTGAGTAAAGTGACTTTAGAAGGGGGCGGTAAGCGCTGGGAGCCGGCTAAAAAAGATGCCGATGAGTATTACTACTCTGGCGATAGCCGAGTTGTGCGTTTTGAGGGGCCTTTCCCGCCGGAAATCAGCGTTAAGGTTTCTATTCCTGACTCGTTCGTGGATGACAGTGGCCGTAGTTTAGAAAATGCGCAAGCCATGAAAGACGCGACGATTGCACTAGGTGTGTATCCACCGCTGCTAAAGTTTGCTTCAGGCGACTTTGGTGTGATTGAACGTTTTGCTAATGCCGGTGTGCCCGGAGAAGAAGACAACCAACCGCCAGCTGTGCCATTAACCATACGTGGGTTGGAAGCGGGTTTCCGTGTAGATGAGTTACAGCGTAGTGCTGGTAGTGTGCACGATTACGCCACACAAGACGATCAAGAAGTGCTGAAGTGGTTAGCGCGATTGCGCAGACTGTACGAAGGCCCCATGCAGCAACAGCAAATTAATAATGTGCTGGCTGACCGTGAATGGAGCTATAGCAGCGATAGCCCAGAAATCGATACGCGCTCTATTTCTGTATTCAAACGATTAGGCTTACAGGCTAAAGAACTCACCTTACCGGGTGTGCCGGATCAAGGTGAAACACCGTTTGAAGTGATTGGTGTGCCATTGTCAGAGCCCGGTTTTCACGTGTTAGAGGCACGTTCTGATAAATTGGGTGAAGCTTTCTTGGCGGATGCCGAGCCTATGTACGTGCGTACCAGTGCCTTGGTGACCAACCTTGGCGTACACATGAAGCATGGTCGCGACGATATGCTGGTGTGGGTGACCACGCTAGATGATGCCCAACCGGTAGCGAATGCACAAATCCGTGTGCTGGATTGTGATGGCAACGAACTGATGACGGGTACCACCAATGCGGATGGGGTTTTTCATCGTCAAGGGGTGGTAGAGAAACAATATTGCCCACGCACCAGTTCTGGCGCTTTGTATGCGTCGGCACGTATCCCTGCTGATCACCCTCAAGCTCACGGTAAAGCCGATTTCTCTTTTGTGCTGTCTGATTGGGACCGTGGTATAGAACCATGGCGCTTTAATGTGGCCGTAGGGTATAGCCAAAACGCAGACCGTATTGCGCATACTGTTCTAGACCGTTCGCTATTCCGTGCCGGTGAAACCGTGCATATGAAGCATTTATTACGCGAGCAAACGCGTAATGGTTTAGAAAACCCAAGTTTTAGCAGTTTGCCGGAAACGGTGGAGTTAACGCATTACGGTTCAGGCGAAAGTTTTGAGCAACCACTGCGTTGGTCTAGCGATAATGGTGGTGCTCGTGCGTATTCCAGCTTTGACCTGCCTAAGAATGCACCGTTGGGCGAATACATGATCATGCTGAGTGGCTCCAAGAGCTGGCATGAAACAGGTAGTTTGCGTATTGAAGAGTTCAAACTGCCCTTTATTAAAGGCAGTATCAAGTTAAGCGATGGTTCAGATAGCCCTAGCATGGTACGCCCACAGCAATTGCAAACCGATTTGCAGTTGGCTTATGTGAACGGCGGCGCCGCTGGTGCGTTGCCAGTGACCGTATCGGCTGTGTCGCGTCCGTATTTCCCTAGCTTTTCGCAATATGGGGAGTACAGCTTCGGGAATGTGCGTAGCACGAATTACGACGAAGAAAGCCCAGCACCTTCCGAGCAAAAACTGTTTTTAAATAAACATGCGTTGGTATTGGATGTGGACGGTGGCGCGCGTGTGCAGGTAAGCGATGTCCCGGTGGATGAAAAACCTCAGCAGTGGTTGGTAGAGGCCAGTTTCCACGACCCCAATGGTGCTATTCAAACACTAAGCCAAACTACAGTGGTGTGGCCGTCAGCAGTGGTGCCGGGCATACAAGCTGATGGTTGGATGAGTAAAGGCAGCAAGAACAACGTGAAATTGCTGGCGTTGGACACACAAGGCCAGCCTATTTCAGGTCAATCCATGACATTGCGCGGGCAGGTACGCAAAACCCTGTCGGTGCGTAAACGTTTGGTGGGTGGCTTCTATAGCTACGACAACCAACAGCAAGTGGAGGATTTAGGGCAACTGTGCAAAGGCAGCACCAACGAGCAAGGTGTGCTGGAATGCAAGATAGATCCTAAACAAGCGGGCGAAATTGTGCTCGTGGCAGAAGCTGTAGATGCAGCAGGCAATAAAGCGGATGCCTCTACCTCGGTATGGGTAAGTGGCGGCGATCGTTTGTGGTTTGGTGGCGAGAACGATGATCGTATTGATTTGATTCCCGCCAAGAAAGTCTGGGCACCCGGTGAGGAAGCTGAGTTCCAGATTCGTATGCCATTTGAAAAAGCGACCGTGTTGGTCAGCGTAGAGCGTGAAGGCGTGCTGAGCTACCAAATCATGGAGGTGTCTGCCGATAACCCTGTGATCAAGCTGCCAGTATTAGCCGAGTGGGGTCCAAACGTTTTTGTTTCCGCGTTGGTGATACGTGGTCGTTTACGCAGTGTGCCGTGGACGTCTTTCTTTAGTTGGGGCTGGAAGCAACCCTTTGACTGGTACGACGCATGGAGCAATAGCGATGCTGAATACCAAGCACCAACCGCCACTGTAGACTTGTCTAAGCCTAGTTACCGACTGGGGCTGGCCGAGATCGAAGTACGTACTGATGAAAACCAATTGCAGGTAGAGGTAAAACCCACACAGCCACGTTACGCTGTACGCGAAACGGTAGATGTGGAAGTGAAAGTGACGTTACCGGATGGCAAACCTGCTGCAGGTGCATTAATGAGCTTTGCCGCTGTGGACGAAGCCTTGCTGGAATTATCACCAAACCGCAGTTGGGATGTGGTGAAAGCCATGCTGCAACCGCACTCGTATGGGGTACATACTGCGACGGCACAATCTGAGGTGGTGGGCCGTAGGCACTATGGTCGCAAAGCTATTCCTGCGGGGGGCGGTGGTGGTAAAGCGCCTACGCGTGAATTGCTAGATACCTTGTTGCTGTGGAAAGGCGAAGTGCGCACAGACGATCAAGGTATTGCGCATATACAAGTCCCCTTGAATGATTCCTTAACGGCCTTCAAATTGGTAGCTATTGCTGAATACGGCGAGCAGCGTTTTGGTACGGGTAGTGCCACGATTTTGGTGACTCAAGATGTGCAGTTGATCTCAGGCTTACCAGAGGTAGTACGTAATGGTGACAGCTATCAGGCTACCTTCACCGTGCGTAACAGCAGCGAGCAAGATCGCACCTTGGTGCTGAATGCTTCTATGCAGTGGGAAGGCCAATCTACACCCGTAGCCTTAGCGCCTCAAGAAGTGGCGTTGGCTGCTGGCCGTGCGCAAACGGTGCAGTGGGCGGTAGAGGTGCCTGCTGGTTTAGCGGGTGCGGGTGATGCCACGATTACGTGGAATATTGAAGCGCACGATGCAGCTAAGCCGTCTACACGTGATGCACTGACTGTTACTCAAGTGGTAAGGCCTGCTATTCCTGTACAAACCCAGCAAGGTTTCTGGGCATTGGTGAAAGAAGGCAAAGCCTATGATGCGCAACTGCGTACCCCTGAAGGTGCGTTGCGAGACAGCGCAGGCCAGTACTTGGGCGGTATTGCTATTGAACTGCAATCGGGCTTGTCTTCTGATTTGTCTGACGTGCGTCAGTGGTTCCAGCGTTACCCCTACACCTGCTACGAACAGCAGATGTCCAAGGCAGTGGCGTTAGACGATACCCAGTTGTGGCAGCAGTTAACCTTGGGCTCGGCGGCCTATATCTCGCCAGACCAATTGCTGCGCTATTTTCCAAGCCCCATGTTGAGTGGTAGTCCAGTCCTGACGGCCTACATTCTGAATCTGGCAGACGATGCGAAACAGCGTGATGAGGCGTTTGCGTTGCCGAGTTCTATGCAAGCACAATTGCTACAAGGTTTGCGTAATGTGGTGTTGGGTCATACCTCACGTGAGACATGGTTGTCACCAGAGCAGCGGGCGTTACGCCAGTTGATGATGATTGAAACCTTGTCGCGTTACCAGACAGCCACCGCTTCTATGTTGGATAGCATCACCATTGAACCGCAAAACTGGCCTGTAGAAAGCATTCTGGACTGGCTACATGTTCTAGATCGTGTGCCAGGTATCGCGAATGTGGCAGAGCAAAAAGCTAAAGCCATTGATGTGTTGCGCACCCGTTTGGTAACACGTGGCAGTAGCTTGCGCGTGAACGAAACGGATTACCAATGGTGGTTAATGCGTAGTCCTGTAACGGCACAAGCCCGCTTATTAGTCTGGGCACAGCAGCAACCAAGTTGGGAAGACGATGTGCCGCTGTTGTTGCAAGCGTTGATCAACATGCAAAGCAAAGGTCATTGGGAAAGCACCACTGACAACGTGCAAGCATGGCAGTCTATTGCGTTGTTGGCGCAGCAAGTGCAGCCAGCAGAAGGCATGGCCTTGTTAAGCCTAGGTGAAAAAACACGCATGGTGAACTGGGCCACCGTCAACAGCAAAGCGACTGATTCACGCAGCTACAGCCAACAGTTGAACTGGCCAGAAACACAAGTGCCACTGCAAGTGCAGCAAGAAGGTGCGGGCGATGTGTGGGCATTGATACGTTTGCAAGCGGCAGTGCCGACTGCTAAACCAATCATGGCAGGCTATTCTGTAAAACGCGAAGTCATTCCTGTGACTCAAGCTGTAAAAGGCGAGTGGACCGTGGGTGACGTGTATAAAGTACGCCTGACTATTGATGTGAATGCCGAAGCAGGATGGACGGCAGTAAACGATCCTGTGCCACCCGGTGCGATGATTCTGGGTAGCGGTTTGGGCCGTGACTCAGCGATTGAGGCAGCGGGTACGGAGCAAAGTGGTATGTGGCCAAATTACGTAGAGCGCCGCTTTGATGCCTATCAGGCGTACTACGAGAATCTGCCTGCCGGTAAACATCAGCTTGAGTACCAAGTGCGTTTGAACACTGCAGGTGAGTTTGTGTTGCCAGATACTAAAGTGGAAGCGCTGTATGAGCCTGAAACGCATGCGTTGCAACCCAACGCACCTATGGTGATTGGTGAAGCAAAATAAGGTGAAAAAACGCGTTTTATGGATGGTAGGGGTAAGCGCTGTACTGCTGTCAACCAGCAGTACAGCGCGTTATCCTGACCTGCAGGAATTGCGGGAACAAAACCCAGCCTCCGAGCTGGTGGTGCAAGATAGGGCGGGCGTTCCGCTGCAAGCACTGCGCGTGAATTTCCAGCAGCGCCGTGGTGATTGGCTACCTTTATCGCAGATTTCTCCCGCTTTGCAGCGCGCTGTGCTGGCCTCTGAAGACCAGCGGTTTTTTGAGCATGGCGGGGTGGATTGGTTAGCGGTGGCGAATGCCGCGTGGGATCAATTGTGGGATCAGCGTGTGCATAGAGGAGCGTCTACGCTGTCCATGCAGTTAGCCGACTTAATGGGCTTAAGCGAGCGACCAAGCGTGCAGCGTCGTTCGTGGCAGGGCAAGCTGGATCAAGCCTATGCGGCGTATCAGCTAGAGTCTTTATTTACCAAAGCAGAAATTCTTGAGGCTTACCTAAATCTAGCGCCGTTTAGGGGTGAGCTAGTGGGCATAGATGCCGTGGCTCGTGTGCTGTTTCAAAAGCAAGCTAGCGCCTTAAATAGTAGTGAAGCAGCCTTGGCCTCTGTTATGCTGCGAGCGCCTAATGCGTCAGCGTCTGTGTTGCAGCAGCGTGCCTGCGCATTGTTGTTGAGTATGGGTAGGGCAGAACAATGTGGCTCGTTAGGCTACGTGTTGGCGGCAGCACTATCCAGAATGCAGGCGCCTATGTGGGATCAGCCGCAGTCTGCTCGCCATTATGCGCGGCTTTTGCAGAATCAAGGGCTGACTACCGACGTATCACAGATCAGAAGTAGTCTAGATGCCTCCTTGCAAGCACAAGCGAATAGGGCTGTAGATAGCACACTGCAAACCTTAAATGTGGCGCGCGTAAGTGATGCGGCAGTGGTGGTGTTGGATAACCATAGCGGGGAAGTGCTGGCCTATGTAGGGGCCAGTGCAGGCTCTTCGGCGCTGGAGGTGGATCATGCGCGAGCAAGGCGTCAAGCAGGTTCTACCTTAAAGCCCTTCTTATATGCTCAAGCCATTGGCGAAAAGCGCTTAACGGCCGCATCACTGTTGGATGATTCCCCCTTAAATCTGGCGACGGCTAGTGGGCTTTATGTTCCCCAGAATTATGATCAGCAATTTTCAGGCTGGGTGAGTGTGCGTACGGCACTGGCATCATCACTTAATATTCCTACCGTGCGTACGTTGGAAATGGTACAGGTGGAAAGCTTTGCGAACCGTTTACGTGCTTTGGGTTTGCCGTTAGATAAAGCCACAGAACATTATGGTTTCAGTTTAGCGCTGGGCAGTGCTGATGTGGATTTGTTATCGTTAACCAATGCCTACAGAGCGCTGGCAAATGGCGGTTGTTATAGTCCTGTGCGTTTTGTGCCTAGCGAGGCTGCGGCCCCCCTGAACTGCGAGCCGGTTTTAGCGGCAGATGCGAGTTGGGTGGTTGCAGATATATTGGCTGATAGGCAAGCGAGGTCCTACACCTTTGGGTTAGACAGTGCGTTAAGCCTACCTTTCTGGGCAGCCGTAAAAACAGGCACCAGTAAAGATATGCGTGATAACTGGGCTATAGGTTTTAGTGATCGTTACACCGTAGGAGTATGGGTAGGTAATAGCGATGGTTCGCCTATGCGTAATGTGTCTGGTGTAACGGGGGCAGCACCTATCTGGCATAGCATGATGCGGGCTTTGCACGATAATAATTTATCCATACCGCCTGAGATGCCTGCAGGTGTGGTGGCGCGAGTGATACATTTTGAGGGTGTACCGGAAGCGGATCGTACCGAGTACTTTTTGGCGGGTACAGAGCAAGAAACAATTCGCTTGGCGACGACAAACACAACTGTTGTTCAGCAAGGGCGGGCGCGCATAGTGTCGCCTGCATCGGGCAGTATTTTGGCCTTTGATCCAGATATCCCCAGGCAGCATCAATTGTTGCCATTACGCGCTAGGGGAGGGAGTCAGCTTTATTGGCGTGTAAATGGTCGAGATTTTGACCGTGGTTCAGAAGTATGGTGGCCTGTACAACCCGGTAGGGTTACAGTGGAATTGTTGGATTCGGAGGGTGTCGTGCAAGATACGGTTACACTGCAAATTCGCGCGCCCATTAATCAGAATTAACATTTAATCATGTTAGGTAACGTAGTATGCTGCTACACTCCCGACATATATTTACTTAGAGAGGAAAAGCCATGTCCGTGAAGCTCTGGATGAGCCGTACCCTTGCTCCAATTGGTTTGTTGGCGTTGGCTGCGTGCCAAACTGTACCGCAGAAAACGGATGCAGACGCTAATGCACCTACTGCCCCAACTGCGACAGCGCCAGCGGCGTCAGGTCAGCAGCCAGCGGGTGGTGCGCAGGAGCAAAATGCACAGCAGATGTCCCCAGTACTGATTTTCCTTGCTGATACACAACCTCGTGAAGGTTGGGTAACAGTACAAATTGGTGAAAACAGTAATCTGTATCTAGAGCCTGAAGCCTTTTTGGCCTTGGAAGACTTTGTAGGTGTAGAAGCTGGTCGTAGTGAGGCTGGTGATGGCCTGTTGGCATTGGATATGAGCGAGCAAGCGATTGCTACGACTACTCGAGTCACATCCGCCAACCCAGGTAAACGTCTGGCACTGGTAGTTGATGGCACCTTGTTGGCTGTTCCTGGCTATTCCGAGCCTATTACCAGCAGCCGTTTGGTATTTATGGTGGGTAGCGAACAAAACGCAGTAACTGCCGCACGCATTATTGCTGGCGATGCAGCACCTGCTCCTACACAAGCTCCAGCCCGCAAATAACAGGTTGTAGTTCTGTAGTAGTAACAACGCCCCGATGGTGTATAGACGCCACTCGGGGCGTTGTGCTATCTGGGCTGTTTGTTTCCACCTACAAAAAACAATGCTCATGTAAAAAACGCTTGTTCCTTCGTCGTTTGGTTATAAAATGTGCGCATTGCGTATAGTTAATGGAGCTCATGATGGCCGTTTCTCAACAAGTGTTTTTGCGCGATGCCATGCGTCGTCTGAATTTAACCAGAGATGTATTTGCAGCCCGTGTGGGTGTAAAGCGCCGTGCATTGGATACCTGGTTGTTGCCAGAAGGGTCGCAAGAGTTCCGATCTATGCCTGAAGTGGTGCTGCGTTTCGTGACAGAAATTGTAGAAAACGAATCACTGCTGAATAAATATGCGCAGAGCGTACAGTCAGGCCCATTGCGTGACCGTATTGCAGTAGGTGGCAAGCACCAATTGCTGTCGGTAGAACAGTTTGGGCGTGAATCAGTGGAAGAGCTGTTTCGCGTTGCTGACTTAATGCAGCCTATTGCTAGACGTCAAAAAGTATCCCGCGTGTTAGAAGGTGCGGTGCTAGGTAACCTGTTTTTTGAAGCCAGTACGCGAACACGTGTGAGTTTTGGTGCGGCATTTTGCCGTTTAGGTGGGTCGGTATGTGACACCACCGGTTTTACCTTCTCTTCCATGGCAAAGGGTGAGTCTATTTACGACACCAGCCGTGTAATGAGTGGTTATGTGGATGCGATGGTGATTCGTCACCCAGAGCAAGGTTCGGTGGCTGAGTTTGCACGTGCTACCAATATTCCTGTGGTGAACGGTGGTGATGGTGCGGGTGAGCACCCTAGCCAAGCATTGCTGGATTTGTACACCATTCTGACCGAGTTTTCGCGCTTGGGTAAATTGCTGGATGGCGCGCATATCGTCATGACGGGTGATTTGAAATACGGCCGTACTGTGCACTCGTTGTTGAAGTTGTTGGCGTTGTACCGTGGCTTGAAGTTCACGTTGATTTCCCCGCTGGGCTTAGAGATGCCAGAGGACATCATTGAGCATGTGGCGAAGTTGAGCAATCACGTCATCGAACAGTCGCACGATTTAGCGGATGTAAAAGGTGCTGATGTGATTTACGCTACACGTGTACAGAAAGAGCGTTTCTCAGACGAGCAGCTTGAAGGCTATACCGCAGACTTTCAAGTGTCCAAAGCACTGATCGATCAGTATTGCGATGAAAACGTGATTGTGATGCACCCACTGCCTAGAGACAGCCGCGAAGGAGCGCATGACTTAAGCGTGGATCTCAACGACGACCCAAGGCTCGCTATTTTCCGTCAAGCGGATAACGGTATTCCGGTGCGTATGGCGATTTTTGCTGTGTTACTGGGGGTAGAGAACTTGGTGCAGCACTCTATGCGTGATGTGACGTGGAATCCTCCTTCCCACATTGGGCCAGAGGATGCCGTTTTTCACGGTATGTACTAAACAAAAAGGGCACCTACTGGTGCCCTTTTTTAATCTAGCAAGGTGCTTAAACGACTTTCTTTTCGCCACCTAGGGCGTTGAGTAAATCATCAAACAGTTTTGTTAACTCAGCAGTCATGAGGGTCATGTCTGAGTTGAACAATTCAGCCTCATCGCCTGCCATCACTTCGTTTTGTTCTTTCAGTACATCCAAAGGCGCTACACGTTTAAGCTCAAGGCCGTCGGTCAGTACAAACGAAATGCGATCATCCCAAGTGAGTGCCAAACGTGTGCATTGTTTGCCGGACTCAATATGGCGACGCAGTTCGTCTGGTTCAGCGCTATGACGCACGTAGCGCACCACAGCACGGCTTTCACTGGTAGAGCGCAGTTCGGTATCTTGGTCGATACTGAAATTAGCAGGGGCTTCGTCTTCCAGTAGCCAAGAGGTCATGGCGGAGCCTGGAGAGAGCTCGGTGTACAGCGGCAACACAGGGAAGGGGTTCAGGCTTTTCGCCAGTAACCCCATGACTTCGTCACCCGTTGCAGCCGATGCGGCATCTACCACCAGCCACAGGTTTTTGGAGTCAATCCAGATACGGGTATCACGGGCGATGCTGAACGCACGAGGCATTAGCTCGGTGATCACCTGCTCTTTGATTTCTTGCATTTGTTTGCGGCCAGGCTTGTAGCCTTGTTCGGCTTCTAGATCGCGGGCTTTGGCACGCGCTACCTGATTAATCACCGTACTGGGCAGTAGTTTTTTCTCGCTACGTAGGCAAATTAAGAACTGGTCATTTAATGCATGTACCAAGCCTTCGCCTTCGCGTGGCGCAACCCAACCTAAGCTCAGAGGATCTTGGCTAGTACCGGGCTGAAAAGCATGTTCTTGCAGTGCTGCTTCTAGCGTGTCTGCAGTGTAGTCCCACTCGGGGGAGAGGCGGAAAATTCGTAGATTTTTAAACCACATGTGCAAGTGTCTTTGTTGAGAAAGTAATGCCTGCTATGGGTGCAGGTTAATGAATGAGATGAATGGATTGTACGCGTATTTTTCAGGCTGTTAGGTGAAAAAGTCCACGCATAGGCATAAAGAGCGGGCTTGTGTTTTAATGGCTGATTTCGTGATTAGGCGCTGATAGCGCCTTGTCTATACGTAAAATATCGCAGGGCTTAGCGCTGTGTATAGCGTACGCACCGCCAGCACAAGCTTGTATGCTGCAACAGAAATACAGACTGTATTAGCTGTGGTGAAATACTGGATATCTGTTTATTTATACAGTATAATATTTTTTTGAATTTCATGCCTCTCTTTGAAGGATACCCCCATGGACGATAAGCGCAGTAAAGCGGTATCGGCAGAACGCGCCAAAGCGTTGGCAGCCGCCTTGTCTCAAATCGAAAAACAATTCGGCAAAGGCTCGGTCATGCGTTATGGCGATAACCAGATTGAGCACGACATTCAGGTTTGTTCTACCGGCTCATTGGGCTTGGATTTGGCGCTAGGCGTAGGTGGCTTGCCACGTGGCCGTGTGATCGAAGTCTATGGGCCAGAATCCTCCGGTAAAACCACCTTAACCTTGCAAGTGATTGCTGAAATGCAAAAGCTGGGTGGTACATGTGCATTCGTCGACGCCGAGCATGCTCTGGATGTGCAATATGCCTCTAAGTTGGGCGTAAACCTAAGCGACCTGCTTATTTCTCAGCCAGATACTGGCGAACAAGCCTTGGAAATTACCGAAGCGCTGGTTCGTTCCGGTTCGGTAGATTTGATTGTGGTTGACTCGGTTGCCGCATTAACGCCTAAAGCCGAAATCGAAGGCGATATGGGCGACTCCTTGCCCGGTTTGCAAGCACGCTTAATGAGCCAAGCACTACGTAAGTTGACCGCGACTATTAAGCGCGCTAACTGCATGGTGATCTTCATTAACCAGATCCGTATGAAAATCGGCGTGATGTTCGGTAACCCCGAAACCACAACAGGTGGTAATGCGCTGAAATTCTACGCCTCAGTGCGTATGGATATTCGCCGTATTGGTTCCATCAAACGTGGCGACGAAGTGGTAGGTAACGAAACCCGTGTGAAAGTGGTGAAAAACAAAGTGGCGCCACCGTTCAAACAGGCTGAGTTCGACATCATGTACGGTGGTGGTATTTCCCGCGAGGGCGAGATCATCGACTTGGGCGTACAAGCAGGTATTTTGGATAGAGCTGGTGCATGGTACAGCTACGGTAGTACGCGTATTGGCCAAGGTAAAGATAATGCACGTGATTTCTTGCGTGAAAATCCAGCCATGGCTCGTGAAATTGAAAACAAAGTACGCGAGAAATTTGGCGTAGCACAAGTTGCTGTGACCGAGTTTGTACCTACAGAGGAAGAAGCTGCTGAAGGTACTGCCGAGCCAGATGCCGAGTAATGTCTGACTGGGACGACGAGTTCGAAACGGACCCCGCTGAGCGCGCCGAACGTGCACAACGTAAGGAGCCTCAGGGGCCGTCCCTGAAAGCACGCGCTATAGATTTTCTTTCTAGGCGCGAGCACTCTAGGCTAGAGCTGCAACGTAAGTTAGCACGCCATAGCCAAGACCCCGATGAAATCACCGAGCTTTTAGATCTACTTGAGCGTGAAAAGTGGCTGTCCAACACGCGTTTTGCTCAAAGCTTGGTCAGTAGGCGCGCCTCTAAACATGGTACGCAACGCATCGTACAAGAATTAAAACAAAGCGGTGTGGCCCAAGAAGACATCACCTTACTTGCCGAGGAACTACGCGGAACCGAGTTCGAGCGAGCGGTAGAGGTGTGGTTTAGAAAGTTTGGTCATCTTCCCGAAGACCAAAAAGCCTATGCCAAACAAGCCCGCTTTTTAGTCTCTAGAGGCTTTGCGCTCAACACCCTACATCGCATTTTAGATGCAGTGAAAGCGGGTGATATAGACCTAGACGAGTACTAGAAACTTACTGGGTAGGCTTCTTCTATATTGTGTAGTGTGGCAAAGCAGGTTTTTCTGGCCTGTGTTAAGAACGCTTGTATGTAATCTGAGTCGTGATCTTCATCACGCACGGCGGCATATAAATTGCGCCATATCCCATGTTCTCCCAGCTTACTCGTACGCAGCCAACCTGAATGCGTGAACTCAGACAATGCCCAGTTGGGCAGGGCGGTTACCCCTCGGTGGCTAGCGACTAGCTGCATGATCATGGGGGTTAATTCTGCTTGCCGTATATGTAAAGGTTCTACATCGGCGGGGTCAAGGAATTGCGTAAAAATATCTAACCTATTGCGCTCAACAGGGTAGCTAATCAGTGTTTGGTCGCTAAGCTGCGTGGGCACTACATAGCGATACTGCGCTAAGGGGTGGCCAGAGCTGACGGCGAGCACCAACTCGTATCTAAACAGCGGCACGTAATTCACGCCCGGCAAATCTTTGGGGTCAGAGGTAATTACCACATCCAAATCACCGCGTAGCAGCGCGGGTAAGGGCGCAAAGGAAAAGGCTGCCGATAGGTCTAGGCTAACGTCAGGCCAGTCTTGTCTGAACGTATCTAGTGCCGGCATCAACCACTGAAAACACGAGTGGCAATCAATGGCTACGTGTAGTCGGCCTGTGCGACCTGACGATAAGCGTTGCAGTTCACGTTCGGTGTTTTTAATGCGGGGTAAAACATCGTCAGCCAAACTCACAATGCGTAGGGCTGCAGTGGTTAAGCGGGCAGGGCGGGTACGGCGATTAAGCAGTTTAAGCTTGAGTCTAACTTCCAGATCACGAATTTGGTGTGATAAGGCCGATTGGGTGACATAAAGCCGTTCGGCGGCTTCTTGCAAGCTTCCTGTGTCGCGTATGGCGCAAAGCGTTTCCAGGTGACGTATCTCAAGCATGGCAGTGGTAAACAGTAAACATGAAAATTTCTCATTCTAATGATGCTGTATTTGATTTTTTTTCATTGAATTGTACAGGCACAATGCATGGGTTGACGAATTTTTACTGCAAACACGACTATGGGTAGGCATCAAATGACAGTGATTCATAACTTGGGTTTTCCTCGTATTGGTAAACAGCGCGAGCTGAAACGTGCTGTGGAAGCATATTGGGCAAATGAGCTGTCTCAAGAGGCTTTGCTGCAAACAGGTAAAGAACTACGCGCACGCCATTGGGCATTGCAAAAAGCAGCGGGCGTAGATTTGATCCCTGTGGGTGACTTCGCATGGTATGACCAGATTTTGGAATGGACATGCTTGTTGGGGGCTGTGCCTGCACGTTTTGAACACGCAGCAGCAGCGGAGGTGGATGTGGACACCTTGTTTAGAATGGCACGTGGTCGTGCCCCGCAAGGTAAGCCCGCCGCGGCATGTGAGATGACCAAATGGTTTGATACCAACTATCACTACATCGTCCCTGAGATTGCCCCAGGGCAACGCTTCCGTGTGGCCCGTACAGCATTGTTAGAGCAAATAGAAGAAGCGATTGAGCAAGGCTATAGCGTTAAACCTGTGATTCCAGGTCCCTTAACATGGCTGTGGTTGGCCAAAGGCGAGGCCTACACTGAAGGCGCCGCGGATGCGGCTAAGCTGGAATTGCTGTCGGCGTTGGTACCGGTGTACCAAGAGGTGTTGGCACGCATTAATGCCTTGGGTGTGGAATGGGTGCAAATTGATGAACCCATTTTGGCGGTGGATTTGCCTACAGAATGGCGTGATGCGTTCAAAGCGGTATATGCCTCGTTAGAGCGTAGCGGTGTACGTATATTGCTCGCTACGTACTTTGATGGCTTGCGCGATAACGTGTCGGTATTACAGGGCTTGCCTGTGGCTGGTGTGCATATTGATGCAGTGCGTGCGCCCGAGCAAATTGACACTGTGCGTGCACAGTTGTCCAGCGGGCAAGTGTTGTCCGTGGGCGTAATTAATGGTCGCAACATTTGGCGTACCGATTTAGATAAGGCGGCTGCCGTACTTAAGCCCTTAAAAGCAGAGCTGGGCGAGCGGTTGTGGTTGGCCCCTTCGTGTTCGCTATTGCACGTGCCGGTAGACCTAGAGAGTGAAGAAGGCTTAGATGCGGAACTCTACAGTTGGTTGTCGTTTGCGACGCAAAAGCTGCAAGAGTTGCAGTGGTTGAGAGCGCTGGTGGACGGCAATGCGGATGACGCTCTTGAGGCTAATGTGCTTGCACAGCGCCATGCACTGCTTACGCGTGCGCAGTCATCACGTACGCATAATCCCAAGGTAGCAGCGAGTGTAGAAAAGCTGGCGACACTGAAACGTGATCGTGAGCCTTTTGCGACGCGTATCGCGGCTCAACAAGCACGTCTGAATTTACCTGCATTTCCGACGACAACTATAGGTTCGTTCCCACAAACCCAAGAAATACGTAAGTTGCGCAGTGAATGGCGTTCGGGCGCATTAAGTGACACTGCATATGAAAAAGAGATACGAGCAGAGATTGAGCGCGTTATTCGTTTTCAAGAAGAGGTGGGCTTAGATGTGTTGGTGCATGGCGAAGCCGAGCGTAACGACATGGTTGAGTATTTTGGTGAGCTATTGGGTGGTTTTGCATTCACTCAAAACGGTTGGGTGCAAAGCTATGGTTCCCGTTGCGTGAAGCCACCTATTATTTTTGGTGATGTATTGCGCCCCATTCCTATGACGGTGGCGTGGTCTGAGTATGCTCAGTCATTGACGACTAAGCCCGTCAAAGGAATGTTAACGGGGCCCGTCACTATGCTGCAGTGGTCTTTTGTGCGTGATGACCAGCCCCGTGCTGACACCTGCAGGCAGTTGGCGTTGGCGCTGCGCGATGAGGTACACGATCTAGAGGCGGCGGGCGTTAAAGTCATTCAGATAGACGAGCCGGCTATACGCGAGGGTTTGCCGCTGCGCAAAGCCGATTGGGAGGCGTACTTGGCGTGGGCGGTGGATTGCTTCCGTATTTCTACCAGCAATATCGCCAGCGACACGCAGATACACACACATATGTGCTATTCCGAGTTTAACGACATCATTCAAGCTATTGCGGCCATGGATGCCGATGTGATCACGATAGAAACCTCACGCTCTAATATGGAACTATTAGAAGCGTTTGAAAACTTTCACTATCCCAATGATATAGGCCCAGGGGTGTACGACATTCACTCGCCGAATATTCCAGATCAAGCGTGGATGGTAGCGTTAATGCGTAAAGCCGCTAAACGTTTACCGGCAGAACGTTTATGGGTGAATCCGGATTGTGGGTTGAAAACCCGAGGCTGGCCAGAAACCACTAAAGCGTTGCAAACCATGGTGGCTGCGGCTAAAGAGCTGCGACTAGCGTAATCGCTTACATTGCATCGTACTTGCTTACGCCATGCGTCTACGCGCATGGCGTTTCTTTATGCTTGAAATTTATGAATAGCGCGTGCTTTTGTCATCAGGTTCGCTGAGTGGTGGGCGATCATTGCGCCTAAGATCAATCTGATGAGCTGGGCATGATTGGTTTTCTTTTGTTGGTAGTACGCGCATGTTTCTAAATAGGTTTAGTTTAATTCGTCGGTTTTGGGTCACCATCTGGGTATTTTGGTGTGTATTTGTCCTAGCCATGGGCGCGGGTATTTGGGGGTTGATACAATCCAAGAAAAGCTTGGAAACTGTGTATCAAACTCGTATGAGTACGATGTCGCAGGTGGACAATATGGTGCGCAACTTTTACAACACCCGACAAAGCGTGTTGTTAGCGTTTCAGCATGACCCCAATGGTCCGTTGCATGCCTTGCATGATCATCCTACGTCTATGCACTTGGATGATGTATGGGTGAATGTAAAGCGTAATGGAGAAATCCGTCAGTGGTTGCTGGAGCGCATACACGATCAAGACGAATTACAGTTATTAGAACAGGCGACCAAAGCCCAAGCCGAGTGGCGAAAAGTGTTGGAGCAAGCCGTAGGTCAGCTTGAAAAAGGCAACTTTGCTCCTGAAGTAATGCAAGCTTTTTTAAAGGGTGGTCGTACCGAGGGCGAGTTGGCGGTGACCGCTTTGCAAGGGTTGCAGTACTACCAAATGGCCCAAGCAGATCAAGAGGTAAAGCATGCTGAGCGACGTTACAACCAAGGGCAGATGCTGTTTGCAGCGATTGCCTTGTTAGGGGCATTGCCCGTAACCATTATTTTGCTGTTGACTCTACGCCGTTTGACCAAAGGGTTTTCCGAGGTAAACGGGGCGGCACAAGCCATTGCTAAGGGTGACTTAAGTCGTTCTGTACATACTGATGGTGAGGACGAAATCACGCAGTTGCTGCAACAAATACGCACCATGCAACATAATTTGCGGCTACTGATTTCACGCATCACGCGTAGTGCGGCGGCGATTTCTGAGGTGACTAACCATGTGGCGGATAGCTCGCTATTGCTGTCCGACAGAACTGATCAGCAAGCAAGCTCATTGCAAGAAACCTCGGCGGCAACAGAGGAGTTAAATAGTACGGTGCATCAGAATGCTGCCAACGCGCAAGAAGCAGAAGATGTGGCGGATCAAGCGGCTGATGCAGCTCGTCGCGGTGGTGAAACGGTAGGTAGTGTGATTTCTACGATGGAGCAAATTTCAGCATCATCACAGAAAATCTCTGACATCGTGGGGATTATTGACAGTATTGCCTTTCAAACTAATATCTTGGCGTTAAATGCTGCGGTAGAGGCCGCGCGAGCAGGTGAGCAAGGTAGAGGCTTTGCTGTGGTGGCGTCTGAGGTGCGAGCGTTGGCGCAACGCTCGTCCAGTGCAGCGCACGAAGTGAAACTGCTAATAGAAAGTTCGGCGCAGATCGTGAGCCACGGTGCGGGTTTAGTGGGTGTGGCGGGCGATACCATGCACGATATCGTGACTAATAACGAGCGTATGTCTACGTTAATACGTGAAATTGCCAGTGCTAGCCAAGAGCAATCGCTGGGCTTAAGCCAGATTAACCAAGCCATTACCCTGATGGACGACACCACACATCAAAACGTGATGCTAGTAGAACAAACTAGCGAGGCTGCTACCGCTTTGCGTACACAGTCAGACGAGTTGGTGGCGTATGTGTCGGCGTTTAAACTGGGCGACACCGTAGAAATGGAGGTGGTCTCCAGTGCCATTGCCGAGCACGAGCATGATGCGGAACAGGTAGAAGCTAGGTTCCACTTATCCTAGCCATAACCTAAAGCCCCATGAAAATCATGGGGCTTTTTCATAGCAACGATGTACAGAAAAATGCCTTTGTAATGGGCAGGGGTTTTCCCAATAGCTGCATCTGATGTATTTAAGCCAAAAAGCCTGTTTTGCACTATTCAGACGGCTGCCAGCTAGTCCTAGTCTGGTGCTATCATTGATTGTTACGCATCGATGGTTACCTAGGACCACATAGCAAGTCATGCCGACCTTGTTATGCGTGGTTTGAGAAGGGTATACCCAGTTGTTGATGCCTTATGACGCACCTATTTTCCAAGGAAAACCGTTCATGAGAACGATCAGTAAATCGAGTAAGTTGGCTCACGTCTTGTATGACATTCGCGGCCCCATTATGGACAGGGCTAAGCAAATGGAAGACGAAGGCCAGCAGCTTATCAAGCTCAATATCGGCAATCTGGCTGTATTTGGCTTTGATGCTCCTGCAGAGATTCAACAGGACATGATCCGTAATCTGCCTAATTCAGCAGGCTACTCCGACAGCAAGGGTATTTTTGCCGCGCGTAAAGCGGTAATGCACTACACCCAAGCACAAGGTGTTGAGGGCGTGACGCTGGAAGATGTTTACTTGGGAAATGGTGCCTCTGATCTGATCGCTATGGCGACTAACGCCTTACTGGATGATGGCGATGAATTGCTGTTGCCTATGCCTGACTACCCGCTGTGGACAGCAGTGACCAGTTTGTCTGGTGGGACGGCAGTTCACTATTTGTGCGATGAAGCTAACGGCTGGATTCCCGATCTGGCGGATATACGTTCCAAAATTAACTCGCGCACCAAAGGTATTGTGGTGATCAATCCGAATAACCCTACTGGGGTGTTGTACTCGGATGAAGTGCTAAAGGGCATTGTAGATATCGCGCGCGAATTCAACTTGGTGATTCTGGCCGACGAAGTCTACGACAAAGTGCTGTATGACGATGTGAAGCATACTGCCTTGGCAAGCTTGGCTCCTGATGTGCTGACGCTAACCTTTAACTCGCTGTCCAAAAGCTATAGGGCATGTGGTTATAGGGCAGGGTGGTTGGTGATCTCTGGCGATAAACAAGCGGGTGCAGACTATATTGAAGGCCTGAATATGTTGGCTAACATGCGTTTGTGTGCCAATGTACCCGGGCAATGGGCGATACAAACGGCTTTGGGTGGTTACCAAAGCATTGCAGACCTCGTGGGTGAGGGCGGACGTTTGCGCCGTCAGCGTGATTTGGCCTATGAGCTGATCACGGCGATTCCTGGGGTCACCTGCGTTAAGCCGCAAGCGGCACTGTATATGTTCCCGCGCCTGGACCCAGAAGTTTACCCTATCAAAGATGACCGCCAATTCTTCTTGCAATTGCTAGAGGCAACACGCGTGCTGCTAGTGCAAGGTACAGGCTTTAACTGGCCGCACCCTGATCACTTCCGTATGGTGTTTTTGCCCCATGAACCAGACCTGCGCGAAGCGATTGATCGCATGGCTAAGTTCTTGGCAGATTACCGCGCTAAACATAGCAAACAGGCTCAAGCTGCTGTAGAAGCTTGATGCACAAAAAATGGGGGCCGCAGTAGGCCCCCATTTCACGTCTGTGAAACAATGTTATGAGGGAATACAGAGGGATCTTCACCAAGCATTGGCTGGGAACCCCTCTGCCTATAAATTTATTGGCCCCATTTTTTATGCCCTACTATTTAGCTGCGGTATACTGGGGCGTTAACCGTTATTTTTACCGTTGGTGAGAGATGGCGCTTCCACCGTCAACCATATCGCGTAGTCCACTACATACCCGTACCTATCATGCACAAGCTTTTGCGCGTGAGGATGGGATGTTAGACATCGAAGCAGAAATCATGGACACCAAAGCCTATGATTTCCCATCGAAAATGTCTGAAAGCGGTGTGCATGAAGCGGGCGACCCTGTGCATCACATGTTGATGCGTGTCACCATCGATAAAAACTATGTCATTCAAGATGTAGTGGCAACGTATGGGGCAGCGCCTTATCGTAACCACTGCACCGGTATTGCAGACGCGTACCGCAAGCTTATAGGATTAAGCTTGGTGAAAGGCTTTAAACGTTCGGTAAGAGAAATTATGTCTCGTACCTCTGGCTGTACACACATGACTGAACTGACGGATATTTTGCCAACCGTTGCAATTCAGTCCATGGTGAAAGAGGCGCGAGCTAAGCAAGATGACGAGCCAGAAGATTCGCAGCAGCGGCCGTTTCAAATTGACGGCTGCCATGCTTTACGAAGCTCTGGCGAAGTAGTCAAAATGTTTTACCCTAAGTGGTACGAGGCAGCAGAACACACAGAAGTTGTACCAGAGTAGTCAACGGTGGTGGATGTAGGCAAAGTTTTTTTTGTGTTTTTTTAAGACTGACAGGTAATCAATGAAAATTCATGAATATCAGGGTAAGGCCCTGCTAAGAAAATACGGAGTAGTGGTTCCCCGCGGAAAACCTGCTTTCTCGGTAGATGAAGCCGTTGCAGTGGCTGAAGAGTTGGGCGGCCCAGTATGGGTTGTTAAAGCTCAGATTCACGCTGGTGGCCGTGGTAAAGGCGGTGGCGTTAAGCTGGCACGCTCCATGGACGAAGTGCGTCAGATCGCTGGCGAGATCTTGGGTATGCAGTTGGTCACACACCAAACTGGTCCTGAAGGTCAGAAAGTACGTCGCTTGCTGGTAGAAGAAGGCGCGGACATCAAAAAAGAATACTACGTTGGTATCGTGACCGACCGTGCTACTCAGCGCGTTGCCGTGATGGCTTCCGCAGAAGGCGGTATGGAAATTGAAGAAGTGGCCGAGCGTAACCCTGACGCCATTTTGAAAGAATTCGTAGACCCAGCAGTTGGCCTGACCAACGAGCAAGCAACGAAGTTGGCTCGTGGTATTGGTGTGCCTGAGGCTTCCATCGAGAAAGCCGTTGCTGAGTTCCAAAAACTGTACCAAGTTTACACTGATACAGATGCAGAATTGGCTGAGATCAACCCACTGATCCTGACAGGCTCAGGCGACATTATCGCTTTGGACGCTAAGTTCAACTTCGATAGCAACGCACTGTTCCGTCACGATGATATTCTTGAGTTCCGCGATCTGGACGAAGAAGATCCTGCTGAAATCGAAGCCAGCAAATTTGACCTGGCCTACATTCAGTTGGACGGCAACATTGGTTGCTTGGTGAACGGCGCTGGTTTGGCGATGGCTACTATGGACACCATCAAGCTGTTTGGCGGCGAACCTGCCAACTTCTTGGACGTAGGTGGTGGCGCTACAGCCGAGAAAGTAACCGAAGCGTTCAAAATCATGTTGGCTAACAAAGACGTTAAAGCCATCCTGGTAAACATTTTCGGCGGCATTATGCGTTGTGACGTTATCGCCGAAGGCGTGATCACAGCATGCAAGGCTGTAAACCTGAACGTACCTCTGGTTGTACGTATGAAAGGTACCAACGAAGAGTTGGGCAAGAAAATGCTGGCTGAATCCGGCTTGCCTATCATCAGTGCCGACACGATGGCTGAAGCAGCCACTAAAGTCGTTGCCGCCGCCAAATAAGTACAGGAAGGGATTTTTCAATGTCGATTCTGATTAATAAAGATACCAAAGTTATTACTCAAGGTATTACAGGTAAAACCGGTCAATTTCACACACGTATGTGTCGTGAATACGGTAACGGTAAAGAAGCGTTTGTAGCTGGCGTGAACCCACGTCGTGCAGGCGAGGACTTTGAAGGTGTGCCTATCTACGCTAACGTGAAAGATGCACGTGATGCGACTGGCGCAACCGTATCGGTTATTTATGTTCCACCAGCAGGTGCTGCTGATGCTATCTGGGAAGCGGTAGACGCTGACCTGGATCTGGTGATCTGCATTACCGAAGGTATTCCTGTTCGCGATATGCTGCGTGTGCGTAACCGTATGCGTGCAGAGAACAAGAAAACCTTGTTGTTGGGCCCTAACTGCCCAGGACTGATCACTCCAGACGAACTGAAAATCGGTATTATGCCTGGCCACATCCACCGTAAAGGTCGTATTGGTGTGGTAAGTCGTTCCGGTACATTGACATACGAAGCTGTTGCTCAGGTAACTGAGTTGGGCTTGGGTCAATCCAGCGCGGTAGGTATCGGTGGCGACCCAATCAACGGTCTGAAACACATCGATGTACTGAAAATGTTCAACGACGATCCAGACACTGATGCCGTTATCATGATCGGCGAGATCGGTGGTCCTGACGAAGTGAACGCTGCTCTGTGGGCTAAGGACAACATGAAAAAGCCAGTTATCGGCTTTATCGCTGGTGTAACTGCGCCTCCCGGAAAACGTATGGGTCACGCTGGTGCGCTGATTTCCGGTGGTGCTGATACTGCAGACGCCAAACTGGAAGTTATGGAAGCTTGCGGTATTCGTACTACTCGCAACCCATCCGAAATGGGCAAGTTGCTGAAGTCCGTACTGTAAGAGCTGTGTGTGCCCAGTTGCGGTAAACTGGGTATAGGCATGCAAAAAGAAGTGCCCTGCATTGCGATGTAGGGCACTTTTTTGATGGGCGAACCATCCATGCGTGATGACCAGGTTTGTAGTGCATTGGGCTGCTACAAACCGGTTATGAGAATGATCTCTACGCTGGAAACTAAATGATCGAGTTCTTCGAAACGCTACATTGGGGAGCGTTGTTTCAGATCGTTTTAATTGATATTTTGCTGGGCGGCGATAATGCCGTTGTCATCGCCTTGGCGTGCAGGAACCTTGACCATAAACAACGCATCAAAGGCATATTGTGGGGTACGGTAGGGGCTATTATCCTGCGCGTACTGCTGATCTTCTTTGCGTTAACCTTGTTAGACATCCCGTTCCTGAAATTGGTAGGGGCGGCCATGTTGTTCTGGATAGGGCTACGGCTGCTCATTCCAGATGAAGGTGGGCATGGCGATGTAAAAGCCGGTAGCAGTGTGTGGTCGGCCGTAAAAACCATTTTGATTGCCGACTTCGTCATGAGTTTGGATAACGTGATCGCCATTGCGGGTGCCGCACAAAACACACAAGCTGATCATCAAATGGCATACGTGATTTTTGGTTTGCTGTTTAGTGTCCCCATTATTATTTGGGGTAGCACGCTGGTATTGAAATTAATTGACCGTTTCCCTGTGCTCATCACGCTGGGCGCTGCCTTGTTGGGGTGGATTGCTGGGGGTATGTTGGTCACCGATATTGCTATTACCCGTTATCTGGGTGATATCTCTTCTACAACGAAGTTGATTGTAGAAGCCTCGGTTGCCGTTATACTGGTCGTATTGGGTAAATGGATGGCAACACGCCAGACAACCACTAGATAAAAGGATGAAATCATGAGTTTTCTACCTGATTCTGATCGTAAAAAACATGAATCTGGCCTGTCCTTATTGCAAGGGCTTGGCATTCTGGCCATATTGGGGATCGTAGGCGCCGCTGTGGCCCGTTACTTTGCTGGGTAGGAGTTGTTTTGTTGGTACCTGAACAGTTGATTATTGCAACACGTGCTAGCCGACTGGCATTGTGGCAAGCCGAGTTTGTACGTGATTCACTGCAAGCGCTGTATCCTACCTGCAAGGTTGAGCTGCTGAGCATGACTACCCGTGGTGACCAAATCCTAGACCGCACCCTGTCTAAGGTAGGTGGTAAAGGGTTGTTCATCAAAGAGCTGGAAGTGGCCTTGCTGGAAGGCAAAGCCCACTTGGCCGTGCATTCATTAAAAGACGTGCCTTTTGATCTGCAAAGCCCTTTTGCTTTGCCTGTGATCATGAAGCGCGAAGACCCACGTGACGCGTTTGTGTCTAACCACTATGCATCGCTGGCAGATTTGCCTGAAGGTGCTGTAGTGGGTACAGCCAGCTTGCGCCGCGAGGCCCAAATACGTGAACGTTACCCGCACCTTGTTATTAAGCCGTTGCGTGGCAATTTAGATACCCGTTTAGGTAAGCTGGATAAAGGCGAATACGACGGTATTATTTTGGCTGCCGCTGGCCTGATTCGTTTGGGTTTGGGTGAGCGTATACGCTCCTTGCTTTCCCCAGAAGACAGCTTGCCCTCAGCAGGCCAAGGTGCTTTGGGTATAGAAATCATGGAAGCAAACAGCGACCTACAGGCGTTGTTGGCACCATTGGCTTGTGCAGAATCTACAGCACGCGCTTTAGCAGAGCGTACGGTATCACGTTTACTGGGCGGCTCTTGCCAAGTACCAATGGCCGCTTACGCTACCATCGACAACGGTCAACTGCATTTGCGTGCATTGGTTGCGGAGCCGGATGGTTCCCGAATCATTCGTGCAGAAGCTACCGGTAAGTCTGAAGACGCCGTGGCACTGGGCACGGAAGTGGCTAATGCTTTATTGGCTGATGGTGCTAAAGACATTTTGTCTAGACTTTCCATTGCCAGTAGCGAGAACTAACGCGTGAGCGAAGGGCGTTTAGCTACCGCCATACTGACTCGACCTAAAGGCCGTAACCAAGCCTTACAGGAGGCCTTGCAGCAGCAAGGCCTACACAGCTTGGTGTTACCCGCACTGGTGTTGGAAGAGCGGCCGGACAGTTTTGATCCCTTATTACACCATCCCGCTAAGTTTGATTTAGTGGTGTGCGTGAGCCGGCTTGCCGCGCAAAGTTACCTGACTATCCTGAAGCAGCACAGTATTGTGTGGCCTGCTCATGTACGCGTGGCAGGAGTGGGGCAGGCGAGTATTGTGCCGTTTCGCGACGAGCACGTGGTATCAGAGCAACTATTGCTGTACCCCGCGAGTGATACGCCGCAAGATTCCGAGGCATTATGGCAAGTGCTGCAGCCGCACCTTTCTAGTGTCTCAACCGTATTGTTGGTGCGTGGTCAGAAAGGTAGGGAGTGGCTGGGGACGGCGTTTGAGGCCGCTGGCAAGCAGGTTCAGCGCTTAACTGCCTATCAACGTCAGCCTGCGATATGGACGGGGGATGCGGTAACGCAACTGCGTGATGCACTCTTGTCTACTCAGTGCTCCATCTTATTTAGCAGTTCAGAAAGTGTTGCAGCGATTTTGGATAACGTATGTCGCCTAGGTTTAGAATCTCATTGGTCTAAGATTGGGGGCGTAGTCATTCACGAACGCATAGGGAAGCGACTACAATCGGAACAAGAGAAGCGGAATTTGGCCCCGTTGCAAAGGCTGCGTTATGCTTCACCTAGTGTGGAGTCCATGTGCGCGGCCTTTAGTGAGCTGGCCTGCGTCAACAAAACGTAATCGGATTACATCTTGCTATGACAGATAAAACAGATAAAACACCTGAAATACATCCGTCTCAGCCCGAGAAGGCAGCTGTGCAGGAAACTCCTGCCGCAGCAGGCGCTGAGAATGCCGGCAAGAAAACCACCCATTTTTCACCCAGTGAAGCTGCCAAGCCAACTGCTAAAAGTAGCAGTGGCAAGCATGGCTTAACGGTGTTGGCAGCAGCCATTGTCTTGGCGCTGGTGGGTGGCGGTGTATGGTATGGCCAGCAACAGCAAAAAGGCTATGTTGATCTAGAGCGCCAACTGCAAGCCAATATTCAAGCCAGCAATAAGGCGGTAGATCAGGTACAGCAAGTGCAGGCGCAATTACGTGACTTGCAACAGAAATACCAGCAGCTACAACGCGAATTAGCCGATAGCCAAGAGCAAACTCAAGACTTGCACCAAGCCTTCCAAACACTAACGGATGCGGGTGGCCAGCAAGCACTCTTGAACGATGTAGAGCACTTGGTGAATTTGGCGCAGCAGCAATTGTTGATTGGCGGTAATGTGAGCAATGCCATTGTCTCCATGGAAACCGCACAAGCACGATTGGCGCGAGCAAACCGACCCACCTTAGCGTCGTTGCAACAAACCATTAATGGCGATTTGCAACGTTTGCGTGCGATTAGCATTGTGGACGTGTCGTCCCTATCGCGCCAACTGGATACCCTACAGCAAGCGTTAAACCGTGCTGTGTTGCTAGCTCCCGATATTGCGGTAGAAGCGAGTGACAATGTTGCACAAGAGGTGGCGATTCCCGAGCCTGTATTCACAGAAGAAACCCCATGGTGGGAACGCTCTGCTAAACAAAGTTGGTACTGGGTAGAGCGTGGGTGGGATGCCTTAACCTACGATTTGGGCGAATTAGTATCAGTGCGTCGTATCGATGATGCCTCCGCCTTATTGCTGTCACCAGAACAAGCCGAACGCTTGCGCGATAATTTGCGCCTGCGTATTACTACAGCGCGTTTGGCTTTGATGACTGGACAACCTTTGGTATGGCAGTCCGAGATGAATGCAGTATTGACGGCTTTGCAGCAGCGCTTCGATATACAAAGCGGTGCGGGTGCCGATGCTCTGCAACTGACACGCAGCTTGCTGGAAACGCCCATTGTGACGCAGTTGCCTACGCTGGATAACAGTCTGCAGGCGCTAGAGTCCATGATGCAAAAAGAAGCCGTCAGTGATGCGGCGAGCGGCGATGACGCTGATGAGCCTACAGAAGCGGGTTCCGAGGCTGTGGAGCAAGAGCAGGCAGGTGAGCAAAGCGAGCCTGCGGCACAACCTGAAGCCGCCCCAGTTAGCGTAACGCGTGCCTCACTGGAAACGCTGGCCCCCCCTTTTCAAGGATAAGTCATGAGAGCCTGGATTTGGACGCTGGTAGTATTAATTGCGGCGGTGACTCTGGCGCTGGTTTTGCGTGAGCACAGCGGTAACGTCGTGGTGTTGGCACCGCCGTATCGTGTGTCGTTTTCCCTGACCTTTGCCGTCATTGCCGCGGTAGTTATTTTTATCGTGCTGTATGTGGCATTGCGCTTCATTAGCTGGATCTCCGGCGGCCCTGAGCGCTTTCGCTCGTGGCGTGGCCGTAGAGCACAAAACCGTGACCGTGCATTGTTGGAAAGCGGTTGGTTAAATGTGCTGGAAGGGCGTTACGACCAAGCGGAAAAAGATCTGACGAAGCTGTTGGCTAAAACACGCTCGCACAGCAGCCGTGTGTTGGCAGGGTTGGCGAGTGCCAGAGCCGCTCACAACCAAGGCGAGTACCAACGGCGTGACGAGCAGTTTAAGCAAGTACAAGATGAAGCGGCTAAAGACGAGCGCTTAAACGTAGCGGCAGCAACGGCAATGGCCGAAATGTGGCTAGACCAAGGTAACCCGCAAGAGGCGGTAGCGTTGTTGCAGCCTTTACAAGATGTGAATGCTCGTTTCTTGCACACTACAAGGTTATTGCTGCGTGCCTATAGACAATTAGGCGAACACGATCAGGTCTACGAACTCACTCGCTTACTGGTTAGACGCAGCGCTATCGGTCGTGAAGACGCCTTAAACGCAATAGAAGAAGCGGCTGCTGCACGTATTAAAGCAGGCGGCATAGAGCAATTTAAAACCGTCTGGGGCGATTTGCGTGCTGACGAGAAAACACTACCAACCGTAGCGTTAGCTGCTGCACAAGTGAAAGCAGAGGCTGATGAATACGACGATGCTGCTCGTATTTTGGAAGCCGCGATTAACGTACGTTTTGAGCCGGCCTTGGTTATGGCATACGCCAACTGCACGCCCGAACATTACGCGCGTCGTTTAAGTAAAGCCGAAGAATGGTTGCGCAAATATCCGAATGATGCCGATTTGTTGGCAGCGTTGGGCCAGTTGTGTTTGACCGGCCAGCTGTGGGGGCAAGGCGAGCACTACTTGAAGCGCAGCATGAAGATTCGCAACGATATGCGTATTCATGCGTTATTGGGTAATTTGTACGATGGCTTAGGCCGTAGCCACGATGCTATGCGCCACTGGCAGCTAGCATCGGCAGTGGTAGTTGGGGCATTGCCTAGCGTACGTACTAACCGTTCCTTGCCTGCGGCTGAAACGCAAGCCGATCCTGAAATCGTAGATACAGCTTTTGCACCGGATGCCGTCATGGCTGATCCTTCTGAGGTACAGCCTATGGCTGCCAGTGCTGCAGACTTTTACTCTGACGATCCAACTAGCCCAACACCGGCAGTTGACGTTACACCCCCATCTTCCACTACATCTGTAGCAAGTACATCTACTGATGATGACGAGTATTTTGACTCGGCCTTGCCACCAGGGGTGGATACCAGCATTATTTCTGACCGCCCTGATCGCAGGGTTGATTAACCATTATTTGAAGGTTCGCTCATGAGCTTAAATCTCGTCACACCCGGATCCAACGCACCGGAAGAGTTCAACGTCATTATCGAAATTCCTATGAATTCCGATCCAGTGAAATACGAAGTAGACGACGAAACTGGCGCGATCTTTGTTGACCGTTTCATGTTGGCAGCAATGCACTACCCAGTGAACTACGGTTACGTGCCACAAACTATTGCTGACGATGGCGACCCAGCTGACGTGTTGGTCTTGGCTCCATTCCCCATCCAAATCGGTGCAGTGGTGAAATGCCGCGCTATTGGCGTATTGATGATGGAAGACGAAGGTGGTGGTGACTCTAAAGTGTTGGCTGTACCAGTTACTAAACTGTACCCTCCATACCGCCACATCAATGGCCCAGAAGATCTGCCAGAAGAAGAGTTGGCACGTCTGAAGCACTTCTTTGAGCGCTACAAAGACCTGGAAAAAGGTAAATGGGTCAAAGTAAACGGTTGGGAAGGTGTAGAAACTGCGAAGCAAGAAATTGCTAACAGCATCGCTAGATTCCAAGAAGGAAAAAAATAAAATGACTTGGGCAATCCAACCACAGGACGTTGTTGGGCTGGAGGTGACAGGTAGTGAGCAGCGTTTTCCAGTCAATCGCATTTTTTGCGTAGGCCGGAATTACGCTGAGCACGCTCAGGAGATGGGTCATAGCGGACGCGAAGATCCATTCTTCTTTGCCAAACCAGCCGGTGCAGTATGGGCAATGGGTACGAATTCCGCACCCGTATGGCCTTACCCAAAACAAAGCCAAGATGTACACCACGAAGTAGAGTTGGTGGTGGCTTTGGGGGCGGGCGGCAAGGACATGAGCCTAGAGCAAGCAGAACAGAGCATTTGGGGCTATGCCATTGGTTTGGATATGACCCAACGCGATGTGCAGACCCAATTGAAAAAACAAGGTAGACCGTGGGAAGTTGGCAAGGCATTTGATGCGTCTGCTCCTATGGGGCCATTGCATCCACGTGCGTCGTTGGGCGTGCTGACTGCGGGTGCAATTAGCTTGGACATCAATGGCGAGCGTAGACAGTCTGGCGATATCAACCAAATGATCTGGCCTATCGTTGAAACTATTGCCTACTTGTCTACACGCTTTACCTTGCAAGCCGGTGACTTAATCATGACAGGCACGCCAGCGGGTGTTGGCCCTGTGCAGGTGGGTGATGTGCTCACGGCTACGGTAGAAGGTTTAGGCAGTGTTCAGCTAACGGTTGGTCACTGACCGCTAGCCGTATTACAGTACTAACCCGGTTTTGCAGCATTGCTCAACCGGGTTTTTTCATGGTTAGAAACGATGCAACACACAACACAGCAACGTGGTTGGAAAGCCGTTCCGGGTGGGGTTTGGGCGCTAGGTTTTGTGTCTATGCTGATGGATATCTCATCCGAGATGATCCACGCCTTGCTCCCCATCTATATGGTAACGGTTCTAGGAACCTCGGCATTAAGCGTAGGTTTTATTGAGGGTATAGCGGAAGCCGTGGCCTCCATTACTAAAGTGTTTTCTGGTGCAGTGAGTGACAGGCTGGGCAAACGTAAAGTCTTAGCCGTATGCGGTTACGGGCTGGGAGCATTAACGAAGCCGGTGTTTCCACTAGCGGGAACGCTAGGATGGCTGGTAGGGGCACGTTTTGTTGACCGCATAGGTAAAGGGGTACGTGGCGCACCGCGTGATGCGTTGGTAGCAGATATTACGCCGGCAGAACTACGGGGGGCCGCCTTTGGGTTGCGGCAAACCTTAGACACCATAGGTGCGTTTCTAGGACCGTTGCTGGCAATAGGGTTGATGTGGCTCACCGCTGACTCGTTTCAAAGCGTCTTTTGGATTGCAGTGATCCCTGCGTTTTTAGCTGTGTTTGTGCTGATCGTTTATGTCAAAGACCCCGCACCGGGCGCATTAAAAAAAGACGCTAAAAAAGTCCTTAAATGGCGTGACCTGGTAAAGCTGGGTAACGATTATTGGTGGGTGGCTGGGGTAGGGGGCGTATTTGCTTTAGCGCGTTTCAGCGAAGCTTTCTTGATCTTGCGTGCCGAGGCCGTAGGCATAGAAATTATGTGGACACCTATTGTGTTGGTGCTCATGAGCTTAGCTTTTTCGTTGTCAGCGTACCCAGCCGGAGCATTGTCTGATCGCATTAACCGCATCACCGTGCTGGGCATAGGCTTAGGATTGTTGATAGCAGCCGATTTGGTCATTGCGCTAGTACCTGGGTTGCCAGGGTTGTTAGTGGGCGTGGTGTTGTGGGGCTTGCATATGGGTTTTACGCAAGGGCTGTTTGCCGCCTTGATTGCCGACAGCGCACCTGTAGAGCTTAGGGGGACGGCCTTTGGTATGTTCAATCTGTTAACCGGTATTGCGTTGTTTATTGCGAGTGTGCTGGCAGGTTTGCTGTGGGATGTAGTGGGCTTTCAAGGTACATTTTTAGTGGGAGCGGGCTTTGCTGTGCTCACCGCTGTAGGGTTGGTGGCGTTGAAGCGTAAAACTACGTTGTAAACACGTGTCTGTGAGAGAGTTAATGAAGTCAGTGATACAAGAAGAAGCTACTGGGTGCGGGATCGCGTCAGTGGCTAATATTCTGGGTAAGAGTTATGCCGAGATGAAGGCGGTTGCTAATGCCATGGGGATTTACGCAGAAGACACCTCCTTATGGTCAGACACCCACTATGTACGACGTATGTTGGCGAATGCTGGGGTTAATACATCAGACGACGAGCTCCCCTTTACGTCGTGGGAAAATTTGCCAGATCTGGCTTTGTTGGCGATTAAACATCATCAGGAAAATGGCAAAAGTTTTTGGCATTGGGTGGTGTTTATGCGCAAAGATGGCAACGCCGTGGTGCTAGATTCAGCCAGTTACTTAGTTGAAAATACTCGTACGGATTTTGATGTGATGCAACCTAAGTGGTTTATTAAGGTTGAGCCGCAGGCACAAGCTGGCTTATCAACCTAGCATGAGAATCGGTGTTGCATGCCGTGACGATGTTGTCATACGCAGGTTGGTGGGCGCGCTGTATACTGACCGACTTTTAGCATGACAGACTACTAACGCAGGGTGAGAAATACATGTTTTCTAGAATTTTTGGTTCATTAGATAGAACCTATTTGATCCGAGCGTATTGCGTAGGTGCGCTGTATTTCGCGTTGTTTTTATTTATGGAGAACAACATAGGTTGGAGCAGCAATGGCTTGTGGAACCGTATTATTCCTGGGGTTGTGTGCTTGATCTTGTTCCCATTCTCTAAGTTGGTGTATGACGAGCTAAAGCGTTTTGTGTTTGGCGATAACGTGTTTTACATCAATACATGGATCATGTTGCTAGGGAAAATCATCATTAATTTAGTGCTGTTTGTGATGGCATGGATTATTGCTCCTGTAGGTATTGCCTATATCTGGTTTAGAACGCGAGAGCGTTAAGCACACGCTGTATTGCGCAAGGTTGATGAGATGTCTGCACAATTGTTACGGGTATTAAAGAAGCTGTATAAGTACCAAAATGGCCAATACGATAGCGAGCGTTGCGTATCGGTGTATGACGAAAGTATTCTCAGCGACAAAGAAAAAGCCGTGCTAGATCAGCAGCAATGGGCATGTAATGACATTGTGTATTTTTCTGGTCATGACGAAGTACTAGAGAAACTAGCCTCGTTAAAAGATGCGCCTGAGTTAACAGAAGAACGTATTATTGCAACGTTCGTTGCCGGTGTTGGAGGCAGCTACTTGCGCGGTCGCTCTGTATTGTCAGCATGGGGTAAGTTGAAAAGCCTACCCGCACATCGCTATGTAGAAAAGCCAGCATATCGTTGTTGCTGGGTGTGTGCTGACTACGATAAACCCAACTATGAGCATAACTCTCACTTTCAATATTGTTTGCAGGCGGGCAACTCGTACAGTAGTACACCTACGCATGCGTACTTAAATTTGGCGTATGTACGGCACCAGCCCGTGGTAGAACCGTCTGACGATGATAGGCAGACTTTTATCAACTTGATTAACCTGCTTAGGCAAGCCCCTAGCGATGAAACGCCCGGGCAATTTGAAAAGCGGTTAACAGCAGCAAAAATCATCAAAGGTGATGTGTACACCAAACGAGGGATGCTGGATACGTTGGCGCGAGTTGGGGTAATACCCAATCAGTTCATCCGCTTAACCGACAGCAGTTGGACGGACTTTGGTGATATGGTTAGCTGTGAAAACCAGCTTACAACACTAAAGGCAGATCTGATATGGAAATGCCGTGGGCTGGCTGGAAGGGCAGTTTAGGTGTGGATGAGGCACGTCTGCAGCAGTTGTTTGGGGCGTACCTATAAATGGCAGTATACGAATACTAAAAGGAGCCAGCATGTATAAAGCAGTCTGTATAGCAGTGCTAGTGGCGTTGTATGGGTGTGCACCTACAGGACAGGTAGGCATGGCAAACCCAGCATCTACCTATTGCGTGGATATGGGTGGTAGCGTCAGCATTCAAAACACCGGTAGTGGTGATATAGGTATTTGTACCTTACCTGATGGCTCCACCATAGAGGAGTGGGAGCTCTTTAGGCGCGATAATCCGTAGGGCTAAATATAATATATAGAATTTCGTATTTAGGGCTTGACAGTATGGGTGGCTACTGCCATAATACTGTCTATCGATACAGCAATTGTTTTCGGTACCGCTTTCAAAGTCTCGCTTAAGTGCGTGGCTTTTATTGGTCAGACGCGGGATGGAGCAGCATGGTAGCTCGTCGGGCTCATAACCCGAAGGTCGTAGGTTCAAATCCTGCTCCCGCAACCAATACAAAACCCCAGTATGAGAAATCATGCTGGGGTTTTTCTTATTGTGCCCTTAGGAAATAACTAAAACAGTCGGCGGCGCAGTGAGCATTTTAAGAGGTTAAGACGCTAACCACCTTATGTTTCATGAGGGTAGGGGGACGCTATATCGCACCTTCCCCCAACATGCCCCAGCATTTAGAACCGAATGTTCACATTTGCATTCAGCCCGTTTTGTTTGATGCTAGAGCCAAATTGTCCCTGATAGGCGATGCTAAACACGGTATTTTTTTTAAGCTGAAAGTCCAGTCCACTTGAAACTAGCAGTGTATTGCGGCCAATACTGGTGCCGTTAACAGAAAAGTGATGGGATCCAGCAAACCTAGCTTCTGAGTCAGGAGTGATGTCGCCAAAAGCATGGCGCCATGCGACATCCGCACGTGCGGTAAGCGGGAGCGTATCCTGATTGAGTTCAGCGGTTATACGTAGCCCTAACGAGGACAGCCCTGTATCCATCGTGTTTTTACCTAAGCTCAAGGCTGCACCATGACGATCTTTTTCACGGAAGGCATTGGTGTTGAGGTGTACATAAGCAAGGTTGGCATAGGGTTCGATGGCAAGGAATTCGGTTGCTCTATGTGCGTAACCCAGCTCACCAAATATCTGAAACGTGTTGGCTTTGTAATCGGCGGAGAGCGTGTCCTCAAACCCTGCAAACGCGACTGAGCGCTTCATGTCTATGTTGTGCCAGGTGTAGGACAAGCCTGAGCGAAAGGCCAGCACTCCTTGGGTGTAGTTGGCCGCTGTGCCAGCATAGGCGCCGATGGTGTAATCGTCACTTTTGGCCGAAGACTGACGGTCATTCAAGCGGAAGTTCGTGTGGCTGTAACCTGCCAGTAAACCCAAACGCCATGCGTCAAACGCAGGCATATCAACACCCATTAGAAAACCACTGACTCTGGTTTTGCTCTCGGCTACGTTGTGGTTGCCGGAAAGCGTTGTCCAGTCACCAAAACCGTGTGCCCACAGTGCAGGTTGATCCAAAGAGCGGATGGCGGGCAGGTCTGTGCTAGCAAAACTGGGTGATAACTGTTTATACGCTGCCGTACGGATATAAGCGCTGTTATTGAGCAGGGAAGACTGTATCGCCGCATAGGCCTCACTAGACAGTTGGTCATAGGCCTGACGCGCTTCTTTGCCGTTCAGAAATAACAGGTGGTCGTGTAAGACTGCGCCTTCGCCCTGACTTTGTAGTGCTGTGGCTGTGCTTCGTTGGTTAGCGGTGGCAGCTATATCTGCAAAAGCAACGGCAGAGCGGCTGGTATCGAGAAAGACATGGTTGGCATCATAATTCAGCGCAAAGTTGATGAAAGGTGTTTGGGCAACCAAATCACCGCTTAAATCGCCGTAGCTACCGACTACACCATTGGATGCGCTGAGTAGGGTGTAGCGCGTTGTTGCACCACCGCTGCCAACCCCTTGGCGCATTAGTTCAAGTGAGGCATCGTTATCAATTTGTGCAGCACCATTGACGGCAATCTTGTCTGCACCAACTCCCATAGACAGCCCAGCTACATAGGTAGAACCTGCTTGCTGATTAAAAGAGCCATTGACGGTTAATGTGCCTAGTGCGTGTGTGGCATCAAGGGTGCTACCGGGAGACACCTTCCCGCCTTGTACGAGGGTGAGATCACCAACCGAACCTGTGCCAGCTAACTGACCCGCCTGTGAGACGTGAGTGGCGGAGGTAATGCTACCGTTGACTTCCAAGCTACCGCCTACAATGTTGGTGGGGCCTTGATAGGTGCTTTGTCCTGTCAGTACCAGTACACCGTCCCCGCGTTTGGTGAGGTTACCTATACCAGAAATAGCGTTTGACCAGATAGAGGAAACGCCTTGTGTGTCCACATCAAACACGCCGGTGTAACGAAACTCCATGGGGCCATCAACGGCGGCACCTAGATTCAGTAGGCCTTGGCCAAATTTATCATGATCGGTGTAGCCGTTTTTTGTGGTGGTGGTTAACAAGGTTTCAATGGTTTGGCGTGCCGTCATATAGGGAAAGGCAGAGCGTACAACCGCCGCTGCACCGGCCACATGCGGCGATGCCATGGAGGTTCCTTGTAGGTGTTGGTAGGGACGATTGCCATTGATGCTGTCGCCTTGTGGCCAGGTGGAGTAAATACCGTCCTTATCATTGGATGTCATGTCTCCACCGGGGGCCGCCATACACCACTCGGCGGTGGCGCCGCATTCATTGCTGTAAGGCGCGAGATTACCGTGCTTATCAACCGCGACCACGACGATCAGAGAGCCTGCTAAGTCAGAAAAATCCATATTCTGTAAGGCAGGATCAGTAGGGCTTAAGAAACTATAGGTGTTTGGATTTTCAGGATCAAAGGCGTCGTCTTCTGTGTCGAGCAAACGAATGTTTCCGCTACGGATAACATCAGGCGTAATCAGCGGGAGCATCCCATTTCCCGTGGGCATCGCGGTATAGGCACCGGGCTGATCTTGGCGTTCATTACCCGCAGCAAACACCATCACTACATCGCTGTCAGCGGCATGCTTCATGGCATGGTAGGTTTGCCATAACTCTTCAGGGCTTTCGGCTATAGGTTGATAGCTTAGTACCTGATAGTGCGGATTAAGCGTGCCATCCTCAAGCAACAGATTTGGAAAAGCGTTAGGCCCATAACTACCATTAATGACTTTTGCGCCGTGGTCGGCAGCATAAATCAGAGCTTGGTTATCCGGAGTCCAGTCTGCATCGCGCCCTGTAACTTCAATGGCGCGTAAGGGCATCAGTATCGCGTCATAGGCCACACCTTGCATGCCAGAACCATTGCGACCAGCGGCGATAATTCCCGCAACATGGTCGCCGTGCCCAGCAAGGGAGCCGTCGCTTTGATCAATGCCTGGAAACACATTATGGGTGGCTTGGTCGTCGCCAAAGTTAAACAACAGAGGTGACACACGACCTGCGTATTCTGGGTGATTGGCGTCTAGCCCAGAGTCGATCACAGCAACGATAATGCCTTTTCCTGTATAGCCTTTTAGATAGGCGGGCAGGGCATTGATCATGCCTAGTCCCCAGTTGGCACGGTATTCTGCATCGGCTACAGGTGGGGGCGTTGAGGAGGTTTGTGCATAGACCAAGCTAGGCGTTATGAGTGCCGAGCTTAGGGATATCAGTATTATTTTTTTTCTTAAGCCATACATAAAAGTCACCCTCACATCATTCATTGTTATTTAGCGCCATAGTAATGGTGCTGTGCAGCGATTGGCTATCACTGAAAATGGGTAGTAGGGGCAGCGCTGACTGCCGTATATACCAGTTTTCAGTGATGGTTTTGCGCTATGTGGAACAGTATGATTAGTACCGCGCGCAGGTGGGTATCGCTGCGTTTCCAAAAAAACATATAGGCAGTGGATACCTCGTTGAGGAGGAAATAATGACATTCAAGTTGATCGCAAGGCCGGTACTGTTACCTTGTTTATCTAGCAGCCTTCTGTACGTGGCGCTGAGTAACCCCGCTGCGGCAATTAGTTCTCATGTGGTCGAGAGTGCTGACGGCGCTCCCTTTATTACGCTGCGGTTTTTTGATGTGGGTGATGGGCCTTATGCGGCTGGCCCAGCGTCGACTTGGAACCTGAGTGACCAGCACAAAGCACAACTTATTGCGGCAACACACTATTGGTCAGAGATTATTCAGCCCGTAACTGGGAAAAACCCAGCTATCCTGAATGTGGGTACAGCGACGGGGAATTGGGGAGGCTCGGCTTCAAGCCATAATGCCACGATGCAGGACGGTGCGCCTACGACGGTACAGGCAGCATTGACCGATCAGTATTACACCAATCTGAGCTATGGCGCGCACGGTGCTATTACAGTAACCGACAAAGTTGGCACAATGGATTGGTCTGCAGCTCCCTATACGCCGTCCCATATCGCGCTGAGTAGCGAAACGTCGTTAAGTACAGTGATGATCCACGAAATAGCGCATGCTCTAGGTGTGGCCTCGAATGCGTTCAGTGTGATAGATCAAAATAACAATCGGGTAGCAGGATTTGGTGATAGTAATTATTACGGATTTGATGCCTGGAGCATGCATTTACGTGATGATAATGACAATCCAGCAAGGGCTGGGCAATATATCAATTGCAATGGTTGTTATGTTCCTGCTGGTGAGGATGCTTTTGATGTACGCAACGATCAAGCCTATTTTACTGGTAGCCATGTCAGTGACGTGTTGAATGGGGCAATGAAAGGTCTGCCAATGCGTATTGGTACGGATTATGGCCCTTACGATCAACCGTTTTTCAGTCATATAGAGCTAAAAAATGGGCTGATGAGTCATCAGTATTATCGTAATTACACGACGTTGATGGAAGCCGAGTTAGCCGCTTTACAAGACATAGGCTACACCATTGATAGGCGCAATTTTTATGGCAGCTCTGTGTATGGGGATGGACAGACACTCACCAATAACAATCCTTATTTTGGGCGCAATGCAACCGGTACGGATTACCTTGCTAATACCTATAACAGCGCGACGCTAGGCTTAGGGTTGCATGTGTATGGTAGTCATAACAGCATTACCCAGAATGCTGATTTATTGTCGGCCGGAGCTGGTGGCGGTGGTATTCGTGTTGATGGTGAAGGTAATAACCTGAAGATTGCACCGGGTGTGCGTGTCTATGCAGATGGTGAAAATGGTCGTGCGGTTATGTTTGCCTATGGTAAAGATCACACCTTAACCCACCGTGGTGATGTTCAAGCACTGGGTGATAACGGTATCGCGGTTAGCTTTGATTTTGGCCATAATTCGCGTGGTGATGCAACGGGTTACCGTGGTTCCTATATTCTCTCTACATACGATAGTACCCCTCAGAAAGACGCGCAGATTTGGTCTGAATTGAATGGTGCTTTGGTTTCAAGCTTTGATTTGACGGGTCGTGTGGCTGGGAAAAAAGCGGCAATTTTCATGTCTGAAAATGCGTACGTTGAAGATATCAATGTGATGCAGGGCGCACATATTTCTGGCGATATCATTTCAGACTACTCAGAACTGGACGACAATCATAACCTGCGTTTGACGCAGCTTCGTTTCGGTCTAGAGGCTGACGAAGAAGGGCGCGCCACACATCACGCAGACGCGAATTTTGCCATTGGCTATGCGGGTAACATTGTGGGTCAGAATATCTCCTTCCAAGCGTTAGGGGGCACGTCTGTACTGACAGGTAACCATGACCTCTTTGAAGTGTTGGTGGACCGAAATGCAACACTGGCGGGGCGTGGTGAGTACACCATCGCGACGAATCGTTATTTTAATAACCGTGGCACGTTGTTTGTTCCTCAGGTAGGCGACGCCATCACAGTGCATGGCAACTATGATCAGACCGCAGCAGGTACCTTGCAGGTAGCGTTTAACAATCAACAGCAGATCAGTAGTCTGATTGTGAATGGTCGCGCAGATATTGATGGCAGCATCATGTTTACACCCGAACAAGGCTACTACCATAATGGCTTCACGGTGACGTCAGACCAGTGGCTGCAAGCCAATGCGATCAATGGCGGGTTTACGGATATGTCTACCGCGATTGTGTCCCCAACGCTTACCGCGACAACTACCGATAATGGTCAGAATAGCTATACGGTTGCTTTAGGCCGCCAAGAGGATGCCTATTCGCACTATGCGGATGGTCAGAATGCTCAGGCAGTTGGTGTGGCTCTTTATGGGGTAGCAAACAGCGAAACCCCAGAGCTGCAGGGGCTGATTACCATGCTGGACTTTTCAGCAATAGATGGTTCCGATATTCGTGCTGCTTTGCCGCAATTGTCCAGTGAGGCTTATGCGTCTGCACAAGGAGTTTTGATGCAGGACAGTGCGGCAACGCGTAACGCGGCGAATAACCGTTTGCAGCAAGCCTTTGGCCCAGAGTTTTCCGTAGCGGTGGCACAGGCGAGTAAGGATGCAAGCGGTACGGCTGCTTGGGTATCCATGCACAATCGCTGGAATAAGCAATCGGGTAATAGCAATACAGCACGTACTACCTCCACACTGGATGGATTTACCATGGGTGTTGATACCAGTCTTAACCAGAACTGGCGTCTGGGCGTGTTAGCCGGCTATGGTCATTCCTCGTTCAAGATCAGAGATCGTGCTGCTTCGGGTTCTAGCAATACTTACAGCTTAGGGGCTTATGCAGGCAGTGAGTGGGAGGTTGCCGGTGGGGCATTGGGTCTGCGTAGCGGGCTTGCCTATGCCTGGCATGATGTGGACATGAAGCGCTCTGTGGCGTTTGCTGGTTTTAGTGACTCGCTGTCTGCGGATTACAAGGCGGGTACTTTCCAGGTTTTTGGTGAAGTGGGCTATAAGCTGAATGTGAGCCAGAGTACTGTGGTAGAGCCGTATGCTAGTGTGGCCTATGTTCGCCTGCATACAGACGGCTTTGATGAAAAAGGCAAAAATGGTGTTGCGCTGGCCGTTAATTCGGCCACCATGGACACCACCTTATCGACGCTAGGTGTGCGGGTTGCAGGTAGTATGGACCTTGGCAATGCTGCCGTCACTGCGCGGGCTGATCTGGGGTGGAGGCACGCTTCTGGCGATGTGATACCAACGTCAACTGCTAGCTTTGTAGCTGGGTCCAACAACTTTGTCGCGCTTGGTAACTCCATAGGCAAAGATACGGCGTTGGTGGAAACTGGGTTTGATGTGGCGCTAAGCAAAAACGCCAAGTTTGGGGTGTCGTATCAGGGGCAGTTCGGTTCAGGCTTGAATCAGAACGGCGTGAATGCGCACGTTAACGTGAGGTTCTGAGGAAAGCGTAGAACGTACAACTCATAAAAACGGGGCGCATTAAGCGCCCCGTTTCGTGTTCATGGCTAGGGGTTAAATGATGCAGGCCCCGCCTTCGCAGTCGTTGCTAGCTTCTATCTCTTCTTGGTTATCAATGAACTCTTGATGCTTTTCGTTGAGTTTTTTCTCCATCTCTTCGTCTAATTCAAAGTTATCAATATCCATGTTTTCACCTAAGCAGAGTTGAGTTATGCCGCTCCAGTATAGGTGATTTGGGTGGCTGTAGTCAGGGCGTGCTCGTTATTATTTATTACGCCACGCTCAGTTCTGCCTCTAGCATTTTCAGCATGGCATGTACCTTAGGCTGCAATTGGCGTCCTAGCGGCCACAGCAAGTGTAAGGCTAGCCCCTCTACGGCCAACTCGGGTAAGACAATAATTAATTCGCCTCGCTCTAGTTCATCGTGTATTAACCAGGTCGCCAGTTGTGCCATACCAAAGCCAGCTTTAACGGCAGCGACTTGTGCTTCACCGTTGCCCACGACCATACGCCCCTCAATAGCATGACGCTCGGTATGGTGCTGGCTATGTGCGAGTAACCAAGGGCTGGTTGTACCATCGGCTTTACCGTAAAGCACCGCATCGTGTGTGAGCAACTGCTCTATAGAGTGGGGTGTGCCGCGACGCGCCAGATAGCTGGGGGCAGCACAAAACACTAAACGTTCTTTACCGAGGTAGTGATGCCCGATGGTAGTAGGCCAGTGCTCTGGGCCGCCTATGCGTACGGCAATGTCTATATTGTCGTCGTGCAAATCACTGAATCGGTCGCTAAGAGAAATATGTGGTCGTAAATAAGGGTGCTGTGTCGCAAATTGCAGCACAGTAGGCCACACATGTAAGCGCCCAAAGGTAGCGGGGGCATCAATGCGTAAACGGCCAGCAGGCGCATGATGGTGTGCAGAGAGTACGGCTTCAGCTTCTTTAAGCTCTTTGAGTACACGCTGGCAAGTGACGTAAAACGCCGTACCAGCATCGGTGAGCGTTAGCGTGCGAGTAGTGCGTTCAAATAACCGTACGCCTAGGCGGCTTTCTAACTTGGCGACGCTTTTACTAATGGCGGAGTTAGTGAGATTGAGTCGCTCAGCAGCAGCGGTAAAACTGCCAGCATCAGCGGTGACTACAAAGTTTTCTATGCCTTTAAGGCGCTCGCTTTGATTCATGCTAGCTCTTTTATTGGGGGAATTTAATTCCATAGTTATAAGAAAAAACATCCAAGATAAGAGTTTAATTCTTAAATAGACTGTATGCCATCGTAGCTATAACAGGGAATAGTAATGTCGGTTGGCGTAGCATCTGATTCTGCAATGCATGCAGAGAAAAGCACGTGGTCTATTGTTATGCTGGCAGTGGCAGCGTTTGTGATTGTGACCACAGAATATGTGATTGTGGGGTTGTTGCCCGTTCTCGCACGCGATATGGGGGTAACAATATCGGTGGCGGGGCAGTTGGTGACGCTGTTTGCGTTTACGGTGATGGTGTGTGGGCCAGTATTAACAGTACTGTTGTCACATGTAGAGCGTAAACGTTTATTTGTCAGCATCTTACTGATATTTGCGGCTGCCAATGCGCTGGCAGCGGTGGCATCCAGCTTATGGGTGTTGGCCATAGCGCGTTTTATACCTGCATTGGTGCTCCCGGTGTTTTGGGGAACTGCCAGCGAAACTGCAGCCCAAATAGTGGGAGTAAAGCGTGCGGGTCGTGCGGTATCGCAGGTTTATCTGGGTATTTCAGCCGCCTTGTTGTTTGGCATTCCGTTAGGAACGGTAGCGGCTACCCACTTTGGCTGGCGCAGTACATTTTGGTTGTTGGCGGGGTTGGCGTTAGTGATGGCGGTAGGTTTGGCTGTGTGGATGCCAACCGTAGCGCAACCACACCGACTCGCTATTCGTGAGCAATTACGCATTTTTCACGATAGACGTTTTGTGTTGAATATCGTGTTATCAGTGCTGGTGTTTACCGCCATGTTCACCGCCTATACGTATTTGGCGGATATGTTAGAAACCGTCGCTAAGGTTAAGGCTACACAGGTAGGTTGGTGGTTGATGGGGTTTGGGGCAGTAGGCTTAGTGGGGAATTGGCTGGGTGGTCGTTATGTGGATCGCAGTCCGTTGGGTAGTACGGTAGTGTGTGTAGCAGTGATGGGGTTAGGGATGACGACCAGTGTGCTTGGTGCTCAGTCGTGGTTTTGGCTGATGCTGGCTTTGGCGGTTTGGGGTATAGCGTACACGGCACTTTTTCCTATTTGCCAAGTGCGGGTGATGAAGGCTGCTACCCATGCACAAGCGTTGGCTGGCACCTTAAATGTCTCGGCGGCGAATGCCGGTACAGGCTTGGGGGCAATGCTGGGTGGGGCGGTGATTCCCGTGTTAGGTACAGAAAGTATCGTGTATGTGGCAACAGTTATCGCTGTAGTGGCATGTGCGTTAGCGATAGCGATGATGCGACGCGTGGGCGGCTAGTTGTCACCTGATTGCTTTACAATGCCTGCTGTACCTTTGTACATAACGCAGGCCGTATATGACAGCCGCCTTTTTCCTTTTCTGATACCAACTTATGCGCATACTAGGACGTTTTGTAGTGGCTTTAGTGGTGGCAGTTGTCGCCAGTGTGGCGGCGGCGGGGGTGTTTTTGCCCGTGGCAGGTGTGCTTGAAGGGGGCGATTTCAATTGTTTTGCAACGGTTATAGCAGAATGCATTGAGGCTTTTCAATGGGGGCTGCTGTTGTATGGGCCGTGGTTTGTGATAGTGGGTGCCGTAGTGGGCACGCCGTTGTTGCTCATGCTATGGGCATGGTGGGAGTCCCGCCATGGTAGATAGGCGGGAGTCAGAGCGCAGTGCATGGTTCGTGTTTTGGGTGTTTTTGCGCTTGGGCTTAACCTCCTTTGGTGGGCCCGTTGCACATCTGGGGTATTTTCATAGCGAGTTTGTAGAACGCCGCCGTTGGCTAAGTGAACAAAGCTATGCGGATCTGGTGGCGCTCTGTCAGTTTTTGCCAGGCCCCGCGAGCAGTCAAGTCGGGATGGCGATAGGCTTGTTACGCTCAGGCTATAAAGGGGCCTTTGCGGCATGGTTAGGGTTTACCTTGCCGTCAGCCATAGTGCTGATCCTCTTTGCGCTCGGGGTGGGCCTATACGGCCATGCGATGCCGGTAGGGGTGTTGCAGGGGTTGAAAATCGTTGCTGTGGCAGTAGTCGCTCAGGCTGTATGGGGGATGGCACGGCAATTATGCCCCGATGCAGTGCGCGTAACCTTGATGGTAGCTGCTTGTTGTGCGGTGCTATGGCTACCGTTTACCTTTGTTCAGGTCATCGTGATTGCATTCGCAGCCTTGCTTGGCATGGTCGTGTGTAAAGCCAGTACTAAAGGGCCTACAGAAGCCTTGCTCATCCCTGTTACACGACGCGCGGGAGTGCGGTGGTTAGTGCTGTTTGTCGTGCTGCTAATAGGGCTGCCTTTATTGGCGCTGCTGCACTCCAGTGTCTTGCTTTCGATGACGGATGCTTTTTATAGGGCAGGAGCTTTAGTGTTTGGCGGTGGGCATGTGGTCCTGCCTTTGCTGCAAGCCGACATGGTACCTACAGGGCTAGTCAGTAACGAAACGTTTTTAGCTGGTTATGGAGCTGCCCAAGCAGTACCTGGCCCGCTGTTTACCTTTGCTGCATTTTTAGGGGCGTCGTTGCAAGGGCCTATTACCGGATGGTGGGGTGGCTTGATTGTGGTAGTGGTCATTTTCGTACCGTCGTTCTTGCTGGTTGTGGGGGCATTGCCGTTTTGGGAGCAGTTACGCCGTAATCAGCATGCGCAATCAGCGCTGATGGGGGTAAATGCGGCGGTGGTAGGGGTGTTAGTCGCTGCGTTGTACGACCCTGTATGGACCAGTGCCATTCATACGTCGCGTGATTTTGCTGTGGCACTTGTGGCGTTAGTGGCCTTGATGGTGTGGAAGTTACCGCCCTGGTTGGTGGTGTTGGGTACGGGTGGGCTTGTGGGCGTGTTCGCTATGGTGTGATGGGCAACTCTAAACACATAAGGCGGAATACTAAAAAGGCCGTATGAATGTCATACGGCCTTTTGTATACCAAGCAGTTACGTGGAAGGGGGCTTACAGCTTAACGGTTGTTTCGCTTTCTACCACCATATCCAGAATATCTACGTATTTGGATGCATCAGCAGGGATGTTTTGACGTGTGTAGCGGTTAATACGCAAAACATTACGAATGCCAGGCTGGTGCTCGTAGCCTTGGATATCACCGTAGTAGAACTCCCAGTCGCCTGTTTTGGTTTTCAAGCCATTGTCGTTGTAGGTGATCTCACGGACTTTCAAGCACTGGTAATTTGGAATCATCCCGTGTGAGCATGCTTCACGTTGCGGTGCGACTTCCAAGAAAATACGTTCAGGCGCGCCACCGTACAGTGTTTCAGGTGTGGCTTCGCCTTGCATGCGCCACTTAGTGCCATCCGTAAAGGTGAGTGTCAGTACCGGTGTGGCATCGTTGGTGTTGACGTCCCACTGGCTAACAGTAGGTAAGAATTGGCCGACCTCATGTTCAAAGCGCATGACTTTTTCGTCTGCACACATTTTCATGGTGCTAGCAGGGTTGCTCACCGAAATATGCGAGCCATTGACGGTATAGCCACCATTCATGATGTTGCACAAACCGTCTACAGAGACTTGGTTGTCCGAGAAGCTCAACACCAGAGGCTTACCTTCTAGGCCAGCAGGGGCTGCTTGGGGTTTTTGCCCTTTTGGAGTGACGGTATCCAATGCCCAGTTGTAGGCTTGTAGGGTCGTTTCGGTGCTCATCGAGGATTGCTGTGCAGAGGTAGTGTTAGCAGAAGGGACGCTGGAGCATGCCGCCAAGCCCATGATGGCAACGAAACCAGCAGTTAGCGCAAATTTTTTCTTCATGATCATTCCTTATTCAGCGAGGCAACGCGAGAATTCCGCGAAACGCAGACTTGCATTGTCTGTCTAGAAGCCGCTGATGGCAAGTTTGCTTAACGATCTATTACATTACAAGCACTCTGCAGTAGGTTTGTAAAGGCTGTCATCAAGTGGGCCGGTAAGGTAGGGATGCGCTATTACTCTATTAGTTAGAGCACTTTGCAACCGGCAGGCAATTCGGCGTGTTTTACATAGCGGCGTATTTCATCCGCTAATGCTGTAGCCGCTGGGGTAGGGGCATGGTCTTGCGGGAACATCAGGCACAGCGTACGCACCAGTTTTGGGGAGCGTAATAATGAAAAGGATAAACCGGGAACCAATACGCGTTGTGCTGCTAACGAGGGCATAAGGGCAATGGCCAAGCCGCTTTGTACGATGGCAGCTTGGGAAGTAGTACTAGAGGCTTCATAGAAAGGGGCGGAGACTTCTATAGGTAGGTCTGGCCTAGATTGCAGCACGGCCATAATACCTGTCTCATCAATTACACCTACTAGCTTACGGTTTTGTAAGGTCTTCCAACTGACGCAGTTGCGCGTATCTGGGTGTATGTGCGTGTCATCGGTTCGGTAGAGCACGCCAAACTGATCTTCTAAGAGCGGTTCGCTTTCTAAACCATGCATATCCGCCCATCGGCTGGTTAAACCAAAATCAACCTCGCCAGCGACGACTTGACGTTGAATAGGCCCTGAGTTGGCATCGCGTAAGTACAAACGCACACCGGGATAGTGTTCCGAGAATACAGCAGCGGCTGGAGCGATCAAATCCGTAATGGCAGAGGGGGCGGCTGATACGCTGACACGCCCGGTTTTCAAGGCTCCGTAGCGCATGACGTCATCAATAGCGCCATCGAAATCCGCTAAAAGACGCGTAATTCGTGGTAAAAACTCTTTGCCAATAGGGGTAAGTACTACCCTGCGGCTTGTGCGTACAAAAAGGGGTATTTCAAGGGCTGTTTCAAGCTGCTGAATCAGCCCTGTGACAGACGATTGTGTTTGGAATAAACGCCGCGCTGCCCTAGTGAAACTTGCCTCTTGGGCGACTGCAACAAAGGCATTTAAGTGCTTTAGGGTGATGTGCTTAGGAAGTCTATTCATTTCAAATTGTGATTGATCAATTAACTTAAACAATTTTTCATATCAATAATCCTTTTGGATAATACGCCAAACTCCCGTTATTTGGGGAGGTCTGAGGAGTAAAGGTATGCAACAGGACGATCGCAGAGTAGACGTCAAAATCACAAATGGTTGGATTATTGATGGAACTGCTAGCCCGCGCCAGAAAGGTGACGTGGGTATTCGTGCTGGGCGTGTAGTGGCTCTGGGTGATTTGAGTGACTGGGCGGCTGAGAACGTTATTGATGCGACAGACAAGGTCGTAGCACCGGGTTTTATTGATACACATGGGCACGATGATCTGATGTTCATCGAAAAGCCCGCCTTGGACTGGAAAACCAGTCAAGGCATTACATCGGTAGTGGTAGGTAACTGCGGCGTTAGCGCGTTTCCTGAGCCATTGCCGGGTAACCATGCCGCCGCATTGGCTCTGTTGGGTGATTCCCCTTTGTTTGGCAGCATGACGGCTTATACGCAAGCGGTACAAAAGCTGCAGCCTATGATTAACGTGGCTGCACTGGTGGGCCACGCGAACCTACGTATGGCCGTGATGGCTGATCCTATGGCAACGCCTACTGAAGAAGAACAACAGGCGATGGAGCGTTTGCTGGATGATGCCTTGTCTAACGGTGCCGTTGGTTTCAGTACTGGCTTGGCCTATGAGCCTGGTTGTATGGCGCAGCCTAGCGAGCTAGAAGGACTAGCCGCGGTAGCCGCCAAACATGGTTCCTTGCACACCAGCCATATTCGCAATGAAGGCGATACGGTTGAAGAGTCAGTAGAAGAGGTGTTGTCAGTAGGGCGAGACAGCCAATGCGCCACCTTGGTATCGCATCACAAATGCATGTTGCCGGCTAACTGGGGGCGCAGTCGCCATACATTAGCCAACATTGATCGTGCACGCGCCGAGGGCATGGAAGCCACGCTGGATATCTACCCGTACTCAGGCAGTTCTACCATCTTGATTCCTGAGCGTGCTCATACCATTGATCGCATTCGTATCACATGGTCTGAACCACACCCTGAGTGCAACGGCATGGAGTTATCGGAAGTTGCCGAACAGTGGGGATGTGACCGCGAAACAGCGGCACGTAAGTTGTTACCTGCTGGCGCTATTTATTTTGCGATGGATGAGGCCGAAGTACACCGTATTTTTAGCCACCCATGTTGCATGGTGGGGTCTGATGGTTTGCCCGCTGATGCGCAACCGCACCCACGCTTGTGGGGGAGTTTTACCCGAATTCTAGGGCCATACGTGCGTGAAGCCGGGTTAATGCCACTAGAGCAGGCTGTTGCCAAAATGACGGCGTTGCCTGCATCGGTATTTGGCTTGAAAGATAGAGGCGTACTCCAAGCGGGTGCGTGGGCTGACGTAGTAATTTTTGATCCGGAAACGGTCACAGATTGCGCCACCTGGGAGCAACCAACCTTGCCATCAGAGGGTGTAGAAGCAGTGTTTGTGAATGGCGTACAGGTGTTTCCTCACGCGCCAGAACAACGGCCAGGTCAGGTGTTGAACCGGGCGTTTGCCGCTAAAGCAAAAAGTGTGGAACAAGGCGGCTCATCGCCATCGTTCTAATTTCATTATCTAGTCATGATCTGTGATGTTTTTACACGCGTGATCATGACTGCCAGCATCACAATAGGAACGGTAGAGGTACACAAGCCGCTCCCGAAGGACAGTTAAGGAGACCCCATGACCTTCACGCAACAACCCACTGGCAAGCGCAATGCCGCTATGCTGGTGTACTTACTGGGGCTAGCAATAGCTCTTTACACCCATTTCTACATGCCTGGCGAAACCTCCCTGTGGGGTTTGACACCAGTAGTAGTATTCGCTGTCATCGCCTTGCTGGGTGTTGATATTGTATTGGCGACCATCGGTGCGATTGTGCTGGGCGCTATCATGACCAGTACATCGCCTATCGCGATGGGTAAGCTGCTGGCTGACTCGCTAGGCTCCTTTATTGCCGTAGTGGGTTTGATTATTGTGTTGGGTGCTGGTGTAGGTGAAGTAGCCGCCCGAACCGGAGCAGCAGAACAACTGGTACGCGCCATTGTGAAGCGTATTGGTTTGTCTAACCCCGTACGTGTACGTTTGGGCATCATGGTGGCTTCCACACTGATCTGTGGTGCACTGGGTACCTTAGCAGGCGGTAACGCGATTATTGCTGCCGTGGTGATCCCTATTGCAGCAGCGGTGCGTTTGTCTCCACCTGCGGTAGCGGCATTGTTCCAAAGTGCGGGTTCAGCAGGTTTGGTGTTGGGGCCATTTACACCTAACGTCGTGACCGTTACCGGTTTGACAGGTTTGAGCTACGGTGACTACTTGATGGTGGCTGGTTTGCCTATGGCTGCAGCAACCTTGTTGACCGGTTGGTTCATGTCTGGTCGCATCCAGAAAATGACCGCTGAAGATTTCCAATACGAAGAAGCAGCTAAAGGTGCTCCAGCATTTGATATCAATGCTAAAGCCTCTCCTAAAGCCGTTCGTGCGGCATGGGGTTTCTGCCTGACTATCGTTACCTTGGCGGTAGTGGGTGTGTTGGCTAAAGCAGGTTTTGCGTTCGCGATTATCGTGATGGTGTCGTTGGGTGCCGTAACCGGTTTGGCTGGTGGCTTGAATCCACGTGAAATTCTGGAAGCTATGTACAAAGGTGCAGGTAAGCTGATCTGGATTTTCTTCCTGTTCTGGCTGTTCAACCCTGTATTGGTGTTGGTAGATCAGTTGAATGCTTACCATGCATTGTTGGATGCGGTTCAGCCTTACCTGATCGGTGTAAGTGGTGCTGCACTATGTATGATTATTGTGGGCTTTAACGTGATTGGTCACATTCCTGGTGCTGCCGTGGCACAGATGACCTTTACTGCGAAAATCTTTGGTCCCGTATTGGCCGCCGCCGGTGTAGGTCCAGCCGCCACTACTGCGGTGATTTTGGGTAGTTCACAGATTGACTGGTTTGGTCCATTCCCATCGTCAGATATGTTTGGTCAGATGGGCTTGGCACGATCCACACAGCTTAAATACATGCTCTATAACGGTTGGGCAGTCATGGCCATCAACTTGTTGATGTTTGCTGGCTTGTTCATGATTCTAGAGTAAGAAGAGAGGCATAAAAATGTTTACATTGGGTAGCGAAACACTGGATGTGCAGGCAGTACGCGTGCAACTAGAGAGTAGCCTGACACCATTGTTGGAAAAAGAGCCTGCACGCATTTCGATGGCAGTGCGGACTCTGGATGGCGTTAGCCTGTTTGATTGGCATGTACAGCGCGCGATGCCGTCGGCCAGCTTGATCAAGGTACCCATGTTGCTTTGTTTGCTGGAAGAAGTGGCCAAAGGCCGCGTGAGCCTAGATGATATACGGGCTTTGCCTGATAGCAATAGGGCTGGCGGCACCGGCATTTTGAGTCAATTGCCGGGTGTGCAGGCGCTAAGCCTACGTGAATTGGCACACCTGATGATTGTGCTGAGCGATAACGTCGCCACCAACGCCCTGATTGATGTGCTCGGCATGGATCGCATTAATCAGTGGTGCAGGCAGGCTGGCTTGGCGTACACCGAACTGCAACGCCACATGATGGATGCGCAAGCTCGAGCACAAGGTAAAGATAACTGGACGAGTGCAGCCGATGCTTGCACTACCTTGTTGTACTTATTGCAATCCCCCGTATTACCTGAGGCGTTGCGTCACGAAGGTTTGCAAATGTTGGCCGATCAGCGCGAGCGTGGCCACTTTGCGGCGACATTGCCAGCCGACGTCGAGCTTGCTCATAAAACAGGCTCTTTGCCTGGTTTGCGCCATGATGCTGGGGTGATGACGGTAGGTAAGCGCAGCGTGGTATTGGCTGTGCTGGCTGATGGTTTTACCGATGCGCGCACGAGCTCCACCCTTTATGGTGGTGAAGGTGCAGCGGTACTGTCTACGTTGGCAGCAACCGTCGCTGGTGTACTGCGAGCCGCTTAAGCGTGTAGCAATGATGAATTACCCAGCGTGCGGTTGGCGCTGGGTGCAAAGAGAAAGGAATAGCCATGACAACAACACGAGTCGCACTGGTTCAAGTCGATAGTGGACGGGATCGTGATGCCAATTTGGCCGAGCTAGAGCGCTGGGTAGTGGCTGCTGCCAACGATGGCGCAAAGCTGATCATTACACCCGAGTACAGCGATGTGCGCGGTGATAAAGAGTGGGTAAGCGCACACGCTACCCCCATTCCTGGTATGGTAACCGAGCGTTTTGCGTCGTTGGCTCGCCAAACTGGCGCCTGGATACAGTTAGGTTCTATGCACGAGCAAGGGGCCGATGGCCAACGTTTGGGTAACACCAGTGTGGTGTTCTCCCCAGATGGCGAGATCGCTGCTACGTACCGCAAAATCCATTTGTACGATGCGGTAGTTAACGGTGTCACGTACCGCGAATCTGATGAGTTCTGTCATGGCGGACACTTACAAAACGTACAAATTGGCGACCTAAATCTAGGTCTAAGCATTTGCTACGATATGCGTTTTTCCGAGCTATTCCGTACTTTACGTGCCCGCGGTGCGAATGTGTTGGTGGTACCTGCTGCGTTTAATGTGCATACTGGCAGAGATCACTGGGAAGTGTTGTTGCGTGCGCGTGCTATTGAAAACCAGTGTTATGTATTGGCCGCCGCGCAAATAGGTGGGCCAGGCCCAGCCATGCCGTGCTTAGGCCGTAGCATGATTATTGATCCTTGGGGTACGGTGCTAGCATGCATGCCAGATCAGGCCGGCTACATCTGCGCTGATCTAGACCCTGCTCGCGTAGCGCGGATGCGTGAATCGCTACCGGCGTGGGATCATCGCCGTGGTGATTTGTACCCTATACCGCAGTAAACAGGAAGTGGAGTAAACGGATGACTGAAGCAACCAAAGCAGTTTTTGAGTTTCATGCTGGGACAGCCCCGTTGCTGATTTCCATGCCACACGTAGGAACGCATGTGCCTGCCGAGGTATTGGAACGCATGAGTCCCGCCGCCCGCCAGTTGCAAGACACCGACTGGCATTTACCTCGTCTATACGAGTGCGCCCGTGAGCTAGGGGCTTCGATTCTGATCGCCAATTACTCCCGTTATGTGGTGGACCAAAACCGTCCCCCAGATAACGCCAGTTTGTATCCAGGGCAAAGCGTCACTGGCCTATGCCCGTTGGATACGTTTGGTGATGAACCGTTGTATCAAGCTGGTGCTGAGCCAGATGATGCTGAGGTGGCAGCAAGGCGCGATGCGATTTGGCGCCCTTATCACCAACAATTGAAGCAAGAACTTGAGCGTTTGCATGCCCAGTTTGGTCGTGTAGTGCTGTGGGATGCGCATTCAATACGCTCTATAGTGCCCCGGTTTTTTGATGGCAAACTGCCAGATCTAAACTTTGGTACGGCTGATGGTGCTAGTTGTGATCCAGAATTAGCCCTGCGTCTACTGACAGTAGCGCAACACGATGAACGCTATAGCAGCGTTCTGAATGGCCGCTTTAAAGGTGGTTACATCACACGTAATTATGGTGACCCAGCCAGAAACATCCATGCGGTACAGCTGGAGATGGCGCAGTGTTGCTATATGGAAGAAAAGTGGCCATTCGAGTATCAAGAAGAAGTTGCCAAGAATGTGCAACCCTTAATCAAGTCTCTGTTGAGTGAAGCGTTAGCCTTTGCTCAGGACAAGCGTGATTAAGCAATCCCTTGCCACAACAAGTTCGCACCCCTTTACGGGGTGCTTTTTTTTGCGCTACGGAAATGGAGTAGGGCGGTGGCGTAAGCGTCGAATGGTCTAGATATGGCTCTTAAAGTGGTAGACCTAAGCAGACCATTTTGCCGCTATAAAAGAAGCTCTGATTTTTATTCTTTTAGCTGCTGGAGCCACGCATGTCGTCCACGACGTATTCTTCCTCTTTTTCTTGGCGTGACTGGGTACACCCCATAGTCGCTGGATTGATCTCTGTGTTGGTGAACTATGGGGGCACCTTTATTTTGGTGTTTCAAGCCGCCAAGGTAGCCGGTCTAAGCCCAGCGCTTACGGCGTCGTGGGTGTGGTCGGTTTCTATTGGTGTAGGGGTAACGGGCTTGGTATTAAGTTGGCGTACCAAGGTGCCTGTGATTACCGCCTGGTCTACACCAGCCGCTGCCTTTTTAGTGACCGCGTTGGCGACTACACCTTATGAGCAAGCGGTAGGGGCTTATATGATCTCGGCGCTGCTCTTTGTACTACTAGGGCTATCAGGGTGGTTTGAGCGCTTAATACGGTGGATTCCACCCGGCATTGCAGCAGGGTTGTTGGCGGGTATCTTATTGCAGTTTGGCATTAAGGCTTTTGGTGGGATGAGTGTAGACCCTTGGCTGGTGGGCACCTTGATAGTGGCTTATATCGTGCTAAAACGCTTTACAGCGCGCTATGCGGTCGTTGGGTTACTCGTGCTGGGTTTGGCGCTGTTGTTTGTGCTGGATAGGGTGGAGCTGCAAGGGGTGAGCTTACAGTTTGCAGCGCCTGTATTCACCATGCCGGCTTTTTCGTTGAATGCCTTGTTAAGCGTTGCGCTGCCATTGTTCTTGATTACGCTAACCGGGCAATACATGCCTGGCATGTTGGTGCTGCGTAATGATGGTTATCACACCAATGCCAGTCCTATTGTGAGCGTAACGGGGTTGGGTTCGCTCGTCATGGCGCCGTTTGGTTCACATGCTTTTAATTTGGCGGCAATTACGGCTGCTATCTGTACAGGCCCAGAAGCCCACGAAGACCCTTCTAAGCGCTGGATAGCCGGTGTGGCAGCAGGCGTGTTTTATATCGCCGTGGGGGTGTTTGGGGTGACCTTAGCAGCCGTTTTCATGGCCTTGCCCGCGACATTTATTACTACTTTAGCGGGGTTGGCGTTGTTGGGAACTATTGGCGGTAGTTTAGCGAGTGCATTGGCCGAGGCAAAAACGCGTGAGGCATCGTTGATTACCTTCTTAGCAGCAGCGGCCAATATTCAGTTCTTAGGCATTGGGGGCGCTTTTTGGGGGCTGGTGATAGGGTTATGTGCGCATGTTGCACTGCATGTACCGTTTACCCGCCGTCGTTAAGCAAGAACCATGCTCGCGCAGTGTGTAAGCACAAAAAATCCCATCATGCTGTATTTGCATGATGGGAGAGGATAAAAGAGCTTACATGGAAATTACGGGTAGAAAGTAGAAACTATCGCTAAACCGGCTGGAATTGAAATTAGGGCACAAAGAGTACTAATTACCACGGTAGAAGCTGATTGATCCATATAGGCTTTATTGCCTACAGCTAAAGCAGGAACGGCTGTTGCAGTAGGAATAACCCCAATCAAAAAGGCTGATGCTAATAGCTCACCGCGTAATCCTAGGGCAATCCCTACGCCTAAAATTAAAAGAGCTTGGACGATGTTCTTTACAAATACGTTAAAGATGATTTCTTTATTCAGAGAGAACTTGGATTTGGAAATAAACAAGCCCAGAAAGAACAGTGCTACACCGCCAGCCGTTTTGCCCAGTTCGTTAATGGATGAACTGAGAATTTCTGGCAGACGCACACCGCATACCGCCAGCACAGCACCCAAAATGGGCAGTATCACCAGCGGCTGAGAGACCGCTTTACCTAGGGCTTTGAGAGGGCTTGAACCTGCTGCACCACCCCCTAGCAAAGCCAAGGCTAAGGGCAGAATCAAAACGGTATAGATCAAGTTACCAATCACCATGGCGATTAAGCCTGATGATCCCACCGCGGCAATCAGCACGGGTGGCCCGCAGTACGCCATATCAGGGAATGACACGGCTAAGGCTTGCATGGTGGCATCGGCCTTGTTGTGTTTGAACATCACCCTACCAGCAACATAGCCCAGTACATAGGTAACAATTAATCCTACGGCTAATGCTAAAGCGTAATCAATATTCAGAATATTTTTGGGTGAAGAACTTAGCGCAGCCAGAAATAAAGCCAAAGGCAGTGCAATTTTTACGACATAGTCTGCAAAGGCTTGAGAATAGTCCTGCTTGACGAACCCTGTCTTCCCGCATCCCCAACCAACCGCTATGCCCAGAGTAATAGGGCCTAAGGCCTCTAAGATGGTGTGCACTAACATGCTTTTATGTTCCTCTTTCAAACAATAATGTTAAATAAAGAAAAGAAATATTTATGCAATAAAGAAATGGGTTTCTTTTTAGCGGTTAGATAAAAATTATAACTTTTTGATTTGCGTAAAAATTAATACTTGATCATATTCCTCTGTTACTGGGTAAAACAATTGTAAAGAAGTATTTAATATGGGGTTAAGTAGTGGTTTTTCAGGATCCCGCGAATGGGGTTTTGGTTTTACTTTTCATAATTAGATTATGATTAAAATGGCACCAAAATCTGATGGGAAATTTAAGCTCAAGGGGAAAAGATGATTCGTTGCGTAAGGCTCTCTACAGATGATCAAGGGCAGTCAATAATCGAAGAAGGTTTCATAGATTTACCTGCCGGTGAGCGCGGTGATCTGGTGGGGTTACCCACGAATGCGGTCAGCATTTCGTTTAGGGAAACCAGCGAAGGCGGTAGTTTTGACTGGCACACAGCACCGGCTCGCCAGTATGTGCTGACGTTAAGCGGCGTGCTGGAGTTCGAAACTCGCACGGGTAAGCGTTTTCAACTTAGTCCAGGTGATGTGCTGTTAGCAGAAGACACCGTAGGTGGCGGTCATAAGTGGCGTTTATTGAATAACGATCCTTGGCGTCGTGCGTATGTGATTTTGCCATTGGGCGAAACCGTACCGTTTGTTGCTGCCAAGTAAAAGAGTGTTGAACAGGAGTTGTTATGACGAATCAACGTTTGCCTGCTAATACCGATATCGTGATGATTGGTGCAGGCATCATGAGTGCTACGCTGGGAACACTGCTCAAAGAGCTAGAGCCCACCCTGAACATTGTGGTGCTTGAAGCATTAGAAGATTGCGCACAAGAAAGCTCTGATGGCTGGAATAACGCCGGTACCGGCCACGCCGCCAACTGCGAAATGAATTACACGCCACAGCGCCCAGATGGCAGCGTGGACATTTCCAAAGCCTTAGAAGTTAATACTGAATTTGATTTGTCGCGTCAGTTGTGGACGTACTTGATCCGCAAAGGCTCTATCCCTGACCCGCGTGCGTTTATTCACCCATGCCCGCACATGAGCTTTGTGTGGGGTGACGAGAATGTGAAGTACCTACGCGAGCGTTTTAAACAAATGTCGGCGCACCATTGCTATCACGGCATGGAGTACAGCGAAGACCACAAACAAATTGCTGAATGGGTACCGTTGGTCATGGAAGGGCGTGACCCCAGCGAGCCTATTGCTGCCACACGCATCATCACAGGCTCCGATGTGGATTACGGTGCGCTAACGCACATTTTGTTCAAAAGCCTTGCGCAAGAATCAGGCGTATCACTGAACTACCTAAGCCGTGTGCACGATTTGAAGCGTGCTGCTAATGGTCAATGGCAGGTGGACGTGCGCAATGCTCACAGTGGTGAAAAACAATCGGTAACGGCCAAGTTTGTGTTTATTGGCGCGGGTGGTGGGGCGCTAGAACTGCTACAAAAATCCGGTATTCCTGAGGGTCACGGTTATGGTGGCTTTCCCGTCAGTGGTATTTGGTTGCGTTGCGATGTAGACGACGTCAGCGAACGCCATCATGCCAAAGTTTATGGTAAAGCACCTCACGGTTCGCCACCCATGTCGGTACCCCACTTGGATACCCGAATCATTGGCGGCAAAAAATCCATTCTGTTTGGGCCTTATGCGGGTTTCTCTTCTCGCTTCTTAAAGCACGGCTCATTGTTGGATTTGGCGAAGTCAGTGCGTCCAGGCAACGTCTTGCCCATGTTGGACGTTGCTAAAGATAACTGGCAGTTATGTGAATACTTGGTGTCGCAAGTGCTGCAAAGCGAAGCCCACCAATTTGAGATGCTGCGCGAGTTCTACCCTAATGTGCAGCCTCACCAATGGACCAAAGCAGTGGCGGGTCAGCGTGTACAAATCATTAAGCCTACGCACGAACATGGCGAGGGCGTACTGGAGTTTGGTACCGAGCTGATTACGGCAGCCGATCGTTCTATTGCGGCCTTGCTGGGGGCATCACCGGGTGCGTCTACAGCCGCTTTCATTGCGCTGGAAATTTTGCAGAAGTGTTTCGCCGACAAGCTGACATCAGATGCATGGCTGAATAAGCTGAAAAGCATTATTCCTACCTACGGCATAGACCTGAAAGTAGACGCCGAGGCGTGTAAAGCCATCCGTGCTGAAACCGCAGCCGTATTGAAACTGGAAAATATTTAAGGAAAGCACCTCCATGAAGATTAAAAATGTAGCCGACTTGTTGACTGAAACCCTGATAGAAGCTGGGGTGAAGCGCATTTATGGTGTGGTGGGGGATAGCTTAAACGGGGTAACAGAGTCGTTGCGCCAACGCCCAGAGCTAGAGTGGGTAGGCGTGCGTCATGAAGAAGTGGCCGCTTTTGCCGCCAGTGGCGAGTCTCAAGTGACTGGTGAGCTTGCTGTGTGTGCGGGTTCATGTGGACCAGGCAACCTGCACTTAATTAATGGTTTGTTTGATGCGCATCGTAGCCGTACCCCCGTACTGGCCATTGCTGCGCATATTCCTTCTGCTGAAATTGGCAGTGGGTATTTTCAAGAAACGCATCCACAAAATCTGTTCCAAGAGTGCAGCCATTATTGTGAAATGGTGTCCGACCCTAAACAGTTGCCCTATGTGTTGGATAATGCCATTCGTGCTGCGGTAGGCCAGAAGGGCGTAGCAGTCATTGTGTTGCCAGGGGACGTGGCGCTAAAAGAAGCACCCGTAACCAGCGTGACGCCACGCCTAGGCTTGTTGCCACCCGAGCCACAAGTGCAACCTGCCGATGCGCAAATTGATGCCTTGGCAGAATTGCTAAATAGTTCCGGCAAAGCGGCCTTGTTCACGGGGCGCGGTTGTGCGGGTGCACACGCTGAGTTGCTGCAATTAGCCGATGCCTTAAAGAGCCCCATGGTGCACGCCTTGGGTGGTAAAGAGCACGTGGAGTTCGATAATCCCTACGATGTGGGTATGACCGGGTTTATTGGTTTTTCGTCAGGCTATGCTGCAATGCATGCCTGCGACACGTTACTGATGCTAGGTACAGACTTCCCGTACAAACAATTCTTACCTAGCCACGTCAAAGTGGTGCAAGTGGATATTCGCCCGGAAAACTTGGGGCGCAGAGCGAAATTGGAGTTGGGTGTAGTAGGTGATGTGAAACTGACGATTCAGCGTTTACTGCCTAAGCTGAAGGCACGCACTGACAACAGTTTCTTGGATTCCGCACGTAAACATTATCAGAAGGCCCGTGAAGGGTTGGATGAGTTGGCGCAACCGGGTAAGCACGGCGTTATTCACCCGCAGTACTTGGCACGTGTGCTGAGTGAAAAAGCATCGGACGATGCCATTTTCACCGCTGACGTGGGTACGGCAACGGTGTGGGCTGCCCGTTATTTGAAAATGAATGGTAAGCGTCGACTAGTGGGTTCTTTGACACATGGTTCTATGGCGAATGCGATGCCCCAAGCGTTGGGTATTAAGCATGCGTTGCCAGAGCGCCAAGTGATTACGTTTTCTGGGGATGGTGGTTTGTCCATGCTGATGGGGGATTTAATCAGCCTGAAACAACACAATATCCCTGTGAAAGTAGTGGTTTTCAATAACGGTGTGTTGGGATTCGTAGCACTGGAAATGAAAGCAGCTGGCTTTGTAAATACAGGGGTAGATCTGGACAACCCAGACTTTGCCGCTGTTGCTCGTGCCGTGGGTATCCATGGTGTGCGTGTTGAACATCCTGATGATCTTCCCGCCGCCATAGAAGAAGTACTGCAGCACGAGGGTCCTGCTTTGCTGGACGTAGTCACAGCAAAACAGGAATTGGTACTACCTCCGACCATTGGCTTAGAGCAGGTTAAAGGATTTGGTCTGTGGGGGTTAAGGGCGGTGATGGATGGTCAAATGCACAATGTGATCGATTTGGCCAAAACCAATCTGTTAGACCGCTAATAATCAGGTGCCAGGCTAGTGTAGTTCTGCTGGTTTTTCTGTTCTGTCCCACGTCTTAGTTTGTGTAGGAGTAGGCGTGGGTTCAGGATAAAACAGTTGGTTTTCACCTAGATAATTATTATGGTAAATGAAACCGTCGTTGATCTGTCCCGCTTGCAGTTTGCGGCTACAGCACTTTATCACTTCTTGTTTGTTCCTTTAACTCTTGGTCTGTCCATCTTGATCGCTGTTATGGAGACGGTATACGTCACCACTGGGCGTGAAGTGTACAGACGCATGACACAGTTCTGGGCCAAGCTTTTCATGATCAACTTTGCGCTAGGTGTAGCAACAGGGTTGACCATGGAATTTCAGTTTGGGACGAACTGGTCGTTTTACTCCAGCTTTGTAGGGGATGCATTTGGTACTCTACTTGCCGTAGAGGGTCTGATGGCGTTCTTTATGGAGTCCACCTTTATCGGTCTGATGGTATTGGGCTGGGATCGCATGTCTAAGGGCAAGCACTTGGTCGTAACCTATTTGGTTGCACTGGGTTCTAACCTGTCGGCTTTGTGGATTCTGGTGGCCAATAGCTTTATGCAAAGCCCGTTGGGTGCAGAGTTCAACCCCATCACCATGCGTATGGAGCTGTCCAACTTCTCGGCCATGTTCTTTAATCCGGACGCACAAGCGAAGTTTGTGCATACGGTATTGGCGGGTTATGTAACGGCTGCTGTCTTCGTCTGTGGGGTAAGTGCGTTCTACATGCTGCGTAATAGGCACATGGATATCGCACGCCGCTCTTTCCGTATCGCCGCGCTGTTTGGCGTTTTAGGTACGGCAGGGGTGCTGACACTGGGCGATGCCTTGGGCTTGATTGGTGGTCATGCACAACCTACCAAACTGGCTGCTATGGAAGCGCTTTGGAAAGAAGAGAAAGCACCCATGCCATTTAACGCCATTGCCTTCCCTTCGCAAGAAGAGCAGCGCAATATAGGCGAAGTGCAAATTCCCGCCTTACTCTCTATTCTAGTAACGCACTCCTTGGACGGTACAGTACCGGCCATCGATCAGCTAGAAGAGCAGGCTAAAGTGCGGATTCGCAATGGTATGCCCGCCGTAGAAGCAATGAAGACCTTAAGCGAAAACCCACTTGATACCGCTGCGTTGGCTCAGTTTGAAGCGCACAAAGCGGATATAGGCTATGGGTTATTGGTACAACGCTATGCGCCAGAAGGTGATTTATCGTTAATCACCGAAGAGGACATTGCGAAGGCTGCCAATGACACTATTCCTGAAGTATGGGTGATCTTCTGGTCATTCCGTATCATGGTGGCATTAGGCTTGTTGATGCTGGCGTACTTCGTAGGGGCATTGGTACTAACACTGTCCAACAAAGTGCAAAACAACCGCTGGTTCCTGCGCTGTTCAATATGGATGATTCCCGTACCATTCATCGCGTGTGAAATGGGGTGGATCGTGGCCGAGGTAGGTAGGCAGCCATGGACAGTGTACGAAATGCTGCCAACGTGGTTATCAGCCTCCACGCATAGCGTCACATACATGGTCGTATCGTTAGCAGGCTTCTTGTTGTTCTACACGATTTTTGCGCTGATCGAGATGTACTTGATGATCCGCAGTATTCGTAAAGGACCGGATGACGAGCCAACGACTCCGGCTACCCAAACCACTGCCGCGACAGCGTCATAATTTAGGGAGTCAACCATGGATGTTTATTACGTACTTCAAATAGTTTGGTGGCTGCTCTTAGGCGTGCTGCTAATGGGGCTTGGGGTGATGGTAGGTATGGATATGGGCGTAGGTACGTTACTGCGCTTTGTAGGCCGTACCGATGCCGAACGCCGCGTAGCCCTGAACATTATTGGCCCACACTGGGACGGTAACCAGGTGTGGTTTATTCTGGGCGGTGGTGCCATTTTCGCAGCATGGCCGTTGGTGTATGCGACAGCGTTTTCCGGCTTCTATATTGTGATGCTGGTTTTGCTGTGGAGCATGATCATTCGCCCATTGGGTTTTGAGTACCGTAGCAAGTTGCCGCATGCGGCGTGGCGTAACGCCTGGGATTGGAGCTTGTTTGCTTCAGGTCTGATCCCTATGGTGATTTACGGTGCGGCGATTGGTAACGTGTTGCAAGGTGTGCCTTTTCACTTTGATTGGCGCATGACGTCCTACTACACCGGTAGTTTCTTGGAACTGCTGAACCCCTTTGCTGTGTTGTGTGGTTTGGTGTCTGTGTCGCTGTCCATTTACATGGGCGGTGCTATCTTGATGAACGGTAGTGTGGGTGACATTGCTAAACGTGCTCGCAAAGCATCTTTGCTAGGCGGTACGGTAGCGATTGTGCTGTTCACACTGTGCGGCATTTGGGTAGCTAACATGGATTTCTACCAAATCGTGTCTTCACCTGAGCCAGGTTTAGCGCAGATTCCTCTGCATCAAACGGTAGAAGTTGTGGAAGGTGGTTTGTTGAATAACTTCCGTAACTACCCCATTTTGTGGGCGGTACCTGCGTTGGGCTATATTGGCCTGATTTTGGGTATGCTGGCGCTTAAAGCCGGACGCTCGCTGTTGGGGTGGTGGATGGGTGCTTTGGCTTGGATTGGTGTATTGGGTACGGCCGGTGCGGCAATGTTCCCATTCATCATGCCTTCCAGCACAAACCCATCGCACAGTCTGACCGTGTGGAACTCGGGTGCTAGCTCCTTGACCATGAGCTGGATGCTGGGCTTTACCATTATCTTTATGCCGCTGATTATTGCTTATACCAGCTGGGCATTCTGGGTAATGCGCGGCAAAGTAACGACTGAAGAAGTCGACAGTTCAGAGCACGCTTTATAAGGAGCCCCATTATGTCGGTATTAATGCGTTTTATTGTGCTCCTGATTTTGGCTGTTATCGCTATTTTGCTGACGGTCATCCTCGGGGATTATGGCCCTTGGTATTTGTCGTGGTTGCTGGGCACCGGTTTTATGGTGCTGGTAGCGGCAATGGGCGGGGTCTTGTATGAAGAGCAAGAGGACGCCTTAGATCGACCTGCAGAGGTAAAACAAAGCAGGTCGTCCTCGGGTTATTAATCAGCTTAGGCTGAGGTTTTAACCGTTTCGAAGTGCTCGGTGGAGGGGGCTTCAGCAAAGAAACTGCTGATGTACCCTCGCCACTCGGGGAAAGCGGGAGACTCACGGAAATCCACCATATGGTTTTCCAGAGTCTCCCATTCTATATGTAGCAGGTAGTGTTCAGGCTTGGCCAAGCTGTGATTCAGGTTGTAGCGTATGTAGCCTTTGGAGTGGCTAATAACCTTTGCGATACCTTGTTCTACGGCCGCTTCAAATTCTTTTTGCTTACCGGGTTGAATCTGGATACTGGTGAGTTCATGAATCATGGCAATCCTTATTAATAAGAAAATCTAAGAGGGCACAATCGCTTAGCATGCCTTCGCTAAGTGAGCGGCATAGCAGTGTTGATTCTAGCGCAGAGCGCGCGTTCTACGTAGAAGTACGGAGTTTTCTAGTGAGCCTTACTTTTGCGGTATGGTCTAGTGGCGCGCTACCCTATACGCATAAGCTGTAACGCAACGTGGCGGGGCAGCACGTAACGTCGTGAGTATAGGAGCGAATTATGCGCAGATTTTTTACGGTAGGCATGTTGTTGTCGTTAGCGGTGATGATGATGCAAAAGCCCGTAGTGGGGGCAACTACCGAGGCCTTACATGGCGCAGCAATGCAGGGTGATACAGCCGCTATTCAACAATTGCTGGCTGCCGGAGTAGACATAGAGGCTCGTGACGCACAAGGGCGTACCGCTTTGTTGCGAGCCACACGAGCCAATCAGGTCGCAGCGGCAACCCTACTGATAGAGGCTGGCGCGGATGTCAATGCTAAAGACAATATAGAGGATAGTCCCTATCTGTATGCGGGGGCTCAAGGTTTCAATGATATTCTGCGTTTAACGCTGGCGCATGGGGCTGATTTACAAAGTACCAATCGTTATGGCGGCACAGCGCTTATTCCTGCCGCCGAGAAAGGCCATCCTGAAACAGTACAGCTCTTATTGGATGCTGGCGTAGCCGTTGATCATGTGAACCGTTTGGGGTGGACCGCCTTGTTAGAGGCTATTGTGCTGAGTCAAGGCGGGCCGGTGCATCAGCGCATCGTTCAAATGCTGATTCAAGGTGGTGCCGATGTGAATGTAGCGGATGGTGATGGCGTGACCCCGTTACAGCATGCGCAGCGCCGTGGTTACACGGAAATAGTGGCGTTATTGCAAGCGGCTGGCGCACGATAAGGAGGTCTAGATAACATGTCTATGAGTACAGAAAAAGCCGAATTCTTACGTGAGGCAATTGCGTTGGCCTATGCCAACCAACAGGCGGGAGGTAGGCCTTTTGGGGCAGTGGTTGTGAAAGATGGGCGTATAGTAGCCACGGGTGTGAATGAGATTTTGGTCACGCACGACCCAACGGCACATGCCGAACTGGTGGCATTGCGGGCAGCAAGTCAGGTGTTGCAGTCTCCTAATCTGACTGGTTGTAGCGTGTATGCCAGCGGGCATCCTTGCCCCATGTGTATGGCGGCTATGCGCATGTCAGGCATCAAAGAAGTGGTATATGCCTATTCAAACGAAGAGGCTGAAGCGTATGGGTTATCTACGGCAGCGATTTACGCCGACTTGGCAAAACCGTTTTCAGAGCAGTCCATGCATATACAGTATGAACCATTGCGTCCTGAACCCTACGCGGGGTTGTATACGGAGTGGCAACAAAAACAAAAGTAGTAGGGCAGTATGGAAGTAACAGCAAAGCGCACGCACCACTCTACGGTGTTGTTGCTACTGGTAGTGGCCATCGTAGGGCTTAATCTACGTCCTTTTATGACGGGCATAGGCCCGTTGGCGGAATCCTTACGTCTTTCCACGGGGTTAACTCAGCAGGGGCTTTCTTTGCTGACGTTGATCCCAATGGCGTTAATGGGAGTCGTGGCGTTTGCTGGGCCTGCGTTACAGGGCAAGCTAGGTGCGCGGTTATTAGTCATTTTGGCGTTGCTGGTGATTGCCTTGGGAGCAGGGCTGAGGTGGATGACTACCTCCGGTGCCGTACTGTTGTTAACCGCTGCCATTATGGGCTTTGGTGTCGCCATTATTCAGGCGGTTTTCCCCGGCATTATTAAGCGCCAGTTTATGCAGCGTAGCGGCGTAGTGATGGGGCTGTATTCCTCCATGATGATGGGGGGCGGCGCCTTAGGAGCGCAATTGTCCCCCTGGGTTGAGCAACTCACGGGCAGTTGGCAAATAGGGCTGGCATGGTTAGTGCTACCCGCCTTGTTGGCATTAGCATTAGCCATGTGGTTATTACCCGCTGATCCACCGCGTAGCAACGGACAGCGTATCGCCATTACGCCATTATTAAAGCGTCGTCGCACATGGTTGTTGATGCTGTGTTTTGGTTTAGTGAATGGTGGTTACTCATCGGCCGTAGCGTGGTTAGCGCCAGCCTATCAAAGCTTAGGCTGGAGTGCTGCATACAGCGGTAGCTTGTTGGCCGTCATGGCGATTGCTCAAGCCGTAGCGGCTTTGGTGCTGCCAGCAATAGCGTGCCGTAAACCTGATTTTAGGCCGTGGTTGTGGTTTACCTTGGTATTGCAGTTGATGGGCTTTCTGGGCTTGGCTTTTTGGCCAGAGGCAGTACCGGTATGGTGGGCGATAGTGGTGGGGGCAGGCTTAGGCGGTTGCTTCTCGCTGACGATGGTAGTGGCGCTAGAACACTTAAAAGAACCGGCACGAGCAGGAGCATTAGCAGCACTAATGCAAGGTGGCGGCTTTTTGCTAGCAGCCATAGCGCCTTGGATCTTAGCAACCCTGTACGATGCAACCGGTAATTACATGGCTGGTTGGTTATGGCACGTGGGGTGTGTGGCTGTAGTTGGGGTATTGGTGTGGCAGTTTTCGCCAGCTAGTTATGCTAGGGCGATGGGGGTTTCTGCTGTTGAGGAGTAGGTGTAGGTGGGTTTTTAAAAGCCCACTTACTCATCACTGGCTGCATTAGCCTAAGGCTGCGAAAGTGTTTTTTTATTTGAGACACCAAATCATAAAAAGTTGTTCCGCAGTCCCTCAGCGTGTGCAATGAATACAACCGTCAAACGAAAGAAAGGCTGCCCAACTGAGCAGCCTTTCTTATGCATACCGCATTACACCATTACCGCATTATTTGCGCTGTACTTCTAATGTGTATTCACGGTTACGTGTAGGTTGGTTCCACATGGTGACCTGTACTTGGTACTCACCAGGTTGCAACGCTACTTCTACGCGAGAGTCCAGATTGTCATTGTCGTAATCAATGTCATCGTTCTCGGCCAGTACATAACCATCTTTTTGCACCGACAAGTAGGTGTCAAAAGAAGGGGAGCCTAGGTCAATCACGTAGGTACCTGCTTGAGTAACCTTCAGAGTGTGCGTCACGCGATCTGCACCGGATTGCATGATGGCATGAATCGCTTGACCGGGAGTGATGACTGGGTCGCTAACGTTAGATGGCAGAGATGTTGCGGTTAACGACAGTTCGTATACACCTTGTTGTGAGCCATCAATAGACACAGTGTGTGTGCCTGCAGGTAGGATAGCGCGTGTGCTGCCATCGTTTTGGCGACGTGGGAAGCTGATGCGTAGGCTATCTAAGTCTACGTCAGGGTCAAAGCCCATCGCGTCTACTTTCAGGCTAACAAACATAGGTTGCGCCAGTTCAAAGCTGAACTCTTGCTGTTGGCCCATGTACAAACCAGCTTGTTTGTCACCGTTTACAGTCAGTACATTACCCGATTGTAGGGTCACATCAGGTACGTCAGCTTTGTTGATGACTAAACGGTACGTACCGTTAAAGGTGTCAGCACCCAAGGCGGAGCTAGTTTGGATGGTGTAGGTGCCGGGTTCTAAGTACGTTTGGATTTTGGCATCGTAGTTATCGCCGCCGTCATCATCAGACATTAGCTCGCGACCACTTTTATCCAATAGATCCAAATAAGGGTCGATGGCGCCTTGGTCGGCTTTCATGTCAATGGTGTAGATAGCAGCCTCTGGTACTTCCAGAGTGAAGCTTTGCTTGCGACCCATGGCGATTTCAGTGATATCCATGCCCGCTGTCACCACACCACCTACATAGCTCTTCAGGGGCGTTGCGGTGATGCTAAATGGCCCATAAGCATTAGCGTCTATACCGCTGACGATTACGTCGTATGTGCCATCCGTTTCAGCTTTGAATGCCAATACAGAGGCTGATGCTTTGGAGTCGCTGCTTTGGTTAGAGTTCGCTACCAGCATGCCGTTATGCAATACGCTGATTTGTGCGCGTAGGGCACCGGTCACTGCGATTTTGTAGAACATGCCGGCTTCGGCTGTAAGAGTGTAAGGTACGCTGCGTACGCCGTTACTCAAGTTCACCAAACTTGCGCTGTTAATTTCGCCAGACTGGGATTTTTCCAGTGGTAGGGCGGCATAAGCCGATTTCACGTGCGCAGGTTGTTGGTCTTGTTGATAATAGTAAGCAGTACCACCACCAGCGATAACCGCACCGAGTATGGCGGCAAAGATAGTCGAGAGCTTCATTGTATAGGGATCTCTAAGTAGTATAAATGTGCTTCATTGTACTAGGGCATTCCCTAAACTAGGCGCCGTATTGTTAAGAAGGGTGAATTTGTGGCACCAATTTGTTACCAAGTGTGATCTTTTTGGTGCTGGGTCTGATTAGGTCAAAAAAAAGCTGCTCCGTAGAGCAGCTTTTTGATTGCGCACGCTAAAACGCTTATTTGCGTTTAACAGCTACGCTGTAATCGCGATTGCGAGAGCCTTCGCTTAGCGCCATTGCTTGAATTTGGTACCGGCCTGGTTCCAGTTCCATTTCGATGCGCGAGTTGGTATTGCCGTTGCTGTAATCGATGTCATCGTTTTCAGCTAAGGTATAACCATTCTGGTGCAAAGACAACGATGTATCGAACACGGGTGAAGCCATGTCGATTACGTAGTTACCAGCTTGTGTAATGTCCAAGGTGTAGTTAATGCGAGTAACACCAGACAGCATCACGGCTTGGCGTGTGTCGCCTACACGAATAGCACCGCCACCAGCGTTCGCTGGTACGGAGCTTGCAGACAAGGCTAGGTCGTAGATACCGCCTTGAGAGCCATCGATGGTAATGGAGTGGGTGCCTGCTTCCAGTACAGCGCGCAGTGTGTATTGACCGCGACGTTGGTAGTTGATGCTAGCGCCATCTACCATTACGTCAGGGTCAAAGCCCAAGGCGTTGACGTCTAGGCTAACCAACATGGTTTCGGGCAGTTCGAAGGTGAACTCTTGTGCTTGGCCGTTGTATAAACCGGTTTGTTTAGCGCCGTCAGCATGCAGTGTTGCACCGGATTCTAGTGTGATGTCACTAGTCAGAGCTTCTTTAGCAATAATCAAACGGTAGGTGCCTTGGAAGGTGTCAGCGCCTACAGCAGAGCTGGTTTGAATGGTGTAGGTGCCGGGTTCCAAGTACGTTTGGATTTTGGCATCGTAGTTATCGCCACCGTCATCATCTGACACCAATTCGCGGCCGTTTTGATCCAGCAACGACAGGTAGGGATCAAGGCGGCCTTGATCTGCCTTCATGTCGATGGTGTAAATGGCTTTTTCGTCTACTTCTAATTTGAACTCTTGCTGACGACCCATAGCGATTTCGGTAATGTCCATACCAGCTTTCACTACGCTACCTACATAGGTTTTCAGTGGAGTGGCGGTCACGCTGAATGGGCCGTAGGCGTTAGAGTCCAAACCGCTTACTACTACATCGTATTTGCCAGCTGTTTCGGCTTTAAAGGCCAACATAGCAGGAGCAACTGCTGTAGAGCTATTGCTGCACTCGTCGCAATTGTTTTTTGCTGTGGTGGAGCTGGCAATCAGCAGACCATTTTGCAGAACGCTAATCTGGGCACGCAATGCACCGGTGACAGCAATTTTGTAGAACTGGCCAGCTTCAGCGGTCAGTGTAAAAGGTACGCTGCGTACACCGTTGCTCAAGTTCACTAAACTGGTGCTGTTGATTTCACCGGCTTTGGTTGTGTCCAGAGGCAGCACAGTAAACGCTGTTTGCTGTTGTGTGCTTGGGTTTTGTTGGTAGTAGTAAGCAGTACCACCACCAGCGATAGCTGCGCCAAGTATTGCTGCAAAGATAGTCGAGAGCTTCATGGTTTCAAGGTTCTCTGAGTAGTAAGAAAGTGCGCATATTGTACTCAGGCATTGGCAAAAAAATATAATGAATTGTTAGGGAAACAAGAAATATTGAGGCGCTTATGCACTGGTAGTCATGCCGGCTAACCCCATGAGCAATCGCATCAACCATGCAACTAGCCCAAGGCTAGCAATGCTGCACGCCCAAATGAGTACTAACCAGCCTAAGCGTTGGGCCAATGTGTTGGAAGTGTTGGTATAAAGTGTGTCTTTCATTCGTGGTACCCATCCTGTGTTTTGCCGCGAAATACATAATAAGACCAGGCTGAATAACACAAAATAATAGGAGTAATCAGCAAGGCGCCTACTAAGGTGAAACCTAGGCTTTGTACGGGGGCAGCCGCTTCATAAATACTAAGATCAGGGGGGATGATGTTTGGCCAAATGCTGATCACAAAACCACTGTAGCCCAAGAAAATAAGCAATAACGACCATACAAAGGGCCCAACATGCGGGGGGGTGCGTAAGCAGCGGAAAATGGCAAAACACGCCAACAAGACTAAAAAGGGTACAGGCAAGAAGAACCACAGATTAGGAAAGCTAAACCAACGCTCGGCAATATCGGGGTGACGCAGCGGTGTCCAGAAACTGGCGATAGCAATAGACGCCAGTAGTGCCAAGGTAATAGGGCGGGTAATACGCACCATGGTGTCGTGTAAGGGGCCGCTGGTTTTCAAAATCAGCCACGTGACACCTAATAAGGCATAGGCGATTAAGGTTCCTATGCCCGTGAAGAGAGAGAAGGGGGTAATCCATCCAGCTACCGCATAGCTGCTGTCATCCAGTGGAATACCATCAATAAACGCTCCTAAGGTGACGCCTTGAAAGAACGTAGCCACTATGGAACCCAACATAAAGGCTTTATCCCAGAAGGCTTTGTGAGCCTCATCGGCCTTAAAGCGAAACTCGAAGGAAACGCCGCGCCATATTAGGCCTGCCAGCATTAAGAGCAACGGTATGTACAACGCGCTGAGTACTACTGCATAGGCTTTGGGGAAGGCTGCCATCAGCCCCGCACCGCCCAGTACCAGCCACGTTTCATTGCCATCCCATACGGGTGCCACACTGTTAACCATGGTGTCACGGTGCTGACGGTTGGGAATGAACGCAAACAAGATTCCTATGCCTAGGTCAAAACCATCCGTAATGACATACATCATGATGCCAAAGCCGATGATCAATAACCAGATCAGGGGTAAATCGATGCCCATGTCTACTCCTTGTGAACCGATGGGTGAATGGGAGCTGTGTGCGATGTTGTGGTTGTGGCAAGGTGACTAGCACGCAGCGGTTTAAGTGGTGTCTCTTTTTGAGTAATGGGATCGTCTGGGCCGCGAGCAATTAAGCGCAGCATGTACCAAATGCCTAAGCCAAATACCGCCATATACATCAGCACCAATACGATTAAGGTGACGGACATGGTGGTGGTGGAGTGATTGGATACCGCATCTTTGGTGCGCATTAATCCATAGACAATCCAGGGCTGGCGGCCTATTTCGGTGGTGTACCAGCCAGCCAGTAGTGCGATTAACCCAGAGGGGCCCATCCATAAGGCAAAGCGTTGCAGGGCTTTGGATTGGAAGGCGTTACGGCGCAGTAAGGCGGTGGCACTCCATAGCGCTAAGAGCAGCATCAAGAAGCCTAGCCCCACCATAATGCGGAAGGTCCAGAACACAACGTTGGCTGGGGGTCTATCCGCTTTAGGGAATTCTTTTAGGCCAGGGTACTGCCCGTCCCATTCGTGAGTAAGAATTAAACCCCCCAAGTTTGGGATAGAAAGCGCATAGCGAGTGGTTTCGGTTTCCATGTCGGGTAAGCCAAACAGAATCAACGGTACCCCTTCGCCGGGTGTGTTTTCCCAGTGCCCCTCAATGGCAGCAATCTTGGCGGGTTGGTGTTTAAGCGTGTTTAAACCATGTAGGTCACCTACAAAAATTTGCAGGGGAATAGTGGCTAACAGCATCCACATCGCCATGGAGAACATGGTGCGAATAGCAGGTTGTTGCTTGCCCTTGAGTAGGTGCCATGCGGCTGAAGCTGCAACCATTAAGGCGGTGCAGATAAAGGCGGCCAACACCATATGCGCCAAGCGGTATGGGAATGAGGGATTGAAAATAACCGCGATCCAATCGGTGGGGATCACGATGTTATTAACGATTTCGTAGCCTTGGGGTGTTTGCATCCAGCTGTTCGACGCCAAGATCCAAGTGGCAGAAATCAAGGTGCCTAGAGCAACCATGATGGTGGCAAACCAATGCAGCCGTGGGCCTACCTTATTCCAACCAAAAAGCATCACGCCTAGGAAGCCTGCTTCTAAGAAAAAGGCAGTTAATACTTCGTAGGTAAGTAGGGGGCCGGTAATGCTGCCGGCAAATTCCGAATAAAAGCTCCAGTTGGTGCCAAACTGGTAAGCCATGACTAAGCCCGATACCACGCCCATGCCGAAGTTAACGGCAAATACCTTGGACCAGAAGTGATAGAGGGTTTGGTAAACCGGGTCTTTTTTCCATAACCACATACCTTCTAGCACGGCTAAGTACGATGCTAGTCCTATGGTGATGGCAGGGAAAATTATGTGAAAGCTTATGGTAAAGCCGAACTGAATGCGGGCCAGTTCTAATGCATCTAGGCCGAACATGCGCAGACCTCCGTGTACAGCCAATAAGAAGAAGAGGCTGCCGCATGACGATGTAAGCACAGCAACAACCCACGATTCCCATACAAGATTGTATTTTGTATGGATTAATAACCTTAATTTGTATGTGTAATATAGGTTATTTTGTATGGGTTATCAATCTAATCTTGTAGGGGTGAAGGAGTAGGGTTGTGAGTTTTTAACAGTAGATTCGCTATGTATAAATGGTGATTGCGATTGATGGGTCCTGTTTATAAAGGGTTTTTCGTTATTTTTATGAGTGCTTTCTTGTATGGGTTTTTGTATGGTTTTTTGGTGCGGGCAAAAAAAAGGCACTACCCCTATCAAAGGGTAGTGCCTGCTAGTACTGGTAGCCTTACTCGGCGGCTTGCGGGACAGCGTTAGGGTGCTGGGACAGTCGTTTCAAGCGCTTTTTGTATAAAGGTAAGCACAGGAACAATGCTAAGAACCAGAACGGTGTCGCAATCAAGCCAATTAAGGTTTCTTCTTCTTGGCTAAACAAATACAGCGCGAAAGCAAAGAACACCAGCGTGGCGTAGCACATAGGAATTGCAAACGGCATTTTGTAGCTAGACTTGGCGTGCGCTTCTGGACGAATGCGGCGGTATTTCAGGTATGACACCAGAATCACGGCCCAGACAAAAATGAAGCAAATGCTGGATACCGTCGTCACAATAGTGAATACACGCATCACGTCGCCTTCAGCGTACAGTAGAAACACGCTGCTTAGCAGCAGGGCGCATGAGTACAGCAAGCCGTTGCGGGGTGTGCCGCTGCGAGAAAGTTTGCCAAAGGATTCTGGAGCCAGATCGTTTTTGGACAAACCGTACAACATACGGCCAGTAGAAAACATGCCGCTGTTGGCGGAAGACAAAGCAGAGGTCAGCACAACAAAGTTAATAATCGCTGCCGCTGCACCTACGCCAATCAACAAGAACATGTTCACAAATGGGCTCTTGTTGGGGGCAACCACATCCCATGGAGTCACTGTCATGATCACGGTGAGTGCCAAAACGTAGAAAATAATGACACGCACTGGGATTTTGTTAATGGCTTTAGGCAGGTTTTTAGTGGGGTCTGCGGTTTCAGCAGAAGCGGTACCCACCAGCTCAATCCCTACGAATGCGAAAATCGCAATCTGGAATGCAGCAAAGAAACCCATAATGCCATTAGGAAATACACCGCCCCTATCCCACAAGTAGGTCAGGCTTGCTTTATCGCCGGTAGGGCCCACAAAGCCAGTAAACAGTAGGTAAGCCCCTACGCCTATCAACGCCACAATGGCGACGACTTTGATCAGAGCAAACCAGAACTCAAGCTCGCCAAACAGTTTGGCTGACAGCAAGTTAAAGGCAAGTAAAAACGAGATGCACAGTATGCCTGGTAACCATAAAGGGACATCGGGCCACCAAAACTGTGTATAGCCTGTAATGGCCACAATGTCGGCTACGCCAATCACTACCCAACAAAACCAGTAACTCCAACCGGTAAAGTACCCCATAGTGGGGCCAAGAATATCGGTGGCGAAATCAACGAAGGATTTGTATTCCAGATTGTGTAGCAGCAACTCCCCCATTGCTCGCATCACAAAAAACAAGAAAAACCCAATGATGATGTAGGTAAATAATACAGAAGGGCCGGCCAAGCTAATAGTGCGGCCAGAACCCATAAATAGACCTGTACCAATAGCGCCTCCAATCGCTATCAGTTGCAGGTGTCGGTTCTTTAACGAGCGTTGCAATCCTGCTGAGTGTTGTTGACTCACGCGTTTCTCCGTAATTTGTTATATCACTATGAAGTGGGTGTTACTGTGCTACAAGAAAAAAACACGGGCATACCGCCGTTCTGCAGAAACGGAAGTAAGGGGTGCAAACCAGAGTAAGCTCACGAGCGCACGGCAAACGTCCATGCTTTGATTGCGCGTATCAAAACACGATGCGTGTACAAGAAAGAATGCTTTGGTAGGCGCAATAGCCGCCCAGCTATTACGCGTACAGTGAGGAAATGGTCATAGGAGACTCTCCGAACGTGATAGGTGAACAGATGCCATATAGCAGCTGTACCCCATCTGTCCGTTTACCTGAGAGCTTCTCCATGATTGTGTCATGATCCCCTTCGGTGGGCATATTGTAATGCCTCTCTCCAGATTGTCACGGTTTCAGGATTCTTTTGCCTGAGAGTTTCCGGGGTGGTTGCTCCGTCGGCGCTTCATCCAAGAGAAGACTCTCTCCTGAACCATTTATTGACCTTCGCATTTTATAAATAAGTGAAAAACCCCTTCTATTATCGTTAACCAGTATGTCAACTTTTGAGGCCTCAATAAATTTTCCGCTGGGCGAGCCGTAAACCTTGCTGCGCTGTATTTATTGATGGAGAACTTGATGTTTTCAAACTTGAGCCTACGTGCTCGTATGTTGATGGTTGTGGTGGGGATGATCGTTATCGGATTTACCGCCATCATCGGAGTAGTGGTGCAGCAAGGTTCTGCCATGCAGAGTAAAGCTGCTCACATGTATGTGGAAGAAGCGGTTAAAGGCGAAGCGCAAGAGGTGATGAAGGAAACGGAAAAAGCCTTGAATGCTGCGCGTACGTTAGCGCAAATGATGTATGGCCTACGCCAAAGCGGTCTAGCAGATCGTTATGCGGCGATGGCGATGATGCGTGAAATCTTAGCGAATAACTCCAATTTTCTGACTGTGTGGGCTGTGTGGGAGCCCGATGCATTTGATGGCCGAGATGAAGACTTCGCTCATGCGGATGCACACGACGGAACAGGTAGGTTTACACCGTACTGGAGTCGTACTGATGGGGCGTTGGCCGTAGATGTGATTCGCAACTACCATCAAGCCGGTGAGGGCGATTACTACTTAAATGCCCGTAACACCAAAAGAACAATTCTATCCGAGCCATATAGAGATTATATTGGCGGGATTTCTACCTTACTAACCAGTATTTCCGTCCCCATTTTGCATAACGATAAGGTGATTGCAGTTGTAGGGGTGGATATTGCGTTATCGGCATTCCAAAACCAAATTAGCCAAATACGTCCTTACGAAACCGGCTATGCCAGCTTGTTTTCAGAAGGCGGTATTTACATTGGTCATCGCGATGCGGATCGTGTAGGTGCCAGAATGGATGCTGAGCAGAAAAACATTCTGGATGCAGCAAGAACCGGCACCACACAAAGTATTAGTGCTGTGGATCCATTGCTGGGCGAGGACAGTTATACCGTCGTGGTGCCTATTGCATTGCCTACAACGGAAGGTAAGTGGGCGTTAACAGTGACGGTGCCTCAAGCTAAGGTATTGGCCGAGGTGTACGAGCTACGTAATACCTCACTGATTCTAGGCGCGATCAGTATCGTAGTGGTGTCGCTGGTATTGGGTGTGGCCCTAAATCGTATGGTAATACGCCCCTTGGGTGGTGAACCAGCACAGGCATTGCATGTGACGGAAAGCATTGCACAGGGCGATTTAAGCTCTGACATACGAGTACGAGAAGGCGATGACCATAGTGTGTTGCATGCTATGCATAGTATGCAAACGCAGTTGGTGGGCATTATTAGCGGCATTCGTGAAAACAGCGAGTCGGTGTCGCAGGCAGCGTATCAAATTGCGCAGGGCAATATAGATTTGTCTCAGCGTACTGAAGAGCAGGCTGCCGCATTGCAAGAAACGGCGGCAAGCCTAGAAGAGCTGTCGGTGACAGTAAAGCAAAACGCCGATCACGCTCACCAAGCGAATGATCTGGCAGCCGATGCCTCATCGCTTGCAGTCGCGAGTGATAGCGCAGTAGGCGAAATTGTGCAGTCCATGACCGCATTAAGCCAAAGTTCGCAAAAGATGAATGACATCATCACCACCATTGAAAGCATTGCTTTCCAGACCAATATTCTGGCGCTTAATGCTGCTGTAGAGGCAGCTAGGGCTGGTGAGAATGGTAGGGGGTTTGCTGTGGTGGCTGCCGAGGTGCGTACCTTAGCTCAGCGTAGTGCGGTGTCTGCACACGAGATCAAAGAACTGATTGAAAACTCGGTGCAATTAGCACAAGGCAGTACACAGAAAGTAGATAGAGCCAGCGGCATTATTCGCCAAGCAGCAGGAGCGATTACTGATGTTGCTCGATTAATGGATGAGATCGCATCGGCTTCTAGTCAGCAAAGTGATGGCTTGGCCCAGATCAATACCGCTATTGTTCAGATGGACGCTGTGACCCAGCAAAACGCAGCCATGGTAGAAGAGGCGTCGGCGGCGGCATCCTCTTTGCAGGATCAAGCACGACAGTTGTCAGAGGCTGTGTCCGTATTTAGAACCTAAAGCCAGCAGCACCGTACCGCAAGCAGCCGCTTCCACGTCGTTGGAAGCGGCTTTTTTATTTTTAGCTAGGGTAATTACGGATACTGCTAATACATATAACTTCATAGGATATATTTATATACCACTCAAAAAGGAGATTGAGATGACACACCCAACACTAAAACATTTCATTAATGGTCAGTATGTGGCGTCTACCGGCACAGAAACTTTTGACCTGATTAGCCCAGTCACAGGCAAGGTGTATGCGCGTTCGCCAAACGCGACGCAACAGGATGTGGATGCGGCGTATGCTGCCGCCCGCGCCGCCTTTAAGGTTTGGGGGCGTAGTACACCATCAGCACGTCAAAAAGCACTGCTGGCATTGGCCGATCAAATAGAGAAAAACAGTGACAAGTTGGTAGAGGCACAAAGCCGCAATACAGGGCAGCTAAAGCATCTGGTTGCCTCGGAAGAGGTGGCAGTATGCGCGGATCAAATTCGCTTCTTTGCAGGCGCAGCACGATTCTTGGAAGGCAAAGCGACTGCTGAATACATGGAAGGCCTAACGTCTAGCATTAGGCGTGAGCCATTGGGTGTAGTGGGTCAGGTAACGCCATGGAACTACCCATTGATGATGGCTGTGTGGAAAATCGCTCCAGCCTTGGCAGCAGGTAACACCATCGTTTTGAAGCCTAGCGACACTACACCTGAAAGCACCTTGCTGCTGGCCGAATTGGTAGCGCCACTCTTTCCTGAAGGGGTGTTTAACGTGGTGTTAGGTCAGGCGAATGCGGGGTCAATGGTGGTGTCACACCCAACCCCAGCCTTGGTGTCTATCACGGGTTCTGTGCGTGCCGGTTTGCAAGTGGCGGCATCGGCGGCAGCTAACTTAGCACGCGCTCACTTAGAGCTGGGTGGTAAGGCGCCTGTGGTGGTGTTTGACGATGCGGATTTGGATAAAGCGGCCAGCACCATCGCTATTGCTGGCTTGTTTAATGCGGGTCAAGATTGCACGGCAGCGACGCGCGTATTGGTAGCAGAGTCTGTGCACGATGCATTCGTGCAGAAACTGGTAGAGCAGGTGAAAGACATCAAGTTTGGTGATCCTGACGATACAGATGCATTGTATGGTGCACTGAATAATGCCAGTCAGTTAGAGCGCGTGAGTGGCTTTATGGCACGTTTGCCCGCGCACGCCAAAATCGAAACGGGCGGTAAAGCTGCTGCGCGTGATGGCTTTTACTTTGAGCCTACTGTGATCACTGGCTTAAAACAGGACGATGAGGCTGTTCAAACAGAAATCTTCGGACCAGTGATTACGGTACAAAGGTTTAGCGATGAAGCCGATGCTATCGCCAAAGCCAATGGCGTGGAATACGGTTTGGCTTCTAGTGTGTGGACCACGAACCATGCCCGTACCCAACGCCTGTCCCGCGAGCTGGATTTTGGTACGGTATGGATCAACACCCATATCCCACTGACCGCTGAAATGCCTCATGGTGGCTTTAAGAAGTCGGGTTACGGTAAAGATTTGTCGGCCTACGGTTTCGAGGAGTACACCCGCGTTAAGCACGTCATGAGCGCTAACGAATAAGGAGCTAAGGATGAGTCATACACTTTCTACTCGCGACATAGTGGCTAAAGCCCATTACGAGCTTTTTACGCTACGCGATACCAGTGCGTTAGATCGCTATTTTGCTGACGACTTTATTGAGCACTCACCATTGGTGGCTGATGGGTTACGTGGGCTACGCGAATTGGTGCAGTCTTGCCCAGATCTGCATCACGAGGCGCATCGAGTATTGCAAGACGGTGATTTAGTGGCCATTCATGGTCGTTTTGTGGGGTTAGACGAGCAGCCTTTGGTGGGGTTTGATTTATATAGGGTGCGCGACGGAAAAATCACAGAGCACTGGGATGGCTTAGTACCCGAAGCAGCTCCTAATGCCAGCGGTCGTACGCAATTGGATGGCCCTGTTGAGCCAGGACTAGGTGATAAAGAGCAAAATCGTGCGTTGGTGTTGCGCTTCTTCACTGAGACTTTGGTAGAAGGCGACTACACCGGCTTTGAGCGTTATGCCAATGGTGAGAGCTTTCATCAACACAGTCCCGATATCGCCGATGGAGTTAATGCGGTGATCGCTTTTCTGGAGCAATTGCGCAACGATGGTCATGGCCTAGAGTACGCACGCATACATCGTAGTGTGGCCGAAGGGCAGTTTGTCTTGACGCATTCCGAGGGCAGTATCGCCGGAGAACGCCATGCGTATTTTGAGTTATGGCGTGTAGAAAACGGGAAAGTAGCCGAGCTATGGGATGCGATTGCTCCTGTGCCTGCTGATGATCAAGCCTTGCATAAGCATGGGATTTTCTGATCAGAAGTGCTACGATTCCCGATTTATCTACGAAGCGTGGGAGTAACAGCATGACGGCGCATGCCATTGTTTACGCGCCCATAGGTCAGGCGAGCCGGTCAGAGTTAGTGGTAGAGCGTTTAAGTAACGCGATTCTGGCTGGCCTGCTCGAGGCTGATGAGCAATTGCCCAACGAGGCAGATTTGTCGCGTATGTTGGGGGTATCCCCTGTGACGGTACGCGAGGCGTTGAATACCTTGCGAATGCGTAATCTTATTGATACGCGCCGGGGGCGTAATGGTGGTAGCTTCGTCTGTAAAATGTCGGCGGGTATGCTGCTGGCGCAGCACCCGCTAAAGTTAGCCAGCTCGGCGTATCTGGCCGATTTAGGGGAATGGCATTGTGCAGTGATCAGCCACAGTGCGCGTTTGGCGGCACAGCGCTCCACTGCCCAAGAATTGCTGCGTTTTGAGCATGCGGTGGAAGCTTACGCGGCCACCGAACATGCTGAAGAGCGGGCTCATGCTGATATGCGCTGTCTATTGGCGTTAGCCGCTAATGCGCAATCTGCCCGATTAGCGAATCAGGTATTGATGATACAGGCAGAGTGGGCGCCCTTAGTCGCTACGCTGTATCAGTACACCAGCGCACACGAGCAGGTAGTAGAGGCATATAGGCAGGTGGCTCAGGCATTGCGAAAAACGGATGCGGAGCAAGCGGCGACACTGGCGCAGAACATGATTTATCTGCTGACAGATCAGTTGTTGGCCTGTAAAGTAAAGCTAGATGCAGAGACCGCATTATCACAGCCCCATCTGGCTTGATGTAACGATGGGAACCGCCTGCAGGAGATCATCATGTACAGCGACACTCCAGTAGCAAAAGCCAAAGCAATGCTGCACAACATTACGCATGCGGCGTGTGATGCCGCTGCAGCCTTAGCTGAACAAACGCAATGCATACTTTCGCAGTCAGCAAGGGCGAGTCAAGAAGGCGTTCAGCTGAGTGCTGAACATCGCCTGCAACTCCAAGCCCCTATACACGACGTGTTGCGGGAGCACGCATGGTGTAATGGCGCAGGCTTTGCCAGTTACAGCAACGAAAACACCGGTGATGAGGTATGGTCGTTAGAGTGGTGGTATCAAGAAGCGGGTGCGATGGAGCACGCGCAGTTAGACCGCAATCAAGAAATTCGTAAACGATTGGATTTCCGCGTGTTTGACTGGTTTGGTCAACCCGCCAGTGATCACAGAGCCTATGTGGATGGGCCATACGTAGATTACGTTTGTAATGGCGACTACACCATTACCACTGCGCACCCGGTGCTGCTGGATGGCGTATTTGTAGGGGTGGCAGCCGTAGATATGTTGGTGTCTACCTTAGACCGGCTGTTGGCACCTTTACTAGCGGCTATCACGAACCCTGTAGTGGTGATTAATGCAGACCGTAGAGTGGTGCTTTCTACCGCACCAGGCGTGCGAGTAGGGACATTATTGCGTGATGCTCAGCCCTTACCCTTAGGGCAGGTGTTGCATTTGGTGGAAGTGCCTAGTGCGACGCCAAGCCTTGTTTCTAGCGCCACATCATTGTCAGTGCAGTTTGATGCACATCCAGGCTTGTTATTGCAGCACTAAGCTGTAGAAATAACGCTTCTGCACGACTACCACGATTAAAGAGCATTGCCCTATGTAGCGCTTGCTACATAGGGCAATGTGTTTACTGGGGTAGGATGCCTATTAGGGCTTGATGCTGCTGTGTACCAAAGCAGTGACGGCTTCAGCGGTAGCGGCAGACAAGGTCCAACCTAAGTGGCCATGGCCTGTGTTGTAGAACACGCCGGGTTGTTTGCCGGTTTGGATGCGAGGCATCATGTCAGGCATCATGGGGCGCAGGCCAGCCCAAGGGATAGCGTTTTCTGTGCTGACACCCGAGAAGTTGTAGCGTACCCAGTCGGTTAATGGATTAACGCGGTCAGCACGAATGTTGCGGTTTTCACCGTTGTACTCTGCGGTACCAGCAATACGGAAGCGGTCTTTGCCCAAACGGCTGGTCACGATCTTGGCTTCTTCATCCAGCAAGCTTACCCATGGTGCAGAGGTTTGGCTGGTTTCATCTTCCAGGGGAATGGTGATGGAATAGCCTTTAACGGGGTAAATGTTGATGCGGTCACCCACCATGGCGGCTAATTTACGGCTACCTACACCCGCACAAATCACCAAAGCGTCTACTTCAACAGACTCAGGGTGTTGAGGCGCGCCAGTGAGTTTGGATACGTATTGAATACGATGTTTGGAGCCTGACTGCGAAATGCCGCTTACTTCTACGTCCATCATAAAGGTGACGCCTTGGCGTTCGCAGGCTTCAGCCAAGCCACGGGTGTATTTGTGAATATCGCCTGTGGAGTCGCTAGGGGTAAAGAAACCACCGTAGTATTTACCTTGCAAAGTAGGCTCGATAGTACGGATTTCTTCTGGTGTGACGGTGCTACGTTCCAAACCGCCTTTAGCCAGCAGTTCACTGACTTTAATGCCGGCCTCAAAGCCTTTCTTGCTTTGGTAAACGTGCAAAATACCGCGCTCTTCCAAATCGTATTGGATGTTTTCGGCTGCTGCCCAACGGTGAAAAGGCTCACGCGCTGCAATAGCCAATTTGACGGTGTCTACAGTGTTTTTCTCGTAATTACGGATGTTGTACAGAAACTCACCCATCCACGAGTATTTGTGCCAAGTAGGGGCTGGGTTCAGCAACAGTGGAGCGTCACGTTTGAACATCCACTTCAGGCCTTTTAACACGGTCCCAGTGTTGTTCCAGACTTCAGCGTTACATGCGGATAACTGACCACCGTTGGCAAACGAGGTTTCCATCGCAGGGTAACGTTGACGGTCTATTACGATAACGTCATAGCCTTGTTGTCTCAGGGCGTACGCTGTGGTCACGCCAGTGATACCGGCACCAATAACAGCAATGGTAGTCATGGGGTAATGCTCCAGATATAGAAATAGGGGTAGCCCGCTACATAGCGGCTACACCCCATCTGTCCGGTTACCTGAGAGCTTGTTCCACTGTAGAAGTGGTCCCCTTCGGTGGGCAAATCTATGGTTTGCCTCTCTCCAGATTGTCACGGTTTCAGGATCCTTTTGCCTGAGAGATTCCGGGGCGGTTGCTCCGTCGGCGCTTCCTAAGAAGTCTCTTTCCTGAACCATTTAGAATGACGGCCTCAAGTTTACGGGCTTTATAGAAAATTACAACTCTAGCAAACCCGAATAACAATGAATCATTAGGCGGCTATGTCATTATCATTAGGTGGAATATCATCCAGCGGAGGTAATCCAGCGGCTAAACGCAAGCGTTGGCAATCCGGATTAGGGGTGCCGTGTGCATCGTAAGCGTGGAACTCTCTACATACAGAGGGGCGTTGCTCGTATACACCACAACGAATGGACGGGTCGCCAATTTCACCTTGCAGACCTATGCAGCGGCCAGAACCTTTTTCAGTTCCTTTCATACAGGCACGTAGTGGGCCTATCTGTGTAGTGAGTTCTATCGGTACCCAGCCGCCTGTCTCGCCAGTTAACTCTCCGCTATAGAAGGAAATACGGAAATGCTGGCAACACACGCCACAGGCATAACAGGGGTTTTGACGTTCAGGCTTAGATTGCGACGTGTCGCTTTGTAGCTTTTGACGCTCTTCTTGGAAATCAAGTAAAGAGTGAGTGAGAGTACTCATGAATTAGGTCCGTACTTTATGAGTAAAAAAGAGTCATTACTCTACTTTTTGAAAGTCAGGGACAGGTCTGTGAGTGTCAAAAAATAGCAAAATTAATTTTATAGAAAAGCCAAATTTCCGAAAATATTTTTTTGCGCGAAGCAGGGGTAAACACGGGCGCTTACTGTGAAATTAGCAACAGAGGGACGAGGTTATCGTTTTTGCTTTGGCCAGTACTGGAACTCGTCTGCATGTACTTCTATGTCTAGGTCTTCAGTTTTCTGCTGCATGTTTGCTTGCACATCGCGGACGGCTTGGTTGTACACGCTGGGAGCAATGTCTTGCAGAAAAAAGTTCAGCAACGCATTGGCGGTAATATTGCCTATAGGTTCTTCCATGTTTTCATCGAAGTAGCGTTGAAGGGACTGAATGGCTCGGGTCTTGGTGTCGCGGTCAAGTTCAATAGTCATGGTGAAAGGTTAAAAGAGGAAGGGCTGTTGGTTAACGTAAACGCTTATCGTGAGTTCCAACAAGGGTATTTGCTATGTGAAAGATGATCAAGGTATAAGAAGATACTCGTCATTTCTTAGGAAACACCGGCCTTGAATAGATATCTAAAAACCCTTGTGGTGGCGCTCTGTGGCGTTATGTTTTCAGCTCAAGGTAGTGCTACGAGCAGCGATGAGCAGGCATGGTTATCGGAAGACAATCAGGCATGGACATGGCAGATTACTCCCTATGTGTGGGCGGCTGGAATGAAAGGCGATATTTCACCTTTTAAGCATGCGCCCACCATGCGCATTAAAAAATCGTTTTCTGATGTGATGAGCGATTTTAGTATGGGCGGTTTTATTAATGCGTGGGGGCGTTATGATCGTTTCGTTTTCTCGGGCGACATGATGTACATCAGCACACGCAGTACGGATGCCAGTGGGCCGTTATCGGCTTTTCAGTTGCCAGGGCTAGGGGTGACTATCCCTCCAGGGGCGAGCACACGAGCCAAAGTAAAAAACAAACAGTTCATGGCTACATTGCAGGGGGGCTATAGAGTAGTTAGCACCCCTGATTTCACCTTGGATGCATTGGCGGGTATTCGTTTCTGGCATATTTCTACCGACGTCAGTGTGACGGCGGGACACCCTGCTATTGGTTGTGTATCGGCAAGTCAGCGAGAGAGCTTTGGGTGGGTAGACCCATTATTGGGTGCGCGAGCCTTTGTGCCATTAACCGATCATCTGTCGTTGCAAGTGCAGGCTGATGTGGGCGGCTTTGGAGCGGGCTCCAAAATGACGTGGTCTACGTTGGGGACGGTGAACTATGTGTTTTCTGATAGGTTTTCTGTGTCAGCAGGCTATAAGGTCCTAGATGTTGATTACAAACATAGCGGGCATGTTTATGATGTGCGCATGAAAGGGCCTGTGTTGGGGCTTACGTATAGATTCTAATTTGAGAAGTAGAAACTGAAATATGAATGCCAATAAAAAACCGCCATTAAGGCGGTTTTTTATTTATCTGGACGTTCTTTTAATGTTGCGTACAAAGTTTCTGCGTATTTCTGTTAGCTGCTGTTCTTGAATCTGTTTTTGTTCTGGTGAACGCTTGTCGGTATTCAATAATGCGGCTGCAGGCAGAGAAGAGCTAATGCCCTGATTCAATTTTTGGTAAATCATGATGATCTCCAACGCTTATTTTATTTTATTATTTGGCACTATTATTTGTATGGATTAACTAAAGTGCACGCTGAAAAAATGAATGCGTTTTTTAAAGTTATAGGCGAGTAAATTACCGGCCTTTTTATGATTGTTGTAAGAATATGATCTAACCTAACTACTATGAGGCTTGGCAGCTTTACTGTATAGAGTAAGTTTGTAACTATTTAGTAGTTAGTCAGCACAATGAAGCTTATCCTGTAAATAGAGATAAATCATTGTGATAAAGCAAAAAAATCGTACCTAATACCGTAAGAAAGTATGCGGTACTACCAGTTTTCAGTGATGGCAAGAGGACATTTGCTTACGTATCATAGCGATATGCGTAACAAAACCCATTATTTCTGTTGATCTGAGAATAGCAATGAATAGTTTTCACAGAGTTCTGTGTGATGCAAAGCATGCGCTGTGGCACGTATTGAGCGAGTGTTCCCAAGGCGGGAAACATATGGCTGGCTCACATTACATCATTTTGCTGGTTTTGTTACTGCTGTTGGGAGCAAGTAGCCCATGGCGCAGTATACTGTTTGGTCACGAAACCGGCATTCATCATAACAGAAGTAGTCTTAAGGCGTTGAGTAACATGAGTAACGCCATGAGAATTGCCCAGAAATACGGGGCGATTAGCGATTCGCCGTTGCTGAAAATGGAGTGGAAAAATAATAAACCTGTATTCCAAATTCACTCTACAACAAGGATTACAGGTATTAGAGGGTAGATTGGCGATTTAGTTCCATTACTTGTGACAAAAATAGCCCAGTACACTGTGGTTTACGATGAAACAGTGCGCAAGGCTCCCATAGCTACTACAGTGACGCTTGATCAGGCAGTTTTGAGCACCGCGTAGTACGTTATCTGTATGGCGATAATGTGGATTTCGTATGGGCCGTTCTTTCTGATTGTGCTGGGTTATGCATTTTTGTTTACAGGCTTGTTGGCCGCCATTGCCGCTTTGTACTTATGGTATGGAGCAGGGAAGTCTCGATGACCGGAAAAATCTTTGTGGATCGCATTCAGCATGCTGTACATGAACCTACAGTAGAACAACCTCGTGTACTAACGGATAGGTTGTGGCCCCGAGGCTTGCGCAAAGACGCGCTGGGAGACATACAGTGGTACAACAAAGCTAGCCCTAGCACCGAGCTGCGCAAGGCTTTTCATGCGGGTACGCTAGATGTGCCCACCTTCCAAGTCGCGTACAAAAAGCAGTTGTTAGACGATATCGCTTGTTTGGCCCCCTTGTTGGCGTTACTAAATAAGGGGGATGTAACACTGTTAACGGCAACCAAAGACGCCAATACATCGTATCTAAGCGTGCTGAAAACCGTGTTGCTGGAACAGGTAGCCAGCCAGACCTAAAAGACAGTAATTCGTGTTTAGGGCAACGACTACTGCGCGAAATGACAGGAATTAACAAATAGTCGCATACTCGTTTCCTACTGCAACAATGCTTGAGGTACGATTTTAGCTGCCGGAAATGCTGGCTGATAACCATAAACTCAGGAGAAAAGAATGCGTCAGTTTTTAGGGGTAAAACTGTTGGCAGCCGCTGCGCTAGGTATGGCGTTGTCTGCTCCCGTTTCTGCAGACATTATGGGCAGTTTGAAAAGCCAAGCTACCGAAAGTCTGGGTGGTGGTAGTGCCGGTGGCGCTGCTGGGTTAGGTAATTTGGGGGCATCTCTGGGGTTGCCTAGCATCGGGGCAGGTGCGGCCAGTAATGTGGCAGGTATTTTGGAATACTGCCTGAAAAACAAATATTTGAAAGCGGCTAATGCTGACAATATTAAAGGTCAGTTGATGGGTAAACTGGGTATGGATAGCCCTGCTAAGCAGCAGCAAGATGCGGGTTACCAGCAAGGCTTGACGGGGATGTTGTCAGGCAGTGATGGTTCTTCTTTCGACATCAGTAAAGTCAAAGACGACATCAAAGAAAAAGCATGCGATTACGTGTTGGATAACGCGTCTTCACTGCTGTAATTTGTACTGCATATATAAAAGCCGCATACCAGTTGGTTGCGGCTTTTTTTATGAGGGCTGCTAACTCTTCCAAGTTGTTCTCGCATGCTTTAGCGAACCATTGTCGGGCGGCATGACAAACTTGAGCCTGTTTTATAATGACGAGGGATCACAGCAGTAGGGGAGCACAGTGCAAGAAATTGGCGTGGTGATGTATGCAGGAGCACAGCAAGCTGCTATCTTGGGTTTGACCGATTTATTTGCGGTAGCGAATCGGGTTGCGGAGGCTCATTCCGAAAGTACTATACCGGCGATTAAGGTAACGCATTGGCAGCAAGATGATGCTGATTCTGCTCCGTATAAGGTGTTTGATAGTTATACTCCTGCCGCCTCTACTGGCTTGGCCGCGTTGATTTTACCGCCAGCCTTAGGTGAGCCATTAGGCGCAGATGATATGCCAGCGCTACAGGTATGGTTACGCAAGCAACATGCAGCCGGTGTGGTGTTGACCTCCGTTTGCGCGGGTGCTTTTGCGTTGGCCGCTACGGGTTTGGTGAAACAGCGGCGCATGACAACGCATTGGTCCCATGCCGAGCTATTGCATCAACGTTTTCCCGATGTGATTGTCGATGCTGATCAACTGATCATCGACGACGGGGACATCATTACGGCGGGTGGCCTAATGGCATGGACAGACCTAGGTCTACGGTTAGTAGATAGGTTGTTAGGGTCATCAGTCATGATCGCAACGGCACGTATTTTATTGGTAGACCCCGCAGGTAGAGAACAACGTTTTTACAGTGTGTTTTCACCGTGCCTGACGCATGGTGATGCCGCTGTGCTAAAGGTGCAGCACTGGCTGCAAGCCACACAGGCTAAAGAGACTGCGTTAGCGATCTTGGCCGCAGAGGCAGGTTTAGAAGAGCGCACCTTTTTGCGGCGCTTTCAGAAAGCGACTGGAATGACTACTACAGAATATTGCCAGCGTTTGCGAGTAGGGCGTGCTAGGGAACTATTGCAGTTTGGTAATGCCTCTATTGATCGAATTGCGTGGGAAGTGGGCTATAGCGATCCTAGTGCATTTCGTAAGGTATTTACGCGTATTGTGGGGTTGGCACCTAGTGACTATAGACGTCGTTTCAATGCAAAAGCATCGCCTGCAGCGTAAGTAATAGGGTGTAGCATCGTATGAAGGTGGTTTAGGTGTGTCGTTATTGACATCTATATTGTCAATATCGCCACTTCGCAAGGCAGGCGTTTTTAGTGATCATAGTGTTTCAGATTCACTGACATGCGGAGAATGAAACCATGGCAAAACGCGGTGTGATCGTTGTTGATCTACAAAATGAATACCTGCCTACAGGCAAACTACCTTTATCGGGCATCGAAGCAGCGGCAGCAAATGCAGCACGTGTGATAGCAGATGCTAGAGAAAAAGGGATTCCTATTTTTCATATACGCCACGAGGCAACTAGTCAGACAGCGCCTATTTTTGTGCCCGCTTCTACGGGGGCCGAAATCCAAGCCGCTGTTGCCCCCATCGCAGGCGAGCCAGTTATTGTTAAGCACTACATTAATGCTTTCCGAGAAACAGACCTTAAACAGCAACTGGATGCGGCGGGAGTGCAGACGCTAACCGTAGTGGGGGCGATGAGCCATATGTGTGTGGATGCTGTGGTGCGGGCTGCCGTTGATATGGGCTACCCGGTCACAGTCCTGCATGATGCGTGCGCTACGCTAGAGCTACGCTTTGGAGAGGTCACTGTACCGGCCGAGCACGTGCATGCCGCCTTAATGGCTGCGTTTGTATTTGGATATGGCACAGTAACGTCTACCGAGGCCTATTTAGCAGTCGCTTGAACGCTGTTGTCGCAGGTTGGTAGGATCAGATGTAGTCATTAGTGCAGAGCTCATCGTTCTAAAAACAGGACGATGATGCTCAAAATGAACGACTAGTGCAGCAATGCAGCGGCTTTTACTATAAGTACATGGCGCTTTTACTTCAGAGCACGCATCAATGGATAGCAAGTGTTTGGGTAAAGGTTCTATTTCCCCCGCTAAACTTGAGGAGTTACTCATGAGCAAACCTTATGTACGCTTAGATAAAGATAACGCTGCTGTATTGCTGGTAGACCATCAGGCAGGCTTACTGTCCTTGGTGCGTGATATTGATCCTGATAAGTTCAAAAATAACGTACTGGCGTTGGGCGACTTGGCGAAGTACTTCAACTTGCCTACCATTTTGACCACCAGCTTTGAACAAGGCCCAAATGGCCCGTTAGTACCTGAGCTAAAGGCTCAATTTCCTGATGCGCCTTATATTGCGCGCCCTGGTCAAATTAACGCATGGGATAACCAAGAGTTTGTGGATGCGGTTAAGGCCACGGGTAAGAAACAGCTGATTATTGCTGGTGTAGTGACCGAGGTATGTGTGGCATTTCCCGCTTTGTCGGCCATAGAGGCTGGTTTTGAGGTGTTTGTGGTGACCGATGCGTCGGGTACATTTAATCAACTCACGCGTGACTCAGCATTAGACCGTATGTCGCAGGCTGGTGCGCAGTTGATGACGTGGTTTGGGGTAGCATGTGAGTTACACCGCGATTGGCGTAATGATGTGGAAGGCTTGGGGCAATTGTTCTCCAACCATATCCCTGATTATCGCAATCTGATGACTAGCTACAGTACATTTGCTAAGTAAGTTGCTGGAATAGCGCTATAAATAGGGCTGCACTGGTATGGTAGGTGTTGCCCTATTTAGCGTAGTGATGCGGCGATGAGTGATGCCCTGACTTCTAATGTTGTATTGCTATGCCATGCCCTCAATCTCTACAAACATACAGGTAGGATTCTATGCAAGCGTTGAAAGGAATAATGTGGTTGATGTTGCTGCAACTGGCTGGCGAGGCGTTGGCACATGTGTTGCAGCTACCGTTTCCTGGCCCCGTGGTAGGTATGCTATTGCTGGTCTTTGCGTTGTACTTTCCACTGGTGCGAGAGCCAGTCAACGTCGCGGCGAGCTTTTTGCTTTCCCATTTGTCGCTATTGTTTGTGCCTGTGGGGGTAGGGGTCATCACCCATTTAGGACTAATTCGAGATCATGGGCTCAAATTGGGATTGGTGATTTTGGTGTCAACCTGGGCGGGAATGGTCGTCACAGTGCTATTGGTGCGTGGCTTGATTAAAAATCAATACGAATCCACAACCGAGGAGCTAAACCGCGATGCCTAATTTTGTTGAGCTTTGGGTCTATCTCTCGTCTGAACCTTTGTTCGGTTTAACCTCTACCATCACGGTGTACATACTGGCGCACAGTGTGTATGTACGATTAGGGCAGGCGCCTTTGGCGAACCCTGTCTTGTGGTCCGTCATTGTGTTGGGGGCTGGTTTGATGATTACCCGCGTTCCCTATCCCACCTACTTTGCAGGCGCTCAATTTATACACTTTTTGTTAGGGCCTGCTGTGGTGGCTTTGGGCTTCCCGTTGTGGGAACGCAGAGACGAATTACGCCGTGGCTGGGGACGCTATGTCGTGGCCGCTTTAGCTGGTGGCGCAACCGCCGCAATCGTAGCTGTGGTGCTGGGTTGGGCATTGGGCTTACCGGATGATGTCTTGCGTTCCTTAGCACCTAAGTCGGTGACAGCACCCGTAGCGATGGGTATAGCCGAGAAAATAGGGGGCGTGCCCGCGTTAGCTGCTGTTTTTGCGGTGTTAACCGGCTTGGTAGGCGCATTGTCGGGTAGTTTCTTGTTCCGACTGTTGGGCATAGGCACTAAGGATGCCGATTGGGTGGCGCGTGGTTTTAGTTTGGGTACGGCCTCACACGGTATTGGTGCGGCTCGTGCTTTGCAGGTAAATGCGGATGCTGGGGCGTTTGCTGGGCTGGCATTAAGCCTGCAAGTGTTGCTGGCGGCGTTATTGATGCCCTTGATTGCACAGTGGTTCTAAGCAAGCAGTGTTGGCTACTTTAGGTATCTAGGTTAATACCCAATATAGCCTGTAAATCCAAAAGATTTTGTAGAGTAGAGCAGCCGTGACAAAGGCTATTTGATAAGTTTGGTTGCGCACGACGAGAGCAATCAGAGCAAGAGCAATAAAGGTAACTTGTTGTATTGGGTACTCAACTCCTAGGCTTTCAAAATGCTCTGTTCCCTTCATTGCTGTATCTATCAGGTCGATAACAGCCAACATGGCAAACATCGTGTAAAACGTTCTACGCCGCGATTGAAAATAATCTTTGTAGCCCTTGTAATCAGTCATGCTGGAAGGAAATAGCATGGATGCAATAAATACAAAGAAACAGGCATAAGAGATTAAGAACAAATATAATCCAAAGGACCAAACACGAATTTTAGTGAGTCCAAACTCATACCACCAAAAATGGATAATTGCTAAAAAAACAAAGAGCACCCATCCTAAGTGCACAACATAGATTTTCTTACGTTCAGGGTGCTGTAAAAACTCAGACACACCGACTACAAGGCGTGCAACGCTAATCCCCATAATCATGCCGATAATAATTCGGATATGTGGAAAGTGTTCCTGATTGACTAGCGTTAACTCAAACATCTCCACCTCTGCCTTTTTTGGTCATTTTTCGGAAACTATAGCAGACTAATTAATAAAAAACGCCACCATAATTAAGCATGGTGGCGTTTTTGTAGGTTAGGCTGAAATACCTATGCGTAGCAGAACTTACGACGAGACAGTGCTTGATGGCCATGCCAAAGACTCTGCGGCCAATATGGTTCTACGCATTTCTTCATGTTGAGTGTGTAGTGAGATATAGCGTTCTTGTTCCGCATCATCCCGAGTAACCGTGCCATTGAATGATTCTTGTACGTAGTTGGCATACCAGACGGATTCACTGACCGTCATGCCTACAAAGACTTCATTGTCGTCCTGATCTTTGGACAGGGCACGGATTTCTGACAGATACGCCCGTTCATTGGGCTGAAATTTCAACATAAGACTCCTTAAATGAACCTACATTGTAGTCGTCTATCTGAAATCGCCTAGGGTAGTGCGTAAAAGAGGCGCAACGTGGGCGTATGGATACCGCTTTTATCCAATTACCGCGGTTTCATCTGCGCATAGACCTCTTGCGATACACGCATCAGCTCGGCCCGATCTGTACCTGCCGAGATCGCATAACCAAAGTTATTTTCTACCCAATAAAACACATTGGTAGCCCCATCGTTTCCGAATTGGAATGCTGTGCTGGCATCAGCGGGGATTTCTTGGGTGACGTACAAGGTAAGGCGTTGCCCATTTTCAGTCCCATACATAAATTGTGCTACAGGCCCACGCTCACCCGGCAGCAAGCGGCCGCCGATGAGCTCGTAACCTAAGGCAGTGAGCATAGGGGGGCGTATTTCTGTACCTATGCGTTTAGTGAGCCAGGTCACCAGTGCTTGTTCTTGGTCGGCGCTAACCTCTACGGGGCGTCGTACATCGGGGCTGTAGACCACGTGAGCGATAGCCGCACGCTGCGCAAAGCCAGTTAGCATGCCATCGTTGGGCATCATTGCGGTCGTGGTGTTGGGTGGTACGGCTAAGGCCAACTGTGTGGCTTGAGCATCGACGTACCCACGTAAAGTCCAAGCGGATCCAGCGCTCGTAACAGCAACCACAATGCTGGCAGCAAGTGCGCGCCAGGGGAAGGGTTTAGCGGTGGGGCGTAGCGGAAGGTTGAGCGGCAAGGCTTCGTTCATTACCGGATCCAGTAATGTGTGCAGTAGTCGGTTTTGCTGTCGCCAAGTATGGATACGCTCTTGTTCGTCGGGATGCTGGGCTAAAAACTGTTCCACCTTAGCGACTTGCTCTGGTGACAACTGATGATCAGCATACGCATGTAGCTCGGCTTCTGTTACAGGCCTAGTCATGCCTTGGTTTGCCTCTGTGCTAACCGGTTTAAATGAGTGGTCATCCATGGTTATTTCACGCGCTGAATTTTAGTCGGTGGAGTGATACGGCCTTGCAGCTCTTCTCGCAAGCTGGCACGTGCGCGAGAGAGGCGGGACATTACCGTGCCAATGGGCACGCCTAAAATCGTGGCTATTTCTTCATACCGTAGTTCTTCTACGCCCACCAATAACAGCACCTCGCGATGGCTGGTGGGTAAACGTTGAAGGGCTTTATCAAGATCATGCAGTTCTAATGCATCGGTTTGTAGGGGACGCTGCGGTAGATCAGGAAGCGTATCGCTGGCGTAGTCTTCGGGTCTGTTTTGTTGAGCGCGTAAGTCATCAATAAAGCGGTGGTGCATGATCCCAAACATCCATGCGCGAATGTTGCTACGCTTTTGCCACATGGAGAAACTGCTCCATACGCGTTCTAATGTGTCTTGTACTAAATCATCAGCACGATCGCGATCACCTACCAGCCCACGTGCGTAACGCCGTAGGCTGGGGATGCAGGCAACAATTGCAGCTTCGTCTTGAGCTCGCATGAGTGAGGAAGTAGTGTGGGGTTACTTAATAATGTGCCAGACGCCTTTGACGTTGTCACCCTTCACGTCACCTGCAGCTTTATCCTCGACGTACGTGTAAACAGGCATGCCTTTGTAAGCCCATTGCTTGCTGCCATCGTCACGAATGACAATAGTCAGCTCGCCTTCAGAAGCGGCATCGTTAGCGGCTAGTGCTGGCGGCCATAAGTCAGCACACGGTCCATTGCATGCACTTTTGCCGCTATTCGCTACATCTTTATCAAAGGTATAGAGCGTCATGCCATTGGCATCCACCAGCATGTCGTTGCTCATGGTGATGCCTGACTCCGCATGGGCAAGTGTGGAAAAGGCGGTCGCAAGCGTGAGTGTTAACGTGGAAAGTAAACGACTAGTCATGGAAACTTCCTTCAAAAAGTGAATGTGTACTTCCATAGACGTATGGGTAGGCGGCTTTATTCCATCTTTTTTGTTTTTTTTAAAACTCTAGGTGTGGACAATGATAGATAGGGTTTGAGCTATTATGCTCATCAAGAAAAACACACAAGGAAATGACAGTGCCTATTGCCATCTTGGTTGTTCTGGTCTGTGGGGCGCTATTGGTGGCGCCTATGTTGTTGTCTGCCTCCGTCGCCGTAGTAGCGGTTGTGCTTTGGAAAAGTGGGAGGGCACGAATGGCGATGCAAATGCTATTTGTTGTAGCGGTAGCCGTGCTGACCTATTGGCTCGCAACGCTTACCGCGCTTATGCTCGTCACCTATGAGACGTATGTGGTGGTGATGGCGCTAAGCGCGTTAGTTGTGGTGATAAGCGTGCTGTCTTGGATCGCTTTTAGGGCGTTGTTTCGCCCTAGATAGTAAAAATAATTAGCCTTCAGCAGCCATCATTTGTTGGTATTCTTGTAGTTCAGCGGCTTCTTTTGAGCATGAACGGTCTTGTGCCTCTTTAGGTAAAGACATATGTTTGTTTTTGGCTATAGGGTAGTTTTCCATGATTTCATCAGCCAGTGCTTTTGTCTCTTCGTTTGCAGCGAGCTGTTGCACAAACTTATCGATCTCAGCGTAATAATTTTTGCAGGTTTGTGTAAGTTCTGCCGAGAAAGCGGTAGAGGACATGAGCATGAAAAGGCCTGCAACAAATAGTTTTTTCATATGCATTCCAAGTAACTAAATAAGGTGATGCTGTTAGCTAATGATCTAAAAAAGATCACTGGTTAAGAGCGAGTAGGGTACGGATTACATCAGAGCGGGTGATAACACCTACCAAGACTTTTCCACGCAGTACGGCAATGAACTGAACGTCGTGTGATGCCAAGTCGTGTAGTAGATCACCCATTGGGGTGTCTTCTTGTACGCTCATCTCAGGCATTCGCATTAGATCTTTGGCGGTAGAAAACCCTTTAGGTGAGCGATTACGCAGTCGTTTCCAAAGGGTTTGGTGTTGCCGTGAGTGGTGATTTTGCCATAGCCAATCAAACAAATCGGCGCGCAGTACACGGCCAATCAACTCGCCTTGTTCATCAACCACGGGCAAGCTTTTAATCAGATGGCGGTGAAACAGTTCTGCCACTTCTTCTAATGGCGTTTCTACATGAATCGTTAGTAGGTTTGCAGACATCACTGCACCGCAACTCACACTAGACAGACGGCGTTTAATCGCATTTTCTTCCGCAGCGGCCAGCAGGTCACCCAAATCTTCGGGGGTTAAGTTGTAGCTTTGGTCAAAGCGTTGCAGCAATTGCTGTAGGTCTTCCTCGCTTAGTGCTAAACGTGTAGCGGGGCGTTGTGTTTTATTGCTAAGCACAAAGTGATGCAGGTAGCTACGGCCACAGGCGCGGTGATAACATACACCCACAATAACCATAGCAGCCGAAAGCACTGTTACCGGAATCAGTAGCGTCCAATCTACTGGCAGCAGTTGTTCTGCGGCGAGCACCATCATCAGTGCAACAGCGCCGCCCGGTGGATGCAATGCACGCAGTAGCAGCATCAATACCACAGCACCAGCCACCGCAAGTGTGGCCAATGCAATATGGGGCAGAGGGGCAAAGAGACCGAGCAGCAGCAAGGTATAGAGCGCAGATACCGTATTACCAACTACACAATTCCATGGTTGCGCGAGTGGGCTACTGGGTACGGCAAATACCAGTACAGCCGTTGCACCTAGTGGCGCAAAAAGGAACAGAAGATGAGGGTAAAAGTGATCGGCCAGCCCTATCAGCAGACAGGCTAGCGCAATACCTAGGCCTACCCCTAAGCTGGAGCGTGTTAGCTCCTTCCAAGAAGGGCGTGAGGCCACCGGCCCCAAACGCTGCCATAGTGTTTGAATGAAGAGCATAAAGATGTGACGCTAGCAGTTCAAGGTAATAGCAGCTCGTATGCAGCTAATTAACGCTCTGGGAATTATTGCAACCAGCTTGGTTGCCATTCTCGCAGGCTTCTTTGAACAGTTTTTTGGCCATGCGTACGTCTCTGGGGCCGCCTTCACCATGCAAGTACAACGAACCTAAGTTGTTTTGTGCCGAGGGGTGTCCTTGCTCGGCAGCTTTAGCAAACCATTCTCGTGCTTTAGCGTAATCTTGTGGGACGCCTAGGCCGCGGTAGTAAAGCCCCCCTAGATTAAACTGTGCAGAATCAATCCCCTGTTCTGCAGCTTTTTTGTACCATTCACTGGCGATGGTATAGCTTTGCGGAACGCCTTGTGCGTGTTGATACATAACCCCTAAATTGGATTGTGCAGAAGCATTGCCTTGTGCGGCTGCCAATTGATAGAGTTCATGCGCGATGGCGTAGTCCTGAGGAACGCCATTCCCAGCATCGTATAACGTTGCTAGCCCGTTCTGAGCATACGGGTCTCCTTGAGCAGCCGCTTTTTCGTACCACTCACGTGCTTTTGTATAGTCTTGCACAACGCCCTGACCATTGTCATACATAACCCCTAAACGGTTTTGGGCCGAGGCATTGCCTTGAGCGGCTGCGGCCCCATACCATTTCAGCGCATTATCGTAGTCTTGCATGCGGGCATACAGGCGGCCTAACTCAAACTGCGCAGTGGCAGAACCTTTCTCAGCCTCTAGTAGCGTGGCTGCAAAGGCTAGATCTTCCGTCGATGGTGCTGCGATAGATTCAGCAGAGAAAGAGGCAATACCTAGAGCGAGTAGAAGACCAGTTAAAATCCGGTCACATTTATTTTGCATTCTTGATTCACGTCTTAAGGTTAGAGAGAGTCAGGGCTGAACATATCAATAGGGCTGATAGGTATTCTCTACAAGTAGTTAAGCATTCTTGTTGTGATTGTTGCTGAGGTCAGGTTAATGTGGCCCGTACCCAGTTTATGCTAGATGGGCATTTATGGGGAATTTTTGGGCTTATAGGGAGACGAGCAGTGGTAGGTGAGGCGATCGCCATAGTGGGGGCAGTGCTTTTATGGCCAGTAGTGTTTGCTAGAGCCAAGAAGACAGTATTTGGCCGCAGGTTACTCCTTGCTACCGATATTGTTTTGGTAGTAGCTGGCTCGTTCATCTCCTACTCTGCTACAGATCAGGGTGACGAAGATAGGGTGGTGGATGAAGACAAAAAAGCAGCAGAAAATGCCAGAAAGGCGATTCGAATACGCACATGGCATTTTTGAATGCTACTTGCTAAGGGGTAACGGTTTGGCTACGTGCGGTTTTTTTGCTGGTAGGTTTGTTGAATGAACAAGTTCAAGTTAATTATCGTTTTTACGCTTGCTGTGACATTGCCTGCGTGGGCGGGAGGTTATGGCAGTAATGATGAGTACAAGCTGATTCAGAATAATGAAGGCTGGGTATATGTGGACAGAGATAACCGCCTAATCTTAAAGCCATATATTTTTGATAATGGGCCAGACTATTTTGAGGAAGGCTTAGCTCGCTTCATTGAGAACGGAAAGATGGGGTTTCACGACCAAGCGCTGAATATCATTATTCCGGCGAAATACGATTTTGTGTATCCGTTCGAAAATGGAACCGCACAGGCTGGGACCAACTGTACTACTCAACAGCATGGAGAGCACTCTTCTGTGAGCTGTGAAAAATGGGAGAGTATTCATCACAATCCGGCAAGTACTTTCCAGGGCACTAGTAAGTAAGATAATTGCCTCATGTTTTTGGTTTTTTGTGTTGAGTAAACGGCTCGCTTATCGATAAACCGTAGAGGTGTTACGTGTAGTAAAGACAGAAGGTGCAGGCGTGTCAAAGAGACTATTACCTTTAGTCCTGACCGTGAAAAGCTTCCCACGCAGCAGCCTCTAATTCGCCACATTCAGAGATCACATTACCGCTTTCATCCTGAAGCGTATAGCTTTGCTGCTCGGCATCACCAATGCTCCCTGCGCCATCCAGTCCCAGCAGTAAGGTGTACATAGTGTCGCGCAGCGCAGAGTCCAGAATGTCACGAAGTTGCGAGTGCTGAGAAGGAGTCAGTTGTAGGGCATTGATTCGTGCTGCTACCTCCGAGCCGTCATGAGAGTCCATGAAAGAGGCGAGTAGTTGTGATTTGAGGCTAACCCAGTTATCGACAAATTGTTTGGCGTTCATAGTGAGGCTACTTGGCAAGGCTAGGAGCTTTAGGCAACAAAAAAGCCGCAGATCGTTGTGATATGCGGCTTTGCTTGGCAGTCCTAGGCACTGTTTGGAAGTGCTTTGGTAGGCGGTACTGGAGTCGAACCAGCGACCTCTACGATGTCAACGTAGCGCTCTAACCAACTGAGCTAACCGCCTAGAGAACGTAATAATACGATGGTTTTTGTAACGGCGTCAAGTGCCAACGTGTGAAACGGTAGCAGCTGGTACTAAACGGCTGCTTTTTGCGTATTCATCGCTAAGGTATTACGCACTTGTATGAGTTCAGCCGCGATGGCAACGGCGATTTCTGCTGGGGTGCGGCTAGAGATAGCTAACCCGACAGGGCCGTGTAAACGGTCTATGTCAGCGTCCGTTAGGTCAAACAGTTTTAGCCGTTCTCTACGTTTGGCTTGGTTGGCTTTAGAACCTAATGCGCCTATGTAGAAGGCGGGTGAGATGAGGGCCTCTAGCAGCGCCATGTCATCCAGTTTGGGGTCATGGGTAAGGGCGACTATAGCTGTGCGATGGTTAACGCCCATGTCTACGATAGTGTCGTCAGGCATGGTGGTGACGAGGGTGGCGTAAGGTACATCCCAGTCCGCAAAAAACTCTTGGCGTGGGTCGCAGACCGTCACGTGAAAATCGAGGGCGTTAGCGATGGCACAAAGTGTGCGTGCGGTTTGGTTGGCGCCGATGATGAGTAGGTGCCAATGTGGTCCGTAGACGCTATGAAAGTGGGTGTCGCTAAGCGCAGTTTTTTGGTCGGCTGTGGTGGGCTGTAGTTGGCTGCTGCCATCCGCGAGCTTAAGGGTGCGTAGCACCAAGCGATGGTCGCGTATAGCCGCAAGTACCTGATCTAACCAGTGTGTGTTGGTGATGGGTTCTACCAGTAGCTTCAATGTGCCGCCACAAGGCAGTCCAAAGCGTGCTGCCTCGTTTTGTGAGACACCATACAGTAAGGGGGCGGCTGTGTTGCCCAGCTCGTTGTGTTTGGCTTTACGGATGAGGTCGTCTTCTATGCAGCCACCCGACACTGAACCTACTAAGCGGCCGTCTTCTCGTACAACGAGCATGGCGCCGGCTTGGCGTGGTGATGAGCCCCACGTTTGCACTACCGTCACAAGGTGTACGGTATGGCCTGCTGTAACCCAGTCATGAGCGTGTTGTAATACATCAAGGTCCATGGCGTTCATGAGCGGCTCCGCAAAAAAGAGTGAAGGGTGGGGTGTAGTAAGTCGTTAGGTTCATCAATGTCAAAGCAGACGCCAGCATCTGTGCAGGGTACGTGCTGTATGCCATGTTGCTGTACTAAGCGGCGTGCGCCTTCGTCACCGCATAGTGTGGTGAGTTCGGGGATGAGATGCCATTGAAAACCGACGGGGTGTCCACGTTGGCCTTGGTATAAAGGGGCAGCAATCGTGGCATGGTTTAGGGCGCTTTGCACGCTGTGAAAACTCTGTAGCGAAATACAAGGCATGTCGGCCAAGGTGACGAGTACGTTTTTAACAGGCGACGAGTTGTAGCGTTCAAGTAGGGCGCGGGCTGCATCGGCTAGGCTGGCTCCCATGCCAGTGTGGGCCTGTTCGCTTTCTATGACGGTGCAATGCGGTTGTGATAGTTGTTGCTTAAGCTCGGGGCTGTTGGGGCGTATCACTACCATAACGTGGTCTACTGCTTGGCGTAGGTTATGCAAGCTGGTAGCCGCTACACAGCCGTGGTCTCCCAGCGGGGCCAGTAGCTTGTTGCTATTGGGTTGTAGAGCTTGGAAGCGGCGACCATAGCCGGCTGCCAACAATATACCTAACTGATGCATGGTTAAAGTGATAGAGCAGAGGCACTAGCAGGGTAGCTAGTGCCTCGGTGAGTAGAGGTTAACGAGCGGCGCGAGCAATGCCTTGCACTTGATCGATGGTGACAGCAGCGGCTTGGCCACCCCATTCAGCACGCATCCAAGTAGACAAATCAGCAATCTCTTTGTCGCTCAGTTCATGCGCAAACGGCGGCATGGCATACATGCGTTGGTTGCCTGTAAAGGTCTGAGTGGGGATACCGTTTAGTACTACGCGGATCAAGTTTTGTGCAGTATCCATGGCGAGTGTTGCGTTGCCATACATGGCGGGAGCCACGTTAGGAATGCCTTCCCCTTTACTGCCGTGAC
>NZ_JAANPV010000012.1 GCF_011290505.1 Paenalcaligenes suwonensis
TCGAAAGGGAATCCCCAGGCGAGTAACCTGTTTGCGGTGATCCATTAGCTGCAGGAGCAGAAGAGCATACATCTGGAAGCAAAGCCAGGAAAGCGGCCTATGGAGCTGTGCGGCAGCGCTCAGTAGGCAATTTTTCAAAATATTGTTAAGCCTTTTCTGAGCATGGTATTTTTCATGGTATTACCAATTAGCAGGAAAATAAGCCATTGAATATAAAAGATAAAAATGTCTTGTTTACAATAGAGTGGGAATAATCCCGCGTCTGGAATAGACCAGCAATACAAGGCATAAAAAGCCGATAAGCCCGCGTAATTGCGGGCTTTTTTCTGTCCGGGGTTTCTATCCAGGGTTTTCGTGGCTCTGAATACATCGAGAAGCTAAAATCCCAAGGTTAAAGGTGCTAATAGGTGCTCACCTCAGTAGTTCAAACAAACCAATTCGAAGCTAAACGTAATCACTAAGCACCTAAACTAACTTAGATGGACATTGGATAAGATGGCATTTGTAGTCACTGAAAGTTGTATTGCATGTAAATATACGGACTGTGTCAGTGTTTGCCCCATGGAGTGTTTTTATGAAGGGCCTAATTTTCTAGTAATTAATCCTGACGAATGTATTGACTGCTCTATTTGCGTAGGTGAATGCCCTGTAAATGCTATTGTAGAAGCCAGCGCGATTCCCTTAGATCAGGTCCATTTTGTAGAGCTTAACCAAACGCTGTCACAAGACCCTCGCTGGACACGTATTACCTCGACAAAAACACCGTTAACTGAGCATGAGAAATGGAGAGAGGTAAAGTCTAAGTTACATTTACTTCAAAAATAAAACTCGTCTTCAAGAGTTAATAACTAGATCTCTTGGTGGATTAGGCATATACAACTGACGGATACTAGGCTGCGCCACATTAAGTCAAAGGACAGGCTCTATTTCATTCCGCTATTTGGTGAGTTTGCGGAACCTGATGTCTTGGAGAGGGGAGCGTTAGTTCGCGTCACAGCGGCAGCGATCAAGCCTCGGTTCCATGGTAGAGCAGGCACCTGTAGCTTGGACGGTACCGGTCCATGCTCTCCTTTCAGAAGCACAGGTAGCAGAAATTATCAATCCGGCGTTGGTAGCTTGGGGCGGGGCGAGTTGTAGTAGCTGCTATCGCCAAGATGTTCTGGCCAGTTTAGACGCTACTGCGACGATCGGCTTTCTCTTTCAGATTAAAGCGACAAAGTAACCCAGCCAAATCAATCCTCCCGACCCTCTGTCCAAACCTCCCCACTTAGCAGCTCATGCAACTGCTTTTTACTTCGACCTGAATCATCCTTAGCGGGCAACGTCATACTCACTAGCAGTGGCCACTGCGGATAAAACCTATAGTTGGGTGTAGACACCTGAGTACCCGCTGCGTAGCTCACCCCACCAAGCTCAGTGTCTTTGACTAATTTGGCGTGTGATAGATAAAGCAGTGCTTTATTGTTATCGACAGCGAAATAAGCACGCTCCAAAGGCAAACCCCACGCATTAATCTGCAAACCATCCTCTTCAATGCGAACCAGCCAACGATCTTGATCTCGCTCTCCGTTGACGTAGAGGGTTCCCTCAGGTCTAGCTTGTACCAACGTACCCGCAGGAATATCCAGCACAAAATCTGAGGCCGCACTCCTATTGGTCGCTGCAGCCAACGGGCTCCAACCGATGATCTGGTTTTCTTCGGCTAAAAAGCAGCTTACAAACCTAAAGCCGTTCTCTGCCATATAGTCTTGTTCCATTTCCAGCAGTTTGCTGCCATCGCACTGCCAGCCTTCCAGCTCGGTATCGTGTGCCAGATGCAGTCTCCAGCTGGAGTCCTGTAGGTCAGGGCGGGGGCGCTCGAAAGACAGCACAGGGGCATTGCCTACCATCACAGGTTCTGGAAAACGGGCCCAAGAGACACTGTCTGGGTCGCCCCATACTTCTAGCTCTAATTCTGTGCCTGTAGGCATGTCTATGCTCGCATAGCGGCCTGGTTCTTTTAATACGTGCTGTCGACTACGGATTTCTTCTTGATAGCTTTTTTTGTATTGATAGAGATCCCATTGAAATGAACCGTAGTACCCAGCCAGCGCTAGCAAGAGTAGCAAAAACAGGATACGTGGCCATGGCTTGTTCTTAAAGTTTGCTCGGCGCTGTGGCTGTAGCACAAGCAAAACACCCCAAATCAGCAAAATGCCGAGTGCCAGTAGACCCAGCATCAGAATCAGTACGAAAACCACAGGAAACGGGGCGAAAGGAATCATAAGAGATCAAGCCACATAACAGTGCGTAAAACACTATTTAAAAGAAATACATGCCATCCAGAGCCTTTGGGAGCACCTCTAGCGGCCGGTAGCACCTTGTGTTGCTGCTCCGTAAGCGAGTTGGTAGTAGTCCCTTTCCGTATGGGTGAAACCAAGGATCAGTGTTTTGAACAGCTTCCGCATAAGTTTATTCATGAGTGGTTCGTGCGGAAGCTGTATAGGTTTTAGTCAATGCATAGTTTTATATATGAGGTTTATTGAAACCAGTTCATATACAAATGTAGATCTTCTATGATTGATTTTATTTGACGACTCTTAATATTAGCTCAGGTGCCATTTGCATTCTAACGCTATCGAGTGAAGGCATTATTCTATTTGGGTGGCGTGAAGCATCAATGAACTCAGGTTTATATAGAATTTCTATTAATTCTTCATAAACAAGTTTATTGATTTCATCACTAACGTTATCTAGGCCACCACGGCTTTCAGAGTTTACGAAATCACGTTTTATATCCATTTTAGATCTACCATAGTAGTATCTACCCGCTCTAAAGCTAGTTGATAGGCTAGCGCGGTACGCTTTTAATTCGATGCCATAAGCAGTGGAGTACAGTAGATCTACACGGGTGTATAAATCTTTGGATGTGCCATCAAATATAGATTGATAGGTGTCGAGGTTTTGTTGGCAAGCCTGCGTGAATAACTTGTGTGTCTTCTGATCAGCTGACATTCCTGTGTCAATCAGAATGGTATAAATATCCTGCTGCACATAGGAGCTATCTTCAGGGGTGATTTCCCAGTATATATCCTCTTTGCTCTTACCTTTGGTTTTAAGTTGGTAAGCCTTGGATATGGCACTTCCTATTTCAGAACACGTGATTGGCTTGCCGTACTGTCTATAGTCAGCGGGTTCAAATGGAGAGCTTTCTGGCGTGCTGGATAAACCCAGAAGATCAGTGAAATCTGTGGTAGCGCACCCAGTTATAGCAATGGGAAGTATAAATAGTAGTATTTTTGGTTTAAGTTTTTTAAGCATTTCTGAATGGTCGCTAAATTTTTAATGGGTTTTGATATTTAATAAACTCTATAGGTGCACGCCAAAACGGCAATTTTGCAATCGGATTCTGCATTGCTGCGTACCCTAGATCGACGTCTGTCATTTCGAGTTTCATTTAAACCTATGTCATTGATCTTTGTTCTGCACTCACCTATAGCATGTGCTGTTAGATCTCTTTCGTAAGGACCGTAAAACGTCAACGTGAAATTGTGTTTTTCGGAAAATACAATAGCACCGCAGGCATTATTAAAGGTGAGATAGGTGCAGCCAGGGCAATCCTTCTGTAGAACTTCTCTAGCCTGATACTCTGTTGGATAGTCAGTAGCGTAGGATGTTTGACCTGTGTTTTTATCAAATCCTACAGCGCCGTAGCAGTTTGGTGCCCAGCAGGAGGCATGACTTGGTGTGGTCGTGAAAATAAATAATAAACTGCTAAATAGTATTTTTATTACTATTATTCTTTTTCTTATTGAGACCTTATGTTTTTCATTCATGGCTGATTGGTTTTTTGAGTTTTTGGTTGACTCTTAAATTAAAATGGTATTTCTGATGAAATGGGGGTAATCATACGATTGTAGTGTTCAACCGTCTAGAGCGCTCTGATATCTAAAAATAAAAGTAGTGATTAATCCGTAAGAACTGTAATTTTTGGTGTGGGTGTGTGTTAGGTCAAAGAGTTTTGTTTCTGCAAAAAGTGGGTGGTTGGGACAAGTGTAACGCTGATGCTGCGGTGGTTTTTTGTTAAACTGTAGGCTGTCTAGAGCCAGTGATGGGGTGCAGGGCACTGTAACAGGCACACCAAGACGGCCTAGTATCGAGATAGTGGGATCACCAGCGAGCAAATTGATGAGCAGCAACGAAAAAATCTATTCCGGAAAAACTAAAGATTTATACCTCTTGCCGAACAATAATGTTCTCCTTGTTTTCAAGGATGATGTAACCGGCGAGAACGGTGTGATTGATCCCGGTGCAAACACCGTTATTGGTCAGGTAGAAGGTAAGGGCCGTAAGTCCCTCGCGATGACGGATTACTTCTTTACGCGTTTGCACGCTGCTGATATCGCCACACACTTGGTGAGCCTGGACCTGGAAAAAGGCACCATGGAAGTTCGTCGTGCTGAACCATTGGGTAAAGACCTGAACGGTGCTGGTGGCCTAGAGTTCGTGTGCCGTACTAGACCGTGGGGCAGTTTCATCCGCCGCTACAAACAGTACATTCGCAACACCGAGCAAAAGCTAGACTACTTGGTAGAGATCACTGTTAAAGACGATGAGCGCGGCGATCCTCTGATCAACGATGACGCTATCGTAGCGATTGGTTTGGTGAGCACCGAACATCTGGCGCAAGCTAAAGACATTACTCGCCGTGTATGCCGCATTGTTGAAGCGGATTTGGCTAGCAAAGGCCTAACCCTGATCGACATGAAGATTGAACTTGGTCTGGTAGATGGCAAAGTGGTAGTGATCGACGAGATTTCTGCCGATGCCATGCGCGTCATGGATGCTGCAGGCAATGTGCTAGAACACAGCATGGTGCACGAAAAATTGGTTGGTTAATTGTAGATTAGCTAGCCTAGGCCTGAGCTAGCTATGGCATCGAGCTCAGGCCTTTTTGTTTGTGCTAGACAATCTAGTGCTATATAGAAGTATCAAGCTAAGTAGCGTATTACGCGGCCAAGATGGGTAATGTTTGAAGGTGCTTGTCGATGGCAAGCTTGACCTCTTTGCTCATGGGCAGATGATGCTTTTCACTTGCCCAACGCTGCATGAATAGCGCAACGGTTTCCTTGGCTGTATCGATTACCAGTTGTCGGGGTAAGGCGGCTTTGGCGACCAGATGTTCTAGCTCGTCGACACTATAGTCTGAGAATGCTTTGCTACGGCTGAATGTTAAGGCGGAGTTATCGTCTGGAATATAGGCGATGGTGGACACGAAGTCGTAAGCGGGAGAGAGTTCAGCGTGGCGGCGATCTCTATAGATCAACGACCAGTTCTTGAGGTGCATATCCCCGTTGCCGATGAGTACATTAAATGTGGCTCTACGGATAAATTCGGCAATGTCGTCGTCTCCGGATTCAGCAGCAATAACTCGGGCCAGATTACGATAGCTGGCTTTTTCGTACTTTGCCTGTGGGTACACACCAAATACTTGGGCAAAGTCTTCAATGTGAAGCTTATGGCCGTCGTCTGTTCGGTCAAAGCGTTCAATGACGAAGGCTTTGCTGCCAAGTTGGCGGGTTCCTTCGGGTAAGTTGTGAATAGAGGATATATCGACTAGGGCTATCTCTGGCACATCAATGCCTATTAGCTTAGCCAGTGTCATCATAGAGAACTCGTTCTCAGGAACATGCATAAAATCCCGAGACGGCAGTTTAACTATCCAGTGCCCGCCTATACCTCGTGTAGGGATGGTTAGGCCGCCTTGTGCGTTCATAACGGCAGAAAATTTCAGTTGTACGCCAGCTAACGAGAACCGTAAGGAACGGTTAAGGGGAATTGGTGGGGTGTTTTGCTCGTCGTCAAATGCCGTGTCGGGTTCTGACCAAGGCTGATCATTTTCGGCGGTGACGGTAATCGCGCCAGGCAGATCACGGCCTAGTGCTAACAGTAGGAAGAATTCACGTCCAGGGTGTACCTGTGCTGTGTCGGCCAGATATTGTCGCAAATACCCTTCTGGTAATAAGTTGGAAAAGAAAGGCATGAGTTTGCTGCGATAGGGGCTAAAGTCCGTGAGCAGTTGTCCCAACGTATCTTTGAAGCTTAGGCTCAAAGTGGCCCTGTGTGGGTCATTGATATAAGCCTCGTTAAAGGCAAACAGCGAGCGCTCACCTCCAACATGAGTAATAGTGCCTATAGATTCGTTGTAAAGCCTGACCGTCAACGTGGAGACACCTGCCATTACTCGTCCTCCTCATCCAGAGAGTAGGCCGGTTTGGCTTCGGCTAGCGCATTGTGCGCTGCAGAACTTTGTAATAGTTGACCGCGTAGCATGGCCACTTTCTTTGCTGCCACTTGTCGCGAAATAGACAGGACAGCAGGCATGGCGCTGCGCGGTATCAGCTCTACTTCTAGATCAAGGGCATTGGCAAGCGCGACTAAACTGGAGAGCCTTAAGTCTACCTGACTGCTTTCAATTTTAGAGATATGCGACTGCGGAACGCCAGCCAACTTACTCAGGTCGCGTTGGCTTAAGTTTTTAGCGATACGGGCCTCACGTAAGCGCTCAGAGAAGTGGGCGAGGCTATAGTCCATAATTGATATCTTTTTATATATCAGTAGATTAATTCAATGTATCATAGCAGATCATTTTTATTTTATTGATCTGTTTTTGTATATATTAAATGAATTTTGATATAAAAGAATAGATCAAATTTATGCGATGGCATGAGCATGTGGGTTACGCCACATTCATCTCATGGCGTAGAGATGAATGTTGTGCAAGATGGATGGCTCGTAGGACCATTGCAGTGTGCTGTCAGTTTTGTATGTAAGGCGTTATATATCAGGGTTATAGATTGTAGTTATCTGGCTTTTGCTTCCCTAGAATAAAAACGAATCCTTTATATCTAAAAGACACATGGAGGTGACAATGCAACCCAGCAATCTTTCTCGCCGGCGTATGCTCGTATCCACGGGTGGGGTTATCGCTTTGGCAGGTACTGCTAGCCTGACACCTCTGTCGGCAGCATTGGCTCAGGATAAGGCCAAAGAAAAAGCATTACCAGCCTATGCATCATGGAAGCATGCGGACAGTTTGATCGTTCATAGTGCCAACACCATTGAAACCAAACGTAGCGCGTTTGGTTCGGGTTTGATCACCCCACTAGATCGCCTCTTTGTGCGTAATAACGTAGCGCCTCCACCTGAGCAAATTGTGGCTGATCCCGATGCGTGGGTGCTGTCTATTAAGGGGGTGAATGATCCTAAAGATATGACCGTGGCCGAGCTTAAGCGTTTGGGGCTTGTAGCGGTACCTATGGTATTGCAATGTTCCGGCAATGGTCGTGCTTATTTCCCTGAAAACCCTAGCGGTACCAAGTGGACCGTAGGCGCAGCGGGGTGTGTGGTGTTTTCAGGGGTGCCTGTTAAGGCTGTTCTGGAAGCCACGGGCGGTGCAGAGGCTGGTGCTAAATACATGACAGGAACAGGGGGGGAAGAAATTCCTGCGGGGCTGGATCCAAACGCCATCATGGTTGAGCGCTCCATCCCTATAGCGGCCATTGATGATGCGATTCTAGCGTGGGAAATTAATGGCGAGCCTATTCCTTTGGCTCACGGGGGGCCGTTGCGGTTGGTGGTGCCTGGTTACACGGGTGTGAACAACGTTAAGTACATTAAGCAATTGGCCTTTGCCAAGGATCAGTCGGCAGCCAATATTCAGCAAAATAGCTACCGCCTTACACCTTTAGGCGAAAAGACTAATGTCAATCAGGAATCGGTATGGGAAATGCCGGTGAAGTCGTGGATTACTAGCCCGAACGGAGAAACAGGTGAAGTGGTCAACGCAGGTAAGCTTCAGGTTCAAGGGCTGGCTTTTGGTGGTATGACGGCCGTTAAACAGGTGGAAGTATCGGTGGACGGCGGCAAGAACTGGGTGATGGCCAGCTTTGTGGGGCCAGATTTAGGCAAGTATGCGTGGCGTCAATTTGTAGTGGGCGTGGATCTACAGCCTGGTCAGTACGAGATTGCTAGCCGAGCAACCAGCGAAGCAGGCACTGTTCAGCCAGAAGAGCGCATGCCTAATAGTCACGGCTATTTAAACAATAGCTGGCATGACCACATGCTGCCTATCACAGTTGTTTAAGTCTGAAATGGTGTAGCCGCCCCTAGGTGTAGGGGCGGACTTGGAAGAGAATCATGACGAAGTATCTTGCTGTTGTTGGGTGTTTTTTGTTGGTTTCTGGTTACGCTCAGGCGGATGAAGAGGGTAAGGTTTTGTTCACGGCGGGGGCAAAACCTATTGCTTGTGCTGTGTGTCATACCTTGGCAGATGCAGGCTCTGCTGGGGCAATTGGACCAGATTTGGATGAATTGCAACCTTCCAAGGAACAGATACTAAAGGTGATGCAAGAAGGTATGGGGGCTATGCCTTCTTTCGCGGAGAGCTTAACTGACGAAGAGCGAGATGCTATTGCTACCTATGTTAGCTCTGTAGTTGGGCAGTAGGTTTATGCTCGGCGGTGCTCTACTTGCCCCTTGTCAGTGACAACTTGAGCTTCTATTTCAGTCGGCAAAAACTCCGTAGCAGGTGACCCATCAGCATTGTGCTGCACAATCCGCGCTGGGCGGCCTTGCTCGTCCAACCAGATTTGGCCCATTCCTGATCCATTCCACACGCGTTCACCGCGTTTACGTTGATCAGGTAGTCGTGGGGTAATGATTAAGTCTCGGCGTTGGGTAAACCAATTCAAGGGTGAGCGTGGCGCATATAACCATCGGTTTAGCCTATCTAACCAGTCTAATAACCTTCGCGGGAACTCATTTTTAATGCCGCTACTGGTGATCTGCCAAATATGGGGAACTTGCTTGCTGTGGCGTACTTTAACGTCGTAGGCAAAGGAGTAGTGCACGTCGCCCGATAAAATGACGTAGTTACCGGGGGTACGAGAATGCCTAAAAATATTAAGCATGGTGTTGGCGGCCCCAGGGTGTGCCATCCAGTTTTCGGCATCTACCGTCAGCGCAAAACCTGCATAGGTGCAGAGGCTTTGTATGACTTCGATGAGTTTGACGCCAAACATGGGGGTAGGCGACACAATAATCGCTGAGTGTTCATCCAACAGTTCATGTTGTAGCTCAATTAAAGACTCCCAATCCATCAAACCTGAAGGCCGATTGGGTAAGCGGCGTCTGTGCCAGCGTCGCGTGCGGGTGTCCAGCACAATCAGCGTGGGTTGGGTGCGTAGTACGTAATCCCATTGTTGGAAGGCTAGCAATTGCGTGATGATGGCATCTTGAGCGTGGGGTTCCAGCCTGTTGTGTTCATCCGTGGTGCTTGTCCATGCAGTGATCTCATCCACTACGTGATGGAAGACCTCGGGCCTATTGCCCCAGCCTTGGCACAGCATATAGGCCACTAATGCACTACCTACAATTCGTCGCGAAAAGGGGTGGCCGTAGGCAGTGCTTTCCCATTTGGCGGACAGATTCCAGTCGTCAGTGATGTCGTGGTCATCAAAGATCATCAAGGTCTGTACGTGTGCTAAAAGGCGTGCGGCATTGGGTAGTTCTTGTCTAAAACCTTCTAGCGCCTGTGTTTCTTGTTCCCATCGTTGCTGCTGTTGGGGCGTGAGTGTGGGGGCTTTAGCTTTGGGAATGATCTGCCACGCGATGGGTGACCAGACTAGCATGTACATCGCGAGCACTTCGGCTAGCGTGACAAGGTGATTATGGGCGCTGGTTGTCGTGAAAATGGGTTTTTCTACGCCACCAAAAAAACGTTCACGCAGGTCTTCATTAGACTTAAAAGCGGGTAGCAGGTCTGCGCGCTGGTAGTAGCTGGCAGGGTGCGTGTAAAGGGATTCACTATCGGCAACGACCGCACCGTCTAAATACTCACCAAACAAACCTAAGCGCTGAATCAATGCATGTATGGCGGCCAGCATAGGGCCTGCGACATCATCGGCATAGATTTGGTCACCGCTAAGCATTAACAGTGCGGGTCTAGCGTGTGGCTCGTCTATGTGTGGGCCTAAGACACTATCGGCGTGGGCTAAGCCGTCGCGTGATGTGTGATGTGGTTTTCTGCAGGAGCCGAACATGATGTTGTCGGTGCGGCTGGACAGCACAAAACTGGGTAACGACTGGTTATGGTGCAGCAGGTGAGGGGCCCAGTCTGCGATGCCTTGTTCCTGCCCATTGGCGGTACGTGCGATTAGATCATAGTGAATGACTGTTTCGCTGGGCAGGGGGGTATCTAGCACTACCTCTATCAAATGTATGTAGGCGTGTAGGCCTATAGGCAGAATGCGGCAGTGTGCAGGAGTTAGAGGAAGGCGCTGCGCGTCAGCGCCAGTAGGTTCTAACTGTAGACTTAATGATAAAGGCTCAGTGCCTATCAGCCACAACACTAAACGCTGTGGTTCTAAGCGACGCAGGAGTGGGCCGGCTACTACTGGGGGTAGGTCTGAGGAAGGTATAGGTAGAGTCAACGGTATTACTGCACGGGTAAAAACAGACTCTACTAGGACTACTCAATCCGCATAAAGTTGCAGCCGTAGCCACTACCTTAGAGGTTTTCTATTTGGCTATGGTTTGCTAAACACTCGGCAACTTTTTCGTCTATGTCACTTTCTTGTACTACATGCACAGGAAAACCCAATTTTTTACTTATAGCCCCTACAACAAAGCCTAAGGAAAAAGCGAGTATAGGGTTGTTCACCACAATTAAGCTGGCGGCACAGCACTTGCTCAAGTTACTGCGGTTGTCTTTTATCCATTGCGCAAAGGCTTTTTGATCTGTTGATTCCTCTGGGCCTGTGCCAGGTACGTCGCGTGTTAGTAGCACAAAAGGCCTGCCTTGATGTACTAAGCCTTCAATGGCGGGTTGCCAGTTGGAGGGCGGTGTGTTGGAGATCCAGACACGGGGGAATTCTTGGCTGTTAATGTGCATAAAGGGGTAGAGCGTAGGTGTAGAGTTGTTAAGAATAGATGGGCAGTTTTGTACCATCAATTCGCCTGTTTAGGCTAGCTAGCCAGCGGAGCAGGTCCGTGTGCCAAGGCAATGAACGCCCGCACATAGTCAATGTTAACGTCGGTCTCACGTGCGCCTAAGAATATATGTTTAGCAATACCTTTAGGTCCCAAGCGCACGGGGGCGATGTCCAGCTTTTCTGCATATTCTTCTACTAACCAGCGAGGTAGGGCGGCGACACCGCGGCCACTGGCCACCATTTGTAGCATGATGTCGGTGGTTTCTATGGTTTTATGGCGCTTAGGGGTAACGCCAGCAGGCAGTAGAAAGTGGTTGTAGATGTCGAGGCGGTCTACGTCGACGGGGTAGGTAATTAGTACTTCTTTAGTGATGTGGTGTGGTTTTACATAGCTCTCGTTGGCGAGTTTATGGCCTTTAGCAACCACTAGCACCTGTTCGTAGTCGAACACAGGCTCAAAGGTGAGGCCTGGTTTATAGATAGGGTCGGGGGTGACGAGTAGATCCACCTCATAGCCATAGAGCGCAGCTATACCGCTAAATTGAAACTTCTGTTTTACATCCACATCCACATCGGGCCAGGCGCTTAGGTAGGGGGCGACGATTTTCAGCAGCCACTGGTAACAGGGGTGGCATTCCATGCCTATGCGCAAAGAACCCCGTTCACCTTGAGCAAACTGTTGTAGTCGTTCTTCGGCCAAATCTAGCTGCGGTAATACACGATTGGCGACAGCCAACAAGTATTGGCCTGCCTGTGTGAGCTGCAGGCTGCGGCCTTCACGTCGCCAAATTTCGGTGCCTAATTGTTGCTCTAGCTTCCGCATGCTGTGACTCAGAGCTGACTGGGTGACATGCAGTACACCAGCCGCGGCAGTTAAGGAGCCTTGTTGTTCTACTTGCTGGAGGATAGCGAGATGGATGCGCTCTAACATGGTATGAATAATATTCATTGATAGGTGAGATAAAGCCATTTTACTTCATTGGTTGGCTTTCCTACAATGCAAGTCTCTCCTTGTCCTTACCGTTGCAGCGTTACGCGCAGAGTGTAGACAAATACGGAGTGGTTTCGCAGAAGGTCTAGACGTAGTTGCCTAGGATTTTCTGACTGTACATCACGAAATGAGTACACCTACCTATTCAATGAGAGTCATTCAGTTAGCTCAATCAATGATTACGCATAAAACCCGATTAGGGTTTGGTTAATAAATTAGGGTTCAAGAATAAAATGAGTAAAGAGTTTGCCTTTAGTATCAAGAGCATCAGGTTTGATGAAAACTATCATCCCTCTGATAACACACGCATCACCACCAACTTCGCAAACTTGGCTAGAGGCGAGAGCAGAAAAGAGAACTTGCTCAATACCCTAAGAATGATGAATAACCGTTTCAATGATTTGGCCGACTGGGATAATCCTAACGGCGATCGTTACTCGGTTGAGCTGGATATCGTTTCGGTTGATCTGGATGTAGAGGGTAAAGGCTCGGCCTTTCCGGTAATTGAGATACTAAAAACCAATATTGTTGATCACAAAACCAATCAACGTATTGAAGGCATTGTGGGGAATAATTTCTCGTCCTACGTACGCGACTATGATTTCAGCGTCTTGCTGCTAGAGCACAATAAAAACAAAAATGGCTTTAGCATGCCCGAGGGCTTTGGTGATTTGCATGGCAAGCTGTTCCAGTACTTTGTGAACTCTTCCATTTATAAAGAGAATTTCAGCAAAGCGCCGGTGATTTGCCTAAGCGTATCCAGCAGCAAAACCTACCACCGTACGGAAAACCACCATCCTATTTTGGGCGTGGAATACCGTCAGGACGAGTTTTCGTCTACAGACCAGTATTTCGACAAAATGGGCTTGAAGGTGCGTTACTTCATGCCTAAAAACAGTGCAGCACCGTTTGCGTTTTATTTCCGTGGTGATCTGCTTAACGATTACACCAATCTTGAGCTGATCAGTACTATTAGTACGATGGAAACTTTCCAGAGAATTTACCGCCCTGAAATTTATAACGCGAACTCGGCAGCTGGAAAGGTTTACCAACCACGTTTAACGAATCAGGACCACTCCTTCACGCAAATTGTTTACGATAGAGAAGAGCGTAGTCAATTGGCGGTTGAGCAAGGTAAGTTCACGGAAGAAAAATTCATCAAGCCATACAAAGCTATTCTTGAGCAATGGGCAGCGAGTTACGCTGTTTAATTAACGACAATAAATCCTCTATAGACTTATGAAAAAATTGTTACCCACGTGTACCGCTGGCAGTTTGCCTAAACCGTCTTGGCTTGCTGAGCCAGAGAAGCTCTGGTCTCCTTGGCGCTTAGAAGGCGAAGGCCTAGTTGAAGGTAAAGAAGACGCTTTACGTTTGGCACTTAAAGAGCAAGAACACGCAGGCATAGACATCATTAGTGATGGCGAACAAACTCGCCAACACTTTGTGACGACATTTATTGAGCACTTAAGCGGCGTAGACTTCGAGAAACGCGAAACAGTGCGTATTCGTGATCGTTACGACGCTAGCGTACCTACGGTAGTTAGCGCGGTAGCACGTACCAAACCAGTATTTGTTGAAGATGCGAAGTTCTTACGTCAGTTGACCAAGCAGCCTATTAAATGGGCGTTGCCTGGTCCTATGACCATGATCGACACACTTTACGATAACCACTACAAAAGCCGCGAAAAACTGGCGTGGGAATTCGCGAAGATTCTGAACCAAGAAGCCAAAGAGTTGGAAGCCGCAGGCGTAGATATTATCCAGTTCGATGAGCCTGCTTTTAACGTGTTCTTTGACGAAGTGAATGACTGGGGTATTGCTACCTTGGAGCGCGCGATTGAAGGCCTGAAATGCGAAACCGCCGTACATATTTGCTATGGCTATGGCATTAAAGCCAATACCGATTGGAAGAAAACGCTGGGTTCAGAGTGGCGTCAGTACGAAGAGTCTTTCCCTAAACTGCAGCAATCTAAGATTGATATTGTGTCGCTGGAGTGTCAGAACTCGCACGTACCAATGGACTTGATTGAACTGATTCGCGGCAAGAAAGTGATGGTAGGCGCAATTGATGTAGCCACTAACAACGTAGAAACGCCAGAGGAAGTAGCCAGCACATTGCGCAAAGCACTGCAGTTTGTGGATGCTGAAAACCTGTACCCAGCAACGAACTGCGGCATGGCACCACTGCCACGCCACGTAGCACGCGGCAAAATGCATGCGCTAAGTGCCGGTGCAGAGATTATTCGCAAGGAATTGGCTGGTAAGTAATCGCATTACTAACCAGCAGTAGGAGTTTTCTTCTACGGTGTGATGATAAAAAAGGGTGGCTTTTAGCCACCCTTTCTATTTCTCGCCTAGTTCCAAATCCAACATCAAACTACTCAAGCTCTTCCCATGCGCATCCAAGGCAGTAGATCGGGTTACGCCGCCGCGCAGCACGCCAGAAATCACAAAGTTCAGCGCCTGTAGTTGTGGCAGCTCGTAGCGTGTGATGCGCCACTCTGCTGGCGGTACTTCAGGTATTAAGCCTTGCAGATGTGTTTGCACACGTTCGGGGCTAAGTTGCTGGCACAAGTAGTCGTAGTCACGGGCATCGTAGGCGATCACCGAGATGTTCGAGATGTCGCCTTTGTCACCTGTGCGAGAGTGGGCGAGTTGGTGTAGTTTCATGCCACGGTCTCCATGTGCACAGAATGAGGGATACGGTCCGAAGGCCACAGCAAGGATGCCACAGCCACCACTTGGCGGGTGGATTTACTGGCACCGCCACCGCCGGCTGGGCCGTTGGTGTATAGGGCTTCGACTTCATTGCTCAACTGTTTAGCGTGGGCGGGGTTGGCACATCGGCCGGCAATGCGTAGGCGTAGCTCTTGTGGCTCTGTTGTGGCAGGTGGTTGCGCATTGCCGTAAAGGGAGTTCATGCCGATGAGGTCAGCGCGTAGGTCTTCTACGTCTAGCCCTAACATGGTGATGCGTTCTAGCACGATGTCGCGTGCGAGAGTGGCGCGTGCTAAGGCGTTGGGGCCGCCGTACGAGATTTGTCCTTCTCCTAGGTAGCCATCTAAGTAGCCTACGCTCACTTTAAAGAGGCCGGACTTTTCTTGGCCGTTCGCTCCTTCTGCGCGGATTTCATCAACGGCTTGCTCGCTAAAGCGTACCTTAGAAAAATCGGCGATGACGTCAGGGGTGAGGTAACGGCTGGGGTCGTGGATTTCGTATAGCAGCTGTTCGGTGCAGGTTTGTACGGTGATTTGGCCGCCAGAGCCTTTTACTTTGGTGATCAGTACATCACCATCGGCAGAGACTTGGGCAATAGGAAAACCCAGTCTTGCCAAGTTGCTGACGTCTTTCACGCCAGGGTCAGCAAAGTAGCCACCACTGACTTGGCCAGCGCATTCCAACAAATGGCCCACCAATGTGCCGGTCCCTAGTTTTGCCCAGTCGTCCCAAGCCCATTTAAATTCAGCTAGTAAAGGCGCAAGGAATAGGGCGGGGTCAGCGACTCGGCCAGTCAGGATAATATCGGCATCGGCGTGTATGGCTTCAACTATACCGGCTGCGCCTAAGTAAGCGTTGGCAGATACCAGTTTGTCGCCCAGTTGAGCAGGCGTTTGGCCATTATCCAGCAGGTCGTTACTGGTGCGTAGTTGCTCTAGTACGTCGTCACCTGTGACGGCAGCGACGTTTAGGCCAGTTATACCTAATGATTTAGCAATGCTGCAGACCTGTTTGGCAGCGGCAATGGGGTTGGCTGCCCCCATGTTGCTGATGATTCTGAAGCGGCGCTGCCCAGTGCTGTCAAAGAGTAAGGGCAGCACGCTTTGCATGCGATCGGTAAGCAACGGGTCGTAGCCTTTGTCGGGATGATGCAAGCGCTCTTGCTGAGCTAACGCAATGGTGCGCTCTGCCAAGCATTCAAAAATCAAATAATCAATATCCCCATCGCGGGCCAGTTCTACTGCGGGGTCGATGCGGTCACCAGAGTAACCGGCACCAGAACCTAAGCGTAGGGAAGAAGGGTGGGCGTTAGTCATCACAAATACTCTCGCACGTTAAAGGGGGAACAAGCCCAAGGCTACTGCGACGAAGGTCATCAAAATCGAGGTAGCCATTAAGAAGGGTAAGGTGAAGCGTTGGTGCGCACCCAGTTCGATTTTGCACAAACCTACGAGTAAGAAGGTAGCAGGGGTAAGAGGGCTGATAGGAAAGCCCACGGTCATTTGACCCATGGTGGCGGCGTAGGCCACTTCAATGGCTGAACCGCCATGCGCTTGTACCACTTGGCCCAACACAGGCATCACACCGAAGTAGAATGAATCGGGGTCAAACAGCAGGCTTAATGGGGTGGATACCAAACCCAGCAAGAAAGGCAGATGTGTGGCAGCACTAGACGGAATGTGGTCCGCAGCAAAGGTGGCCATGGCTTTCAGCATGCCGGTGCCATTCATGATGCCGGTAAATACACCTGCTGCGAACAGTACGCTTGCCATTAATAATGCAGCTTTGGCGTGCGCGTCTATACGTTCACGTTGCTGTTTGGAGCTAGGATAGTTAATCAATAAAGCAATGATGGTACCCAGCATAAAACATGCAACGGGTGCGAGCAGGCTAGAGATCATGGTGCCAATTACCACAATGATCAGCGCAATATTGATCCAAAATAAATGGGGGCGACGTATGTCGTTTTCTGGGGTGACTTCTTTGCTGTCAGGGGTAGGGAGCGCTGTGGCATGACCTGATGCCACACTTTGGAAATCTACCGATGCACCTGCTCGTTTACCCAACCACCATGCACACAGCAGTACAAAGGCAAAGCCGGTTAGCTGTACGGGTAGCAAAGGTAGGTACAAGTCCATCACAGGTACTTCCAGTGCGGCGGCGGCGCGTAATACTGGGCCACCCCACGGCAGCATGTTACCTACGCCCGCTGCCATCGCGACCACGCATGCCAAGATGCGTCGATCTATGTTTAAGCGCTCGTATAGAGGAAGTAGGGCGGGAATAGTCACCATAAAGGTCACGGCGCCAGAGCCATCTAAGTGCACGATAGCGGCCAACACAGCGGTGCCTATCACAATGCGCACGGGATTGTTGCCGACGACTTTCAGGATACGGTTGATGATGGGGTCTAAGGTGCCAGCATCCGTCAAAATGCCAAAGAACAAAATGGCAAATACAAACATGCCCGCGACGGGAGCAATGTTTTTCACGCCATTGACCATAAAGCCGCCCAACTCTGGGGCGAAACCACCGATCAACGCCGCAATCACAGGGATGGCAATTAAGGCCACCAAGGGAGAGAGGCGATTACTCATGATACCGGCGAGCAGCACCAGTACCGTCAACAGCCCAAGCAAAGCGAGCATAGGAAGTCTCCTGAAAATAACGGCCTGACTAGAAGCAGGCTTCTTGATTAAGACCGCTTTTTGGCTCGCAAAGCGTGAAGCGGACGTATCCCAAGCATACGATTGACGTTATTATTAGAAAATTGAATTTTTATTATCTCTGTGATTTGTTTTTCAAATGAAACAAGGTTTTAGGCACATACGCGCATTTTTAGCGGTGGCAAGACTCTCCAGTTTTACGCAAGCAGCTAATCAGTTGCATGTGTCTCAGCCTGCGCTCACGGTACAAATCAAGCAACTGGAAGACGAGTTGGGTACGCGTTTGTTTGATAGGGACAGACGACAGGTATCGCTTACCGAAGCGGGGCGTAGGCTGCTTCCCGCCATGCAGCGCATTTTGGATGAGTTTGATGGGGCAGTGCAGCAGGGACAAGATATTGCTGATCTAAAAAGCGGTAGGTTGTCTATTGCGTCCTTACCGTCTATTGCCGCGGCATGGTTACCCGAGGTCATGCGTACGTATAGGCAACGTTATTCCGGCATTGATATACAAATTGATGACGTGTCGGCTGATAGCATTATTAAATTGGTGCGTGATGAGCAGGTGGATATAGGGTTGGGGCCTTGGGGCAATAGGGACAGAACCTTGCATTTCACACCCTTGATGGAAGATCAAATGGTGGTGTTCTTCCCACCAGATCACCCGTTACACCAACAGAAGTGCCCAAGTCTTAAGCAATTAACGCAGTACCCCCATGTGTTGACGTCTAGAGGTTCCAGCGTACGCCAGTCGGTGCATCGAGCCTTAGAGGCCGAAGGCGTGGATATAGAAATTGCGTGCGAGGTAGCCTACTTGTCTACAGCGATTGGTATGGTGCGTGCGGGTTTAGGGGTGGCCGTATTACCGCGTTCTACTTTACATGCGGCGCCCTGTGATGGCCTTGAGTATAGGCCTGTGGCGGGTAGCAGTTTACGGCGTTTATTAGGGGTGCTGCAATTGCGTCGCCAACCGCTGAGTGCGGCGGCACAGGCATTTTTGCAGCTGTTGCAAGAACAGTTGCCTTTGTTTGTGGATCATGGGCAGTTGGTTACCAGTGATGTGCATACATCGTAGTTAGGCGTGCATGCGGGTCTGTGCTTGGCCTTGCTTCACTGCACCGTTGACTTGCCATGTTTCTCCCCAACTGACTGCCGCTTTGGGCATTAATACCACCACGGTAGAACCTAACTGAAAATGCCCCATTTCATCGCCTTGTTCAAAACATAGGCTGGGGTTTTCGTCCCTATACCACCATCGTTTGATGCGTCTTTTTCCGGCAGGGTTGACCACGCCGTGCCACGTTGTATGGATGCTGCCTACGATGGCAGCACCTACCAATACCATCACAAAAATGCCGCATCGTGGGTGCTGAAACCAGCAAATCAGCCGTTCGTTGCGGGCGAGTAGGCCATCTATGGCTTGCACAATGTCTGGCCTAACCGAATAGAACTTTCCAGGTACATAACACATGCTCAGTAGGCGTCCGGCGCAGGGCATGTGCACGCGATGGTAGTCGCGCGGGCTTAAGTACACGGTGGTGAAGTGGCCGCCTTCTAGGTAGTGAGCAAGGGCAGGGTCGGCTAAGAGGGTGCTGGCGCTATAACGTTGCCCCTTGGCGTGGATTAACTGTGTGGCTTCTATGGTTCCCACTTGGGTCACGATGCCATCGGCAGGGCTTACCCAATCTGCTTTATCAAGAGGGCGGGCTTCGGGATGCAGTTGGCGTGTAAAGAAATCATTAAAGCTGTGGTACTCGCTGGGCGTGCTGCGTAGGGCGTCGCTTAGGTCTATGCCGTGCTGGCGTATAAAGGCGCGTATTAAGGGCTGGGCGATGGCAGGGATGCGGCTTTCTGCCAAGTAGCCTGCGCCACGCGTGAGTAAACGCATGGGGGCCAGGTGTTGTAGGAAAGTCGTGATAGTCATGATTTCAACCAAGTTGTGGTATTGTTTTATTGTACCAGTACAATAATTTATATTGTCACATGACAATTTGATTGGAAGTGCAAGCATGACTGTAGTGACCGAAGCCTTTATTAGCCCACGTGTGCTAGACCTTCAGCCTTATCAACCAGGTGAGCAGCCCAAGGTAGAAGGGCTGGTAAAGCTAAACACGAACGAAAACCCGTACCCGCCTTCGCCGCTGGTGGTAGAACGCATTACCGAAGTCGCCGCCACCAGCCTCAAGCTGTATCCCGACCCGGAATCGGATCAACTGTGCGAAACCATAGCGGCCTATTACGGGGTAGACAGGGATCAGGTGTTTGTGGGCAATGGTTCGGACGAAGTGCTAGCGCATGCGTTCTGTGCTTTTTTTCAGCACGACAGGGCACCGTTGTTAATCCCGGATGTGACCTATAGTTTTTACAGCGTGTATTGCCGTCTGTTTGGGATAGCGCCTGAGTTAGTGCCTGTGAGCGGGTCATTGCAAATTGATGTCGCGGCCTTTGCTGCGGCGCTAGAGGCGAATGAGGATATCGCTGGCATTGTGGTTTCTAACCCCAATGCCCCCACGGGAGAAAGCCTGCCGTTGGAAACTATAGAGTCGTTGCTATCGCTGAACCACAATAGGGTGGTGCTGGTAGACGAAGCCTATGTGGATTTTGGTGGGCAGTCTGCGATGGCGTTGGTACAGCAGTATCCCAACTTGCTGATTGTGCAAACCTTGTCTAAATCGCGATCTCTCGCTGGGTTACGTGTGGGGTTTGCTATAGGCCAGCCTACGCTGATTAGTGCGCTAAACAGGGTGAAGAACAGTTTTAATTCATTTCCCTTAGGCTGTTTGGCCCAACAGGGGGCCATTGCTGCATTTAATGACCGTGCCTATTTTGAGCAGACACGACAAGCGGTGATGGCCACACGTGCCACCTTAGCAGAGGGTTTAGGTGAGCTGGGTTTTGACGTGCTGCCTTCTAAAGCCAACTTTCTGTTTGTACGCCACCCGCAGCACAGTGCGGTGAAGTTAGCCGCATATTTACGAGAAGCCAGAATTTTAGTGCGCCACTTTAGACAAGAGCGAGTGGCGCAGTACTTACGTATTTCCATTGGCACAGATCAGCAGGTGAGCTATTTGCTGAAGGTGTTGGAGCATCTGTTTACCGAACAGGATGCGTGATTGTTGTCGTTGTTGTGTACGCAATCCTTGCGTGCAGTTTGATCCACTTTAAGGAGTTCAACCATGTCCAGAGTTCCTCTTATAGACCCCAGCACAGCGATTGGCGATCGCCAACTGATGCTGAAACAAATTCACGGTGCTTTTGGTGCGACACCAGCCATGTTTAAGGCGGTAGCTAATTCCACGGCTGCGCTGCAAAGCATGTGGGGTTCGTTTGGCGCGCTGAGCAATGGCACTATTGATCCTAAGTTAGGCGAGTTGATTGCGGTGGCTGTGGCTGATCGTAATGCCTGCGAGTATTGTTTGGCTGCCCATACGGTATTGGGGCGTAAGGCTGGAGCTTCAGAGGCCGAGCTGGCCGCTGCGCAGCGAGGTGAGTCAGCGGTTCCTAAAACAGCCGTGGCCTTGAAGTTTGTGCTGAAAGTGGTGGATGACAGAGGGCAGGTCACAGACGCCGATGTGCAAGCGGTACGTGATGCGGGTTTCAGCGATGAGCAGGTGGTGGAAATTTTGGCGCATGTGGCGCTGAACCTGTTCACGAATTACATCAACGTTGCGTTTGATGTACCGGTGGATTTTCCGGCAGTGAAGTTGCAACGTAACGCATAAGAGTAGTGGGCAGGCAAAAATACCGCAGTGTAAAAGCTGCGGTGTTTTTTTATGCGATGTACGTTACGGCTTAGGCCACACAATCCACGTAGTAGCGTGGCTTACCCTCGGCATCGACCTGCTCTACAAAACCATGGATGTCGGTGCCAAAACCCGGAGCTAAGCGGTTAAGCTCCCTAGAGAATTTTAGGTATTCCACAATGTTGCGGTTAAAGCGTTCGCCGGGGATGAGCAATGGAATACCGGGTGGGTAGGGGGTGATTAAGCTAGTGGTAATGCGTCCTTCTAACTGGTCTATTTCTACACGTTCGGTGCGGTGCGTAGCAATGTGGGCATAGGCATCGCTAGGTTTCATGGCGGGCTCGGCCTCTTCTACATACATCTCGGTAGTCAGGCGGGCAATATCGTGTGTGGCGTAGATGTTGTGTACGTGATCACATAAATCGCGCAGCCCCATTTCTTCATAACGGGGGTGTTTTTTGCAGAAGCTAGGCAGAATCCGCCATACCGGTACGTTGCGCTCATAGTCATCTTTAAACTGCTGTAGTGCCGTCACTAGTGAATTCCAGCGGCCTTTAGTAATGCCAATAGTGAACATGATGAAGAAACTGTATAAGCCAGTTTTCTCAATAATGACGCCGTGCTCGGCCAAGAACTTGGTCACAATGGGGGCGGGAATACCAGTGCTATCAAAGCGCCCGTCTAGGTTTAGGCCGGGGGTGACTATAGTGGCTTTGATGGGGTCTAGTAGATTGAAGCCGTCAGCAAGTGGCCCAAAACCGTGCCAGCTAGCGTCATCTTCGTTGCCGTAAAGCATCCAGTCTTGGGTGCGGCCAATGCCTTCTTCCTCTAATTGCTTCGGCCCCCATACGGTGAACCACCAATCATCCTCCGAGAACTGTGCACCTACTTGGCGCATAGCACGACGAAAATCCAGCGCTTCCATAATGCTTTCTTCTACGAGTGTTTGACCGCCGGGTGGCTCCATCATGGCGGCAGCCACGTCGCAACTGGCAATAATGGCGTATTGGGGTGATGTAGAGGTGTGCATCAAATAGGCTTCGTTAAACAAGTGTTTATCGAATTGCGGTTTGCCGGAATCTTGCACCAAAATGTGGCTGGCTTGGCTCAGGCCTGCAAGCAGTTTATGGGTGGATTGTGTGGAGTACACCAAGGAGTGTTGCGGGCGAGGGCGCTTCTTACCCATGGCGTGATAGCTGCCGTAGAAGGGGTGAAAAGCGGCATGTGGGATCCATGCTTCGTCAAAATGCAGCGCTTCTACGTAGCCATCTAAGGCCGCTTTGATGACTTCAGTATCGTACATAATGCCATCGTAAGTAGACTGGGTTAGCACCAAGATACGGGGCGTAATGCTGTCAGGGTCTACGCCGGCTAACAGTGGGTGTGCACGTATTTTGGCTTTAATGGATTCGGGCGAAAACTCTTCGCGTGCAATGGGCCCAATCAGCCCTAAGTGGTTGCGAGTAGGGCGCAAAAACACAGGAATCGCACCGGTAAGCACAATGCTGTGCAGCAGCGATTTATGGTAGTTGCGGTCAACCACCACTACATCGCCGGGGGCGACTACATGCTGCCACACAATTTTGTTGCTAGTGCTAGTACCGTTGGTCACGAAGAAGCAGTGGTCAGCATTAAAAATACGGGCAGCATTGCGTTCGCTGGCACCTATAGCACCTTTATGGTCTAGCAGTTGCCCCAGTTCTTCTACCGCATTGCAAACATCTGCGCGTAGCATGTTTTCACCAAAGAACTGGTGAAACACTTGGCCTACAGGGCTTTTTAAAAAGGCCACACCACCTGAGTGTCCTGGGCAGTGCCACGAATACGAACCATCTTCAGCATAATCCAATAGCGCTTTTAGAAACGGGGGCTTAATACCCGTTAAGTAGCTTTTGGCTTCGCGTATTAAGTGGCGAGCGACGAACTCTGGCGTGTCTTCAAACATATGAATCACACCGTGCAGCTCACGCAAGATGTCATTGGGCATATGGCGTGCAGTTTTGGTTTCCCCGTACACATAAATGGGCACATCCACATTACGACGCCTTACCTCTTTTATAAACGTGCGGATGTTTTGCAGTGCTTGTGAGCTTTCCGTGTCTGGCGTGAACTCCTCATCGTCTATAGACAAAATGAAGGTACTGGCGCGGCTTTGTTGTTGGGCGAATTGGCTAAGGTCGTGGTAGCTGGTGACGCCTAACGCATCAAAGCCTTCGGATTGTATGGCTTGAGCAAGCGCGCGTATGCCCAAGCCAGAGCTGTTCTCGGAACGGAAATCTTCGTCAATGATGACAATAGGGAAATGAAACTGCATGGCGTGTCCTGTAAGAAAGGGAACAACAACAGCAAGTGTGGAGTCATGCAGTACGGCTGTGGCGGGTACACACCATGAACACTTGCTAAAAAGTTTGACATAGATAATAATACAGTTTGTCCCATGACAAAAGATGGCGCGGTGGCAGAGTGATGATGCGGTGGATTGCAAATCCATGTAGGTTGGTTTAATTCCAGCCCGCGCCTCCATCCTTTTATCGGGGTTCTGAATGTCAACGTTCGTGTACAACGACACGATAAATTCAGGCAGAATGGACATTTGGCCGCTGGGCGGCCTACCGTCTTAGTAGAGCAACAACACTGAATGACGTATTTCTTGTGGTCCCTGCCCACGTTGACTTTATTGGCCGCCATACTTAGCGGTCGAGTCAACACCACGATTGCCGCCACCCTCGGATTAGCTTGTGCTGTACCTGTTGCGTTGTGGACCGGCCCTAGCCTGTTGTTCGACAGCCATCAGCTCTATGTGGCATTGCTGCGCGGCTTATGGATAGGCACGGTGATCGCGCCGTATATCTTAGGTGGACTGATGTTCTGGCAAGTGGCTGCACGCGCACCTGCAAAACTATCCCCCCAATCTTCTGTAGAGCAATTGCTAGGTAGCAACAGCGATAGCACGGTAGCAAAGCGCCGCTTTGTGTTTTTTGCTTGTTTCTTGGTGGGGCCTTTTGCCGAGTCAGCTACCGGTTTCGGGGTGGGCATGCTGGGCACCGTGATGTTAATTCGCCATTTGGGTTTTGCTCCACGCCATCTCATGGTGTTTGCGCTGCTTAGCCAAACGGTGATCCCATGGGGAGCAATGAGCAGCGGCACAATATTAGCGGCGGCGTATGCACGTTTACCGGCAGTGCAACTGGGGTTGTACTCGGTACTGCCTGTGGCGTTATTGATGTTGGTGTGGCTAAGTCTATTTTGGCAAACCGCGCATAAAGCAGGTATCGCTGTCAGCAGAAACGAATGCTTGCGCGAGGTAGCGTGGGTAGCGACCTGCATGCTGTTTTTAGCGGCTACAACAGCTGCATTAGGGCCAGAGACTGCCTTGCTAGCCGCGTATGGGCCACTGATCGTATTGCGCTATGTGCTGGATACCAAGCCTAGTCGTGATCAAGCGGTGGCGGCAGCAACCAAAGTACTACCTTACGCCATATTGATTGGCTGTTTAGCCTTAACACGCTTGATCCCCGAGTTACGCAGCACGCTAGATAGCATAGGGCGAGTTACCCCTTTTGCTGACTTGCCGTCGTGGGTACCGCTATTTCACGCTGGTTCGTGGCTAATCGTGGGGAGTATTGTGACAGCGTGGGTACGTGGGCAGCCGTCGGTGCTAGGAGCCGAGGCCAAAAGTGCCTGGGCTACCGGTAAGCACGCCGTGCTGGCGGTATTTCTGTTTGCGATGATGGCGGAAGTATTAACTGCGTCAGGGATTTCAGGCGCTTTTGCCGTGGCAATCTTTAACGAGCTGGGCGAGAAAACCATTCTGTTAACCCCACCACTATCGGGCGCTTTTGGCATTCTGACCAACAGCGGCAACCCCGGAAACAGTCTCTTTTTACCTTCACAAGTGGCTTTGGCCGTGCAGGCGGGGTTAAGTGTGCCTGCTGTAGCTGCTTTACAGCAGGTGTCGGGCATGTCGCTAGGCTTGTTCTCGCCCGTGCGCATGTCCATTGCCGCTACCTTATCTAACGGGCGAGGGCAGGAAAGACAGGTTTATGCGCAGTTATTACCGTTCGCGCTAGTCGCATTGATGTTGTTGATGGGGGTAGCGGTAGGCGTGATGCTCTATACCTGACTGTCTAGGTTGTAGCGATGCCTGCTGCTGGAGTTTTTGTTGTGCCGTTACAAGGAGAAGACATGGCAACACCTACTACATTTCACCTAGATAAAGCCACACTGGTGTCGCAATCTACCACGCAGATAGAGCAGCAGTTTCAAGACAACAGCTATACGTTACGCCAGAAGTTGGCGCTGACCTGCAGAATCTTGTTTGATAACGGCCATGACTCGGGTTGGTGGCAGGCTCCAGCGTGGAAGAGGCGTGTATGTTGGCCTTGGCGTTTGAGCGTGCTGCGCAGATGCAGCTACTGGCTAGCAGCGCGGGGGATATCAAACCTATAGATCCTGCACTGGGCAAAGAGGCGCATGACTGGGTGCCACGCCCCAAACGCTATAGCATTTCTTTTCAGTATTACGTGCGACGCATGCTTAAAAATGCGATTCATGCAGACTGCATACGCTAAATGATCGTTACAGGCACCGTAAATTCGGTGCTTTATCACGGTAGTGGTGGGTAGGGGAAAGGGTGTAAATAGGGAAGAGGTCGCGTCGCAGAGTAGGCTATGGCAAAATTCTGCATAGTCTGCAACGACGTTCTACATAACGTACACCTACGTTTGGCAGAACTAGCCCTACGAGCACAGCATTTTTGGCCCATTTAGGCCTGATTATTTTCACGGAACACTATGGCTATACACGGCAAAACCGCGGCGGAAATCTTTGATTGTGTGCGTACCTTGGCACAATCACAGCAATTGCGTTCAGGCGATTCACTGCCCCCCGTACGTGATTTGGCCGTGCAGTTGGGCATCAGCAGAAATACTGTGGCGGCGGCGTATAGACGGTTAGTGGTGGCGGGCATTGCGACCACACATGGGCGCCTAGGTACCATCATCCGTAATCAGTATGAGTCCAGTGACCAAGAAGGCGCCCAAGCGGATTCGCCCTTAACCGATTTAGCCAGTGGCAACCCCAATGCCAAATGGTTGCCAGATGTGGCAGCAGCCTTACAACGCAAACCCTATACACCCAGACTGTATGGGGAACCTACAGTAAATGCAGGCTTACAGCACTACATTCAGCGCTGGATGCAGCCAGATTGCCCAAAGAGTTTCGAGATAGACCTAACGCACGGAGCAGTCGATGCCATAGAGCGTTTACTGGGGGCGTATTTGGTTGCGGGTGACAAAGTAGCCGTAGAAAACCCGTGCTTTCTAAGCAGCTTACATAGCTTAGGTGCGTTGGGGCTGCAGGCTACGGGCGTAGCGGTGGATGATGACGGTATGCAGGTCAGCGCCTTAGACGAAGCCCTGCGTAAAGGAGCCAGAGCCGTTTTACTGACCCCGCGTGCGCACAACCCCACGGGTTGCAGCTTAAGTAAAAAACGAGCGCAAGAACTCTCGCGGGTACTCGCACAGTACCCCAATGTGTTGGTGATCGTCGACGATCACTTTGCGCTATTGTCTACGGCGACCTACTACTCCGTAATACCAGAGAGTTCTACGCGCTGGGCGTTGGTACGTTCATTTTCTAAAGCCTTGGGCCCCGACATGCGAGTGGCCGCTGTGGCGAGCGACAAAGCCACCTCTAAAGAGCTACGCTTGCGCTTGGCCTCGGGCACCAGTTGGGTCAGCCATTTACTGCAAGATGTGGTGGAGGCTATCGTCACGGACCCCAGCACCAGCGAAGTGATAGAGCGCGCCAAGCACGATTACCGCCAACGCAGGCAGAGCTTAGAGCATGCCTTGGGCAAGCAGGGTATAGCGTTTCAGAAAGACAGCGACGGGCTGAACTTGTGGCTACCCTTGCAAGGCGATGATCAAGCCGTGGCTTTAGCCTTAGCTCGACGTGGCTGGCTAGTTAGACATGGCAGCAGCTTAGCTGTGGATGACAGCGTGAACGGCTTGCGCATTACTATTGCTGATATCAGCCCCGAGCAATGCGAACAATTGGCGCAGGATATTAGAGGTAGTTTGGGGTAAATAAGAAGTTGTTTACGTGCTAATAAAGCTAAGGGAGGCCAATGCCTCCCTTAGTTTTAGGCGTAGTAGTTAGTTGCCATACACCGGAAACTGACGGCACAGCGTTACGATCTGCTCACGTACTCGCGCTGTTACGTCATCCAAGTTTCCTGCTTCCAACGCATCTAGCACATCACACAACCAGCCCGCTAATTCCTCACATTCCGCTACACCAAAACCGCGTGTGGTGACTGCGGGTGTGCCTATGCGTACGCCCGAAGTCACAAAGGGTGAGCGGGGGTCGTTAGGTACGGAGTTCTTATTCGTGGTGATGTACGCGTTGCTGAGTGCGGCATCGGCATCTTTACCGGTATAAGGTTTGCTGGATAAGTCGATGAGCATCAAGTGGTTGTCGGTACCGCCCGACACGATTTGGTAGCCGCGTTTCATCAGCACAGCCGCCATGGCTCTGGCATTGGTGATGACTTGGCGTTGGTACTCTTTAAAGTCGGGTTGCAGCGCTTCTTTGAAGGCGATGGCTTTGGCGGCGATGGTGTGCATCAACGGGCCACCTTGAATGCCAGGGAAGACGGCGGAATCCAGTTTTTTGTAGAAGTCTTCGCTTTGCCCTTTAGCCAAGATAATGCCGCCGCGTGGCCCGCGCAGGGTTTTATGCGTGGTGCTTGTCACTACGTGCGCGTGGGGGATAGGGTTAGGGTATTCGCCAGCAGCCACTAATCCGGCAACGTGCGCCATGTCTACCCAGAATATGGCGCCTACTTTATCGGCGATTTCACGCATGCGCGCCCAGTCTTTATGACGCGAGTAGGCCGAGAACCCACCAATCAACATACGGGGGCGGGTCTCAAGGGCAATGCGCTCCATGTCGTCGTAGTCAATTAACCCGGTTTTTGGGTCTAGACCGTAAGGGACGATTTTGTAGTGGCGGCCCGAGAAGTTAGAGGGGTTACCGTGTGTGAGGTGGCCGCCTTGGGCTAAGTTCATGCCCATGACGGTGTCACCAGGCTGGGCTAAGGCCAAGAACACGGCAGCGTTGGCTTGTGCGCCAGCGTGGGGCTGTACGTTCACGTAGTCGCAGTCAAACAGTTGTTTTAGGCGCTCAATGGCAAGGCTTTCTGCTACATCCACGTTTTCGCAGCCGCTGTAGTAGCGTCGGCCGGGGTAGCCTTCGGCATATTTATTGGTGAATACCGAGTTTTGAATAGCCATGACCAAGGGGCTGGCATAGTTCTCAGAGGCAATGAGTTCTACGTGATCTTCTTGGCGATGCTCTTCGCGCTCTAAAGCGGCGGCGAGCATGGGGTCGAAGTCGGATAGGGTAAGAGAGGCGTTATACATGGTTCGCATCCTATGGGCGTAAGGGTAGAGGTTTAGTCGTGCGTGCGGACTCGGGTATGTCCAAATCCAAGTGGCGGCGAATGTCGCTGATCACGTCGCTGGCGATTTCCAGCGCGGTGGCGGCTTCGTGGTTGGCTAAGCGTTCAATCAGCCACGATCCAATAATGACGGCATCTGCCATACGGGCGATGGCGCGGGCAGTTTCTGCATCGCGTATGCCAAAGCCTATGCCGATGGGAATGGAAACATGGCGGCGTATACGTGACAGCATATGTTCTACGTGGGCAGGGTCTAGCGTACGTGCGCCAGTTACCCCTTTAATGGATACACCATAGACGTAGCCGCTGGCGCGTTCCGCAATGTCTTGTATGCGTTGCTCGCTAGAGGTAGGGGCTAACAGAAAAATAAGGTCTACACCTTGTGCTTTAAGTTGTGCCGCCAAGGTAGAAGACGCAGCGGGAGGGTAGTCCACGACTAAGACGCCATCTACCCCTGCGGCAGCGGCATCTTCTGCAAAGGCGCCTACGTGGCGTAATTGGTCGTAGCGTTCTATGGGGTTGGCATAACCCATGAGCACCACGGGTGTCTCGGTGTTGATTTGCCTAAAAAGGCGAACCTGCTCTAGTACTTTAGGTAGGCCCATGCCGTGTCGTAAGGCATATTCCCCTGCGGCTTGTATGGTGGGGCCATCGGCAGACGGGTCAGAAAAAGGTACACCTAACTCGATAATGTCTGCTCCCGCTTCTACGAGTACATGCATCAAGGCGGGGGTGATGTCGGCGTGTGGGAAGCCAGCAGTTACGTAGGGAATCAGCGCTTTACGGGATTGGGCACGTAACCGTTCAAAGGTAGCGTCTATTCGGCTCATGATGCCTCCCTGTGTAGAGAACTATTGACGACGGTTTCCATGTCTTTGTCACCGCGACCAGAGAGGTTCACTAAGATGGTGTGTTCGTTAGTTAAGGTAGCAGCCAGTTTGATGGCATAGGCCACAGCATGGCTGGCTTCTAGGGCAGGGATAATGCCTTCTACGCGACACAGTTGGTGAAAGGCGTGTAAGGCTTCGGCGTCGGTGATTCCTACGTATTCGGCTCTGCCTAGCTCATGCAGCCAGGCGTGTTCCGGGCCTACACCGGGGTAGTCTAAGCCGGCGCTAATGCTATGGGTTTGTTGCACTTGGCCTAGGTCATCTTGCAGAATCAGCGAACGACTGCCATGCAGCACGCCAGTGCTACCGCGCTGAATAGAGGACGCATGCAGTCCAGAGTCCAGCCCCATCCCAGCCGCTTCTACGCCTATAAGTCGCACAGACTCATGTTCTAGGTAAGGGTGAAAAATACCCATCGCATTACTGCCACCACCTACGCAGGCTATCACCGCATCAGGCAGTGATTGCGACAGGCCTAAGCGTTGAAATAAGGCGGGTACTTGTAGCAAGCACTCTTTGCCGATGACGGTTTGAAAGTCACGCACCATAGTGGGGTAGGGGTGCATACCGGCTACCGAGCCAATCAGGTAAAAGGTGTCGTCTACATGTGCCACCCAGTCGCGGATGGCGTCATTCATGGCGTCTTTTAAGGTGCAGCTACCGGTAGTCACTGGCGTAACCGTTGCCCCCAAAAGCTGCATACGCTGTACGTTGGGCTGCTGGCGTTGCATGTCGGTGCTACCCATGTAAATCACGCACTCCAAACCATAGCGAGCACAAATGGTGGCAACGGCAACCCCATGCTGACCCGCACCGGTTTCGGCGATGATACGGTGTTTACCCATACGCTTAGCCAACATAGCTTGGCCTATCACGTTATTGATTTTGTGCGCGCCAGTGTGGTTGAGGTCTTCACGCTTTAAGAAAATGCGTGCACCACCCGTTTCCTCGCTTAAGCGTTTGGCGTAATAGACTGGCGATGGCCTACCTACATAGTCTGCGAGCTCCTCGTGAAACTCAGCAATAAAAGCGGGGTCGTTACGGTAATGGGCATAGGCTAAGCGTAGTTCTTCTACTGCCTGCGCTAAGGTTTCACTGACGAAGCAACCGCCAAAAGGGCCGAAAAAGCCGTCTTCGCCAGACTCATAAGAATGAGGCTGTGTGGTCATGGGGTGAATCTCCGGATACGGTGTTCTGTAGGCGCTACAGGTGCATATCTGCCATCGTGGGATAGCGCATAACAGGTGATAGCAGCAGTTCGGCGCACTGGGCTTGTTGGGTGTGACGCAAGGCCAATACCACTTGCTGACAGGCTAAAAAAGCCGCTTTAGGTAGGCTGGTACCGTTTAGCCAATGGCCAGTTAGCGCTGCACAAAATAGATCGCCGGTGCCCTTGGGGGCAGCGTCTAAACGCGGGTGTGTGATGACTTCAGCATCGGTGCGGGTGACCAAAACCACCTTCATCTCGCCGGGTACCCAGGTGTCAGGCGCTGCGCTGGTGACGGCAATCCATTGTGTTTTTGCAGTGAGCAAGCTGCGGGCAGCAGTAATCACATTTTCTACTGTGTCTACAGGCATGCCGCTTAGTTGTGCTAGCTCAAAACCGTTGGGGGTGAGGCCATCAGCCATGGGGAGTAAGTCGCGGCTATAGGTTTGCACCAGTCGGTCGTCCACATAAATGCCGTGGTCGTGATCGCCCAGTACTGGGTCGATGACGATGCGTGGGTTCATGCCTGCTCTAGACAGGTTATGCGCCCACCGCAGTAGAGCAAGAGCGTGAGATGGGCTGCCTAAATAACCTACCAAGAGCGCACGTAAGGATCGCAGCGCACCGCGTGCGGCTAAGTCTTGCAGATAACCCTCGAACCACTCTATGGCGATGTTGCCACCGTGCATAGAGGGGTAGTGCGGCGTATTACTAAATAGCACGGTAGGTACCGCCGCAACTGATAGCCCTAAGGCCTCTAAGGTAGGCACAGCAACGTTGTTGCCTACGCGTCCATACACCACCTGGGATTGTATGGAGACTACATCAATCGCTAGTGGGTTCATGGCAGCTCACTTGAAGCAGCGTTGTCGGGGTCACCGGCACCAGCAGTAGGCCAGTAGTAGCTATCCGGTAAGGGTCTGGCGCCAAAGATGGCTTGTCCTACCCGCACGATGGTGGAGCCTTCTTCAATGGCGATCTCAAAGTCGCCCGACATACCCATGGATAGCTCGTCTAGCGACATACCAGCGGGGGCGCTTTGGCGTAGCTGATCTCGTAGGTTACGCAGCAAAATAAAGCATTGGCGTACACGTTCAGCTTCTGCCGAAAACAAGGCTAAGGTCATGAAGCCCCGTACACGCAAGGCCGAGAAGGCAGGTAGTTGGTTGACAAACGCCTGCACGTCCTTGGGGTCTAGGCCATATTTGCTGACTTCCCCTGAGGTATTAACTTGTACGAACACATCCAAGGACCGACCTTCGGCTTGTAAGCGTCGGTCTAAAGCTTCGGCCACGCGTAAGCTATCTAGGGCTTGGAATTCACTGGCGAATTTGGCGACTAGCTTGGCTTTATTGGTTTGCAAATGCCCAATCACAGACCAGTGCAAATTCGTTAAATCTTGCATGGCTTCCCATTTGCGGTAGGCCTCTTGCACTTTGTTCTCACCCAGAAGCGTACAGCCCGCCGCATGTGCTAAACGTAAGCTGGATTCGGGTTTGGTTTTGCTAACGGGTAGCAGGCGTACACTGGCCGGGTCACGCCCTGAGCGCAGGCAGGCGGCGGTGATACGTGCCTGTACGGCAGCAATATTTTGCTTGAAGTCTTCAACTGATGTGGCCTGAGGATAGAGCCCGTGTTTGTCGTGGCGGGTTTGAGTGCCTATAGCTTCCGACATTACTTACCCCTTTTTGATCAAGAGTGAAACGGCTACCGTGCGCAGACGGTAACGAGTGAGCAAAGCGCAGGCCTAGGTGTGGTTGGCGAGAAACACAACATTGCGACAAAGGCCTAACTGTTTTATACCTCTTAAGTGGCCTAGTATTCATAGCCACTTTTTGTAAGGTGTATAGACCATTGTTTAAGCATGCCCAATTAGAATCCGTTAAAGCATGGATGAACGACCCAGCGCATGACGCGTTGCCACTGCATGTGCGTATACGACTGGCTGTGCGCCAACTGATTTTGGACGGTGCGCTGAACGTAGGTCAGGCGTTGCCAGCGTCAAGAGCGTTGTCTGCGTCGCTAGGAGTATCGCGAGGGACGGTAGAAGAGGCCTATAGCCAATTGCATGTGGAAGGGTTTATTGAGCGCCGTACAGGCAGTGGTACGTTTGTCTCAGAACAAGTACAGCATTTACCCGGTCGAGGGGTAGTGCGTCGGGCTAGTGCGGCCAAGCCTGTGCTGCGTCTAAGCCAACGCGGTACAGCGATGTTTGCCAGCGGTGGTTTGCGCGATTTTGTTGCGCCGCGTGCTTTTGCTCCAGGTGTGCCTGAAACCCGTAATTTCCCTCTGCATACATGGGAACGCTTACAGCGCTTAGAGTTAAAGCAATATGGCACACAAGCCTTGCTGCACAGCGCCCCACAAGGAATAGAAACGCTGCGTAGAGCCATTGCGGATTACGTCAACCTAGAGCGCGGTGCCCATGCTACGCCAGACAGGGTGCTCATCTTGACCAGTTCACAGCAAGCATTAACCTTGTGCGCCACTGTGTTGCTGGACGCAGGCGACCGAATTTTTGTTGAAGACCCTGTGTATCACGGCGCGAGAAAAGCCTTTGATGCAGCGGGCTTAGCCTGTGTGCCCGTGCCTTTAGATGCTGATGGCATAAAGGTAGAGTTATTGCAGGCCGCACAGGCAGAGGCCGGCGCGAAAGCGGTGTTCCTCACGCCGTCGCACCAGTTTCCGACGGGGGCAACACTGGCATTGGACAGGCGCTTAGCCATCATAGAGTGGGCGCAACGGGAGCAAGCATGGATCATTGAAGACGACTATGACAGCGAATTTCACTATGCCAGTAAACCCAAAGCCTGCGTCCAAGGCTTAGACCAGCACGAACGCACCATTTATATAGGCACTTTTAGCAAGTCGTTATTTCCTGGATTACGCATAGGCTATATGATCCTGCCCCCGCAGTTGGTGCAGCCCATGACTGTAGCGCGTACCTTGCTAGACGGGCACAGCGCGCCTATCCCCCAACTAACGCTGGCAAGGTTTATTGAGGGCGGGCATTTTGGGGCTCACATACGTACGATGCGGGCAGTGTATGCCGAACGGCGTGATGTATTAGAGCGCTTAGTACGCACGCATCTGGCAGATTTTTTAGAACCACGTGTGCCAACTGGCGGGATGCAAATGCCGTGCTTGTTAACACAGCCTATACCGGAAGCCGTGGCTGTGGCGACGGCTAAGCGTGCAGGCATAGACCTATTGGGCTTAACGGCTTTGCATGCGTCGGATAAGCATAGATCGGGGTTTTTGATGGGCTTTGCTGCGCATACCCCCGGTGAGATGGAAGTGGGGGTGAAGAAGTTGGCGCATGTGTTGCAGGCGTTGAAGCCGATGTAATGGTGTGAAAAGAGAGAGCCTTACATAGGCGTATGTTGTAGTGCATGAGTATCACGGTCGTATAGAGGTTAAAGCCCGCCTTGTGCGGGCTTTTTTGTGCCTATACGGGGAAGAGGACGACTTGGTCGCAGCAGGACTAATGTGTGGGTATTGTTTTTAATTTCGTATTCGAAATTTTAATTTACTTGATTTTTATTGAGGATTTTTCAGTTGATTGGGTTTTTGGTTTTTCAGTATGTTATTGAAATGTAAATGTATTTTTATTTATTAAGGGTAAATACTAAACATTTTTTTGTATACAACTTCGTATACAATACTAAACTGATGGAAACGAAAATCATAAAAAAAAGAGTTTGTACAGGATGTCTGGGGAATAGATGTCATAAATAGAATCATATAAAGGTAGGTTATGAGTGAGTCCAAACGTAAGCCTTCATCAGTAATCAAACCATCGGGACTGAAGCGACGTGAAAGCAAAGATGAGGCTATCTATGAGCACCTCTATCAGGCCATTGTGGAGCACCACTTAGAGCCTGGTACTAGGCTGCCAGAAGACGTCTTGGCGGAAAGTTACGGGGTTAGTAGAACTAGCATTCGGAAGGTGTTCCAGTCGTTGGCGCATGACAAGTTGGTAGATATCCGTCTGCATCATGGCGCCTCAGTGGCGCAGCCCAGTATCAAAGAGGCGCGTGACCTCTTTGCGGCGCGTCGCATGATTGAAGTGGGTGTATTGCCTTGTGTGGTGAGGAACGCGACAGATGAACGTCTACGCGAGATAGAAGATATTGCCAATCAGGAAAACGAGGCAGTTCAAGCTCAAGACCGGCGCAAATCTATCTTTCTATCGGGGCAATTTCACACGTGTTTAGCAAGGGTGTCGGGCAATGATGTGGTGGCTGACATTCTTGAGGACTTAGTGGCAAGGACTTCGCTAGTCATTGCCACTTTTGGTGGCTCGCAGTCTTGCAGTTGCCCTCCTAGCCAGCATCAGGAAATGTTGAAGCTTTTACGACAGAAAGATGTAGAGGCGGCGCAGCAATGGATGGACGCACATTTGCGTGATATTGAACGCAGTGTGGTTCTAGAACGTAGCGAGACAGGCAGTCTGGACTTAAAAGCTATTCTCAGCCGAGTGGGGCAACGAGAGTCTTAGCACTTATGTGAGGACACAAGCATGCATATCCGTTTGATTAACCCAAATACTACAGCCCCGATGACAGCCAAAATAGGCGAGGCGGGCAAGGAGGTTGCGAGTGCAGGTACGCGTATTTCTGCTACTAACCCGGCGGATGGCCCTGTTTCTATCGAATCGCACTATGACGAGGCTATTGCTGCTGTAGGCGTATTGGAGGAAATACGTAAGGGCGAAAAAGAGGGAGTGGATGCTTACATCCTGGCGTGTTTTGGAGACCCTGGTCTATTGGCTGCACGTGAAATGACGCGAGCCCCGGTGATAGGCATAGCCGAGGCAGCATTCCATGTGGCGACCATGGTGAGCACCCGTTTTTCTATTGTGACTACCTTAAGTCGTACGGGGATTATTGCTGAACATCTTCTAGAACAGTACGGATTTAAAGAGCATTGCCGTCGAGTTCGTGCAGCAGAAATACCCGTCTTGGCGTTAGAGGAAGACGGTGACGCTGCTTTTCAGCTCATCGTGGAGGAGTGTTTGCGCGCCAAAGCAGAAGATGGAATTGGTGCCGTAGTGTTGGGCTGCGGTGGCATGGCTGATCTTAGGCACCGTATTAGTGATGCTGTGCAAATGCCTGTCATTGAAGGCGTAACTGCGGCAGTGAAGTTGGCTGAGGCATTAGTAGGACTTGGGGTACACACCAGCAAGTTTGGTGATTTGAATTTTCCATTGAGTAAAAAATTTACAGGTAAGTATGCATATTTGAGCGATATAGACATGGCGTAAGACCAGTACAAAAGGAGAGAGACATGACTCAATCAATAGAACAAACGGGGCAGACGACCCAACAGCAAGAAGTACAAACTAAAGCCGCAGGAGAAGAGTCACTAGCCCCACAAGGTGTGCGTATCATGGGGAAGTGGTCGTATTTACTGGCGTGGTTCGGAGGGTGTGTCTCCATAGGGACGTTTGCTATGGGGTCCAGTATTGTTGGGACGCTTAATCTTTTACAAGCCACACTGGCTATCGCCATTGGGTGCTTTGTGATTGGGATTGCGCTAACGCTAAATGGGGCTGCTGGTTATAAATACGGCATTCCGTTTGTGGTGCAAGCGCGTGGTGCATTTGGGTTTGCTGGAACTAAGTTTCCGGGCTTGGTCAGAGCGATTCCCGCCATTGTTTGGTATGGCTTTCAAAGTTGGGTAGGTGCAGGGGCACTGAATGCGGTATCGGCCTCGTTATTTGGCTTCGAAAGCATCGTGTTTTGGTTCGTCGTTTTTCAGTTGTTGCAGATTGCGTTGTCTACGTTAGGGTTTCAAGGCATTAAGTGGCTGGAAAACATAGGTAGCGTGTTTATTTTGGTATCGCTGGTGTATATGTTCTTCAGCGTCATCAATAAATATGGTGATGAAATCAATGCGAACTTAGTAGGGATTGAAGGCACATGGGGGTTAGAGTTCTGGGGGGCGACGATGTTGTTCCTAGGGATTTACAGCACCATGATGCTAAACGTCAGCGACTATTCTCGAGAGCTGCAAACAGGCATGAAACGTGGGCCGCTCACTACCTTGTATGCCATGTCCATTTTGCCTTGCACATTGTTCATGGGGTTGATCGGCTTGATGGTGTCAGGTGCAACAGGGCATGCTGATCCTATTGCTGTGTTTTCTAGCGCTGTCGATAATAAGCCGTTGCTGATCGCCACATTGCTGTTTATTACCTTCGCTCAGGTGACAACCAACGTGTTGAATAACGTCGTGCCGCCTACGTATGTGCTAATGGATGTGTTCAAAATTCCGTTTAAGGCAGCCACGATTATTGTGGGTTTTGCTGCTTTTCTGACATTTCCATGGGAGCTGGTAAAAGATGAGTCTGCGGCGGGTTTACAGGTGTTTGTGCAAACCTACTCTGCATTTTTAGGACCGATTTTCGCTGTGATGGTAGTGGACTATTACATCATTCGTAAGCGTCGCCTGAACTTGGAAAAGTATTACGATGAGAATGGTGCCTATAAAGGTGTGAATTACGCAGGCTTTATCGCTTCTGCTGTGGGGGCTGCCATTGCGTTGTATTTCTCTACGGTGTCTTGGTACGCGAGCTTAATTCCAGCAGGGTTAGTGTATTACCTGCTGATGCAAAACTGGGGCCATTGCCAGCGCTTTAAAGACTAATGTAGCTTGCTCTAAAAAAACGCCTTCGGACGTCACGAAGGCGTTTTTTGTATAGAGTCGAATAAGATTGCGTTTAGGCGCTAACTGCGTGCATCGCTTCTATATTACGCACCAAAAACGTTGCTGCTGGCCACTTTTCTAAATGGGCCGTGGCGTAATCCAGTGGGCTAAGCTTTGTTTTATCTAATCGCACTACCGTTGATCGCTCGGGGGCCTGAGCAAAATCCACACCATGTTGCATTAATAACGTGATGAGTTCAGTGCCATTTTCTTGCAGGGCAGCTAAGTGATACACGCCTTTTTCTAGGCCTTTTCTGGATGCATGCATGTCTGCTAAGTTAGCGCCGTTTTCTAGTAGTACGTGTACGGCAGCCGGTGCGTTTTTGATGATGGCCCAGCACAAGGCGGAGTGTAGGTGCTCAGGCGCAACAGGGTATTGCAGCAGAAAATCGATGGCATCAACGTTGTTTAAGCATGCGGCGTCGTTGAGTAAACCGTAGTTATCACGCGAGGTTTGCGTCACGTCGCAGCCTTTACTAATCAGGTACTCGGCGAAATCCCTGTCCCACGCATAGCAAATAAGCTGGCTTAGGAGGTTGCGATTTTGGCAGCCCTTTTTCGTGATGTCTGAGCCTTTTTCTATCAAAAAGGTGGCCATGTCTAAGTTGCCGGCTTCTATGCAAGCAAATAGAGCGTTATTACGTAAAAAATTACCCAACTCAATATCAGCACCGGATTCTAGCAAGAGGGTAACGGCTTCACGGTTGTTGTTTAATGCGGCGGCGTGTAGCGGTGTCCCTGTTTCTTGGGTGCTTTTCTTTAACTGTGCAGGCTTTACATTGACTAAGCGTTGCGTGATGAGCGCTAGGTCGTTAATGACGCAGGCGTAGAGCAAAGAGTTATCGTCTTTCATGTTACTTCACACTGCCAATGTTTCTATCGGCCTCGGCACCTTCTAGCATTAAGGTGGTTTCTTCAATGCGCAAGAAACGGCCTTCGTGGTCTAGCTCACCAAATAAATACACCTCTTGTACGACGGTAGAGCCATCGCGTTTAGTGACATACACGCAATGCCTATCCGCGTAGCGGTTACCGTCACGCAGTTCGTCTAACACTTCGATGCGTACCGATGCCACGACTTCACGCAACTTGCGTATGTGTTGGGTGAAGGCGGTTCTATCGTCCCACACGCCATTGGTGCGTTGTCTGTAGTGAGGGCTGAAATGGCGATCAATGACATCACTCAAGTCAAGCTGCTGTTGGTTGAGTAATTGGTCTAGTACGGTATGAATACTGATGGCGGGCATGCGTATATTCCTAGCGGTAAGCAAAGCGTAAAACTCTAGCTGCTTAGTATAAAGGGCGTAGCGATGGTGAGGGGGATAAGCGCTGTAAAGAAGGCAGCCTAACCTCTAAAATACGGCTTTATCTATTCGCCAACTAGAGCAGCAGGGAAGTACAGAGACAATGAAAAAGAATTATGCATTACAGGATTACCCCGTACATACCGTAGAAAAACTGCGGTTTCGTGATACCGATGCACAAGGTCATTTGAATAATGCGGTGTATATCACCTTAATTGAGATGGGTAGAGTGGACATTTTGTTTGACCCTAAATACGCCTTAGATCACGAGAACAGTATGTTTATGCTGGCACATATTTCAGTGGATTATTTGGCTGAAATCAATTGGCCAGGTTCGGTCGTGATAGGAACGAAGGTTACCCATATAGGGAACAGTTCTTTTACGACAGAGCAGGTAATTTTTTCGGGTGATGTGTGTGCCGCCGTAGCGAAAACGGTGATTGTGTGGGCAGACAAAACCACACGTCAGAAGAAACCACTTACCGACGCGGCAAAAACAGCGTTGGCGATGTTACAAACCGAATGAAAGTAGCGTATCGCCGGTAAAACCGCATAACTTGCTCGTGTTTTCTGCGTTTGGGCTAAACTGAGCGCAGTGAACAACGAGTGACAACATGACTGAAGAAATCTCCGCCAGCCAACAGGCAAGGGAACAGTTTATTGAGCGTAATGGTCTGCAAGCCGAGGCCAGTGGCGTGCCCCGAATTGCGGGACGCTTAATAGGTATTTTCTTGTTGGATGGCGGCCCTATTAGTTTTGCCGAGCTGGCTGAGCGGTTACAGGCTAGTCGGGCCAGCATCAGTACCAATACGCGTTTGCTTGAGCGTTTGGGCATTATTGAGCGTGTATCCATACGCGGCAAACGCCAAGATTTCTTCCAGTTGCACAATAATCCTTTTGCCTTAGCGGTAGAACACAGTATCCGCGAATCATTACGATTTTCAGGTTATGTGGATGAATTGTTAGAACATGGGGATTTGCCTGCCGACGCGACTGCTCGTGTGCAAGCCGCCCAAGATTTTCATAAAGCAACCGTCATGGCATTGGAAAATTTGCTCATGACGTTGGCGGAAACGGGCTGGTCTATGCCAGGTGCTTCCACCAAGTCCTAAGTGCGCTGAGTGAAAAGGCGACGGTAGTACTGTTACAGTGTGCGACCCAATAGTTGACCTGGCCAACCTTCTACATCAAAGGTGCTTAGGCGCTTATAGCCGCAGGATTCATAAAACCGAATCAAGGCACCAGAGCCTCCACCGTAGCAATCCACGCGTAAACGGTTAACGTGAGCAAAGCGAGCCTGATCGTCAGCAAAGGCGAGTAAGCGTTTGCCTACTCCTCTAGCTTTAGGGTTGCGCGAGGCAATTAACAACCGTACATAGAGTTCAGGTTCGCTAGCGGGCGGCACATAAGGCATGGCGTCGCCCAGCACTAAAGCGGCCAAAATGGTTCCTTTTGTATCTTCCACTACCCAAGCACCCGGCAGGGTGCAGGCTTCGGTGACTCTAGCCTGTTGATGAGGTTGGGATGACCAAGGTTCTACGCCCCATTGCTGTTCATTACCTATGCTCATAAACCACGCGACTACTTCATCAAAAATCGCTAATACAGCGGGGGCGTCGGCAGCGCTTGCTCGACGTATGACTAAATTGCTCATGTTGATGACTGCTACCTTCAATATTCTTTAACCAGTGTGAGTGCCGTGCGAACCGTATGAAAACCTAAGCGTTCGTACAGGGCGACGGCTCCGGTTAGGCTTTCTGCGTCTACACTCAGTACGGCCAAATCCAGGGCCTCGTGTTTAAAACAGTGCAGCGCATGGGCAATTAGTGCAGTGGCTAAGCCCATACCTCGGGCATGGGAGGTGACGCCTACGACCTGTATATAGCCAAAGCGTCGTCCCCTAGCATGCCAATCTTCGTGTGGGACAGCACAAATAATCGTGGCGACTACCGTATCCGAGCCATTGCTAGAAGGGGCTTTGATGACAAAGGACAAATCGGTGCGGGTAGGGCCGCGTTGGTTATCGCGTAACCATTCTTCCTTACTAACAGGTTGTGAGCCCCAGTGATCACGGAAAGCATCGTTGTGTACGGCGCGTGCCGCTTCTTCGTTGCCTATGTAGCTTTCTATGCGATAGCCCTCAGGCAAGGCAGGTGTAGGTAAAGCGTGGTCTAGCTCGCGCTCTAACTCTAGCCATGACCTAATGGTGCGATAGCCGTTTTCCTGCGCTAACTGACAACTGCTTTGTACGGAGTTCCATGCGGCAACAGCCAATAAAGCGGGGGCAGTGGCATCAAGGGTAGAAAGAAATTGCTGCCCGCGCTCTTCTTGCCACGTGAGTAAGGCGGTACCTATGCCTTCGCCACGACGCTCAGGGTGCACCATCCCTTCTAAGTCTACCCAGACTAAGGTGTTATGTGTGGGGCTACCAAATACTAAGCCGTAGGCCACGGCTCGGCCTTGAGCATCCAGTCCAATGACAGAGTCTTGTTCTAGGTTAACAGAGGGTTCGTCAAAAGTAAGTGCATAGTCTGTGGCCGATGTGGCTTCCCACGGGGAGTCTACGGCATGGCAGGCCTGTGATAGCGCTACTAATAAAGGGATATCGTCGTGACAGACGCGACGCCATGCGACGCCGGCAACGCTTGCCGGTAATCGCGGGGTAGGGGATACACACACACGGTGTTTCAGTGTGAGAGAGGTATTCATGTTGTACAGATTTTTTATTCTTGATTGTTAGGGGTGGGGGTTTCCCAATAGCCAAATAGGGCTAATCCCGATGCTTCAGCCAGCGCGATAGAGGCAAGGTTATCGGCCTGACTACGGTATTGAAGTTCGCCGCTTTGTGACATGGCGTATTGCCCTACCGCCCGCAGCAAGCGAGTGGCATGGCCTTTACCGCGCGCTGTCGCCAGAGTCAGCACGCCAATATCAAGGATATTGTTGTTGCCCCACGGGTAAATGCTGGCTGCTGACACGAGTTGGTTGTTGTCGGTCACGCCAAATACGGCCCAGTCGTCCAGAGCCACTTGAGCTTGATCCAACTCTTGGTCTGTAGTGTGATATTCCAAGTTGGAAAACAGCATGGCATCGTCTTCTGTTAGCTGACGTATGTGTGGGTTTTGGGGCGTGAGTAACCACGACTCTCGCAGGCTGTTGGGCAGGTAGTACAAGTGATCAGCACCATGCATCACTATGCCTAGATTGCGTAAACCCAAGCGCAGTGTGTGTTCGGTGAGCAAAGCACTTTCATCCAGAGTGCCGTTAGTACGTAGTGCGTGTGCAATGTCGGGTAAGAGCGCCACATAAGTGTGCGTGTTGCTGATGGTGTGCAAGATAGTGACACCTTCGTCGGCGTCTAATGCGGGATTCACGCTGATGCTTAGGTGTTCATCGCTATATACAGTGGGGCCTGTAAAGGGCTCTTGCCAGTATTGGTAAATGGCTTCGGCAAATCGTGTCATGGTGTCTTATGTGGAAAAACTCAGCGTTAGCGCGTGGCAGTGGCTGGCTACTTATCAGAAAAATGCCTAGTTGTTATTGGCTGATGTGGGCAAGGTGGAGGCTGTAAGTAGACTGGTCTGTTATGGTGTTTTAAAAATAGACCGTTCAGTCTAAACTGAACAAACTAACTATACCAGTGTTTTTTGTATTCAGAGCAGAAGCGCGTTGGTGACGGTTCATTGATGATTTGAGAAATTCTTAAAGATAGGCGATGATTGATTAACTGCTCATCAAGCAGTGAAATAAAAGCAGCAACGAAAATTCCACAAGTTTTTTCGAAGGCGAAAACACTATGAGACAAACACCTGCATTACGGTTGCACGTGCCCGAACCCTCTGGGCGTCCCGGTCAACCTACTGATTTTTCTTATCTACATTTGCAGCCAGCTGGTGCGGCGGCAAAACCCCCTTTGGATGTATCGGCGCGTGATACCACGGACATAGCCTATGGCTTAGTGCGTGTGTTAGACGATGACGGCAACGCTGTAGGCCCATGGGCTCAAGACTTGCCGCCGGAGTTATTGCGCCAAGCCATGCTAGCCATGATTAAAACGCGTGTGTTTGATACGCGTATGGTGAATGCGCAGCGCCAGAAGAAAATGTCTTTCTACACCCAAAGCTTGGGTGAAGAGGCCATTGGTGTAGCGCAGGCGATGGTGTTGAACAAAGGGGATATGTGTTTTCCTTCTTACCGGCAGCAAAACTTGCTGATTACCCAAGGTGTTTCGTTGGTAGACATGATGTGCCAACTGTTTTCTAACGAAAAAGACCGCTTAAAAGGTAGGCAGTTGCCGGTGCTGTACTCGGTACGCGATGCGGGCTTTTTCTCGTTATCGGGAAACTTAGGCACGCAAATGATACAAGCGGTGGGGTGGGCAATGGCCTCCGCTATCAAAAACGACACTAGTATTGCGTCGGCATGGATTGGTGACGGAGCAACGGCAGCAGCCGATTTCCAAACGGCACTGACGTTTGCGCACGTGTATCAAGCCCCTGTTATTTTGAATGTGGTGAATAACCAGTGGGCCATTTCCTCCTTCCAAGCTATTGCTGGTGGTGAAAATAACAGCTTTGCGGCACGGGGTGTGGGCAGCGGTATTGTGTCTGTACGAGCAGATGGTAATGATTTCATCACGGCGTACGAAGTTGCTAAATGGGCGGCAGAACGTGCACGCGCCAACCTTGGGCCTACGCTCATTGAATGGGTGAGCTATAGAGCTGGTCCACACTCAACCTCAGACGACCCTAGCAAATATAGGCCTGCTGATGACTGGTCGCACTTTCCATTAGGCGACCCTATTGCTAGGCTCAAGCAGCACATGATCAAACGCGGCGTGTGGTCTGACGCTGATCACGAAGAGGCTGAAAAAGCGGCCTTAGAAGAGGTGATGGCAGCACAGAAAGAAGCCGAGGCCTTTGGCACTATGGCCGATGATCAAGTACGTAGCGCGGCCAGCATGTTCGACGATGTGTACGAACACACGCCATGGCATCTGCAACATCAGCGTCAACAGGCGGGGGTGTAATCATGGAACTGCATAAACAGCTAGAGCACGATCTGGTGGATATGACCATGATCCAAGCCTTACGTTCTGCCATGGATGTGATGCTAGAACGCGATAATAATGTGGTGGTTTTTGGGCAAGACGTGGGGTATTTTGGCGGTGTATTCCGCTGTACCGAAGGCTTGCAGGCTAAGCACGGTAAAACCCGCGTGTTTGATGCCCCTATCTCTGAAGGCGGTATTGTGGGCGCGGCGGTGGGTATGGCCGCTTACGGATTACGCCCAGTAGTTGAGATTCAATTTGCCGACTACTTTTATCCAGCCACTGACCAAATTGTTTCAGAAGCGGCACGCTTACGGTATAGATCCGCTGGGGAATTTACTGCACCGGTAACGATTCGCATGCCCTGCGGTGGGGGGATTTTTGGCGGTCAAACGCATAGCCAAAGCCCAGAAGCCTTTTTCACCCATGTAAGCGGCATACGTACGGTGATGCCCAGTAACCCCTACGATGCAAAAGGGTTGCTGATCGCTTCCATAGAAAATAACGACCCCGTGATTTTTCTGGAGCCTAAGCGCTTGTATAACGGGCCTTTTGATGGGCACCACGACCGACCTATTGTGCCATGGTCCAAACATGAAAAAGGCAAAGTACCCTCTGGTTACTACACCATAGAGTTGGATAAAGCAGCGATTGTACGTCCGGGCGAGGCGCTGACTGTACTCACGTACGGCACCATGGTGCATGTGGCGCTAGAGGCCGCGCAAGCCTCAGGCATTGATGCCGAGGTCATTGATTTGCGTACCTTATGGCCAGTAGATTTGGACACCATCGTGGCGTCGGTGCGTAAAACAGGGCGATGTGTCATTGTGCACGAAGCTACCCAAACCAGTGGGTTTGGTGCCGAGCTGACTACCTTGGTGCAAGAGCATTGTTTCTACCACTTAGAAGCGCCTATTGAACGCGTGGCAGGGTGGGACATTCCGTATCCTCATGTGCATGAGTGGCATTATTTCCCTAGCCCACAGCGCGTACAAGATGCGTACAGACGAGCCTTGGGTAGTGTGCCCACAGCAGACAACGGACGTACAGGAGGTCAGTGATGGGTATACACATTATCAAAATGCCAGACATTGGCGAGGGTATTGCAGAAGTTGAGCTAGTAGGTTGGCATGTTAAAGCGGGTGATACCGTGGTGGAGGACCAAATACTGGCTGATGTGATGACCGATAAGGCGACAGTGGAAGTACCTTCTCCTGTAAGTGGTGTGGTAGTGGCTTTAGGGGGTGAGATAGGCGAGGTGATGGCGGTAGGTTCCGAACTGATACGCCTAGAAGTAGAAGGGCCAGGCAATGCGGGGCTAGTCAGTGCATCGGTAGAGACTGCTGAGGCGACTCCCGTGGTTGAGGCACCCAAACCGGTAACCGCTACGCAGGCCAGCGTGACTCAGGATGCGCCGGTTGCTACTACACCAGTCGCTTCTGCCACTCGCAGTGCCCAGGTCATCCCTATGCGATCGGCTGCTGTGCAAGGGGCGATAGCACGCCCCACAGGTGCCAAACCCTTGGCATCACCTGCTGTGCGCAAGCGTGCTTGGGAGCTGGGCATAGAGCTGCAATATGTACCTGCGAGTGGGCCAGTGGGGCAAATTACCCATCAAGATTTAGATGCTTATATACGCCAACCAGCGGCTAGCGCAGGTGATGCTCGGGCAGTACCTCGCGCCACGGTTCACGATGACGAACGTATTGATGACATCCCCGTTATTGGCTTACGACGCAAAATCGCTCAGAAAATGCAGGAAGCCAAGCGGCGTATTCCTCATTTCACCTACGTAGAAGAACTAGACGTTACCGAGCTAGAAAACCTGCGCAGCAAGCTCAATCAAGAATATGGCGAGGATAAAGGCAAACTAACCTTACTGCCGTTTATTGCACGGGCGATGGTGTTAGCCATACGCGATTTCCCGCAAATGAATGCACGATACGATGACGATGCCGAAATTATCCATCGCTATGGTGCTGTGCATTTGGGGGTAGCCACGCAAACAGAAACTGGGCTAATGGTGCCTGTAGTGCGACACGCCGATCAATTGGATATGTGGCAAGTGGCGTCAGAAACAGTGCGGTTAGCGCGGGTAGCCAGAGAAAACCGCGCTACCCGTGACGAGCTGTCGGGGTCTACCATTACCTTGACCAGCTTAGGCCCACTGGGCGGTATTATGGCAACGCCGGTCATTAATCACCCCGAAGTCGCCATTGTGGGGGTAAACCGTATTGTGGAGCGGCCAGTCATTAAAGACGGTGCTGTCGTCGCGCGCAAAATGATGAACTTGTCATCGTCTTTTGATCACAGGGTGGTAGATGGTATGGATGCCGCACAGTTTATTCAACGTATACGTACGTTGTTGGAGTGCCCAGCCTTGTTGTTTGTGGAGGTGCTATGACGCTACAGAAAACGACATTACTGATACTAGGTGGAGGCCCTGGGGGATACGTTGCCGCATTACGCGCTGCACAGCAAGGATTACAAACCGTCTTGGTAGAAGGTGGTGGCGTGGGCGGTACCTGCTTAAATGTAGGTTGTATTCCGTCTAAAGCCTTAATCCATGCGGCGGCGGAGTTTCATCGTGCAGCGAGTTATGAGCAACAATCCTCGCCACTAGGGATTACAGTGACTGCACCTAGCATAGACTTGGCGCAGACCATGGCGTGGAAAGATGGGGTAGTAGGCAAGTTAACCTCAGGTGTAAATGGCTTACTACGCAAAGCAGGGGTGCATCTGCTGCAAGGCTGGGGGCGCATTCTGGATGGCAAAACTGTAGAGGTAGAGCACGCCGAAGGCACGGTACGTATACAGTGCGAGCATTTGTTGATTGCTACGGGTTCTCAAGCGGTTGCCTTAAGCCACTTACCCTTTGGGGGCGATGTGTTGTCATCCACCCAAGCGCTGTCGCTGACGCAGGTGCCTAAGCAATTCGCTGTGATTGGCGCTGGTTATATAGGCCTAGAACTGGGCATGGCGTATGCCCGATTAGGTAGCCAGGTAACCGTGATAGAGGCGGGTAATCGTATTTTACCCGGTTACGATGCCGAACTCGTGAAGCCTGTAGAAGCCAGTTTACAAGCACTAGGTGTCACGATGCGTTTGTCGTGTTCAGTGACCGAGTTCGACGCTAAAACCAATACCTTGCATTGGGTGAGTGGCGAAAACACGGCCGGTGAAGGGCGGTTTGATAAAGTATTAGTGGCAGTAGGGCGTCATCCGTACACCAAAGGCTTTGGCTTAGAAAGCTTAAACCTTGCCATGAACGGTAATGCCATACGAGTGGATGATCAGTGTCGTACCTCTATGCATCAGGTGTGGGCCATTGGCGATGTAACGGGAGATCCCATGCTGGCCCATCGAGCCATGGCACAAGCTGAGGTGGTAGTCGATGTGATTGCAGGTAAAAAGCGCCACTTCCAACCAGCTAGCATCCCTGCTGTGTGCTTTACGGTGCCCGAGGTTGTCACCGCAGGTTTATCAGCAGAGCAAGCCACGGCAGCAGGAATAGATTGCATCACTGGGGTATTCCCCTTTGCGGCGAATGGTCGGGCGATGACGATGGAGGCCTCGCAGGGGTTTGTACGCGTTGTGGCCAGACGAGACAATCATGCCATCGTAGGCTGGCAGGCGGTAGGTGATGGGGTGGCTGAGCTCATAAGTACCTTTGCGTTATCGCTAGAAATGCAAAGTAGGCTAGAAGATGTAGCAGGAACCATCCATGCTCATCCGTCATTAGGCGAAGCCATACAAGAAGCCGCCTTTCACGCCTTGGGGCAGGGGCTACACCGGTAAACGTAGAGGGGCTATCCCTTCTACGGCGTATCGCTACACTTAATACAGCTTTACGCCTACTGGCACGGCTTTGTCGGGCGTACACAGCACCACACGGCCTTCCTCGTCTGGAAAGCCTGTCACCAAGCATTCAGACATAATGGGGCCTATCTGCTTGGGCGGAAAATTAATCACGGCTACCACCTGTTTACCGACTAGCTCATCCAACGTGTAGAGATCGGTGATTTGCGCGCTGGATTTGCGTTGCCCAATCTCAGGGCCAAAATCCACTAGCAGTTTGTAAGCAGGTCTGCGGGCTTCGGGAAAGGCTTCGGCTTGAATAATACGGCCTACGCGCAGTTCTACTTTTTCAAAATCATCCCAAGAAATGGTGTTCATGGTGCAAAAGCTCCAGAGCTAAAACAAGAATAAGAAAGGGCGAGCAAGGTGCTCAACCGTGGTGAGAGACGTCGCTGCTGTTTTATGGGTTGTTGAGCAGCGAGGCAGCAAGTTGTGTGGCGTGTGTCATGCAGGTGCTATTACCCTCTAGACCAGCACGTACAATGGCGCCTTCCAAAATAAAAGCTAAGTGCTGGGCTAGCGCGGTGCTACGTTCAGGCTGTTGCGGCAGTAGCTCGGTCACATGCTGGCGAAGCAGTGCTTCTATTTCTTCTTTGTGCTGGCGTACCGCCAAGCGTGCGCTATCGCCTGCTGGAAACTCAGCAGCCGCATTTAGCAAACCACACCCTCTAAAGCCGCGCTCATAGGCGTCGTCTGCATGGTCGGCATAAGCATTAAATACCGCTAAAACGCGCTCTTTTGGGCTGTTTGCCTGTTGTAAACGTAGGGCATACAACGACAACCATTCAGCATGACGTCTTTCTATATACGCCGCGATCAGTTCGGACTTAGAGGCGAAATTGTTGTACAGACTTTTCTTCGCTACATTCGCTTTTTTGACGATGGCATCAATGCCCGTCGCCGCAATGCCATCGTTGTAAAACAAGGTGGCCGCCGCGTTTAGCAACTTGTCGTGCGCGCTTTCTTTTTTGGTTGCGGGGGATTCGCTCATAATCGTTACATTGAAAGTAGGTAGACCAGTATACCTATTTATTGGGCGATAGTGTGCTCAGTGCTGCGAACAGCAGGGCGTAGGGTTAAGGCTATTAGCACTTTTTGTGGTCATTTTTCGTGTGCTACGCCCCTTTATCCGCCCTCAATCATGCGAATTGAGGGGGGCGAAGCTTTGTTCCACACTGCTACTACATACCAAAGGAGAAACGTATGACAGTAGATGAAAAGCAAAGTGGGCAGGGCATGGTTGATTACATGACCGATTTCTAACTTGTTGAAATATTGGGTGTTATTTTTGGTTTTGTCTAAGATTCTAAAATCTGTCTAATACTTAGACATTCTTACCCTGCTTTCTGGTGGGGCCAGAAACAACCTGAATGGTCTTATCACGCAGGTAAATTTGGGTAGTTTTTCTGTCGGTATGACCTAGCAAGAGCATTGGGTCTTTACCCTCGCGGTCAGCATCAGTACCTGACATTGCCCGTAGGTCGTGCAGCGTTACGTTTTCTACACCCGCTTTAGCTGCACTTTCTTTGAAAACTCGCCACACGTTTGTGTGTCTTCGCTCAGTCCCTTGTATGTTGGTACAACCAACTCGGATGATGGATTTTTTGTGATGAGAGAAGCCTTTTCTATTGTAGCTTGTAAACCTTCAGACCACCCTACGGTTAGTTTCTTGCCTGTCTTTTGTTGTTCGAAGTAGATGCCTTCCTCTGATATGTCGGAGTAGCGGATGGCGAGTACATCGCCAATTCGTTGCCCAGTGTAGTAACAGAGGTCCATAACGACCTGCAGCCAGTCCGGTGACTCAGCATGGATTCTATCGAACTCCTCTTGCGTGATGAGACGATCCCGCGACTCGGTCGTCAGGCGTTTCACTGATTCGCATGGGTTTCTGTCGACTATTTCACGGTCTAGAGCCCATTGGAAAACTTGCTTAAGAACGGTTAACAGGCGGTTAGCTGTTGCGGGACTATGTCTCCATACGTCGAGCATTTGTACTACGCTGCCATGTGTTACCTGGCTTGGCGTGAACTCAGCAAACATTTCCTTGAGAATGCGTTCTGCATATAGATATTGTTTGAGTGTAGCGGGGGCGACTTTCTCTGTAATGAAAGGCATGGCCTTGGTTATGAGGGATACCACTCCCTCCTTGGGGATCGCAACGATGCGGGCGTGAGCTACCAGCGCATCGTGCAAGTTATCACCTAGGCGTGTCCACTTATTGTTTTTGACATAGTAATAAGCCCCGTGCTTTAGGTATACGCAGGCGGGGAGGTGCCGATTGTGTTTCTTTGGGCGCATAGCCTAACTCCACTTCAATAACAGCTTTAAGCACTACAAGTGAACCATCAGGGCGAATACGAAATGGGATGCCCATTTGCGTGAGCACCTCAATTCGCCCTTTGTTGCGGGTCTTCCCTGTGATTTCTGTTAACTCAGGGTCATTTAGCGTAAGTGAGTTTTTCCTTACTCTGGTGCTCATAATAGCTTTGTCCTTTAGATATCATGGCGTATCCAATAAAAACCCGGCTTATGCCGGGTGTGTAGTTGCGTCTGTAGGTTTAGATTTGTAGTTTTCTTTTTGTTACGTTTTTCGTGGTGAATTTAAAATTCTGCTATGTAGACTGTTCATACGCTGATGAAATAATCATAATTTAAGAGACTTTTTGTGTTGAGAGGGCACTATGGGTGAGAGTGAGTTTGTTAAATACGAAATAAGCCCAGCTCGGATCATATTTGCCTTTCACACAGCAGAAAACCAAAGGGTTATAGCGCAAGTGTCGCTTTACGCACTAGAGAGGCTGGCTGGGAGAGAATTGCGTAATGCTGATATGTGTATAGAGGCTTATGTGTTACACAAAGAAGCTATACATTCTGTTGTCTTAAACAGTCGTAGCATCAGCAGTAGTGAGCTTGTTACAGTGGCGCTTCCTGATGTGTTGAAAACTAGACTAAACGCCAAGGAAGCATCCTTAGACGCATAGGGCATTTCAGCTTTGCATCGCTCAAACTTCAGGCGGATGCACAGGGCAAGGCCACTTCTGCGTGCCATCAACAGATGGGCAGGTGCATGTGGTTTTGTCAGGATTTAGCGCGATTGCTACTTTCCAATTCCAGTTTTGGGGATCAGAAAGGTAATGCCCCAGAAGAAAGTGAAGGGCAGCTGCTTGTTCATTCTCGGCGCGTTTTTTTATTTCATGACCGCTGTCGCGTAACAACTGAGCGATTCCAGCGCACATAAAGTTTGGCCGCCCCAAGATTGCTATTAGGTCATCATTAAGCGGGGGCAGGGGCTCCTGCGCTGCAACGATGTCGGTAGGTACTGCTGCAGCGGATGCGAAGAGATCAGCATAGCGACTGCGCATTTGATCATGCGTGAGCATTTTGCTATCAGGTTGTCCATCAGCATTAATGAAGTCGAACCGGATGAGGCCAGGCTGTACCTGTTCGCTCTTGATCGCCAGCCCTGATGGTGTAAGAACAGCATCCGGTATGTCGGTGATGCTGCAATGCTCGATCCATTGCGCCTGGGCGGCAGGGGATGCTGCGTTACCCATTTTCCAAAACGATTCTAGCCAATGCCCCTCCGGTGGCCGGTAAGTGTTCAGCCGCCCAAACTCAAATGCGCCAGTGATTCCATCGGATGTAAGGGCGCGTATGCCTAGAGGGTCTAAGTTGAGGCTATAGGGGCGCATGCCTTTGCCAGCAAGTTCTTTCGCCAACATATCCATATCATCTGCATGCTGCTGGCGTTCAAATTTGATCAGCTTCACCAGGTCAGGCTGGCTTAGATTTTCGATTTCTTGTATCTGTGTCATGTGGGTGGCTTCTATGTATAGGCGTAAAAAGAAACGCACTAAGCTAAGCTTGTGCGTCTGTGGGGGGTGGGTTTTTGTAACAATTTGAGCTTTGTTGAAGCTTTAATAATCGCTAGGATATCAATGCAGGAGTATGGGTATCGAGTAATGCATCTATAGAAGCAAGAATAGGTGCGTTATTTTTTAATAAAACTCACAGAGAAAGACTATGCGCGCTGAATATATAGAGGAACCGTCAGGAGTACTTTTTTTGTTTTTACAGGAAGGTGATAAAACCTTGGGTTGGGTCTCAAAAAGCTCTTTGGAGTCTTATGCCAAAGAGGAGCTAACACCTGATGGGTGTGTGAGCGTATACCATGCGCATAAAACAATAATTCAAAAGGCTGTTTTGAGTAGCGAGTAAGTATAAGAAGTGTGCAATCAATCAAGAAAGCGGCATTTTTATGCCGCTTTTTCGCGCCTTAGGCAAATAAAGCTGAGATTTTTCACTTGGAGCCCCATAAGTAATTACTCTAGTTTGTATCGACAAAGCAATAAAAAGTAACGTATTGTTATAGTCGTATCTATTGCATACGGCTAGAGGTATCTACAAGGAGAGTGAAATGTTTTGTTTTCCTGTTTGGGTAGTTATCTGGTGCAGGCTGGTTGTATTCTATTGCTTGATGCTCCTCGTTTATTTTTTTTGCTTATGGATAGCGGGGCGTATAAGAGTCAAAACTAAGATAGGAGGAGGTGATTAAACTATTATCGGATCACCTTGTCGTCTAAGTTGCGCTTCAAGCGAACGTTAGAGCTTAGGAGAGCGGGCGCTTTCCCACCATGCGCTGTTTGAGCTTCTTCCGCTCGCTGCAAGTTGTATTGAGCAAGCGGGGATAGGGTAGGGGTAACAGCTTTCTTTGTTCGTTTCACGATGCCTTCCAAATTCCAAAAATAAGGGCTGGAATAACCAACCCGATTAATATTGCGACGAATGCCCATAGGTGCCATCTTTTAACTTTCACGTCTTACCCTCCATCCTCCGGTACCACCATCCTCGTCACCGTAGGCCATACCAAGGGGCGAAATTTCGGTGCCGAGCGCGATTTTTCCAGTTGAGTGATAGCAGTATGTTTCGCAGCGCCTTAGCATCAGTAAGATGTGGCCGCCGTCGTCCTCTGTTAGCTTAAAAAATTGCCCCGGTTCAATATGCTGAATGCGGGGCTTAGGTTTATATCCGTTGAGTACTTTTTTCTTTGTGGGTTCGCTCATAAGCCACCACGTTTCACCACTTCATTGAAATAGACTAGCCAGCCGACGGCAGCTAAGCAGATGACTACTGCTAAGACGGACCAGCCTGCGCACTTCTTACACCACACGTTTACTTCTCCATAGAACCCCGCTTGCGCGGGGCTTTGTTCGCAATATGATTAAGGGGTGCCACGCAGAATCTGCTGTCCGGTTTCAGTCGCGATTTTGGCGAACACATCACGCGCAGCATCTTCAATGATTTTGTGGGGGCGAACCATTTCGTACCACATCACCAGGTTGGCATCGTTGATGCGGTAGCGCAGGCGGCATTCAATTTTGTAGCCTTCGCCGCCGTCGAGAACAGCAATACCTATTTTGAAAGTTTCAGGGATTTGCAGCTTACCCTTGGAAGAAGTCCCTTTAATTTCTTCTTCGTATGTAAGCTCTGTCTGCCCATTCTGCAGACGGATACCAGACGAGAAGTTCACTTGTTTTTTGGCCTGTAGGCTGCGCGAGATTTCCAGCATGTCAGCGCCAGCAGGTTCTACGATGTCAGGTAGGTTGCGTTCAATAAACTCCGCAAATTCTGCCTGCTTCATTGCTTTACCATCGCTCTTAGACCATTCCAGCCATTCAGGCGAGAATGGGCAGGCGTATTTCACTCTATGGTCTTTCCAACCGGCACTTTCATGTGTGTGGTCGTTAAGTACGCCGGTGAAGCTGGGCGGGTTCAGCTTAGCGTAAATCTGGCTGGTGTCCGTGGCATGTTTATTGAAGTACTGGATAAAGCTACCTGCATCATCCGTGACTACAGCGCCAGTCTTGCGAGTAGGGGTTGGTAGATGAGATTCAAGCGTAATGATGCTGTAGCCATCAGGTACGATGGCGTATGCACCATCGGCACCAGGTATAGCAACAGGCTTCCCGAGTGCGGCGCCGGCGGCGAGTGCGTCAGAAACAATTTTTTCCATGACTGATTTTTTCCTTATACGGTTTTAAGGTTTTGGGGTTTTTCGGAACCAATGGTTTTCAAGCCTTCGATAGTCATTTGGCGTGGATCCTCGCGCTGGAGGTTGCCTTCGGGCGTGGCCCACATAATGGAGCCGCCTTTTTCGAGCTCAGGCACTGTGGATTTAATGGTGTCTGTGATTTCCAGTTCACCGCTCTTTCCCGGCTTGAGTTTGATTTGAAGGGTAAGTGATCCAACCTTCCCTGTATTAATGCAAGCGTTTACTACTTCCTGCATTTTTTCGGTTAGTTCGTCGTGGAGGGTTCCATAACGGAGGTCTTGAAGAACCTCGCCAAAGGTTTTGTTGCTCATGATTTCCTCGGATTAAAAAAGCCGCAGGATAAGCGGCTGTTGTTGGGGTATGTGGCAGGGTGGTTTATTTCTTAAATTACGTATTCACAGCGAGCGAGCAGCGGAGCGAACGGGATATCGTCGTCCATGTCAGCAATGCCGCCACCCTGACTTGCTGCTTGGTACGGGTTGCTTTTTGGGTTTTGGGTAGGTGCTCGCTGCTGCGGAGGTGCACTGTACTCACCATCATTGCCACCATCACGACCACCTAGCATTTGCATTTGGTCGGCGATGATTTCAGTGGTGTAGTTGTCTTTACCGTCTTGGCCTTGCCATTTGCGTGTGCGCAGGCGGCCTTCAACGTAGACCGAGCGGCCTTTTTTCAGGTACTCGCCAGCGATTTCGGCTAGGCGGTTGTAGAACACGACTCTATGCCATTCGGTATCTTCTATCGTGTCGCCGGAGCGCTTGTCAGTCCACTTGGAGGAGGTGGCGATTGAGATATTGCAGATGGCGTTACCTTCTGCGCTGTAACGTACTTCCGGATCACGGCCTAAGTTGCCCACCAGAATTACCTTGTTAACTGAAGCCATGAATTATTGTCCGGGGTAGGGGCCGGTGAAGGCCAAGATTACATAAATGGTGATGCAGACCAGCCAGCTCCAAAAGTACGCTTGTGTGGGTATTACTTCGCTGGGGTCGATAGGTGGTCGGATGTGGTGTTGCCAAATCCATGTGACGGTACCGCCAACAGCAAAGGCGAGCGTCCACAGGAACAGGCTAGCAAGCATGCTCATGATGTATTTCCTGTTGAGTTGTGGGCGGTGAGCCCATTGGATAGTAAATAGCCAGCACCGTGCGGAGCCGCTGCAATAGTGGCTCTGGCTGTGCTGTTAAGGGAGTGTCCCCAGCGTTATCAACAGATCGTGGGGATAATTGTTTGAAGCATAAAAAGTGCGCTGTATACTTGCCAGAGTTTCTTGGAGTAACCTGCGATGAAAAAATTACTAATTTGCTTACTTGCTTTTGGATTAACGGCCTGTGCGGTGTATACGCCAAGAGGTTCCGTTGTGGTTGATCCTGATGGGAACTTACAGCAAAGACATTGCCCACCGGGTCAGGCCAAGAAAGGCAATTGTTAAGCCGTTTACCATTAAGGGCGGTGGTTACTGCCTAGGGTGTCAGGTTTAACAAGCTATTTGAGGTGAAGTGTCCTATGCTGTAAGAGTCATACAGCAATTTTGCTGATGTCGAAGTTTACTCATAGGGGTTGTAATGAATAAAAGCGAGAAGTCACCAAAGAGGGTGAGGCCACAAAGCTCAGACTCCGTTTCGAATAAACCGGGTTGGCCTGCGCAACCATCCAGCGCTGGTATCAAAAGGGCAAGTTTTGCTCATTCTCGTAAACCAGTTAATCGGGGTTCAGGCAGAGGTCGATAGAGTTGTGTCAGGTAAGATTCGGCTGTTACAAACTATACCTATCTTTAACTGGCCATACATGACACTATGAATGCAGGGATATTTTTCCCTGATGATTTAGGATTTATATTGAAAACAGAAATCGGTATTGTGAAGTGGTTTGATAACACACGTGGCTTTGGCTTTATCATGCCAGAGGATGGTAGTAAGGACCTCTTCGCACACCATAGTGAAATCCAAGGTGATGGATATCACAAATCGCTTGATGAAAACCAACGAGTATCTTTCGTTGTTGGCCAAGGTCAAAAAGGACCATGCGCCACAAGAATTCAAGCTGTCTAATACAGCCGTTCTTGCATAACACAGCAAGAACATAAGAGAGTAAAGACCGGTGACTTTACGAAGCGCCGGTTTTTTGTTTACCGCAAAGCCCCATAGTGCTTAAGTGCGTTAACACACATCTACAACAATCATAAAAAAGGCCAGCATCCTCGCTCGCCTATAACTTTTTACTACGCGTTCACTTTTTTCTACGCTACGCTTTTGGCAGCACCAGCTCCCGACCGCTCTCAATGAACAATATGAAGAAGCGTTGGAGATCTTAATGATTTACCACAAACTGAATCAGGGTGGCATGAGCCCCCTGCACGTATCCCCTTTGCTTGAACCTAAACAAACTGCTAAACAGCAAGAAGAACAAGCTCAAGAAAGGCGACTTACCGAAATCCGTCGTAACTTTGTCCGCAACCTGAAAAACAGGTTTCCTGGGCTACCTTACTAATTAGCAAGTAATAACACCTTGCCACCTAAGCCGCCTTTCTAGGCGGCTTTTGCTTGGCTCAGGCTGCTCATGGCTGCTTTGCCTCCATTGCGGCGTCATCAATCCTTTTTATTGCCATAGCTAGATCAAATGGCTTGCGATTGATAGCGCGAAGCCATGGCAACCATTCATTCCATAGTTCAGCATCTTTGCGCAGCTGCTGTATCTCAGGGGATTGCAGTAAGGCTTGCTCGATATTGCGTAGGCATTGGTTAACGTTTTTGATGGTGACTGTCTCACCGTCAATATCGACCTCAGCGACAAGGCACTGCATTGCTTCTTTTATTTCCGCATCACTTAGGACTGTTGGGTTGCTCATGCTGGCCTCCTATTAATCACAGTTTGACGCGCTCCATTCCCATAAAGCAGGGTGGTGTAAACACGGTCTATAGACAGGTGGTTGGTATATCGGGGCTAAACCGATACTGAAACGCGCCAAACTGTGCCGACTGAATCAATCGGCTAATTCTGGTTAAGAGAGTTCTAGGCGTTGAAGCACGTTAGATAACGCAGCATTTAGGCCGTTAATCCGGTCGGTTGCTGAGCGCATCGATTCACCAAGTTGAGTTTGAGGGAACTTCCCGGGCTCGCCGCCTATGCTCGCAGGCTCTGATGGATGCATAACCTGCTCCAGTCGCGCCATAAGTTCGCTCACCGTAGATTCAAGAGCGGCTAACCCATTGCGCTGCAAAAGCATCTCACGCTCAATTTCAAGCTCTTTGTGATCGGATAAGGCATAAATAACACTGTGTGCGGCGTGTTGCTCAGTAATGTGTTTGTTCATTGATTCCTCGCTTAGTGGGTTCCGTGCTGTGAATGAGGGCGGGCGTGTTGGGTTACGCGCAGGTGGCATTTGTGATTGCATTGGTTAATCCTGTCTTGGTGGGTTTTGGTAGACGCTCTGCAAAGCCTACGTGTGTGCTGGGGAACCGACCCCCTATGCAGAGCGCCTGCCAAAAAGCCCTACTGAGAGGGCATATTTATTGATTTAAGGATTCCGCCCTAAGGAGATGCCGATAATCGCTAGGTCGAAACCTTTTCTCAGATAGGCTTTTGCCGGTATTGAAGCAGGGGTATTTGCTAGCATCTTGTGCTCTCGGAGCTTTTCAATCCAAGCATCGGCTTGTGCGGAGAGTTCTCGCCCTTCATTAATCATGTCGATTTCTTCTTGGCTCAAATCTAGGTCACCCTTGAGGTGCTTGTGCTGGTTATCCATGTTTTGCTCGATATAGGGTGTTAATCAGATGAATCGGGTGTTATGGCGTCAATAGCTGCGCCGACACTGCCGCGAAAGTCTATGTCAGGCAGTATTGACTGAGGTTTGAACACTACGCGGTAGTGGTACATGCTTGCTGTTGTAGGCTCTAGGTGCTCGACAAAGAATGTCACGTTGTCGGAGAGCCCAAGCATGTGTTTCTTGAACTGGTTGCGTCCAACTTTGCAGGTTACGTGTAGTACGTGTCCTGATTGGCTGGTTTCAACGCTGCACAGTCCTTCAATGCTGAGCATGTAGCGATCAGTGATGCCGTTGTAAAACACAATGCGGCGGTTAACTTCAAACTGATCAGCTGCTTTAGATACGTTACGTGCAGCAATTTTTGCATCATCAGCATCACACCCGGCAAGCAGAGCAACTGCAATAACCACCGTAGCTGCTTTAGTGATGTTTCTCATGACGCCTTCTTGCCATATAAGACGTTCGCGGCTGCCAGCGCGGCTTTCGCAACTGCCTCAGCTGCTACCTTCGTTTCTAGATGTTGAGCTGAGCTTGTGGCGGCATCAACAGCTCGCTTAAAGGCATACTCGATCTGGCTTTCGGTTAGCTTTGTGTTTTCGCTCATAAATACCTCGCTTCAGTAAGCACCACCATTGATGCTTACCAAAGCGCCCGCATGGGCAGGCTGGTTATTTATTGCATTCAAAGCAAGAGCAGCTCATGCCGCCAGCTCGTTGTGCACGGCCCCTTTCAAAGGCGTCATCTGCGTCATTTCGATTTACGCGATTCTCGATAAGCAGGCGTGTAAATTGCTTTCTGTCATCGTGATAGCCTGCTATGCGCATAAAAGTAAGTGCATCAGATCGTTTCATGATTTCCTCGCTTCAGTTGCTGGCCTCGGTTGAGGCCATCCACCAAAGCGGCCTGTTTCCAAGCCGTTGGTAAAACGTGGTTCCGTAAATGCTGCGGTACGGTTTCCTAACCGCCCCCTACCAAAATCATCAGGGGGGCGCCGAGCTCCACGCATGTTGTAGGCCTCACGCCAATCGTGGAAATGTATCTACTCGGTTTTTTGCTTTTCTTTGTGCCTGGGCGCAGCCGTTTCCCTTCCGCACCCTAAACACTTCACAGCGGGGCGCGTGGCGTCTTTGTGTGCCGTTATTCGCCGCTCCCTGATGTTGTCGGGGCGGTGTGGTCCACACGTTGAGTTTTTAAAGATCGTTTTCAACTCTGTTTGGCTGCCCTTTGGGCTAGGCTTTGGTGAGTTGTTGGATGGAGTATAGAAAAGCTAGACATTAAAGTCAAGTATCTCTATACATTGGTTTAGGATATCTAGACTTATGAGATTTAAAAAAAGCCCTTGAGTAGGGCTGTAAGTCTTGTAGGTAGTGGTATCAGCCTAGCTTTTGATGTGTTGTTTCGAGCATTTGTAATAACAACAAAAACAAGTTTGCTCGATCTTCGCGGCTAATTTGATCAAACTGCTCGGGGCATACAGCCCAAGCCCTGACCACAGAAATCGACATTGATAGGGATTCTTGTGCTTCATCCCATGCTGGCTGGCGATTTGCTGGTGTTGTTGCCATCCTGACTTCCTTCTATGTTTTATCAGCGTCCATGCGCTTGCGTTATCAAAGGGGAAAGAAAGTTAATGAAATCAGCAGGAGGGCAGATATAGCAAGCCTTCAGGCTGATGCGGGTAAGGGGTAGAGGGGATTAGGCAAATCTGCCAAATCCTATATTAACTGTATAAAAACACAGTGTATAGTCAAACTTTGTCTCGACAAGGTTTTGATACGGGGCATAGCTACAGACGCAAAAAAGCCCTCAGAAGAGGGCTTTTTTGCAAATGGTGAGAGTTAGGTGGGGGGGAGATCAATTGAGAACAGGTCGTGAATTTTATTTGAATCTAAAGTGGCTTCTGTCCTAGGATAGGATGTGGTTTTGTGGTGGTAATCACTCGGATCTCTTCGATTCCGAATATTGCTTTCAATGATACTTTCGATGTTTATGTTACTGAGAAGTTCTTCTATTTCGTCGAAATCCGCTTGCACCCCAAGATCAGAGCATAGATCAGCAATTGCAAGATGAACCTGCTCAGCCGCATCGTCAATAGCTCTCATATCATAATAGTCCACAAGAATGCCTTGATCCCATATGATTTCATCAATAACTCCACTTAGAATCTTAAGAGCTAATGGATTAAATACATCCAGCAAAGCATCGCGGTCGGAATCGCTAGGCATTTCGTTCGCGATTTGAATCAGCTCACTAATGTCGTCGAAGTTAAACCAATCACTGTCAATCTTGTTTAGAAAAAGACGGATGAAATTGATATCGAATAAACCATATTTCACTCCATATCTAAGAAGTGGAGAAATCATAGCTATGTAGCGTGATCCATCTTCTAAGCTTTGAAGTTTCGTTAGAAGCTGAATGACGGCAGACTTTGTCTCTTTAGAGTCTGGATTATGCTGCGTCGCAATCTTAAGCATTTCAATCATCACTATTGCGTTTTGAGCATCATAGTTAGCAGCTAAACAATCATTAGAGAAGTGACTAGAAACGACTTTAGCTGTCGTTTTGGGAACTTTTCCGCGGGCAATGGAGCTGGTTAGATAGCGAATCATCTGCTTTGTTTTTAATGCCAAAGCAAGTGCGGCGAGAAGATCACCATCCGCAGAAATTTTAGGTAGTGCAAAGTCTGAGATTGATGGATTGAACAGATCGAATGCGGATTGATCTTTCGCGTTCAGGGTACGGTTTAGTAATGAGCCGATGAGAATTTTGATATTCCGGTGGTAGTCAGTGTCCCCTTGGATTCTTGCAGAGCTTGGCGTTGTGAGGTAGCTTCGGTAGGCGGCGATAAGATCCTGTTCGGAAATATCGCCGCCGTTTGTGACAACGAGAAGAAGAATGACTCGTTGAGCATCTGACATTTGCTGGTCGTAGACATCACCCCAAATTTCTGCAGGGTTAGCTAACTTGGAGGTTATATAACGCCAATAGCTGGTAGGTTGTATTGAGTTGATCCTCATTGGATCTGTTACGAAGGATATAATTCGAGGATTGAAGTTGCGATGGTCAATGACGGCCATATAGTTTTTTTCTTTCACGATCTCCTTTAAATGACTAATGCCTAACCCAGAGTGCCAAATACAACTATGGAGGATGCCAGCTTTATCGAGTGAACTAAGTTTCCCTACCTGCAGTTCGAGTTCATGTCGATCCACACTCTCTATACGGAATAGATCAGTCAGCGACTTACCCCGATTAAGAATGGTTGTTCGCGATGTTAGAACGAGGCGCTTACTGCGATCTGCGCGAATCCTCTTGATAAATCCAACAATATGTGAATCTTCGTGTCTACCAATCGCTTCTAGGAATGTGCGACCAAGAAAGTCATCAAAATAGAAAACTTGCTTAGTGTTTTCTTGATATGCTGCTTCTAGTTCATCAATATCCTTTGCAGCAGCGCACAGTTGGAACCCTTTAAGTACGAGGTCGAGACATAGCTGTTCAGCAAGTGTAGTCTTTCCCACGCCAGGCTCCCCTGTAATTAAAATTACATGTTGCTCAGTAAGGCGAGAGAGGCCCTCTCGATGTGACGCTGTTTCCACGTAGCGTGCACGTTTCTGGCGCATTTCGTCAAGAACAAAAGCACTACGCCCCACAAGAGCAAGAGAGGTCATCTGGCTTAGTATCGTTGCGCTGTGCAGCCAAAGTTTTATGGTTTTCTGTTCTATGTCTGGATGTAAGAGAAGTAGGTCGTTCAATGTTTCATTCCCGATAACATCTGCGTCGCTCTGGATGAAGGGAGTGAAAATTGTGCGGATCTCCTCTTTGTTTGCAGGAGATAAGGGGAGTGAGGTCACTAGCACATAGCGTTTCGGATTGAGTCGCTTAACTTTGGGAAGCTCTTCATTACGGAGTGTCCGAACAAGCGCTTTAAATCCTGAACGTGCCCAATGCTTGCATTGAACAATCGTTTGATCATTGGAAGTGAAGTATCGGCCGTCTATCCCGCCATCCTTCCCTTGCTTGAATCGTTCATAGACTATACCCTCCTGAGCTCCGAGAAGCCTCAGCGTTAATTGTTCAAACTCTTTATCATCCAGGGATAGAAAATCATAATTGGGCATATGTCTGTGCCTTTTTTACAAATGCGCTAATAGGGCTTTATGGTTTTACTGCACATTTTTACAATTTAGCACGTATATTTATAAAGCTCAGGAGGAGTTTTTGAATATGGGGATATTTCTAAATTGTCTGTTATTTCTGCCGGCTTTCAAATATCAGAATGCTTATGCTGGGTAATTCTGGATAGAGAGGCTATAACCGATGGACGTGGGTATCACTCCACAAAAAAGCCGCCTAGAGAGGCGGCTGTTCGAGTGTTAGGCTTTACGCTTAAACCTAAGTTTATTGGCAGGTGGTGCAGCATTGCTTAGCAAGAGTATTTTATCAAGTGCTGGTAAAGCAGCAGGATCTCTAGATTTAAAGTAAGCAGCGGCATGTTGAGGCATCCAGACCTCTGCCATTAATCGCCTAAAGGCTCCAAGGTACTCGACAGGATAAAGATTTGCTTGGACGACACGACCATCAGGAAACTCATGTGGGTATTTATGCAAAGTATTCGTATCTACCCCATAGTCCTCTCTAAGATACTTACATAACAGTTTTGCATGAGAAATGTCAGGCATGCATTTTTCTGGTAAACGGTAGCCATTGGCCTCCATTGGCCCTACCAAGAAGTTCGTCATTTCTTGCAGAACTGAAAAATAGCCAAGCGGCACTTTGTTTTGGTTCATCATATGCCTTTCAAGGTGGTAAGGGAGCCTAGATGACTGACCTTTACCAGACATCCAATCAAGCACCCATTTAGAGACTTGAACGGCAAACTGAGGAGAGAGCCATTGAGCTAGATGGATTGCGACCTGGGGATGAACCCAAGTACCTTGGGTGATATCCCCACCTCTAAGTACTTGAATTAGTTTGGATATCGGAATTCCGATATCCGATTCTAGAGCATGGAGAAAAGCTTTTGTAGTACTGTTTTCATGGTAATGCCCAAATGACTTACCACTTGCTTTACACATAGCTGTTGCGTTGATATAGCCATCTGAGGCACGTTGCTGAACGATTCCGCTGTTTGTTTGTCGATCTATAAGATCGATAGAGGTTTGATGCTGGTATTGCATAAATAGCGTCCCTTTGAAAGGAAATAATTGACGCTCGCACCTCAAAGTAGGACAATATGGTTCAACTAGAGTGTCCCTATTCTTGGTGCAAGCAAGAAAATAGACACTTACTCAGGCCGCCATAGTTTCCCCAAACTTGGTGGCTTTTTCTTTGTCCGTTGTCAGAAAGTTATTCTGACGTAGGTATTATATTCCATATGTAGTGGTGTTGTGCGTTTGCGATACCATATATTGTGGTTTTGTCTTTGGTTTAGGTGTGGTGAGTAAATTTAGGCTATAAAAAAACCGCCTAGAGAGGCGGCTTGGTCTTTATGTAGCAGGGAAGGTTGATCAGCCTTTAGCTTGTTGTGTATGCTGGCTCTTAAGTCATTGAAGTCAGTCGATAACGTTTGAGATAAGAGGCTGCGAAGCAGTCCGCTTGAGCGATGGGTTAGCCGTTATATCGCTGATGGATGGCCTTGTCGATTTGTGTGAAATACTCATCGAAGCAAGTCAACGAGTATTTGAGATAGCCAGCGCGAAGCACTACCTCTCGATCGCCGGTCAAGAGCTCGTTGTTCTCAATATACTTATGCAGGGCAGAGCGGTCAGTCTGACCGTCCTGCGGGAGTCTTCCATCAGCATGGACAACAAGATTTCTTAGTGCCTGAATATTTTTGATGTCGCTCCACGGTTTGGGTGGGTCTGTGAGGTCTACGAGAGCAACCTTGCTTAAGTAGGTCCTTGCCCTTGCAATCCCGACGCCAGCTACGTCCTTGAGTGATAGTTGATACTTCTCCGTGGCCTGAAACAGAGCGCAGAGCTTATTGAGCTCATGTTCGAAGAAGGCAAACAGCGTGATTAAGGCAGAACGTCGCTGTAAATTCGGGAAGTACTCGAGAAAAATAGCATTAAGGTCCCAAGAGCCACCATTTAGTCCTTTATACACGGTGATGCAAGTGGGTGGCTCATCCTTATACACTCCTTCAATTACGACTTCCTCTGAGTTGGCCTTGAAATTGGCAGTACTCTTGTCTACCTGTTGTTCGACATCAGAGATGTACGCATCAAGTATCTCGATTGAGCCGCTCACATTGTATTTGTACCAGTACAGTGGATGGTCTAGTGAGTGGAGTTTCATGATTATGCCTAATATGCGAGAGAAGAGTTATAACTAGATTTAGATGACAGAGAAAATCTTGTCGTTCTCATAAAACTGAATCTATTCGGATTTAAGAGAGTAAGCAATTACAAGAAATTTTTTTAGGTAAACCTAAAAAATCAGAGATAGCGGATTGTTGCAAGTAGTCAAAGATCAATAGTGGAATGACTGCTTATAGCTGACAGCGGGCACTATAAGATCTGTCTAGAAATGGCTTTGCTCCAAAAAAGCCGCTTAGATAGGTCGTTAGCCCGATCACTTATTGGCTAGATTAATAAAAGAGTTAAGCCAAAGCAGGTCTGCGGCATTGCGTTCGCAGATGTCCTGAAGCTGTTGTACCTCTTTAGATAATGAATCTGGCAGTGCTTTAATGTCAATCTTTGGACATGACGGGCGTGCTTCCATTGCGCGTTGAAGAAGAGGGCTGTGATCCAATAAGCTATATACCGATTGATTTAACTGATCTGCCTCTTTCGACGAAAAAGGAACGGGGGAGTATTTCGCCATAATCTGAGTAGCCCAGCTCCTGATTGCAGAATCCTCAGTCTGTGCTGGAGCGCGAAGAACCTGAATTGCCGTTTTGACTAAATCTTGTTGGATGCCAGACTCTATAGCTGCTTTCTGTATGTTTGCTGCATAATTCTGCGCTAGCAGTCCAATGCAGGCAACAATAATGGGTGTTGCAACCCAGGCGAAGATTTGTGCTCCCTTGTAGATGGATGCGAAACAGTGATTTGCCTCTTTCATATTCAGATTGTCCCACGCTTATTTAGGAATCATTAGGTGAGCTAAATAGCGTTAGTTTATAGCCCTCTAACTAAAGATATCTAGACTATAACCAATGGTGTCGGACTACTCAGCCAACAAATAAGCCGCCTAGAGAGTCTGGGTTCTAGTCTTTTGGGGGGGCAGGATCGTAGTCAACAATTACTATTACTGATTTAACTGTGTCGTATAGAATTTTCAGGCTATAAATGAAAACACCAGAAACAAGACTTCCAAAAGTTAGATCTATGTAAGGGATATATTCTTTTGCGACTGGAGAAGACCATACCGTTAACAGTAGTATTGCTAAACAGATAAGGCTTATTTGTTCTTTTAAAGATAAAAGGATTTGTTTTTTTGTTGATTGAAAAAATCCTCGACCTGCTTGAGATTTTTCGATTAAGTCTCTGATTTTTGTAAGAATAACACCTAAAGTGGCTGCGTTTATTGCTAGTAATGCTATTTGTAGTTGGATTAGATTTAATTGGAGCCAAATATTAAGAAAATCAGTATTGAGACAGGCTTGTAGTATCTGAAAAAGAAAGCCTGCCCCTAAAGATGAAAATCCAGTAGAAATTATTTTATTAGTCATCAAAAATGGACTTGAAAATGGCGATCGTTTCATTCGCGTTTAAGCCTTCTAGCTCTAAACCTGTGACCTCTACTTCTTTAGTGGTATTGCCTACTGTTACTTTTTTTCTTATGTTGTGAAGTTTTACCTTTGTAGCTCCACCACCATTGCTTATATAGTCTATAAGACCAGAGGTTTGTGGCTCATTCGGGCTAAGACTAAGCGAGTGGCCTTTGTTTGCACGTAGCTCTATTTTATTTTCAACGGAGTTGTTTTTCTTGGCAAACTCTTTAAGATCATCAGTGAGAGTTTGGGAAATAGATGCCATGTTTGGCGTCAGGAAGGTAAATTCGACTGCCTCAATGGAGTTATTGTTTGATGCAATAAGCTCCCAGAAATCATTTTTATCAAAGATGGGGTTTGAGTAAATTCCTAACTGATAGATAGACAATTGACGGTTTATGTTCTTTTCAAACCGCTTGAGCAAGACAGAAGGGGTGCTGAAGGCAGCAGGATTGTTTTGTACCGCTATTAGCTGTCTTTCTGGGTTATTCCATATAACAAAAATAGAATCAGGCCATGTGTCAATTTTTTCAACTTTAAAGTCTTTGGTGTTTTTTTTAAGTTTTTTCTCGACTCCAACCATGAACACAATTATATCATCTTCTTCGGCTAGTATTCGTATTACTGTTTCTGAATTTCTTTTATAGAAAGGATCTGAGTTAGAGATAGCCTCCCAGAAGATATTGTTCTTCTCGGCAATAACGTCATTAACAGTCTTTCCGTCATAGATGGACCCTTGAAAATTTCTGTTGTTAGGAAGTATTTGATAACGGAAAATATGGAAAGAACGCATCATTTTCTAAGTACTATATAGAATGGACTAATAGATAGTCTTATTTTTAAGGCGCATATTTATGATGTATGCGCTGCGCTTCATTACTAATTAGGAGCGTTAGAGCTAGTGACAATGCCTCGTCCCAGCCTTCCTATCCATATGACAGCCGTTCTTATCCGTTCGGCCTGAATGCGCCCACGCATCAGCAGTGACAGTGCCAAGAGAAATAAGAACTAGTGATAGGGCTGCGAATGTTTTTCGCATAACTACATCCTCCAATAAAACTAAACTTTAGTTACATCAGAGCGCAGCGATACGACTTGTGCGCGGTGTTACTGCTGGGGTGCTACTTACTAGCATGACTTTAGCCCGCCATAAATATGGAAGGCTAAGTATGCGGTGGTGTTCAGGCTTTAATATCTAAGCCGAGCTGTGCTGCGGAGAGCAGGATGGCGGTTTCCAATTGAATACGCTCATCGCTCTGAAGGCTTTTAATCTTGGATTCGCTGACCTTTTGAAATGGCCACGCGCTAGTAGGGGCTACTTTGATGCCTTGTTCCAGACCTGGTAATGGTTCTGTGTAGGCGGTGATTTCAGCGATTTTGATCAACTGGTCGTAGCTAGCCTCATGTCTGCCATTTTCCCATGCAGACACATTTCCTTTGCTAACACCTAGCCTATCGCCCAATTGAGTTTGGGTGATTTTGGCGTGGTTACGAGCAGCAAGAATCCAATCTTTGATATCCATGCTTCGTAGTGTATAGAAAATCTGCACGCTCATGGTCTATATATTCTTGACTTATTGGTATAGAAAAACTAGACTCTAGTCATGAAACAAGAATCTATCGAAAAGTCATTAGAAAAAGCGGCAAACGCCTTCGGTTCGGAGGCTGCTTTGGCACGCGCCCTAGGGGTTACGAGAGGGGCTTTCAATCAGTGGAAGCGTCCGGGCAGGGAGGTTCCTGCCCGACATGCTCCTGAAATTGAGCGCCTGACGGGGGTTCTTTGTGAGTCCCTGTGCTTCTCGGTTGATTGGTCTGTGCTGAGAAAGCGGGCTTCGTCGCGAAAGAGGGTAGTTGCTCAAGGCTCATAACCCCGATGAGCACAGAGCGGGTTTCGGTTTTTTCAGGTTCGAGTGGTTTTTGTTCTTCAGGTTTGTTTTTCATAGGTGGTGTCCATGCGTAATTTGTATGCTTGCTTCCGGCTGCCATGGGTAGGAGCTCCAGTTGCTGTACTTATCGCTATCATGGTGACGGCGGCTTGGAAGTTTGTGTTTGTGAGTAGCCCGTTTGATTCAGTCATTGGTTGTTTTTTGATTATCTTGCTTGAGGTTGTCGTCTGGGCCTCCTGGCCTATCAGGGGAGACGGCAGCTTTTTTCAATCCATGTTTCACAAGCATCAGACCGATAACGATGAATAGAACATCTTTGCCCGTGGCTGGATTAGGGGAGGCGGATGAAAAGCCATTATTGCCCCGCCAGTAGAAATCATAAGGCTTGAAAAAAATAGAGGCCTTTTCAGAAGGGATCGGCCAGCTCGTGACATATACCTAAAGAGAGCAGCGAAAAAGAATGCTAGGAGTATTAAAAATATCTCACGCGCGGTAATACCTAAGAAAACGTCTGTCTCCAATCCGATCATGCTCAATCCCTTTGGGAAAAATTTAGTTACTGGAATCTCTAAATATACCCGACTGGGATTGACCGCCCATTAATGCAGGTCATGCGAGTGTTGAAGTGGTTCAGTAGGTTCTCGCATGTCCTGCTCAAGACATAACCGCTCAAAGACAGAGCACAGCAGTTGGTCACTGACTTCTGAGTTTTCAGTGACGCCGGCGCAGATTGATTTGGCTTGTTGTAGTAAGCGTTCGGTCTGAGTCATTGGGGGAGTTCCTTATCCCTTCATTTATGTGCATGAAAGCACTTTACTCAACACAGGAATCATGGTCATGCGAAATGAATCGCACCGCTCGAAATTAGCAACGCTGATGCACTACGTGGATCTGTGGCGTGTTCGTGTGGGAAGTAGGGAGGCGGTAGCGCTGGCAATTGTTGAGGCGCACCAGAAGTTCGGCATGTCCGAGGTGACAGGCATTCGTTTTGAAACTAATGGTGATCCCTTCACGTTAGCCAAGAACGCTGCAGATCGTGTTTTCCGTTGGTTGGATGACAAAACGAAAGAGTCCAACTTTATGCCGATGAATTTTGAGCAGTCTGTACTGGCGGCGATGCCTAACGACCTGCGTTACGGCTATGTATGTGAAATCCTGCGTCCATTCGGCTATTCGCCACGAATGATGGTGGCGTGCCCTGATGGTGAGTTTGACCCAAGTAAGAAAGCTCAGGTGGTGTTGAAAGAAAACACAGAGGCGACGCTGGCTCTTATTGCTTTGAGCGAGAACGCTTCTGACGAGGCGCATTTCAAGGCACATAAGGAGTTGTGCGAGTCCATCGGGACAGCTAGAGGTGCTAGAGCCTCTATTGAAGAGGTAATGCTGAAAAGAGGGTTGGTGATTCCAAATGACTAAATCAAGCTTTATTGGGGGCGCACGCCCAGCCTACGGCACCGACTACACAGACCTATTCAAACTAGGTTGGTTTAACAACCCGCGCGTAGCCAAAGCGTTTGGTGTGAATCATGACCAAGACAAGGCAAGCCGCACTTTTGCGATCAAGGCTGCAATTTATGAAGCAACAGGTGTCGATAGCTTAGCGAAGCTGCCACCTGCTGATTTTTTGCGTTTGATAGCGAGTAAGGGCTTGGCATTCACGTTGCCATCATCTTTGAAGACAGCGACAGGAGTAGAGCAATGACGTACTGGCAGTTTTTTATGATTATGTCGGCAATTTATCTCGCCCCGCGATTTCCTGATGTGTGGTCCGTTTCGTTTGGCTCAGTTTTTGCTGGCTTGGCTTTGTTTGCATTATGGAGAGGTCTGTAGTGAAAGCCTTTAACAGCACTTTGCGGGCCAGCAAGAAACCACTACGCGCTAAGAAGCCGTGGGAACCAAAGGGAGGTATGAACCGCCCCCAAAAGCCCACGACAAGTCAGAAGAAGCCGATGGCGTCGCGGGGGATGAAAGGCCGTCCAGTGACAGTAGAGCAGAAGCGCTTTCACGATCAGTTAGCTGCGCTTGGGTGTGCTGCTTGCCGTGTAGAGGGTAGGGAACAGATAGAGGTCAGTATCCATCACATTGATGGACGCACCAAACCAAATGCCCACTGGCATGTATTGCCACTATGCGCTGGCCATCATCAAGACGGCACAGGTGCGCCTGGTCTTATTGCAGTGCATCCATGGAAGAAAAGATTTGAAGCCGCTTACGGCACTGAATACGAGTTGTTGGCCACATGCCTACAGCAGATAAAAGAAATCCCAGCAGCTGCGCTAACAGCTCTGGGGGCGATTCAACAAAGTGAGGCTATTGAATGCTGATTATTTTACCAGTACCTAGAGAGTACGTCACCAGTTTGGGGGCGCTATGAGCACAATAATTATGACGCAATGCTGGCCTTTGCAGGGCATGAATGCAAGCCAGAAGGCTGTATTGATCAGTCTGGCTGATAACGCCAATGACGATGGTGTGTGCTGGCCGTCTGTTGCTTACATTGCTGTGCGTACCTGCTTATCTGAGCGTGCGGTACAGAACGCTATTAAGTTTCTGCAAGAGGTAAAGATTTTGGCGGTTGAAGACCGTAATGGCCGTTCAAACGTGTACACGATCAAAGCGGACAATTACACACCAAACCCCCGCAAATCCTGCACCCATAACCACCAATAACCATCAAGGAACCGTAATAGAACCACAAGAGGTACCGTCAGGGCCGGTGCTTCCAGTTTCTTTGGATGAACTAATGGCGGATGGTGTTTCTGAAAAAGTAGCCAAAGAGTTTCTGGCACTTCGTAAAAAACTGGGTCATGAGCTGACTCCGCTGGCACTGGATGGCGTCAAACGTGAGGCTGGGATTGCTGGCTGGTCCTTGGAGGCTGCTTTGACTGAATGTGTAGAGCGTTCGTGGAGAGGCTTTAAGGCTGCATGGGTTAAGGGCTCAGGGATTCAAGCAACTGGCAACCAAGGCGAGGGTTTCGCGGGTCAGGATTACAGCAAAGGGGTGGGCAATGATGGAAGTTTCTAAGGCCATGCAAGGCGCAGAGGTCGCTACACGCTGCTGCGATCAGCACGGCGAATACCAGTCACAGCACGTCACTCTGGGAAGAACGGAGTTTTGGACCACATGCCCTGCATGCACTGAGGCGGGCACTAAAAGTGATACGCAGAAAATTATTGATGATATCAACGCAGGGCGTCGCCAAGCTGTGATGAATAACACGATGCAGCGAGCCGCCATTCCTCCACGGTTCATGGATCGTCGCTTTGCAAACTATCGTGCCACGTGCTCCAACTCTGCCAAGGCTTTGGAAACAGTGCGTGAGTATGCGGAAAACTTTGCAGACAGCCTTTCATCGGGTCGTAGCCTGATTTTGATGGGCACGGTAGGCACAGGAAAAACACACCTAGCGGCATCGGCAGCACATGCTTTGATTGCTCAAGGTTACACGGCAGTTTTTACCTCGGTGCTGTCGGCTGTACGCAGTGTTAAAGAAACCTATGGCCATGGCGCTACACAGACGGAACGCCAAGCCATTAATGCGTTGATTGCACCAGACCTGCTAATCATTGACGAGGTAGGAGTGCAGTTTGGTAGCGCTACCGAAGAAATGATCCTTTTCGAGATTATCAACGGCCGCTATGAGCAGATGAAGCCCACCATCATTATCAGCAACTTGGCGATGGAGCCATTAAAGAAATACCTAGGTGAGCGTGTCTTTGACCGTTTGCGCGAAGGGGGCGGCAAGGCTGTAGTGTTTAACTGGGAAAGCCACAGAGCAAAGGTGGCGGCATGAACGGTGTGTATACATGGTCAGCAGACAACCGATGCAGCATTGGGTACCGCAATCAGTGGGATGCCTCGGTACCGTCGGTCGGTTTTGTGTTTCTGCGTGCGCCACTCGATATTGATCGTGTGTCGGTGCAGGACTGTGAAATCAAAGCTAAGGCAATGGGCGGGGGCGGTGTTGATCTACTGTTCTTAGACCCGTACAGCTTTAGGGATGACTATTGGCCAGAGGTAAGTGCGTGGGCCTTAGAGCAGCTTGAGCAGTGTCAGCCAGTCATAGCGTGCTGGTGGGGTAAGCAGGGTAGAGCTGAAACAGTGGATAAGTACCTAGACCTAGTGTGCGAATCTGGGTACCGCACCACACTGCAGCACTTTGGTGTTAAGCGAGGTGTGCCGCAGTTCTTTAATGCGTTCAGAAGCGCTAAACCAAGCCAGTGGAGGTTGTGATGGCGGCAGTCATAACAGCGCGGGGGCGCAAGAAAGCATCCAAATACAAGAACGTCAAAACAGTTGTTGACGGTCATAAGTTCGATAGCAAGAAAGAGGCTAGGCGGTACCAGGCGCTGAAGCTGCTACTTCAGGCTGGCAGAATTTCTAACCTTGAGCTACAGAAACGCTACGAGCTAATACCTACGCAGCGTAAGTCAGATGGAAAAGCCGAAGAGCGATGTTCCTACGTGGCGGACTTCGTTTACATCGAGGACGGTGCGCAGGTCGTTGAGGATGTAAAGGGTGTACGTACAGAGGCGTACCGCATTAAACGCAAGCTAATGCTAAAGGTACATAGTATTGAAATACGGGAGGTGTGATGCAAATACCTTCATGGGTCGAGTACGAGATACAAAACTGGGCGCGGATGCATTGGGTAGGTAGTATGCCCGGCCCGCGTCGTATTGGTCAGGAGGCGCGCCAGTGCATGTATCCGTTCCAAGATGTGGAGGAGGATGAGCCGGGGTATGAGACGGTGAACTATGAGCGTGCGCAGCAGGTAGAAGGGATCTATCAGAAGCTGCCGCATGAAGACCGTAGGGTGCTGCATGCAGAATACACAAGGGTCAAAGAGTACGGCAATATGCCCGACCACATAAGGGCGGCGGTAGCTAGCAAAAAAATAGGGATAACAGTGAGCTACTACAAGTTAGCACTGCTGAGTTTTAGAAAAAAGGTTTGGGGGGCGTTTAAGTGAGTATCTATGCTAATGCTGGTGATTTGTTGTCTTGCTATCCTGGTCGCCAGTTTCGGATGTATGAACTGGTACGTCATGTATCTAAAGGGCGCGTACTACCAAAAGGTGAGCGCGCTAAGTATGAGAGAGGGATTCAACGGGCGATGCGTGCTTTAGCAGAGCATGGATTGGTTGAGATCGTTAAACCGGAGCCGGGACGCTATGGAGATATGTATGTCTGGCGTCCAGCAGGGCAAATGTTACCGAACGATAACATCACGTCGCACATTCGGTAACGCAAACGGTAACATAGGGGTTGAGAAGTTGCGTCTATTGGAAGTGCGGTGGAGAAAAAGCCCGTCAATCGTTAGGTTGGCGGGCTTTTTGCTGCTGAACAGCACACTCTAACTTAATAGATGGGTTTACCGTCATTCAGTGCAAGCAAGCCGCGAATCATGCGGTACAACAGCCAAATACCTGTTGCGATAAGAATAAGGAAACCAATAAAAAAAACTGCTGTTATTGCACCAATCACAGCCCAGAGTATGCCAAACCAAAAGGTGCGTATCTGCCAACGGAAGTGGCTCTCGTAGAGAGTGCCGGCTACGTCATCTTTTTTGACATAGTTAATGATGATGGCAGCAATAGCCGTCACACCGATGAAAACTGATGCCAAGTAGAGAATGTAAATTATTAGCGTAAGGTTCTTTAGCTTTTCATCTGCGTTTTTGTTTTCCACAATATCCATTTTTTGCCCTATATCAAGTAGAAAAAAACTCATAATCGATAGTAACTGAAAAGCGCTCATTCAATGCTGTACCCAGATTTGTAGATTACAAAATCTGACAATGATTACGTGTGCGGCATGAGTTGTTCTGAGGCAATCTTTAGCTATAAGCTGGTGTTCTGGGCCTGACCACCGTGAGATCGACAGAGTTTTGTATAGGGCCTATGTTAAACTGCGACTTCCCACAATTTTTACCTCTTTATACCCATGTAAATTATTGCTACCTGCTTGTTCTCACATTTTTTCGTTGATGAAGCACAGCGGGTGGCATCGTGGCGTCTCGGTTCTACCTTTATCTAGCTCCAGAAAGTCTTGTCACTCGCCGTGCAGATAGGAATCTGCATGTTGAATTTGAAATCCATTTGGCTTTTTAATGCCCGCAGAGATGTAGTCTCGGGCTTGCTTGTGGCTTTAGCTCTTATTCCAGAGGCTATAGCTTTTTCTATTATTGCTGGAGTAGATCCAAAAGTAGGGCTGTATGCCTCATTTAGTATTGCCACGATCATCGCATTCGTAGGTGGTAGGCAGGGAATGATCTCAGCTGCTACTGGGGCAATGGCTTTAGTGGTTGTAACGCTGGTTAAGGAACACGGCTTACAGTACTTGTTGGCAGCAACAGTTTTGGCAGGCATGCTGCAGATTGTGGCTGGAGCTGTTGGATTGGGAAGGCTAATGAAGTTTGTGTCACGCTCTGTTGTGACTGGCTTCGTCAACGCGTTGGCTATTCTAATTTTTATGGCCCAGCTTCCAGAGCTGACCAATGTTACATGGCATGTCTACGCACTAACTGCAGCTGGCTTAGGTATCATTTATCTACTACCACGCATAAGCAATGTACTTCCATCACCACTCGTAGCTATTGTGTTATTGACGGTCGTTACTCTTACCTTTGGGATAGAGGTGAGAACGGTAGGTGATATGGGTACCTTACCCGACTCTTTGCCTGTGTTTTTGCTGCCAGACATTCCTTTTAACTTAGAAACACTACTAATCATCTTGCCGTACTCTGTATCGCTAGCAATAGTCGGTCTGCTGGAGTCGTTAATGACGGCATCCATTGTTGATGATATGACAGACACACCAAGCAATAAGAATAGAGAGTGTTTAGGTCAGGGTACAGCGAACATTGTGACGGGCTTTCTAGGCGGTATGGCAGGCTGCGCAATGATAGGCCAATCAGTAATCAATGTTAGAGCAGGTGGCAGAGGGAGACTTTCTACACTTTGTGCAGGCGTATTTCTATTGATCTTAATTGTGTTCTTTGGTGAGTGGGTTGGAATGATTCCGATGGCGGCCTTAGTTGCTGTCATGGTTATGGTGTCTATAGGTACCTTTGATTGGAAGTCGCTTAACACTTTAGTGACGCATCCTAAGAGCTCTAGTGTTGTGATGGTAGCAACTGTAATCGTTACGGTATGGACGCATGACCTGTCAAAGGGAGTGTTAACAGGGGTATTGTTATCGGCAGTGTTTTTTGCAAATAAAGTAGTTGGTGTAGTAAGTGTATATAACTACTTGAGCGATGAAGGGGAATCGAGGATCTATAAGATCAAGGGGCAGTTGTTCTTTGCTTCAGCGAATCAAGTGATCGATGAGATTGATCTAAATGAGCCAATACCAGAGGTGATTCTAGATTTCTCTGATGCACATGTCTGGGACATAACGGCTGTGGAGATTATCGAGAAAATACACACCAAGCTCAACGCTAAAGGGGTTGCAGTGAAACTTCTCGGGCTAAACGAGAAGTCTCACAGAACGATTCTTCAATTAGCAGATGAGCCCAAGAGGCTTTTAGCTGCTTAGGTATATAACCACCTTCGGGTGGTTTTTTCATGGGTGAAGGAAATTGACCTGCCTGCGAGGGTTAGGATTTACGCATGTCAATCAATAGAGGCTTGGAACAAAAAGTTTGGGCTATGCTTCTGTTGGAATGACTGCCTGAGCCTCTATTTCAATTAACCACTCTGGCAATGCAAGACCGGTAACAACTACCCATGATGAAGCTGGTGGGTTTGTTTGGAAGAAGTCTTTAAGAGCATCAGTGATTTCCATCTGATTGTCTGGATTGTTTGCATCTTCTTTGATGTAGATGCGAAGCATTGCAATATGCTCTTTTGTGGCTTGTGTGGCCAGCAACACTTTTTCTATATTTTCAAGGCAGACTCTTGTCTGCTCTTTCATACAAGTAGCTATGGTGTTTTGATCTTTATCTGTTGCGACTTGGCCAGACAAAAAAAGGTGCCTCCCCTCTTTTGTTAGTACAGCTTGGCTAAACCCATACTGAAGACTATTGAAGACTGAACTAGGGTTTACAGAGGTGTGCATTGTTTATTCCACTAAGTTGCTTATGAAAAAGCATATTTTCGCCTGTTTCTTATATTAGGTACAGATGATATGAAGTAGACGTCAGTGTGGTGTTAGATACGGGCAAAGAAGTATTTGCTATGCCAGGTGACTAAGAAGGTGACGGTGCAATGACAAGAAGAATACAAAAACCATGCAGGGTTAAAACGTGCAGGCGCCCCCATAGAAATGCAGGTGGCTATTGTGATGAGCATTTAGATCAAGAGTCTGGGTGGAATGCTCCTGAGCGCGGCACATCATCGCAGCGTGGTTATGGTGCGGAGTGGCAACGCAAGCGCAGATTTGTGCTGAAGCGAGATGGTCGCCAATGCAGGCCGTGCGCAGCTAAGGGGTTAGTGACGTATGGTAATGAAGTCGATCACCGTATCCCCAAAGCAGAGGGTGGAACGGATGCTTATGAGAACCTGCAAACCATTTGCGAGGACTGTCATAAGGAAAAAACACGCAGGGAGTCGAGCAGGCGCAGGGTAGGGGGGGTATAAAACCCCAAATCTTTTCCTTTCCTAGACCGCCCGTCTAGGTAGATTTTTATCCCCGCGTAAAATGAAATTTAGTGGGAGGGGGTATGGCGGGTGTTCCGGGGCGTTCAGGTCGTAGACCAAAACCGACCGAGCGCAAGGTTGCTGCGGGCAATCCTGGTAAGCGCGCACTGAACAAAGATGCGCCTGAGTTTGGTGGCGTAGTCAATATTGATGCACCGGACTGGTTGGAAGGATCAGGCCGAGATTTGTGGGAGCACTTGGCACCGCTACTCTGTGCAGAGCAGGTGCTACAGGCAACCGATATTCAGAACCTAGAGTTTTATTGTGCGGCTTACGGTAGATTCCGATTAGCCGAAGAGGATATTGCTAAGAACGGCATCACTGTCCTAGGGGCGCAAGGTGGGATCGTTAAGAACCCAGCGGCGACAATCATCAACGAGGCTACAAGGCAAATGGCAACCTTTGGATCTTTGCTTGGCCTCGACCCATCCAGTCGACAGAGACTGTTGGGTCCCAAGAAACAGGACCCTACTGCTGAGCTAGCCGGCATCTTAAACATGTGAAATGTCAAAAGCGAAGTTCCCACGGGTGGCTGCTGCAACGCAGTTCGCCCGCGATGTCGTGCGCGGCAAAATACCATGTTGCCGATACATAACTCTAGCCTGCCAGCGTCATTTAGACGAAATAGTCAAAAGCAAAAAGCGAGACTTTCCTTATAAGTTTGATCCGGCTCAGGCTGAGAAAAAAATCAAACTCATCGAGTACATGCCGCACACAAAAGGCAAGTGGGCGAGGGAAAAAAAGAAAATCATTCTAGAGCCATGGCAGTTATTTGGCATGGCTTGCACCTTTGGTTGGCTAAGAAAAAAGGACGGATTACGCCGGTTCAGAGAATCATATTGGGAAGTGCCACGTAAAAACGGTAAGAGCGTAATTGCTGCCGGTGTGGGGCTTGCCATGTTTTGCGCTGATGGTGAGTTTGGCGCAGAGGTGTACAGCGGTGCTACTACTGAAAAGCAAGCGTGGGAGGTATTTAGGCCAGCACGTTTGATGGTCATGCGTACACCAGAGTTAAAGGCGTTGCTCGGTATTGAGGTTAATGCTGGCAACATGAATCGCCCAGAGGATGGGAGCCGGTTTGAGCCTGTTATTGGTAATCCGGGTGATGGTGCATCGCCTTCATGCTCCATTGTCGATGAGTATCACGAGCATATGGCTGACGATCTATACGTCACTATGCAAACAGGTATGGGTGCGCGTGAGCAACCGCTTATGTTCATCATCACGACGGCGGGGGCGAATATCTCCGGCCCGTGTTACGACAAGCGGCAAGAAGTCATTGAAATGCTTGAGGGCATTGTCCCCAATGATGAGCTGTTTGGCTGGATTTGGACAATCGACGAGGGCGACGACTGGACCGACCCCAAGGTGTTGGCTAAGGCCAATCCCAACATGGGGGTATCGGTTAATGAGGACTACCTAGTTTCTCAGCAACAGCAGGCCATACGTCGGGCGCGGTTTTCCACCACCTTTAAGAATAAGCACTTAAATGTGTGGACGGCGGCTAAGAGTGGTTACTTCAACATGGCAAAGTACGTAGCCGATCCCTGTATTGACCGAACCCTGACATTAGAGCGCTTTGCTGGCTGGGATTGCGTAATAGGGGCTGACTTGGCGTCCAAGATTGACCTTACCGCAATGGTGCCGCTATTTCATGAGGTGATCGACGGGAAGATTCACTACTACTGTGTTTCGCCTACCTTTTGGGTACCAGAGGACACAGTAACCAGTAGCGATAACAGGCGCATGGCAGATCGCTACCAGAGCTGGGTAGCTTCTGGTCACTTGATACAGACTCATGGTGCGGAGATTGATTACCGTGACATTCTGGCTGAGGCACTAGAAATCAATGCTCAGTCGCCAGTCATCGCAACGCCTTTAGATCCACACGGTGCAGCTAACTTGTCGCACCAATTGGATGATGAAGGGCTAAGCCCAATCACGATTGTCCAGAACTTCACGAATATGTCCGACCCAATGAAAGAACTTGAGGCGGCTATTTTGTCTGGGCGCTTTCACCATGATGGCAACCCCATTATGAGCTGGTGTATTTCAAACGTAGTGGGGCGTCACTTACCTGGTAGCGACGATATTGTGCGGCCTACTAAACAACACACAGATAACAAAATTGACGGAGCCGTAGCGCTAATTATGGCTATTGGTCGCGTCATGCTGCCTATCGCTAAAGAAGAAACCAGCATTTATGAGCAAGGAGTAGGAATTTGAATCGTCAGGAAAAAATCGCATTGGTATGCATGCTTGCGGGCTTCATTGCGTTGGTTAGCGGTATTGCTCAGATTTCACCAGCATGGGCCGCCATAGTGGGTGGCGTTTTATTGATTGTTTTTGGAATAGGGCTAGATCGCAATGCTGTTTAGAAGAGCCACCGATAGTGGGCAGGGTGGTTCTGGTTGGCTTTCAGGTTTGTTGGGGAGTTCCCGTTCAGCTGCAGGGCAGGATGTAAATGCCAAGAGCGCAATGGCAATTCCTGTCCTGCAGAACTGCGTGTCTTTGCTTGCAGAGAGTATTGCGCAGTTGCCCATTGAGCTTTATCGCCGTCTACCAAATGGCGGTCGAGAAGCCGCCACAGATCACCCTCTATACAACATCCTGAAGTACAGGCCAAACCCTTGGCAGACCTCGTTCGAGTATCGAGAATTTAGCCAAATGTCAGCTGGTTTGCGGGGTAACTCCTACAGCTATATTGAGCGTGATGGTAAAGGCGTTATCACTGGTTTGTTTCCGATGGACCCTGACCGCATGACTGTTTGGAAGGGAGGGGATTTATGTCCTTACTACCAAATAGCAGGAAGTGATGACAGGCTCCCACAGCGATACTTTCATCATGTGCGCTGGATGTCGTTTGATAACTATGTGGGTGTGTCACCGATTGTCCTACACGCTAACGCGATTGGTTACTCGCTGGCATTGTCAGAATACTCCGCCAAGTCCTTTGTGAATGGGACGGCGTTATCGGGGGTTTTGGAGCGCCCAAAAGAAGCACCAGCCATTAAAGATCAAAAGGTTGTGGATGACATAACTGATGATTGGCAGCAGCGCTTTGGTGGCTCAGGGAACAAGGGAAAGGTAGCGATGCTGCAGGAGGGGATGACCTTTAGGCCCCTCTCAATGAGTAACGTTGACGCCGATTTGATTAAAGCGTTGACGTTGACCGGTGCAGATATGGCGCGTATCTGGAAAATCCCATTGCCTATGCTGGCCGTAATGGAGGGGGCGACCTACAACAACGTTGAAAACCTCCAAATCCAGTTTGTTATTTATGCCTTGCTGCCGTGGATTAGAAGACACGAAAGCGCAATGCAGCGTGACTTTCTCAGACTGGACGAAATGGATGAACTCTACATTGAGTTCAACATTGGCGGATTGCTCCGGGGTAATCAAGAGGCCCGCTACAAAGCGTATGCAATTGCACGGCAGTGGGGTTGGTTGTCTGTAAACGATATTCGCAAGCTTGAAAACCTTCCTCCTATACCTGGTGGGAATGTGTACTTGCAGCCATTAAACATGGCTGATGCCGCCACAGGACTTCCGACTAACACAGACGAAGCTAAGGCTTTGGCCGAAATTAACAAGGTACTTCAATGAAAAACCATCATCGGCTAATCAGCCTGATATTTAATACGCCGCAGCTTATCCGAGAGGATGTGCTCGATATGGCTGTGCACTGGGCAAATCAGGCCATAAACCTGAATATTGTCAATGTTCATGGTGCAACTGCTCAGCATGACGGTGCAGAAGCACAGGCAGTATCACCATCTGAGCGGCGATTGCAAGCAGCTCAAGATACTGGTGTTTATGTGTTGCCTGTTCATGGTGTCCTGGTGTCGCGCAACACGCACCTAGACCCGTGTTACTCCATGACAAGCTACGAAGAAATACGCGGCATGCTGAACGCCGCAATAAATGATCCAAGTGTTGAACATATTGTCTTGGATATAGATAGTCCGGGCGGCTCGACACTGGGGTGTTTTGAGCTAGTGGATGATATTTATGCGGCGCGTGCTGCTAAGCCCATCACCGCCATTTCCAACTTTGGCGCGTACTCTGCAGGTTTTGCTATTGCGTCTGCCGCGACAAACCTTATCGTCTCGCGCAGCTCAGGTGTGGGGTCGGTGGGGGTTATTGCCCGCCATATTGACCTGAGCAAGCGCCATGAGCAACAAGGCATAAAAATTACCTCTATTTTTGCTGGCGCGCGTAAAGATGATTTGGCTAGCCATGCACCTTTGACCGAAGAGGCAGGGCAGTGGTTAACCAATCTGGTTAACGACAATTACGAAACCTTCACCGATATCGTTGCCCGTAATCGGGGCATGTCTGTTGCATCAGTAAAAGCAGCAGAGGCTGGTGTGTTCTTTGGTCAGAAGGCCGTAGAAATGGGCTTTGCTGATTCTGTTGAGTCACCGCAGGCGGCTGTAAACCGAATTGCAGCGGAGGTTGCACAAAAACGTGCAAGTACTCCAAAGAAAAACAGTGTGGCCACCCGTGCGGCGGCTATGGAAATCCAAAATCGTATTTAGGCGCGTTCGCGACTAAATGATGTCTTGCCACCTACGGGTGGCTTTTTTTATGGGGAAAACAATGCCTAAAGTGCATGAACTTCGTGCTGAACGCGCAAAAATTAACGATCAAATCCAAGCTCTGGCAACCGCAGAAAAAGAAAGCGGGACCCTAAGCGTGGAGCAGATGTCTGATTTTTCCGAATTATCAGCAAAATTTAACGATCTGACCGCTTCTATCGAGCGTTTAGAAACGGCAGAGCGTATGGCCGCACAAGCGGCAACGCCTGTTGACAGCCATGTGCGCAAGACTAATACCGTGCCAGCAACGCCGCGCGTTCCAGAGGCACAGGGTGCCGGTATGGCGCGTATGGTCTTGGCGTTGGCAGCTGCGCAGGGTAACAGCCAATTAGCAGCACAAATCGCAATGGACCGAGGCTATGGAGATGGTGTTGCAGCATCACTCAATACGCTAACTCCTGGTGCTGGTGGTGTGTTGGTGCCCGAGAACCTTGCTACTGAAGTGATCGAACTCCTGCGCCCTAAATCGGTAGTGCGCAAGCTGGGTGCGCGCCCTATGCCGCTGAATAACGGTAATCTCAGCATCCCTCGTTTGAAGGGCGGTGCGGTGGTTGGCTACATCGGCGCTGACTCTGATATTCCTACTAGCCAGCAAGAGTTTGGTGACTTGAAACTATCGGCCAAGAAGCTGGTAGGTCTGGTGCCGATTTCTAATGACTTGATTGCCACTTCCAGTGCAAACCCAAATGTGGATCAGCTGGTTGTGGATGACCTGACTGCGGCTATGGGCACTCGTGAAGATAAGGCCTTTATCCGTGACAACGGTACCAGCGACACGCCTAAAGGTTTACGTTACTGGGCACCTACCCAAAACGTGTATGCAGCTGCGCAGCCTAAGCCAACAGTTGAGCAGGTTTCAATTGAGCTGAACAAGTTGGTGCTGGTTCTTGAGTCTGCCGATGCCAATATGACTGCGGTAGGTTGGGTAATGGCACCGCGTACAAAGCGTTTCTTGCAAGCATTGCGTGATGGCAACGGTAACAAGGTTTACCCAGAGTTGGATCAAGGCTTTTTGATGGGCTACCCAGTTGGTAGTACCACTCAGATCCCGACAAACCTTGCTGTTGGTCAAGACTCTAACGGCTCCGAAATCTACTTGGCTGACTTCGGTGATTGTTTCATCGGGGAAGATAAACGCCTGGTTATCGACTTCTCTAAAGAAGCTACCTATACAGACGGCGAAGGCAAAACAGTGTCGGCTTTCCAGCGCGACCAAACATTGATTCGCGTGATTGCTAAACACGACTTTGGCCCACGTCACGTCGAGTCTGTTGCTGTTCTGATCGACGTTCAGTGGGGCGCTTAATCCCGCGTTAATACAGGGTGCTTAGTGCACCCTTTTTATTTTGGAGTTGTCATGGTTCAAGTGAAATTCTTGAAAAACTGCGGTGCCTACACGGTTGGTGATGTGGCTGGTTTTAAAGAAGACAAGGCCGATTTGCTGATTGAGCGCAATATTGCTGAGAAGCATGTGCCAGAAAAAGGTAAAGGCACTGCTGGTAAGCAGGGTGGTAATGCTGCGGCTAATTGAGCCAGTAGGTGATGAACTGATCAGCTTTGACGAAGTTGTGGTGCAGGTCAAAGCTGATGGCGATATCGATGAAGAAAACACCTACATAGAACAGGTGTTGATTCCCGGTGCCCGTGGTATAGCCGAAGAAATCACCGGCTCGATTTTACGTAAGGGCATTTACAAAGAAACCATTGTTTCTGGCAAATCACTTTCAAAGGGGAACATTACCAAAATTGAATCAGTGTTGTCAGGTGGTGTACCGGTGGCGTTTCAGCATCATATGGTGGCAAAACGCTCGGTCATCATTGCAGAGCAGGTTTCCTCGGCATCGCTTTTGGATGTGCAGTTTGAGGCGGGGTTTGATCGTGAGACGTGCCCCGCACAGCTGCGGTCTTGGTTGCTGATGGTGATTGGCTTTATGTATAAAGACCGCGATCTGACTTCTAAAGACACGAAAATCCGTAATCTGGATTTCCTGCTCTCGTCTTTTACTGTTCCAAGTGGGTTCTAAACGCTATGACTGATAAAGACGGACTGCCGGCAGGTAAGTTAAACCGGCGCATTGTTATTCGCCACAAAGATGCAGGTCAGGATGAGACTGGGCAGCCTATTGGTAAAGGCGAGGTTATTGCGCGGCCGTGGGCGTGGGTTAAAACGCAAACGGGTATGGGGGTGACACGTAACGCAGGGAATGTGTCGGCCTCCATTGATGCGTACTCGTTCCGAATCCGGTACCGCAAAGGCATCACTGACGCTATGTGTGTTGAGTGCGATGGCATGGTGTTTGACATCAAGCAGGTGCGTCATGACGTAGCCAATAAAGTGTGGACTGATCTTGTCTGCCGACAAGGGGGCATGGATGGTTGAAACCACCTTTAGCTTTGATGTAGAAGAGGCCGTGAAGCGTTTAGAGGGTTTAGGCGTGGCGGCTAAGATGCACTTACCTAGGTCTATGGCGGTTGCATCAGGACAGATATTTCGTGATGAGGCGAAGGATCGAGCGCCAGTGTATGACGGCTCTACAGGTCTAAAGGGTGGTGCAAATGCAAAGAAACCACCTAAGCCTGGCCTGTTACGCGACGCTATTTATTTGGCATATTCAGATAATCGCTCTGATTCGGCGCAGGGCCGCTTTGTGTATTCAGTGACGTGGAACGCTCGTAAAGCACCTCATGGGCATCTGCTTGAGTTTGGGCACTGGCGCTATAACGTTGTTGCAGGGGACTTTCCCCGAAAAGCTGAATTAGCAGAAGCGGAGTGGGTTTCAGCCAATCCGTTTCTAAGGCCCGCATTTGAGGCTGTGAGTTCATTGGCTATCGAGATTGGGATGGCGCGTGGACGAGAGCGACTGGACGAGCTGCTTGCGAACCCTTCAGAGCTGGAGAAATACGTATGACTGTAGAAGCCGCTGTTTTTTCTCTGCTGGGGCCTTTGGTTAGTCAGCGTTGTTATCCAGACGTGACACCAGAAAATCCTACCTTTCCATTAATTATTTACCAAGTTGTCGGCGGTGAGGCTAAAGACTATCTTGAGCGTCGATTGCCTGATTGTGAGCATTACCGAGTGCAGGTTTTTTGCTGGTCTAAAAGCAGGGCCGAGGCAAGTGCTTTGGCGTTGAATGTACGACAGCAAATCATAGAGCAGGGTAAGGATAAGTTCCCATCAGCATCAACCGTTGGGCAGCGTGTATCGCAGTACGAAGATGTATTGAAGCTCTACGGTACTAGACAGGATTTCAGCGTCTGGATCAAAGAGCGTTGAGTGTTAGTTTCTTGGCATCCTTAAATCGGTAGGCGCCGAGCCCTAGTGGTGGTTGAGCTTTGAAAAGTCCGGGGCTGTCCATTTTGGGCGGCCCTTTTCTTTTCGGGGGTTGAAATGAATAGTCTTGGGCCGCTTGTGTTGGTAGTGAGCGGGGAGCCGCTGGCATCCAGTCTGGTGATTGCGCGTGGCATGCGCCAACAGCACGCCAGCGTTATTAAGTTGGTGCGTAAACACGCTGAAACGCTGGGAAGGTTTGGCCCACTCGGATTTGAAATCCGAAAGGGCAAATCTCTGCCACAGGGTGGTTTTGCAAAGTCGACCGAATACGCAATGCTGAATGAACGGCAAGCGGCTTTGTTGATTTCGCTTATGCGCAATACAGATGATGTGATTGAGTTTAAAGCGGGCTTGATTGCTGAGTTTTATCGCATGCGAGATGCGTTAAGCCAACGAACGCAGAATCTGTACCAACAGTTGCAAGCATTGGTAGCTGAAGAGATAGGAACTCAGGTCAGGGCTTCTTTTGGCTCAAGGCTGATGCTAGAGCGCAAGAGGGCAATACCAGATCTGAAAACCCGTCGTGAGCGTTTAGAGCAAGAAATACAGCCAGCACTGCAACTTCATTAGCCCAGATACTTCTGGGCTTTTTTGTATTTGATGCCGCCATTGAGCGGTTTTTTCTTTTAAGGAGCCTTAAATGGCACTCAAATTTCCAGATGGCTCGGTAGTGGGGTTCGCGACAAAGATTGGTGTTGCTATTCCGTTTACTGAGATTTCCAATGCAAAGCCAGCCATCATTAAACATGCTGCAGGAAAAATTAATAAAGGCGATATTCTTTTGATCGAATCGCCGTGGGGTGGGATTGCGAACCGTGTATCTGTCGCAGGGAAAGTGGATGCGACAGCAGGCACAGAATTGCTTGGCATTGATACGACCGACACAACAATGTTTGTTGAAGGCCGTGGTGCAGGGGCTGTTCTGATTGCTACTGAGTTTGTGGACTTTAGTCAGCAAGGTGAACTGACCAGTTCTGGTGGTGAGCCGCAGACCTACACAGGGAAGTATCTCGAAGATCCTCAGGGACAAGAGTTTCAAGTTCCAGTGGGCCAGACTGCTCGACAGTTTTCTCTAAGCTTGGATCATGACTCTAAGTTGCCTTGGTATGCAGCAGCAGAGGCGGTATCGGTGAAGCGCTTGTTGACGGTGTTTCGTATTCAATTGCCTGATGGGGATACGATTTATGAAAGCGGCTATCTCCACTTTAACCCCAGCATGGGCTTGAACTCTGGTCAACCTATGAAGAACGCAGCGAATTTCTATTTGCGCAGTTCTCGCGGTACCTTGATTGAAGCGGGTGCGTAATGGCGATTAAAAAAGGTAATGCGCCAAAGTCGTTTCCTGCTGAGCTAGAGTTGGTTGGTGGTGGCGAAAGCATCAAGCTCAAGCTGACATACCACAACCGCAAGCCAAGTGAGCTTGAGAACTGGCTCAAGGACTTAGAGGGTTCTAGTGCTCCCTTTATGCCTTCCATGGTGGTGTATCTAGTGAAAGATATGGAGACTGATTACTCCCTTTCACTTGAAGGCATTATGGAAATGGAGGACGAGCGCCCTGGTATCTGCGATGCAATTATTGCTGGGTTTCACCAGACTCGCAGGACAAAACTGCAGGGAAACTAAAAGAGGCTGTCGCAGCTTTTGTCTGGAAGGCTCCGACAGCCGAGCAGCTTAAAGGCACAGGGATGCTACCAAAGCACTACAAAGAGCCTAATGTAGATGTTTTCCCAGAAAACTGGCCTGCATTCTCGCTTTACTTACGGTATCAGACGCAATGGTTTCAGGGTGCTGCTGGCCCTGCTGGGCTTAACTATCAGATATTCATTGATGACTTGATTAGGCAGGGCTTAGGTCAAGAAGGGATTGATGAAGTTATGGATGGGGTCAGGGTGATTGAGTCGGCCATGCTGGAACACTTCTATTCCTAAATTGTTACTTCCTGCTGCCCCAAACTTGCGTTTCCGGTAGCGCTTTTGTTTCAAAAACATAGTACCCGCTCAGGCGGGTTTTTTACGTCTATCTATTTTTGGTTAGCTAAATGAGTGAACAGAAAGTTGGTACAGCTCGGATAGATATCACGGGTGACGCGTCAGGGATTGAGGCGGCAACGGTCAAGGCGAGCGAGAGTATTCGCGAGATGACACGCGAGGCTCGTGCTGAGTACCGTTCACTTTCAGAGGTGGAGCGTAAGCGCATTGACGCGTTAATGCGTCAAGGTCAAAGCTTACGTGAGGCGCTAAATGGCACAAAGTCAGCTGGCGATGTGTTGTTCAATGTTATGCGTGCACTGCCATTGCCTATTGCTGCAGCGGGGAGTGCTGTTGCTTCGTTCAGCCTAGCGGCCTACCAAGGATCTAATGAGCTAAAAGAACTGAATAAGGAGTTGCTGCTTACAGGAAACGCTGTCGGAGTTACTACCGATCAGGTTTCTACAATGGCTGCTCGGCTTGGCGACCTGAAAGGAGCCACACGGGGGCAGGCTGTAAATGTGCTAACAGAGATTATTAGTAATGGAAAAATTGCTAGGGATCAGTTGGAGACAGTAGCTGGCACGGCAATACGGGCTAACAATACCGTAGGTAGAGCGATTTCCGACACGATAGATAAGTTCGTGGAACTTGGCGAGAAACCTACGGAAAATGCCGCTAAGTTGAACCAGCAGTACAACTTCCTGACACTATCTGTTTATGAGCAGATACGTGCGCTGGAAGAGCAGGGGCGGACTCAGGATGCCGCAAAGCTGGCTCAGGATGAATATAGCCGTGTCACTAACGAACGGTTAGACCAAGTAAATAGCAACCTTGGCGTTTTGGAGCGAGGTTGGAACGCTATTGCTGATGCAGCTAGAAAGGGCTGGGATGCAATGGCAGGCATTGGTCGTGAAAAGACGACTGCAGAGCAGATTGCTGATCTTGACCGACAAATAGCTTCGGCTGAAGCGGCTTTGGCTAATCCGTCATTAAAGGCTCTGGATTATTATCCTGGTGTTGATTACAAAGGAAACATCCAAACTGTTACTACCTCTCAGGTAGTAAAATTGAGGGCAGAGAAAGATAGGCTGGCAAAACGTCAAGAGTCAGAGGACTACATAGCTCTCCTTCAAGGGCATGAGCGTGATCAAATTGCTCTATCGAATGCTAGACATGAATATCTGACCGGAGGGCGCTCAAAGCAGCAGAAGAAGCAGGATGATCTTGCTGCTGAGGGTAGGAAATGGGTAGAGATGTCCAAAGGGCTAGAAAAAGGCTCTGCGGAGTATGAAAAGCTTTATGAGGCCCATCAGAACAGGGTCGCAGACATAGAGAAAAAATACAAAGATCGCAAGACCACGGGTAGTGGCCCAAAAAATGATGAAGCTACCCGTTTGCTCCAGTCTTATCAGCAGCAGGAGGCCTCGCTAAGAGCGCAGCTTCAGGTCAATGACAAACTCGGTACCCACCAAAAACGTTTGGTTGAGTTTGAGCAGCAGATTGTTGATCTGAAAACGAAGAAAACCCTTACTGCTGATGAGCGGTCCTTGCTTCTAAATGAAGGTAAGTTGCGTGCGCAACTGAAAATCAATGCCTCATTGGAGCAGGAGCAGGAAACTCATCAGGCAATTGTTAAGGTACAGGAGCGCTCGGCTCAGATTATCGAGCAGATGGCTTCCAGCCGTGATAACACCAATGCTCAATATCAACGGGAACTAGATGCGTATGGCATGGGTGATAAGGCCATGCAACGCCTGCAGGATCAGCGTTCGATATATAAGGAGTTTGAGCGGTACCAGCGCCAGCTGGCAAACGCTACGGATTTCTCAAAGGCTGGTGCGGCAGCGCAGTACGCCGAAGAAACAGCCAAGATCGAGGCAGAGCTGCAGCGTCGCTTATTGATGCAGCAGAACTACTACGCAACGATTGATGAAATGCAGGGCAGTTGGTTGCTAGGTGCGAATCATGGCCTTGCCAACTACGCGGACGAGGCGGCTAACGCTTTTCTGAATACGAGCAATCTGGTTAACAAGTCCTTCAAGTCGATGGAGGACTCGTTAGTTGAGTTCGCCCGTACCGGTAAGCTAAGTTTTTCTGATTTGGCGGATTCAGTTATTCGTGACTTGATGCGCATTATGATCCAGCAATCCGTCATGGGGCCGCTGGCCAGTATGTTTGGCGGGTTGTTTGGCGGCGGCGCTGGTACAGGAAACCTGACTGGCGGTAGCTTATCAGGGGCTACGTGGTTTGGCCCATCGGCAGTAGGTGGTAATGGGTTATCTGGGTTGGCCAAGCTTTGGAGTGGCGGCTATACCGGTGACGGTGGCAAGTATGATCCGGCGGGCATAGTGCATAAAGGAGAGGGCGTTTTAAATGCCGATGAAATCAGAGCTATTGGTGGTGAGGCTGGGTTTAATGCCTTACGTCAAAGCATACGTGGCATTGGGCATTCTATGGGTGGGATGGCAAGTAAGCCGGTTGCCACGCCTCAGTTAATGGCACCAAAGCAGCAGCAACAGCAACCTATAAACATCTATTCAACCGTACACGCTGCGCCTGGTACTAACGCGGCAGAACTAAGCGCCATGCTGGATCAGCGCGATAAGCAGCTTCGTTACCAGATTTACGAAGAGCTTCGGCGTGGCCGAGTTGAGGTATAGCGCCACCTGCGGGTGGTTTTTTTATTTTCAGACCTCGGTGCATCCGGGGTTTTTTGTTGGTGAGTTATGGCAATAAAAACTTGGCCGACCAGCATTTACCCAGAGTCTGCAGATGTAGGTCTAAAGCAAGACGTGCAGCGTAATCGGTCACGTTCTGGCAAGACCTCCACATTTGAAATGCCGGGTGCTGCGTGGGTGATGACGCTTACATTTCCAGACTCATCGGAGTGGTCGGGTAGGCCGCGCCTAGAGGCGCTGATTACAAGTTTGCGGGGCGGTGCGAATCGGTTGTCTGCTCCGCATTTTGGCAGACCTTATCCGAATGGAACACTAAGCGGGGTTCCTGTTCTAGCATCTGCTGTGAAGGCAGGTAATGGCATGTTATCGCTAAAGAACTGCAATGGGACGTTGAGGGCAGGTGACTTTATTGGTTTGGGCGGGCAACTACTGATGGTTGAGAGCGATGTTGCTCCCGTTAGTGGGAGCATGGTTGTTCAAGTAAACCCGGCAGTGCGGTTGCCGCAGCCTGTAGGGACTCCAATAGTATGGGACCGGCCGCATATTCTCTGGGTTTTAAAAGAGGATGAGGATCCGGTGAAGTTCCCATACAGATCTGGAATGTACCGGCCAAGTTTTGCCATTGATTTGATTGAGGACTGGTCATGAGCAGGGGGCTAACAACTGAGCAGCGAATAGCAGCGAAGGCGCCGCATAGGATGGTGATAGCCCTTGTGGATGTCCATTTCTCATCTGGAAGGCTGGCACTGGCACTTTCACCTTGGGATGTGAGCCATAGCGGTGTTACGTACCACCGTACAGGGCCTTTAATGAAGATCGAGGCAGCGCATGAATCCTCAAAATCTTTTGAGGGCATCGTTATTTCAATGTCAGGGCTTGATTCTTCAATCATGGCGCTTGCGGCAAATGAGCCTTACCGTGGCAGGCTGGTTCGCGTGTTGAAAGCATATGTGAATCCAGAGAATGGCGATCTTATCGGTGACCCAAAGGTGCAATTTATTGGCCGTGTCCGTTCTATGCCGATTGCTGAGAACAATAACGAGTGCACAGTTTCACTACGTGCTGAACATTACGAGGCTGAGCTACAGCGTCCTGCTCCTTTACGTTTGAACAATGCAGATCAGGAGCGTTTGTACCCTGGTGATAAGGGGGCTGAGTACGCTGATCTGTTAGAGGACAAGGTTGTGGTGTGGCCAGCGCGAGAGGCATTGATGAAATGATGAAACGACATAGCGATTGGCCAGAGAAGTTGGCCGAGTTTATAGAAGCCCGCCGCAAGCGGGCTTTTTCGTGGGGGCAGCAAGATTGTGCATTGTTTGCCGCTGACGGCATTTTGGTGATGACAGGCGTTGATCCGGCGGAAGGCCTGCGGGGTTATCGGTCTGCGAGTGGTGCAGCAAAGCGGATTAAGCAGGCAGGCGGAATGCGTGAGTTGGCGGCATCGTTTCCTGAAAAGCCTGTGGGTCTTGCCCAGCGTGGTGATTTGGTTTTGGCTGATGTGGATGGTCGTGAGTCATTTGGTCTTGTTGCCGGGGCTGGAGTTTGGTGTGGTCCGGGCGTAGATGGTTTAGTGTTCCGGCCAATGTCGGATGTGGTAGCAGCTTTTGAGGTGTAGGCATGCCAGCAGTTGTTCCTGTTATTGCCGCAGCCCTTTCAACGGCTGTTGGCAAGTTCGTCGCGACAATGGCGTTGTCGTTGGCGCTAGGTTCGTATCAGCAAAGTCGTGCGCGTAAAAAGGCTCGCGAGGCTGAACGTGCACAGCGTGATGCCTATAACCGCAGCCTCAAGGACAGGCACGTCACAGTGCGGTCCGGCGTTTCTACACGTAAGTATGTGCTTGGCCGTGTTCGCGTTGGCGGGACGCTGATGCATATTGAATCCAACGGTAAGCACAATACAGCGTTAGATTCGATACTCGCGATGGCGTGCAACCAGTGCGCACTAGATGGTTATTACTTGGGGGATGAGTTTGTTGCTGTTAGCGCCTTCCCCGGGGGTAAGTATGGCAATCGAAAAGAGATAGATTTTCGTCAGTCGGCTGAGGTGGTGCCTGGTACCAATAAAATCACACTGACGCATATGCCTGTTAATGCGGCCTCTGTGCGAGTATCGGGGCTGTTTGGATTTCCGTACCCTAAAGGGGATGTGTCAGTTGATGGTGATATGGTAACCATCAATCATCAAGTTCCAAACAAGAGCATCGTCTTTATTACGTATAAATTTTTCGGACCACACAAAATCCGGATGATCTTTAAAGACGGTGACCCAAACCAGCTTACGGATGGTTGGGCTGATGTGGAAACGCCATTGTGGACGAGTGAGCATAGGCTGCGTGGTGTAGCGTACTTGCGCATGCTGAACTTATGGGACGAGGATATCTACCACTCTGGAGCGCCACAAATTGGAGCGGTCCTTAAAGGTGGTTGGGTTGATGGCCATCCGTATTTTGACCCTCGAACCGGCAGCAATCCACAGTACACGACGAACCCTGCAATTCTAGCTGCTTGGTATATGACGTTGCCGCGCAGTAAAGGCGGCATGGGTATTCCTGATGAGTGGGTTGATTGGCCTTATGTTTCTGCCGCTGCAAACATTTGTGATGAGCTGATAACGGTCAAAAAGCTGGATGGCAATGGCCATGAGAGCATCAAGCGCTACGAGTGCAACACGCTTATAGATACTGGAAGCCCGCCTGTCGATAACTTGAACATCATTCTGTCGTCCATGGCGGGTGATTATGTATTTACAGCAGGGCGGTACCGCATTTTTGCGGGCGCATTCCGGCCGGCAATGGTGGTCATCACTGATGACGATATTGTCGGTGATAAAGATATTTCGCTAGATAAGTCGGGGCAAGATGACGCGCCGGCAAACGTAGTTACCTCTACGTTCGTCAATGAGAGCCGTAATTGGCTTGAGTCCAGTCCGCGGCCTGTGCGAAATGAGGCGTATGTCCAAGCTGATGGTGCAGAGTCACCTTTGGATTTATCGCTGCCGGCAACAACTGATGAGCGTCAAGCAGCGTACTTGATGGGGGTGGCGTTAGAGTCGGCACGTCCGTCTATGGCCGGTGAGATTCCAGTGCTTGGCATTGGTGAGGATCTGGCCGTCATGGACACGGTTCAATTGGATTTGTCCAATAGACCTGAATACGCGGGCAAAACCTTCCAGATTGTTAATCGCGTTGATAATTGGGACGGCACATTTAACTTAACGATTCAGGAAATCCGCGCTAATGTGTGGTCGCTTGACCCTGATACTTTCCTGCCAACGGATCCAGCGCCGGTGCCAGACACTAGCTATTTGTGGAACGTGGCGCCCATCACTAATTTCATGGTTGGTGCGCAGCAGCCGCAGTCGTTAGCGGATGGCACAGCAGTTATCAGAATTGATCTGGCATGGGACCTGCATTCTCAACCCTATGTTAGAGAGGGTGGCCGGATTGAGGTTAGGTATCGCATTCCTTCAGGTGATTGGATTTCCGTGCCGCCGGCTCTTGGCAGTGAAACAGGCACATCTTTTACGGCCGCTCTAGAAAATGGCCTTGAGTACCAATTTCAAGCGCGTGCAGTTAATGGTGTAGGTGCGGCCTCAAATTGGACGGACAACTGGATTGATTACGATGGGGTACGTCCACCGCCACCAGCTATAACGTCATTGACCGCTAAGGGGATTCTGTACGGTATTGATCTGGCATGGTCATTCCCTAGCACAAAGAACGCATTGCGCCATACGGAAATCAGGCACGGCATTACTAACAAGTTTGCTGACTCTGTGCCCCTTGGTGATTTCGCGTATCCAACGAACATGCACACGAGGGCTTTCCTGCCACCGGGGCGGGTAGAGTTTTTTTGGGCGCGTTTGGTAGATGCGAACGGCACTGATGGCCCATGGTTTCCAGATGTTAGTGCGCCTGGTATCAGGGGGATGGTGTCAGCTGATGCTGAGGGATACAACGAGCTAATAACTCAGCAGATCCTAGAGTCAGCGCTTGGCGATCAGATCTGGAACGGTATTCAATCGTTGCCGGATATTCAGCAAAAACTGGACGAGTTAAGTAAAGCGGGTCAACACGATCCAGAGAAGGAGTATCTGTCGGGAAGCGTAGTCGTTGATAACGGGAAGATGTACCGGGCAAAGAAGGACGTGCCCGCACAGACGCCCATTACCAACGAGGCGTACTGGCAGCACATTGGTGATTATGAGTCGATCAATGCTGCTATTGCTGCACTGGCTTTGCAAACCCGCGAAAACACGCAGCAGATAGAGGAAATTGAGGGTGTTGTCACGGCAACGGCCACCAGCACTTCTACGCTGATGGCGGCTTATCGTGACAATGACGACGGCGAGGGTCTGCTTTCTGATGTATTGAACGAGTGGGATTCTCGGGCGTGGATTAGCGACCTACGCAGGACTCGCGTGACAGCTGAGCAGGCCGAAGCCATTGTGCAGCAGCAGGTAGGTACACAGCTCGCTGGTGTAGTGGGAACTGTCGAAGAAATTAGCCAGTCTGTCATAGATATCGAGGGCAAGTTCAACACAACTTGGTCTGTTCGTCTTTCCGTGGATGATAAGGGGAACGTATATACAGCTGGCGCTGGTCTTGGGATGTCTAACGAGTCCGGGGTAACGCAGTCGCAGTTTATTGTGTTGGCTGATCGTTTCGCTGTCATGCATGCGCCAAATGGCACGCCGGTGGCTGTATTAACAGTTCAAAACGGCGTTGTCATGCTTAATGAGGCAATGATAGGTAACGCCACTATCAACGCTGCTAAGTTCACAGACTGGCTGGAAAGTGCTGCGGTTGGCCCAGATGGTGTTCCTGTGCTGCGCATGAACTTTAAAACTGGCGAGATCCATATGAATGCCAGACAGGCTGACGGTAGTCGTGTTGTTCTGAATAACCGTGGCATTTTTTGTTATGACGCCAATAACAGACTTAGGTTTGAGGCTGGTTTTCTTATTTAGGTGATGCCATGGGTTTTATTGCGGGGATGAGAGCAAGGGATGCGGCTGGCAATGTGACGTTCACGACGGAGCAGGGCTGGTGGGGGCTGGTTGTGGCAGAGCATACTGTTGCACCACAAACCACCATGTCGCAAAACCTGCCTAACATTAAAGGCAGCATTCCTATTAGTATCCCTGCGGGTACTAATGTTGAGGCTTTTGTTAAGTCTAACCCGCAGCATGCCGACCCTTATACCGTGATACCGCTTTCTGCGTATGTAAGTAATGGCAGGTTGCATTGGGAATGGAGGTTAAACGAATCAGGAGGCGGCAGGTATATACGCTGCTTAGGTGGAACTATTTTTGTGACGGTTGTTTGATATGGCTCGATATTTCACAGCGAGGGACAGTCAAGAGCGCATCATAGCCAGCGACACAATGCGCGGACTACGTTTTATCAGAAAGCAGGATTTCAGATTGACGTGGAGGGATACGGATTACAACTCTAGAGGGCCATGTACAGATGCTTTACCCCAGGACATGCTAGACAATTTGATTGTCTGGCGTGCTAGTCGAGGTATTGCGCATGCGTATACAGATCAGATTGGTGGGGAAGCTACTGGTGGAGACCGTTACGAGCATAGGTTAATAAGTCGTGGCGACCGTTACAACAGGCAGAATGTAGACGCTACAGTGTATGTGCTAGGGCGTCCCACTGTGACTGGGGTCGGAGGTATTGGCGCTAGAGCTTGGGATGAAAATGGCAACCCTTGCTTTAACTCTAATGATCAATTTGTGAGGGTTGCAGGGGTGTTTAAAACGATTGTGAATGGCGAAGCGCTTCACGATAAATATCGTTGGAATGACAGTAATCATTTCAGCCCCTATAAAACCATTATCACCAATCTGCCCGCAGGCCGTACTTATGCCGTTGGGGTGTCTCAAGGGATGTGGTTGGGTAGTCAGGGAAAATGGGCGGGTGGTGACCGTTTAACTCGATATTGTTTGACTTGCTATTTAGACGCGAATAATAACATCGCAATCTTGCAGGCTCAGGATTGGGACATTACTTACGGCGGCTCTATAACTGGCTATTTCCGCAACATGGGTAACGTAGAAGTGACTTTCTTTGTGATGGATGTGACAGGGCTTTAACGAGCTCTTAATTTTGATTGATCTATGCCACAGCAAGACGCTGTGGCTTTTTTTATGGAAAAAATATGCTGCCAAATACTATGGACCCGATCACCCAAATGTTTCTCGATAATCGAGGTCAGACCCTTACTGTGGCATTAATCAATGGCTTCAACGTGACAATTAGAGCTGAAATGGGAAAGTTGTCAGAGGCTTTAGTAAATGCTGAGTCAGAGCGTGATGACCTGCGCAAGCAATTAGGCGTAGAGCCAAAAGGTGCGACTAATGAAGCTGACATTGCGGCGCCTGAGCAGCAGCAGGAGGGAAGCTGATATGTGGCATAGAGCAGGGACGATAACAGTCACGAAGGGCAGCAAGACGGTCACTGGCGCTGGCGGCACGGCATGGGTGCAGAATATTCGTGTAGGTGATGCGCTGCAGGGGCCGGATGGGCGGTATTACGAAGTCACGAATGTGGCAAGTGATACAGCACTATCTATAGAGCCAGCATATATGGGAAACACGGCATCGGGGCAGTGGTACCAGATTCTACCTATTCTTGGCCAACAGAAACGACTAGCGGATAGGGCTGCTGAGTTGGTGGGGGCTGTGGGGCTTTTGCCGGGCGAAGTTGCGTCAAATGAGCGTCGCATTGCAAATGCGGAGCAGGCAATGTTGACCAAAGCCGGCAACCTAGCAAGCCTGCAAAACCTCAAGCAAAGCCAGCTCAATTGGGGTATTCAGTCGCTGGTGGGGAGGTGTTCAGCACTGATAACTGACATCTAGAGAACTCCCACGGCATATCTTTCAGGAAACCAACAGGGGAACAGTTCTGTTTTGCTACCATCACACAAGAGGTACCCATCACAACTGCCTATGGGAGTAGCTTTC
>NZ_JAANPV010000013.1 GCF_011290505.1 Paenalcaligenes suwonensis
GGGGGGGACGGGTGGGGTCTCTGGCCATGGCGGTAAGGTTAACTTTAGTAATCGTGCCAACATAGAAACTAGTGGTGTAGAGGCGTATGGCGCCCTGTTGCAAAGTGTAGGCGGCGGCGGCGGTGCTGGAGGCAATGCCGTAGGGGTTGCCATGTCATTCATTCCTAAGTATTCAGCCAGTGCGGCTATTGCTGTGGGTGGCGCCGGCGGTACGGGGGACAGTGGCGGGGACATTGAAGCCAGCAACCTGTCGTCTATTAAAACCTTGGGTAACGGGGCCAAAGTGCTGCTGGCGCAGAGTGTTGGAGGCGGTGGTGGCACAGGCGGTTCAGCAGGTACCTTTAGCTTTTCAGCCAGTCTAGGTACATCGCTGTCGTTAGCCGTCAGTGTAGGGGGCAGTGGTGGTGCTGGTGGCGGTGGCGGTGCAGTACAGGTAAACAATGAAGGCGTACTAAGTAGTGTCGGACATCATGCAACAGGTATTCTGGCGCAGAGCGTGGGCGGCGGTGGAGGTGTGGGTGGTGGTGCTACAGCAAGGGCAGTAGCGTACGGTGCTAAGTCTTTTGCAGGGGCGTTATCCATTGGCGGTAAAGGTGGCTCGGGCGGTAATGGTGGCACGATTACTCTGACGCAAAAAGGCACAGTCATGACCACTGGCGATGCCGCCTTGGGTGTGGTGGCGCAAAGTGTAGGCGGAGGTGGTGGCAGTGGTGGTTTAACACACGGCGATACACGGGCCGATAGCGCGAACATTGCTATTGTGCTTGGCCGTCGTGGTGGCAGTGGTGGTGATGGCGGTCAAGTTACGTTTACGCAGAGCAAGCAGGCCACGATCACAACATCAGGGATTAACAGCGATGCTGTGGTGCTACAAAGTGTAGGTGGCGGCGGGGGCGTGGGTAGTGCGTTAGGCGATAGCAATATGCCGCCATGGCCAGAGCCTATTCCTATTCCGGGTGGCAACGGTCTCCCGCAACATCAAGGCTATAGCGGGAGCTTGACATTGGCCTTAGGAGGCCAAGGCGGCGCGGGCGGTAAAGCGGGCACAATCACGGCATCACAAAGCGGCATGATTACGACCATAGGTAGACAAAGTATAGGTTTATTGGCGCAAAGCGTGGGTGGCGGCGGTGGCCGTAGTGGCAGCAGTGCGTCTTCTGCGCCCGGCGGTGATTTATCGTTGGCACTGACTCTAGGTGGTAAAGGGGGGAGTGGTGGTGATGGCGGCAGCATTACGTTGACGCAGGATGGCACCATCAGCACACAGGGTTTGGATAGTGCGGCCGTAGTGGTGCAAAGCATAGGTGGTGGTGGCGGTAATGCGTCCAGCACCGAGGCGGGTCAATCTGCAGGGAAAATCGGTGTCAATGTGGCTTTAGGCGGTGGTGGAGCCAGTGCGGGGCACGGTGGCACAGTGTTGGTCACGCAGTCTGGCAAGCTATTAACCCAAACGGGTGATGGCTTGATTGCGCAAAGCATAGGCGGTGGTGGCGGTGTGGCCGGTACGGTGCATGCTGGCCTAGAGGTAGACGAACTGAATAACCTAATTGAAGGGAATGCACCCGGTAGAGGTGCTGCGTTTACCCTAGCGATTGGTGCCAACGGTGGCAAGGGTGGAAATGGCGCTAAGGTTACGGTAGAGCAACGAGGCACGATCGAAGTAGGGGGCGACACGCGTGCTGCAGCGACGCTGCAAAGCATAGGTGGTGGTGGCGGGATGGGGGCGATGGCATCTACCTATTTCAAAACCTCTACTATTGCGCCTGCTGGTGAAAAGATTCAGGTATCGATGGCGGTGGGGGGTAAAGGTGGTAGTGGTGGTGATGGTGGCGCTGTTATCTGGAAGCAAGATGGAACAGGGCTTGTGAAAGCTATTGGGAAACTGGGGGATGCTCTACGTTTGCAGAGCATCGGCGGTGGTGGCGGTGTGGCCGGTGGGGTAGCGGTAGGTGCGCAGACTTCGGACCACGGAACAAAGGTTCGTGTAGATAACGCACTGATTTCTATCAATGGTAAAGGCGGTGCTGGCGGTCATGGTGCTCTGGTCGACGTAGAAAATGCCAAAGGTTCTAGCTTGATCACGACTGGTGAGGGTGGTATTGCTATTGTTGCGCAAAGCATAGGTGGCGGCGGTGGATTGACACAAGCGGTCTATCAACAGGGTATCAATAAAACCAGTATTAACCTGGGTGGTGGAAAGGGCGATGGTGGGCAGGTGACACTGGCACAGCATGGCTTTATTAATAGCTTTGGTGATGCTGCACATGGCGTCTTAGCTCAAAGTATAGGTGGTGGCGGTGGCGCGGCTCGTGTCATCGGGGCAACCAGCATAACCACGGCCTTTAACGATACGGTAGCGGGTCAAGGTAATGGCGGTAAAGTCTCGGTGACGTTGGGTGAGCAAGCCGTTATTAGTACTCAGGGCAAAGGTGCTTATGGTGTGCTAGCGCAGAGCATCGGCGGTGGTGGTGGTTATGTCAACACAGGGACAGCCATGGGCCCTACAACGGGCACACTCGTGCAAACCCGGGCAGGTAATGGCAATGGTGGCGACGTATATGTAGCCATGAGCGGCAACGTACGTACTGTAGGCGAGAATGCGACGGCAGTCTTTGCGCAAAGCGTGGGCGGCGGTGGCGGTATGGTAGATGGCGTCGTGGGTAGGGCTGGTGAAGATGGCCAAGGAAGCGGTGGTAACGTCACTGTTCAGGTAGGCGGGGACGTCGGAGCATTGGGTAAAAATGCTTCGGCAATCGTAGCGCAAAGCGTGGGTAGTACCGCTGGTGTGTTGGCTGTTCAGGTACTGAAAGATGCCATGGTGTACGGCGGATCTGACGAGGCTGAAGCCATTAGATTGATGGATGGCGGAAGCAATAAGGTAGAGATTGCGAGCGGTGCAACGGTGAGCGCGTTATCCGGCGTAGCGATTCGCTCTGTGCGTGGTGACGGGACGCAGGTGACGAACCACGGCACCTTGCAAGGCTCTGCGATCTTCGCACAGAACACGACCAACAGCATCGACAACTATGGTTCGCTGTATGCAGGAGAACAACTGCAACTACATGGTGGTACGGTGAAGAACAGCGGTGTGCTGTACGTAGGGGCGACCGCAGGTACGATGAGAACCACCATGTTGGGGGGAAGCTATGTGCAACGTGAACAAGGTAGCTACGCCCCTACAGTGGACTTTTTGGGTAACACCGCGGGTCTGCTCCAGATAAGGAAAACGGCGGATTTAAGCGGTGCTATTGCTGTTCAAGGGGTGAATCATCTACCCGGCGAACACCAATTCACGGTGCTGCAAGCCACCGATGGTTTAACGGTAAACAAAGGCTTTTACTCTAAAGGAAATGCGGTATTTGATTATCCCGTGCAGCAAGTCGGGAATACGCTGACCGTAGGTTTGGTGGCGGACTTCAATAAACATAATGCGTTGATGTCCGAAGAGCAGGCCGAGTTGTCCCAATATTTGGGACGTAAATGGGAGGCGGCAGAAGCACAGATCGCGGCAAACAACGCGCAAAAATCGGCAGCACCACAACGTAGAATGGCGATGATGGCGGCTGCACCCGTAGCAACAGGGGCTGCGGAACAACCGGGGCAAGCGTATGTGCATGTGTTTGACACCCTGGCCTTGGCCGATAACACGCAAGCTTATGCGCAAGTGTTAGATCAAATTGCTAACGATGCGATACAGGCGCCTGTGGCCATTTTGCCGTTGGCAAATCGTATGTTCCTAAATAGAACCATGAGCTGCCCCTCTACCGATGTGGGTGAGCCGCAGTCGCAAGAGAAATCGTGCTTCTGGGGGGACATACAGGGTAATTGGCTAGACCGTAGTGCCCATCACGATGATTCGGGCTTTGACTACGACTCGGTACGCTACATTATTGGTGGGCAGCAACCGTTGGGCAATGGCTGGGTGGCAGGTGGTGGCGTGTCGTACGAGCGCGCGCATGGTAAAGCCAAAGATATCGCACTACGCACTCGCGGCGATAACTTTAGCAGTATGGCCTTTGTACGTAAAGTGAGTGGCCCTTGGTCTTATGCCGGGGCTTTAAGCGCTGGCTATGGTAATTACAATACCGATCGTACGGTTGTTACCGCGCAAGGTGTGATTACGCCATCGGCTGATTGGGATGCACACTTTGTGACCCTACGCTTACAAACGGCCTACACTCATCAGCTAGATGGTTTCTATATCAGACCTGCTGTGGATGTGGATGTCATTTACCAGCATGTACCGTCCTACTCTGAAAAAGGTGGTGGGGCCTTTAATTTGGCCTTTGATAGCACCAGTGATGTGCGCACGATGATTAGCCCCTCGGTAGAGCTGGGAGCACGCATAGATAAAGATAAATATGTGTTGCGCCCATATGTGGGGTTGGGTGTGAACTGGATGCCCAGCAACGATTGGGAAACCGATGCGCGTTTAAAACACGATAACAGTGGCGATAGATTCCATTTATCGCAAAGCCTACCTTCTGTTTTTGGTGAGTACAAAGTGGGTATGGATATTGATACAGGCAGTGATGTAGTGCTGCGTGCCGAATGGCGTCAACGCTTTGGGGATCGCTATAACGACAGGTCCGCTCAGTTGCAGTTAGGGGTGAAATTCTAACTGAAACACGCTACAAAAAAGCCCCGCAGTCAGTAGTTGCTGTGGGGCTTTTTTATTGTCGCAATATGTAGAGAGGGGCATGCACGTTATGCTTGTGGATCAACCTCTCTAAGCGCGGCCTCCATCCATTTTTGCATGGCGGGTAGGGCTAGAACCTGATCTATCCATGCTTGGCAGAGGTCGCTTACAGGCAGCTTGTAGTTGCGAACACGCAGAGCCACAGGCACAAAAAACGCATCCACCGTCGTGAATCGTCTGCCTGCTAAAAATGGCCCCGAGAAGCTTTGCAAACCGCTTTCCCATAGTTCCACAATGCGTGCCAAGTCTTTAGCCAGCGCCTCGTCTATATGCTGTATGGGGGTTTGTGGCCTACAGTTCATGGGGCATTGGCTGCGCAAGGCGTGAAAGCCCGGATGCATTTCGGCTGTTGCACTACGTGCCCACACCCGGGCGGATTTGTTTTGTGGCCATGCAGCAGGGTAGGCTTCGGCAATGTGCTCACAAATAGCTAGGGAATCCCACACCAATAGCTCGCCGTCTTGCAAACAAGGTACTAAGCCGGTGGGCGAGAATTTTTTGAACTTTTCATAACTATTGCCGCTCTTGCCGTAGGTAGTGAAAGTTTCTACCACTTCATGGAAAGGAGTGCCCAACATTTTTAGCAGAATCCAAGGGCGTAGCGACCAGGACGACAAGTTTTTATTAGCAATGTAGAGTGTGAGCATCGTTAACGTTGTTGAAAAAATGTAGGAAAAGTCAGGAAATAGTGAAGCACAAATAGATTACAGAATTCGCTCTAGTACCTCTCCGGGTAAGCCCATTTCTGTACTACGGTATTAGCGTGTGCCTTGGTGGGCTTTTAGCTGCTGTTCGCGTTCGTGAGCAGCTAGTTTCTGGTTGTCTGGGTTGCTGGCGTAGTCTAGCCATTCGATGATGATGGGGTGGTCATCTATGGCGCTAGCCTCACGTGCCAGTTGCAGAGCCTTGTCAACATTAATAGGCATGCAGATGCCACTGAAATAATGCTGAGATAGCATGACTTTTGGGTGGGCTAACTGCATATCGCTGCCGCGTCTTAACCAGTTTTGACCTGTCTGTACCACGCTGCAATTGGTGTAGTGATAGCCTATTTCGTAGTAGATCCTACCCAAGGCCATAATAGATTCTTCGTCGCCTTGTTCTGCTGCCTTAGCAACAGCCAACAACTTTTCTACGCTGATGGGCATATCAGGGTAAAAATTTTGCATTGCCGTTAAATAGCGTATGTCGGGATTACCACCGGTGATAGTAGTGCTTAATACCTGTTCGCCCGTAGGGCCGTTATAGTTCGCACCACATGAGCGTGGATAAGGCCCTTGGGGCTTTAAGCATTCGGCTTGCTCCGCAAAATGATCAGAGAGCGAGCAACCTGTTAAAACGCTTAGGCTCACAACGAGTAATAGCGTGATTTTTGAGAGTAAGGAGCTAAACACGTAGAAGAAAAATAAGAGCTATATAGGAGATAGTTACAAGTTTAAATATATAGCATTTTTATGCTTTGTTTATTTGGAAACTATACGCAACAAGTCTGCAGGATTTTCCAAATAGGCTAATTAAGCTATGTGTGCCGCTAATTTTATGTTTGATAGAGATATGGAAGCGGAATATAAAAAAGCCCCTGTGTAGGGGCTTTTTTAGTGTTGTCAGTCTAGCTTAAGCAACTGGTGTGCATTTGGCCTGCACTTCGCGTTGGCGTTGCTCAAACTCACGGCGTAGTTCGCGTCTGACTTGTGCGGCCAGAAAACGGCGTTTTTCATCATCAGTTTGTGGCTGTATCGTAGGCACAGCTATGGGCTTACCGTTTTCAACCGCCACCATGGTGAAGAAGCAGCTATTCACGTGGCGTACTACACCGCTGCGAATATCTTCGGCAATCACCTTAATACCGATTTCCATGGAAGAGGTGCCCGTGTGGTTAACGCTGGCTAAGAAAGTAACCAGTTCACCCACGTGAATGGGTTGCTTGAATGTTACCTGATCCACGCTTAACGTGACCACATAGCTCTTGGCGTAACGGCTGGCACAGGCGTAGGCCACTTGGTCCAGCAGTTTAAGAATGGTGCCACCATGCACGTTCCCGGAAAAGTTCGCTGTATCGGGAGTCATCAATACAGTCATGCTTAATTGGTGGGCGGGCAAATCCATTGTGTAAGGTCCTTGTTTGAATGCAAATAACGATGCCGAATCAGTGAAAGGGCATCGTTAACGAAGAAAATAACAGTAGGGCAAAGGCAGCTAACAGCTGCGCCATCGTTAGGCCCATTATAGGCCACAGCCCGCATAGGCAGGCTGGGCGCACGATGTTTTGCTAGGAAGTGATGTGAAAAATCCTCAAGCCTTAGTTCACCACGATCAGCACAGTGCTATCTACTGTATTGGCCTTAATGTCATCAACGGTGGTGCTAACGGCTTTGCAACCAAAGTTTTGGTATAAGGCTAATTGATCATCGTAATGTGGGCTTTTTGTGCCATTGCGATCAATGAAACCGCTTTGGCCGGGAGGCATGGCATCGCAAAACTCTACGGTGTCGCCTAGGAACACAATACGGTTGTTTTCAGTGCCACGGTTTTGATAGCCCGTGAAACTGAAGGTATTGCCCTCGGTTGTTTGTGGGGTGCCGGTAAAGTTTCTATCGCTAAACTTATGTACGGAGCTGCTTAGTTTCCAGTTAGATATATCCGCGCCATGTTCCGTGCTTAGGCGTTGGTAGGTATTTTCTAGGGCTTGTTGTATGACCTCGCTAGAGGGGTGTTGGGCAAAGAAGTTATAACGATTGGCGTCGGGGCTCTGTTCTAACGCCAACGCACGCAGCAACACTTTGGTGCCCATGCTGAGGTTAATAGAGCCTGGGTTGGGGCCGGTGGTAGTAGCGAAGCCAGTATTGGTGTAGCTGGCTTTATGGGCTTCGGGCAGAGCAGGTACTAAGACCAGTTTGTACATTTCCTCTAGCCAAGTTTTGAAAATCAAACGCTCTGGGCCGTTATTCATGCCTTGGCCATCATCGGTTTCTAAACCATCCCACGCCACTAATAAAGTTGTCATGTCGTGCGCAGGGCTAGTGGTTGGCTGCGCGGCAGCTGCGTTTTGTAGATGTGGCTGGAAATAGCGCCAGTTCACATCGTGATACGAGGCCTGGCGGTTGAAGTCCCAAATCTCTTGCACCGTAAAGGTGTCTTTTTCCGCAAACTGCACGTTCAATTCGTTAACCCTATCCCCATAGGTCCAGTAGTACGCATCGGTATTGGTTTTATCGGGGGCGGGGCGGTTATTCCAGTTGCTTAGGTAGCCTTGTTGCGGGTTGTAGGCTTTAGGGGTGGCGCTGGCTGCTGCATGGATACCGGTGTCTCAGCCGTAGTGTTGGGCACTGTTGTAGGGGAATGAGGATCATTCACCCATAACAATTCATTGAAAATACGCTGTGCTTGCTCTTTGCCGTGCTTGGCTTCTAGGTCGTTCAATAAGCTTAAGGACCCCATTTCCAAGTTCACATCGGAAAAACGGTTTGCCATGGAGCCCACCCAAATCATCGCTACATCGAAGGCCGATATAGGGGTAGGGCGGAAGTCAAAGTCTACGTATTCTTTGGGTAATAACGCAGGGTTTTTAAGCACCTTGGCTAAATAAGCGTTGTAGCCATCGGCGTAGCCTTGAAAGATGGCGGCATCGTCTGCTGATAACGCGGCTAGCTGTGTGTGGATGGATTCAGGGTTAAAGTTGCGACGCACGTTAATGTCGTAGTTTAGGTAGGCGTTGTTATCGCCCGCACCTAATACCTCAGCAGTAGTACCTACAAAGGAGCGGCGCGCCATATCCAGTTGGAATAGGCGGTCTTCTGCAACCGCATAGCCGTAGCCGTAAAACAGTCCATAGTTGTTGTCAGAAAAAACATGCGGCACGCCATAGGCATCCCTATTGATTTCTACGGTTACGGGCGCCGCATAAGCGGCACTTAACAGGGTACTAGCCAATAAACTCAAACCAAAAGCCGTTTTCTTCAAAGCAGAGGATCGCACTCGTTGTCTCCATGCGCTATAGGGGTATAGCGGTTAATACATTACTTATTTTTGATTAATTAGAGTAATTCTGTAATGTTTAAACGTGAAATAAGGGCTTGTACTAGTTGTTCTACTTTTGCATGCACTATGCGTTTCGTGTTTTCTATGGGCTTGTCAATAATTCAACAATAGTTGTATTATTGATTTATGAAAGAAGCTCAAGTACTCAAATCCTTATCCGCACTGGCTCATGAAGCGCGTTTGCGCGTGTTTAGGGCATTAGTGGTGGCCGGCCCCGATGGCCTTACGCCTAGCACACTCGCCGAGAAATTAGACATCGCACCAAATGCGTTGTCGTTTCATTTAAAAGAGCTGGCATACGCCGAATTAGTGACCCAAGAGCGTCAGGGGCGCAACGTACTGTATCGCGCAACGTTTTCTGCCATGAACGAATTGCTAGCGTATTTGCTGGAGAACTGCTGCCAAGGTGCTGCGTGTTTACCTGATGTGAGTATCTGTCAGGTGACACACGATCACAAAACCTCTGGCGATCAGGAGTAACTAACCTATGTTGATCGCCATTCTGATTTTTATTTTTACCTTGTCGTTGGTTATCCTACAGCCGCGTGGGTTGGGTATAGGGTGGGGAGCCTTGCTGGGCGCGGCGTTAGCACTGTCGTTTGGGGTGGTGCAGTGGGCCGATATTCCTGTCGTGTGGGGCATTGTGTGGAATGCGACCGCCACCTTTATTGCCGTCATTATCATCAGTCTGCTGTTAGATGATGCGGGCTTCTTTGAGTGGGCAGCGTTGCATGTGGCCCGTTGGGGGCGAGGCAGCGGTCTTAGGCTATTTGCGCTGATTGTTTTGCTGGGCGCGGCCGTGTCTGCCTTGTTTGCTAATGATGGGGCTGCGCTCATTTTGACACCCATTGTCATGGCGATGTTGGTGGCGATGGGGTTTTCAGCGGCGGCAACATTGGCGTTTGTGATGGCAGCAGGTTTTATTGCGGATACTGCCAGCTTGCCGTTGATTGTGTCTAACTTGGTCAACATCGTTTCGGCGGACTATTTCAACATAGGCTTCAATGACTATGCTTCGGTGATGGTGCCAGTCAATATGGCATCAGTAGTCGCAAGCCTTGGCGTGTTGCTTTTGTTTTTCAAGCGCGATATCCCTCAACACTACGATATGGCTCAGCTTAAATCTCCCTCGGCAGCCATCAAAGACCCCCTGACTTTTAAGGCCGGCTGGGCAGTGCTGCTCTTGTTGCTGGTGGGGTTTTTTGCATTAGAACCGGTAGGGGTTCCCGTGAGTGCGGTAGCGGCTGCTGGTGCAGCACTGCTACTGATTGTGGCGGCGCGTGGCAGCGTGATTAGCATCCAAAAAGTACTGCAGGGTGCGCCATGGCAAATTGTGGTGTTCTCGTTGGGTATGTATTTAGTGGTGTATGGCTTGCGCAATGCGGGCCTAACGGACCATATCGCCGTGTTGCTCAATAGGTTTGCAGAAGGTGGCGTATGGGGTGCCGCGATGGGTACCGGTGTCTTGTCAGCGCTCTTGTCTTCGGTCATGAATAATATGCCTACCGTGCTAACAGGGGCACTGTCTATAGAGGCGTCTACTGCAAGTGGCGTGATCAAAGAAGCCATGATTTACGCTAACGTCATTGGCAGCGATTTAGGCCCTAAATTTACCCCTATTGGCAGCTTGGCAACCTTGTTGTGGCTGCATGTATTAGCCAAAAAAGGTACCACCATTGGCTGGGGCTACTACTTCAAAGTAGGCGTGGTGCTTACGGTTCCAGTTCTGCTAATTACGTTGGCGGCACTCGCCGTGCGTTTAGGTGCTGGCTTGTAATGTTGCAAAGGAAATAACGTCATGACGAATATCACTATTTATCACAACCCAGCTTGTGGCACGTCCAGAAATACCTTAGCCATGATTAGGAATAGCGGTGTTGAACCCACAGTAATCGACTACTTGCAGACGCCTCCTACTAGGGAAACCTTGGTGGGCTTAATTGCGGCAATGGGTGTTCCTGTGCGTGACGTATTGCGCCAAAAAGGAACCCCATACGATGCCTTGCACTTGGATGATGCTGTATGGACCGATGAGCAACTTATAGATTTCATGGTGCAGCATCCTATTTTGATGAATAGGCCCATTGTGGTGACCCCTATAGGGACCAAGTTATGTCGACCTTCCGAGGTAGTGCTGGATATATTGCCGCAACCGCAACAGGGAGCATTTGTGAAAGAAGACGGTGAGGCCGTTATTGATGAAAAAGGACAGCGAATTGTTAAGCCCTGATGTACCCAACGTAGACGAACAGCTGTTTGCTGCACCTGATCTATCACGTTTGTTTCCTAGCGAACATGCGAAGCACGCCCCCCGCATACTGCTGTTGTATGGCTCTATACGCGAGCGTTCATACAGCCGATTGGTCACCGAAGAAGCTGCACGCTTATTGCAAAAAATGGGAGCCGAAACCCGTATTTTTGACCCACGCGGGTTGCCGCAGCCCGATGGGGCTACAGAGGATCACCCTAAAGTCAAAGAACTACGCGATCTTGCACAATGGGCAGAAGGAATGGTGTGGACGTCGCCCGAGCGGCATGGCGCCATGACCAGCATTTTGAAGGCACAGATTGATTGGATACCGCTGTCGGTAGGTGCAGTTAGGCCCACACAAGGTAAAACCTTGGCTGTGATGCAGGTGTCGGGCGGCTCGCAATCGTTTAATGCGGTGAATCAAATGCGTGTGCTTGGGCGTTGGATGCGCATGCTGACTATCCCTAACCAATCGTCGGTAGCAAAAGCGTACTTAGAATTTGATGAGGCAGGCAGAATGAAGCCATCGTCTTACTATGAGCGTATTGTGGATGTGATGGAAGAGCTGATGAAGTTCACCTTGCTGACTCGTGATTGCGCGGGCTATTTAGTAGATCGTTACAGTGAAAGACGGGAAAGCGCTGAACAGTTGTCGGCACGTGTTAACCAGCGCAGTATCTAACTTTTATGCTTTTACACCGTACGCATGTCACCATCATTTTAGGTATTGCGCAGACGCTGGCGTGGGCGTCTTCGTACTATTTGTTGGCGGTGTTGGCCACACCTATTAGTCAAAGCATAGACATCTCGTATTCGTTGGTGTTTGCGGCATTTTCTACTGCCTTGTTGGTGTCTGCCGCCATAGGACCTATTGCGGGACGGCTCATAGACCGTTTTGGTGGGCGGCCAGTATTAATGGCTAGTAATCTGGTGTTTGCTGCTGGGTTGTTACTGCTTAGCCAAGCCACGCAAACTATACATGTGTTTGTGGCATGGGCAATCATGGGTGTGGCCATGGGCAGCGGCTTGTATGAAGCCGCTTTTTCAGCGGTGGTACACCTGTATGGGCAAAAAGCGAGGGGGGTGATTACCGGTATCACCTTATTTGCGGGGTTTGCCAGTACGGTAGGCTGGCCGCTTTCTGGCTATTTAGAAGGTGTGTATGGGTGGCAAACGGTTTGCCTAGTCTGGGCGGCGTTGCATGTGCTGGTAGGGCTGCCGTTAAATGCGTGGTTATCGCAAGCCAGTCCAGAAAAAGTCGCTTCTACCCGCAGCGCAGACACTAGCTCTGAGGTTGAAGCCACCAGCAGCTTGGCGAATAAAAACCGCCGTAGAAATGCTTACTTGATGGCGTATGTATTTGCGGTGTCATGGTTTATTAGTACGGCGATGGCAGCGCACTTGCCGCAAGTATTACAAGCCAGTGGGGCCTTGTTGGTGGTAGCCATTGCCGCAGCGGCTTTAGTAGGGCCCGCACAAGTAGCAGGGCGTTTGCTGGAATACGGGTTTTTGAAGCATTCACATCCGTTGCTGTCGGCTCGTTTGGCCATTCTGGCCCACCCCGTGGCTGCATTATGTTTAGGGGTGTTTGGCGCGTCTGCCGTCTACGTGTTTACGATATTCCATGGTTTGGGTAATGGCATTTTGACCATTGCCATTGGCACCTTACCGCTAAAAGTGTTTGGCGAACACGGTTATGGGCAGCGACAAGGGTGGTTAATGGCACCCGCTCGCGTGGTGCAAGCAGGATCACCATTTTTGTTTGGGTTAGCGTTGGCAAGTTGGGGTAGCCAGGCCCTGTGGTTATCGGCGTTGTTAGCCTTAAGCGCGTTCATAGCATTATGGGCGATGCGCGTCGATACGCAGCCTAGTGAGTAGCGTTGTATGCCGCACAATGAGCAGTTTGAGGCTGTCAAAATGCAGTAAGCTCATAAGATCTCTTTTGCCTTGTAAAGCCCTAGCTATGAGCCATGTTTATTTTGCCAATATTCGCTGGCAGCGCCAGAGTGATGAAGTGTTTTCCGATAACCGGTACAGCCGTTTGCACCACTGGACTTTCGATGAAGGGGTAAGTATTCCCGCATCGTCCTCTGTGCATTCTGTGCCGTTGCCGTATTCCACATTAGCGGCAGTTGATCCAGAGGAAGCATTGGTGGCCGCGGTATCCAGTTGCCATATGCTGTGGTTCTTAGGGATCGCAGCAAAGAAGGGCTGGGTAGTAGATAGCTACGACGATACACCGCAAGGTAGCATGGGTAAAAATAGCCACGGCAAAATGGCGATTACTGCGATTGTGCTAAAACCCAAAATTGTGTTTTCTGGCAACTACGAGCCCACACCGGCAGAGATAGAAAAAACGCACCATCAAGCACACGAAAACTGCTATATCGCGCACTCTATTGTGGCTACCGTAACCGTGGAAAGTTGAAAGCGCGGTATAGTTTCACGCTATGTCTGAATCAGCGAAGTCCACTCGTCCCACCTGCGTGCGTTGCAAGCGCCCGTTGTCTCACTGTTTGTGCGCACACATCAGCGTTGTACCTAACCGTACGCGCGTGTTGGTGCTGCAGCATCCGGATGAACAAAAGCACCCATTAAACACAGCTCGTTTGGCTGTGTTGGGGTTGCAGCATGCCGAGCTATGGGTAGGGGAGCATTTCGCTCAGCTTGAAGAAACGCTGTCTACTGTGGATTCGGCGTGTTTGCTGTTTCCTGCACAAGAAGGTTGTGCTGTACAGCCCTTAGCGGCTATAGCGCCTGAGCAGTCATCGCTGTTGATTGTGCCGGATGGCACGTGGCGTAATGCACGCCAAATTATTAGGTCTAACCCCGTGTTACGTGGCTTACCGCACCTAAGCTTAGCCTTGGGGGAACCTTCTTTGTACCGTGTGCGTAAGGCAAGCGAGCCGGCTGCCGTAGCAACGATAGAAGCCATTGTGCGTACGCTAAGCGTGCTTGAGCCAGAGCAAGATTTCCAGCCCTTACTTGCGCCCTTTACCGTATTGGTTGAACAGCAGATTCAAGCGATGGGGCCAGAGGTTTATGCCCGTAATTATCAACGGGGTTAGTGGTAAATCATCATGACCCATTATGGGCCATGATGACGTAGTAGGGTTTAGGAAGTGTGCGGTTCTGTGTGCGATAGGCGTGTAATGTCTACGCGAGTAATACGGCGGTTAGCCATCGCCGTAATATCAAAACGCAGATCGTCCAGCGTCATACTGGCACCTACCTCAGGCAACGTACCAAACAAATCCAGCAGTAGCCCAGCAATAGAGGTAAAACCTTTGCTGTGCGCCAGTAGAGCATCGCTTTCTACAACTTGGGCCAGATAGTGCAAGTCAGTAGCGCCGTCTACTCGCCAGTGATTAGGCGCTATGGCTTCAATAGCAGGGTGTTCATCTTCATCGGGAAACTCGCCGGCAATGGCTTCCAAAATATCGATGGGGGTGAGCAAGCCCTGAATCATTCCATATTCATCTGTGACCAGCACTAGCTGCCCACGCGATGTCTTCAGTATCTCCATCGCATGCAGTACACCAGTGGCTTCATGCACAATGATGGGTTCGCGTAGGCAGGGTAGGTGATTAAAATCGCTACCATCCATCATATCGGCCATCAGGTCTTTGGCACGAGCAACGCCTAAGGTGTTGTCCAGTTGGCCGCGGCTTACAGGGAAGAAACTATGCGGAGTTTCACGTAGAAGCTGCTGTATGACGCTAGGGTCATCGTCTAGGTTTACCCACGATATTTCGGCGCGCGGAGTCATAATCGAGCGTATGGATCTCGCACCCAAGGTGAGTACGCCACTGACCATATTGCGTTCTTCAGGGCCAAAAGCCGCCTGACTATCATCTGCCGTATTGTGGTCGTCTGCATCGTGGTGTTCAGAGCGTTTTCTATCGCCCAGCAAACGTAATACCGCATCGGCGGTACGGTCGCGCAATGGCAAACGTGCTTCGTTTTTAAGCGAGCTGCGGCGGGCCAATTGATTGAAGAACTCAATCACAATAGAGAAACCAATGGCAGCGTATAAGTAGCCTTTAGGAATCTTAAAGCCCAAGCCTTCGGCGGTTAACGTTAAACCTATCATCAACAAGAAGCTTAAACACAGCACCACAACGGTTGGATGAGCGCTAACAAAGCGTGTTAGTGGCTTAGACGCCCACATCATCATGGCCATAGAAATCACTACCGCCGCCATCATGACCGGTAGCTCATCCACCATACCAATAGCGGTAATGACCGCGTCTAACGAGAATACCGCATCCAGCACAATAATCTGCGCTACCACTACCGCGAAACTGGCGTACGTTTTAGAGCTGCTTTGTTGATGGGGCGTACCTTCCAAACGTTCATGTAGTTCAGAGGTGGCTTTAAGCAAGAGGAACAGTCCGCCTAACAGCAAAATTAAATCGCGCCCTGAAAAGGAGAACGATGCGATAGAAAACAAAGGTGTGGTTAGCGTGACTAACCACGACACGATAGTAAGCAGACCTAAGCGCATCACTAAGGCGAGTGACAAGCCTATTAAGCGAGCTCTATCGCGTTGATGCGGTGGGAGCTTATCAGCCAAAATGGCGATAAAAATTAGATTATCTATACCTAAAACAATTTCCAGTACGACTAGAGTCAGCAGACCCACCCATATATTGGGGTCTAAAAGCCATTCCATATAATGCCTACAAAGTAAGTAAAACCAACAGGTGGTGCATCACTAGCAAAGGTGATGCCCAGAATCAATACGCACGTTGCGGTGCGTAAGCGGCGCTTAGGCGCGGGGTGGTCTTCGTAGTGGAGGGTAGGCTACAAGGTGGGCGCTACAACTATAGGCAACCCATTGCTCACACAAGAGTGGGTTAGCCACGTAGAACTCTGCACTTTTTACAGAATCACTAATGTCTGCGTGTACCGCTTGTTGTGAGTAGGGTTTATCCAGCGCAAACGTCGTGCTTTTGAGGATGTTTCTGTGGTCAGACGATGCGCTATCAGCAGCCCCGGTAGTAGAGGCTGAGTATGGCACTGTAGGTAAGTCGTTAAGCGACTCGGCCAAAACCTGAATAGGCAGAATGAATAGTAAGAAGATGACGATAAATCGTCGCATACTAGCAGAAGGAAGTTAGAACGCGTTCAGTATAACGTAAGCTTGGGTGATTTCACTAGGAAAACGCTAACCACAAGCCACCAAGTACAACGATGGCAACGGTTGCCCAGCCTAGGCGGTCTACGTAACGGTGCAATAAGCCTTCCATACGCGGGCCACCCCAAGCCAGTAAACCTGCCACCAAGAAAAAACGCATTCCTCGGCCTATCAGCGATGCTAGTATAAATGGCGCAAACGACATTGCCATGGCACCACCGGCGATGGTGAATACCTTAAAGGGTATAGGAGAAAAACCCGCTACAAAAATAGCCCAGAAACCATAGTCTTTAAACCAGGCGATGGCCGTTTGGTAGGCTTGCCAATAACTGCTGCTTTCTAGCCAGGTTTGTATGGAGCTAAAGGCGTAGTAGCCAATTAAATAACCCAGTATGCCGCCCACTACCGAGGCTAGTGTGGTCAGCAACGCAAACCACCAAGCACGCTTAGGTGTGGCCATGCACATAGGGGCGAGCATGACATCGGGTGGGACAGGGAAGAAAATAGACTCAAAGAAACTGAGGGTGCCAAGAAATAGGGGCGCTTTGGGGTCACGAGACCACGTCATGGCACGAGCATACAACGGTGAAAAAATCTTCATACAAGAAGGTAGGGACGCAGTCAGTAGGATAAAAAGTGAGTTAACTCACGCGGGCACATAGGTATGTCCGGATTCTGCTGTATAAGTTCCAATGACCACTCTACAAAACAACGTACGCGCTTCGATAAGTGCTTATTACTGGGGTACAGAATATGAATAGGCCTAGCGCTAAAGTGCCAGTTAGCGAGTACTGGTACTAACAGCCCAGCCTGTACAAAGCTTTTTACCGCAAAAGGTGATCCCGGGCAGATTCCGGCACCGGCTATGCACGAGGTCATGGCAATATCGGGATCATCAAACTGCATGCCGTCGTGATGCGGTACTTCAAACTCTTGTTTGCCCGAGTATAAATGCCAGGCCAAAGGTTGGCGTTGGCCTGCAAACCAAGAAAGACGGCTATGAATAGACAGTTCGCGTGGGTGCTGTGGTGTGCCAGCGCTGTGAAGGTAAGAGGGCGCTGCATACAGGCCAAATTGCACATCGGCCACGTGTCTGGCGATGTGGCTGGAATCCTCTAGCGGGCCGCCTCTAAACGCGCAATCTATACCGTCTTCTAGTAGATGGCTCACTCTATCGCTTGCACCCAGTTGTAGGGTGATGTCGGGGTAGCGTTGTTGAAACTCATGCAGATGCGGGGCCAAAATCCAGCGCGCTACCGAGATCAAGGCTTCTACACGCAATTTGCCTTTAGGCTCAGATGTAGCGCCTTTTAAAGTGCTTTCAAGCTCGTCTATATCATGCAGAATAGCTTGGCATTTAACGTAATACGCTTTGCCGTCTTCAGTCAGGGTGAGAGAGCGGGTGGTACGGTGCAGCAGCCTGACATCTAAATAGCGCTCTAAGTCAGAAACACGTTGCGATACGCGGGCTTTAGGCAGCGCGAGTAACTCGGCCGCTTTAGTAAAGCTGCCGGTTTCTACAACCTGAGCAAAAGCCTGCATGGCAGCTAGTTTATCCATAAAGCATTATTAACGAATAGTGAACAATAATGGTGTTTTCTGCATACTATACTTGTATTTTGCTCTTGGTGAATTAACCGGTAATAACTTGTAAGCGGTTGATTTCAATGCTCTACGCTAGATGGTTGATATTTAATTGTTCAGTATTCTTTAACAATGAAATCAATATTAGCCTCTTACTGCCTTAGGGCTGGATGTGTAGACTTCTACCTACTTACTGTGGAAGGAGGCTGCGCAAATGATGAATTGTGATCCAGTAACCGGTGCGTGCGTAGTGCCGGAACTAAACACCGCGACCAACACAACGCCAGAACGGTTGCGTCAGGATTTGGCCGTGCATTATGTGGGTGATCCCATGTGCTCGTGGTGTTGGGGCATCTCGCCTACGGTGAAACGTCTAGAGGCTTTTTGTGCCGATGAAGGCATCGCATTCTCGCTCACCATGGGGGGGCTACGTGCAGGCGGGAGCGACCCATGGAGCCCACAGTTTAAAGACTATCTGCGCAACGAATGGCAGCACATTGCTCACGTCACCGGTCAACCCTTTGGGTTTACATTGCTGGATGCGGCTGAGTTTAATTACGACACCGAGCCAGCATGTAGAGCAATCGCCACCGTCAAGTTGCTACAAGCCAAGCACGCCTTACCGAAGTCTGTGGTGCTTACGTTCTTCTCTGCCGTTCAGCAGAAGTTTTATGTAGCAGGGCAAGACACTACCGAGGTGGACTTCTATGCCGACATTTGTGCCGCAGTAGGTTTGAATGTGGCCGAGTTCACGGCTTTGTTTGATTCAGCAGAAGCGAAGCAGGCCGTGCATCAAGAGTTTGTGCGTTGCCGGCAGTGGGGGGTACGTTCTTTTCCTACTATTTTGTTGGAGCGTAACGGGGAAATCTCACCCTTGGCTGTAGGGATGGTCCACGCAGACCAGTTGCTTACCACACTCAAACATGAAATAGCCGCCTAAGGAGCAGCCAATGCATTACATCCTTCAAGTTGATTTTCCATATAGCGGTCCATGGGGTGCAGAGATGGTGCCTGCGATGCAAGGCTTGGCGCAGTCTATTGCTCAAGAGCAGGGTTTGATTTGGAAAATCTGGACAGAAAACGAAGCGACTAATGAAGCAGGAGGCATATACCTGTTTGCGGATCGTGCGAATGCAGAGCGCTATCTGGCGTTGCACTCAGAGCGTTTAAAACTGGCTGGTATCGCTCAGGTGAATGCCAAAATTTTTGCGGTGAATGAGGCACTGTCCAAAATTGATGGATGGAGCCTCTAAGCGCGTAGAGCAACGAATTATAAGGAGTACAGAATGCAGGACAATCATCAACGTTATGGTGTGGTTTCTAGGCTGTTGCACTGGGGGATGGCTGCCATCTTCTTATGGCAGTTCTTAGGCATGGTGCTACTGATTATTTTGGGTGAAACACCACTTACGTACTTTTTTCTAGGTACACACGGCCCATTGGGGGCGGTGTTGTTTGTCTTAATTGCTCTACGTTTAGGGTGGTATGGCCGTAACGCGAGTAATCGCCCAGAACAAGAAGCATCCTGTAGTGGCAAGTTAGCCGGGATGGGGCACAAACTGCTGTATGTGCTAATGATCATTGTGCCGCTGTTGGCGTTGCTGCGTAGTTATGGTTCTGGCCGTGCATTTGCACCGTTTGGGATTCCACTTTGGGGCGCGAGTGAACAGAAAATTGAGTGGATGATTGCAGTGGGCAATGCGGCGCATGGCATTTTAGCGTGGGCGTTGCTGGCAATGATTGCAGGCCACGTGGGCTTTGCGCTTTGGCACAAAATGGTGAAGCGTGATCAGGTTTGGAGCCGTATGGTGTAAGGGCTGAAAGGTTAAGGCAATAAAAAAGGGTGCGTTAGCACCCTTTTTGTTTGGTAGCAGGCCTTATTTCTGGTGCTTGCGTACCCAGTCGGCGTACTTGGTCATCCAGTTTTGCAGGAAGTCTTTACTGCCAGAACCTATATTGCCTTCAGCATCAAAGAAGCCTTCTTTGGCTTGCAGGAAAATCTCGGGCTGCTGCAGTGTAGGCACATCTAAAAAGGTCAGCACATTACGTAGGTGTTGTTGCGCCAGAGCAGTACCAATAGCACCAATAGAAATACCAATGACACCGGCCGGTAAACCTGTCCATGAGTTTTGACCATAAGGACGTGAGCCCTGGTCCAAAGCATTCTTTAATACACCAGGAATGGAGCGGTTGTACTCAGGCGTGACGAACAATAGGCCATTGGAGGATTTAATTTTTTCTTTAAATTCCAAGACAGGCTTAGAAGGGCCGGCATCATCATCTTGGTTATATAGAGGCAGGTTCCCAATTTCAACAAAGTCGAAAGCAAAATCACTGGGCGCTAAGCGAATAATGGCGTTCGCCAATTGACGGTTGAAAGACTCTTTACGCAGACTACCTACGATAACGGCAATACGGTACTGTTTCATAGTAAAAGCATCCTTATAAATGTTTACGAACATTGAGAAAGCTGATGGCTTTTCTGTACTAGCGGTGGTTCCTGCTGCATTCATCATACCAAGCTGCACGCTACTACTTACTAGAAAAATTATAGTCGTTGATCTAGCAACGTCTGATGACAGTGGTGTTAAAGAATGTAGCGCAAACGTTGTAGCAATAGTGCGTCGCGCAGTTGTACTGGTATAAAGTCAGCCGTGTTTGGTGATATTCTCAGACACATAAGACAGCACGTCTAACAATTCACTGGGTCTGATATGTCATGGCAATGGAACATCTACGCCAATTATTGATTGTTTACGCGGCCTATGTGATTGCTACCGCAAGCCCCGGACCTAGCAATATGGCCATTATGGGCATGGCAATGAGCAAAGGAAGAGCCTCTGCGCTGCTGCTGGCGTTAGGAGTGATTAGCGGCAGTTTATTCTGGGCGATTCTAGCAGCCACAGGCATTTCTGCTGTGTTGGCAACGTATGCCGAAGCTCTGTTTGTTATTAAGGTGCTGGGTGGCGTTTATTTGCTGTATCTGGCCTATAAAGCGGCAAAATCGGCATGGTCAGGGCGTAGGGCTATGTCGGATGCTGCTCGCGCTCCTACTAGTAAGTGGCAGCTTTATCGTGGAGGCCTTTTGCTGCACCTGACAAACCCTAAAGCGGTATTGGCTTGGATAGCGATTATGTCCCTAGGGCTTGGGCCGAACTCTTCCGTATCCACCTTAGTAGCGATAGTGCTGGGGTGTGCGGTGCTCAGTATCCTGGTTTTTGGTGGGTACGCCATTGTGTTTTCTACTCTGCCTATGATTCGTGCTTACCTGAAAGCGCGCCGGTGGATAGAAGGGATCTTAGCTGCGGCCTTTGGCTATGCCGGTATACGACTCTTGTTATTGCAGCTATAGGGCTATAGAAAAGCTCAAGTAGTAACAGAGGTTTTCTATATAATTGGCGGCATGTTTTCCCTTCCACGCTTCCCGCAAAACCTAAGTTGGCTCACACAACGCGTGTTGTTGTGGCTGCTGCTGTTGGCGATCGTGGCACGGGGATTAGTACCTGCCGGCTATATGCCCGATGCAGCGGCTGCACAAAATGGGCAGTTAGCGCTTACCTTTTGTACGTCTGATGGCACGGTAAGTACGCTGCGTTTCGCCCCTGAGTCTGGTCACGATGATTCGTCATCTTCGGCTGGCGGCGACATGGAATGTGTTTTTGGCGTGTTGTCGCTGCAGGCGACGATGATTCCGCCAGAGGGTCTAGTACAGCCACAGCCCGTACTGAAACAGTCGCCATTATTGGTGCGTGCCGAGCAGCATCAGGCTCCGCTGCTATTGGTTCAAGGGCCACCATTAGGGTCTAGAGCACCACCTGTTGTTAGTTAATTTCGCGCGTTTCTGCGCAGCCTACGTTTCACATTGAAAGCGTGGCTGTGTCTCTTACTTTTTATGGGATAGACACCACGGTGTGGTGTGCCCACGCGTTGGCGACAACATGCAAATACCTATACATCAGATTGGCGTGGCGGCGATGCTTGCCACTTGCCCATTCGCGGCTAGCCATGCCGCAGTGCCAGAAAACAGTCAAAGCAGTGATGAAAGCGTACAAACATCTACCTTGGCTCCTATACAAGTACGTGGCTTACAAACACGTATTGTGAATGGACCTATAGACTTCACGTCGACAACGACTACAGCGAGTCGCCTTGGCCTGCAAATTAATGAAACACCGGCATCGGTGACGGTGATTAACAGAGAAACCATCGAGCAACGGGCCGCAGAAAACACCCAAGAAATGCTGCGAGGTGTGCCTGGAATGAGTGCCTCATCACCGCCTGGTGCGGTGAATGTGAGCTATAGAGGTTTTACGTCTGGGCAAGTTGCTGTGTTGTACAACGGCATTAACCTCCAAGAAACCGGCCAAGCTACACGCCCGGTAGACAGCTGGATCTATGAACGCGTCGAGGCAATGGGTGGCCCTTCGGGCTTCTTGTCGGGGGCGGGTGCGGTGGGCGGTAGCATCAACTACATTAGCAAGTTAGCGCAACGTGATGAGTTTTATGATGTGCAACTGCGGGTGGGGTCTGATGATTTACGTAGTGCAGCAATAGGGTTGAACAGGCAGCTAATGGGGCAAGAGGGTGGCACTGCACATTATGTGCGCATAGATGCATCGCACCGTAGTGGAGATGGCTGGGTAGACCGCAATTCGTCGCGTGCTACTCAGGTAGCGGTGTCGGTATTGTCAGATCTAACGGCTCAGTTATCGCATACCTTGGCCTACGAGTACCAGCATGAAATAGAGCGCAGTCCTTACTTTGGTACGCCGGTATTGAACCCCAAAGAGGGCGAGCTAAAAATAGACTCTAAGACACGCACCAAAAACTACAACAGCCGCGATGCACGCTATGAGCAACGCGTGCAGTGGCTACGCTCTATGTTGGATTACAGCCTTTCTGATGCTTGGCAGTTTAGAAATACCGCCTATTGGTACGAGGCGAGGCGAGATTTTCGTAACGTAGAAAACTATAACTACACGGCGGACAACAGCGCTGTAATGCGTAGCGGGCCTTACCTGCAGCGCCATGAACACCAACTTTACGGCAATAGGCTAGAAACCATTTATAACGGCACTATCGTCTGTTTGAAAAGCGACTGGGCATTTGCCCTAGATGGCAGCATTAGCTATAGAACCAATTTCCCTAGCAGTGCAACATACCTAAGCGTGGTGGACCCTTATGATTTTGAGGTAGAGGATTTTTTCGACATACCTGGTATGTACGACAGCTTCCAAAAAGATAGGCGTACCCGATTACGTACGCTGGCTATATCTGCCGAGAATCGCACCGAGCTACTGAGCAACGTACAGTTAATTACGGCACTACGCTACGAGCGTTTAAAACTAGATCTGAATAATTATCGCAGCTCTAGCCCTACGAATCCGGCACATTTTGGGCGTAGTTATTCGGCCACCACAGGACGAGTAGGGCTGGTGTGGGACCCAGCGTCAGGCGTTAATCTGTATGCGCAGTATGCCACTTCAGCTGATGCACCGGCAGGCAGTTTAACTACTACCAGCTATGCCAATCTAAACGATAACGCTAAGCTAAGTACGGGCAATCAAGTGGAAGTGGGCGGGCGTTTTAGCTTTTGGGATGATCGCATTACCGTAGGGCTGGCGGCTTACGAGATTAAACGCAAAAACGTCGCTACCCCCGATCCACAGAACCCGCGCACAACGATTCAAGCGGGTAAGCAATCGTCACGCGGTGTGGAGTTCACGTTGGGCATGCAGCCTACTGCCGCACTTAGGTTGCAAGCTAACCTTGCCTTCGTGGATGCACAATACGATAACTTCAGGCAAAAAATAGGCAATGACGCTGTTTCTATGGCGGGTAACAGACCAGTCAATGTACCTAATAGGGTGGCAAACCTGTGGGTGGATTACGATTTCCACCCGCAATGGACAGCCAGTGCCGCAGTGCGCCATGTCTCTAAGGTATATGGCAACGTGGCGAATACGTACTACGTGCCAGCCTATACCTTATTGGATTTGGGCGTGTCGTATAAGTTGAGCTCTAACCTAAGCGTGGCAGCCCGCGTGCGTAATGTCACCAACGAGAAGTATGCCGTAGGGACCAACAGTATTTCGTACTACTACGCTGGTGCACCGCGTACCTACGAACTGACATTACGTGCTGCATTCTAGGCAGGGGGATAGTATGTGGCGACGTAATCCCAAGAGCTTTCTGTATTGGTTGCACCGTTGGAGTGGGGTGGCGGTAGCCATCGTGATGTTGCTTTGGTTTTTGAGTGGCATTGTGATGCTGTTTGTAGGCTACCCCAAGCTGTATCCGTGGGAGCATATGGCAAGGCTAGAACCGTTGCGGCAAGCGTCTTGCTGTGTGCCATTGCAAACCGCGTTAGCAGCGGTGCCGTCTGCTGATGGTGCAATCGGCAGTATCAACGTGGTGACAGTAGGGCAACAGCCACACTATCACATCACTAAGGGGGGGCAACGGTATGTCGTTGATGCGCAAACCGGCGTATTGCTCCCAGAAGCGACTGCCCAACAAGCCGTAGATACGGTAAAGCGTTATCTACCGGGCAGCTCACCCACGTACGAAGGCTTAGTGGAGTCTGACTTGTGGACGCGCTCCGGCGCTTTGCACTCACACCGTCCCCTACATAAAGTGCTAGCCCATGATGCGGCCGACACTCTTGTGTACGTGTCATCCAAAACGGGCGAGGTAGTGCAACTAGCAGATGCCCAGTCACGTGCTTGGAACTACGTAGGGGCGTGGTTGCATTGGCTGTATATGTTTAGGGGGCCTACCCCGGATCCTATTTGGCATTGGTTGGTGGTTGTGCTGTCGGCAATCGCAGTAGTGAGTACTATCGCCGGTACCGTAGTGGGAATATGGCGTTGGCGTTTTAGAAAACCCTATGCTTCAGGTGCGCGCACGCCTTATCCCTCCAGGGCAATGCGTTGGCATCATATTGCTGGGTTACTGTTTTGCGGGGTGACCTTAACGTGGATAGTCAGCGGCTTGCTGTCCATGAACCCTTTTAACGTGTTCTCGCCTGCTCAAACGCCAAATCGTGATGCTTACCAGGCTAAACCTTTGCAAGCGCAGTGGTTTGATCGGTCTGCGCAGGACTTACTTGCTGCTATGCCGCCAGATAGCCTACGAGAAATACAGTGGGTCATCGTTGGTGGAAGCAGCTATTTGTTAGGGCGTACGGCAGACAACCAAACGGTAGTCATGCCAGCAGAAGGTGAGGCTAGCACCATTGTTCAGCAGTTAGATCAAACACAGTTAGTCAATGCTGCTAAGCACTTGTTTAATGCTCCTATTGCCTCGGTACAGCGTTTAGAACAGTACGACAGTTATTACTACGCAAGAGCACCACAGGCCATGCGCGGAGCGCGCGAAAAGCCCTTACCCGTTTTGCGCATTGAGTTTGCTGATCCAGTGAGCAACTGGGTGCATATAGACCCACGTACTGGCGTCATTGAAAGTAGTATGGATAAGCACCAACGTGTAGGCCGATGGTGGTTTGAACTGCTACACAGTTGGGATTTACCCATGATGTTAAAGGCCGAGGTGCTGCGCAATAGTGTATTGGTGGTGCTTAGCGTAGGCGGTGTATTGATGAGTGCTACGGGGGTATTGATTGGGTACAGAAGGGTACGCAGCACAGTCATAACTCGTAGGCAGAAACGAGCTAGGCGTGCTTTGCTTTCTGCTAAAAACTAAGCGAATTCTTTCATTGATCCACGATCTTGGTTTATGATGATTTTTTGTAGGTATACCGATCTACCTACCTTTGGTTGTGGTAGTGGATTCAAAGAGAATGAAATCAGAAAATAAAGAGTATTTTCTTGGTATTACGGCTGTTTTAGTAGCGTGTTTTTTTGTGGGGAACAACGGGTGTCACAGCAACATTTGCTCCCGATGTAAGTGCTATAGCCATAGGGGCGATGGCCATGGGCATAGGAGGCATACTGCAAGCAGTCATTGCTGTAAGTTCAATCAAAAACCAGGCTTCTGCATTACGAAAGCAGTGGCGGTGGGTGTTATTGGGGGCATTGGCAGTAGCTGTGTACCCACTCGCCTTTTATGCTTCGATGCGCGTGGCAGGCGTCACTATAGGTACGGTGGTTTCTATAGGCTCTGCCCCCATTCTGTCGGTGATGATTGAACGTGTAATGGATAAAGCTCGTATCAGTGTGAAGTGGTTGATAGGAGCGGCATTAGGTTTGCTGGGGATGTTCTTGCTAAGTAACACCAGTAGTGGTGCAGACGATGGCGCATCAATGCTAGTAGGTGTGGCATTAGGCTTGGTAGCAGGGCTAATGTATGCGCTGTACTCATGGGTGGCGCGCCGTTTAATGCAAGGGGGCATTCCATCGCGGGCGGCGATGGGGGTTGTGTTTGGCTTAGGTGGGGTAGCTCTGCTTCCAGTGCTAGTGCTAATAGGTGGGCAATTTCTAGCGTCTTGGGGAAATGCGGCAGTAGGTGTGTATATGGCCTTGGGCCCCATGTTTCTGGGCTATGTGTGTTTTGGCTATGCCTTAGCACGCATCAAAGCCAGTGTAGCCATCACCATTACGTTGGTAGAACCTGTTATTGCGGCTGTTTTAGCTGCAATTATTGTAGGGGAAAGGCTTAGCAGTTTCGGCTGGGTGGGCGTAGGCCTTATTTTTGCCTGCTTGGTGTGCGTTACCTGGCCAACGGGAAAGCAAGGGGTGGGGCAGAGTTCGTAGCAGCAGATTAGCCTTCTTCAGGGTGATCGGGAGTGCTTAAGTTGAGTTGGTAAAACGCAGCGTCTAACCAGCGACCAAATTTGTACCCAACTTGGGGAAACGTACCAGAGTGCGTAAACCCTAAACTTTCATGCAACTTAATACTGCCTATATTAGCGGCATCAATACAGCCAACTAGAACATGCAACTGTGTTGCGTGTGCACGTTTAATTAGCTCTTGCAGCAACTGCTTTCCTAGCCCACGTCCACGTTGTTGGCTGTGTATGTAGATACTGTGTTCCACCGTATATTTGTATGCTGGGAAGGCTCGGAATGTGCCCCAGCTAGCGAAGCCCAGTAGTCGCCCAGATGTATCTATAGCACCTACAACGGGAAAGCCATTAGCGCGTTTGGTTGCAAACCAGCTTGTCATAGACTGCGCAGCGCGCGGCGTGTAGTCGTACAAGGCCGTAGAGTTGACGATGGCATCATTTAGAATCTCTAAAATAGCCGAAGCATGTTCAGCTTCATTGCAATCGATGAGGAAAACGGTGTTGTGCGCTGCAGAGTGGGTCATAGAAGGTCTTTGCGTTACGACGGTAAGAGACTAAGTGCTTATGCTTATAAACACTTGGTCACGCAGTAGTATGCACGAATTCTCTCAACAATAACGAACTTAGCGCTTACCGCAAGAGGTCAGCATAAGATGCAGCGGTTGGTCTGGTCTAAGGGTGACGTGCAGGGCGGGTTTTGGGGGCGTCATACCAGTAGGAACAGAGAGCGTCCAGCGCAGCAAAATCATTGCAGCAATGGTTTTTATTTCAGCACTGGCTAAGTGCTGTCCTAAACAAACACGAGGCCCTATTCCAAAAGGCGCATAGGCGCCACGTGGCGTGTTTTTGTGATCGCTACCAAAGCGTTCAGGGCAGAATTTCTGTGGGTTGCTATACCATTTAATACTCCCTTGAATCAGCTGCAAAGGCACCATAAAAAGCGTACGTTTAGGAAATTGCCAAGGCCCTAAGCTTATCGGGTTGATAGCCCTGCGTGTCATTAACACGGGCGCAGCTGGGTACAGGCGCATGGTTTCCTCTATGGTTTTAGTAAGGTAGGGAAGATCGGCCAGCTGGTCATACGTGGGTGTAGTGTCCTGCAATACACGGGCAATTTCTTCTTGTGCTTTCTGTTGGCATGTGGGGTTCGCGGCCATGCACCATGCCCACCACGTTAATGTAGCTGCGGTGGTTTCATGTCCGGCTAGAAACATAGTCATGCATTCATCACGAATAGCTTGGTGCGGCCATGCGTCTGGTTCGGCTTGCTGTAAATGTAGCAGGTGGGCCAGGAAATCGTCTGGCCAATTATCTGGGGTAGTCTGTAGCCGGTTTTCTATTTGATGATCAATCAACTGCGTTAATTGTTGTATGGCTTTTTTCTTCTTGCTGGGCAACCACCTAGGCCAACTGGCCATAGTAAAGAATTCTGCATTAGCAGCTTGGCTGGCGATTTGAACAGCGATTTCTGTTTTTTTGTTGTCATCACCTATACCTTGCGAAAACATGGTTTGCATGATGGCGTCCATGGTCAAAGAGGTAATGGCACTTTCAATGTTCCAGCCCGCAGTAGATTCAGGCCATGTGCTGAGTGCATGTTGGGCTACATCGGTAATGCGCTTGTTCGTGTTACGTATCGCTTTAGGGGTGAAGTAGGGCTGCAAGGCACGGCGTTTTTGTGCCCATTGCTCACCTTCTGAAATCAGCACACTGTTGCCATGAAGTTGCGCCAGAACACGAAGGCCGCGCTCCCAACGGGTGAGATGGCTGTGATGCGTGACCAGTAATTCACGGGCTAAAGTAGGGGCACTCACTATCACTATATGCTCAGGCCAAACACGCAGATGAACAAGGTCACCATACTGCTGTTGCCATTCAGAAAGTGTTGCTAACATATCTTTAGACATGTGCCTGAATAGACGCCAGCCCGTTAATCCAGTTTTGGGTCCAGGTGGCCAAGTTTTACAGGTAGAGTGATGTGGCAGCATAGAAGTATCCGTTTGAAGAAGAGGGGTCTACGCTGCTATTGCAACCCAGTAGTAAACACCTGTATTGAACCCAAACGACACACGGCTATGCATGACAACGAAAGCAGCGTCAAACGTCCGTCAGACTATATGGAGCGATCACCCAGAGCGTTTTCTAGTGAACAGCGTTCATTAGCCATGCTGTACTCAGAAAAAAGCCTAGGTTGTAACGCGATTGTGGCAGTGGTTTGCCGGAATACTCGTGGAGCTATGCTTAGCGATGCGCAGCGGCTTTCGCATTTTCCCGCTTCGCCTTTGGTATGCCTTTCTTGGCATGACAGTTCTGGCGTAGGGGCTATAGATAGACAGCAGAAACCTCCCTTGTGGAAGCCATTTGCCGAAAGTATTCTAATTTCAGGCAGTCAATCCATGCCAACGGTAAGTTGGTCACCGCAGGCTGGGCGTGTTGGGATGGTGTTCTTTACTGTTAGTGCAGCTCAGGAACTGTTCAATATTGATATAACCGCCATTCAAGATCGCAGTGTATGTGCAAGGCAGTTATTGGGTGCTACCTGATTTGTTATGTTTGAGCAGTTGCTTGCATCCACGGACGATGCAACTACTTTAGCCATCCTCAACCGCCATATTTCGTCTCGCTGGTTTAGTACACAATCTGCTTCTAATCCTGTTCAAGGCTTACGGTATGCTGGGCGTAGGTGGGTTGATGCGCTAGTGTCACAAGCCACCCTATGGCAACGTGGCCGCAGTCTTAGACAAGTAGAGCGTAAAGTAAAAGCCTTAAGCGGAAGATCGCTACGCGAGTGGCAAACATTAGTAAGCACAGAAACAGCCTTTTTTGAAACGGCTCAAGATGATCGTGATGTACTGAGCAGGGTAGATTGGGCGGCACTAGCATTAGATGCGGGTTTTTCTGACCAAGCTCATTTAAGTCGCGCTGTAAAACGTATCACTGGTTTTCCTCCTGCGGAGTTTGCTAGGCGATTCGTTGAAGACGAGTCGTTATGGATTTATAGGCTGTGGGTGTAAAGCAGGGTTAAAGCTTAGGGTTTGTACTATTTCGTTAAAAATGAATTCACGTAACTTATTGATTAATATAAAAATAAGTAATATCAATGTAGGTGATAACTAATATTAATTTTGGTTATGTTGAAAATTTAACTATATTTCCTCCCAATTACAGGAGGTATTTATGTCTGCTCAGCGACAAGTAGTCTATCAACCCAAACGTGCCTCTATGGCTGCGTTCGTGGGTACGATGATCGAATGGTATGACTTTTATATTTATGCAATGGCAGCTGCATTGATATTTGGTCAATTGTTTTTCCCGAACACCAGCGGCTTTTACGGCACACTGGCCTCGTTTGGTACATTTGCGGTGGGTTTCTTTGCTCGCCCATTAGGCGGCATTATTTTTGGCCACATTGGTGACAAAATTGGCCGTAAAAAATCCCTAGTGATTACCTTATTCATGATGGGCGGAGCCACTGTCTTTATTGGCTTATTGCCAACCTATACATCTATTGGTGTATGGGCCCCCGTTTTGTTAGTGGTGTTAAGGCTAATACAAGGTATTGCTGTAGGTGGTGAGTGGGGTGGTGCGGTATTGATGGCGGGTGAACACGCCGAAGATAAGAAGAACCGTACGTTTCTGGCGTCATTTGCCCAGCTTGGTAGCCCAGCAGGGTTAATCATGGCTACGTTGATGTTTAAGCTGGTAACCAGCTTAGATGATGCAGCATTCTTGGAATGGGGCTGGCGTGTACCTTTTCTATTCAGCTTTGTAATGTTGGTGATTGGCTTTTTCATTCGTATGAGTGTGAATGAGTCTCCCGAGTTTTTAAAAGCCCAAGAAGAGCGTCAGAAAACACAGAATGTACCAGCGCAGTTGCCATTGAAAGAAGTGTTGAGCAAGCACACCTTGCTGTTAACAGCAGCGATTGGTGCCAACGTGTTGGGTATTGCTGGTTTTTACTTCACTAATACGTTCATGCTGGCCTATACCACGCAATATCTGAAGATGGACAGAAGTCTGATCTTGAATGGCTTATTGATGGTATCGATTATGCAGTTCTTTATCACACCCATTTCAGCGCATATTGCGAAGAAGGTTGGTAATAGCCGGTTCTTAATTATTACTTCCTTGCTGTCCGTGTTTACGCCCTATGTCATGTTCTCTTTCGTGGATATGGGGACCTTAACGGCAGTAACGATTGGTGTGGGTATTGCTGTGCTGGGATTGGGGGCTTACTACGCTGTGATTGCAGGTTTTGTGAGTGAGTTCTTCCCAACTAACGTGCGTTATACCGGAATTTCTATGGGTTATCAGGTTTCAGGTGCAATTTTTGGTGGCCTGACACCTATTCTGGGCACGATCTTAGCTGAGCGTTTTCAAGGTGAGTGGTGGCCATTAGCCTTGCTATTCAGCGTGATCTCTTTGTTATCACTGGTGTCAGTGTTAACGCTTGCCTCCAGATATAAGCCAGTTGTTTAAGTAAGGAATTCGGTAATGAAAGCGTATTTTCATGACAATCAACTATTGCATTGTCCTCAGAGTTATTTTTCACGCGGCAAGATGCGTGTTCCGCAAGAGGTTCCCGCACGTTTAGTAGAACTGCGTAAAGCAGCTGAAAATGTAGGGTTAGAGGTATGTGCTCCGACGGATGCCGGAGCAGGTCCCATATCCGCTGTACATAATATGGATTACTTACGTTTCTTGCAGTCTGCACATGCAGAGTGGAAGCAGCTCCCAGAAGATTGGGGCGATGAGGTAATGTCCAATATTTTTGTACGTGAGCCCAACCCTTTGCGTGGTGTATTGGCGAAAGCCGCTAAGTATTTGGCGGATGGTAGTTGCCCAGTAGGAGAACATACCTGGCAGGCTGCGTACTGGTCCGCGCAGTGTGCGATTGCAGCAAGTCGTGATGTGTTAGCGGGTGAGCAGTTTGCGTATGCAGGTTGCCGTCCTCCGGGCCATCACGCCAGAGCAGACGCAGCGGGAGGCTTTTGTTATCTCAATAATGCGGCCATTGCAGCACAAGAGCTACGCCAACGTTTTAAACGTGTAGTTGTGCTTGATACCGACATGCACCATGGGCAAGGCATTCAAGAAATTTTCTATGACCGTGATGATGTGTACTACATCTCTATACATGGTTGTCCTGAGAACTTTTATCCTGTAGTCGCTGGCTTTGAAGAAGAGCGTGGGGAGGGTGCGGGCACGGGTTACAACCTTAATTTACCCATGCCACATGGCTCTGGTGAGGCGGTGTTTTTTGAGAAACTAACACAAGCTATGCAGGCTATTCATCTGTATCAAGCCGATGCGATTGTTTTGTCTTTGGGTTTTGATATTTACGAAAAAGACCCTCAAACTCAGGTAGCGGTTACTACAGAAGGCTTTAAGCGCTTGGGGGCGGCTATTCAATCCTTGAATTTACCTACAGTAGTGGTTCAAGAGGGGGGATACTTCATTGAAGACTTGGCAGAGAATGCTGTGAGTTTTTTCAACGGTGTGCTTAAACCATAAGTGATGGTTGTTCATGCGCGTAGAATAGGTCACAACATCATGGAATACACTACGGGCATGGACAGAGAGATCAAAGAAACTAAAGGGCGTAGGCATATTTCCGAGCGCATCGATTGGAACTTGTTACGCACTTTTGTCTTTATTGTGCAAATGCAGGGCATAGGGAAGGCGGCAGAGGCATTAAGCTTAAGTCAGCCTGCGGTGAGCCAAGCCCTAGGCCGATTAGAGCAGGCGCTGGATGGTGTGTTATTACATCGTCGTCAAGGCGACTTTCGCCTGACATCCTTGGGCGAAGAGGTATATGCAATCGGTAGAGATATGTTTTCTACCGCAGCACGCCTAGATAATGTCTCATCGTTAACGCAAAAGAGCTCTGTATTTGGCACCTTGCGCTTGCTGGTGATGAGCAAAGTAAAATCATCTTTGTACGATGAGTTTTTGGCTCAGTTTTACAGACGCTATCCCTCGGTTGAATTCCGAGTAGAGGTAATGCAAAGCTCTGCTATTTTGGAAGCATTAGAGCGCGGCGTACCGGCATTAGGGATTTGTATGGCTCGCAAATTTCCCGCTAAACTTCAACGTCTACTATTTTTGCGTCATCGCTACGCCATTGTCTGCGGTCGCCATCACCCCTTGTTCAAACAACAGCGTCCTGTAGAACTACAGGATTTGCTGCATCAAGGCTTTGTGGGGTTCGAGAGCGATCAAATTGGCGATACCTTATCCCCGCTGACAATCTTCCGTGACGAACAAGGCTTCGATGGCCGTATTATTGCCACCTCGCAGAACATTGAAGAAATTCACCGCATGATTGTTGCGGGGTTAGGGCTGGGTTTTTTACCAGAACATTTAATCGTTCAAGATGTACTTAATGGCGATTTGAAGCGTTTGCTACCGAGCAAGATAGTGGCAGAGCTGGATGTGTTTTTGGTGTGGCACCCAGAGCGGCGCATGTCGTTAGTAGAGCAAGTGTTTCTTGAGGAGATGCAAACCTTTTTACAAGGGGCACCCTTAGAGGCGCGTGCGCATTAACGGTGCATCTGCTTTCTCTGAAACGTCCTATAGCCAGTGCAGTGGCACGCTTCAGGCGTTGTTCGGTGTTGGTGCTAGCCAGTCATTTGGCAGTTGCTTGATATAACTGCTCGCTAGCACTCGGAGGCGGTGATCGTTGTATTCAAAAATATCATTATCGTTGACCACACGCGGTTCACCCAGTTCTTGTAGAGCGCGTCAGACAGATCTTTAGGTTTCTGCCCTCCACAGTTCAGGAGTCTGAACTATCTGGCTATAGAGATTTCAGATGCCCTCTGACGATGGAATGTCTCGTCCATAAATCTGTATATTCGAAACTCGCCTACACTTTAGTATTCACAAAGTCGCTACGTGCATGACACGGCAGAAGCGACATTACTACCCGAAATGCAGTATTCATTAGCACTTCTTTTGCTGTGAATTGGGTGCGTATAGTTGGGCAGGCCTGTGCCCGCCTTTTAAGCGTAGGCAAAGAGCAGTAGATGTACTTGAGGCAGATTACACAGAGTTTTGCTTGATTACATAAGCAGGTGGTGTGAGACATTGCATCACGTGGCAGCTGGGCATAATGCTAGAAATCACGCGAAAGTCACGTACAGCAAGCACAAAAGGAAAAGGGTTTACAGTCCGGTAAACTGTAAACCCTTGATTTTCCTGAGGTATTCTTGGTCGGAACGGAAGGATTTGAACCTTCGACCCCTTGCACCCCATGCAAGTGCGCTACCAGGCTGCGCTACGCCCCGAGAGAATTAAACTATAGCCTATGTAACAGACTTTTGTCAACTAATTCGGGTGTGCTATACGCAGTTTGTTAGAGACTATTTTAGTGCGATGCCTCAATGGTGAGATCTTTAATTAGTACCGCAAAACGGTCAGAGGCGGGCAGGTTACAGCTGCCTATACGCACATTGACAGTTTCGCCGTACAACTCAGAGAGTGCGCGGGCGATAGTTTGTTCGGTTTCGGCGATGGATTTAGATTTGAATAGTTTTCCTACTGCTGGCAGTTCAACCAACTGATCTAAGATGCTTTGATTGGGTCTGTTTTCATACATAATTGTCTCCTGATAGCACAATAGGTTATGTAGCCTCATGGTAGGGGCTTATGTAGTGCGGTGATTTGTGTCACATCAACAAATGCGTATATTTCACGGACAATCTGTAGGGTTTTATAAAAAAACGCTAGAGTAGGCAGCAGATCGCTACTGTGAAAGGGGTTCGCACAGTAGAATAGCGATAGAGCTATTACAGGAGGTAAGTTGTTATGCGTTTGCTGATTGCGCTGTTATTGCCGTGGTTGGTGTTTTTTACCATCAAGCGTCCTGTTTCTGGCATTATTTGCCTGATTTTACAGATCACGATTATTGGTTGGATTCCGGCTGCCATTTGGGCTGTGTATGCGCTTAGCCAATACAATACGGATAAGAAAATCGCAGAGGCGTTTGGACGTAAGTTTTGAGTACTAAGGTTATGACAGAAGTGAAGTGGAATATTGGTGACGTGGTGCAGCTTAAAAGTGGCGGACCGCGCATGACAGTGACCCAACTGGGCTTAACTCACGGCAGGGTAGAGTGTTCATGGTTTGTGGCAGAAACAGAGTTGCGCTCTGCCTTCATTCACTCGTTGGCGATTGGCCGTGTAAGCGATGTACAGAAGTAAAGAAAATAGCCCGCATTAAGCGGGCTATTTTTTTGTTTAAAAGGTGGCTTGTACGGCCATTTTTACGTACGGGTCTAGACTGTCTTGGCGCAGTAGCCAAGCTTTGTAGTCAGGCGGTAGATCTGCAATAGGCATACCACGGTGTTTACCAAAGGGCATAATGCTAGGCACACGAGCTTGTTCAGAATAGCGCCACAGTTCTTCCCATGTGCTGATAGGGGTAGTCATGGCGTGTAGCAAGGCGCGCAGCACGTCTAAGCAGTTGCGTACATCCGCTAATGCAGAGTGAGCATTTTTTAGGCGTTCGCGTGCGTTGGCCCTGTCAATGTAGTACACCAACGCTGATTGGCTGTGGCTATCGACTTGTGGGAATAGCTGTTTGCTTAGCGCCAAGGTGCAGATGCGTTTGACGTCGGGTTTGCCGGCAACTTCCCAGTCGTAGTCTACGTTGTGACCAATAATGTATTGGGTATCCGCAGGAAGTTGGAAGGTGGTGTGTGCTGGGCAACTAGCCAACTCTTCATCATAAATGTGGTGTACAGCCAGTGCGCCCAGAGTAATGGCTTCGCTGGGTTTATAACGCTGTTCAAACTCTTCAAGTACGGTGAGGTTGGCAGGGGTGTCCAGCTTAAGCCAGGCGGCTTCAATGACTTGCGGGGCGCGGGTGCCCGTGGTTTCTGTATCAAATAATAGCGCACTCATCAGCCTTTTCCTGTGTAGGGTTCACTCTTCTACGTACCGCCCCGCAAAGGGGCGGCCTGATCAGGAATTGTAGACCGCTTGTAGGTGCTTTTGCTAGGGTGCGGTTTAACCCACTTGGAAGGGGGTTTCAGGGTAACGTATACGGCTGCGTGTACGGCGCGCAATAGTGTAGACCAAGGTAAGAGGCCCTAAACGCCCCACAAACATCAACACCGCCAACATGGCTTGGCTAGGGCGAGTAAGTTCGGGGGTAATGCCATGGCCCATACCGGTAGTGGTAATGGCGGACATTACTTCGAATAGCACGCTACGAAAGGGTTGGTGGCCATCAAAAATCGTCACAAACATCACCCCAAATACAAACCATACGCTGGTGATAAAGGCCAAGGCTAAGGCTTTTTGGGTGATAGCTGGTGAAATTGTCCGTCCACCAATAACCACTTCTTCGCGGTGCCGTATATAGGAAAGCACGGCGGCTACCAGCACAATGAAAGTACCGAGTTTGATACCGCTGGCGGTACTTAATGAGCCGCCGCCAATAAACATGTACATCATCATTAGCATGGTAGAGCTGTCGTGCATATCGACGACGCTCATGGTGCTAAAGCCAGCGGTACGGGTAGCAATGGCTTGGAACCAAGCAGCAGTGGCTTGTTGGCCAAGGGGTAGGGGTTCTAGCGTGGCGGGGTTGTTGGCTTCAAACGCCCAAATCGCCAAGAAGCCCACGATGTTCAAGGCCAAGGTGCCCAGCAAGATTAAACGTGTATAGAGCTGCAGTTTGGTCCAGCGGCGTTTCTGGATGATGTCCATCAACACAGGAAAGCCTAAGCCGCCCAAGATGATCATGAACGATAGGGTCATGATGCTAAAGGTGTCGGGCACCATGCTGCGCAGGCTTTGGTCGTAGAGCGAGATCCCCGCGTTATTAAACGCCATACTGACGTGGAAATAGGCCTGATAAAACGCTTCTTTCCAGGGATCGTGGCGCGACCACCATAGACCTAGTATCACAATCGTGATGATCTGTATGGCAGCCGAAATTTTAATTACCGCCAACGCTGTCTGATGGATTTTTCCTACGTTGGTTTGGTTAAAGGCTTCTAGCGCTAAGGCTTGTTGATTGAGGCTGATGCGTTTTTGAATGCTTTGCGCGGCTAACACCGCAAAGGTAATGATCCCTAAACCACCTAGCTGCACCAAGATGGTCAAGATGACTTGGCCTGTGGTGGTAAAGGTGGTGGCAGGTTCAACCACAGCCAAGCCGCTGACTGTTACGGCGGACGTCGCCATAAACAAAGCATCAAACCAGCCTATAGGGCGTTGGGTAGATACGGGTAGTGATAACAGTACTGAACCCAGTACGATCAGCAAGAAAAATCCCAGAGCCAGTACAGCGGGTGGACTGGCATTCAGGGTGGTACGACGATCTACCTGAAAGGGAAATCGGTCGTGAGTGCGACGTGTCTTCATCAGATCAGTTTAGGCGCAATAGTACGTAAAGCCGTGAGCGGGCCAAACAATACAATCACATCTTTAGCCTGTAACAAGAAGTCGTGGTCGGGGCGTATGGTGACTTGGCCGCGCCGTTTAATCAGCAACACCTCAACATTTGGCTTGTTTTGTAGGATAGACTGTATGGCGAGATCCTCCAGATTATCACTGGCAATAATCTCAACGATGAATTCTCCATTTCCCAGAGAGATATAATCGTTTACCATTGGGTAGCTGAGCATTTGTGCTACGCGTATACCCATCTCTTCTTCGGGGTGAACAATACGTTGTACACCTAGCTTGCCCAAGATAAGGTGCTGGGCGTGTGATACAGCTTTCACCCAGATGTTTTGCAGCCCCATGGATTTTAAGTGCACAACGCACACCAGACAGGCTTGCACATCATCACCAATAGCAATGAGTACGGCATCGTAGTTTTCTAAGCCTAGCTCTTCTAATGCTGCTTTGTCGGTTACATCTACGATGACAGCGCGGGAGATGTCGTCGGCATAGCGTTCTACAAGTTTGGGGTCATTATCAACGCCAAGTACGGCGTGTCCCATTTTTGTCAGCTCCAGCGATGCGGCGGAGCCGAAACGTCCCAGGCCGATGACGGCGAACTGTGCCATTTTTTGTCCTGATTGTTGCGGTTCTAGAAAAGTTTGGAATAAGAGATTGGTAGTCTACTCCAATTTCTGGTAAAAAAACCTTATTCGGGAAACTACGGATATCATGTCTGCAGCTGATATTTTTACTCTGTAAATGGCAATGTTGTAATGGTAAGTTTGTTTGATGCTTGTAAAGCAGGGGATCTGACGATGGCAAATCGCATCGTCATGGCTCCCATGACGCGTACGCGTGCAACCGATGCACGCGTGCCTAGCGATCTAATGCGCAATTATTATTGCCAACGCTCCAGTGCGGGTTTGATCATTTCGGAAGCCACTTCGGTGTCACCGCAAGGCGTGGGCTATTTGCGCACGCCTGGTATCTGGAGCTCGGCCCAAGTTGACGCATGGAAAAATATTGTTCAAGCGGTGCACGCGCGTGACGGCAAGATTTTCTTGCAGTTGTGGCATGTGGGGCGTGTGTCAGACCCTGAGCTGCTGAATGGCCAAATGCCTGTCGCACCGAGTGCTATCGCTTGTCAGGGCAATGTGAGTTTGTTGCGACCACCACGTGAATACGTTGTGCCTCGCGCCCTTAGCACGGAAGAAATTGCTGGTATCGTTAAGGACTTCAAAAATGCAGCGCAAAACGCCATGGTGGCAGGTTTTGATGGTGTAGAAATACACGCTGCAAATGGTTATCTGATTGACCAATTCCTTAACGATAGCAGTAATCACAGACAAGACGACTATGGTGGCAGCATTGCAAACCGTAGTCGTTTTCTTTTTGAGGTAGTAGATGCATGTGCGGAAGTATGGGGGCATGGGCGTGTAGGCGTGCATTTGTCGCCACGCGGTACCGTGCATTCTATGCATGACTCTGCACCAGCCAGCTTATATACCCACGTAGCCGCCGAGCTAGAGCGTCGTAAAGTTGCTTTTGTATTCTGCCGTGAAGCCAATGGTAGCCAAGACATTACTGCTGTTGTGCGCCAAGCTTATAGCGGAATGCTAATTGTGAATGAAAGCTACGACTTAGAGCGTGCGGAACGCACCGTTAGCTCGGGGCGTGCCGATGCAGTAGCTTTTGGGCGGTTGTTTATTTCTAACCCTGACCTGGTAGAGCGTTTCCGTCAACGCAGTCAATTATCGGACGCGGATAGCAGCTCATTTTATGCGGATGGGCCACGGGGTTATACCGACTACTCCAGTCTAGAGCAGTAAGGCGTGTGTCGCAGCCCTGTAGTAGGGCTGCGTGCTTTACACACGGGTATTGCGATCTCGTTTACGCACCACTTTAAAGCTGGCTGAGGCCGTAGCAACAAGACGTTGCTTGCTGTCTCGGGCTTCGGCGGTGCAGTACGCAATTTCATCAATGATTTGCAGGCATTGTGCCGTGAAATCTATATCGCCTTTGGCTGGGCTCAGAAATTGCGTAGACATCTCAATTGTGGCCATCCCAGATTCGGGGATATGCGCACGCGCTGCCGCACTTAAGGTGTAATCCAGTGCACTCATTAACGCACCACCGTGCACATCACCTCTGCTGTTGGTGTTGTCCTCGCGCCAAGGTAGGCGTGTGGTGGCGGCTTGCGGGTCTGAGTGTACAGAGAGTAAGCCAATGGCCTCCATAAAGGGAATATGCAGGCCAAAGTGCTCACCCGTGAGCGGTGGTGAAGCGACTTCGCTCATGCGGCATTCAGGGTTTGTTTAACCTGTGCGGCTACTGCAGCCATATCAGCGCGACCCGCCAGTTTTGTACGTACACCTGTCATGACAGCGCCCATCAGTGCAGGGCCTTGAATGCCTTTAGCTGTAGCTTCGTCAATAACCGCCTTAATGGTGGCGAGTATTTCTTGCTCGTCGGCTTGAGCGGGCAGGTATTCTTGCAGAACCAGCAATTCAGCTTGTTCTTTTTCAGCGAGTTCAGTGCGGCCAGCTTGTTCAAAGGCGACAATGGATTCGCGGCGCTGTTTCACTTGCTTTTCGATGATGCTTTGCACATCGCTGTCATTTAGTTCGCTTTGACTATCAATTTCACGACTTTTGATCGCCGCTTGCAAAAAGCGCAGCGTGCCTAGGCGCACTTGTTCGCGGGCGCGCATAGCAGTTTTGATGTCATCGTTGATTCGAGTTTTAAGCGTTTGGCTCATGATAGTTTTACTATAGAGGTGTGAAATCGGGATGGCGTTAAGGCTTAGCCGACCAGTTCAGATCAAGTGCTGTGTTCTTATTGTCTTGGATCGTAATTTGACGGGTTTGGGTAACGCCTTCATAGGTGCTATGCAGGGTGTATGAGCCTGCGGGCAATTGAATCAGGCAGAAAGGACCATCGCTGGTAATGTTCAGCACAGTATTGCTATCGCTTTGGTCGCGAATAACAACTTGCACGTCGCTGACAAATGCCGCGCGGCCTTCAGCGGTGCTAGCAGAAAAATTCAGGCTTAATGAGTACTTAGAACGTACGCGTCGGAATGCGGCGGTTTCATCGCTACCAATGCCGCCAGTGACATAGACTATAGAGCCATGGTATTGCGGTGGGGGCAGGGCGGTAGGCGCTTCTTGAGCGTGCAGCGCTGCGCTAGACAACGTAGCTGAGAATAACCAAGCAAATAATAAGAAGAATTTTTTCATGGTCGCAAGAAAACAGGAATACAGGCAGGGGATCTGCCTGTGATGCGACTATTGTAGCGTTATCTTAGAGCATCGCCAGTTGTGAACTGCCTTCAACCAGATTACGTAGTCGTACGGCATCACCAATACGTGAGTAACGGCCTTGTGCATTTAACAAAACAATGGCTACGTCACGCCCATCTATCTTTGTTAGCATGACTAAGCACTCGCCGGCTTCATTAATAAAGCCGGTTTTAGAGATTTGTATATCCCATTTCTCGTTTTGTACCAGTCTATTGGTGTTGTTGAACTGTAGTTCACGCCCACGGCTAGGCTGTACCGAGTAATGTTCACTCGTGGTGTAGCGATGAATAATGGGGTGCTGTGCCGTAGCTTGCAGCAGTTTTACTAAGTCTTGTGGGCTAGAGACGTTTTGGCTGTTTAAACCAGTAGGCTCAACAAAATGCGTTTGACGCATACCCAAGGCACGCGCTTTGTCATTCATGGCGCGTGTGAAAGCTGGCAACCCACCAGGGTAGTGACGGCCCAGTGAGTTAGCAGCACGGTTTTCAGACGACATCAGCGCTAGGTGCAGCATGTCGGTGCGGCTAAGTTTGCTGCCAATCGCCAAGCGCGAGCTAGAGTTTTTAAGCGTGTCCACGTCTTCACGGGAAATTTCCAGCAGCTCATCCATGTCTTGACCAGACTCGGCGACTACCAATGCTGTCATCAGTTTAGTGATAGAGGCGATAGGGCGTATTTCTTCGCTGTTTTTCTCGTACAGCACCGTAGAGCTTTCTAAGTCTTGCACCAAGGCGATTTCAGAATGCAGGGCTGCAGATTTGCTTTGGCTCAGCGGTAAAATAGTGGGGCGCTCAGCAGGAGCAAAACCTACAGGGCGTAAATTCTGCTGAAAACTTAAGTATGGCTGGTTGTAAACCGGGCTGGTGGCAGGGCTCATGGCTGTTTCTGCTAAGACCGCAACAGAGCTTAGGCTTAAACCAATGCAGGTCACCAGCGAGGCTGGAAATTTGTAGAGTAAGCGGGCAGATGTTTTTAGTGTCATGGCCAGTCTGTGCAGAGAGCGTGTGGTGCAGCAATAATAGCAGAGTTTTTTGATTTAAATTAGGGGCTTACGAGCTAAACTTGAAAAAAACTTCAAGTAGAGTAACAAGGTGTTTTATATAATGAAAAAAGCTGATTTTTCATACAGTGGTTTTGTGGCGGCGCGTACGGTTTTGATGAAAATCGGGGTGATTAGTACGGTTGCGATGCTGTGGCTGCCCACCGCCAGCATGGCTAAAGATGCTCGTGCGTATTCTGCCGTGAGCCCTGGTATAGAGCGCCTAAAGAGCGAGATGTCCTACCCCATAGCGAACACAGGGCAGCAAGATACGCTAGATAAAGTCTATATAGCAGTGAGTTATGCGGGTAATGCGACGGTTCACTCGGAGCTTTGTCATGGCAGTGGCAGCCCTTGCATTCAAGTGGGGCGACAAGGCAGGCAAAGTGATGCCTTTAAGGGCTTAGCGGCGTCGCCGGGGTTTATCCTGACGCATACGGTGCAACAGTGGGGTACTAGCCCACGGCCATTATTTATACAAAGCGATCTGTCTTTATGGACGCAGTAACTGTCTGATTTGTATGGATTCATTGATACGCATCAAGTATCACACCTAAACTAAAGCCAATTCATGCCGATACCAGAGGGTTGTCTTGTTGCCTAGACATTCTGTTTGGGCTGCTTTGGTGAGTATTATGAATCCCTCCACACTAATTGGAATCGTGGCCAGCGTATTGCTGCTGGCCGTTGTGTTGTTCTTCTCGGCAGAAGATGCATCACTGTTTCTGGATTGGCCCAGCTTGGGCATTGTGCTCATAGGCACACTGGCGGCTACGTTTATTAGTTATCCGCTGAGTGAAGTGGTACGAATATTCGGGTTAATAGGCACCGTTTTGCGTAACGAGAAGCTCTATACCCAGCACGATATTGATGAGCTAGTGAATATCTCTAGGCTTTGGATCGCGGGCGACATACGTGCCGTTGAAAATGCGCTCGATAACGTCTCTAACCCTTTTCTCAAAACGGGGGTGCAGTTAGTGATTGATATGACCCCAGAAGAGGAGATTATTGAGCTACTGCAATGGCGTATTTCACGTATGCGTGCACGTGAGCATGCTGAGGCTCAGTTGTTTCGCGTGATGGCAAGTTATGCGCCAGCCTTTGGGATGGTGGGGACACTAATTGGTTTAGTTAACCTGATGTTCTTGCTGGGTGATGGCGATATGACAGCGATTGGGCAGCAAATGGCCTTGGCGTTGATGACCACCTTCTATGGCGTGCTATTTGCGAACTTGTTGTTCAAGCCCGTGGCAGTAAAGCTAGAACGTCGTACCGAGCAGCGTGTGGTGCTGATGAATATGGTGCTGCAAGGTATTTCCTTAATGAGTCAAAAGCGTGGTCCTGCAGTGATGCGTGAAACGCTGAGCTCGTTTATGGCGCAGTACCAAGATGAGATTAACGACTCTGACATCCGCCATGAGTACGCGGAATAACCTCGTGCATTGCACTATTTATTCAGGAGCAATCACATGAGTCAACAAGGTGATGCGTTAGCTGTTAGTCAATTGACGGCGCGAGCGAAGGCCTTAGAGGCAGAGTTGCAGCAAGCGAGGCGCTTACAAGGGCGTAGCAAAGGGCCTCGTAGCACCAAAGATTGGTTGAACGAAACCGCCAACCCCATCAAAGAAGATGAGGATGCGTGGTTTGTGACCTATTTGGATATGATGACCTTGTTATTGGTGCTGATGCTGGTGATGTTAGCGTTTGCTGGCAATTACAACGGCTCAGATGGCAATGGAACGGGTAAGGGCGGTGGTGGCTCAACCGTGAATGTAGCAGGTACAGCGTCTGGTGCCGGTGGCGTTGGTGGTACGGGGGCAGCCGGAAGCGTAGGCGCATTAACCGGAGACGGCGAGCACAGTGGCAAGCCAGGGCGCAGTCTGTCAGACCTAGGTTTAGATGGCTTGGGTGACGATATTGATGTCTTGCTCAATGACCAATCGGTGAGTTTCCGTATTAATAGCGAAATCTTATTTCCATCGGGGCAGGCTGATCTGAGTTTGGCAGGGATGAACGTGCTACGTAAGCTTAGCCATGTGCTGAATCAGACGCTTTACCCCATAGCAGTAGAAGGGCATACGGACTCTATTCCTATGCGCGGCTCCCGTTATCCTTCTAACTGGGAGTTATCAGGGGCAAGGGCGGGTAGCGTTGTGCGTTATTTTGAAGCCAATGGTGTGGCGAAGGATAGATTGCGTGCTGTGGGATACGCCGATACGCGGCCTATTGCAGACAATGCCAGTGCTACAGGCAGAGCCAGCAATAGGCGTGTGGAGTTGGTGATGGATATACCTGCGGCAGAACAGCCGTAGTTGTAGAGGGAAAAAAAGACGTAGGGCGATTGAGCCCTACGTCTAAAAAGGTGGTGTACTAAAATTCGCATTCGCGCTCTTGAGCAACCACCTTGCCACAACTGGTCAGGTGCAAATCATTATGTTAGATCCGCACTGCGATCAATACCTCTGATTTTAAACTTTAAACTGTCTAGATCAAATTGATGGTTGCTACTTATAGACTTTAGTATAAGCCACGTTACCCCAACGGGGACCATGGCAGCAAGCAAAAATGATTCCAGCAAGTAGTCCATTGGAGCACCGGGAGCCGGGAAAACAGCTAAGCCAGCAACCAGTCCGCACAGCGTACTGATGGTTGCCGTCTTACCGGATATTTTTCGGCTGTAAAGCCCGTAAAACACCGGAAAAGCAGCAGCAGAGCATAGCAGATCAGCCAAAAGGAATAGGTATAAAACACTGTAACCTTGCGCTGACGCAATAAAAACTGGGATCATCAACACGATCACTAACCAACGTGATAGTTGTCTCAAAGTTTGTGCTGGCGTACGCGGACGTAAACGTTGCAAATCTACAGCAATAATGCTGGCGATGGCACTAATTGCGGTATCAGCGCTGCTCATAACCAACGATAAACCCAGTGGTATAAGCACAATCACAAACCATGTTGGCAGTACTGGGGTGATGACATTAAAGAGAGCAACGGAGCTATCGCCTCCGGGTGTAAAGGCCATAAACGCTAAGCCAAACAAGCCCATAACGAAAATAAAGGGCGCAACCAGCAAGCCACCTAACAGAAAGCCACGGCGCATAGAGCGGGTGTCTTTGGCTGAATAAACACGTTGCCAGTTACCTTGGTGAAAGAGCCCGGTCAGCAAAATAGCCACAAAAAAGGTTAAACCGGCTTTAATGCCCATCGGGTCGGTGAATGACAGCAATTGTGGTGCGCTTTGTTGCAAAGCGTTGACGGTAGGCGTGATGCCGCCAATAGCCTTCCAACCAAAGGCCACCAAAATAACCAGGGCCGGAACAATGATTAGCATCTGTACTTTGTCGGTAAAAATGCTGGCACGTAAGCCGCCGTACGAGGTGTAGATCAAGGTAGAGATCAACACAATCCCAGCGGTTACCCAAAGCGGGATAGGCGCAATTAATTGCACCAGCTTCGCCATGGCAGTGAGTTCCGCTGTGAGGGCGATAAAAATATAGAACAGCATGATCAACAGCGTTAAGGCATACATAGGTTTGCCATAACGGCTGAGTACGAATTCGCTGAGGGTGTGTCCTTCAGGGATCAGCTCACGCATACGCTGACCCAAAGGAATCATGGCCAAACGCGGTGACATAGAGCCAATGGCGTAGCCGGTGACGGCGGCTAGTCCACCCCACGTGGCGGCTTGCGCCGGGGAAAATAGAATCCATGCCCCTAGGGACGAGGCGAGCAAGGTAAGGATGGTAGCCGTAGAGCTTTGGCTATTTCTGGCAACCACGAAATCCTCTAGGCTCTCTCGAGCGTGGCGGGCATAGAGCACGCCAGCTAATGCAAAGACCGCTGCAAAAGCGATCAGCCACCACAAGGTGGCAGTAGATGGTAACAACACGAACACAGCTTCCTGTAACAGTGACTCCACAACACGGAGGGACCGGCAGGCAAGCGAATAGGAGAGGGCACAGAGAGAGTGCGAGATGGTTATCCTTCCCTTCGCCGGCATTACCCGGATCAGGTTCAAAGGGTTACGGTAGGAACCGAATCTCAGCCTGACTAATCAGGCCCCCCTAGGAACAAAAGCTAGCTTAGTAGATGGTGCTTTATTCGTCAAATAACGCTGGTGTGTATTGTGAAAATACTAGTTTGTGCTACTCTTTTAAGTCTTGACGCGGGGTGCTTCGCCAACAGCGACGCTGAGATCATACCCGTATAACCTGAACCAGATAATGCTGGCGTAGGGATGTCTCTAGCTTTAGCCATAAAGCCATAGCCTCCTCGCGCCGTTGTGGAGGCTTTTTTCATGTCTGCAGTTGTTTCTCTTCCCTTGAATCAGCAAGTCGTGCTGGTGACTGGCGGTGCACGTGGTTTGGGCGCGCAGTTGTCTAGAGTCTTCCTAGAACAAGGTGCCAAAGTGGTGGTGAACTACTTTCAAAGTGCCGAAGCAGCACGCGCCTTGGTAAGCGAGTTTCCTGAGACGGCCTTAGCATGGCAAGCAGACGTGTGTGATCTTAAACAAGTGAAGTCCATGGTGGCCGCCGCTGCTTTGCATTTTGGGCAACCTGTCACAACGGTGATTAATAACGCTTTGCCGCAGTTTTCCTTTAATGGGGATGCACGCCCCCATGCCGATACCATTAGTTGGGCGCAGATGCAGCAGCAATTAGAGGGCGTGGTGGCGGGCGCGTTACATAGCATACAAGCGTGTTTGCCTGGCATGGAAAAACTGAAGTTTGGCCGTGTGGTAAACATTGGTACGAATTTGTTCCAAAACCCCGTCGTTCCTTACCATGATTACACCGCAGCCAAAGCTGCCTTGTTGTCGCTCACGCGTACCTTAGCAAATGATTTAGGGCCTAAAGGCGTGACCGTGAATATGATTTCAGGTGGTTTATTGCGTACGACTGATGCGTCTGCTGCTACCCCAGAAGCTGTGTTTGATTTAATCGCGGCCAACACACCGTTGCGTCGCGTGACCACACCGCGCGAGTTTGCCGAAACAGCATTGTTCTTTGCGTCACCATGGTCTAGTGCGGTAAGCGGGCAGAATCTGATTGTTGATGGCGGGATGGTGAAGAACTAATGAAGCGTCAACTGCATTTAAATCTGTTTATCTATGGCTGCGGTCACCATAGGGCGGCATGGCGTCACCCTAATTCTAGTGTCGATCAGTTAGGGGATATCAGCTATTACCAGTCGTTAGCGCAATTGGCCGAGCGCGGTAAGTTTGATGCGATTTTCTTTGCGGATGGGCAATATACCGATAGCGTGTCAGATGGCCCGCGTTGGTTTGTTGAGCCGCTCACTACCTTGTCGGCCTTAGCGGTGGCAACGGAACGTGTAGGGCTGATTACGACGGTTTCTAGCACCTTTTACACGCCATTTCATGCGGCTCGTATGTTGTCGTCCTTAGACCATGTTTCTAAGGGGCGTATAGGTTGGAACGTGGTGACGTCCATGTACGACGCCGAGGCCAGAAATCATGGCCACGAGTCTATGCCCGATCACGCGTGGCGCTATGCTCGCGCGGCAGAGTTCATTGAGGTCACCAAACGGTTATGGGATTCCTGGCACGATGCCGCATTGAAGATAGATAAGCAGGGCGTGTATGCCGATGAAAGCTTAGTACATCAAATTAAGCATCAGGGTGATCATTTTTTGGTGGATGGTCCCTTAACGTTGCCTCGTTCGCCCCAAGGCCACCCTGTGTTGTTCCAAGCAGGGGCCTCAGAACAAGGTCGAAATTTAGCGGCTTTAGAGGCCGAAGCCATTTATGCTGTGGCGTACGATCTACCGGCTTCGCAAGCGTACTATAGAGACATCAAAAAACGCGTGAAAGCGGCAGGTAGAACGGTGGATGTGCCCATTATGCCCGGCTTGGTCACGTACGTGGCTTCAACGCAGGCCGAAGTGCTCGCGAAGCAGCGTGAGCTGGATGTGCTACTACCGGCAGATGCGTCCTTGCGCCAATTAAGTATGTTTGTAGGGCAGGATTGCATGCAGTGGGAGCTAGACGCCCCCGTGCCTGATCTACCAGCGCTAGAAAGCTTTACTGGTCCTAAAGGGCGTTACGGCACGATTCTGCGCATTATCGAGAAAGAGCAGCCTACCGTTCGCCAGCTATTGGGACGCTTGGCGGCTGGGGGCGGGCACTGCACGATGGTGGGTACCCCCGATGTGATTGCGGATCAAATGGAACAATGGTTCTTAAATGAAGGGGCTGATGGTTTTAACCTAATGCCGCCTGCGCTGCCTAGCAGTATTGAGGACTTCATTGAGCATGTGGTGCCGATCTTGCAGAAACGTTGCCTTTTCCGAAAAGACTACAGCGGTTTCACATTGCGGGATCATTTAGGGTTAAACAGACCGGCAGCCTAGTAGGTTACCAAGTCTAGGGAAAACCCCTAGTTGGTCCATGGTCATACAGTCCAACCGTATTGAATACTCTTTTTATTCAATAGGTTGGACTGTTTTTTATGGGGGTATAAAAGGTGGAAAATAGCCGATGTATAGCGCTATAGAAAGGGTGTCGACGTTGATTTGAGCCGCAAACGCGGCAATAATTTACCCTTGCAAAATACTAGCACCGCTTTTGCGCAAGCTGCTGCTTACTATTTTTGCTCAGGGTGTGGGTCACTTTACGCGTGCCTCCCCACCTATTTTGTACGTTTGGCTTACACAGATTGGCGTCTGTGAGGCCTAAACCTTTCTCGTGATGAGTGCTGCGTGAAGTACCTACTTCACGCGTAAATAACGACCGTGATTACTTGGGCGTAATCGGGTCGTGAGGATATGTTATGCAGTCTACAAATGTAGCAACTGCTGCCGAGTCGTCGGCGGTAGGGGCAGCTCCTACACGTAAATCCCTGACCTTTTTAGAAGGGGTGGCAATGATTGTAGGTACCAACATTGGTGCCGGCGTTTTGTCTATCGCGTATGCATCGCGTAAAGCAGGCTTTATGCCCTTGCTGTTCTGGCTGATTTTGGCCGGGTGTTTAACCACCATCACCATGTTGTATGTGGCGGAAACCACCTTGCGCACTAAAGCGCATTTGCAGTTAAGTGGTTTGGCGAAACGCTATGTAGGTAATTTTGGTTCGTGGCTGATTTTTGCCTCCGTGTGTGTGAACTCGGTAGGTGCGTTGATTGCCTACATGGACGGTAGCGGCAAGTTGTTGGCATCGTTGTTGGGCATTTCCCCTATGTTGGGTAGTGTGCTGTTCTTCGTGCCTGCAGCCGGTGTGCTGTATCTGGGCTTGAAAGCCATTGGTAGGGGCGAGAAATACATCAGTATCGGTATGGTGACCATGCTGACCGTACTGATTATCGCTACGGCTTTGCACGAGTACACCGATATTGCACGTGCGATGCACGGCGAGTGGAAATACATGATCCCCGTGTTTAACGTGGCGGTGTTTTGCTTCTCGGCACAGTATATTGTTCCAGAAATGGCGCGTGGCTTTACCGATAAACCCGAAAAACTGCCTAAGGCCGTGATGACAGGTATGTTGATTACCTTCATCTTGCTGTCCTTGGTACCGTTTTCTGTGATCACACTCAATGGCTTGGATAACATCTCGGATGTGGCCACCATTAACTGGGGTCAAGCTTTGGGTGAGTGGGCATTTTTCTCGGCGAACATCTTTGCACTGTGCGCAATGCTGACGTCTTACTGGGGCCTGGGTGGTAGTTTCTTCACCAATATTTTTGACAAGTTCAACTTGGGCGAAGAAGACAAAGCACCCGCTAAACGACGCTTTGTTGTGTTGATGGTGGTAACACTGCCGCCTTTCATCATGGCGTATAGCGGCTTGGTATCGTTTGTGAATGCCTTGTATATCGCCGGTACCTTTAGTGGTGTGGTGTTGTCTATTATGCCTATTTTGATGTTGCGCGGTGCCCGTAAAAAAGGTGATATTACCCCCGCGTGGCAATGTGGTTGGATTACCCATCCTGCGTTACAAATCAGTATCGTCGTGCTGTACTTGTGTAGTGCTGCATACGCTATTGCATCGTTGTTTGGTTACTTACCAGCAGGTTGGTAAGTAGACAGCTTGCGCAGAAGCAAAAACCGCCCTTAGGGGCGGTTTTTTTATAGCGAGTAGGTTTGCTTACGTTGGGCTGTAAATGTGGCTAATACCTTGGTAGGCTTCTAGCCCCCAAGGGCCTAGTTCTCGGCCTATGCCACTGCGACCATAGCCGCCCCAGGAGCCGGCTGCGGGCACAAATTGATGGCTATTTATCCATGTCACACCACTGACCAGTTGCTGAGCAATGCTATGGGCTTGTTGCGCGTTGCCTGAAATCACGGTTGCCGCCAAACCAAATTGCTGCTGATTGGCTAGGGTGATGGCGTCTGCCGTGTCACTAAACTCTTGCACACATAACACCGGGCCAAAGATCTCTTTTTGCCATAGATCGTGGTCACTAGGTACATTCAAAAAGATACTGGGACGCACAAAGTAACCGCTAGCTGGCAATGTAATCGGCACGGACTCTAATAGGTCTACCAAACCGTCTTGTTTAGCGTGCTGTTGAAAGGCCTGCACGGTTTTTTGCTGTGTGGCACTAATCAGTGGCGCAAGGCTAGTGCGAGCTTCGGCTGGGTCACCGGCGATGAACTCTTTGGCGCGTAGCTTCAGTGCGGCATACAACGCAGGTGCGATGCGTTGATGTACTAGCAACCTAGAGGTGGCCGAGCACATCTGTCCGCTATTGGTGAAAATACCGCTCCAGACCCAATCGCAGGCGTTGTCTATGTCGCTGTCTTCCATCACGATAATGGGCGATTTACCGCCCAGTTCTAACGACACAGGACGCGTACCTTGTGCCGCAGCACGCATTACCTGTTCACCTACAGCATTGCTACCAGTGAACGATATTTTGTTGACCAAAGGGTGTGCGCAAAGCGGAGCGCCTACGTTAATGCCATCACCGTGAACCATATTCAGTACCCCGTTTGGTAAACCAGCGGCTATAGCGCAGGCGGCAAGATACTGTTCAGGTAAGGGAGTAAGCTCAGAGGGTTTCCATACTATCGTGCAGCCAGCGGCCAAGGCGGGAGCAATCTTCCAAGCGGCTGTGACTAAAGGGAAATTCCACGGTGTAATCATGGCTACCACGCCTAAGGGACGACGGTAGCAACGCGCTTCAAAGCCGGGGGATTGTATGTCGCGCACTTGGCCTTGCTGGGCATCCAAGGTGTTGGCGAGTTCGGCGTAATACCTAAAGCAAGCAATGGCGTCTTCCACGTCTAGCTGGGCTTCACTGATTAGCTTGCCAGAAAAACGTACACTGTCGGCGATTAGGATTTCTGCACGCGAGGCGAGCTCAGTAGCGATAGCGTCTAAATACTGGCCGCGTTGTGCTGCGCTTAGGGCGCTCCATACCGGAAAAGCGGCGGCTGCAGCGTGAACAGCGTGGTCTACATCCGCAACACTACCACGCGTAAGTTCCGCTTGTAGTGCCCCGGTTACGGGTGAATACAGGCTTTGCGTATGCGGCGACTGGCTTGGTACCCACTGGTTGTCAATAAGATGTTGTGTCAGTGTCAGCATAATCAGTTATAGGCTTTGTGCCCAAGCATGTGCGTCAATTTCAATAATTAATGGTGCCGTTTGCGTCCAGCCTTGCAGTTGCTGGCTAAGCTCATCGGGGTTGTTTACCCGTTGGTAGGCCGCACGTACGCTTTGGCTTAAGGCAGCGAAATCAGGTGGTGGAACGTTCACGCCAATTCGAGCTACCGAGGCTTTATCCATGGCGCGTCGGATCTCGTCGTAACCGGTGTTATTCCAAATTAGCACCACAATATTCAGTTGTTCATCCACCATGGTGGATAGCTCTGCCACGGTGAACATAATGCCGCCATCGCCCATCAAGGCCACTACAGGGCTGTTAGGGCGTCCTAACTTGGCGCCTAATGCCGCCGGTAAGGCGTAACCCAAGGTGCCATAGCCGGTAGAGGCATTAAAGTAATGGCGTGCTTTAGGTAGGCTGACAATATGGTTGCCGGCATAAACGGTAGCGGTAGAGTCTCCTACTAGCGTGGCATGAGGTAGATGCGTTTCTATAGCCCTATAGAGCGGGTAGAAGGGGCTAAAAGCTGGGTCAGTTTCTAGCGCGAGTTCAGCACGTAGTTGTGCCGCTGTGTGAGCGCCGTTATGAGGTAGGGTGTGAGGAAAGTGCACGAGTAAGGCGCGAGCAAACTCACCCGCATCAGACACCAGAGCGAGGTGAGGGCGTTGATTGCCCACTAACTGAGCTGCATCAATGTCTACACGTAGTAGCTTGCCTTGCAGTCTGAAGCCATCGTCAAACACCACGTCGTAGTCGGTTTCACCTAGTTCGGTGCCCAAGGCCAATATGACATCGGCGTGTGCGGCGTACTGGCGTACTGCCGTAAAGGCAGCATTTGCACCAATATCCAGTGGATGGGGCTGCTCCACACTACCGGGCAAAATGCCTTTGGCATTAATGGTGGTGATGACGGGGGCGTTGAGCGTTTCGGCTAAACGTAACACCGCATCCGCGTTAGCAGCACAACCGCCACCCACTAAGAGCAGTGGACGTTTGGCTTTTAACAGCAATGTGGCGCATTCGGCGACGGCTTGCGGATGTGCTCCAGCAGGGTAAAAATTAGGCCGTGGCAGCAGCGGCGTATCTATAGGGGCGGTAAGTAAATCTATAGGGATTTCTATGTGCACGGGGCCAGGGCGGCCCGAGCTAAAAATCGCCATAGCACGTTCTAGCGCCTGGGGCAGTTGCTGTGGATCCAGTATGGTCTGGCTAAAACGTGCCACTTGGCTAACCAGAGCCTGTTGCGAGTGCAGTTCATGCAAACGCCCTTGCTGGCTCCCCAAGGTGTCACGCCTCCCCACGCTGGAAATCACCAACATGGGGATGGAGTCGGCCAAGGCTTGCCCCATGGCCGTAAGGATGTTGCTCATGCCCGGGCCAGTGATGATAAAGCACACTCCCGGTTTGCCTGTGGTGCGAGCGTAGCCATCAGCCATAAAACCAGCACCTTGTTCATGTCTAGGGGTAATGTGCCGTATACGACTTTGCTCTAGCCCTCGGTACAGTTCAATGGTGTGCACGCCAGGTATACCAAATACCTGTTCTACACCCCAGTGCTCTAGTTGTTGAATAAGGTATGCGCTACAGCTATACATGGGTATTACTCTCCGGATACAGGGCTAGGAATAGAGGTGTTACGTGAGCGGGGGTTAGGGTCGCTCAAGCTAAACACAATAAAGGTTAGTAGCCCAATGGCCAAACTGAAATAAATAGGCGTGTTAGCCAGTAGGCCGTCTTTAATCATGAAAATGGATGCAGTGATTGCCCCGGTGGCCATGCTAACAATAGCGCCACGTGTAGAGGCACGTTTCCAGAAAATGCCGCCAATCAGTGGGATTAACATGCCACCTACCAACAGGTTGTAGGCCATGGTCAGCGCACTAATTACGTCGCCAATGGTGGGGGCAATGGCTAACATCAGTAAACCGAATAATAGTGTAAACACACGGTTTAAGGTAACGGAGTCGCTTTCACGGTATTTTTTGCCGCGCACTAAAGGCCAGAGGTCTTGGGCGACGGTGGTAGAAGCAGCTAACAAGCCTGCACTAGCTGTAGACATTAATGCAGCCAAGCTGGCGGCAATCACCAAGCCACGTAAGCCCACGGGCAATACCTCGTTGATCATGGTAGCAAAAGCGGTGTCGGGTGCCTCTAACTCTGGCAGTACCAGTTTGGCGGCCATGCCAATCATCGCCATCGCTACGCCGTAAAGAATGCAGTACAAACCGCTTAGTACGCCGGCACGTTTAGCGACTTTTTCACCTTTGGCAGTAAACACACGCTGCCAGATATCCTGACCAATAAACACGCCTAAGAAGTAAATCAGGAAGTAGGTAAGAATGGTGTCGTAACCAATATTACTGAACGAGAAGAAAGCGTCAGGCAACTGTTGGGTCATGGTTTCCCAGCCCCCCGCGTTATACACGGAGGCGGGTAGCAAAATGAACACTAAGCCTATGGTCATGATGATGAACTGAATCATGTCTGTTAAGGTGAGTGACCACATGCCGCCTATGGTGGCGTATACCACGACTAGACCACCGCCCAAGATAATGCCGGTGATAAAAGGCAGATCAAAAATCACGGCCAAGATCGTGCCGGTTGCAATGGTGGACGTCACGCCAATCATCAAGGCGTAGATCAACATGATCACAGCACTAGCATTACGGGTTGCAGGGCTGTAGTAGCGTTCTAGTACTTGGGTAACGGTGTAAACGCGCAAGCGCAGCAAGGGTTTAGCCAGCACCAAGCTTAATCCCATAATACCCAGGCCTAGCGTGGCACAGAGCCATAGCCCTGAAATGCCATACAAATAGCCTAGGCGTACCGAGCCTATGGTGGCGGCTCCTCCTAATACTGTAGCCGCCATGGTGCCGGTGTAAAACACCGGTCCTAAGTTTCTACCTGCCACCAGGAAGTCATCTTTGTTTTGAATGCGGCGCATTCCTATCCAACCAAAAGACAGGATAACGAGCGCATAAAGTATGACTACACCTAAATCAATACTGATCTCCATGTTTGTCTCCTTGTTATAGCTTTAGTGATAGAGCAGTGAGCGTTACTTGGTGGCGTAGCGCACACCGGGGAAGACGCACAACATTTCGTAGGCGATATTGGCGCCTAGCAAGGCTGTGGTGCCGCTTTGGTCATAAGGGGGGCTCACCTCTACAACGTCGGCACCAATGATGTTGACGCCACGCATACCGCGTACGATTTCTAATGCTTGAGGTACGGTTAAACCGCCAATTTCAGGGGTGCCTGTGCCGGGGGCGTAAGCGGGGTCAATACCGTCAATATCAAACGAGAAATAGACTGGGCCATCACCTAAGCGCTCGCGCACTTCGGCCATGATGGGTTCTAGGCTACGGTGCCAGCACTCGTGGGCTTGGTAAATGGTGAAGCCTTGTTGGGTACACCAGTCAAAGTCTTCGGCAGCATAGCCAGTACCACGCAAGCCAATTTGTACAACGCGGTCGCAATCCAATAGGTCTTCTTCGGCGGCGCGTCTAAATGGGGTACCATGAGCGATTTTTTCACCATTCATGGTGTCGTTAACGTCGGCATGGGCATCAATGTGTACCAAGCCTACTTTGCCGTATTTCTTCTTAATGGCGCGCAAGATGGGCAAGGTCATGGTGTGATCGCCGCCTAAGGCGATTAGCTTACAGCCCGAAGCAATCAGGTTACCGTAGCCTTCTTCAATTAACCGTACAGAGTCTTTCAGGTCGTAAGGGTTGATGGCAATATCGCCCACATCGGCCACTTGCAGGCTGTCGAAGGGTGCGGCGCGAGTCGCCATGTTATAGGGGCGCAGCAACGAGGACTCAAAACGAATGGCCTTCGCACCAAAGCGTGTACCCGAGCGGTTGGAGGTGCCAATGTCTAAGGGAATGCCGGTGAATGCGACATCCAAACCAGCGGTATTTTGCACATAAGGTAAGCGCATCATGGTGGCAATGCCGCCCGCGCGTGGCATGTCGTTACCGCTCAGAGGTTGATTAAAAGTTGTCATGGTAGCTCTCAAAATAAAACAAAGGGGATGGTTATGAGAGTAAATCGTCCTTGGGGGGACTACCATGAGCAGCTGTGAATTGATACATTGATAGATATCAATGTAATGAATATCATATTAGGGTTTCTACTATGTTAGTCAATGTAAGGGATTTGGATTTACGACTGATACGCGTGTTTTTAGCGATTGTGGATGCCAATGGCATCTCAGCGGCGCAAGAGCGTTTAGGCGTCAGCCAATCTACCATCAGCACGCAATTGGCCACCTTAGAGGTACGCCTAGGTTTTAAGTTGTGTGAGCGTGGTCGCACAGGGTTTAGGTTAACGGCCAAGGGTGAGCGCTTTGTGAATTTGGCGCGCCGGTTGTTGTCTAATTTAAGTGAGTTTGCGTTTGAAACGCAGCACTTAGAAAAGAAGTTGATTGGGCAGTTGAATGTGGGGTTAATTGGGCATTTATCGCGTAGCGATAGCTGGCGGTTAAGCCAAGTGGTGGCGCGCTTTAGAAAACGCGACGAGGCAGTACGTTTAAACTTCTACATCCACTCGCCCGACCAGCAAGAAGAGATGCTGCTCTACGGTAGACTACATCTGGCTATAGGCTATTTTCTACGACGTACCCAAAACTTGCGTTACACCACATTATTAACCGAGAAACAGGTGGCGTATTGTGGGCATGGGCATCCCTTGTTTGAGCAAGCGGGCAGGGTAGATGTAGAAGACGCCATTAACTACTCATGGGTAAGTCGTGGCTATACGCCGCCTAAAGCACACTTGCAGGTACCGCAACAAAACATCAGGGCGACAGCTAACAATATGGAGGCTGTGGCCATACTGGTGATGTCTGGTGAGCATTTAGGCTATTTGCCCCAAGAGGTAGGGGAGGAATACGTGCAGCAGGGGCTAATGCGTGCCTTAAACCCTTCTAAGATGCATTATGACGTTACCTTGCATACGGTGGTTAATAGAGTGACCGAGCACGATGACGAAGCGCTGCAAGCGTTTCAGCAGGATTTAAAAGCGGTATTTAGTCAGCGCCACGAGGAACCTGCTTTTTTATGATGCTAATGAAGGCACTGCGTCACCAACGTCACGCAGTGCCGGTGGTGATTAGTAGGTTTTGTAGGGCAAGAACTTACCGCTCATGGTGATCTTCACACGGTCACCATTGGGGTCGGGTTGGCGGGATAGGTCCATATTGAAGTCGATGGCGCTCATGATACCGTCGCCAAACTCTTCATGTATCAGCTCTTTAAAGGTAGTGCCGTATACGTTGATGAGCTCGTAAAAACGGTAAATCAACGGGTCTGTGGGCACCGAGGTAGGCAGTGAGCCTTTGTAAGGTACTACTTGCAGCAGTTCTACGGCCTCATCGGGTAGCTCTAGCGCTGCAACCACGGCCTGAGCTTGCTTTTTCGTTAAGGTCATTTGCCCCAATAAAGCGGCAGTAGACCATTCTTTGCTATGACCGATAATCTCTGCAAGCTGCTGCCAACTGAGTTTGTGGCGACGTTTAGCGAGCAGGATTTCTTGGGTTAGCTCTTGGCGATTCATGGTGAAGCTCCTCTAGTAAAAGCAGTTCAGACTGTACGGTTGAGTATAGGCAAAAAGCCCTAGAGAAAGAAGCCGCCATCCTAACTAGCTAAAAGGAACTAGGATGGCACAGTACCTAGGGGATTATCGTGTAATTGCTTGGCAACCCGGGCCTACTAGACGGCTGCGCCCTCCCGACTGCGGCACCACCTGAATTTGCGTGCTAATGCGTTCTTTGAGCACAGAAACGTGGGAAATAATGCCTATAAGCTTGCCATGTTGCTGTAGTTCAGCCAGCGTTTCCAATGCTACATCCAGAGCCTCTTCATCCAAGGTACCAAAACCTTCGTCTAAGAATAGCGAGTCCACCCGTATACGGTGGCTAGCCATGTTCGATAGGCCCAGAGCGAGTGACAAGCTCACAATAAAACTTTCGCCACCAGAGAGGTTTTTGGTAGAGCGCACTTCACCCGCTTGGTCGTTATCAATCACATTCAGTTCTAACGGCTGTTGCAGGTCGCGTATCAGCACATAGCGGCTACTCATTTTCTGTAGCTGTTCGTTAGCATGTGCCACCATGATCTCAAACGTCAGCCCTTGGGCGAAATTACGGTATTTTTTTCCGTCAGCAGAACCGATCAGGTCGTGCAGCATAGACCACTGTTCGCAGCGCTGTTGTTGTGCGCGTATGTGGTGTAGTTGCTGGGCTTGTTGTTGTAGGTTTTGGTGATGGGTGTCCAGTTTATTGTTAAGCGCGCCTAGTGTTTGCTGCAACTGCTGCAGTTGGCTTTGTAGGTGGTCTTGTTGCGCTTGCAGAGTGGCAGTGCTGTTGCTGGTAAGCGCACGCTGGGTTTCGTGTGCGAGTAACTGCTGTTTATCGTGCAGCAAACTGTGCAGTGAGGTGCTATCGCGTTCTAACGCGTGCGCCTCTTGCTCTAAACGTAGCCGTTCTGACTCGGGTAGCAACGCTTCTAAAAAGTGTGCTTCATCACGCAGGTTGTGGTGCTGGCAGCGTTCTGCAAACGCTAGCGTTTGTTGGCTGATCAGCGGCGTTAGGGCTTGGCAGCGCTCGGTAAGCTCGCTGATGCGTTGCTGTAGGTTTTTCTCGTTTTGACTGGCGTGCTGCCAGTGTTGTTGACGTGTATCTTGCTCGGTTTGTGCAGCGTGTAGCTGTTGGCTAAGCGCACGTTCTACGTCATCCGGTTGCTGCTCGCCAAATAGCTCGTGGCGTTGGGTGACAAGCGTTTGCAATGCCGAATTTTGTGCCTCTACGTGTGCTTGCAGCTTCTTCAGACTTTGCTCTTGTGTGCTCAGCTGTTTCGCATTTTCGGCTTGCTGTACCTCCACACTGCGCAGCGATTGGACTAGCTCTTGCTGTTGTTTAGCACGATGAAGCCGTTGCTCACGGCGTTGACGCAAGTGTTCATAACAATCCGCTAAGCTGTTCGCATCGGTTTGCAACGTGCTAATGCCATAAGGGGCGAGCTCAGCCAGTAAATCGTGCAGCATACGCTGTTGTTCAGTGGCTAGCGCTTCTTGCTGTGCAGCGGCCTCATCCGCGCGGGAGAGTGCATGTTGCAGTTCTTGTTGAGCCAATGCAAGGGCATGGCTATGGTGACGCTGCTCTGTAGCGGCTTGCTCGTGCTGGGTTTGTAGTGCAAGTATCTGCGCCTGTTGGTGGTCAAGTGCAGCCAATTTTTCAGTCAAAGTGGTGAGCGCTTGCGTGTGCTCGTGCTGCAGCGTTTGAAATGTCTCTACCTGTAGCTCGGGCATGTGTTCAAGCCCCAAGCTTTGTACCTGTGCGGTAAGTTGCTCTATGCCTTCTTGCTGCTGACGTGCGGTGTAGGCGATCTGTTGTTCGGTATGGCGTACTTTTTCCTGCAGTTCAGCGCTGCGTATGCGTTGCTCTGTATGGTGTTGGCGCAGTTCCTGTACCCGCAGCTCCGTTTGTCTGGTAGCCGTAGCCAGCGTGTCATCGGCGTCGGGTACATGCAGGGCATAGGGGTGTTCTGTGGCACCACATAAGGGGCAGGGGTCGCCATCGTGCAGTGCTGCTCTGGCAGCTTCTAAAGACAATACCTGTTGCTGCAATTGTTGCTGTTTGAATTGTAGAGCAAGGTGCTGCTCTTGTTCGCTAACCTGTTGTTCTAGCTGCGTTTGACGTGTACTAGAGAGCTCTAACGCCTGTTGATGTTGAGCTAGCTCGTGCTGCAACTGTGCTAAACGCTGCGTGATGGCTTGCTGTGTGTTTAACCCTTGTAGAACGCTTAGGTAGGCTTGTTGTTGTGCTTTATGGGTAGCTAAGGCTTGCTGCCAATAGCTAATGCTTTGTCCTGCCAAGTGCTGTTGCAGTGCAGCGTGCTGGGCTTGTAGTTGCTTTTCAGTGTGTTCAACGCGTTCCTGTGAGCGCACATTCGCTTCGTGATGGGTGTTTACGGCAGATTGACGGCTTTGGCGCTTTGCGAGGGTTGCTTCTTGGTTCTGTTGGGCGCTTAGCAGTGCAGTTTGTTTAGCGGCTAGGCTATCGAGACGGCTTTTAAGACCTGCCAGTTCACCAACCAGCAATTCATCCTGCTGGCTTTGTGCTTGTTCAGCATTGACTTGTTCAAGGCGGTGTTGGTGTGCGGCGTGGGTCGTGTTTAGCTCTTTTTGGCTTGCTAACAATAATTGCTGCTGGCGCTGAAGCTCAGTCAGAGCCTCGTGATCACGTTGCAGCGTTTGGCGGCGTTCGCTTAACTGCGTATCAAGTTCACGTACACGTCGTAGTGTGGGTAGGGCATCGTGTTGGGCCGTCTGCGCCTGAACGTAGTGTTGCTTTGCTGTGTGAAGGGCAGTAGCGCTTTGTGTGACGAGCGTCTGTAACTCAGGCAGTTGCTGTTGGCGTTGTTGTACGTCTAGTGTCAGGGCTTGCAGTTGCTCACGTTGCGTAGACAGAGCGGTATAGGCAGCATGCAGACTAAGCGCGCGTTGTGCTAATTGTAGGCGTTGTTGTTGGGGGGCGAAGTCTGTACGGCGTTGTTCCAACTGTTGTTGGCGTTCACCCAAGCTAATTAGCTCAGTTTGTAGGTTGTCTACACGCATGCGCCATTGCAGTTGCTGTTGGGCAGTAGAAAGTTGGCTTTGTACGGCAGTGCTTTGTTCTTGAGCCAACGCACGTTGTTGCTTAAGTTCTGTTTCCTCTTCTTCGCTTAACAGTTGCAGGCCAGATAAGCTGCTTTGTAAGTGATCTAACTCGCGCAGTGCCTGACTACGCGTTTCGTGCACACGCATCGAAATTTGGCTATAGATCTCTGTACCGGTAATCTGTTCCAAAATGGGTGCACGCTCATCGGCGGGCGCTTGCAGAAAAGCCGCAAACTGGCCTTGTGCCAACATCATCGAACGCGTAAAACGCTCAAAATCCATGCCTGACAGTTTTTCTACCTGTTCGGTAACATCGCGCAGTTTAGACGCTAAAAGGGCACCAGTTTGCGCATTGGCAATTTCGTGTTTGGGCGGTTGCAGTTCACCATCAGGCTGACGGCGTGATCGGTGTTGGCTCCAGTGGCATCTAAAGACCCCTTGTGTGCATTCAAAGGTAACTTCAGCAAAGCACTCGCCGGTTTGGCGTGAGAGGATCTCATTGCTACTTTTGCTAAGCTTTCCCAAACGGGGTGTTTGACCATACAGGGCCAAACAGATGGCATCCAGTAAGGTGGTTTTGCCGGCTCCGGTAGGCCCAGTAATTGCAAAAATACCGCTGTTCTCAAAGGCTGGATCAGTCAGGTCTACACGCCACTCGCCTACCAAGGAGTTCAGGTTTTGAAAATGAATAGTCAGAATTCGCATAGTAGGCCTTACTCGCTGTGGTGATCGCTTTCGTCTAGCGACTGCACAATATGCTGGTAGTGCTCGCGTAGTATAGGGCGCTGCTCGTCAGGGATGTCGTGCGCGGTTAAACAGCGTTCAAACACTTCTGTTACGCTCATTTCTTCCAAGGTTTCGGTTTGGTGGGTACGTTGCAGCAGGCGTTCAATCACACGTTGGTTTTGTACCCGCAGTACATCAATGGTGGTGTCGTGTATGCAGTCATCAATGCGTTCACGTAAGTTGCCTATCAACTCCTCGCCGTCATAAATGATTTCCACCCATACCGATTCGGTGGATGTAGCGAGCTGTTGTAGTGTGGCCTGTATATGCGGCCAGTCCCCGCGTATGGACACTAATTTCTGAAACACGGGAATAGGCAGCAAAGACAACTCTATTTGCTGATGCTGCAAACGCACCAAGCACACCGATTTTTGTTGGGCAGCCTCACCAAACCCCATAGGCAGGGGCGAGCCACTGTAACGGATGCGCGGATCTTGCGCGACCATTTGCGGTACATGCAAATGCCCTAGGGCAACATAGCTAAACACCGAAGAAAATGCCGAAGCGGGCACACGGTTTAGTGAACCTACATACAGCTCCCGCACGCCATCACCATCTATGGTCTGGCCACCTGTCGCAAATAAGTGTCCGGTAGCAATAATGGGGGGACGCGAAGCATGCTGTGCTTGAACTTTTTCCGCCTGTGCGGCGATAGCCTGGTAATGCGCATGAATGTTCTGCAATAGCTGCTGGTTTTTCTCGTCGGGGCTTTCACCCGCTTGGGTAGAGCGTATGTCTTTATCGCGTAGATAAGGCACGGCACAAACAATGAGTTCGGCGTGTTGGTGTGCATCATATAACACCAAAACATCCTCTTCTATCGTAGCGCTAGGGCTACCCACCACATGGATGCGCAATGCTTTAAGTAGCGATTTAGGCGCCTCCAAAAAGGAGGGAGAATCATGATTCCCCGCAATAATCACCACGTGTCGGCAAGGCGACTGGGCTACTTGCTGCAAAAAGTGGTAGTACAGCTCCTGGGCTTTGTTGCTAGGTGTGGTGGTGTCAAAGATATCCCCGGCAATCAGCAACACATCTATATGCTGTTCATGCAACTGTGTGAGTAACCAGCGTAGAAAATCCTCAAACTCTTGATAACGTTTCTTGCCATACAAGGATCGCCCCAAGTGCCAATCGGAGGTATGCAAAATGTTAAGAGGGGTAGAGGTCATAAGCGGGGTATCAGGAAGGGAGCTGCGGGGGAAGTTGCTATGGTAACAGTACAATAGTATTCCAAACCCACATCACGGTTATTGAACAAAGACTTTACAAGGGTTGCGATGAAAACTGTGCTTGGGGCGCCTTAACGCGAATTCACGCACTGTGTCTACATTGAGATTATCCAGCGCTTGGTTGAAAATGGGGCAGAGGCAGTTATTCTTACCTTAAAGGCAGTAGCGACCGAAGGCTTAGGTTCAGGAGGTGGCATGTTAGTGACTATTTGCAGATACAGTTTCCCCTATGAAGCTCATGTTGCGCGTGCTTTATTAGAGTCTGAAGGTATTCCGGTTTTTTTGGCCGACGAACATACCATTAACATGCAGTGGCTGTATTCAGATGCGTTGGGAGGGGTGCGCTTACAGGTGTCAGAAGCGTTTGTTGAGAGAGCGGTAACGTTGCTACAAGAGCTACCTAGCTCTGGTGTGGGTGATGAGGACTGCACACCTTAAGCAATAGGGCATCACATTGCTATTTTGGCTATGTTCCAGCTATATGCTAATGGTTTGGTTGGTTATATAGCCATTAGCTTTAAATGGTTTGGTTGTAGCAGGTCTCTACCTAGAATGAGTTCAACAATGTTTGTTTTCTGACAGCAGAAAACAGCGCCAAGTACACGTAAACATGGTGTGTTGAATGCGACTCTTTCTACAGCATAAAGCAGTGTGGCAGCGTAAGCTGATCGCCTTTTTGAAATGGGCGAAAAGCGTGAACTTACCGCATGATTAATCACATAAACATGGCACTGGTGATGCGCCACCAGTGCCATAAACCTCTTAATGCACGGCGCGGGCTATGCCCTGCACTTGATCAGTGGTGACAGCAGCGGCTTGGCCACCCCATTCAGCACGCATCCAAGTAGACAAATCAGCAATCTCTTTGTCGCTCAGTTCATGCGCAAACGGCGGCATGGCATACATGCGTTGGTTGCCTGTAAAGGTCTGAGTGGGGATACCGTTTAGTACTACGCGGATCAAGTTTTGTGCAGTATCCATGGCGAGTGTTGCGTTGCCATACATGGCGGGAGCCACGTTAGGAATGCCTTCCCCTTTACTGCCGTGAC
>NZ_JAANPV010000014.1 GCF_011290505.1 Paenalcaligenes suwonensis
TGAATCGACCAGACTTTTATAGATACTTCGTTGCCTCAGAAAAATATTGCTGTTCGTAGTGTACAGGTGAAAGATTCGCGGCATGACTATGTCGGCGAACCGGATTGTAGAACATCTCGATATAGTCGAAGATATCCTGACGAGCTAAGTTTCTTGTGTTGTAGATTTTACGTTTGATACGTTCTCGTTTCAGTAACTGGAAGAAGCTTTCGGCCACAGCATTGTCGTGGCAATTTCCTCGTCTGCTCATGCTCGGTTGCAAGTTATGTGCTGCAAGAAAAGCCGCCCATTCATGGCTTGTAAACTGACTGCCTTGATCAGAGTGCACCATGACGCTTTGTTTGGGTTTACGACGCCACACTGCCGCTAGCAGTGCTTGCAAGACCAAGTCTTTGCCCATACGTGAGTCCATTGACCACCCGACGACTTGCGAGAAAACAAGTCAACTACAACGGCTAAATACAACCAGCCTTCATGAGTGCGGATATAGGTAATGTCTGTCACCCAAACTTTATTTGGAGTAGGTACATCAACTGCCTATCCAAGGCATTGGTTACCACGTTATGCGTAACGCCTACATGACAACCAGGCCGACGACGATACCCAACCTGCGCGTGCCAGCCCTGAGCACGCATCAGCCGTGCCACGCGATGGCGACTACAGCTCTCTCCTAAAGCCCGTAAATCATGGTGTACCTTGCGGTATCCATAAACTCGCCCACTCTCAAGCCAAGAGGGCTTCAGTAGTGCTAGCAAGCGTTGGTCCTCGTAATATCGTTGGCTATGGGGGTTACGCAGCCAAGCATAGTAACCACTCACATGAACGCCCAGAACTTGGCAGAGCCGCAGTACTGCGTAGCAGGTCGAAAGCTGCTGGATAAACGCGTACTTTAGCCGGACTCCTTGCAAAGTACGCGGCGGCCTTTTTTAGAATATCTCGCTCTTCGGTTAGGCGTTTGACCTCGAGGCGAAGTTGACGCAGTTCAGCTGCATCAGCCAATTCCTGCTGACGCTGCTCGACAGGCTTGGCATAGCGCTTGAGCCAAACATAGATGCTGTGCGTTGAGACTCCCAGACGTTGCGCAACATCAGCCACCGACCTCTTGTATTCGGTCACTTGTTTGATGGCTTCTAGCTTGAATTCTTCGGTGAATCGTACATGACTCATAATCTTCTCCTCTGTGAGTATTATGAGGCTAAAGAGTATCTACTAAACCCTGGTCGATTCAAGCTAAGATAAGAGTATGTATCAGGTGGCAGAGTGACGCCGAGTAACGGTCCAAGTTCATCTCATTCATCTATGAGTAGGTATGAAAAGAGGTTTCTCTTTTTATAAAAACCACCTCAAGTCACCCCGATGGGGTGGCAAAATCGTCTGTGTAAGCCATTGAAGTTGAAGTGTTAACGACTCTGGCAAGATGCGCTGGACACGGGTTTAATTTCTACCGGCCGATGCCACTATGTTGATTGATTAAAGCAGAAAGCGAATTCTCGTTATTTTTGCTTTTGCGGAGTGCACCTATAATTGCGGAGCAAAAAAATGGCCTACAGCAATGTAGGCCATTTTGTATCTAGGTGGCTCATCCCTGATTCGAAAAGGGTACATGCGGATTATGATCCCGCTACATTCCGAGTTAATACAGTTGCTTGAGAAGGTATGTTCAGCACCAGAATAAAGCGTACTGGATATTAGACACTGTCTAATATTTGACGTTTTTCGCACATAAAAAAATGGCCTGCATTTCTGCAAGCCATTAATTTATTGGAAGTATATGGTGGGCCCAGCTGGACTTGAACCAGCGACCAACGGATTATGAGTCACGCACACCATAAGTAGATGTAATTTAATAGCCTTTTAAATCAACCGTTTACAGCGCCAGCCAGCTAATAAATGGTAGCAGATATACGTCTTTTAGTGTCTATTGATATCTACTATGGGCACATTTTGGACACACCATCATTTAGCGCAGCTTTTCTTGGCAAACAAGAAGCTGACGCGTCACTAGCTCGATGCCTTTTCGTAGGGCGTAATAATCTTGTCGAGCATCTTTATTAAGTTCGGCGGTGGCTCCATTACCCATGCTGGTACTGGTGCTGGTGTCGGACAGTCTACCGGAGTTGGTTGCAGGGCAGGTTGCGTTGACGCGCAGCCCGTGAGCCCCATTGCCAACCAGAACGCGCAGCCGGTCATTCTCATATTCCGCATTTCTTAATTCCCCCCATAATTGAGCTTCGTACAAAGAGAACTCGGCTTGCTTAGTATCTGCCGCAGCCTGCCTTTGTTTCTGTTGATTAAGTGCTTCGGTTGCCAGAACAGTCATGACTCGATCATGTGCACTTTGCTGCTCTGCGAGTTGTGACGAGTACCTCCATCCCTGAACTTGCCAAATAAGCAGGCCAGAGAGTAGGGCAGTAGCAGCACCTGTGATTACCGTAGGCCGGATAGACATATCTGCATCTCCGCTTGCCTGCGTCGCTCAAGGCCGCGCAGCTTCTTACCACCAGCGTATGACCATCGAGGTAGTTCACGGCAGGCACCAACCAGATCACCAGCCTTTAGCTTACGTACGAGAGTGGAGCCGCCATAAGCACCAGCTCCCACGTTGTAGACAAAACTGGCCAATGCAACACGTACGCCATCCGGCAACTGCCTAGGCGTCGAGCCATCAACCACAGACAGGGCTTTACGCACCTCTTGCTCTGTTAGCGCGTCGCACCGTTCTGGTGTGGCCACGTCTCCCATCTTTACGCCATGTGTGTAGCCTTCGCAGATCGTTGGAATACCAACCGGATCAACATAGGCCACAAGCGAGCGCCCCTCCCAAGCCGCAACTAGACCCACTGCAGCGGCAATAACTCCACCACCAATCTTAGTTTTTAGATCCACGCTTCCACTCCTTAAATCTATTCCAGCGACCTTGTACGCAAATTGAAATGCGGACTATGGAACGGTGGACCTCTGGTAGCTTTGCGATAATCAAGCACAACACGTAGATCACCCACAACACAGGCAATAGCGCGCTAAATGCGGCAAGCCACCAAGCAAGGACCCCGCCCCCCGTGGTAATGGCGAAATTAACTCCATCGCTATTCATTCTTAAATTCCTTTGGGGCATAGCGGCCTCCATTAGGCATCCACTCTCAGTGGGATTTCACACACAAGGTTTATGATCGAGTCTTTTGAGTATGTTGAGTTTGTGAATACAATTTCCCCAGATATGTTGATCTGCATCGTTGCGGGGTTTTGAAACCAAGACCCAGAGGCGGTGTTGTACGCAGCACAAGCAAATGATTGTGGCGAGCTTGGTCGGAACCCTGCGGGTAGTACGCCGAGCCTGCTTCTTGTTGAGGAGTTGCATCTTGCGTTGATCGTGAGTAGCGCAGTATTTGCTGACGTTTTTCTAACGCTTGGTGTACTACCTAACTCTCCTGTTACGCCGCTTTCCAAAGTTATGCGTACCTCTTCGCCAGACTCCCCAATGGGATGGGCATACGATTTCGAGGCTGAGTACCCCTCAAAGACCCATGGATTTGTACTTCCCACTGCCTCTTTGTTGTACTGAACAACCGTGTACTTGGATGACCCGTTTGTATATACGTTTGGCTGAGTTCGTCCTGCGCTAGAGCCAACAAAAACAAAGTCGACATCTAGACCAACAGACGCATATCCCTGAATGGTTCCACGTGATGCTGGGTCACTATTACCAACGGTGTTGCTACGTATCTTCGTATTCTTGCAGCCTTTGTGGTAGTTGTTGCCGTCATTCATATCTCCAAGCTGGATGTCAGCCAGTTCGTTTAGCTCGAAGTATGTATTGATATCCGCTTCACCAAAGTTCCAGAGTTCCATACCCACACGACAACGCTGGAACGCGCCACCGATAATGTTCATCCGGTGCCCATATTTGAGCTTGCGCTTGTTTACGATTAAGCCTGTATCGCAGTAGTTTGCCCAGCAGTTAATCAGCACGTTCTGTTCTGGATGAACAAACTCTATGCCCGTAAAGCACTGCTCAGCCCATACATCGATCAGAGTGTGGCCATACCCCTCAAGATACAATCCTGTTTTGCATCGCCGGAACTCAACTTTCTGAATAGTGTAATAGGGGATATTTACCAGGTGAGGCAGATCATCGCCACATGAAATTCCACCAACTACGGCATTAGCTCCTCGATGCCCATCTCCGTCACCATGAATTGTCATATCAGAGAAAGTGACTCGTCCTGGCCATTGATCGGATCCGTCCCCCGTGTACTCATGCTCAAATGCGCTAGTACCTGCTTGGCCTTTGTAATAGATATTGGTTCTACGTATGCCGCGACCAGAAAATGAGTTTTTAGATGTGTATTTAACTGGTGACTTAAGCGTATAACCGCCTTCAGGGGTGTCAACTGCCAAGTTTGTTAAGGCAGCAGCTTGAAAAGCCGGGTGCCAGTCCCAACTCGAAAAATCAAGAAGGTTGGGACGGTCTGAGATCAGGTGCTGAAACTCCCAGACATTAACGCGTGTTGCGTTAAGTGTTTGTGTGAGGTTGTTGGATTTAAACTTTGGCAGAGTATCTCTTTTCCAAGCGATCATATTTGTACCGCCATCAGGATCGGAGGCATCAGCTAAGCGCTCAACGACAAATTGTCCTGACCCATCTACGGAAAGATTTGCTAGGTACTCTAAAAGGGTTTTTTTATTGATCGCATCTAGAGCTAAAACGGGATCTCCTACATCTTGGATTCGATTTCCGTTAGCACGGTAAGCACCTGAACCGTCAATATCCGCAGCACCAAGTAGCAGAGCGCGATTGATTGAGCCGGGAGTTAGACCTAGTACGCCACCCAACATCTGGCAGATCATGGTCAGCTTGTCTAAAGCTTGTTCGTGAGCTCGTTCAGGAAACGGGTCGTTACGCTGGTAGGCTGTTTCTTGCGTGATCGGTACGACGCGCTCAATGCTGATAGTGTCACCAGCGGGCAGGGTAGTCGTGGTCGTAATAGTGCCGCCTGCCTGATTGCCTACACCAGACACGCTATAGTCAACGCCAAGTTCTAGAATGGATGACTTATCGTTATGTTGGCGTGCTACCTGTAAATGGGCGGCATTGAGAAACCGGAAGGGCACAGGGAATGATACCGATGTGCCGTCAGTGGTGTACTGGATGCGGGATTGTTCTGAAGGTACAGTCATGGCTGGCAAACTCTCTGGGATAATGCCAGTCATGATCTATGCGCGCGCGCGTACTTTAGTGCGAAATTAACTATTGAGGTGGAATGAGAAAGCTCAGTGCTGGTTCGGCAGACCGTTAAACCAGAGGTCTGCTGTTAGTGTGTGATATATAAGAAAAAGCTCCGTCAGACTGTTATCTGCGGAGCTTTTCCGTTTTACGGATGCGGGTCTTTAGGGGAGGACTATGGGGATCTTGCGTCTAGCACTCTGGCTATTGCGGCTACTCTTACTGCTTCCAACCGATCTCGATGCAACTCACTTGATCTGGCTTGAGCCATACCAAAAGGAATGCCAAGACTAAGGAGGGATTGCATTGCAACTCTTTCATGTTCATTTGCTTCTTCACCGCATTTTGAGACTGCTGCATCTACAATATCTCTTGGTTGAAAATCACCTTTAATGTATCTGTCGACGTGCCAAGCCACGCAAGAAGCATACATTGCATAGGCCGCGTTCGTAGCCTCAATTCCTTCTCTCATGTTCGGTGGAGCTTGAGAGCTTTGTGCTTGGGCCCCACTAAAAAAAAGCATACAGAGCAGCGCCGCATATATGTACTTTTTCATAATCTCAGTTACTTGGTTTCAGGATTAGATTAGTATACATAGCTATCTCCCGAAAGCCCTCCCAAGATTAGGCGCTCTCAGCCTGCGCCCATCTGGTGAAGCAAAGTAATCCTGCTTGAATTCCTTACGTGCGCGGCGCTCCATGCGTCGCAGATAACCAGGCGATGCCATTTCCTGCAACTGGTTGAAGATCATCCGATCAGTTGCGGCCTTTGTGTACCAGAGGTTAGCGAATGGCACCTTGCCTTTAAGGAACCGCACAGCACGCGCGCCTGCGTCTGTTTCTTTGCCGTCCGCTGCTTTCTGTACGCTACCCATAGTGAGTTTTAAGAAGTCGTCAGCATCTCCAAGTATGGGGCCACCAAGCACACTGGCGATTGATGAGCCGTATTGTGTTTGATCTGAGAAAAGGAAGTCAGCATACAGGCCGAGCGCGCCGCCTTTGAGGAATGCTTTCCCCAAAAACTTGAGCTCAGTCATATCTAGCGGGTCACGACCAGAAGCCACCTCATTGACTTGTACCGCTAGGCCACCAAACACAGAAGTTAGAGTAACCAAACTAGCGATGTAGGAGGCTTTCCCAATGCCTTTCGCTTGGCCCATTGCACGGCTTCCGTGTCGCATCATGATAGCGATCGGGAAGCTCTTGAACTGCATTGCAGATCGGTATAGCTCGGTTGGCAAGCTGCCGCGCTCTTTACCAAACCTTCCATAGATTGCCACTCGCTCTCTGGCTGTTGGTGTCTCAATCACGGCCATGCTGGTTTCAGCATTAACGAATGCCATCATACGAGTAGCGGCTTGGTCGCGTAGGACCTGAGTAGATATACCTGCTTGGTCTGCAATTGGCTTTAAGGCTGCATCAGGTATTTTGTAGATGCTCTGTGCAGTCAGTACGGTATCGCCCATGCCGCGCCAGTCTTCGGGCTGAGCGAGTTTCCACACAGAAAAGTCAGCGTCAGTAATACCGTATTCTTTGGCGCGCTCAGCGAGTTTACGGAATTGCCCTGTTTTAGCATCGGCCATGCTACCTAGTGTTCGTGACATTTCACCTAGGCTGTCCATCATTACTGATGAGTAGGCTTGTTGGCCGGCGCGTGACAGGGCGTTCAAGCCTGAAAACTTCATCAAACCTGCTGCGGCACCCTGAGCATAGCGGGATATACGGCCAGACATATGCGCATCTTGCTGCAGGCCGTCCACACCCCACCGGTTCATGGATCCAATAAACTGTTGAATGCCAAGCCCAGCACGTAAAGCTGTGCGCCTATCGGTTGAGCTGGCAGGGTTAAGGCTACGCAGCTCGTTCATGTACAGGCGCGTGATCGGAATCCCGTTATAGATAGAGGTCATCGTTTGCGTACCTATATCTGAGATGGCTGTTAGAGCAGCGGATCCAAGCCTGCTTGCTACGTTTAGTGCTCGGTAGGTATCAAAAGTAGATGCCATCGCATCCGACACGGCAAGGCTACGCGCACCGGAGATCTCGTTGTAGAGAGTTTCTAGCTTGGTGGCTTGGTTGTCGATTTTATTGGCCAATAACGGATCTCGCTCGGTCATGTTCTTTTTAGCAAAATCAATCCAGTAACGCATCATATTATTGGGGTTAGGGCCTAATGCCTCTACCAGAGCAATATCACGTGCCATCATGTCTATGTGGTTAAGCATACTTTGCAGCATAGGTGTTTCGCTGTATTTCTGCTGCGCTTCAATATAGGACTCAGCATCTTTAAAGTGGATCTGGCGTTCAGCGCTGCCACGGTTGCCTCGCATACCGTTACCCGTTGCTTTACCTGGCTCAATCTTGTTGGCGCCATTGGTGGCAATGGTGCTCCATGACTCCTGTAGAAACTCTATAAGTTGTGCATCGTCCATCATCGAACCGTTAGGGTTCGTGTAGCGTTGGCGGTCAATCCAGCCTAGATAATCCTGAACCCACTGATCTCTACCTGCCTTTGCCGCTAAGTGCTGGCTGTGAGATTGCGGCATCCCCCAATCCTCAAGTCTGCCTATGTTGCCGCCGGCGCGGTTGAATCGCTGCCGTAGAAGCTCTGCTGTTTCAGCGTATTGCTTAGCACCAGTTTTAGCTACAGGGTTGCCAGAGTCGCCTCCGCGTAACTCCGTCACAAGATCAAGCACGCCTTGCTTGTTCGTAAAGACTCCCAGTAAGCCACCTTTTGTGGCATCTATCGCCTCTAGGACGGAACCCAATGCATCATCACGGATAGCATTGGCCATGCTTTCTATGGAGATGGTGCCGCTCTTACCGTCGCTATGAAACGCGAGCATTCTGTTTAGGGCATCCATCTCAGTGTGGGACGAATTCGTGAGGTAACTCTGAACAGCATCATGTCGTAGAGCGGTCAATGCTACGCGCCTTCTTTTTAGCGCGGCATCAGCCTCAACGTCACGTGCGGCGCGATCAGCTGCCGCCATGAACCGCTCGCCCTCAGTCATGGCACGCCACTTTGAGCGATCCTCCATTGCTAGTCGTCGCATAGCTTGGGTGATACGGCCTTCAATGTTTTCAGCTTCTGCTTGTGTAATTCTTCGGCCAATAGCCTGAGACACTGCATCTATACATTCTGCGCGCATTAGGCACCTCTTGTTAGTGCGCACACCACGGCAGCATTGAAAGCTTTTGGTGTGCTGTATTGAAGTTCTGCATCTGCATCGGCAAGCGCCTGACGCAGTGATACGTTAACTACCTCACCGCCTTCCATTTCAATGGGTACGATGATGTCGCCTTTTTCATCTAACAAGGCCAGACCAGCATTAGTTTCTGGATCGTCTATTGCGTTGAGCGGGCGAGGGGATTCGGTGACAGGTCTACTGTCTAGCGTTGGTTGTGCTTCTGGTTGGGTGCGTGCTGGTGCCCTAGTTGTTGGCGCGGGTTGCGCGTTGGCTCTAGCCTGTATCGCAGCAGGCGAAGCACCGCTAGGCATGCCGGAGTCCATAGGTAGGTAATTGGGCTCAGACGAGCCCATATCGTTTAAAGCGTTGCGTACTGCTGCAATAATAGGTTGTTCAATGATTGGTGGCGTATCTATAGATGCACGGTTTTCACGTAGGACTGCGGCCTGTTCGTCTATCTTGGCTAATCGTTGCGCTGTTTCGTTGGCTTGCTTGTTGTCTCGGAGCATGCCCTCTAAGCGTTCAATGCGTGAATCCAACTCGGCAACCTCTGTCCCGCGTTGACGTTTGGCCGTACTGAGCGCTTCTTTGTAGCTAGTACGTGGCGTCGATGCTTGGATCTCTTTAGCAAGCGTTCGAGGATCGCTATCAGCAATGGCGGTGCGCTGCTGTTGAAGTGTGCCCAGCTCGTCACGCACGGTTGTGATTTGCCTAAGTTCTGCCTCGTTGCCGGCTCCAGCGATAAGCCTTGCACGCTCTGTCTCTAAGTTGAGAAGTTCAGTATCAATAGCTCTAGCTGCATTAGCCTGCTCTGTAGAGATGGTAGGTGTACGTGTGACGCCAGTGTATGTCTCTGGTGTGTGCGGTAGGGGAGAGGGATCAGCTCGTTGTGCTGAGCTATCACGGCCTAGCCATTCACGTACGCGGCGTAGATAGGCCTGTGTTTCTGCTGCCTTTGGTTGACGTCCTGCCAGCACTTCTTTGGCTTGCCGTGGTCCCCCGTTGTAATCAGCGATAACTGCATCAACATGACCACCATACTGACGCATAGTGTCTCGTAAGTAACGACCAGCAGCATCAATCATCTGCACGGGGTCGGATGGATCAGCAACGCCGTATTTGCGCAGGTTCTCAGGCATGAACTGCATCACGCCTCGCGCACCAACAGGGCTTACTTGGTTACTGTTACTACGTTCGCCTGCATTTTTGAGCGCATTAAGCAGGCCAGCAGGCAAACCATACTGTTGCTCTACCTGTGCTGCATACTCATTAAGTTCTGGCGCATCAAAGCGCAGGTTGGTTCGCTGCTCAAGAGGCAGGGCTGTGATGCGGGCGCTAGGCGTGTAACGATCAGCAGGGGAGAAATCCATAAGGTACTCAGCCCTTGCAGCCTCCGATGCTTCTAGTGATCGTGGGCGTGATACGAACGCGCCATCGGTAATGCCTGTTTGGGATACGTTAACCGGTTCACCGCTAAGCAGTTGCCGGGTTGCTGCATCAAGCGATTTACTGTGTGCTGCGGCTGTGCTTGGGTCTGAGGGGATGCCAGGCGCTGTGTCGATAGCTGTGTGCTTTGCATCGCGCGCTACTAGTGAGGCATCTATTGCCGCTTGTTCGGCTGCATTTGGCAGGCCTGATCTGGCACCTATGGCACCAAAGGCTGCGCCTAGTATTGCCTCTGCGGTAACAGAAGCAGCATCAAGCGGAGCGTACTGTTGTGCCATTGCTGTGTAGCCACCGGATTCTAGCAACTCTTGAGTGGCACCACGTTGTGCGGCACCTAATGCAACGTTGCTTGCTGCGCCATAGGTTACGTTTGCTCCATAGTAAGCGCCTCGGCTCATCCCTGCGCCTGCTATATTGAACGGGGTCGCCAATGCTTTGGCGCCTATGGCTGCTGGCATCATGACACCACCGCCAATGGTAAGTGCATCAATAAAACCAATGTTTGCAGCGGTACCAGCATCAACTCCTTTGCTGGTCATGTCTTGGAATGTTGCTCGACCAGAGGCGGCGCCAGTGGTAGCAGCGCCAGCAAACATGGCAGATCCTGCGGCACCACCTGTGACAATATTGGCTGCTGCACCAACACCCACCTGAGTCATCACGCGGGACACATCGAACATCACTTGACCAACCATGCCGGTAGTTAAAGGGTCAGGTTTATATTGCTGCGCCCATGTATCAGCTTGCCCCCGTATAGATGTAAAGGGGTTCCATGGCGTGATGCCTGTAGTGCTTTCTATAGCATTCAGTACTGGCTGGTATGCAGTTTCTGCGGCACCGGCAATCAACCCTTCTACCTGAGCGACACCAGTTACTACACCTTGAGGAATGGCTGATAGTGCGCCGGACATAACACCCGGCTCTGACTGGTTGATGATTTGTTCTGGTGTTCTTGCTGTGGCGCGTAATGCCTGTAGCCGTTTTTGATTTATGGTGTTCATGAGCGCTTACCCCCATACATTCTCTCTTGATCAGCATGCAGTTGTTCTGCATAACTGGTCGCAGCCTCTTGGCTTCTGAACTTCCCTAGGTGCCTGCCTGTTTTGCGGTATAGTTCGATAGCCTCATCCTCGGAAAGGGCTTTTCCCTCATCAGAGATTGTTGGGATTAAAACCTCTACACCATCTTCTTCAATAGATATCGACCGCACAGTGCTGACGCTGCCATCTTGGTTGTGCACCACAGGCCTAGTATTTAGATCAATATTTCCTGGTTCGATGATGCTATTTGGTGTATTGCTGATCTGGGAGGGAATGAAATCTGAGATAGATTGCCCAAACGAGTCCCTGCCCATATCTGCATCAGGCGACATATGGATCAAGATTAGATCGCCAGTGTTTGGGTCCATTAGAGGCTGACTACCCAGTGTGGCAGCGTAAGCACCAGAGCCGATGGGAATAAGGCCGATACTGCCAATAGACTGCCCAAGCTGCTCACCAAGATTACGTTGTTGAATTTCTCGGGTAAGAGCTGAGTTTGCTCGCGATGTGAATGTGTCCGAATCCATCCCCCATGGTGCAAGCACACGGCCTTGATCATTGAAATCAACAGGATCACCAAGTACAGCGGTTATCGCTTGCTCTAGTCTGTCAGTATCAATGTCGGGTGATAAACTGCCGTCCTGTGCCGCGCGTCCAACGTAATAGGATTTTACTGCGTAGGCGTCCTGCATGAACTCAACTGCGGAGCTGTCGCCACCAACCAAGCCTCTGTATAGATCGCCCACCTTATCCTCTATTGCTTGCACAAACTCAGTGTCTTTCGGTACTGGATAGTTGATTGTTCCGGATTTGCCGCCGGCACGTAGTATTTCATCGCCATGAATGGCGGTAGCTGCAGCATCACCAGCAGATTGCACTACGTCAGAACTAAACCAGTAATCAGTTAGCTTGGCTTGTTCATAGCTACTGGCAAGCTGTCCCATGCGTGCCATGAAAGGATTGATGCTTTCCACCTGTTCAGTAATGCCTTGGAATGTGTCTTGGTCACCAGCAGCCCAATATAGGGCTCCAAGCATCTCACGCTTCTGTCGTGCGTTACCTTCTTTAAAGGCGTTTTCTATTGCTTGGGTCTCGGAGTCCAGGAGCGGACGCATTTGCACTAACCCTGCTGGGTTGTTTTCCTGCATGCCACGTATTAGGTCTGCTCGATCACGAAGAGCCTGGCCAACAGAAGAAACACCATCCTGTGTACCTAGTGATGCAAGATCTAGAGGCTCAATAGGCTGTGCAGCACGTTGTTCTACCCACGACAGGGGCGAGTCTTGAAGTAGCTTGGTGTTGGCCTCTATGGCATTCTGGATTCGGTTCAGGTTCGCTATGTCAGTGGTGTTGCCGCCTGTGTTTTGCAGTTGCTGACTGCGTTGCAGTAAGTACGCTTGCTGATCAGGGATAGGCATCCGCAGCACATCTTGCACTTCCTGCTGACCTTTTAGTAGGTCACGGTAGGATTGTTCGTACTCGGTTCCTGAAACCATGCCGGCCCAGCGCAGCATGTCGTCAGTAGTAGCGGGGATGCCGGTTGCTATCTGGCGATCAATTTCACCAATGGCACGCACCGCACGCGCATCGGCTTTATCTTGTTCTGCCCGTGCGCGGTTATCAATGCGGTCTGCTTGTGTTTGTGCGCGTGTACGGAGCTGCTGGATTTTGTCGGCATCAAGACGGTGTATCCAATTAAAGCCTGCCGTAGCCTCGCCGCGTGCGGCTGCTTCCATCGCAGTCACTGCGCCGTGTGGGTCGCGGTCAATCATGGCGGTACCAGCGGCATATGCCATGGTGGACTCTGCTTCGCCGGTGAGTTTTGTTTTAACAGCGCCCGGAAGAGAGGATGAGTTCAGTGTTGCTAGATGTCTGGCTCGAAGCTCGTCATAAAGCAATGGGTCAAGTGCGATAGAACGAGCATCAGCCTCTCGCCCAGACGTGTACTGCGACTCCGTATGAAGACGCATTTGTGCAGACTCGAAGGGCAGAGCTTGGGAGACGAGATATACGCGCCGACGATCCATGTCGGCCTCATAGAAACGACGCGCTTCTGCGGGTGCATTCTCTAAAGCTTGTGCCGCGTACTCATCATATTCTTTGAGTAAGCGCGGTGTGAATTCTGGAGCACCAGGCTCAGCCGTTAGTTTTAGCTCTTCTAGTCGAGTCATCCACTTGATTTGGTCCGTAGAGCTAGCTTTAGAGGCCCACGCGATGGCCTCTTCTTTTTGTTGGCGCTCTACAGCTTGACCAATCTGCCCAACCGCTTGCCCCATACCTGCTACAGCTCTACCGGTTGCGTCATCAACGCTAACCATCGGAGTGCGAGCCACAGGCATGTTGGGTGTGGAGATGCGTTGCTGTCCAAGAGGGATAGGAATACGTGTTGCCATGTTTTATCTCCAATACTGTGAAGCGTTGCCAGCACGTACGCCTAGCAGTTTCACGCCGCCAGCTTTATTGGCTGCGCCTGCGGCTGTGCCACCAGCCTTTGCAGCCATACCGTAGCCAGCAGCACCAGATAGAACGCTAGTTGCCGCACTCAAGAAACCAGCACGGCGGGCATTCTTACCAGATTGGCGCAGTGTTTCTGCGGCGTAGCGGTCGTTTACAGCTTGCTGTTCAAAGGCACTACCTTGTAGCAAGGCTTGGTAGCGTGTTTGCAGAGCATCCATCTCCATGTCTCTGGCTGATTGCTGCTGGATGGCAAGGGCAGAACCGCTGCCGGCATCAAAGCCAGATTCCGCCACAGAGGCACGTACCTCAGCCTGCTGCTGGCTTGAACTGCGACGTTGAGCAAGCTCGTTCTGTAGGCCAGCATCGTAGGCTTGGCGTGCCTGTATGTCCGATAGCTTGGCGTTACGCTCAGACGCTTTGGCTTGTTGCTTGTAGCTTGCTGCTTGCTGGTTGCCTTGCATGATGGCGCCACCAGCCTGTAGCGCTGTAGACCCGATAAGGGCTGCTGTAAATGGATCCATTACTTCACCTTTGCGTAGAGAAAGCAGTCCCGACCGTCCGGGGTGTAAGCGGTCATAAGGCCTTCACGTTTAAAGCCCAAACGCTCAGCCCATGCGATGCCTGCTGTATGTTGGCTATCAACCGTCATTTCTATTCGTTTCCATGGGGCGGAGCGAACAACAGCAGAAATGACGCGATGCAGGGTTTTGAATTGTTTTAGAGCGGCTTCAGATATAAGCGCCCACGCCATACCGCGCTGTTGGTGCATTTCGATGATGCCAGCGCAAGCAGTAGCGTTTCCGTCATCATCCAAAGCAGCCCAGCCTACGCCGTTAGCCTGAACCAAGGCATGGGCATGCTCGGCTGTTACTATAGGGATAGCGTAGGCCTGTGCTTGCTGTAGTTGCACGGCCAGTATGTGTTCGACTTCTAGGGCAACAATTTTGATCATCGGTCGTCACTCGTAGAAATCACCGGCATGATGGCCAGTAGGGTTACGGGAAGAGGTTGATCGTTCGTGTACCAAATACGTGCATCACGCTCATAATCACCGCGCCATGGGATCGGCTCGGTATCGCCAGTAAATAGCGGAGGAGGGTTATTCATGCGCTGCGATGGTCTGCGGAAATTCAGTGTTTCTAGATTGTCTGGTGATGGACCAAGATTCCCGCCAAGGCTATTCAGCATACGGACGATGACGTTTGTGAGCCGTTTGATCTTTCCTTGTGCTGTGCCGTTTGTGGCTCCAGCCTCTAGGCTCATGGTTGCCATAGCGCACGGAGCAGGTAGGCCAACGTGAACGATAGAGCCGCCATATTGCAGTTCAATCTTGCCGCCCTCTACGACCTGATCAGGGGATGCTGCACCATCGACCAGCACTTGCACTGTTTGGCCTTCTAGGTGGTCTAGTCCTGATATGGAGGTTGCTTCTGGCCCTCTGTAGGTAAGGCCGCAATCGAGGTAGAAAGCCTCGCGGTGATCTTCGTTATTGCCTAAGGGCTTACGTAGCAGCTCAACGTACCGTACAGACTGCCCGTTGATTTCACGGCGAACAATCATCCATAGGTCGTCACTGCCGCCATTTGGGGCTGGCATTGCCTCAATGGCTTCAACCCATCCATTTGTCATGGGGTGCGAGTGCCAGGCGTATACATCACTGCGACCTGGCTCTTGATCGTAAGTGCAGCCAACGAGGGTGCCGTCAGTGCTGGCCAGCCAAATAATGGAGTCAGGTTCTTGTTGATAGCTTAGGTCAACAGCGCCAGAGCGCAGCACATGCTCAGCTAATTTGGTTGTGTCGTTTGAGGCGTAGTTGTTGGTGTCGTAGTTAAAAACATAGTCACGCAGTTTCTGGCCTGATGCTTGGACGAATAGAACGCGGCCACCCACTTCAACGGGCATGATGGAGCGGGAGCCGTATGTGGTGCGGCGTTCTGCTCGGATGTTTGCGGGGCCTACCGCCTGGTTAGACTGGATAGGGCCAATCAACCATTCGTCACCGTCGGTACCAAGAATCAGCTCATCAGACTCAACGGCCCACACAACACGGTTAATCTGCCTCGCATTAAGCGTTTGTACGATTGCTGAGTCGGTTTCAACCTCGCCACCTACCTTGGATGCGAAGTTCTCAAAGTCTCCCACAACACTCATGGAAACCTTACGGCCACGAATTAGCACCAGACGCTGGCGCCAGAAAGCACCATGCTCAGGCCATCCATCGTCTTGGTTGTATAGGCTCTTAGCCCATTTGTGAGTAGCGTTGCCGGTGTCGTAAGTAGTGGTGTGAACGACCTTAGCAATAGAGCCTTGGGCATATACACCCGATAACGCCATTGGTAGAGATACCTTAAAGCTGCTGGAGGTTGCATCGTAGATTTGGTACGAGCCGTCTATCGTTGTTGTGGCTGCTGGTGGCTCTGGATCAGTGATAACTACAGTGCCAATCAACTGCACGGTCATACCATTAGAAAGCCCGTGAGGCTCACCAGTGGTAATCACGGCGTGTCTGCCAGATCCTGTTCCAGCAATCTGACCGCTAGCGATTCTGATCTCTCGCGTGAAAGAGCTGATCGTTGGAACAATATCGTGTGGTAACTGGCGTACAACCTCACCAGTAGCCGAGGTTTGGCTGTTGACCGCAGTGATGCGCACTTCGCCAGAACTGTCATGTAGGTATACCCACTCCACACCAATAGGGCCGCGTTGATCGTCGGGAATGTCGATACCGTCACCATCCCATGCGCTGCCTTCTGTGTGGATTGGCGTGTTGTTTCCGGTGACAGGGGCATTGCCAACACCTACGGCAGTGCACCGGTAAACGCGCATATCAACGCGGCGCAGTTCACCTACGTTGATGCGCTGATACACAGCCCAAGGGCGCACAGCAGAGAAGTCCGAGGATTCAAGGTAGATGCTTGTACCTACCATTGCAGGCGTGAATATTGACTTAGAGGCCGTCAGTGTGACTGTGCCTTCTATGCCGCTGGCGGTGATCGTTGAGGCTTTGTCGGTATTCAGGTCTTGGTACGGGCCGCCTTGTAGCTCTACCGTTTTCAGATCGAACGTTTCAGGGGTTAAGCGTAGAAGTTTTCTGGGTGAGTGCCTAGGGTGCAGCAAATACATAGTGTCCGCAGACTGTACGGCACGCAGTACAAACAAGCCGTTGCTATCGGTAAGGTCTTCGGCAGAGTATGGAGTGGCAACCTCTACAGGGTTTCCGTTGGGTGCCAGCAAACCGTGGTTTGTGTAAAAGCGGATGTAATGAGGGCCTACCTCCAGCATATAGGCTACGCGCTCAGATACTTGGAAGCGCAGCAGCCAAGCACGACCTGCCTTAACGGGGTTGATGTATTGGGTACCACCGCGACGAACCAAGGGGCCTTGTACCAGCGGCAAGAAGTTCTGTAGAACGCTGCAGCTATTGAAATACTTAGCCAGATCGGTGCGACCACCCATTAGCGGCGACATTTCGCCGCCGTCAAAGGTTTGCAGAATAGGAGTTTCTTTAGCCATTAGTTACGCGCCTCCAACCACGTATCGTCAGACATAGCCAGAGCAGGGCGTTCAATAGCGTTAGCACGGCGTGCGACCGTTAGAGCTTGGCCGTACTCTTCCCACATGGCCTGCTTTTTAGAGTTTGAGTTGGTAATTGCCTCGCACGATTCAGCAGCCAGACGGCATGCCAAAGCCTCTACGAATAGGGCATCAAAAAGTGTTGGGTCGCTGATCTTGCGTATGTAGCGGACGCGTAAAGGGCCTTCGTGGTCGATTAGGATGCGACGACCTTCAATGCTATAGCGGCCTTTAATACCGGGAGTGCCTACAAACTGAGGGCTACCAACCTGAACAATGCGCAGGTAATCCGCAGGCAGTTGGAATTGATGGCTGTAGCCAAAGGCGGGACGCTCAGAAAGCGCAGGGAGTTCGGCGCGTGCTTTGGCAAAGTGCCAGACATTTGCACGCAGTTCGGCCTCACACACAATATCGAACATAGAGTCCATTGTGTTAGAGGCCTTTGAGTCATCATCCAAAGCAATGATGCGCGCTGCACCTAGCTTGGTGAGCGCGCGGTTTGCTATGGCTACTTTAGAAACAGCCATGGCTTTACTCCGTTATGGCGAGGTGCTGCCGGCGGCGGGCTCGTTTGAATCGGTCTTCTGGCGAGAGCCACCGCCACGTTGGTTTCCCTTCGCTGGCTTTTCATCAGCGGCGGGCTCGTTTGAATCGGCGACCGGCACAAACCACTTCGCTTTACTGCCTTCTGGCACATCAAACTCGTCATTAACGTTTTTGATGGAGCCAGCGAAGAAGCCGGGTTTAATTGCACGTACTTTCATGGTCACGTCCTTACACTTGAGCTGGGTACGATTCCCAAGACTGAGGCTCTTGAGAGGTGAGCCATGCAGACGCGGTGATGGCGGCGTCGTAGTTCAGGCGTAGGAAGCGCTTGCTTGTGTACGGGAAGCCAATAACAAAACGTGCGCCAGCAGGGGTGTTGGCAGGAATCAGCACAGAAGCAATGTCAGCGGCACCGGCAAAGCCTGCGGCGTCAGCAGTCTGGACAGCTACCGTTACGTCAGCAGCTACTACAGCATCTGTTTGCACCACCACATACATAGGCTGACCGGGGCCAAGTTTGCGCGGTTCGCCAACATCAATTGCGTTTGTAGATGGGCCAGCCGCTGCCACAACTTGCTTGGTAGAGAGTTCTAATCGAGAGTCGATATACATATTGGTCTCCGTTGAGGGGCATCGCCCCTCGTTGAAAGTTACTGAACAGCGGATTCGGTGTTCATGATTGCGTCGGTGCGGCGCACAGGGATGTCGTCAAACATCATCACGCGCTTACCTTCTACGCTTTCCCATGTCAGGTTGTTGGCGATCTTGTTCAGAATGCCTAAGCGCAGTTTTTCTCGGATAGTGCGGTTGATGTACCAGGCGGCACGACCTTGGCCAAAGTTCGGAATGCGCTCAGACGCTTGGATCATCAACTCGATCAGCGCCATGGTTGCGTCTTTAGCGGTAGAAGGATTGCTAAGTGCGGCAACATCAATGTTTGCGATACGTGCGCCGTAACGCCAGTCACGTACCGTGGCACCCAGATCCCATTTGTAGTGGGAGCGATAGGCTTCCATGCGACCGCCTTGGCCGTCTACGTTCTCAACGGTGACTTGGCCTTTATCTTCCATGGACAAACCAGCCTTGGAGCCTTTGGGGTAGATGCCGTGAATGGTGTTGGGGCCCCAAACAACCAGCCAGATAGAAGTGTTGTCGTTGCCTGCACCACCACCGTTGATGATGTTTTCACCGCTTGGGGCATTCATGTCGTTGTAACGTGCAGCTAAGCCGGTGAACTTGGCTGGGTCTGTGCCTTCGTTACCATAGATCAGGGTGCGCGCCATTTCCTGATTCATGCCCTCGATGTGGGCAGAGTCTTCAGATAGACGGAATGCTGCAGTGTTGCCGTTCAGGTCAGCCAGCGCTTTATCAACTTCGGCGTAGGCTTCCAGCATCCCGCAGTTATCGGTGATCTGTGCGGTTTCGCTGCGGGATGGCTGAACGCCACCGTACAGCTTGCGCCATGTAGGGGTAGGGATACCGGTACGCACGGTGGTGCGGTGGCCTGTAGGCAGGTTGCCCTCGATGGCAGTCATGTCTTCGAGAATGCCGTTGTTCTGGCTAAGCAGTTCAACGATCTTGGCGATTTGACCGTTAGGGTCTAGGCGCTTGGCCACATCGGCCATGGTTGGGTTTTGGATAGATAAAGTAGCCATTTGTGTGCTCCTTGGCGTTGGCCATTAACAGGTGCTTTTCAGCGGGTTGTGGGCCATAGCCCTATTTCTTTGTCATGCTTGGGTAGAACACTTCTTCGATAGATTTCTCCGCGCCGCCTTGGGAGGCTGAGGAATCAGGTGTCAGCGTGCCTTCACCCAAGTTCTTGCCGATACGAGCGAACAAACGCAGCGTTTCAGCGTCACCCAAGGCGAGGGAAATCTTTTCGATGGAGTCTTCTTCGATGCCGAAGGTACGAACAGCGCGGCGGCCTAGCTCGGCGTTAGCGTCGTACTGAGAACCCCACTCTTTGCGTAGGGTGTTCATATCGGCTTCGCTTTGCTGCTGACGTTCGACTTCGGCTGCTTGCTGTTGAGTAGCGGCGTACTCGTTCCACTTCTCCGCTAAGGCTTGAGCTTGGGCGGCAGGAACACCGGCTTCGTGCATCCACTTAGCGGCCTCGGCAGCGAACGCAGCGTCTTGGCCTTCAGGCACTGGCAACTGGTAAGCTTCTGGTGACTCTGGAATGGCTGTCTTGCCTTCCAGTTCTTGCAGTGCCTGGGCTGCTTCGCTTGCATCCTTAAAGCCTTTACCGCTGATGAAAGCCTTTAGGCCTTCGTCTTGGATGCTGTCGTGCCACGCTGGTTGTGTGTCTGCTGTTGTAGGATCAGCAGCGCCTTGGCCCTCAACTGGCGGGGTAGCACCACCGCCGCCTTCACCACCTTCCGTGGCTTCTTGGCGTAACAGACGTGCAAACAGTCTGCGGTTATTCAGTACGTTCATGTTCACGCTCCATAATTTCGTTGATTTGCTCGTCGGTCATGCGTAAGACCTTGGCGATGTGTAAAAAAACTTCTCGGCGACCTTCGGCCAACATGGTGGCGTGGGTGTCTACTGCACCAGTTATGCGTGATGTGGCCACCGATGAGCGGCCTACCTTGCAGAACTTAGCTAGATCAGCCAGAACTGCATCACCATCTCGACCGTCAAATACTCGGCGGTACCGGCTACGCAGGCCTGTAATCATCTGGATGCGACGCATCACTCGTTCACTAATACTCATATCTGTGCGCTCCCTGCGATTTGTTGTGCTTGTGCGAGATCCTTAGCAGCGCCAGCGGCAACGGGGGCAGCCTCAAGAATCTGTGCGGCTTGGGCTTGCTGTGCTGCAGCCTCGTCAGCGGCTTGCACGTCTTCCTCGTCAACCATGTATTTCTCTGGCACGCTGAACACGCGACCAAGGCCACGCACGATTTCAGACGAGTTCATGACACGCGCTGCATTTGGGTCTGCTTGGATAAACGGTGCTGAGGCTTCAGCCCAACGCAGCACGTTTGCACCTTCTTCGGCGCGCATGGCTTGGTTAAGGGGACTGTCGTACTCAATCTCGATAGCACCACCAACGTCTTCCAGCTCAGGTGGCATAGGGGGCAGGGCGCCAGCATTTGCCAGAATGTCGATCTCGCGTGTGATCTGTGGACCTAGCTGCTCAGACTGCACACGGCCCATCGTTGGACCTAAAAGGATGCCTTTCTCTTGTGCGCGCTGTAGAACCTCGGTTGCCGTCATCTGGTGGTTATCAACCAAGATTTGGAACAGTGTTACGTAGAACGCCAGATTGATGGCTTCCCGCTTCTGATCTGCATAGCTGATGCCCATCGGCACGTTCTTGCCTAAGTCCAGAGGCTTGATTAATTGGGTGCCTTGGTCGTTCAAGTAGCCGAAGTTCAATGCACCAGAGCGCAGATCAAACGAATCTAAGGCGCTGTCGTCAGCCAAGATCAGTGGTGGGTCTACGGCTTTCTGTGCACCCTTGATATTGGTTTTCTCAATCTGGTTGAGCATCCGTACATCTGGCAGGGCTTCCATAGCAGGTGAGTAGCCGTAGGCCGAGTCGTCAGCGGCGTAGAAGCGACCAATCGCCAGAGGGAATACACGGTAGCCGCTATGCTCAACGATCTCATTACCAGCATTTAGCGCGATCCAGACAGACTGGATGGGCATGTTTTGGCTACCTACCAAGCTGGAATCACGGTCGCGGCGTGGGCGTATCGCGTGCAGGAACTCAAACTTACGCTCCATGTCGTTGCGATCAATAGCGTTCTGGATCTGCGTTGGTAGGTTCTTTGCGCCCCAACGTTGTGCAGCCTGACGCGCTGTCAGCGTCCATGCGATGTGGGCCTTGTCCACTACACCGTAAGCATCCTCGGAGAACCAGAGACGGTTCAGGCGCAGGTTACGGTAACGGATGCCTTGGCCAAGCACGTCATCAATCATTAAGCCGCCCGCACCAAACGCGCCATGGCTGATGTATGACTCACCAGACTGGGATGCAAAGTTAGCACGCCACTGGTAACGTTGAGCAAACAGGATATTGGTGACCTGTTCCAGATACTGACGCACAGCAGGGGACTCGCGCAGGTTCTCGTCGGAGACTGTCAGCTTGTGCCATCGCTGTGTACGAGGCGTAATCATGGAGTCCATAGCCGCAGCGAAGTGGCGCAGGGCCAGCATAGGCGTGGAATCGTAGATATCCTGTGTACGTTTTTCGCCCGGATTGCTGTTGCTCTCTTGCTTGAAGCGGCGATAGCGGGGCAGGATCGTAGCGATCACGTCATCCCACTGTGACTCGAATGATTGGCGAGCCTGTTTCATGGCCTCATGGTCGGCCAGTATCTCGCGCACTAGGTCGACGTCGGCGTTTTGCATTACGAACCCAGCAGCGTTTTAGTGGCTACAGAGCCGGGCTTTGCAGTGGCATCGCCAGCCAGTACTGTGCTCGCAGCACCGCGGCGGCGACGTAGACGCTCAGCCTCATTAGAACCAGCCGCAGCCGCGTCAGTTGTGCTTGGCGGTGCTGTTGGTGCTGGTGGGTCTGGAATCTTTGGTGTGCTAGGTTTACTGAATAGACTTGTCATAACGGCATCCATTTGGGAAGATGCCGTCAGTTTGTGCGCGTGCGCGCGTAGTGAAGTGCGTTTTTATTCTAAACAAAGATATGGAGATGTATATGAGACCAACTTTTGATGATGTTAAGAGAGTGTTTGCAGAGATGGACGGAGGAACTCTTAGAGTTGTCACTGTAGTTACAGAGCTTAAGATTCAGGGCTTTGATGATGATCAGATAAGAAATGCTTTAGATGTTTTTATACAGGAAGGACTGCTGAGTTGCGACAACCTTAATGAGTTGAGGCTGGTCAATCCATCCTAGCAAACCCCTGCCTACCAGCCCTACGCCTAGCAGTAGAGACAGGATAAGCAAACGATAGACACAGAGCATCAGCGCGGTTTGGACTTGGCAGACCGCGCTTTTTCATATCCTTCTTGGATTCGATCTGTATCTTGCCATCGAGGCGAGCAACGGTTTCAGGGCCCGTGAGCTCGTCTACTAGCATCTGGTCATCTGGAATAGCACCACCTTCTTTCAGCCAGTCTCGTGTTAGCTTCCACATCTCAGCGCGTTTGTTGAGGCAGCCTTGGTCGCCAGCCTCGCCAGAGAACCAGACCAAGCGCCAACTGCGGCCTAACGTCTTACCAGCAGAGACAATACCGGTGCCATAGCCTGCATCAACAAACACCGCATCGGCTTTGTGCTCGTCCTCAAGCTGCGCCAGTATCTGCGCCACTTCGATATCGTTGTCGTTCTTGGGCAGTACACGCAAGATTTCAAACTTCAGGCCTTGGCGCTTACCAATCACCAGATCGTCATCACCTTCCCATGCGGGGTCACACGTCAGAATGACAGGCGCAAAGCTGTACTGACTCGGCTCAAGGTGGCGGCCTTGTGCGGCTTCTGCATCAGCGGTGCTAATGAACTGCTTCAGAGACATGGACGGGAAGATACCGCGAATACGCACTTTCACGATGTCGCTGTCCTCGCCATACGTGTCTACCATCTCTTGCAAGTACTCTTTGTTGGTGCCTTCGACGGTGCGGCTGTCGATCTGGAAGGTTTTCCAGAGCTTACGATGCCTGCGGAAACACTCTCTAAAGCGACCGCTGTTACGTGTGGGGTTACCAAAGGCTATCCAGATGATCTCTGTGTCAGCATCAGTTAGCGCCCCCTCGGCTACTTCCCATACCTTATCGGCAATGGCTGATGCTTCATCAAAGATCAGCACAATACGCTTGCCCTCGTTGTGCAGCCCCGCAAACGCCTCTGTGTTGTTCTCACTCCAAGGGATAGCATCAGCACGCCACGACTTGTCAGCCTCTGGGTCTGCGCTTGCTACGGCGGTGGCCGTGGTTTTGAATAGATCCCTAGTTTCAGCCAGGCGCTGCCACTTTTTGATCTCAGGCCATGTTTTGGTGCGCAACTGCGTTTCGGTGTTGGCGGTGACCACAATGCGTGTATCGACGCAGGTATCGAGCGCCCATTTCAGAATCATGCTGATACCAGCAGACTTACCGATACCGTGGCCTGATGACACGGCAATACGCAGGGGCTTATAGCGTGTCTCGTCGTTGCTTAGGTGGTCGCCTATTGTCTGCATTACATCGCTTTGCCATTGGCGTGGGCCAGCATGCCGTGCAAGCTCTGTGTCTTCCTCGCCCCATGGGTAGACTTCTTGAATGTAGCCTAGCGGATCGTGCGCAAAGCTGGCGATGTAGTCCAGATCCTCGTCGGTAATCTCGCTCATGATCAATTCTTCCTACGGCGGCGCATACGGTCAGCCATGCCTTTGATGCTGCCAGAGTGCTCAACGCGATCTTTAAACGCCTGCACGCCCACGTGGCGGCCTATTAACTCAAGATTTTTCACCTTGTCCGGCCACTTGATCTTTTTCACGACTGCGATGCGTGTTTCCTCGTCGCCTTGTGCTATTTCCATAACATCTAAGCCGGAAATCATCTGTCGCCAAATCTTGGGCCAGTCGTGTATGGCCTTAACGCTACCGTCATCGTTCAGGATGTCTGCGGCGTCCATTTGGTCAATCTCACCAAGGCGGGAGAGTACATACTCAGCATCCACCTTTACTTGTTCTGATCGTTTGTTCATGGCCTCTTCAAGAATGGCTCGGACCTTAACATTAGCCAACAGACGGCTTGCCTGTTGATTGGCTGTTCTTTCGCTGTAACCCGCGTTAATAGCTGCTTGTGTGGCGTTAAGGCTCACAAGGTACTCTTCAACGAAACGGGCTTGCATGGCATTTAATTTCATTCTTCAAATCCGGGCAAAGTCAGATTACCGCACTCATGCTCAGTGCTTGCGGATGGTGTTTTTTTGGAAAGCATTTGGAGTAGGGCGGGCACCGTGATGTTGTAGGCTCTGGCTACTGCTGGCAGGTGCTCGGTGGGCATTAGAGCTGCTGTACGCTGGCGTGGGCGTTTGGGAGTACTCCTGCGCATTTCAGCGGGACGCTTAGGCGCATTCTCGCGTTCTTTACCGGTCTGCTTTTCCCAGAGATCCAGCAGCAGTTCACCGCGCCAGTGAATGGGTGCAGCACCGGCTAAGTACTGCCGAATCATGGCTTCACCTACAGCGTGTCCCATTGCTCGGGCGATATCAGTCTGGCCCATACCTGCACGACGCAGATCGAGGATAATTTCAGACCAGTCAAAATCGACCAAGTAACCACGCATGTGTGTCTCTATGCCTCCTGCAACACAGCCCATGAGAGGATTGCCAAAGCGTCGGCGGCGTTATCCGAGTCAGGGTCAAAGCCACGTTTCTTGGCTTGTTCAATCATGGCGGCTTTGTCTGCTCTGCCTGAGCCTGTCCATGCCTTTTTAACGGTCGGAACAGCCACGCCAAGGCATTCAATGTTACGAGTGGCAGCGCATGCCTGCACGAAGCCCAAAAACGCGCCATAGGCGTTATTTGCAGCGCTAGAGCTATGGCCGAATACGACATTCTCAAAAACCAGTTGATGCACATTCTCGCTTTCGAGGATTCGGTGCAGCCAGTGCTGGAAATTAATCCAGCGTTGCCCCGGATGCTGTTTTTTGTTGAGCTGGAATTTCTCGGTACCGTAGCTAATAGTGCCGTCGCGTCTGCGTACTGCCCAGCCGGTATTGGTGCCGAGGTCTAGGGCGAGGATGTTTGTGTTGATCATGCCACCTTCCTCTGGTTGGCCACCTCACGCATCATGGCAACGGCAGCGCGTGAATCTACCCACGGGTTTGATGTACCAGGTTCTGGCTGTCGTGTCGGTGCGGGATGTAAGCGTTGCTCTGGGCTGCGGATTTCACGGCCAAGGGCAGAAAGCAGGGCAGAGCCAAGGTTGCGGTTACAGCGTTTCATCGTGGGCGGTAGGTTGTCCAGAATGTGGGCGTAGCCGTATTTCTGCAACAGTGCCACGAGGTCAGCGCGTACCACGTCATTGCCTTGGTCGTCCTTTTCCATGAACGAGTTACCGGGTGCGGAGTTGGCCATGCGTATGGCTTGGCGAATGATGCCCATGCGGTTGGCAATGCGTGCGGTGATGGCTCCGTACTCGCCGTAAGGTGCGCCAAAGTGCCAAGAGCACAGCCATTCGTCGGTGCCGTTGGTAGAGGTGGACAGCGTGCCGGGCATTGGGCATCCAGAGGCGCTACAACTGCCGTCTGAAACCATCGGTACGGGTGAGCCATGGCTGTGGCTGGATTGCTGGCGATTCACGCCTGCTGCGGCTTCTGCGTAGGTTGTCATACGGTCGCTCCTTGTTGCTCACGCTCACGGCGTTTGATTTCTTGAAACATACGGTCCTTGAACTCGTTGTAGGACTCACCTGCACGGGCAAACATGCCGAGTTCACGGGCTTTTCGGTCAATTCCGGGTTCGGTTCGGTACCACTCATCGCGGGGTTTTTGGTCTGGTTTTTCTGCCTGCGGTTTTTGCAGGTCTGCGATGATCGGTACGAGGTATGCAGCGTTTACGGGTTGCGGGTTGTTTGTGTCTTTGCGACGTGTTTTCGCGGTTTCCAGTGCAGCGAGGATGTGCTCATCGGTCGCTTGCAGGTCGATCATTGCCGAAATGCCTTTGCTGCCAGCGTGTGTGGCAGGGTCAGCACCGTGCTTGCGCAGCAGTACCGCGATCAATGCGTTGCGTGATGGTTGATCATCAGGATTGTTTTCAGAACCAGCTGGCGGCGATTCTTGCGCGCCTAATCCTTCTGTGGGTATATATGCTGCTTCTTCTTTATTATGGGTAATGGGTAATGGGTAATGGATAGCCGTGGCCGTACCCGTATCAGCTACGTTGTTGTCACGACCTGTCACGCGTGACTGGTACTGTTTGAGTAGCGTCTCCAAATCCGTTGTTTTGGCATCCCAAGCTGGCACCACGTCAAACTCTCTAAGCATTGCAAACAATAGCTTTCGGCGCTCTCGGTGACGTCGTTGACGCTCCTTTTCGTTCTCCTTTTTTGCCTCATTATCCTCATTGATAAGTTGGTACTGCTCTATCTCCTCATCGCAACGGCTATGTCTATGTCCATCAATCGTCTTTTGAAAAAACTCTTCAAGAATTGTGTCGATGGCTTTCTTTTCAGCCGCAGTTGATGCGCGAGCTAGTCTGTAGACCTGACGTTTTTCTGCTGGCAATGGCTGCTCATGCTGGTAATAAAGGTCCAGCAAACGGCGATAAGCACCATCCTCAATCATCGAAAGATGAGCGGTGTCCTTTAGGTAGTCGCCAATGTGATGGGAATAGTGGTTCATTCTTAATTCCTGTACGCAAACTGCCTACGCAGTTCATGGAATAACTCAGCGGCGTCTTTATCCCAATCAAGCTGTCTACGGCTTGTGATGCCACAATGCGAGCGCACACGCGCTGCTGCGGACTCGGGGCAGGTAGCGCCAAGCATCTTTTGAAACTCAGGCTTAGCGCATAAGCGGCCTGAAAGTCTTGAGTTGGGTTCAGCCATTACCAGTGCCTCGTATTGATCTTGGATTGCAGGTACTTGAAAGCCATCATTTCGTAGGCGCTCAGTTCCATTTGGCTAATCACCATTGAGTCACCCTGGGCAAGCTGAAAACCAAGCGCAGACAGTAAGTGGCAGGCTTTTTCTAGCGCCTCTTTGTCTCTGCTAATAGTGCTCGCTGAAACACCCATGAAATCTGCTGCACGCTCTTGAGTGATGGTTGCAAGACGACGCAAGGCCTCGCTGTACATTCTTTCAGCGTTCTTGCGGGCTATTTCACGATCTTCGTCGGATACTGGTTGTGTGTTCATAGTGGTGTTACTCAAAGAGTGGTGCCCAGCTCCTTTCCCTTATGATTGGAGTTCTCACACAACCAATATTCAGAAAAGGAGCCTGTTATGGGCAATACGTCGAAGCCAGATGATTTTGCGCAGGGCAGAATACTGGCGTTAAGAACAGCGCTTGGGGCTATGGTGCTTTCGCATCCCAACCTTGCTGATGCTGCAAATAAGGTTGCTGAGGCTTTAGCCAAAGCAGAGGGGGAATGGATAGGGCAGAAGGTGCCGGACATGTTCATTGAGGGCCTCCAAGAGGAGACTGTCGATTTGCAAGCTTTGATAAATACAAGCCTATCTCTGCGCGCACCGTCCTCACACACGTCAATCCCACGCAATCCAACTCGTTCTGGGGAAGGGCGTGAGGGAAGCTAAGCAGGCACTTCGCCATGAAAGCCGGGAAGGCTGGATGCATTGGCGATTGAGTGGCTGTTTTCATAACCCCTCCGTTTCGTGGGTGGGTGCCTCAAGCTCTGGCCAAATACGGTGCCAGTCGTCAGGGCGAAGATCTTTGCGGGTGACTTCTCCATTTGTGGCGCGCTCGATTTCGGCGCATCTTTCAGCAGGAACTTGGCGTACGCACCTTGCCCATTGATAAACAAGCTGGGGTGGAATACCAAGGGTTCTGGCTAGCTCAGATTGGCCGCCGTGCTTTTGGCTTACGTAATCAAGTAGTTTCATAAGCAAATATTAAGCGATTCGCTTAATAAAGGTCAAGCAGTTCGCTTATGTATTTATTAAGCGAACTGCTGTCAAATACAAGTTCTATGAAATCAGTCTCTGAAATCCGCCTAGAAAACCTAGAAACGCTTGTAAAACAAGCGGGAACTGCCGACTCTCTAGCAGAGAGGGCTGGGCTGTCGCACGTCTATGTGAGCCAGATTAGAAGTAGGGCAATAGATGCAAAAACCGGAAAGCCAAGAAACCTAGGAAGTGTTGCCTCTAGGAAAATAGAAGAGGGGATGGGTAAGCCAAAAGGTTGGATGGATCGAGATCATTCAGATGGAGGCGGGCTCGATGATGGATGGCCGTTTCCTAGAGTGGATAAAACCACTTATAACTCTTTGAGTGAATCCCAAAAAAATGCGATTGAGGATTGGGTTATGGAGCAGGTTAGATTGTTCACTAGTCCAGCAACCCCAAAAAGAGGTACAAGAAAAACCGCATAATCTTAGGCTGGTTTGGCCCAAGAGTGAGGGTCGTCGCGTCTAACTAATAAACAATTTCAGAACAGGAGAGAAGAAGAGATGTGGGCTCTTTATATGCTAGGCGGGATTGCGCTAAATGTATTGAATGTTCTGCTTTTCTTTCTCCAGGTTGCTGCGATTTATGCAGGTTTAGAGTATTGGTTAGAGTGGCCTCAATGGGCGTGCTTTATATTAGCTCTAGCTTTGGTTTTTATAAATCCTGTGCCTTTGGTGTCGGGCGTGGCTGGGATTTTAGGGGCGCATTATGCGTGGGGATGGTCGTGGTGGCTTTCTATTCTGCTTTTTGTGGGAATGAGCCTACTTGCAATAGTATTATCCGTTCTTATTTCTGGGACAACCCTTGCGGCGGCTTCTGTACGTAACTGGTATAACGAAAGATCGGAAACCATAGCAGGAACAGGGAGGAAAGTAGCAAGCACGGTAACTGTGGTTGTTGTGTTAGTTGTGGTAGCTGTTGTTGCTAAATATGTGGGTGTTGCCTGGTATGAGGGAACTGCCAATATATCTGACAAGTTTCGTGATAAAGCTAAGGTTCAAGTGCCTTTGCCAGAGGGGCATCCTTTACATGCTTATTTGCAAAATCAGATGACGGAACTAGGGCAAGATGAAAGATTCCAAGAATTCATACGCTCAAACCCTGGAATATCGCCCAATGAAGTTATGGGTGATGGTCTTTCTCGCTTAACCGACCACCAAGCTGAGCAGCGGGTTGTGACGCTACAAGAAATTCTAAAATCAGCCACAGATGCGGATTGTGCACAAATTGTCACCATACAGGAAACCCCAACTTCAGTGCAGAACAGGGCTTTATATAACGCCCTAGGAGCAGCTTCCCCAGCGGTTCGAGATGCTTGGTTTAAAGTAATGAGAGAAGCAGTTATTGCCGTCGTTACTGATGTACCGAGGAATGTATTTGACCCAAATGAGGCAATGCAGGCTTTTGAGCGGGAAGTATCTAAACAGCCTACAGCAAGGTTGCGAATTATGCAGAAGGGCTACAGTAAGCAAGAAACAGTAACCGACGCAGATCTATGTGCAGCAGGAAAGATGCTACTTCAGATTGCTATAGAAGCTTCTGGCAGTGACAAGGCATTGCTAATACGCGCCCTTTCTAGCCAGTAGTTAAATAAATTACATACCGCCTAAGGGCGGTTTTTTCTTACCCTTCAAAAAGCGATTCGCTTTATTTTTAAGCAAAATGCTTGACTTCATTAAAGCGATTCGCTTAATATTGGATCCAACGCTACACCAAACCCCACTAAGAAGTGGCAGCGGTGCAGGTTGGATCTTTAACAATTAGCTCAGCCGATGTTGCTCGTCTACCTATGTAAGGCGTTCGTCCGGCTCAATAGCATCTTCGGGCATGGCCGAAGTAATGCGCGGTGTCTCTGCCGTACCCAAGCGTCAAAGTACGTATACGGGTGAAGAGGGTGAGGTATAGACCGACCAAGAACAGGAACGGTTACTGCTGGCTGGAATGTCAGCTTACGGCTTCTAACGAGGCCGGACACTTGAGCGTCTTAGAGAGCAGGGCGTTGAAGTGTATTTTCATCCCCAACCGTACCGCACCGGAGCGGCTGCACAGGGGCAATTGTGCAGATCTCCTTAATCCTGCTGCGGGATTCCGGAAGCAGAAACGGTGCAGATAGTGATCTGTGGCTCTTTACCAGATAGGGCGGCCGATTATTTTAGTCGGCACAGTTTGGCGCGTTTCAAAGTCGGTTTAGCCCCGATCTAACTTTTCTTTGCGCACCTGCTTAACCCTGCTATATGGGAGTGGAGCGCGTCAAACTGTGATTAATGGAGAAAACCATGCTAGGAAATATAGGGGTTAGCTTCACAAGCTTAGAGGACTTTAAGGCTAAAGCTGAGTTTTACCCGAAAGGACGCATTATCCCTCAGCGCATTTTAAAAACCACATCCAAACCAAAGGGTACAGCACATAAACTTCGACACAGAATTAAGTTCGGCTCCAACTTCTATTTAATACGTTTTCATAACCGAAACTTACTATTTTCATTTGACGATTGCGTTATCGCCATAGAAATTGGAGTCGGTGTTAAAGATGCATATATTTATGGAAACCCTTATGGAGAGGGTGGAAGTCATTGGATTGGAGTAAACGGCTGGGATGACTTTTGCAGCAAATTGTCCAGCTTGTTATCGGAATTCAAGGAGGCTGATTATGACCAATAAGACTATTTTGAGTGATAACCAAGTCACTAGACTTTCTCTTTCTCTCAAGTTTCAGCCAAGTGGTTCGCAGCCTAAAGATTTTCTACTTAGGTGTGATTTGGTTCGAGAGATCGAGCAAGCCTTACTGCAATCCCCTGAGATACAAGGTGTTATGGATGCCTCAAAAACAGTAAGTAAAGTGTTTTGGGCTACGCATCTTGAGTATGAGAAATTGCATGTAGCTATCAAGATGCTGGATGCCGCTATAGCCGCAA
>NZ_JAANPV010000015.1 GCF_011290505.1 Paenalcaligenes suwonensis
GTACATTCTGTCCAAAGAAGAAGGCGGTCGTCACACACCATTCTTCAAAGGCTACCGTCCTCAGTTCTACTTCCGTACAACTGACGTAACCGGTACTATCGAGCTGCCAGAAGACAAAGAAATGGTTCTGCCAGGCGATAACATTTCCATGACAGTGTCGCTGATTGCGCCTATCGCTATGGAAGAAGGTCTGCGTTTCGCGATCCGCGAAGGTGGCCGTACTGTTGGTGCTGGCGTTGTAGCCAAAATCATCAAATAAGCTATTGATATAGCTGGATGCAGGGGCGCGATGTTGCCCCTGCAACTTTTCGTTCTTTAGGAAATCACATGAAAAACCAGAAAATCCGTATCCGCCTTAAGGCTTTCGACTACAAATTAATCGATCAGTCTGCGGCTGAAATCGTTGATACGGCTAAACGTACCGGTGCTGTTGTGCGTGGTCCTGTACCTCTGCCTACACGTATCCGTCGTTACGACCTGTTGAGCTCACCACACGTGAACAAAACAGCGCGTGACCAGGTCGAAATCCGTACGCACCAGCGTTTGATGGATATTGTTGACCCAACTGATAAAACAGTTGATGCATTGATGCGTCTGGATCTGCCAGCTGGCGTTGATGTGGAAATTGCTCTGCAGTAATTTTTTACTGACAGAACACGGAATACGATAACCCCCTGAAGTGATCTTCAGGGGGTTGTTTTTTATGTATGGGGTTTAAAGCCCTGCTTAAATACATCGCGTAAATACTCTACAAATAGCCGTACGGTTAATGGCACTTGCGCTGAATAGGGACGTAGCGCATACACATAATCCCCAAACGCCCCCGAGGGTTGCCAGTCGGGCAGCACTTGCACCAAACTTCCTTTTTGTAGTGCCTCCTGCACACTAAAATCAGGTACTAATGCAATGCCTTGATGTTGCAGAGCAATGTCACGCAAGGCTTCACTATTATTGGCCACAAAAGCACCACTTATAGGTACGGTAAGCCGTTGTGCTGGAAGCGTGCTGCGTTGCTCAAATGTCCATGTGGCTGTGCGCTGCGATCGAGGATAGTGCAGACAGCGATGTTGTACCAATTGGTCTGGATGTTCCGGAACACCGAGTTTAGCTAAATACTCTGGGCTAGCGACTAACAGCGATGTGGTTTTGCATAACTCCCAGGCCACATGCGTATCTGGTGGCGTACTGGTGTGACGAATGGCCAGATCGACTGCTTCTTGTTCTAGGGATAACAGTTGATCCGATAGATTCAGGTCCACTTGTACATCAGGATAGCGGTTCATAAAGCCTTGCAGTTTGGGGATCAGTTGTTGGCGTGAAAAAGCCAAGGGAGCCGTGATACGCAACCAACCACGTGGGTGAGTGGCTAACTCTTGCACCGTAGCAAACTGATGGGCAATGCTCTCAAACTCTTGACGGGTGTTTTCGGCCAACCTATAGCCAGCCTCAGTTAATTGCACACTACGGGTAGTACGACGCACCAAGGGCAGGCCGCAGGCTTTTTCAAGCTCAGAAATACGTTGGCTAACGGCTGCTTTACTAATGCCTAAACGCTTGGCAGTGGCGGTAAAACTCCCTTGCTGTTGCAGTACGCTTAAGCAATGTAGATGGGCCCAAAGAGTTTGTACTTTTTTTATATCCATGTGCTGATTGTTCAGAATACTAAACAATTAATCAAGCATTTTTGGCTAGGCAGCAAAGCTGACACTTCCTACACTGTATAAAAATGATTATCCACAGGAGACTAGGTCATGACAGTACAGCAGCAAGAAGTGCAGCATTTTATTGGCGGTAAACTCACTGCTGGCGAAGGCAAAGAAACTCAGGCTGTGTATAACCCGGCTACTGGTGCTGTTGCGCGTCAGGTGCGGTTAGGTACAGCAACGGATATCAATGCCGCAGTGGCTGCTGCCACAGCAGCCTTTCCTGCTTGGGCTGATACGCCCCCCATTCGCCGTGCTCGCATTATGCTGAAGTTTCTTGAGCTGATGAACGAGCACATCGACACCTTGGCTGAAATCATCACTTCCGAGCACGGTAAAGTGTTTAGTGATGCCAAGGGTGAAGTCATGCGCGGTATAGACATCATCGAGTTTGCGTGCGGTGCCCCACAATTGTTGAAAGGTGACTACACCGATCAGGTGTCTACCAACATGGACAATTGGACCATGCGCCAGCCTTTAGGCGTAGTAGCAGGGGTAACACCGTTTAACTTCCCGTGCATGGTGCCATGCTGGATGTTTCCTATCGCGCTTGTGACCGGCAACTGCTTTGTATTGAAACCTAGCGAGCGTGATCCCTCTGCATCACTGTTTATGGCTGATTTGCTAAAACAGGCCGGTTTGCCTGATGGGGTGTTCAATGTAGTGCAAGGCGGTAAACCTACTGTGGATGCCTTGTTGTCGCATCCCGATGTGTCGGCAATGAGCTTTGTGGGCTCCACACCTATCGCTAAATACATCTACGAGCAGGGAGCTCACTATGGCAAACGCGTGCAAGCTCTAGGTGGAGCTAAAAATCATCTAGTGGTGATGCCTGATGCTGATATAGAGCAAGCCGTAGATGCACTAATCGGTGCTGCGTATGGCTCAGCTGGTGAACGTTGTATGGCAATTTCAGTAGCCGTTTTGGTGGGGGATGTGGCGGACCGTATTATTCCGAAATTGGCTGAGCGTGCCCGTACATTGAAAATCACCAATGGTATGAACCCAGAAGCAGAAATGGGGCCAATTGTGACTCGCGAAGCGTTAGAACGCATTGAAGGGTACATTGCCACCGGCGTAGCAGAGGGCGCAACCTTAGTGGTAGATGGCCGTGGTTTAACAGTAGCGGGTCATGAGCAAGGCTTCTTTACGGGTGGTACGTTGTTTGACCATGTGACGCCAGACATGCGTATCTATCGAGAAGAAATCTTTGGCCCTGTATTATCGTGCGTACGCGTACCGGATTTTGCCCATGCCTTGGAACTCATTAACAACCATGCTTTTGGTAATGGCGTGTCGTGCTACACCAGTGATGGTAACGTGGCGCGAGAGTTTGGTAGACGTGTACAAGTGGGTATGGTGGGGATTAACGTACCTATTCCGGTACCGATGGCATGGCAAGGCTTTGGTGGCTGGAAACAAAGTTTGTTTGGCGATATGCATGTGTATGGAGAAGAAGGTGTGCGTTTCTACACCAAGCAGAAATCCATCATGCAGCGCTGGCCGCAAAGCATAGAGAAAGGGGCAGAGTTCGCCATGCCCACAGCGAAGTAACCCGTGATAAAAGGCGCCTTACAGGGCGCCTTTTTATGGTGCAAATTTATGCTTGTAGAGTGAAGTCAGAGTGATACAGTTCTATGGCTGCCGCCTGCAATGAGGGGGTATGGGTCAGCAACTGTTCAAGGTTGATACGTACTGCAGGAGCATGTACGAACAGACTGGCTAAAAATCGTTGCTGGTCATCGAAAATTGGTACTGCACACGCCACCATGCCTTCTATGAATTCTTCGTTGTCAGTACCTATGCCTGTTTCAGCAATACGATCCAATTCAGTAGATAGCTGCTGTTTATCCGTAATGGTATTTCTGGTGAGGCGAGGCAGGGGAAGGTTGCGTAGTAATCGTTCACGCTCAGCTAGAGGGAGGGAGGCAAGATACAGTTTCCCGCTGGCGGTGCAGGTGACTGATACTTCGCTGCCCATGGGAACGTTGATTTGCAAAGGCCAGTTAGTTTGTGCGCGATCCAAATAGGTCATGTGCACACCAGAAAACGAAGGAATAGAGAGCCCGCAGGTTTCCCCTATTTGGGTGGCTAGCTGCTGCAAAATAGCATTATGGCCAGCACGAAATCGAGCATTTTGAAGAATGCCTAGGGACATATTTCGAAGTTGTGATGCCGGTAGCCAATGCCCTGCTAGATTGCTTTCAAGGTACTTTTCATCGGCCAGTTGCTGCAGCAACCTATGTACGCTGGGTCTAGGTATATCCAGACTTTCAGCAATAGTAGCCGCAGAAATAGGGTAAGTGGCACGGGCTACTAAATCAATGATTTCTAGCACACGGGTAATGGAAGAGCCTTTGGTCCGTTTCATGAAAGGTCGCGGTGCATATAAGAAAAAGTCAGCATGATTAGGCATTGTAAGAGGTGGTAGCTATTACCGTATAGCAGGAGAAAGCGATGAAGGGTAATTACGGATACCGAGTAGATGCGCTTTAGGCAAGAATACGAACCATAGATAGTCCTGTACGGATGGCAATGATGCCAGCAGACCCGTTACGGTGACGGTAAGAACATACAAACAGAGTAACAAGGCAAAAGAGCCCATGGCGCAGTAGCGCGATGGGCTCTTTTTTTGTGGGAGTTGGAATGGCGTCAAGCGTTCATCGTATCGGTGTATTACTGTCTACCACGGGCTCGTATGGGCGGGTAGGTCGTTCTATGCAAAATGGGTTGCAGCTAGCGGCAAGTGAGATAGCCGCCACTACAGAGCTGCAACTGCAATTCGAATGTGCCGATCCTTCGGGGGATAACGTTCGTTATTGCGTAGAGGCCGAGCGCATGTTGCGCTCAGGAATACGGCACATTATTGGATGCTATACCTCCTCAAGTCGCAAAGAGCTGTTGCCCTTGTTTGAACGCTATGGTGCGGTGTTGTGGTACCCCGCGCACTATGAAGGGTTTGAGAGTTCCGATAATGTGGTGTACACCGGAACCGCACCCAATCATCACATGTACCCGCTGGTGGAGTTTATGTTGGGTAATGCGGGCGCAACCGCTTATTGCATAGGGTCAGATTACATTTGGGCCTGGGAGAGCAACCGAGTCTTCCGCGAAGAGTTTGCCAGACGCGGGGGACGAGTCTTACAAGAAAGCTATATTCCCATTGATGGCACAGAGATAGATGGGTGCATAGAGCAGATATTGCACTTGCAGCCGGACTTTGTGTTCAACAGTTTGATTGGGCATTCTAGCTACCACTTCTTTCGTAAGTTTCGCGATGTTTGCGAGCAGCGCAATATTGCACAGAGCACACGCTTTCCGGTGGTGAGCTGCAATTTATCTGAAGCAGATTTGATGGAGATAGGGCCGCAGGCTTGCGATGCACATTTAAGCTCCAGTGTGTATTTCTCCTCTGTAGAAACGGCAGAAAACAACATCTTTGTACAAAAGTATTGCCGTGATTACCCGGGGGATGGTTTGCCCACGGTAGAGGCCGAAGCAACGTATATTGCTACACATTTATTGGCTGCTGCATTGATCTCTAGTCCTAGTGATGACGTGATGGCAGTGCGCCGCGCCGCGTTACAGCATCATCTTTGGGCACCACAAGGCGAAGTTTTTCTAGACCCACTGACGTATCACGCTCACCTAACCCCACGTATGGGGCGTTCTACTGCACAAGGGAGCTTCGAGATTGTGGCGCAAGCATTGCGCCCGGTACGGCCTGATCCCTATCTGGTGAGTAGTTCTACGGAATGGATGTTATTGCCAATAGAAGATAGTGGAGTTTTGCAGACATGAGATCCGTACGCTGTGTGCAAAATTTTAATCATAGACGGGCTCTGATCGTGTCCGAGAACTTCCGAGCGTTGGATCGTTTGGGGGATTCATTAAGCCGCTTGGGGATGAGCGTGCTGCATTTGGCACCAGAAAACGGTGAAGTTGTCATGGATAAAGACAATCTACAAACAGAGCGTGATGTTTTGTTTTTGGATGGTGACTTAGGTATCAAGGTAGATGTGCCCCGTTATCCGGGTCTGGATCTTTCTATGATTCCGGTGGTGGGAATGGTAGGGATTGAGGCTCCTTCACGCTTAGGGCGACTGTTCTCGTATGGTGCTACCGCATTTATCAAAAAGCCTGTGCATGCTGGTACGGTGTTTTTCAGTTTATTCATGGCGGTTAACGAATATAACCAGCAGTTGGCATGGAATCTGAATTTGTTGGAACAGAATCAACGGCGCCGACAACGTCGTTATGTCATCAAGGCTGTTTTGTTACTCATGAAGTGGCATGGCTTGACTGACGAAGGTGCATACGAATGGCTAAGACAACAAAGTATGTGTGCACAGACCAGTGTTGAAGAGTTTGCTAAACAACTCGTAGAGCAAGCTGCTCGACAACCACAGGCCATGCAACCAGGCCGTGGTGCAATGGTGGGGCAAGAGAACGCCTTGTCTATCACCATATAGCAATAATTTTTAAAAAAAGAAGGGAGACAAGATGAAAAAAGCCTTTATTTTGGCAGGACTGGCAGCCGCTTTATGCTCAGTTACGGCAATGAGTGCACACGCCAATAATGCCCCCATCAAGATGGGTGTGTTAGAGGATCAGTCAGGTGAGTTTGTGGTACCTGTGATTGGTAAAGTGCGAGGTATTCAATTGGCAGCAGAGGAGATTAATGCTGCAGGGGGGATAGCGGGTCGTCCTTTAGAACTGGTGATTTACGATACGCAGTCTGATAACACACGCCATCAGGAATTGATGCGACGTGCGTTGCAGCGTGACAAGGTGGATGTGGTGTTTTCGGGGTTTAGCAGCTCTTCCCGCGAGGCCTATAGACCCATTGTGCGTCAGTTTGATGGTTTCGCTTTCTATAACAATCAGTACGAAGGTGGTGTGTGTGATGCCAACATGATTGTGACGGGTGCTGTGCCTGAACAGCAGTTTTCTACACTGATTCCGTGGATGATGAAAGAGTACGGTAAACGTGTGTATGTGTTAGCTGCCGACTATAACTTTGGCCAGATTTCCGCAGAGTGGGTACGCCATTTTGTAGAGAAAGAGGGGGGCGAAATTGTAGGCGAAGACTTCATCCCTGTTGGGGTGTCCCAGTTCTCACAGAATATTCAAAACATTCAACGAGCCAAACCTGACTTCGTCGTAACCCTATTGGTGGGTACTGCTCAGGCTTCGTACTACGAGCAAGCGTTAGCCGCTAACGTGGGTTTACCTATGGCGTCTTCGGTGAACGTGGGCCAAGGGTACGAACACAAACGTTTCAAAGCACCTAGCTTGGCAGGTATGTACATCACCACCAATTACATTGAAGAAGTTGATACCCCAGAGAGCAAAGCCTTTGTAGAAAAATGGCGTCAACGTTTCCCTGAAGAACCGTATATCAACCAAGAAGCTGAAAACTCTTACCATGCTGTGTACTTGTATAAGCAGATGGTAGAGCGCGCAAATGGTTCTACCAATAAAGCCGACCTTAGAGCTGTGATTGCACAAGGTGATGTATGTATGGATGCGCCTGAAGGCCGTGTATGTATTGACCCTAAAAGTCAGCATACTTCGCACACTATGTACTTGGCGCGTGTGAACGAAGACCATTCCATTTCTTTCCCCCACGTATGGAACGATACCCAACCGTATTGGTTAGGAGAGGTGGGCTGCGATCTGACACAACAAGATCACAATGCTCAATATACGCCCTCGGATAACCCTACTACCAAGAAGTAAGAAGGGCTAGGCGGGAGGATAACCGCCGCAGTTAATCAACGCAGGATTGCAAAATGGCGCTGCTAGAAAATCAGCAGCTAGGGTAAGTGTTGCCTGCTGTTATGCAATCCTGCCTAGGGGAGCATGATGGAATTGTTAAGTACGGCGTTCTCTTTTCTTTATCAGGCGGGCGATGCATTTGCCTTCTTGGTATTGGCCGCCTGCGGGCTGGCGATCATCTTCGGCATGATGGGGGTGATCAATCTGGCGCATGGCGAGTTTATTTTGTGTGGTGCGTATGTATCCACGTATGCCATCCATGCTGGTGTGCCGTTTCCTATCGCTGTGTTGATGGGGGCATTGGCTGCCGGTGTATTGGGCATGGTGTTGGAACGATTAGTGGTACGACATCTGTATCAACGCCCATTGGACACGATTGTGGCTACATGGGGAATTAGCTTGATGGCGACGCAAGGCACATTGATTGTGCTGGGCTCTACCATTCAAGGTACCGGTACACCACTGAGTAGTTTTCAGTTTGGTGGTTACTCCTATTCGGAGTATCGCGTGGTGTTAATGGTGGTGGCTATAGGTTTATTAATCGCCTTATTTGCACTGTTCCGCTACACCCGTTTTGGGTTGTTGGCACGCGCAACGATTCAAGTGCCCAGCATGTCTAGTGCCTTGGGTGTGAACACCGGATTCATGTATAGCCTGACGTTTGGCTTGGGCGCTGCTCTGGCAGGTTTAGCCGGTGCGTTGTACGCCCCCACGATGACACTCGTCCCCACTATGGGTAGCACGTTTGTAGTGGATGCTTTTGTAACGGTGGTTGTGGGTGGTGCCGACATCTTCTTGGGTACCGCACCAGCAGCAGCCATATTAGGGGTGATGAAAGCGGCGCTGACCTCTTGGAAGGGACAGATGTTTGGTCACATAGGCATGTTGCTAACCGTGATTGTAGTGATTCGAGTTTTGCCAAATGGCATCTCGGGCTGGTTCCTGAAGCGAAGAGGGTAGTATGAAAATTTTTTCTTGTCTGGCTTTGTTAGAAGGGCCACAGACGATGGGACGTGGCCCCAAGTTCTGGACCAGTGCTGCCGTTGTATTGGTGCTTGCTATTCTTTACCCCTTGTTTGCCGACGGTTATGACGTGGGCAATAACGTGTATTTCTTCAACTGGTTGTTCATGGCCTTGGGACTGAGTTTGATCTGGGGCTATGGCGGTATTTTGAGCTTTGGGCAAACCGCATTTTTTGGTTTGAGTGGTTATACCTACGCCATCGTGACATTGAACATTGGCACGGTGTATGGGCTGACCTGGTTGGCATTGGTTTTGGCACTGGTGGTAGCAGCAATTTTTGCTGTAGTGCTGGGGTATTTCCTGTTTTTTGGCCGTATTGTGGGTGTGTTCCTAGGCATAGTGACCCTCTCTGTCACGTTGGTGCTAGAGCGTTTTATGTCACAAACTGCAGGGCCCAATTGGGTGATAGGGCAGGCACGTTTGAATGGGTTTAACGGCATGAGCGGTATGCAGCCACTGACGATTCCTTGGCCGGGGGGCGATATTGTTTTGTTCCCTGATGTGACCTTGTACTACCTGACTCTGGCGTTACTGGTACTGGTGTATCTGGGGTTACGTATTTTGGTGAACTCCCGTTTTGGCAATGTGTTGGTGGCCGCGCGAGAAAACCCTAGACGTGCCGAGATGTTGGGGTACGACATACGTAAATATCAGCTAGCGGCCTTCGTAATCGGCAGCACGCTAGCGGGGTTAAGCGGTGTGTTGTATGTCTCCTGGGGCCAGTACATCACCCCATCCAGTATGGGGATGACCGCAGCGGCATTACCCGTGATCTGGGTAGCAGTTAGCGGACGTACAGACTTAACGGCAACCTTGCTAGGCACGATGGTGGTGTTGGCAGGATTTCAGGCATTAACTATTTACGGCAGCCAATACGCGCTGGTAGTGATGGGTGCGTTATTGGTACTGACAGTCTTACTTGCACCAAATGGCATTTTCTTGTCACTGGGCAAGTGGTTGGGTAAGCGTCAGGCATTGGCAAGCTCACACACCAGTAAGGGGGAGTAATCATGACCTTACTTCAAACACAACGTCTGGATAAGTGGTTCGGTGGCTTGCATGTTACCGGGGGTATTGATTTCAGCTTGGCCGATCAGGAAATCCATTGTTTGGTGGGGCCTAACGGCGCAGGAAAAAGCACCTTCTTCCATTTGCTACTGGGAAGCCTAGCACCTAGTGGCGGCACTATTCTTTTTAAAGGTGAAGACATCACGCATAGACCCTCCTACGAACGTATTCGTAGAGGGATTAGTGTGAAGTTCCAAGTGCCTGGCGTTTTTGCCGATATGAGTGTGCATCAGAATTTGCAAGTTGCTTTACAGCGTCATTATCGCAAACCGGCAGAGCTGAATGAGCATACCGATAGATTGCTGGAGTTTTTGCATTTGGCGCCACATGCCAAGCAGCTGGCAGGCAACTTGAGTCACGGCCAGAAGCAGTGGCTGGAAATCGGTATGGCGATCAGTTTGCAACCTACGTTGCTATTGCTGGATGAGCCCACGGCCGGGATGACACCTGATGAAACGTGGCAAACCGGTCAGATGATTTTAGACCTGAACAAACAGGGCATGGCTGTGTTGGCCGTAGAGCACGACATGAGTTTTGTGCGACAGATTGCTCACCGGGTCACGGTACTGAATTACGGCAAGATCTTTGCCAGTGGCTCCATCTCGGACATAGAGCAGGATGAGCGCGTGGTTGAAATTTATCTGGGGAAATCACATGGCTAATCCCGCATTAATTGATATTCGTAATTTGCGCTCGGGCTATGGCAGTAAACCTGTGTTGCAAGGCCTGAACCTGCACGTTAATCCCGGTGAAATTGTGGCAGTCATTGGCCGCAATGGCGTGGGTAAATCTACGTTGATGAAAAGTTTGATTGGGCTGCTGCCTTGTTCTGGGGGCGAGATTTTGATGAATGGTGAAGCCATTCATCAGTTGCCTGCCTATCAGCGCGCTAGGCACGGTATTGGATATGTGCCGCAAGGCCGGGATGTCTTTCCCCGTATGACGGTAGAGGAAAACCTGCGGGTAGGTGAAGCCTTAGGTAAGCGTGTGAAGTCTGAACGCTATGAGGAAATTTATAACTATTTCCCTATCCTTCGCGAGCGTCGCAAGCAGCAGGCTAGCACCATGTCAGGCGGTCAGCAACAGCAGTTGTCTATAGGCAGGGTGCTGATAGGTTCGCCTAGCTTGATGTTGTTGGATGAACCGTCCGAAGGGATACAGCCTTCTATTGTGAAAGACATTGCCAGGTTGGTCGTGGAGCTAAACCGTAGTACTGGACTAACCGTGCTCTTTGTAGAGCAGAACTTAGAAATGATTCAAGCCATGGCACAGCGTTGTTATGTCATGGATAAGGGGTTGGTCATTGAAGAGCTGGATCCGGCCATGTTGTCCGATCCAGAAGTAGTACGACGATGCCTATCTATTTAACAGGGCATTACGATAATTTAACGAGGAGATAACTATGTCATGGTTTGAACAGTCATTAATGGCAAGACGCGGTGAGGCCAAAGGTAAAGCGGGTCAAAAGCATCACTTGGATGAGGCCAAACAAGGAAAATATCATTACGTCTATGGCCCTTATGAAACGCCAGTCTTGCATGTAGAACCAGGTGCTGTGATTTCTGCCGAGACGCATGATGCGTTTGAAGGTAGTTTACAGACAGAGCAGGACAAACCCAGTGAAAAACTGAACTTCCCATTTCTGAATCCTCAGAACGGCCCTATTTATGTAGAGGGAGCAGAAAAAGGGGATTGCTTGGCAGTTTATATTAAGGAGATTCGTCCTCGTGGCCCACAGCCATGCGGTACTACAGCATTGATTCCTGAGTTTGGTGGATTGGTGGCAACGGCTGATACTGCCTTGTTGCACCAGCCTTGGCCTGAGCGTGTAGTGAAAGTGGATGTAGATGCGGAAAAAGGTGTGCGGTGGAATGACAAAATTACGCTGCCGTATGAGCCTTTTATCGGGACAATCGGTGTTTCTCCACAAATTGAAGCCATTAGCGCCTTAGTGCCCGACTATTATGGCGGCAACATGGACTTGCCGGACATAGGGCCAGGCGCAGTCATTTATCTGCCTGTGCAAACTAAAGGGGCCTATTTGTTCTTGGGTGATTGTCATGCTGCACAAGGTGATGGTGAGTTGTGCGGGGTAGCGATTGAGCATCCCACTACCACCACCATACAAGTGGACTTGATTAAGAACTGGAAGTTGGTGAATCCGCGCTTGGAGAATGAAAAGTTCTACATGAGCATTGGTTCGGCACGCCCTATGGAAGACGCTGCGCGCCGCGCGTACCGTGATTTGATCCGTTGGATGGCTGAAGACTTTGGCTACACCGAAGAAGATGCATATTTGCTGTTGACCCAAGCTGGCCGTGTGCGTTTGGGTAATATGGTAGACCCCAAATACACCTTGGGCGCATCTATTCTGAAATCAATTATTGGCACAGCTCAATAACGTTGGCCAAACATGGTGGAGGAGAAACCATGACTAGTGATCAGGATACCGTAGCGGCGTATATTCAGGCCGTATCCCAGTGTTCAGGGCTGGGTATGTCGGCACAACGTCAGCAAGCACATGTAGCCGAGTTTCAGCGTTTGCTGAATGAGGCCAATGAGCTATGTAGAGTGATGGGGGGCGATGTGCATTTAGGTGTAGGCCCTATAGTGGTCGTACAACACGACGAAAGTGTTGTAGCAGCGGGAGGGGCTTAAAACCATGGCACAGAATCTTTCATCTCCGACTGACTTGTGCGATTTGACCGTAGCGCAATCAGCAGCGTTAATTGCGAGTAAGGCCTTATCACCCGTAGAGCTTACCCAAGCTATCTTGAACCGTATTGATCAGGTGGGTGAGCCATTGGCGGCATTTGTGTCTGTGCATCATGAAGAAGCCATGGCGGTAGCCAAAGCGGCCGAGGCTATGATGCAAGTTGGCTATAACGTAGGGCCATTACACGGTGTGCCACTCGCGATTAAAGACAATATTAGTTTGGCGGGAAGGGCGACTTCTGCAGCCAGTAAGATATTGAAAGGCAAAGAGGCTACTGAGGATGCCGAGGTGGTACGTAGGCTTAAAGGGGCGGGAGCAAACCTACTGGCCAATACCAATATGCATGAGTTTGCATGGGGTGCTACCTCCGAAAACCCGCATTATGGTGTGGTACGTAATCCTTGGAATACGGCCTGCATAGCATCGGGCTCATCGGGTGGTTCGGGGGCGGCGGTAGCGGCTCGTGCTGTACCGGCTGCATTGGGCACCGATACGGGCGGCTCTATACGTTTACCAGCAGGTGCTAACGGTATTGTAGGTATACGGCCTACCGTAGGTCGTGTGAGTGGGCGCGGTATTATCCCGTTGGCATGGAGCATGGATACGTGTGGCCCTATGACACGTACGGTAGAGGACTGCGCGTTGCTACTCCAGGTCATTGCAGGCCACGACCCATCTGACCTCAGCACTTCACGTGCTCCCGTGGCTGACTATTTAGCCACGTTAGAGCATGGGGTGAAGGGGCTACGTATAGGCGTGATTCCAGAGTACTTCTTCACTCAGCTACAGCCCTCGGTGTTGAAGGCTACTCAGGATGCATTGGATGTATTGCGCTCATTGGGGGCCATCGTAGTGGAAACCTCCATCGCCGATTTGGAATTGAATCTGTCGGCATTAATGACAGTAGAAAGTGCCGAGCCTAGTGCATTTCATCAGCGCTGGATGCGTGAGCGTCCAGAGGATTACGGTGAAAATGTGCGCTTTATGTTTGAGCAAGGCGAGTTGTATTTGGCTTCGCACTATATTCAGGCTCAGCGTTTCCGTTCGGTATTGCGCCAGCGTTTTATGGATAGATTCTCTGAGGGCATCGATGCGTTTGTACTGCCTAGCTTACCGTTTACGGCACCTGAAATAGGTACGGCCAACATCGAGTTAGAACCCGGTGTGGTACGTCCTACCTTGGAAGCTATTATGCGGTTTACAGGTATTGCCTCAGTAACGGGTTTGCCTGCGTTAAGTGTACCTTCAGGTTTTGACCAGCAGGGCTTGCCTATAGGCTTACAACTGTTGGGTAGGCCATTTGATGAGGGGATGTTGTTTCGTATTGGTCATGGGTTCCAAGGAGCAACGGATTACCACCTACGAAAACCAGCATTGTTGAACTAAGCGAGTAAGGGAAGAGGCTTAATCGGCCTCTTCCCTTTGTAAGTTTTAGTCCCACAACTGTTGATACAGTTGCTCCATTTCTGGCTGGCTAGGAATACGAGGATTATTGTTGGGAGAGCCCGAGGCAATGGCTTGTTGTGCCATGGTGGGAATCAGCTCCATAAAGCGAGCCTTATCAATGCCGTATTGTGCTAAAGAGGGTACTTGCAGATGGGCATTTAAAGCATACAGGGTATCTAGCAGTTTTTGATTCGCTGCATCTGTGCTGTCGTGTTCCGAGGCAAAGCCTAACGCCCGTGCGCAGTCAGCATATCGCACAGGAGCGGCAGACAAGGAGTAGGCTGTGATGGTGGGTAGCAACATGGCATTGGAAAGACCATGCGGTACATGGAAAAACGCACCAATAGGGCGGCTCATGCCGTGCACCAAAGCAACAGAGGCGGCAGAGAAAGCAATCCCTGCCAACGTAGAGCCTAGCATCATAGCTGCACGTGCGTCGTGATTGTTGCCGTTGTCGTAGGCGTGTTTGAGGTTAGGGCCAAGTAGGCGCATGGCCGCCAGCGCTTGGCTATCACTGTAAGAGTTAGCTTTGCGACTGACATAGGCTTCGATGGCATGGGTCATAGCATCAATGCCTGTATCAGCAGTGGTGCGAGCAGGTACAGATAAGGTCAGTTCGTAATCAATCAACGCCGCAGTAGGTACGAAAGCAGTGCCTATGCACAGCAATTTTTCATCGCTCTTTTCATCCGTAATAATCGTGAACCGTGTGACCTCTGAGCCTGTGCCCGCAGTGGTGGGGATAGCGATGAGCGGCAAGCCAGGGGTGTTTACTTGTACGGGGAATGCATAGTCCCGAATATGACCGCCATGTTTGCCCAAAATAGCCATGGCTTTAGCGCTGTCCATAGGGCTGCCGCCGCCTAACGCAATCAGCGCATCGTAGTTGCCTTGGCTAACGGTTGCTACGCCTGCTTGTATAGAGGCCGAGGTAGGCTCGGGAATGGTATCGGCAAACACATCGCAGCTAATGTGGTGTTCTGCGAGTAGTTTTTGGATGCGGTCTGCATGGCCTAAGGTCACCATCATTGCATCAGTCACAAGTAAGGCACGGCGGCATGATAATTCCTGCAACACAGTGGGTAGTTGATTAAGTACGCCACCACCTACTAGCAGCGTTCTGGGCAAGGTGATTGTTGTCATTGTCTTCTCCTATTTCGATAAGATTTGAATCGATATTGTTGTATCGGTTTTATTCTAATCGTTTTATTTGTTTTTAGATATGCAGGTTGTGGTGTGCTGGCACTACTGCTTCTGTATGCAGAGGGCACAGAAATAGGCCTGACTACTCGGCAGGTATGGGGAGAGATGTAGTGGGTGTAGAGAAAGAAGCTAGCGTAGTGGCTGTTACGGCAAAGGAAGCGGTGCGTTCAATGCTTCCAGAAACTTATCCACAATCAAATTCTGGCGTCGCCCTTTACGGGTAGCCGCTGCCAAAGTAATAGAAAAATGCATTTGATCGGGGCGTAAGGCTCTCATTACGCCTTGATTTACCCAATTGGCCGCTAAGTGGTCGGGTAGAAAGCCTATGTGCTCACCGGTCAGGATCAGAAACGCAATCGCCTCACGGTCAGAGGCTGTAGCGGTGCGAAGCAAGGGTTGATGTAGTTGTATAGCGTCTGGCGGCATACGGTAGTTAGGCTGTATGGCCTGGGCGGTGTACAGCGTGGCGAGTTCTACGGTCGCGGCATCGGCAAATAGCGGATGCCGATTGCTGCAATAGAGATACGAGTGCTCGTCATACAGCGGCACATAATCCAGACTTGGTAATGTCGTGATTAGGGGCAGGGCGCCAACGTGTAAGCGTCCGTCTAGTAGGCCACGCTCAATGTCTCCTGGGGTACTCATACTAATATTGACGCGTATGCCGGTGTTGGCGCTGCACAGTTGTTGTAGTGCTGTGGTGATACGCATCTTGGGCTGAGTAACTAGGCTGTTCATTAGCCCTATATTGAAGTCGCCGCGTAGGCTGTGGTGCAGTTGGTTGACCTCACTACGGAAACCTTCAATAGCCGCCAACACCGTTTCACTGGCGCGCAGTACTTCTCTACCTTGGTCGGTTAGGCTGAAGCCTGCTCGTCCACGCTGACATAGTCGCATGCCTAGACGTTTTTCTAGATCGCTCATGTGCATACTGATTGCAGATCGGCTGATACCCAAAATGCTTTCTGCAGCCGCAAAGCCACCAGCTTTAGCCACGGTCTTAAATACGCGTAATAAGCGTAGGTCAAAGTCACTGACTTGATTTAGGGTAGCTCTATCCATAGTTCAGTAAATGCTGATGTATCTATCAATAGATTCATATCCTACTGATCAAACAAGCTTTCTACAATCCGCATATACCACCCTAATAATGCATGGAGACAAATCATGGATACTCTGAACCTACAAGCGCATTGGATGCCTTTTAGTGCGAACCGTAATTTCCAGCGTGATCCCCGATTGATTGTGGGGGCAGAAGATAACTGGTTAATTGACGCCGATGGTCGCAAAGTATTTGATAGCTTATCTGGGCTGTGGTGTTGTGGTGCAGGCCATAACCGCAGCGAGATACGTGATGCGGTAAGTCAGCAATTAGGTACGTTGGATTACTCGCCGGCGTTTCAGTTTGGGCATCCATTGGCATTCAAGTTGGCTGAGCGCATTACGTCGTTAGTACCTGATCCACTCAATCATGTGTTCTTTACGGACTCTGGTTCTGAGTGCACGGACACGTCTATCAAAATGGCTCGTGCGTACTGGCGCTTAAAAGGCCAACCCTCTAAGACCAAGATGATTGGCAGAGCGCGTGGTTACCATGGGGTAAACGTGGCGGGTACGAGCTTAGGAGGCATAGGCGGTAATAGGAAGATGTTTGGGCAAATGATGGATGCTGATCATTTGCCGCACACCTTACAACCCGGTATGGCCTTTACCAAAGGGCAAGCAGAAACGGGTGGGGTAGAGCTGGCTAATGAATTACTTAAACTGATAGAGCTGCACGATGCCTCTAACATCGCAGCGGTGATCGTAGAGCCGGTATCGGGTTCTGCTGGGGCGTTGGTGCCTCCCCATGGCTACTTGCGCCGATTACGCGAAATCTGCGACCAGCATCAGATTTTATTGATTTTTGATGAGGTGATTACCGGGTTTGGGCGTTTGGGTACCTTAACGGGGGCGGAGTATTTTGGGGTGACCCCCGATATTATGAATATGGCTAAGCAGCTCACCAACGGCGCTATTCCAATGGGAGCTGTAATTGCATCCAGTGAAATCTATAACACCTTTATGCAGCAAGACACGCCGGATTACATGGTGGAGTTTGGGCACGGTTATACCTATTCGGCTCACCCGGTAGCGTGCGCAGCAGGTTTGGCAGCACTGGATATTTTAGAGCGCGAACATTTGCCTCAAAAAGCAGCAGAGCTTGCCCCGCATTTTGAGCGAGGTCTGCACGGCCTACGTTATGCCAACCATGTTGTAGACATCCGTAACTGCGGACTAGTGGGGGCGATTCAGATTGCCCCTCGCGATGGTGATGCCGTGGTACGCCCTTTTGAGGCAGGCATGGCATTGTGGAAAAAAGGGTTTTATGTGCGCTTTGGTGGTGACACTTTGCAGTTTGGCCCAACGTTTACAACCACAGCCGCCGAGCTAGACACACTGTTTGATGCAGTAGGTGATGCGTTAAATGCCCTAGACAGAAAACCTACCCAGATAGCACGGGTAGCGTGATGTAGATAAGAGCCTGCTACGGCTTAGTTTTAAGCAGCGTTTTTACGACTCCACAAACACGATGCCGTGTGCTTAGTGAAAGGGATAGCCGTAAAAAGGCTGCTTTTTTTTGCCTAGTGTCGTACTTCTGCGTATAGAGTCTGTTTTCTCTGCCTGTGATTTGCTGATTCAATTCTCCCTGTCGTAATATACCTTTGCTTATAACGAATAGAAACAATTGGGAGAGGCAGATGAGCGGCAACACCAAGCACAATGTGCTCACCACGACGACGTGGTTAGGCAGTGTGAAGAATCGAGGCGCATGGCGTTTGACGGCATTATGTGCTGCGCTGTCATGCAGTAGCATGGCGTATGCCGAGGACACCGATAGCAGCACGGTATTTAAACTGGGCGAAGTGGTAGTGCGTGGTGATATTGGTGGTTCATTGCTGTTGGGTGAAACCACATTAAATGAAACCACCATGGAGCGCTTTAATCGCAACAACATTGGTAGTGCTGCAACGATGATACCGGGCGTCACCATGGCGTCTAGTGGTCAACGTAACGAACAGACGGTTTCTATACGCGGGTTCGATTCGCGTCGTATTGCCATTTTTATGGATGGTATTCCGCAGTATGTGCCGTATGACGGTAATGTGGACTTAAACCGCTTCACGACTTTCGACTTATCCACATTAACCGTTGCCAAAGGTAATGCGTCATTGCTGTATGGTCCTAACGTTATGGGGGGCGCCATCAACTTGGTGTCTCGTAAACCAGAGCGTGAGTTTGAAGGCGATGTGCGTGTGGGCTATGCCTCGGGACAAGAGCGCTTGTTCTCGGTGAATGCAGGCTCTAGGCAAGAAAAATGGTATTTCCAGTTTGGTGCATCGTATTTGGATGCGAATGGTTTTCCTCTACCTAAAGACTTTCACGATCAAAAAAAATCACCGACTGATTTAGGTAGTTACCGTGAGAATGGCCATTACACCGATAAGAAGCTGTCATTCAAACTGGGCCTGACCCCTAACGCTACGGATGAGTATGTGTTTGGATATGTGCGCCAAGAGGGCAAGAAAGGCCAGCCTGTGTACACCGGTGAGCGTAAAGGAAACCGTTTTACCGGGCGTTTCTGGCAATGGCCCTACTGGGACAAAGATAGCCTGTATTTCATGAGCAGCACGGATTTGGGTTCAGACTACACGTTGCGCCTACGTGCTTATGCCGATACCTATAAGAACGGCATGGACAATTTTAGGGATGCGTCCTACACCGACTTGCAGGAGGACCGTAGTAAGTACGATGACAAAACCTATGGTGCGGCAGCCGAGCTCGTCATCGATCGCTGGGCCAACCATGAGTTGCATGTGGCCTTCAACTATAAAGACGATAGGCACAAAGACATACAAGCTGGCTATGCCACAAAGAACTACCGCGACATCACGTACTCGTTAGCTATTGAAGACTACATACGTTTGTCTGATACATGGAGAATGCGTGCAGGTTTAAGTCATGACCGACGTAAAACCAAAGATGCCAACGTGTGGGAGTCCGGTGCTGTAGATAAAGCGACTAACGGTGTGCTAGAACTGGTGCACAACGTGACACCAAGCACCGAGTTGTTTGGTAGCGTGGCACACAAAACGCACTTTGCGACGATTAAAGACCGCTATTCCGCGAGCTTTGGCGAAGCATTGCCTAACCCTGATCTAAAGCCAGAAAAAGCGTGGCATTACGAATTGGGGTTACGCACCGAAGCGTGGGAAGGTGGGCAGCTAGAGTTCACCTTATTCCGCAGCAATTTGCGTGATGCGCATAACCGCGTAGATGTGCCGGGCACTGTATGTGGTAAGTACGAATGTAGGCAGTATCAGAATATTGATAGAGCACGTCATCAAGGTATAGAGCTTTCTTTAGAGCAGCAATTTAGTCCGGAGTGGCGTGCTGGTTTGGCATATACCTACTTGAATAGCACGAACCGTAGCGAGCCAGATGTGAAACTGACGGGTTTGCCGCGTAATCGTCTGTTTGCCCATGTGGGGTGGAAGCCGCATGCACAGTGGGAGTTCTTGGCAACACTAGAAGCCGAGAATGGCCGTTACGATGAGGGCGTAGTCGACAAGTACGAGCAGTTGTCTGGCTATGGCATAGTAGGCCTGAAAACTATTTGGTCCCCACGTAGCGATCTATCTATAGAGGCCGGTGTACGTAACCTTGGCGATAAATACTACGAACTGTCCGAAGGCTACCCCATGCCAGGTCGCGTATGGTTCGCTAACGCTATCTACCGCTTCTAATGGATCACGCTAAACGACGATTGCTGCAAGCTTTTGGGGCCAGCCTGTTAACTGCAGGTTGGGCGCCCAAAACACTTGCAGCCAAGCAAGTGCTGTTTCACTATGGGCAGTTGCCAGCGGGCGAGGCTGTGCAACGAGTCTTTGCCGCGGGGCCACCCGCCTCTGTGTTGCTGTATTGTGTGGCACCAGAAAAAATGCTGGGCTGGCCGTATAACCTTAGCGATGCTGCACGTCATTACTTGTCCGCTGACTATCAAGACCTACCTTTTGTGGGGCGGCTGGCTGGCCGGGGGAGCACTATTCCCTTAGAAGGTTTGTTAGCGTTATCGCCTGACATCATCGTAGATGCTGGCGCGGTGAATGCTACGCATCAATCGGCTGCCGAAAATGTGGCACGGCAAACGGGCATTCCTTATGTATTGCTAGACGGTACGCTTGCTGACTCGCCACGACAATTGCAGTACGTGGGTGAGCTGTTGCAAGTACAGAGTAGGGCAGAGATGCTGGCTGCTCATGCCACTGAAATCCTGATGCAAACTGCAGATGCCGTGGTGCAGGAACAGCCTAGTGTGTATTTGGCTCGTGGGCTAGATGGTTTAGAAACAGGGTTAGCGGGGTCTATACATGCCGAGGTGATTAGTCATGTAGGGGCGCGTAATGTAGCCGCTGCAGCCGGTACGGGTGGCTTAGCTAAGGTATCCATGGAGCAACTTCTAGCTTGGGACCCAGACTTCATTTTTGCCCAAGATGCTACCTTCTTTGCTATGGCTACACGATCCCCTGTGTGGCGATCACTGCGTGCAGTATGTGAAGGTAGGCTGGTGTTGGTGCCAGCCTTGCCCTTTGGCTGGATAGACGTTCCGCCGGGCATTAACCGGTTGTTGGGCTTGTTGTGGGTGAAAGCCACCATAGAGCAAGATCAGCTCTGGTTACCTGACCGCGTTAGGGAGTTCTTCTTACGCTTCTATCAACGGTTATTAAGCCTAGAAGAAATCCACTCCTTATTGGCACAGCCCTCTACATAAGGTAAGGCATATGACACCACAAGGTATAAGCACACGCGTGGGTTATGGGTATTGGCTACTACTGTGGTGCGTTTTAGTCGGTGCGGTGGTGGTCGCCGTATTTGCAGGAAAGTACCCACTAAGTTGGTCCGAGCTGGGGGCGGCGCTATATAGCCCATTTACCGCTGAGAGCCGTGGCAGCACAGCCAACACAGTGATATGGCAGCTACGGTTTCCGCGCATAGCGGCTGCATTGCTGGTGGGGGCGGGACTGGCGGCAGCGGGTGCGGCGTATCAAGGCATGTTTAGAAACCCCTTAGTGTCGCCCGATATTTTGGGGGTGTCTGCGGGAGCGGGTTTAGGTGCCGTGGTCGCTATCTATTTAGGGCTGTCCTTATTTTGGGTGCAACTGCTGGCCTTTGTGGGTGGGCTGCTAGCGGTTTTGTTCGTCTATGTCATTGCACGTATGGTGCGTCGCCATGACCCCGTGTTGGTGCTGGTGTTAGCAGGGGTAGCGGTAGGCTCTTTATTGGGGGCAGGGATTTCGCTGGTTAAGGTTTTGGCCGACCCTTATTCGCAATTGTCGGTGATTACCTTCTGGCTGCTCGGTGGGCTTAATAGTATTAATCAAGACGAAATGTTGTGGGCACTGCCGTGGATGCTTGCCGGTTTATTACCGCTGTTATTGTTACGGTGGCGCATGAATTTGCTGAGCCTGCCTGATGAAGAGGCACAAATGCTAGGCGTGCCTGTGCAACGTTTACGCGCAGTACTCATCGTAGCGGCTACGTTGCTAACGGCTAGTGCCATTTCTTTTACTGGCATTATTGGTTGGGTGGGGTTGGTCATTCCTCATGTGGCGCGTTTATTCGTGGGGCCCAACTTCAGTAAGTTGCTGCCCACCTCGTTAATGCTGGGCGGTATTTTCTTACTGCTTACCGATACGTTGGCAAGAACCGTTGCACCCATTGAGCTGCCATTGGGCGTATTGACCTCGTTAGTGGGGGCGCCCTTCTTTTTATTTCTATTGGCGCGTAAGAGCACTCCCTAACAATGACCACACCTATTGTTGAGTTACGTGATGTTCGTATTGGTTACAGCAAACACCGTAGTGTGGGGACGGACATCAGTTTGTGCGTCTGGCCACAAGAAGTACTGTGTTTATTAGGGCCTAATGGCAGTGGTAAATCCACCTTGTTTAAAACCCTGCTGGGGTTGTTGCCGAGCTTGGCAGGGCAGATAGAGATCATGGGCAAGCCGTTGCAGGCATGGACGCGACAGGACGTAGCTAGGCAGATTGCTTACGTACCCCAGGCGCATGCGGCAGTGTTTGCCTTTAGTGTGTTAGAGGTGGTGTTGATGGGGCGCACTGCTTGTTTGAGTATGTTTTCTAGTCCGTCAGAGCGCGATCAGCAGATTGCTTGTGACTGCTTAGAGCAGGTAGGAATGCTGCACTTAGTAGATAGGCCATACACACAGATTAGTGGCGGTGAACGGCAGCTAGTATTAATTGCTAGAGCCTTGGCGCAGCAGCCACGCCTGTTGGTGATGGATGAGCCCACGGCTAGTTTGGACTTCGGTAATCAATTACGCGTGTTATCCCATATACAAGCATTGCAGCAACACGGTATGGGTATTTTGCTTTGCACGCATCAGCCAGAACATGCATTACAGATAGCAGATCGTGTCGCCTTGTTTAAAGCGGGTAGGCTACAGGCAGTAGGTCCTACTCGTCAGACCATGACCGCACACCATGTAGCCAAGTTGTATGATTTGGATGAGGCTACAGTTAGGCAACATCTGCCTAGCGTGTATTAACTATAGGAAAACCATATGCTGATTCATGATGTGGACTTTGCGCAGATGTACCGTGATCATATGCGTCAAAGTGATAGGGCGGCTAAAACGGCGAGTTCGTGGGATGCACGTGCTAAAGAGCTCAAAGGCAAACCACTACAAAGTGAGTATGCCAGCCAGTTTGTGGCGCATATGGATTTAACGGATGCCCACACCTTGCTGGATGTAGGCTGTGGGACCGGCACCATTGGTATTACGGTCGCACCGCATTTACAGCAGGTGTATGGATTAGATTACAGCGCTGAAATGCTAGCGCGCATGCAAGAACATGCTGTCGAGGCGGGTTTAACCACCGTGGCAACGTTGAATAAGTCATGGTACGACGATTGGTCTGATGTGCCAGTGTGTGACATCGTAGTGGCGTCGCGTTCCAGTTTGGTTGCCGACATGCAGGATGCATTGCAGAAGATGACCAGCAAAGCGACCAAGCGATGCTACATGACACACTTAGTAGATGGGCATTTTGGTGATGCGGCCATTGCCGACGTACTGGGCAAGCAAAAACGTGGTTTGCCAGATTACATCTACATCGTGAACATCTTGTTTTCTATGGGATTTCACCCGCGCATTGACTACCTTTGCTTTCCCGGGCGCTTGGCAGGTACTAAAAGCGTAGAGGAGTTCATTGGGAAAGTAGAGTGGACCTTTGGTGAGTTAACGACTCAGCAAGTGAACGCCTTACAAGAGTGGTATGCCGAAGATGACGAGCGTGCTCAGCAGGGTGGGGGCGACACCCGTTGGGCCATGATTTCCTGGGATGTGGATAAAGTCGGTAGATGATTGATTGCAATCAGCTAAATAGTCTTGATGAATACCACACTTGACAAAATCGTGCTTGTTTGAGTATTGCTTTGGTGATAATATTTAGGGCTTGGCTAGAAAAGCCAAGTTTTTTGGTACATTCATAAAGTACATTAGCCCCGACCAATCGCAGTCGGGAATGGAGAAAAAGATGTCGAACTCGACACCTGTGCCTGCCGCTTGGCGGTTGGGACTTGTTGGGCGTAAAGTCGGCATGACTCGCATTTTTACTGAAGACGGTGAATCCGTGCCAGTAACTGTGCTAGACGTGTCCAACAATCGCATCGCACAAGTCAAAACCCCTGAAGTGGATGGCTACGCTGCTGTTCAAGTGGCATACGGCACTCGCCGCGCAACGCGCGTCACTAAAGCTGCCGCTGGTCACTATGCTAAAGCTGGTATTGAAGCTGGTAGCATCCTTAAAGAATTCCGTCTTGACCCTGCAAAAGCAGCTGAGCACACCGCTGGTGCTGTTCTGGCTGTAGAAAGCATTTTCGAAGCAGGCCAGAAGGTAGACGTAACTGGTACAACTATCGGTAAAGGTTTTGCCGGTGTTATCAAGCGTCACAACTTCTCTAGTCAGCGCGCTTCCCACGGTAACTCACTGTCTCACCGTGCCCCCGGTTCTACCGGTATGGCTCAGGATCCAGGCCGTGTGTTCCCAGGTAAGAAAATGGCTGGTCACATGGGTAGCGTTACTCGTACAGTACAAAACCTCGATATCGTGCGTGTAGACGCCGAGCGCGGTTTGTTGTTGGTACGTGGCGCTGTTCCAGGTCACAAAAATGGTGACGTAGTTGTACGTCCCGCCATTAAAGGAGCCTAATCATGGATCTCAAGCTCCTGAATGATCAGGGTCAAGCTGCTTCCACCGTTGCTGCATCGGATGTAGTGTTTGGTCGCGAATTCAACGAATCTCTGGTTCACCAGATTGTTGTTGCTTTCCAAGCTAACGCTCGCAGTGCAAACAGTCAGCAGAAAACCCGTGGTACCGTTTCCCACAGCACACGCAAACCTTGGAAGCAAAAAGGTACAGGCCGTGCTCGTGCTGGTATGTCCTCTTCCCCGCTGTGGCGTGGGGGTGGTCGCGCGTTCCCGAACACTGGCGAAGAAAACTACAGCCACAAAGTTAACAAGAAAATGTACCGTGCAGGTCTGCGCGCTATTCTTTCTCAGTTGGCTCGTGATGACCGTTTGGCTGTAGTAGAAAACTTCGCTGTGGATGCACCAAAAACAAAATTGGCTGCAGCCAAGCTGAAAGACATGGGTCTGGATTCAGTGTTGCTCATTACTGACGCATTTGATGAAAACCTCTATCTGGCTACGCGTAACCTGCCAAACGTTGCTGTGGTCGAACCGCGTTATGCTGACCCCGTATCGTTGATCCACTTCAAAAAAGTGTTGATCACTAAGGCAGCTATCGCTCAACTCGAGGAGATCCTGGGATGAACACAGAGCGTTTATACCAAGTCATCCTAGCTCCTATCGTGACTGAAAAAGCCACGATGGTTGCTGAGCTGAATCAGCAAATCGCTTTCCGCGTTGCCGCTGACGCAACTAAACCTGAAATCAAGGCTGCTGTTGAGCACTTGTTCAAGGTTGAAGTTGAATCTGTTCAGGTTCTGAACCAGAACGGTAAAGCAAAACGATTTGGCCGTTTCCAAGGTCGCCGCCGCAACGAGCGCAAAGCATATGTGTCGCTCAAAGCGGGTCAGGAACTCGACTTTACTGAGGTGAACTAATGGCACTCGTTAAAGTAAAACCTACCTCGGCAGGCCGTCGCAGCATGGTGAAAGTTGTGCACTCTGAGTTGCACAAAGGCGCACCGTACGCTCCCCTGCTGGAGAAAAAATCACGTACAGCTGGCCGTAACAACAACGGTCACATCACTGTACGTCACCGTGGTGGTGGTCACAAACAGCATTACCGTATTGTTGACTTCCGTCGCAACAAGGATGGTATTCCTGCGAAAGTAGAACGTCTGGAATACGACCCTAACCGTACAGCCCACATTGCTTTGTTGTGCTACGCCGATGGTGAGCGTCGTTACATCATTGCTCCACGTGGTCTGGAAGTTGGTGCAACTGTTGTATCCGGTCAGGATGCTCCTATCCGCGCTGGTAACACACTGCCTATCCGTAACATTCCTATCGGTGCAACAATTCACTGCATCGAAATGTTGCCAGGTAAAGGTGCTCAGTTGGCTCGTTCCGCTGGTGCATCCGCTGTGTTGTTGGCACGTGATGGTGCTTACTCTCAGATTCGTCTGCGTTCCGGTGAAGTTCGTCGTGTGCACATTGATTGCCGCGCAACTATCGGTTCCGTAAGTAACGAAGACAACAGCCTGCGTCAAATCGGTAAAGCTGGTGCGACACGCTGGCGTGGTATTCGCCCAACCGTACGTGGTGTAGCCATGAACCCGATCGATCACCCACACGGTGGTGGTGAAGGTCGTACAGGTGAAGGTCGCGAGCCGGTCAGTCCATGGGGTACCCCTGCTAAGGGCTACCGTACCCGCCGTAACAAACGCACAGACAATATGATTGTCTCGCGTCGTAAGCGCAAGTAAGGGGCGTACACATGTCACGTTCGATTAAAAAAGGCCCATTTGTAGACGAGCATCTGATCAAAAAGGTCGATGCAGTGGTCGCGGGCAACGATAAACGGCCGATCAAAACTTGGTCTCGCCGTTCAACCATCCTGCCCGAGTTCATTGGGCTGACTATTGCCGTGCATAATGGCCGTCAACACGTTCCCGTTTACGTAAACGAGAACATGGTTGGCCATAAGCTGGGCGAATTCGCTCTGACCCGTACATTTAAGGGTCACGCTGCGGACAAGAAGTCTCGGAGATAAGCGATGGAAACCACAGCAACAATTCGTGGCGTACGTATTTCAGCGCAAAAAGCACGCTTGGTTGCGGACATGATCCGTGGCAAAAGCGTTTCTTACGCACTGAATACTCTGACTTTCACGCCAAAGAAAGCCGCCGGTATTATCAAAAAAGCGCTTGAGTCCGCTATTGCTAATGCTGAACATAATGACGGTGCCGATATCGATGAACTGCGCGTGACCACAATTTTTGTGGACAAAGCACAGTCATTGAAACGATTCTCTGCTCGTGCCAAAGGCCGCGGTAACCGTATCGAGAAGCAGACCTGCCACATTGTGGTTAAGGTCGGTTAAGGAGTCACAATGGGACAAAAAGTTCACCCAATTGGGTTCCGCCTCGCCGTTAACCGCAACTGGAACTCTCGTTGGTATGCTGATCACAACGAGTTCTCCGGCATGTTGGCTGACGACATCCGAGTACGCGAGTACCTGAAGAAAAAACTGAAGAACGCTTCGGTAAGCCGTGTGCTGATCGAGCGCCCAAACAAAAACGCCCGCATCACCATTTTCTCCGCCCGTCCAGGCGTAGTAATTGGTAAACGTGGCGAAGACATCGAAAGCTTGAAGGCTGACCTTCAGCGTTTGATGGGCGTTCCTGTTCACGTGAACATCGAAGAAGTTCGCAAGCCAGAAACCGATGCTCAGTTGATCGCTGATTCCATCGCCCAGCAATTGGAAAAACGTATTATGTTCCGCCGCGCCATGAAACGCGCTATGCAGAACGCAATGCGTCTGGGTGCACAAGGTATCAAGATTGCTAGCGCTGGTCGTCTGAACGGTATTGAAATTGCCCGTACAGAATGGTACCGCGAAGGTCGCGTGCCTCTGCATACATTGCGTGCCAACATTGACTACGCAACATCAGAAGCTCACACAACCTACGGTATTATCGGTATCAAGGTATGGGTATACAAAGGCGACATGCTTCCTAACGGCGAAATGCCAGTAGAAGCTGCTGCTCCAGAAGAGCGCCGTCACCGCCGTCCTCGTGGCGAACGTCCAGAAGGTCGTCGTCCAGGTCGTGGCCGTGGCCCACGTCGCGATTCTGCTGCTCCTGCGCCTGAAGGAGAATAACTATGTTGCAACCCTCACGCAGAAAGTATCGCAAAGAGCAGAAAGGCCGTAACACTGGTTTAGCCACTCGTGGCAACCTGGTGTCCTTCGGCGACTTTGGCTTGAAAGCAACCGGCCGTGGCCGTTTGACTGCTCGCCAAATCGAAGCAGCTCGTCGTGCGATCAACCGTCACATCAAACGTGGTGGCCGTATTTGGATTCGTATTTTCCCTGACAAACCTATTTCGCAGAAACCTGCTGAAGTACGTATGGGTAGCGGTAAAGGTAGTCCGGAATTCTGGGTCGCTGAAATTCAACCTGGCAAAGTGTTGTACGAAATGGAAGGTGTAAGCGAAGAATTGGCACGTGAGGCGTTCCGCCTGGCTGCCGCTAAGCTGCCTATTTCTACGACCTTTGTATCGCGCCACATTGGTGCTTAAGGAGATCTCATGAAAGCCAGTGAACTCCGTGCTAAAGATACGGCCGAGCTCAATGCAGAGCTCGAGAGTCTGCTGAAAGCACAATTTAGTCTGCGTATGCAGCGTGCAACTCAGCAGCTTTCCAACACCAGCCAGCTATCCAAAGTACGTCGCGACATCGCTCGTGTTCGTACCGTAATGGCTGAGAACGCAGGAAAGTAAGATGAGCGAAACGCAAACAACCCAAACGCAAAAGCGTCAGCGTACTTTGCAAGGTCGCGTGGTCAGCAACAAAATGGATAAAACCGTTGTCGTTCTAGTAGAGCGTCGCGTAAAACATCCTTTGTACGGCAAGATCATGATTCGTACCAACAAGTACAAAGCGCATGATGAGCAAAACCAGTACAACGAAGGCGATGTAGTGGAAATTGCTGAAGGTCGTCCGATCAGCCGCGGTAAATCGTGGTCTGTAGTGCGCCTGGTAACAGCATCTCGCGCTATCTAATGCGTACAACGTAATTTCGGTTACGTGGAAAAGCCCGATTCTTTTGAGTCGGGCTTTTTTTATGCCCATTCTTAACGTAGCTATATAGAGGGTGATTTTCGTACTACCTTTATAGCTAGCTTCGTTTGAGGTATGCCTAGGTGTAGCAGGGTTTTGTTGTTAGGCATACAAGTTGCAGCATCACTGTTGGCCTTGTTGTGTAAAAGGCATAGCGCTACCGCTCACCACGAATAACGAGTCTGCCTGGTCCGTGCTGGCAGAGCTGCAGTCGCAATACTGATCACTGAACGATGGTGATCTATATAGAGGTGTTTTACGGCTTCTCTATATATAGAGTAGTAAGCGGTGAGTGAACGGCGAGTCGAACTATATGACCGGCAACGATCAATGTTGTGGCAAACCCTTAACGGATAGTTGCTAGTGTCCCTCTATAAAAACGTGCGACTGGATTACCGCTATTGAATCCTGGTCTATGTGTTGTGCGGGGGCTAGGAAGAAATATCAGGTCGGTTTCTATGTTCCTGCCTATCTATATAGAAGAGCAACAGATGCAACGAAGCCTATAGGGTGAGTGCTTAACTATCCTGCTATATATAAGAAGGTAGCCCCCTCTATATAGAAGATGGGCTGATGATGACAGTGAAGCAATGTTGGGTTGTTGTGGCCAAGCCTGATGTGAGTGTTTTGCGTTATCAGTGGCTGTTCTGTAAAAAGCACCTTGCATAGACCGTATATGGCTAAGCAAACAACTATGCCTTCAGCTTGTGTAGGCCTGCTTCTATATATAGAGTGATTAAGAATCAGGGTCTGCCTACTACACTATATAGATATAGAGTAGGGCGGTATCTCAAGATGGTACTGTTTATGTACTGAGCTGGCATATGGGACTATGTTGCAGCAACTAGGCTCAGTGTTTTATGTAATCTGTAGTGGTTACAGGCTTAAACAGGCCAGACTACAGCCTCTAGGGGTCTAAAAACCTAGGTTTTAAACTATTTGCAGTATTTTGTAAGAAAAATAACAAAAAGGGGTTGACGCACATGCAAAAAAACAGCTATAGTTACTTTCTTCGCTAAACAAACAGATTGTTCAGCAAGGCAGCAACAACCTTCGGGGCGTTGCGAGTCATTCGAAAGAATGATTAGCAAGAAAATAAAGTTTGACATTGCTTGAAAAATTATGTTAAAGTTTCTTTCTTTGCTGCAGAGCACAGAAGTTAGTTTTCAAGTTTGAAAGTTAAGTTCTGTGAGAAGTTTGAAGTAGTTTCGGTTTGAATGTTTTGAAAAATAAACACTTGACACCAAAAACAAAATGCTTCATAATTTCGCTTCTCTAGTTTAGCTGCAACGGCAGCGACGAGCTACTT
>NZ_JAANPV010000016.1 GCF_011290505.1 Paenalcaligenes suwonensis
GTACATTCTGTCCAAAGAAGAAGGCGGTCGTCACACACCATTCTTCAAAGGCTACCGTCCTCAGTTCTACTTCCGTACAACTGACGTAACCGGTACTATCGAGCTGCCAGAAGACAAAGAAATGGTTCTGCCAGGCGATAACATTTCCATGACAGTGTCGCTGATTGCGCCTATCGCTATGGAAGAAGGTCTGCGTTTCGCGATCCGCGAAGGTGGCCGTACTGTTGGTGCTGGCGTTGTAGCCAAAATTATTAAATAAAGTAGTAGCCAAAAAGTGCAAAAGAGGGTATTATTCCTCTTTGCACTTATCGGTATGGTTTCATACGTACCGGTTTTCAAGGTATAGGGGTATAGCTCAATTGGCAGAGCGTCGGTCTCCAAAACCGAAGGTTGAGGGTTCGATTCCTTCTGCCCCTGCCACCCAGTCACTCGTCACACTCTGGTGACGTCTAATCGTCGGATTATGTCGAATACCAACGTAGAAACCGTAAATCGTGGCTCAGAACGTCTAAAGCTGGGCCTTGCAGTGTTAGTGCTCGCTGCTGGCATAGTTGGTTACTCCTTGTTAGAGGGGCAATCCGCTTTTGTACGGGTTGGTGTCTTCGTGGGCGCCCTAATTGTGGCAGCCCTGATTGTGTTTCTTAGTGAAACCGGCAAACGACTCATTGGTTTTGCTCGCGATTCCTATCAAGAAGTCCGACGCGTACACTGGCCATCCCGTAAAGAAGCAACCCAAATGACAGGTATTGTGTTCCTGTTCGTGACGGTAATGGCTATTCTGCTGTGGCTGATTGATAAAGGCCTTGAGTGGGTCATCTATAGCCTGTTCTTAGGCTGGAAATAAAGGGCACACATGAGCAAACGTTGGTATGTAGTACACGTTTATTCCGGAATGGAAAAAAGTGTGCAAAAAGCGTTGAAAGAACGTATTGAGCGTGCCGAATTAGAGCACGCTTTCGGTGATATTCTTATCCCGTCAGAAGAAGTCGTAGAAGTAAAAAACGGCAAAAAAACAATTACTGAACGACGTATTTTCCCTGGTTATGTACTGGTGGAAATGGATCTTACCGATGAAACCTGGCACTTGGTGCGTAGCACCAGCCGTGTAAGTGGTTTCTTGGGAGGTTCAGGTAACCGTCCTGCCCCAATTCCCGAGCGTGAAGTGCGACAAATTATGTCGCAAATGGAAGAGGGTGGCGAGAAACCACGTCCTAAAACGTTGTTTGAAGTGGGCGAAATGGTGCGTGTTAAAGAAGGCCCATTTGCTGATTTCAACGGTAACGTAGAAGAAGTGAATTACGAGAAAAGCAAGGTGCGTGTATCGGTTACCATTTTTGGTCGATCCACACCTGTTGAGCTCGATTTTGACCAAGTCGACAAGACTTGATTTTTAACCCCGGGGAGTCACGTCTTTTGATGTGACACTATTACCCGCAAGGAGTACATCATGGCGAAGAAAATCGTCGGGTTTATCAAGCTGCAAGTTCCAGCTGGTAAAGCAAACCCATCGCCACCAATTGGTCCAGCACTGGGTCAACGTGGTCTGAACATCATGGAATTTTGTAAGGCATTTAATGCCCAGACTCAGCAAGTAGAGCCAGGTCTGCCAATTCCAGTTGTTATTACTGCATACGCTGATAAAAGTTTCACTTTTATCATGAAAACTCCACCAGCAACTATTCTGATCAAGAAAGCTGCTGGTCTGAAAAACGGTTCCGCTCGTCCTAACGTAGACAAAGTTGCTACGCTGACACGCGCTCAAGCCGAAGAAATCGCCAAAATCAAAGAGCCAGATCTGACTGCTGCAGATATGGACGCTGCTGTACGTACCATTGCTGGTACTGCGCGCAGCATGGGCGTTATCGTGGAAGGGGTGTAATCAGTCATGGCTAAATTGAGCAAACGCGCAGCAGCCATTGCTGCCAAAATCGATCGCAACAAACTGTACCCTGTTTCCGACGCACTGAACCTGATCAAAGAAACGGCAACTGCCAAATTTGACGAATCCGTAGACGTTGCTGTTCAGCTGGGTATTGACCCTCGTAAATCCGACCAACTGGTTCGTGGCTCCGTAGTTCTGCCAGCCGGTACAGGTAAAAGCGTGCGTGTAGCCGTTTTTGCACAAGGCGAGAAAGCAGAAGAAGCTCGTGCAGCTGGCGCTGAAATCGTTGGTATGGATGATTTGGCTGAGCAAATTAAAGCCGGTCAAATGGACTTCGACGTAGTTATTGCTTCCCCAGACACAATGCGTGTTGTGGGTACATTGGGTCAAGTACTGGGTCCACGTGGCCTGATGCCTAACCCACGTGTAGGTACAGTAACTCCTGACGTTGCTACAGCAGTTAAAAACGCTAAAGCTGGTCAGATCCAATACCGTACAGACAAAGCAGGTATTATCCACGCAACAATTGGCCGTGCTTCTTTTGACACAGCTAAGTTGCAGGAAAACCTGGTAGCTTTGGTTGACGCGCTGAACAAAGCACGTCCAGCCGCTGCTAAAGGTGTGTACATGCGTAAAGTAGCCGTTTCGTCCACAATGGGCGGCGGTGCTCGCGTTGATATCGCTACTCTGCAAGCCTAATCGCTAGCAGAAGAGCAAAACAGAACTTTGGGCTGTAGCTGGCTGGTATAGCAGCTACTGCTGTCAAAGACCGTTGGAGGCTTTGTACAACGCAGTTGTGCAACCTTAATCGGGATTTTCCCATCCAACGTAGACGGCGCCCGCGGAAGAATTTCTACTTCAGAAACTCGACCAGGTGCGCCGCATTCGGTTGATGTCCCGGAGAAGTCCGGACATCTTTATAGGAGTGTTCAAACCGTGAGTCTCAATCGTGAAGAGAAAGCGGTAGTTATCGAAGATGTCGCTGCTCAAGTAGCACAGGCACAATCGATCATTATCGCTGAGTATCGTGGTCTGGACGTCGCTTCCGTTACCGTATTGCGCAAAAAAGCGCGTGAGTCGGGCGTGTATCTGCGTGTTTTGAAAAACACGTTAGTTCGCCGTGCATTGGTAGACACATCTTTCCAAGATTTGTCTACACAACTGGTAGGTCCTCTGATGTACGCCATCAGTGCTGATCCAGTTGCTGCGGCAAAAGTCATGTCAGATTTCGCTAAGAGCAACGACGCGTTGGTCATCAAAGGCGGTGCTATGCCTAATAGCCTGCTGGATGTTAACGGCGTTAAAGCATTGGCAACAATGCCTTCTCGTGATGAGTTGTTGGCGAAATTGCTTGGCACGATGCAAGCACCTGTCACGCAATTTGTGCGTACGCTTAACGAAGTTCCAACTAAGTTCGCACGTGCCTTGGCGGCCGTACGCGATCAGAAAGAAGCTGCATAATTGCGCTACTTTCCTTAGGGAATTTTGTTGTATCGGACGATACCCAAACCTGGCATTTATATCTAATATCTGGAGTTGAAAAATGGCTACTAAAGCTGAAATCCTTGATGCAGTTGCAAACATGACTGTTCTCGAGTTGTCCGAACTGATCAAGGACATGGAAGAGAAATTTGGCGTTTCCGCCGCTGCTGCTGCTGTTGCAGTTGCTGCTCCTGCTGCTGCAGGTGGCGAAGCTGCTGCTGAACAAACAGAGTTCACAGTACACCTGAAAGAAGTTGGCGCAAACAAAGTTAGCGTTATTAAAGTTGTACGTGAATTGACTGGCTTGGGCTTGAAAGAAGCTAAAGACCTGGTTGACGGCGCTCCTAAAGACGTTAAAGAAGGTCTGTCCAAAGCTGACGCTGAAGACGCTAAGAAAAAGCTTGAAGAAGCTGGTGCTGCTGTCGAACTTAAGTAAGACATTAGTACATGCCCGGGAAGTGTATTTTTGCCTTCCCGGGCTTTCGCGTCTCTAGAAAACCTGTGATTTTAGTAAGGCTTTTTATTACTTGAGTCAGGTTCTCTAGAGTCGTAAACCAGGGTCGTGGTTGACGGCCCGTGTAACCCTTGAGTCGGAGTGCTCATGCCTTATTCGTATACCGAAAAAAAGCGCATACGCAAGAGCTTCGCCAAACGTGAAGACGTACAGCAGGTTCCTTATTTGCTGGCGACCCAGCTACATTCTTTCAGAACGTTTCTTCAACGAGAAACAATTTCTTCTGAACGTAAGTCGGAAGGTCTGCAAGAAGCGTTTAATTCCATTTTCCCTATCGTAAGCCACAATGGTATGGCACGTCTGGAATTCGTCAGCTATACGCTGGGCGAACCCGTATTTGACGTGAAAGAATGCCAAATGCGTGGTCTGACCTATGCATCGCCTTTGCGTGCCAAGGTACGACTAGTGATCATGGATCGCGAAGTTAGTAAACCTACAGTCAAAGAAGTCAAAGAGCAAGAAGTCTACATGGGCGAAATGCCTTTGATGACTGAGAATGGCTCTTTTGTGATCAATGGTACCGAGCGTGTCATTGTATCGCAGTTGCACCGTTCACCTGGGGTGTTTTTTGAGCATGATCGCGGCAAAACACACAGCTCCGGTAAATTGCTTTTCTCGGCTCGTGTAATTCCTTACCGTGGTTCATGGTTGGATTTCGAGTTCGATCCAAAAGATATTCTGTTCTTCCGTATTGACCGTCGTCGTAAGATGCCTGTCAGTATCTTGCTGAAAGCTATCGGCATGACACCTGAGGCCATTTTGGCCCACTTCTTCGAGTTCGATCACATCGAACTGTTGGGTGAGGGTGGTCGCTTGCAATTCGTAGCTAAGCATTGGCGTGGTGAAGTGGCGCGTTTTGACGTCACCGATCGCGATGGTAACGTTATTGTTGAAAAAGACAAACGTATCAACGCACGCCACCTGCGTCAGCTGGAAGATGCCAAAATTGATTACATCTCCATTCCTGAAGATTACCTGCTGGGTCGTACATTGGCTAAGAACGTGGTTAATCCAGAAACGGGTGAAATCATTGCTAAGGCAAACGACGAAATCACAGAAGGTATTCTGGCTGAAGCTCGCGATGCAAACATCCGCGAACTGGAAACTCTGTACGTGAACGATTTGGATCAGGGCGGTTATATCTCCCTGACACTGCGTACCGACGACACAGCAGACCAGATGGCTGCTCGCGTAGCCATTTACCGTATGATGCGTCCTGGTGAGCCTCCAACCGAAGAAGCGGTTGAAGCGCTGTTCCAACGCCTGTTCTACAGCGACGAGACCTACGATTTGTCTCGCGTTGGCCGCATGAAAGTGAACAGCCGTTTGGGCCGTGGCGAAAGCATTGAAGGTCCTCTGACTCTAACCGACGAAGACATCGTAGACACCATCAAATTGCTGGTAGATCTGCGTAACGGTATTGGCCAGATCGATGATATCGATCACCTGGGCAACCGTCGTGTACGTTGTGTAGGTGAGTTAGCGGAGAACCAATTCCGTGCTGGTTTGGTACGTGTTGAACGCGCCGTGAAAGAGCGTCTGGGTCAAGCTGAAAGCGAAAACCTAATGCCTCACGACTTGATCAACTCGCGTCCAATTTCGGCAGCGGTTAAAGAGTTCTTCGGTTCAAGCCAGTTGTCCCAGTTTATGGATCAGACCAACCCGCTGTCAGAGATTACACACAAACGTCGTGTATCCGCTCTGGGCCCTGGTGGTTTGACTCGTGAACGTGCCGGCTTTGAAGTGCGTGACGTGCACCCAACCCACTACGGTCGTGTGTGCCCGATTGAAACGCCTGAAGGTCCAAACATTGGTCTGATTAACTCCATGGCGCTGTATGCGCGTCTGAACGAGTACGGTTTCCTAGAGACTCCTTACCGTAAAGTTGTGGATTGTCAGGCTACCGACGAGATCGTGTATCTGTCGGCTATTGAAGAAAGTAACTACATCATCGCTCAGGCTAACGCCGAGTTGGATGACGATCACCGCTTTGTGGATGATCTGGTGGCATGTAGGGAAGCGGGTGAAACGCTGATGACTGCGCCAGAAAACGTGCAGTACATGGACGTTGCTCCTTCACAGATCGTGTCCGTAGCTGCTTCACTGATCCCGTTCCTAGAGCACGATGATGCTAACCGTGCGCTGATGGGTGCCAACATGCAACGTCAGGCTGTACCGTGCTTGCGTCCAGAGAAACCTCTGGTCGGTACCGGTATTGAGCGTACTGTTGCGGTTGACTCGGGTACTACCGTTATGGCCACTCGTGGTGGTTTGGTAGATTACGTGGATGCCGAGCGTGTTGTTATTCGTGTGAACGATGACGAAAACGTGGCTGGTGAAGTGGGTGTAGATATCTACAACCTGACTAAATACACACGTTCTAACCAGAACACTAACATCAACCAGCGTCCTATCGTGAAGCGTGGTGATTTGGTGGCTCGTGGTGATGTGCTGGCTGATGGTGCTTCCACCGACTTGGGTGAGTTGGCGCTGGGTCAGAACATGAAGATCGCATTCATGACCTGGAATGGTTACAACTTTGAGGATTCGATTCTGATCTCCGAAAAAGTTGTGGCTGATGATCGCTACACTTCGGTACACATCGAAGAGTTGACGGTTGTTGCCCGTGATACCAAACTTGGACCTGAAGATATCACACGCGATATCAGCAACCTGTCTGAAGTACAGCTGAACCGTCTGGATGATTCCGGTATTGTGTATATCGGTGCTGAGGTACGTGCTGACGACGTTCTGGTTGGTAAAGTAACGCCTAAAGGCGAAACTCAACTGACACCAGAAGAAAAACTGCTGCGTGCGATTTTCGGTGAAAAAGCCTCTGACGTAAAAGATACATCCCTGCGTGTGCCATCCGGCATGGTAGGTACTGTAATCGACGTTCAAGTGTTCACTCGTGAAGGTATTGAGCGCGATAAACGTGCGCAATCCATTATCGATGATGAGCTGCGTCGTTACCGTCAAGACTTGAATGACCAGCTGCGTATTGTGGAAGACGACGCGTTTGATCGTACCGCTAAATTCTTGACCGGTAAGGTTGTGAATGGTGGTCCACGTCGTTTGGCCAAAGGCAGCGAAATCACAGCAGAATACTTGGCTGACCTAGACCGTTGGCAGTGGTTCGACATTCGCTTGGCGGATGAAGAGCATGCTTTGGTTCTGGAACACACTAAAGACTCTCTGGAACAGAAACGTCACCAGTTTGACTTGGCCTTTGAAGAAAAACGCAAGAAACTCACCCAAGGTGATGAGTTGCCTCCTGGCGTTCTGAAAATGGTTAAGGTGTACTTGGCTGTTAAACGTCGTCTGCAACCTGGTGACAAGATGGCTGGTCGTCACGGTAACAAAGGTGTGGTATCCCGCATCGTACCGGTAGAAGATATGCCTCACTTGGCCGATGGTACTCCTGTAGACATCGTGCTGAACCCGCTGGGTGTGCCTTCACGTATGAACGTGGGTCAGGTGCTGGAAGTTCACTTGGGTTGGGCTGCTAAAGGTCTGGGCGATCGTATTAACGAGATGCTGAGCAACGAGAAAGGTTATCAAGTTGCTGAGTTGCGCGCTTACCTGGAAAAAGTCTACAACACTACAGGCAAACACGCGGATATCGCTTCGTTGACCGACGCTGAGTTGATCGACATGGCGCATAACCTGCGTAAAGGTGTGCCTCTGGCTACGCCTGTGTTTGACGGTGCAACTGAACACGAAATCCAGACTATGTTGGCATTGGCTTACCCTGATGACGTAGCCGAGAAAATGCAATTGGCCAACAGCCGCACTCAAGTGATCTTGTTCGACGGCCGTACTGGTGAACAGTTTGAGCGTCCTGTGACCGTGGGTTACATGCACTACCTGAAACTGCACCACTTGGTTGACGATAAGATGCACGCTCGTTCCACTGGTCCGTACTCCTTGGTTACTCAGCAGCCGCTGGGTGGTAAGGCTCAGTTCGGTGGCCAGCGTTTCGGGGAGATGGAGGTTTGGGCACTGGAAGCTTACGGTGCAGCCTACACGTTGCAGGAAATGTTGACCGTGAAGTCTGATGACATCACTGGCCGTACCAAAGTTTACGAGAACATCGTCAAGGGCGATCACGTGATTGATGCTGGTATGCCAGAGTCATTCAACGTTCTGGTCAAGGAAATTCGATCCTTGTCGCTTGACATGGATTTGGAGCGTAAATAATGAAAGCGCTACTCGATCTCTTTAAACAGGTCTCTCAGGATGACCAATTCGATGCGATTCGCATCGGTATCGCGTCTCCTGAGAAAATCCGTTCCTGGTCTTTCGGTGAAGTCCGTAAGCCAGAAACGATTAACTACCGTACTTTCCGCCCAGAGCGCGATGGTCTGTTTTGTGCCAAAATTTTTGGCCCAGTAAAAGACTATGAGTGTTTGTGCGGTAAGTACAAGCGACTGAAACACCGCGGCGTAATCTGCGAGAAGTGTGGTGTTGAAGTTACCGTATCCAAAGTACGTCGTGAACGCATGGGCCACATTGAGTTGGCCTGCCCGGTTGCGCACATCTGGTTCCTGAAGAGCTTGCCCTCCCGTTTGGGTATGGTTCTGGACATGACGCTGCGTGATATCGAGCGTGTACTGTACTTTGAAGCATGGTGCGTGATCGAACCTGGCATGACCCCGCTGAAACGCGGCCAGATCATGTCAGACGACGATTACTTCGCTAAAACAGAAGAATACGGCGACGACTTCCAAGCCCTGATGGGTGCGGAAGCTGTTGGCGAGTTGCTGCGCACTATCGATATCGATAGAGAAGTAGAAACTCTGCGTGCTGAACTGAAAGCCACTGGCTCCGAAGCTAAGATCAAAAAAATCTCCAAGCGCTTGAAAGTGCTGGAAGGTTTCCAGAAGTCCGGTATCAAACCTGACTGGATGATCTTGGAAGTGCTGCCTGTGTTGCCTCCAGAACTGCGTCCTTTGGTACCACTGGATGGCGGCCGTTTTGCGACTTCTGACCTGAACGATTTGTATCGTCGCGTCATTAACCGTAATAACCGTCTGAAACGTCTGCTGGAACTGAAAGCTCCGGACATCATCTTGCGCAACGAAAAACGTATGCTGCAAGAGTCCGTAGACTCGCTGCTGGATAACGGCCGTCGCGGTAAAGCCATGACTGGCGCTAACAAGCGTCAATTGAAGTCCTTGGCTGACATGATTAAAGGTAAAGGCGGTCGCTTCCGTCAGAACCTGTTGGGTAAACGTGTTGACTACTCCGGTCGTTCCGTGATCGTGGTGGGTCCTCAGTTGAAACTGCACCAGTGTGGTCTGCCAAAATTGATGGCGCTGGAGCTGTTTAAACCCTTCATTTTCAACCGTCTGGAAAAAATGGATTTGGCGCAGACCATCAAGGCCGCCAAACGCATGGTTGAAAATCAGGAACCCGTAGTTTGGGATATTCTGGAAGAAGTGATTCGTGAACACCCAGTAATGCTGAACCGTGCGCCTACGCTGCACCGTCTGGGTATTCAGGCTTTTGAGCCTATGCTGATCGAAGGTAAAGCGATTCAGTTGCACCCCTTAGTGTGTGCGGCGTTTAACGCTGACTTTGACGGTGACCAGATGGCGGTACACGTGCCGTTGTCCTTGGAAGCTCAGTTAGAAGCTCGTACCTTGATGCTGGCATCGAACAACGTATTGTTCCCAGCTAACGGTGAGCCATCTATCGTACCTTCTCAGGATATCGTGCTGGGTGTGTACTATGCGACGCGTGATCGTATCAACGGCAAAGGTGAAGGTATGTTCTTCGCTAACGTCGCTGAGGTTCAACGTGCATACGACAACCACGAAGTAGAACTGCAATCGCGCGTTACTGTGCGTTTGCCTGAATACGAGAAAAACGAAGCAGGTGAGTGGGTAGAGAAGCTACAACGCTTTGAAACCACTGTTGGTCGTGCCTTGTTGTCCGAGATTCTGCCTCACGGTCTTTCTTTCAAAGTGCTGAACCAGACTTTGAAGAAAAAAGAAATCTCCAAGCTGATCAACCTGTCTTTCCGTCGTTGCGGTCTGCGCGCTACAGTGATTTTCGCTGATAAATTGATGCAGTCTGGTTTCCGTTTGGCTACGCGTGGTGGTATTTCCATCTCTATGCGTGACATGGTGGTGCCTACTGTTAAAGCAGAAATCCTTGAGCAAGCCGGTAACGAAGTTAAAGAGATTGATAAACAGTACTCGTCCGGTCTGGTGACTGCACAGGAACGTTACAACAACGTGGTAGATATCTGGGGTAAAGCCAGTGACCGCGTTGGTAAGGCCATGATGGAACAACTGGCAACTGAGCCAGTGATCGACCGTCACGGTGAGGAAGTCCGTCAGGAGTCTTTCAACTCCATTTACATGATGGCTGACTCCGGGGCTCGTGGTTCCGCAGCACAGATTCGTCAGTTGGCTGGTATGCGTGGTCTGATGGCTAAGCCCGATGGCTCCATTATTGAAACTCCTATTACAGCGAACTTCCGTGAAGGTCTGAACGTACTACAGTACTTTATTTCTACTCACGGTGCTCGTAAAGGTCTGGCTGATACGGCGTTGAAAACGGCTAACTCCGGTTACTTGACTCGTCGTCTGGTTGACGTGACTCAAGACCTGGTAATTACCGAAGACGATTGCGGTACTTCCAGCGGTTACACCATGAAAGCGGTGCTGGATGGCGGTGAAGTTATTGAAGCGTTGCGCGATCGTATTTTGGGTCGTGTAGCAGCTACTGACATCATCAACCCCGATACACAAGAAACTGCAATCCCAGCCGGCACATTGCTGGATGAGGACAAAGTTGACCTGATCGATGCGTTGGGTATTGACGAAGTCAAGATCCGTACACCACTGACATGTGAAACACGTCATGGTCTGTGTGCACATTGTTATGGTCGTGACTTGGGTCGCGGTGTATTGGTTAACCGTGGTGAAGCAGTGGGTGTTATCGCTGCTCAGTCCATCGGTGAACCAGGTACTCAGTTGACAATGCGTACGTTCCACATCGGTGGTGCGGCATCTCGTGCAGCAACTACCAGCACAGTAGAAACCAAAATTGCCGGTCACGTTGGCTTTGCCATTGGCCTGCGTTATGTGACAAACAGCAAAGGCGAGAAAGTTGCTATTTCCCGTTCTGGCGAAATCATCATTTACGATGACAACCGTCGTGAACGTGAACGCCACAAAATCCCTTACGGTGCGAACATCGCCGTGGCGGATGGTGAAAGCGTTAAAGCAGGTCAGCGTATCGCTAGCTGGGATCCATTGACTCGTCCAATCGTGTCCGAGTACTCCGGTTCCGTACGCTTCGAGAACATCGAAGAGAACGTAACTGTAGCTCGTCAGGTTGACGAAGTAACGGGTCTGTCTACATTGGTGGTGATTACACCTAAGACACGCGGTGGTAAAACATCGGTACGTCCGCAGATCAAACTGCTAAATGAAGCAGGCGAAGAGATCAAGATCGCTGGTACAGACCACATGGTAAACATCTCCTTCCCAGTGGGCGCGCTGATTACAGTGCGTGACGGGCAGCAGGTGGGCGTGGGTGAAATTCTGGCTCGTATTCCTCAGGAATCCCAGAAAACTCGCGATATTACCGGGGGTCTGCCACGTGTGGCTGAACTGTTCGAAGCTCGTTCACCAAAAGATGCTGGCTTGCTGGCAGAAGTTACAGGTACGGTTTCCTTCGGTAAAGACACCAAAGGTAAGCAGCGCTTGATCATTACTGACTTGGAAGGCGTAAGCCACGAGTTCCTGATTCCTAAAGAGAAACAGGTTCTGGTACACGATGGTCAAGTAGTGAACAAGGGCGAAACCATTGTTGACGGTCCAGCTGATCCGCACGATATCTTGCGTTTGAAAGGTATTGAGCAATTGGCCAGCTACATCGTGAACGAAGTGCAGGACGTTTACCGTCTGCAGGGTGTGAAGATTAACGATAAGCACATCGAAGTGATTGTTCGCCAGATGCTGCGTCGTGTTCACATTACTGATGCCGGCGATACCGAGTTCATTACTGGTGAACAGGTAGAGCGTTCCGAACTGTTGAACGAAAACGACCGTGTTGTTGCTAAAGATGAAATCCCAGCTACGTACGAAAACGTGCTGTTGGGTATTACTAAAGCATCGCTGTCTACTGACTCCTTCATCTCGGCGGCTTCCTTCCAGGAAACCACACGAGTACTGACTGAAGCAGCCATCATGGGTAAACGTGATGAACTGCGTGGTCTGAAAGAGAACGTGATTGTTGGTCGTTTGATTCCTGCTGGTACCGGTATGGCATACCACAATGCCCGCCACAACAAGGAATTGTTCGAGCAAGCAGAACGTCAGGCAGCACGTGCACAGGAAAACCCGTTCATCAGCGACAACAATCCATTTATGGATATGGAAGACGCTGCATCAGCAGAACCTGAAGCATCCGCATCATTGGACATGGGTGACGAGGAGTAATCCTTAAACCCGCTGTCTACTGACTGCATCAACAGCCCCCTGAGCTTTTAGGTTTAGGGGGCTGTTGTTTTGTAGGGCTAGGGTGCAAGAGCACGGCGTGTAGGACTCGTAAGACAGCCTACCCGTAGGAGTGTTAGGCTTGTGTGGTTTGAGGTGTACACAGGCGCTGAGGCCCTGTGGACCTCATAGAGATAGTGCTAAGAGTTGCTTACTCTACGGTTTCTTCTTCTGTTTCTTCGCTAATGGGCAGCTTTACTGTAAAGGTACTGCCTTTGCCTTCTTCACTTTCTAGCGTGATATAGCCGCGGTGGCGTTGCACCACCGTTTGTACAAAGGCCAAACCTATACCACTGCCTATGGGAGCATCCTCAGCGGTGCTGTGCGCGCGGTTAAAGGCTTGGAAGATGGTAGGTTGCAGGTGATCAGGAATACCCCAACCTTGGTCTTTAATGCTGACTACGGCATAGTTGTCTTCATGCGTTAGCGTGCAGTGCACCGTAGTATTTATTGAGCTGTACTTGATCGCGTTATCCACAAGGTTGCTAAAGGTACGGCGCAACATGGTGGCATTGCCGTGAACATACAATTGTTCATCGGGTATGTGCAGTTCAACATCAATGTGTTTGGTTTTTGCGCGTGACCATGCGTCGTCGTAGACATCTGCCATGACATCGCCTAGGTTGACATCGTGGAACTCAATCTCCATGGCTTCAGCACGGGCCAAATCCATAAAGTTATTCACCAGCTCTAAGGTGTTAGAGGCATAAGACTCAATTTTGCTCAATAACTGGGTTTCGTCTAGGGCTTGTTCACCAGAGCGCTGCAGCGATACCAAGGCCAGAATAGAGTTTTGAGGAGCACGCATGTCGTGCGAAATGAATCGCAGCGTTTGTTCACGGCGTTGTTGGGCTTCGCGTAGTAGCTCAATCCCTCGGTGTAAAAAGCTCAACCTTGCCGGAAGCGTTTCGGTAGGGGCTTTGGCCTCTAAGGCTAAGCGTAGGGCGGAGTCTTGGGCGCTAAGTACCGACAGTTCGTGATTAATATGGCGTAGTACGGTTTCTTGGCTACGCCAGTGCCATGCTGGGTACGCTAGCATCATTACCACTAAGCTGCTGGAAATGGGTAGCCAGAACTCTAAGAACTGCAGCAAGGCCCAGTCTAGCCCTACCAAACACAACCACAGTGCTGTTGTGGTTAGAAAAGCTTTACGCGGTGAAAAGCGTATCAGTATCAAACACACCAAATAAATGGGGATGATGTTTAGGGTAATGACTAACCACGTGGGTAGTGGCTTTATCCAGTTATTGGTACGTGCGTTGCTCAGCGCATTAGCCAAGATTTCCACACCAGCCATGCTAGTGCGATCTTCCCATGATCTAGGGGTAGGGTAGTAGTCACCTAAACCACTGCTCCATGCTCCAACGAGCACATAGCGGTCTTTAAACTCTTCTGGGGGAACCAAACCATTGGCTATCGCAGAATAGGGATAGGTGGGGTAGTGGTCCGGAGGGCCCGAGAAGTTAATCATGTACTCAGAAGGTGTGGTACTGAGCAGTTTGTTAGCAATCTTGGTTTCACCGCCAGCCTGAAGCATGGCGGGAATAAGATGGGAATACGTTTTTTCGCCATCCGAGGCAGTAAGGATAATGCGGCGCACAGACCCGTCAGGATCAGGGTAGATATTAATGAATCCTAGCTCTGCTGCGCTGTCAGCCAGTGGGGCGACGGGTTGATCTACCGATGAGGTAGATCCATTCAAACGAACGATGGTAGGCAACACCACACGGCCATGTTTTTGTATGGCGTTAGCAAAGGTCAGGTCGTCTTGTGGGTAAGCGGGATTATGGTCTTGAAACAAAATATCAAAACCAACGGCTTTTGCTTGATCTAGATGTTCGAGCAGATGCGAATGCTCTGCGCGGCGCCATGGCCAGTAGCCTAGTTGTTGCAAGCTACCGTCGTCAATCACGACTAAGGCAATATTTGGATCGGGTGCTGAAACAGGTAACGCCAACTTCATGTAGAAGTCGTAAAAGGTGTTGTCAACCTGCGATAGCCTTAAGACGTCTTTGAACTGTATGAGCAAGATGGTCAGCAGAATCAAGAAAAATGTCATGATTCGCCACTCTAGTAACACCTGCCGCCCCAGCGAACTGGAGCCTGCAGGTGGACGTAGAGGCAAGGCTGTCTTGCGCATACAAAATGGTCAGCCTAGTAGTCTTGTAGTGTGATAGGTAGATCAAAACTGCTCATCACGGGTGCGCCGTTAGAGCTTTGCAATACAAGCTGACCTGGGAAACTGGCCACGGCGTCTCTACCCATCAAACCGTCTGCTGCAATACCCCTTACACGCACATAGTGTGTACCGGTACCGCCTGCGTGGAAGCTAACTGTAGTGTCGGCGGTGGTCTGGCGAGAATAGATTTGTGAGCCTTCTTCATCTAGCGTTACTTGTACCAAGTATTCTTGGGCACCCGCCAGTGGAGGGAAGGAGACTTGCCAGCCGTTAGGGCCACGCTCAGGCTCGCTCATCGCTGGTGCTGGTAACAAGTTACCGGTGCTAACCTCACCAGAGGCTTTAACGATAGTCCCCTGATCAGGCTTGATGTACATGGATTGGCTAGTTGCATCGGTTTGCAGTTTGGCTCTACCACTGATGACCTCAGTAATACTGCGGTCGTCTTGGCTACGTACACGTAAATCGGTGCCTCGCACGCCAGTTACTGACACGGGAGTGTGCACTTCAAAACGACCCACTCCTCGGTGGTCAGGCGCTACACGTGTTTCCAACTCACCATTTTCTAATTGGAGAATAGAGTCGGTTAAGCCTGCATGGGTAAAGTCGCGCAGGCGTTTCAAGCTAAGTGTGCTGGATGGGGGCAGAGTGATGGTACTGTCATCACTGAGTCGTAGCGTCAAAAACGCATTGCTGCCTACTACAATTTCGTCACCCTCTTTTACCAAGGTATCCGTTTGAGGACGACGGCCATTCACCGTGACATCGCCACTGTAGTGGCTAATACGTGCTTGGCCAGGTACTTCAGCAATAAGAGAAAAAGGAATGCGTAGTGCTTTGCCAATGGGCAGGGCCAAGGTGTCTGCAACGTTGTTTAAGCTTTGCAGTGTGCGCCAGTTACCACTTTGACCTGTGTACAGTTTGGACAGCGCAGATAGCGTATCGCCTTGCCGCACGTTATAGATAAAATCGTCGCCCTCAGCGCCAGAGGGTTGGGCAACACTAAGTGTGTTGGCAAACAGACTAAATGTGGCGAAGCAGGCGAGGGCGAGATATTTACGCATAGTTATATCGATTTTTATTAGAGCTCGTTAACGGTTTCTAGGCGGTAGCCCAGTGCATAAGAAGCATTCAAACGCACACCGTTTTCAGGACGCAGTTGTAATTTGCGCCTAATGTTAGAAAGATGAGTATCTAAAGTACGAGAGGTAGCAGGAATTTCACGGTTCCATACTGCAGTACTTAATACATCACGAGAAAACAGCCTACCGGGATTACGGAACAGCAATAGAGCTAGCTCAAATTCTTTGGGCGCTAACTCAATAGTTTCACCGTGTAAGGTGATGGCTCCAGCGGCAGGGTCAATGCTGTAAGGACCAAATTGAAAAGAGTCGGTAGACGGTGTAACCGGGTTCATCCTGCGCAACAGGGCTTGAACTCTGGCTTGTAACTCAGCAGGACGAATGGGTTTACCCATATAGTCGTCTGCTCCAGCTTGTAACCCAACAACCAAGTCTTCTTCGGCTGTTCTGCTGGTAAGAAACAACACAGGCAAAGCGTAACCTAGCTTTGACCTTACCCAGTGTAATACATCTAGGCCGCTCATGTCAGGGAGCTCCCAGTCCAACACCAACACACTAAAATCGTGTGGTTTTGCTAAAGCCGCCAACAATGACTTTCCAGTATGGAAGGGAGAGCAGGTATAGCCGGCTGAGTCCAGTGTTTTGACGATCATTTCGCTTTGTACTGGATCGTCTTCCAATGAGGCAATGTTCATGGCATTAATATTAAAGGCAAGAAATTGTTGAAAGTATAACTTTTCCCTCTAGGGGGACGGGGGGCGTATACAACTAGACGTTACTTTAGCGTCACGAAGCCCGCGCAAACACTAGCGTTACCATCATAAACTATTGACCCTGAAAACCTTTGCATGGTAAATTGGCTAGCTTACTCATGGGATCCTTTGCCGGTATTCCTAGGTAAATAAACCCAGTGCACGGGGTTCTGTCTGTATAGAAACATTCTATATAGGCCAAAAAGCTTGTTTTTAGCTAGGCCTTTTAATTCATATTGCTACGTTTCGTATCAATATGTGCTGTCAGAGTTGTATTGTGATGGCATTACGTTAATAGGTAAACCCTGCCCTGTGGTCCTTTGTTGCCAGACCCGCTCTTTTACGTAAATGTTCGTTGTGGGCGGTTCTGTGCAAGTCGTCCCGGCGACACGAATACTGTCGCAAGGATATGTTCGTTTTTGTACGTAAAGGATACGTCGAGGCTATGCCAACCATTAGTCAATTAGTACGCAAGCCGCGTGCCGTATCTCGTCCAGGAAGCAAAAGTCCTGCTCTCGAGAACTGCCCGCAGCGTCGTGGTGTTTGCACCCGTGTGTACACAACTACCCCTAAAAAACCTAACTCTGCTCTGCGTAAAGTCGCTAAGGTTCGCTTGACCAACGGTTACGAAGTTATTTCGTACATCGGTGGTGAAGGTCACAACCTGCAAGAACACTCGGTCGTTCTGATCCGCGGTGGTCGTGTAAAAGACTTGCCAGGTGTGCGTTATCACATCGTTCGTGGTGCACTTGACCTGCAAGGCGTGAAAGATCGTAAACAGGCTCGCTCCAAATACGGTGCGAAACGTCCTAAGAAGTAATTTACTGCTTTCCGCTGGCCGGTTAGTCTGGCCTGTGTCCGTGCAGCCTTTGCTGTCCTGATGCAAAGGCATGTAAGTGGTTATTTGTTATGAATGACCAAGACCGTGAAAAGCGGTTCAACTGAATAGTCACAAGGAATTATTATGCCTCGCCGTCGCGAAGTACCTAAAAGAGAAATCCTGCCAGATCCTAAATTTGGTAGCGTAGAACTCGCAAAATTTATGAATATTGTGATGTTGTCCGGTAAGAAAGCTGTTGCCGAACGCATCGTGTATGGCGCCCTCGATCAAATCCAGGAAAAAGCCGGCAAAGATCCGATCGAAGTGTTCACCACTGCAATCAATAACGTAAAACCTGTAGTTGAAGTTAAAGGCCGCCGTGTTGGTGGTGCTAACTATCAAGTGCCAGTTGAAGTTCGTCCTGTCCGTCGTTTGGCTCTGGCCATGCGTTGGGTACGCGAAGCTGCTAAAAAACGCAGCGAAAAATCCATGGACCTGCGTTTGGCCGGCGAATTGCTGGATGCCGCAGAAGGCCGTGGTGGTGCAATGAGAAAGCGTGAAGACACGCACAGAATGGCCGAAGCCAACAAGGCATTCAGCCATTTCCGTTGGTAATCAAAGGACAAAATCATGGCCCGCAAAACCCCCATCGAGCGCTATCGTAATATTGGTATTTCGGCACACATTGACGCCGGTAAAACCACAACGACAGAACGCATCCTGTTTTACACTGGTGTAAGCCACAAGCTGGGCGAAACCCACGAGGGTTCCGCCACCATGGACTGGATGGAGCAAGAGCAAGAGCGTGGTATTACCATTACCTCTGCTGCTACCACAGCGTTCTGGAGCGGTATGGCTGGCAATTACCCAGAGCACCGTATCAACATTATTGACACCCCCGGGCACGTGGACTTTACCATTGAGGTAGAGCGTTCCATGCGTGTTCTGGACGGTGCAGTGATGGTGTATTGTGCTGTGGGCGGTGTGCAGCCTCAGTCCGAAACTGTATGGCGCCAAGCTAACAAATACGGTGTGCCACGTTTGTTGTTCATCAACAAAATGGACCGTACCGGTGCTAACTTCTACAAAGTGTACGACCAGCTCAAACTGCGTTTGAAAGCTAGTCCTGTGCCTGTCGTTTTGCCAATCGGCGCTGAAGATGAATTCAAAGGCGTTGTTGACCTGGTAAAAATGAAAGCCATCCTGTGGGATGAGGCTAGCCTGGGCGTGAAGTTTGACTACGCTGAGATTCCTGCTGACATGGTTGCCGATGCCAAAAAATGGCGCGAAAACCTGGTTGAAGCAGCAGCAGAAGCCAGCGAAGAGTTGATGAACAAGTACCTAGAAGAAGGCGACCTGTCTGAGGCCGACCTGAACCTGGGTATGCGTACACGTACCATTGCTGGCGAAATCCAGCCAATGCTGTGCGGTACAGCGTTCAAAAACAAAGGTGTTCAGCGCATGCTGGATGCAGTTATCGATTACATGCCATCCCCAGTGGATATCCCTGACGTGGCTGGTGAAGACGATGACGGCAATCCTATCACTCGTCCTGCTGACGATGAAGCCCCTCTGTCCGCATTGGCATTCAAGCTGATGACAGATAACTTCGTTGGTCAGTTGACGTTTGTGCGTGTGTACTCCGGCGTTCTGCGCTCTGGCGACACTGTGTACAACTCAGTGAAAGGCAAGCGCGAGCGTATTGGCCGTATTCTGCAGATGCACGCAAACAACCGTGCTGAGCTGAAAGAGTTGGTTGCTGGTGATATCGCTGCGGTGGTGGGTCTGAAAGAAGTGACAACAGGTGAAACCCTGTGTGACATGCAGAACCATATCGTTCTGGAGCGTATGGAGTTCCCAGAACCTGTGATTTCTCAGGCTGTTGAACCAAAAACTAAATCCGACCAAGAGAAAATGGGTGTGGCCCTTTCTCGCTTGGCGCAGGAAGATCCTTCTTTCCGCGTAACAAGTGACGAAGAATCCGGCCAGACTATTATTTCTGGTATGGGTGAGCTTCACTTGGAAGTTCTGGTTGACCGTATGCGTCGCGAGTTCAACGTGGAAGCTAACGTTGGTAAGCCACAAGTGGCCTACCGCGAAACTATCCGCAAAGTCTGCCCAGAAGTCGAAGGCAAATTTGTTCGTCAGTCCGGTGGTCGTGGTCAATACGGTCACGTGGTACTGAAACTCGAGCCAATGGAAGCTGGTGGTGGCTACGAGTTCGTTGACGAGATCAAAGGTGGTGTGGTTCCACGTGAATACATTCCTGCCGTTGATAAAGGTATCCGCGAAACACTGCCTGCCGGTGTGATCGCTGGTTACCCAGTAGTAGACGTTAAAGCAACGCTGTTCTTCGGTTCTTACCACGATGTGGACTCGAACGAAAACGCTTTCCGTCTGGCTGCTTCTATGGCGTTCAAAGAGGGTATGCGCCGCGCTGATCCAGTGCTGCTGGAACCCATGATGGCTGTTGATGTTGAAACGCCTGAAGAGTACGCCGGTACAGTGATGGGTGACTTGTCCTCCCGTCGCGGTATGGTTCAGGGTATGGAAGACATTCCTGGTGGTGGCAAAATCATTAAGGCAGAGGTTCCTCTGGCCGAGATGTTTGGTTACTCCACCAGCTTGCGTTCTCAGACCCAGGGTCGTGCCACGTACAGCATGGAGTTCAAGCAGTACTCTGAAGCTCCTAAGCATGTAGCTGATGAAGTTGTCAGCGCGCGTGCAAAATAAATAACACGTTAAGGCCAGTCTGTTGTATAAACGGGCTGGTCTATAAATTTTTGTTTTCCTGAAAACATAGTAGAGATAAATCATGGCAAAAGGTAAGTTTGAACGGACTAAACCGCACGTCAACGTAGGTACAATTGGTCACGTTGACCACGGTAAAACCACTCTGACCGCAGCGATCTGCACGGTTTTGGCAAAAGCATTCGGCGGTGAAGCACGTGACTACGCGCAAATCGACGCTGCTCCTGAAGAGAAAGCTCGTGGTATTACCATCAGCACCTCTCACGTAGAATACGAAACACCAGCACGTCACTACGCACACGTAGACTGCCCAGGTCACGCTGACTACGTTAAAAACATGATTACTGGTGCAGCGCAGATGGATGGCGCGATTCTGGTAGTTTCCGCTGCTGACGGCCCAATGCCTCAGACACGTGAACACATCTTGTTGAGCCGTCAGGTTGGTGTACCTTACATCATCGTGTTCCTGAACAAAGCCGACATGGTTGACGACGAAGAGTTGTTGGAATTGGTAGAAATGGAAGTTCGCGAGCTGTTGTCGAACTACGATTTCCCAGGCGACGACACACCGATCGTTAAAGGTTCCGCTAAGCTGGCACTGGAAGGCGACGAA
>NZ_JAANPV010000017.1 GCF_011290505.1 Paenalcaligenes suwonensis
ATATCGCCTGGCTGCAGATCTTTCACCGCATCCGCAGGAACCGTCACGCTCCAGGTGTTGCCAGCCTGGACAGTGGCAGGGTAATCCTTGCCACCAATCGTGACCACAACCGCATCGCCTTCCTTGGCCGCACCGCCCACGCTACCAGTGATTGTCTGCTCAGCCTTGGACTCGTCCTGATTCAGAACACCGTCAACAAACGGCTTATCAATCTCAATCGTGGCAGTTGGAGTCTCTGTCTGGACATCATAAGGACGCTCAGTAGTTACTGTCGTGCTGTTACCAGCATCATCTGTAGTCGTAACCTTAGCTTCTACTTTGTCGTTGTTCGCCAACTCAGAGCCTGGAACATCTACGTTCCATGTTTTACCGTCGGGGTTAACGGTAGTTTCGTACTCTTTACCACCCACCGTCACCGTGACTTTATCGCCCGGTTTTACGTCTTTACCTACGGTACCTGTGATAGTTACATCACCTTCAGACTCTTGCTTATTAATGACGCCATCACCAGCAATGGTGTCGATAGTGATCTCAGCTTCTGGAGGCAGAGTATCAACAGTGATCTGATCCTCATCCCCCAAACCTGACACACCAGTCGTACCTGTATAGCTTCCATCAGGCACATGGACAACAATGTCGCCTTCATAGTTATCAGGCACAACCAGATCAGCTACCCACTTAGTAGGATCTGTTGGGTCTGGGCGCAGGTTTTCAATTCGACCACCGCCAGACACATTGACGTCTGAGGGCTCAAAGCCTACAGGTACTTCGCTAAATTTAAAGGTAATAGTGCCGTCATCATTGATGGTGATTTTCAATGTGGGGGTTGTAGGCTCAGCAACATCGTCTGCACGACCATAACCACCCATTCGAGGCAATTCGCCTGAAGGACTCAATGGTTTAGGATAGGCCAATGCCAATGGTGAGGTAGCTTCTACAATGCTTACCAAGCGCGTAAAGCTGCTACCACCCGCACCATCACCGCCCCCACTATTTACGGCGGCAGTTGGGTCCAACTGCTCAAAAGGATCATCACCAGCTTGCAATGCGGCCAATACTCGCGCAGCCTCTGGATCTAATTGTGCAGGTACTGTCTGGCCGCTAGGATCTACATCCGTATTTGCCAACTCATCACTCACTTGCAATTGACGGTTTTCACCTACCGTTAATGGCGGCATACCATCCGCTTGCAACTGCACATTTGCACCACTGTCTGTTACTACTTCAGCATTGACTGGTACACGCATACCAGCGCGCAATGCCAACAACGAACCATCGGCTTGGCGCACCCAAGCATTACCAGAAACATTGCCTACTAAAACTGTGTCGATAGCCATTTGCTATGCTCCGAGAGACTTGCGTTGTAAGGTCTTATCCACAGACAACGCAATGAAAGAATTCTATACAATTTGCTATAAATTCTAGGAAGCACAGCGCCTTTTGGGTATTGGCGTCGACGACAGGTTGGGCCCTATTTTTAATTTCTTAACATTTCTTATACACAGGCGGCTACCTAGGTTATACATCTAAATATAGAAGCTATTTCCCGTCGACAGACCTCACCCTATGACACTCGCCCACATCTCCCGACGCCCTAGTTATATTCTTGTTAGCTCCTGTTTACTCGGGAACCCAGTACGTTATGATGCCTCCCACAAACGCTCACACCATGATGTACTTCAGCGTTGGGTTGCCGATGGCAAAGTCATCGCTGTGTGCCCTGAATTAGCAGGCGGCCTCCCTGTTCCCCGACCTGCTGCCGAAATCTCACAGGCTGCCGGCGGTAAAGCTGTGTGGCTACACACGGCGCATGTAGTAGATAACCAAGGCACGGATGTTACCCCCGCCTTTATTACAGGTGCCGAGCAAGCCTTACGCCTTGCACAACAATTTCATATCCGCATTGCCATTCTTAAAGAAGGTAGTCCTTCTTGCGGCTCTTCCCAAATTTATGATGGGTCATTTAGTGGCACAAAAATCGCAGGCCAAGGCGTGACAACCACCTTATTACGCGAAGCCGGTATTCACGTTTTTAGTGAGGACCGCATTAACGAAGCTGCCGCTCTACTCGCCCAACTAGAGCAACAGTAATACGGGCGGCTAGCACCCCGACTGCATAAGCCTTCCTACTACGCTATTCCCTACCCACTAGGCTCCCGTTGCGCCCATAAAAAACGCCCCACGTTTCAGATAAGGACCAAAACGTGGGGCGTTGTACTTTTCAGCGATTCGTATTAACGAATGCCATGTACTTTCAGACTCAACATCAAACGATCTGTTACATGTAGCTTTTCAAAAACAGCAGACATGTGTGCACGCACAGTGCGCTCACTAATACCTAGATCATCTGCAATCAATTGATTGGAGTGACCCAACGCAGCACGTTGTGCCACATCAATTTCACGTGCGGTTAAACCATGATGCCACACAGGGTTTGTGTTTTCAGGCAACTTCTGACTAATCGTGCTGAGCAACCGGCTTAACAAGCTTTGGCCTACCCACACTTCGCCCGCTTGCACGTGCTCTAACACACGCTCTAAGGTTGCGACCGGAGCATACGCATGAATATAGCCGCGCGCCCCCGCAGCCAACACTTGCTGACCTTCTACATCATTGGGTGACGTGCTCGCCACCACACACTGCATACCCGCACTAACATCGGCCCACTGACTGTCTTGCCACAGTTTCAAGGCATGATCGATCACCACTAACTGACGGCCAGACTGTTTCCAACGCTGCAAATCTTCAAGATTATGGCCTCGAGCCAGCATCCAATGGGATGCTGGTAACGCACGCCAATGCTGCCAAAGATAATCATCGTTGCTAAGCATCAAAACAGAAACTACTTGCTGCATGCGGCAATTCCCTCGTTCAAAGATCGTGACGGTTTTTGATGACCGCCTTATATGCCCGCTTTATACAGAACGGGCTTCTCTGGCACAGCCTTAGCGCTCAGTAAACGCGTTGGCTCGTGCTCGCAAAATAGGCTTCAACAGATACTGCATCACCGTACGTTTACCCGTCAGGATGTGCACTTCTGCTACCATCCCCGGCAAAATAGGACGTTTGTCCTCGCCCACGTAGGCTTGATCGGTACGTACCTTGGCAATATAGAAAGCATTACCTTTTTCATCGACGATGGTGTCAGCACTGGTTTGCTCTAGCTCACCAGACAAGCCACCATAAACGGCGAAATCATAGGCAGTGAATTTCACCTCTGCTTTCTGCCCAGCATGCAAGAAACCAATATCTTTAGGATTGATGCGCACCTCTAACAGCAACGTGTCGTCGGACGGCACAATCTCAATAATGTCTTTACCTGGCTGCACTACCCCACCCACGGTGTTGGCGTACAAGCTTTTAATCGTTCCACGTACCGGTGAGCGCACTTCTGCCAAACGCACGCGGTCTACCAACGCCAACTGCCCTTGTTCTAAGGAAGACAGCTTCGCACGGGTATCTGCCAACTCTGTGCGCGCCTGATTGCGGAAGGTAATTTCCACTTCGCTCACACGGCTTTGCGCTTCTTCAATAGACGCCTCAATACGGTGTATCTGTGCCGCGGCGGCTTTTTGTTCACCACAATAGCGTGCTACGTCACGTTGTAAGCGCAGCAAATCCACCTCGGACACGGCACCGCTTTGCAGCAAAGGACGAGTCATTTGCAACTCACGCGATGTCAGACCACAACTGGAGGCTGCTTGATCACGGTTAGCCTGCGTTTCGCGTAACTCTTCACGACGCTGGCGTAATTGGTCATTAGCCACTTGCAGATTCGTACGCAGTTCTTCTGTGCGCGACATCCACACATGACGCTCAGTCTCAGCAATGTTGGGCGCTTTTTCCAGTACTTCGGTTGGCATCACCAGTGGCTCGCCTGTGGCAATCGCTTCTAAACGTGCCGCCTTTGCCATCAATGCCAAGCTTTCGGCCTGATTCTCGCCCAACGACGAGGAATAACGGGTAGGGTCAATGCGCAGCATGACCTCACCTTCTTCTACCATTTGGCCTGGGCGCACCAAAATTTCTTCTACTACCCCGCCATCTAGGCTTTGGATAATCTGTACCTGACGAGATGGCACCACTTTGCCTTCGCCACGCACCACTTCATCGATCCATGCAAACGATGCCCATACAACCAGCACCACGATAATAAGCAACGACAACCACACCAGAACTCGTGATCCTTTCACGTCTTGGTGTTCTAGTGCCCATTTCGCATTCGCGGACATATTATTCACAGGCGCTGAGAGCTGGTCTTCGCGTATTTTCTTGAACCATTTACGCATCTTATGCCGCCCTCCGTGCACCACCGATACGGCCTTCTTTCAATGCCGTTACCACTTGCTCTTTAGGACCATCAGCCACAATGCGACCGTTATCCATCACGATCAGCCTATCGACCAAATCCAAGAGCGCTGTACGGTGCGTCACCAAAATCACTGTTTTATCCGCACAAATGTCTTTCAGACGCGCACGCAGTGCCATCTCGCTTTGGTTATCCATATGGCTACTAGGCTCATCCAGCAGCAATACGGATGGGCGATTCAACACCGCACGCGCCACAGCAATGGACTGACGCTGACCACCTGACAATGACTCACCACGTTCACTGATGATCATGTCGTACCCATCCGGGTGGCGCGATGCAAACTGGTCCACGCCAGAAATACGCGCTGCTGCCAACATTTCTTCGTCCGTGGCGTAAGGCGCCCCCATCGTTAAATTGTGTTTTAACGTACCGTAGAACAACACGGGATCTTGCGACACAAACCCCATAGAGCGGCGCAAGTCAGCGGGATCAATCTGGCGTATATCAATACCATCTACCAGTACCGTGCCGTCTGTAGGCTGGAACAGGCCCAAGATCAACTTGGACAAGGTAGTTTTGCCGGAGCCTATACGACCAATAATGCCCACTTTTTCACCGGCTTTAATAGACAGGCTAATCTGGCTTAATACTTTTTGGTCTGTATTCGGGTAGACAAAGCTAACGTCCCTAAACTCTACCGCCCCATCCAACTTTGGACGTGGCACAAAATTACGCTCTACAGGATGCTCCACTGGCATTTTCATGTAGCCATCAATGGAATCCAGCGACGTGCGAGCATTTTGATACTGCATCATCAAGCCAGCTACTTGCCCCAGTGGTGCCAAACAGCGGCCAGCAATCATGGACGACGCAATAATGCCCCCCATAGACAGCGCAGCATCCTGCACCAAATACGCACCGATCACTACTACGCTGATCGTGACCATTTGCTGCATGGTTTGCACAAAGCCCACAGTACTAGAGGAAGTCAGTTTGATCTTGCCGCCAATAGACGCCAAAAACTCGGTTGAACGCTCCCAATTGCGTTGGGCATGACTTTGCGCGTTCAATACTTTCAGTGTTTCCAACCCTGACAACGACTCTACCAAACCGGCATTACGCTGTGCCGCCGCTTGGAAAGTTTGCTTGGTGAGGGTCTCCATGTGGCGCTGCGCAAAGTACGACACCACCAACACAATAATGATCGCCACAATAGGCGGAATCAGCATATAGGGGGAAATCCACGCCAACACGGCCAAGAACAGCAATACGAAGGGTAAATCCACTAAGGTGGTAAGACTTGCCGACGCAATAAAATCACGCACTGACTCAAAGGAGCGCAGGTTAGCAGCAAAAGAGCCCACTGAGCCTGGACGTGCTTCCATACGCAAATCGAGAACGCGTTCCATGATCAGCGCAGACAAACGTACATCCACTCGTTTACTTGCTGCATCCACTACGTATGCACGTACGGTAGTCAGTACAAAGTTAAACAGCAACACTAAACCAATACCCAGTGTTAACACCCACAGGGTTTCAGTCGCATTATTCGGTACTACCCGGTCATACACGTTCATGGTGTAGAGCGGAATCATCAATGCAAAAATATTAATCAGTAACGCGGCACCGATGGCATCACGATACAAACGCCAGTTTTCCGTAATCGTCGCCCAGAACCAATGTTTGTTCTTAAGCTCAGCAATACCTTCTTTGGCGCGAGCTTCTACGCGGTACAACGGCTGTACTACCGCTGCTAAGCCCGCGTACTCTTCAAGCAAGGCCTCTACCGACATTTTTACCGGTGCAGGCGCTTCGGGATAATGCACAACGGCATCATCACCTTCTATAGACAGCAACACGCATGCTCGATTTTGTTTCAACAACAAAATAACGGGCAGCAAAGCTGCGGGGAAATCATGCAAACGACGACGCACCACACGCACAGAGCTATTAGCTCTGGCTGCTGCTCTAGGCAACAAATGCGGGGTTAAACGATGATTAGTCAGTGGCAAACCAGCACTTAAATGCTGTGCTGAACATGGGTTGCCATGCAGTCTGGTGATTTCTACCAGACAAGCCAGTAAAGGGTCATCATGAGTAGTATGCGGCGCTGGCATACCCTCTATGTTCTGGCTCAGTTGCGAATCAGAGGATTCCATCATCGTCGTCATTAATCAAATCAAGCGAAGGATTACGCAGACGTTGGCGCGTCTGTTTGCGGGCATGCAGTTTTTTGAGTGCTTCGGGAGGTAAGTCAGTCATACGGATCGTACCGTTGCTGATCAGGACGTCGATTAAATCCTCCAGCACACGAATAAAATCAGCATCGGATGCCGACAGTTCTTGTTTATACGAACGATCATCTTTCATGTGTGCTTTACCGCCCTATGCCAAGTGAGTCGCCGCATGACACAAATGTGTCCTGCGGCTTCTACTTATTACTACATATTACATCACGCTTAGTTTGCACTTACTTGACGTAGAACAGGTGGCTGCATGTTGTTGCGATACTCCACCGTCACAGGTTGCAAATTAGCGGTATCAGGAACAGGTTCCATACATACTTGCAGCGCTTCCTGAGGGAAAACTAAATCATCAGCTTCTTCAGGAGCTTGATCGTGAGGTTGCTGCAAACCCAGCGCTGGCAACAACTGATGAGAGAACGTCAACCAGCGCAGTTCGGCCAATTTCAGATCGTACTCAGCGTTGCGCAGTGCACGGCGTGCATCAAACAACTCGTTTTCGGTATCCAGTAAGTCCAGCAAAGAACGCTGACCAATCTGGAATTGCTGCATGTACGCTACGCGTACTTTGGATGTTGCCAATTCGTGGTCACGCAAGAATGGAATCTGCTCGCGCAAACGCACAATGTTGTTCCAAGCGATAGACAATTCTTGCTGTACGTTACGGCAGGTGTAATCACGCACGTCACGCGCAGCGTAGGACTGAGCTTTAGTCTGACGTACACGTGCGGAGTCTGCACCACCACGGTACAAGTTGTAGGAAGCAACTAACTGCACGTTAGACGCTTGCGCTGTGTGGTGACGACCAGTGATCTCGTTAGGACGCTCATTGCGGTCACGACCAGTAGAAGCACGCAACTCCAAGGTTGGGGAGAAATTGCCACGTGCAACGTCTACACCTTTATCCGCTGCTTGCAACAACGCTTGCTTGGATAAAATGGATGGGTTAGCCAACAACGAGTTATCAAAGTTCTCTGGGTTGCTTGGCAGTTTGCTATCTAATACAGGTGCATCTACCAATACGGCTGGAGCAGCTTGGCCCACAATACGGCGGTAGCGTTGCAACACATCGTTCAAGTTACCGGATTCTGTCATCAGGTTACTTTGTGCCAACGCTTGACGGCCCATTGCCTGTTCCAAGTCCACACCACGGCCTACACCAGACTCGCTACGCTCACGTACTTGACCCAATGTGTTCAAGTGCATTTGGTAGTTTTCGCGTGCCAACGATTCCATTTCGCGGTAACGCTGCACATCAATGTGCGCCGCAGCTGCTTCCATCGCTACGCTATCAATGGTAGAAACCAGATCGTAGTAGGTAGACAGTTTTTCCAGACCCAACTGACGTACGGTATTCAGTGTAGAGTTACCATCAAAAATCAGCTGACGCAGTTGTAAGGTGTAGCCCTTACGAGTCCAGTCGTGCGATCTGCTCAGTGAAGTACTACCGCGCCACTCTTTGCCAATCCAACCTTCCGCATTCACCTCTGGCAACAATCCGCCTTGGGCCACGTTTTGGCCTTCCATACTGGATTGGAAGTCTTGGAATCTAGCACCCAACTCTGGGTTAGAAGTAACGGCTTTCTCTACGCTATCTTGCAGTGACAAAGCCGTTTGCGCAAAGCTTGCGCCAGAAAATACCAAGGCCACAGCCATGGTCAAAATGGTTAGTTTTTTTGCTTGCATCTTCGCAGCTCCTGCATGTTTTTAGGTTTTTACATGAACAGTCAGTGCTGTTCACAGAGGTGTACTACACGTTGCATCTATGCAATCAACCAAACACAGAGGATGGCCACCGGAATACTCCCCCACGGCAGTCACATTCTGTCTAGGGTGGGCTATTCCGGGTGATGATGTTGGAGACTTTCTGGTCTTGTACTGCCTGTACAAGTCAGGGGAAGCATCCATAAGAGAGTAGCGAACGTACTTAACGCCATTGCATTGCGCACATTGGCAAGGCGGAGCTACAGGCTTCTGACCTGTATTCTTGGAGCATGACCTTGCGTCTTACAGTTTGTAAGTAAATAGAACCGTTTGAATACGCTTTTACAAACTAAGAGGCATTGTATCTATTGACTACAAAACTTTAGGAGTAATAAATGTTAACAATCTTAAATATTTTAGTTTTTTGCTAACAATTTGTTGAAAATCAATAGATTAGAAGCCACTCCTCACCTGCAACATATTGCGACATAATACAACACTCCTTAATACGCTACTGTGGCAGTAACCTGCGGTTATATAGATATGAAGGGATAACTAAATAAGTTTTACGTCGTTCTACCCACCGCCTGCTCTACCTAGAATCTATAGCACCCCCGCTATATTCTGGATGGCCAGTAGCTATGAGCACCTTTCTCTTTCCCCTCTTTACTAATCTCTCAGGGCGCGCTGTCGTCGTCGTGGGTGGTGGCGAAGTTGCCTGGCGCAAAGTGCAACTACTAGCGAAAAGCCAAGCCGTCATCACGGTGGTCTCTCCTGAGCTCACCCCATCATTACAACAGTGGGTAGAACAAGGCAAAATCACATGGCAGGCGCGTCCTTATCTGAGCCAAGACCTAGCCGAAGTATGGTTAGTCATTGCAGCGTCTGATGATATAGCGCTAAATGCCCGCATCGCATACGACGCTGAACAGCGCCGTATTTTCGCAAACGTCGTTGATGATGCTGAGCTTTCATCCTGCCAAGTACCTGCCATTGTGGACAGAGCCCCCATTACGGTAGCGATCTCATCTGCGGGGGCAGCACCCATGGTTGCGCGTCGAATACGTGCTCGTATAGAAAGCAGTCTAGACCACTCCTTGGGCGCACTTACTGAACTCTTACAACGCTATCGCTCAGCAATCAAACTCGCCTTTCCACAACTCAAAGCGCGGCGCTGTTTTTACGATTGGCTGCTGGATGGCCCCGTCGCAAACGCCATACAAGCACAACAGTTCACGCTAGCGGCCACCTTACTAGAAAGCGCACTGCAGACACCTCCGGCAGCCCCTACTGGTGAAGTCATACTCGTAGGCGCAGGCCCAGGTGATCCAGGCTTGCTCACACAGCATGCGTTACGGGCACTGAACCAAGCCGATGTCATTTTGGTCGATAGACTGGTTGACCCAGCCATACTTGAGCTTGCTAGACGCGATGCTCTGCAAATATCAGTGGGTAAACAGGTAGGGGAAGATCACCATGCCACACAGCGCCGCATTCATCAGCTTATGGTAGAGCATGCTCAGCAGGGTCAAACGGTTGTGCGACTAAAAGGCGGCGATGCATTTATTTTTGGGCGAGGTGGCGAAGAGCTAGAGTTCCTACAAGCGCACAACATTCCCTATAAAGTCATTCCTGGTATTACTGCTGCGTTGGCATGCGCGGCCTATAGTGGTATCCCTCTCACGCACCGAGAGTACGCCCAGTCGGTTCAGCTGGTAACTGCTCACCGTAAGGACGATAGCCCCATCGAAAACTGGGAGGCCCTGCGCGACCCCACCCAAACCGTTGTGGTGTACATGGGTCTACAGCAAATACTGCAGTTTATTACCCGGCTACAAGCTGCCGGCCGCTCTGCAGACACTCACTGCGCGCTGATTGAAAACGGCTCTAGGCCTGAGCAACGCACTCTTCTTAGCCGTCTCGATACTCTGGCACACCATGCTAAGCAGTATCACTTTGCTTCACCCTCTTTACTCATTATTGGTGCCGTTTGCAAGCTCGCACCAGAATTGCATTGGTTTGGGGAACAAATCAATACCATAGATCAGGCAGCCCCTACTTTCGCTGACACTGAGTTGGCAATGCTTAGCTAAACAACAACGCCTACTCTGAAAAAGCCGCATGGCCCACGACAGGTAAAGGTCCTTTTGCTACTCTGCTAGTTTTAGTTAATCAAAAGTGACCTCCTTGTCATGGAATACTCGACGCAGTTCTATGTAATCTTTATTACAGCCACCGCCGTAGCCGGTGTAGTTGCCGGTCTGATTGCAGGCCTATTAGGCGTAGGCGGGGGACTAGTATTGGTTCCTGTGCTGTTCTACCTTTTTCACCAAATGGGCGTTGATCCTTCTGTCGCACTACACGTCGCTATTGGTACCTCATTAGCGACTATTATTGCCACGGCTATTTCCTCATCTAGAGCGCACTATAAAAAAGGCGGCGTAGACACAGAACTGCTTAAGCATTGGGCTCCTTGGCTGATCGTAGGTGCATTGATTGCCATGAGTTTGTTTAGCTCCATCAAATCGGCTGAACTTGGCATTATCTTCTCGGTAATGACCTTTTCTATCGCCATGTATATGCTTTTCGGGTCATCGCGTAAAAATGCAGACGACTCCGTAGGCGATTTCCCCCAAGGCCCCATACGTTGGCTCTCAGGGCTTTTAGTTGCCGGTTTATCTACCATTATGGGCATTGGCGGCGGTAGCTTAACTGTCCCGTTACTGAGCTACTTCAAATATCCTATGCGTAAAGCAGTAGGTACATCGGCAGCAGTAGGCCTGCTGATTTCATTACCCGGTGCAGCAGGTGCCGTGCTAGCCGGTTTAGGTCAACCTAATCTTCCTCCCTTTAGCTTTGGTTACGTGAACATTGTGGCCTTTGCTATCTTGATTCCCATTACTGCTTTTGTAGCCCCCTACGGGGCACGTCTTGCACACAGTGCTAACCCACGTTACCTGCGCTATGCCTTTGCAGCATTCTTGCTCTTTAATGCCTGCAACATGCTGTACACTGCTCTTACCGCTTGATCACAAAATAGGGACCAAAACAACAATTGGTCCCTAAAAATCCTAGTATTTACACCTATCAAAAGACTATTTCTTCAGAAAACACACCAATAAGATACCAATAAGATAAATAATTACCATTTGGTCTCTTTAAAGGTAGTAAATCATGGAGTTTTCAGTAGAAACCATGCTGTACTTTGCGTTAGCCATTGCAGGCGCGGGAGTAGCAGCAGGGTTAATTGCCGGCTTATTAGGTGTAGGCGGCGGTATAGTCTTAGTCCCCGTACTGTTCTACCTCTTTACCCTTATGGGCTTAGATGACAACGTGCGCATGCACATGGCTGTTGGCACCTCGTTATCTACCGTAGTGGCCACTGCCTTATCTTCATCTCGGGCGCATTATGCCAAGGGAGCTATTGATGTCGGTTTGCTACGTAGCTGGGGACCTGCATTACTCGTAGGTGCGGTTATTGGCATGCTGTTGTTTAGTATGATGAAATCCTCTTACCTCACCCTTATCTTTGGCGTCATGACATTGCTCGTGGCAGCCTATATGTTGTTTGGCCCCAACCGTCAGGATACCGATTCAGGTCAATTACCTACAGGTTTCTTACGTGCTGTATATGGTTTGTTTGTGGGAGGATTATCATCTCTCATGGGCATTGGCGGGGGTACGCTCAGTGTGCCTCTGCTGACGTTATACCGTTACCCTATGCGAAGAGCGGTTGGTACCGCTGCAGCTATTGGCTTGATTATTGCAATACCGGGAACTATTGGTGCATTTATTGCAGGAATAGGATCTCCCGGACGGCCGCCTTTCAGTGTAGGCTATGTAAATGTTTTAGCTTTCTTACTTTTAATTCCTATTACTGGTTTTATGGCTCCCGTGGGTGCTCGTATTGCGCACAGCATTAACCCTCGTTACCTTCGAATAGCATTTGCACTATTCCTGATTTTTAACGCCAGTAATATGCTATACACAGCGTTCAGCCATTAATCGCTTACATCCATGACATCTACTTCCCCTCTTCTTACGGGTCGTTCCGCACATGTTTTGCAGTCTCTACGCCAAATGCTGGAAAGCGCAAGCTACCAACCTGGTAGTAAACTGCCACCCGAACGCGAGTTAGCCACTACGTTAACAGCAAGCCGTAGAGTATTACGCCAAGCATTGGATATCCTTGAGCAAGAGGGACGGCTAGAACGAGTGCCAGGAAGGGGTACCGTGGTATTGGCGCCCCGCATGCCTTTGCACTCGCTAGAAAACCTCACTCAACATACCAGCCCAATTGAGCTGATGGATGCACGCTTTGTGCTAGAGCCTGCTATCGCTGCGGCCTCAGCGGTGCATGCTAGCTCACACGATTTAGAAACGCTTTCGCACTGCTTTGAACAAACCAAACAAGTGCGTTCTCACGCTGAATGGGAGCATTGGGATAGTGCTCTACATAAAGCCTTAGGCATGGCAACGCACAACAGTTTATTAGTGCATTTTTATGACGTATTGACTCATGCTCGCGCCCAAACTGAATGGGGCCGCTTACGTAGACATGTACTCACACTTGAAGTACGAGCCCGCTATACCGAGCAACACGCACGAATTTTAAGTGCAGTGCGTGAACGTTCTCCTGAAGAGGCCGCGCAAGCCATGCGAGAGCACCTAAGCTTAGTACGTCGTACGCTACAAGAACAATTAGAAGCGCTAGCTCCAGCTGCGCCTGCTGATTTAGTCTAACTAAAGCTTTTATTTATTATTCCTAGTACGCTTTATGTAATTAACGCCTAATGCATTGCATTGGGCTTTTTTATACACCTATCTACACATAGCATTCGGTCATGCTATTAGGTTTATATGCTCACAATGATGCTGTAAATAGGCAAGCTAATCATATGAGACGTTCGAACTAAATAGGTATTAGCCAATAAAGGTTCAAATGGTACAGCTAGACTAGGTATAAATAGGCTGATTTAAGCTGCCTAAAATCCATTTTCCCGTCAGAGCTGTGCACTTCAGGTTGCCCCCACTACAGCAAACAGCAGCATCCATTACTACACAAATGTACTTTGTGCCGCGCGAATTAACGAGAAGAAAGAAAAACAGAGAAGTATAGATTGGGATAGCCCAAGAAGCGTGCAGCGCAAGCCATGCGTGAACATCTCATTTGGTGCGTCTTATACCCGCCAAGAGCGATTGGAAGCGATAGCTCCCGCACTCCCTACGCTGAATAAGAGAATAAACACTACTAGTGTTCAGTGCACCATAGCACCATAAGACTAACTAAAGCCCTTCACTACAAGCCATAGCGTGCTAGGGGAGCACTGTTTGAGGCCTCAGGGGAGTTTTTAGAGTCGTCAAGCAGGGGATTTGTGCCTTTTCAGCAGACGTAAAAAAGCCCCGCATCGGTTGGATGCGGGGCTTTTGGTATAAGAGCCTGACGATGACCTACTTTCACACACGAAAATGCACTATCATCGGCGCGAAGGCGTTTCACGGTCCTGTTCGGAATGGAAAAGGGGTGGTTCCACCTTGCTATGGTCGTCAAGCGTAACTGGTTGTCACATGCTACACAGAGCATGTAACTAAATCTGGAATTAGCACAACTACACATCAGTATGATGCAGTGTTTCATGTTTGGGATTGCGTTATTGTACTACTAAATTTGTTTGAACGACACTTAAAACTTATAACCTTAAGAGTTATAGGATCAAGCCGCACGGGCAATTAGTACTGGTTAGCTACGTGCATTACTGCACTTACACACCCAGCCTATCAACGTCCTGGTCTAGAACGACCCTTTAGGGGAATCAAGTTCCCGGGATACCTAATCTTCAGACGAGTTTCCCGCTTAGATGCC
>NZ_JAANPV010000018.1 GCF_011290505.1 Paenalcaligenes suwonensis
ATCTCCGCTAAGAATCCATAGTCCAACTCCTCCGTGACGCGCCCGCCGAGCATTTCAACCATTGCCTCGAGCTCGCCGCGCCTCTCGCCGGGAAACGTCAGATCAATATCATCGTGCTTGCGTGTTACACGCCCTAGCCGTGCATCGATCGCCCAGCCCCCACCGATCCAGAGCGGCAGATTTCGCTCATCTGCCGCAGCTAGAATTTGGTGTATCAATGTGACCTGCGTTGTGTCCATGCGGCCTAACTTTGTTTTAGGGCGACTGCCCTGCTGCGTAACATCGTTGCTGCTCCATAACATCAAACATCGACCCACGGCGTAACGCGCTTGCTGCTTGGATGCCCGAGGCATAGACTGTACAAAAAAACAGTCATAACAAGCCATGAAAACCGCCACTGCGCCGTTACCACCGCTGCGTTCGGTCAAGGTTCTGGACCAGTTGCGTGAGCGCATACGCTACTTGCATTACAGTTTACGAACCGAACAGGCTTATGTCCACTGGGTTCGTGCCTTCATCCGTTTCCACGGTGTGCGTCACCCGGCAACCTTGGGCAGCAGCGAAGTCGAGGCATTTCTGTCCTGGCTGGCGAACGAGCGCAAGGTTTCGGTCTCCACGCATCGTCAGGCATTGGCGGCCTTGCTGTTCTTCTACGGCAAGGTGCTGTGCACGGATCTGCCCTGGCTTCAGGAGATCGGAAGACCTCGGCCGTCGCGGCGCTTGCCGGTGGTGCTGACCCCGGATGAAGTGGTTCGCATCCTCGGTTTTCTGGAAGGCGAGCATCGTTTGTTCGCCCAGCTTCTGTATGGAACGGGCATGCGGATCAGTGAGGGTTTGCAACTGCGGGTCAAGGATCTGGATTTCGATCACGGCACGATCATCGTGCGGGAGGGCAAGGGCTCCAAGGATCGGGCCTTGATGTTACCCGAGAGCTTGGCACCCAGCCTGCGCGAGCAGCTGTCGCGTGCACGGGCATGGTGGCTGAAGGACCAGGCCGAGGGCCGCAGCGGCGTTGCGCTTCCCGACGCCCTTGAGCGGAAGTATCCGCGCGCCGGGCATTCCTGGCCGTGGTTCTGGGTTTTTGCGCAGCACACGCATTCGACCGATCCACGGAGCGGTGTCGTGCGTCGCCATCACATGTATGACCAGACCTTTCAGCGCGCCTTCAAACGTGCCGTAGAACAAGCAGGCATCACGAAGCCCGCCACACCGCACACCCTCCGCCACTCGTTCGCGACGGCCTTGCTCCGCAGCGGTTACGACATTCGAACCGTGCAGGATCTGCTCGGCCATTCCGACGTCTCTACGACGATGATTTACACGCATGTGCTGAAAGTTGGCGGTGCCGGAGTGCGCTCACCGCTTGATGCGCTGCCGCCCCTCACTAGTGAGAGGTAGGGCAGCGCAAGTCAATCCTGGCGGATTCACTACCCCTGCGCGAAGGCCATCGGTGCCGCATCGAACGGCCGGTTGCGGAAAGTCCTCCCTGCGTCCGCTGATGGCCGGCAGCAGCCCGTCGTTGCCTGATGGATCCAACCCCTCCGCTGCTATAGTGCAGTCGGCTTCTGACGTTCAGTGCAGCCGTCTTCTGAAAACGACAGCATTTAGATCGATATGTGATAAATTGGCCTGCCAGTTTAAGATGGGTGCATTTGAGTATGCCCAAAGGAGCCCGCAAGTATGCGCAGGACGAAGCCAGTAGCCGCGCCGATGGTGGCGCGGGTCTATCTGCGCGTCAGCACCGACGCGCAGGACTTGGAACGCCAAGAGGCGATCACTACGGCCGCGAAGGCCGCCGGCTACTACGTCGCCGGCATCTACCGTGAGAAGGCATCCGGCGCACGCGCCGACCGGCCTGAGCTGCTGCGCATGATCGGCGACCTACAGCCCGGCGAGGTGGTCATTGCCGAGAAGATCGACCGCATCAGCCGCCTACCTTTGCCCGAGGCCGAGCGCCTGGTGGCCTCGATACAGGCCAAAGGCGCACGCCTGGCCGTCCCTGGCGTGGTCGATCTATCCGACCTGGCGGCCGAGGCCCAGGGCGTCGCCAAGATCGTGCTGGAAGCCGTGCAGATCATGCTTTTTCGCCTGGCCTTGCAGATGGCCCGCGACGACTACGAGGACAGGCGCGAACGCCAGCGCCAAGGCATTGAGTTGGCCCGCCAGGCCGGGCGGTACAAGGGCCGCCGTGCTGATCCGAAGCGCCGCGCCCAAGTTGTCGCGCTGCGCAAGTCCGGCTACAGCATCAACAAGACCGCCGAGCTGGCCGGGTACAGTGCGGCCCAGGTGAAACGGATATGGGCCGAGGTCAGCCAGGCCGAAGCGAAGCAGCACGGCGCGTTCGTGGAGGACGCATTGACGGAAGCCGATGCCCTGGCCGCTGTCGGCCAGGATGAGCGCCAGGAGGAAAGGGCATGAAGAAGCCGAACCAAGACGACGAGCCGTTTTTCATCACCGAGGAGATTGCGGCCGAAATGATCGCCGGCGGCTATGAGTTCGAGCTGCCGCCCATTCCTTGCACCATCCGCCTACGCGACGTGCTGGAGCGCATGACCGATGCTGAGCTAGCATTGCAGCCGGGCGAGATCGCCGACCAGGAGCGTGAACGCTGCCGGCGCAAGCCGTGTTCAACCTCATGATCTGGTCATGGTATTTTTCATGGCACTGAGCCTGATAGTTCTTGCAAATTGTTGTCACTAAAGGGTTTTGTGTGCTTGTTTACAATCGAGTGGGAGTGACGGGCACTGGCTGGCAATGTCTAGCAACGGCAGGCATTTCGGCTGAGGGTAAAAGAACTTTCCGCTAAGCGATAGACTGTATGTAAACACAGTATTGCAAGGACGCGGAACATGCCTCATGTGGCGGCCAGGACGGCCAGCCGGGATCGGGATACTGGTCGTTACCAGAGCCACCGACCCGAGCAAACCCTTCTCTATCAGATCGTTGACGAGTATTACCCGGCATTCGCTGCGCTTATGG
>NZ_JAANPV010000019.1 GCF_011290505.1 Paenalcaligenes suwonensis
TGGTGACAGCAGCGGCTTGGCCACCCCATTCAGCACGCATCCAAGTAGACAAATCAGCAATCTCTTTGTCGCTCAGTTCATGCGCAAACGGCGGCATGGCATACATGCGTTGGTTGCCTGTAAAGGTCTGAGTGGGGATACCGTTTAGTACTACGCGGATCAAGTTTTGTGCAGTATCCATGGCGAGTGTTGCGTTGCCATACATGGCGGGAGCCACGTTAGGAATGCCTTCCCCTTTACTGCCGTGACACCCAGCACACGCTGCTAAGTAGGTGCGTCTGCCAATGGCCATGTCGCTGTCAGCGGCAGGGTTCTGAGCTTCGGGTAGCGGTGCAGGAGCGGCTGCTGCCGGTGGCATACTGCCATCGGGGGCGGTAAGCAGGTATGTAGCCACAGCTTCTACATCGTCTTTCTCCATAGCACTGGTAGAAAAGTGCGTGACCGTATGCATGTCTGCGAACGATGTACCTTGTGGGGCGATGCCAGTGCTTAAGTACTGCGTTAGCAGCGGTACATCAAAACCATGCTTGGCTAAGGAGGCCGCTGTGATGTTAGGAATGGCCCAGCCGTTGATCTCACCACCTTGTAAGTCACGCGCAAAGTCCACGCCCATCATGAAGTTTTGCGGCGTGTGGCAGCTAGCGCAGTGGCCTACGCCCTGCACTAAGTACGCACCACGCAACCATTGGGCAGAGCGTTCTGGGTTCTCGGGGACGCTGCGATCCGGGAAGTTCAGCAGGTTCCAGAAGTTCATGAACGGGCGTACCGGTAAGGCGAAGGACCACTATTGTCTTTGTTGGGCACAGCAATAGGTGGAATGCTCATCAGGTACGCGTACAAGGCATCTATATCTTCAGGTGTGGTGATGTGCGTGAAGATGTACGGCATAGCGGGGTACAGGTTGCCTTTAGGGGCAACGCCATCTTTTAACGCACGGTGAAAATCTTCACGTGTGTAGTTCCCTATGCCGTAGGTGGTGTCAGGCGTGATGTTGGTGGAGTACAGGGTCCCGAAGGGTGTGTCGATTGCCACACCGCCGGCGGCTTTAGGGCCTTGGGGTTGGGAGTGACAGCCAAAGCAGTCTCCCGCCATGGCGAGCTCACGGCCACGGGGGATCAGTTGCTGCATTTCATCCGCACTTAAGGGCTTATCTACACCGGGTGCAACGCTGGTGCTGCGAAAAGCCCCCAGCAAGATGGCAATACAGACCACTACTGCCACCAGAATCACGGAAGGATTGTTTTGCGTAACATGGTGGCCTCCTTAGTCGATGACACAGCCAGGGGTTGCCAGAGCAACCTCTTTAACGGCTTCGTAGTAGCGTACATAGCCGGTGCAACGGCAGATATGGTCGTTTAAGGCTTCTTCAATCGCGCTTTCTAGGTTGGCACGCTGTACGGGCTTGCGTTTTAGACCATCCAGAAACACCGTAGCCCCCGCCACAAAACCGGGCGTACAGTAGCCACACTGAAACGAGAAGTGGTCGATAAAGGCTTGCTGTACAGGTGTTAAGGACTCTACTTGCCCCAGTTTGTCGTACTTGGCTTGGCCTTCAATAGTGGTAATGGACTTGTTGTTGAAGTAGTGCGCGCTAAACACACAGGTACGGCTCTCAGTAGTAGAGCCGTCTGGGTGATTTTCTACGATGGTACAGGCGTGGCAAATACCTTGGCCGCAGCCAAAGCGGGTGCCTGTCAGGTTTAGGTGCTCATGCAGGAAGTCGATCATGGGCATATCGAGTGGCACGTCTACTGGGCCGATTTTGTTGCCGTTGATCGTGAGCGTCAGGGGTTGTTTTTCTAAGCTCATGC
>NZ_JAANPV010000020.1 GCF_011290505.1 Paenalcaligenes suwonensis
GCATGCATTGCAAATGCGGAGCAGGCAATGTTGACCAAAGCCGGCAACCTAGCAAGCCTGCAAAACCTCAAGCAAAGCCAGCTCAATCTGGGTGTCATTCAGTCGCTGGTGGGCGAGGTGTTCAGCACTGATAACTGTACAATCTTAGAGAACTCCCACGGCATATCTTTCAGGAAACCAACAGGGGAACAGTTCTGTTTTGCTACCATCACACAAGAGGTACCCATCACAACTGCCTATGGGAGTAGCTTTCGCTCATCGGTTGTGAGCATCCCATTCCCTCAACCATTCGCTAGAGTGCAGCCCGTTATTGATGCATTCCCCTGGTACAGCACAACCCCCTTAACGCCAGTCACCGGCGCTATGCTAGCTCACCAATCTACGGCGTCATGGTCTCTTAACTTCATAGGGCCAGTGTCATCGCCAAATGCAAACGCACGCTTTTACTTAACCGCATCAGGATTCTGGAAATAACCATTGCGTCACGCCATCCCCAGTGAAAAGGCAAATACTCCAGTTGCTGACGAGTTGCTACCCCAAGCCTTCCCTGTTGGCGGATATAGAGCTACGTTAGTCTGAGCATTACTGGTAGTGGCATAAGCAATATGTGCTCTGTATGGGTCGGGCCAATTTATTTGATTGCCTGCGTTACCCCTAAATGTGGCTTGAACAGTCAGCAACCTACCGAAAACGGCGGGAAACCTCCACGTAGTCTCTAAATAAAGGGCATGTGTGTACAAGAGTGTTAGCGGCGGGCTTACGCAAAGCTGTAGGCCCTTAGGGTTCCTAAATGCAACTCCATACTCATTCTCTATGATCGTGCAGTTATCAGTGCTGAACACCTCGCCCACCAGCGACTGAATCACGCCCAAATTGAGCTGGCTTTGCTTGAGGTTTTGCAGGCTTGCTAGGTTGCCGGCTTTGGTCAACATTGCCTGCTCCGCATTTGCAATGCGGTTTTTTTGTATCTAAGGAAACTATGAAAATCACCTTATCACCAACGGGTGAGCCATACGGCCACCCATTTAGCGATGCTCTGTCATTAGAAAAACAGGGCGAAGTATTGATCATCAATGGGCAGCGTTTGGATT
>NZ_JAANPV010000021.1 GCF_011290505.1 Paenalcaligenes suwonensis
GTCATCGCCGGGCGGCCAGTCCGTTGTAACAGCTGGGAGGCGATCATCTGGGATTACTTTTACTATGCCGATGAAGTACCACCAATGGACTGGCCTACAAAGCACATAGAGTCCTACAGGCTCGCATGCACCTCACTCGGGGCGGAAAAGGTTGAGGTCTTGCGTGCCGCTTTCAGGTCGCGATATGCGGCCTAACAATTCGTCCAAGCCGACGCCGCTTCGCGGCGCGGCTTAACTCAGGTGTTAGCCGTATGAACCCGGAATTGGTCCGCATTTATCTGGTCGCTGCCATGGGTGCCAATCGGGTTATTGGCAATGGCCCCGATATTCCCTGGAAAATCCCGGGTGAGCAAAAGATCTTTCGCAGGCTCACCGAGGGCAAAGTGGTCGTTATGGGCCGCAAGACGTTTGAGTCCATAGGCAAGCCCTTACCAAACCGCCGCACAGTGGTGCTCTCGCGCCAAGCCAGTTATAGCGCTGCTGGTTGTGCAGTTGTTTCAACGCTGTCGCAGGCTATTGCCATCGCAGCCGAACACGGCAAAGAGCTCTACGTGGCCGGCGGAGCCGAGGTATATGCACTGGCACTACCTCGTGCCGACGGCGTCTTTCTATCTGAGGTACATCAAACCTTCGAGGGTGACGCCTTCTTCCCTGTGCTCGACGAAGCAGAATTCGAGGTTGTCTCAGCCGAAACCGTTCAAGCCACAATCACGTACACGCACTCCGTCTATGCACGTCGTAACGGCTAACAAGTCCGTCAACGGGACACCCAAATGCTGCGCATTTGGGGTCCCTCGGCTGCGCCTCGGTGCCCGTTACGTCCAACGTTAGGCCGCATGGACACAACGCAGGTCACATTGATACACCAAATTCTAGCTGCGGCAGATGAGCGAAATCTGCCGCTCTGGATCGGTGGGGGCTGGGCGATCGATGCACGGCTAGGGCGTGTAACACGCAAGCACGATGATATTGATCTGACGTTTCCCGGCGAGAGGCGCGGCGAGCTCGAGGCAATGGTTGAAATGCTCGGCGGGCGCGTCACGGAGGAGTTGGACTATGGATTCTTAGCGGAGAT
>NZ_JAANPV010000022.1 GCF_011290505.1 Paenalcaligenes suwonensis
GGCGCGATTCTGGTAGTTTCCGCTGCTGACGGCCCAATGCCTCAGACACGTGAACACATCTTGTTGAGCCGTCAGGTTGGTGTACCTTACATCATCGTGTTCCTGAACAAAGCCGACATGGTTGACGACGAAGAGTTGTTGGAATTGGTAGAAATGGAAGTTCGCGAGCTGTTGTCGAACTACGATTTCCCAGGCGACGACACACCGATCGTTAAAGGTTCCGCTAAGCTGGCACTGGAAGGCGACGAAGGCCCATTGGGCAGCCAAGCAGTTTTGGCTTTGGCCGAAGCGCTGGACAGCTACATTCCTACACCAGAACGTGCCGTTGACGGTGCATTCTTGATGCCTGTTGAAGACGTGTTCTCCATCTCCGGTCGCGGTACAGTGGTAACTGGCCGTATCGAGCGTGGTATCGTTAAAGTTGGTGAAGAGATCGAGATCGTTGGTATCCGCGAAACTGTAAAATCCACATGCACGGGCGTTGAAATGTTCCGTAAATTGTTGGATCAAGGTGAAGCAGGCGATAACGTAGGTGTATTGCTGCGTGGTACAAAACGTGAAGACGTTGAACGTGGTCAAGTTTTGGCTAAACCAGGTTCAATCAAACCACACACAGACTTCACAGCTGAAGTGTACATTCTGTCCAAAGAAGAAGGCGGTCGTCACACACCATTCTTCAAAGGCTACCGTCCTCAGTTCTACTTCCGTACAACTGACGTAACCGGTACTATCGAGCTGCCAGAAGACAAAGAAATGGTTCTGCCAGGCGATAACATTTCCATGACAGTGTCGCTGATTGCGCCTATCGCTATGGAAGAAGGTCTGCGTTTCGCGATCCGCGAAGGTGGCCGTACTGTTGGTGCTGGCGTTGTAGCCAAAAT
>NZ_JAANPV010000023.1 GCF_011290505.1 Paenalcaligenes suwonensis
GAAAGCTACTCCCATAGGCAGTTGTGCCCATAGGCAGTTGTGATGGGTACCTCTTGTGTGATGGTAGCAAAACAGAACTGTTCCCCTGTTGGTTTCCTGAAAGATATGCCGTGGGAGTTCTCTAGATGTCAGTTATCAGTGCTGAACACCTCGCCCACCAGCGACTGAATACCCCAATTGAGCTGGCTTTGCTTGAGGTTTTGCAGGCTTGCTAGGTTGCCGGCTTTGGTCAACATTGCCTGCTCCGCATTTGCAATGCAACGGTTTAGAAAATTCCAATAACAAAGGCACGGCATGCAATAGTGGCTACAAAATTAGTGCCGTTAGTTCCTGTAATGCGACATCCTGATGCGGAGTTTGCATTGCCAGGAGTTCCTGCTGTTATTTTCTGCGCTACATCATCAGATCCAGTTGAGGAATACCCTTGTAGCAAAACCAGATATGAGCCTGCGCCGCTAAACGGTTGGGGGAAAAAGAGTGTAGTTGATCCACTCCCCCCCGGCTGGACTCCGGTTGCTATCGTTCTGATAGCTGTCATGCATAACTGCAGCCCGCTTGGATGCCTGAAGGACGTGCCGGCAGAGTTCTCTACTACTGTGCAGTTATCGGTATTAAAAACCTCACCCACCAGCGACTGAATCACGCCCAAATTGAGCTGGCTTTGCTTGAGGTTTTGCAGGCTTGCTAGGTTGCCGGCTTTGGTCAACATTGCCTGCTCCGCATTTGCAATGCGGTTTTTTTGTATCTAAGGAAACTATGAAAATCACCTTATCACCAACGGGTGAGCCATACGGCCACCCATTTAGCGATGCTCTGTCATTAGAAAAACAGGGCGAAGTATTGATCATCAATGGGC
>NZ_JAANPV010000024.1 GCF_011290505.1 Paenalcaligenes suwonensis
TTTTGAGTGATAACCAAGTCACTAGACTTTCTCTTTCTCTCAAGTTTCAGCCAAGTGGTTCGCAGCCTAAAGATTTTCTACTTAGGTGTGATTTGGTTCGAGAGATCGAGCAAGCCTTACTGCAATCCCCTGAGATACAAGGTGTTATGGATGCCTCAAAAACAGTAAGTAAAGTGTTTTGGGCTACGCATCTTGAGTATGAGAAATTGCATGTAGCTATCAAGATGCTGGATGCCGCTATAGCCGCAATGGAGGTAAAGCCATGAGCAACGTTAAGAAGCCTGAGCCGGTGGCGTGGCGCATTGAACACCCGCACCCGCTTTTTCGCACGGAGTGCACTATAGATAAGTTAGTGGCCGCTCATTGGCAGCAAGTAGCAGATGCAGAAGTTGTTCCTCTGTTCGGTGAGGACTATATAAATGAGCGTGTGCGGGAGGCGTTGGAGCAGGCGGCAAGCATTTGCGACCGTTTTGCTGATCGCGGGATGCATCCAGCAGAGTGTGCAGGCGCTATACGCGCCCTAATCCCCAAGCAGTAACACATGCAGAAAGAAAAAAGAAACGTGCAGTAACCACCGCCCTTCGTAAGAGGGGCATCACATAGGCATAGATACTGTTTCTTGCTTCGGCAAGCGTAGTGGAATGCTTTAGACAGCTTGAGTCGCGCCAAGCATGCCTATGTGATAAGAATCAACCGAGGCGAGATTGGAGTTTGCGGCAATCCTCGGCAAGTACCGCAAGTAGGTAATCCTCAGGCTAACCCTACCGTAACCCAGACCGCGTAAGTGTCTGGGGC
>NZ_JAANPV010000025.1 GCF_011290505.1 Paenalcaligenes suwonensis
GTTAGGCCGCATGGACACAACGCAGGTCACATTGATACACCAAATTCTAGCTGCGGCAGATGAGCGAAATCTGCCGCTCTGGATCGGTGGGGGCTGGGCGATCGATGCACGGCTAGGGCGTGTAACACGCAAGCACGATGATATTGATCTGACGTTTCCCGGCGAGAGGCGCGGCGAGCTCGAGGCAATGGTTGAAATGCTCGGCGGGCGCGTCACGGAGGAGTTGGACTATGGATTCTTAGCGGAGATCGGGGATGAGTTACTTGACTGCGAACCTGCTTGGTGGGCAGACGAAGCGTATGAAATCGCGGAGGCTCCGCAGGGCTCGTGCCCAGAGGCGGCTGAGGGCGTCATCGCCGGGCGGCCAGTCCGTTGTAACAGCTGGGAGGCGATCATCTGGGATTACTTTTACTATGCCGATGAAGTACCACCAATGGACTGGCCTACAAAGCACATAGAGTCCTACAGGCTCGCATGCACCTCACTCGGGGCGGAAAAGGTTGAGGTCTTGCGTGCCGCTTTCAGGTCGCGATATGCGGCCTAACAATTCGTCCAAGCCGACGCCGCTTCGCGGCGCGGCTTAACTCAGGTGTTAGCC
>NZ_JAANPV010000026.1 GCF_011290505.1 Paenalcaligenes suwonensis
CAAACAGGAAACGCAGCTGAAACGGGAAGCTCAACACCCACTGACGCATGGGTTGTTCAGGCAGTACTTCATCAACCAGCAAGGCGGCACTTTCGGCCATCCGCCGCGCCCCACAGCTCGGGCAGAAACCGCGACGCTTACAGCTGAAAGCGACCAGGTGCTCGGCGTGGCAAGACTCGCAGCGAACCCGTAGAAAGCCATGCTCCAGCCGCCCGCATTGGAGAAATTCTTCAAATTCCCGTTGCACATAGCCCGGCAATTCCTTTCCCTGCTCTGCCATAAGCGCAGCGAATGCCGGGTAATACTCGTCAACGATCTGATAGAGAAGGGTTTGCTCGGGTCGGTGGCTCTGGTAACGACCAGTATCCCGATCCCGGCTGGCCGTCCTGGCCGCCACATGAGGCATGTTCCGCGTCCTTGCAATACTGTGTTTACATACAGTCTATCGCTTAGCGGAAAGTTCTTTTACCCTCAGCCGAAATGCCTGCCGTTGCTAGACATTGCCAGCCAGTGCCCGTCACTCCC
>NZ_JAANPV010000027.1 GCF_011290505.1 Paenalcaligenes suwonensis
GGATCAGTACGGTAATGCGTACGAAGCTGATACTGCGGTGAAGTTTGATGTCCAGACAGAGACTCCAACTGCCACGATTGAGATTGATAAGCCGTTTGTTGACGGTGTTCTGAATCAGGACGAGTCCAAGGCTGAGCAGACAATCACTGGTAGCGTGGGCGGTGCGGCCAAGGAAGGCGATGCGGTTGTGGTCACGATTGGTGGCAAGGATTACCCTGCCACTGTCCAGGCTGGCAACACCTGGAGCGTGACGGTTCCTGCGGATGCGGTGAAAGATCTGCACCAGGCGATATCACAGCGGAAGTGACTGGTAAGGATCAGTACGGTAATGCGTACGAAGCTGATACTGCGGTGAAGTTTGATGTCCAGACAGAGACTCCAACTGCCACGATTGAGATTGATAAGCCGTTTGTTGACGGTGTTCTGAATCAGGACGAGTCCAAGGCTGAGCAGACAATCACTGGTAGCGTGGGCGGTGCGGCCAAGGAAGGCGATGCGGTTGTG